>NZ_JBJNLU010000001.1:0-2086633 GCF_052168895.1 Serratia sp. CY37869
AATAGCGCGGTGGTCCCACCTGACCCCATGCCGAACTCAGAAGTGAAACGCCGTAGCGCCGATGGTAGTGTGGGGTCTCCCCATGCGAGAGTAGGACACTGCCAGGCATCAAACAAAGCAAAAAGCCTCATGCGAAAGCATGGGGCTTTTTGTTTTGTCTGTTATCTGGCGTTCTGCTCGAGCATGGGCATGCGAAAGGCCCGTCGGGAACGGGCCTTAACGCCGCGTGCGGCGGCCCCGGAGGGGAGAGTCTCAGGATGAGACGAATTGTGTAGGACACTGCCAGGCATCAAATAAAGCCGAAAGCCCTGAACTGACGTTCAGGGATTTTTGCTGTGCGTAAAATGGAAAATCCCCGTTGTAATCCGCTTCAGCTTTCATCGTACTGTTTAATATTCATCACAAAACCAACGCATTGTTTCTCTGAATGTCAGATATTCTTCGTCCGCTATTAAGTTTGGCTGTTAACTTATAAATAACAATAAAGTAACAACCAGGGCGGCAGGAAGCCAAATTTCATCATTGTTATGGCTCGGAGAATACATCATGACAGAAACAACATCGGCTCTTGGGGATGAGCACGGCGTCGAACAGGGGGCGCTGGATAACAAGAAACGCATTTTCGCTATCGTCGGGGCTTCATCAGGCAATCTGGTGGAGTGGTTTGATTTTTACGTTTACTCCTTCTGTTCCATTTATTTTGCCGCCTCGTTCTTTCCAGCGGGCAACAGCACCACGCAGCTGCTGCAAACCGCCGGTGTTTTCGCCGCCGGCTTCTTTATGCGACCTATCGGCGGTTGGCTGTTCGGCTATATTGCCGACAAGCATGGCCGAAAAAACTCCATGCTGCTTTCAGTCTGCATGATGTGCGCCGGATCGCTGGTGATCGCCTGCCTGCCGACGTATGAATCGATCGGCAGCTGGGCGCCGGCGTTGCTGCTGATCGCCCGCCTGTTCCAGGGGCTGTCGGTAGGGGGAGAATACGGCACCAGCGCGACCTATATGAGCGAGGTGGCGATCAAGGGGCGACGCGGCTTTTACGCCTCGTTCCAGTACGTGACGCTGATCGGCGGGCAACTGTTGGCGTTGCTGGTCCTGGTGATCCTGCAGCAGATATTGCCCGCCGAAGAGCTGAAAGCCTGGGGATGGCGCATTCCGTTTGCCCTGGGGGCCGTGTTGGCGGTAGTTGCGCTGTACCTGCGCCGTTCGCTGAATGAAACCTCCGATGCGAAGACGCGTAACCACAAAGATGCCGGTTCGCTGACGGG
The DNA here is from genome assembly GCF_052168895.1 of Serratia sp. CY37869. Classification (NCBI taxonomy): domain Bacteria; kingdom Pseudomonadati; phylum Pseudomonadota; class Gammaproteobacteria; order Enterobacterales; family Yersiniaceae; genus Serratia; species Serratia sp. CY37869. Next base: position 1,269 of record NZ_JBJNLU010000001.1, read on the forward strand.
CCTGTGGAAAAATCGCAAGGCGTTCCTGATGGTGCTGGGCTTTACCGCCGCCGGTTCGCTGACCTTCTACACCTTCACCACCTACATGCAGAAATATCTGGTGAATACCGCCGGTATGGACGCCAAGCTGGCCAGCGCCATCATGACCGTCGCGCTGTTCGTCTTTATGCTGCTGCAGCCTGCGGTAGGCGCGTTTTCGGACAAAATCGGCCGTCGCAGCTCGATGTTGATCTTCTCGGCCTTTGCCACGGTGTTGACGGTGCCGATCCTGTTCGCTCTGAAAGAGGTGAGTAATCCTTATATGGCGTTTGGCCTGATCGTGCTGGCGCTGTTCATCATCAGTTTTTACACCGCGATCAGCGGGCTGCTTAAAGCCGAAATGTTCCCGCCGGAGGTACGTGCTTTAGGGGTGGGCTTGTCTTATGCGGTGGCGAACGCCATGTTCGGCGGCTCGGCGGAATATGTCGCGCTGTCGCTTAAATCGTTTGGCGTGGAGAACGCTTTCTTCTGGTATGTCTCCGGCATGTGCCTGCTGGCGCTGCTGGTCTCGCTCCGGTTGCATCGCAAAGGCAAGGAGATACAGCTGTAATAAAAACCCCGGCCTTGGCCGGGGTCAGCATACCGCTTACAGGATACGGCTGATCAGCCGATCGATACGGATACGGCGCAGACGCCGAATCAGCTTACGCACCTTGATCGGATACTGCTGAATGCTTTGCAGTTCCTGATAATGGCCGACTACAGTGGTATGAGTACGGATGCATTCCAGCTCTTTCTGCCGTTGCTCGCGCAGCTCTTGCTTGGGATCGTGGATCAGAATGGCGTTTTCCAGATCCAGCCGCCAGGCGCGCGGGTTGAGGTTATTGCCGGTAATCAGCTGCCACTCTTCGTCTACCCACATGCCTTTCAGGTGATAGCTGTTATCGCCATCCTTCCACAAACGCACGATCAGTTGGCCGGTGTCGATGTAACGCTGCAACCGGCTCAGGAAGCGGCGCAGGTTGATCTCATACAGGTAGGGCAGCGCGCCGATGATTTTGAACGGCTGGTCTTCCGGAATATAGAAATCGTTGGCGGTTTTATCGCCGACGATGATTTCCACCTGCTTGCCCTGTCGCAGCAGATAAATGATGTTGCGCACCAGCAGCGCCGGCAGGTTGAAATAGGGAGTGCACAGCGTCAGTTTCTGGTCGGTGCATGACATCAGGTGATGAATGGTTTTATTCAGCACGCTTTGTTTGCCTAGCCCAACCATCGGCGTCACCGCCAGCTCATCGTTGCCAGCTTTGCCGCGGAAGTGGTAACCGGCACGGCGCAGGGCGAAACGGAACAGACGGGTTTCGTTTTTGATCTCCGGGCTTTTCGGCCGATCGCTGCGATCCAGGCGTTGTACGGCGCCGGCGGTGAGCAGATGCTGCTTGATGTAATCGATCAGGGTATCGGCCAGCACGCCGTTGGTGATCAACTGGTAGCGATCGTAACGGTATTTCTCATGCTGATGCAGATAGACGTCGTTGATGCTGGCGCCGCTGTAGATAACGGTATCGTCGACCACAAAACCTTTCAGATGCAATACGCCCAGCGCTTCGCGAGTATTGACCGGTACGCCGTAGATCGGCACCGATTGTTCCGGATGCTGGCTGGCCATGGCGCAGTACCAGTCGGCGTTGGTATTGGCGGCGGCGGCGCCGATGCGCCCGCGCTGTGCGCGGTGCCAGTCGACCAGCACGCAGATTTCCAGCTCGGGCCGCCGCTGTTTGGCTTGATACAGCGCGTTGAGGATCTCACGCCCGGCGTCGTCATGCTCCAGATACAGAGCCACCAGATAGATACGTTGGGTGGCGTTGGCGATGGAATCCAGCAGCGTGGCGCGAAAGTCGGACGGCGCGTACAGAGTACGAACATCAGCAACCGTCTGGGGGAGTTTGGGCAGTTGTGCAAGGTGTTGTTGATGTTTGCTACGTTTAAATTTTGACAACATCACAGTGCGCTTCTTCTCTCATGATTGATGGCCGGAACGCCACAGACTTAAAAACAATAAACCGAATAATCGGGCGATAATACCATTAGTTGCCTCGATTGTGCGTATGTTTTGGCGTTAAGTGGTGGATTCGTAGCGCATTGCGACGCAGGTCACTGCGCGTCGTCGGCCTGCAGCGGCAGCGTCAGATTGACGATGCCGTCCTCAAGCTGCACCTCGATGCCAAAGCCCAACCGCTGCGCCAGCGCGATCATGCCGCGGTTATTCGGCATGGTGATACCGCTCAGGCGGGTCAGGCCATGCGCGCGCGCATAGGCGATCATTTTCTCCAGCAGCTGGCGGCCGAGCCCCACGCCTTTTAGGTCGGAACGTACCAGCACGGCGAATTCGGCGTCGGTGTTGTCCGGATCGGACAGCGCGCGGGTCACGCCGATAATCTCGTCTGCCCGCACCGCCACAAAGGCCATTTCCCGATCGTAGTCGATCTGCGTCATGTTGGCCAAATCGTCATGGGTAAACTCGTTGATCTCGCTGAAGTAGCGATAATAGAGGTCTTCCTTGGTCACCCGGTCGATGAAATGCTTCAGCGCCGGCTCGTCTTCCGGCAGGATCGGGCGGAACAGGCATTGGCTGCCGTCTTTCAGCGCGATGGTCTCTTCCAGCTCATGCGGATAAGGCCGAATCGCCAGCCGCGCCTGCGGATCGCCGCTGAACGGTGCGAGCTGCATCGAAACGTCCAGCAGGGTGAACTCGCTGCCGGAAGCCAGCACCGGATGAATATCCAGTCGGGCGATCTCAGGGCAGTCAAGGATCAGGTTGGAAACCTGCACCAGCAAGCGGCTCAGCCCGGGGATATCTAAAGGCCGCAGTGCGCTGCGCCCGCGGATCTTGCCGCCTTTCACCGCCTGCAGCACCAGATAACGCGCCAGCGCCATATTCAACGGCGGCAGCGCGACCGCGACCTGATTTTCCTGGCGCCACTCTACGCCGCCTTCACCCAGCATGATCAACGGGCCGAAAATGGCATCCTGCTCCACGGCGATGCGCAGCTCCTGGGCGCCGGCGCGGTTGGCCATGCTCTGCACCAACAGGCCGTGGATGCGCGCCTGAGGATAGGTACGCTTCACGCGGTCGAGGATCGCCTCCGCCGCGCGCTGCACTTCGGTCGCGGTGCGCAGGTAGAGCATCACGCCCTGAACTTCCGACTTGTGCGGGATATCCGGCGAGCGCAGCTTCAGCGCTACCGGGTAGCCGATCTGCTCGGCGATGTGCACCGCTTCGGCGCTGTCTTCGGCGATCCAGGTCGGCAGGGTGCTCAGGTCATAAGCCTGCAGAATGGATTGCACCTCGTGGGTATCCAACTGGGTGGCGCCTTCGGCCAGCGCCTGATGGATCAGGCGGTGAGCGTCGGCGGTATTGGCGGTCAGGCCGACCGGCAGCGCCGGCGTCTCCTTCAGCTGCTTCTGGTTGCGGCGGTATTCCACCATATGCATAAAAGCGGTCACAGCGCCTTCCGGCGTGCGGTAAGTCGGAATGGCGGCCTCGGTAAACAGCCGGCGTGCCTCTTGCGAAGAGTATTCGCCGCACCAGTTGGTCAGCAGCGTGATGCGCTTGCCGCGCGCATGGCGATGCAGCGCGTCGATCAGCCGCTGCGCCGTGGCGGTGCCGGGCGCAGCGGCGCTCGGCGCGTGGATCAGCAGCAGCGCGTCATAGTCGTGGCTGTCGAGCAGCGCTTCGAGAGCCGCCAGATAACGCTGCGGCGTGGCGTCGTCGCGCAGGTCGAGCGGGTTGCCGGCGCGAATGAAGTCCGGCAGCGCGTCGCTCAGCGTCGCCAGGCTCTCCTCGCTCAGCGTCGCCAGCTTGCCGTTGCGGCCGAGCAGTTCGTCCAAGGCCATCGCCGCCGGCGCCGCCCCATTGCTGACGATCATCAGCCGTTCGCCGCGCAGCGGATGCATATGGCTGAGGGTTTCCACCGCCGAGAACAGCTCATGGGTATCCTGGACGCGCAGCAGGCCGGCGCGCTGGATGGCGGCGTCATAGGCGGCGTCCAGCCCCAGTTGGCTGTTGAGCAGTAATTGCGCCTGTTGGCTACGGCCGCTTTTGATCACCAGAATGGGCTTGTTGCGCGAGGCGCTGCGCGAGGCGGAGAGAAAGCGCCGCGCATCGCTGATGTTTTCCAGATACAGCAGGATGGCGCTGGTCTTGCTGTCGCGCGCCAGAAAGTCGAGCAGGTCGTCGACGTCGATATCCAGGCTGTCGCCCAGCGCGATGAAATAGGAGAAGCCGACTTCGCGCTGCTGTGCCCAGTCGAGAATGGTGTTGGCGACGGCGGCGGACTGCGAGATAAACGCCAGCTTGCCCTTTTGGATCGGCACCGGCGAGAAGCTGGCGTTGATGCCTTGCCACGGCGCCAGCAGCCCCAGACTGTTGGGGCCCAGCAGCCGCATGGCGTAACGCTGCGCGCAGGCTTTGAGCTCGGCGAACTGTTCCGGCGGCGAAGAGAGCACGATGGCGGTTTTGCAGCCGCGTTGGCCCAACGCTTCAATCAGCGCCAGATTACGGCTGGCGTGGGTGCAGATGATCGCCAGATCCGGCGTCAGCGGCAGGCTGGCGACGTCGGGATAGGCCATGACGCCGCATACCGCCTTGTAGCGCGGCGTCACCGGCAAGATGGGCCCGCCGAAACCGCCGGCCAGCAGGTTGCTCATCATCAGGTTGCCGGCGCGGCCCGGCTGCTGCGAAGCGCCCAGCACGGCGATCGATTTGGGACGTAGTAGCGCTTCTAACCCTCGCTGGCTCATGCACGGCTCCTTTTGGCAACGTTACGCCTGATTTTAGGCGCTTTATGGCTACATTGCTGTGACCGGTGCCTCCGGTCGGGTCGGTTTTCCCGCCAGATACTGTTGACGGAAATAGCGGAAATGCTGATTCAATCCGTCAGCGGCCGGCATATCGCCCGCCTGTTGCAGCAGGGCGGCGGCCACTTCCGCCGTGCAGTGTTGCTCGGCGCGGCTGGCTTCGCGCAGCTGGTAGGCCGATGCGGCGTCGACGTTGAGTGAAAACACCGGGAATTTATTGAGATACGGGCTTTTACGGAACATTTTGCGCGCTTCCGCCCAGGTGCCGTCCAGCATGATGAACAGCGGCGGTTTGCCGCCGACGGGCAGTTCGCTGAACACCGGCCGCTCGGCGTCGGCGTAGGATGCGGGGAACACCACGTAAGGCTGCCGTGTCGGATCGTTGATGGCCGCCAGCAGGGCGGGATCGACCTCGGTACGCGACCAGAGGAACGCCTGGGTGTCCGGCAGGATATCGGCGATCAGGCGCCCGGTGTTGCTGGGCTTGAGCGGCTCGGCGCCGAACATGATCAGGCAGAAACGGCTGCCGGCCTGCTGCGGGCGAATGGTGTCGCACAGGCAGTTCTTATGCGGCAGCAGGCACCCCTGACAACGCGCCACCCGGCAACCGCGCGCCAGAAAGGGGCGGGTGGCGCGGTCTAAACGGAATTGGCGCAGGCGAAGTACGGCGTTGTCGGTCATAACGATCCTGGGGAAAAACCGCTATTGTAACGCAGAAAAAAGCCCGCCGGGAGGGGCGGGCTCGATCGGGGCGCGTTCGCGCGCGATGGCGGGATACGGCCTATACTTGCCGAATCACACTAACTCGTTGAGCCAGTTGTCAAACGGCGCCTTCGGCATCGCGCCGTTGAGCATGTCGACCATCTTGCCCTGACGGAACACCATGATGGTCGGGATGCTGCGGATGCGGAAACGTGCGCTCAGTTCCGGCTCGGCTTCGGTGTTCACTTTCACGAAGCGCACTTTGCCGGCGCGCTCTTCGGCCACGTCTTCAAAGATCGGCGCAAAGCTGCGGCACGGGCCGCACCACGGCGCCCAAAAATCGACCACGACCGGCAGATCGTCCTGCAGCAACTGGTCCAGCGTGGCGGCGGTGGCGTTGATCACTTCACCGTCGAAGAGCTCATGGCCGCAGCGGCCGCATTTCGCGTTGTCCGCCAGACGTTCTTCCGGCACACGGTTGGTGGCATTGCAAGCTGCACAAACTGTATTCATGTTGACCTCGGGTACTGAGAAAGCCGGGTCCCCGCAACGCGGTTGCGGAGATGTTTCTTTAATGCTGACGATTATCGGCAAAACCCGGCGCATGAACAATGAGGTTTGTTCAATGGATGTGATAGTTGGGAGCTTTTAGCGCAAGTTGGTGGCTTCATGCACCAACATCAGGTAATCTTCGCGCCCTGCGCGTTGGTGGAGAAGACAATGAACGATTCATTTAGTGGCAAGAACGGTAAGGTCAAAGTGATGTACGTCCGCAGCGACGACGACAACGGCGACGACCGCAACAAGAATAAACGTCCGGCCGGCAAAGGCCGTCCGGCTGACGGTGCGCGCTCGGGCCGCACCGGTCAAGACAAGGCGCGCGGCGGCAATGACCGTCGCGGAGCCGATTCCCGCCGCAGTGAAAGCGATCGTCCTCGCCGTCCGGCGCGCTCTGAAGATCGCGGCGGCAACGAGTCGCCGTGGAGAACCGTGTCGCGCGCGCCGAGTGAAGAGCCGGCGTTCGATCACGGCGGCATCAGCGGCAAAAGCTTTATCGATCCGGAACAGCTGCGCCGCCAGCGCGCGGAAGAAACCCGCGTTTACGGTGAGAACGCCTGTCAGGCGCTGTTCGCCAGCCGTCCGGAAGCGATCGTGCGCGCCTGGTTCGTGCAGTCGGTCACGCCGCGCTTCCGTGAAGCGCTGCGCTGGATGGCGGCTAACCGCAAAGCCTACCACGTGGTGGATGAGGAAGAGCTGGCCAAGGCTTCCGGCACCGAGCACCACGGCGGCGTCTGCTTCCTGATCAAAAAGCGTCAGGGCCTGGATGCGCAGACCTACCTGAAAACTGCGCCGGCGACCGACTGCGTATTGGCGCTGGAAGAAGTCGGCAACCCGCATAACCTGGGCGCCATCGTCCGTTCGTGCGCCCACTTCGGCGTCAACGGCGTGCTGCTGCAGGATCCGGCGTTGCTGGAATCCGGCGCGGCGGTGCGTACCGCAGAAGGCGGCGCGGAGCACATCAAGGCGATCAACGCCGATGATTTCCTGTCGGTGCTGGATACCTTCCGCAAGGCGGGTTACACCATCGTCACCACCTCCAGCCACAAAGGCACCGCGCTGGCGCAGGCCAAGCTGCCGGCCAAGATGGTGCTGGTGCTTGGCCAGGAGCGCGACGGCCTCAGCGACAGCGCCTGGCAGCAGGGCGATATGAACGTGTCTATCGGCGGCACCGGCAAGGTAGAAAGCCTGAATGTTTCCGTGGCGACCGGCATTCTGCTGGCGGACTGGTGGCGTCAGAATCAGGCGTGATTTTCATTACGTCGAATAAAAAAACGGGCGCCTCAGGGCGCCCGTTTCGTTTATTGAAGCTTAGTGAGCGCCACCGCCCCCGCCGCCGCCGGAGCTGAATGGCGGTTTCGCTACCCACACCAGCGCCAGCAGCACCAGGAATACCCCGGCCGACAGCCAGAAAATCTCGTTGGCGGAGATGATCAGCCCCTGTGCCGTGATCTCGTTGGCGATGTAGGCCGACGCCTGCTGCTTGCTCATGCCGAGCTGCTCGAGCTGCCGGTACATCTCCTGCGACTGCGGATTGTACGGGTTGACGAACTCCGTCAGCTGCGCGTGATGCTGCGATTCGCGCTGCGTCCACAGGGTGGTGGTGATAGAGGTGCCGATCGACCCTGCCAGGGTTCGCGTAAAGTTCGACAGGCTCGATGCCGCCGCCATGCGTTCCGGCGGCAGGCCGGACAGCGTGATGGTGGTCAACGGCATGAAGAAGCAGGCGATGGCGAAACCTTGAACGAACTGCGGCCAGGCCGAAGCGCCGAAGTCCATGCCCGGTTCAAACGTATAGGCGCGCCAGTAGAAGCACACGGCATACATGATGAAGCTGAAAGTCACCAGCTTGCGCATGTCGAGCCGGTTGCCGAACTTACCGATGATCGGCGACAGCAGCACCGGGATCAGCCCGACCGGCGCCGACGCCAGCCCCGCCCAAGTGGCGGTATAGCCGTACACCTCTTGCAGCAGCTGCGGCAGCAGAACGATGGCGCCAAAATACAGCATGTACGCCAGGCTGATGCACAGACAGCCGATGGTAAAGTTGCGCGACTTGAACAGCGACAAATCCACCACCGGATGATCGTCCGTCAGTTCCCAGACCACCAGGAACAGCAGCGCCACGACCGCCACGACGGTCAGGGTGATGATCTCGGTCGAGTTGAACCAGTCCAGCTCCTTGCCCTGATCGAGCATCACCTGCAGCGAACCGATGCCGACGATCAACAGCACCAGACCGACGGTGTCGATCGGCTTGATCTCGGTTTTGGTTTCTCGCCCCTTCAGCGTCGCCATCGCCGCCAGGATAACGAAGGCGCCGATCGGGATGTTGATGAAGAAGATCCAACCCCAGTGGTAGTTGTCGCTGATGTAACCGCCGAGAATTGGCCCGAAGATCGGCGCGACGATCACGGTCATCGACCAGAGCGCCAGGGCCATCGCTCGCTTGGCGGGCGGGTAGTTGTTCAGCAACAGGCTCTGCGACAGCGGGATCAGCGGCCCGGCCACCACGCCCTGGATCACGCGGAAGAAGATCAGCATGCCGAGGCTGTTGGAGATGCCGCACAGCCAGGAGGCGAGAACGAACAGCGCGGTGGACCAGAGGAACAGCCGCACTTCGCCGATGCGCTTCGCCAGCCAGCCGGTGATCGGGATCGAGATGGCGTTCGCCACGCCGAACGAGGTGATCACCCAGGTGCCCTGCGAGTTGGAAGACCCGAGGTTACCGGCAATGGTGGGGATCGCCACGTTGGCGATGGTGGAGTCCAGCACCTGCATGAAGGTCGCCATGGCGAGCGCGACCGTCATCCAGGCAAGCTGGGCGCCTTCAAGCGGTTTCTGTGGCAAGATGGCCTCCCGCGCGCTTAGCCGGCGTTCGCATGGATCACGTCGGCGATCAGCTGGTTAACCGGCGCCAGATTCAACGCCAGCGCGTCGCTCTGATACAGCGGTTTGTCGCGCACCACGTCAGACAGCACGCGGCCGTCCAGGTTGGCGGTGTCGACGGTCACCAGCGTCGAAAGACCGATGCGCAGCGGATGATCGGCCACCTGCTTGGCGTCGAGCTCAATACGCACCGGCAGACGTTGCACCACCTTGATCCAGTTGCCGGTGGCGTTCTGGGCCGGCAGCAGCGAGAAGGCGCTGCCGGTGCCCATGTCGATACCGACCACTTTGCCTTGATACACCACGTCGTCGCCGTAGACGTCGCTGACCACCGTCGCCGGCTGGCCGATGCGCATATTGGCGATTTGCGTTTCCTTGAAGTTGGCGTCAACCCAGATGTGATCGGCCGGCACTACCGCCATCAGCGGCGAACCGGCGGCGATCTGCGCGCCGACCTGCACGCTGCGGCGCGAGACATAGCCGGTAATCGGGCTGATCACTTTGGTACGCTGCAGCGCCAGCCAGGCGTCGCGCATCTGCGCGGCGGCTTGCTGGATCGCCGGCTGCTGTTCCAGCGGGGTGTTCAGCACCATCGCCTGGTTGGCGTTGTATTGCTGCACCGCCACTTCCAGCGCGGCTTTGGCGCTGTCGACCGCATCGCGAGCGTGTTGCAGCTCTTCGCGGCCGATGGCGTCAACGCTGCCCAGCACCACGCGACGTTTCAGATCGTTCTCGGCCTTGCTCAGATCGGTCTTGCGCAAGGCGATGTTGGCCTGATACTGCTTACTGTTGATGATCAGCTGGTGGGTCTGACGCACGCTGTTGGCCAGGCCGGTTTTGGCGCGTTCAAACGCCTGCTCGGCATCGGTCGGATCGAGCGTCAGCAGCACGTCGCCCTGCTTGACGTAGTCGGTGTTGTCGAAGTTGACGCTGTTCACGCTGCCGGACACCTGGGCCATGATCTGCACCTGGTTGCCGGAGACGTAGGCGTCGTCGGTTTCCTGGTGATGACGCAGCACCAGGAACCAATACACTAAATAAGCCACCCCTATAACAATGAAAATAACCGTCAGCAACAGCAGCCAAAATTTGCGCTGCTTCTTTTTGCCGCTCGGCTGCTGCGGGTTTTGGGTTTCCGCGCTTGCGCTCATGGTGTTCTCCAAACCTTATATTATTATGCTTTCGAATCCGCTGCGGCCGGGGCCTGATAGCCACCGCCCAACGCGCGGATCAGTCCTATCTTCGCCTGCAGTAAATTGCTGCTGGCATTCAACTCCGCCTGTTGCTGCTGCAATAGCTGCGTCTGGCTGGTCAACAGATCGTCGCGCCCGATAATCCCTGCCTGGTAACGGGCGTTGGCGACCTGATACACCTGTTGCATCGACTGGGCCGCGGACGCCGCCTGCAGCTGCTGTTGTGCAGAGCTCTGCTGGATGGTGATGGCGTCGGCGGTTTCCTGTACCGCATTCAGGATGGTTTGGTTGTAGGATTCCACCGCTTCGTCATACAGCGCGGATTCCTCGCCCAGCTTGCTGCGCAGGGCCCCGGCGTGGAAGATCGGCAGCGAGATCGCCGGCATCACGTTCCAGGCCTGGCTGGCCGCTTCAAACAGATTCGGGCTGGTGCCACTGGTATTGGTGGTCATCAGGCCAGCGAAGGCTGAAATGGTCAGGCTGGGGTAAAACTCTTTACGCGCGGCGCTGACGCGCTGGCTGTAAGACTCCACCAGCTGGCGTTGCGCGGCGATGTCCGGGCGTTTGCCCAGCAGATCCGCCGTCAGTTCGCCCTGCGGCGCCATCAGGTTGTCTGCAGGTAGCGGCACCTGACGCAGGTGCTGCATGGCGTTCGGCCCCTGGCCCGCCAGCGCGGCGAGCTGGTGTCTGAGCTGTTCGATTTGCGACTGCAGCTGCAGAATCTGCTGTTTGGCGACGTCGGACTGCGCCTGGGTTTGTTGCGGCACGTCGACGCCGGTCAGGCCGGCCTGATAGCGCTGTTGGCGCAGCGCGGTCAGGCGCTCGTTGTTGTTCACTTCCTGCTGCAGCAGCTTCTCGAGCGCGAGATTGCTCTGCAGCTGATAATAGGCGGACGCCACCGAGCTGGTCAGCGTCAGCGCCGCCTGTTCCTGCTCGGCGCGCGCTGCGTTCACTTGCGCCTTGGCGGCGTTCACCTGGTTGCGGTATTTGCCCCACCAGTCGAACTCGTACGCCAGGTTCAACCCCAGCGAGTTGGAGCTTGAATAGATCGGCTTATGCGGATACCCCAGCCCCATATTGACGTTCTGCGGCACGCGCTGACGCTGGGTACTGGCGTTCAGATCCAGGTTCGGCCCGTTGGCGGCGTTGGCTTCGCCTACCACGCTCTGCGCTTCGCGCACGCGGGCGGCGGCCTGACGCAGGGTCGGCGAACTTTGCAGCGTTTGCGTCATCAAGGCGTCCAGCTGCGGATCCTTGAGGGCGCGCCACCACTGCGGGCTGACGGCCAGCGAACTGACTTTCGGCTGAGCCAACTGCAGGCTCTGCGGATCCATCAGCGTGGATTGCGGGGCAATATTATCGGTAGAAGCACACCCGGCCAGCAGCAACACGGCGAACAGCGGGGTGAATCTCCAGTGAAATGGGGATCGCATAAGTAGGTACCTGAACAGAAATTGTGAATTAGGGTAACTGTTCTGTGATTTCCATTTGATCCAGACGTGCCAGCAATTTGCGCGTCAGCTGTTCCAGCTGTTTTTGCTCATCGTCGGTCAGCGTGGACCACAGGAAATGCAGACATTGGTGCTGCGGCGGCAGCAGTTGACTGAGAAATTCTTCCCCCTGCGGCGTCAGATGCAGATGCAGGCAGCGGCGATCGTTGTCGCTTTCCCGGCGCTCGATCCAGCCGCGCTTCTCCAGCTCGTCGGCGATGCGGGTCGCATTGGTGCGCGAGGAGCCCAGGGCAGAGCTTAGCTCAGAAGGTTGGATGCTGTGGCTTTCCTGCGCATCCAGGGTAATCAGCGCCATAAACAGTGTTTCGTTAATCCCCTGCGCTTTCAGCATCTTATTGCGATTTTCCAGCAGCTTGCCTTGCATGTGCATGCACAGACGGGTCAGCAGGATTTCCTGATAAGGGAAATCTTTCTGCCGCGTGGCGCGGAAATTCAGCATTTGTTCTATGGGGGCAAACGAGCTTTCCATAATTTAGGGCCTCATTAATTTCGTTCGAGATAGTAACGACGGTGACAAATAATGTAAATGTTCAGCCGTGCGGATAATTTAGCAATTCGTGTCATTTGTCAGTGTTTGTAAAGATGTGACGCCTGAAAACGCCAGTGTGAAGCCAAACGGTCGGAGGCGGCGTCAGCCAGGACCGAAAAACATTAACAATTTTAATGTGACGCCAAAGGCCGTCGCGCCGAGCAGCGTCGACAGAATGATGCTTTTACTGCGGTAGAAACACAGCGCCAGCGCGGCGAACCCCGCTAACGTCGGCAGCAGCTTGTCCGGTTCGCGCATCACCACCGGCGTGCTGGAGACCACCAGCAGGGCGCAGATGGAGGCGATGCCGATGCTGTCGAGCAGCAGGGCGGCTTTGCCGCGTTTGATGCCGGGCTGAGCGCGCGCCGGCGCCAGCCGCAGCGGCAGATAACGGAACAGGTAGTTGGCGCAGCCCACCACCAGGCCGATCACCAACACATCAGTGTTCATGGCTGGCCTCCGCGTGCGGGGGTTGGAACAGGGCGGCGGCGCAGCCGGCGCCGATGCCGGCCAAAATGGCGACCGGAATGGAGAACAGCACCACGCCGAGCAGCGCGCCGGCCAGCGCGGCGGCGATGGTCAGGCTCTGCGGGCGCCGGAAAGCGGCCAGCAGGAAACTGAGAAACAGCGCCGGCAGCATGAAGGCGAGCGAGGCCTCGATCACCGGGAACTGCTCCAGCGGGCCGTTGCCGAACAGCGCGCCGAGCGCGGTGCCGGCCACCCAGGAGAGCCAGGAACAGAGCGCGATGCCCAGCATCCAGTTTTCGCTCCAGCTGCGGTTATTGCGCATCAGCCTGGCGGTGGCGGCGGCGAAGACCTCATCGGTCAGGCCAAAGGCCCACAGCGCCGTTTTGCCGGGCGACAGGCGCGAGACGATGCGGTGACGCAGCGCCGGGCCATACAACAGGTGGCGCACGTCCATCGCCATTACCGTCAGCGCGGAGACCCACAGCGACATGCCGGCGCTCAGCAGGGCGGTGATCACGAACTGGCTGGCGCCGGCGTAGATGATGCAGGAGAAGAAAATGCTTTCCAGCGGGGAAAAGCCCAGTTTGACGGCGCTGAGGCCGAAAGCGAACGCCACCGGCACGTACCCGATGACGATCGGCAAACTGTCGACGACGCCGTTGGCGAAGGTGGCGCTGACGGCGGGCGGAGTAAGGCTGTCTGCAGCTTGGCTTTGCATGGTTGTGGGTCGCAGGGTAGATAGGTCGTCAATAGTTTATGCCCAGAACATTACCAGAGAGTAAGTAATGTTTATACCCTGCACCGCTAATAAATTTCTTTAGTGACTATTTGCACGATAATCAGATTGCCGCCGGCCCCTGCGGATCGTGATGCTTGCCGAGCCACCAGGTCAGCAGGTTGAGCAGGCATAACACCCCTCCGACGGCGGCCACGCCGTACCAGCCGGCATGCTGATAGGCGGACGCGGAGAGCAGCGAACCGAGCGCGCCGCCGATAAAGTAGCTGGTCATGTAGCCGGCGGTCAGGCGGTTGCGCGCCTCCGGCATGATGCGATACATCACGCTCTGGTTGGTGACGTGTACCGCCTGCACCGCCAGATCGAGGATCAGGATGCCGGCGATCAGCGCCCACAGCGATTGTTTAGCCAGCGCGATAGGTATCCAGGACAGCAGCAGCAATACCAAGCCGACGGTGGTGGTCAACCCGGCCTTGCCTTTGTCCGCCAGATGCCCGGCGCGCGAAGCGGCCAGCGCTCCGGCGGCGCCCACCAGACCGAACAGTCCGATCACCCCTTCGGAATAGTTGAACGGCGGCGCGGCGAGCAGAAAGGCCATTGAGGTCCAGAGCACGCTGAAGTTGGCGAACGACAGGGCGCCGAGGATGGCGCGGGTGCGCAGCAGCGGCGTGCGGCAGAACAGGCTGAAGATCGAGGCCAGCAGCTGCGGGTAGTTCAGCCCGGAGTGTTGCTTATAGCGCGGCAGCGCGCGCCACAGGATCAGCGCCATCAGGATCATCAGCACGCTGGCGACCCAGTAGATGGTGCGCCAGCCGCCGAACGACGCCAAGGCGCCCGCGACGGTGCGCGCCAGCAGGATGCCGAGCAGCAGACCGCTCATGATGATGCCGACGGTCTTGCCGCGCTTTTCCGGGTGGGCCAGCGTGGCGGCCAGCGGCACCAGGATCTGCGCCACCACCGAGAACAGCCCGGTGAGCGCGGTGCCGAGGATCATCATCGGCAGCGTGGCTGAAGTGGCGGTGATCAGCATGCCCCCGGCGGCCAGCAGCGTCATGAACACGATCAGGCCGCGGCGTTCGAACATGTCGCCGAGCGGCACCAGCAGCAGCAGGCCGGTGGCGTAACCGAGCTGCGCGGCGGTGACGATAAAGCCGGCCTGGTTGACCGACAGGTTGAAACCGGTGGCGATGGTTTCCAGCAGCGGTTGCGCGTAATAGTTGCTGGCGACCGCCAGACCGGTTGCGATGGCAATCAGCACGGTCAGCGCCGGACTGAGGCCCGGATGGGCGTTTTGTTGGTTCATGTTTTTTTCATCACGGGAAGAAGATAGCGCGCAGTATCCGGCAACGCGTCTGCGGAAACCAATGTATAATTTTCATTTGATTTATCTCATTTCAAGATAGATGCCATGAACCTGAAACAGATCCGCTATGCGCTGGCGGTGGCGGAAGAACAGAGTTTCACCCGGGCGGCGCAGCGCTGCCATACGGTGCAGTCCGCGCTCAGCCACCAGATCGCCAAACTGGAAGAAGAGCTGGGCTGTACGCTGTTTGAGCGCACTTCGCGCCGGGTGCGGTTGACCCCTGCCGGCCAGGCTTTCATTCCGTCGGCGCAGCGCCTGTTGGCGGCGCAGCAGGCGCTGGTGGAAGAGGTGACCGCCGCCGGCGATGCGGTGTCCGGCACCCTGACCATCGGCACGATTTCAACCATAAACGCGATTGATCTGACCGAAAAGCTCGACAAGTTTCATCGCCACTATCCGGCGGTGAACATCCGCCTGTACGTTGGCATGAGCGAAGTCCTGCTGGAGGATGTGCGTCTGCAGAAGTGCGATATGGCGTTCGTCGGCATCTGGCCCGGCGATGTCGATCTGCTGCCGATGTCGCACCGGCAGTTGACCGATGAGCCGCTGGTGGCGCTGGTGGCGCCGCAGCACCCGCTGGCCAACCGCGAGCGGGTGAACCTGCAGGCGCTGGCGGAAGTGCCGCTGGTGGATTTCTACAGCGGCACCGGCGCGCGGCGCCAAACCGACCGCGCCTTTCAGGCGGCGGGCATCCGCCGGCACGTCAGTTTTGAAATCGATCATATCGAATGGCTGGAGAATCTGGTGCGGCGCGGGTTGGCGGCGGGCATCGTACCGATCTCGACCGCGCAACGCTTAAGCGCGCTGGTGTCGATTCCGATTGAAGACGGGCCGCGGCGCCAGGTGTATTGCATCTGGCCGCAGCCCTTGTCGAACGCCGCCGCCCGTTTTTTACAGTTCAGCGGCATCGATCTGGCGGGGTAGGGGTGCGGCAGAGGCGCCCCCGATCGGTTACGGCTTCGCCGCCTCGGCGGCGGTTTTCACCCAGCCGTCGAAGGTCGCCTGATGCGCCTTGATCCAACCGTTGACGTGGTTTTGGATGTCGGCCTCCGAAGCCTGGCCTTCATGCATGCGCAGGTTTTGCGCGTTGATGTCGGCGATCGGCAGCTTCATGATGGCGAACAGCTTGGCGGCCGCCGGGTTGGCTTCGGCCCACTGCTTGTTGGCGGCGATGCGCATGGTGTTGACCGGGAAGCCGTAGTTGGCGCCGTTAGGCAGCTTGGTATCGACGTTCTTCTGCTCGCCCGGCAAGGAAGAGAACGGTACCTGCAGCCAGACCACGTCGCGGCCCGGCACCATCACATCGCTGACCCAGTACGGCGTCCAGGTGTAATACAGTACCGGTTTGCCCTCTTTGTAGCGGGTGATGGTGTCGGCGATCATCGCCGCGTAGTTGCCCTGGTTGTGTTCGACGGTATTGCTCAGGCCATAGGCCTTGATGTGGTGGTTGATCACCGCCTCGCAGCCCCAGCCCGGGGTGCAGCCGGTCAGATCGGCCTTGCCGTCGCCGTTGGTGTCGAACAGCTTGGCGATCTTGGGATCCTTGAGCTGTTCGACGTTGGTGATGTGGTACTGCTCGGCGGTTTTCTTGTCGATCAGGTAGCCCTGCGCGGCGCCGTTGACGTAGACGCCTTCGCGGTAGAACTTGGCGTCGCCGCCGGCGGCCTTGTACTGATCGGCGTGCAGCGGATCCCAATTGACCGCGATAAAGGTGGCGTCGCCGGAGGCGATGGAGGTGTAGGCGACGTTGTAATCCACTTCGCGCGGTTCCTTCACGTCGTAACCCAGTTTTTCCAGCGCCTTGCTGACCAGCAGCGTCTGGAACGTCTCTTCGGAAATGGTGCTTTGCACCGGCTGTACCGCTATTCCCTTGCCGGGTAAATCCGCCGCGATGGCGCTCTGTGAGCCAATCAGTGTCGTCAGGGCGAGAGCCCAGATGCCCGTGGTGCGCATAGTGTTTCCCCTCTTTTGATGTGGTGGTGCCCTGGCCCGCCGGGGCCGCAGCCGCCGGCGGGAAAAGCGTCAGGCTTGTTTGATAAATGGACGGGTAAACAGCCCGATGGGGCCGCGACGGTACCAGCGGCCGATGCCCTTGCTGCGGCGATCGCGCCCCAGCGATTGGGTGAGGCGATCGAGAATGATCGCCAGGATCACGATGCCGACCCCGCCGATGGCGGCCAGGCCCATATCCAGCCGGCCGATGCCGCGCAGCACCATCTGGCCCAGACCGCCGACGGCGATCATCGAGGCGATGACGACCATCGACAGCGCCAACATCAGCGTCTGGTTCACGCCGGCCATGATGGTCGGCATCGCCAGCGGCAGCTGCACCTTGAACAGCAGCTGGCGCGGGCTGGCACCGAAGGATTCGGCGGCCTCGATCAGATCCTCCGGCACCTGCTTGATGCCAAGAATGGTCAGACGCACGATCGGCGGCAGCGCGAAGATAATGGTCACCACCACGCCCGGCACGTTGCCGATGCCGAACAGCATGACGATCGGCACCAGATAGACGAAGGCCGGGGTGGTTTGCATGGCGTCGAGCAGCGGCCTAATCACTTTGGCGGCATGCTTGCTGCGCGCCAGCCAGATGCCGAGCGGCAGGCCGATAAGGATGCAGAAGAACAGCGCGGTCAGCACCAGCGCCAGCGTAACCATCGCCTGCGACCAGGCGCCGATGGCGCCGATGGCGACCAGAGAGAGCAGCGTCGCGGCGCCCATGCCGAGGCCCGCGATCTGCCAGGCGACCAGCGAGAACACCAGAATGGCGATCGGCGCCGGCATGCCCAACAGCAATTGCTGGAAGCCGCTCAGGATCACGTCTACCGGCACGCGGATGCCCTGGAACAGCGGGCGGAAGTGCAGCACCAGCCAGTCGATACCTTGCGTGACCCAGGAATCAAACGGCACCCAGGCTTTGTGGAACGGATCAAGCAGGCTGAAGTGCTCAGGCTGCGCCGGGGCGCTGCTGAGCCAATCGGCGCCTTGCCCGGCGGCGTCATGAGCGGCCGGTGGCGGCGCGCTGGACCAGGCGTCGCCGGCGTTGGCGGCGGCATCGTGAGCGGGGGCCGCGCCGGCATCGGCCGGTGCGGTAGCCCAGGGATCTTGGGTTTGCGTGGTATCACTCATTGGCTGAGCCCTCCTTGTCCAACGCCTGCAGCAGCATGGCCTTGGAGATGATGCCGAGATAGTTATGTTCTTCGCCCACCACCGGCACCGCGCACGGCGCCTGGGCGACCAGGGAGATCAGATCGCTGAGCGGCGTGTCGGCCGGCACGGCGGCGGGGGCCTCAAGCAGGGCATCGTCCAGCGTTTGATTGGCGGACAGCGCCTTTTTCAGCGACTCTATCGACACCACGCCGATAAATTTCTTCCCGCGTTCAACAACATAACCATAATCACGGTCCTCATCGCGCAGCAGCTGCAGCGCCGAGCGGGGGCCAAAACCGGGGGTTTTGCGGATCAGCGTCACCGGACGCCGCTGGGCGATATCCTTGGCGCTGAACACATGACTGATGTCCACGCCGCGGAAGAAGGTGCGCACGTAGTCGTTGGCCGGATTATTGAGGATCTCGTCCGGCGTGCCGACCTGGATCACCTCGCCGCCCTGCATGATGGCGATGCGATCGCCAATGCGCATCGCTTCGTCCAAATCGTGGGAAATAAACACGATGGTGCGCTGATGCTGAGCCTGTAATTTCACCAGCTCATCCTGCATTTCGGTGCGAATTAACGGATCGAGCGCCGAGAAGGCTTCGTCCATCAATAATATATCCGGGTTATTGGCCATCGCGCGGGCTAATCCCACGCGCTGACGCATGCCGCCGGATAATTCATCCGGATAAGACAGCGAATAATTTTCCAGCCCGACCTGACGCAGGGCGTCTAGCGCTTTTTCCTGGCGTTCCTGCAGCGGCATTCCGGCTAATTCCATGCCAAAGGCGGTATTATTCAGAACATTCATGTGCGGCATTAGCGCGAATGACTGAAATACCATGCTGATCTTATTTCGCCGCACGGTGCGCAGCGCGGTGTCGGATATTTTGGCGATGTCCTCACCGTCGATCAGCACCTGACCGCGGGTGGGTTCTATCAGACGATTGAGAAGGCGTACCAGGGTGGACTTGCCGGAACCGGAGAGCCCCATGATGACAAATATCTCGCCTTCTTCAATGGCCAGAGTGGCGTCTTTTACGCCGAGCGATAAGCCGGTTTTTTCAAACAGCTGATCTTTTGTCAGACCTTTATCCAGCAGTTTGAATGCGCGTTCCGGGTGCTCGCCAAATATCTTATACAGGTTCTTTACTTCGAGTTTAATTGCCATGCAATTTGCTGTTTCCTCTGGTTTAATTAAAGCGTTATGGGCTGTCCTTAGCAAAATAAAAGAGCTTTTTACCCTAACACAGTGAATATCTGAAACAACCCTCAATGTCATTTAAATGGGATATTAGTGGTTTACATCAAGGTTTTAATTAGTTATGGTAATTTGGCCCGTGACTCAAAATTGACGGCCATTATTCGCCATAATGGTTTGGTTTTTGGGGAAATAATACGGTGTGGCGCAGAGAAATATTTGGGCGCCGCGCCTGCCGTTCGGATAATAAAAAACCCGACCAGAGGCCGGGCAAAAGTCATCAGTATTTCATCAGTTTTAACGACAGGTGCCGATATCGAGGGGGATATCGTCGAGCGTCATGTTATCGCCTTAGTATGACAGCCAGATGGCAGCCTTAGGCCTTGCGATACAGCCTGCGCGGATGGCCGATATTGCCGTACAGCATCTCCACCCGCACGAACTGGGTGGCGACGCAATATTCCAGATAACGGCGAGCGGTGGTTTTGCTGATGCCGACCTGTTCGACCACGTCTTCCACCGCATGCGCCACCGCCGGCTGGGCGATAAACAGCGCCTGCACCAGCTCCAGCGTGTTGGTTTCTATGCCTTTGGCGCTCGGTTCGCTGGAGAACTGCTTCGACTGCAGGTTGTACAGCGCATCGACATTGTCCTGATCGATGATTTTGAAGGTGCGCTGGGTCTGCACGAACTGCATGAAGCGCTCGAGCGAGTTGCGCAGCCGTTTGTAAGACACCGGCTTGATGATGTAGTCGAAGGCGCCGTTGCGGATCGCCTGGCTGCAGGTATGCATGTCGCTGGCGGCGGTGATGAAAATCACCGAACAGGCGGGATTCTTTACCGCCGGTTCTTCCATCAGCTCAATGCCCTGGCCGTCCGGCAGAAAGTTGTCCAGCAGGATCAGCCGCGGCTGATGCTCGTTGGCTTTGGCCCGCGCTTCGGCCAGCGTGGCGGCGTAGGCCACCACCCGCAGGTTGAAATTTTTCTCGATGAACTCTGCGTGCAGCGTCGCCAGTTGCGGCTCATCTTCCACGATCAGAACGTCCAGTGTTTGGTGTGACATAATCGGGTGCTCAAAAAAATCGGGTTATGGGTTTTATTTAGGGATAAATATAGAGAATATCGCGCCGTGCGGCTCGTTGTCCGACACTTCTATGCTGCCGTGCGCCTGCGCCACGTGGCTGGCGACCAGATGCAGGCCGATGCCGTGGTCGCTTTTATCCGCTTTGGTGGTCACGCCCTGTTCAAACAGCGTATCACGAATCTCCTCGGCGATGCCGGTGCCGCGATCCGCCACCTCGATCACCAGCTCGTCGCTGCCGTCGCTGATATAGAGTTCGATCGCGTCGTGCGGAGCCGGGCAGTGCAGCGTCGCCTCCACCGCATTATCCAGCAGGTTGCCGACGATCGACATCAGTTCGGTCTCATTCAGCGCCGCCGGGATCTGCCGCAGCTGGCAGGCCGGATCGAAACGCAGTTCGATGCCTTTCTCTCTGGCGCTGGAGTATTTGCCCAGCAACAGCCCGCACAGCGCCGCCGAACTGAAGCGCTGCGAGATGAAATCGAGGATCTCCTGCGCCCCCTCCGACTGGGCTTCCACATAGCGGATGGCCTCGTCGTAGCGCTGCATATGCAGCAGCCCGGCCAGCGTGGCGGTCCAGTTCAGCTGCTCGTGGCGCATGATGCGCAGGTTGTCGGCATAGCGTTTCACCTGGCTGAGCTGGCTGCTCAGGGTATTGATATCGTTCTTGTCGCGGAAGCTGATCACCCAGCCTTGCAGCTCCTGCTCCTGCATGATGCGCACCCGGCTGGCGATCACCCGCACGTGGTTGAAGCGGCACACCTCGTCATGGGTGTCGTGCTCCAAGTGCGCGACGGCGAAAAAGTCCGGCTGGGCCTGGATCACGTCGCCGATCGGCCGGCCCAGCAGGCCGGTGGCGGGCTGATGCAGATCCAACAGCTCACGCGCCGCATGGTTGATGGTGATGATTCGCAGCTGCGGATCGATGGCGATCACGCCCTCATAGATGGCTTCCAGCAGCGCTTTTTGCTGGCGCACCAGCAGCGCGATCTCTTTCGGCTCCAGCCAGAACATTTGGCGTTTGAGATTTTTCGACAGCAGCCAGGAAAAAACGAACAGGGCGATCAGCAGCAGCACGATGGAACCGATAATTTGCGTTAATGTCCTGGCATTTAAATTATCGATATGCGATTTCAAATAGCCGACGGAAACGATGCCGATGACGTGATTATTTTCATCCAGAATCGGCGCCTTGCTGCGTAATGAAACGCCGATGCCGCCCTTGCGAATGGAAATAATGCTTTTTCCTTCCAATACTTCTTTATTATCACCGCCGATCATCGGCGTGCCCAGGCGGCCCTCATATTCTGAATGATAGAGATGACGGGCATGATTATCACCGATGACGATATAGCTGGCGTCGCTGCTGGCGCGGATTTTTTTCATCAACGCAGCGATCCTGGCGGCGTCGTTTTTTTCTACGGCATCCACCAACGAAGGGATAAGGGCGATTTCACGCGCCTGCACCTGGGCGCGGGCGCCGAGATCGCGGTGCAGCTGCGCATCCAGCTGGTAATAGGTGTAGGCGCCGATGCAGCTCAGCAGCAGGCAGGAGAAGGCCACCAGGCACAGAAACAGCTTGATTTGAAATGAGAGTTTAAGGCGCATGGCGGAGCTTCACCGTAAAGAGATCCTGAAGCCTTACCCTATCACGAGATACGGGGTGTGTAATATTGCGCCCGATCAACTTGTGATCCCTCACACGGGATTAGAGTGAACCGGACGAGAATTGTTCGTCTGCGATAAAGTTGATAAGCTTTAAAATAAAAACGGCATTAACACCATTAAAACCACGCTGATTTTTACATAATCTTAATTAACCCCATAGAAACCATAACCACCATTAAAAACCCTTTTTAATTTTGAACATAATCACAGCAGATAATCCGTGCGCTTCTCTATGATGGCTGAACAAACTAATAAGAGGCCAGATTATGAGCACAACAGATGATTCTTACCTCGTAGCCAAAGACAAGGCCGCTGATATTCCTCTGCGTGAGAAATGGTGGCGGATACTGGATAATTATAAAGTAGGGATTATTCCGTTACCGTTCTTTATTCTGGCCGGCGTGTTGATTCTGCTCGACTGCCTGGAAGGCAAATTGCCGAGCGATATCGTGGTGATGGTCGCCACCCTGGCGTTCTTCGGTTTCGCCTGCGGCGAATTCGGCAAGCGCCTGCCGCTGATCGGCAAAATGGGCGCGGCGGCGATCTGCGCCACCTTCATTCCTTCCGCGCTGGTGCACTATGGCTTGCTGCCGGACGTGGTGGTGGAGTCGACCACCAAGTTCTACAAATCGACCAACATTCTTTACCTCTACATCTGCTGCATCATCGTCGGCAGCATCATGAGCATGAACCGCCAGGTGCTGATCCAGGGCTTCCTGCGCATCTTCATCCCCATGCTGTGCGGCGAGATCGTCGGCATGCTGGTGGGGATGGGCGTCGGCATGGCGCTGGGCCTGGAACCGTTCCAGATCTTCTTCTTCCTGATCCTGCCGATCATGGCCGGCGGCGTAGGTGAAGGGGCGATCCCGCTGTCGATGGGCTATGCCGCGATCCTGCACATGGAGCAGGGCGTGGCGCTGGGGCGCATTCTGCCTATCGTGATGCTCGGCAGCCTGACCGCTATCGTCATCGCCGGCCTGCTCAACCAGCTGGGCAAGCGTTATCCGCACCTGACCGGCGAAGGCAGCCTGATGCCGAGCAAGCAGGGTGAAAGCGACATGAGCGCGGTGGAAAAAATCAGCGGCAAGGTGGACGTCAGCACCATCGCCTGCGGCGCGCTGTTGGCCATTCTGCTGTATATGGTGGGCATGCTGCTGCACCGTCTGATCGGCCTGCCGGCGCCGGTGGGCATGCTGTTCGCCGCCGTGGCGGTGAAGTTGGCGCACGGGGTGTCGCCGCGCATTCAGGAAGGCTCGCAGGTGGTGTACAAATTCTTCCGCACCGCCGTGACCTATCCCATCCTGTTCGCCGTCGGGGTAGCCATCACGCCGTGGCAGGAACTGGTGGACGCGTTCACCGTACAGAATCTGATCGTGATCGTCACCACCGTCAGCGCGCTGGTAGCGACCGGTTTCTTCGTCGGCAAGAAAATCGGCATGCATCCTATCGACGTGGCGATCGTCTCCTGCTGCCAGAGCGGGCAGGGCGGGACCGGCGACGTCGCGATCCTCACCGCCGGCAACCGCATGTCGTTGATGCCATTCGCCCAGATCGCAACCCGTATCGGCGGCGCTATCAACGTTTCGCTGTCGCTGCTGGTGTTGGCCAAGTTCTTCGTATAACTCCTATAAATCCTTAGCGTTACTTTGCCTTTCCCCGCCCCCGCGGGGATTTTTTTTGCCCGCGCGCCGGCCCGACGCGCGGGCGGGGAACTGCCGGTTACGCCGCTTGCTTCATGGCGGCGTCGTACCACGCGAAGTAGCGCTCTACGCCGCGACGGCCGGATTCGATCAGCGCGCGTTTCTTCTCCTCGCTGATGCCGAACTCCAGAGTGCCGACGTCGAGCGTGTCGACATACACGGTGCGCTTCCAGTCATCGCTGTCCAGATGCACCTTGGTTTGGATGTCCAGCATCACGTTGGCCACCGCCAGGGTGAAATCAAACAGGTTGTTGACCGGCGTGCGCGGGCCGGCCTGACCGGCGGCCTGAGCGATTTCACTGGCGGAGTCCAGGCGAATGCCCAGCGTACGGGTGTTGATGCGCTGGCTGGTGCTGTCGATGTAAGGCGGCGTGGCGGAGAAGTCATAGTCGAACAGCCGCACCGGGTAGTTGTCGATCATGCCGCCGTCGATGCACAGGTCGCCCAGGGCATTTTTCTTCGCCACGAAGGCGAACGGGAACGACATCGAAATGCGCAGGCCATCCGCCACTTTCATGCGCGGCGTGGTACGGTGAGAATAAACCTCTCGCTGGCCGCTGTTGAGGTTGGCGCCGATAAAGTAAATCGACTTGAACCCTTTCGCCGCCTTCATCGCTTCGAACTGTTCGAAGGTAATATCCGGGTTGCCGGTATATTGTTTGATAATATCGCGTGACCATTGATAGAAATAATCGCCGGGCGCGATGCCGTATTGATTGAACAGGCGATAGGCGTCCTGGAGCGTGCCGAAAAAACCGCCGTTATAATCGAGGAATTTTTTAAAATCCATCGCCGACAGAATCTTGGTCACGTCGGCCGAGCTGCAGCCCAGCCCGACCAGCAGCGCGGCGATGGCGCCCGCTGAGGCGCCGGAAGTTTGCTTGATCTGCGGCATGATGCCTTTGGCCTCCAGCAATTCCAGTGCGCCGCCATAGGCGATGCCTTTTACGCCGCCGCCTTCAAAGACCAGGTTTTCGAATTGATAGCTCATCATATTTCCTTACTCGTGGTTTAGGGAGTAAGAAAAATAACGAAGCGGCGCACGAGAAAATATGGATTGGGGTTGTGTGGCTTGGCAAACAAAATTATTCATAATGAATATATTATTTATATATTTATCAAAGGCATTTATTAAACAGGCGCATCGGACTTTTTGCGTCAATACTTAGCGCTGTTCAATTCTCACAAGGAGTCATCATGTTCTGGAAACGTTGTCTGTTGGGCGCGGCGCTGGCCGTTATGTCGTTACAGGCCGGCGCCGCCGCGCCGCAGGCCAAAACCCCGACGCCGGGATTTTACCGCATCATGCTGGGCAGCTTTGAAGTGACCGCGTTGTCCGACGGCATTATTCGCCTGCCGGCGGATAAGCTGTTACTGGGCCGTACGCCGCAGCAGATCGCCGCCGGGGTAGCCGAGCAGCATCAAAGCCTGCCGGTGGTCACGTCGGTCAATGCTTATCTGATCAATACCGGCGACAAGCTGGTGATGATCGACAGCGGCGCCGGCCAACTGCTGGGCGACGGCCTGGGCAAGCTGGTGGATAACCTGCGTGCGGCGGGCTACCAGCCGGAGCAGGTGGATGAGATCTACCTGACCCACATGCACCCGGACCACCTCGGCGGGCTGACGCACGACGGCAAGGCGGTATTCCCCAATGCGGTGGTGCGCGCCGCCAGCCAGGACGCGGACTTCTGGCTAAGCGCGGACAAACTGAAACAGGCTAGCGCGGGCAGTAAAAGCAACTTCGAAAGGGCTCAGGCAGTGATCAAGCCGTATCAGGCGGCCGGCCACTTTAAGCCGTTCAGCGGCGACGGTGAGCTTTCCCCGGGCATTGCCGCCTTTGCCGCCCACGGCCATACGCCGGGGCATAGCGTGTATCAGGTGACCAGCCAGGGCCAGAAGCTGTTGCTGCTGGGGGATCTGATCCACGTGGCGGCGGTGCAGATGCCGCATCCGAAGGTGGCTATCAGCTTTGATAATGACGCCAAGGCGGCGGTCGCTCAGCGGCTGCGGATATTTGGTGACAGCGCGCGGCAGAGCGAGCTGGTGGGGGGCGCACACCTGTCGTTCCCGGGGTTGGGGTATTTGAACCGCCAGGGCGACGGTTACACTTGGGTGCCATTGAACTACGGCGCGCTGTAATGGAGATGGCCGCCCAACGGGCGGCCATCGTAAGCGCCTTGGGGACATTGTTCGATAATTTGGGATGATGATGCCAGAGAATCGGGGCTTATTCGCCGTGATAAAGAGTGCATGATTAACGTTACCCTCGTCGTTTTCTTTAAGGATCTCCCGATGAATCAGAAAACTCCCTCCGTCGCCATCGTCACCGGCGCATCGCGCGGTATCGGCGCGGCCATCGCCGAGCGTCTGGCCGCCGATGGCTTCACCGTCATCATCAACTATTCGGGCAACCCGGCGCCGGCCGATGAGCTGGTGCGCAAGATTGAACAGGGCGGCGGCCGCGCCTTGAGCGTCAAAGCCGACGTCAGCGATGCATCTGCGGTCGCCCGCCTGTTCGACAGCGCCGAACAGGCGTTTGGCGGCGTCGACGTGCTGGTCAATAACGCCGGGGTGATCGCGTTGGCGCCGGTGGCGGACATGCGTGATGAAGACGTAGATCGCCTGCTCGACATCAACCTGAAAGGCAGCTTCAATGCGATGCGCGAGGCGGCGAAGCGCCTGCGCGACAACGGCCGCATCATCAACTTCTCCTCCAGCGTGGTAGGATTGCTGCAGCCGGGTTACGGCATGTATGCCGCCAGTAAGGCGGCGATCGAAGCGCTGACCAGCGTGCTGGCGAAAGAGCTGCGCGGCCGCAATATCACGGTGAACGCCGTCGCGCCGGGACCGACCGCCACCGGTTTGTTCCTCGACGGCAAAACCCCGGAGCTTATCGAGCGGCTGGCGAAGATGGCGCCGCTGGAGCGCCTGGGCACGCCGGACGATATCGCTGCGGCGGTGGCCTTCCTCGCGGGGGCCGACGGCGGTTGGGTCAACGGCCAAACCCTGCGCGCCAACGGCGGCATCATCTGATTGACGACGCGCCGCCGCAGGATCGGGTATCCTGTGGCGGAACTCATCACATCAAGGGCAGCGTATGGCGGGCGACAATCAGCAGTTTCATCCCGGCGTCAGGTCGCCCTGCGTCAGCCTGTGTCGGATCGACGACGAAACCCAGCAGTGCCGCGGATGCCGGCGCACGCGGGCGGAGATCGCCGCCTGGCCGACCGCCAGCGATGTGGAGAAACGCGCTATCTGGCGGCGGCTAGAGCTGCGTCAATCGGTGAAATAATCCTCTGCATTATTGCGCTGCCAGACTGCATGTAGCACAATTGAGCTACATGTGATTGACCGACGTTAGGAGCGATTATGTCGACGACGACCATTCGTATTCCAGATGAGCTTAAAGCCCGAGTCGCTGCCGTCGCCGAGCAGGTTGGCGTAACGTCTCACAGCTTTATTTTGCAGGCAATAGCGGAGAAAACGCAGCAGGAAGAGTTGCGCCGCGACTTTGAGAATGAAGCGGAAAAACGCTATGCCAAGATAATTGCGACGGGAGAGACGGTCTCTTGGAAAGAGATGCGCGGTTATTTGGAAAATTACGCAGCGGGTGATACTGCCGCTGTCAAACCTCCGGTTAAAAAATTGGGGCGCTGATGGCAAATGTCGAGTTGGCGCCAGAGGTCAGGGATGATATCGAATGTATTCTCGCTCATTTGGCTCAGTATGGCGCTGCGGATTCAGGGCGGCGCATTCAGGAAATCATCCAGGCAATTGCGGTATTGGAACATAATCCATTGATCGGACGGTCCCTTGGCGCAGGGCTGCGTGAATTGATTATTGGGCAGCAAGCTCGCGGTTATTTGGCGCTCTACAAATACATTCCTGATATCGATACGGCGTTTGTTCTGGCGATCCGCAGTCAGAAAGAACAAGGGTATTGAATGCACGATACCGGCCTGAAAGACCGGCATCGCTGTCATGTCCTCAGAAGTCCCAGTCCTCATCCTCGGTGTTGACCGCCTTGCCGATGACGTAGGACGACCCTGAACCGGAGAAGAAGTCGTGGTTTTCGTCGGCGTTCGGCGACAGCGCCGACAGGATCGCCGGGTTGACCTCCGCCATCGCCGGTGGGAACAGCGCTTCATATCCCAGGTTCATCAGCGCTTTGTTGGCGTTGTAGTGCAGGAAGGTCTTCACGTCTTCCGTCCAGCCGACGCCGTCGTACAGTTCCTCGGTGTAGCGCACCTCGTTGTCGTACAGATCCTGCATCAGGTCGAAGGCGAAATTTTTCACCTGTTGGCGCCGTGCGGCGTCCACTTTCTCCAGCCCTTTCTGGAACTTATAGCCGATATAGTAGCCGTGCACCGCCTCGTCGCGAATGATCAGGCGGATCAGATCGGCGGTGTTGGTCAGCTTGGCGCGGCTGGACCAGTACATCGGCAGGTAAAAGCCCGAATAGAACAGGAACGACTCGAGGAATACGCTGGCGACTTTTTTCAGCAGCGGATCGTCGCTGCGGTAGTGCGCCAGAATGATGCCGGCTTTCTTCTGCAGCGCGCGGTTTTCCTCGCTCCAGCGATAGGCGTCATCCACGTCCGGCGTTTGGCACAGGGTAGAGAAGATTGAGCTGTAAGAGCGGGCGTGCACCGCCTCCATAAAGCTGATGTTGGAGTACACCGCCTCTTC
Source organism: Serratia sp. CY37869 (assembly GCF_052168895.1). Taxonomy (NCBI): domain Bacteria; kingdom Pseudomonadati; phylum Pseudomonadota; class Gammaproteobacteria; order Enterobacterales; family Yersiniaceae; genus Serratia; species Serratia sp. CY37869. The sequence goes on from NZ_JBJNLU010000001.1 coordinate 29,552, forward strand.
GTGCGGCGTCAGCGCATCGGCGATCAGGGCCGGCGCGCCGACGGTGTTCTGGATGGTGTCCAGCAGCGTCAGCCCGGTAAACACCCGAATGGTCAGCTGCTGCTCCTTCGGCGTCAGCGTGGCCCAGGACGGGATATCGTTGGACAGCGGCACCTTCTCCGGCAGCCAGAAGTTGGAGGTCAGGCGGTTCCACACCTCCAGATCCTTGTCGTCTTCGATGATGTTCCAGTTGATGGCGCGCACCAGCGGCGCCGATGTTACGGTCGTCATAAGTTGCCTCACAGCGCGCAGGACACGCAGCCCTGCACCTCGGTGCCTTCCAGCGCCATCTGGCGCAGGCGGATGTAGTAAATGGTCTTGATGCCTTTGCGCCAGGCGTAGATCTGCGCGCGGTTGATGTCGCGGGTGGTGGCGGTATCGCGGAAGAACAACGTCAGCGACAGCCCCTGATCGACGTGCTGCGTCGCGGCGGCATAGGTATCGATGATTTTTTCCGGGCCAATCTCGTAGGCATCCTGGTAATACGCCAGGTTGTCGTTGGTCATGTACGGCGCCGGATAGTAAACGCGGCCGATCTTGCCTTCCTTGCGGATCTCGATGCGCGAGACGATCGGATGGATGCTGGAGGTGGCGTTGTTGATGTACGAGATGGAGCCGGTCGGCGGCACCGCCTGCAGATTCTGATTGTACAGCCCGTGCATCATCACCGACTGGCGCAGCGCGCGCCACTCGTCGCGGCCCGGAATAGCGATGCCGGCGGCGGCGAACAGCTCGCGCACCCGCTCGGTTTGCGGCAGCCAGTCGCGTTCGGTGTACTTGTCGAAGTACTCGCCGCTGGCATAGCGCGAGTGCTCAAAGCCGTCGAACGTGCCGCCGCGTTCGATCGCCAGCCGGTTCGAGGCGCGGATGGCGTGATAGGCCACGGTATAGAAATAGAGATTGGTGAAGTCGATGCCTTCTTCCGAGCCGTAGAAGATGCGCTCGCGCGCCAGGTAACCGTGCAGGTTCATCTGGCCCAGACCGATGGCGCGGGCGCTGCGGTTGCCTTCGGCGATCGACGGCACCGAGCGGATATCGCTCATGTCGGCCACCGCGGTCAGCGCGCGGATCGCGGTCTCGATCGCCTTGCCGAAGTCCGGCGCGTCCATGGTTTTGGCGATGTTCAGCGAGCCGAGGTTGCAGGAGATATCCTTGCCGATGCGATCGTAGCTCAGATCCTCGTGATAGGTGCTGGCGCGGTTGACCTGCAGGATCTCCGAACACAGGTTGCTCATGTTGATGCGCCCGGCGATCGGATTCTCCCGGTTGACCGTGTCCTCGAACATGACGTAGGGGTAGCCGGATTCGAACTGGATCTCCGCCAGCACCTGGAAGAACTCACGCGCGTTGATGCGCGACTTGCGGATGCGCTTGTCGTCCACCATCTCGCGGTATTTTTCACTGACGCTGATTTCAGACAGCGGCGTGCCATACACCCGTTCGACGTCGTAGGGCGAGAACAGGTACATTTCTTCGTTGTTCTTCGCCAGCTCGAAGGTGATGTCCGGGATCACTACCCCCAGCGACAGCGTTTTGATGCGGATCTTCTCGTCGGCGTTTTCCCGCTTGGTGTCGAGAAAACGCAGGATATCCGGGTGGTGGGCGTTGAGATACACCGCGCCGGCCCCCTGGCGCGCGCCGAGCTGGTTGGCGTAGGAGAAGGCGTCTTCGAGCATTTTCATGATCGGAATGACGCCGGAGGACTGGTTCTCGATGCGCTTGATCGGCGCGCCCACCTCACGAATATTGCTCAGCATGAAGGCCACGCCGCCGCCGCGTTTCGACAGCTGCAGCGCGGAGTTCACCGCCCGGCCGATCGATTCCATATTGTCTTCGATGCGCAGCAGGAAGCAGGAGACCAGCTCACCGCGCTGGCGTTTGCCGCAGTTGAGGAAGGTCGGCGTGGCCGGCTGGAAGCGGCCCGAAATCATCTCTTCCACCAGATCCTGCGCCAGTGCGGTGTCGCCCGCCGCCAGCGTCAGCGCCACCATGCACACCCGATCTTCGTAACGCTCCAGATAGCGCTTGCCGTCGAAGGTTTTGAGTGTATAGCTGGTGTAGTACTTGAAGGCGCCGAGGAAAGTCTCGAAGCGGAATTTTTTGGCGTAGGCCTGCTGGAACAGCTGCTTGATAAACGGGAATTCGTACTGCGCCAGCACCTGCGGCTCGTAGTAGCCTTCTTCCACCAGATAGCGCAGCTTTTCCTCCAGGTTATGGAAGAACACGGTGTTTTGGTTGACGTGCTGCAGGAAGTAGTGCCGCGCCGCCAGCCGATCTTTATCGAACTGGATCCGGCCTTCCGCATCGTAAAGATTGAGCATCGCGTTGAGCGAATGGTAATCCAGCGCGCCCGTCTCGGGCCTGGTCAGTTCTGTCGTTGCCAAAATGCGGTTACTCCCTGTCTAACGTTTTCAACGTCTTGCGTAGTGCCGAGCAGCTCGAAGCGGTACAAGAAAGGCACCTGGCATTTTTTGGCGATGATGTCGCCGGCGATGCCGTATGCTGCGCCGAAGTTGGTGTTCCCGGCGGCGATGACGCCGCGCAGGTATGAACGGTTTTGCGGAACGTTGAGAAAGCGGATCACCTGGATCGGCACCGCGCCGACGGCGCTGCCGCCGCCATAGCTGGGCACGATCAAGATATAGGGCTGTTCCATCAGCAATTTGCTGCGGGCGCCGGCGATCGGAATGCGGATCGCCGGCAGGCCCAGTTTCTCAACGAATCGGTGGGTGTTCTCCGAGCTGCTGGAGAAATAGACCAGCGGATTCATCGTCGGGCCTCAGCAGGTGAGCGCCAGCGCGCCGATTTTGTCCGGCCGGAAACCGGCCCAGTGATCGTCACCGGCGATAATCACCGGAACTTGCTGATAACCTAAGGATTTAACGTGGTCCAGCGCCTGCGGATCTTGAGTGAGGTCGATCACCTGATAATCAATCCCCTGTTTATCAAATGCGCGATAGGTGGCGTTGCACTGGACACAGTCCGGCTTACTGTAAATAATAATGCTCATGATTCGCATTTACCTTTAAGCTGAGGGAAAGGCGGACAAGTCAGAGAACGGAGCATTGTTCCTGGCGTTTCTGACGGCGTTATCAGCCGAACAACATTCCCTGCGGCTGATAGATAAAATACTATATGTTGATATTTGTTTTATCAACCACGCTATATATGGTGTTTTGTCGGGTTTTGCGCGCAGGCCGCGCCGGGGCTGGAAAAGGCGAGGGGAAAAATTTTTGCGGGTGTGAAATTCCCCCTCAGAGTCAAGAGGGGGAGGCGAGCGCATTACTGACGCATGCTGACGGCCAGCCGGTTGAAGGCGTTCATGATGCTGATGGCGAAAGTAAGATCGGCGATCTCGGTATCGCTGAAGTGCGCTTTCAGCGCCTCGAAAGCGCTGTCTGGCGCGCCGGTGGCGGCGATCAGCGTAACCGACTCGGCCCATTCCAGCGCGGCGCGTTCGCGCTCGCTGAATTCATGGCTGACGCGCCAGCCCGCCAGCGTATCCAGCTTGGCATGGCTGAAGCCGCTTTCGCGCAGCGCTTTGCCGTGCATGTCCAGGCAGTAGGCGCAGCCGTTGATCTGCGAAACGCGCATAAACATCAACTCGATGGTCGCCTTGTCCAGGGCACCTTTCTCCAGCGCCATCAGCGCGCTCACCATATTTTTGTACGGGGCGGGCGCCAGCTCGGCATAGTTCAAACGTTGCTTAATCATGGTCAACCTCAATCGGTAGTAACGAAATCATGTCGCTACTTTAGCGGCCTTATGGTCTATGCTATAGAGCCATAAAATGATTATTTAACCGGGCCATGATGCCAACTTTCCTGACCTCGCTGCGGCTGGACAGCCGGCTTGCCGAGCCGCTGTACCGGCAGATTTACCAGCGGATTAAAGACGCCATTACCCAGGGCAGCCTGACGGCGGGCAGCCGGCTGCCTTCGGTGCGCGGGTTGGCGAGCGATCTGGGTGTGGCGCGCGCCACGGTGGAAAGTGCCTACGCGCAACTTATCGCCGAAGGTTTCTTGCAGAGTCGCGGGCAGGCGGGCACCTATGTCTCGCCGCAGCTGCCGCACATGCCGCCGGGCGCGGTATCCTCTGCGCCACCGCTGGCGGCGATGGCGCCCGATCCGCTGCAACCGCAGGGCATGCTGCAGTCTTTCCAGCTGGGGGTGCCCGCGCTGGATGCGTTTCCACGGGCGCTGTGGCAGCGCATTGTCGCCCGTCAGCTGCGCGGTTCCACAGTGGCTTCCCTGGCGCTGCCGCCGGTCAGCGGCCTGCCTGAACTGCGTGAGGCGATCGCCCATTATCTGCATTTGTCGCGTGGCATCAGCTGCCGGCCGGAGCAAATTTTCCTCTGTGCCGGTTATCCGGCGTTGTTGGATTGGGTGACGGAGACGCTGTTACATGCCGGCGACGCGGTATGGATCGAAGATCCCGGCTATCCGGTCACGCGTCCGCTGCTGCAGGCCGCCGGCGTCAGGCCGGTCGCCGTGCCGGTGGATGAACAGGGCATGGATGTGGCCGCGGGTATGCTGACGGCGCCTGAGGCGCGGCTGGCGGTGGTGACGCCAACCCATCAAAGCCCGCTCGGCGTCTCGCTCAGCCTGGCGCGGCGGATGGCGCTGCTCGACTGGGCGCAGCAGCGCAGGGCCTGGATCCTCGAGGATGACTACGACAGCGAGTTTCGCTATCACGGGCGGCCATTGCCGCCGCTGAAAAGCCTCGATGTTCAGGGACGGGTGTTGTACGCCGGCACCTTCAGCAAAACGCTGTTCCCGGCGCTGCGCATGGCTTATTTAGTGGTGCCCGTCGGCCTGACGGAGGCCTTTGCGCGCAGCAGCCGGCTGCGTGGCTGCGGTTGCCCGCCGCTGCTGCAGGCCGGCGTGGCGGATTTTATCCGGCAAGGGCATTTCTACCGCCACCTGAAACGCATGCGGCCGTTGTACCGCCAGCGGCGCGAGTGGCTGACGCAGGCGTTGGAACGGCAACTGGGGGCGTGGCTGACAGTGGTGCCGCAGCAAGGCGGCATTCAGCTGTTGGCGCGGCTGCGCGACGGCTTGGCGGATGCGCCACTAGCGGCGCAAGCCTGGCAGCAGGGGTTGGCGGTGCAGGCGTTGTCGGACTGGCGAATCGACCATCCGGCGGGGCAGGGGTTACTGCTGGGGTTCGCCAATTTCAGCCGGCGAGAGGAGGCGGAGCGGGCGGTACAGGGGCTGGCACAGCTGTTTAAACACGCAAATTAAACGGCCCGCGATTTCCGCGGGCCAGACGCACATCTGTTTTATCTTTATGACTGCAGGGGTGTTAACGCCGGGCTAGCAGCACGCCGAGCACGATGCCGACGGCGGCACCGATCCCTACGCCCTGCCAAGGTTTGTCACGCACATAGCTGTCGGCTTGATCGACCGCGTCGCGCGCATGTTGTGTCAGACTGGTGGAGCCGTTGAATCGCGCTCGCGCGTCGCGCAGCACGCCTTTTGCCTTGCTGTGCAGCTCTTTCAGTTCCTCTTTGGTCTTGTCACCGGACTCGCGCAACACTTCATCCAGTGTATCGGCCAACAGAGTCACATCCTGATCGATATCGCGTTCTGTTCTTTCCGCTTTCTTAAACATTCAGCTCTCCATTTCGACACATGTCTTTTAAGTGTAGACCATGCCGAGATTTGTGTGGCCGATCACGGAAAAAAACCGCCGTCACGCAGGTGTTTGCCGGCACCTGGGCTTTGTACATTTGGTTACTCGGCGAAACCAATCACTCACGGAAACGGCCGTTTGATTCCACTAGTATCTGTTTCAACGGCTCCACCGGAGCTTACCGAAACAACACTCTGAGGATTTAAAGATGAAAAAAGTATTAGCGCTGATCGTTGCTGCCACTATGGGTCTGTCTTCTGTTGCTTTCGCTGCTGATACTGCAGCTACTGCTCCGGCTACCACCACCGCGCCAGCTGCGACCACCACTACCGCTGCGCCAGCGGCTGCTGCTGAAAAAGCGCCAGCTAAAGCAACGCACCACAAGAAAGCCAAGCACCACAAAAAAGCGCCAGCCCAGAAAGCTCAGGCCGCTAAAAAGCACCACAAAAAAGCGCCAGCTCAGAAAGCCCAGGCTGCTAAAAAACACCACAAAAAAGCGCCAGTGCAGAAAGCTCAGGCCGCTAAAAAACACCACAAAAAAGCCGGTAAAAAAGCTTAATTAAGTGATGTTTGCGGAACCGACAAGGTTCCGCACTCTACAGCCCGTATTCCAGACACCCGGTCTTTCCGGGTGTCTTCTTTTGAGGCTACTCACGATGATCCATCGCTATCTGTTTGAAGTCATTTTCAGCGCGGTAACCCTGTGCGGGGTGATCGTCGGTTGGGAACTGTTTCTGGCCGGCAGCTTCCTGTAATTATTGCGCCGCGGCGGTTTCGTGCAAATGCCGCCAGCCGAGCGCGTCGGGCAGGCGTTCAAACACCACCGTGGAGTAGCGCAGCGTGGCGCTTTGCCCCGGCAGGCTCTGTTTTTCCCGGTAGCTGACTACCGCGCCAGTCGGCCATTCGGCCACCAGCTTCATCTCTTCTATCTCGATTTCCAGTCCCGGTTTGGCGGCGCGATGCGCGCGGAAAAAAGCGCACAGCGCGGTGAAATCCAGCGGGGCGCCGTTCAGCGCGATCATGCTGAAATCCGGCGTAAAGCGCGCCAGCAGCGCTTGCTCCTCTCCGGCGCCTTTGCCCAGCCAGCGTTCAATGGCGATGTGGGCGTCGATCACTTCGGTAAAATACGGGTTCATAAAGCATCCTGTTGAGCATTGAGTTGGCGCACGATGGCGCGGTTGGCGAGGCGCAGACACAGCAACAGCGGGATAAGTGCGCTGGCGCCCGCCAGAATGAAGCAGGTTCGGTAAGCCGCCGCGGGCGGCAACACGGTCAGCAGCAGATTCAGCAGCAGGCTGAGCAGCGCCACGCCGAGGCAAAAACTGAGCTGGCGGTTGATATTCCACAGTGCGCTGGCGTCCGCCAATTGGCCGTCGGGGATCTGCAGAAACGCGCTGCTCTGCGCGGTGCTGCTGCACAGACTGCCGCCGAACCCCATCAGGGCGAAGGCGGCGATCTGCAACGCGTGCTGCCCGGCCTGATCGATCTGGGCCAACGTCAGCATGCCGGCGCCTTGCAACAGGCAGCCGGCGATCAGCAGCGGCCGCGGGCCGAGGCGATTAAAGCTTTTGCCGGTCAACGTGATGGCCAGGAACGACGCCAGCGCCCAGGGCAGCATCAGGCCGCCGACCTGCGCGGCGGGCATCCCCAGCTGGTTTTGCAAATACAGCATCGCCACCAGGCTGACGCCGATGAACAGGCCGGGAATGCACAAATAAACCGCCATGGCGTTGCGCAGCAGCGGATCGCCGACCAGCCGCAGGTTCAGCAGCGGCTGCGGGGTGCGCAGGCTATGGCGTAGATAATAGGCCAGCACCAGCAGCCCGGCGGCCAGCAGCGCCGCGCCGGAAACCTGATGACCGGCTTCGCTCAGCCGGGTCAGGCCGAGCAGCAGCAGCGTCAGCGCCGCGCAGGCGCTCAGTAATCCTGTCGCGTCGAGCGGTTTGCACGCCGCCGTCGGCGTTTCCGCACGTAGCCACAGCGCCGCCAGCGCCAGGGCCAGGGCCGCCAGCGGCAGGTTGGCGAAAAACACCCAGCGCCAGTCCAGGCTATCGACGAGCCAGCCGCCCAGCGCCGGTGACAGCGCCGGCGCCAGCAGCCCCACCAACATGATGGCGGCCGACAGCCCGGCGCGTTCATGGCTGCGGTACAGCTGATAGGTCAGCGTCTGGCCGATGGGGATCAGCAAACCGCCGCCCATGCCTTGCAGGGTGCGCCAGCCGATCAGCGCGCCGATGCTGTCGGCGTTGCCCGCGCCGAGGGTGGCCAGCATGAACAGCGCCAGCGAGAGCAGAAACACCCGCCGCCCGCCGATGCGCTGCGCCAGCCAGGCGCTGAGCGGGATCACCAGCGTCAGGCCGAGAATATAGCCGTTGCTGACCCACGCCAGCTGGCTGACCGACGCCGCCATCGCCTGGCCGATGGCGGGGTAGGCGACGTTGGCGATAAACATATTGATCAGATCGACGAAAAAGCCGAGCAGATAGACGATTGCCACTTTGCTGCGATAAGACATGGTGCCTCCGGTTGAAGGCGAGCAGTGTATCGGGGGGAAAAGTGCGGATAAATCGGCGGCGGGCGATTACACTGTCAAAATGATTTTGACAATAAGGGCGGCGAAATGCTGAATTTGCAGCGTCTGGCGATCTTCGCGGCGGTGGTGGAAGCGGGCAGCTTTACCGCGGCGGCGGCGGCGCTGGGGCAAACCAAGGCGGTGGTGAGCTTTAACGTCAAGCAGCTGGAGAATGAGCTGGGGGTGTCACTGCTGGCGCGCAGCACCCGCCGATTGTCGCTGACCGATGCCGGCGAACGCTTCTACCAGCGCAGCCTGCAGCTGTTGCAGGAGGCCGAGAACGTGCTCGACGACGTGCGACGCGATCATCACGGGCTGAGCGGCGTGCTGCGTATCACCAGCACGCCTGAGTATGGCGCGCAGGTCGTGGTGCCGGCGCTGGCGGCGTTTTCGCGGCAGCATCCGCGCCTGCGCATCCAGCATGTGTCTTCCTCTTATCATGCCGATCTGATCTCTGAGCGCTTCGACGTGGCGATCCGCCTGGGCCAGCTGGCGGATTCCAGCCACCGCGCGGCGCTGATCGACAGCTTCGCCATCTTTCCGGTGGCGGCGCCGAATTATCTGGCCGAGCGGCCGATTCATTCGCTGACGGATCTGGCGCAGGCGCAGTGGATCGCCCACAGCCGGCTCAGTTCGCCCCTCAGCTGGCAGGTGGTCACGCCGCAGCGCGACGCGGTGCTGTTCAAGGTCGCGGATGCGGCGACGCTCACCGGCGACAGCGCCGCCGCATTGCTGGCGTTCGCCCTGCATGGCGCCGGGGTAGCGCTGCTGCCGGCGTGGCTGGCGCAGCCCGACATCGACGCCGGCAGGCTGCAACGGTTGCTGCCGGATCACCGTTTCCCCGAGCAGAGCATCTATGCGCTCTATCCGAACACGCGCCACGTGCCGGAGAAGGTGCGGGCGTTTATCGATTTTCTGCGTGCGCGGGTGGCGGCAAACCGTTAGCGAGATAATAATTCGTTATCACTCTCTCATTTATCATCAAATCTCGTCGGGGTATGCTGGCAATCTCTGTCTACCCCGTCCGATGCGAGCCGCCTTCGATGACCGCAGAAAATAACCTCCAACTGAACCGACGCATTCTGTCCGTGGTGATGTTCACCTTCGTCTGCTACCTGACCATCGGCCTGCCGCTGGCGGTGTTGCCGGGATTTGTGCATGACCACCTGGGCTACAACTCGGTGTTGGCGGGCCTTATCATCAGCGCGCAATACTTCGCCACGCTGTTCAGCCGCCCGCACGCCGGGCGTTACGCCGATCAGCTGGGGCCGAAGAAGGTGGTGCTGTTCGGCCTGGCCTGCTGCGGCGCCAGCGGCCTGTTTTACGCGCTCGCGTTCGGCGTTGACGGTTGGCCATGGCTCAGCCTGCTGCTGCTGTGCGTGGGGCGGGTGTTTCTCGGCGTCGGCGAAAGCTTCGCCAGCACCGGTTCCACGCTGTGGGGCATCGGCCGGGTTGGGGCGATGCACACCGCGCGGGTGATCTCCTGGAACGGCGTCGCCACCTACGGCGCGATGGCGGCCGGCGCGCCGCTCGGCGTGTATCTGAATCAGCAGTGGGGCTTGGCCGGGGTGGCGGCGCTGATCGTGCTGGCGGTCGCAGTGGCGCTGCTGTTGGCGAGCGGCAAGCCGGACGTCTCGATCGCCGCCGGGCAACGCATCGCCTTTCGCGCGGTGTTCGGCCGCATTTGGGCCTATGGTCTCGGGCTGGCGATGGGCACCGTCGGCTTCGGCGTGATCGCCACGTTCATCACCCTTTACTACGCCGACAAAGGCTGGAGCGGCGCGGCGTTTTCGCTGACGCTGTTCAGCTGCGCCTTCGTCGGCATTCGCCTGATCTTCAGCAATGTCATCAACCGCCATGGCGGGTTGAAGGTGACGCTGGCGTCGTTTCTGGTTGAGATCGTCGGGCTGCTGTTGATTTGGCAGGCCGGCGAACCCTGGATGGTGCAAACCGGCGCATTGCTGGCCGGCGCCGGTTTTTCGCTGGTGTTCCCGGCGCTGGGCGTTGAGGCGGTGAAACAGGTGCCGCCGCAGAATCAGGGCACGGCGCTCGGTACCTATTCGGCGTTCCTCGACCTGGCGTTGGGCATCACCGGCCCGCTGGCCGGGCTGCTGATCGGGCAGGCGGGCGTGCCGTCGATTTATCTGGCGGCGGCGCTGCTGGTGGCGCTCGGGGTGTTGCTCACTCTGCGCCTGCTGCAGCGCAGCCGGGTCTGATTCAGGAATAGTCCGAAACCCGGATTCCTCCCCAGAAAATCATTGTTTCGGTGAATGATTACGGTAAGGTCGCTCAGCGGTCCAGAATGAGAGGAGGAATCGATGTATTTACGGCCGGATGAAGTGGCTAAAGTGTTGGAGAATACCGGCTTTGAGCGTGATTATGTCACCGATCAGGCCTATGGTTACCGCAAGGGTGCACACTACGTGTATGTGAATCGCGAAGCGCGGATGGGCAGAACCGCGTTGGTGATCCACCCGGCGTTGAAAGAGAAAAGCGTGCATTTCGCCACGCCGACCTCGCCGGTGCGCACCAGCGAGCAATATCTGGAATTTCCCCTGGATTTAAGCAGCGACGCGCCGAATCAGCGTTACGGCATCGCACACGGCTTCAGCTCGCGCGAAGCGCTGTCGCGTTACCTCTACAGCATGTTCCTGTAAACGGTCCCCCGCCAGGGGGACGCTATCAGCCGTGGGCCAACGCTTCGCGGTTGAAACGCTCGTTGTAGGCGCGGCGGAACTGCGCCAGTTCAAACGCATCGATATCCAACTCGGCGAAGTAAAACAGCGCCGCTTCGGTGTGCTCGGCGTGCAGCTCCGGCGACAGCCCGGCGCGCAGCAGCACGTCGCGCCAATGGCCAATCTGCTCGTCGTCCGCCTGTTTGATGAACGTCAGGTAGATGAACAGCAGGTAAGCGGCCTGGTGCATCTCTTCGGTATAGCCGTTGTTCAGCATGCGGATAAAGGTCTGGCTTTGGCGGCCGCCCATTTCCTGGATCATCGATTCGATCAGCATCGGTTTGACCCTTAGCAGATGGGCCAGCGAATCGATGGCTTTACGGGTGTCGGACGTCAAAATGCGGTAACCGATGATGAATACGACGATCAGGGCGGCGAGGATGATCCAGGTCATTTAGGCTTTATTACACTCTCAGTACGCCAGAAGAGGGGCGGGAGGCGCTGTGCGACAGCGCCCGCTATCAATGCTGTTCGCCGCTGAAATTACCGACCGCGCTCTGTTGGCGCAGGTGGTGATTGAAGGTGGCCGCGTCTTTGGCCAGCGCGTCCAGATGGGCGCCGAGCATTTTGATCTGCTTGACCAGCGCATGCTGCTCCGGCACCGAACTGGCGGTGCTCAGTTTGCGCGCCAGTTGTTCATTCTGCGCCCGCAGCGCGGCTTCGCGCTGTTTGGCTTCTTCCAGCAGTTGCTGCAGCGCCTGGTAGCTCCGCTGCCATTCGCGGTGTTGCCGTTCGAAGCTGCTCTGCAACTCATTCATCGCATTTTGAAACTGGATTTCCAGCTCGCGCATTGTCATGGGCTCGATCCTTTGCGGCACTCAATGATGGCTTAGCAGTATAGCGAAAACTGCTCGCAAGCTCACCCGTTGACGACAATTGAGACAAATGCCGCTGACAATTCCCGGCTTGCAACCGCGCCAAGGCGTCTTACAATCGTCCCCATCCCCGGCCGTAAAGGCTGCCGTTCAAGAGAGGTGGAACATGAGCGAGCAGGAAAAAGACTTTTTTGAACAGGCGATGGCGGACGTGGTGCCGCTGGCGAGCGGACGGCAGACGCTGTACCTCAAGCCGCAGGAGGCGATGGACAAAAGCGCGCGGCGCGAAGCGCAGCGGCTGATGCAGGAAAACTTCCTCAGCACCGATTTTCTCGAGGTGATCCCCTGCGAACAGCCGCTGGAGTTTAAAGGGGAAGGCATTCAGCAGGGCGTGCTGGACAAGCTGCGCAATGGGCGTTACCCGCCGCAGGCGTCGCTGAATTTGCTGCGTCAGCCGGTTGAAGCCAGCCGGCAGGCGCTGTTCCGTTTCATTATGCAGGCGGAGGCGCAAAACCTGCGTTCGCTGCTTATCGTGCACGGCCGCGGGCGGCAGAACGAAAGCCATCCGAATATCGTGCGCAGTTACGTCGCCAAATGGCTGGCGCAGTTTGAACAGGTGCAGGCGTTTTGCCGCGCCTTACCGCGCGACGGCGGCGAGGGCGCCTGCTATGTCACGCTGCGTAAATCGGCGCAGGCCAGGGCGGAAAACTTTGAGCGCCACGCCAAGCGCAGCCGGTGAAAGGATAGCCGAAATAAAATGGCCGGCGCATATCGCCGGCCATCGATGAATTATTTATTAAATATTTTATAGTCCAGCGAATAACGGCCGGCGCCAGTCACCGCCAGCAGCAGCAAACCGCCAATGATGCTGATGTTTTTAAAGAAGTTGATTTCGTTGCCCATCATTTCCATGCCGGTCATTTTCCAGAACGGATGGCCGATAAACGCGGTGCCCAACACATACAGGGCAAAAATGACCGCGATAGGGCGAGTAAACAGGCCGAGAATAAGCGCGATGCCGAAAATAAACTCCACCACCACGGCGACAATCGCCGCCAAATAAGGCATCGGCGTGCCATAGCCTTCCATCGCCGTGACGGTCGCACCGAAGTTGACCAGTTTCATCCAGCCGAAAATGATAAACAGAACCATCAGTAGAATGCGGGACAGCAGAATTACGCCGTCTTTTGAGCTATCACCCATTTCGAACTCCTTAGCCACTGTCGGAATTATCTTGTCTTGCTGAATAAAGATTAGAACAATTTACGGTTTTTTCTAGCTGCGACGGGCGGTTGCGCCACTTTTTTCGGCGGACGAGATGCGTGGTGAAGCCGGCGGCATTGCCTATACTTGAGCCTGGAGCAAAAACAATAAAACGGGCAATGTGAGGCCATGATGGATGAAGAATTGACCGCCGCCGGTTACCGCCGTTATTCCGGCGACAAGATTGACGTTTATTTTAACAGCGCGATATGCCGCCATTCCGCCAACTGCGTGCGTGGCAACGCGGCTATTTTTACCCTGAACCGCCGGCCGTGGATTATGCCGGACAATGCCGACGCGGCCGAAGTGAAACGCGTTATCGATACTTGCCCCAGCGGCGCACTGAAATATAGGGAGAAATAATATGGATCATAAAATACTGGCGGACGAGAAGCGTTTTTATATCAATGACGAGCACGGCAAGTTGATCGCCGAGATCTCTTTCGTGCCGAGCGGCGACAAGCTGACCATTATCGATCACACCTGGGTGGATGAGTCATTGAAGGGGCAGGGCGTCGGCAAAAAGCTGGTGGCGCTGGTGGTGGAGAAAATGCGCGCGGAGCAGCGCAAAATCATTCCGCTGTGCCCGTTCGCCAAGCATGAGTTCGATACCACCCCAGCCTATCAGGACATTCGCGCCTGAGGCGATAACGGGGCGCGGCGCGCCCCGATCATTCAGCAGACGCCGAAATCGCCGTCTTCGTGGTACAGCGCCACCTCGTTGGCCTGCACTTCCGTGCGCTGCTCTTTACCCAGTTCATTCCAGCTGCAAACCAGGGTTTCGCCGTCGATCGCCACCACGGTCATCTTCGGGCCGCCGGTGGTGCGTTGTACAAAATCACCGATATTGAATGCCATGCGTTCCTCCACAACAGATTAAACCTCATCTATTGATAACACAGAATGGCGCCGCCGTTGGCAGGTGTTTCGTTATGTATTAAATTATACAGCGATTATTACCAGGGAGAGCAAACTAACATGCCGGGATTATTGATGTTTTATGTGGGCGGTACGGCGCCGGGCGCCAATATTGAGTTGCACGACGTGCAGTTCGCGGCGGCGGATCGGCCGGAAGAAGCGTATCCGCTGCTGCGTGAAAAGTGGTTCGGCGATAAGCGTAAGGTGCATGTCGACGGCTATGCGCGCATCGACTGGGCGGACGGTTACGACGTGAGCCTGGAGCCTGCGCCGTTTGCCGGCGAAGAGAGGCTGTTTTTCGTCAACGTGGGCGGCTACCGCAGCGATGAGCTGGCGGAATTGCACCAGTTCGGCCTTTTTGTGGCGCGCTCCGCCGACGAGGCGAAGGAGAAAGCCAAACGGGCGCTGCTGACGGACAGCGCGCAGCAGCACAAGGATGACCTGGCCGAGGTGGACGACTGCCTGCTGCTGCAGGCGCTGCAGGGCTACCACGTTCATCTGCGCGCCAACCCGCACGGCGAACCGGCCCGGCCGCTGTGGCAGGGGTATCTGCCGATCGGCGAACCCGCGTTATAACGCCGCTTCGAACACCCGCGGCAGGTTGAGATCGAGGCGTTTCAAATCCAGATGCATGATATTCATTGCCTGTTGATGAAAATGCCGTTCATGCAGCATGAGAGGCGCTGTATGCTGGCAAGCACGGCCATCAACTCACACGGGACTTGCCATGACCATTGAGATTTACCCGGCGCAAAAAAGCGACGCCAAACTGATTCTGGATATGATTATCGAGCTGGCGGTGTACGAAAAGGCGCGCGAGCAGGTGCGGGCCAGCGTGGAGGACATCGAACGCAGCCTGTTTGGGCCGGGCGCCTGTTCCGAAGCGCTGATTTGTACGGTGAACGGCGAGCCGGCGGGTTATGCGGTGTTCTTTATGAGTTACTCCACCTGGCTGGGTAAAAACGGCATCTATCTGGAAGACCTGTACGTGGCGCCGAAGCATCGCGGCGCGGGCGCCGGTAAAACGCTGCTGCGGCACATCGCCCAACTGGCGTGCGAGCGGCAGTGCGGCCGCCTGGAGTGGAGCGTGCTGGACTGGAATCAGCCGGCTATCGATTTCTACCTCAGCATCGGCGCGCAGCCGCAGGGCGAGTGGGTGCGCTATCGCATGGAAGGCGAGGCGCTGACGCACTTCGCGGCGCACGGGGCGGCGTTGCCGGCATAAGAGCCGTTGGGGGGAGGCGGCCTCCCCAACTGTGGTGGTGTGAACGGTTTACTGCGGATCAATCAGGCGGGCTTGCGGGCGGCGAGAATAAAGATCATCGGGCGTTCCTGCTCTTCGTCCAACGCCGGGTTAGCGGCGATTTGCTGCGCGCTGGGGCCCCATTCGTTCAAATGCTGGATGATAAACCCTTGCTGCGCCAGCGGGTTGATATAGCCGCCAAGCGTACGGTGCTGCTTGATGACGCCTTCCGCCAGCCAGTTGGAAACGCGCTGGCCTTCTCGCTGGTAACCGTTGACCGGCCAGGATTTCTGCCCGTTGCCGTCGGTCAGCCAGCCCTGCTGCGCCGGGGCGGTGTAGATCGGGTGCTCGGCGGTGAAGATGAACTGCCCGCCAGGTTTCAGCGCGGCGTACACCGTGGCGAACAGGGTGGACAAATCCTCGAGGTAGTGCAGCGTCAGCGAGCTGTAGACCAGATCGTAACGGTTCACAGGCAGCTGCAGCTGCGCCAAATCCTGCCGACGATACTCAATGCCCGCGTCGGCGGTCATCTCCCGCGCCTTGGCCAGCATCTTGTCCGAGACGTCCAATCCCAGCACGTCGTCGGCGCCCTGTTCGCGTGCGCTGCGGCAGAACCAGCCGTAGCCGCAGCCGAGATCGACCACGCTTTTGCCCTGCAAATCCGGCAGGATACGGCGGATGGCGGGCCATTCCGGCGCGCCGTCCAGGCCGTGCTGCGAGCGGCTGAGCTGCGCGTAGCCGTCGAAGAAGGCCTGATTGTCATAGATGTTTTGCGTCATGGTGACTCCTTGGGGTGAATGACGGCGGCGGAATGCCGCTGCCATACCGTGCATATTGCTGCATAATTCTACGCTGACAACATGAATAACGGGAATGACGATGGACATGATTTCGGTGCGGCAAGCGCCCGAGCTGGCGCCGCGCGCCATTGCGTATTTTCAGCGGCACTGGGCCACGGCAGAGACGCTGATGATGTATGAAGACGCCATCAACCGCAGCCTCGGCGCCGCCAACCCGCTGCCGCAGTGGTACCTGCTGATGGAAAATGACCGGATCCTCGGCTGCGCGGGGCTCATCACCAACGACTTTATCAGCCGAGGGGAGTTGTATCCCTGGCTGTGCGCGCTCTACGTAGAGGAAACGCAGCGCGGCCGGGGCTGCGGCGCCAAACTGATTGAGCATGTGGCGGCGGAAACTCGCCGGTTGGGATTCCCTCAGCTGCACCTGTGCACCGATCTGGAGGGTTACTACGAGCGCAACGGCTTCGTTTATAACGGGCTCGGCTATCACCCCTGGGGTGAAGCCTCGCGGGTCTATTCGCGGGCGCTGTGATCGCCGCCGCCGGGGGCGAGCAAGACAAATCTGACTTTTCTTTCACCTCATCGCGCAACGCGGGTTACACTGGCCGCTTGTTCGCCACCGACCGGGTTAATTCACCGCCGCGATGAGAGTGCCACGCCAGCTACAGCAACGCTTTACCGCCTGCATCGCCATTATGGCGGTGCTGTTGCTGTTTGTGGCGCCGGTGGTGTCGAAATCGCTGATGCACCACCCGATGATGGGCGGCATGGCGCAGACGGACGCTACCATGCCGCACGACATGCACGCGATGGCGATGCCCGCCGCCGAGCATGCCGGCCACCACGGCATGGATCCTGCGGAGATGATTTTCTGTGGCTATTGCGAGCTGCTGATCCACGTGCCGCTGCTGCTGTGGGCATTCGTCCCGCTGCTGTGGCTGATGGCGCGTATCGCGCGCCTGCCTTGCGCGCCGCGCATCGTTTCTCCACCCCTTCGGCGCCTTACTCTGCGGCCGAGCCCGCGCGGGCCACCCGGCCAACCGTTTTTCCCTATTGCTTGATCATGGGTAACGCCGTCCGTATCGCTGCGGACGGTTTGCCTGCGCGCACAGTTTGAAAAACGAGAAAGGCCATGTCTTCAATAACCAAAACTCCACCTGCCGCATCGCCGCGTGGCGCGATGCTGAACCTGATCAGACGGCTGCATTTTTATATCGGCCTGCTGGTCGCTCCTTTTATTCTGGTCGCCGCACTGTCCGGCACGCTGTATGTGCTGACCCCGCAGCTTGAAGAGGCGCTGTATCGCGATGCGCTTTTCACCGAACCGCACGGGCAGGCGAGATCGCTGGCCGACCAAATCGCCGCCGCCCGCCGTGAAGCGGGTGACGAGGCGCGCATTTACGCCGTGCGCCCGGCGCCCGGTGCAACGGACACCACTCGCGTGCAGTTCGTCGGCGCCGATCTGGGCGCTTCCGAGTCGCGCGCGCTGTTTGTCGACCCTTACACCCTGGCGATCAAGGGCGATATGACGGTGTACGGCACCTCCGGCGTGCTGCCGCTGCGCACCTGGCTGGATAAGTTGCACAGCAGCCTGCTGCTCGGCGATCTGGGCCGCAACTACAGCGAGCTGGCGGCCTCCTGGCTGTGGGTGGCCGCGCTGGGCGGCGTGGCGCTGTGGCTGGCGACGCGGCCGAAGCGCAAGCTGAAAAGGGTGAAAGGGGGCTTCGCCGCTAACCGCCATTGGCATATCACGCTGGGCGTGGCGCTGCTGGCCGGGCTGCTGTTCTTCTCGGCTACCGGGCTGACCTGGTCGCAGTGGGCCGGCGGCAACATCGACGCGTTGCGGGCCAACCTGGGCTGGCTGACGCCGCAGGTCAACGCCAGCCTGCAGGCCGATGCGCCGCAGACGCCGGCCGATCCGCACGCCGAGCACCGCGGGATGATGCCTGGCATGAAGATGGGCCCTGCCGCGCAAAGCAATGCGCTGAACGGCGATTGGGATCGGGCTCTGCACGCCGCGCGCGCCGCCGGAATAGACGCCGCTAAGGTCGAGCTGCGCCAGCCGAAAGGCGAGGGCAAAGCCTGGACGGTGACCGAAGTAGATCGCAGCTGGCCGACGCAGGTGGACGCGGTTGCCATCGCGCCGCAAAGCTTCGCCGTCGTCGACCAGGTGCGGTTCGACACCTTCCCGCTCATCGCCAAGCTGACCCGCTGGGGCATCGACGCCCACATGGGCATTCTGTTCGGCTTGCCGAATCAGCTGCTGCTGGCGGCGTTCGGCCTCGGGCTGTGCTTAACGATCGTGCTGGGTTACCGCATGTGGTGGAGTCGCCGCCCGGCGGCGGGGACGCAGCATCCGGTGCAGACCCTGGTTGCCGCCTGGCTGGCGCTTTCCCTGCCTGCCCGCGCCGTCACGCTGCTGGTAGCAGCGGCGCTGGGTTATTGCCTGCCGGTAATGGGCGTGAGCCTCGCGGCGTTGCTGCTGGTGGACGTAGGGCGCTGGCGCGGCCAGCGGCAAGGGCTTCGGGACGAAACGCCGGAAGCGGCCGCCCGCCGCGCCGAGGTGCGCAAGTTCCGCGCGGCGGTGGCGACAGTGGCGGTGGCGGTCTGCTGCGTGATGGGCCGGGCGATCCTCGGCGGCACCGTCGAACAATTCCAGCTGCCGATCGGTGACTGGAGCGCCCAGATGGTGATCATGCAGAGCCTGATGGTGCTGCTGTATACGCTGGTGTTCACCCTGCTGCTTTCCATTCCGCTGTGGTATTTCTTCCTGGGGGAGAAAGAGGGGCGGTGAGGAGCGTCCGGCATGCCTGCGGGCATGCCAGATATTTGGGAATGGGGCTTAAGCGCGTATCATCTCACCAAAGGGTAATCTCCACTGAAAGGAAGCGAACGATGACGTTTGAACAACAAAGGGATAAGGCGATAGCGCTGATGGAGGAAAAGAAGATGTGGCGGAGCAACTATGCGCCGCCAATCTTGCGTCTGCTGTGGCGAATGGACGTGAATATGCCACCGCCGCCGTTTGCGCCTTTCTGGCTGAATATGCTGTTCTTCGGCATTTGGTTTGGCCCGCTGTGGGGCGTGCTGATGTGGTTCATGGTATGGAAAAGTCAGGGATATACCGGTGAAGAGGCCCTGACATTAAGCCTCGCCGCCGGCCTGTTGTTTGGCTTTTTTATGGCGCTTTTCCACTACAGGCGGAAAAAGGCGAACAGGCTGCCGGACTGGAACGATCTTTGACACGTTGGTGACGAACAGACACAAAAAAGCCCGCAACCGAAGTTGTGGGCTTTTTCGCTATTATCGCCGGGTCTATCTGGTTCACTGGCGACGTATTTGGCTGACGTCCTTGTAATTGGCGGGGTAGATTGTTGATTTTGTTGTTGATTTTTATTTTTCGCGGGGAAGGGAAGGCGCAAAAAGAGTGGTGATGATGTTGATATAGAAGGGGTTTTTGTATCTATTTGATTTTTAAGTTGATTGTTGGGAGTGGGATTTTCCTTGCTAGTTTAGGCTCTGGTGGACGCTACAGGCTTGTCGTTCGTTTCCGGAGGTGAGTGTTTCTGTCGGATAATTCACTCTCTTGAATTTTCCAGACGGTAGAGCATGCTCATCTAATACATACTAACAACCGAAGGCGATACAGGTAGTTGGTCTTTGGTACATCCAATGATGTCCCTTTAACAATAAGAGAGCACAATGCTTGAACTCCGTCCTATGTGATAAAGATCTGCCACCTGAATCAAAAGAGGCATACATCTGTTCATTCGAATGCACATTTTGCGTCGATTGCGTAACCCAACGGCTTAATGGCCCGTTCCCGAACTGCGGAGGGGGAAGTGGTCAAATTCAAGGTCGGCTAAGATTGGCGATAGACAATATGGGTATTAAGTAGCAGAATCAGGAGACACACAGAGCAGAGCAAAGTGAGAATAAAATCAATGAATAAGGATAAAAAAAAACCAAAGCAGCAACGCCAGTATCGGCTAAAAAAGTCTATCTCTTCCCAAAAAACAACGAAAAGCAAAAAGAAAAAGATTGCAAAGTCAGCAGCTGAAAAGAATAAAGCTGAAGGCATGACATTTCTGAAAAGTAGTGCGGAGGGGCATGCAGGAGAATTCTTATTTGCCTATTGGATCTCACGGTATTTTAAATGGCCCTGTCGCTTGCTTGATATAGATATGGGTCTCGATGCACAGGTTGAAATTTATAAAAATGAATTGTCTACAGGTATGTTCATTGGGGTTCAGGTGAAAACCACTTCTCGTAAAATGGAAGATAAATTAGGGATTCAGATACCGTATAAAAATATAAAATATTGGGGGGATTGTGACTTCCCTATAGTTATCACTTTAATATGTCTAAATGAAGATAATGATGGAGAAGAGCCTGAAATATATTGGAAGCACTTAGATAAAAAACAAATTTCCAAATTAAGCAGTAAAGCATCTAAGAACCTTTCTGGATGCACCTCTGTTACCTTTAGCAAGAATGATGATTATCTTGCTGAATACGCGGACAAACCGAAATGGGTCGATATGTGGATGACTGAAGAGGATAAAAAGATCATTGAGATAGCGAGGAGTGTCAACGATAAATTGTCGGTGTTAGGAAAGACTATGGAAGAACATGATGATGACTATTCAGGTAGTTCCTATCTGTGTAGTCCAGATCTTTACATTCCAGACTTGAATAATTTACTAAATGATTATGAGAAAATAAACAATTATATCTTATTTAAAAGTCGATTAATTGATCTTAATCCTGATGTTGCAAACTGCATTAGTAACTACAATAAGTACATACAAAAAGCGCTTGATTATTTTGAACACCTGGTTTGCTCTAGCATAGGAGCATATCCTATTACGGAGGATTTCAATACGTGGGATACTATAAACCCTATTCTAAATCGAATAATTAAAGAGAACTATCTTTACTAAAGATAACTAATGTTTTTATATCATTGGCACAAGTAATACTGTGTATAATAGCTCACAACAAGAGAACTAAATGGTAAAGGATACTAAACCTGGTAGCGCATTAATCAGCGCTATAAAATCTGAATCTGTAGTCGATCTTGGGAAAGAGTATGCCGAGCTAGGCATAGATGCCTTACTTGAGTCTAATGCTCTTGAATCTATACCCTTTGTAAATACTGTAGTTGGTCTGTACAAAGCTGCAGGTCATGTTCGTGACCAGATCTTCACAGATAAATTTGTTCGATTCTTGACCCCACTATCAGACATGCCTGAAGAAGAGCGTATCGAAATGGCCGAACGGTTGAATGAAGATGATAAATTTGCCGGGAAAGCTGGAGCTAGACTTATTGAAATTATCGACCGTATGGAAAGCGAGAATAAGCCAGAGTTGGCGGCTAATTTCATCAAGGCTTTTGCCAGGAAAGAGGTCGATTTTGATACTCTGAGGCATTTGCTGTTTGCTCTTGAAAGGATTCCGGCCTTTGACATCTGTGAGTTGGCACTGTTTTCGTCTAATAATGGAGTGGGGACGAGAACAAATGGCGATCCTCTTATGGTTGGTTTCGTGGGTGCCGGGTTAGGGATTAATAATGGTGCAACGGATGGTGGCTACATAGTACCGACGCAACTTTGCAGAAGCTTTGTTGAGGCTGGACGGTTGAAAGTAAAAAATGTAAAGAACGATCTCGAAACAATGTTTGATTAGATATGAACGGAGCCATTAGCGCCTCCGTTTACTAACTGCAAGCAGATATTCCCTAAAGAGCTGGCCATCGGCGCATATCTCATCTTCGGGTATTCCTGCATGAAGTTTGATTTGTCGGAAGATTTCTAAAAATGAATGGTTCGGTTAAACGGGATACTTACAGACGGTAACGCACGGCAACGAAAACATCATGATCTCTGATGCCATCTTACTATCGGCTAGGAGCAAGAAAACTACATTGAACTCACAATGTACGAAGCGATTCGAAGGGTCTAATGAGAGTTATTGACCTGCCCCCAGGATTAGATACAACCTTCAGTTAGTAATGTCGGTTGGTTTTTCTTCATATTTCCTGTTTCGCCAGTCCGTTGCGAATTCAGCTGGTGTCTGGTAATCCAGCGATGAATGGGGACGGCACTCGTTATAATCCTGCCGCCAGTCATTAATCGTTTTCCGGGCATGAAGAATATCGCTGAACCAGTGTTCATTCAGACACTCATCGCGAAAGCGTCCGTTAAAACTCTCAATAAATCCGTTCTGCGTTGGCTTACCTGGCTGGATAAGCCGTAGTTCCACACTATTCTCAAAGGCCCATTGATCGAGCGCGCGGCAGGTAAATTCCGGGCCCTGATCGGTTCTTATCGTCGTCGGATACCCCCGAAACAACGCGATGCTGTCCAGAATACGCGTGACCTGAACGCCTGAAATACCGAAAGCAGCGGTGATCGTCAGACACTCCTTCGTGAAATCATCCACACAGGTCAGGCACTTGATCCTGCGACCGTTGGCCAGTGCATCCATAACGAAATCCATCGACCATGTAAGGTTCGGTGCATCCGGGCGCAGAAGCGGAAACCGTTCGGTCGCCAGCCCTTTACGGCGTCGTCTGCGTTTTACGCTCAGTCCATTAAGGTGGTAAATACGGTATACCCGCTTGTGATTGACGTGAAGGCCCTCCCTACGCAGCAACTGCCAGATGCGCCGATAACCAAAACGTCTGCGTTCAAGCGCCAGCTCAGTAATACGCCCTGATAAATGTGCATCAGCAGCTGGACGCTGAGCATCATAACGGCAGGTCGACAGGGACAAACCTGTAAGCCGGCAGGCACGACGTTGCGACAGACCGGTCGCATCACACATCAACACCACGGCTTCCCGCTTCTGGCCTGTCGTCAGTACTTTCGCCCCAGAGCCACCTGAAGCGCCTCCTTATCCAGCATGGCTTCGGCAAGCAGCTTCTTGAGCCTGGCGTTCTCTTCCTCAAGCGACTTCAGGCGCTTAACCTCGGGCACCTCCATACCGCCATACTTCTTACGCCAGGTGTAAAAGGTGGCGTCGGAAATGGCGTGCTTACGGCAGAGCTCACGGGCAGAAACCCCGGCTTCAGCCTCGCGGAGGATACTGATGATCTGTTCGTCGGAAAAACGCTTCTTCATGGGGATGTCCTCATGTGGCTTATGAAGACATTACTAACATCGCGGTGTATTAATCAACGGGGAGCAGGTCACGCCGCCGCTATCAGCGCCGCCGGCGCGAAGTCTGGCCAGTTGAAAACCAAGTACGCGCCAGTGATTGGATAGGTTAGAAGTAGACGTTATAGCGCTGGTTTGCATGTGAGGGGAAGTTCATACTATAGGGTAGGATCATCTACCAGGGGCGGGGCAATAGTATGCCCCGCCTTCAAGGTGGTGTCTGAATAGGGTATTTATTACAAGCTAGTTGCGGGTAGACAATGATTATTACAGACTTTCTTATGATGAACCAATCTACAGATGCGATAGTCAGAGCTATCGAGTCACTTCGACCTACTGCTGATTATGTGAAAGATTATATTTTCCCTGTAACTTTGGCGTTCGGTTCAGCCTTACTTGGTGGCTTATCTGCTGTATATATCAATAAAAAACAGGATCAGCAAAAAGTTACCAGAGACAACCTTGTTACGTCCATAGAGTTGGTTGCTCTTGCTCAGGACTGCCTTAGTTCCCTAGTTTCCATTAAGGCCAACTACCTTAACATCGACAGTGATGACCCTTTAACGAGGGCGAGGAATTTCCCGACGATAATTTCAACGTTTGAAGAAGTAAAATTTAGCACCGGAAGTCTATATTTTATTCGCCCCATACCTACAGAAAACAAAAAAATCCTCGAATCTATCATATGGATAACAAAACATCGTATATTGCGGATGAAGGTTAAAATCCCACCCGCAGAGAAGTTAAGAAGAACGTGGAGAAACAGCGTCAGAATTGGTGCTATGTTCGGAAACTATAACCAAGTAATGGGGCTATTAGCCTACAGAAATAGAGTTAATGAGGAAGTCAAAGAAATAGTTTCCAGCCATAAAGATGGAATAAAACCTGACGATGCTCAAGGAATTCTTGGAGATAAACTTTGTGGTGGTTATGTTGACATCACGCAATCCTGTGTTTCCTTAATTGATCATTTAATAATTGAGTTCCATCACTTTCTTTTAGAATTCCCTTCTATAGCTACCAGTAACATAAAGTTAAGCAGGGTAAGGGAATGGGGAGGTGTACCAAGCTATGAGAACAAACAGGAAGCATATTTGAACTGCTTAAAACCTATAATCAAACCAGACTATTCAAAGTTTTTTCCATACACAGGAATGTCAAAAGAACAAGCAGAGAAACATTACACATTTGGATCATGGTTCGACTAAATAGTGGGTAGTCATTTTGCATCTTTTGTTCGTTAGCGCCGATTGATATCGGTTAATTGATCTACACAACTAATTATCAAATGGGTGCATAGCAGTGTAGAAATCAAGCAGCAGTACAGAACAGCATTAGGGAATACCGGCCCGCCTCGCGCGGGCTTTTTCATGCCTGCCATTTGGCGCGCCTGTGCGCCTTTCTGAGCCGTCAGCCACCCCGGTGGCAATCCCACGCGAACAAATCCGATCACTGCAGCAGTGAGCCGCCAACGCGGTAGAATCGCCACGAAATCAACGATACCCCCACGGAAACGGCACTACACCGCACCCGCCTGCACGATTTGGATCAGGAAGTTATTTCAGTTTTGATTTTTTCCAAACTACCCCGCCAGGCCGCACCGTGCCTGGGGCTTTGCGAGTGAACCCGAACTGAAAAGATTGAAAAGAATTTCATGTTATTTCAGTTTTCGGATCGCGCAGTGTTATGGGTAAAAATCATAATACATTGAAAAATATAGAATAAATGTGAATTACGTGGTTCGCGGGGCGTTTGGAACGGATCGCGCGATCATGCCGGCAGAACGTGGCAGGCCAGACGCCGCAAGGGTTTGGAGCCTGTGCAGCTTTTTTGGTGTATCTGAAATTAAAGGAAATCTTTATACCTATAGAGATGGATTAACTTAACTTTCAACTTTGAAAATTTCGAAAGTGGTTGATTCATTGAACTCTCTATTAAAGTGTTGCTCAAACTTTTTCTTGTACCCATTTTTAAATCTCAGATCCATTATATTTGAACGGGGGTTTTTATAGGAACTGAAGACACAAGATAATTTACGTATTGAATCTAATTTATTGTCAGGTAATGCAATTTTTGTTTTTTTAGGGTCAAGATTGTTTAAAACAAAATCCAATGTATCTTCAAATGTTAATGCGTATGCGAAAGTCGCGTTAATTTCTTTATCAAAATCATCTTTGATAAGATTAATTAGAATATCATCTAATCTGTATATATGCTTATCATACCCAAGACTTGTAATTAAAACGAGGAATCTGTGATTTTGTAAAAACATCAAGTCACTTTTTAACGATGGGGACGCAAAGTAATCCGTGTCGAATGTCGCTGGCCCAGGTAACAGCTTTCTGATGATTTCTTTTTGAGTATAACTCAGCTCATTCATTATTAACTTTGATGTTTCTATTTTTTCTGCATCTAACTTAGCGACTTTATTATCATGTTCTTTTTTAATCTTATTAACTTGATGTTTGTCTATTAAAAAGCTGATAATTCTAACTAAAAAACTAGCTGCTGAAATGAAAAAGAGAAAATAAGCAATAACGATTGAAAGCCCAACCCATTCGCTTTGTGTATCTTTTGGTAAGAACTTAATAAAAAATGGGGTTGCTAGAAGTATTATTAATGATGTTTTCCAGTCCAGTATTAGTTCTTTAAATTTATCAAGTAACGACGAATCCATTATTCAGTCCTTTTGTCGCTGTATGACATGCTTTTTTGGTTTATTGAAGTGCTGGCTTATCCAAAATCTCTATCCCACACCAAGCCTTCACCAGAAGCCTATAGATTAACTTATCGCGGGCTAGGCTCTGTCGCCACTTTGTCGCCGTCGGTAAGAAAAAGGGGCTACGTTTTCACGCAACCCCTTGTTTTATATGGTGGAGCTGGGGGGATTTGAACCCCCGTCCGAAATTACTACACCGTCGGCACTACATGCTTAGTCCAATCTTTACATTCGCCGGCCAGCTGCGGATGGACACGCTACTGACAGACTAGCCTGATTGAGTTTAACGCTTCAGCCCCAGGCAGGACATCCACGCGATCTCTTTTGGGTTTGACCTCTCTTGATCCCCGTCCTAAGAGCGGAGGCTAGGGAGAGAGGGCTCTAAGCAGGGTATTAAGCTGCTAAAGCGTAGTTTTCGTCGTTTGCGACTATTTTTTTGCGGCTTTTTACGAGGCCAACCGCCCCTCGGCATGCTCCTAGGGCTTCGCAAATCCCGTCGAATCCAGAATCAGCCCCAAGTAACTTTGTGCAGTATACCAGAAGTTTACCTCGATAAGCCAGCGGCTTAACGATTGGCGTGCTTCATGATACGGGCTTTCGCCGTCTGCCATTCGCGATCTTTGATGTCATCGCGTTTGTCGTGCTCTTTCTTGCCTTTGGCTACGCCGATCTTGATCTTGCTCCAGGCATTTTTCCAATACAGGGACAAGGCCACCACGGTGTAACCGTCGCGGTTGACGCGGCCGAGCAGGGTGTCCAGCTCGCGTCGGTTCAGCAGCAGTTTACGGGTACGCGTCGGATCGCACACCACATGCGACGAAGCCACGTTGAGCGGGGTGATGGTGGCGCCAAACAGGTAGGCTTCACCGTCACGGAACGTCACATAGCTGTCGCTGAGGTTGGCTTTGCCTGCACGCAGCGATTTAACTTCCCACCCTTGCAGCGACAGGCCCGCCTCGAACTCTTCTTCAATGAAGTATTCGAAACGCGCGCGCTTGTTTTGGGCAATGGTGGCGGAACCGGGTTTGTGTGCTTTTTTCTTTGTCATAGTGCGTTCATTATACTGGATGCTTCAGCGAAAGAAATCCTTTCCCGTTCAGCACCTGCGCAATTTTTCGCATTTTTGGTGCCCTCATCCCTTAGCAGATTTTTTGTTTGCCGCCAGATAAATGGTATTATCTGTACGTTTTATGTCTTACAGGAAATGATATGCCCCAGATCAGTCGGTCTGCATTAGTGCCGTTCAGCGCCGAGCAGATGTATCAGTTGGTTAACGATGTTCATTCTTATCCCGATTTTCTGCCAGGCTGCACCGGCAGCCGGGTGCTTAACGCTACCTCCAACGAGATGACCGCCGCGGTGGACGTCGCCAAGGCCGGTATCAGCAAGACCTTCACCACCCGCAATACGCTGCTGGATAACCAGAGCATCAATATGCAACTGGTCGATGGTCCGTTCCGCAAGCTGATGGGCGGCTGGCAGTTCACGCCGCTGAGCGAAGAGGCCTGCAAGGTGGAGCTGCACCTGGACTTCGAGTTCACCAACAAACTGATTGAGCTGGCGTTCGGCAAGGTGTTCAAAGAGCTGGCGGGCAGCATGGTGCAGGCATTCACCCAGCGGGCGAAAGAGGTCTACAGTGTCTGACATCCAGGTCGAGGTGGTGTACGCCTTGCCGGAGCGGCAGTACCTGCGCAAGGTGAAGCTGGCCGAGGGCAGCAGCGTCGAGCAGGCGATTCAGGCTTCAGGCCTGCTGGAGCTGCGCCAGGATATCGATCTTAAAAGCAATAAAATCGGCATCTACAGCCGCCCGGCCAAGCTGGGCGATACGCTGAACGATGGCGACCGGGTGGAGATTTACCGGCCGCTGATCGCCGATCCGAAAGAGCTGCGCCGGCAACGGGCAGAAAAGGCAAAAAAATAAGGCGCTTATAGCGCCTTATTTTTTTATCTGAAACTGATTTTCTCTTCCGCGTTGCAGCCTGCGACTGTCATGAGGAACACCATGCCCCCTCATGGGCCGGAAGAGCGGTCAGCGCCGATTACTTGGTCAGCGCCGGTTTGTTCTGGATGTCGGTCAACACGCCTGCGCTGTCGAAGGTCAGCGTCAGCGTCTGCTGGGTGATATCTTCATGGCCAGGCTGCTGGCGGAACACATAGAACCACGTCTGAGTTCCGAACGGGTCTTGCAGCATTGGGGTGCCCAATGTGTAAGCGACCTGTTGTTGGGTCATCCCTTTCTGAATTTTCGCCACGTCGGTCGACGTCAGGTAGTTCCCCTGGTTGATGTCAGGACGATAAACCACCTTTTCAAAAGTAGAACAGCCTGCAGTCAGCATCACAAGAACTACAGCGGCGGCAGTCAGCGTTTTACAGCGCATAGTAATCACATTCCTTTAGGGCATAGGATGCCGATGATAATAGACCTTGCGGCAGTTGGAAACCTTTATACCCTTCATCTTTCACGTTGCGACGCATTGGCTTTCCTTTAGCACCTCAAGCGCTTGGCCTTTTTCAGGCTGTTGAGATGGCTTTGGATCACCGCCGCGCCGCACTTTAGATATTTCTCGGGCCAACAGCGTCACTGTCAGACCGCAGGAAAGTGAAAAAGTTGAGCTTTTTTATGCCGCCAGCAGTTCTTTGGCGTTCGCCAACGTATTGCGGGTGACTTCGCTGCCGCCGAGCAGGCGCGCCAGCTCCTGCAGCCGGGCGCGTTTATCCAGCGGTGCCATCTGGGTTTCGGTGACCGTGCCGTCGGTCTGCTTGCTGACGAACAGGTGCTGATGCCCGCATCCAGCCACCTGCGGCAGGTGGGTGACGCACATCACCTGGGTGGATTCGCCGAGCTGGCGCAGCAGACGGCCGACGATGGCGGCGGTCGGGCCGCTGATGCCCACGTCCACCTCATCGAAGATCAGCGCCGGAGTTTCCATCTTGCGGGCGGTGATCACCTGAATGGCCAGCGCGATGCGCGACAGCTCACCGCCGGAGGCGACCTTCGCCAGCGGCTGCAGCGGCTGCCCCGGGTTGGTGGAGACGCAGAACTCGGTGCGGCTGGCCCCTTCGGCGCTAAGGTGCTGCGGTTCGAAGCGCACGTCGATGTTGAATTTGCCGTGCGGCATGGAGAGTGCCTGCATGCTGTCGGTGATGAGCGTGGTCAGCTCGGCGGCGTAGTGCAGGCGTTTCTGGTGCAGCTGTTCCGCCAGCGCTAGCGCCTGCTGATGATGCAGGGTCACCGCCTCGTTCAGGTGCTCATGGTCGCTTTCCTGCTGAGACAGCAGCTGCTGTTCATCCAGCAACTGCTGATGCAGCTGCGGCAGCTCTTCCGGCGCGACCTGGTGTTTGCGCGCCAGGCTGATTTGACGCGACAGGCGCTGTTCCAGCTCGTGCAGGCGATTGGGATCGAGATCCATGCGATCGGCGTAATGGCGCAGTTCGTCGCTGGCTTCGCTGATCTGGATAGAGGCCTCTTCCAGCATGTCCAGCAGACCGCTGAGCTTATCGTCCAGCCCGGCCAGCTCAAGCAGCAGGTGTTTGGCGCTGTAAAGCTGGCTGAGCATGTTGTTCTCGTCGCTGTCGGCCAGCAGCTGCAGCGTTTGCTGGCTGAGGGTCAGCAGTTGGCCGCTGTTGGCCAGGCGCTTGTACTCGGCGTCGGTCTGTTCGAACTCGCCGGCCTGCGGCGCGAATTCGTTCAGCTCTTTCAATTGGTATTGCAGCAGCTGCTTGCGCGCTTCGCGCTCGATGGACTGCTGCTGATGGTGCGCCAGCTCGCGGCAGCTCTGATGCCAACGTTGGTAGGCCTGGCTCATCGCCGCCAGCAGGGCGGGTTCGTCGGCGTAGGCGTCGAGCAGCGCTTTTTGGTGCTCCGGCTTGAGCAGCAGCTGATGGGCGTGTTGACCGTGGATTTGGATCAGGCGTTGCCCCAGCTCACGCAGCTGCGACAGCGGCACGGCGGTGCCGTTGATAAAGCCGCGCGAACGGCCGTCGGCGTTGATCACCCGGCGCAGCAGGCATTCGTTGCTGTCGTCCAGCTGGTTTTGCTCCAGCCACGCGCGCGCGGACGGGGTGTCCGCCAGCGAGAAGCGGGCGCAGATGTCGGCGCGGGCGGCTCCCAGGCGCACCACGTTGCCGTCGGCGCGGTTGCCGAGGCACAGCCCCAGCGCATCGATGGCGATGGATTTGCCGGCGCCGGTTTCACCGGTGATCGCCGTCATGCCCGGTTGAAAATCAATTTCCAACTCACGAACGATAGCAAAGTTGCTGATGGTTAATTGCGCCAGCATGGGAACCTTCCTGTGTATAAACACATAACTGTAGTTTCATACAGTATAAACTGGTTTTATATACAGTAAAGTGGCCGATGCAGATTTTAGAACAATTTTTTCGACCAGCCCAACTTGGTGCTTAACGTGTTGAAATAGCTGTAGTCCTTCGGGTGAATCAGGTTCAGATGGAAGTTGCTGCGGCGGATCAGCACTTCTTCGCCTTCCTGGATCGGCAGTGCGATCTGGCTGTCGCAGCTGATCTCCAGATCGCTGCCGATCTGCGAGAATTTCAGGCGGATGGTGCTGTCGCCGTTGATCACCAGCGGCCGGGCGGAAAGGGTGTGCGGGAACATCGGCACCAGCGCGATCGCCTCCAGCGACGGGGTGAGGATCGGCCCACCGGCGGAGAGCGAGTAGGCGGTGGAGCCGGTCGGCGTGGCGATGATCAGGCCGTCCGAGCGCTGCGAGAAGGCGAAGCGATCGTCGATATACACCTCGAATTCGATCATGTGCGCCACTTTGCCGGGGTGCAGCACCACTTCGTTGATGGCGGTGCTGATGCGGCACTGCTGGTGCTCTTTATGCACGATGGTTTCCAGCAGGAAACGCTGTTCGTCGATGTACTCGCCTTCCAGCACGTCCGCCAGCTGCTGCAGGGCGTTGTCGGGATCGAGATCGGTGAGGAAACCGAGGTTGCCGCGGTTGACCCCGATCACCTTGATGTCGTAGCGCGCCAGCACGCGCGCGGCGCCGAGCATGTTGCCGTCGCCGCCGACCACCACCGCCAGATCGGCGCGCTGGCCGATATCCGCCAGGCTGCCGGTGACGGCGTCTTTCAGCCCCAAATCATGGGCGATTTGGCGTTCGACCATCACCGAATAGCCGCGGGCCACCAGCCAGTGGAACAGCATCTCGTGGGTTGCCAGCGCTGAAGGGTGACGTGGGTGGCCAACAATGCCAATACAGGCGAATTTTTTATTCATTTGTTGTGATTTTCCTCACCGGGACCCGTTTATGCCCCACATTGTGACCGGTTGACTTGAAACCCCGGTTTTGATCCCCATAATAAGCCAAGTTGCGAGATTAATGCTAAAACGCGGAGATATTCATGAGTAGTAAAGAACAGAAGACGCCAAACGAGCAAGTCTCGGAAGAAATGGAACAACACGCTCATCACGAGGATACGCTGCCGGAAGCGGCGGAAGGCGTCGATCTGCGCGATGCGCGTATCGCCGAACTGGAAGCCCAACTGGCGGAAGCTCAGCAGCACGAGCGCGACAGCCTGCTGCGCGCCAAAGCGGAAGCGGAGAACATCCGTCGCCGCGCCGAACTGGACGTCGAGAAAGCGCACAAGTTCGCCCTGGAGAAATTCTCCGGCGATCTGCTGCCGGTGATCGACAACCTGGAGCGCGCGCTGGATCTGGCGGATAAAAACAATCCGGAACTGGCCGCGATGATCGAAGGCATCGAGCTGACGCTGAAATCGCTGCTGGACGTGGTGCGCAAGTACGGCATCGAAATCGTCGGCGACGTCAACGTGCCGTTCAACCCGGAAGTGCATCAGGCGATGAGCATGATGGAATCCGCCGATCACCAGCCGAACCACGTGATGATGGTGATGCAGAAAGGCTATACGCTGAACGGCCGCCTGCTGCGTCCGGCGATGGTCGCGGTCTCCAAAGCCAAGGCGTAATCGCCCCGGCAACGGCATAAAGAAAGGCACCCGAGGGTGCCTTTTTTGTCTCTGGACTACGCCTGCGGCAGGCGCGGCATCCAGTCGATCGGCGTGAGCCCTTGCTGCTCCAGCAGCTGATTGGCCTGCGAGAAGTGGCGGCAGCCGAGGAAACCGCGGTGCGCGGAGAGCGGCGACGGGTGCGGCGCCTTCAGCACATGGTGGCGGTTGCGGTCGATAAAGTTGCCTTTCTTCTGCGCGTGCGAGCCCCACAGCAGGAACACCACGCCTTCGCGGTTCTCGTTCAGGGCGGCGATCACTTTATCGGTAAAGGTTTCCCAGCCCAGGTTGGCGTGCGAGTGCGCGCGGCCGCCTTCCACCGTCAGCACGGTATTGAGCAGCAGCACCCCCTGTTCGGCCCAGCTTTGCAGGTAGCCGTGATCCGGGCGTTCGAAACCGGGAATGTCGGTCGCCAGCTCTTTATACATGTTCACCAGCGACGGCGGCGCCGGCACGCCGGGGCGCACCGAGAAAGAGAGGCCGTGCGCCTGATTGGGGCCGTGGTAGGGATCCTGGCCGAGGATGACGACTTTGACGTCCGCCAGCTCGGTAAAGCGGAACGCGTTGAACACGTCTTTCTGCGGTGGATAAATGGTCTTACCGGCCTGGCGCTCAGCGGCAACAAAGGCGAGCGTTTCAACAAAATAGGGCTGCTCTTTCTCTTTGCCGATCACGTCATGCCAGGTGAGGGAGGTGGCCATAAACGCTCTCCTTTGTTTTCTTTAGCAATTCATGGGCTATAGCTTACCGTTTCAGCACGCGCAGCGAAACCCGCTTTTCATTTCTCGCCGCCGTGCCTTATGCAATTATTTTTGAAAATTTACAAAAATAATTGGTTTTTGCCGCAGTGGGAAAATTGATATAAAACATAAATTTGCCCCTTCACGCCCTGTGCCTACCCGGTAAAAATTGACTTTAATCAAAGAACTGGCCCGGTCAGGCTGGTATACAGAACAACAAGACAACAATGGTTTTACCAAATGGCCGAAACCAGAATTGGGTTTTCTCACGATGTGAATTTTTACGCCCTTGTACGGAGGCAACATAATGATTACCGGTATTCAAATTACCAAAGCGAACGACCAGGCGCTGGTGAATTCTTTCTGGCTGCTGGACGATGAAAAAGCGGAAGCTCGCTGCGTGTGCGCCAAGGCCAACTACGCGGAAGATCAGGTTGTCGCGGTCAGCGATCTGGGCCAGATCGAATACCGTGAAGTGCCGCTGGAAATGCAGCCGACCGTGCGCGTGGAAGGCGGCCAGCACCTCAACGTCAACGTGCTGCGTCGCGAAACCCTGGAAGACGCGGTCAAGCATCCGGAAAAATACCCGCAGCTGACCATCCGCGTGTCCGGCTATGCGGTGCGTTTCAATTCCCTGACGCCGGAACAGCAGCGCGACGTTATCGCCCGCACCTTTACCGAAAGCCTGTAATCGGCGGCGCAGTCAATCAGGGAGCTTCGGCTCCCTTTTTTGTGCTTGATAGCCGAAAACTGAAGGCGGATCACATTCTGCACAAAGATAAGCATTCCTGATACAGAACTCATCCGACCTGCCGATAGCTAAATCAGCACCTATTCAGGTGCTAAATAAAAAAGTCTATCGACAAGGAGTCGGCATGAGTATGCCTTTAAGTTTTACCTCTGCAGTATCCCCGGTGGCCGCGATCCCTACACCTCGCGCCGCTGCCGAAACGGCGACGGCATCGCAGCCTGCGGCCGCGCCGGCAAATCCGGCGCCGGTGGCCACCCCTTCTCAGAATACGCTGAACGCGCAGAACCTGTTGAATACGCTGGTCGGCGATATCTCCGCGGCGGCGCCGACGGCGGTTGCGCCGGGCGTGACCCGGGGACAACAATCTCAGGAAGGCGATTATGCGTTGGCGCTGTTGGCCAAGGACGTTTACTCGCTGAACGGCCAGGGCGCCGCCGGGTTCAACCGTCTGAGCGACAGCGCGCTGCTCGGTTTCGGTATCGATCCCGCCAGCCTGCACGACGCGGGCAGCGGTTTCCAGGCCGGGATTTACAGCAACGACAAGCAGTATGTGTTGGCGTTCGCCGGCACCAACGACTGGCGCGACTGGCTGAGCAACGTGCGGCAGGCGACGGGGTATGACGATGTGCAGTACAATCAGGCGGTTGCCGCCGCCAAAAGCGCCAAGGCGGCCTTCGGCGATGCGCTGGTGATCGCCGGTCATTCGCTCGGCGGCGGTCTGGCGGCCACGGCGGCGCTGGCGACCGGCACCGTCGCGGTCACCTTCAATGCGGCCGGGGTGTCGGATTACACCCTGAATCGCCTGGGGATCGATCCGGCGGCGGCGAAGAAAGACGCCGAAGCCGGCGGCATTCGCCGTTACAGCGAGCAATATGACATGCTGACCAGCACCCAGGAATCGACTTCGCTGATCCCGGACGCCATCGGCCACAACATTACCCTGGCCAACAACGATACCCTGACCGGCATCGATGACTGGCGGCCGAGCAAGCATCTGGATCGCAGCCTGACGGCGCACGGCATCGACAAGGTGATAAGCTCGATGGCGGAACAAAAGCCGTGGGAGGCGAAGGCCAATGCCTGAAGGGGGTCGCTTGCGGCGGGCGCTGGCGATAGCCTTACTGGCGCTGGTCGCGGTGACCGGTTTACTGATGATGGCTAAGGAGCAACAGATGGGGCAGGAGATTTCACCGTTTGACGGCCGCAGCAACCAGGCGCTGGCTCAGGCGGTGGCGCGCGGCGATACGCAGGGCATCGGTGCGCAGGCCACGCAGGATCGCTTGCGCGAACGGGGCGATCGGCAGGTCACGCTGTTGCAGTGGGCGGTGCTTTCGCAACAGCCGGCCAGCGTGCAGACGTTGCTGGAGCTCGGTGCCGACCCGGCGACGGCGGGGCTGGACGGCAACAGCGCGCTGCACACCGCGGCGATGTTGCAAGACGCACAGTATCTGCGGTTGTTGCTGACCGAAGGGGCGCCGGTGAACGTGCGCAATGCCGTTACCGGCGCCACGCCGCTCGCGGCGGCGGTGCTGGCCGGGCGTGAGGAGCAGTTGCGGCTGCTGCTGGCGGCCGGGGCGGACACCACGTTGAGCGATCGGCTGGGGGATACCCCGCTGCATCTGGCGGCGAAGATCAACGCGCCGCACCTAGCGCTGTTGCTGTTGCAGGCCGGTGCCGATGCCCGGGCGCGCAATCAGCAGGGTTATGCGTTCCAGTTTTACTTCTCGCAAACGCCGGCGCATTTGCAGAATGACGAGCTGAAGGCGCAGTTCCGCGAGCTGGATAAATGGCTGCAGGGGCGCCGCCTGGCCACGCATTACGCGCAGCAGTAAACGCCCATAAAAAAACCGCCTGTACAGGCGGTTTTTTCTTAGGCAGCGGCGGTTATTGCGCGTCGCCGGCCGGTTTGGCCTTCGCCTGACGGCGTTTGCCGACGTTTTTGGCGTCGCGATGGCGCACTTTCACCTTGGCCTTTTCTTTGTTCTTCGCCTTGTCTTCCGCGCGCTTGGCCAGCACTTTCTTCGACGGTTTACCGTTGCTCTTCTCGTTCGGCACCTTGGTTTTCGGCCGCAGTTCGTCGATCACGCGCGCTTTCAGCGGCTCGTTCAGGTAACGGCCCACTTTGCCCAGCAGCAGATGGTCGTGCGCTTCCACCAGCGAAATGGCAGTGCCTTTGCGCCCGGCGCGGCCGGTACGGCCGATGCGGTGC
Organism: Serratia sp. CY37869; assembly: GCF_052168895.1. Taxonomy (NCBI): domain Bacteria; kingdom Pseudomonadati; phylum Pseudomonadota; class Gammaproteobacteria; order Enterobacterales; family Yersiniaceae; genus Serratia; species Serratia sp. CY37869. The sequence continues at coordinate 65,144 of NZ_JBJNLU010000001.1, forward strand.
AGGTAGGTATCCGCAGTGCGCGGCATGTCGAAGTTGAACACGTGGGTGATATCGAGGATATCCAGGCCGCGCGCGGCAACGTCGGTGGCCACCAGCACGTTAACCCGGCCATCCATCATGCGTTTGACCGCTTCGTTGCGTTTGGCCTGCACCATTTCGCCTTCGAGATAGCAGGTGTTGATGCCCGCTTCGCGCAGCCAGGTGGCCAGCTCATGCACGCGCTCGCGCTTGCGCACGAAGATCACCGATTTCTGCACGTCCGGCTGCTTCAGCAGGTGGATCAGCAGCGCGGTTTTGTGCTGCACGTCATCGGCGCGATAGTACCATTGCAGGATCTTTTTGCGTTCGCGGCGCGACGGATCGGCTTCCACTTCCACCGGCTCTTTCAGGATGCGCTCGGCGAATTCGCGGATCGCTTCGCCTTCCAGCGTGGCGGAGAACAGCAGCGTCTGGTTGCGCCAGCGGGTTTCGGCGGAGATGGTTTCGATGTCCTGCGCGAAGCCCATGTCGAGCATGCGGTCGGCTTCGTCGAGGATCAGGGTTTCCACCGCGCGGCAGTCGAAGTTCTCTTCTTTAATGTATTGCAGCAAGCGGCCGGTGGTGGCGACCACCACGTCCTGGTTTTCGCTGAACACTTCCGCGTGGTTCATGTAAGCGACGCCGCCGGTGATGGTGGCGATATCCAGCGAGGTATGAGCAGCCAATTCACGCGCCTGATCGGCGACCTGCATCGCCAGTTCACGCGTTGGCGTCAGGATCAGCACGCGCGGCGGGCCGGATTTCTTGCGTGGAAAGTCCAGCAGGTGCTGCAACACGGGCAGCAGGAAGGCGGCGGTTTTGCCGGTGCCGGTCGGAGCCGAACCTAAGACGTCGCGCCCGTCCATCGCCGGCGGGATCGCAGCGGCCTGAATGGCGGTGGGGCGATCGTAGCCTTTGTCGCGCAGCGCGTCGATCAGGCGATCATCGAGTTCGAGTTCGGAAAAAGTGGTTGCTGTCATGGTCTACCTCTACTTGGGGCGCCGATTATAGACGGGTTGGCCGCGATCTTCACCTATTTAAGCGGAAAGCCGCTCTTTTCCCGCCGATCAGATTGCCTTATGCTACGCCAGTTTTATAGCCAGGTGGTGAGTGTGAGCAAGCGATCGAAAGCCGATTTTACCCCGCGCCGCGGGGGTTTTACCTTTAAACAATTCTTTGTCGCCCACGATCGTTGCGCCATGAAAGTGGGCACCGACGGGGTGCTGCTCGGCGCCTGGGCGCCGCTGGGGCAGGCGCGCCGGGTGCTGGACATCGGCAGCGGCAGCGGGCTGATCGCGCTGATGCTGGCGCAGCGCAGCGGCGACGAAGTGACCATCGACGCGGTGGAGCTGGATGAAGCCGCCGCCGGCCAGGCGCGCGAAAACGCGGCGGAATCGCCGTGGCCGCAGCGCATCCGCGTGCATGCGCAGGATATTCACCATTATGCGCAGCAGCATGCCGCTGAGTATGATCTGATCGTCAGCAATCCGCCTTATTTTGAGCCGGCGGTGGCCTGCCGCGATCAGGCGCGCCACAACGCGCGCTACACCGAAACCCTGACGCACGAGGCGCTGTTGGCCTGCGCCGCGCAGCTGTTGGCCGCGCAGGGCACGTTCTGCGTGGTGCTGCCGCACGACATCGGCGCCGAATTCGAACGCCTGGCGCAGCAAAGCGGTTGGCACACGGCGGCGAAAGTGAACGTCAGCGATCGGGCCGATACGCCGCTGCACCGGATGTTGCTGGCGCTGACGCGGCGGGAAACGCCGCTGCGGGAGCAGGCGCTGGCGATCAAACAGGCCGACGGCAGCTATACCGACGATTTCCGCCGGTTGATCACCGACTTCTACCTGTTCTACTGAAAAGAAAAGGGCGCCGATAAGGCGCCCTGTCGCAGAGTTTAAGGTTGCAAAATGGTCGGCAGCGCTTCCGGCAGCAAATCCGGGTAGTCCAGCGTGTAGTGCAGGCCGCGGCTCTCTTTGCGCGCCATGGCGCTGCGCACGATAAGCTCGGCCACCTGCACCAGATTGCGCAGCTCCAGCAGGTTGTTGGAGATGCGGAAGTGCGCGTAGTACTCGTCGATTTCCGCCTGCAGCGTGTTGATGCGGCGCAGGGCGCGCTCAAGGCGCTTGGTGGTGCGCACGATGCCGACGTAATCCCACATGAACAGCCGCAGCTCGTGCCAGTTGTGTTGAATCACCACCCGTTCGTCCGCATCGTCCACCCGGCTTTCATCCCAGTGCGGCACCTGTTTGGCCTGCTGGATGAACGGCAGGCGCTGCAGAATGTCTTCCGCCGCCGACCAACCGTAAACCAGGCACTCCAGCAGCGAGTTCGACGCCATGCGATTGGCGCCGTGCAGGCCGGTGTAGCTGACCTCGCCGATGGCGTACAGCCCGTCGAGATCGGTGCGGCCGTGCTGATCGACCATCACGCCGCCGCAGGTGTAGTGCGCCGCCGGGACGATGGGGATCGGTTGCCGAGTCAGATCGAAGCCCAGCGTCAGCAGCTTTTCGTGGATCATCGGGAAATGCTGGGTGATGAACTCCGCCGGCTTGTGGCTGATATCCAGGTACATGCAGTCGGCGCCCAGGCGCTTCATTTCATGGTCGATGGCGCGGGCGACGATATCGCGCGGGGCCAGTTCGCCACGCGGGTCGAAATCGGGCATAAAGCGGCTGCCGTCCGGGCGCTTCAGGTAAGCCCCTTCGCCGCGCAGCGCTTCGGTCAGCAGGAAGTTGCGCGCCTGTGGGTGGAACAGGCAGGTCGGGTGGAACTGGTTGAACTCCAGGTTGGCGACCCGGCAGCCGGCGCGCCAGGCCATGGCGATGCCGTCGCCGGAGGAGATGTCCGGGTTGGTGGTGTATTGGTATACCTTGGCCGCGCCGCCGGTGGCCAGCACCACCGTTTTGGCGCGGTAGGTTTCCACCCGCTCGAGCTCGCGGTTCCAGACGTAAGCGCCCACGACTCGGCGGGTGCCCGGCAGGCCGATTTTGTTCGAGGTAATAAGGTCAACCGCGTTGCGGCGTTCCATCACGCAAATATTGGGGTGAGCGCTTGCTTTCCCCACCAGCGTGGTCTCTACTTCCTTACCGGTAGCGTCCGCGGCGTGCAGGATGCGGCGATGGCTGTGGCCGCCTTCGCGCGTGAGGTGATAATGCGCCTCGCCCTGCGCGTTGACCTCGGTGTCGAACAGCACACCCTGATCGATCAGCCACTGCACGCAGTGGCGCGCGTTGCCGGCGATGAATTCGACGGCCTCTTTGTCGCACAGGCCGGCGCCGGCAATCAAAGTGTCATCAACGTGTGAGGCAATGCTGTCCGTCTCATCGAACACCGCGGCGATCCCGCCTTGGGCGTAAAAGGTGGCCCCCTCGCTGAGCGGCCCCTTGCTGAGAACGGTAACCTTGCAATGCTGCGCCAGGCGCAGCGCCAGTGACAGGCCCGCAGCGCCGCTGCCGACGATCAGTACATCGCTAACATGTTCAGATGATGGTTGCATAACGTATGATGTGTGCAGAAGAAGAGTGAATTTCATGTTAGCCTAACTGTCCGGGCAAAAGCCACGGATAGGGTGACATCAACAGAAAAAACAATGGCGATATGGAACTTCGTGTTCTATATGAACTCCAAGCGAGTGCTTGCTCAGGAAAATAATGTATGGCTGGCAGTACAATTTTACGCGTGGAGACGGATTTGGGGAGAGTTTACCTCGGATGAGCGAGCAGTTAACGGATCAAGTTCTGGTTGAGCGGGTCCAAAAGGGCGACCAGAAATCGTTTAACCTACTGGTAGTGCGCTATCAGCATAAGGTGGCGAGTCTCGTTTCCCGCTATGTGCCGCAGGGCGATGTGCCCGATGTGGTGCAGGAGTCGTTTATCAAGGCCTATCGCGCACTGGAATCGTTCCGTGGCGACAGCGCTTTTTATACCTGGTTGTATCGAATCGCCGTGAACACGGCAAAGAATTATCTGGTTGCTCAGGGGCGCCGTCCGCCATCCAGTGATGTGGACGCCAACGATGCGGAAAATTACGAAAGTGCGGGCGCACTGAAAGAAATTTCGAACCCTGAGAACTTAATGTTGTCAGAAGAGCTGAGACAGATAGTTTTCCGTACCATTGAGTCTCTCCCTGAGGATCTTCGCATGGCGATTACCCTGCGGGAGTTGGATGGTCTAAGCTACGAAGAGATAGCCGCCATCATGGATTGCCCGGTCGGAACCGTACGTTCGCGTATTTTCCGCGCCCGGGAAGCTATCGATAATAAAGTTCAACCGCTGATCCAGCGTTAGCAATGGCGGGCACAGGAAGGGTACTTAGGCATGCAGAAAGAAAAGCTTTCCGCTCTGATGGATGGTGAATCGTTCGACAGCGAGCTGTTGAGTTCTCTGTCGCAAGATCGAACGCTTCAGCAAAGCTGGCAGAGCTATCACCTGATACGTGACACACTGCGGGGTGATATCGGACAAGTGATGCATTTCGATATCGCCGATCGCGTCGCCGCTGCACTTGAGAAAGAACCTGCCCGGCTGGTGCCTTCCGCCGTCCAGGAATCTCAGCCGCAGCCTCACACCTGGCAGAAAATGCCGTTCTGGGACAAAGTGCGTCCTTGGGCGAGCCAGATTACGCAAATCGGCATGGCGGCCTGCGTGTCGCTGGCGGTCATCGTCGGCGTGCAGCACTACAACCAGCCTTCTGCGTCATCGAACGCGTCCGAATCGCCGGCCTTCACCACGCTGCCGATCATGGGCCAGGCCTCACCGGTCAGCCTGGGCGTTCCTGCCGACAGTTTCTCCACCGGCAGCGGCCAACAGCAGCAGGTGCAGGAACAGCGTAAGCGTATCAACGCCATGCTGCAGGACTATGAACTGCAACGTCGCCTGCATTCGGATCAGCTGCAGCTTGAGCAAAGCAATCCGCAACAGGCTGCCATTCAGGTTCCCGGAACTCAGTCTTTAGGAATGCAACAGCAGTAATGAAGCAAATCTGGTTCTCCGTTTGTTTATTGACGGGCAGCCTGCTCTATTCCAGCATCGCCCCGGCGCAGCCGACTGCGTCCGGGGCGTTATTGCAACAGATGAGCAGCGCCAGCCGTTCTCTCAATTACGAGCTCGCCTACATCAGCATCAGCAAGCAGGGAATCGAGTCGTTGCGCTATCGCCATGCGGTGATCGGCAACGTGCCGCTCGGCCAGCTGTTGCACATGGACGGCCCGCGCCGCGAAGTGCTGCAGCGCGGCGGCGGGATCAGCTACTTCGAACCCGGCCTGGAGCCGTTCACGCTCACCGGCGATCACATCGTCGATGCGCTGCCGGCGATCGTTTATGCCGATTTCACCCGCCTGGCCAAGTACTACGACTTCATCTCCGTGGGCAGCACCCGCATCGCCGATCGGCCGTGTGAAGTGCTGCGCGTGGTGGCGCGCGACGGTTCCCGCTACAGCTACATCGTCTGGATGGACGAGGACACCAAGCTGCCGCTGCGGGTGGATTTGCTCGATCGCGACGGCGAAACGCTGGAGCAATATCGGGTGATCTCCTTCGCGGTCGGCGCCGACGTGCAGGGCGCGATGCAGGGGCTGCTCAAAGCCAACCTGCCGCCGCTGCTGTCGCTGCCGGCGGTGGAAAACGTCCAGCTGAGCTGGAGCACCGGCTGGCTGCCGGCGGGGGTAGACGAGGTGGCGCGCAACCGCCGCAAATTGCCTAACGTCGCCGTGCCGGTTGAATCCCGCCTTTACAGCGACGGCTTGTTCAGCTTCTCGGTCAACGTCAGCCCGGCGGGCAGCGGAGCCGGGCAGCAGTACTACCGTCAAGGGCGCCGCACCATCCAGACCGAAGTGCGCGCGGGCAACGAAATCACGATTGTGGGCGAATTGCCGCCGGCGACGGCCAAACGCATCGCCGACAGCATTTCTTTCAAGGTATCGCCGTAATGATGAAAGAGTGGGCCACGGTGGTTTCGTGGCAACAGGGCGTAGCGCTGCTGCGCTGTGAACCCAAGGCCGGCTGCGGCAGCTGCACCGCGCGCTCCGGCTGTGGCGCGCGTGCGTTGAACGAGCTGGTGCCGGAAACCGAGCATCAGCTGCAGGTGCATATCGATCAGCCGCTCGAGCCGGGGCAGCGTGTCGAGGTCGGCATCGCGGAAGGCAGCCTGCTGCGCTCCGCCATGCTGGTTTACCTGACGCCGCTGCTGGGCATGATGCTGGGTGGCGCGTTATTGCAATATTGTTTCGGCAGCGACGCCTCGGCGGCAGTCGGCGCCGTGCTGGGCGGCGGGGTGGCCTTTATGCTGGCGCGCCGCTTGGCCCGGCGTCTGGGCGAGCAGGCCGACTATCAGCCGGTGGTGCTGCAGATTGGCTTACCGCCTACCGCACTGCGCATGCAGGCGGAAAACTCCCCGCTGATTTAAACCGACGGCCGCGTCATCGCCGGGTTGTGATAGGCGGGGATGCGGTTGTGGATCATATGTTCCAGCAGCGCGATGAACAGATCGGCACTGAGCAGCGAATCATCGTTGATAGCGAACAGCACATTGCCCTGGCCGTCGAATAAGCGGATGCCGCGCTGCGGATGATTTTCCAACGCGCGGATCTGCTCGATAGGCACGTTGCCCCGTTCAGTGGTCAGCAGGGTGGCGCTCAGCCGCAGCGTTTCGGTCGGCGTGCCTTGCCGTTTGCCGAGCAGCAACTGCCACAGCCAGCGTGCGTCGCCCTCAACCGTGTGAAACGACACCGTCTCCCCCTGATAGAGCGCGTTCAACGCCAATGGCCCGCGCTGCTGCAGCTGCTGATCGACGATCACGTCCGCCAGTCGCCACGAATGGGCGACATTGCTGAAGACCGTGCACCAGGGCTGATCCGCGCCGGCGCGGAACGCCGTGACGTCAAACAACCCGCCAAAAGCCTTGCCGCCGCGAAAGCGATAGATGTCGCCGATTTTCTCAAACGGAATGAAACGCTCTTTGTGATGGTGGCCGTCAAAGACCCGCACGCCGTGCTCGTAGAGCCGATACGTCAACACCGGGCGCAGGTAATGCCGCAGCGCCAGCAGCGTACAGCCGAGTAAAATTGTGCCCGCGCCGGCCTGCAACAGCGTGATGACGTCGTTCTCATCAATGCTGCTCAGCAGCGGCAGCACCAACAGCGCCGCACCCACGCTGAACAGCAGCGCCGCCGCCGCCAGAATGCCCCAGTTGACCTTCGAAAAATCGTGCCGGCTCAGCATTTGCCCTTTATCGATCATAATGCACCTTCCAATCAACGTACGCAGATATGCTGGTGAACCCCGGTGGGCTGCCGATGTAGTGCCCGGAATAATGTTTTGTCGCGGAGTTCATGCCCTTTCTATCCGAGGGACGGTGGTGGCGTATATGGGGTTTTTCCTAAAGGATGTGGGGCAAAATCGAATTCTAAGAGGTTGATCCAAATATTCTTTTTCGATAATTTCAGAAGGGGTTTATTGCGCTGCGGCCGGTTATGTATTAGCGCCGGAGTTTGACGGCCACGGAGCGCCTGCAAGCCTTGGGTTCAGGCCGTATAGCCCGTGTTAACATCTGTTTTCATCAGCCGGGGCGCCCTGTAACATTTAGCTGCGCATAATAGAATGCCTTCACTGCACCGATCGCTAGGTTTTCAGTGGTGTGGCATGTAGAATGCAGCGATTCAGGTGCAAGACGGCCTAACCCATTCACTGTCGCTTTAGGTCCATGCGGGTTTCTATAGGCGAGTAATTCAGAAATACCAAGGCAGAAAAACTTTTATAATGAAGCATATACGAAATTTCTCCATTATTGCCCATATTGACCACGGTAAGTCGACGCTGTCTGACCGCATTATCCAAATTTGCGGTGGCCTGTCCGACCGTGAAATGGCTGCGCAGGTGCTCGATTCCATGGATCTGGAGCGCGAGCGCGGCATCACCATCAAGGCGCAGAGCGTCACGCTGGATTACAAGGCGCTGGATGGGCAGACCTATCAGCTTAACTTTATCGACACCCCAGGCCACGTTGACTTCTCCTATGAAGTGTCCCGCTCGCTGGCGGCCTGCGAAGGCGCGCTGCTGGTGGTGGACGCCGGTCAGGGCGTAGAAGCCCAGACGCTGGCCAACTGCTACACCGCGATCGAAATGGATCTGGAAGTGGTGCCGGTGTTGAACAAAATCGACCTGCCGGCCGCCGATCCGGATCGCGCCGCGCAGGAAATTGAAGACATCGTCGGCATCGACGCCACCGATGCCGTGCGCTGCTCGGCCAAAACCGGCGTCGGCGTGCCCGACGTGCTGGAGCGCCTGGTGCGCGACATTCCTGCGCCGCAGGGCGATCCGGATGCGCCGCTGCAGGCGCTGATCATCGACTCCTGGTTCGATAACTACCTGGGCGTCGTGTCGCTGGTGCGCGTCAAGAACGGCACGCTGCGCAAGGGCGACAAGATCAAGGTCATGAGCACCGGCCAGGTGTACAACGCCGATCGTTTGGGCATTTTCACGCCGAAGCAGGTCGATCGCGACGTGCTGAACTGCGGCGAAGTGGGCTGGCTGGTCTGTGCGATCAAAGACATCCTCGGCGCGCCGGTGGGCGATACCCTGACGCAGGCGCGTCAGCCGGCGGATAAAGCGTTGCCGGGCTTCAAAAAAGTGAAGCCGCAGGTGTACGCCGGTCTGTTCCCGATCAGCTCCGACGACTATGAATCTTTCCGCGATGCGCTGGGCAAGCTGAGCCTTAACGACGCCTCCCTGTTCTACGAACCGGAAAGCTCCACCGCGTTGGGCTTCGGCTTCCGCTGCGGCTTCCTTGGTCTGCTGCACATGGAGATCATTCAGGAGCGTCTGGAGCGTGAATACGATCTGGATCTGATCACCACCGCGCCGACGGTAGTCTACGAAGTGGAAACCACCGGCAAAGAAGTGATCTACGTCGACAGCCCATCCAAGCTGCCGCCGTTGAACAACATCCAGGAACTGCGCGAGCCGATCGCCGAATGCCACATGCTGATGCCGCAGGAATACCTGGGCAACGTCATCACCCTGTGCGTTGAGAAACGCGGCGTGCAGACCAACATGGTCTACCACGGCAACCAGGTGGCGTTGACCTATGAAATCCCAATGGCGGAAGTGGTGCTCGACTTCTTCGACCGCCTGAAGTCCACGTCGCGCGGTTATGCGTCGCTGGATTACAACTTCAAGCGCTTCCAGGCCTCCGACATGGTGCGCGTGGACGTGCTGATCAACAACGAGCGCGTGGATGCGCTGGCGCTGATCACCCACCGCGACAACTCGCAGTATCGCGGCCGTGAATTGGTGGAAAAGATGAAAGATCTGATCCCGCGTCAGCAGTTCGACATCGCGATTCAGGCGGCGATCGGCACGCACATCATCGCGCGCTCCACCGTGAAGCAGCTGCGTAAAAACGTGCTGGCGAAATGCTACGGCGGTGACGTCAGCCGTAAGAAAAAGCTGCTGCAGAAACAGAAAGACGGTAAGAAACGCATGAAGCAGGTCGGCAACGTCGAGCTGCCGCAGGAAGCGTTCCTGGCCATTCTGCACGTCGGTAAAGACGGCAAGTAACCGCGACGAGTTCGCGAAACGAGGGAGTTTGCATGGCGAATATGTTTGCCCTGATCCTGGCGTTGGCCACCCTGGTCACCGGGATCATCTGGTGCTTCGAGCGCTTTAAATGGGCGCCGGCCCGCCGCGCGAAGATTGCGGCGGTCAACGAGCAGACCGCGGGCGCAGTAGACGATAAAACGCTGGCGAAAGTGGCTAAGCAGCCAGGCTGGGTAGAGACCGGGGCATCGGTCTTCCCGGTGTTGCTGCTGGTCTTTGTGGTGCGCTCGTTTATTTACGAACCGTTCCAAATCCCGTCCGGCTCAATGATGCCGACGCTGTTGATTGGCGATTTCATTCTGGTGGAGAAATATGCTTACGGCATTAAAGATCCGATAACCCAGACCACGCTAATTGAAACCGGTCATCCGAAGCGCGGCGATATTGCGGTATTTAAATATCCGCTGGATCCGAAGCTGGATTATATCAAGCGCGTGATTGGCCTGCCGGGCGACCGTATTACTTACGATCCGGTGAATAAGCGCGTTACGGTGCAGCCGTCGTGCAACAGCGGGCAGTCCTGCGATACCGCGCTGGCGGTCACCTACGCCGACGCGCAGCCGAGCGACTTCGTACAGCTGTTCAGCCGCAGTGGCATGGGCGAGGCCAGCAACGGTTTCTACCAGATCCCGCTGAATGACAACGTGCCGCAGGGCGGCATTCGTCTGCGTGAACGTCAGGAGAGCCTGGGCAACGTGACGCACCGCATCCTGACCGTGCCGGGCACGCAGGATCAGGTGGGCGCTTACTACCAACAGCCGGGCAAACCGCTGGCGGAGTGGGTGGTGCCGGCCGGGCATTACTTCATGATGGGCGACAACCGCGACAACAGCGCGGACAGCCGTTACTGGGGCTTTGTGCCGGAGAAGAATCTGGTGGGTAAAGCCACGGCCATCTGGATGAGCTTTGAAAAGCAGGAAGGCGAGTGGCCTACCGGCGTGCGTTTCAGCCGGATTGGCGGCATTCATTAATCGCTGATTTATTCCCTGTCAATTTCACGCCGCAGCCTGCTGCGGCGTGAAAGATTAAGGGGATATAAACACAGCATTATGTTTCCACTCGTTGTAGAATACTTTCTCGAGCGATAAAAGTTGGCTCCTGCTGGGAGCCACTGCAAACGAAACAGCTTTGGATCGGCTTTCGGCGAAGCAGGCCTGTTCCGTATGCTGCAAGTTTTTGACGCATTCTTGATCTATTGGTAACTCATGAACCCCATCGTAATAAACAGGCTGCAGCGGAAGCTGGGCTACACTTTTCAACAGCAGGAGCTTTTACTGCAGGCTTTGACTCACCGCAGCGCCAGCAGTAAACACAATGAACGTCTTGAGTTTCTGGGTGACTCGATTCTTAGCTTTGTCATCGCCAATGCGCTCTATCACCGCTTTCCTCGCGTAGACGAGGGCGATATGAGCCGCATGCGCGCCACGCTGGTGCGCGGCAACACGCTGGCGGAGATGGCGCGCGAGTTTGACCTGGGCGAATGTCTGCGGCTTGGGCCGGGCGAATTGAAAAGTGGTGGGTTCCGCCGCGAGTCAATCCTGGCGGATACGGTGGAGGCATTGATCGGCGGCGTGTTCCTGGACAGCGACATCCAGACCGTCGAGCGTCTGATTTTGGACTGGTATCGCAGCCGGTTGGACGAAATCAGCCCCGGTGATAAGCAGAAAGACCCGAAAACCCGTTTGCAGGAATTTTTGCAGGGGCGTCATCTGCCGTTGCCTTCTTATTTGGTGGTGCAGGTTCGCGGTGAAGCGCACGACCAAGAGTTTACCATCCACTGCCAGGTGAGTGGTTTGAGCGAGCCCGTGGTGGGCACCGGCTCGAGCCGCCGTAAAGCCGAGCAGGCGGCAGCGGAACAAGCGCTGAAAAAGCTGGAGCTTGAATGAGTGAAGTAAAACAACACTGCGGTTTTATCGCCATCGTCGGCCGCCCGAACGTGGGCAAATCGACGTTGCTGAACCAACTGCTGGGGCAGAAGGTTTCCATTACGTCGCGTAAGCCGCAGACGACCCGTCACCGCATCATGGGCATCGACACCGATGGCGCCTATCAGGCGATCTACGTCGATACCCCAGGGCTGCACATCGAAGAAAAACGCGCCATCAACCGTTTGATGAACCGCGCGGCCAGCAGCTCGATCGGCGACGTCGAACTGGTTATCTTCGTGGTCGAAGGCACCAACTGGACCGCCGACGACGAAATGGTGGTCAACAAGCTGCGCAGCCTGCGCTGCCCGGTACTGCTGGCGATCAACAAGGTCGATAACGTCACCGACAAATCCAAGCTGTTGCCGCACATTGCGTTCCTCAGCCAGCAGATGAATTTCCTCGACGTGGTGCCTATCTCCGCCGAGAAAGGGATGAACGTCGACACCATCGCCGGCATCGTGCGCAAGCTGCTGCCGGAAGCGGAACACCACTTCCCGGAAGACTACATCACCGATCGCTCCCAGCGCTTTATGGCGTCCGAGATCATCCGCGAGAAGCTGATGCGTTTCCTGGGTGAAGAGCTGCCGTATTCGGTGACGGTGGAAATCGAACAGTTCGTGGCTAACGATCGCGGCGGCTACGATGTGCACGGCCTGATCCTGGTCGAGCGCGAAGGCCAGAAGAAAATGGTCATCGGCAACAAGGGCGCCAAGATCAAAACCATCGGCATCGAAGCGCGCCAGGACATGGAACAGATGTTCGATGCCAAAGTGCATCTGGAGCTGTGGGTGAAAGTGAAATCCGGTTGGGCGGACGACGAACGTGCGCTGCGCAGCCTGGGCTATGTTGACGATCTGAAGTAACGATCCGTGGACGGCTGGGAGCGCGCTTTCGTCCTGCATGGGCGGCCGTACAGTGAAACCAGTCTGATGCTGGATCTGTTTACCGAAGGTCATGGGCGGGTGCGCTTGCTGGCAAAAGGCGCGCGCAGCCGCCGCTCCAATCTGAAGGGTTGCCTGCAGCCCTTTACCCCCCTGTTAGTGCGCTGGGGCGGCCGCGGCGAAGTGAAAACGCTGCGCAACGCCGAAGCGGTCTCTCTCGGTTTACCCCTCAGCGGCATGATGCTTTACAGCGGCCTGTACGTGAACGAACTGCTGGCGCGCGTGCTGGAGCAGGAAACCAACTACTCGGTGCTGTTCTTCGACTACCTGCAATGCCTGCAGGCGCTGGCGGCGGAAGACAGCTCGCCGGAACAGGCGTTGCGCCAGTTCGAGCTGGCCTTGTTGCAGCACCTGGGTTACGGCCTCGATTTCCTGCACTGCGCCGGCAGCGGCCTGCCGGTGGATGACGCCATGACCTATCGCTACCGCGAAGAGAAAGGCTTTATCGCCAGCCTGGTGGTGGATTACTACAGCTTCACCGGGCGCGAACTGCGCGCGCTGGCGGAGCGGCAGTTTCCCGATGCCGAGACGCTGCGCGCCGCCAAGCGTTTCACCCGCATGGCGCTGAAACCCTACCTCGGCGGCAAGCCGTTGAAGAGCCGCGAACTGTTCCGTCAATTCGTGCGCAAGCAGCCGAATACGCCGGTCGACGACGCCTGACCTTTTCTCCTTTTGCCGTTCTGCACCCGCGTGTAAACTGCTGGCACTGAAAATCGTATTTAGAGGTTGTCATGGCTGATTTACTGCTGGGCGTCAATATCGATCACATCGCCACGTTACGTAACGCGCGCGGAACCCAATACCCGGATCCGGTTCAGGCGGCATTCATTGCCGAACAGGCGGGGGCCGACGGCATTACCGTGCATCTGCGCGAAGACCGCCGCCACATCACCGACCGCGACGTGCGTTTGCTGCGCCAGACCATCCAGACGCGCATGAATCTGGAGATGGCGGTGACCGACGAGATGCTGGACATCGCCGTGGAGCTGAAGCCGCACTTCTGCTGCCTCGTGCCGGAAAAGCGTGAAGAAGTGACTACTGAAGGCGGCCTGGACGTTGCCGGCCAGCTGGACAAAATGAGCGTGGCGGTCGAGCGCCTGGCGCAGGTGGGCATTCTGGTCTCGCTGTTCATCGATCCCGATCATCGCCAAATCGACGCGGCGGTGGCGGTGGGCGCCCCCTATATCGAAATCCACACCGGCGCCTACGCCGAAGCGCAGGGCGAGCTGGCGGTACAGGCCGAGCTGCGCCGCATCGCGGTCGCCGCCGCCTACGCGGCCGAGAAGGGGCTGAAGGTCAACGCCGGCCACGGCCTGACCTATCACAACGTGCAGCCGATCGCCGCGCTGCCGGAAATGCACGAGCTGAACATCGGCCATGCGATTATCGGCCAGGCGGTGATGAGCGGGCTGCCGGCTGCGGTTGCCGACATGAAAGTGCTGATGCGGGAAGCGCGCCGGTAATGGCGGTGCTCGGGCTGGGTACCGACATCGTCGAGATGGCGCGTATCGAAGCGGTGGTGGAGCGCAGCGGCGATCGTCTGGCGCGCCGCGTGCTGAGCGACGCCGAATGGGCGCTGTACCAGCAGCACCAGCAGCCGATTCGCTTTCTGGCCAAGCGTTTCGCCGTGAAAGAGGCCGCCGCCAAGGCGTTCGGCACCGGCATTCGCAACGGCCTGGCGTTCAACCAGTTCGAGGTGTTCAACGATGCGTTGGGCAAACCGAATATTCGTTTGCACGGCCGCGCCGCCGAGCTGGCGGGGGAGATGGGGGTCACCGCGATCCACGTTTCGCTGGCCGATGAACGGCGCTATGCCTGCGCGACGGTGATCGTCGAAAGCTGAAAATAGAAAGGGCGCCCTGCGGCGCCCTTGTCAGTCCTGCGGCGGGTTAAATGCGATCGGCGTGGTGCAACACCACGAACTTATCCCACAGCTGCTCATTAGTCTCGCGATGCTGCGGATCGGTAATGATGGTGTTGTCGATCGGGCAGACCTGCTGACAGGTTGGCGTATCGTAATGGCCAACGCACTCGGTGCAGCGGTCGGTATCGATTTGGTAGATCTCATCGCCCATCGAAATCGCCTGGTTCGGGCATTCCGGCTCGCACATGTCGCAGTTGATGCATTTGCGTGTGATTAGCAGGGCCATGACGTATCTCTCATTATTAACAGGGGTATTTTTCGCAGCGGCGATTATACCGGTTAAACCAACTTTTTCATCAATTGTTCGCTGTGCCTGATACGGTCGCGGGCATGATCGAGGTCGTGCTGGATCAGCGCCATAAACAGCAGGTCGGTGAGAGCGTACTGGGCCGTGCTGGAAGAGATGGCCGCGCTGCGGGTGCGGGGCTCTTCGGCGATGGTATAGAGACAGTGATCGGCGCGTTGCTGCAGGCCGTTGGGCGAGAAGCTGGTCAGCGCCAGCACCCTGGCGCCGGCCTGGCGCGCTTCTTCCGCCGCCAGATTGATTTCACGCCGCTCGCCGCTGAAGGAGATCGCCACCAGCAGATCGCGTTTGTCCAGCGCCTGCACCGCCGCCAGTTGAACGTGCATATCCGCTTCGGCTACCGCCATCACCCCGATTTTCAGCAGCTTGAAGGAAAAATCCTTGGCCACCAGCCCGGAGGCGCCGATGCCGATCAGCATCACCCGGCGCGCCTGGCGCAGCATGTCCAGCGCCTGATGCAGCCGTTCTTCGCTGTTGATGTCCAGCGTCGCGCGCAGCGCCGCCTGCTTTTCCGCCAACAGCTTTTCACCGACGGTTTTCAGCGTGTCGCTGCTGAGAATGTGGTTATGAACGGTCACTACCGGTTCGGCCTGCGGCTGGGCCAGCGTCTCGCTCAGCGCCAGCTTCAGCGCCGGGAAACCTTTATAGCCCAGCTTTTGGGCGAACTTCACCACGCTCGACTGGCTGACGCCGGCCAGCTGGGCCAGCTTTTGCGAGCTGAGATGGCGCGCCTGTTCGGCGTTGTTCAGCAAAAAATCCGCCAGCTTGCGGTCGTTTTGCGCCAGTGTCGGATACATCTGGCGAATGCGCAGAAGGGTACTCATTGATCTTTCCCAGGAAACCAGCGGCCATTTTGCCACGCAGGCAGCGAAAACGCGCGGTGAAAATTTTTGTGAGCTCGTCGTTAAAATAGCAAATAGCGCTCGCTTTGTTGAATAAAATATTCAAATATTGATTTAATTTTGTGAATTAAAAATTCAAAGGTGAACAGATGAACTTAGGCGCACTGGTATCGGAAACCCGCAACCCGGCCACCATGGGGCTGGATGAGATGTCGACGCTGGACATGGTCCGCTGCTTTAACCAGGAAGATCGCAAGGTGCCGGAGGCGATTGAAAAGGTGCTGCCGGCGATCGCGCAGGCGGTCGATTTGGCCGCGGTGGCGCTGAAGGCCGGCGGGCGGCTGATTTATTTGGGCGCCGGCACCAGCGGGCGCCTGGGCGTATTGGATGCCTCCGAGTGCCCGCCGACCTTCGGCGTGCCGCACGGCGTGGTGGTGGGGCTAATCGCCGGCGGGCCGGGCGCGCTGCTCAAAGCGGTGGAAGGGGCGGAAGATGACGCAGCCCTGGGCGAGGCCGACCTCCGGGCGCTGAACCTGACCGCCGTCGATATGGTGGTGGGGTTGGCGGCCTCGGGGCGCACGCCCTACGTGATCGGCGCGCTGCGCTATGCGCGCGGGCTGGGTTGCCCGACGGCGGCCATCTCCTGCAACCCGGATTCGCCGATCGCGCACGAAGCGCAGGTGGCGATCTCGCCGGTGGTGGGGCCGGAGGCGCTGACCGGTTCGACGCGCCTGAAATCCGGCACCGCGCAGAAGCTGGTGCTCAACATGCTGTCGACCGGCGCGATGGTCAAGCTGGGCAAGGTCTACCAGAACCTGATGGTGGACGTGAAGGCCACCAACGTCAAACTGGTGGATCGCGCCTGCCGCATCGTGGTGGAGGCCACCGGCGCCGAACGCGCTCAGGCGGAGGCGGCGCTGGCGCAGACCGGCTTTGAGGTCAAACCGGCGATCCTGATGATTTTAGCCGGCGTCAGCGCCGATGAGGCGCAGCAGCGGCTGCAGCGGCACGACGGCTACCTGCGCGCGGCGTTGGCGCGTTAATTCACGGTGGGGGCGGCGATGGACAAGACAACGGCATTGGCGACACAGATCCTGGCGGGCGTGGGGGGCGAGGGCAATATCCTCAAACTGGAAAACTGCATGACGCGGGTGCGCGTCGAGGTCAGCGACGAACAGCGTCTGGATCTGGCGGCCCTTAAGCAGTTGCCCGGCGTGAAGGGCTATATCAAGCAGGGTGAACAGCATCAGTTTATCGTCGGCCCGGGCGCCGCCGCCAAGGTGGTGGACGCCATGCGCGCTTTGCTGAGCGGCAGCGCGCAGCCCGCCGTTGGTGACGCCGCCCGCACCAAGGCGCAGGCCAAACAGAAATACGCGGCGCCGATGAGCGGCGCGCTGAAAAAGCTGGCCGACGTTTTTATTCCGCTGATCCCGGCGTTTATCGCCTCGGGGCTGATCACTGGCATCATCAACCTGCTGAAACGGCCCGACATCGCCGGACAGTTGGCGTTGGACTACCCGAACGCGCTGGGGCTGCTGGCGATCTTCGGCAGCGCGGTGTTCGCCATCATGAACATTCTGGTTGGGGTGAACGCCGCGCGGGTGTTCGGCGGCTCACAGGCGATGGGCGGCGTGATGGCCGGGATCCTTTCCAGCCCGGCGCTGGCGCAGATCACCCTGTTCGGCGAGGCGCTGCAGCCGGGGCGCGGCGGGGTGATCGCCGTACTGCTGGTGGTGGCGTTGATGTGCTGGGTGGAGAAACGCCTGCGCACGCTGCTGCCGGAGTCGGTCGAACTGATCCTCAATCCGCTGCTGACCACGCTGGTGACCGCCTCGTTGGCGATCCTGATCCTGCAGCCGATCGGCGGCGCCATTTCCGATGCCATCGCCCACGGCGCCAATCTGGCGATCGACAAGGGCGGGCTGCTTGTCGGGGCGCTGCTCTCCGGGCTGTTCCTGCCGCTGGTGCTGTCTGGCTTGCACCAGGGGCTGGTGCCGATCCACGTCGAGCTGGTGCAGGCGCACGGTTCCAACCCGCTGTTGCCGATCCTGGCGATGGCCGGCGTCGGTCAGGTGGGGGCGGCGCTGGCGGTGCTGTTGAAAACCCGTAACGCGCGGCTGAAGAAGGTGATCAAAGGGGCGTTACCGGTCGGCATTCTCGGCATCGGCGAGCCGCTGATCTTCGGGGTGACGCTGCCGCTGGGCCGGCCGTTTATCGGCGCCTGCCTCGGCGGTGCGGTAGGCGGCGCGCTGATCAGCTACTGGAAAGTGGCGACGGTGATTACCTTTGGCATTTCGGGGCTGCCTTTGGCGTTGACCATCGTCTCAGGTAAGGTGATGTTGTATCTGGCGGGGATGCTGATTACGATTATCGCCGGTTTTCTCTTCACCTGGATGATGGGGTTCAACGATCCCGAGGAGTAGCGTTTGAGCGACAAGCAGCAACCATCGGCCGCAGCAGGGCGCCGCGTGGTCTTTTTCGATCTGGACGGCACTCTGCATCAGGAGGATATGTTCGGCAGTTTCTTGCGTTTCCTGCTGCGCCGTTTACCGCTGAATTTGCTGCTGGTGATACCGCTGTTGCCATTGATTGGTCTGGCGCTGTTGCTGCTGGGGCGCGCCGCGCGCTGGCCGATGAGCCTGTTGTTGTGGGCTATCACCTTCGGGCGTACCGAAGTGACGCTGAAGGCGCTGGAGCGGCAGTTCATCGAGGTTTTCCGCCAGAGGGTGACTGCGTTTCCGGTGGTGCAAATGCGCTTGCGGCAGTATCTGGATGAGCACGATGCCGAGGTGTGGCTGATTACCGGCTCGCCGGAGCAACTGGTGGCGCAGGTGTATCGGGATTCGGCGTTTCTGCCGCGGGTGCGGTTGGTCGGCAGCCGCATCGCGCGCCGCTATGGCGGCTGGGTGCTGACCTTGCGCTGTCTGGGCGTACAAAAAGTGGTGCAGCTGGAGCAACGGCTCGGCGCGCCGCTGAAGCTGTACAGCGGTTACAGCGACAGCAAGCAGGATAACCCGCTGCTGTTTTTTTGCGAGCACCGTTGGCGGGTGAGCAAGCAGGGCGAGCTGCAGCAGCTGGAATAAACAAAGGGCGGAGAATTCCGCCCTTTGCTGTTACCGCTGCCGCGATCAGTCGTCGGTTACGTCGTGCGGTTTGCGTCCGAGCTGCCAAATCTTCTCCGCATAATGCCCCAACGCCCACAGGCTCAGGCCGAGCAGCGCGAAGAAAATCGTCTTCGGCATGCTGTCCCAGAAAAACTCGAACAGGCGGGTATAGAGGTTGATGCCGAGAAAGGTCAGCCCGAAACCGCGCAGCATGGCGTCGTCATGCTTCAACCCCAGCCAGATGGCGGCGAAGGCGGCCAGCCCGAACAGCAGGCTCCAGTGGAACAGCTCAATCTGGCGCGCGCGGTACCAGCTGTCGAGATCGCCGTAGTTGCCGAAGATGGACAGCAGCCACAGCGCGATGAACAGGTACAGCAGGCCCATCGCCAGCGACACCCGCTGCAGGCCGCGCTGCGCCAATAGCGGCCGCAGCAGCAATGCGGCGGCGATCAGCACCGCGCCGAAGGCGATAAAGCGAATCGGGTAGCTCATGCCGAGCCAGTAGGCGCCCCAGCCGGACAGGTAGCCGGTCTCGGCGCCGAAGGCATTGCCGAGCGACAGCAGGGCGAACCACCATACCAGCCCGGAGCGGCTGAACCAGCCGATGGCGCCGTACAGCAGCGCGGCGACCAGCAGCAGCACGGAAACCCGCCCGCTGCCGTTATCCAGCCAGACGCCCAGTTGCCATAAGGCGCAGGCGGTGAGCAACACGGCGACAAACAGCGCCGCCTCATTGCCGTAGCGTTTTTCCGGGTGGCGTTGACGACGACGCAGCGCCCAGACGTAGGCCAGCGCCGCCAGTACGCCGGCGATCGCCATGCGCACCGGCGCGTCGAAGCGGAACAGTTCGCTCAGCCATTCAAGCAGTGCGCTGTCGGCGAACAGGCTGGTGACGGCGATCAGCAACGAGGCCAGCGCGGCGAGAAACGCATAGCGCGCCAGCCGTCGCCAGTCGAAAGGCTGCACGTCCACATGCAGCAGCAGTTGCTGTTGTTGCTCGGGGGTCAAGGCGCCTTCCCCAACCCAGCCGTCCAGCGCCTTGCGCACCACGACGGCGTTCTTTTTACTGAGTTTCATGTTTCTTGTCCCTGAATCACACGCTGATGTGGCCAGTATAGCCATTGGCGGGCGGCTACGACAAAGGGAGGCTAGTGTGTATAATGCCCGCCGCAAAAGCGCACGAGGAATTATGCGATGACTGAATATAACGATGAGTACTGGATGCGTCAGGCATTGCAGCTGGCCCTGCGCGCGCAGGAAGAGGGCGAGGTGCCGGTGGGTGCGCTGCTGGTGCTGGACAATCAGGTGATCGGCGAGGGCTGGAACCGGCCGATCGGCCGGCACGATCCTACCGCGCACGCCGAGATCATGGCGCTGCGGCAGGGCGGCGCGGTGCTGCAAAACTACCGCTTGTTGAACGCCACGCTGTACGTCACGCTGGAACCCTGCGTGATGTGCGCCGGCGCGATGGTGCACAGCCGCATCCGCCGGTTGGTGTACGGCGCCGCCGACGAGAAAACCGGCGCGGCCGGTTCGCTGGTGGATATTTTGCGCCATCCGGGCATGAATCATCAGGTGGAGATCGTCTCGGGCGTGCTGGCGGACGAATGCGCCGCCACCCTGAGCAATTTCTTCCGCCTGCGCCGCGAACAGAAAAAAGCGCTCAAGCTGGCGCAGCGGGCGGCGGATAAGCCGGAATAATCAGTAGTTGAGCGCCAGTTCCGGCATCACCGTCGGATAGCCTTTTCCCAACGCTTCCTGCTCGGCGGCCGCTTGCGCCGCCTTTCTCTCTTTTTCCTGCAGATAACCCACCAGGCTGACCTGGTAGCGGCGGATGTTTTCTACATAGTTGTAGGCTTCACGCCCGCGCGCATAGCCATAGGTCAGCTGCGGGTAGTAGCGCTTTTGGCTGAGCATCGGCAGGCGCTGTTTGACGTCGACCCAGCTGTCCGGATTGCCTTTTTGCGTTTTGGTCAGCTTGCGTGCGTCCAGCATATGGCCCCAGCCCATGTTGTAGGCCGCCAGCGAGAACCAGATGCGCTCATCTTCCGGCACGCTGTCCGGCACCTTGGCCATCAGCCGCTGCAGGTACAGGGCGCCACCCTGAATGCTCTCTTCCGGATCGAGGCGATCGTTGACCCCCAGGCCGTCGGCGGTGGCGCGGGTCAGCATCATCAGGCCGCGCACGCCGGTGGGGGAGGTGGCCTGCGGATTCCAGTGCGATTCCTGATAGGCGATGGCCGCCAGCAGCTTCCAGTCGATCTCGTTGGCGTGTTTCTCGAACAGCGGGCGGAAGTTGGGCAGCACCGAGTCGATGGCCGACAGGAAGGTTTTGGTATCCACGTAGTCGAAGCTGCCGACGTGGCCGAGGTATTTCTCTTCCAGCCGCGCCAGGGTGCCGTCGTCCACCATTTGACTGTAGAAATCCAGCATCGCCGCGTACAGGCTGTCGTCGCCGTCGCGTTTGAGGTACCAGGTGACCGGCTCTTCGTCGGTGACGTCGAACGCCACCGCCAGCTGCGGATGGATGCGCTGCAGCAACGCGATGGTCACCGAATCGCCGAGGGTATAGTCCAGCTTGCCGTCGGCAACCCGCTCCAGCAGCTCTTTGGAGGTGAGATCGCTGGAGGACTCCCAGGCGAGATCCGGGTATTTATCCTGTTTGAGCTGCTTTAGCGTGCTGACGTGCGCGGAACCGGAGGCGACCGCCAGCTTGCCTTTGATGTCGGCGAAGCCTTTTGGCCGCGGGGTGCCCAGCCGGTACACCAGCTGTTGGGAAACGGAGTAGTAGGCGGGGCCGGTGCGCGCGCGGCTGAGGCGCTCCTGGTTGTAGATAAGGCCCGCCGCCAGCAGGTCGGCGTCGTCGTCGTCCAGATCGTCGAACAGGTCATTGATGTTCTGATGGGGGATTACCACCAGTTTTACCCCGAGGTAGTTGGCGAAGCGCTTGGCCAGTTCGTAGTCGAGCCCACCCGGCCCTTGCTTGGTGTTGAAATAGGTCAGCGGTGAGTTCAGCGTGCTGATACGCAACTCGCCGCGGGAAATGATCTCCTGGAGTTGCCCGCCCTGGCCGCTGCGCCAGGTGATATTGGGCCACAGCGCGAGAGCCAGAAGCAGGGTGACAACGCCGATGAGGATGTAGTTTATTTTAAGACGTTTCAAATAGTTATCCAGTGGTGGCACAGGTACGCCGGCGACGACAACCGCGACTTTTCTCATGGTTAAATCACCAGTGCGGGGGGCATTTTGCGCAACAAAACGCCAGTGTGCAACTTTATTGACACGTTATGACAATTCGACGGTGCGGCGAGCTTTTATCAATAATCCCTACGCAAACGGTTTCGTCGGCGGCGAGGATTCTCTATAATGACGCGCGTTTTCCCCTGTTGCGCCCAATGAAGCGTCTTATCCGTCGCTTCGAAGACGAGAGAACTTTGATTATGGAAATTCTGCGTGGTTCGCCCGCTTTATCGGCTTTTCGCATTACCAAACTGCTGTCCCGCTGCCAGGACGCCCACCTGCCCGTCAGTGATATCTACGCCGAGTACGTCCACTTTGCCGATGTTAGCGCACCGCTAAGTGCCGAAGAACACGCCAAACTTCAGCGCTTGCTCAAGTACGGTCCTTCTCTCGCCGAACACGCCCCCGAAGGCCGGTTGCTGCTGGTTACGCCGCGCCCGGGCACCATTTCCCCCTGGTCTTCCAAAGCCACCGACATCGCCCACAACTGCGGTTTGCAACAGGTGCTGCGGCTGGAGCGCGGTCTGGCGTTCTACGTCAAGGCGCCTGAGCTGACGGAGGCCCAGTGGCACCAGCTCGCCGCGCTGCTGCACGATCGCATGATGGAAACCGTCTTCAGCGAGTTGCAACAGGCTGAACAGCTGTTCGCGCACCATCAGCCGGCGCCGTATCAGTCGGTCGACGTGCTGGGCGCAGGGCGCGCCGCGCTGGAGCAGGCCAACGTCCGGCTCGGCCTGGCGCTGGCGCAGGACGAGATCGATTACCTGCTGAATGCCTTTACCGGTTTGGGGCGCAACCCGACGGATATCGAACTCTATATGTTTGCGCAGGCCAACTCTGAGCACTGCCGCCACAAGATTTTCAATGCCGACTGGATCATCGACGGCGAACAGCAGCCCAAGTCGCTGTTCAAAATGATCAAGAACACCTATGAGCAGACGCCGGACTATGTGCTGTCGGCGTATAAAGACAACGCCGCAGTGATGGAAGGCTCGCAGGTCGGCCGCTTCTTCGCCGCGCCGGAGAACGGCACGTACGACTACCATCAGGAAGACGCGCATATCCTGATGAAGGTGGAAACTCACAACCACCCGACGGCGATCTCGCCGTGGCCGGGCGCCGCGACCGGCTCCGGCGGCGAGATCCGTGACGAAGGCGCCACCGGCCGCGGCGCCAAGCCGAAGGCCGGCCTGGTGGGCTTCTCGGTGTCCAACCTGCGCATTCCCGGCTTTGAACAGCCGTGGGAGCAGGACTTCGGCAAACCGGAGCGCATCGTCACCGCGCTGGACATCATGACCGAAGGCCCGCTGGGCGGCGCGGCGTTCAACAACGAATTCGGTCGCCCGGCGCTGCTGGGCTACTTCCGTACCTATGAAGAGCGCGTCAACAGCCATAACGGCGTTGAGCTGCGCGGCTACCACAAACCGATCATGCTGGCGGGCGGCATCGGCAACATCCGCGCCGATCACGTGCAGAAAGGGGAAATCACCGTCGGCGCCAAGCTGGTGGTGCTGGGCGGCCCGGCGATGAATATCGGTCTGGGCGGCGGCGCGGCGTCATCGATGGCGTCCGGCCAGTCCGATGCCGATCTGGACTTCGCGTCGGTGCAGCGCGACAACCCGGAAATGGAACGCCGCTGTCAGGAAGTGATCGACCGCTGCTGGCAGCTGGGCGACCAGAACCCGATCCTGTTTATCCATGACGTCGGCGCCGGCGGCCTGTCCAACGCCATGCCGGAGCTGGTGAGCGACGGCGGCCGCGGCGGCCGCTTCGAACTGCGCGACATCCTCAACGACGAGCCGGGCATGAGCCCGCTGGAAGTATGGTGCAACGAATCGCAGGAACGTTACGTGATGGCGATCGCCCCGGCGCAGATGGCGCAGTTCGACGAGATCTGCCGCCGCGAGCGCGCGCCTTACGCGGTGATCGGCGAAGCGACCGAAGAGCAACATCTGACGTTGAACGATCGTCACTTCGACAATCAGCCGATCGACATGCCGCTGGACGTGCTGCTCGGCAAGACGCCGAAGATGACCCGCGACGTGACCCGTCTGCAGGCGCAGGGCCAGGCGGTACAGCGTGAGAACATCACGCTGGCCGACGCGGTGAAGCGCGTGCTGCATCTGCCGGCCGTCGCGGAGAAAACCTTCCTGATCACCATCGGCGACCGCACCGTCACCGGCATGGTGGCGCGCGACCAAATGGTCGGCCCGTGGCAGATCCCGGTAGCCGACTGCGCGGTCACCACCGCCAGTCTGGACAGCTATTATGGCGAAGCGATGTCGCTCGGCGAACGCGCGCCTGTGGCGCTGCTGGACTTCGCCGCCTCCGGCCGCCTGGCGGTCGGGGAAGCGCTGACCAACCTGGCCGCCACGGAAATCGGCAGCCTGAAGCGCGTGAAGCTGTCCGCCAACTGGATGGCCGCCGCCGGCCACCCGGGTGAAGACGCCGGCCTGTACGAAGCGGTGAAAGCGGTGGGCGAAGAGCTGTGCCCGGCGCTGGGCATCACCATTCCGGTGGGCAAAGACTCCATGTCGATGAAAACCCGCTGGCAGGAAGGCAATGAACAGCGTGAAATGACCTCGCCGCTGTCGCTGGTCATCACCGCCTTCGCCCGCGTGGAAGACGTGCGCCACACCGTGACGCCGCAATTGCGCACCGATAAGGGCGACAGCGCGCTGCTGTTGATCGACCTGGGCAACGGCCATAACGCGCTGGGTGCTACCGCGCTGGCGCAGGTTTATCGCCAACTGGGCGACAAACCGGCCGATGTGCGCGATGTCGCGCAGCTGGCGGGCTTCTTCAACGCCATGCAGCAGCTGGTGGCCGATCGCGCGCTGCTGGCTTATCACGACCGCGCTGACGGCGGCCTGCTGGTGACGCTGGCGGAGATGGCCTTCGCCGGTCACTGCGGCGTAGAGGTTAACCTCGATGGCCTCGGCGACGATGCGCTGGCGGTGCTGTTCAACGAAGAGCTGGGCGCGGTGATCCAGGTGAGCGCCGAACGTCTCGACGACGTGAAGCGGGCGTTCGCGCAGCACGGTCTGACCGACAACGTGCATCACATCGGCAGCGTACAGGCCGGCGATCGTTTCGTCATCAATCAGCACGGCAAAGCGTTGTACAGCGAAAGCCGCAATACCCTGCGCACCTGGTGGGCGGAAACGACCTGGCAGATGCAGCGTCTGCGCGACAACCCGGCGTGCGCCGATCAGGAACATCAGGCCAAGCAGGATGAACAAGATCCCGGCCTGAACGTGAAGCTGACCTTCGCACCCGAGGAAGACATCGCTGCGCCGTACATCGCCAAGGGCGCTCGCCCGAAAGTGGCGGTGCTGCGCGAGCAGGGGGTGAACTCCCACGTTGAAATGGCGGCGGCGTTCCACCGCGCCGGCTTTGACGCCGTGGACGTGCACATGAGCGATCTGCTGGCCGGGCGTCGCGATCTGCAGGACTTCCACACGCTGGTGGCCTGCGGCGGCTTCTCTTACGGCGACGTTCTGGGCGCCGGCGAAGGCTGGGCGAAGTCTATCCTGTTCAACGAGCGGGTGCGCGACGAGTTCGAGGCGTTCTTCCACCGTCCGCAGACGCTGGCGCTGGGCGTGTGCAACGGCTGCCAGATGATGTCCAACCTGCGTGAGCTGATCCCGGGCGCCGAACACTGGCCGCGCTTCGTGCGCAACCTGTCGGATCGCTTCGAGGCGCGCTTCAGCCTGGTGGAAGTGGCGGCCAGCCCGTCGCTGTTCATGCAGGGCATGACCGGCTCGCGCATGCCGATCGCCGTTTCCCATGGCGAAGGGCATGTCGAAGTGCGCGATGCGGCGCATCTGGCGGCGTTGGAAAGCCACGGCCTGGTGGCGCTGCGTTTCGTCAACAACGCCGGTCAGGTCACGGAAGCTTACCCGGCTAACCCGAACGGTTCGCCGAATGGCATCACCGCCGTGACCAGCGCCAACGGGCGCGCAACGGTGATGATGCCGCACCCGGAACGCGTGTTCCGCACCGTCAGCAACTCCTGGCACCCGGAAGAGTGGGGCGAGGACAGCTCGTGGATGCGCATGTTCCGCAACGCCCGTAAGCAACTGGGCTAAAAACGGCCACCACCGTACAGAGGGCGCAAGCAATTGCGCCCTTTTTTATGGCCGGCACTCGGCGATTGGCGGCAGTGTCTGCATTTAGCGACAAGCGCTGGTTTGCTTGTCGCTAAATGGAGACATTTAACCCATTGATTTTATTGCCGGTAAACAGGTTTGACTTTAGTTGTCGGCGTTTGGCGACAGGGTGGTGTTTTTTTCATCGTGCATTGGTGCTGATTGGGCGCATGGATTTACCTTTTTTTATTTATTATCAAATAAAATCATTATGTTATGATTTTTGTTGCAAAGTTGGCACGTAACGTGCATTATTCTCGGCGGCTGCTCATTCACCTTTTTATGACGGTGCCGTAATTAGACGGCAAATTACCTCATAAGCCTCCGAATGATGCCAAAGAAATGGTGCCTATCGTCCAACCAAACCGATAACAGACCGCGCAAGCGGCTTTATCAAGCATCGGGCGACACGTGGAGTGAGGCACCGCCTGTATCCAACTGTGATGAAGGGTTCATCAATCCTGGATACTTACGGATGCTATTCGTCCTGTTCGATGCCAGCCGCTGCGCTACATCACCCTGGGGACGAGGTTCAAGGGCATCCACACTTTCCTTGCGGCGGGGCAAGCTTATTGCCCCGGCGTCAATTCTCAACGCTGCGCTTACTCCTGTTTCGTTGCCTATGCCCTCGAACGCAGACGCTATTCCCACACTCTCGCTTTCGTACCGGTTTTTGTTACCGGGGCCGTATGCCATCGGCAGGCCAACCTTATCGGCGCGGTTCACCGATCCCGCGGCTTTTTCCTTGTGCGTTCAGGATTCTCCCTTGCCGGGCTTTTCTCTTTCCGGCGAGTCAGTTAGCATCGTGACAGGCCTGAGAGAATGAGATGATTTCGTTGAAAAAATGGCGTTTATTCCCCCGTTCGCTGCGGCAATTGGTGCTGCTGGCGTTCCTGTTGGTGCTGCTGCCGCTGTTGGTGCTGGCCTATCAGGCCTACCAGAGTCTGGATCACCTGAGCGCGCAGGCGGCGGACATCAACCGCACCACGCTGGTGGACGCGCGGCGCAGCGAGGCGATGACCAGCGTAGCGCTGGAGATGGAGCGCAGCTATCGTCAGTACTGCGTGCTGGTTGAGCCCACGCTGCAGAAGCTGTACCAAAATCAGCGCAAGCAGTATTCGCAGATGCTGGACGCCCACGCGCCGATTCTGCCGGACGAGCGCTACTACCAAACGTTGCGTCAGTTGCTGACCCAGCTGGCGGCGATCAAGTGCCATAACAGCGGGCCGGACCAAGAAGCCTCCGCCTTGCTCGAGTCGTTCTCCCGTTCCAATGCCGAAATGGTGCAGGCCACGCGCGCGGTGGTGTTCTCGCGCGGCCAGCAGCTGCAGCAGGCCATCGCCGAGCGCGGCCAGTTTTTCGGCTGGCAGGCGCTGCTGCTGTTCCTGGTCAGCGTGCTGCTGGTGGTGCTGTTTACCCGCATGATCATCGGGCCGGTCAAGGCCGTGGAGCGGATGATCAACCGCCTGGGGGAAGGGCGCGCGTTGGGCAGCACCGCATCGTTCAAAGGGCCGCGCGAGCTGCGTTCGCTGGCGCAGCGCATCATCTGGCTGAGCGAACGGCTGGCGTGGCTGGAGTCGCAGCGCCACGAGTTCCTGCGCCATATCTCGCATGAATTGAAAACGCCGCTGGCCAGCATGCGCGAAGGCACCGAACTGCTGGCCGACGAGGTGGCGGGGCCGCTGACTTCCGACCAGAAAGAGGTGGTGACGATCCTCGACAACAGCAGCCGCCACCTGCAGCAGCTGATTGAACAACTGCTGGATTACAACCGCAAACTGGCCGATGGCCCGGCGGAGCACGAGAACGTCGAGCTGCGCGAAATGGTCGATTTGGTGGTCGCCGCGCACAGTTTGCCGGCGCGGGCGAAGATGATTTCCACCGAAATCGCGCTGGAAGCGGAAATCTGCTGGGCAGAGCCTACGCTATTAATGCGCGTGCTGGATAATCTCTACTCCAATGCGGTGCACTACGGCAAGGAATCCGGTAACATTTGGATCCGCAGCCGTCAGGTTGGACAACGGGTGCAAATCGACGTCGCCAATACCGGCACGCCGATCCCCGAGGCTGAAAGAGCCATGATTTTCGAGCCTTTTTTCCAGGGTAGTCACCAGCGAAAAGGGGCGGTAAAAGGAAGCGGACTGGGGTTGAGCATCGCTCAGGACTGTATCCGTCGCATGCGCGGTGAGCTGCAACTGGCGACGGTCGCCGGTGCAGACGTCTGCTTCCGCATTGAACTGCCGTTAACCGCCGAGAATGAATAAATAATGTACACATGGTCTAAACGCCTTCGTCTTTCACAGACCGAACGTTCACCGCGTGCCACGCACAGAGCGCCGCTCGGCAAACGCCCGATCACCTGGCTGGGCGCCGTTTTCTTTATGCCGCTGTTGCTGGCGGGCTGCGTCGATCGCGCCGTCAGCGGCGGATTGAGCGCTCAGCAGCAAGAGGCGATCCCGGATACCAAGGTGATCGATTACCGCACCGCGGCTTGCGATACCCTGTGGCAATTGGACGACAAGGACGCGCTGGATAACGCGCTCTACTGGCTGCGCGCGATGGACTGCGCCGATCGCATCGGCTCGACCCAGGCGCGTGCGCTGGCGAAAACGGTGCCGGGCGACAGCTGGTCCGGCGTTTTCAAACAGAGCATCCTGCTGGGGAGCGCACAGCCGACCTCCGGTGAACGCCGCCAGATGCTCGACAGGATCAACAGTTACCGGATGGAGTTCCCCGGTTCGCTGCGTCCGTTGACGCAGCTGTGGCGCCAGCAGCAGATGCTGCAGATCACGCTGTTCGATGAGAAAGCGCGCTATCAGCATCTGCAGGAGAGCAGCGACAGCCAGATCGATTCGCTGCGCCAGAATCAGGCGCGCCTGCAGTCGCAGCTGCAGGACACCTCGCGCAAGCTGGAAAACCTGACCGATATCGAGCGCCAGCTCTCATCGCGCAAGCAGCTGCAAGGGGAAATCCCGGAAAACGGCGCGGGCCAGCAGAAGGGCGACGCCGCCGGTAAAAGCGGCGCGGCCGCCAAAGGCGCTGAAACGCAGGACGAACCGGAAAAAGGCACCGCGCTGCCGGTTGAACCGGAAGACACCTATACGCCGCACCCCGCCAATAAGGAGTCCCACGCGCAATGACCGCACGCAAACCGGCCAACCTGTTATTGGTTGACGACGATCCCAGCCTGCTGAAGCTGCTGGGCATGCGCCTGACCAGCGAAGGTTTTCACGTCACCACCGCCGAAAGCGGCCAGGAAGCGCTGCGCCTGTTGGCGCGCGAACAGATCGATCTGGTGATCAGCGATCTGCGCATGGATGAGATGGACGGCATGGCGCTGTTCGCCGAAATCCAAAAGCATCAGCCGGGCATGCCGGTGATCATTCTTACCGCGCACGGTTCGATTCCCGATGCGGTGGCCGCCACCCAGCAGGGGGTGTTCAGCTTCCTCACCAAACCGGTGGATCGCGATGCGCTCTATAAGGCCATCGACGAGGCGCTGTCGCTGTCGGCCTCCCCCGCGGGTGACGACGCCTGGCGCGAAGACATCGTCACCCGCAGCCCGTTGATGCTGCGCCTGCTGGAGCAGGTGAAAATGGTGGCCCAGTCCGACGTCAGCGTGTTGATCAACGGCCAGAGCGGCACCGGCAAAGAGGTGTTGGCGCAGGCGATCCACGCCGCCAGCCCGCGCGCGGGCAAGGCGTTCATCGCCATCAACTGCGGGGCGCTGCCGGAGCAACTGCTGGAGTCCGAACTGTTCGGCCACGCCAAGGGCGCCTTCACCGGCGCGGTCAGCAGCCGCGAAGGGCTGTTCCAGGCGGCGGCGGGCGGCACGCTGTTCCTCGACGAGATAGGCGACATGCCGTTGTCGCTGCAGGTGAAACTGCTGCGCGTGCTGCAGGAGCGCAAGGTGCGGCCGCTGGGCAGCAACCGCGATCTGGACATCGACGTGCGCATTATCTCCGCCACCCACCGCGATCTGCAAAAGGCGATGGCGAAGAACGAGTTCCGCGAGGATCTCTACTATCGTCTCAATGTGGTGAATCTGAAGATCCCGGCGCTCAACGAGCGCGCCGAAGACATTCCGCTGCTGGCCAATCACCTGTTGCGCGAAGCGGCTCAGCGGCACAAGCCGTTCGTGCGCAGCTTCTCGACCGACGCCATGAAGCGGCTGATGACCGCCAGCTGGCCGGGCAACGTGCGTCAGTTGGTCAACGTCATCGAACAGTGCGTGGCGCTGACCTCGGCGCCGGTGATCAGCGAGGCGCTAGTGGAACAGGCGCTGGAAGGGGAAAACACTGCGCTGCCGACTTTCGCCGAAGCGCGCAACCAGTTTGAGTTGCACTATCTGCGCAAACTGCTGCAGATCACCAAGGGCAACGTGACCCAGGCCGCGCGCATGGCGGGCCGCAACCGCACCGAGTTTTACAAATTGCTGTCGCGCCACGAGCTGGACGCCAACGATTTCAAAGAATGACAGATTCCCGCCGGCGCCTGCCACGCAGGTTCTCAACAAATCCGGCGGAATGATTTACACTCCGTTCTCTTTGCCGCGGCGCGCCCCGGCGTAGAGCACCATGGAACGTATTAAGCGGGATCGTACACAAATGAGCAGATCACTTTCCATCGCCCTGGCCCAGCTGAACCTGCTGGTCGGCGACATTGAAGGCAACACCGAACGCATGTTGCAAATCGTGCAGGAGCAGCAGAAGGCGGGAGCCGATCTGGTCATGTTCACCGAACTGGCGCTGTCCGGCTACCCGCCGGAAGACCTGCTGTACCGCAATGATTTCTATCAGCGCTGTGATGCGCAGCTGCTGCGCCTGCAGCAGGCTTCCGCCGAGACGGCGATCCTGGTCGGCCACCCGTGGCGCGAAGGCGACAAGCTGTACAACGCGCTGTCGCTGTTTGCCGAAGGCCGCCTGCTGACCCGCTACTTCAAGCAGCAGTTGCCGAACTACGGCGTGTTTGATGAGAAGCGCTATTTCCACGCCGGCAACGACACCTGCGTGGTGGAACTGAAAGGCTACCGTCTGGGGCTGCTGATTTGCGAAGATCTGTGGTTCCCGGAGCCGATCGACGCCGCCAAGGCCGCCGGCGCGGAGATTATCCTGTCGATCAACGCCTCGCCGTATAACCGCGAAAAACCGTATATCCGCAAAACGCTGATGGCCGGCCACTGCCAGCGCACCCAGCTGCCGCTGGTGTACCTCAACCAGGTCGGCGGCCAGGATGAGCTGATTTTCGACGGCTGCTCCAAGGTCTTCGACGCCGCCGGCACCATGACCCACCGTCTGGCGGCCTTCGACGAGCAGGTCACTCGCCTGGAATTCAACGAGCTGGACGTGGTGCCGATGGCCGATCCGGCCGCCGAACTGCCGCAGCTGGCGCAGGTGTATCAGGCGCTGGTGTTGGCGGTGCGCGACTACGTGACCAAGAACGGTTTCAAAGGCGCGGTGCTGGGGCTGTCCGGCGGCATCGACTCGGCGCTGACGCTGGCGATCGCCGTGGATGCGTTAGGTAAAGACAAGGTGCAGGCGCTGATGATGCCGTTCCGCTATACCGCGGATATCAGCATCGCTGACGCCAAGGAAGAGGCGGAAATCCTCGGCGTGGAGTTCGATATCGTCTCCATCGAACCGATGTTCGACGCCTTTATGGGCCAGCTGTCGCCGATGTTCGCCGGCACCGAGCGCGACACCACCGAAGAAAACCTGCAGGCGCGTTGCCGCGGGGTGGTGCTGATGGCGCTGTCCAACAAACGCCGCAGCATCGTGCTGACCACCGGCAACAAGAGCGAAATGGCGGTGGGTTACGCCACGCTGTACGGCGATATGGCCGGCGGTTTCGATGTGTTGAAGGACGTGCCGAAAACGCTGGTGTTCAAGCTGTCCGAATACCGTAACACCGTCTCCTACGTGATCCCACAGCGGGTGATCGATCGTCCGCCGTCCGCCGAGCTGGCGCCGGATCAGGTCGATCAGGACAGCCTGCCGCCGTACGATATCCTGGACGCGATCCTCGAAGGCTACGTCGAGCGCGACAAGTCGGTCGCCGATTTGGTGGCCGAAGGGTTCGACGAAGCGATCGTGCGCAAGGTGATCCGCCTGGTGGACATCAACGAATACAAGCGGCGTCAGGCCGCCGTCGGGCCGCGCATCACCGCCCGTAACTTCGGCAAAGACCGCCGCTATCCCATCACATCCGGTTTTGGCCGCAAAAATTGGTAAAAGGAAAGAAGATGAAAAAGATCGACGCGATTATCAAGCCGTTCAAACTGGATGACGTCCGCGAAGCGCTGGCCGAAGTGGGCATCACCGGCATGACGGTCACCGAAGTGAAAGGTTTCGGCCGCCAGAAGGGCCACACCGAGCTGTACCGCGGTGCCGAGTACATGGTCGACTTTTTGCCTAAGGTGAAGATCGAGATCGTGGTTGCCGACGATATCGTCGACACCTGCGTGGAAACCATCATGCAGACCGCGCAGACCGGCAAGATCGGCGACGGCAAGATTTTCGTCTTCGACGTGGCGCGCGTGGTGCGCATCCGTACCGGCGAGCAGGACGAAGAAGCGATCTGAGCCTCCGCAGGATCATCGGTCATCAGGGCGCAGCTTGCTGCGCCCTTGTCATTTCTGTCCCCCGGCACATCGCACTTCTTCGCCTCATTGTTCCCGCCATTTTTGCCTGTCGGCATTCTAAAAAAGCGAACGCTATCGCGTTTTTGATACTTTTCCCGATCGCTTCTCTCGCGAGATCTACAATCAACGTAACTATTTTGATTAAGGTGATCCCCAATGAATTTCAAGTTGCGGCTAGGCGGCAAGGGCGTGCATCCCCAGGAGCTTACTCAAGTAAGTGACTGGGGGGACAAATCTGCCGGGAGCAGATTTGAACGCTGCTCGCAGCGGCCCGTTAGGGCGTGGCCTACGGATGGGCCACGTAATAGCACGCAGACAACAACGCAGCGGCTTGAAAGGCGATGGGGATGATGACGTTACGCCAAATCCGCCACTTCATCGCGGTGGCGGAAACCGGGTCGATCTCCGCCGGCGCCCAGGCGGTGTTTGTCTCCCAGTCTTCGCTGACGCTCGCTATCCAGCAGCTGGAAACCGAGATCGGCGTGCGGTTGTTCGAGCGCCACGCCAAGGGCATGACGCTGACCCATCAGGGGCATCAGTTTCTACGCCAGTCGTATCTGATCCTGGCGACGGTGGACAACGCCAAGCGCAGCCTGCAGATCGGCACCGAAAGCCTGACCGGCAAGCTGACCATCGGCGTCACAAGTCTGGTGGCGGGCTACTTCCTGGTGGAACTGCTCACGCGCTTTAAATCGGCCTATCCCAACGTCACCGTGCAGGTGGTTGAAGACGAACGCCCGTACATCGAGCATCTGCTGGTCAGCGGCGAGATCGACATTGGCGTGCTGATCTTGTCGAACATCGAGGACCGCGACGCGCTGCAGACCGAGGTGCTGATGCACTCGCCGTATCGTCTGTGGCTGCCGCCGCTGCACCCGCTGCTGGAGCACGAGAGCATCAGCCTGGCGGACGTGGCCAAACAGCCGCTGATCCAGCTCAACGCCGATGAGATGGACGTGCACGCGCGGCGCATCTGGGCGCGCGCCGGGCTGAAGCCGGAGATCGCGATGAAGACCGCCTCGACCGAGGCGGTGCGCAGCCTGGTGGCGGCGGGGATGGGGGTCTCCATCCAGCCGGACATGGCGTACCGCGCCTGGTCGCTGGAAGGCAACATGATCGAGGCACGCAAACTGGACGATCTGCTGGAGCCGCTGGATATCGGGCTGGCATGGCGGCGCGGCAGCGCGCGGCCGGAGCTGGTGACGCCATTCCTCACCATCGCGCGCGAGAACGGCAGCAAACACGCCGCCGGGCTTAAGCATTCGATTTAATCGAACGCGGCGTTCAGTATTTAGAATTTGTTGCCCGCCAGAGGCTCGCTTAGGCTGATTAAAACTAACTTATTCACATTTGGTTAACGTTTTTGTCACTTAGGGGCGTCAGGCGATGGCGGATGTGCAGGTTCTCTCAGGTTTGTCCTGTCAGCAGTTCATTAACGGTCAGCTTATCGACGGCGAAGGCCAGCAGGAATGCATCGTCAATCCGGCCA
Organism: Serratia sp. CY37869; assembly: GCF_052168895.1. NCBI lineage: Bacteria > Pseudomonadati > Pseudomonadota > Gammaproteobacteria > Enterobacterales > Yersiniaceae > Serratia > Serratia sp. CY37869. The sequence continues at coordinate 99,321 of NZ_JBJNLU010000001.1, forward strand.
ACGGCGAGACGCTGATCGCCCTGACCGAAGCCTCTTCGACGCAGGTCGGCAGCGCGGTAAAAGCCGCGCAGCAGGCGTTCGGCCACTGGTCGCGCACTACGCCGGCCCAGCGCGCCACGCTGTTGCTGCGCATCGCCGACGCCATCGAGCGGCAGGCGCCGCAGCTGGCGCAGCTGGAGGCCCTCAACTGCGGCAAGCCGCTGCATCAGGCGCTCAATGACGATCTGCCGGCGGCGGTCGACGTGTTCCGCTTCTTCGCCGGCGCGGTGCGTACGCAACAAGGGCAGCTGGCCGGCGAGTATGTGCCGGGCCACACCTCGATGATCCGCCGCGATCCGATCGGCGTGGTGGCCTCGATCGCCCCCTGGAACTATCCGCTGATGATGGCGGCGTGGAAAATCGCGCCGGCGCTGGCGGCGGGCAATACCGTGGTGTTTAAACCGTCCGAACATACGCCGCTGACCATTCTGGCGCTGGTGCCGGCGCTGCAGGAGATCCTGCCGCCGGGCGTGCTGAACATCGTCTACGGCGGCGGTGAAGGGGTCGGCAGCCAGCTGGTGGGGCACCCGCAGGTACGGCTGGTGTCGGTCACCGGCGATATCGTCACCGGGCAAAAAATTCTTCAGGCGGCGGCCAAAAGCGTCAAGCGCACCCATCTGGAGCTGGGGGGCAAGGCGCCGGTGATCGTCTGCGACGACGCCGATCTTGACGAAGTGGTCAACGGCATTCGCACCTATGGCTATTACAACGCCGGCCAGGACTGCACCGCCGCCTGCCGCATCTACGCGCAGGCCGGCATCTATCCCAAACTGGTGGACGCGCTGGGCGAGGCGGTCGCCAGCCTGCGCTTCGCCCGCAAGCGCGATCAGGACAACGAGATCGGCCCGTTGATAAGTAGCCGCCAGCGCGATCGCGTCGCCAGCTTTGTCGAGCGCGCGCTCAGCCAACCGCATATCGAATTGATCACCGGAGCCGCGGCCCACTCCGGGCCGGGGTTCTATTACCAGCCGACCCTGCTGGCGGGCTGCCTGCAAAGCGACGAAATCGTGCAGCGCGAGGTGTTTGGCCCGGTGGTCAGCGTCACGCGCTTCGAGCATCTGGCGCAGGCGGTCGAATGGGCCAACGACTCGGAATACGGGCTGGCTTCGTCGGTATGGACGCAAAATATCGATCGGGCGCTGCACATCGCCGCCCATCTGCAGTACGGCAGCACCTGGATCAACACCCATTTCACCTTGGCGAGCGAGATGCCGCACGGCGGCCTGAAACGCTCCGGCTACGGCAAGGATCTGTCCAGCGATTCGCTGCAGGATTACAGCGTTGTCAGGCACGTAATGGCGAAGTTCAAAGCCAGCTTCTAGCGGTTCTATAAAGCAAAATCAGGCGGCAGCCGTTCCCTGCCGCACACAGATACGCAACACAGGGGTAATTACGATGAGAAAAACTACCGCAGTCACCACCACCGTCTCCGCGCTCTGTCTCACCGTGCTGTGCGGTCTGGCCCAGGCGGCCGATCTGCCGCAGTCGCTGGGCAAGGGCGAAGGCCGGCTGGATATCATCGCCTGGCCCGGCTACATCGAACGCGGCCAGTCCGACAAAAACTACGACTGGGTCACCCAGTTTGAGAAGCAAACCGGCTGTGCGGTGAACGTGAAGACCGCCGCCACTTCCGATGAAATGGTCAGCCTGATGGCCAAGGGCGGCTACGATCTGGTAACCGCCTCCGGCGACGCCTCGCTGCGCCTGATTTTCGGCAAGCGGGTGCAGCCGATCAACACCGCGCTGATCCCGAACTGGAAGAACATCGATCCGCGCCTGCTGAACGGTGCCTGGTACACCGTGGACGGCAAAACCTACGGCACGCCGTACCAGTGGGGGCCGAACCTGCTGATGTACAACACCAAAACCTTCCCGACGCCGCCGGACAGCTGGGCGGTGATCTTCCAGCAGCAGAACCTGCCGGACGGCAAGAGCAACCAAGGGCGGGTGCAGGCTTACGACGGCCCGATCTACATCGCCGACGCGGCGCTGTTCCTGAAGGCCACCCAGCCGCAGCTCGGCATCAGCGATCCTTATCAGCTCAACGAAGAGCAGTATCAGGCGGCGCTGAAGCTGCTGCGCAGCCAGCACGCGCTGATCCACCGCTACTGGCACGACACCTCGGTGCAAATGAGCGACTTTAAAAACGAAGGCGTGGTGGCCTCCAGCGCCTGGCCGTATCAGGCTAACGCCCTGAAGGGTGAAGGGCAGCCGATCGCTACCGTGTTCCCGAAAGAGGGTGTGACCGGCTGGGCGGATACCACCATGCTGCATACCGACGCCAAACACCCGAGCTGCGCCTACCAGTGGATGAACTGGTCGCTGGAGCCGAAGGTGCAGGGCGACGTGGCGGCCTGGTTCGGGTCGGTACCGGCTTCGCCGGCGGGCTGCAAGGCCAGCGCGCTGCTGGGTGAGAAGGGCTGCGAAACCAACGGCTTCAACCAGTTCGACAAAATCGCCTTCTGGAAAACGCCGCAGGCGCAGGGCGGCAAGTTCGTGCCGTACAGTCGCTGGACCCAGGACTACATCGCCATCATGGGCGGCCGCTAAGCCGCGGGGCGCAGCCCGCTGCGCCCGAATTACATCCGTATGGAGCACAGAAAATGACCATTGCCGTGCAATTCATCGATGTTTCGCGGACTTTCGGCGATGTTCGCGCCGTGGATCGGGTATCCATCGATATTCAGGACGGGGAATTCTTCTCCATGCTCGGGCCATCCGGCTCGGGCAAAACCACCTGCCTGCGCCTGATCGCCGGCTTTGAACAGCTGACTTCCGGCTCGATTCGCATTCACGGTCAGGAAGCCGCCAACCTGCCGCCGTATCAGCGCGACGTGAACACCGTGTTTCAGGATTACGCGCTGTTCCCGCACATGTCGGTGCTGGAAAACGTCGCCTACGGCCTGATGGTGAAGGGCGTCGCCAAACGCGAGCGGCTGGCGCGGGCGCAAGAGGCGCTGGAGAGCGTGGCGCTCGGTTTCGTTGCCGAACGCAAACCGGCGCACCTGTCGGGCGGCCAGCGCCAGCGCGTGGCGTTGGCGCGCGCGCTGGTCAATCGGCCGCGGGTGCTGCTGCTGGACGAGCCGCTCGGCGCGCTGGATCTCAAGCTGCGCGAGCAGATGCAGGGCGAGCTGAAGAAGCTGCAGCGTCAGCTGGGCATCACCTTTATCTTCGTCACCCACGATCAAAGCGAAGCGCTGTCGATGTCCGATCGGGTGGCGGTGTTCAATAACGGCCGCATCGAACAGGTGGATACGCCGCGCGAGCTTTACATGCGGCCGAAGACGCCGTTCGTCGCCGAGTTCGTCGGCACCTCCAACGTGGTGCGCAGCGAGCTGGCACAGCGCCTGCTCGGCGAAAGCCGAACCTTCTCGATCCGGCCGGAACATATCCGCCTGCTGGAGCACGGCGGCGCGGCGCAGGACGAGATCCAGGTGCAGGGCACGCTGCAGGAAATCCATTACCAGGGCGCGGCCACGCGCTATGAAATCGCGCTGAACGGCGGCGAAAAGCTGCTGGTCAGCCAGGCCAATCCGCAGTGGATCGCCGCAGGGCAACAGCGGCAGATCGGCCAGCCGATCGTCGCCTGCTGGCCGCGCGCGGCGATGGTGCCGCTGCTGGAGGAGAGGTGAGATGGACATGAGCATCGATTCCCCCTCGGCGCGTGGCGGCACCGTGCGCGCGCTGTCGACCTGGCTTTATCGCCGGCCGACGCTGTATCTGCTTTTGCTGCTGGTGCCGCCGCTGCTGTGGTTCGGCGCGGTGTACCTCGGTTCGCTGCTGACGCTGCTGTGGCAAGGATTTTACACCTTCGACGATTTCACCATGGCGGTGACGCCGGATCTGACCTTCGCCAACCTCGCGGCGCTGTTCAACCCGGCCAACTACGACATTATCCTGCGCACGCTGACCATGGCGGTGCTGGTGTCGCTGGCCAGCGCGGCGCTGGCGTTCCCCATCGCCTATTACATGGCGCGTTACACCAGCGGCCGCGTCAAGGCGTTCTTTTACATCGCCGTGATGATGCCGATGTGGGCCAGCTATATCGTCAAAGCCTATGCCTGGACTTTGCTGCTGGCGAAAGATGGCGTGGCGCAGTGGTTCCTGCAGCACCTGGGGCTGGAGCCGCTGTTGGCGTCGCTGCTGACGGTGCCCGGCGTCGGTGGCAACACGCTGTCGACCTCGGGGCTGGGGCGTTTTCTGGTGTTCGTCTATATCTGGCTGCCGTTCATGATCCTGCCGATCCAGGCGGCGCTGGAGCGCCTGCCGCCCTCGCTGCTGCACGCTTCGGCGGATCTGGGCGCCCGGCCGGCGCAGACCTTCCGCCACGTCATTTTGCCGCTGGCGGTGCCGGGCATCGCCGCCGGATCGATCTTCACCTTTTCGCTGACGCTGGGCGACTTTATCGTGCCGCAGCTGGTGGGGCCGCCGGGCTATTTCATCGGCAGCATGGTGTACGCCCAGCAGGGCGCGATCGGCAATATGCCGATGGCCGCGGCCTTTACGCTGGTGCCGATCGTCCTGATCGCCATCTATCTTTCCATCGTCAAACGTCTGGGGGCTTTCGATGCACTCTGAACGCGCGCCCTTAGGGCTGAAGCTGGCCGCCTGGGGCGGACTTGTCTTCCTGCATTTCCCGTTGGCGATCATCGCCATCTACGCCTTCAACACCGAGGACGCGGCCTTCAGTTTCCCGCCGAAGGGCTTCACGCTGCACTGGTTCAATGTCGCCGCCGGGCGACAGGACATTATCGATGCGGTGCTGCTGTCGGCGCAGATCGCCTGCCTGGCGACCGCCATCGCGCTGGTGCTCGGCACCCTGGCGGCGGCGGCGCTGTATCGGCGCGATTTCTTCGGCAAGGACAGCATTTCGCTGCTGTTGCTGCTGCCGATTGCGCTGCCGGGGATCGTCACCGGCCTGGCGCTGCTGGCGGCGTTCAAGGCGCTGAACATCGAGCCCGGCATCCTGACCATCGTCGTCGGCCATGCGACGTTCTGCGTGGTGATCGTGTTCAACAACGTCATCGCCCGGTTCCGCCGCACCTCGTACAGCCTGATCGAAGCGTCGATGGATCTCGGCGCCGACGGCTGGCAAACCTTCCGTTACGTGATCTTGCCGAACCTCGGCTCGGCGCTGCTGGCCGGCGGCATGCTGGCGTTTGCGCTGTCGTTCGACGAAATCATCGTGACCACCTTTACCGCCGGCCACGAGCGCACGCTGCCGCTGTGGCTGCTGAACCAGCTCGGCCGCCCGCGCGACGTGCCAATCACCAACGTGGTGGCGCTGTCGGTGATGCTGTTGACCATGCTGCCGATCCTCGGCGCTTACTACCTGACCAAAGGTGGAGAAAGCGTCGCCGGCAGCGGCAAATAATTTCCTTACCCGACCTCTGACAAAAGGATAACCCTATGCAAAGCCAACTGTTGATTGACGGCCAACTGGTGAATGGCCAGGGCGCGACCCAGCCGGTGTATAACCCGGCGACCGGCGAAGTGATCGCGCAGGTGGCGGAGGCCAGCCCGGAGCAGGTCGATCGCGCGGTGCTGGCGGCGGACGCCGCGTTCGCCGCCTGGGGGCAAACCACGCCGAAGGAGCGCGCCGAGCATCTGCTCAAGCTGGCGGATCTGATCGACGAGCATGCCGAGACCTTCGCCAGGCTGGAGTCGCTCAACTGCGGCAAGCCTTATCACTGCGTATTGAATGACGAACTGCCGGCGGTGGCCGACGTGTTTCGCTTCTTCGCCGGGGCCAGCCGCTGCCTGACCGGCATGGCGGCCGGCGAGTATCTGGCCGGGCACACTTCGATGATCCGCCGCGATCCGCTCGGCGTGGTGGCTTCGATCGCGCCGTGGAACTACCCGCTGATGATGGCGGCCTGGAAGCTGGCGCCGGCGTTGGCGGCGGGCAACTGCGTGGTGATCAAGCCTTCTGAGCAGACGCCGCTGACCACCTTCAAACTGGCCGAACTGGCCGCCGGGCTGTTCCCGCCGGGCGTGCTCAACGTGCTGTTCGGGCGCGGCGCCGGCGTGGGCGATCGGCTGACCGGGCATGACAAGGTGCGCATGGTGTCGCTGACCGGGTCGATCGCCACCGGCGAGCACATCATCGCCCACACCGCCGCCGGCATTAAGCGCACCCATATGGAGCTGGGCGGCAAGGCGCCGGTGCTGGTGTTCGACGATGCCGATCTGCAGCAGGTGGTCGACGGCATTCGCGGTTTCGGCTTCTACAACGCCGGGCAGGATTGCACCGCCGCGTGCCGCATCTACGCGCAGAAAAGCATTTATCCCGAGCTGGTCAAGCGGTTGGGCGAGGCGGTGGCCAGCCTGAAGATCGGCGCGCCGGACGACGAGAGCACCGAACTGGGGCCGTTGATTACCGCCCAGCATCTGGAGCGGGTGGCCGGTTTTGTCGAGCGAGCCAAAGCGTTGCCGCACGTACAGGTGGTGACCGGCGGGGAGAAGGTGAAAGGGCCGGGCTACTACTTCCAGCCGACGCTGTTGGCCGGCGCGCGCCAGGACGATGAGATCGTGCAGCGCGAAGTATTCGGCCCGGTGGTGACGGTGACGCTGTTCGACGACGAAGAGCAGGTGCTGGCCTGGGCGAACGAATCCAATTACGGGCTGGCGTCGTCCGTGTGGACCCGCGACGTGGGCCGCGCGCATCGCTTAAGCGCCCGCCTGCAATACGGCTGCACCTGGGTGAACACCCACTTCATGCTGGTGAGCGAAATGCCGCACGGCGGCCAGAAATTGTCCGGCTACGGCAAGGATATGTCGATGTACGGGCTGGAGGATTACACGGCCATTCGTCATGTGATGTTCAAACATTGATTTTACAGTAATTATCCGCACAATAGCGCGGCCTTCGAGCCGGCTCCGGCCGGCTGATGATAATAAAAATTGAAAGGAAGCCTATATGGGTATCACCAGACGCGATTTTCTCAACGGAGTGGCGATCACCATCGCCGCCGGGTTGACGCCGCTGCAAATCTTGCGCGCGTCGCCGCAAACCGCCAATCAAACCCTGTACTATCCGCCGGCGCTGACCGGGTTGCGGGGCAACCATCCGGGCTCGTTCGAGCATGCGCACCAGTTGGGGCGCGACGGCAAAACCTTTGATTTCGGCAGCGTACCCGCCGTTGAAGAGTTCGATCTGGTCGTGGTCGGCGCCGGCATCAGCGGGCTGGCGGCCGCCTGTTTCTGGCAGCAACTGAAAGGCGAGCGGCAGCGCATTCTTTTGATCGACAACCACGACGACTTCGGCGGCCACGCCAAGCGCAACGAGTTCAACAGCGACGACGGCATGCTGCTCGGCTACGGCGGCAGCGAATCGCTGCAGTCGCCGCGCTCCAACTTCAGCCCGGTGGCGATGGGGCTGCTGCGCAAGCTCGGCGTCGATATCGACCAACTGGAGCAGGCTTTCGACACCACCTTCTACCCGGATTTGAATTTGAGCCGCGGGGTTTACTTCGATCGCAAGAACTTCGGCGTCGACAAGGTGGTGAGCGGCGATCCGGGGCGTACGGTGGCGGACGACATTCCGCGCGATCGGCTCAACGGCCGCTCTTATGAAGCGTTCATCGGCGATTTCCCGCTGCCGGAAAGCGATCGCCAGGCGCTGATCGCGCTGCACACGGTGGAGAAGGATTATCTGCCAGAGATGACGCTGGAGCAGAAGGTCGAGTGGCTCGATACCCACAGCTATACCCAGTTCCTGCGCGAGAAGGTGGGCCTGAGCGAGCTGGCGATCCGTTATTTCCAGCAGACCACCAACGACTTCCAGGCGGTGGGCATCGACGGCACGTCGTGCAGCGATGCGCGCATCTGCGATCTGCCGGGCCTCGGCGGCATGAATTTGCCGCCGCTGGACGAAGAGTCGCAGGCGGATCTCGACGATCCTTACGTGTTCCACTTCCCGGACGGCAACGCCACGCTGGCGCGCCTGATGGTGCGCCAGCTGATCCCGGCGGTGGCGCCGGCCGGCAAGGACATGAACGACGTGGTGCTGGCCAAATTCGACTACAGCCAGCTCGATCGGCCGGAATGGCCGGTGAAGCTGCGTTTGAACAGCACCGGGCTGCACGCGGCCAACGTCGGCGACAAGGTGGAAGTCACCTACATGACCGGCGAGAAGATGACCAAAGTGCGCGCCGGGCAGGTGGTGATGGCCGGCTACAACATGATGATCCCGTATCTGGTACCGGAGATGTCGCACCAGCAGCAGGAGGCGCTGAAGCAGAACGTCAAGGCGCCGCTGGTGTACAGCAAGGTGGTGATCCGCAACTGGCAGCCGTTCATCAAGCTGGGTGTGCACGAGGTTTATTCGCCGGCCGCGCCGTACAGCCGCGTGAAGCTGGACTATCCGGTGAGCATGGGCGGCTATCAGCACCCGCGCGATCCGGATCGGCCGATCGGCCTGCATATGGTGTATGTGCCGACGCTGCCGGGCAGCGGCCTCAGCACGCGCGAACAGTCGCGCAAAGGGCGCGCGCTGCTGCTGGGCACGCCGTTTGAAGTGCACGAACAGATGATCCGCGAACAGCTGCAGGGCATGCTGGGCGAGGCCGGTTTCGACCATCAGCGCGACATTCAGGCGATCACGGTCAACCGCTGGTCGCACGGTTACTCCTACTTCCTCAACGGGCTGTTTGACGACGAAGACGAAGCCAAGAAAATCATCGAAACGGCGCGGCAGCCGATCGGCAAGATCGCTATCGCCAACTCCGATGCCGACTGGAGCCCGTACGCCAACTCGGCGATCGATCAGGCATGGCGCGCGGTTAACGAACTGGCCTACGGCAAGGTTGCCGCCAAGGAGGGAGCATGAGTCTGCGTTCGCTGTACCTGTTGAGCCTGCTGGCCGCCGGCGGCTCGGCCCAGGCGATGTCGGCCGGGGAATACGTCGCCAAAGCCGGTGACTGCACCGCCTGCCATACCGCACCGGGCGGCGCCGAATTGGCGGGCGGCATGAAATTCCCGACGCCGCTCGGGGCTATCTACGCCACCAACATCACGCCGGACAAGCTGCACGGCATCGGCGCTTACTCATTCGAAGAGTTCGATCGCGCCATGCGTCAGGGGATCGCCAAAGACGGTCATCGGCTTTATCCGGCGATGCCGTACACCTCGTACGCCAAAATGAGCGCGGAAGACATGCGCGCGCTGTATGACTATCTGATGAACGAGGTGCCGGCGCAGAACGTCGCCAACCGCGCCAGCGACATCAGCTGGCCGCTGTCGATGCGCTGGCCGCTGGCGGTGTGGAACCAGCTGTTCCACGACGACCAGCCGTATCAGGCCGATCCGCAGCAAAGTGCCGAGTGGAATCGCGGCGCCTACCTGGTGCAGGGCGCGGGCCACTGCGGCAGCTGCCATACGCCGCGCGGTTGGGCGATGCAGGAGAAGGGGCTGGACGGTAAGGAACCGGTGTTCCTGAGCGGCGCCGAGCTGGACGGCTGGTACGCTTCCAACCTGCGCGGCCTGCCGCCGGAAGAGGTGACGGCGCTGCTGAAAACCGGCCGCAGCCGCCATGCGGCGGTCGCCGGGCCGATGAGCGAGGTGGTGGCCCACAGCACGCAGTACCTCAGCGAGGGCGATCTGAACGCCATCGCGGTGTACCTGCGCAGTCTGGCGCCGGGCCCCGTCGCCGGGGCCGCCTCGAAGGCTGCGCAGGCGGATAACCCGAGCGGCAAGGCGACCTATGCGATGTACTGCTCGACCTGCCACGGCAATAAGGGAGAGGGCACCGACTTCACCATCCCGGCGCTGGCGGGCAACGCCACGGTAACGGCGGACAATCCGCTGACCGCGCTGCGGGTGGTGCTGGAAGGGGCGCATACCCCGATCACGCAGCAGGCGATGGCGCTCGGGATGCCGGCTTACGGCTGGGCGTTGAACGACCGGCAGGCGGCCGACCTGATGAGCTATCTGCGGGGAAGCTGGGGCAACCAGGCGGCGCCGGTAACGGTGCAGCAGGTGCAGGACGCGCGCCAACTGCAGGCGAAATGAAGAGGGAGCGCGGTCTGACGGCCGCGCTCCGCAAGCATTACAGCACCTTATGCGGGCCGAAGCATTCGTAGTGGATGCGTTCGGCCTCTACGCCCATCTCCAGCAGCTGTTTGCCCACGAACTGCATGAAGGCCACCGGGCCGCAGAAGTAATAGTGCATCTGCGGATCGGCCAGGCTGCCTTGCAGCGCGCTCAAATCCATCAATCCGCGGCTGTGGTAGTCGCGGCCTTCCACGTCATCGGCACCCGGCTCGCGGTACCACACATGGCGGCTCAGATTCGGCATACGCCCGGCAATATCCGCTACCTCATCGGCAAAGGCGTGTACGCTGCCGTTTTCCGCCGCGTGCAGCCAGTGGACCTGCGCCTGATGTTGGTTGTCGTGCAGGGTGTTGAGCATGCCGAGCATCGGGGTTTGGCCGACGCCGGCGGAGATCAGCGCCACCGGCGTGGTCGGCGCCACGTCGAGGAAGAAGTCGCCGTGCGGCGGGGCGATGTCGATCACGTCGCCTTCCTGCGCCTGCTGGTGCAGGTAGTTGGACACTTTCCCCTGATCTTCGCGCTTCACCGCGATGCGGTAGAACTCGCCGTTTGGCGAGGTGGTCAGCGAGTACTGGCGAATTTCCTGATGCTCCAGGCTGTCGTGCTTGATGTAGACCGCCAGGTATTGCCCCGGTTTGAAGTCCGCCACTCGGCCGCCGTCCACCGGTGCCAGCACGAAGCTGCAGATCACGTCGCTCTGCGGCTGTTTCTTCAGGATGCGGAATGCGCGCAGATCGCGCCAGCCGCCGTTGTCGGTTTCGCTCTGCTGATAAATCTGCTCTTCACGCTGGATAAATACGTTGGCCAGCACGCCGTAGGCCTTGCCCCAGGCGTCCAGGACTTCCTGGCCCGGGCTGAACATTTCGTCCAGCGTCGCCAGCAGGTGACCGCCGACGATTTGGTATTGTTCCGGCTGGATATTGAAGCTGGTGTGCTTCTGCGCGATGCGCTCCACCGCCGGCAGCAGCGCCGCCAGGTTCTCGATGTTGGCGGCATAGGCGCAGATGGCGTCGAACAGCGCCTGACGCTGATCGCCGTTGCGCTGGTTGCTCATGTTGAAAATATCTTTCAATTCCGGGTTGTGCGCGAACATGCGATCGTAAAAGTGGGCGGTCAGCTTCGGCCCGGTCGCAGCCAGCAGGGGAATGGTGGATTTCACGGTGGCGATGGTTTGGCTATCCAGCATGGAAGCGCTCCTTGGGTTGGGATCTTGACGATAATTGTAATGATGTATTTTAAATGCATCTTATTGGGTTCCACGCCGCTTGTAAATACCCTTGTTTTCGTTGCGGTGTTCTTCGGGCGTCGATCGCGCTCACAGAACATGAAAAAAGCGCATCGTTCGCATGAGGAAATGTCCGTTGATAAACGGCGGCATTTAGCGGATCAAAGCCTTGCGCCACCTTATGCCAATCGTTTGCGTAAAAACCTCTGTCAAGACCTATCTTCGGTGGGGCGAAACGGTTTACACTGTGGCCCAGAACCCAAACGGGTAGTTATTTGGTGATTTTTTAGTTAGCTGATTTAAGTCAGGAGATGCCGGATGTTAAAGCGTGAAATGAACATTGCCGATTACGATGCGGAACTGTGGCGTGCCATGGAGCAGGAAGTGGTGCGTCAGGAAGAGCACATCGAGCTGATCGCGTCTGAGAACTACACCAGCCCGCGCGTGATGCAGGCTCAGGGTTCCCAGCTGACCAACAAATACGCTGAAGGCTATCCGGGCAAGCGTTACTACGGCGGCTGCGAATACGTGGATATCGTTGAGCAGCTGGCTATCGACCGCGCCAAAGAATTGTTCGGCGCCGATTACGCCAACGTGCAGCCGCACTCCGGCTCCCAGGCTAACTTCGCCGTGTACACCGCGCTGCTGCAGCCGGGCGACACCATTCTGGGCATGAACCTGGCGCACGGCGGCCACCTGACTCACGGTTCCCCGGTCAACCTGTCCGGCAAACTGTATAACGTGGTGCCTTACGGCATCGACGACAAAGGCCAAATCGACTATGACGATCTGGCCAAGCAGGCGCAAACTCACAAGCCGAAAATGATCATCGGCGGCTTCTCCGCCTACTCTGGCGTGGTTGACTGGGCCAAAATGCGCGAAATCGCTGACAGCATCGGCGCTTATCTGTTCGTCGACATGGCGCACGTGGCCGGCCTGATCGCCGCCGGCGTGTACCCGAACCCGGTACCGCACGCGCACATCGTCACCACCACCACCCACAAAACCCTGGCGGGCCCGCGCGGCGGCCTGATCCTGGCGAAGGGCGGCGACGAAGAGCTGTACAAGAAGCTGAACTCCGCCGTGTTCCCTGGCGGCCAGGGCGGCCCGCTGATGCACGTGATTGCCGGCAAGGCGGTGGCGCTGAAAGAAGCGATGGAGCCTGAGTTCAAGGTTTACCAGCAGCAAGTGGCGGTCAACGCCAAGGCGATGGTTGACGTGTTCCTGCAGCGCGGCTACAAAGTGGTCTCCGGCGGCACCCATAACCACCTGTTCCTGCTGGATCTGGTCGACAAAAACCTGACCGGTAAAGAAGCGGACGCCGCCCTGGGCCGCGCCAACATCACCGTCAACAAAAACAGCGTGCCGAACGATCCGAAGAGCCCGTTCGTCACCTCCGGCGTGCGTATCGGCACCCCGGCCGTGACCCGTCGCGGCTTCAAAGAAGCCGACGTGCGCGAACTGGCCGGTTGGATCTGTGATGTGCTGGACAACATCAACGATGAAGCCACCATCGAACGCACCAAGAAGAAAGTGCTGGATATCTGCGCCCGCCTGCCGGTTTACGCATAATCCCGCTTTTGCCTGAAAAAACCCGCTGCGGCGGGTTTTTTTGTGGCCGCTCGCGGCAAACTGTGAGCTGTCTGGCACTCTAACGCATTGACGTGGAATGAAGATTGCGGGCAGGTGTGAGCTCTGTCAAAGTATTGCCCTCACTCCGGAGGGATCATGGTTCTGCAATCCACGCGTTGGCTCGCGCTCAGTTATTTCACCTACTTTTTTTCCTACGGCATTTTCTTACCGTTCTGGGGCGTGTGGCTGAAAGGCGAGGGCATCGCGCCCGAAACCATCGGCATATTGCTCGGCGCCGGTTTGGTGGCCCGCTTCCTCGGCAGTTTACTGATTGCTCCCCGCGTTAAAGATCCCTCTCATCTGGTTTCCGCGCTGCGCCTGCTGGCGCTGCTGACCCTGGCTTTCGCGGTTGGCTTCTGCTTCGGCAACGGCTGGGGCTGGCTGATGCTGGTGATAGCGGGGTTCAACCTGTTCTTCTCGCCGCTGGTGCCGCTGACCGACGCGCTGGCCGCCACCTGGCAAAAGCAGATCCGCATGGACTATGGCCGGGTGCGGCTGTGGGGCTCGCTGGCGTTCGTCATCGGCTCGGCGCTGACCGGGCAACTGGTGGCGGTGTGGGGCCATAACGCCATTCTCTACAGCCTGATCCTCAGCGTGCTGGCGATGCTGCTGGGCATGCTGCTGAAGCCGAGCGTGATGCCGCAGGGCGAAGCGCGCACGCACGGCGGGGCCGAGGGTTCGCTGTGGGCGCTGTTGAAAGAAGGGCCGGTGTGGCGCTTCCTGCTGTGCGTCACGCTGCTGCAGGGCGCGCACGCCGGCTACTACAGCTTCGGCTCCATTTACTGGCAGGAGGCGGGCTATTCGGCCTCGACCATCGGTTATCTGTGGTCGCTGGGCGTGGTGGCGGAAGTGATTATTTTCGCCAGCAGCAACGTGCTGTTCCGCCGCTGGAATGCGCGCAACCTGCTGCTGCTTTCCGCCTGTTGCGGCGTGTTGCGCTGGAGCCTGATGGCGTACAGCACCGAGCTGGGTTGGCTGCTGCTGATCCAAATCCTGCACTGCGGCACCTTCACCGTGTGCCATCTGGCGGCGATGCGCTTTATCGCCGCGCGCCAGGGGCAAGAGGTGATCCAACTGCAGGCGGTGTATTCGGCGCTGGCGATGGGCGGCGGTATCGCCGTCATGACGGTCATTGCCGGGTTCCTGTTCGAACATTGGCAGGGCGGGGTGTTCTGGGTGATGGCGGCGGTCGCGGTGCCGGCCTTGTTCATCCGGCCGCCGGCGGTCAGCGTCAGCCGGTGATTAAGGGGCTTCCAGCAGCGCGCGGATGGCCTGGCGCTGGGGGTTTTCCAGCGGCAGTTCGGTATAGATCAGCGGCGGGTGCGGAGCGCTGTGCACCGCCGCGTAGGGGGTGATCACCAGCGTGACGCCCTGCGGCGCTCCGCCGCACAGATAGTCGCTCAGCGGCAGATACTTGATGTTCAGCGGCAGCAGCGTGAGCTCGCGGATCTGATATTCCACTTCCTCTTCCAACTGCGGGTTATCCAGCGTCAGCAGCAGCACCTGTTTTTCCTGCAGCGCGTTGTCCTGCATCAGCCAGGCGCCGAAGCTGATGGCCACCAGGCCCGCCTCCTCGTTGGAAAAATGCACGCCGTACTCCTGCTCCAGCGGTTTCAACGCTTCCTGCGTGGTGCGCATCAGCCGCGGGTATTTGCGCACCACTTCTTCCAGCAGCATATTGTCGATGCCGATGGCGAAACGGCAGCGCTCCAGCGCCGGCGCCAGATGGGCGAACAGCTGGCTGACCAGCTCCGCCTTGCTGCTGAAAGCCATGCCGGACAGCTGCTGGAACCGCTCGACCATGCTGTCGATCGCCGTCATCAACCGCTGCTCATGCGCCGAGTCGTTGCTGTGGTAGCTGTGGCTTTTCAACAGGGTGAAGGTCAGCGCCAGGAAATCGCGCTCGTCCGCGTGCGGCGGCTGGTTAAACAGCCGGTTGCAGGTCTGATGCAGCCAGGCGGCGGCTTGCTGCTCCAGTTTTTGCCGCAGCCAGTCGCGCTGAACGGCGTCGAAACGCGGGTGTTGCTGCAGGCGGTTTTGCCAGGCGCAGTAGAGCAGATAATGCTGCAGGAATTGGCGGTCGCGCGCGTCAAAGTGACGATTGAGCAGCGGCTCGCAGGCGTCGAGCGCCTGGGCCAACAGCGATGTCAACTCGGCATCGGCCGCCAGCGCTTGCCGCAGGCGCGGGGCGAAATCGTCTTCGACGAACCGCGGGCTGCAGCGCAGGGTGCGCCTTAGCCAATGGAGCAGGCACAGGCGTTGGTTGAGCGCGCTGCCCCTCAATCGGTAGCCATGGTCGGGATCGACGGCGATCTCCAGATGGTGGAAACGCTGGATTTCACTGGCCACCTCGGCTATATCTTGCCGGGTTATCGGGGGGGCGACGCCATTGATTCGGCTGAGGGTCTCCAGCTGTAACTCGGGCTCCGGCGTGTACAGCATCAGCAGCAGATGGCAGCGCCGTTGTTGTCCGGAGAGCTCAGGCACGGGAGAGGTGTCCAGGCTCATATCACCTTCCGGCATAAAAGGTTGCGATTATGCCTAAGCATAGCAAAAGGCTTTGTGCCGGCAGGGTTAACGCGCGGCTTTTACTTCGGCTTACAACTTTCGTCACAAATATCGCCGGCAGAGGCGGGCCGTTCGACATTTATTTGTGTTACGTTATAACAAATATAGGTAAAGCAGGATAATGATGAAGTTACGTCGACTTTTGGCTGCCTTTGGCGCCGTGTTCAGCGCCGGTGCGATCGCGCATCCGCACAGCTTTATCGATATGAACACCACCTTCGTCGCCAAGGATCAGCGGTTGGTCGGCCTGAAAATGGTGTGGGTGATGGATGAAATCACCTCGGCGGATCTGCTCTACGATGCGAAAAACGCCAAGAGCGATTCGGAAGTGTGGAAAAAGCTGGCGGCGGAAGTGATGGCCAACGTGCTGGGGCAGCACTATTTCACCGACCTTTACCGCGACGGCAAGCCGGTGAAATACCTGAACTTGCCCAGCGAATATCACCTGTCGCGCCAGGGCAACCAGGCGGTACTGGAGTTCGTGCTGCCGTTGGCCGAGCCGCAGCCGCTGGCGGGCAAGCCGTTCGAGCTTTCTACTTACGATCCGACTTATTTCGTGGATATGACCTATAAAGACCAAAATGCGCTGCATTTGCCGCCGGAGATGGCGCAGCAGTGCAGCTACAAGCTGATGACGCCGAAGCCGAATGCGTCGCTGCAGGCCTATGCGCTGTCGCTCGACAAGAACGACTCGCCCGGTGAAGACCTGGCGCTGGGGCAGCAGTTCGCCCAGCGGGTGACGCTGCAATGTCGCTGAATCTCTCGCAACCGGCGATAAACCGGCGCCACTGGGCTTTCGGCCTGTGGCCGCTGCTGCCGTTCACGCTGGCGCTGGCGGCCGCCGCGCTGCTGGCGTGGCACTATTGGCCGCAGCTGCTGATGCAGAGCGTGGTATGGCAAAAAGCGCTGCACCAGCAGATGGCGGGGTTGTTGCAGCAGGTGAAGGCCGCGCCGCAGCAGGCAGGGTTGGCGCTGACGCTGTTCAGCCTCGGCTATGGCGTTTTGCATGCGCTCGGCCCCGGCCACGGCAAAGTGGTGATCGCCACCTATCTGGCCACTCACCCGGCGCGGCTGAAAAGCAGCCTGAAGCTGACCTTCGCCGCTTCGCTGGTGCAGGGCGGGGTGGCGATCGCGCTGGTTACGCTGATGCTGGTGGTATTGCAGCTCTCTTCGCGCCAGCTTCACCAAAGCAGCTTCTGGCTGGAGAAGGGCAGCTTTATTTTGGTGATGTTGCTTGGCGTATTGCTGAGTTGGCGCGCGCTGAAACGTCTGTTTGCGGCGATCAAGGCGATGCGCCCGGCGCCGGCGCTGCGCATTAACAGCCTGACGCCGCTGGCGGCGGAGCATGTGCACAGCGCCGATTGCGGCTGCGGCCACCGGCATCTGCCGAGCGACAGCGAGCTGCAGGCGGGAAGCGATTGGCGCACCCAGACCGCCATCGTGCTGGCGATGGGCATGCGTCCCTGTTCGGGGGCGATTTTGGTGCTGCTGTTCTCTAAGGTGATCGGCGTGTTCGGCTGGGGAGTGATCTCCGCGCTGGCGATGGCGTTCGGCACGTCGTTGACCATCTCCATGCTGGCGCTGCTGGTGCATTACAGCCGACGGCTGGCGGTGCGCCTTAGCCGCTCGCGTGCGCCCGCCGCCTGGAGCGCGGTGGCCTGGGGATCGTTGGCGCTGGCCGGGGGCCTGATCCTGTTGGCCGCCGGGCTGTTGCTGTACGTCAGCGCGCAGCCGGAATTCGGCGGCGGCATCCGCCCCTTCTCCCGCTAACGGGCATAAAAAAAGCGCTGCATCGGCAGCGCTTTTTTCGATTCGCTTCTGGCGATTAACGCTTCAGCGCTTCGCTCAGTTCTTCGCGCATGGTGGCCAGCATGGCTTTCACGACGCGCGGGTTGCCTGCTACCACGTTGCCGGAGCTGAAGTGGTTGTGGCCGCCGACGAAGTCGGTGACCAGGCCGCCGGATTCACGCACCAGCAGTTCGCCCGCGGCGAAGTCCCACGGCTTCAGGCCGATTTCGAAGAAACCGTCTACGCGGCCGGCGGCCACATAGGCCAGATCCAGCGCAGCGGAACCGGTGCGGCGGAAGTCCGCGCACTGGGTGAACAGCTTGCCGACGATGTTGATGTAAGGCGTGGCGTGCTGTTTGACTTTGAACGGGAAGCCGGTCGCCAGGATGGTGCCATCCAGATCTTTGGCGTTGGTGCCGCGCAGACG
Source organism: Serratia sp. CY37869 (assembly GCF_052168895.1). Classification (NCBI taxonomy): domain Bacteria; kingdom Pseudomonadati; phylum Pseudomonadota; class Gammaproteobacteria; order Enterobacterales; family Yersiniaceae; genus Serratia; species Serratia sp. CY37869. Next base: position 117,053 of record NZ_JBJNLU010000001.1, read on the forward strand.
GTAACCGTTGAGCTGGGCGCCCTGACCGCGCGTGGCGGTGAACAGTTCGTTGCGCATCGGATCGTAAACCACGGCCACTTCAGTGCGGCCTTTGATGCGTACGGCGATGGAAACGGAGAAATGAGGGAAACGTTTGATGAAGTTTGCAGTGCCATCCAGTGGATCGATCACCCATTGCACATCGCGATCTTCGCCGATCAGCTCACCGCGTTCTTCGCTCACGATACTGTGTTGCGGATAAGACTTGCGGATGACGTCGATGATCAGATGCTCTGCATCGCGATCGACGTTGGTGACGAAGTCATTGGTCCCTTTCTGGCTCGCTTCTACAGCGTCCGGGGTTTCGTAGTTTTTGGCAATCAGGTTACCGGCCTTGCGCGCAGCGCGCACGGCGATAGTCAGCATCGGATGCATGGGTATCTTCCAACTAGGATGTTAAAGAACAGGAAACGGCGCGAAGTATAGCAGCTGTTCGGCAAATTGCCTACGGCTGTGTTAAGATGCTGCGATTTTCCGCCACGCTCAGAGTTTGTATGCTGCACAATATCCGCATTGTTCTGGTAGAGACTTCACATACCGGCAACATGGGCTCGACCGCCAGAGCCATGAAAACCATGGGGTTAACCAACCTTTATCTGGTTAATCCGCTGATCAAACCCGATTCTCAGGCCATCGCCCTGGCCGCCGGCGCCAGCGACGTGATCGGCAACGCCACCATCGTCGATACCCTCGATGACGCCATCGCCGGCTGTAGCCTGGTGGTGGGCACCAGCGCGCGCTCTCGCACCCTGCCGTGGCCGATGCTGGAGCCGCGCGAATGCGGCGTGCGCGCGGTGCACGAGGGCGAGCACGCGCCGGTGGCGCTGGTGTTCGGCCGTGAACGCGTCGGGCTGACCAACGATGAATTGCAGAAGTGCCACTACCACGTCGCCATTCCGGCCAACCCGAACTACAGCTCGCTGAACCTGGCGATGGCGGTGCAGATCCTGGCGTACGAAGTGCGCGTGGCTTACCTCGATCGCCAACAGGCGGGCGCGCCGCAGCTGGAAGAGACGCCGTATCCGCTGGTGGACGACCTTGAGCGTTTCTATCAGCACCTTGAGCAGACGTTGCAGCGTACCGGCTTCATTCGCCCGTCCCATCCGGGCCAGGTGATGAGCCGCCTGCGTCGGCTGTTCACCCGCGCACGCCCGGAAGGGCAGGAGCTGAATATCCTGCGCGGCATGCTGACCTCGATCGAGAAACAGGATAAACATCAAGGTAATTAATTGATGTGGCATAACGGTGGGCGACAATAGTATTAGTTATCCAAAGGTTATAACATGTATTTTATATACCTTTGTTCTTGCTAAGTTCAAAACGTGCTAATACTTGAGTCAATTACTAGGTTAAATAGTTGACTGTTTTACTCAGGAATGTCAGACTTTCGGCCATATTTGACCAACAGGTAACCATTGAGCTATGAGACTGACATCCAAAGGCCGTTATGCCGTAACCGCTATGCTCGACGTAGCGCTGCATTCCCAGGAAGGGCCGGTGCCACTGGCGGACATTTCCGAACGCCAGGGTATTTCGCTCTCTTATCTGGAACAATTATTCTCCCGTCTGCGCAAGAATGGCCTGGTGGCCAGCGTGCGCGGTCCGGGCGGTGGTTATCTGCTGGGTAAAGACGCGGGTGAGATCGCCGTTGGCGCTGTCATCACTGCCGTCGATGAATCGGTAGATGCAACCCGTTGCCAGGGCAAAGAAGGCTGTCAGGGCGGCGATCGCTGCTTGACCCACGCCCTGTGGCGCGATCTGAGCGAGCGCATCAGCGGGTTCCTGAACAACATTACGCTGGCTGAACTGGTCAACAACCAGGAAGTGCTGGTGGTGGCGGATCGTCAAAACAACGATACGCGCCGCACGGCCAACGGTCGTCCGCAAGAAACTATCAACGTTAATCTGCGCGCATAAGCAGCTGGCGAAATTATTTTAGTTTTTGGAAGTGATGTACGGAGCACAAGAGCAATGAAATTACCGATTTATCTGGATTACTCAGCAACGACGCCGGTTGACCCGCGCGTTGCTGAGAAGATGATGCAGTTTTTGACCCTGGACGGCACTTTCGGCAACCCGGCTTCCCGTTCCCACCGTTTCGGTTGGCAGGCGGAAGAGGCGGTAGACATCGCCCGTAACCAAATCGCCGAACTGGTGGGCGCCGATCCGCGCGAAATCGTCTTCACCTCCGGGGCGACCGAATCCGACAACCTGGCGATAAAAGGCGCTGCCAATTTCTACCAGAAAAAAGGCAAGCACATCATCACCAGCAAAACCGAACACAAAGCCGTGCTCGACACTTGCCGTCAGCTGGAGCGCGAAGGGTTTGAAGTCACCTACCTGGCGCCGCAGAGCAACGGCATCATCAGCCTGCAGGATCTCGAAGCGGCGATGCGCGATGACACCATCCTGGTCTCCATCATGCACGTCAACAACGAAATCGGCGTGGTGCAGGATATCGAAGCGATCGGCGAAATGTGCCGTGCGCGCGGTATCATCTACCACGTTGACGCCACCCAGAGCGTGGGCAAACTGCCTATCGATCTGAGCAAGCTGAAAGTCGACCTGATGTCGTTCTCCGGCCACAAAATCTATGGCCCGAAAGGCATCGGCGCGCTGTACGTGCGTCGCAAGCCGCGTATTCGCATCGAAGCGCAGGTACACGGCGGCGGTCACGAGCGCGGCATGCGTTCCGGCACCCTGCCTGTCCACCAGATCGTCGGCATGGGCGAAGCTTATCGCATCGCCAAAGAAGAGATGACCGAAGAGATGGCGCGTCTGCGCACCCTGCGCGATCGTCTGTGGAACGGCGTGAAAGATATGGAAGAAGTGTATCTGAACGGCGATCTGGAGCACGGCGCACCGAACATCCTGAACGTCAGCTTCAACTACGTTGAAGGCGAGTCGCTGATCATGGCGCTGAAAGACCTGGCCGTTTCTTCCGGTTCAGCCTGTACCTCCGCCAGCCTCGAGCCGTCCTACGTGCTGCGCGCGCTGGGCATGAGCGATGAATTGGCGCACAGCTCGATCCGTTTCTCCCTGGGGCGTTTCACCACGGAAGAAGAGATCGACTACACCATTCAACTGGTGCGTAAATCCATCGGCCGTCTGCGCGATCTGTCCCCGCTGTGGGAGATGTTCAAGCAGGGCGTGGACATCAACAGCATCGAATGGGCGCATCATTAATTCTCAGGTTTCAGGAGCAAGGTCATGGCTTACAGCGAAAAAGTAATCGATCATTATGAAAACCCGCGCAACGTGGGTTCTTTCGACAACGAAGATCCTACCGTCGGCAGCGGCATGGTAGGGGCGCCGGCTTGCGGCGACGTGATGAAGCTGCAAATCAAGGTTAACGATGAAGGCATCATCGAAGACGCGCGCTTTAAAACTTACGGCTGCGGTTCCGCCATCGCCTCCAGCTCGCTGGTGACCGAATGGATGAAAGGCAAGTCGCTCGATCAGGCTGAAGCGATCAAAAACACCCAGATCGCCGAAGAGCTGGAATTGCCGCCGGTCAAAATTCACTGCTCGATCCTGGCTGAAGACGCCATCAAAGCAGCGATTGCCGACTATAAGAGCAAGCATAGCGCCGAGTAATTTGTCTGAGTCGGCCCGGCCGCGCCGGGCTTTGATTTGAAGTGTGAGGTTGTGATGTCTATTACCATGAGCGACAGCGCTGCGCAGCGTGTTCAGGCGTTTTTGACGAACCGCGGCAAGGGTCTCGGCCTGCGTCTGGGAGTGCGAACTTCCGGCTGCTCCGGGATGGCCTACGTGCTGGAATTTGTTGACGAAGCCAACGATGACGACATCGTGTTTGAAGACAAAGGCATCAAGGTGATCATCGACGGCAAGAGCCTGGTCTACCTTGACGGCACCGAGCTTGATTTCGTTAAGGAAGGCCTGAACGAAGGCTTCAAGTTCAACAACCCGAACGTCTCAAGCGAGTGCGGCTGCGGCGAGAGTTTCAACGTCTGACAGTCCATCGTGCTCCCCCGTTTCGGCGGGGGAACTTCATCCGCTAACGCCCAGAGCACGCTATGGATTACTTTACTTTATTCGGGCTGCCAGTTCGCTACACCGTGGACGGCAGCCTGCTTGCGTCCCGCTTCCAGGATCTGCAGCGCCAATTCCACCCCGATCGTTTCGCCAACCAGCCGGAGCGCGAACGCCTGATGGCGTTGCAGCAGGCGGCGACCATTAACGAAGCCTACCAGGCGCTGAAGCACCCGTTAAAACGCGCGGAGTATATGCTATCGTTGCACGGCTTCGATCTGGGCAACGAACAGCATACGATGCGCGACACCGCGTTCCTGATGGAACAGCTGGAACTGCGCGAAGAGCTCGACGCCATTGAGCGCAAGCCGGAGGCGGAAAGCCTGCTGGCCGATTTCGGCGCGCGGCTGGCCGCCTCGGTCAAACAGCGCAGCGCGCTGATGCTGCAGCAGTTGGACAGTGAGCAGTGGGCGGACGCCGCCGATACCGTGCGCAAGCTGCGCTTCTTGGACAAACTCCAGCAACAGGTTGAACAACTCGAAGAAAAACTGCTGGGTTTTGAGTAACACCTTCTGATTCTGATTGTGGAAGCTTCAACATGGCCTTATTACAAATTAGTGAGCCTGGCCTCAGCGCCGCGCCGCACCAGCGACGTCTGGCCGCCGGCATCGACTTGGGCACCACCAACTCGCTGGTCGCCACGGTGCGCAGCGGGCAAGCGGAAACGCTGGCCGACGAACAGGGTCGCCATTTGCTGCCTTCGGTAGTGCATTATCAGGCGGACGCGCAGCGCGTCGGCTGGGAGGCGCGCCAACAGGCGGCGCAGGATCCGGCCAATACCGTCAGCTCCATCAAACGCATGATGGGCCGCTCGTTGGCGGACGTGCAGCAACGTTACCCGAACCTGCCGTACCAATTCCAAGCCAGCGACAACGGCCTGCCGCTGATCGTCACCGCCGCCGGCGCGGTTAACCCGGTCGGCGTCTCCGCCGACATCCTGCGAGCCCTGTCCGCGCGCGCGCAAGCGGCGCTGGAAGGCGAGCTGGATGGCGTCGTGATCACCGTTCCCGCTTACTTCGACGACGCGCAGCGCCAGGGCACCAAAGACGCGGCGCGTCTGGCCGGCCTGCACGTTCTGCGTCTGTTGAACGAACCCACTGCGGCCGCGATCGCCTATGGGCTGGATTCCGGCCAGGAAGGGGTGATCGCGGTTTACGATCTGGGCGGCGGCACCTTTGATATCTCCATTCTGCGCCTCAGCCGCGGCGTGTTCGAAGTGCTGGCCACCGGCGGCGATTCCGCGCTGGGCGGCGACGACTTCGATCACCTGTTGGCCGACTGGCTGCGCGAGCAGGCCGGCGTGGCCGATCGCAGCGACCACGGCGTGCAGCGCCAACTGCTGGATGCCGCCATCGCCGCCAAAATCGCGTTGAGCGATGCCGACAGCGTGCGCGTCGAGGTGGCTGGCTGGCAGGGTGAAGTGACCCGCGCCCAGTTTGAAGCGCTGATCGCTCCGTTGGTGAAACGCACGCTGATGGCCTGCCGCCGCGCGCTGAAAGACGCCGGCGTCGCCGCCGACGAGGTACTGGAAGCGGTGATGGTCGGCGGTTCCACCCGCGTGCCGCTGGTGCGTGAGCAAGTGGGCGCCTTCTTCGGCCGCACGCCGCTGACGTCGATCGATCCGGATAAAGTGGTCGCCATCGGCGCCGCGATCCAGGCCGACATTCTGGTGGGCAACAAGCCGGACAGCGACATGCTGCTGCTGGACGTGATCCCGCTGTCGCTGGGCCTCGAAACCATGGGCGGTCTGGTGGAGAAAGTGATCCCGCGCAACACCACCATTCCGGTGGCGCGCGCGCAGGAGTTCACCACCTTTAAAGACGGCCAGAGCGCGATGATGATCCACGTGCTGCAGGGCGAGCGCGAGCTGGTGCAGGATTGCCGTTCGCTGGCGCGCTTCACGCTGCGCGGCCTGCCGCCATTGCCTGCCGGGGGCGCGCACATTCGCGTCACTTTCCAGGTGGATGCCGACGGTCTGCTGAGCGTTACCGCGATGGAGAAATCCACCGGCGTCGAAGCCTCGATCCAGGTCAAGCCGTCGTACGGCCTGTCGGACAGCGAAATCGCCGGCATGATCAAGGATTCGATGGCCAACGCGCAAAGCGACGTGGGCGCGCGCAAGCTGGCGGAGCAACGCGTGGAAGCCGCGCGGGTGCTGGAAAGCCTGCAGGGCGCGCTGGCCACCGACGCCGCGCTGCTGAGCGAGGCGGAAAGCCAGGCGATCGCCGCCGCGACCCAGGCGTTGCAGCAGGCGGCGCAGGGTGAAGATCCCGCCGCTATCGAAGACGCCATCAAAACATTAGATGCACAAACGCAAGATTTTGCCGCGCGCCGCATGGACGCTTCCATTCGCCGCGCGCTGGCTGGCCATTCTGTGGATGAGGTTTAACCATGCCTAAAATTGTTTTCCTGCCCCATCAAGATCTGTGCCCGGAAGGGGCGGTTCTGGAAGCCGAAAAAGGGGAGTCGATCCTCAACGTTGCGCTGCGCAACGGCATTGAAATCGAGCATGCCTGCGAGAAATCCTGCGCCTGCACCACCTGCCACTGCATCGTGCGTGAAGGCTTCGATTCGCTGGAAGAGAGCAGCGAGCTGGAAGACGACATGCTGGACAAAGCGTGGGGGCTGGAGCCGGAAAGCCGTCTGAGCTGCCAGGCGCTGGTCGCCGACGAAGATCTGGTGGTCGAAATGCCGCGCTACACCGTCAACCACGCGCGTGAGCATTAATTGTTAGCCGCAGCGTCAACCCGGAGATCATAATGGGACTGAAGTGGACCGACAGCCGTGAAATCGGCGAAGCCCTGTACGACCAATACCCGGACACCGATCCGAAAACCGTGCGTTTTACCGACATGCATCAGTGGATCTGCGATCTGGAAGAGTTCGACGACGATCCGCAGGCTTCCAACGAAAAAATACTGGAAGCGATCCTGCTGGTCTGGTTAGATGAAGCGGAGTAAATAGCGTAACGGGCTGCCATGGGCGGCCCGTTTATTTTGTATCCGACATACCCGTCGTCTTTCAAACCGCAGCGTTGTTACCTGCACGATCACACCCCAGTCACTTACCTGAGTAAGCTCCTGGGGATGAGATCGCTGGGCGCCTAGCTGCAATTTGAAATCCATAGGGTATGCAATAAAGCCCTAATGAAATAATAAAGGGAACATCCGGAGTAAGAAGGCTATGACAACAGAATTCATGCAGGTCACGCTGTCGCAACAACCTGCCGACGCCCGTTGGGGCGAAAAAGCGCTGCTCAGCACCAACGGCGAAGGGATGACCATCCACCTGACCGGCGCCGACAAGCTGGGCGCGATCCAGCGCGCGGGCCGCAAAATTGACGGTCAGGGCATCAAAAACGTCAAGCTGGCCGGCGACGGTTGGGACTTGGAAAACAGCTGGGCGTTTTGGCAGGGTTACCGCGGGCCGAAAGGGCAGCGCAACGTCGAATGGGCCGAGCTGCCGGAAGCCGCGCGTCAGGAGCTGGATAAGCGCCTGAAGATCGTTGACTGGGTGCGCGACACCATCAATATGCCGGCGGAAGAGCTGGGGCCCGAGCAGCTGGCGACCCGCGCCGTCGATCTGATGTGCGACGTCGGCTGCGATGCCGTCAGCTACCGCATCACCAAGGGCGAAGATTTGCACGAGCAGAACTATGCCGGCATTCACACCGTCGGCCGCGGCTCCGAGCGCCCGCCGGTGCTGCTGGCGCTGGACTTCAACCCGACCGGTAACCCGGACGCGCCGGTGTTCGCCTGCCTGGTCGGCAAGGGCATCACCTTCGATACCGGCGGTTATAGCCTGAAACAGAGCGCCTTTATGGACTCGATGAAGGCTGACATGGGCGGCGCGGCCACCATCACCGGCGCCCTGGCGTTGGCGGCGGCGCGTGGCCTGAAGCAGCGCGTGAAACTGTACCTGTGCTGCGCCGACAACATGGTCAGCGGCAACGCTTTCAAACTGGGCGACATCATTCGCTACCGCAACGGCAAAACCGTTGAGGTGATGAACACCGATGCGGAAGGGCGCCTGGTGCTGGCCGACGGCCTGATCGACGCTTCTGAGCAGAACCCGCAGCTGATTATCGACTGCGCCACCCTGACCGGCGCGGCCAAAACCGCGGTTGGCAACGACTACCATGCGCTGTTCAGCTTCGACGACGCGCTGGCGCAGGAGCTGCTGAGCAGCGCCGCCGCCGAACAAGAGCCGTTCTGGCGTCTGCCGCTGGCCGAGTTCCACCGCAGCCAGCTGCCGTCCAACTTCGCTGAGTTGAACAACGTGGCCGGCCCGGCCTACACCGCCGGCGCCAGCACCGCGGCGGCCTTCCTGTCGCACTTCGTCAAGAATTACCAGCAAGGCTGGCTGCACATCGACTGTTCCGCCACCTACCGCAAAGGCGCGGTGGAGCAGTGGTCGGCCGGCGCGACCGGTTTGGGCGTGCGTACCCTGGCCAATCTGCTGCTGAGCAAAGCCAAATAATTGAACGCCCGCCGCGTCGGGCGCTAGAATGCGCATTATCTTCGGGGCCCAGCATGCTGGGCCTCGTTATTTGATCCCTGGAGTTTGCCATGAGTTCCCATCATCACGATGCCGCCCCGAGCGAGAACGAGCTTGAACGCCTGCTGAAGCTGGCGGTGACGGAGCCGGCCCACCGTCCGGCGTTCTTCCGTGAACTGCTCGACGCCACGGTGCTGATCCTCGGCGACAGCGAGCAGGTGCAGCAGGACGGCGACATTACGCTGAACGCGGATACGCCGGTCAATATCCAGCATTGGGAAAAGCAGGACGGCGGCAGCATCATTCCGTTCTTCACCTCGCTGGAAGCGTTGCAGAAGGCCGTTGAGGACGAACAGCCGTTCATCGCCATGCCGGCTCGGGTGCTGTTTGAAATCACCCAGGGCGCGGATCTGTTCCTCAACCCGAAGGCGGAATACGGCAAAGAGTTCTACCCGGAAGAGGTGGCGATGCTGCTGGCGACCGGCGGCGTCGTCAAACCGGTTGAGCATTACGTCGACAAAGAGACCCAAATCCTGTTGGGGCAGCCCGAAGAGTACCCGTCGGCGATGGTGGATGCGCTGACCACGCTGTTCAGCCAGCGCAAACCGGTGCGCCGCGCGTTTCTGGCGCTGATGCACGACCAGGCGGCGGACGAGAAGCCGAATCTGCTGATCGGGCTGGAAGTGGATGCAGAACCGGCGGAGATCGAGGCGTTGATCAACGAGGCCGGCAGCGTCGCCAGCGAAACGGCGCCGAATGACGAACCGGTCGATTTCTGCCTGGTGTCGGAGAAAGAGCGCGGCATCAGCCACTACCTGATCGCCCATACGCAGCCGTTTTATCAGCGCCGCTGGGGCAGCTGGCTGCGCAATTTGATCCCGTCCACCGACAAGACCCAGTAACGCGGCGCGTGGTCGGAAATGCCGCAGGAAGATCATATTTTTTTAATGAAATGTTGATTTTCCCGTAGGCAAGCGTTAACGGCGCACATATAATCTGCGCCACTTGAGAAGGCCGGCAACATTGCAGACCGGCCTGTTTTGGAAGTCATACAGAGGCCATCATGACCGTAGAACGTACCTTTTCCATCGTTAAACCAAACGCTGTAGCCAACAACGACATCGGCGCTATCTACGCGCGTTTCGAGCGCGCCGGTTTCAAAATCATCGCCGCTAAAATGCTGCGTCTGACTCGCGAGCAAGCTGAAGGCTTCTACGCTGAGCACAAAGGCCGCCCATTCTTCGACGGTCTGGTAGAGTTCATGACCTCCGGCCCAATCATGGTGCAGGTTCTGGAATCTGAAAACGCCGTGCAGCGCAACCGCGACATCATGGGCGCAACCAACCCGGACAACGCACTGGCCGGCACCCTGCGCGCCGACTACGCGGACAGCTTCACCGCTAACGCCGTTCACGGTTCCGACTCCGTTGAATCCGCACAGCGTGAAATCGCTTACTTCTTCAACGAAAGCGAAATCTGCGCACGTTAATCGTGCCGTTTCTGAGCTGATAGCCAGGCATTCACCGGCTGAAACAATAAAAATGCCCTGAATGCCTTTCAGCCATAGAAACCCGCTACTAAAATTTGTACAATGCCGCGCCCCTGATAAGACGACTTGTCAGGGGCGTGTTTTTAGTGCCGCCACCCGAATCTCGCGGGCTGAAATGCACAACTTACTGTCCATTCTTTAGCGCCATAACGTGTAATAACGAGGCCAGAGATCATTATGTTAGAACCCATCACGTCCGAGCACACCGTGTCTGAAAATAATTCGCTGACTACCCCCTCCGTTAACGTGGAGCAACCGGCTGCGGCCAAAATCAACCTGCTGGATCTGAACCGCCAGCAAATGCGCGAGTTCTTCGCCGAAATGGGCGAGAAACCGTTCCGCGCCGATCAGGTGATGAAGTGGATTTATCACTACTGCTGCGACGATTTCGAGCAGATGACCGACATCAACAAAGTCCTGCGCGGCAAGCTGCAGCGCGTGGCGGAAATCCGCGCGCCGGAAGTGGCGGAAGAACAGCGCTCGGCCGACGGCACCATCAAGTGGGCGATCAAGGTGGGCGATCAGCAGGTCGAAACCGTGTACATCCCGGAAGCCGACCGCGCGACGCTGTGCGTCTCCTCGCAGGTGGGTTGCGCGCTGGAGTGCAAATTCTGTTCGACGGCGCAGCAGGGCTTCAACCGCAACCTGCGCGTGTCGGAAATCATCGGCCAGGTGTGGCGCGCGGCGAAGATCATCGGCGCACTGAAGGTGACCGGCCAACGCCCGATCACCAACGTGGTGATGATGGGCATGGGCGAACCGCTGCTCAACCTGAATAACGTGGTGCCGGCGATGGAAATCATGCTGGACGACTTCGGCTTTGGCCTGTCCAAACGCCGCGTGACCCTGTCTACCTCCGGCGTGGTGCCGGCGCTGGACAAGCTGGGCGACATGATCGACGTGGCGCTGGCCATTTCGCTGCACGCGCCTAACGACACCATCCGCGATGAGATCGTGCCGATCAACCGCAAGTACAACATCGAGACCTTCCTGTCCGCGGTGCGTCGCTACCTGGAGAAATCCAACGCCAACCAGGGGCGCGTCACCGTCGAGTACGTGATGCTGGATCATATCAACGACAGCACCGACGATGCGCATCAGTTGGCGGAAGTGCTGAAAGACACGCCGTGCAAGATCAACCTGATCCCATGGAACCCGTTCCCGGGCGCCCCTTACGGCCGCAGCTCCAACAGCCGGGTGGACCGTTTCTCCAAGGTGTTGATGGAATACGGCTTTACGACTATTGTTCGTAAAACCCGCGGTGACGATATCGACGCCGCCTGCGGGCAACTGGCGGGTGAAGTGATCGACCGTACCAAGCGTACCCTGAAAAAGAAAATGGCCGGGGAACCTATCAACGTACGGGCGGTCTGAATCCTATAGCACCTTTTTTGTTATCTAACAGCCTGTTATGCGAGATGTTGACGCTAATGGGCGTTAGCTGACGGCCGATAAGGAAATGAATGCGGGCATGAAGCTGAAACTGTGGGGTGTGTGGCTGGCGGTCGGGTTGTTGGCCGGGTGTTCCGGCTCATCGCCGGAAAAGGAAGCACAGGTCGCTGAGGCGGGCCAGACGCGGTTGCAGCTGGGGCTGGAGTACCTGCAGCAAGGTGACATGGACGCCGCGCGCCAGAACCTGGAAAAGGCGCTGGACGCGGCCCCGCAGGATTACCGCACGCAGTTGGGCATGGCGCTCTACGCGCAGCGGATCGGTGAAAACGCCGCGGCCGAACAGCGTTATCGGCAAGCGCTCAAACTTGCGCCGGGCAATGGCACCGTACTGAATAATTACGGTGCGTTTCTTTGCAGTTTAGGGCAGTATGTACCGGCGCAACAGCAGTTTAGCGCTGCGGCGCTGGCGCCCGATTATGGTCAGGTCGCTGACAGCCTGGAAAACGCAGGTTACTGTTTTCTCAAGGCCGGACAAAACGATGAAGCGCGCACGCTGTTGAGCCGCGCGCTGAAAGTCGATCCGGACAAAGGCGCTCCGCTGTTGGCGGAGGCCGAAAAGCAATTTGGAGAAGGGAAGCGCGCCCAGTCGCAACTTTTATTGGATGTTTATCAGCATGTTCTGCCGGCTAGCGCCAGCAGCTTATGGTTACAGATTCGTTTCGCCGCGTTAGCCGGCCGTCAGGATAGCGTTCAACGCTATGGCAAGCAGTTAGCGCGAAGTTTTCCACAATCCAAACAGTACCAGCAGTTCTTAGCTAATGAATACTGAAGCCTCCCAAGATAAAACCGTATCCATGACGACGGGCCAGCGCCTGCGTCAGGCCCGTGAGCAACTCGGGCTGAGCCAACAGGCCGTTGCAGAACGCCTGTGTCTCAAAATGTCCACCGTGCGCGATATCGAGGAAGACAGCGTGTCCGCTGACCTCGCGTCCACCTTCGTGCGCGGCTACATCCGTTCCTACGCCAAGCTGGTGCATTTGCCGGAAGACGAACTGCTGCCGATGCTGGCCAAGCAGGCGCCGTTGAAGATGGCGAAAGTGGCGCCGATGCAAAGCTTCTCGCTGGGCAAGCGCCGCAAGAAACGCGACGGCTGGCTGATGAGCTTCACCTGGCTTATCGTGTTCGTGGTGATTGGCCTGACCGGCGCCTGGTGGTGGCAAAACCACAAGGCGCAGCAGGAAGAGATCGCCACCATGGCCGATCAATCCTCCGCGCAGCTTTCACAGAATAACGAAGGGCAGTCCGTGCCGCTGACGGACGGCAACGCCGACGCCGGCACCAACGTGCCGTTGACCGACAACAGCGCCGCGCCGGCCGATACCGGCGCAGCGGCTCAGGCGCCGGCGGCGACCGCCCAGACGCCGGGCGCGGCTCAGCAACAGCCTGCCGTGGTGTCGCCAAGCCAGACCACCCTGCCGGAAACCGCGCCGGCGGCGCAATCGCCGCTGCCGACCGCCGATGCGGGCGTGGCTGCGCCGGCGGCCGATCCGAACGCGCTGGTGATGGATTTCTCCGCCGACTGCTGGCTGCAGGTGACCGACGCGAGCGGTAAAACGCTGTTCAGCGGCACCCAGAAGCAGGGCGGCAAGCTGAACCTGACCGGCACTGCGCCGTACAAACTGACCATCGGCGCGCCGGCGGCAGTACAGATCCAGTATCAGGGTAAACCGGTTGATTTGAGCCGGTTCGTTAAGTCAAACCGTGTTGCTCGCCTGACCGTCGCCGCGCAGTAATCGCGCGGCCCCGGTCGTGATGTCAGAGCAGCAATGGAGAGTAAGTAATGCATAACCAAGCGCCCATCAACCGTCGAAAATCTACACGCATTTACGTCGGCAAGGTGCCTATTGGTGATGGCGCGCCGATTGCCGTGCAGTCGATGACCAACACCCGTACCACCGATGTTGAAGCAACGGTTAATCAGATTAAAGCGCTGGAGCGCGTGGGCGTCGACATCGTCCGCGTTTCGGTTCCTACCATGGACGCCGCCGAGGCGTTCAAGCTGATCAAGCAGCAGGTCAACGTGCCGCTGGTCGCCGATATCCACTTCGATTATCGCATCGCGCTGCAGGTTGCCGAATACGGCGTGGACTGCCTGCGCATCAACCCGGGCAACATCGGCAACGAATCGCGCATTCGCTCGGTGGTGGACTGCGCCCGCGACAAGAACATCCCGATTCGCATCGGCGTCAACGGCGGTTCGCTGGAGAAAGATCTGCAGGAAAAGTACGGCGAACCTACGCCGGAAGCGCTGCTGGAATCCGCCATGCGCCACGTGGATATCCTCGATCGCCTCAACTTCGACCAGTTCAAGGTCAGCGTCAAGGCGTCGGACGTGTTCCTGGCGGTGCAATCCTACCGTCTGCTGGCGTCGCGCATCGATCAGCCGCTGCATCTGGGCATCACCGAAGCCGGCGGCGCGCGCAGCGGGTCGGTCAAATCGGCCATCGGCCTGGGCATGCTGCTGTCTGAAGGCATCGGCGATACCCTGCGCATCTCGCTGGCGGCGGATCCGGTCGAAGAGGTGAAGGTCGGTTTCGACATTCTGAAGTCGCTGCGCATCCGCGCGCGCGGCATCAACTTCATCGCCTGCCCGACCTGTTCGCGTCAGGAGTTCGACGTGATCGGCACGGTGAACGCGCTGGAGCAGCGCCTGGAAGACATCATCACGCCGATGGACGTCTCTATCATCGGTTGCGTGGTGAACGGCCCGGGCGAAGCGCTGGTGTCCACCATGGGCGTGACCGGCGGCCACAAGAAGAGCGGCTTCTACGAAGACGGCGTGCGCCAGAAAGAGCGTTTCGACAACGAACAGATGATCGACCAGCTGGAAGCGAAGATTCGCGCCAAGGCCGCGATGATGGACGAAAGCAACCGTATCACGGTCAATCTGCTGGAAAAATAAGCGTTATCGCTACACGGCGGGCCTGTTGGCCCGCTTGTTTATGCACCTGAAGGGCGGAAAACCGCATCCGCGTTGAATACCGGGCGGCAAAGTCCCTATAATCAGGTTCATTTTTACAGACAACGGACAGAGAACTCACGTGGCAAAGAACATTCAAGCCATCCGCGGCATGAACGACTACCTGCCGGAAGAAACGGCATTATGGCAGCGTATTGAAGGCACCCTCAAGCAGGTGCTGGGCGGCTACGGTTACAGCGAAATCCGGTTGCCGATTGTAGAGCAGACCCCGTTATTCAAACGCGCGATCGGCGAAGTGACCGACGTCGTGGAAAAAGAGATGTATACCTTCGAAGACCGCAACGGCGAAAGCCTGACGCTGCGTCCGGAAGGGACGGCCGGCTGCGTGCGCGCCGGCATCGAACATGGTCTGCTGTACAATCAGGAACAGCGTCTGTGGTACATCGGCCCGATGTTCCGCTACGAGCGCCCGCAAAAGGGCCGCTATCGCCAGTTCCATCAGCTGGGCGCGGAAGTGTTCGGCCTGCAAGGCCCGGATATCGACGCCGAGCTGATCCTGCTGACCGCCCGCTGGTGGAAAGCGCTGGGCATCGCCGAGCACGTCAAGCTGGAGCTGAACTCCATCGGTTCGCTGGAGGCGCGCGCCAACTACCGCGATGCGCTGGTGGCGTTCCTGGAGCAGCACGTCGAGGTGTTGGACGAAGACTGCAAACGCCGCATGTACAGCAACCCGCTGCGCGTGCTGGACTCCAAGAATCCTGAGGTGCAGGCGCTGCTGAACGACGCGCCGCGCCTGTCCGAGTACCTGGATGAAGAATCCCGTGCTCACTTCGCCGGTCTGTGTGAACTTTTGGCGCAGGCAGGTATCCCATATACCGTTAACGAGCGCCTGGTGCGCGGTCTGGATTACTACAACCGCACCGTGTTTGAGTGGGTGACCACCAGCTTGGGCGCGCAGGGCACCGTCTGCGCGGGCGGCCGTTACGACGGTCTGGTCGAGCAGTTGGGCGGCCGCGCCACTCCGGCGGTCGGTTTCGCCATGGGCCTGGAGCGTCTGGTGCTGCTGGTGCAGGCGGTCAACCCGGAATTCAAGGCGCCGTCGGCTATCGACGTGTACGTCATCTCTTCCGGCGCGGGCACCCAGAGCGCGGCGATGCAGCTGGCTGAACAGGTGCGCGACGCGGCGCCGCAGCTGAAGCTGATGACCAATTACGGCGGCGGCAACTTCAAGAAGCAGATCACCCGTGCGGACAAATGGGGCGCGCGCATCGCGCTGATCCTGGGCGAGAGCGAAGTGGCGGCGCAGCAGGTGGTGGTGAAAGACCTGCGCAGTGGTGAACAAGAAACGCTGGCGCAAAGCGAAGTCGCTGCGCGTCTGGCTTTGATGTTAGGTTAAGGAGAAGGACACCGTGGAAGTCTATACCACTGAAAACGAACAAGTCGACGCACTGCGTCGGTTCTTTGCCGAGAACGGCAAAGCGCTGGCGGTGGGCGTGGTGCTCGGAATTGGTGCCCTGGTTGGCTGGCGTTACTGGCAGAGCCATGAAAACTCCAACATGATGGCGGCATCGCAATCCTATCAGGAAGCCAGCGATCGTCTGGCGGCCGGCAAGCCGGATGACGTGGCTGCCGCAGAGAAATTTGTCCAGGCCAACGGCAATAGCTACGGCGTACTGGCCGCGCTGCAATTGGCTAAGCACTTTGTCGAACAGAATGATTTCGCCAAGGCGGAACAACAATTGGCGCTGGCTCAGGGCCAGACCAAAGACGACAACCTGTTGGCGATGATCGACCTGCGTCTGGCGCGCGTCCAGCTGCAGGAGAAAAAGCTGGATGAAGCGCTGAAAACGCTGGATGGCGTGAAAGGCGAAGGCTGGGCGGCGATGATGCAGGATGTGCGCGGCGATGTGCTGCTGGCGAAGGGCGACGCCAAGGGCGCGCGCGAAGCTTACAGCAAAGGCATTGAGTCCAACGCTTCTCAAGCGCTGCAGGTTCTGCTGCGCATGAAATTGAATAACTTGTCCAGCTAAGGGGAATTCCCATGCAATTGCGTAAAACACTCTTGGTCGGACTGGTTTCCGCTGCCTTGCTGAGTGGTTGCTCGCTGTTTAACAGCGAAGAAGACGTGGTTACCATGTCGCCGTTGCCGAAAGTTGAAAATCAGTTTACGCCGAACAAGGCGTGGAGCACCTCGGTGGGCGACGGTATCGGTGAGTATTACTCCCACCTGCGTCCGGCCTATCAGGACAGCACCATTTACGCCGCCGATCGCTTCGGCATCGTGAAAGCGATGGATGCCGACAGCGGCAACGAGAAGTGGAAGGTCAATCTTTCCGAGAAGACCGGCTTCTTCTCCAGCAACCTGTCTGCGCTGCTGTCGGGCGGCCTGACGGTTGCGGGTGACAAGGTTTACGTCGGCAGCGAAAAAGCGGTGGTTTACGCATTGAACACCGCCGACGGCGCCATCGCCTGGCAGACCAAAGTGGCCGGCGAAGCGATCTCCCGTCCGGTTGTCAGCGACGGCATGGTGTTGGTGCATACCTCCAACGGCATGCTGCAGGCGCTGAACGAAGCCGACGGCGCGGTGAAGTGGACGGTTAACCTGGATATGCCTTCGCTGTCGCTGCGCGGTGAATCCGCGCCGGCCGTCGCCTTTGGCGCCGCCATCGTCGGCGGTGACAACGGCCGCGTCAGCGCCGTGCTGATGCAGCAGGGCCAACTGATCTGGCAACAGCGCATTTCTCAGCCGAGCGGCGCGACCGAAATCGATCGCCTGAACGACGTGGACACCACGCCGGTGATCGTTGACGGCGTGGTCTACGCGCTGGGTTACAACGGCAACCTGACGGCGCTGGATCTGCGTTCCGGTCAGATCATCTGGAAACGCGAGCTGGGTTCGGTGAATGATTTCATCGTCGACGCGGGCCGCATCTACCTGATCGACCAGAACGATCGCGTGGTGGCGCTCAGCACCGAAGGCGGCGTGACCGTGTGGACGCAAAGCGATCTGCTGCACCGCAACCTGACGCCGCCGGTGATGTATAATGGTTATCTGGTGACCGGTGACGCCGAAGGCTATCTGCACTGGGTCAACACCACCGATGGCCGTTTTGTCGCCCAGCAGGAAGTGGACAGCTCCGGCTTCCTGTCTGCGCCGATGGTGGCCGGCGACAAGCTGATCATCCAGGCTCGCGGCGGGAAAGTTTACGCTTTCACCCGCTAACGCCGCTCGTCGTAACCCTTCTTGCACCCGAATGATTTCGGGTTGCAGCCAGGCGGCAAGCGCATGAGTCCTCGGGAGCTTAGTGAGCTAAGTGACCGAGGCGAAGGTGCGCAGACAACGCCGCTGTGGCGCGAAAGATGAAGGGGAAAACGGCTCCTGAATGTTCAGGGGCCGTTTCGTATTTTATAAGCTGCACCGCTGGTGTCTATCCACAGTGCAGTAACGCATTGATTATTAAGTAATGAGGCTTCAACAATGATACCTGTCGTCGCGCTGGTCGGGCGCCCGAATGTGGGTAAATCCACCTTGTTCAACCGTTTAACCCATACGCGCGATGCGCTGGTGGCGGATTTCCCGGGGCTGACGCGTGACCGCAAGTATGGTCGTGCTGAAATCGAAGGCAATGAATTTATCATCGTCGATACCGGCGGCATCGACGGCACCGAAGACGGCGTCGAAACGCGCATGGCCGGTCAGTCGCTGCTGGCGATCGAAGAAGCGGACATCGTGCTGTTCATGGTCGACGCCCGCGCCGGCCTGATGCCGGCGGATCAGGGCATCGCCCAGCACCTGCGCAGCCGCCAGAAGGCGACATTCCTGGTGGCCAACAAGACCGACGGTCTGGATCCGGACACCGCCACCGCCGATTTCTACTCGCTCGGTCTGGGTGAAGTGTTCGCTATCGCCGCTTCTCACGGCCGCGGCGTGACCCAGCTGATTGAACACGTGCTGGTGCCGTTCGTGCCGGAAAAACCGGAAGACGTCGAGCTGACCGAGGAAGAGGCCAACGCCGCTTACTGGGCCGAGCAAAACGGCGAAACGCTGGAAGGCGAAGAAGACGAAGAGCCGGAAGAAGCGTTCAATCCGCAGGATCTGCCGATCAAACTGGCGATCGTCGGCCGCCCGAACGTAGGTAAGTCTACGCTCACTAACCGTATCCTCGGCGAGGAGCGCGTGGTGGTGTATGACATGCCGGGCACCACCCGCGACAGCATCTACATTCCGATGGTGCGCGACGAACGCGAATACGTGCTGATCGACACCGCCGGGGTGCGCAAACGCGGCAAGGTGACCGAAACCGTCGAGAAATTCTCGGTGATCAAGACCCTGCAGGCGATTGAAGACGCCAACGTGGTGCTGCTGGTGATTGACGCGCGTGAAGGCATCTCCGATCAGGACCTCTCGCTGCTCGGCTTTATCCTCAATAGTGGGCGCTCACTGGTGATTGCGGTCAACAAGTGGGACGGCATGAGCGAAGAAGATCGCGAGCACGTGAAAGAGATGCTCGATCTGCGTCTGGGCTTCGTCGACTTCGCGCGCGTGCACTTTATTTCCGCCCTGCACGGCAGCGGCGTCGGCAACCTGTTCGAATCGGTACAGGAAGCCTACGAGTGCGCAACCCGTCGCGTAAACACCTCGATGCTGACCAAAATCATGCAGATGGCGGTTGACGATCACCAGCCGCCGTTGGTGCGCGGCCGCCGCGTGAAGCTGAAATACGCCCACGCCGGCGGTTACAACCCGCCGATCGTGGTGATCCACGGCAACCAGGTCAGCGATCTGGCCGATTCGTACAAGCGCTACCTGATGAACTACTTCCGTCGCTCGCTGAACGTGATGGGGACGCCGATCCGCATCCAGTTCAAAGAGGGCGACAACCCGTTCGCCGGCAAACGCAACCTGCTGACGCCGACCCAGATGCGTAAGCGCAAACGCCTGATGAGCCACCTGAAAAAGAGCAAGTAATCGCTCATGAGGGGCGCGGCAGTGATGCCGCGCCCCTTTTTTATTGGCCCGAAATCGTTTTATTATCTGAAGATTACCTCGCCTGTCTGAAGGAACACCATGTCCTGGGAAACCTGGAGTTTTGCGTTCGACGTCACCGTGCCCAATCTGCTGATGATGCTGCTGGGGATCCTGTTGCGCCATTGGCGCCTGATGGATGACCGCTTCGTCGACGGCGCGACCCGCCTGGTGTTCAATCTGGCGCTGCCGTGCCTGCTGTTTTTCAGCATCGCTACCAACCATCCGCAGCTGCTCGGCAATCTGCCGCTGGTGCTGTTCGGCGCGGTCGGCACGCTGGCGACCTTCCTGCTGCTGGAGCTGGCGGCCAGGTGGGTGGTGAAAGAACCGCGTGAGCGCGGGGTGTTCGTGCAGGGCGGGTTTCGCGCCAACACCGCCATCGTCGGTCTGGCCTACGCCATGACCGCCTACGGCAGCGAAGGCATTGCGCTCGCCTCGCTGTACCTGACGGTGACCGTGATCCTGTTCAACATACTGTCGGTCATCACCCTCACGCGCAGCCTGCAGGGCGGGCAGGGCAAGAAAATCAGCCACCTGTCGCTGCTGCGCAGCATTGTCACCAATCCGCTGATCATCGGCCTGGTGTGCGGGCTGCTGTATGCGCAAACCGGGCTGGGTATCCCGACCGTGATCCGCCAAACCGGCAGCTATATCTCCGCGCTGTCGCTGCCGTTGGCGCTGCTGTGCACCGGCGCCAGCCTGGATTTCCGCGCCATGTTCCGCTCGTCCAACGTGGCGGCGCTGTCGTCGGCGGCCAAGCTGTTTCTGGTGCCGTTCCTGATGACGCTGGCCGGCTGGCTGTGCGGGTTTCAGGGGGCGGCGTTGGGCATCATCTTCCTGTTTTCCGCCACGCCGACCGCTTCGGGCAGCTATGTGATGACGCGCGCCATGGGCGGCAACGCCACGCTGGCGGCCAACATTATCGCTATCACCACCGTCGGGTCGTTCTTCACCACCGCGTTGGGGATCTATTTCTTGCGCTCATGGGGCGTGATTTAACCTGGGAGCTGTTATGGATGCGCATTGTCCGCACTGTCGTCAGACCATGAATTGGGTAGCGGGTCACTACCATTGTGCCGCCTGTCAGCGCGATTATCGGCAGCTGGCGAGCTGCCCGGAGTGCGGGCAGCCGCTGCAAGAGTTGAAGGCCTGCGGGGCGGTGGATTACCTGTGCCAGAACGGGCACGGGCTGATCTCCAAAAAACGGGTGAATTTCAGCTATCAGCCGCTGTAAGCCCTCACTCATCCACCTGGCCGGTTTTCCACAGATCCACCAGCGCCTGCGGCGCGCTGCTTTCCGGGATTAACAGCACGATCTCGGTGCTCAGGGTGGGGCTGGTGTAGTTGATCTGTACGCGGTAGTAGCGCTGGTCGCCGCAGCCGGGGGAGTTGGGTTGGCCCTCTTCCTGGGCGTACGGCAGCGTCTGATTCAGCAACTGATTCAGGCGCTGCCGTTGCTCCGGCGTGATATCGGCCAGCGCAATGCGGCGCTGGCCCGCCAGTTTGGGAATGTAGGCGAAGCCTCCCTCGCGCGCCAGCTCAATGACCGTATCCTGATTGAGCGTCGGCAGCGGTTTCATTACTCCACCCCCACCTGATGCCAGGCCTGTTGCACCTTGTCCGCCACGCTTTGATCGAAACGCGCCTGCGCGTGTTTCACCGTGGCGCGGGCGAAGGTGGCGAAGTCGGCGTTTTGCGGCAGCGCTTTGTCGCACACTGTGTCATACCAGACGTAGCCGGCTTTTTCCCAGGCGAAGCCGCCCAGCGCGGTTGCCGCCAGGTAGAACGCGCGGTTGGGAATGCCGGAGTTGAGGTGCACGCCGCCGTTGTCTTCCTTGGTCTGGATGTAATCCTTCATGCTGGCAGGCTGCGGGTCTTTGCCCAGCAGCGGGTCGTCGTAGGCGGTGCCGGGCGCTGACATCGAGCGCAGCCCTTTGCCTTTGATGCCCTTGGCGAGCAGACCGGCGCCGATCAGCCAGTCTGCTTTATCGGCGGTTTGCTGCAGGTGGAATTGCTTGACCAACGAACCGAACACGTCAGACAGCGATTCGTTGAGCGCGCCGGACTGCTGGTAGTAGATCAGCCCAGCCTCGCTCTCGGTCACGCCGTGCGCCAGCTCGTGGCCGACCACGTCGATGGCGATGGTGAAACGGTTGAAGATCTCGCCGTCGCCGTCTCCGAACACCATCTGCTGGCCGTTCCAGAAAGCGTTCTGGTACTCCTTGCCGTAGTGCACGCTGCCGACCAGCGGCAGCCCTTTATTATCCAGCGAATTGCGCCGGTAGGCCTGCCAGAAGAAATCGTAGGTGACGCCGAGATAGTCGTAGGCCTCGTCCACCGCCACGTCGTGGTTGCTGGGCTGCCCCTCCTTGCGCACCTGTTTGCCGGGCAGTTGGGTGCCGTTCTGGGCGTCGTAGATATCGCGGAGCGCTTCGCCGGCTCGGGCGTTTTTCTCGGTCGGTGAACGCAGCGGCTTGTTGCCGAGCAGGCTTTGCACGTGGTTCAGGGTGTGCAGCGCGCAGTCGCGCTGCGGGGCGTTACCGTGTTCAATAATGCGGCGCAGCATGTAGGGAGGAATAACGGAACGCATGCGCTGGGCTGGCATAGTGGCTCTCCTTAGGCAAAAAATTTACCTCATCGAATGAATGCACTGAGCCTAAGTGTAGTCTACTCGTCATAAAGCCTGTGGTTATGCGTGCTCACCGCCGGGGTGGTCTTGTGGGGACTGATGCGCCGCACCGAGGCCCGTACCGCCAACCGGCCATGCAGCAGCAGGTTGCACGGCGGCGCGTCGGTGCGCAGCATGCGCCGCTGCAGCAGCTGGATCGCCTCGTAGCCCAGCTCATCGCGCGGCACCTGTACCGAGGTCAGCGGCACGTCGTGTATTTCCGCCAGGTTGAAGCCATCGGTGCTCATCACCGATACGTCGCCCGGTACGCTCAGCCCCAGCTTGTTGAGCGCCTTGACCGCCCCGACCGCCATGTAGTCGCCGCCGGCCAGGATCGCCGTCGGCAGCGGGGCGCGGTTCAGGTAGGTGCTCAGCGCCTGTTCGGCCTCTTCGCTGCCGAAGCCGGAAGTGGTCACCAGATGGCGGCCGTCGTCGAACGGCAGATGATGCCGCGCGTAGGCCTGCCGGATGCCCGCCAGCCGCAGCTCCATGGTGTGGCGGCGCAGACACTGCAGGTTGAGAATATGGCTGTGCCCCTGCTGGAACAGATAGCTGGCGGAATAGTCGCCGATCAGCTGATGATCCGGCGAGACGCTGTCCAGCCGCATCTGCCGATCGGTGCAGTTGATCAGCACGCAGGGCTTGGGCAGATCGGCCGCCAGGGTATGGATGTGTTCGTCGTCGATGCCGATGATCAGCGCCGCTTCGGTGTGCGGATCGCTCATTTTTTCCAGAAACAGCGCGCCGTCGCTGTGCTGCTCTTCCAGGCCGCAGTAACGGATGCGCACCTCGTGCTGCATCAGTGCGGCGGCGATGCCCTGAATGACCTTGTAGTAGAAGATATCGGTGCGCACGTCGAACGCGCGCTGCGGCGCGAACACCATCACATTGTTCAACATCAGTCGGCCGCTGGAAATGCCCTGTAGAATGCCGTTTTGCTGCGCGCATTCCAGCACCTTGCGGCGCGCTTCGGCGCTGGTGTTGGCCTTGCCCGCCAGCACGCGGGAAACGGTGCTGATCGACAGCCCGGTTTGGCGGGCGATCTCCTGGATTTTCAGCTTTCCGTTCATTTTGTGATCTCCTTCAAATTCGTCCATGAGAATATTTTCACTGCGGCTTTTCAGCACTTTGACTGGATCCTGCGGCCATTATGACTATTTTTTCACCCGCCTGTGAAAATCTTTGCAAAAAACCCCGTTTCGCTGTGCGTGATCGCTGAGTAGTCTGCATTGGTACACCAATTTTAACGACTTGTCAGTCCAATTTTAACGGTGTGCAAAGAAGAAAACAAAAAATAAATCATGGGGTTGTGATGGACTGCCGGTCCGTTATGTGGGCGTTGGCCTGTGTTCACCGTCCCCTTTTGATAGCGCAACGTACCCTACCAATGCGCGCGTCGCTGTCATGGGCGGCCGCGGGGAGAGAACCGATGAGTGTGGAGATCAATCAGACGGTCGCGCAGAGCGGCCGGCGCAAGTTCAAATCGCTACGCTGGTGGATGCTGGCGCTGTTCTTGTTGGGCGTCACGGTCAACTACATTACCCGCAACTCGCTGGGCATTCTGGCGCCGGAACTGAAAACCAGCCTGAACATGAGCACCGAGCAATATGCCTGGGTGGTGGCGTCGTTCCAGTTGGCCTATACGGTATTTCAGCCGATCTGCGGCTGGCTGATCGACGTCATCGGCCTGAAGATGGGTTTTCTGATCTGCGCGGGCATTTGGGCGGTGGTGTGTATGCTGCACGCCGGTGCCGGCAGCTGGTTGCAACTGGCCATTTTGCGCTTCTTCATGGGGGGCGCGGAGGCGGCGGCCACTCCGGCCAACGCCAAGGCGATCTCCGACTGGTTCCCGAAGAAGGAGCGTCCGATCGCCGCCGGTTGGGCGGGCGTCGGTTTCTCCATCGGCGCCATGCTGGCGCCGCCGATCATCGTCATCGCCCACGTCTCCTTCGGCTGGCAGGGCGCGTTCCTGTTCTCGGGCGGGCTGGCGCTGATCTGGGTAGTGCTGTGGTGGCTGTTCTACCACTCGCCCCAGCAGCACCCGAACCTCAGCCAACAAGAGCTGGATCTGATCCGTGAAGACAACGAGCCGGTGCTGCCGAAGCTGCCGTTCTTCACTTCACTGACCAGCCTGTGCAAGAACAAGAAATTCTATGGCATCGCCATCCCGGCCTTTCTCGCCGAGCCGGCCTGGGCGGTCTTCAGTTTCTGGGTGCCGCTGTACTTGGCCACCGAACGCGGCATGGATCTGAAGCAGATCGCGATGTTCGCCTGGCTGCCGTTCCTGGCGGCGGATATCGGCAGCGTCGCCAGCGGCTATCTCACCACCCTATACCGCAAATGGTTCGGCTGCAGCCGCGTCAACTCGGTGGTCGCCAGCTCGGTGACCGGCGCTTTCCTGATGGTGTCGCTGGCGTTCGTGGCGATCACCCAAGATCCCTATGTGGCGATCGCGCTGATCTCGATCGGCGGATTCGGCCATCAGGTGATCTCCTGCATGCTCAGCGCCCTGGTGGTGGAATCGTTCGATAAAAACCAAATGGCGACGGTCAACGGCATGCGCGGCTCCAGCGCCTGGATCGCCAGCTTCCTGTTCACGCTCCTGATCGGCGCGGTATCCGACACCCTCGGTTTCAACCCGCTGTTTATCGCGATGGGCTTCTTCGATTTGATCGGCGCCCTGTTCTTGATCGCCCTGATCGCCGAGCGCGGCGGTAAGAAAACCCCTTCACACAGCTAAGTGGAATATGTATGAAAACGTTGAAAAATTGGACGCTGGCGGCGCAGCATGCCGACCACGTCGAGCTGCTGGTCGATGAACGCCACCGTTTCTGCCTGTACGTGCTGGAAGACGGTCTGTTCCGCGTGTTGATCAAACGTGAGGGCGAGCTGGCGCTGGATCGCACCTGGAGCATTGCGCCGCAGGAGGATGTGCCTTGGGAGGGGCGCGATCGGCTCAGCGTCGCTGGTTTCAGCCTGCCGGGCTATCAGCTGCGCCGGGAGGGCGATCGGCTGGTGGTCAGCACGCCGCTGCTGCGCGTGACGGTGCATCAGCCGCTGTGGCTGGCGTGGGAGTATTGCAATGCCGCCGGCGAGTGGCGGCCGCTGGCGGCGGATCGGCCGACCAGCGCCTACCTGCTCAACGCGCACGGCGACGGCGTGGCGCATTACCAGCGGCGTTTCGCCGATGAGCGCTATTACGGCCTGGGGGAGAAGGCCGGCGATCTGGAACGCACCGGCCGCCGCTTCGAGATGCGCAACCTGGACGCGATGGGCTACAACGCCGCCAGCACCGATCCGCTGTACAAGCACATTCCGTTTACCATCACCCGCGGGCCGGAGGCGAGCTTCGGCCTGTTCTACGACAACCTGAGCAGCTGCTGGCTGGATCTGGGCAACGAGATCGACAACTACCATACGGCCTACCGCCGCTATCAGGCCGAAGCGGGCGATCTGGATTACTACCTGTTCCTCGGGCCGAAGGTTTTGGATGTCACCAAGGCGTTCGTGCGCCTGACCGGCCGCACCCACTTCGGGCCGAAGTGGAGCCTGGGCTACAGCGGTTCGACCATGCACTACACCGACGCGCCGGACGCCCAGCAGCAGCTGCAACAGTTCATTGCGCTGTGCCGTCAACATGCCATCCCCTGCGACTCTTTCCAGCTGTCGTCGGGCTACACCTCGATCAACAACAAACGCTACGTGTTTAACTGGAACTATGACAAGGTGCCGCAGCCTAGGCTGCTCAGCCAGGCGTTTCACGACGCCGGCCTCAAGCTGGCGGCCAACATCAAGCCGTGCCTGCTGCAGGATCATCCGCAGTATCAAGAGGTGGCGGCGCAGGGGCTGTTTATCCGCGATTCGCAAAGCGACGCGCCGGAACGCTCCAGCTTCTGGGACGACGAAGGATCGCACCTCGACTTCACCAATCCGGCGACGGTGCGATGGTGGCAGCAGGGCGTCACACAGCAGCTGCTGGAGATGGGCATCGATTCGACCTGGAACGACAACAACGAGTACGAAGTGTGGGACGGCGAAGCACGCTGCCACGGCTTTGGACGGCCGATCGCCATCAAACATCTCCGCCCGGTGATGCCGCTGCTGATGATGCGCGCCTCGATGGAGGCCCAGTTGCGCTTTGCGCCGCAGCGGCGGCCGTACCTGATCTCGCGCTCCGGCTGCGCCGGCATGCAGCGCTACGTGCAGACCTGGAGCGGCGATAATTGCACCAGCTGGCAGACGCTGCGCTACAACATTCGCATGGGGTTGGGCATGAGCCTGTCCGGATTGTATAACCTCGGCCATGACGTCGGTGGCTTCTCCGGTGACAAACCGGACGCGGAGCTGCTGGTGCGCTGGGTACAAAACGGCGTGATGCACCCGCGTTTCACCATCCACTCCTGGAATGACGACGCCACGGTCAACGAACCCTGGATGTACCCGGCCGCCACCCCGGCGGTGCGCGAGGCGATCAACCTGCGTTACCGGCTGCTGCCGTATTTCTACACGCTGCTGTGGCAGGCCTGCGCCGACGACGAGCCGATGCTGCGCCCGACTTTTCTCGATCACGAACAGGATGCGCGCACCTTTGGCGAAAACGACGATTTTCTGATTGGCCGCGATCTGCTGGTGGCCAGCGTGGTGGAGCCGGGGCAACGTCGCCGTTCGGTGTATCTGCCGGATAACGGCGAAGGCTGGTACTGCTTCTACAGCGGCCAGTGGTTCGGCGGCGGCCAGACGGTGACGCTGGCGGCGCCGTTGGAGCGTCTGCCGCTGCTGGTGCGCGCCGGGGCGGCGCTGCCGCTGTCGCAGCGGTTGGCGCATGTGGACGTGGCCGCCGACGATCGGCGCGAGCTGCGGCTGTTTCCGCTCAAGGGCGGCGGGGCGAGCGGCGGGCTGCTGTTTGAGGACGACGGCGAAAGCGACGGCTGGCGGCAGGGCGAGGCGCTGTGGCTGCGCTGGGAAATGCGCTGCGACCATCAGCGCATCATGCTGGATATCACGACGGAAGGGCATTTCCGCCCGGCCTGGCGCACGCTGACGCTCAGCCTGCCGGAAGGCGAAACGCGCGCGCTGTGGGTGAACGGTGAACCGGGCGAGCGTTTTACGCTGGAGTAGGGCTTACTCGGCCGCGCGCTTCTTGCGTGGCTTTTTGGCGACGGTGATGGTTTTCACCTCGCTTTCCACCCAGCCATCCTGCAGGCGGGTTTTCAGCAGCTCGCCGACCTGCGCCTGCTTGGTGGTTTTCAGCAGCTCGCCGCGCGGAGTTTGCGTCACGCTGTAGCCGCGCGCCAGCGTCGCCAGCGGGCTGACGGTCTCCAGCTGGCTGCACGCCACGCCGAAACGCTGGCGGTAGGCGTTGAGCTGGCGCTCCATCGCCTGCTGCAGACGGTATTCCTGCTGCTGCACGCGCTGTTGGTAGCGGTGAATGCGGCCCTGCGGCTGCACCTGCGCCAGCCGCTGCTGGACGCGTTCGCTGCGGCGGGCGGCCAGGCGCAGCTGCTGCTGCATGCCGTCTTCCATTCGGCGCTGCAGCTTGAACAGCAGCGTCTGCTGGCGCGCCAGGCGCAGATGCGGATGCTGCTGCTGTAAACGGTGATGAATGCGGGTGAACTGCTGCTGGCGCTGCGCCAGGTAGTAATCCATCGCCATCTCTAGCCGCTGCTGCTGCGACTGCAGCTGGCGCAACAGCTCGAGCTGATTGCGGCTCACCAGTTCGGCGGCGGCGGAAGGGGTCGGCGCGCGCAGATCGGCGACGAAGTCGGCGATGGTGACGTCGGTTTCATGGCCGACGGCGCTGACGATCGGAATGCGGCTGGCGAAGATCGCCCGCGCCACGCGTTCGTCGTTGAAGCTCCACAGATCCTCCAGCGAACCGCCGCCGCGGCCGACGATCAGCACGTCGCATTCATCGCGGCGGTTGGCGGTCTCGATGGCGCGCACGATCTGCATCGGCGCTTCCGCGCCCTGCACCGAGGTGGGGTAGATGACGATCGGCAGCGACGGATCGCGCCGCTGCAATACCTGCAGGATATCGTGCAGCGCCGCGCCGCTGGCGGAGGTGATCACCCCGACGCGTTTGGCCGGGGCGGGCAGCGGCTGCTTGAACTGCTGATCGAACAGCCCTTCGGCGCTCAGGCGCTGTTTCAACTGCTCGAACTGTTGCTGCAGCAGGCCGTCGCCGGCGGGCTGCATGCTCTCGGCGATCAGCTGGTAGTCGCCGCGCGGTTCATACAGCGTGATGCTGGCGCGCACCAAGACCTGCTGGCCGTTTTGCGGCCGGAAGGTGACGCGGCGATTGCTGTTGCGGAACATCGCGCAGCGCACCTGGGCGCGGTCGTCTTTCAGGGTGAAATACCAGTGGCCGGAGGCGGGCTGGGAGAGGTTGGAGATCTCGGCGGAGAGCCAAATCTGCCCCATTTCCATTTCCAGCAGTTGGCGAACCGTCTGATTCAGGCGGCTTACGGTAAAAATGGAAGGCGAAACAGGTAGCGACATGTGACCCAGATCAAATTTCAAAACAATCACTTAATTGGTCGATACTACATGGCTGAAAAAGGTAATCAAGACTTTTTGTAAGAAAGTGCTGGAGGCAACCGATTCCGCTCTGTATAATGCCGCGGCAATATTTTATCTTTTTCACAGCCCACCCTGGTGAGATATTGCCCATGCTACGTATCGCTAAAGAAGCTCTGACGTTTGACGACGTCCTCCTGGTTCCAGCCCACTCCACGGTTCTGCCTAACACCGCAGAGCTCGGCACTCAACTGACCAAAACCATCCGCCTGAACATCCCTATGCTGTCCGCAGCCATGGATACCGTTACCGAATCCGGCCTGGCCATCGCGCTGGCGCAGGAAGGCGGCCTGGGCTTCATCCACAAAAACATGTCCATCGAGCGCCAGGCTGAAGAAGTCAGCCGCGTGAAAAAACATGAAAGCGGCGTAGTCACCGACCCGCAGACCGTTACCCCGGCCACCACGCTGCAGGAAGTGAAAGAGCTGACCGCGCGCAACGGCTTCGCCGGTTATCCGGTCGTCACCGAAGACAACGAGCTGGTCGGCATCATTACCGGCCGCGACGTGCGCTTCGTGACCGATCTGACTCAGCCGGTGACTGCGGTGATGACGCCGAAAGATCGCCTGGTCACCGTGAAAGAAGGTGAAGCGCGCGACGTGGTGCTGCAGAAGATGCACGAAAAGCGCGTAGAAAAAGCGCTGGTGGTGGACGACAGCTTCCACCTGCTGGGCATGATCACCGTTAAAGACTTCCAGAAAGCGGAACGTAAGCCGAACGCCTGTAAAGACGAGCACGGCCGTCTGCGCGTGGGCGCGGCGGTCGGCGCCGGCGCCGGCAACGAAGAGCGCGTTGATGCGCTGGTGGCGGCAGGCGTTGACGTTCTGCTGATCGACTCCTCGCACGGCCACTCCGAAGGCGTGTTGCAGCGCATCCGCGAAACCCGCGCCAAATACCCGGATCTGCAGATCGTCGGCGGCAACGTCGCGACCGCGGCGGGCGCCAAAGCGCTGGCTGAAGCCGGCGTGAGCGCGGTGAAAGTGGGTATCGGCCCTGGCTCCATCTGTACCACCCGCATCGTGACCGGCGTAGGCGTACCGCAGATCACCGCCATCGCCGACGCGGTGGAAGCGCTGGAAGGCACCGGTATTCCGGTTATCGCCGACGGCGGCATCCGCTTCTCCGGCGATATCGCCAAAGCGATCGCCGCGGGCGCCTCTTGCGTGATGGTCGGCTCCATGCTGGCGGGTACCGAAGAATCTCCGGGCGAAATCGAGCTGTATCAGGGGCGCTCGTTCAAATCTTACCGCGGCATGGGCTCGCTGGGCGCGATGTCCAAAGGCTCTTCCGACCGTTACTTCCAGACCGATAACGCCGCCGACAAACTGGTGCCGGAAGGTATCGAAGGCCGCGTGGCCTATAAAGGCATGCTGAAAGCCATCGTGCACCAGCAGATGGGCGGCCTGCGCTCCTGCATGGGCCTGACCGGCTGCGCCACCATCGACGATCTGCGCACCAAGGCGGAGTTCGTGCGCATCAGCGGCGCTGGCATTCAGGAAAGCCACGTGCACGACGTGACCATCACCAAAGAGTCGCCGAACTACCGCATGGGCTGATGCCTTAACCTCTCCTGAGTGAGAGGCCGGGGTGGGGCGCTAAGCCCCATCCCGAAAACATACATTTTCGCTCTTTTTCTCTTGTTGCTGGAATTCGCCTCACATGACACAAAATATCCATAAGCATCGCATCCTCATACTGGACTTCGGTTCGCAATACACCCAACTGGTCGCCCGCCGCGTGCGCGAAATCGGCGTTTACTGCGAACTGTGGGCCTGGGACGTTAGCGAAGAGCAGATCCGCGAATTCAACCCAAGCGGCATCATCCTGTCCGGCGGCCCGGAAAGCACCACCGAAGCTGGCAGCCCGCGCGCCCCTGACTACGTGTTCAACGCCGGCGTGCCGGTGCTGGGCGTGTGCTACGGCATGCAGACCATGGCGATGCAGCTGGGTGGCCATGTGCAGGGCTCCAACGAACGCGAGTTCGGCTACGCGCAGGTGGAAATCGTCAACGAGAGCGCGCTGCTGCGCGACATCGAAGACGCCATCAGCCCGGCCGGCAAACCGCTGCTGGACGTGTGGATGAGCCACGGCGACAAAGTGACCGCGATCCCGTCCGACTTCGTGACCGTCGCCAGCACCGATACCTGCCCGTTCGCCATTATGGCCAACGAAGAAAAACGCTTCTACGGCGTGCAGTTCCACCCGGAAGTGACCCACACCCGTCAGGGCCAGCGCATGCTGGAGCGCTTCGTACTGGACATCTGCCAGTGTGAGGCCCTGTGGACGCCGGCGACCATCATCGAAGATGCGGTTGAGCGCATCCGCGAGCAGGTGGGTGAAGACCACGTGATCCTCGGCCTGTCCGGCGGCGTTGACTCCTCCGTGACCGCGATGCTGCTGCACCGTGCCATCGGCAAGCGCCTGACCTGCGTGTTCGTCGACAACGGCCTGCTGCGCTTGAACGAAGCCAAGCAGGTGATGGAAATGTTCGGCGACCACTTCGGCCTGAACATCGTGCACGTCGAGGCGGAAAACCGCTTCCTGACCGCGCTGGCGGGCGTCGACGAGCCGGAAGCCAAGCGTAAAATCATCGGCCGCGTGTTCGTTGAAGTGTTCGACGAAGAAGCCTGCAAGCAAGAGCAGGTGAAATGGCTGGCGCAGGGCACCATCTATCCGGACGTAATTGAATCCGCCGCTTCCGCCACCGGCAAAGCGCACGTGATCAAGTCGCACCACAACGTGGGCGGCCTGCCGAAAGAGATGAAGCTGGGCCTGGTCGAGCCGCTGAAAGAGCTGTTCAAAGACGAAGTGCGCAAAATTGGCCTGGAACTGGGCCTGCCGTACGACATGCTGTACCGTCACCCGTTCCCGGGCCCGGGTCTGGGCGTGCGCGTGCTGGGCGAAGTGAAGAAAGAGTACTGCGATCTGCTGCGCCGCGCCGACGCCATCTTCATCGAAGAGCTGCACAAAGCCGATCTGTACAACAAAGTCAGCCAGGCGTTCACCGTGTTCCTGCCGGTGCGCTCGGTCGGCGTGATGGGCGACGGCCGCAAATACGACTGGGTGGTCTCCCTGCGTGCGGTGGAAACCATCGACTTCATGACCGCGCACTGGGCGCATCTGCCGTATGACTTCCTCGGCCGCGTGTCCAACCGCATCATCAACGAAGTGGACGGCATCTCCCGCGTGGTGTACGACATCAGCGGCAAGCCGCCGGCGACGATCGAGTGGGAATGATGAACAGCTAATTACTGACT
Organism: Serratia sp. CY37869; assembly: GCF_052168895.1. Lineage (NCBI taxonomy): Bacteria > Pseudomonadati > Pseudomonadota > Gammaproteobacteria > Enterobacterales > Yersiniaceae > Serratia > Serratia sp. CY37869. The sequence goes on from NZ_JBJNLU010000001.1 coordinate 149,090, forward strand.
ATCAGTGATTATTTAAAAACCCCCGTTGCAGCCTTGCTGTTCGGGGGTTTTCTCTTTCTGACTATCAATTACTATTCTTGAAAGCATTCAATTTCTGACGGTACCTTTGACGGTATATCCACTTTCGCTGTACTCTCGGCCTAATCCGTTCACCACCTTTTTGGTAAATATTGACGGTATCAACCACAGCAGAGAGTAGCCGGCATGCTCACAGATACGAAACTGAAAAACCTGAAGCCAAGAGAGAAACTCTATAAGGTCACCGATCGTGATGGTCTATACGTTGCCGTGCAACCAAGCGGATCGGTCTCATTCCGGTATGACTATAGAATTAATGGCCGGCGTGAGACGCTGACGATTGGCCGGTATGGCCCTGACGGTATCACATTGGCTGAGGCGCGCGACGAACTCAATACCGCCAAAAAGATGGTGGATGCAGGCCAGTCGCCGGCTGCGGCGAAGCGTGACGGTATCATGCAAATAAAAGGGGCGGAAAATTTCTCTGATTATACCGTCGCCTATATGAAACACGTCCGCCTTGCGGATAGCACTCGGGCGATGAAACAGGCAGTGATCGACAGAGATATCCTACCAACGCTGGGGAAAAAGCTTCTGCATGAAATCACTACGCCAATGCTCCGCACACTGTGCGACAAGATAGTAGACCGCGGCGCCAGGGCTACGGCGATCCAAGTGCGGGAAATTGTCAGTGCCGTTTTCACCCATGCTATTGACCGCGGACACGCAGTGCCAAACCCGGCGGCAAATATCAAAGCATCCAGCATTGCCACATTTGAAGAACGCGACCGCGCGCTAGAGCCTTGTGAGATCGGGTTGTTCTTCAATGCCCTAAACTCTACCGGCGCAGCATCTTCATTAAAGCTGGCTTTGAAGCTGATACTGATCACGATGGTGCGCAAGGGGGAGCTGACAGATGCCACTTGGAAGGAAGTTGATTTTTCTTCAGCGCGCTGGACGATACCAGCGGAACGTATGAAGGCGGGGCGGCCGCATGTTGTTTATCTGTCTCAGCAGGCGATCGACATCATGGTTGCACTTCAAGTTGCAGCGTGTGGTTCCGATTACATCCTTCCTGCCAGGTATAACCCAAGAAAATCTATGTCTAACTCTGCGCTTAACCGGGTGATCAATACGACCAATGAAAAAATTAGGGAATCAGGAAAAGAAATAGCACACTTCACAGTTCACGATCTGCGTAGAACTGCCAGCACGCTGTTGCATGAAGAGGGGTTTAATACGGATTGGATTGAGAAATGTTTGGCCCATGAGCAGCGCGGCGTGCGCGCGGTATACAACAAAGCAGAGTATGCCGAACAACGCCGGGATATGCTGCAGCAATGGGCCAATATGGTGGATGAGTGGATTGAATCGGAGCGGGTAAAGTAGAAATCAATTTTGCCGCGCGCTGACTGATGCCAGGCACTGATCGAACATGGCTATTTTTGGGCTTTGTGCGAACCGGCGCTTTCCGCCGGAATACGCGTAAGTGCATGGTTGATTGCCGTGTAGCTTCCGCTCGATAAGCTGGTGGTCAACCAACGTAGCCAGCGCGCGGCTAAGGGCATGTGACGAGATTGGCTTATGCTCCATTTCGTACAGTTCCTTTATCTTTGCATAGCCGATGTTCTCGTTGTCTTTCACGATCTGCATAACATCATCACGGTTGTGTTTCATGATGCGATCCTCACTGCTGCTGGTATGGTAAAACCGCCGGGGAGCAGCTCGACGTCATTCCGAGGGCATTCGTTACCCCAATGGTGCCAGCCTGGCGCGTCACCTCTGCTGAAAAGTTCAATTCGTGACACGTCACCATATAACCGCTCGAGACGATGCCGAGCCTCCCATGGCTTCGCGCTGTGCTGCGTGATTGGCGCATAGATCACCTGCTTCACAGATGCATCCTGTCGTTCAAGGCCGGCGCCGCGAACAGCAACGAGCATTGATTCTTGGTTGCCGCGACTGTAATTCCCGGGATTCATTCTTGTGACGCCGTTTAGCAGATCGAGAAAGTCGTAAAAGTCGACCAGGCCATCTTCGATAGCGGCGTTAACGGTACGCTCTGCCAGTTCGTTGAACTTCACCCACGTGAAAAGGAACATCTGCCGAACGTCGAATCCCCAAGCTACTGCAAGCTCCTTGGCTTGGTCGGCATGCGTACCGGTATACCACATTGCTAATACGCTGTTTTCTTCTGCGATTGACCACACAGGAAGCCGTTTCAAGTCCTGCAGCGTCATCGTGCTGTAGTGGTTGCCGGCGGCGCCGTTGCTGATTTTGTTGCCGTACTGCCATGGCGGATCTGCCATTATAAGGTCGTACTGTCGCTCAGCCATTGATCGCCTCCGCCATCTTAACGATCAGCACAGTCAGGCCGATCGACAGAAACCAAAACACGAACAGGCCAGCAAACATATAGGCCCACGCATTACGCATCATGTGACGTTTGATATTCATGCCGCGCGCTCCTGTACTGGCCGTTGCTTGCGCTGGCGGACATCGGGGGAATAATCCGGCGTGCGGCCGGTGTTTTCGGCCTGTTGCTTATCGAGCCACGCTTCTACTTCGTCCTTGTTCCAGGCCACCGTGCGGTTGGTAAGTGCAAAGCGCTGCGGGAACTCTCCTGCCTTTTCCAGTTTGGTGATCTGCGACTCCGACATGGGAACCATCGCCAGGAGCTGTGGTTTTCGAATTGCTGCTTTCATTGCTTCTCCTTTGGCGGGGCCGTAGCCCCGCGGCGGTTGGTTACATTGGGACTTCGTTCAACTCATCGCGACGGATGTTGTAGACATCGGTAGCTGCCTGTAACTGTTCTTCATGTGGCGCCAGAACGTGGGCACCGTATTTATAGGCTTTGTCCAGTTCTTCCACGCTTGCGGCTTTGTTTGCCGCTTCGGTAAATGCAGCCAGCAGATCGTCAGGAGACCGCTCATCTTGGTTCACGGCCTTGATCTCTTTTTCCGGCTTCTTACCGTTGATAAGGCTATTTACGCCGGCGGCGCTGGTGGCGGGTGGGGTGACGTCGCGTTCAACGCGTGGTTTGGTTTCCTCAAGCTCGTCAGGGGTATAGACACCCAGAAGAACATCGGGGGCATGTAGGCGTGACCAGCGTTTGGTGCACAGGTATGCCAGTTGTTGCTTTGGATCGTGTTCCCAAAGCGGTGAGTTGCGCACGCCGGCATCTTTCATGCTGATAGTGAGGTAGCGAGGTTCGGTTTCTCCGCGTAACGTTGCCCATACCGTTACCGTCAGATCAGCAGACTTATCATTTTTGCCGTTTACCTTCGACCAGTCGCCATCCCATTTGAAATTAAGGCGGGTGGCCAAAAGATTGGATGATGAGACTACTGCGTTAACAAGCTGCGCCTCATAGCCAAGCGATCCGTTAACTACGTGGGTTTTCTGCGCTACAGCAAATGGATTCATACCCCACTGCGCCGCTTGCATCGTTACTGCCAGGCAGTCCGCTGGCTTCCCTGCCAGGTGCTGCGGAACGGTTGCTTTGCTTTGCGCCATCAGTTCGGCGAAGCGAACAAGCCGATCCATCCCCTCCGGGCTGAATATGGCCGCTGCAGTTCCTACTGTGGCGCTGTGTTGAGATGTCAAAGAGAGTTCGTTGCTCATGCGTATTGGTCCTGTTTGCGCGCCCATGCTGGGCGTTGAATTTTTTCGACGCCGCCCCATTCATCGGTGATGCGGCACTGGTGATAGGTATTCAGATCCCGGCGGTAGAGTCGGTGACCCTCGTCTACGTCTGCTGCGTCGAGTTCAAAAACGCGTACCGGGTAGCGGCCGCAGTCGATCGTCTCGCTGACAGCCAGGAAGAAAAATCCAGGAGTTTCGCCGGTGACTTGCTGGAATCCATCGCGATACATGGCATCCTGGACGTGATAGCGGAATTCATCGATGTGGCGAGGGAAGCGATCCATATCGGCCACCTTTTTCACATCGATGATGTAAGGGTGATCGCTTAGGTACCGGTCTGGCCGGGACCGGCACAACTCACCAGTTTCCGAATCAGTCCAGTAAAATGAAGATTCGCAATGGCCGTCAGCTTCTAGCATCCAGCGCGCCGCGGGGTGAGCCATAACGCTGTCGCGCATTAACTGAAGTTTCCGTCCTTGCTCTGCGTCCATGACGGTTTTACCGGTATGCTCGCAGTCTTTCAGGAATGCCGCCTCGGCTTCCTTGCCGACGGTGGTGCGCCGGTTAAATTCTGGCGCGATGATGAACCGCTTGCTGAATTCGTCCGGCTCAAGCAACTTGCAATGCAGCGCCGTTCCCATGTCCAGTGCTTTCAGCTTTTCAGTATCGACCGGTGCCGCCTTGATCCACTGCAGCAGCGCCGGGTTCTTGGCTACCATATCCAGCTGAGACTTACTCACGCCGTCGCCGGCGTGGTAATCCTCGTTTGAAATGTCGTGATAGATACCTTGTTTCATCACGCCACCTCATCGAATTGGTGGCGCCGGCGGTATATCTCCAATGCGCGCTGACGCTTGACCAGCTCCGTTATGCAATCCCAAATAGCCGCACCTGCCATTTCCTGGTACTCGGTAGAGTCGGTACCCAGGGCTAACGCCTCCTGATCAAAGTCCGGCGGAAGGTACTTGCTGATGAAAGCGGTGAATCCATGGATCGGCACCTTCTTATCCAGCGTCTCAACCTCTGCATAAACTGCTTCGTTGTCCTGCTCCGTGAAGCCGGCAACGATATTTTCAATATCGATAGCCTGTTGTGCGTTCATATTTACGCTCCGATCCGGTTTGCGGTATCGATCGCTAACCGTGTTGTAAACGCCCAATTAAGGGCTTCGCCGAAATCTGCAAACCGCCAACTGACACAGCCGCAGACGGTCACGCAGAAAATCCCGTTGATGGTTTGAGAAATCATTATCATCTCTTTAAGTTACCCATTGGGTAACCATTAAGGTCAAAGGAATGCACGGAATCCGTGCTGTTTCACCGCATCATCGCGGTGCCTCAATTCCTGCCTGATTGTTAAAGAGCATCATTACCAATCTGGTAACTTCTTGAGGTAATAATCGACCGTAAAAGGGTTGCTGTCAATAGTCAGTAATAGAAAAAGTTACCCAAAAGGTAATTATTGATGGCATGAGAAACCGCCGCATGGCGGTAACTTGTTGTCATGAAATGGGATTATCTTGTTAGATTCGCGCCTGCTGCATCACGAACTCAATGAACGATTCGATCTTGGCTTTATCTTCGGCAGGCAACTGCGCGTATTGTGATCGATCATAGTTAATCAGGGTAGGGTCTTTCGGCTTCAGCAGCAGCTCATAGCCGCGGCGCCCGAACGCACCGGCGATCGCTTCCAGGCTGTTGATGGTGATATTGCCTTCACGGCTCAGCACCCGGTTAACCGTGGACTGGCCAACGCCGGCGGCGGCGCCAACTTTAGCCTGGCTGGAAAGCTCGCGGTTGTTGCTCATCCACAATTCCAGATTGCTCGCCACAATGGCTCCGACTTCGGTTTCCTCTTGCACTGCTTCGGCGCCGGCGGCCATTGCCATCATGTGATCGCGGTCAAGCCAAAACTTAGGCTTATTCGCTGCAATCTCAAGCTTGCGCGCCACTGAGTCGCCGATCGTCTTGTGGTTTTTGTCTGTCGCCGGCTTCAACCAACGGCTGATCACGTTGGCATTAATCTCCAGCCGTTCCGCCAGGCGTACTTGTCGGCCATCGAAATCACGGTTGATGATGTCGCGGAGGTTCTCGCGGCGGATGTCGTTAATGCTTTTCATAGTGGTTTCACAGTCCCTTGAATAGGTTGTTGCCTGTATTTAAAACAAAATTACCTAAATGGTAAACGAACCGGAAAGGTAACAAACTTGCGAATTGGCACCATTTAGGTAATTATCTGCTCGATCAAACATTGAAAAGAGGCAGGATATGGAGCCGTTTAACTTCAAACAATTCTGGCTGGGGATGAGCAAAGATGAGCGTGATGCGTTTGCAGTAGAAGCCGGCACCACCGCGCTTTACATCATGACGCATACGCAAAGGAAGACGCGAATGCCAAAGAAAAAGTTCATTGATCAGCTGTTTAAGGCGTGCAAGAAAAGAAAGCCGGATTTGACTAAGCAGGAGCTGGTGCTGTTCTTCTACTGATTAACAACACCATATCAAGGGTCGCTAACGCGGCCCTTTTTTATTGCTCCATGGTCTTGGGTAATAAAAATCCATTTGTGGTTGATCTATTTTTGCTTTGCATGCATTCTTACATCACTGACGACAGTAAAAGAGGCCTATGAATGAAAATTGTTACCCGGGCCGAGGCCATAAATCTCGGTCAACTCCGGTTCTATACCGGCAAGCCTTGCCGTAATGGTCACTACTCTGAGCGCTTTACGAGTAACGGCGTTTGCGTGGAATGTTCCGCGCAACACTCATCCGCTTACCGCAAGCACATCAAGAAACTGATCCACGACGCCAGGGCAAAAGTAGCGGAGGTGAGCTGATGGCCGGCGACTGGATAAAAATGCGTTCTGACCTTCACACGCATCCGAAAATTGTCCGCATGGCGTCCGCATTGAAAGCGGACAGACTTCGGATTGTTGGCGGACTACATTCCGCATGGTGTCTTTTTGATGTCCATTCTGTTGACGGATTCCTTGACGGTTACAGTCCTGAAACGCTCGACGACATGATCGGATTTCCTGGATTTTCTCGCGCAATGATGGCTGTTGGCTGGCTGGAAGTTGACGGCGAAAACCTCGTAATTCCCAGATTTGACGAGCATAACGGGCAGTCTGCCAAGCGTCGCGCGCAGGATGCAGCGAGGAAAAGAAGCGTCCGCAAAATGTCCGCATCGCAAGCGGACAAAATGACGACCAGAGAAGAGAAGAGAAGAGAAGATCTAAAAGATAAAGATCCCCCTCTTACTCCCCCAAAGCAAAAACAAGCTTATCCCTATCCGGAAGGATTGAACGTATCCGCCTGGGAGGAGTGGAAGCAGTATCGACGTGATTTGAAGATCAAGGCGTATGCACCAACGCCAAGAAGCGAAGGGGCGGCAATCACGAATCTGTTGAAGCTGTCAGGTGGAGATCTGCAGGTGCAGGCAGAAATCATCAAGCAAAGTATGGCCAATAGTTGGCATGGGTTATTTGAACTTAAGACAGGAGGCAACCATGAGACAGGCGGGCGATATGGTGCGGGACCTGATTACAAAGGCAACGCAGTCGAAGCAGTTCACGCAGCAACAGCCAGGATGCGAGAGCAATACGGACTCACAAGCCCTGGACAGAACAATCAGGATATGGGATCGCATGGTGGAACTGTATTCGGACAAATGGACCAGACGGAACGGACTGACCCCGTCATCACTCTGGATCAACGCGATTGGAAAGCTGTCTGACGCTCAGATCAAGTCCGGCATAGGTGAGTGCATGAGGCAGTGCCTGGTTGAAGGAAATAAGTTTGCTCCTGACTTATCCGACTTCTTGGCATACGTCAGCAGCAGCACAAAGCATGGCCTTGGAATCGACGTTGACGAGGTGATGCAGGAGTTTAACGCCTACTGCAAGAACCGAAGCCGCTACAGCTGCGCGGAAACATATCCTTGGAAGCATCCGGTTTTCTACTGGATATGCTGTGACCTTCGCTCTGAGATGATCCAGAAAAACCTTACCAGCGCAGAACTGGAAAAGCTGGCAAAGAAAAAACTGAATGCTTGGGGCGCCAAAGTGCAGGCTGGAGAATCGATCCCCGATCCGGTTCCACTGCTCTCTGAAAAAGCATCCTCACGGAAACGTGGTGCACCTGGTGCTGGCCATTCAGCAGCAATGGAAATGCTGGCAAGATTGAGAAACGGAAAACCGAATACGAATTGAAATGCTGAAATTCCTGCGGCCACGGTGGCTAGATTGCGTTAAGTGCCTTTATGGCATGTAGCGAGGTGGGTTAAGCCATGAAATCGATTGTAAGGCCGTACAGAGAGTTTTAGCACATGTGCGATTTGTGAGAGTAATCGCTATTTTTTAGTTGCAAATAATTACCTAATTGGTAATGATTACCTAAAAGGTGATTTAAGGAGTGAGCAGTGAAGCGAGTTGCAAACCGTTCCTTTGCCCTTGGCCGCCTTAAGACCGGGCAGATGAATAAGACCGAAGAGGCGTATTTCTCTGAACTCAATACGCAGAAGTCATCTGGTCTGATCGCCTGGTTCAAGTTCGAAGGGGTAAAGCTACGCCTGGCAGATAACACGTTTTACACGCCTGATTTCGCAGTAATGCGCGCAGACGGAACGATGGAACTGCACGAGGTGAAAGGATTTTGGACTGACGACGCCAGGGTAAAAATCAAAGTCGCCGCGGATATGTACCCATTCAGGTTTATCGCGCTCAAGGCCAAAAGCAAAAAGGCCGGCGGTGGCTGGCAGCAAGAGGAGTTTTAACGATGGACAACATCGACGATGCAAACGAGCGCGCAGCCACATACCTGCAGGCGCAGATCGATGCAGTAACCAAAAAGTCATCACTGCCGGCGGCGCATGAATGCGACGAGTGCGGCGAAGAAATCCCAGAAGCACGGCGCAGAACCGTGCCAGGTGTCCGGCTTTGCATTGACTGCAAAGAACTGGAAGAACTGAACCAACGCACACACAGGTAAGGATTTGATAATGAAAAATATCGTTGAAAATCAAGATATAAAAACTGATAAGCCGTTGCCAATGAGTTATGAAGCATTGAAGGCTGAGCGCGATGCGCTGGCCGTGGAGAATCAGGCGCTGAAGGCGATTAATGATGATCGCCGCATGTTCATCATGAATGGAGTGCAGTTGGGTTACATCAAGGTGCCGACAGTGGAAGTGGACCCGGCATTAGAAACCATTCGCATTGCTGTATCGCCACAAGTACCAACCCCGGCCACTGACGCAGTACTTGCAGCTATCCGCACGGAGTCACATATCGCTGGCGTTGAAGCTGCAGCCAATCGCATCGGCGTGATTTCGCTGAAATATAACCCAGGTCAAAAGCATGAGCTGATCAAGGCAATTGGTCGCGAGGTTATCAAGTACGCCACCGAGCTGCGGGAGGCCAAATGAAGGTCACCGAAACCAAAGTTTTGAGCATCGAAATCACTGAGGTCGAACGCCTCGACCCTATCCGTGTAATGGCTGAAAACTACGTGCCAGGGAAAGGCCGTATCACTATCACCTGCTTCGGTAAGGCATGGACTTCTTTCTGGCCTGCAATGGGTGGAGATACTGTCCAGCAGTTTTTAATCCGCGTTTCGAATGACTACCTGATCGGTTGCCTTTCGCCAATGATGCGCAGTGAAGTGGATGACGACAACGAAGCGAACCTGGAGTTTGTGAAGGCCGAAATCTGCAAGCTGCGCCGCTCTGGTGAAATCGACAACGCAAAAGCGCGGGACATGTGGGAATCAGCAGAGTGCAGCGATGACGTTAAGGCTGATTGCTGCTCCTGGAGTAATGGCTCCGTGCTTCTTGAGCTGCTGGGTGATGACCCCTATTACGCCAAATGGCCAACCGTCCCTAACCACGAATACCAATACCTTGAGCGCATCCTAGATGCCGTGCGTGAAGCGTTGAAGCAATTGGAGGCCAAATGAAAGAGCGCCCAGTGGCCTACTACAACGAAATCGACCCATACGCTGCGCAGTGGCTGCGCAACCTGATAGCCGCCGGGCATATCGCGCCCGGTGATGTTGATGAACGCTCGATCGAGGATGTGAAACCTGATGACCTACGAAACTACACCCAATGCCATTTCTTCGCAGGGATCGGCGTCTGGTCATATGCCCTCCGCAACGCAGGATGGCCTGAGGATAAACCGGTCTGGACAGGCTCCTGTCCGTGCCAGCCTTTCAGCACGGCAGGCAAAGGCAGCGGGTTTGATGACGAGCGGCATCTGTGGCCTCACTTCCATTGGCTCATTAGCGAGTGCAGACCTCAGCACGTGCTTGGCGAGCAAGTTGCAAGCGGCAACGCAAATGCTTGGTTCGACCTTGTACAAGCTGACGTGGAAGCAATGGGTTACGCCTTCGGGCTTGTCCCGTTCCCGTCTGCGGGCGTCGGCGCTCCGCACATCAGAGATCGAGCGTACTGGGTGGCCAACGCCAACGGCGAACGCTGGAACCGGAGCGGGAACAGAGGGACGTCAGGGTGGAATGAATATTCAATCAGCAGCGTCGCTAACCGGCTGGCCGACTCCAACGACAATCGACAACAATCAAGTACGCGGCGAAGCGGCGGCGGCGAATGCACCTCAGAGGGGAACAACGATCGGCGGTGCGGCGAGGCTTGCGGGCTGGCCGACGCCGATGGCAGGAACCCCAGCACAGAACGGGAACAATGCGGCAGGGAATACGGACAGCAGCAGAAAGACTCTAGCATTGTGTGGAAGGGAAATACACGGGAGCGGGATTCCATTAACTCCGATGCCGGCGCCAGCCCGGTTAACGGCTTCTGGAGAAATGCTGACTGGTTGTTCTGCCGGGATGAAAAGTGGCGGCCAGTTAGACCCGGCTCATTCCCGCTGGTTAATGGGGCTGCCGCCAGAGTGGGACGACTGCGCGCCTACGGCAATGCCATCAACGCGGAAGCGGCAAAAGTCTTCATAGCGGCATATTTGGATTCCCAGCATGGCTAAGCGTAAGAGCAACAGAGCGGCGCGGAGATTGTTGTGCATGCCGGTATGGCTGAGCAACAGAAAGCAGATGTCAGGCTGGCCATCGACAATCCGCACAGTCTACTTCGCCGACAAAGGCAAGCCATCCCGCAGCCAGCGCCGAGCAAAGCGCATTGTCGAAGAGGCACGAATCGAGCGGAACTTCTGGATGAATGTTAATGCTGGCATGAGCGATAACGAGGCGTATGCAGCTGCGGTAAAAACGGTTAAGGGCGAGGCCCAGGAGAAAGCATTATGAGCACGTTAATCGGCGTAATTCGCATTCTGATTTTGGTGGTGGCAATCCTGCAGATCAAGGTAGTTACAGTAACCGCTACCGGGTTCGGGTCGTATTTCCTCGCAGGATTACTGTTCAGCCTCTACTGCTGGGCAATCCTGAAGCTTCTGGACTACCTCAAGGACTACAGTCATGGACAATAAGCTGAGCGAACTGAACAAACCAAGGGCGTTCGTTGTTACCGGCGGGAAAATGTATCAAGACCGCGCCTTCACGGATAAATCAACGGCTGAACGATCCAAAGCCGATCGGCATGATGGCGCAGTCGTTGAGCCGCTCTACTCGCAAGAGTACGTCTCCGCCCTGCTAGCAGAGCTGGAAGCGAAGGATAAGCGCATCGTAGCTCTTGAACGTATCAACAAGGCTCAGGAAGACCACATAAATCAGCAGCAGGACAGGATCGAATCGCTGGAGAAGAAAAACGGAGATTTAGGCCATGGACTGCAGGCGGCTGAAAAACGTATCGCTGGACTGGTGGCGCGGCTGGCTACGCCGGTGCGGTTGCCTGAGCCGTGCGCGTTTAACTTATGCGACCTTGTTGATCGCGACGCTGTAATTGCATCGTTGCGCGAACAGGGCTTCACCGTAGAGGGGGATGAGTAGGATGGACAAGCTAGCTGAAACTGAGAGAGTCAGTAGAGAAAATCAGCGTGTTGTACGCGTTAATATCGGAGTTTTGAAGTCCGCCATTCGTGAAATCGAAGCACACGCGAAAGTAAATGGCAAAGGGGTTTTCACAGACATGGTGCTGAATGCGCTGAATTCTGCGGTTCAAAGGGATGAGTAGCCATGAGAAGACATATTTGCTCTGCGCTGATGGCGCTCATCGGCGGCACCCTGGGGCTCGGCATCTACAACGTCGAGTGGTTCCGGTTCGTGATGGCCACTGTTGGCTCGATTGGTCTGCTGGCTTTGCTGACTTACTTCGCTATGGGGAAAACTAAATGGCACTAACGACTGAGAAGTTGAATAGCAGCGATGAACAAATCTGCGACGGAGACTCTGCCGAAACTATCGAGGAAAACCCGAAATCGTGGGCTGCGTGGAAACGCGAAGCTGAACGGCTCCAGGCCATTATCGATGCTAACCGGGAGGCGCAGCCGGTGGCGTTCTATGGGAGCAATGGTGCCTACTACAACACAAGCAAGGCAGCCATAAAAGATGGGTGCGAAGACGTCACCCCACTCTACACCGCCCCGCCAGCGCCAGCAGTGGTAAATGGCCGAACCGCAGAAGGCTGGATGGCAGAGGCATTGCTGCAGAAAAGCGTAGCTGACGCTTTGCGCAAATCGTTGCCAGCAGTGCCGGAGGAAGCAAAGCTTGGTGAAATGCCATTCCTTGGTAATAGTGAGCCAGGTTACGTTAGAGGCTGGAACAACTGCCGCGCCGCAATGCTGGCTCAACCTGTAAGTGGCGGTTACAAGTTGGTACCGGCAGAGGCAACCGAAGACATGATCGCCGCCGCAATGAACTGTGACGACGTGTCATTCAATGCCGACGAAACTTTCTGCGTTAACTTCGGCAACATCTACGCCGCAATGCTGTCAGCAGCGCCGGAGGGTGGGAATGGCTAAGAGCGACGAACAACGCAAGGCTGACGCGCGCGACCGTAAGCGCGCCCAGCGCCAACGCGAAAGAGAAGCGGCGAGCAGCGCCGCTGTAAGCGGCCGTCGCCGGATTACGTTCGAGGTTAGCGATCACATCTTCGAACAGATCAAGGCCAACTGTAGTGCGCGTCGGCCGGGGAAAGAGCCGTACAGCGTCGATGAATATTTCGAATTGCTGGCGGTGCAGGACATCAATCAACTGAAGCGCCAGCTTGAGGAACTGGCCAGCCATAAATGCCAGTGCGGTGAATCGATGCCTGGTCCTGCCGGCGGGTGTTACCGCAACGGAGAAGCGGCGTGCGGTCAGACACAGATCTGGCGAGAGTTGATGCTCAAGACGCTGTAACCGGCAGCGGAAAATTTGACTCATCTGGTCTAAAATATTACTGTTCATACATACAGTATTTGCAGGTGAGTTATGAGCAAGAAAGCAGACATTTATCAGGTGGTCTACAGGGGAGAGTGGCTGCAGCAATTTGTTCCAGGTGGATGGGTTTTCTTTCAACGTAATATCGAATATGGCGGTGGATATTGGCTTGGCAGGACATACGAGAATGTCTTCATGATCGAGTATGAGCGGCCGGTTTCGCTTAACGAGGGCATCCAGTTTATCCTTGCGATAATGGCGATAGAGCGCAACTCGCCGACATTTGATGATGATTTCGAGCTGGTGTGACGTGTCACACAATAAATCGTGACAATGAAACAAGGTCACACAAGATAAAACCGCCGCTTGGCGGTTTTTCACTGCGTGTTATGATATTACCCAGGAGGTAATTTTTATGGCAAGAGACGGTAAGCTTAACGCGCAGATGGAACGCTTCTGCCAGGAATACATCAAGAACCCGGACAACCAGACCGCGGCGGCGGCGGCTGCCGGCTATAAGAATGCGGCCGTGTCGGCGTCACGCAATATGGATAGTCCGAAGGTGCAGGAGCGCATCGCGGAGCTGATGAAGCAACGCAACAAGAGAACTAAGATCAACGCTGACTATGTGCTTAACCGGCTGATTGAAATCGACCAGATGGACGTGCTGGACATCTTGAATGATGACGGTGGCCTTAAGCCTATTAGTGATTGGCCAAAGGTTTGGCGCACAACACTCAGCGGCTTGGACATCTCAACGACAATCACAAACTTCGATGAAACCACGCTTGAGAACATGCTGAAGAAGATCAAGTGGCCAGATAAGGTGAAGAACCTCGAGCTGATCGGTAAGCACGTCGATGTTCAGGCATTCAAAGATCGCGTAGACGTCAACGTTAACGTAACCCTGGCTGATCGTATGGCCAACGCCCGCCGGCGCGCACTGGAGAAAAACACCAAGTGAGTGATGACGAAGAGCTACTCGAGCAGCAGCTTGTTGAGGATATCGCCAGCTTCACGCATGACCCTCACGGCTACGCGCTCTATGCGTTCCCCTGGGGCGAGGAGGGAACCGAGCTGCACGACTCCGCAGGGCCGCGTCAATGGCAGGGTGAAGCATTCGATGAGATTGGCGCCCACCTTCAAAACCCAGCTACCCGCCACCAACCGCTGCTAATCTGCCGCGCTTCAGGCCACGGCATCGGCAAGTCTGCCTGGATCTCTATGCTGGTGAAGTGGGGAATGGACACCTGCGAAGACTGCAAGGTAGTGGTGACCGCCAACACCGAGAACCAGTTGCGCACCAAGACCTGGCCGGAGATCGCCAAGTGGCAGCGCCTATCCATCACCAGCGACTGGTTTAACTGCACTGCTACCGCTATCTATGCCAATGACCCAGCGCACGCGAAGTCGTGGCGAGCTGACGCCGTACCGTGGTCAGAGAACAACACGGAGGCATTCGCCGGCCTGCACAACAAGGGAAAGCGCATCATACTGATTTTCGATGAGGCATCCAACATTGCCGATCTGGTGTGGGAGGTTGCCGAGGGTGCGCTGACGGATGAAGGAACCGAAATTATTTGGGTGGCATTCGGTAACCCTACGCGAAACATGGGGCGATTTCGTGAGTGCTTCCGCAAGTATCGCCACCGCTGGAAGGGTAAGCAGATCGACAGCCGCACAGTTGAGGGAACGAACAAAGAGCAGATCGCCAAATGGGAAGAGGACAACGGCGAGGATAGCGACTTCTTCAAGGTGCGCGTGCGAGGGATATTCCCTGACGCCTCGGAGACACAGTTTATACCAACAGGCCTAACTGATGCAGCGTTGGCGCGGGTGGTTACCGAGCGTGATGTGGCGCATGCACCAACAATCATCGGTGTCGACCCGGCATACTCAGGCGCCGACGACGCGGTGATCTACATGCGACGCGGGCTGCATGCGAAGCTTCTATGGCGTGGCAGCAAAACCACAGACGATCTAATCATGGCCAAACGCATTGCTGACTTCGAAGACCAGTATCACGCCGATGCTGTGCATATCGATTTCGGGTATGGTACTGGCCTGCACTCAATCGGTAGCGGCTGGGGGCGCTCATGGACACTTGTGCCATTTGGTAGCGCATCGAGCGACCCGCAGATGCTGAATAAGCGCGGTGAGATGTACAACAACGCTAAGACCTGGCTTAAGCTTGGTGGCGCATTGGATGAGCGCGAGACAGCAGAGGATTTATCAGCGGCTGAGTACAAAGTTAGGACGGATGGCAAGATAGTGCTGGAGCCGAAGGAAGACATTAAGGAGCGACTCGGGCGCTCCCCGGGTTGTGGTGATGCCTTTGTGCTGACGTTCGCCTATCCGGTGACGAAGCGCCAGCACGCATTGCCAGGCGAGAGGCTAGTAGGTGTAGTTACTGAGTACGACCCATATTTATAATATGTTATTTTCAAATTTGCTATTTAGTTCCTTCAGGTGGATGGCTGAATCGCTGTCCACCATAATCATGCCAGAATCATCGGCGCGAAGTATGTAAGGATATTCATTAACTAGATCATTACCTCGTTGCATGACTGCGTCGTATCGTTCTCTAAAAAAATTATTGCTGGTGCTTTCTTTTGTAATAGCACTTTCAAGCTCTATATTTCTATTTATTAACTCTTCTATTTGAGAGTCTTTTTCTAGTATTTTATCTTGAGATTCTTTTATTTTCTCAGCTATTCTTTGTTGTTCAAGCTCAAGCTCTTTCCTTTCTCGTTCATAGGCAACCTCTGCCTTGGCTCTTAGTCTCTCAGTGTGAATTCTACCTTCAAGTATAGTATTGTTTCTTATCCTATACATATCCATAGAACTCATGATTGGTTTGTTTTGTATTGATATCACTAGCTTTGATAGCCACGGCAAAAAAACCGATATTGCCAGTGCAGAAGATGCAGGAAAGAAAAATAATAACGACATGCTTGATACTTCTTTAATTGAATCGATTTTGTTCTCTATGGTTTTGTCGCTAAAGAATAATATCAAAATTGATTCCCAGTTACATGCAATCCAAGAAAAGGAAAATGCACCCAATATTGGGTTTTTTACTCTTTCGACTGCGGTGGCTCTCATTGCAGAAAATAATTCTTTAAAAAAATCAAGCATGGTTATCATTTCTAGTAAACTGTGTGTGCGCATGATTATAGGTAACAATATGTTTTTGTACATAAAAAAATGCCCGCGCAAGGCGGGCTAAATCCTACACACAGCATTCCAGGGTGATAACGGTCGCGGCTATCGTGAAACACCATCCACCAAGTTCCGACACCCCCTACAAGTGTTTGCACCTGATTAAGTTCGGATGATGCTTCGCGATAGCTCATCGAGAGCACCGATACCAGTTTTATACTGTGTAGTGTGATAGAAGCTGGCTCGGCTTACGCTCTCGATGATTACCATAAAGGTAATTTGTTTTGATTGTTACGTCAACATGTTAGTCAAAATAATTCTCATGTGGTTTAATTGGTAATTATTTGGGAGGGTTACGCGCATGTGCATGAGTACGCCGAAGGTTTCAACGCCACCGCAGCCACAGGCAGCACCGCAAGCGCAGGATGCTGCAGTAATTGATGCTGCCGACAAGGATAAGGCTCGACGCCGTGCAGCCGCTGGCCAACAGTCGACAATCCTTACCGGTGCGCAGGGTGCCACTGGCCAAGCCAACACCACCGGCAAAACTCTGTTGGGTGGCTGATCATGGCTGAGCAGGAATCCCGCAAGCAGTTTCTTGAAAAACAGCTATCTCAGCTCGTAACCGCGCGGACGTCATATGACTCGCACTGGAAAGAGCTGAGCGATTTCATCCTGCCAAACTGCGGGCGATTCCTGACAACCGATGCTGGCCGAAACAAGAGAAACACCAAGGTTATTGACCCTACCGGCGGGCTTGCTTCGCGCACTCTTGAATCTGGCATGTTGTCGGGCATCACCAGCCCGACGCGCCCGTGGTTTTCTCTGAGCACTCCCGACAAGCAATTGATGGATAGCTGGCCAGTCAAAATGTGGCTTTCTCAGGTCGTCGAATTGATGAACGACGTGATGAACAAATCCAACTGGTATCAGTCCCTGACGGTGCTCTACCGCTACCTTGGCACATTTGCCACTGGTGCGATTTCCATCCTGGAAGATGAAGAGGATGTGATCCGCACGCATGTGCTGCCGATCGGGAGCTACTACATCTCTAACAGTGATCGCCTGCAGGTCGATACCGTCTTCCGCAAATTCTCCATGACCTGCCGCCAGTTGGTGACAAAGTTTGGAAAGGAAAACGTGAGTGATGCAGTGGCATCTGCCTGGGATAACGGCTCGTTTGAAACGTGGTTCGAAGTCGTGCATGCCGTATTGCCGAACACCAACCGTGACACTGGAAAACTGAACGCGAAGAACAAGCGTTT
The DNA here is from genome assembly GCF_052168895.1 of Serratia sp. CY37869. NCBI lineage: Bacteria > Pseudomonadati > Pseudomonadota > Gammaproteobacteria > Enterobacterales > Yersiniaceae > Serratia > Serratia sp. CY37869. The sequence continues at coordinate 166,464 of NZ_JBJNLU010000001.1, forward strand.
CAGCTCGATTTATTACGAACCAGGCAGCGCCGGCGACAAGCTGCTGAGCGAGTCTGGTTTCGATGAAATGCCAATACTGGTGCCACGCTGGGACATCAACGGCGAGGACGCATACGGCTCATCATGCCCAGGCATCCTTGCGTTGGGCGGCGTTAAAGCGTTGCAACTTCAGCAGAAGCGCAAAGACCAGGCGATCGACAAGCTGGTTAATCCGCCAATGATGGCGCCAAGTTCGATGAAGAATGAACGCCTGTCGTTGCTGCCTGGCGATGTTTCCTACTACAACGGCGCCGGCGACACGGCTGGATTCAAACCGGTTTACGAGATTAACCCCCGCATTCAGGAACTGCTAGGCAGCATTCAAGACGGGCGCCAGCTTGTTAATGAGTGCTACTTCGTTCCGCTGTTCAACATGTTCAGCAACGTCAACACCCGCAGCATGCCGATCGAAGCGGTCAACGAGATGCGCGACGAGAAGATGCTGCAGATCGGCCCGGTGCTCGACCGCCTGAACGATGAACTGCTGGACCCGGCTATCGACCGGATTTTCAACATCATGATGCGCCGCGGCATGTTGCCACCGCCTCCGGATGAATTGCAGGGGCAGCCGCTGCGCGTGGAATACACCAGTGTGATGGCGCAGGCGCAGAAGTCTGTTGGCATCGGCTCTATTGAGCGCTTTGTCGGTTTCATCGGGAATATGGCTGCAGCAGGGTTCCAGCAGGCTGCTGACAAGCTTGATGTTGACCAGGCGATCGATGAATACGGCGACATGCTTGGCGTTCCTACGACTATCACCAAATCCGATGAGCAGGTGCAGGCAGAGCGCGAACAGCGCACGCAGCAACAACAGGCAGCACAAAGCCTGCAGATGGGCGCCGGCGCCGCGGATATCGCGAAGACTCTCAGCCAATCAGGAACTGCAGACCCTAACTTACTGACCAGCATTCAGCAGGCTATGCAGCAAGGCCAAGGGGCGCAGCAATGATGACTCGCGAGCAACTCCAACAGCGCCACGCTGACGACGTGAAGAAGGTGATGGCAACAGAGAGTGGCCGCCGTTTTGTGTGGGGGCTTCTTGAACAAGCAGGCGTGTTTCAAACCACGTTCCGTACAGACACAAACACCACGATGTTTCTTGAAGGTAATCGTAACGCAGGACTGGCTTTGTTCAATGACGTGTTCGGCATCTGCCCGGACTTGTATTTAAAGATGGCCGCCGAGGCCGAGAAAGACAGAGAGGCTAATCATGGCAACACAACGCCAGAAATTGATCCGGAATGACGGCGGCGTGCAAGTCGTTAAGGTTCTGAGCGGCGGCGGTTCTTCCGTTGCATGGGGTGATATCACCGGCAAACCAACCACATTCGCACCGCCGGCGGCAACCACGTCTGTAGTCGGTGGAGTGAAGCAGGCTGCAACCCAGGCTAACTCAACTGCAACAGATGCGGCAGGAGTGGTAACTGACTTTAATGCTCTGCTGGCCAAGTTGAAGGCCGCGGGGATCATGGCTTAAGAGGCAACACATGAACTTGTTCGAACGTTTGATGTATCGCCGCCTGTGCTCTGAGGCTCCGCCAGAAGGCGGTGATGGTGGCGCAGCTCCTGCAGCAACCGGCGATAACCCGGCAGCAGATGCCAATGCAGCTAATCCGAATCCGGGGGAAGGTGAAAACCCGGAAGGCGAAGGAAAACAGGATGGCGGCAAGACGGCCGAAGAACTCGCGGCAGAAAAAGACGCGAAAGAGAAATCCGATAAGGAAGCCGCGGAAAAAGCGGAAAAGGAAAAGAAACCCGCGGCGCCGGAGAAATACGAGTTCACTCCGCCGGAAGGACAGGAACTTGATGCCAATGCTCTGGCTGTGTTTGAGCCGATCGCCAAAGAGCTGGGATTGAGCCAAGAGCAGGCGCAAAAGCTGGTCGACATCTATCCGCAAATCCAGCAGCAGCAGGCAGAAGCCTGGAGCAAGCAAGTTTCGGATTGGGGTGAGCAGGTCAAGGCCGACAAAGAAATCGGTGGCGACAAGTTCAACGCCAGTGTAGGCGCCGCACAGCGCGCGCTGGATCAGTTCGGCAACCCAGAGTTGCGCGAATACCTGAACGCGAGCGGCCTGGGTAATCACCCGGCACTGGTTCGCTTCTGTGCAAAAGTCGGCAAGGCGATGGCTGAAGATACCTTCGTCGTGCCAAATCAAGGCGGTCAGCGTAGCGCGGCCGACATTCTCTACGGCAAGAAGGAGTAACACCGAATGGCTATTAAAAGCACCAACGCGCTGACGCTGGCAGACCACGCAAAGCGCATGGATCCAGATGGGCGAATCCCTGTAATCGTTGAGTTGCTTTCACAGACTAACCCTTTCCTCGCGGATATGGTGTTTGTTGAAGGCAACCTACCAACTGGCCACCGAACCACTGTTCGCACTGGCTTACCTTCAGCAACCTGGCGACTGCTTAACTATGGTGTTCAACCAAGCAAGTCTACCACCGCCCAAGTAACTGATAGCACTGGCATGCTGGAAGCTTATGCTGAGATCGATAAGGACCTGGCGGATTTGAACGGCAATACCAATGAGTTTCGACTGTCAGAAGATCGCGCGTTCATTGAGGCGATGAATCAACAGATGGCTGAAACGGTGATCTATGGTGATACGCGCATCAATCCGCAACGCTTCACTGGTCTGGCTGCTCGGTATAACGACAAGTCTGCAAAAAATGCACAGAACATCGTCGATGCTGGCGGCACCGGTTCTAACCTGACGTCTATCTGGTTGGTTGTCTGGGGCACTAACACAGTCCATGGCATTTTCCCTAAAGGAAAGGCAGCAGGGTTGAGCCACGTTGATAAAGGCCAGGTTACCCTTGAAGACGAAAACAAAGGGAAATACGAAGGCTATCGCACTCACTACAAGTGGGACAATGGCCTGACTGTTCGCGACTGGCGCTATGTAGTGCGCATTGCCAACATCGATACCACCAAGCTGGGCACCGACGACGGCCCGAACCTGGCGAAGCTGATGGTGCAGGCTTTGCATCGCATCCCTAACCTGCAGATGGGTAAGGCTGTGTTCTATATGAACCGCGATGCGGCTGAATACCTGGACATTCAGGCAACTGAAAAAGCTTCTCTGGCGATCAGCGTTAAAGAAACCGAAGGCGTGTGGTGGACTTCGTTCCGCGGCGTGCCAGTGCGTACCTGCGATGCTCTGCTGAGCACTGAATCACAGGTTCAATAATCCCGGCTGAGCCGCCGGGTGCGGCTCTCCTTTCTCACTGATGGAGAGACAAAATGATCCTCGACTATCTGAATATGTTCTCGCAGGCGCAGGCTGTTACGGCAACCGCGCCTTCTACTGACGTAATCGACCTCGGCCCACTGTATGCCGGCAATGATGTACGCGATATCGGTCCTGGCTACCCGGTTGAGTTCATCGCCCAAGTGGCTTCCACTGCCGCGGCTGGCGGTGCAGCTACCGTAACGATCAGTCTGCAAACCTCCAAGACCAGTGATTTCGCCAGTGCAACCACGCTACTGCAGACCGGTGCAATCGCAGTTGCTGATCTGAAGGTTGGTTATCGCTACGTGGCCACTGTTCCACACGGTGTGCAGCGCTATTTGCGCGTCAACTACACCGTGGCCACTGGCCCGTTGACCGCCGGTACTTTCACTGCTGGCCTGCTGCTGGATGCTGATGCACAACGCAGCTATGCAAGCGCCTTCAACATCACTGTTTAACGGGGCGTGACATGTCACAACTGAAAATGTACCGCGTCACACGGAAGTCATTCATCAACGGGCATCTGCTGGAAGAGGGCGACATAATCGAATACGGCGGCAGGGCTGGCGACAACCTGCAGCTGATCGATGGCGAAGGCAATCTGATGGAAGAGGGCGGCGGCGACAGCGACGACAGCGCGAAGCTGGCCGCGCTGCAGCAGCAGTATGAAGAAATCTTTGGCACCAAGCCGCACCACAAAGCGGGTATTGCCAAATTGTCAGAAGAAATTGAAGCCAAGCGCAAAGAGTTAGGCATCAACTAACAAAGGGGCTTCGGCCCCTTTCTTTCCTGGAGTCCTCGCATGAAAACCGTAAACCTCAAGATCGGCACAGACACCTACGAAAGCGAAGGCGGAAAGCCGGAGACTCGCGACGAATATCCGTGGGGACTTCGCTTCACGCTGAATAATGACACTTTGGAAAAGCTGGGGATCCCACTGCCAAAGGTTGGCGAATCACTGACAATTGGCGGCCTGGCTAAAGTGCTGTCTGTCTCCACCCGCACAGAAGGCGACAAAGCGGAAAGCAGCGTTGATCTGCAATTCACTGATATTGGCGTAGAGCCGGCGGCCGCGCCGCAGCGTTCTGCTGCTGACACACTTTATGGCGGCGCAGGGGGCGAGTGATGGCATCCGTTATCCAGATCTGCAACGTGGCGCTTGGTCGGCTTGGCAACAGCCGAGTTATTGCCAGCTTGACGGAAAAGAGCAAAGAAGCGGCGGTATGCTCGCTGTTTTATGAAGACTGCCGCGACGCGGTGCTAGCTGATTTTCCGTGGCGCTTTGCTACCAAGCGTGTGGCCCTTGCCGATCTGGATATCGAACAGCCTGATTGGCAATACAGTTACCGTTACCCGGTTGACTGCCTGCGCATTGTTGCGATCGTCTCTCCAGACGGCGAGCGCTTTATTACGCCAGAACGGCGCGTGCCGTATGAGGTCGGTTCTGATGAGAATGGCACCGGCCGTTTGATATTGACTGACCTGCCGAAAGCATGGCTGCGATACGTGACGCGCGTCACCGACCCAAACATGTTTGATGCAGAATTCCGCGATGCGCTTAGCTGGCGCCTGGCCGCTGAAATCAACATGCAGATCACTGGTGATGCCAGCCTCGGTAATCGCGCCGAGCAGAAATACCAACTCACCATTTCGTCAGCTTCAACGCTGAGTATGAATGAAACCCAAGAGCCGCCGGCGCCGTGGTCTGAAGTTTCCGACGCGAGGGCATCATAATGACAACCAGCCTCATTCAACCGTCCTTTGCTGGTGGCGAAGTATCGCCAAGCCTTTACGGCCGTGTTGACCTGGAGAAATACCAGACGTCACTGCGCCGTTGCAGGAATTTCATCGTCCGCCAATATGGCGGCGTTGAGAACCGCCCGGGAACGCGCTATGTGGCGCCGGCAAAGTTCCCCGATCGCAAGTGTCGCCTGATCCCGTTCCAGTTCAACACTGAGCAGACCTATGTGCTCGAGGTCGGCGACCACTACTTCCGCGTGTTTATGGATGGCGCACAGGTTGTCTACTCATCCGGAGCCAGTGCCGGCCAGCCTGTCGACGTAACAACGCCTTGGGCCGCTGCAGATATCGACCTGCTGAAATACACGCAGAGCGCAGACGTGATGACAGTTTGTCACCCGAACTACCCACCTATGGAAATCCAACGCTATGCGCACGATGACTGGCGCACTGCAGAGGTGGCCACAGTCAGCGGTCCGTTCGCTAACGTGAACATTGACGAGTCAATCACTGTCTATGCCAGCGCGACAAGCGGAATGGTAGACCTTACAGCCAGTGCATCGATCTTCAAAAGCTGGCATGTTGGCAAGCTGTTCTACATGGAGCAGAAGAACGTCGACACGGTCGGGCGCTGGGTTACCGGTGAGCAGGTTAGCGTTGGTAATATCTGCCGATACCAGGAGAACTATTATCGTTGCGTTGATGGCGGAGAGCGAGGGCACACCGGGCCAGTGGCGCCGACCCACACAACGGGTGATAGTTGGGACGGCTGGGCTGTAGCTGGTTCTGATGCCTATGGCGTCAAGTGGCGTTATCTGCACTCGGGCCGCGGTATTTGCCGTATTACGTCCGTAAGCGGCGACGGGATGACGGCCACCGCCGAAGTGGTCATCCGCAAGGATGGAGAGATTGAACTACCCGGCCAGGTAGTTGGCGCCGAGTCAGCAACATACAAGTGGGCGCATTATGCCTGGAATGGTGAAGCTGGCTATCCTGGCACCGTCGTGTACTTCCAGCAGCGCTTGATGTTTGCTGGATCACGCAGTCAGCCACAAACCGTATGGACCAGCCGCAGCGGTGACTATAAGGACTTCGGCACATCAAACCCTACCGTTGATGATGATGCGATCACCTATACCTACGCCGGGCGCCAGCTCAATCAAATCCGTCATCTGATTGATGTCGGATCGCTCGTCGCGCTAACCAGCGGTGGCGAATACAAGGTGAACGGCAACCAACAGGGAACACTGACCCCGTCGGCCTTTCAGTTCTCAAGCCAGGGACAGAATGGCGCCAGCCATGTGCAGCCGATCGCCATCAGCAACGTCGCGCTATTCATCCAGCAGAAGGGCGGAGCGGTGCGCGATCTTGCCTATTCATTCGATGTCGACGGCTTCCAGGGTTCAGACCTGATCATCCTCGCTAACCACTTCTTTACCGGATACCAGATTACCGATTGGGCGTTCTCCATTACGCCTATGTCGATCGTTTGGTGTACGCGCAATGACGGCGCATTACTTGGCCTGACTTATCTCCGCGATCAGCAGGTGGCAGCGTGGCATCTTCATCCTAGCACCGGCCGCTATGAATCAGTGTCCAGCATTGCTGAAGGAAACGAAGACGCGCTCTATTGCGTGGTTGAACGCACTATCAATGGCCAGCAGCGACGCTATATCGAGCGTATGCAGAGCCGCCTATACGATGTGATGGACGATGCATTCTTTGTTGACTGTGGCCTGACGTATGACGGCAGGAACCGTGATGCTAGCAAGACGATGACTCTGACCGGTGGTTCCGGAGACTGGCCATATTACGAAGACATGACGCTGACGGTGGCCGGCGCCAGTTACTTTACGGCCGGTGATGTTGGCAGTGAAATCCACATGCCGTATGTCGAGGAGGATGTGAGCAAGGTTTTGAAGCTGCAGATCAATACCGTGGTAAGCGGCAACCAGGCAACCGTGACAAGTAACCGAAATGTTCCACCTCAGTTCCGCGGTGTGCCAGTCAGCGACTGGAGCATGGCGCGCTCTGCATTCGCAGGACTTGACCACCTCGAAGGACAGGCCGTGAGCATTTTGTCAGATGCCAACGTTGAGCCGCAGAAGATCGTTACCGGTGGAAGCATCACCCTGGAGAAAGCCGGCTCAGTGGTGCATGCAGGACTGCCGATCGCCGCGGTCATTGAAACGCTGGACGTTAACCTGAACGGCAACGAAACACTTCTCGATAAGAAGAAACTATTCACGGCCGCATCGTTGCTTGTGAATGAGTCGCGTGGTGTGTTTGCCGGCACTCCAGGCGGCGAGATGTACGAATACGCCCAGCGCTATGACGAATTTTATGATGACCCGGTCGAACCGAAGACGGGAACCATTGAATTACAATTGGATGCCAACTGGAGCAAGAACGGCCGGCTAATTGTGGAACAGAACGACCCGCTGCCGATGACCATTCTCGCAGTTATCCCGCGCGTAACCGTAGGAGGAATTTAGTGCGCAAGGTTGAAGTTGTCGAAGCCACTCTTGAACACGTTGCGGCGCTCCTGCCGCACGTTCGCCAGGCTGACGCCGATGAGTTCGATGCGATGAGCGGCAAGACCCCGACTCAGGTTCTTGAGCTGGCGCTGCGCACTTCTGCATTTGCTTTCGCTGGGCTGATCAATGGCGAGGTGGTGACCATCTTCGGCGTGGCGCCGCGGTCAATGATAACCGGATCTGGGGTTCCGTGGCTGGTGGGTTCTGACCTGCTTGAACGATACCAGGCCACTTTCCTCCGCCGGTGCCGGCCAGTTCTGCGTCTTTTCCTGCAGCATTATCCGGAGCTGGAAAACTACGTCGACGCGCGCAACACCGCGGCTAAATGCTGGCTGCACTGGCTTGGTTTCACCATCCATGAAGCGCAGCCCGTTGGCCGTGCCGGGCTTCCATTCCACAGATTTGAGATGAGACGAGGTGATCATGTGTGAGCCAACAACAATCCTTGCAGGCTCTGCGCTGGCTCTCGGTGCAGTTAGCGCTTATGGCCAATACCAAGCAGGGCAGCAACAGGCAAGGATAGCCAACGCCAACGCAGATGCACAAGAGATCGCCGCGCGCGACACGATTAATGCGGGCAATGATGCGGCTTATCAGCAGCGCCAGCAGACACGCCAGCTACAGGGTCAGCAGGCTGCAGCCTTCGGCGCCGGTGGCACTGACATGACCAGCGGCAGCGCGCTGAACATCTTCGGTGACACCGCGGCCGGCGGCCAGCTTGATGCTCTGACCACCGTCAATAACGCAGAGCGCCAGGCGGCTGGCCTTAACTTCCAGGCTGGTGTTAGTCGCGCCCAGGGGCAGATTGACCGTAACGCGGCAAACCTTGGAGCAGCAACGACAATCCTGAATTCCTCACTTACCGCATATGGCGCTTATAAATCTTCTGGCGCGCTGGATAAGCCAGCTACAAAAGCCGGTAGTGGTTCCAGCAACAACATGTTTAGCAATGCCCGCAGCAGTCGCTACGGCTCTAACGCATTCACGTTTTAAGGGGGAATGATGCCTACAGTACCGGTATATCAGCGCCAATCGCAATCACAATCGGCGCCGGTTAATACGCAGGATCTGCGTATCCCCAAAGACAACGCTTTCACTGCGTTGGCAGACGTTGGTTCTAATGCGTTGGGCATTTATCAGCAGCAGCGTGAACGCGAAGATCTGGCGTTCGCTCAAAACGCCCTGATGCAATTCAACCAGCAAGCCGATGACCTGATGAATAACCCTCAAACTGGATTACTGACCAAACAGGGTGCCAATGCAATTGGACAAAGTGAGCAGGTAGCAAGCCAGTTAAGCCAAATGGCCAGCACGGCTTTTGACTCCATTCCTGATGGTCCGGTGAAAGAGCGTTTCCGTAATCAATTTTCCTCCGCCGGCCAGCCTATTGCAAATCGTGCGCGCCAGTATGAGATCGGCCAGCGTCAGCAGTTCGAAGCAGGTCAGCAGCAAGGGCTATTGGCGAACCTGCAGCAGCAGGCTGAAAACAGCTTTGACGACAACGATGCTATCGGAAATACCTTATCACTTGGCGGAAACCAGATCGTCACCTATGGCAAAGCCCATGGCCAGAGCGATGAAGAGATTGAATCAAATTGGAATAGCTTCAGGGAGAATGCTGCGACTGGAGTTCTTAGGGCAAGGGTTGCCACTGGTAAATATCAGCAGTACTTATCTCGTAATGGCGAACCGTCAGACGTTGGCGGTGTGTCTCGATTCACTGCGCATGGAAATTCATCTGCTGCGCGAGGTCTGAGGAATAACAACCCTGGCAACATTGAGGCCAGTGATAAAAACCCATGGGAAGGTCAGTCAGGCAGCGATGGACGCTTTGCCAAATTTGAGACGCCGGAGCATGGGATCAGAGCGCTGGGTAAGAACCTGCTCGCGTATCAAGCTAAAGGGTTCGATACCGTAGCAGAGATCGTTAACCGTTGGGCGCCGGCATCTGATGGAAACAACACTGATGCCTACATCAAGGCGCTGTGCGGCGCGTTGGGTGTTGGCGCCAACGATCCGGTGGATATGAGCAACCCACGAACCCTCGCAGCGTTGTGCGCCGGCATCGTGAAGCATGAGAATGGCAGCCAACCATACACCGATGAGCAGATCGGTGCCGGCGTCAGTGCGGCTCTTGGCCTTTCGGCGCTGCCTGGAGCAAGACGAATAACTGGTGATATTGCCTTTGATTCGGCAAGCCCAGCAGCGCAGGCGGCTTATATAAACCAGCTTCAATCTATTCAAAATGAGCAGCGAGCATTATACGCACAGCAGCTTGGCAATTCGCTGAAAGATGCGTATTCAGCTCTTGATGAAGGACTACAGCCGGCACAGCTGCCCACGCAAGCAGATCTGATAAATGCCTATGGCCCAGCAAAAGGCATGCGGCAATGGCAAGACCTTCAAGATCAGCAAAGTTATGGTGGCGTTATTGGAGCAGCCAAAAGCATGTCGCCGGCAGCGCGGCAGGACCTGCTTGAACGCTTGCGGCCAACGGATCCGAATGCATCTAATTTTGCAGCCAACCAGCAGCGCTGGGACAAAATGCAGGCGAAATTTAAGCAGCTCGATGCGGAATGGGAAAAGAGCCAGGGCGCAATGCGTGTTGAGTCGTCTTTGCAAAATAACTTCCCGCTTGATTCAACTGACAAAAACAATCAGTTGGCAATAGACCATTACTTTGATCGCAACGTAGCCGGTGGATTCAACATCAACAATGCCGACAGCTTGAACCAGGTTGCAGAGATAACGACTAAATCCGGCATGCTGCCGACGCAGATCAAGACGATGCTCACCGCTGGGGCAACATCGCGCGATCCTGCCGTCGTTGTTCCTATGGCCAAAATGTACGGACAGATTTTTGACAACAATCCGGCGGCGGCCACAGGTGTTGATAAAGGCGCGATGGCGTTTTACTCGAAAGTTTATGCCTATGACCGCGCCGGCGTGCCTGCAGAGAAAGCGGTCGATATGGCCTACAACCAGGTCTATCAGCAGGACGATCGCTTGAAGCAGATGATTAGCCAACAGGTGCGGGACAAAGATTACATCAAGGCTAGAGCCACCGCAGCGCAGGATAATATAAATAGCCTTTCGCCGTCGTGGACCAGCTTCGGGGCGCCAAGCATCAGCGCCGCAGGGCAGGCTAATCAGTTGTACCAACGCGACTACCAGACTATTTACGATGCGAACTTTGCACAGACCGGCGGCGATGCTGATCAGGCTAAGGCAATGACTAATGCCATGATTAAAAAGGTGTGGGCGGTATCGACCATCAACGGCAAAGAAGAGGTGATGAAGTATGCCCCTGAAGCCGTTTATGGCGTGACTAACGGTTCAGGTAACTGGATCAAAGGCCAGTGGGAGGAAGAGAAAAAAGCTTTGAAAAGTTCCGCGTTTGGCGGCGCGCGAGATGATACCGATTTGGTTTTGGTTCCCGATGCTGTTACGCCACGCGATCAGAGTTACAGCGTTATGGTGCGCCAGAAGAACGCAGAAGGCTATGACGATGTTCGCCCGTATTACGGCGAAAATGGTATGCCGTTGCGATTCAGGCCTGAGCAAAAAACCTCTCCGATGTACAAGCAAACTATGGATATCCAGCAACAGAGGGTTGATGCGGCGCGCGCTGCGCGGCAGGAAGAAAAACAGCCGGCATTCACAAACCAGCAAGGATATACACCGCCTGATTTTACTAAACCATTTGGCGCCGGCATTGCCAATCAACTGCCGAGCAACATCACCGCAGGAGGTCAGTAATGCCAACGTATGAGATGAAGACCGATGATCTGCTATCTGCTGATGTACAGAGCATACCTCAGCCTGATGATAGTTCTGCATATATGGAAACGCCGTCATTGCTTTCTGCGTTGAATCCATTCACCGATAATCAGCAGGTTCAGCGCGGTCGTGACGCTGCCTTCCGAATTGATAACTCCCTGGGAAGTTTCATTGCCACTGCGCCATTCAGCCAGTTTGACAAGGTTGATGGGTATAACCCCTTCGACAATGATGCGGCCGATCTTAAAGGATATGAGGATTACGCAGACTCATTCATTGATGCCGGCTCTCCTGACGAGACGCGCGCTATAAAGCAGCGTATAGATCAGCAGATGCAGGACAGGCAATACCTTTCAGAAACAGGCGGTGCCGGGACAATAGCAAGCTTGGCCATGGGGCTAATTGATCCTATCAACCTGGCATCGATGTTTGTCCCCGCCGGCGCTGTGGTGCGCGGTGGTGAGATTGCGGCTACCGCTGGAAGATTTGCTTTGGCCAATGCCGTCGGTGGTATCGCATCAGAGGCCGCGCTTAGCGCCACACAAGAAACTCGCACATTTGAGGAAAGTGCAGTTAACGTTGCTGTTGACGCTATGGTTGGCGGAATACTCGGGGCTGGGGCGCAGTTGCTTGCCGGTGCCGGTCAGCGTACCGCGGTATCTCAAGCGGTTTCCAGTAACCTACGGGGCAATGATTCTCCGCAGAGCATCGGAGCGGCGCAGGTTTTCAACACAACGCTGGATCAGGAACAGCTGGCAGGTGTTGGGTTAATCAACAAAACGTTGAGCGTTAATCCTGGTGGCCGCCTGGCTCAATCGCCATCCCGCGCGTCGCGGGCAATCAATCAGCAACTGGCAGAGAACAACTATTTCTTTGCGAAGAACGATGAAGGGTTGGCAACATTCACCGCGGCTGAAACCAAGATCAAGCAATATGATGCCATGCTGTACAAGCAAATGGAGTCAACCAAGGACGCTTATCAGGCGTACAGCAAAAACATCCGCGTCGCCGGTGGTAAGCGAATGAACTTTGTTGATTTCAACGAGGCCGTTGGCATGGCGATGCGCCGCGGCGATCAGAGTGACATTCCTGAAGTTGCACAGGCTGCTACTCAGATTCGGCCAATGTTCGAAGCGACAAAGGTTCGCATGCAGGAGCTTGGTATTCTTCCCGAGGATGTAGACGTCTCAACGGCACAAAGCTACCTGCCTCGCATTTATAAGTTCGACAAAATTATCTCTGATCGCACTGAGTTCCGAGGTCGCATTGCTAACTGGATTCAGGGCATCAGTGCAAAAGGTGCTGATGCTGCCGGCGCGCGCATTGAGAAGATCGATTCCGGTCTGTCTGCTGCAGCAGAAGCCGAGCCGCGCGCAAAAGCATTGGCAGACGAAATTGCAGCGGCAGAGTCATGGTCTGGCCGTAAAACTGAACTTATGGATGAGGTTGGCAACAGGACGAAACTGATCGGCCAGGAGCAGGACTTAACAGCCAGGCTGGAGAAGCAACAGGCGCAACTGGCCACAGCCAAAAATCAGAAGCTGATCACCCGTCTTAACAAAGAGGTTTCGGACTTGCGCACCAAGCTGGATGACGTTTCCAGGGCAAAGGAGGAGCTTCCAACCCTGCAGCGCCATCTTGAGTTGCTTGATAACCCACGCAAGCACCGCTCAGAGCTGCGCAAGCTGCAGAAGAAGGCCAACTCCACGACCAGACTGAATGCAAGCCGTGAGCGCGCGCTGAAGGCGATGGAGCCACTTTCACGAGAGGAAGCAGAGGATGCCGCAGATGAGATCGTCAACAAGATTATTGGCGCTCCTTCTGGCCTGGTTCCCGCTCAGCTGCTGCCTGAAAAAATAATCGGCCGAGCTGGCTTCACTAAGAGCCGAAGCCTGCTTATCCCAGACGAACGGATTGAGGACTTTTTGGAGTCTGACATCAACCACGTCATGGAAAGCTATCTGCGCCAGGTAGGTCCGGAGATCGAACTGACCGCGCAATTCGGTAGCAAGGATATGGGTGAGCAAATCCGACAGGTATCTGAGGAATACACTCAACTGATCAAAGATGCCAAGACGCCGAAGGAACGCGCGAAGCTGGAGAAGCAACGTGAAGCTGACCTTCGCGACATTGAGGCAATGCGAGACAGGTTGATCGGTACGTATGGCGCGCCAAAGGACCCGCGGAGCTTCTTTGTCCGTGCCGGCCGCGTCGCGCGAAACGTCAACTTCCTGCGCCTGCTGGGGGGCATGACAATATCGGCCGCAACCGATTTGATGCGTCCTGTAATGCAGCACGGTTTAAGCAAATCACTTCGACCAATGGGAGCTATGCTCCGAAACATGGCCGCGGTGAAAGTGGCAACCAAAGACCTGCGTGAAATGGCTGTCGGCCTGGATTATGTACTGTCTACCCGAACGAAGGCCATTGCTGATCTGACTGACCCATACAGCCGACGCTCTGCTTTTGAGCGTGGACTTAACTGGGGTACGCAGAAATTTGGCAACTGGACGCTGATGAACCAGTGGAACAGTGCCCTGAAGTCATGGTCCGGCCTTATCGTTCAGTCCCGTATCCTGGGCAATGCACAGCTGTTGGCAACTGGGAAGGAAGTTCCGCAGAAGGAAATCAGAAAGATGGCGCAAATCGGTATCGACCAGAGCATGCTGCGCCGTATTGGTGAGCAATTCGCGAAGCATGGTGAAGATATGGACGGGCTTCTGACTGGCCACAGCCACCTGTGGGACGATCGCGCAGTGCGTGAGGCTTTCCAATCTGCCGTATTGAAAGACGTTGACTCTACCGTTGTCACGCCAGGCGTTGGCGATACGCCGCTGATGATGAGCAATGAAGTGGGCAAGATGATCCTGCAGTTCAAGACGTTCATCTTTGCTCAGCATAACCGCGTGATCGCCTCCGGAATACAGCAGGGCGATGCATCGTTCTACCTAGGCGCCATGGGTACTATCGCGCTCGGCGCAATGGTCTACGTTATGAAGCAAAAGCTCAGCGGCCGTGATATCGACTACAGCCCTAACAACCTGGTGAAAGAGGGTATAGACCGCGCCGGCATGATCGGCTGGTTATCCGAACCGCTAAACGCCGTGGAGAATATCAGCGGCGGTCGGTTCGGCCTTGGCGCCATGTTTGGCGCGCCGCCGGTATCCCGCTTCCAGAGCCGTAACGCAATCGGTGCTCTGCTTGGCCCAACGTTCGACATGGCCGGCGATGGGGCAGTGATCGCCAATGGTGTGCTTAACGGAGAATTTGACGACAAGCAGACACATGCGGTCAGGAAGTTGCTACCATATCAGAACCTGTTTTACATATCCCCGCTTTTGAACCGGGTAGAAGAGCAACTTAAGTAGGCGCATATGGATATAGAACAAGCAAAATTATTTAACTCGGAATTAAATCGAGTGGAAACGTCAGCAAGAAATGGAAGGTCAATAACAGTTTTAGTTGCCGTTGGTCTTGTCGCTTACATGGTTTTTGTTGGTTTCTTTATTGATTTTGAAACTGTTTTCATAATTTTAGCTTTGCTTGGTTGTGTGGTGAATTGGATTTTAAATGCAAGAAAAGCAGCTAAGTACAAAGAAAGCTTGAACTCATACTGCTGGTCAAAATTCGGTAAGAGTTATGACGATGCTAAGTATAATGAGCTGTCTGAATAACTACCCACCAAGCACTGCGATCACTACCCAACAAAAAGCCCGCTAGGCGGGCTTTGCTTATGATGAGTGGTACCAGCGTCGCTTTGAAGTCTCTCTTAGCGGTGAGTCTTTCCATCTATTGGCAAGCCACTCAAATTCTTGATAGGTTGTTTTAGAACTAATGCTTTCTCTGATGGCTTTAATTAGCGGCTCTGCATGATTCCAAGTATCAATAACTGTCGAGTAAGATGTCTTTTTGATCATATCCTCGTTATAAATTCCATTTTGGATGCTCACTGCCACTCGCTCATAAAAATTCAAAATGTACTGGAACTTTCTCTTTTCGTTCTTTTCTTCTTCCGTTAATTCTGCGCCACCGCATGGGAACACATAAGATCTAAAAGATTTTCCTGACTCGTGCACTTTTCTAAGAACATGCAATGACTCTATGTATTCTTTGTCTGTCCTGCTTTCGAACAAGAAAATTGCAGTCTGAGTTTTTTTTGCAGTTCTGATGTTGTACCAGATGGTGAAAATTGCAACAACCACTCCAAGCAATACAATTGCATTGCTAACTATTTGCATTGTTACTGGATCGATGTTCATTGTTTTTTCCATGAAAAAGGCGGGTGGTTAGCCCGCCTATCAACACCCTATGGCATTTAGAAGCCATCAAACTCATCAAATTTTTTCATAGGTTTTGCTCCTTCTCCTTCTTCTAACGCTAGGTAATCTTACTTATCTAGCTTGGGCATCGGCTTTTTAGCGGATTACCACTTCGGTAATATTACTAACTGGTAATGTTGGTTGCAAGGGTTGTTGGTTGCATATTGAACTCTGTCGTTGACCACAAAGCACCTGCTTTGCTCACATCTTCCCGATCGCGTGGTCGATGTAGCGGGCGTGAGTCTGGATGTCACCCAGCGCGCGGCGCATACCGCCGACGTAGCCGCGGATAATGTCCAGCTCCCGATCGGCCGCCGATACATCGAACCCATCGGCGCGCAGCCATTCCAGCAGCGTGAGCAGGGTGCTGCTGTCATCTTTGCTCAGGAAGTCGCGGATGATTGTCGCTTCATGCTTCCGGTTCGCCGGCAGGCTGTAGTTCGGCCGCTTACCCGCGGGGATGAATTCGCCTTCATGAATGATCTGCTGCAGCTTGTCGACCAATACAGACAGGTTAGCGGTGCCGGTTAGATCGCCAAGCGTGTTGTGGCCATAGCGCTGGCTGGCTAACTCGCTCTCCATCCGGTCGAACTCCGCGATATACGCTTCTTTGAACTGTGCCGCCTTCTTGCCGGTGAAACCCATTACCAGGAAGACGAAGCCGTTCTTGGTGATCTGGTACATGGGTAAGGTGCGACCGGTAGGGTCTTGGTAATCACTCAACGCAAAATTGCGTTCAGTGAATTCTGGTGAGCAGTCGATAGTCTCGACCCGGCGGATTACGTCGGCGTGGCGCTTGCCAAAGAAATCAGAAACGGATCGGGTGGTTGTAACGGCCTGGCCGTGACTGACGATAATTTCAGGTGCTAAAACTGGGGATTGAGTAGCCATTGTGATGACCTCTACGCTGATGGTTATTTATCACCACCATAGACGCCAATCTTGGTGGTGAACCGTACAAGGTTGGCGTACCGGTCAGCGTAGGCTCCGGCGCATCTTTCGATGCCCCTGCACGGCCCACCATTGAGAGGGTGTAGCTGTACTCCGCACACAAAAAAACCGCTTAAGCGCGGTCGTGCGCTACGCTGATATGCGGGACGCCAATCCCGGCATCAGATTTTGCTGATGCGCTATCACTGTGGCGCAGGTTTGCGAGAAAGTAAATGTACCAATTTGGTAACTATTTTGCGAGCGGGATTGAGAAAAGATTACCTTGACAGCAGCCGGGCTAGGCCCGGCGAGGTATTGACGATGGTAATTATTGTTCCAACTGGTGAGTAATAAATTGCGAATGTGTTTTGATTTGTTCCTTCATTTTTTCATTTTGTGTGACATAGTTCACTAAAGCATTCAGTTCCAGCATAGCACCGCCGATCTCTGACCCGTCATCATCGAGTTCCTTCAGCAGCGTTTCCAGTAGTGAAGCCTTAGCTAATCCCGCGATCCCTTCGCGCGTGTTAACGCTTTTCTCCAGCATCCTGCTGGCCGGGTAGCTGTACTTCTTCATTGCGTAATGCACCTCGCTCAGCCTGTGACTACTGTATAAATAACCATATATAAAAATGATTAGTTTAGCAATATGCGCAATTGAAATTACCATATAGGTAATAAAAACAAATATAACACACAATTCAATTCATGTATGGTTTTGGTGTGGCTAAAATGAGCGAAAAGCAATCTGACGGAGCCACATCGAATGACCGTATCTACGCAAATAAGCCGGGAGGATTACAACGGGAATGGTGTGACTACCGTGTTCCCTTATCGGTTCCGGATCTTCAATGAAACCTCGTTAGAGGTGGTTCGCACTGATCCCAACGGCGTTGAAACCCGCCTTGTTTTAAACAGTGACTACACCGTTACAGGAGTTCGTTCGTACTCCGGCGGTAATGTGATCCTGAACATCGCGCCACCTATCAACTTCAGTCTGGCCATTGTCCGTAAACTTCCGACCGTTCAAGAAACAGATATTCGTAACCAGGGAAATTTCTTCCCCGAGGTTCATGAGGATGTTTTCGACTACCTGACGATGCTGATACAGCAGAACGACGAGGCCTTAACTCGCGCGCTTCTTAAGCCCGTTGGCGGTAACCATTACTACGATGCAAAAGGCCAACGCATCATCAACTTGGGTGATCCTCTTCTCCCTCAGGATGCGGCCACCAAAAAATGGGTCGACCTGCAATACTCGGTTCCAACAGAGGAGGCAAAGCAAGCGGCGCGAGAGGCGAAGGAAGCAAGGGATGAAACCAGGGTTATTGCTAACAAATTTGGTGATGTTGATCATGCTATAGACGTGGCTCAAGGAGCTGCAGCATCAGCAAAGCAGTCAGAAACTAATAGCGCGATCAATGCAGACCGAGCCGAAGCTGCCGCCAGCTCAGCGATGCTTGAAGCTGAAACCTTCGACTCCGTCGCTGCTGGCTTGGCAGGCACCACGTCCGGGCAGTATTTCCGCGTATGGCAGGCCTCAAGTACCGGTATTTCGTTCATTTTCTACAAGAACAACGGAGGCGCAGCACAAGAGCTTACTGACTACCCGAGCGGGTCAGCTCTTGATTTCATCTCCTTTGGTCAGGCCGGGGATGGTATTGCGATTACTGACCCACAAGGGCGCCCATCATTTTCAACCGTCGACGGTAATATCTTTGCCGGCAATCTCGATGTTGTTCAGCTGCCTGGCGACGGCGTTTTCTGGATTGACCCAGACGGCTACGCCATAGAACTGCAGCTTAAAAATGACGATCAAGAGTCGGCTGCCTGGCTCACAGAGCAAACTGAAAAAAGCGAAGTGTTGGCACGCCAGAGCCGCGAGGCAGTAGCTTCTCGCGGTAATAACGCGATTCGCCCGCTGGCACAGATAGTCCACGACATTTATTACGGGCAGTCTCTACAGAATGGAACCGAGGGATGGCCACGCCTGAGCACTGTACAGCCGCTTGATAACCTGATGTTTGGTGATTCTGTCATGCCAGCGTCGCCAACTGCCGCGGTATTCACTCCCCGCGGCGGCGCGGTGTTAAAACCATTGATCGCTACGTGCTGTGATGCCAACGGCAACGCACTGACTGATTCGCAGGTGGCCGCACTGGCACCAGGAACAATTGCGTATGGCGAGTCCCCGGTGGAGGGAGCTTTGAATTCCTGGCGCCGTCACCATCTCGATCGCCTCGGGATTTCATCTGAACCTAACCGCCTCTTTGTTGGCTCTGCAACGGGCGTCGGCGGCCGGACGATTGCGCAGCTCAGTAAAGGCGCAAGCCCTGAACTGTACAACCGTTTCTACACCGCCATGACTGGTGTAAAAGCCATCGCTGACGCTTCCGGGAAGTCATATCAAGTCGGCTGCATCGTTCACATGCAGGGCGAGAACGATTACCCCAGCGCCACAAAGGATTATTTCAAAACAGCCACGCTGCAGCTTCGCAATGATATGTACGCAGATGTCGCGGCAGTGACAGGACAGGCTCGTATGCCTGCATTCATCACGTATCAAACTGGCGCCTCATTCACGCGTGACGAGCGGGATATGGCAGTTGGTATGGCGCAGATAGAGCTTGCCGACGAGAACGAAAACTGGTTCCTGGCAGGCCCGACCTATCCCTACACCGATAAAAACGGACACCTGGATTCAAATGGCTACCGCTGGTTTGCTGAAAAGCTTGGCGAGATTTCGTTCAGGGTGTGCGAGCTTGGCCATGACTGGAAGCCGCTGCAGCCAATCGCTGCCGTTTGTCGTGGCGTTGATGTGCTGTTGTCGATGCACACGCCGGCGCCGCCGTTGCGGTTTGCCGCGCCTTATGTTGTGAACGCGGCGCAAGAATACGCTGACAAAGGCTTCACGGCTATCGACAGATTCAATGGCTCTGACACTCCGATCAGCATTTTGTCTGTAGAAATTCGTGGGCTTTCAACAATCCACATCACGCTGACGCGCGAACCGCTCGGCACGCTACTGATCCGTTACGCGGACAAGGCGAACCACAACGGAAACGGTATGGTTTGCGATTCAAGCAATGGCCTCAGTGAAAGCAAATACGTTTATCTGCCGGGCAGCGGCATGTACCCGTCGGCGAATATTCCCGAACTCGTTAACAAATACTATGACCTCCGAAACTGGAGCGTTGCATATCAGATAACCGCTGAGGAGGTTTAACCATGGCTATCGGATTCATTGATAAATATTCAGATTTAAGCGGAAAGACGGATTTCATTATCCCTCCAGTTAGCCGGGGGATCCTCGGCTGGGGGTATCTTGGCGGCAGCCTGCAGCGCTCATTGCAGAATCTGGCGCGCGGTAACCCAGGGTTAAACGTAGTCGGGACGCCGACAATCCACGATAACTATGCGTCGTTTGTTGGCTCCAATCATTATTTCCAGACGGCGATCTTCCAGCGCATGCAACACACCATTTTCTGTGTCGCGCGTTCGCTCGATACCTTTGTTGATAATAGTCACAAACCGATGATTTTCAGCTCGTTCAACGGACAGAACACATCTGCGCCGGCTTACGCAACGCAGGGGCTTTCGCTGTACGTCGAGAACTCTGGATATCCGCCACCGGTCGGGAAGCTGACGGGTATCGTTGGGGCATATGACCCTACCGCACCTGGTCCAGCCACGGCGACAACAGTGCAGATCGAGCGTGATATGTCGCAGTTCTCGATCATGTCGCTGACGCAATCAGCGTCAACGATCCAGGTGCGTGATTGGACGCTGGGATATACCGCAATAAACCCAATCCCCGCCGGCCGTGTTATTGCTCCATCGAATCGGGCATTTGCAATCGGCAGCCCTGCTAACCCTATTTCATACACTGGCACCGTTGATATTGCCGGATGGGCTATCTACGAGGGGGTGCTGAACGAGCTGGAGCACAACCTGGTTGTTGCCAAATTCCGTAGCTATTTCGCCAAGCGTGGTATGGCCGTTTAAATATCCCCGTTGGGGAGGTGGAGCCATGAAAATGGAAAAAATCACTACCGGTATTTCGTATGGCGCCTCTGGTGGTGGCGCTGCATTCTGGTTTACCCGACTGCTCGATGGATACTCTCCAGAGCAATGGGCTGCGATCGGCGTCCTTGGTGGTCTGTTTTTCGCATTCCTCACGTGGCTGATGAACCTTTATTTCAAGATTCGCGAGGATCGCCGGCGAGAAAAAATGGGGAGGGTTACCGGTGAGCAAGCTGAATAAGACTGGCGCCGCCGGCGCGATTTGTTCTGTCGCGGTAATAATCGGCCTGGTGCTGTTGAACGGAGAAGTAAAAACCAGCCGTGCCGGCCTGGAGTTAATCGGCAACGCCGAGGGCTGCCGCCGCGAACCGTACAAATGCCCGGCCGATGTGTTGACTGATGGGGTTGGGAATACGCACGGCGTTAAACAAGGCGTGCGCAAGACAGATCAGCAGATCGCCGCCGATTGGCAAAAGAACATATTGGCGGCAGAGCGGTGCGTTACAAATTATGCCGATGGTAACAAGCTGCAGCAGGGTGCCTTCGATGCGGCGGTAAGCATCACGTTTAATGCCGGTTGCGCGACAATGCAAAAATCGACGATGTTCCGCCTGTTTCGCCAGGGGGAAACGGTAGACGCCTGCGAGCAGTTCCCGCGCTGGGTGTATGCCGGCGGCGTAAAGCTCAACGGTCTGGTGATTCGCCGTGACAAGGAGCGTGCTCTATGCTTGGCAAAATGATTGCCTCCATCGTGGTGATCCTGCTGGCGCTGGCGGTCGTCGTCGGCGCCGGCGCATGGTTGGCAGCTCAACACTACCAGCCGACGATTGACCGCCTCAATGAGGCGCTGACGCAGTGTAAGGATACTGGCCGGCAACAGGCATCGACGATCGCCAGCCAGAACGCTGGCATTGAGGCGCTGCAGCGTAAACAGGAAGAGATGGAAGGCAAGGTAAAGGCAGCTCAGGAAAAAGCCCGCAGGGAGGCGCAGGGCGACTATGAGATGGCAAACGAGGTTATGGCAGAGCGAACAACAGGCGAAGCGTGCGCGGCGGCGTCTGTTGCGTTTGACGCAGAGCTGCGCCGGGAGCGTGCCCAATGAAAAAGCTGATCGTGTTTTCTGTTCTGGCATTGGCCGGCTGCTCGAACGTTCCGCCGGCGCCGTCATATGTTGAAGTGAAAGTCCCGATCGCTGTGCCATGCAAAACTGCCGATGTGGCGCGCCCGGTGTTCGCTGTTGACCAGTTGCCTATCGGTGCTACTATCGACGTCCAGATGCGAGCGCTGCGCGCTGAGCGTCACCAGAGGATTGGTTACGAAAGAGAGCTGATAGCTGCCAATGAGGCGTGCAAAAACTGAGCTTGTTTTTCTGGTGACGGTATTAAAGTCGGTATGAAGATTTCAGTGTCATTGTGTCAATCAATAAAATCAACATGTTACTGTTGTTGTAAATAATTGAGTGGGAGTAATCCCGCGTCCGGCGTAGGCTGGCGTCAGTGAACCGCACATGAGAACCAAACCCGCTTAACGGCGGGTTTTTTTATGCCCGATGTTTGGCGCCCTGTGCCGTAGACGGCCTCCGATCCGCAAGAGGGCTGGGTTGAGAGAGGCGTGAATGGAGAGGACAGCCCGCACGGAGCCGCCTGCGCTTTGCTTACGGCTCATTTCCTGAGGCGCTGCGTTTCCCATCTCGGCTTTGCGCCTATCCGCAGAACGGTATTCTGCAACCACGCGCACTTCGCCGGTGCGATGATGTCGTCGGATAACGGGGCTTTATTCACCGTATCCGCCGGGCCGCGGCATAATGAATTGCCGTATTGAGGCGCGTCGACTCATCGGCATCGGGCGATGGCGTAGCTAATTAATCCTCTGCGAAAATAAAAGGACTCCGTGCGCCCTTTTATGGGATTTTTCTGAAAGACTTGGTCTGACGAATAAATATATCAGAAGGATGCGATGAATTAGTCTATTTCTTATTTTATAAATCTTTCCTTCTGTTTTTATTGAGGAAATCAGCGGTTTTATTGTTTTTAATAACCCTTCTCAAGGGCGATTCCTACGTTTTATCGGCATTCATTGCTTGGAGTTGAAATTCTAATTATATGATTTTTCTTGTCTTTTAATTATTGTCGTAACATAAAGTGCGAACTGTGTAATTATCTGGCATTTGATATTTTCTAAGCTATCTACATAGGCTACTCTAAATGTAAGGGTATTAAAATGCACCGCCGAGAGGGAGGCAAACGATTTATCAACGGATGCCAGGATATGCTTTCTTTTGACTGCTTAGTTGCACAACGTCAGGATGGATATTGGTCAAGATGAAAGAGACAGGAAAAGCCTTCACCAGGGAAAAGCTTTATAAGAATTATACCAATAACGTCACAAGGAGGATGTCTACCCAAAAAGAAGTATCTCTCTGTCAATCAATTATAAAAGGTTCATCGTTTTTCACATTCTAATCCTAATTGCATGATTGCGGCAGCGCTTTGTTTTTCATTTTAATGGATAAAAGCCCAATGAGCAGGTTGTCTGAGGGTGGGTTTTGTTAGGGCATGGATGTCATTATGAGTTACCAGCATAGTATTGTGGTCGAGCTAGTTAATTTGATCGAGATGAATATACAGCATGATCTCTCGATAGAAAAGTTATCGGATTTGTCTGGTTATTCGAAATGGCACTTGCAAAGAATGTTTCAGCGTTATACGGGAATGAAAATAGCGACGTATATCAGAAATAGGCGTCTGAGCAAGTCTGCCGTCATGCTCAAACAGTCTGATTTAAAAGTATTGGAAGTGGCTACTGCTATCGGCTTTAGCTCCCAGCAGGCTTTTAGCCGCGCCTTTCAACGCTTTTTCGGTGAAAGCCCAAAGGACTTTAGAACGAGCCAGGAATGGGACTTTTCCAAACATCTCCCTCCCTTTTTAATACAAAATCCGTCAGCATATCATTTTATCGAAATGCCCAAGAACATATACCTGCTTAAGGGATATAAGTTTTTTCTCTATCATTCAATGAATGCTTCCAGCTCTGGAGGAGAGGAACGACAGAAATACGGCAGCCGCACAGGGAAAAATACCGATACGTCAATGCGCACGGTAAAGTTGGCCTCATCCGGTTGGGAAGTAACGCTCAGCAAAGGGTACTACGAGACACGCAATCTGACGTTGATAAGAGGGCAGTATTTGTTGTTCGAGTTTAACGGCAGGTTGAACGAATACCTGGTTTTTTTTGACAGCATCTATGACGCCTATCTTCCTTTACTTGGCGTGCGAATAAGAAACGGCTTTTTAATTGAGTTGCATAAAGAAAAGAATTTTCAATACGCGGAAATTAACGTCAAGGTGTTGATTTATATTGGCAAGTCTTGACGCTATTCGGGCAGTAAAACAGAGGGATTATCCCAAGGAAAAGGAGGTGCTTATCAGGGTGATCAATTAGCGCTCGGGCTGTTGCCGTTTTTATCTCTATCTATTTTAATTTTAAAAGGAAGTCAGTTATGACTAGTTCTAGTTTGAACACGTTCCCTGTGGGCTATGAGTATGTCAATTTTGTTAATTGGTCAAAAGAAATCTCCGGCAATCATATTCTGACCTGCTATCCACAAAATACGGATGAGCTCTTGGCCGTAATTAACTGGGCGCATGAGAATAAATATTGCGTGCGTCCGGTTGGCATCAAGCACAACTGGTCCCCGCTCGTTATTGCAAACGGGGAGGATAATAGCAATGTCGTGCTGATCGACCTCACCAGAAAATTCAAAAACATCTCAATCAATAAAGTGGGAGAGCATGGATACGTCACCGCGCAAACGGGGGTGACAATGCAGGCTTTGCTCACTGAATTAGAAAAAAAGAAACTCGGCTTTTACGCGACGCCGGCGCCTGGCGATCTGACCCTGGGCGGCGTGCTCGCCATCGGCGGCCATGGAACCTGCATCCCGGCAAAAGATGAGCCTCTGGCTGAGTTTGCCAGCTTTGGTTCCGTGAGCAATAGCGTGGTGTCGCTAAAAGCTGTCGTCTGGGATCAGGCGCGGTCGAAGTATGAATTAAAGGAGTTTACGCGTGATAATGCGGAGAGCTCGGCATTCCTGGTGCATGTCGGCCGGGCTTTTATCAGCGAAGTGACGCTGCAGGTGCCGCGCAACCGGCGTTTACGCTGTCAAAGTTATGTTAATGTCACCGCGGCGGATCTTTTTTCCACTGCGAGCACGACAAAAAATACCTTCAGCCATTTCTTGGATCTGTGCGGGCGCGTTGAAGTCATCTGGTTCCCGTTCACGGAAAAACCATGGCTGAAAGTGTGGAAGCAAGAAGACAGCTTCCCAAAAGTGTCAAAACCGGTTAATGGTCCATTTAACTATCCGTTCTCGGATAATTTGCCGGTTAAAATTTCCGATATCATTAAAAAAATCAATAATGGCCACCCGGAGCTGACCCCGACACTCGGCAAGGCGCAGATGGAGTTGGTCAGCATTGGTTTAGGGGCCACCGTGTCGGCGGATCTGTGGGGGTGGAGCAAGGATCTGCTGTTGTATGTGAAGCCGACAACGCTGCGCGTGACGGCCAATGGTTACGCGATAATCACGAAGCGGAGCAATATTCAAAACGTATTGCACGATTTCACAAAAAAATATGAAGACATGGTGGCCGATTACCAGCGCAAGAATTCATTTCCGATGAATGGCCCGATTGAAATTCGCGTCACCGGATTGGACAGTGCAAAAGAGAGCGCGGTGGCCAATGCCATTGCTCCCGATCTTTCGGCTATTCGTCCCGTTGAATCCCATCCGGAATGGGATGTCGCGATCTGGTTGGATATTCTGACCATGCCCGATACGCCGGATGCCAATAAATTCTACAGTGAAATGGAAAAATGGATTTTTAGCCACTATGCGGGCGACTATGCGACGGTTCGCGTAGAGTGGAGTAAAGGCTGGGGTTATACGTCACAGGCAGCGTGGCAGGATAAAACCGTACTCGAAGAAAACATTCCGCGCAGCTTTAATGCCGGGGCAGGGAACAATGACAGTTGGAATCATGCCTGCAACGTGCTGAATAAGTACGATCCGCACAACGTGTTCTCCTCTCCATTGACCAAAGCGGTTTTCAAACAGAAGAGTTAGTGAGTGCGTAATTGAAATAACCACCTGATTGGGCAGGTGGTTAGCATCATTAACCTTTCAGAGGGAGCCGCTTGTTTTCAAGCACCCCATTCTTTCTCGTAATGATATTCGATACGGCTTGCATCCCCGCCCAGCAGGGAGCCTACGGCTGCAACGCTTTTAAATGCCGCATAGCCAAGCGAGTCCGCGACATTATGAACGGCGCCCAAGCCAAAACCGATCGCGTTGAACCCTTGGCCTACGGAAGAGATCAATCGGGTATTAAGCGCATCATTGGCCAATTTTACGGTATCAATGATAACATCGCCGGCAAATCCTGATACAAAGCTTGCCGTATCGGAAATAATCCCTGCACCAGAAACGATTTCGATCTCTGCAGTATTTAGCTCTTTCATAGTAAATCCTTTCAACTTTATCCCTATACCTCAGGAACGAAACGTAAAGCGTTTCGCCGCTTAATTCTCGCAGCCTCTGTGAATGACGGCTTGATGAGAATACGCTTAGATTAAAGAGGTCGGCGTTGAAATATGCAACTCATAACGCCGTCGCTAATATTAGGGTCGCACTTTTTGTGACGTTTCAGCAGTTTTGTGTTTTTTTAAGATTATTATTACTTGTGGGTTTTGCCAACAAAGACTAAATCTAAATAAGCGCCGTGTTGGGCCAGGGAAAAGATAAAAATGAACGGTGTCGCTATATATGGAGAGGTCAAAATTTGTTTAGGGAAGAGGCCTTATCGCATAGTCGTTCTAAATGGGCAGGAAAAGCATTGTTAATTGCAGGGTTGCCGGCCTGGGTCATCGCGGGCATTTCACTTTCATTCGTTTCTGTGCTGATCATTTTCGTGACCTATGGCGGTTATACCCGGCGTATCAGCGTGGGCGGAGAGGTCACGACGCTGCCAAGGTCGGTCAACATATTTGCTACTCAGCAGGGATTCATTGCACAACGCTTTGTCAATGTGGGCGATCAGGTAAAAAAAGGGCAGCATCTTTATCAGATAGACGTCAGCAGGGTGACGGATTCCGGCACCGTCAGCGCAAGCACGCGGCAGGCGATAGAAAATCAACTGGCGCAGGTCGATAGCATCATCGCCAAATTGGAGGCGAACAAGAAAACGACCCTGGTCAATCTGCAAGCGCAGATTGACCAATATAAACTGGCGCACAGCCAGTCCAAACAGATGGTCGAAAATTCACGCAACGGCGTTAACTTCATGCGCGAAACCATGAAAAATTACGATGAGTATCGCAGTAAGGGGCTCATTAATCGGGATCAGCTGAATAACCAGGTTTACCTCTACTATCAGCAGCAGAGTACGTTCCACAGTCTCTATAACCAAAGCATTCAAGAGTCTTTGCAGATAACTAACCTGAATAGCGATCTCGCGACAAGAGCGTCCGATTTCGATAATCAAATCTCACAATATCAATTTCAGCGCAATGATCTCCTGCGGCAGCTGGCCGAAGCGGACGCCAGCGGCTCGTTGATTGTCAATGCGCCGGCGGACGGGCGCGTTGAATCGCTCAGCGTGACGCCTGGGCAAATGGTCAATACGGGAGACAGCCTGGCGCAATTAATCCCCAGTAATCATGCCATCTATTATTTGGTTTTATGGTTGCCCAACAGCAGCGTGCCTTACGTGAGCCGAGGCGATCACATCAACGTTCGCTATGACGCCTTCCCGTATGAAAAATTTGGTCAGTTTCCCGGCGTGATCGAAAGCATCGCTTATGTTCCCGCATCGATTCAGGAAATGTCCACTTACAGCAGTTCGCCAACTCGACAATCGGCTGAACTGGTTGAGTCGTACTACAAAGTGCTGGTGGCTATCGATAACACGCAGTTCGGCTATCAGGGAAAGAAGCTGAACCTTTCAAGCGGCATGAAGGCGCAAGCCACGCTTTTCCTGGAGAAAAGACCCATCTACCAATGGATGTTCGCGCCATTTTATGACATGAAAAACAGTGTGTCGGGGCCACTTCGTGAATAAAGTTTATGAGAATATCGTTGGCAAGCTGAACCTGTCGCTCAGAAGAAAAGTGCCGCAGGTCTTGCAAACGGAGGCCGCCGAATGCGGGCTGGCCAGTTTAGCGATGGTGTGCGGCTATTACGGCATGCACATCGATATGCTGTCGATGCGCCAGAAGTTTGATATCTCGGCCCGCGGCGCCACCCTGAGCTCGCTGATCGCGATCGCCGAGAATCTCAATTTGAAAACGCGGGCCTTATCCTTGAGCCTGGATGAGATTCACCAGGTGAAAAGGCCCTGCATATTGCACTGGGATATGAATCACTTTGTGGTCCTGGTCAACATTCGCGGTGGGCGGATAACCCTGCACGATCCGGCATTTGGCCGCCGGGTTATCGGCCTGCAGGAGTTTTCCCTGCATTTTACCGGAATCGCTTTAGAGGTATGGCCAAGCAGTGAATTCACGCCTGTGGTGCAGAAAAATCGCCTGCACTTTAGAAAACTGCTCAGCAATGTCACCGGTCTTAAAAGCGCGCTGGTAAAAATTTTCGCTCTGTCGCTGGTCATTGAGGCCGTCAACCTGCTGATGCCCGTCGGGACTCAGTTGGTGATGGACCACGTCATCCAGGCCGGCGACCATAATTTATTGGTCATTATTTGCGTCGGTTTACTGTTTTTTATCTTGTTCCGCACCTGCGTTTCGATGTTTCGCTCGTGGATCTCCATCGTGATGGGCGCGCTGATCGATATACAGTGGAAATCAGGGCTGTTTGATCATCTGATGAAGCTCCCGCTTGCCTATTTTGAAAAGCGCAAGCTGGGTGATATTCAATCGCGCTTTGGCTCGTTGGACGCCATTCGCACCACGTTTACCACCAGTATCGTTTCCAGCATCATTGATGGCATCATGTCGGTCGGCGTATTTATCATGATGTTCATGTACGGTGGCTGGCTGGTGTGGGTAGCCTCCGGCTTTACGGTCTTATATGTTCTGCTGCGCCTTTCGACCTATCGCTATTATCGGCAAGCGTCCGAGGAGCAATTGGTGAAGTCGGCGAAAGCCAGCTCACATTTTATGGAGACGCTGTACAGCATCGCGACGCTGAAGTCGTTGGGGTTGGCGGGAACGCGTTCGCAATTCTGGTTAAATTTAAATATCGATACGGCAAACGCCAATATTCGGGTGACGAAGCTCGATATGTTCTTTGGCGGCGTGAATGCGTTTCTTGCGGCCTGCGATCAAATCGTTATCTTGTGGTTGGGCGCGTCTTTAGTGATCGACAGTCAAATGACATTAGGCATGTTTGTCGCCTTTAATGCCTATCGGGGGCAATTCTCCGATCGCGCGTCAAATCTTATCGATATGGTCATTCGGCTGCGAATGCTGAATTTGCATAATGAAAGGCTGGCGGACATCGTGCTTTCTACGACAGAGGAAGAAAAGCCCTATCGCAAGATATGCAATCCCAACGAGGCGGTGACTTTTGAAGTGCGCGATCTGCTTTATCAATATGACAGCCTTTCGCGCCCAGTGATCCCCGGACTCAGCCTGCAGATCGCGGCGGGAGAAAGCGTGGCGATCGTCGGGCCTTCAGGCGTCGGCAAAACCACGTTGATGAAGCTGATGTGCGGGCTGTTGGAACCGACGGAAGGGCGTTTGTTTATCAACGGCATTAACATTCATGATATCGGCATTAATAATTATCGGGAGTGCATCGCATGTGTATTGCAAGAAGATAAACTGCTTGCCGGTTCAATTGCCGAGAACATATGCAGTTTTGATGCTCATCCCGATACGGAATTTATCGTTGAATGCGCCAAGCATTGCAATATTC
This sequence comes from Serratia sp. CY37869, assembly GCF_052168895.1. Taxonomy (NCBI): domain Bacteria; kingdom Pseudomonadati; phylum Pseudomonadota; class Gammaproteobacteria; order Enterobacterales; family Yersiniaceae; genus Serratia; species Serratia sp. CY37869. Next base: position 196,000 of record NZ_JBJNLU010000001.1, read on the forward strand.
ACGACGATATTATGAAAATGCCGATGGGATATGAAACGTTGGTGGGCGAATTGGGGGGGAGCCTTTCCGGCGGGCAAAAACAGCGGGTGCTTATCGCCCGCGCGTTGTATCGAAGGCCCAGTATTCTGTTTATGGACGAAGCCACCAGTCATTTGGATCTGGACAATGAAAAAAGGGTGAACGAAGCCATATCCTCGTTGAAAATGACCCGCGTTATCATTGCTCATCGGCCATCGACGATTGCATCGGCAGATCGGGTAATTACTTTGCAGCCTGTAAATGCAATGGCGTAATTGTTTGATGAAATATAAAATTTTATATTTATTTCATCTTTAATTAAGATTTTCGTTATTGAGTTAATTTATCGAGCACCTTATACCTAAAGCGTGAACCGACGGTTCATAAAAAGCAGTCTTTTTTAATTGATTCTTTTTAGTGAATGGAGATGAAAAATGAGAGAATTAAACTCAACAGAAGTTCAGCAGGTGAACGGCGCAACGATTGGCCTGGGTCTGGCTATTATCGGCAAGGTTGTTAACAGCTGGGGAAACGCGTGGAATAATGCCTGGGGCGGTTGCACGCCAAAACCGCCGGTATGTAAACCTGAGCCGCCGGTCTGCAAACCAGAACCGCCTAAATGCGATTAATCGTATTTAGATAACGCCACGTAAAATGCGGCAGGCTTAATGTTTTATTCATTGAGCCTGTCTTATTGCTGGCGGATAACCTGCGCCATCTGTGTAGTTAACTTGCCCCCCACTGCGTCAACAGCGCATGCAGCCTGGCCGGTTCCAGCGGCTTGCGCAGCACCAGATAGCCTTCCTGCTCGGCCTCTTGCAGAACTTGCGAATTGAACTCGCCGCTGACCATGGCGCCACTCACGTCCGGCAGGCGTTCGAACAACGCTTTGAGGATGTCGAAACCGCTCTCGCCGGAGCGCAGGCGTTGATCGCACAGCACGGCGAACGGCGTAAAGCCGTCGTCGACGATGGCGAAGGCTTCCTCGGCGGAGGCCGCGCAGCGCACGGTGATGCCCCAGGTGCTCATCAGGCTTTCCCAGGCGGAGGTCACCAAAGGATCGTCGTCCACCACCAGGCAGGATCCCCGCAGCGGCGCGTAGCGGGTGGGCGTGGCGGTGTTGTCGTACGTCGCCGCGCTCTCCGGCGCTTTGTCTTCGCCGAGGTATTGCGCAAAGCGCATCCAGAAGCGCGAGCCTTTGCCCTCGACGGAGTGCATGCCGTACTTCACCTTCATCAGCTTGGCGCAGCGCGCTACCACTGCCAACCCCAGCCCGTGCCCGGCGCTGTCTATCTTCCACGCCAGCTCGGGGCGGTAGTAAGGGGAGAAGATTTTGCTTTTCTCTTCGTCGGCGATGCCTACGCCGGTATCCCACACTTCCACCAGGCACTCGGCGCCGCGCGGGCGGATGGCGATCAGTACGCCGCCCCGTTGCGTGTAGCGCAGGGCATTTTGGATCAGATTGATCAGCGATTGCCGCACCAGCAGCGGATCGCCCATCACGCTGATGCGCCGCCTGGGCCGCCAGGTGCGCAGCGCAAGCGAGCGGCTGTTGGCCTCTTCGCGGAACAGGGTGATCACTGAGTCGAGCAGTGCGCCGATATCCACATGGGTGGCGGCGGTGCGCACGTTGCCGGATTCGATCTTGCTGAGATCAAGCAGCGAATTGAACATCAGATGCACTGAGCGCACGCTCTGCTGCAGATCCAGCAGCTGCGGCGTCAGGCTGTCGTCCCGGTTTTTGTGGATGATGGCTTCGATCAGAAAACCCATGGCGTGCACCGGTTGGCGCAGATCATGGCTGGCGGTGGTCAGGAACTGGTTCTTGTCCAACAGCGCCTGTTCCGCCTCTTCTTTGGCCTGGCGGAACTGCTCCGCCAGGCGCGAACTTTGCTCTTCGAGCAGCGCTTGCTGAATAAAGAACGCATGTGAGGTTAACGCGTGGCGATAAATGGCGAAGCCGTACAGCAAGTTCAGCATCAGCACGATGAACATCACGTCTTCCAGCCGCCAAATGATACCGAGGTTCAGCAGCCCCCAGGAGGCGAAGAAAAAACGCGTAAAGGTGCTGATGACGGGCGTAAGATGCGTTGCGTTGGCGGCGACGATCGCGGCGATGCTGATATTGAGCAGCAGGAAAAAGTCAAAGTTATGGGTCTGCGGGGTAATTAAATAGAGTGAGGAGATCCCCAGCCCGTGAATAAAGGCCACCTTATTAATGCGCGGCAGCCAGCGGCGCAGCACGGTGTCTTCATCATTTTCTTTGGCCTCGCGCAGGTAGCGCCGATGCCATATTCTGATCGCCACGGCGCATAGCAGGTAAACCATGATCCAGGCAATGGTTGGGCCAAGTTCATCCCCCAGCAAATAAATCCAGATGGCGAAAGGGATGCCGACGAAAGGTACGGCGGTAAAGCTGAACACCAATCGCATGAAGGTGTTGTCCAGCAGGCGGATCTGCGCGCGTGGTGAGATGCCATCATTTTGTAAATTCTGGAAAAACCTCATTGCGACGGCTCCCGTTTGCCGTGCAACAGCGTAATGGCTTCGACCCGGCTGTTGACGCCGATCTTTTTCAAAATATTGCTGATGTGTTCTTTGACGGTGGGTTCGGAAATAGACAGCTGCGCGGCGATCCTTTTATTGGGCAGGCCGCGCATCATCATATTTAATACGTCAATTTGTCGTGGGGTTAAATTAAATTTTTTTAAATGCTCGTGGTTGCTTTTAACGGCGAATTCATTCCCGTCAGGAAACCATTCCTGATTATCGTTCAGCGCAAAGACCGCCTTGGCGAATAATTCAGGAGGTTCGTTTTTTAATACAAATCCATGCCCGCCGGCAGTGTGCACTTTCTGCCAGATATCGTTATTCTCGTCGCCGCTAACCACCAAGATCCGCACCTGAGGATAAAGTTGCTTTACTTCTTTGAGTAATTTCAACGCCGTACCGGAAGAGAGCCAAAAATCGATCACCAGTAAACGCGGCGGGCCATTTTCCCTAATATGACGGTAGCAATTCTCTTCTGTGGTCACCACATGCGCCTGTTTGAATCGGCAATGCGTGCTGAGAAAATTAGCGATGCCGCTTGCTACCAATGGATGGTCATCAACGACCAACGCATAATCCTGCCCCAAAGGATTCTCCTTTCGCCTTCAAATATCAGATAGGTCTGATGAGTTATTATCAACCCTCCCTACTTTAGGAGGGTTTTTTCGTTTAGGAAAGGGAAATATATTATTCGAGGATTTGGATAAGAGAAAACATAAAGCCAATCGGTAATTTTAACTGATTGGTTATAAAGGATAATTTATGAAGAAACCACTTATCGCTTTAACCGTTACGATGATGATAGCCGGTTGTTCCACCCTGAAAACCGATCAGGCCATTCCGCTGCTGCAGGCGGAAACCGCTAAAATGCTGGGCCTGGGTTCATCGGACGAAATTACCGTGACCAATGTCAATGGCGCGCAGCCGGATGCGCTGGGCGGCCAAAAACTTTCTTATCGCGCCACCACAGAAAAAGGCCGAATTTTCGATTGTTCATCGCTGATGATGCCGGGAATTTTAGGCTCCTCGCCGTCGCTGAGCGCGCCGACCTGTACACCGGTAGTCACCCATAAATAATTCGCTTTGGAGGCGGTATTGCCGCTTCCTGGTTTTCCATCGTCGGAGCGCCAGCGCCGGGGGGCAATAAGCTTTTGCTTCGACGATCAATAAACCTGCGTGCGCGGAATAACGCCTCATACCTCCTCTAGCGCATTGAGTTTTCTTATAACAATACATTCCGCGACATCACGCTAACGAGTACGGAGATAGCCCGTGAATGACACGACATCGCATTCTTTAGCGGTTAAAACACCGCTTTCCAAACTTTACCTCGCTCTATTTTCCGCGCCGCTGTTGATGCTGGCGCCCGCCGATATCGCTCGCGCAGACGATGCCATTTTTGACGGCGACTCAAAAATTACCGAATCATTGGCCTACACCGGGGACGTTTACGTCGGCCGTAACCAAAGCGGCAACCTGCTGATCGAGAATGGCAAGATCAGCGCCTATAACATCAATATCGGCCGGATGTTCAACGGCCAAATTCATGACAGCGTAGTCACGGTCCGCGGGCCGAACGCCGAGCTGAATGCGGTGAACGATCAGTTCGTGCTGCGCGGCGGCCTCAATCTGGGGCGGGGCACTTTGCGGGTTGAAGACGGTGCGCTGGCCAGCGCGAAAGAGATCGTGGTCGGCACCACCCGTGGCTATGACAGCCACCTTATCGCCACCGGCGCCGGTTCTCGCGTTACCAGCAATTTTCTCAGCGTCGGCACCGATCTGGGGGCACGTTCCACGCTGGCGATTGAAGACGGCGCGGTGCTGAACACTGCCTTTGACGCACGCATCGGCAATGGCAGCGGGCCGGGTGAGACCGATACGCTGAGCCCGAAAGCCACGGTCAAGGGGGACAATTCCCAGTGGAACGTCGGCCGTGCGCTCACGCTCTACGGCGATCTGGACGTGCTGAACGGCGCTGCGGTCAACGTCGGTAATATTCAGGTGGCGGGCGTCTCGGGCGCGCGTAAAACTGCCGAGCTGACGATCGCCGGCAACGGCTCACGGTTTACCAGCGGCAGCAGCGTCAACGTCGGCGATTACGGCAACGGCGTGTTGGCGGTCATGGACGGCGGGACATTCTCCGCCGGCGGCAACGAAGTGGTGCTGGGCAAGACCGGTTCCGGCTCGAACCGCGGCGCGCTGATTATCGGCAGCCGCGGCAATATGGACACCGGCACCGGGTTAACCGAACCGACGCTCGGCGCGGCGGGCGCTGCAGGCACTATCGATGCCCAGACGGCGATCGCCCTGCGAGGCGGATTGTTCCGCAGCTATGTGTACTTTAACCATACCGACGGCAATTACGTTTTCAGCAACAAGATGAGCGGCGAAGGCGAGGTGATCAACAGCGCCGGGCACACGACGCTGAACGGCGATCTCTCTGAGCTGCAGGCGAACGTCACCGCGCGCGGCGGCAAGCTCATCATCGCCAGCGACATCAATACCCAGAAAGAAGACGACATCTTCGAGATCCAAACCCTCGGCGCCGAGAACGGCGGCACGCTGATCCTTAACGCGACGGCGGGCACCGACGTCAATAACGGGCTGGGCTACAGCAGCGCCGCGTCGATCAAGGCCGGCGGCACGCTGGGCGGCAACGGCACGCTGGGCCAGACCGAGATCCAGTCCGGCGGCCATATCTCGCCCGGCGACGGCAATATCGGCACGCTGACGCTGAAACGCTACCTGAACTTTATCGGCGAATCATTCTATGACGTCGATATCGCCGGCGACGGCCGCAGCGATCAACTGCTGGTGGCGGGCAAAACCACCATCAGCGATCGGGCCAAGGTGCAGGTTACGGCGCTGGATCCACAAACCAGCTATAAAACCGGCCAAAGCTACCGCATTCTGACCTCGGACGGCGGCATTGACGGCCAGTTCGCGTCGGCGGTCTCCAAGTCTGCCTTCCTCGATGTGGCGTTAAAACACAGCGCCAACGCCGTGGATCTGACCATCGCGCAGAAAGACACCGGCGGTGAAAACCCGGGCGGTGAGAATCCGGGTGGGGAAAATCCAGGTGGTGAGAATCCGGGCGGAGAAAACCCTGGCGGTGAGAATCCAGGGGGCGAGAATCCGGGCGGAGAAAACCCAGGTGGGGAAAATCCGGGGGGCGAGAATCCAGGCAGCGGCAAGCCGGGCATTTTCCAAACGGTGGCCGAGAGCGGCAACCAGTGGAATACCGCCGGCGCGCTCTCCACGCTGGCGCAGCGCGGTCCTTCACTGGCGCTGTACAACTCGCTGCTGCTGCTGAGCGCGCCGGAAGCGCGCGAGGCGTTCAATCAGCTGTCCGGCGAAGTCTATCCGTCGATGCAGTCTAACCTGATCGCCGGCAGCACCCAGCTGTTCAACGTGCTGAACCAGCGCATGCTGCGCCTGTTCGACAATGACAGTCTGCCGGTACCGCCGTTGGCGATGTCGCTGGTGCAACCGGCGCAGGCGCAAAACAGCGGCGTCTGGGGCCAGACCTTCAGTTCCTGGGGCAGGAACAGCGGCAACGGCAACGTGGGCAAGCTGGATGGCAACACCACCGGCTTCCTGTTGGGGGCGGATCGCAAGCTGGCGGACCATAACGTGCGCATCGGCGGTTACTTCGGTTACAGCCGCGGCGATTATGACGTCGACAGCCGCCGCTCCAAGGCCGATACCGACAACTACCACCTCGGCCTGTATGCGGCCGGGCAACAGGATGCGTTCTCGCTGCGCGGCGCGCTGGGTTACACCTGGCACAAGATTGAAGGCAAGCGCAACGTCGATTTCAGCGGCTTCTCGGATCGGCTGAAGTCGGATTATGACGCGAACTCGCTGCTGGCATTCACCGAAGCGGGTTACCGTTTCGGCCAGCCGGAGATGAACGTCGAACCGTTCATCAACCTGAGCTACATCCGCCTGCATACCGACAGCTTCCAGGAGTCGGGTGGCGCGGCGGCGCTGAGCGTGCGCAATGAAACGATGGACACCTTCTACTCCACGCTCGGGGTGCGCGGCGTGACTGAACTGCCGAAGAACGTCAGCCTTTACGGCTCGCTCGGCTGGCAACATGCCTACGGCGATAAGAACACCTCATCGCGCATGGCGTTTGCCGGCAGCGACGCGTTCGTCACTCAGGGCCAGGCCGTGGATGACAACGTGATGGTGGGCGATATCGGCGTGAGCGTGAAGCTGTCGCGCGCTGCGACGCTGGATGTTGGCTATCAGGGGCAATTCGGCGCCGATACCCGCGTCAATTCGGTCAACGCCAACCTGCGCTGGTCGTTCTGATTTTTCCTCTAGACTTCTCTGGTACTTGCAGGCCCGCTTGATGCGGGCCTTTTTTATGGTGGGCATTAAGTTTCCCGTGAGCCTGCGTAAGGGGGCGCTAAGACATTTCCCGATATGAGCAGGGCGGGATTGTCTGTATGATTAATGCTCTTCTTGGTATGGGCAAGGGACTGATTTTCCAATGCGTGAATTGACAAGGCCGTTAACGATTTTCACCAATAAGAAGCCTTTTAACGACCGTTTTGCGGATGATATGCAATATGGCGATATGGATGAACGTACACTTAAGCAACGGTATCGCTTGGGGCAAGTATCAACGTTTATCGATTGGAGTACTTATAAATCGCCCTATGATCATCCGGCAACGCGAAATATTCCGGCAGCAGGAAAAGAAAAGGCGGTTGCCATGCTTTTTGATGAGCTGAGAGCTGCATCGAGATACTTTTCTTTTACTGGCGTTTATCAAGGCTTGATAGTTAAGCTCTTCAATCACATGCAGGGCAATAACGGAACTGACTTTCAAGATGTTCAAATGGATTTAGCCTATAAAAGGCTGATACTGAGCGATAAATCAGAAAATAGTACGCTAATTCGAATTAAAAGTGTTCTCGACACCTTTGACTTTAACTCATATCGGCTGAATAAAGAGGCATTTGCTCTTCAGTTATCACAGAGCCGTTTGCCAAAGTATGTTCGCTGGGGAGACTGCATAAGATAAATGGAATGGGAGTCAGTGTGCATGAGGTCAACAGTACAGAGATCAGTGTTGATTCTTTGGTTTTTCAAGGTAATAGATATACTGCCGTGATTAGCTATAAAGCTCAGGATCATTTTGGATTGGATAAAGAAGATATTAGCAAGTTAACGTTTAATTCTATTGGTTTTTTCAGGATTTGGTTTGTACTTCAAAGGTATAAAGAGTTCGCGTTTAGACCCTTTTTCACCAACTTTGGCGCGAAGATAATAGTGACAGGTGAAAACTATGCTTAACAAGAAAAAGGTTGCGTTCTTTTCTTTGGTTGCCGTAGCGGCTTTTTGGTTGGTTTGGGTGCTTGTCAGGCCGGCTAATGTTGTGCGGGTTGATGGTGCTGCTGTTTATGTTCAATACCTTCCGTTGACCACGGAAGGTAAAATATCTTGGTGGAATGATAATAAAGATAAACTTCAGGAAAAATATCATATTATCAAAGACGAGAGTCACTTTACCGTTGCCGTAATGAATTTTGATGGCTATGTTGCCGCTCCGACGGGTAGCAATGATGGAAGTGTTGATGACTATCATTGTTTTGCCGAGGGCGATGCCAAGAACAAATGTATCTATAAGGATATAGCGATGATTATTAATGGTGATGCTAATAAAAGGATTTTTATCAGTCTGGATGGGAAGACTTTTGCTCAAGAGCCTGACGGTAAGACCACGCTGTTAAAAAAATAGTGACCCTTACTCTTACCCCCTGATTTTCCTCGTTTTCAATCAGACTCGTCTAGGTGGTGGTCAGGGTTTCGCCCTCGCCAAGCCCGCGCAACGGCGGGCTGAGCAGGGAAGGACGTTTAACGCCCTTTTTTCTTGCGTCCTGGCTGGGTAAAGCGCTTGCGGCCGGCCGGCGCAGCGGTTTTATCGGCGCTTTTCGGTCCGCCGACGCTCGGTTTTTTCGCCGGGGAAGATTTGGCCGGGGCTTTCTTCGTCGGTTTAGCCTCGGACGAAGAGCCTTCAATCAGCTTGAACAGCTCAATCAGCTCGTCATCGGTCAGATCGCGCCATTCGCCCAGCGGCAAGCCTTTCAGGCTGACGTTCATGATGCGCGTGCGTTCCAGCTTGGTGACCTCATAGCCGAAGTGTTCGCACATGCGGCGGATTTGGCGGTTCAGCCCCTGCACCAGCGTGATGCGGAACACGAACGGCGCTTCTTTCTTCACCTTGCACTTTTTGGTCACCGTGCCAAGCATCGGCACGCCGGCGCCCATGCCGCGAATAAACTCGTCGGTCACTGGCTTGTTGACCGTCACCAGATACTCTTTCTCGTGATTGTTGCCGGCGCGCAGGATCTTGTTGACCAGGTCACCGTGGTTGGTCAGAAAGATCAGCCCCTGCGAATCCTTGTCCAAGCGGCCGATCGGGAAGATGCGCTTGCTGTGGTTGACGAAGTCGGTGATGTTGTCGCGCTCGCCGTCCTCGGTGGTGGTGACGATGCCGACCGGCTTGTTCAGCGCGATCAGCACCAGATCTTCTTCATTGCGCGGTTCGATCAGCTGACCGTTAACCTTCACCACATCGCCGGCAAATACCTGAGCGCCAACGGTGGCGCGTTTACCGTTGATGAAAACGTTGCCCTGTTCGATGTATCGATCGGCGTCGCGGCGTGAGCAGATACCGCTCTCGCTAATGTATTTGTTCAGACGAATGGATGAGTTAGTCAGCATGGGATCTCCGTAAAACGCGGACTATACATTACCCGGATGGCGCTGCGAAGCGAATCATGCAGGAGGCGGCGGCTATGAACAAAATCCGTCCCTGCATCAAAAAGTGCAGACGATAAGTGGTGTCGACAGGCCTGCGTCTTATTGCGATGCTGTTGTCGTCAATAGACTTGCGATCGTCGTTTTGGCATAGCCGATGAATGCCGCCAACGGCTGCTGATGCTGAGACAGGTCATCTATCGCTTGTCCGAGATAAACTCGCCGCGCGGTGCTAAGTACCGGCTGGTGTTCAGATGGCAAGCGTTCCAGCAGCCATTCGGCGGCCACATCTTTGGGGGCGATCCGACCGGTTGCCGCGCTGAACCAGATGCGCGCCAGCGCAAGCACAATGTTGCATTCGTCGCCATGCCAGTCATCAGGTTCGTTCCATTGACTCAGGGTATCGGTGAGCGCGGCGATGAAGTCACTGCGAGGGACGCTGTCATACAGGAGTTCAAAGGAGGTGCCGAACAGATGTCGATGATGCTGCCGGGCTTTGGTAAGCAGGATCGCCACATCAGGATCCAAGGTGGCGGGGGAGACAATTCCCACCAGCAACTCTTCACGCAGCCATTCGCCAAACTGTAACTCACGTCGTGGCGGATAGCGCCAAGGTTTGATGTCGGTCTGTACCAGCACGGTGACTTCCAGCGGGCGAAAAATACTGTCGGCATCTGGCGGAGCCGACACGGTCAGCAAAGCTTTCATGAGGGCGGCCCGAGTGGTTGACATCAGCGGCTTGCTGATGACGACCAAGATGTCGATATCGCTGTTGGGTTTAAGACCGCCATCGACCGCAGATCCATACAGATGGATACCCAAGAGTGTCTCGCCGAGTTGCTCTGTCAGCACATTGTATGCGGCGTCGATCTGTGCGGCGATTTCGGTTGGAAGTGTTTCTTTTATAGCTAATTGGCGATTGTTAAAAGATGGCTCAAACCGTTCCCCCACCTTCACCACCCGGGTGTTAAGCGGGGTGAGCGTCTGCCCGGCGCTGCCGATCGGCGTCAGGCGCGGCACGGGGCGGCCGCTGTCGCTTTCCACCAGCGTTGAATGCGCCTCTCCTTCGGCGAACAAATGATCTTCCCCCCACTGGCGCAGGCCAACGATCACCGGAAATAGCGCGCGGCCTTTCTCGGTCAGCACATACTCCTGATAGGCACTGCCGTCTGCGGCGGGCACGATCTCCAGCACGCCGTGCGTCACCAGGGCGCGCAGCCGGGTGGCAAGAATGTTCTTCGCCATCCCCAGCCCTTTTTGAAATTCGCTGAAACGGGTGACGCCGTCGAAGGCGTCGCGCACGATCAGCAGTGACCACCAGTCGCCAATCACATCCAGCGTGCGCGCCACCGGGCACGGCGCGTCTTCCAGGCTCTTACGTTTCACGACGATTATCTCCTGCTGCACATTCTGGTTGCATTATAAAACCTCTGCACCTAAAGTTCATTGGGTTTAATAATGAAACCACATTGAAGTGTGCGATGAGCGACAAACTGCTGGAACCTCCCTGTGCGGCATTGGGGCGCCTGCCGGCCGCCCTGGTGCTGCTGTTGGCCGCCGCCAGCGCCTTTAGCGTGGCCAACGTTTACTATGCGCAGCCGCTGTTAGACGCCATCGCCCGCGATTTTTCCATCAGCCTGGCGGCGGTCGGCATGGTGATCGCCGTGACTCAGTTGGGCTGCGCGCTGGCGTTGCTGTTGGTGGTGCCGCTGGGGGATCGGTTGAACCGGCATCGATTGCTGGCGGGGCAACAGCTGGGGCTGATCGCTGCGCTACTGTTGGTGGGCTGGGCGCCCAGCGCGCCCTGGCTGCTGGTGGGGATGATGCTGGTGGGGCTACTGGGCACCGCCATGACGCAGGGCCTGATCGCGTTCGCCGCCGCCCTGGCGCCGCCGCAGGAGCACGGGCGGGTAGTCGGCGCGGCGCAGGGCGGGGTGGTGCTGGGGTTGCTGCTGGCGCGCACCTTGTCCGGCGCGCTGGCGGACGTTGGCGGCTGGCGCACGGTGTACTTCTTCTCCGCCGGAGTGACGTTGGTATTGCTGCCGATCCTATCGCGCCTCCTGCCAGCGCCACGCACCGTTCCCAGCACGCTGAGTTATCCCGCGCTGCTGGGTTCAATGTTGAGCCTGTTGCTGCATGACCGCACGCTGCAAATTCGCGGCATGCTGGCGCTGCTGATGTTCGGCGCTTTCAGCCTCTTTTGGAGTTCGCTGGTGTTGCCGCTGAGCCGGCCGCCGTTCAACTTCACCTATGCTGCGGTGGGAGCGTTCGGCCTGGTCGGCGCGGTGGGCGCGCTGGCGGCGGTGCGCGCCGGGCATCTGGCGGATCGCGGGTTGGGGCAGGCGGCCAGCGGCGCATGTCTGCTGCTGTTGACGCTGGCCTGGCTGCCGCTCGGTTTGCTCGGCAGCGGCCTGGTTTGGCTGGTGGCGGGCATCGTGCTGCTGGATCTGGCGGGCCAGGCTATCCACGTGCTGAACCAGAGCATGATTTTCAGCGCGCACCCGCAGTCGCACAGCCGGCTGGTGGCCTGCTACATGCTGTTTTACGCCGTCGGCAGCGGGCTGGGCGCCTTTGCCGGCACCCATGTGTACGCCTGGGCGGGCTGGAGCGGCGTCTGCTGGCTGGGGGCGGGCGTCAGCCTGAGCGCATTGCTGTTTTGGCGGCTGACGCTGCGCGGGATGCCGGATGCGGCGGGTAAGGGCTAGCGGGCCGGTGAGTGCATCAGGTAATAATCTTCTTCGCCGTCGTTGCCGGTGGAGATGATGCGCCAGCCGTGCTTGCGGTAGAACGCCAGCGCTTTTTCATTTTTCACCAGGCATTTCAGCGAACCGGTGGCGGTGAAGGTAGCTTCCGCCGCCTGCAGCAGCGCACTGCCGACGCCGCGCGGCGGCTGATGGGGATCGACATACAGGTTATGAATGAAGTTGTCTTCGCGGTAGACGGAGACGAATCCCAGCAGCACGCCGCCGTCTTCCGCCACCCAAATCGCTTCGCCCAGCGTCGCGCCGTCGAAATCTTCCAACTGATAGTTTGAGGTATCGCGCCAGCCGAACGCCGCCTTGCGCGACGCCAGGTACAGCGTGCGCAGGAAGGGGCGATCGGTCTCTTGGTAGGGTCTTATCTGCATGGCATCTCCTGGTGGTTTGTGCTCACTATAGCGCATTGCGCGGCGTATGCCCGCTGGGCCAATTTAATCGCTTGTTTGTCCGCGCCGCCGCTGGCATGATCCCCAGTAGGGATTAACGCAACGTTGATCACAACCTATTGATTTTCATGACTCGGGGTGCCCTTCCGCGTGAAGGCTGAGAAATACCCGTATTACCTGATCTGGATAATGCCAGCGTAGGGAAGTCACGGCCGCTCAACCGGCGCCGCCTTCTTGAACGCCGGTTGGGAGGAATATGATCGCTCGACCTGATGCACTACCCGGCGCCCGCGCCGCGGCCTGCCTGACCCAATTCCAACAGCGGCCTCCGCTGGTCCACTGCCTGACCAACGAAGTGGTGCAGTCGCTGACCGCCAACGTGCTATTGGCGCTCGGCGCCTCTCCGGCGATGGTGGTGGAGCCGCAAGAGGCGGCGCAGTTCAGCGCGCTGGCCGACGGCCTGCTGATCAACGTCGGCACCCTCAACGCGCTGCGTGCCGAATCGATGCGGGTGGCGGTGGCCGCCGCCAATCGGGCCGGTAAGCCCTGGACGCTGGATCCGGTGGCGGTCGGCGCGCTCTCCTACCGCACCGCCTTCGCCAAACAGCTGCTGGACGAGAAACCGGCGGCGATACGCGGCAACGCCTCGGAAATCATGGCGCTCAGCGGGTTGCTGGCCAGCGGCCGCGGCGTGGACAGCGGCGACGACTCGCTGGTGGCATTGCCCGCCGCGCGTGAGCTGGCGCGGCGCAGTGGCGCGGTGGTGGCGGTCACCGGCGCGGTGGATTACGTCACCGACGGCCAACGCGATTGGGCGATCGAAGGCGGCTCCCCGCTGATGACGCGGGTGGTGGGCACCGGCTGCGCGCTGTCGGCGGTGGTGGCGGCGTTTTGCGCCCTGCCGGGCGATCGCCTGGACAACGTGGCGACCGCCTGCCGGGTGATGTCCCACTGCGGCGGTCTGGCGGCCAGGCAGGCCGCCGGGCCGGGCAGCTTTACGCCGGCGTTCCTTGACGCGCTGTATCAGCTGCGCGGGGAGGATCTGTGATGAAACGCATTAACGCCCTGACCATCGCCGGCACCGATCCCAGCGGCGGCGCCGGCATTCAGGCCGATTTGAAGGCCTTCTCGGCGCTTGGCGCCTACGGCACCTCGGTGATCACCGCGCTGGTGGCGCAAAATACCCGCGGCGTGCAGTCGGTGTATTACATCGATCCGGCGTTCGTCGCCGCGCAGCTGGACTCGGTGTTCAGCGACGTGCGCATCGACAGCGTCAAGATCGGCATGCTGGCCAACGCCGACATCGTGCAGGCGGTGGCCGAACGGCTGCGCCATTACCGGCCGGAATTCGTGGTGCTGGATACCGTGATGCTGGCGAAAAGCGGCGATCCGCTATTGGCGCCGGAGGCGGTAGAGTCTATCCGGCGCGAGCTGTTGCCGCTGGTGTCGATCATTACGCCGAACCTGCCGGAAGCGGCGGCGCTGCTGGCGTGCGCGCCGGCGGAAGATGAAGCGCAGATGCGCGAGCAGGGGCGGGCGCTGCTGGCGATGGGCTGCCGGGCGGTGCTGATGAAGGGCGGCCACCTGAGCGAAAGCGAGAGCCCGGACTGGCTGTTTACCGCCGAAGGCGAGCAGCGCTTTACCGCGCCGCGCGTCGCCACCCGCCACACTCACGGCACCGGTTGCACGCTCTCAGCCGCGTTGGCGGCGCTGCGCCCGCGCCATGCCGACTGGGCGGCCACGGTGGCCGCCGCCAAGGACTACCTGCAACACGCGCTGCAACAGGCGGACACGCTGGAAGTGGGGCACGGCATCGGGCCGGTGCATCATTTTCACGCCTGGTGGTGAGTCAACTTTTTGCCGCAACCGTGGTCTGACTAGTTCAGGCCCGGTTTACGGGCGAAACCTGATTTAACCTAGGGAGAAGGACTATGACGGGACACCAGGCGCTGCGTTGCGCCCTCTTCGGCGCACTGCTCAGCTTCAGCGCGGGCAGCTTCGCTCAGCAGATCGTCACCACATCGGATTTGATTCAGCAGCCGGGGTATCAGGCCAGCTGGCAAAACATGGTCAAAGGCCAGGCGCGGATGCCGGGCTGGGCGCGCAAGGGCGTCGGCACCTCTACGCCGGCGCAAAACCTGAGCTGGAAGGGCAAAGAGTATCTGGTCGGCAATCTGTGCAAACCGCACGACTGCGGCAACAACTTTTTGATCGTGGCGTTCAGCGCGGATAAATCCCAGGCCTGGGGCGTGCGAGTCGCGGTGGAAGATCGGCCGGAAGCCGTCGATCATCCGAAGAAATACGCCAAGTACCAGTGGCTCGGCAAGCCGGATGACGACATGAAAGCGCTGCTTAAGCAGCAGTTCGAGAACAATCCCGACTGGAAATGATCTGACCGGGGGCGCTGACAATGTCGCCCCCGGCGTCGATCAGCCGATGCCGGCCTGATGCAGATCGTGCAGGTTGAGCGCCCCCACCAGCACGCCCTCCATATCGACCACCGGGGCCGCGCTGATGTGCTGTTCGTGCAGCGCTTCCAGCGCTTCGCCGGCGCGCCACTGCTCCGGCAGCCGATAGCCGGGGCGGGTGATCGCCGGGCTGAGCGGGTCCTGCAGGCTGTTGCCTTTCACCAGCCAGCGGCGCAGGTCGCCGTCGGTAAACACGCCCACTACCCGCTGCTGCGCGTCGCACACCGCCACCAACCCGAGCCCAGTGCGGCTCAGTTCCAGCATCGCTTCCATCACGTTGGCGCTTTCGCTCACGCGCGGCAGGCGATCGCCGGTGCGCATCAGGTGATGCACGCGGTTCAGCAGGCGCGCCCCCAGGCTGCCGCCCGGGTGCGAGCGGGCGAAGTCTTCCGCATTGAAACCGCGCTGGCGCATCAGCGCCATCGCCAGAGCGTCGCCCATCATCAGGGTGTTGACCGCGCTGGAGGTGGGCGCCAGCCCCATCGGGCAGGCTTCGCGCTCGACGCCGATATCCAGTACGCAGGCCGCGCCCTGCGCCAGGGGCGATTCTTTGCCGCCGGTGATGGCGATCACCGGAATGCCGTTCTCCGCCAGCAGCGGCAGGATCAGATCCAGCTCTTTGGCGCGGCCGGAGTAGGAGATGAACACCACCACGTCGTCGGCGCCGATCATGCCGAGATCGCCGTGCAGCGCCTCCGCCGGATGAACGAAGAACGACGGCGTGCCGGTGCTGGCCAGCGACGCGGCGATTTTTTTGCCGATATGGCCGGACTTGCCGATGCCGGAAATCACCGCTTTGCCGCGGCAGTTCAGCAGCAGCTCGCAGGCGCAGACGAAATTGTCATCCAGGCGCGCCAACAGGCGTTGCGCTTCGGTCAGCTCGATCTCCAGCGTTTCGCGGGCGAAGGCGAGCAGGGCGTTGGCGTTACTCATCGGGATCTCCTACCAGAAGGATATTGATGCCTTTCGCCTGCAGGGCGGCGAGGTAATCGGGGTTGATGTCTCGGTCGGTGATCAGCGTGTCGACGGCGCTGAGTTCGCACACCACGTTCGGGCTCTTGCGGCCGAATTTCGAGGAGTCTACCAACAGAATAATGCGGCCGGCGGCTTCACACATCGCTTTGCTGACGTTGTGCACTTCGTTGAAGGTGGTGACGCCGGCGTTGAGATCGACGCCGTCCGCGCCGATAAACAGCTTGTCGAAGCTGAACTGCTGGAACGCCGATTCGGCCAGGCTGCCGTGGAACGAGGCCGATTTCTTGCGGTAGGTGCCGCCGGGCATCAGGATGGTCTGATCGTTGTCCAGCTCCACCAGCGCGTTGACGATGGTCAGGCTGTTGGTCATCACCGTGATGTTATTGAACTGCGCCAGGTGCGGCACCATCTGCAGCACCGTGCTGCCGGCGTCGAAGATCAGCGAGTCCCCGTCGGCGATCAGCGCCACGGCGGCGCTGGCGATGCGGCGCTTTTTCTCGGTATTGATATGGGTTTTGCGGTCGATCGGCTGATCGCCGTCGTCGCGGCTGAGCACCACGCCGCCGTAGGTGCGGATCACCTCGCCTTCTTCTTCCAGCAGGGTGAGATCCTTGCGGATGGTGGTGCCGGTGGTGGAGAAATGCTCGGCCAGGGCGTCCACTGCCGTTTTGCCATGCCGCTGCAGATATTCAAGGATAGCGGCCTGCCGCTGCTTTGGTTTCATCGCGATTCCCGTTCACAAGAGTGGGGCATTTCCCCTCGCTGAATAATTCACTATGAAAGGTAATGCCTTTTAATGTGAAAATATCACGATTTGGGTTCAATCGCTAACGATAGTGCAGACTGGCATGCGCGATCCTCGGGGAAGATCACATCCGGGCGCAAATCCCGCTGATGCAAACCGTGCAAATGAGGCAGCGGGCGGGGCCGGGCGAAAACGGTCAGGCCGCGCAGCAACAGGCTGCCGCATACCCGCCGATCGGCGTCGAAGGCCAGCGCCAGCACCACCCGTGGGCGAAAACGGCCGCCGGAGCGGCCGACGCCGACGGCGCCCAGTCGGCATAAGCCGTCGAAGGCGTGGTTAAAACGTTGCAGTTGCCACCAGCCGAAGGCGATTTGCAGCAGCCAGGCCAGCAGCGCGAAGGCGATCAAAGCTTGTGTCATGGGGTTCTCCTTATGCCCCCTTCCGCGGAAGGGGGCGTCGGTGGCCTCAGAACATCACCTGGCCGCCGGTGATGTTGATCGATTGGCCGGTGCAGTAAGAGGCCTTATCGCTGGCGTAGAACAGCAGGGTGTTCAGCACGTCCTGGTAGTCGCAGCCGCGCTTCAGCGGCACTTTGTCGATGTAGTACTGCTCCACCTGGTCCGGCGCGATGCCCAATTTTTGCGCGTACTGCGGCAGCAGCGATTGAAACATCGGCGATTTCAGCAGGTTGCCGAGCATCAGCGAATGCACCGTAATGCCGTATTCCGCCAGATCGAGCGCCAGCGACTGCGTCAGCCCCACGCCGCCGAACTTGGCGGCGCTGTAGCCGGAGTTGTGCTTGCTGCCGACCTTGCCGGACTTGGAGTTGATCTGAATGATGCGCCCGGCGATGCCATCGCGGATCATCAGGCGCGAGAACTCGCGGGCGCAGAGGAAATAGCCCACCAGGTTCACCTGCAGCGAGCGGTCGAAGTCGCCCAGCGGGAAGTCGGTGATCGGCGCCGCCTTGGCGATGCCGGCGCTGTAGACTAGCAGGTTGGTTTGGCCAAACTCCCGGTCAACTGCCGCCGCCAGCGCGATCACGCTCTGCTCGTCGGTGGCGTCGGCCTGAAAACCGCAGGCGCTGCCTGCGCCATACTCTTCGTTGATCTGCCGCGCCACCCGATTGGCGTTGTCGGCGTTCAGATCGGCCACCGCCACCCGATAGCCGGCCTGCGCCAGCCCGTGGGACAAAAAGGCGCCTAACGTTTGGCCGCCGCCGATCACTACAGCTACTTCAGACATGGTCTACTCCTTATGCGATAAATGACAGCGTGCTGCCCAACGGGATATCGGTCGGCGTCGGGCCGGAAACGTGGATCGAGCCGGGGAATTCGGCTTCGGCTTCGCCGTCGAAGCGCACGGTGATGTGGCCCAGTTCGCGCAGATTCTGTGTGGCGACGCTGCCGACGGCGGTGATGGCGTAGCGCTGCTGCGCCAGTTCCATCACGCCGCCGACCTGCAGCTCACCGGCGGTCGCGCCGTGGCGGTGGATAAAGCAGAACTCTTCGATATCCGCCGGCGCGCCTTCCCGGAAAGTGATCAGCATGTTGTCCAGCAACGCGTCGCGGGCGCAGCCGCCGATCTGCGTGATGGTGGTATGAAAAATGGTGTGCATAAACGTCTCCCTGGGAATCAAATTATTGATAAATAAAGGCCGAGGCGGCCCAGGCGATCAGGACCGTTGGCGCGCCGGTCAGGAAGCGGCCGACCAGCACCGAGGGCACGCCGACCCGCACGGTGTCCTGCTTGGCCTCCGCCAGCGACAGACCGACCGGAATGAAGTCGCAGGCGGCCTGCGCGTTGATGGCAAACAGCGCGGGCAGCGCCAGCTGCGGCGGAATATGGCCGAGGCCGATCTGCACCCCGACCAGCACGCCGATCACCTGGGCGATGACCGCGCCGGGGCCGAGGAACGGCGACAGCAGCGGGAATGAGCAGATCAGCGCCAGCGTCACCAGGCCGATCGGGCTGTTGGCCAGCGGCGTCAGGCCGTGAGCGATAAAGTCCCCGAGGCCGGAGGCCATGATGATGCCGATCAAGGCCGAGACGAACGCCATAAACGGCAGAATGGTCTTCAGCACGGTGTCGATAGTGTCACGCCCGGCCTGGAAGAACACCGCCACCACCGATCCCATGCCCATGCCGACCTTCGCCAGCAGCCCGTCGCTTTGTTCGGTGATCTTCTTGCTGGTGTCGTAGTCGCGCGCCTTGGGCGGCGCTGCAACGGCGGCGGCGGCGGGTGGGTTCTCCGTCGCGTCGATTCGGCTGATGTTGTGGTCGCGCACGCCGGAGACATAGATGTCTTCGAGGATAAACTGCGCCAGTGGGCCGGACTGGCCGGTAGCGTGGATGTTGACCGTCGGAATGCGGCGTTTCGGGTACAGGCCGCAGCGCAGGGTGCCGCCGCAGTCGATCACTGCCACGCCGATCTCTTCCGCCGGCGGCTCGCCCTCTTTGAAACCGTCGACGGCGGGCCAACCGGTCAATTCGCTGAGGCGATCGACGATGGAAGGCCGGGTGCCGGCGGTGATGTACACCACTTTTTTGCCGGGTTCTATCGGCAGTTCCAGGGGGCCGCCCCAGCCGCTGGCGCCTTTTTCAATACGGATATAAGCACTCATGCTGCACTCCACGAATTAAAGTTGCACCTGGCGATCCAGACGGATGCCCATCTTGCGTTCGAACAGACTGGTGGTGAGATCGGTGACCCAGCCGCGGAAGAAGTTGGTGAACAGCCCCACCAGGAAATAGCTCACCGCCAACGGGCCGAGCGGCAGGCCGAGGGTGGTCAGGCCGCTGGCGATGCCGAGGTAAACGAACAGCTCGCCGGGGTTGATGTGCGGAAACAGGCCGTTCATCGAGTGGCAGCTGTAGGAGGCCGCCGCGTAGTAGCTCGGCTTGTATTTCTCCGGCATGAAGCGCCCCAGGCTGAGGGTCATCGGGTTGCAGAAGACAAAGGTGCCGATCAGCGGCAGCAGCAGATAACGCGAGACGGGGTTGCCCGCGCAGCGCTGCGCCAATCGTTCGATACGTTCCTGGCCAACAAATTTGATCAGCGCGTTCATGATAACCAACAGGCTGATCAACAAAG
Organism: Serratia sp. CY37869; assembly: GCF_052168895.1. Classification (NCBI taxonomy): domain Bacteria; kingdom Pseudomonadati; phylum Pseudomonadota; class Gammaproteobacteria; order Enterobacterales; family Yersiniaceae; genus Serratia; species Serratia sp. CY37869. Next base: position 215,772 of record NZ_JBJNLU010000001.1, read on the forward strand.
GCAAAATGCCGGTCACCATGCCGACAAACACTTCACCGCCTTTCTGAAACAGGCCGATAAACCACTCGGCGCCGTGGGTGATTAGCTCAATCATTATGTTCTCCTGTAATGGACTGATATGGCCTGGAGCGAACGGCGGCTCTGTCGCCATGGGCCTTACAGTAGTCACTTTGTTGGGCTATTTGTTTTAAATAGATCACAATTTGAAAGATAAATATTTTATTTTGAAAGTTTAAAGTGAAAGAAAGAGAAGGTGAACGGCGCGAGAGGCGGGATAACGGGCACAAAAAAGCCCGGCGAACCGGGCTTTGTGACAGGCGGTCTGTCACATCAGGCGATGGTGACCTTCTTGTCCAGGTAGGCGTCTTGTACGGCGTTGATCAGCGCCACGCCGTCTTTCATCGATTTCTTGAACGCCTTGCGCCCCAGGATCAGGCCCATGCCGCCGGCGCGTTTGTTGATCACCGCGGTGCGCACCGATTCCTGCAGATCGTTCTCACCGGCGGCGCCGCCGGAGTTGATCAGCCCGGCGCGGCCCATGTAGCAGTTGGCCAGCTGGTAGCGCACCAGATCGATCGGGTGATCGGTGGTCAGCTTGGTGTAGACGCGATCGTCGGTATAGCCGAATTTCACCGCGCGGTAACCGCCGTTGTTTTCGGCCATTTTCTGTTTGACGATGTCGGCGCCGATGGTGGCGGCGATGTGGTTGGCCTGGCCGGTCAGATCGGCGCTGGAGTGGTAGTCCACGCCGTCCTTGTTGAACGCCGGGTTGCGCAGATAGGCCCACAGCACCGTGACCATGCCCAGCTCATGCGCGCGCTCGAAGGCGATCGAGATCTCTTCGATCTGGCGGCGCGACTGCTCGGAGCCGAAGTAAATGGTGGCGCCAACCGCCACTGCGCCCATGTTGAACGCCTGCTCGACGCTGGCGTACAGGGTCTGGTCGTACTGGGTCGGGTAGCTCAGCGTTTCGTTGTGGTTGAGTTTGACCAGGAACGGAATTTTATGCGCATAGCGGCGCGATACCGACGCCAGCACGCCGTAGGTGGAGGCGACGCAGTTACAGCCGGCTTCAATCGCCAGCTCGACGATGTTCTTCGGATCGAAATACAGCGGATTGGCGGCGAACGAGGCGGCGGCGGAGTGCTCGATGCCCTGATCGACCGGCAGGATCGACAGGTAACCGGTGCCGCCCAGGCGGCCGTGGTTGAACAGGGTTTGCATCGAACGCAGCACGCTGTTGGGGCGGTTGTTATCGATCATTACGCGGTCGACGAAGTCGGCGCCCGGCAGGTAGAGATTCTCGGCGGGGATAGTGGTACAGCGGTGTTGCAGCAGATCTTCCGCTTCCTTTCCTAGCAACTGCACAATATCAGTCATGATTCACTCCCGATTAAGCTTCTTCATCCACCGGCAATGCAAGGGTTTTTGACCACCGGCGTAGTAAAAAAGCGGTGATTGAAGCTGTAAAGCGATGCTACCGAACTTGATCCGGCAAGGACAAACAATAGATGCGATTGAGAGGAAATGCCATTAGCGTGGCCAAATACGCGGGGGCGATCGCCCCCGGCGCGTTAAGTGCTTGATTGTTCGATCTCGTCTGCCTTGGCGTTCCGAGCGGCGAGCGGGCGCAGAGCCGGATTAGCCCAGCAGGGCGCAGTTCGGCGGCAGGCGGCATTCGATGGCCTGCGGCACCACTTCGATGCGGAAATGGCGGCCTTTGAGCGGCTCGCCGTCGAGGTTGAAGGTCATCTCATGCGGCGCGTCGATCTCCAGCCACGGCAGCGCGGCGCTGAGGATGCTGTTGCTCTCTTCGTCGTTGAACAGGGCGGCCACCAGCGCCGGCAGCAGTTCATCGGCGATCAGCAGGCGCAGCTGCAACTGCCCGTCGTTAATCAGCGCGTTGGGGCACAGTTCCTGGCCGCCGCCGGCCTGTTTGCCGTTGCCGATGCCGATCACCAGCGCTTCGCCGGCCCAGCGGAAGTCCGGCCCGCGGATTTCACAGCGGTCGGCCTGCAGCGTATCCATGCGCAATAAGCCGTGAACGAAGTAGGACACGCCGCCCAACGCCGCCTTCAGCTTCTCCGGCGTTTCAGTGGTGATACGGGTGCCGAAGCCGCCGGTGGCCATGTTGATGAAGTAGCGCTCGCCGTTGACCTTGGCCAGATCGATAGGCACCGAGCGTCCCTTGATCGCCAGTTGCAGCGCCTGCTCGGGCGAGAGGGGAATGTTGCAGGCCATGGCGAAGTCGTTGGCGGTGCCGAGCGGCAAAATGCCCAGCGCCGGCCGACCTTGCGCCGGCAGTTGCGCCAGCGCGGCGGCCACTTCGTTAATGGTGCCGTCACCGCCGCCGGCGACGACGGTGCCTACGCCGAGCCGAGCGGCTTCCGCGACGTAGCGCGCGGCGTCGCCGTGCTCCCAGGTGACGCGCACGTGCAGCGTTATCTGCTCTTCGCGCAGCCGGTTGACGGCCTGGCGCAGCTCTTCGTTGCCGGCGCCCTTGCCGTTGATGATAAGCAGTGCTGGTGCATGTGAGTGTTGAGGCATTGCCGAGCTCCTCCGGCGGAAAACCAATAATGCCTCAAGATAAACCAGCCCAGGCCGCCAAGCCATCAGAATATTCAGCTAATTCCGGTTATTTCCCATTGCTCCGTGAATATGAAGACGATGCGAATTTATCTGAATTTAACCTGACAATAAGCGCAATTTTAATGGCGGCAGGATTAATCGCTATAGCGTTATTTATATATCGATGTGGCGTTATTATTTTTATTAAAATGGATAACGGGAAAACGTAATGAGAAATAGGCGCGCCGGCGGCAATGGCGGGCCCATAAAGAAAAAGCCAGCCCAAGGGAGATTGGGCCGGCTAAGGAGGTGGTTCCTAGTATTGCTATGCAAATATTTTCGTTGTTCGTTTTAAGCAGCGTGATAGTAACCAAGCTGCGGGCACATTGATGTGATCCAATTCTAATATTTGCTAAAAATCGCCGCCGAATGACGGCGATTCATTGTTAGGCTCCGGCGCTATTTTCTTCCGCCAAATTGCGGATCAGCAAAGCATAATTGAGATCGATATCCTGCGGGATCGGCAAATAAACGATATGGCCGTTGCCCGGCGCGACCTCAATCGGCTCGCCTTTCTTATTTTGCATGCTTTCGAGGGTGAACAGCACGTTGCCGCCCGGCGTCATCATCTCGACGCTGTCGCCGAGTGAGAATTTATTCTTCACGTCGACTTCCGCCCAGCCTTCGCGGCGCACGCCGGTGAACTCGCCGACGAACTGCTGGCGCTCGGAGAGCGAAGAGCCGTAGTCGTAGTTCTGCTGCGCTTCGTGCACGTGGCGGCGCAGGAAGCCTTCGGTATAGCCGCGGTGCGCCAGGCCTTCCAGCGTGGTGAGCAGGGTCGGATCGAACGGTTTGCCGGCAACGGCGTCGTCGATGGCGCGGCGGTAGACCTGGGCGGTGCGCGCGCAGTAGTAAAAGGACTTGGTGCGCCCTTCGATCTTCAACGAATGCACGCCGAGCTGCGTCAGACGCTCTACGTGCTGGATGGCGCGCAGATCCTTGGAGTTCATGATGTAGGTGCCGTGTTCGTCCTCGAAGGCGCTCATATATTCGCCTGGTTTTTGCGCCTCAGACAGCATGAATACCTTGTCGGTCGGCGCGCCGATGCCCAGCGTCGGCTCGACGGTCTGCACCGGGATCGGCTCGTGCAGGTGCACGATATTGCCGGTGTCGTCCTCTTTGCCTTCTTCCGCCTTGTACTGCCAACGGCAGGCGTTGGTGCAGGTGCCCTGGTTGGGATCGCGCTTGTTGATGTAGCCGGACAGCAGGCAGCGGCCGGAGTAGGCCATGCACAGCGCGCCGTGGACGAAGATCTCCAGCTCCATGTCCGGCACTTCGGCGCGGATCTCGGCGATCTCTTCCAGCGACAGCTCGCGCGACAGGATCACGCGGGTCAGGCCCATTTGTTTCCAGAACTTCACCGTCGCCCAGTTAACGGCGTTGGCCTGCACCGACAGGTGGATGTCCATCTGCGGGAAGGCTTCGCGCACCATCATGATCAGGCCAGGATCGGACATGATCAGCGCATCCGGGCCCATATCGACTACTGGTTTCAGATCGCGCAGGAAGGTTTTCAGCTTGGCGTTGTGCGGGGCGATGTTGACCACCACGTAGAATTTTTTACCCAGCGCGTGCGCTTCGTTGATGCCCTGCGCCAGATTCTCGTGGTTGAACTCGTTGTTGCGCACCCGCAGGCTGTAGCGCGGCTGGCCGGCGTAAACCGCATCGGCGCCGTAGGCGAAGGCGTAACGCATGTTTTTCAGCGTTCCGGCCGGGGAGAGAAGTTCCGGTGTAAACATAGTGTGTCTCGGTCTGATTTCAGGTCAGCACCACGCCACCTGATGGCGCAGTAAAAGCGGGGGATTGTAGCCGCGGCGCGGCAAAAAATCAGCAGTTAACCGGATTTATTCAAGGGAGATTGATCCCGGTCAAACGGAAAACGCGCGATGGCGGCCACCGCGCGGGCGAAACGGGAGATCAGGCGCTCAAATCGCGAATATCGGTGGTCGGGCCATTTTTAATCACCGACTGGATACCGTTTTTGGCTGCGCTTTCGGAGCTGTACATTTCGCTGACGCCGATCACCTGATGGTTCTTGGCCTTCAGCACAAAGTAGGGCTGGTTGCTGGTGCTGTGCTTCAGTTCAAACTGCGCTTCATGCGGCGAATTGGTCTGCACCGAGGCGATGCCGTTCTCCGCCGACGCTTTGCTGGCGTACATCTCGCTGGCCAGAATGATCTCGCCGTTACTGGCTTTCAGGTTGAAGTGGTACTGTCCGTTCTTTGCTTTTTTCAGCTCGTAATGACCGATTGCCATGGTTCTTCTCCTGTAGGTTCCGATTCGTGATGTAAGTGTAGCCAATCGCTTGAAAATCGGTGGCTAAACCTCACAGCAGCTTAGTCGAAAAAATGCGCAATTTTTTTGCGCCGGCGCGGAGTTTTCGCCCGAGAAGCCCGGCGCCGCACGGGAAGCTAAGGGAGGGGCGGTGATTGCGCAGTGCAGTATTTGGGACGTCTAAGCCGTGGAACACTCGCGATTTCATCTTGGCGGGTTCACCTCGCAGAGATAAAATAGGGCAAATTTTGCACAGGAGCGCCAAGGATGGAAAAAATCGAACGGTCAGTAGGAAATGATAAAAGCGAGGGCAGCGATAAAGATTGGGAGCCTCTGTTGAGAATGATCGCTAACACAGCCCTACCACACGACTTCCTGCTGTCGGATGAGCGACAACAGGGTGTGGCTGACCGCGCGCCTTGGTGGAACGCGGTCGATTCTCTCCCCTAAACCCCATTCACCAGCCGGCAGGGTTCGGCTTCCCAGCGGTAACCGACGCCGTATACCGAGCGGATAAAGGATTTTTGCCCGTCGATCAGCTCCAGCTTGCGGCGCAGGTTTTTGATGTGGCTGTCGATGGTGCGGTCGGTGACCACCCGATAGTCGTCATACAGGTTGTTCAGCAGCTGCTCGCGCGAAAATACGTTGCCCGGCTGGCTGGCCAACGTTTTCAGCAGGCGGAACTCCGCCGGCGTCAGATCCAGCAACTGCCCCTGATAGCTGGCCTGGAAACGCGGTTCATCGATGTGCAACAGGTCATCTTCCCGCGCATTCTCCTGCGGCCGATAGCTGCGGCGCAGGATGGTTTTCACCCGCGCTACCACTTCGCGCGGGCTGTAGGGTTTGCAGATGTAATCGTCGGCGCCGATCTCCAGCCCCAGCAGGCGGTCAATCTCTTCGATTTTCGCCGTCACCATCACGATCGGTACGTCGCTGAAGCGGCGCAGCTCGCGGCACACCGTCAGCCCATCGGCGCCCGGCAGCATCAGATCGAGCAAGATCAGCGCCGGCGGATGCTGGTGCACGGTCGGCACCACTTCGTTGCCGTTGGTCAGCCAACGGGTGGCGTAGCCCGCCGCCTGCAGATAATCCACCAGCAGCTGGCCCAGCTTGGGCTCATCTTCAACAATCATGATCTGCACGGGTTGATTCTGAATGTCCATCAGGGCGCCTTATTTTTTATCGGGGTAGCAAATTCTACTGTAATGCGCACGCCGCCTAAAGGCGAATGCTCGGCGCGGATTTTTCCGTCGTGCGCTTCCACGATGTTGTGGCAGATCGCCAGCCCCAATCCGGAACCGCCGCTGGCGCGGTTGCGCGAGCCTTCCGCCCGGTAGAAACGTTCGAAAATGCGCGTCAGTTGCTGATCGCTGATGCCTGGCGCGCTGTCCTGCCAGCAGAGGGATAGCCGCCCCGGCTGCAGCTCGGCACTGATTTCCAGCCGGCCGCCGGCATCGGTGTAGCGCAGGCTGTTTTCCAACAGGTTATTGAACAGCTGATTCAGGCGATCGGGATCGCCGAACAGCGGCGCCTGGGGCGGCAGATGGGTGACGATCTCCAGCCCTTTGGCGCGAAAGCGCTCGCGGAAGGCGGCGACGGCGATCTGCAGCAGATGCACGCAGTCCACCGACGATTTGCGATAGGCCAGCGCGCCGAGATCGGAGAGCGAAAGCTGGTGCAGGTCGTCGACCAGTTTGGTCAGGGTGGACACCTCGGCCTGCAGCGAGCTGAGCGACGCGGGCGTCGGCTGGCGTACGCCGTCCTGCAGCGCCTCCAGCTCGCCGCGCAGCACCGCCAGCGGCGTGCGCAGTTCGTGCGACACGTCGGCCATAAAGGCGCGGCGCATCTGTTCATTTTTCTCCAGCGAGGTGGCCAACTGGTTGAAGTCGTGCGCCAGCCTGCCCAGCTCATCCTGGCTGCTGACCGCCACGCGGGCGGTGAAGTCGCCCGCCGCCAATCGATGGGTGCCCGCCACCAGGCGTTTAACCGGGGCCAGCATGCCGCGCGACAGCAGCCAGGTCACCGCCGCCGCCAGCAGGGTGGAGAGCGCGACGATGATCCAGCTGGTGCGGCGCTGCTGGCGATCGAAGTTGATGTCGGTATTGCGCGTCAGGCGTTCGACCGGGGTAGTGAGCACCCAACCGACGATCTCGTTGTTGTAGCGGATCGGGTGGCGCGGCCCCTCTTTCGGCAACGGGCCGGAATGCCCGACCAGCCGATTGAACTGGCTGTCCACCACCCAAAACTGGGTGCGCCAGCCTTTGGGCGGCAGGTTGTGGCTGCTGTCGCTGTTCTGCTCGAACGAACGCATGATTTGGTAGACCACCTGATCGTTGTTGCGCAGGAATATCCAGTTGCCATGATGGCTGTACTGCTCCTCCAGCGCTTCGCTCAGCATGTTGATGCGCTGCTCGTTACTGCTCTTGATGTAGTCGATAAAACCGCGCTCAAAGCTGACGCGCACCCCCCAGTGCATGGTGATCAACACCAGCATGCAGGTGGCGAAAATGGCCAGGAACAGCTTCCCGGTAATGCCTATCTTCATTGCAACCTCGTTGAGCCGGTGCCCGGCTCTTTGGCCAGCGTGCGGTTAGGCGCGCTATCCGCCGGCACGCGCGCGAAGGCCAGCGCGGGCAGGGCGATAATCAACGCCATACAGCAGTAGCTGTAAATAAATGCGCTGTGGATGGCCGGGCTGTCGGCCACCGCCTGGTGATGGGCGAAGCTGCCGATCAAGATGCCGGCGACGCTGACGCCGAGGCTCATCGACAGCTGCATGACCATCGACAACAGGCTGTTGCCGCTGCTGGCCAGCCGGTCCGGCAGGTCTTTCAGCGTCAGGGTATTCATCGCCGAGAAGCGCAATGCGTTGACCATCCCCTGGAAGAACAGTATCACCGGCAGCAGCCACAGCCAGCCGAGCATCGCCGCCAGCAGGAAACTCAGGCTGACCAGCGCCAGCAGCAGCGTGGCGGCCACCAGCACGTTGCGGTAGCCGAAGCGGTTGACCACCTGCACCACGATGCGCTTCATGCCCATGCTGCCGATGATCATCGGGATCATCATCAGCCCGGCGTGGAACGGCGTGAAGCCCATGCCCACCTGCAGAAACAGCGGTGTCATGAACGGCAGCATGCCGCTGCCGATGCGCCCCAGCAGGCTGGCCAGCAGCCCGATCTTGTAGGTCGGGGTGCGCAGCAGCCGCAGCGAGAACAGGGCGCGGCTATTGCCGTAGGCATGCCAAACATACCCCAACAACGCCGCCGCGCCCAGCGCCACCAGGCCGGCGATGGCGCCGCCGGTCAGGCCCATGCCTTTGTGGCCGTCGAGCGCCAGCGTCAGCGACGCCATGCCGATCGCCAGCAGGAAAAAGCCGCTGAGATCGAAGCGGCGGGTCTGCATTTGGTAGTTGGGCATCAGCAGCAGCGTGGCGATGGCGCCCACGATGCCCACCGGAATATTGATCAGGAAAATCCAGTGCCAGCTGGCGTATTGCACCAGAAGTCCGCCCAGCGCCGGCCCCATCAGCGGGCCGATCTGGCCCGGCAGCGTCACGAAGGTCATCGCCGCCATGTACTGCTCGCGCGGCACGATCTTCATCACCGTCAGGCGGCCGACCGGCACCATCATCGCGCCGCCGATGCCCTGAAGCACGCGCGAGGCGATCAGCTCGTTCAGGGTTGCCGAGCGGGCGCAGAGGAGGGAGCCGAGGGTAAACAGCACGATGGCGCTGAAAAACACCCGCTGTACGCCGACCTTGTCCGCCAGCCAGCCGCTGGCCGGCAGCGTCACCGCCACCGTCAGCACATAGGCGACGATCACCGACTGCATGCGCAGCGGGTTCTCCCCCAGGCTGGCGGCCATCGAGGGCAGGGCGGTATTGACGATAGTGGTATCCAGCGTCTGCATAAAGAAGCCGAACGCCACTATCCAGAGTTGCCAACGTACCGTGGCGGTGTGTTTCATCAGCATCGGTCGGCCATTAGTGCGGCAGCGGGGCCAGCTGCTTGTTGCGGCGGAACTTCGCCTGCAGCCGGTCGAAGTAAAGATAGACCACCGGCGTGGTGTACAGCGTCAGCAACTGGCTCATCACCAGACCGCCGGCGATGGTGATGCCGAGCGGCTGGCGCAGCTCCGCGCCGTCGCCGCTGGTCAACACCAGCGGCAGCGCGCCGAACAGCGCCGCCAGCGTGGTCATCAGGATCGGCCGGAAGCGCAGCAGGCTGGCCTGGAAAATCGCCTCGCGGGCGCTGATGCCGCTGTTGCGCTGCGCCTCGAGCGCGAAGTCGACCATCATGATGGCGTTTTTCTTCACGATGCCGATCAACAGCATGATGCCGATCAGCGCGATCAGGCTGAACGGCGCGCCGAACAGCTCGAGCGCCAACAGCGCCCCCACGCCCGCGGAAGGCAGGGTGGAGAGGATGGTCAGCGGATGGATATAGCTCTCGTACAGCACGCCGAGCACGATATACACCGTGGCGATCGCCGCCAGGATCAGGATCAGCTGCGACTTCAGGGTGTCCTGGAACACCTGGGCGGTGCCGGCGAAGGCGCCGCGCACCGTGGACGGCACGCCGAGCTGAGTCATGGTGCGCTCGACAGCGGCGGTGGCGTCCGACAGGCTGCCGCCGTCCGGCAGGTTAAAGGAGATGGTCGAGGCGGCGGACAGCCCCTGATGGTTGACCGACAGCGGCGCGTTGGCCGGTCGCCAACTGGCGAAGTAGGAGAGCGGTATCGCCTTGCCTTCGTTGTTGATGATGAACATCTTGTCCAGCGAGCTGACGTCCTGAGTGTAAGGCGGCGCCACTTCCATCACCACTTTGTATTGGTTGAGCGGTTGATAGATGGTCGAAATCTGTCGCTGGCCGAAGGCGTTGTTCAACAGGTTGTTGGCGTCGGACACCGAAATGCCGAGACGCGCCATGGTCTCGCGATCGTAGACCAGATCCATCTCCGAGCCTTTATCCTGCTGATCCGAGTTGACGTCCGCCAGCTCGGGCAATGCCGCCAGCGCGGCGCGGATCTTCGGTTCCCAGTCGCGCAGCGCGGCGAGGTCATCCGCCAGCAGCGTATATTGGTAGCTGGCGTTGGCCTGGCGGCCGCCGACGCGGATATCCTGCACCGCCATCAAGAACAGGCTGGCGCCCGGTTCTTTGGCCAGGCGAGCGCGCAGGCGGGCGATCACTTTCTGCGCGTCGTCGCTGCGTACCGACAGCGGTTTCAGTGAGATGAACATCGAGCCGCTGTTGGTGCGTGAGCCGCCGGTAAAGCCGGTGACGTTTTCCACGTCCGGATCTTCGCGCACGATTTTCATGAAATCTTCCAGTTTGCCGCGCATCGCCTGGAACGAGATGCTCTGATCGGCCTGGATAAAGCCCATCAGGCGGCCGGTATCCTGTTCGGGGAAGAAGGTTTTCGGGATGCTGATATACAGCCAGACGTTGAGCGCAATGGTGGCGAGGAACACCGCCAGCACCCAGCGCGAGTGGCCAAGCACCCAGTTCAGCGAGCGTCCGTATCCCTGCTGCAGCGCCAGCAGCATTTTGCCGAAGCCGCGCGCGCGCCGCTGCGAACGTGCCGGCTGGTGGCGCAGCAGATAGGCGCACATCATCGGCGTGAGCGTCAGCGAGACGATCAGCGACAGCCCGATCGACACCGACAGGGTGACGGCGAATTCGCGGAACAGCCGGCCGGGCAGGCCCGCCATCAGCAGCAGCGGGATAAACACCGCCACCAGCGAAACGCTCATCGACAGCACGGTGAAACCGACCTCCCGTGCGCCCAGCAGCGCAGCGTTGATCGGTTTCATGCCGGCCTCGACGTGGCGGGAAATGTTTTCCAGCACCACGATGGCGTCGTCCACCACAAAGCCGGTGGCGATGGTCAGCGCCATCAGCGACAGGTTGTTGAGGCTGAAGCCGCACAGATACATGGCGGCGAACGAGCCGATCAGCGACACCGGCACGGCGACCGCCGGGATCAGCGTGGCGCGGCCGGAGCGCAGGAAGATGAACACCACCAGGATCACCAGCCCGATGGCGATCGCCAGCGACTGTTCCACCTCGGCCAGCGACGCGCGAATGGTCGGCGAGCGATCCTGCGCGACGTTGAGTTGAATCGAGGCCGGGATATTCTCCTGCAAGGCGGGCAGCTCGGCGCGAATGCGATCGACGGTTTCGATGATGTTGGCGTCCGGCGCGCGGCTGATGGCCAGAACGATCGCCGGCTTGGCGTCGGTCATCCCGGCGTTGCGCACGTCCTGCACCGAATCTTTGACCTCGGCCACGTCGCCGAGCCGCACCGCCGAACCGTTGTTGTAATGAACGATCAGCGGGCGGTAGGCGTCGGCGGTTTTCAGCGCGTCGTTGGCCTGGATTTGCCAACGTTGCTGCGGGTTTTCGACGGCGCCCTGCGGGCGGCGCACGTTGGCGTTGCTGATGGCCTGCCGCACGGCATCCAGCGAAACGCCCTGATTGAACAGCGCCGAAGGGTTCAACTCCACGCGCACCGCCGGCAGCGAGCTGCCGCCCACGGAAACGTCGCCGACGCCTTCGGTCTGGCTGATCTTCTGCGCCAGCTGGGTGGACGCGAAGTCGTAAAGCTGCCCCTGGCTGTAGATGTCCGACGTCAGCGTCAGGATCATGATCGGCGCGTCGGAAGGGTTGACCTTGCGATAGCTGGGGCGGCTCGGCATGCCGGTCGGCAACAGGCTTTGCGCGGCGTTAATCGCCGCCTGCACGTCGCGCGCGGCGCCGTTGATGTCGCGGCTGAGATCGAACTGCAAAATCACCCGGGTGCTGCCGAGCGAGCTCATCGAGGTCATTTCATTGACCCCGGCGATACGGCCCAGCGCGCGCTCCAGCGGCGTCGCCACCGAGGAGGCCATGGTTTCCGGCGAGGCGCCCGGCAGCGACGCGCTGATCGAAATCACCGGAAAATCCACCTGCGGCAGCGGCGACACCGGCAGCAGGCGAAAACCGATCGCGCCGCTGATGGCGATGGCCAGCGTCAGCAGGGTGGTGGCCACCGGCCGGTGAATGAACAGGGCGAAGAATTTCACGGCAGCTCCTGCGTATCCGGCTGGCGATGCGTGTTGCGCGCCAGTTTGTCAAACAGCAGGTAGATCACCGGCGTGGTGAACAGCGTCAGGATCTGGCTCATGATCAGGCCGCCGACCATACAGACGCCCAGCGGATGCCGCAGCTCCGCGCCGACGCCGGTGCTGAGCATCAGCGGCAGCGCGCCGAGCAAGGCCGCCAGCGTGGTCATCAGGATCGGCCGGAAACGCAGCAGGCAGGCCTGATAGATGGCGTCGCGCGGCGATAAACCCTGTTCGCGTTCCGCCGCCAGCGCGAAGTCGATCATCATGATGGCGTTCTTCTTCACGATGCCGATCAGCAGGATGATGCCGATGATGGCGATCACGTCCAGTTCGCTGCCGGCCAGCATCAACGCCAGCAGCGCGCCGACCCCGGCGGTCGGCAGGGTGGAGAGGATGGTCACCGGATGAATGAAGCTTTCATACAGCACGCCCAGCACGATATACATCGCCACCACCGCCGCCAAAATCAGCCACAGCGTGCTGCCGAGCGCCGCCTGGAAGGCCAGCGTCGCGCCCTGGAATTGGGTGGTGATGTCTTTCGGCATGGCGAGATTTTTTTCCGCCTGGGTGACCGCGTCTACCGCTTCGCCGAGCGAGTAGCCGGCGGCGACGTTGAACGAGACGGTGGCCGACGGGAATTGGTCGAGGTGGTTGACCGACAGCGGGCCGAACCGTTCTTCGATTTTGGCGATGGCGCTCAACGGCACCACGGCGCCGTCCTTGCCGCTCAGACGGATCTCATTGAGCGCCGCCAGCCCCGGCGTCGCGCTGACGTCGTGCTCCAACACCACCCGGTATTGATTGGCCTGGGTGTAGATGGTGGAGATCAGGCGTTGGCCGAAGGCGTTGTACAACGCATTGTCCACGTCGCTCATGGTGACGCCGAGGCGCGAGGCCGAATCGCGATCGACGTTGACGTAGGCGACCAGCCCCTGATCCTGCCAATCGCTGGTGACGTCCGCCAGCTGCGGGGTTTGTTTCAGCTCATCCATCAGCTGCGGCACCCACAGGCTGAGATCGTCCAGCGACATCGCCTGCAGGGTGAACTGGTACTGGGTGCGGCTGACCTGGGTATCGATGGTCAGATCCTGCACCGGCTGCAGGTACAGCTTCACGCCGGGGAACTGCGCCGTTTGCTGCTGCAACCGGCTGATGATCGCCGGAATGCGGTCGCTGCGTTCGCTCAGCGGCTTCAGGTTGATCTGCAGCCGGCCGCTGTTGAGCGTGGCGTTGCTGCCGTCGACGCCGACGAACGAGGTCAGGCTTTCCACCGCCGGATCTTTGAGGATCTGCGCCGCGACCTGCTGCTGGCGCTCGGCCATGTTGCTGAACGAAACGCTCTGCGGCGCCTCCAGCGTGCCCTGAATGATGCCGTTGTCCTGCACCGGGAAGAAGCCTTTCGGGATCAGCAGGTACAGCAACACCGTCAGCGCCAGGGTGCCCACGGCCACGCCGAGCGTCAGCCAGGGGTGGTTAAGCACCGTTTTCAGCCACTGGCCGTATCGCGCGATCACGCGCTCGAAAAAGCGCTCGGAGGCGGCGGAGAAGCGGTTCTGCTTGCGCAGCGATTCGTGGCTGAGCATGCGGGCGCACATCATCGGCGTCAGCGTCAGCGATACCACGGCGGAGATCAAAATCGCCACCGCCAGCGTCACGGCGAACTCGCGGAACAGGCGGCCGACGATGTCGCCCATGAACAGCAGCGGGATCAGCACCGCCACCAGCGAGAAGGTCAGGGAGATGATGGTGAAGCCGATCTCGCCGGCCCCTTTCAGCGCGGCGTCGAGCGGCTTTTCCCCTTTCTCGATGTAGCGCGAGATGTTCTCGATCACCACGATGGCGTCATCCACCACGAAACCGGTGGCGATGGTTAATGCCATCAGCGTCAGGTTATTGATAGAGAAGCCGAGGAAATACATGGCGGCGAAGGTGCCGACCAGCGACAGCGGCACCGCCACGCTGGGGATAATGGTCGCCGGCACGTTGCGCAGGAACACGTAGATCACCATTACCACCAGCGCGATCGCCAGCAGCAGCTCGAACTGCACGTCGCTGACCGAGGCGCGGATGGTGGTGGTGCGATCGGTCAACACCTTGACGTCGACCGACTTGGGCAGGCTTTTAATCAGCGTCGGCAGCATTTCGCGGATGCTGTCGGCGGTGGTGATGACGTTGACGCCGGGCTGGCGCTGAATGTTCAGCACGATCGCCTGTTGCTGGTTGGCCCAGGCCGCCAGTCGGGTATTTTCCGCCCCTTGTTCGATGGTGGCGATATCCTGCAGGCGGATCGCCGCGCCGTTCTGATAGGCGACGATCAGCTGGCGATAGTCGTCGGCGGATTTCATTTGGTCGTTGGCGGACAGGGTGACCGAGCGGGTCGGGCCGTCCAGGCTGCCTTTTGCCGAGTTGACGTTGGCGTTGCTGATGGCGGTGCGGATGGTTTCGCTGTTCAGGCCATAGGCGGCGACCGCCGCGGCGTTCAGTTTTACACGCACCGCCGGGCGTTGGCCGCCGGCCAGGGTCACCAGGCCGACGCCGGTCACCTGAGAGATTTTCTGCGCTACGCGCGTCTCCACCATGTCTTCCACCTGCGTCATCGGCATGGCGGTGGAGGTGACGGCCAGCGTCAGGATCGGCGGATCGGCCGGGTTAACCTTGCTGTAAATCGGCGGGTAGGGCAGATCGTTCGGCAATAGGTTGGTGGCGGCGTTGATCGCCGCCTGCACTTCCTGCTCCGCGACGTCGAGCGGCAGCGCCAGCTGGAATTGCAGCGTCACCACCGAGGCGCCGCCGGAGCTTTGCGACGCCATTTGCTTCAGGCCGGACATCTGGCCGAACTGGCGTTCCAGCGGCGCGGTAATGGCGGAGGTGACCACGTCCGGGCTGGCGCCGGGATACAGCGTCACCACCTGGATGGTCGGGTAGTCCACTTCCGGCAACGCGGAAACCGGCAGCGCACGATAGCCGATGATCCCCGCCAGCAGTATCGCCACCATCAGCAGGGTGGTGGCGACCGGGCGCAGGATAAACAGGCGGGAAGGGCCGCCGCCGCGGGTCGGTGGCATCACCTGCATCAGGACTTCCTCTGAACGTCAGGTTCGCGCTTGGCTTTTGACGCCGCAGGCGCGTCGTTCGGCGCCAGCACTTCCACCTGCATGCCTTCGGTCAGGCGATCGATGCCGTCGGTCACCACCCGATCGCCGGCGTTGAGGCCGGCGCTGATCACCACCTGCCGGCTGTCCTGCACGCCGGCGGTGACCCGGTGTTTGCTGACCTTGTTGTCTTCGCTGAGCGTCCAGACGAAGTTGCCTTCGTTGCCCATCTGCAGCGCGGCGGTCGGGATCACCACCGCATCGTGCAGGGTATCCACCTGCAGCCGCGCGTTGACGAACTGGTTGGGGAACAGCGCGTCGTCTTCGTTGGCGAAGCGCGCTTTCAGCTTGATGGTGCCGGTGGCGGTATCAATTTGGTTGTCCAGGCTCAGCAGCGAACCGGTCGTCAGCTTGTTCTGGTTGGTGCGATCCCAGGCTTCGACGCTCACCGGCCCGGCTTTTTGCGCCTTGAGCAGATCGGCGATGTTGCCTTCGGGCAGCGTGAACACCACGTCGATCGGGTGCGTCTGCGTGATCACCACCAAACCGGTGGTGCTGCCGCTGGTGACGTAGTTGCCGACGTCGACCAGTTTCAACCCGACGCGGCCGTCGATTGGCGCAGTGATGCGGCTGTAGGTGATCTGCAGTTTGGCGCTGTCGACCGCGCCCTGATCGGCTTTGATGGCGCCTTCGGTTTGCTGCACCAGCGAGGCCTGCGTATCCAGCTCTTGACGGGAAACCAGATTGGTTTTCACCAATTGCTGATAGCGCGCCAGATCGCGCCGGGCATTGGCCAGCGTGGCCTGATCTTTTGCCAACTGCCCCTGCGCCTGGGTCAGCTGCACCTGGAACGGCCGGGGATCGATCTCCGCCAGCAGATCGCCGGCTTTGACCTGCTGGCCTTCGGTAAAGTGGATCGCCATCAGTTGGCCGTCGACCCGGCTGGTGACGGTGACGGTATTGGCGGCGGTGGCGGTGCCCAAGCCGGAAAGATAGCGCGGCACCGTCTGTTGCGTGGCCGTCGCGGCCTGCACCGGCGACATCGGCGCGCCGCGCCGCCCGCCCGCCGCGCGACCGGCCCCCGCTTTGCCGCCGGCCTGCTGCGCGCCCGGGGCCGTGCCGGCCGGCGGTTGAGCGGCGTTAAAATAACGCCAGGCGAAGACGGCGGCGATGACCAGGATGGCCGCAACCAGCAGGCGCGGCATCAGGGAACGGCGTTGGGGTTTTGCATTCATGGCGGCGAAAATTCTCTCCAAAAGGCAGGGGTGCGGGCACTCATTGCCACAAAAATGACACTCCTTACAGGATACTAGTTTAGCCAGCGGGGACGGCATAAAAATGAAGGAAATATGGAGGAACCGTCAGCATTGTCCTAATAAGTGGGTGATTTGAGCGTGCTATGTTTATAAGTGATTTGTTTCAGCTTATAGCCAATCCGTTTTAGCGTTCTATCCTGGTTGGCGCTAATAATTAACCCGCGAATCTTTTCCCACAGGAGCAGGTGATGAGCAACAGAGAATTGGGCCGCTCAGGCATTCAGGTGCCGGCGTTGACCTTTGGCGGCAATGTGTTCGGTTGGACGGCGGATCAAGCGACCTCGTTCAGCCTGCTGGATGCGCTGGTGGACAATCAGCTCAACTTTATCGATACCGCCGACGTTTATTCCAGCTGGGCGCCGGGCAACCGGGGCGGCGAATCGGAAACCGTCATCGGCGAATGGCTGAAGAAGAGCGGCAAGCGCGACCAGGTGATCATCGCCACCAAGGTGGGTAAACCGATGGGCGAAGGCAAACAGGGTCTGTCGCCGCGCTATATTCAGCAGGCGGTGGAAGATTCGCTGCGGCGCCTGCAAACCGATTATATCGATCTTTATCAGTCGCATGACGATGACCGCGATACGCCGCTGGAAGAGACGCTGGCGGCGTTCGATGCGTTGATTAAGGCCGGCAAGGTGCGGGCGATCGGCGCCTCCAACTATCAGGCGGATCGCCTGGAAGAAGCGCTGCGGGTGAGCGAGAGCAACGGATTGGCGCGCTACGAAACCCTGCAGCCGGAATACAATCTGTATGCGCGCGAAGGGTATGAAGCCGAGCTGGAGGGGGTGGCGCAGCGCCATGGCCTCGGGGTGATCAACTTCTTCGCGCTGGCCAGCGGCTTTCTGACCGGCAAATACCGCAGCAAAGCGGATGAGGGCAAAAGTCAGCGCGGCGATCGCATCGTCGAACGCTACCTGAACCCGCGCGGTTTCCGCATCCTGGCGGCGCTGGATCAGGTGGCGGGCAAACACGGCGTCTCTGCGGCGCAGGTCTCGCTGGCCTGGCTGATCGCGCGTCCGAGCATCACCGCGCCGATCGTCAGCGCCACCTCGTTGTCGCAGCTGGATGAGTTGGTCAGCGCCACGCGTCTGACGCTGGATGCGGACGACATTCAGACGCTGAACCACGCCAGCGCCGAGTAAGAGCCGCCGGCGATTTTGCTCTATGCTGAAGGGGTCAATATGACTCATTCAGGAAACTGCAATGTCTGGCGATATCATCAACGACCTCGCGGCGCTGGAACAGCTGTACGGCAAGCCCGCCGCGCCCTCGGTTTTTAAAGAAGTCAGCTACATCCACCCGGCTTACCGTCCGTTTATCGAGGCGGCGCCGTTCGCCGCCCTCTCGACGGTGGGGCCGGACGGCATGGACGTCTCGCCGCGCGGCGATCCGGCCGGTTTCATTCATATCGAAGACGAGAAAACCCTGCTGTTGCCGGATCGGCGCGGCAATAACCGCATCGACAGCCTGCGCAATATCCTGCACGACAACCGGGTGGCGCTGCTGCTGCTGATCCCCGGCATCGGCGAAACGCTGCGGATTAACGGGCGGGCGGAGATCGTGGTGGCGCCGGCGGTGTTGCAGCGCTTCGCCCACCGCAACCAGCTGCCGCGTTCGGTGCTGCGCATTCGGGTGGAGGCGGTGTTCTTCCAGTGCAGCCGGGCGATCTTGCGTTCGGGGTTATGGGAAGAGGCCAGCCGCCTCGAGCGTTCGGTGCTGCCCAGCCCCGGCCATATTTTGGCCGCGGTGAGCCAAACGCGCTTCGACGGTGAGGAGTACGACAGCGCGCTGCCGCAGCGGCTGAAGGATACGCTGTATTAATCGCCGTGGCGTTCGCGCCACGTTTGTCGATTCAGCCGGTATAAGACGTGCTTTTGCAGCGGATGGCCCGCCGGCAGACGCGGGTGCAGGAAGGTTTCGCCGTCGAAGCGCATACCGATGCGCGTCATCACCCGGCGCGACGGCTGGTTATCTTCGGCGGTGAAGGCCACTACTTCCGGCAAATGCAGCGTGTCGAAGGCGCACGCCAGTGCGGCGCGCGCCGCCTCAGCGGCGTAGCCGTTGCCCCAGTGGGCCGCCGCCAGCCGCCAGCCGATCTCCACGCAGGGGGAGCAAGGCAGATCGTCGCCCGGCCGCGCCAGCCCGACAAAACCGATAAAAGGCGCGCCGCTTTTCACTTCCACCGCCCACAGCCCCCAGCCGTGCTGTTGCAGGAAGGCGCGGATGCGTTCGGCCTGCGCGCGGCTTTCCTCGGCCGTCATCGTCGCCGGGAAATAGCGCATGACCTGCGGATCGGCGTTGAGCGCGGCGAAGGCCGGCAGGTCGTCGTCGCGCCAGGGGCGCAGCCGTAGCCTGGCGCTGTCGAGGGTAAGGATGGTCGACATGATGCATAGCCTCCAATGAACAAGGGCGCGGCGAGCCGCGCCCTTGGGCTGTCAACGGAACAGCGTTTGCGCCCAGCGCGCCAGCCCGGCGGTGACCGAGCCGAAGTCGTTGCCGCCGACGATCGGAATGCCCGGCAGCTGCTGTTGCAGCGCGGCGCGCAGCAGCGGCGAACGCGCGCTGCCGCCGGTCAGGTAGATCACCTGCGGCGCGGTCTGGCTGCTGGCCAGCGCGGCGCTGACCTGCTCCTGAATGCGCATCAACGGCTGCGAGATGGCGTCGGCGAGCTGATCCTGGCTGATGTTCTCCGCCAGATCGGCCTGCACGAAATTGAGCGGCGCGCTGATGGCCGTTTGGCCGGACAGGGCGATCTTACTCTCTTCGGCCGCCCGCACCAATCGGTAGCTCAGGCGCTGCTGGTACACTTTCAGCAGGCGCTTGACCTTTTCCGGCTCCGCCGCGTCGAGGATCAGATCGCGCAGCACGCGGCCGTTGGCGGCGCTGTAGAAATCGTTTTGCGCCGGCACATCGTTGGTCGCCACCGCGTTCCAGTAAGGCAGCGCCGGCAGGGCGATGCCTTTCGCGGTTTCGCCGCCCAGGCCGAACAGCGGCATCAGCTGCTTGAAGGCCAGCATGATGTCCAGATCGTTACCGCCGACCCGGCAGCCGCTGTGGCCCAGCAGGCTCTGCTGGCGATCGGCGCGGTTGCGCCACTGCGGCCCCATCAGCAGCACCGAGCAGTCGGTGGTGCCGCCGCCGATGTCCACCACCAGCACGGTTTGCTCTTCGCTCAGCGTCGCTTCGAAGTCCAGCCCCGCCGCCACCGGCTCGAACTGGAATTCAATGTCCTTGAAACCGGCGCGTTCGGCGGCGCGTTGCAGAATGCCCTGCGCCTGCCGGTTGGCTTCGTCGCCGCCGATGCCCTGGAAGTTGATCGGCCGGCCGATCACTGCCTGATCGATGCCGGTTTGCAGCACATTTTCTGCCTGGCGTTTGATGTGGAACATCATGGCGCACACCAGGTCTTCGAACAGCGCGATCTGCTGTGGTTTCAGGCCGTTGGCGCCGAGGAAGGACTTCGGCGAGCGCACGAAATACACCTCTTCCGGATCTTCCATATAGTGCGCCAGCGCCTGCAGGCCGAACAGCACGCTGTCGCCGTTGACCGGAATGTCTTCTTCGCGGTTGTAACTGATGGCGCGGCGCAGCAGCTGCTGGTTTTCTTCGCTGCCGGTCGGGATCTGCCAATGGCGGTGCAGGCATTCGCTCACCGCTTCGCGGGTCGGCGCGCACAGCATCGAAGGCAGATAGGGCGCGTTGTTTTCCAGCGTCAACAGCTCGGGGCCGTGGTCGCGCATCACTGCAACGGAACAGTTGGCTGTCCCGTAATCGAATCCAATAAACATCTCTTTTTTGTCCCCATGCCAATGAAGGGGGGCGACTTTACCCGAGACGGGGCCGGCGGGCAATGCGCCAATGCGCGAGTGTCGAAAAATTTAGCGGGCGCGGCGGCTTGCGCGAACTTTCTCAGTGCGGATAACGCTCAAGCCGCAGCAATGGCACAGTCGGCTATGAAAATGGCGTGCTTCGCCCATCAAGACGCACGCCATTTCTTTATACTCAACAGGTATTCCGAGCGGGGAATGCCTTTCCCTATGACTCTGTGATGAGGATTTCATGACGCGCAACTCGACCTTTCTCATGAATATCGGCTGGAGAACCCTGCTGAAAGATCTGGGGCTCCAGCCGACGGATGTTTTACGCCGGGCTGCATTGCCTGAAGATCTGTTGTCACGCACCGCTGAAGGGATCACTACGGAAGAATATTTCCGCTTCTGGCGCGCGATGGAGGAAGGAACGGGCGACCCGTTGTTTCCGTTGAAAATCGTTGCGCTGATGTCAACGGAATCGTTTGACCCTCCGATATTCGCCGCCCTGTGCAGCGCCAATCTGGCGCAAGCTGTCCAGCGGTTAGCGAAATACAAGCAACTTACGGCGCCGATGAGCCTGGAGCTCGCCATCGGCCCTGAAGGCGAAATGACGATTTCACCCCGCTGGTTGTTGGCGGAGGAGGCGGTACCGGCGTCTTTACTGGTGGCTGAGCTGGCATTTTATGTTCGGCTGGCGCAGCTTGCCACGCGCGAACCGGTAAAAGCG
This sequence comes from Serratia sp. CY37869, assembly GCF_052168895.1. Classification (NCBI taxonomy): domain Bacteria; kingdom Pseudomonadati; phylum Pseudomonadota; class Gammaproteobacteria; order Enterobacterales; family Yersiniaceae; genus Serratia; species Serratia sp. CY37869. The sequence goes on from NZ_JBJNLU010000001.1 coordinate 236,726, forward strand.
CGCCGTATCACCTTGCCTGAACTGCCGCCTGCAGCCCTTTCACGCCCCTTGGCAGCCTTCTTCGGCTGCGCGGTAACGCCTGGGGCAGGGCCGGGCATTACTTTCTCCTCCGCAGATGCCTTGCGTCCCTTTTTGACAGTGAATGAGGGCATGTGGCGCGTTTTCGAACCCGAGCTGCGTCGTCGCCTCAGTGAACTGGACGCCACGGCAACCACCGGAGAGCGCGTTTGTGCGGTGCTGCTGGAGTTGATTCCCAGCAATACCGCCGGCATCGACGCGGTGGCGGCAAGATTGGGCATGAGCCGCCGGACGCTGCAGCGGCGTCTGGAAGATGAGGGCGAGAGTTTTCGTTCGCTGAGCAACGGCACCCGGGAAAAATTGGCGCGCCACTATCTTAAGCATTCGACCCTTACCAGCGGAGAGATTGCCTTTTTGCTCGGTTTTGAAGAGCCGAACTCTTTCTTCCGCGCCTTTCACGAATGGACAGGGCAAACGCCGGAAGCGGCTCGCCAGGCGATGCGGCTGAATTAGCCGAGAGGCGCTGTTCACGTTGGCGCATTCTGCGAGTTGATTGGCGCGGTTCGACATGGTTGCGGCAGGGCCCGTCGCTTAAAGTGGACAACATACAGACTGCGCAGGCAGTCGCCAACGCAATCATCCTAATAAGGAGCAGTCAGTATGAAGTCCAAAGTGATCCTGGTGACCGGCGCCTCGTCCGGTATTGGCGAAGCCACCGCCGTCACGTTAAAGCAGCGCGGGCATACCGTTTATGCGGCCGCCCGCCGGGTTGAACGCATGCAGGCTCTGGCTGCCGCCGGCATTCACGTTTTGCCGTTGGACGTCACCGACGATGCTTCCATGGCGCAGGCGGTAAAGACCATCATCGCCGAAACGGGGCGTATCGATGTGTTGGTCAATAACGCCGGTTACGGCTCCTATGGCGCTATTGAAGACGTTTCTGCGGATGAGGCTCGCGCTCAATTTGATGTGAATGTGTTCGGTGCGGTTCGGCTGACGCAGCTGATTTTGCCGCACATGCGAGCGCAGCGCTCCGGCACCGTCATCAATATTACGTCGATGGGCGGGAAAATACATACGCCGCTGGGCGGATGGTATCACGGCACCAAATTCGCCTTGGAGGCCATCAGCGACTGTTTGCGCATGGAGGTGCAACCTTTCGGCATCGACGTCGTGGTGATCGAACCCGGCGGCATCCAGAGTGAATGGGCGGATATCGCCGCGGAAAAACTGATCGGCGTTTCAGGCCAGAGCGAGTACGCCGCTCTGGCTCACGCTGTCGCCCACGCCATGGTCAGCGACGCCAGCAAGAAACGGCAATCGCCGCCGAGCGTGATTGCCGATACGATCGCCAAAGCCGTCGCCGCCCATCGTCCGAAAACGCGCTATGCCGTGGGGTTTGGCGCGAAACCGCTGATTTTTCTGCGGCGCTTGTTGTCCGATCGCGCCTTCGATGGGCTGATGCGCCGGGCATTGGGGGTACCGCGCCAGGGGCAATAAGTCGTCGGGCAGCGGGGCTTTATGTCGGTGGCGGTGAAAATGGTGCGTCTGAACGCTGTTCAGACGCATAATCATTAAAGACAATCGCTAATCTGGACGGTGGGAAGGTGCGTAACTTAATGTCCGAATTCCGCACGTCAGCGCGCTAGCCGAGTCCCATAATGCAGAAAAAACCGAACCCGAGCGTTGCCATGAATACTCAACAGCAAGCGTTGTACGACGCGCTGCGCGCGCGTGACCGCAAATTCGACGGCCGTTTTTTCGTCGGCGTCTCTTCCACCGGCATCTATTGTCGCCCGGTGTGCAGCGCCCGCACGCCGAAGCTGGAAAACTGCACCTTTTATCCGAGCGCGGCGGCGGCTGAACTGGCGGGGTTTCGCCCCTGCCTCAAATGCCGACCGGAACTGGCGCCCGGCCTGGCGCTGATCGACCTGGGCAACCGCTATGCCCAGGTGGCGGTGCAGCTCATCGAGCAGGGGTATCTGTCCGAACACAGCTGCGAAGCGCTGGCGGCGCGGCTGGGCATTTCCGATCGCCATCTGCGGCGCATCTTCGCCGAACAGTTTGGCGCCTCGCCGATCGATTACGCGCAGTCGCATCGGTTGCTGCAGGCCAAGCGCCTGTTGGCGGACACCGATCTGCCGCTCAGCGAGGTGGCGTTCGCCGCCGGTTTCGGCAGCCTGCGGCGTTTCAACGAGCTGTTCAAGGCGCGTTACCGCCTGATCCCGTCGGCGCTGCGCAGCGGCGGCGCGCGCGGTGAACGGGCCGCCGCCAGCGGCCTGGTGTTCCACCTGGGCTATCGGCCGCCCTATGACTGGGCGCGCATGCTGAATTTCTTGCAGGCGCGCGCCGTGCAGGGCGTGGAGCGGGTCGAGGGGCTCCGCTACCTGCGCTCGATCGCCGTCAGCCAGGGCGGCACGGAACACCGCGGCTGGCTCAGCGTGCAGCCGGAAGAGGCGCGCAATCGGGTTCGGGTCGAGATTGCGCCGACGCTCAGTCTGGTGACGACGGAGGTGTTGCGCCGGGTGCGCCTGCTGTTTGATCTGGACGCCGCGCCGGATCGCATCAATGAGGCGCTGGGCTCGCTGGCGGCCGATGCGCCGGGGCTGCGCCTGCCGGGCTGCGTGAACAGTTTCGAGCAGGCGGCGCGTGCGGTGCTGGGGCAGTTGGTCAGCGTGAAAATGGCGGCGACCTTCGCCGGGCGGATGGCCGAACGCTGGGGCGAAGCGCTGGCGACGCCACATGAGGGCATCACTCACGTTTTCCCCACGGCAGAACGGGTGGCGCAGCTGCAGCCTGAAGAACTGCGCCCGCTCGGGGTGCAAGTGAAGCGCGCGGCGGCGCTGATCGAGATCGCCCGCGCGCTGGGGGAAGGACGGCTGCAGCTCGACAACGTGCTGGATATCGAACAGGGCATCAAGGCGCTGACCGCGCTGCCGGGTATCGGCAACTGGACCGCCAGCTATATCGCGATGCGCGCCTGGTCGTGGCCGGACGTGTTCCTGGCCGGCGACTACCTGATCAAACAGCGTTTCCCCGGCATGACGCCGCGCCAGATTGAACGCTACGCCGAGCGCTGGCGCCCGTGGCGCTCTTACGCCACGCTGCATCTGTGGCACAACGGCGGCTGGGCGCCGGAAGCGGAGAGTTGAACGCGGCTAGCGGGGAGACTCGATCAGCTGCAGCAGGCGGCTCATGCCTTCACGCATCAGGAACGCCAGCAGCTTTTCCCGTTCGGCCGGCGTGAGGTGATAGTAATACTCGATCCAGACCCGTACCGGATCCTGACGTTTGACGTCGTAATCCGGATGGTCGGTTTCGCGCAACGCCGACAGGCTGCGCGCGCCGAACGGCAGACTGTCGATATGGTATTCCAGCGCTTTGCCCTGTACGCCGCTGCGGCGGCGACTGACCCAGCCTTCGCGCCGGGCCATCAGATTGACCCCTTGCGGGGTTGACGGCAACCCCGCCTTACCCATCAGTTCCCTGGCGGAAAACCATTTCTTTTCCATAGTCCCTTGTCTCTGAGCCATCACCTGTCGAGGAAAATCAACGGATACGTCGATGTTCGCATGGGGATTTCATCTTACTTAATCGTTTAAGCTTCAGGTGTTATTTATATCACTAATCTTGTCTTGGTTAATATCATGTAACGAACGAGATGCGAGGCGCCGCCCGGGAGACGGCGCCTGAGAGGGGGAGAGGGTTAACGGATGCCGAAATAGCCGTCGCTGAGCAACACCGCCAGCGGCTGCTCCAGCGCCACCTGGTCGCCGTCCGCCAGATCGACGCCAATGTCGCGCAGCGCCTGCAGCGTCACCGGCTGGTGAGCCGGTCCGGCGAAGGTCTGCGCTTTAATGCGATGCGCCGCGCCGTTGAGCATCGAGACCATCAGCTCGTCCATCTGGTTGCAGTGCACGTTGGTGATAAAGCGCTCATCGATGCGAATGATGTCGATCCTCTGGTCGCTGAGCTCATCGAACGCATTGATGTTATGCCCGAAGCCGTTGACGATCAGCCGGCAGCCCTGCTGCTGCAGTTCGCGGAGAAATGCCCGACACTGCGCGGCGTGCTCCAGTATTGCGGCCTCATCGACGCTGAACAGCAGCGCCTGCGGCGGCAGCGAGGAAGCGCGCACCGCTTCAGTCAGGTAGCGCTGGAAGTCGGCGCTCAGCAGGCTGTCGATGGCCAGCGGCAGCGCGAGCGACAGCCCTTTGCGTTTGATGTCGTCGGCATATTTCACCAGCAGTTGCGCCGCCGTCCAGCGGTCGATGTCCGGCATCAGGCCGTACAGCTGCGCGGCGGCGATGAACGCCTCGTGCGACAGCGGGCGGTCGTCCGGCGCCATCACCTGCAGTGTTACCCGGTGAAACGCGGCCGACAGCGGCGTCGCCGGCGGCGCGATGGCGCGGGTCAGCAGCCGCAGCTGCCCCTCGCTGACGATCGCCTGTACCTCCTGTGGGCTCAGCAATTCATGCTGCCGTTCCAGCAGCTGTTTTTGTCGCGTTTCATACAGATACACCTGGCCGCGCCCGTGGTGTTTGGCGGTGTAGCAGGCGATGTCGGCCTGCGCCAGCAGCTCGCTGCTTTTGGCGTCGCCGCCGATGCGCGTGATGCCGGCGCTGGCGCCGACGCGGTAAATCTTTCCTTCCCAGTAGAACGGGTGTTGGCTGATTTGGTTGACCACCTGTTGCATCAGCGATTTGGCCTGTTCAAGCCGGCAGTCGAACAGGATTAGGCCGAATTCGTCGCCACCCAGCCGGGCCAGGCAGTCGCTGTTGCGCAGCTGGTGCCGCATCAGCTGGGAGATGTCCCGCAGCAAGGCATCACCCGCCGCGTGGCCGGCGGTGTCGTTCACCGCCTTGAACCGATCCAGATCGAGGAACACCAGCGAATGCGACGACGACGGTTCGCCGCTGGCGACGATCGCCGCTTTCAACTGCTTCTCGAAGCGGGTACGGTTCGGCAGGCCGGTCAGCGCGTCGTGTGAGGCGCTGTAGCTGAGCTTTTTCATCAATTCGCGCGAGGCGGTCACATCCTGCAGCACCATCACCGCGCCCATGGTTTCGCCGTCGAGGGTTTTCAGCGGTGAGACCGACTGCTGCACGTCGAAATAGCGCCCGTCGCGGCTGTGCAGCACCAGCGCGTAATCCGCCGGCCACTGCCGTGGGTATTGCGTGAGGTTTTCGATTTCCGGGCCGTCTTTACCGTTGGTCAGGCGCACCACGCCGGCGACGGGCATACCGATCGCCAGATCGAGCGGCCAGCCGCACATCTGCTCGGCCACCGGATTCATAAAGGTAATGCGCTGGTGACCGTCGGTGGAGATCACCCCTTCGCCGATGGCGTCGAGGGTAATGTGCAAGCGCTCTTTCTCCTCGTGCAGCGCTTCGGCGAGGATCTTGAGCTCGGTCATGTCGATATTGGTGCCGATCATGCGCAGCGGCTGGCCCTGGTCGTCGAGGATCACATTGCCCTGGCCGCGAATATGGCGTAACTTGCCGCCGCGCGTGGTGATGCGAAATTCCATGACGAATGGTCGTGGCTGAGCCAGAATCTCGGCCAGCTCGCGATCGGTGCGGTCGCGATCTTCCGGCACCAACAGCGTACGCCACAGCGCCAACGTCGGCGTTTGGTCGGAATTGAGATCGTAGAGTTCGAACATGCGCTGATCCCAGGTGAAGTTTTCCTGGCTTATCACCCATTCCCAGATGCCGACGCCGCCCACCTGATTGGCCAGCGTTATGCGCTCCACCAGCCGGTTGTTTTCCGCCTGGCTGCGCTTCAAATCGCTGATGTCCTCCACCTGCGAGATGAAGTACAGCGGCACCCCTTCGGCGTCGCGCACCAGCGAAACCGCCAGCAGCGCCCAAACGGTCTGGCCGTCGCTGCGAATGTAGCGTTTCTCCAGGGTATAGCTGCTGATATGGCCATCGAGCAGGTCGTGCAACTGGCTGAGATCGGCGTTGAGATCGTCGGGATGCGTAATTTCTTGAAAGGTCAGCTTATGCAGCGCCTCCGGCGTATAGCCGAGCAGCGTGCACAGCGCCTGATTGACCTGCAGCCATTTGCCCTGCGGCGACACCAGCGCCATGCCGATGGCGGAATACTCCAGCGCGCTGCGAAAGCGGCTTTCACTTTCGACGATATGCTGTTTTTCCACTCGGAAGGCGTGCATCACCACCGCCATTGCGTGCGCCGGGATTAAAATCAGCAGCATCGGCAAGTACAGACCGAGATCGCCAAGGTGTTTGCCGGTAGCCTGAAAATGCAGCAGTCCCAGCGAAATCATCACGGTGATCAGCAAGAGGGTGCAGAAGCAAACGGTGAACGCCTCAAAACGCGGCAGTGCGATGGCTGCCCACAGCAGCGGCAAAATCACGAACGTGAACGGAAAAGGCAGATAGGTCAGCGCCATAAAGCTGAAAGCCAGCGTAACCATCAGTGTCAGCAATAATGGAAACGGGTTCAGCGCCGTCAGGGTACGACGGTTGTAAGCGAGGCCGATCGGTGCCAGCGACAGTACCCCTATCGCTTCGGAAATGAACCAGGTACCGAACGGCTGCCAAAAAGGCTGCTCTGGCGCGGGTACCAGGCCGGCGGCCAGCAGCGCGCTGAACAGCGGGGTAAAAATCACCGCACAGACCACAAAACGCAGCCAACTGGCGAGATCATTCAACGGATCGTACGGGTGTAGCATGCGGCGCAACAGCAGGGCGCAAATCGCCGCTTCCAGCAGGTTGATGGCGGCCAGCTTGACGGGAGTGACGCTGACGCCGAACAGCAAGAAGCTGGCGAGCACGATGCCGAGGCCGCTGGCCAGCAGCGGCAGCCCCCAGTGACGCGGGGCGTGGCGGTACAGCACCGCGATTGCGGCGGCGGTCGGGAACCACAGCGGCGTGAAGTGGCGGGCTTCGCTGGACAGCGACAGGCTCAACAAGGCGAGCAAAAACGTCGCCAGCGCCACGAACAGGGAATGCGTCACCACGACGCCTTTGTGTGTGCCGAACGTGTTCGGCGCGCTGATATCCATAGACACCCTTACCGATGGCCTCTGTCAGTGATTGGATTCATGACGTGGATGAATTAAGACGATTTATTGGCAAAGGGTAGTACAGCGCGAGAGGAAAACCTACCGGGAAGCCCGACTTTACTGCGTTAACGCCAGCCCGGCGACAGAATGACGAAAAAGCCGGCGCGAGGCCGGCTTTTGGCGTATTACAGCAGGAACAGGGTGGCGAGGCCGAGGAAGATGAAAAAGCCGCCGGTGTCGGTCAGCGCGGTGATGAGCACGCTCGAGCCGACCGCCGGATCGCGGCCCAGTTTGAGCATGGTCATCGGGATCACCACGCCCATCAGCGCCGCCAACAGCAGGTTGAGCAGCATCGCCAGCGTCATCACGCCGCCCATTGCCGCGTCGCCGTACAGCAGCCAGGTGATCACGCCCATGATGCCGCCCCACACCACGCCGTTGATGATGGCGACGCCCAGCTCCCTGAGCATCAGGCGCGAGATGTTGCCGACTTCAATCTGGTGCAGCGCCAGCGCGCGCACAATCATGGTGATGGTTTGGTTGCCGGTGTTGCCGCCGATGCCGGCGACGATCGGCATCAGCGCCGCCAGCGCCACCAGCTGGGAAATGGTGTGTTCGAACAGGCCAATCACGCGCGAGGCGACGAACGCGGTACAGAGGTTGATCGCCAGCCAGGCCCAGCGGGTCTTGACCGCCTTGCTGACCGGGGCGAACACGTCTTCTTCCGGGCTCAAACCGCCCATGCGGCGCAAATTGGTGTCGCTCTCTTCGTTGACGGCGTCGACGATCTCTTCGATAGTCAGGCGGCCCATCAGTTTGCCTTTGGCATCAACCACCGGGGCGCTGATCAGGTCGTAACGTTCGAACGCGCCGGCCGCTTCATCGGCCTTGTCTTCGGGCTGAAAGGTGGCGGGATCGCTGTCCATCACCTCGCGCACCGGGATCTCCGGGTCGTTCAGCAGCACTGCGGTGAGCGGCAGTTCGCCCAGCAGGGTGTTTTTGCGATCGGTGACGAACAGTTTATCGGTGGCGTCGGGAATGGTTTTACGCATGCGCAAGAAGCGATGTACCGCGCCGAGCGTGACGTCCGGCCGCACCGTCACCAGTTCGAAATCCATCATCCAGCCGACGCTGTCTTTGGCGTACTGGCTCATCTCGCGCACCTGGGCACGCTGCTCCGGCTCCAGTGAGGTCAGCAACCGGCCCATCAGGTTACGCGGCAGGTATTGCGCCAGGTAGGCCTGCTCGTCGACGTCCAGCGTTTTGATCGCTTTGAGCAGGTCTTTGTCGCTCATTTCTTCGATCAGGCTGTCCCAGACCGGTTCGGCGACCTCCACCAGCGTCTGGCCGCGCTTGCTGTTGCCCACCAGCCGCCACAACGCCATGCGTTCGTCCTGCGGCAGCGCTTCCAGCAGGTCCGCCAGGTCGGCGGCGTGCATGTCGTCCAGCAGGCCGGTGATTTCCGCCGTCTGGTTCAGCCGTTCGCTTTGGCTGAGGGCGTGTTCATCCCCTGGTCGGCCGAGAATGCCATCGACCAATTCCTTATTGTTCAACAGCAGAGTGAGAATGCGCTGGCGGTGTTCAGCGACTTTTTTGACGTTATGGGTTGCGGCTGACATGGTGTTCCTTAACGGGCGCTCGGCGTTCCTGACGCAGGCTCATTAAAAGATAGAGCATAGCGGGTGCCGGAGTCATTTTTATGAAACGGACGGGGCGCGGCGGTTATTCAGAGGAGGCGTCCTGTTGCGGCGTGCTGACTTCGGCGGCGTTTTGCGCAGCGGCCTGCTTTTTTTCCTGATGATGAGGCACCGCCACCACGGCGGCGTACAGCAGTCGGCCGACTAAAATGATAAAGCTGATAAACAACACTATCTTCGTCATCTGTCCGGTGGTTTTCTTGCGCATATATCACCCGGTATGCCGGTGTCCTGTGTTATTCGCTCGAGAATTTGTAACCGGATTTTAGGCGCTGATGACAAAAGTTGTCCATTTTTTTCCGGCGAGCGGCGCGCCGTATTAGGGTTTCGTTTAGGTTGGCAGAGCGGGGGCGGAAAGAAAAACCCCCTGGCTGGCAGGGGGCGGAGGATCAGGCGGAGCGCTGTTCGTCTTGCGAACCTTCTTCGTCGATCAGCAGCTTCCAGCCGACGACGTCGTTCCAGTAGGCCTGCTCGCGCTCGAAGTCCAGCTGCACCAGGTTGTTTTGCGCCAGGTAGCCGGCCGGGAAGCGCAGCGTCCAGTGGTTGTCGTCGGTGGTCAGGCGCAGCGTTTCCGGTGTGGTGGTCGACTGACGCTGGTTGTTGAGCAGGGTGCTCAGACGCAGCAGCTGGATCAGCGGCAGGTAGTGTTTCTTCTTGAACAGGTTGAGGCGCGGCAGCTCTTCCAACTTGATCGCCTTGCGGTGGAAGCGCACCAGCGCCGCCAGCAGCAGCTGCTGTTCCTGGTTGAAGCCAGGCAGGTTGGAGTTTTGCAGAATGTAGGCCGAATGGCGATGCATGCCGCTGTGGTTGATGCTCAGCCCCACTTCGTGCAGCATGGCGGCCCATTTCAGCAGGGCTTCCAATTGCGGATGCACCAGCTTGGTGTTTTGCGCCATCCACTGCGAATAGAGCAGTTCGGTGGTTTCCAGCACCCGCTTGGCCTGTTCGCGGTCGATGTTGTAGTGATCGGCCAGGCTTTTCGCGGTGCGGCTGCGGATGTCCTGGTGGCGGAAGCGGCCTTCCATTTCATACAGCACGCCTTCGCGCAGCGCACCGTCAGACAGGCGCAGATCGCGGATCGCCAGCGCATCGAACACGCCGCACAGAATAGCCAGCCCCGGCACGAACACCGATTGGCGATCTTCCGACAGCCCCGGCAGGCTCAGTGAGCTGAAGCTTTTGAACTGCAGCACCTGTTCGGCGAGCATTTCCAGGCGTTCGAGGGTGATCAGACCGTCTTTTTCTCCCATCGCCACCAGCACTTCGTGGGCGGCCTTGATGGTGCCCGAGGCGCCCAGCGCGTACTGCCAGCCCTGAATGCGGTACTGCCAGGCCAGCGTTTCCAGCTTCTGCGCCGCCGCCAGCCGCGCGCGGCGGAAGTTGTTTTTGCTGATCTCGCCGCCGGGGAAGAACAGCTGGGCGAAGCTGACGCAGCCCATGCGGCGGCTTTCCGCCAGCAGCGGCTCGAAGTCTTCGCCGATCACCAGCTCGGTCGAGCCGCCGCCGATGTCGATCACCAGCTTGCGGCCTTTCTCCGGTTGAGTGTGCTCCACGCCCATGAAGATCAGGCGAGCTTCTTCCTGGCCGGCGATGATTTCGATCGGGTAGGGGATCACTTTGGCGGCGCGCTTGAGGAACACTTCGGCGTTCACCGCCTGGCGCAGGGTGTGGGTCCCGACGATGGTGACGTTATCCGCCGGGAAGCCCTGCAGCCGTTCGGCAAACAGCGCCAGGCAGGCCAGGCCGCGTTCTATCGCCTCTTCACTGAGTACGTTGTTGCTGTCCAATCCGTCGGCGAGGTGCACCCGCTGTTTTAAACGGCCCAATACCTGTAAGGCGCCGTTGACGACGCGGGCGATCACCATGTGGAAACTGTTCGACCCGAGGTCGATGGCGGCGATTTCCTGCGGTTTGTTCGTTGCAGTGTTTTTTAGCGGCATAGTTGCTGGCCTACTGTCCTGGTTGTTCCAGAGCTTTTAAATACTCGTAAATAGCCACCTGGGCGCGCACTTTGCGGCGGTTGCCGCGCGGCACGTACTGGTTGCTCAGTTCTTTATCCACATAACGGGCCTTGACCGTATCGCTGAACAGGATCTCCAGAATGTCCAGAACGCGCTGTTTCAGCGCCGGATCCAGCAGCGATACCGCCACTTCGATACGGTAATCTATGTTGCGGGTCATCCAGTCGGCGGAGGACAGATACACCCGTTTGTCACCTTTGTTGTCGAAAACGTAAACCCGATCGTGTTCCAAAAAGCGATCGACGATGCTGATCACCTGAATATTGTCGCTGATCCCCGGCAGGTTGGGAATCAGGGAACACATGCCCCGCACCAGCAGGCGGATCTTCACGCCGGCGCCGGACGCGGTATATAACCGATCTACCAGCCCTTTATCCACCAGATTATTTATTTTCAACATAATGCCGGCCTGTTCCCCGGCCTGGGCGTTGGCGATTTCGTTGTCGATCAGCTCATACAGCTTCAGGCGCGAGTTCTGCGGCGACACCATCAGGTTGTCGAAGGTGACCGGCCGGTAGGGGTTCTCGATAAAGTTGAACACCCGGCGCACTTCGTTGGTGATGCGTGAGTCGGCGGTCAGCAGCGAATAGTCGGTATAGATGCGCGCGGTTTTTTCGTTAAAGTTGCCGGTGCCGATATGAGCATAGCGCACAATTTCATCGCCTTCACGGCGCGAAATCAGGAACAGTTTGGCGTGGATTTTCAGCCCCGGCGCCGAGAAGATCACGTGTACGCCGGCTTCGGTCAGGCGCTTCGCCCAGTGAATGTTGGCCTCTTCGTCGAAGCGCGCCTGCAGCTCGACCACCACCGTGACCTTTTTGCCGTTGTGCGCGGCGTGGATCATCGATTCGATGATGCGCGAGTCTTTTGCCACGCGGTAGATGTTGATTTTGATCGCCAGCACGCTCGGATCGAACGACGCCTGGCGCAGCAGCTCCAGCACGTGTTCAAAGGTGTGGTACGGGTAGTAGAGCAGCACGTCTTTTTCGCGAATGGCGTCGAAGCCGTTGCGGAAACCGTCGAACCAGATGTGGCGCAGGCGCGGCAGCGGCTTGTTGACCAGGTTGGCCTTGCCGACGTTCGGGAAGCTGATGAAGTCTTTAAAATTGTGATAGCGGCCGCCGGCGATCACCGAATCGTAGTTGGAGATGCCCAGCTTGCCGCGCAGCAGTTCCACCATCTCGTTCGGCATGTCGCGCTGATAAACGAAGCGCACCGGTTCGGCGGTGAGGCGCTGTTTCAGGCTGGAGGACATCAGTTCCAGCAGGCTGGATTCCATTTCGGTCACCAGATCGTACTCTGCGTCGCGGGTCATCTTCATCGAATAGGCGTTGAGCGCGTCGTAGTCGAAGAAGCCTTTGAAAATCTCATCCAGGCAGTAACGCAGAATGTTGTCCAGCAGGATCATCGGCTTGCGGCGGCGCGGCGCTTCCGGCGGCAGATTGACGAAGCGCGGCACTTTGTCCGACGGGATTTCCAGCAGCGCATAGTCGGTGCGCGCGCCGCGGATAATTTCCACCGCCAGATAGGTGTAATCGTCTTTCAGGAACTGCACCAGATTGGTGTCGTGGTTGATCAGGATCGGCGTGATGTGCTGGCGCAGATGCTGTTTGAAATACTGGCGCAGCCAGATTTGCTGGTTTTCGGACACCTGGCGTTCGTTGATCAGGAAGATCTGGTTGCGCGCCATTTCCAGCAGCAGATCGTTGTACAGGCCGTCGAATTCCTGATCGGTTTTCAGCACCTTGGCCTGGATCTTTTTCAGCAGGTGGCGCGAGGCGCCGGCGGAGCCCTGCTCTTCGCTGATCAGGATGCGGCGTTTGAGATCGGCGAAGCGGACTTTATAGAACTCGTCGAGGTTGTTGGAGTAAATGCCCAGAAAACGCATTCGTTCAATCAGGGGATTGCTCTTATCTGCGGCTTCCTGCAACACGCGTTCATTAAAGGATAACCAGCTTAGTTCTTTTTCGATGTAGAGCTTTTCCTGACCCATTGCCACTCCAGTTCAATTTTAGAATAGGATCCGGGACGCAGCGCCCGGATGCCGCTCTAGTGTCCTTCATCATTATTGCGAGAGATTGACAGGAAAGTCCAACATATCCATTGCGTTGGCGCGCGGCGTTTTTCGCCGACAATAAATTTTCCCCGCGGCGGGATGCCCGGCAGTGAAACGATCAGCATGAAATGACGGTTAGCAGGCTTATTCTTGGCGTTATAAAGCGTGTTTATGGTCATTTTTCAGCAATATATCAAATTCATATTGTCTGTTGGCAGTGTAAAAAACCTGGGTTGAGTCGGGTAACTTTGTCATGCAAACGTCATAAAACTGACATAAGATGCCCGGTTATCTTACGGCGTAAGCCCGATTACATCAGCGACAGCGAGACACATGACACAGACGACGGCAAATCAACATCCCCGAGATCGCCTGCGCGGGCGCATCGACCGCGGCGTGCAGGCGGCAGTGACCGCCTGCGGGCTGATGGTGCTGATGACGTTGATGCTGATCTTCGTTTATCTGCTGTTTGCGGTGCTGCCGCTGTTCAAACCGGCCTCGCTTGGGCAAGTTCAGCCGCTGCCGATTGTGGCGTCTTCCCCGGCGCTGGCGCTGGGCATGGACGTGCAGCAGCGCGTCGGTTATCGCATCGATGCGCAGGGCACGGGGCAATTTTATCGTCTGTCGCCGGCGCCGAGCGGCCAGGCCCAGACACCGCTGGTGCAGCAAACGCTGCTGGCCAAACCGGCGCTGCTCGCGCAGGCCGCCGGAGAGCGGGATCTGTTCGCGTTGGCGCAGGCCGACGGCCGGTTGGTGGTGGCGCGCGCGGATTTCGCCACGGCGGAAAACGGCCGGCCGCAGTGGCTGTTCCCACTCGGCCAACCGCCGCTGGCGCTGGATCCGCAGCGCAAGCCGCTGAAGCTGTTGTCGCTGGCGGACGCGCATCGCGGGCAGTATCTGCTGGCCGGGGTGACCGACGATCGGCGGCTGGTGTTCGGCCGTTTCAGCCCGGATCGGCCGCCGCAGTTCAGCGAGCGGCCGCTGGAACACGACGCAGAGCAGTTGGTGCTGACGCCGGATGGCCGCCAGCTTTACCTGCTGGCGGGCAACCGGCTGGCGCGTTACCAGATCGACGGCGCGCAGCTGCAACTGCGTGAAACGCGCACCTTGGGCGAACACGCCCCGTACCAGATGACGGCGCTGCCCGGCGGCAGCGCGCTGCTGATCAAGGGCGCCGACGGCAACCTGCGCGAGTGGTTTGAGGTGGAAAAAGAGCAGCGCTGGCGACTGACGCCGGTGCAGCATTTCGACCACGGCGCCGACGGGCAGGAGCTGACGGTGGCTGAACCTTATCGCCGGGTGTTCGCCACCCTGCGGCCCGATGGCGGCTTCTCGTTATTCTCCACGATCCAATCCCAGCCGCTGCTGAATACCCGTTTGGGCGCCGAGGTGCGGCAAATGGCGTTCGCGCCGCGCGGCGATGGCCTGCTGCTGGAGAGCGCGCAGGGCTGGCAGCGCTATGCGCTCGACAACCCGTATCCGGACGTCACCTGGCGTTCGCTGTGGGGCAAGGTGTGGTATGAGAACTACCCGCAGCCGGCCTATGTCTGGCAGTCCACCTCCGGCGAAGACAGCTACCAACCTAAATTCAGCCTGATGCCGGTGATCTTCGGCACCTTCAAGGCGGCGGCTTACGCGATGCTGTTCGCCATCCCGCTGGCGTTGGCCGGCGCCATCTATACCGCTTACTTTATGACGCCGGGGCTGCGGCGAGTGATCAAACCGGCTATCGAAGTGATGGGCGCGCTGCCGACGGTGGTGATCGGGCTGGTGGCCGGCATCTGGCTGGCGCCGATCATCGAGCAGTATCTGTTGGCGGTGCTGGCGTTGCCGCTGCTGCTGGCGGCGGCGGTGCTGCTGTGCGGCGCGTTGACCCATCGCTTTATGCCGCGCTGCCGGCCGGGCGTCGATCTGCTGTTGCTGTTGCCGCTGCTGGCGTTGACGGTGTGGCTGGCGTTCAGCCTGGGGCCGTGGCTGGAGGTGGCGCTGTTCGGTGAGCCGCTGCATTTCTGGCTGGGGGATAATTATGACCAGCGCAATGCGCTGGTGGTGGGCGTGGCGATGGGGTTCGCGCTGGTGCCGATCATCTTCTCGCTGGCGGAGGATGCGCTGTTCAGCGTGCCGGCCAACCTGAGCCAGGGCTCTTTGGCGCTGGGCGCCACCCAATGGCAGACGGTGATCAAGGTGGTGCTGCCTTCCGCCAGCGCCGGCATTTTCTCCGCGCTGATGATCGGCTTTGGCCGCGCGGTGGGAGAAACCATGATCGTGCTGATGGCCACCGGCAACACGCCGATTATTGACGGCAGCCTGTTCCAGGGGCTGCGAGCGCTGGCGGCCAATATCGCCATCGAAATGCCGGAGGCGGTTTCCGGCAGCAGCCATTACCGCGTGCTGTTCCTGACTGCGCTGGTGTTGTTTGTCTTCACCTTCGTGTTCAACACGCTGGCGGAGGCGGTGCGCCTGCGGCTGCGCAAGCGCTACACGCCGAATCAGGAGGCGCCATGAAAAACTGGGTGAAGAGCGGGTCGCCGTGGGTGTGGCTGACCGCCGGTTCGGTCGCCGTCAGCCTGCTGGCGCTGATCGGCATTTTGTTGCTGCTGGCCGGGCAGGGGATGCGCTATTTCTGGCCGAGCCCGGTTTATCAGTTCGAACTGAATCAGAACGGCGCCGGGCCGGTGACGGTGATCGGCGAGTTGTACCAGCAACAAAGCATTTCCCGGCGCCAGCTGGCCGAGGCGGGCGTCACGCCGCCGGGCGAGGCGCAGAACGTCGAACGTTATCTGATTAAGGTCGGCAACCGCGAGCGCGAGGGGCAGGATTTCCGCACCTTGCTGGCCAGCGATATCCGCAGCCAAAGCACGCCGCGCAGCCTGCTGGTGCTGGAACGCGACAGCCATGGCACCGCTTACGGTTATCTGGCGGGGCTGCTGGAAGATGGGCAACCGCTGACCGGCCGCAATCTGGGGCAGGCGTTGCAGCAGCGCCTGCCGCAAATCGCCGCGCTCTCGCGCCAGGCGCACGACATTCAATTCCGCGACATGGCGCGCATCAATCAGCAGTTTGACGCGTTGCGGCTGCGGGAAAAGCGCCTGCAGCGCGACGATAAGCTGGACGCCCGCGCGCAGGACGCCATCAAGGCCGAACGGCTGGAGCTGCAGCGGCAGTATCAGCTGTTGTCCGAACGTCTGGCGGGGCTGAACCGCGATCGCCAGCGCGACGCGTTGCTGCTGCGCGACATGCACGGGCAGACGTTGACCATTCCGCTCAGCCAGGTGCGCGATGCCTGGTACCCGAACGCCATGAGCACCTCCGAGAAGCTGGCGCACTGGGGCGAGCAGGTGAAGAAGTTTCTCATCGACAGCCCGCGTGAGGCGAATACCGAGGGCGGGGTGTTCCCGGCCATTTTCGGCACGGTGTTGATGGTGATCCTGATGTCGATCGTGGTGATGCCGTTTGGCGTGATCGCGGCGGTGTATCTGCACGAATATGCCGGCAACAATCTGCTGACGCGGGTGATCCGCATCGCGGTGGTCAATCTGGCCGGCGTGCCCTCGATCGTCTACGGCGTCTTCGGCCTTGGCTTTTTCGTTTATATGATAGGCGGCACGCTCGATCAGCTGTTCTACCCTGAATCTTTGCCCAACCCGACCTTCGGCACGCCCGGCGTGCTGTGGGCGGCGCTGACGCTGGCGCTGCTGACGCTGCCGGTGGTGATCGTCGCCACCGAGGAAGGGCTGTCGCGCATTCCCACTTCGCTGCGGCAGGGCTCGATGGCGCTGGGCGCCAGCCGGGCCGAGACGCTGTGGCGCATCGTGCTGCCGATGGCTGCGCCGGCGATGATGACCGGCTTGATTCTGGCGGTGGCGCGCGCCGCCGGGGAGACCGCGCCGCTGATGCTGGTGGGGGTAGTGAAATCGGTGCCGGTGCTGCCGGTGGACGAGATTTTCCCGTATCTGCACCTTGAGCGGAAGTTTATGCATTTAAGCTTCCAGATCTACGATATGGCATTCCAGAGCCCGAGCGTAGAGGCGGCCCGGCCGCTAGTGTTCGCCACCGCCTTCCTGCTGGTGACGATCGTGGTGAGTTTGAATCTGGCGGCGATGGGTATCCGCCATTCGTTGAGGGAGCGGTACCGAGCATGGTCGCAGTAACAATGACGCTATTTTTGGGGAGTGCGTAATGGGTTTGATGACGCCAGGCAGTTTGCCCCGGCTGGATGTCCAGCATCTCGACGATGAACAGACCGCGCTGGCGGTCAACGGCCTGAACCTGTTTTATGGTGACAAGCAGGTGTTGCACGATATCTCGCTGCGTATCCCGAAACATCGGGTGACGGCCTTGATCGGCCCCTCGGGCTGCGGCAAATCGACGCTGCTGCGCTGTTTCAACCGCATGAACGATCTGGTGGACAACTGCCGCATCGAGGGCGATCTGCAACTGAACGGCGCGGCGATCTCCGGCGCGCAGATCGACGTGGCGGCGCTGCGGCGGCGAGTGGGCATGGTGTTCCAGCGGCCGAACCCGTTCCCGAAATCGATCTATGAAAACGTGGTGTACGGCCTGCGCCTGCAGGGCGTGCGCGACCGGCGCTTGCTGGATGAAGCGGTGGAGCGTTCGCTGCGCGCCGCCGCGCTGTGGCATGAGGTGAAGGACCGGCTGCGCGAAAACGCCTTCCGCTTGTCCAGCGGCCAACAGCAGCGCCTGGTGATCGCGCGTGCCATCGCCATCGAGCCGGAAGTACTGTTGCTCGACGAGCCGACTTCGGCGCTGGATCCGATCTCCACGCTGACCATCGAAGAGCTGATTTCGGCGTTGAAGCAGCGTTACAGTGTGGTGCTGGTGACGCACAACATGCAGCAAGCGGCGCGCGTCTCCGACTACACCGCCTTTATTCATCAGGGGCGGCTGGTGGAATACAACGACACCGACGCCATTTTCACGTCGCCGCGCCAGCGCCGCACCGAGGATTATATTACCGGGCGGTATGGGTGAGGGGAGAGCGACGGAGGTTTTCGCTCCGTCGCCGGCAATGGCCGTTGCAGTCGGCCTGCGTCTGCTGTTTTATTTTACCCGCGCATTAAGCCGGCATGAATTAATGCATGGCATAAGTCTGATTGCCGGCGAGTTTGTTTTATTCATCTTTCATCATGTGGAATTCAATCCATTCTCTGCAATTTATTATCAACCACAATTATGTTGTCGGTGATGATCAATATAATTGTTCATGTCGATAATGGCTGTGGCGGGCTCGGCGGTGCTGAAATGGTAATCCTTAATGCGCGCGGCCTTTAGCCGTAACCCGCAATACCAACCCCACCAACAGCAACGCAGCGCCCGAGGCATAGAGCGGGAACCAGCGCGTCCACCAGAGCGGGGAAAACAGCGGGGTGCTGTTGGGATCTGCAGGCGCGTAGCCGCTATAGGTATTTAGACCGGCGGCGATGGCGAGCATCGCCAGGCCGATAAAAAGCAGCAGGTTTGAAACTTTAGCCATTTACGTTACTCCTTCGTAGAAATTCAGAGGAAAGGTTCTTGTTATTGCGGTGCGTTACTGTTTCATCCACTATTCCGGTTAAATACGTTCTTGGCTTTTTTATCAGCTCATTTTCCGGTAAAAATGGCATCACCGAATACTAGCCGGTTATTCGCCAATAAAAAACCCGCCAGCGCGGGTTTTCTCTTTTTTCTCGCAGACCGTCACTTCACCAGCGGCTTATCGCCCGGCGTTTTGAACTTCGCCAGATATTGCGGCTGGAAAATGCACATGCGCAGCACGGTACGGTATTCGCCGTTGACGAAGAACTCGTCGATCAGCTCGCCTTCCACGTTGAAGCCCAGCTTGCTGTAGATGTGGATCGCCTTCGGGTTCTCCTTGTCGACGATCAGGTACAGCTTGTACAGGTTCAGCACCGAGAAGCCGTAGTCCATCGCCAGGCGGGCGGCGGTGCTGGCGTAGCCTTTGCCCTGGTGGGCGGGATCGATGATGATCTGGAATTCTGCGCGGCGGTGGATGTGATCGATCTCCACCAGTTCCACCAGGCCGACCTTGGCGCCTTCGTGCTCGATGATAAAGCGGCGCTCGCTCTGATCGTGGATGTGTTTGTCGTAGAGATCGGAAAGTTCGACAAAGGCTTCGTAGGGTTCTTCAAACCAATAGCGCATAACGCTGGCGTTGTTGTCCATCTGGTGGACGAACGACAGATCGTCCCGTTCCAATGGGCGTAACCTGACGCTGGCAGTGCTGGACATGTGGGCTCCTCTGTGCCGTGAAATTGTGCAAAGTATAACTTCACAGAATGGATGAAGGCGAAAAAAAACGGCGCCGCGTGGGCGCCGTTTAGGCAAGGTTCAGACTTCAGACGGTGCAGGTATTAGCTGGCCTGGCGACACTTATGGCCTCTGGTGGCAATGGAGTCTGCAATAAAATTTGTTCGGCGATTTCCGCCGATACTTTTTTAATCGCAACAATCAATTGAATTGCCGAATTTAGGACAACGCTTTTTATTTCTTCCACGCTTTTGCCGCGAAGAAACGAATGCAGGAAGACATCGCCAAACGCGCTATTGTTCAAGTCGCTGCGGGTTTTACAGGCCATCAGACGCTCAAATCCGTTATCGCTGTCATAGGGGCCTTCACAGAAAAATGCCGTTTCTACCGCGATTCGTTTGATCGCCATGAGTACAAATCCGTCCATCGAGGGGCTCTCCATTCGTTTTATTTAAGGAGCGGGCCGTGCGGATCAGGCCAGCGTCATTACCTTTCTCTTTCTGTTCTGCCAGCGCACCTGGCCCTCTCCCCAGGGTTTGAGCTTGTTGAAGCGCTTGATTGCCTGAGGTGCGAAACCGGGCCTGCAACAAAAATCGAGCAGCCATATCCTGTCTCCCTCATTCCATTCGGAAGGGTGAAGTGGGAACCCCGGATCGCGTTGCAATTGCGTTTCGGTGTCCTCCGTCAGACAGGCCCAGAGAACATAGGCCAGCGGTTGGTCATTGGTGTCGAAAAGAAACTTGATCTGCCCGTGCTGTATGGCAAATATCAAGCGCTCTTGAACGCTTTTTATCGGATGAAGGCTGTAATTTCGGTGATGTAACATGCAGCTCACGGCAAAACCAAGCTGCTCATAGTCTGACCATTGATCTTGGCCGCCGGCGGTTTCTCGAATATAGAGCGTCATGCTGGTTCATTTCTCCTGGAGGGGATGACAAGCGGCTGCCCGCCAAAGGTTTCTTTGGCGAAGGCCACCGCCTTTATCCGCATGTCGGTTAACAGTTGCCGCAAGCGTTGGTCGTCATCACCATTGGCCTCCACCAGAGCCGTGATTTCGTTGAGCATCTGTATTTTCCCGCACTGGGGGCGGGGCCGCAGCCTGAGGCGAGCCTGTTGCGCCATGCCTTTCTGAATAACGGTGGCATCGATTCTCTGGGCGCGGCAGGTTTCGACCAACCAATGATTGACCTGCGAGAAAGCGCGCAGGGTGCCCATAAAACGCGCATCCCGTGAGAAATCGTCATGCGTGGGGACGGGGTGCCCTTGGCTGCAGCGAATCAAGGTCACGACCAAACGTTCCAGCGGCGATTCGTCTCCCGCCATTTCCGCTGAGACATAGAGCTTTCGGCAACGGTGGATAAGCAGCTGCAGGAAATTGTTTGCCAGCCTCTCTAAGGGTTTTGGCGTCTCCGCCGGTGAGAGCAGGTCGATGGGAATGCCCAGTAGCGTCAAATAGCCACGGCAACAGGCCTGCTGAAAAAAATGCCAGAAATAGGTTTTTACCTGTTGCTGGGCGATGGCAATGAAAGGCCGATCAAACAGGTACTTCCCAAGGTAGAAGCACAGCTCGGATAGGCTGTTCTGAATGATTGCCGGTTCTCTCATCAATTGTGCAAACTTGAGCTGGTATTCGAAATCGTAACGATGATCGCTGGGGAATAAACAGGTTAGCCCGTTAAAATCCAATACCCTACCGTCCATGGTGATGTTGGAGGATGAGGTGGTCAACATCAGGAAGCGGGTGCGGCAAAACGCCATTTGCCGAGCCAGACGTTTGGTGAGCTCATACATCCCCTCAAGGCAGCGGCGCCGCGGATCGCGAGCGGCCTGTTCGCTGAAGCCCGCGGTGGGGACCGGCAAATAGTCCGGCAGGCGGCGAAGCACGGATTTAACCCGTTGAACGTCATGCATGAGCTGCCCTGCATATTCCGCTTTGGGCCGGAAGTAGGGCGTTCGTTCAAAATGTGCCGGGCGGACCAGGGGCTCGCGAACCAGAAGGGCGCGGCGAGAGCGGCCCTTTGTGCGGGTGAAATCCCCAAGGGTATAGCTGTCGGTGAGCAAAATCGCGTGGGTGCGCGCGGCGCCATAAGGCAACGTCTGCGCCAGCATTTCGCTCCATAGGGCTTCATAGATCGCCTGTTCGGCGCGCAGTTCGCCATTGGAGTGATACCAATCCGAACCTTGCCCGACCAGCGGATTAGCACCGATTCCTTTCACCTGGTAACGGCCATCAAAACCGCAGCGGGCGCCGCCGCCGTTACGTTGAATACCGCCTCCGCCGTAACGTTCCGCGTGGAAAACTTTGACGGCGCCTGGCGTATCGGGAGTGACCAGATAGCTGCACGCGGCGTGCAGCGCTTCGCCGTCTGCCTTTTCTTCGGCGGACCAAATGAGAGAGGACGTAACCCGGTGTGCCGTGAAAGGCACTAAATTTTCCGCCAGGTCCTTAAGTAAAAAAGAATCGCTCATTGGGTGATGTACTCTATGGTGTAGTTCAGTTCTGATACGGACGTGCGCTGCGCGAAACGAGCAAAAGCGGCGTCCAGATGCCCGGCGATATCGCGCAATGCTTCCGCCCTGGCCATCGCGGGGTGATCGCAGTCGATGTCGATATTTTGTATTCGTCCATGTACATAGGGGCGCCAGGCCTCCAAATCCAACCAGTCTTCTGCGCGCGGCGCTGCTGCCGTGAAGAACAGCAAATTACCGTAGAAGTGGCCGTGTTCCGACTGGCCGACCAGGCGGCGGCTATTAATCACCACGTCAATCAAGCGGTCGAGCGTGCCGTCATCCAGACTGGCCAGGGCGCTGCCGTGTTTTCGCAACAGGGCGATTGTTTCCGCGCGTTGCAGGATCTCGCCTTTCGGCACGACCAGCGAAGGCAATTCTTGATCGAAGGGCAAGGCGATGCCCGCAATGAACAACAGGGCGGCCAGCGCCAGGCTCTCCTCCTCTTCGCCATTGAGCGTTTCAAAAGCGAAGCGTCGCCACAGATCGCTGGGATAGGCATCCATCATCGCCAGCAATTCGACCTGCTGATCTTGTTGCTCTAGGTGGATGGCGACATTGTGGGCGATCATGCCGCCAACCGACCACCCGATGATCCAGTAAGGCCCCTCGGGCTGATGGGCGCGTATGCGCCTGGCATATTCTGCGGCCATTTCATCCATCGTTCGGGTGATATTGCTGCCCGGCGTCAGGCCTTGAGCTTGCAAGCCGACGATTTCACACGGCGTTTTGAGAAAACGCGCCAGGCCGCTGTAACACCAGGCGATGCCACCGGCCGGATGGATGCAAAACAGCGTCGGCAGCGCGTTTTGCGAAGCGCCGGCGCCAGGGCGCAGCAGCAGTGTGGCATCGAGCATATCCGGCGCTGAGTGCTGGCCTTGTTCGGCCAGCGCCCGGGCTGAAGGATGAGCAAAGATACTGGCGATGGTGATTTGCCAACCCAGGCCGGCGTTAATGCGGGCGGCGACATCAACGGCGCTCAGCGAGTTGCCTCCCAGTTCGAAGAAGTTGGCTTCAGGCGCCACGGCAGGCAGGCGCAGCGCATCGGCAAAATATTCGCACAGCCGTTGCTCCGTCAGGGAGGAGGGAATGCCACCGCCCTGTGATTGCGGGCTTTGCGGAGCGGGCAGCGCTTTTCTATCCAGTTTGCCATTGCGGCTGAGCGGCAGTTCGGAGAGAAACACCAGGCACTGCGGCAGCATGTAGGCAGGGAGATATTCCCGGCAGAGCGCTAGTAAGGCTTTTTCATCGGCCTCGGCGCCGCTGGCCACGACATAGGCGACAATGCGCCCGTCATGCATGTTGGCGCAGGACTGGAGCACCTGCGGATGTCGATTGAGAACCGCGTCAATTTCCTCCAGCTCAATACGCTGCCCGTGTATTTTTATCTGGTGATCCAGCCGCCCCAAATAGTCTATTTCGCCATTCGGGCGCCAGCGCGCCAGGTCTCCCGTGCGGTAAAGGCGCTTGCCGTCCGCCGTGGCGAAAAACCGTTCTGCCGTCAGCTCGGGTTGGCCCGCATAGCCGTCAGCGAGACAAATGCCCTCAATGTGCAATTCCCCTTCGATGCCAATGGGGGTGGTGTTGCCGAAGGGATCCAGCACGTGGATGCGCGTATTCCAAATGGGGCGGCCGATAGGCACGCTGCGCTTCTCGTCGCTGCAGCTCAGCGCGTGGTAAGTGACATCAATGGCGGCCTCCGTCGGGCCGTAAAGATTATGCAAAGGCGCCGTCAGCAATGTCCGCTGCCGTTGGGCCAGCTCCGGCGACAAGGCTTCCCCGCTGGCGAATACCCTGAGCAGCGGCAGCGGTTCGGGCCTGCGTTCGACGGCGTCGAGAAACAGCGCCAGCATCGATGGAACAAAGTGCAGCGTTGTGATGCGATGCTGCACGATGCAATTCAGCAGGTACGCCGGATCGGTATGGCCGCCGGGCCGCGCCATCACCAAGGTTGCGCCCCCGATCAGCGGCCAGAAAAACTCCCAAATCGACACATCAAAGGTGGCCGGCGTTTTCTGCAGCACGCGATCCTGCGTTCCGAGAGGATATTCGGCCTGCATCCATTGCAGGCGATTGGCCAAGGCAAGATGGCTCACGATCACCCCTTTTGGGGCGCCGCTGGAACCGGAGGTGAACAGAATATAAGCCGGATCTGCGCCGCTTTGCCGCGTGACGAGCGGCAATGCCGCGTCGCCCTGATGGGCGGCTAGTGAGTACAGCGCGGCGAGATCGAGCCGGGGAACGCTGTCCGGCAACCTGTCGTCATCGGCGCGATCGGCTATCAGCAATGCCGCATTGGCCTGCTCGAGCATCTTTTGCTGTCGCCGCGTCGGCAGTTCGGGCGACAGCGGCAATAGCGTGGCGCCGGCACGCATAATGGCCAGCAGAACCACTTCTAAGGCTACGCTGCGTTCAAGTGTGACGGCGATCACCTGGCCGCGAGCGCCTTGCAGATGGCGTTCAAGGGCATGCGCGCACCGCCGTGAGCGCAGTTCCAGCGCCGAATAGCTCAGCCGTTCGTTTTCGTCGAGCACGGCTAGCTGATGCGGAGTGGCTTGAGCCTGTTTGAGGAACAGGCCGAGGATCGTGTTGGCGGGTAACGGCTGGGCGGTGTCGTTCCATTGCGCGATTAACGCCAGTTCCGCCGGTGCTGGCAGCGTCAGTTGTTGCAGCGGAAGGGTCGGCGCCGCAACCAACTGCATGATCCAATGCAACAGCCGCCGCACATGCAATTGCAGCTCTGCGTGATGATGGCGCGCGGCATTGGCGATAAGACGCAGGCGGCGCGGTTGCAGGTCCGTACCCAGTTCCAGGTGGAGGTTAAGATCGCGTACGGGGCCGGTGGCGATATGTTTGACCGTGGCGCTTAGCTCCGCAAAATCGAGCGTCGCAGGCGGAGGCAAGATGTTCAGTTCGATGCCGTAAAGGGGCAGAGTATCGCCTACCCTGCCGATGGCTCGGCCGATCCATTCTCCGCGGTAGCGCTGGTGCGCGAGCAGCTCGCGCCGGCTGCGGGCGACGGTGGCGCAAACGTCGCGAAAGTGCGCGTGTTGCGGCAAATCCAGCAGAAGCGGCAGGATATTGCTGCGTGTGACCGCCGCCTGGGCGCCATAAGTATCAAGCCGCCCCATGCAGGGCAGGCCGAACAACAGTTGCCGCTCGCCCGACTGACAGCGGGAGAAATAGCTGGCGAACGCGCTGAGCAAGATGTCGGATAACGCGATCCCGCTGCTTTGGTAGAAGCTGCCCAGGGCTAGCGCCAGCTCGGTATCGATAACGGTCTCGACTTCCAACGTGTGCTCGGCCATGGCTTGCGCTGGCGCACCCAGAAAGGTCGGCGCAGGCAACTGCGCGCAGCGCTGCATCCAGTAGCGGTGATCGTCCGCATATTGCGCGCTCTGCCTGTAGAGGACGTCGTCCTGGCAGAGCGTGGTCAGTTTGACAAAGCGGCTGGGGAGAGGCGGCGTTCCTTGCAACAGCGCTCGGTAATGCTCCCCCGCACGGCGGTGGAGCAGGGAATAGGCGTAGGCGTCGAAAGCGATATGGTGTATTCGGGAAAACCATATCGCTTCGCGTTCATTCAAAACATACAGCTGATGTTCATGAAGATGTAAATTCTCCGGTCCCTGTTCCCGTTGCGTTATCTGTTCCATCGCGCGCCAGGCGAGCGCCTCCGGGTCTGCGTGATGGCTGAGATCGCAGACGGTCACGCGGCCAGCAGGCTGGCGGATGCCGAAAGACGGAGTGCCATCGATATCGAGGAAACGGTGGTTGAGCACCTCAATATCCTGCAGAGCCAGTTCGATGGCGTTGAGCAATAATGTCCGATTAATTTCACCGTGCAGGCGCAGGGCTTGCGCCGTCGCATAGAGTTTGGAAGAGTGGCTCGCTTGCGATGCGTACCATACGCCCTGCTGGGTGTCCGCCAGGGGGGTATTATTAAGGGATGAATCATTCATTTTTTCTCTGGCTCCTGTTCTGGAGTGGTACTCAAGTGCCTTGTCACCAGGCTTTCCATTTTCTTTTGGCCTGCAAAATCAAATCAATATCTCTGTGTAATTGATATTCAGTGCTTTGGGTTTTTCACCTAGCGCGATTTCATTCAATGAATGCCCTGCGCTCTTCGTTGGCGACAATGACCGGCGGGGGAAATTGCTTTGCCCTTATCGCCAAGGTCATCGCAAAATCTTCTGCCGCGTTTCGCCGGGCATACCGCAATAAATTAAGTAGCTATCATTTTTTAATCGCTATTGGGCCGCACCCCGGCGGCGACGCGCGGCTTGCTTTTCGCCGGCTCTCTGTTGCGCCCGGCATTATTTTCCCTTTGTCGCTGCGCGAATGGCCGGCAGCACAAACAGTGAGGCGATAAAGCTGATGAATACGCCATAAGCGATACTGATCATCTGCATTTTTCCGCTGACCATCATGGGGAACACCAGCTCATGCGCGTGGCCAAACGTGGTGAACGTGATGCCGTTGAACAGCAACATGCTCAACAAGGCGCCAATGGAAGAGCCTGCCAGGCCCAGCAAGAGGGTTTGGCAGAGATAAGACACATCAATAACCCTGCCGAATCCCAGCAGCAGCGTTATTGCCAGCTGGTCTTGTTGGTTGGCAATGAGCGATTCACACAGCGCGATGATGCCCGCAGTCACCGACACCCCCGCCAGCAATGAAAATAACAGGCCGAACCACAGCAGCACCTGGCCCAACCCTTCGCTGCTGCCGGCATAGTAGGTTCGGCTGTCGCTAATGGCGACTCGGTCATTGAGCGTCCCCTGGATGGCTTGTTGCAGTTGCTCGACAGAGGTGACATTGCTGGTCAATGCCACCAGGTTGTAATCGAGTCCCGCGCCCCAGCTGGTGCGGATATGTTCCAGATCGGCCATGAACTCGGACTGCCGCGGCGAACCGCCGGTGGTAAATTCACCGACGATTTTCCAATCGCGGTCGTGCAGGCGTATGGTCTCGCCCACGTGGAACGCCGGATAATGCCGCGCCAATGACGCGCCGACGACGAGCTCATTTTGCCCCGGCTGAAATGCTCTGCCGCGGGTGAGGGTGACCAGCGGTTGCCCGTTGTTCGCGTTCATCAGCGTGAATGCCGCCGGCGTTACGCCGCGCACCAGATACTCTTTCTCCACGTTGTCTGGGCGGAGCCGCACCAGGACAACCCACTCCGGCGAAGCCGCAACAAGGCCGGGCAAGCGCGAAAGTTGCGCCGCCTGCGTTCGCGTTATCGTGCTGGTCAGTTCGGAAGAGGAGTCTTTGCTTTGCGCAAAATACAGGCCGGGTTCCGCACTCGACTCCAGCGCGCCGATCAGCCCTGCGCGCAGTGAAAATAACGATGTCACAATGACCGCGAGAAAAATGAAGCTGGATAGAATCGCGGTGAAATAAAGCGGCCGCCGCCACAGGTTGCGTAATCCAATGCCCAGCAATATCCCGAGCTGGTGGATTTTCGAGGATGAACGCGGGTTCATTTTCTCTCCTCCTGCAGGCGAGCGATTTGCAAGAGGGAGGGCAATGCGCAGACCAGGGATAAAATAAAGACCAGCAGGAGGCCGATGGCATAATCCTGGAAATGCGGCTCAACGGCGTTTAATACGGCGGGGAACAGCGTCGGCAACAGCAGAATAAAAATAACCGACAACACTATGCCCACGATGGCACCCGCCAAGGTGATGGCGCCGAGTTGCACGGCAACCGCTTTAATCAACTGTGATTTGCGAAAACCCAGATAATTAAGGGTGCGGTAGTCGCTCAAGGCTTTATGCGTCATGACATAGAAGTTGGTGCTGAGCAGCAGCGCCAATAACAGGCACAGCGCCAGATTGACCCAAAAAATCACGCGATGGAAATCGAACAATTTACTCATAAACAATTTTATATGCATGCGTACGGGGGCTGTCTGCGTGGTGCCGCGCAACCGCTCCGCGCCAAACAGGGCATCAATCTGCCGGGAGAGGTTCTCGGCAGACATGCCGGGTTTAGGGGTCGCCATAAAAAAACTCACCAGCCGCTTGCCATTTTGTCTCACGCTGTCGAGGTAGTCATAATGCATCCAGACCGCGGGAGGGGTGTCGGTTTGGGTTTCTTCAACGATGCCAGTAATGTAAAGATCGAGAATGGGGTTAGGCGCGAGCTTCCAAATCGCGGATGAAAGCGGCAGCCGATCGCCCGCTTTTAAGCGATATTGCGCCGCAAAACGGCTGTCGACCAGCACGCCTTGCCGGTCATTCTGCCAACGCTCCAGTAAGCCCGGCGCTATTTTTAAAGAGGGGATCATGGCGAAGTAGTGTTGGTCTTCTACCGCGATAGCGGGCACGAACCATCCGGGGTGGCGATAGTAAGCACCGACCCAAACTCCCCAGCTCAGCCGATCCAACGCCGGCAGTTGACTCATTTTCTGATGATAAAACTGCGGCAGCAGCATTTGGGAACTGAGTGCATTCAGCACCAGTAGCCGGTTGTCTGCGCCGGGCGGATCGCTTGCCTTTAAGCTGAAGGCGCGATCAAAGGTCAGCATGAGCAGCAGCAACATGACGCCGCTGGCGATAAACAGCAAGATCATGATAAATCTTCTCGACTGCTCAGTGGCGGAGCGCCACAACCAGAGGTAAAACATGGCTCTCATGGCATATCCCTACGGATCAGCTTGCCGTCCCTGAGTTGGAATTGGCGCTGTGCCCGCGCGGCGACCTGAATATCATGCGTCACGACGATGATAGCCTTGCCCTGCTCCCGGCTCAGTAGCGTCATAATATCCATAATTTCCTCCCCCGCCTCCTGGCTGAGATCGCCGGTAGGCTCATCGCACAGCAGCAGATCCGGATTAGTGGCTATCGCACGCGCAATGGCCACGCGTTGGCGCTCTCCTCCGGAGAGTTCATCCGGCAAGTGGCGGCGCCGGTGTTCCATCTGAACCAGCTCCAGCGCGGCGTCGACGCGTTGCCGGCGCTGTTTGGCGTCCATATGCCAAAGGTGCAGGGGGAGGGCGACATTCTCCTCGGCGCTGAGCACGGGCAACAGGTTATAAAACTGAAAGACGAAGCCAATATGGCGGGCTCGCAGCGAGGTGCGTTCTTCAGGTCGCAGCCGATGCAGCGAATGCCCTTGCAAAAATACCTCGCCCCGATCGCAGACATTAACGCCGGAGATTAGATTGAGCAGCGTCGATTTCCCTGAGCCGGATGGCCCCATGATGCTGACCATCTCGCCGCCGTGCAGGCTAAAATCAAGATCGTGCAATACCGTGATGTGCTCGCGCCCTTTTTTATAGTCTTTGCCGGCCTGTTGCAGTTGCACGACCGGATCGCTCGGCGCGGTTGCCGTTTTATTCATAAAAATCTACCTGAATTGACATATTATGTTTCAGCCAGGGCTGTTGCTGAGCGAGCTTGATAATGACTAAAACCGCCGCGCGTTGCTCATCCACCACCGAAGAGATAAGGCTGACGGTGCCTGAGATCTGTCGATCGGGGAGGCCATCCGGCTTGATTGTCACTCGTTGTTGGGGCGCGACTTTCGCCAGCTGGCTTTCGGGCAGCCAAACTTCGGCATCAAAATTATCCAAACCGACAATGGTGGCGATCCCCGTGCGGGTGAAACCGCCGCCGGCGGAAATGGGCGAGACCGTTTCCCCCGGGGAGGCGTCTAACGACACCACCTGGCCGTCGAAGGGCGCGCGGATAATCGTACGCAACAGGTCGATTTCACTGGCTTTTATCTGCCAGCCCACTTGTTGTAATTCTGCCTGATATTGGCGGCGCTGCGCCTCGAACGAATCCAACTCCGCTTTGGCGCTGTCGACATCATCCTGGCTCACATAGTTGAGCGGCAACAAACGGTTCAATCGCTGCAGCTGATTGCGCGCGCGCGGCAGGCGGGACTCTGTCTGCGCGAGTTTGCCCGCCGCGATTTGCTGGCTGGCCTGGAGCGACGCAAGCTGCGCTCTTAGCGAACGCCCGTCGAGTGATGCCAATCGCTCGCCTTTTTTTACCTTGTCCCCGCGTTGCACATAAATCTCTTGCACCGTTCCCGTAATCTCTGCCGAAACGGTGGAGAGGCGCGAGGCCTTGATGAATCCTGCGGCCGTGACTGCAGATGCGGCCGCCGCAGGGGGCGCTGGCTCGACAGGTGCTGCGGTGTTGGCCTGAGGCTCGGCGGCGCTGGCGCGCTCGGCCGCTGCTGGCTGGGTAAACCATGCCCTGCCGGCAACGAGACCTAAGGCTAACGCCAGCGCAATCGCTCCGACGAGCGCCGCTTTGCGCCATGGCCGCCCGCGCGGCGGAGTATGAGGCGAGTTCAGCAGGTGCAACGCCTGCTGGCGGGCGGCGTTGCGCGGTGCCTCTGAAGATGGGGAACGCATAGGTGCTTAACGATCCCCTACTGTCAGACGCAAGATCACACCAATGAAGAGCAGAGCGGCTCCCGAAGCGTAAAGTGGGAACCAGCGCGCCCACCAGTTGGTGGAGAACAATGACGCACCGTTGGCGTTGCTCGCCGTGTAGCTACTGTAGATATTGAGGGCCAGGGCGACAGCGAACATGACGAGGCCGATAATAAGCAGCAAGCCTGATACTTTATGCATGGGATTTCTCCTTCAGAGGGGACATAAGAGAGGCGTCGAGGTAATCGCCAGGGATGACCATCTCAGTGTGAATTTCAGTGAGATAGGTTTCATTCTTCACTTCCATCCAACTGTTTTCCGGTGACGGGAGAGCCTCTCGGAAGACTAACCAGTCAACTTTTCGCGCCAGTAGCAGCAATTGGTCAAGGCAATGTGAATTGCCCAGCCTGCACCACATCGGCTTGCGAATCTTGTCGTTGTTAAATGACTGCCAGCTAAGATGATCGTTGAATTGCCCGTTCACATAGCTGTCTGTCGGAATGCCGTTCTTCAGTAACAATGCCAACAGGCGCGCCGGATGCTCCGCCGCCTGATGCCCGGACAGCTCATGGAAAATGCGGGAAGAGCGGACCCACCAGGTTTCACGGATCAGGACACAGTCTTCCTCCTCCATGCGCGGGGCATGGCGGAAGTCATGATCCAGCTCATTGGCCATCAATCGCTTGTAGGCGGGGCGGCCAATCTGCACCGGTTCGGCCAGTACGGTAAGCAGGTATTTGGTTCCCCAGGCCACCATCGGCGTCGCCGCGCCGAGGTAACATAATTGGAACGCTTGTCCCTGGTTGTCCGTCAGCTTCAGCAGGCCGCTCTGCGTATCATGATGCAGTTGGAGCCGGTCGAGCGTCAGGTCGCCGGCAACCTGAGGCGGCTCATCCAGGCACAGATGATGAGCCGCCAGGCGGGCCTGAGCCTGGAGATTGCTGGACTCGCCGCTGACGCTGAAGGTTAATGGCAGCGCCGGCGCGGCGAACTGGCGCAGCCAGTTTTGCAGCTGATGGCGTCTGTCGTCGGCCTGGCTGTCGTTGGTCAACGTGGTGCGCGCCAACTGCCAGCCGATACGCGAATACGCATTGTTGATGACCACTTTGCCCCGGGGATGCGCTAGCTGCCCCACATGACGGGCATCCAATTGCAGGAAGAGCGTTACCGGCAGCTTCAGGGCGGCGGGATTGATATTGTGCTGCCGCCAGCGGGCCGTTGTGGCGGCGGACTGCGAGATACGTTGTTGGGTGAATTGAATAAATCCCTGCCAGCTCTGCTGCAAAAACAATGAGACATCGGTGCAGTGGCCACCTGCGCCGTATTTGTCGATAAAGTTCTGCAGCAGCCAGAGGTACTCCTGCGACAACGTGGCGCGTTTGGCCACCGCTTTCGCTACGCGGGCAAGTACATTGGGAATGAAAGCGTCAGGCAATGTCATCCTGATCCCTTCCCGCCAGGCGTCTTCATATAAAATATTGCGAATTTCGGGCATCTGATGGCGGGTCAGCCGCTCCCAGCTCTGTTGAATCGTCTGTTGAGCCTGCTCAAGCAGCGCAACGCGCTCCGCGTTTTCTGCCGCACCAAAGCGTTCGGGCAGTTCGGGCAGGTTGCGCAGAGCGTCGCTGGAGAGCTCCGCCGGCATCAGCGCCAAAACATCGGCCAGAGGGGCAGGATGATGCGTTCCCCACTGTAATGTCGGGCGCAAGACGTCCTTGCGCACCAGCTTTCTCAGCAGTCTTTCCGCTTCGGACGGGGCCATCCCAGCCAGTTCGAAATGCGTTCGCCACGCGCTCCAGCTTTGCTGGTGGCTGGCGCTCAGAACGGCGTCGATTTCCGCCGCCTCCAGGCCCAGGACAAATTGCTGCTCTTCGTTCCATAACAAACCGTGGCGTTTCTCATAGCGATAGAAATGGCCGCGCATCTGGCTGGCGGAAATGCGTTGCAAGGAGGGGTTACGGCACAGCGGCAGATCATGTTTCGCCAACCAGAGCTGCGTATACAGCGCGTCGCGCAAGGCTAATGCGATGGAGCGGTTGAGGTGTACGGTCGAGGTCACCTTGCCTTCACCGGTTTGCAGAGTGGCTTCGCCGGCCGAGCTTTCAAACGGGACCAGGCTAAAAGAGGAAAAGGTGCTGAATGGGCTGACTTTGCCCGCCGCTCGAATCATGTAGGCAAACAAGGAGCGCTCTACGCGCCGGCGCCGTTTGGCCGGCCAACTCTGCCAATTTTGTTCCAGATCGCAAAGCAACTGCGGGGAGGCAAGGCAGAGCGCCCGGCGCAGAGCCGGTTCGTTGGCGGCTTTGAGCAACAAGGCCTGCGTCTGTTCGTTGACACGCTGCCAGCGTTGGTTAAAGGTTGCCGCCAACTGCCGGCGCTCATTCGCTATCGCCAACCATTCGGTCAGTTGCTCCAGAGCGGCTGAGTCGTAATGCGCCAACCAGGCGCGCACTTCGGCAGACAGGTTGAAATAGCGATCGTTGAAGATATGGCGGCGACAGCGAATCATATCCTGGCGAACGCTGTCCGCCGAGGGTAATGCGATATTCGCATGCAGCCTGGCGATAAGCGCCTGCCCGAGTTGCCGCCAGGCCGGCTCCTGCAAGTGGTGTTGCCGGATAATCGCGGATAAATCATCCGGAAGTTGGCTGACATAGTGCGCCGGCAGGCCTGCGGTGCGCAGCATGATAAAAGGGGCGACGAGCAACAAAGGCTGCGCGGGTAACGTCATGATAATACTCCAGATGCCAACCAGTTATTCACCTTCTGCCAACTCACGAAGCTTAACCAACCCATCGCCGCCGCCATGCAGAGGCTGTAAAGCAGACAATAACTGCGGAATAGGCGGCGGCCTCGGGCAGACCACTCGCGGGTTTTCTTATTGGCGCCGGGTTGGGCAAAAGCGCGAAATGCCCGCGTGGCATCCGAAAGCCGAAAAGGGGTGAGATTGAAAAGCAGGCCGAACAGTATCAACAGCAGTAACGGCCGTATCGCGGTGGCGACGGCGCTTTCACTCAGCGCCGCGAGCGCTCCCAGACACAAGAGATCCATCAATGGCCCTGCCATCGCCACCCAGGCCTTCATGCCGCGCAGTGGGAATAGCGCGATGGCGCTGGTGTTGACAAACACGGAGGGCAGCCACCAGCCGCGAAATTGCAGACCTGCCCCCAGAACCGGGCAGCCGTAAAGACGGCAAACGACGGCATGCGCCATTTCATGCAAAAACAGCCATAACGGTATGCCGACAAGCATCACCATCAGCTGGACGCTGGCCCATTCGCCCTGCAGCAGCCAGGCGTTTAGCCCTGGCAAACACGCGATGAAACGCCACAAGGCAGCGGCAATCGCGAGGCTCAGCAGGCCGTAACCTAACCCGCGCGGGACAACCCGCAGCACGGTGGCGATTTTATGTGCGGCGCGATCGGGGTTAGGCAGCTGATATCGCCCGGCCACTTTCGCCGCCGTAGGCGGCTTTTGCGCGCCATCAACGATCATATTCGCCTGTTTCAACCGCAGCAGAAACGCGGACAGCGCCTGTTGGCACTGTTCGGGCGTTGCGTTCGGGTGGTGTTCTGCCAGCTCCGCCAGGAGGGCCGCCATGGAGCTGCCCCCTTGCAACTGTTGGGCAAGCCGGGCAGAAAACCCACTCAGCTTTAACGGCGCATTACTGTTTTCTTGCAGCAACAGCGCCACATTCGCCTGCGGAGAGATCAGTTTCACATCCTCGTTTAAACGCAACAGGGGGGATGCAGGCGGCATGTTAAACACCCTCTGCCGGCGGAGGGGACGCCAGCACTAGACAGAACAGCGGCGCCTCGCGATAGCCGTCGGCGCCCGCGTGGCGAATGAGCCCTTCTTCGATCACGCCTCCCGCCAGCGTTCCGGTCAAGCCGCAGTCCAGCGCCGCCAACCAGCACTGCATCGCGCTTGCCGCGGCGTTTTGCAGCTGCATGCGGTATCCCGCCGCGCCATGGTCATGCAGGGTCTTTTCAAGATCGGCAACCCACATCAGCAACGCGCCGGCTTTATGGAACGCTAATTGATTGATGCAATCAGCCAAATGTGCGCGGCCAAACCCGCTATCCCGTTTCCGCCAGTAACGGCGATCTGCCTGACTGCACTGATAAATGCCCGCGGCAAGTTCGCCGCTGGCTTCCGGCAGCAATATCCAGGGTTCCATTGGCAACGCCGGCATCCCGCGCAGGCGGCTTTGTTCAAGACCGGCATGCGCGACGGCGATCAGGGTATTCAGCCAGGTTTCCGGGAACGGGCTATCGGCATAGTCATACGTCGCCCTGCGGCGCTCCAGCAACGCGGAGAGCGGCTCATCGCGGTGCACAGTCGCCAGTGATGAAAGAGCAGCGGGCGTGGGCGACGCTGGCGCGGCGGCCGGCCGTGGGCGGTGGCTAACGGCGACCAGGCTGCTCGCCGTTTCATAAAGTGGAGCAGGGCACGGCTCACCCTGTGACGGGGGCGCTTGCACATGCAAGACCTGGCAGAGGATATGGGGGTTATCCTGTTGCGTGAAGAAGAGCAATGACGCCAACCATTGCAGGTCGACGCCATGATCTTCTCTCAGCGTCCAGCCCGCCGCGCGCGCGGAAAGCGCGCAATATTGATTAACCACTCCGGCGTCAAGGTTAACGATGTTATAGCTGAAGTCGTTATATTTGCCGCGCACGCGGTTCAGGTTGCCGCTGATAATGAGTGAAATCGGCTCTTCGGGATGCTGGAGCAAGTGTTCCAATTGCTGGCAGTCAATGCCGTCAATCCTGACGAGCTGGTGCTTTTCACCGAGATAGAACCAGGCCCCGCAAGATATCTCCGGCAGCGGCCGGCGGACGACCACAAACATATCGCACGAGAGCAGTTGCCCACCGCTGGGCGCGATGCGGCGTAATGTGCCGTCTTCACCTTTTTGATAACCCGTGGCGTGGCGCAGCAACCAGCCCAGATTGGCCAGTGTCAACGGTTGTGACGGCATTGCCGACATTCGCCAGGGCGGCGGACAGCGCTCCGCCAATGCGCTGTCGGGCAGGTTGATATGCTGCTGCCCATGCAGCCTGACCGGCCTTGAGGCGTGGCGGTTGAGGTTATCCAGCGTGAAGTGCATCTGATGCGAACGCGGTGGCAACAAGCCCTGCGGCGGCAAGCGTGTGCCGATATGGTGCTGCCAGGCAGTAAATGCCTCTTCCCCCGGCGGCAGATAGGCGGCATGGCCTAAACCGCTTAGCGCGGTACCGGGAATGCGGGCGACCTTATAGGCTAAGGTGTACTCCCCCTCGCCCCGATGGCTATGGGAAACGACCTTGTTGAGGTAGCTTTCAGAGGACAGCCCGAGCAGAATTTGCCCCAGCTCATGGGCGGCATAGACGGCGCGGAACGCCACCTCTTGCCGATCGTTGGCGGGCGATGGCTGCTCACATTGCGTGCGTGCGCATTGATAACTGGCGCTGATGTTCGGGAGGGTATAAGGGCCCACCAGCGTGCGATCCGCGCCAATAATGCAGCTCAGATAACGCACGCCGGCCTGGTGCAACCCATCGGCGCATGCCTGGCGGAAAACGTCGGACTCGCTGCCGTCAAAAATGATCAGTGCATCATCCCAGGGGAGGGCGCTGGACGTTGGGCGCTCGGTCAGAACGTCAATGCTGGCGGCCATAGGCGCCAACGCGTGTTGCAGCAGCGATGACACATCTTCCGGGCAAACCAGGGCGAGCCTGCGGCGGCGGGCGGACTGCAGCGCCGCAGTGCGGTTGGCGTGCAGGCGGGTATTGTCGACAAAGCGGCCGCAATAGCTTGCCAAATGGCTTGGGGCGCCGTCATCCAGGCCTTCACCTTCTTCAAGGAAGCCATAGCGAAACAGTAAGGACAGCATGCCCAGGGCATTCTCGCGGCTCATGGTCGCGTCGTCGGTCAGCACGCTTTCCAGCACGTTGACGCCATCGAGGCGCTCGAGGAAGACCGCCAGCGTGTTTATCCCCTGAACGCAGGTCAGGATGCGCGGCTGATAGGCGCCATACACGGCTACGCGGGTATCGCTTTCAGGAATGAAAATCAGTTCCGGAATTAATTTGGGGCGCTTGGGCAGCAAAGCGTAAAGATCGTTATGGTGGCTAAACTGTGCGCCCGACAAGACGGTCGACATATGAGTGGCTTTCATTAGCGTAAGGCTCCTTCCAGGTGTTCGGCCAACAAGGCCGTGCCCTGAGCCTGCGAAATATGCCGGTTTTCACGGCAGCTGCAGCCGTGTAACGCCACCACGGAACTGCTCGCGGTGCGATTGCTGCCAAAGCTCACGGCGGTCAGTTTGCCGAATTGGTCTTCGGGGAGCTGCGCATACTGCTTTAACCGTAATCCAGCCATCAGCACCAGCGCCGGCGTATATCCGCGCAATGCGTTCTGCGGCTGCTGTTCATGATATCGCTGCAGGTTCAAATCCATCATTGCCGTACGCGGCGTTTCGGCGAGGCTGAGCAGGCGCTTCGCCGCACAGGCATAACAGGCGGTTCGGCCTGGGATGACTAGGGGGCCGCAAAACAGCATATGGTCGTTCAACACGGTGCAAGCGTGAGGGATCCCGGCGCGAAACAGCTGCGTGGTGAGCTGTTCAAGCTTAAGCGGCGCGCCGCCGGATAGCGCGATCCCGACGAACGAAGCCTTGCTGTCGGCCCAGGAATAGTTCAGTGCGGTTGCCAATGTCAGTTGAGAGATCCCTTCCTGGCAGTGCATATAATCGGCCACGTCATTGCCGAACGCGGTGTCACTGACGATAATCATTACCACTCTCCTTCAGGCAAAAGGTTGCGGCCACGGATTTATCGTGGCGGCTTTGCCTAATTGTTCACTCAACCGTTGCTGCTGTTCCCGTAGGCGCGGATGCCCGAGATAGCGGGCGCGATAGCATGCCGTCATGGGCAAAAGGGCGGGGATGACAGCGCGCACCACATGTAAACCGGCATCGCGCAGTTCATCCGTCGTCATGTCCGCTATCACGACGTCCATCTTGAGTTGACGAAAACGCGCCACCAATTTTTTCAGCTGTGCTGCCGGCGTTTGCGGTTGCCCGGCCTGCAGGCGGCTAATCGGCATCTGCCGCTCGCTGGCGGTGAGAAAATCGAATGCGGAGCGCTGTTCGGCTCGCCCCATGAAGATGGCGCCATGTTCGAGAGCGATAAAATCGCGTATATCGTCCGGCACCGGCAGTTGATGTTCGAGTACCGAACGCCCCATGGCGCTTTCTCGGATAATCTTGCCGCAGCTGCCCCAGGGATCGAACCCCGTAGAGCAGTTGACGAACTGGGCCGAGGTCGGATGCCCGTCGCGCAGCTGCAATCCGTAGATTGTCGGGCAGCCGATGTCGGTAGTGGCATCGAAGAACAGCTGTTCCAGCCCACTGGCCGCCAGGCGTGAAAACTTGTCTTGTAATCTATCCGGTACCGGTTCATCGAAGCGGATGCGCGCTAAAGGCATTTGCAATAGCCAGGTAAGGGCAATCGCATCGCGTTCGATGACTTCATTGATCGCGGTTACCGTGGCGGTGGTGAGGTCGGTGTGCGCCGCGACGCCTGTCGATATCGGCAACCAGAAACGCTCGCTTTCCCAGGGCCGCACATACAGATGCGACATGATCAACGGGATCTTGCGCGGGCGGGAGTCCGTCAACGAGTAACCTTCCACCCAGCGCAACGGCTGGGCGTCATCAATGGGTTTGACCGGGCAGAGCGGATCGGCGAGCTCCTCCTCGCTGCAACGGGGCAGGCTGTCGGCCGCCAAACCGTCAGCCCCGAGTTCGCGGAAGCTGGCGACCGAAACATCGCGAGGATGGTAGACGCAGGTGGCGTATCGCTCTGCCGCTTCGGCGACAGCGCGGACGATCGCCATATCGACGTGTTCATCGGCGCCGCAGCCGGCAAGCGCGATTTTTTGCAGGTCGTTGCCTTTATTGTCAATGATATGGGGATATGGCATTGACAGATTGCCCAGGCTGGCCAGAACCGACGAAAAGCGGGGGATATGCATCTCCTGCGGTTCCAACGGGTAGACGCTGCCGACAACGCCCGTCAGCGGCGAGAGCAGCGACATGAACGGATATTTCTGGCGCATGGACGCGGAAACGGCAAAGTTATGATGATGCATGAATAACTCCGCTTTCCAGGCTTTTGCTTAGCAACACGGCCAGCCAGGCTTCATCCAGCGTGCTTAAGCCAAGGCGATTGTTCATTAGGTGCATGAATTGGAATGCCAGATTTTTCGCGAGGCCGTCACTGTATCGTTCGCAATGGCGTTCATAGTTACGCCGGGTCTGGTCTAGCGCAGACTGCCAGCGATCCACCAGTTCGGCGCTTTGCGCGTCTTGCCGTATCTGCGGCGACAGAAGAACCGAGTTTTCATCAATCAGTTCCCATGCGCGATCGGTAAAGCTGTTTTTGATCATTCCGATATCCGCAGAGCCCGCCAGCCAGAAAGTCGAGAAGCTTTCAAGGAAGGCGGAACGCCGGGCAACAGGAATGAACGTTTCCAACATGGCCAGCATCAGAGGCAACGCAAACTCTTTGCGCGTCATGCCGCCGCCTGCCTCGGCCAGCAATATGGCACGGGCAATGTCACTGGATTGGTGAAACAGCGCTTCGGCGATGCCAATGCCCGTTTCGCCCCCGTAGACGTCCGTTTCCGGCTCATATTCCGCGCGTTCGCAATGGACCGGGAGTTCATGCGTGGGAAACGGCGTGTTGCCGCGGAAGCTGACCAATGGCGTCCACAGGTTGGCCGGGCGCAACGGCAGGCTATTCAGCGCATCATGCAGCGCAGCGTAAATGGCAGTTTCCAGGCGCTGGCTGTCCTTTTCCTGCAGCAGAAAACGAACGCGTAAATGTAATCCTTTTTCATCGATATAACGTAAGAAGAACCAAGGAGAATCAGGAGCGTACGCCAGTGCTTGGGTCAATCCCTGGGTGATCAGAAAGTCCATTCCATCATGATGGCTACCGATATACAGCTTGTAAAAATGCCAAGATGCCGATCTGTTTTTCATCTTTGCGTACCTGTTTTTTTAAGATTGTTTTGGCTGGAAAAGGAACCACTTAACGCCGACAAACAGCGTGATCACACCCCATATCGCCATGCCGATACAGTTAATGAAGAAGGGGAATACGCCTTCGCTGCCATTCATGGCGTATCGCAGTGCATCGGCGACAAAACCGACCGGCGTCGTCAAAATTAACCATTTGAGTGGCGGGAATGCGCTCAGATCGAGGAACAATTGCCCGAAACACATGCACCAAAAGTTGAGTAAGGTCAGGGCGATTGTCGCGACGGTATTCGTGCGGAATAAGCCGGCCAGCGCATACCCAAAGCTCACCAGCAACAGTGCGCCGGCGACGAGCAGCACGATAAACAGCAGGGGATGCTCAAGGGTAAAGCCAAAGACCAGACTGCTAATGAGCATTAACAGGGCGATCTGAACCAGTGATATCACCAGGCGGACGCTGACCTGTGATGCGAGCAGAATCCAGCGCGGCAACGGAATGACGCCGTAATAGCGGTAAGTGCCTTTTTCTCGCGCGGCGATCAGCGGCGTCGCCGTGCCAAATAAGGCGACTTGCAACAGGGCCAGCGTCAGCAAGGACGGGAAGATAAAACTAAAATAGTTGAAACGCTCAGTTTTCAGCGTAATGAAGCGTATCGGCTGCTGGGCGTCGGCCGGTTGCTGATTGAGTGCGGCGGAAACCAGTTGAGCGATGGAGCTCATGGATTCCGTCGTGGTGATCGCAGGGCGTTGTTGTACTGCATCCCAACTCACCGCCGCGTTCACTTCATTCGCGCGCACCAGCGCTTCCGGATCGCTTCGAAGCTGGCGCTGGACGGCCAGGCCAGGATAATTGTTCAATTTAAGCCAGAGAGCCTCTGTTTCCGGCGTGTCTCCGACAACGCTCACCTGCATGGAGAACGGTTGATGATTGCCATTAATAATTTTTGCCGTTATGCCAAAGGTAAAGATGAAAAATAACGGC
Source organism: Serratia sp. CY37869 (assembly GCF_052168895.1). Classification (NCBI taxonomy): domain Bacteria; kingdom Pseudomonadati; phylum Pseudomonadota; class Gammaproteobacteria; order Enterobacterales; family Yersiniaceae; genus Serratia; species Serratia sp. CY37869. The sequence goes on from NZ_JBJNLU010000001.1 coordinate 276,731, forward strand.
AATACAAGAGAAAATAAGGTTGATAGCGGATCGCGTAAATATTCTTTGGTGTTGGCGCCGAAGAAGCGCCGATAAATCTGCCAGCTATGGCTCATGTTAATCCCTTAATGCTTCGCCTGTCAGATGAATGAACACATCCTCGAGGGTGTTTTTGCTTACCTGCATTTGTTCGGGTTCACAACCCAATCGTTGTGATAACGCAATCACTTGCGGTAACACCTGTGCCAATTCTTGGGTGGGAATATGTAGGCGGCGGAAGGTTTGATCATGTTCATCGCTTTCCTGCGTCGCCTCAGGGAAGAGCGCGAGGAACTCGTCAACCGACGTCAACGGCACTGAGAATCGGATATGATGCCCAGGACAATAACGCTCAATAAGCTGTTGTGGGCTGGCATTCTCCAGCAACCGGCCGTGGTTGATGATCATCACCCGGTCGCATAAATTCTCCGCCTCATCCATTTGGTGAGTGGCGATCAATACGCCCGTGCCAGATTGACGAGAATTCGCAATAATGTGCCGCCAAATATAGCGTCGGCTTTGCGGGTCAAGATCGCTGGTGGGTTCATCCAGCAAAAGAAGCTTGGGTTTGCCGGCCAATGCCAGCGCCAACACCAAACGTCTTTTTTGCCCCCCTGAAAGCCGCGAGAAACGCATTTTACGCTGCGCTTTTAGCGCCACAATGTCCAATAACTGCTTAACCGACAACGCATCCGTATAAAGTACCTGATAGAGCGAAATGATCTCTTCAACGCGCAGCAGCGAAGGCAAACTAAAGGATTGCGGAACGACGCCTAACTGTTGCTTGATGACGTGATTAAGCCCTTGTCGAACGTCTTCGCCAAATAAACGCACCAAGCCGGCTTCAAAGGGCTGTCCTCCGTACAAGGTTTCCATGAGCGTCGTTTTGCCGGCACCGTTAGGTCCGACCAATCCAATGATTTCTCCCGGCTTGATTTGCAGCGAGATGTCATGAAGAACTTGCGTGTCACCATAAAACTTATTCAGTGACTCGACCTCTAATAGCGGCCGTTTGCGATCCCAGGATATATCCAGGGTTGGCTTATGACTGCTGTCGAAATCTAAAGTGGCGTCAGTGTACGTGCTCATTGTTTAAAGCCAGTGAGTAGAGTTTCAGATAACTAACTGGCACAGTATCTTGTACCGGTTGTGGGTAATGATTTAGCTGCCGCTACTGGTAACGCTGCCCATTGTGCCGATGCAGCTCGCCGTTGCAATGCAGCCGCAGCCCGCTGTAGAGGCGGTGCTGACGCTGCTGCCGGTTGAGGCGCAATCGCTGGCAAAGTGCAGCGTTTCAGGCAGTTCTTCGACTAATAAATCAATGCCGTCAGAGGGCATGGAAGGCGAGTCGAGAACAATATCGAAACGGTGGGATTGACGAGTCAGAGAGGTATGATTAAGCATAAATATCCTTATTAATCAGTTTGTTGATGAGTTAGCTATAACATGATTCGAGCTGCTGCATATCGTTGAAATATATTCAAACGAATTCATCTCAATGGGATATTCCCCATTAAATATTTATCTGAAAAATAAAAATCAATTTTAATATCGCGCTAATTATATAAAAATAAGCAGCGGCGATACTGAATTCTTTCATATTGAATTATTTGCATTTGAAGGCGTCATATATGACTGGCGCTTGCGAATATGAAAGGAATCCTATGTACGTAATGTTAAGTTATCGTGTTAGACACACTCTTACATACTTGTAATAGAACGGCAACACATCATTACAATTGACAGGGGTGTTTTCTGTTATTGCAACGAAGCTCACAATAATCATGGGGTTGACGTTAATTTATTTAATTTAAAACTATGTATAAGGGATAAATATATTCTTTTTTGAAAAATTTCACCCAATATTGTTTAGGGTAGAAAGTATTATAATGGTTTTATTTTTTGACAAGGATTATTGCGCGCGGAACCACAGTTGGCTTGGCGTCCGTGATGCGTTCCGTTCCGGGCGGGGCATTGATGCGACATACTGGGACGCGCTCACGACGGGGTTGGCCCTAAAGCGGGCAGTTTGGCCACGGCGCAGCGAGCCTTTTGGAACCATCGCGGCGGGCAGCGAAAAAAAACGGCGCCGCGTGGGCGCCGTTTAGGCAAGGTTCAGGCTGCGCGCATCAGTCGGCGGCGTGGCCCTGCGCCGGCAGGCGTTCACCGTCCAGCCAGGCGGCGCCGTCGCGCATCGCCAGGCGGCCGTCGACGAACCAGCTCACCACCAGTGGATAGATCGTGTGTTCCTGGGTTTGCACCCGTTCAACCACGTCATCCTCCTCGTCGTCAGCGAAAATCGGCACCTTGGCTTGTAAAATCACCGGGCCGCCGTCGAGCTGTTCGGTCACGAAGTGCACCGAGGTGCCGTGTTCGCTGTCGCCGTTGTCGATGGCCTGACGGTGAGTATGCAGCCCCGGGTATTTCGGCAGCAGGGAAGGGTGAATGTTCAGCATGCGGCCGGCATAGCGCTGCACGAACTGCGGGCTGAGGATGCGCATGTAGCCGGCCAGCACCACCAGATCGGGCTGGTACTGGTCGATGGCGTCCGCCAATGCGGCGTCGAACGCCGTGCGATCGGCGTAGGCCTTGGCATCCAGCGCCTGGGCGGCGATGCCCGCCGCTTCGGCGCGTTGCAGGCCATATGCCTGCGCCTTGTTGCTGAACACCGCCACGATTTCGGCGGCGATGCGGCCCTGCTGGCAGGCGTCAATCAGCGCCTGGAGATTGCTCCCCTGGCCGGAGACCAACACCACGATCTTTTTCATCAGTTGATGACCACTTGTTGTTCGTCGGAAGAGGCGGTCAGTTTACCGATTTTCCACGCTTTTTCACCTGCCGCGGTCAGCAGCGCGATGGCCGCTTCCACTTCGGCTTCCGGCAGGGCGATGACCATGCCTACGCCGCAGTTGAAGGTGCGATACATTTCATGACGGCTGACGTTACCGGCCTGCTGCAGCCAGGTGAACACCGCCGGCCACTGCCAGCTGGCTTCGTCGATCACCGCCTGCATGCCTTCCGGCAGCACGCGTGGAATATTTTCCCAGAAGCCGCCGCCGGTGAGGTGAGCGATGGCGTGTACGTCAGCCTTCTCGATCAGCTCCAGCACGGACTTCACGTAAATCTTGGTCGGCGCCAGCAGGTGGTCGGCCAGCGGTTTACCTTCCAACTGAGTGGCGGTCGGATCGGTGTTGCTCACTTCCAGGATTTTGCGCACCAGCGAGTAGCCGTTGGAGTGCGGGCCGGAAGCGCCCAGGGCGATCAGCGCATCGCCGGACTGCACTTTGCTGCCGTCGATGATCTCGGATTTTTCGACCACGCCGACGCAGAAACCGGCCACGTCGTAGTCTTCGCCGTGGTACATGCCCGGCATTTCAGCGGTTTCGCCGCCCACCAGCGCACAGCCGGACTGTTTGCAGCCCTCGGCGATGCCGGTGATCACGCTGGCCGCGGTGTCCACATCCAGCTTGCCGGTCGCGTAGTAGTCGAGGAAGAACAGCGGCTCGGCGCCCTGAACCACCAGATCGTTGACGCACATCGCCACCAGATCGATGCCGATGGTGTCGTGGCGTTTCAGATCCATCGCCAGACGCAGCTTGGTGCCCACGCCGTCGGTACCGGAAACCAGCACCGGCTCGCGGTATTTCTGCGGCAACGCACACAGGGCGCCAAACCCGCCCAGACCGCCCATCACTTCCGGGCGACGGGTCTGTTTAACTACACCTTTGATGCGATCTACCAATGCGTTGCCTGCATCGATATCGACACCTGCGTCTTTATAGCTGAGAGAGGTTTTGTCGGTCACTGCGCGATTCCCCACGACGATTTGCGGTTTGAAAACTGTGCTTCCGATGTTGATTCCGGAATAAGGCGCGGCAATTCTAACAGCGCAGGCAAACGTTTGCGAGCGGCTTGTGAACCGGCTCCGCTTTTTCGTCATCTATACTGATATTCAAAATTTTGTTGATCCCGATCGGGCTATTGTGGGTGGCGCGGCGAAAAAAAGGAGGTATAATCCCGCGATTTTTTTGGCCGCAACCACCTTAATAGGAGAAAAATGATGAAGATCGTTGAGGTGAAACACCCGCTGGTAAAACACAAGCTTGGCCTGATGCGCGAAAATGACATCAGCACCAAACGCTTCCGTGAGCTGGCCTCAGAAGTGGGTAGTTTACTGACCTATGAAGCGACCGCCGATCTGGAGACGGAAAAAGTCACCATCGAAGGCTGGTGCGGGCCAGTTGAAGTGGATCAGATCAAAGGGAAAAAGATTACCGTAGTGCCAATCCTGCGCGCAGGCCTGGGCATGATGGAAGGGGTGCTGGAGCACGTGCCGAGCGCGCGCATCAGTGTAGTGGGCGTATACCGCGACGAAGAAACCCTGGAGCCGGTGCCGTACTTCCAGAAGCTGGTTTCCAACATCGAAGAGCGCATGGCGCTGGTCGTCGACCCGATGCTGGCCACCGGCGGTTCGATGATCGCCACTATCGATCTGCTGAAGAAAGCCGGCTGCCACAGCATCAAGGTGCTGGTTCTGGTCGCGGCGCCGGAAGGCATCGCCGCGCTGGAGAAAGCGCATCCGGACGTTGAGCTGTACACCGCCTCCATCGATCAGTGTCTGAACGACAAGGGCTACATCGTGCCTGGCCTGGGCGATGCGGGCGACAAGATATTTGGTACTAAGTAAACATTTGAGCCGACTTAACGAGTCGGCTTTTTTTTGACTAAAACCTATAAAACCAATAAACCGAGGAAAAGCACACATGACCCGTCGCGCCATCGGCGTCAGCGAGCGCCCGCCGCTGCTCCAGACCATTCCGCTCAGCTTCCAGCACCTGTTCGCCATGTTTGGCGCCACCGTGCTGGTGCCTATCCTGTTCAAGATCAACCCGGCGACCGTGCTGTTGTTCAACGGCATCGGCACGCTGCTGTATCTGTTCATCTGTAAAGGCAAGATCCCGGCCTACCTCGGTTCCAGCTTCGCGTTTATCTCGCCGGTGCTGCTGCTGTTGCCGCTCGGTTACGAAGTGGCGTTGGGCGGTTTCATCATGTGCGGCGTGCTGTTCTGCCTGGTGGCGCTGATCGTGAAAAAGGCCGGCACCGGCTGGCTGGACGTGATGTTCCCGCCGGCGGCGATGGGGGCGATCGTCGCCGTCATCGGCCTGGAGTTGGCGGGCGTGGCGGCCAATATGGCGGGGCTGCTGCCGGCGGAAGGCGCCAGCGCCGACTCGACCACCATCACCATTTCGCTGGTGACGCTGGCGGTCACGGTGCTCGGTTCAGTACTGTTCCGCGGCTTCCTGGCGATTATCCCGATCCTGATCGGCGTACTGGTGGGCTATGCACTGTCGTTCTTCATGGGCGTGGTGGATTTGACCCCGATCCGCGAGGCGCACTGGTTCGCGCTGCCGACCTTCTACACCCCGCGCTTTGAGTGGTTCGCCATCTTCACCATTCTGCCGGCGGCGCTGGTGGTGATCGCCGAGCACGTCGGCCACCTGGTGGTGACCGCCAACATCGTGAAAAAAGACCTGATCCGCGATCCGGGCCTGCACCGCTCGATGTTCGCCAACGGCATCTCGACGGTATTCTCCGGCTTCTTCGGCTCCACGCCGAACACCACCTACGGCGAGAACATTGGCGTGATGGCCATCACCAAGGTCTACAGCACCTGGGTGATCGGCGGCGCGGCGGTGCTGGCGATCCTGTTGTCCTGCATCGGTAAGCTGGCGGCGGCGATCCAGGCGGTGCCGGTGCCGGTGATGGGCGGCGTTTCGCTGCTGCTGTACGGTGTGATCGGCGCTTCGGGCATTCGCGTGCTGATCGAATCCAAAGTGGATTACAACAAAGCGCAGAACCTGATTTTGACCTCGGTGATCCTGATCATCGGCGTGAGCGGCGCCAAGGTGCACATCGGCGCGGCGGAGCTGAAAGGCATGGCGCTGGCGACCACCGTGGGGATCGGCCTGAGCCTGCTGTTCAAGGTCATCAGCCTGTTCCGCAAGGAAGAAGAGGTGCTTGACGCGCCGGACGAATCGGCGGAGCAGAAGTAACGAAAAGGGCAGCCCAGGGGCTGCCCTTTTGACTTATGGCATTCGCCTTAGCTGCGAATTTTGCGGTACACGAACAGCACCACGATGGCGCCGATAACCGCCACCACGAAGCTGCCGAAGTTGAAGCCGTCAACCTTGCCGTAGCCGAAGAAGGTGCTGATATAGCCGCCGACCACGGCGCCGATGATCCCCAGCACAACGGTCAGGATAAAGCCGCCGCCGTCTTTGCCGGGCATGATCCACTTAGCCAAAATACCGGCGATCAGGCCGAAGATAATCCAGGAAATAATCCCCATTTACTGCTCCTTTCTTTGGTGGCTGAGAATAGCTTACTGCTGGGTGGCCGGCTGAGTATTGCCGTTCACCGCCGCATCGGTCTCTTGTTTCAACTCTTGCGCTTTGTTTTCGGCGCTGTTCTTGATGGCTTCGGTCTTCGCCTTGGCCTGCTCGGTCAGATCGTTGGCGCCGTTGATGGCGTCGTTTTTGATGGCCTTGGCCTGATCCACCAACTGCTGGCTCTGTTTGCCTGCGTCGTCTTTGATCGCGGCGGCTTTGGCCTTGGCGTCGTTGGTGATGGCGTCCGCCTGCTTGGCGGCGTCTTCTTTAATCGCCGAAGCTTTGTCTTTCAGCTGATCCGCCTGAGTGGCGGCCTCTTTTTTGATTTCATCCGCCGTCGCTTTCGCTTTGTCCGTCAGATCGTCTGCTTTTTTCTGGGCGGCGTCTTTCATCTGCTCGGCGCTGTCTTTGGCTTTATCCAGGTTGGCGTCAACCTTGGAGGAGTCATCACAGCCGGCAACCAACAACCCGATAAAGGAGGCCAACAGCACTTTATTCCATACTTTCATCGTCTATATCCTTGCAGAAACCTTGTTGATGGTGATTGCATTTAGCCTACCTATACTAGGTCAGATTTTACTTAAATTACAAATTTAACCTGCGCAGGCATGGAGTTAGGGAATGATATCGGATAATTCTTGCCTCGGCGGGCGCCGCCGCCGATCAAGCGATGCTTAGGCATTGTTCACTATTGCGGCATAAGATCCTGCCGGTTCAACAGCGCCCGTTTTCTGTGTTAAACTGCCCACGTTTTTCTGCCAGTTTTGGTTGAGGTGCTTCTCTGAATACGCCGGCACAGCTTTCACTGCCACTTTATCTTCCCGATGATGAAACTTTCGCCAGTTTTTATCCGGGCGAGAACCCATCCCTATTAGCCGCGATCCAATCCGCCGTCCGTCAGGAACATGGCAGCTATATCTATTTCTGGTCGCGTGAAGGCGGCGGGCGCAGCCATCTGCTGCATGCGGCCTGCGCCGAGCTTTCGCAGAAAGGCGAAGCGGTGGGCTATGTGCCGCTCGACAAGCGCGCCTACTTCGTGCCTGAAGTGTTGGACGGCATGGAGCAGCTGGCGCTGGTCTGCATCGACAATATCGAATGCATCGCCGGCGACGAAGAGTGGGAGATGGCGATCTTCAACCTCTACAACCGCATCCTGGAAACCGGCCGCACCCGTTTGTTTATCACCGGGGATCGTCCGCCGCGTCAGCTGAACCTGCGTTTACCGGATCTGGCTTCGCGCCTGGACTGGGGGCAGATCTACAAGTTGCAGCCGCTGTCGGACGAAGAGAAACTGCTGGCGCTGCAGCTGCGCGGCAAACTGCGCGGCTTCGAGCTGCCGGAAGACGTGGGCCGCTTCCTGTTGAAACGGCTGGATCGCGAGATGCGCACGCTGTTTATGACCCTCGATCAACTCGATCGCGCCTCGATCACCGCCCAACGCAAGCTCACCATCCCGTTCGTTAAAGAGATCCTGGGGCTGTAACGGGCTAATCTGCCTATTTTTCCGCGTGTTCCAGCAGGGAGCAGTAGTGCTCAACCTGCTGGCGTTGCCGATCGTTTCGCAGTTGCAAAGCGAGATTGATATGTTCCAGACACTGCGCATTGTCTGCAAGCCGTGGGTCGATTTTCCCCTGTTGTGCCAACCAGGCCGCCACGTCAGCCCAGCGCCACAGCGGTGAGGCGCCGCCGAGCCGTTGAATGGGGGAAGGGAAGCCGCCGGGGCCGCGAGTTCCGTCTTTTAGCATGGCGATCGCCTGACGCGACAGTTCGGTGAGCTCGGCAATATCGCTTAATCCCACCAGACTGGAGTCCACCGATATCACCTTGGCGCCGATATTTGCGGATTCAATATCGCTGATGGCGCTGCAAATCGCGTGCGCAAAGTTATCGCTTTCTCGATCGAACTCCAGGTAAACGGCTTTACCGTAGAAACAGATCAGCGCGTCATCGCATCCCGCCGCATACAGCGCATCTTCCAGCCCGGCGGTATCGGCGGTGACCCCATCCAGCGTCAATGAGAAATGATAGAGCGTCATGGTGATTCTCCGGTTATTTTTTCTGCGACAGCGCCAGGCAGTGATCGACTTTGCGCCGAATCTGTTTGGCATGTACCTCTGGGTTTTTTGGCGTGCTCCAGATGCTCATCATATGTTCTTGATGCCCGGCAAAGGCGCAATGTAGTCGGCCAAATGCGTGCCCCTTGCTGGGCCGAAAATGCCAACCCTGAGAAAGGGCGTAAGCTAATGCCGCCTGAATGTGCTTGTCTGGGTGTTTTTTCATCGCTCGTCCAGTGATGCGATCAGGGTAGGCGGGGTGTTGACGATTGTCAACGGCTGTTTCACCGAGAGATTTGGCGTTTGCGCAGCATAGCAGCGGAAGAAGACTGTGATGATGAAAAGTATTTATATAACAATTAATTAAAAATAGCCCTGTTCAGGGCTATTGGTATTTTGCGGTTCAATAAGAGATTTGCCGGACGATTACAAAATCTCCAGCACCTGCTCCGGCGGCCGGCCGATGCGCGCCTTGCTGCCTTTCACCACGATCGGGCGTTCGATCAGTTTCGGGTTCGCCGTCATCGCCGCCAGCAGTTGCTCTTCGCTCAGGCTTTCGTCCGCCAGCTTCAATTCCTTGTACAGATCTTCTTTTTTGCGCATCAGCTCGCGCGCGGATGTGAAGCCCAGTTCCTTCAACAGCTTTTTCAGCTCATCGACCGTAGGGGGCGTTTCGAGGTACAGCACCACCTTGGGATCGACGCCGTGCTGTTCCAGCAGCGCCAGGGTTTCACGGCTCTTGGAGCAGCGCGGGTTGTGGTAAATCGTGACGTTTTTCATGGCGTTCATTCCTTGTTGAATCAGCTGCGCTGGTATTGGCGGAAGCGCTGTTGCAGTTGGCGCAGCTGGTCGATGCGCGCATCGTAGCGCGCCTGTTTCAGGCTGCCGAGTTTCTGCAGCGAGCTGGCATTGCTGAGCAGGCCGATAGCCTGATCGAGCCGGCCGTTCAGCGCCAGGCTTTCGGCGCGGGCCGACAGCTCTTCATCGCGCAGCCCCTGAGCGGCGCTGGCCTGCGCCAGCAGATCCCAGCCGTTCGGATCGTCCGGATGGGCAAAGGTGTAGCGGTTCAGGATCTTCGACGCCTGCGCCGGCTGGTTGCCTTCGACATAGGCGTTGGCCAGGTTGAGCTGCAGCACCGGGTTGTTGTTCTGGGCGACGTTGGCCGCCTGCAGGCGGGCGATGGCCTGCGGCGCGCGTTTCTGGCCGAGATCGATATCGGTCATCAGGTCAATCAGCCAGACGTTTTTCGCATCCTGCGCCAGCATCGGTTGAATGATGTTGCGCGCGTCGTCGTATTTTTTCGCTTCATAGAACAGGATGGCGCGGCCGTATTTGGCGGCCGCCTGTTCGCGCACGTTCCCTTTGCTGAGCGAGCCGAGCAGCTCTTCATTCAGGCCATAGCCTTCCGAGCTGTACATGCCCAGTGCGCGCACCTTGGCCATCAGGTAATCCTGCGAAGACTGCACGATGTGTTTCTGCATCTGGTTGGCGCGGTTGCGCGCATCAGAGAGACGGCTGTCCGGCAGCGGGTGCGTCAGCAGCATTTCCGGCGGCTTGGAGGCGTAACGCGACTGATCCGAGAGTTTCTGCAGGAAGTCGGGCATCGCTTCCGGATCGAAACCGGCGCGCTGCAGCACCTGAATGCCGATGCGATCGGCTTCCTGTTCGTTCGATTGGGTAAAGCTGATCATGCCCTGCTGGGTGCCGGCCATGGTGCCGCTCAGCGCCGCCATGCCCATGGTCGGGTTGGCCATCGCCAGCAGGATGGAACCAAGCGCGCCCACCCAGGTCAACGGGGCGTTGCGTTGCTGATCTTCCATTGCGCGCGCCAGGTGGCGCTGGGTGACGTGCGAGATTTCGTGCGCCAGCACCGAGGCCAGCTGGCTTTCGTTGTCGCTGACGCGGAACAGGGCGGAATGCAGCACCACGTTGCCGCCGAAGAAGGCGAAGGCGTTGATTTCGTCGTTGCGCACCAGATAGAAATGGAACGGCGTGCGCACCGAATAGGCGCTGGCCACCAGCCGGTTGCCCAGTTGGTTGATGTATTGACTCAGTAGCGGATCGTTGATCAGCGGGGCGCTGGCGCGCAGTTGGCGCACGTAGAAGTCGCCCATCGCCAGCTCTTGTCCGATGCTCAGGGTGCCGCCGGCGGAGGTGCCCATATCCGGCAACTGGTCCTGGCTTTCCGCCTGTGCTGGCGCCAGGGCGGTGGCGTTCAACGTGCCGAGCAACAGCACCGCTAACGCGGTTTTGGTCAACCGGTTGGTCATAGTCAGGCGTTTCCCTTAAATAATCATTTCTAAGACGTCAGCAGCAGACAAGAGTTCTTTATTCCCACGGCGCGATCCGCGTGAAAGTGCGGCGGATCACAAACCGCCGCGACGGCAATCATCACATCATAGTCAGCGGCAGGCGACAAGGAAACGTTAGCCGGGGGCGAATAGGGCAAAAAAGTTTTATTTTTCATTTCGAAGGGCGTTTTCTCCGTCGGGAGCGAGACGGAACTTCAATAAAACGCGGATAAAGTTAGTCTGTGTTTTATTGACAAGATAAACGCAGACTCATATAGTCTGCGTTATTGAAGGTTTACTGACGGTCAAAAACGGACATATGGCGTACATCACAACCAGCGTTGAATATGGCATCCACTGCCTGCTGTGGCTGGTCGGCGATAACCAGCGCGCGCTCAGCAGCCGCGAACTCGCCGAACTGCAAGGGATCTCCCCCAGCTTTCTGGCCAAGATTTTCCCCAAGCTGGAAAAGGCGGGCATCGTCGCCGCCAGTGAAGGGGTGCGAGGCGGTTACCGGCTGGCCCGTCCGGCGAAAGAGATCAGCTTTCTGGAGATTATCGACGCCATCGAGGGGCACAAGCCGCTGTTCGATTGCCAGGAGGTGCGCGGGCGCTGTGCGGTGTTCGATGATTCCCCGCCGGAATGGGCGGTCTCCGGCAAATGCGCTATCCATGCGGTGATGCTGCAGGCGGAGAAGGCGATGCGCGATGCGCTGGCGGCGCAGACCCTCGGCGACGTCGCTGCCCGTTTTGGCCGCAAGGCGCCACAGGGCTTCTTCGGCGAGGTCAACATCTGGCTCGACGAGCGCATGACGGAACGCACCGCGCGCAGCGGCAAAACGGCTCGCGCCAAGACCTAAACTCCGCCTTTCCTTAAAACAAAACACATTTTTCCCGCCTCTTCGGAAGGGGCGGGCGGTCCTTCTGCACCCTGCGACGGGAGCGGAACGGCGCCGTTCATCCGAAAAAACTGCGGGCAGCCTCGTCGCCCGGTCAACCCTGTATGAAGGAGTCATCCCATGACGCAGAAAATAGTGATTGCCGGTTCCGGTTTTGCCGGTTTTTGGGCCGCCGTGTCCGCCATGCGCGCCATTACCCTTGCCGGTAAGCATGACGACATCGAGGTGCTGATGGTTTCGCCGACGCCAACGGTCACCATCCGGCCACGCCTGTATGAAGCGGTGCTGGAAAACATGAACCCCGACATTTCCGCGCAGCTCACCGCCATCGGTGCACGGCACCTGGCCGGGACGGTGGAACGTATCGACGCCGCCGCCAAAACGCTCAGGGTGGCGCCGGCGGTGGGGGAACCCCTTGAGTTGGCCTACGATCGTTTGGTGTGGGCCACCGGCAGTCGGCTTTCCGTGCCTGCGGTGCCGGGCTTTGCCGAATACGGTTTCAACGTCGATACGCTGGAAAGCGCGCAGCGTCTGGATGCTCATATTAAAGCGCTGGCGGCCAAACCGTCGACGCCGGCGCGCAACACCGCCGTGGTGGTGGGAGCGGGACTGACCGGCCTGGAGAGCGCGGCGGAGATGCCGCAACGGCTGCGCGATGCGCTGGGCAAAGACGAGAACGTGCGCGTGGTGATCGTCGATACCGCGCCGGAAGTGGGCGCGGGAATGGGGGCAGAGCCGGGGGCGGTGATTCGCCAGGCGCTGGCGGAGTGCGGCGTGGAAGCGCGAGCCGGCCTGCGCGTTTCGGCTATCGATGCCGAGGGGGTGATGCTGTCGAACGGTGAGCGCATCGCCGCCAACACGGTGATCCTGGCGGCAGGCGTGCGTGCGCATCCGCTGACCGAGCAAATCCCCGGCGAACGTGACGCTAATGGCCGAGTGATCGGCGACGCCTTCCTGCGCGCGCCGGCGGCGGCGGGCATTTTCGTGACCGGCGATACGGTGAAAGCGGCGACCGACGATCTCGGTAACCACAATCTGATGACCTGCCAGCATGCGCTGAGCCTTGGCCGTGTCGCCGGCCATAATGCGGCGGCGGAGCTGACGGGCTTGCCGGCGCACCCTTACAGCCAGCCGAAGTATGTGACCTGTCTGGATCTGGGCCCCTGGGGCGCGCTGTATACCGAAGGCTGGGAGCGCCAGGTGCGCTTTACCCGTGAGGAAGGCAAAAAGATTAAGCAGGAGATCAACACGCAGTGGATTTACCCACCGGCGGCGGATCGCGAGGCGCTGTTTGCCGTCGCCAATCCGGATTTCGTGATTGTGCCTTAAAGAAAAGAGAAAACGGGAGCGGCAACGCTCCCGTCGTCATTGGCCCAGCGGCAGGAACGAGCGCTCCGGCACCACGGTTTTCATCACCAGCGTGGAGCTCAGGCGCTGCACGCCCGGCAGAGCGGAGAGCTTCTCGTCGTAAAGCTGCTGGAAGGCGGGCAGATCGCGGGCGATCACGTGCAGCAGATAGTCCGGATCGCCAAACAGCCGCTGCGCCTGCACCACCTGGGGAATGTCCACCATGGCGTTTTCGAAGGTTTCAACGGCGCGGCGATCGCCTTCGCGCATGGTGACGAACACCAGAGCGGAGAAGTTATAGCCCAGGCTGCCGGGATCGAGCTGGGCGCGGTAACCCCTGATCACCCCGGACTCCTCTAATGCGCGCACCCGGCGGTGGCAGGGGGACACGCTCAAACCGATCCGCTCGGCCAGCTCGGTCACCGACAAACGCCCGTCGGCCTGCAGTTCAGCAAGAATCTTGCGATCAATCTTATCCATTTGGAAAAATTTCCCCGCTTATGCCGGTTTCAGGCAAGTAATTGAAAGCACATTTTAACGCCTTGAGGATATTCTTGCCATCTGTTGAACGGTTTTGACGGCCGCCGCCAGGCGGGGCCGTGCTTATTCTACGAGGAAAACGCGATGGTTCTCTGTTCGGTGCGGCGCTGTGCGTTTGAGAGGGCGCCGGCATGACGCTCGCTCTGTTCGCCGCTTTTTGGGTGGTGTCGATTCTGTTGGTGATCACGCCGGGTATGGATTGGGCTTATGTGATCTCGGCGGGCATTCGCGGCCGGGTGGTGGTGCCCGCCGTCGCCGGTTTGTTGTTCGGCCACCTGCTGATGATTGCGATCGTGGTGGCGGGCGTCGGCGCGTTGCTGGTCGGCAATCCGCTGGCGCTGACGGCGCTCACCTTGCTGGGGGCGGCTTACCTGCTGTGGATCGGTTTCAATATGCTGCTGCATCCGCCGGTGCCGGGCGCCGGTGAGGATCAGCGTTCCGATTCCTGGCTGCGCTGGGCCGGCAAGGGCGTGTGCGTCAGCGGCCTGAACCCCAAGGTGTTTCTGCTGTTTCTGGCGCTGTTGCCGCAGTTTACCGACGCCCGGGCCGAATGGTCGGTGCCGATGCAGATGCTGGCGTTGGGCGTGGTGCATTTGATCAGCTGCGGCCTGGTGTACCTGCTGGTGGGATTCGGTTCGCAGTCGGTGCTGCGCACGCGCCCGCAGGCTGCGAAGGTGGTGGGGCGCATCTCCGGCGCGGCGATGATCGTCATCGCCCTCGGGCTGCTGGCCGAGCAGGCGCTGAAATAGCGCCTTGAAAGGCCCGCTTGTGCGGGCCTGGCGGTATCAGGCTTTGACGGCGAGCAGCACCGATGAGGCTTTGATCAGGGCGATGGCGCGCGAACCGTTCTTCAGCGCCATCTCCTGCAGGCTTTCATTGGTGATCACCGACGTCAGCACAAAACCGGCATCCGCTTTGAGGTGCACGGTGCTGTTGACCGCGCCGTGCTCAACCGCAATCACTTCCCCGGCAAACTGGTTGCGGGCGGAAAAACGCAAACCGCAATCCTCCGTCGCCAGGATCACCCACGGCGCTTTAATCAGCGCGACGGCCTCTTTACCGATGGTTAATCCCAGCGACTGTTGGCTTTGTACCGTGACGATGGCCACCAGTTTTTCACCGCCCTGCAGGGTGATCTCCACTTCGTCATTGACGGCGCCTTTGGCGACGGCGGACACGGTACCGGTGAATTGGTTACGGGCTGAAACGGGCATAGATTCTCCTTGAAAGGGGCAAACGGTAAAATTTGTCGCCAGCATGGGCCCTAACCGCCGCGATTGCCAATGTCGCGGGGGAAGAGTGTGAACTGGGGCGGCCTTGCTGAAAAATTAACGTCGGTAGATGTCCGGTCGGGCGATCTGCCAGACAAAATCGGGACAGTTGATGGCGGTATAGCCCACTTTTTCATAGAGCCAAGGGGCGGTGCTGGTGACCAGCATGATTCGCCGCAGCGTCGCCATCAGCGGATGGGCCTGGCAGCATTCCGCCAGCCACAGGCCCAACCCGCCTTTTTGATGCGTCTCCAGCACGTACACGTCGCACAGATAGCCGAAGGTGGCGTAATCGGTGACCAGCCGGGCGAAACCGATTTGTCTGGTGCCGTGATACAAGCCGAAGCACAGGCTGTGGGAGAGGGACTGGCGAACGGTCTCTTTATCAATGCCCTCCGCCCATGACGAACGGGTCAGAAATGCATGAATGGCGTCAATATCCAGCAGGCTGGGCTCGGTGCTGACGAGATAGTCAGCACGCCGCCACTCCCGTGGGTCAGAGGTTGTCATGAGGGGGCTTCTCCTGTTGTCTGCTTGTTTGCCGTTAAGTGTCTGTACGCAGGGTGAGGCAGTCTCTCGACGGTGTAAGGCGAGATAATCATGCCCGGCACCGCGGTCGATAGCTGACGTATTGGCTTTGATAATACGAGATACCGCCATGACTTTTAGAGAGCGAAGGAAAATAATTACGCTTGATTGCGTAAATAATAATGAGTATGTTTCTCATTCTCTTTGTTGTTCGCGGGCGCATGAAGGAGTTATTAGCCTGCATTAGCGTGATAGTTGATTCACAGGGAAACACTGAGACGCGCGGTGGCGCTCATTTCTCGTTATGAGAAAGCTCAAAACTAAACTGCAGAGCCCCCGTTAACGCCGTTTTAAATGGTCAAGGATTTCCCCGATGAAAATGAAAATCTCTGTGCTCGCCCTGCTGACGGGTATGGCGCTAAGCGGCTGCGCGCCGCACCAAACCACTTCCTCTTCCCCTGCCGTGCAACCTCTCGCGCCAGCGGCGCAATCCGACAGCGTCGTCAAACGCCAACTGGCTTATGGTTTGTATGAAATGGCGCTGACGCCAGGGGGAGATGCGCTGTACGTCGCCAGCGCCGAAAGTTTTAAAGATGTACAGGGGGGCGTGGTCTATAAGCTGGACGCCAAGACCCTGAAAACCCTTGGCACGACGCATACCGATCTGAAAAATTTCGCCATGCAGGCCTCTGCGGATGGAAAAACCCTTTATGTCAGCAATTCGCTGGACGGCGGTATCAGCGCAATCGGCGCCGCCGACGGTAAGGTGAAAGGACGTTTGTTGTTCAGCGAGCGCAATGAGAAAGGGTTGCCGTATGGTGCGCGCCAAATTCTGGCTCACAACAATACGCTGTATGTGGGGGCGGTGGCCGATCCGGCGCAAATTTGGGTGGTTGACGCCGAAACGCTCAAGCTGAAAACGCGCATTAAAAATACCGGCAAATGGATGACCGGCCTGCATTACTCCGAACAGACCCAACGTGTGTATGCCGCCAATGGCAGCGGCGAGATCCTGGTGATCAACCCGCGTTCCAATCGCATCGAGAAACGCTGGAAACCGTTGGGAGACCAACCGGCACTGCTGCTTAATATGGCTGAAGACGAGGCTACCGGTCGTTTGTTCGTCACTGACAACTCCAAGGCGAAGACCACGCTGGTCTTGGATATTCATACCGGAAAATTATTGAAGCGGCTTGATGTGGGCGACTCTTTGGCTGTCGTTTTCAATTCACGGCGCAATGAAATTTATATCTCGCAGCGTGAATCCGGCAATGTACTGAGCCTGGATGCGACGACCTATGCGGTGAAACAGCGCTGGGCGCTGCCGCCGAATCCAAACAGCTTGCTGTTGTCGGCAGACGGCCAGACATTGTTCGTTACGGTCAAACAACCGTTTAACAAAGATCATTCCACTCAGGGGCCGGACAGCGTGGTTCGCATCGCGTTGAATCAATAAGCCCCATCGGCTCGGCGACGGGCCATTTAACTTTTTATCCTCATTCATGAGTGAATTATGCACAACACCAGTACAACGAATTCCCCTTTACGCAAAACGCTGCTGGCGCTGGCTATCGGCGCGCTGAGCCAAGGCGCGCTGGCCGCAGACGGCGACGCCAAGAAAAACCAGGAGGACACCCTGGTCGTCCGGGCCGAAAAACACGCCGATTTCAACTCCGGCGGCAATGATTTGGTTCCCGCCTACCTGGATGGACAGGTTGCCCACGGCGGCCGCCTGGGAATGTTGGGCGAACAGAAAGCGATGGACGTCCCGTTCAACGTCATAGGTTATACCGCGAAGCTGGTACAGGATCAGCAGGCGAAGACCATCGCCGACGTGGTCAGCAACGACGCGGGTGTGCAGGCGGTGCAGGGATACGGTAACTTCGCCGAAACCTATCGCATCCGCGGTTTCTCACTGGACGGCGACGACATGACGATGGGCGGGCTGCCGGGCGTGGTGCCGCGTCAGGTGATGGATACCCAGATGCTGGAGCGGGTAGAGATCTTCAAAGGGGCGAACGCCTTGCTGAACGGCCTGGCTTCCAGCGGCGTTGGCGGCATGATCAATCTTGAACCGAAACGGGCGGAAGAAACGCCGACCACTCAGATCGGCCTCGACTACACCTCCGATTCTCAGGTGGGCGGCAAGCTGGATCTGGGCCGCCGTTTTGGTGACGACAACCAGTTTGGCGCTCGCGTCAACCTGGTACACCGAGAGGGGGAAACGGCGGTTGAGGATGATAAGCGGCGCACCACGCTGGCATCGGTCGGGCTGGACTATCGCGGCGATCGTTTCCGTTCATCGTTGGACTTCGGTTATCAGAAAAAGACCTTCCATGGCGGAACGATGGGGGTCAACATCAGCGGCATCGATGTGATACCCGCAGTGCCTGACACCCGTAAAAATTACAGTCAGCAGTGGGGCTACAGCGATATCGAGAACGAATTCGGCATGGCGAAAGCGGAATATGATTTAACCCGCGACTGGAAGGCCTATGCCGGGTTGGGTGCGCAGCACGGCCATGAAACCGGCGTTTACAGCGCACCGAAGCTCATCAACGCCAACGGCGATGCCACGGTTGGGCGTCTGGACACCAATCGCATCATCGACGCTTTCAGCGGCATGGCGGGGCTTGAGGGCAAGTTCACGACCTGGGCGGTTTCGCATCGGGTCAACGTCGGTTATTCCGCGCAGATTAAACGCGACAAAACCGCGTGGCGCATGTCTGCCAACAATCCGACGACCAATATCTACGATAACCATGATGTCGCAATACCGGACAACGCCTATTTCGGTGGCAACTACAGCGATCCGCTGACCACGGCGCGCAACCGGACGCAGGGCTGGTTGTTCAGCGATACGCTGGGCTTTTTCGGCGACCGGGTGTTGTTAACGGCGGCCGCGCGCCATCAGAAAGTGGTGGTGCGTAATTACAGCAACGCCACCGGTCTGGAGGATACCGCCTCTCGTTATACGCAAAGCCGTTGGATGCCGACGTTCGGGCTGGTCTACAAGCCGTGGGAAACGGTGTCGCTTTATGCCAACCATACCGAGGCCTTGCAGCCTGGCGGCATCGCGCCGAAAGAGGCGGCCAACTTCGGGCAAAGTACCGGTATCGCCCGTTCCAAGCAAAATGAAGTGGGGGTGAAAGTTGATTTCGAACGCGTGGGCGGCTCGTTGGCGCTGTTTGAAATCAAAAAGCCGGCCACCATGATCGACAGCAACAACTACTACACGTTGAACGGCGAACAACGCAACCGCGGCGTGGAGTTGAATGTGTTCGGCGAACCGGCATTCGGCCTGCGCCTTAACGGCAGCGCTACCTGGCTTTCGCCTGAGTTGACCAAAACCCAGGGCGGTCGTAACGATGGCAAAGACGCTATCGGCGTAGCGCACTTCTACGCGGTACTGGGAGCGGAATACGATATCAAGCCAATCGATGGCCTGACGGCAACGGCGAAAGTGCGGCATACCGGTTCGCAATATGCCGACTCTGCCAATACCAAAAAGCTCGATAGTTTCACGACCCTGGATCTCGGCCTTCGCTATCGCATGCGTTTGAATGAGGATCAAAACACGCTGGTATGGCGTGTGGGGTTGGACAACGTCACGAATGAGAAGTATTGGTCCGGCGTAGAAAGCAATGGCACTTACGTCTTCCAGGGACAGGCGAGGACGCTGAAAGCGTCGGTAACTTACGACTTCTAATCGATACAGAAACGACGGCGTCCCACATGCGATGGGACGCCGGTTCCTTTGCCACCGGGAGGGCGTTTTTCAGCATGACCGGTGGGTGAGTACGCTGATCAAATCCAGCGCGTCGTCCGCCGCCGCGATTTCGCTTTCGCTGAGCGCCTGTCGTTCGATGAAGCATTCGATAGCTTCCAACAGGGAGAAGACGCTGATTTCATCCCCTATCTTCACGACTTCGCAAACGCCACGCCCGATTGCCAGACAGATGGCTTCATCAAATTCACACGGTTTGCTGTTCATCTTTCCCCCTTACGGCATTTGGGATGATATCGGCCATGCTACCGGTTTTTGCTCGACGGCTGTCTGACGAAAATCCCATTTTTTCGTTGCTGCAGAATGGCTCACGATCGCGTGCGTTGGCGAAATTCTGATTTCCTGACGGCGGTCAGATTTCCCTTGAGACCGCCTGAGCGGCGCGGTATTGTCGCCAAATGACGACAATACCGCCTCATTGTCCGCATAAAAAATTTATGACGTTATCATCCCTTCATCCCGCTGCCGTGCGGGATTTTTTTATGAGGTTTTTCTCAAAGTGCGGAGAACCTCGACGCGATCGCTTGCCATGCTCTGGGAATAATCCTAGCTTGAAATAGTCATTTAGGGTTAGCAATCCCTCATGACCTCCTTGTAATACTTGATGCACCAGAACGTTTTCTCCCCCCGCTTAGGCGGGGGTTTTTAATGGTGTGCATCGGCATAGGCCTTCAACGTAAAGAACCGACAGAGTTCGTGGCGATAATCGGTTTACGCATCATCAAGGGACAGGACAATGAAAAATGATCTGGCGGCGGCGATCGCCATCGGCTGTGTGTTGTTGTTCGCATTGGCGGTCGGTTCGCCGCTCTCCATCAGTGCCTCGCTGTAATCTTCTGCGGCCCCGCCCGGGGCCGTTCACCGACTCTGACGCGGCGTCTGCGGATTTTTGCGCCGATCGCCCACCGGCGCGATAAATTCAGCCAAATCGCTGTTGATGTATGGCGAACTTTGAGTACTCTGAGTGCTTTGCACACCCCCACGTGCGACGTTCTATCTATGCTTTAATCAGGCCCATCACAGGAATCGCCATGCCCGCCCGTCAAATCTCGAGGAGCCCGCTCTGATGCTGGAGATGCTATTACAGTGGTACCGCCGCCGTTTCACCGATCCACAGGCTATCGCGTTGCTGGTGATCCTGGTCGCCGGCTTCCTCATTCTCTATTTTCTGCACGGCATTCTGACCCCGTTGCTGGTCGCCATCGTGCTGGCGTATCTGCTGGAGTGGCCGACCGCGCGCCTGCAGCGCATCGGCTGTTCGCGCACCTGGGCGGCGAGCATCATGCTGCTGGTGTTCGCGGGCGTCGCCATGCTGCTGGTGTTCGTCGTCGCGCCGACCGCCTGGCAGCAGGGCATCAATCTGATGAGCGATCTGCCGGGCATGCTCAACCAGTTCTATAACTTTGCCGCGACGCTGCCGAAGCGTTATCCGGCGCTGGTGGATGCCGGCATCATCGACATGATGGCGGAAAATCTGCGCAGCCGGCTGTCCGGCATGGGCGAGTCGGTGGTGAAATTCTCGCTGGCGTCGCTGGTCGGCCTGTTGACGCTGGCTATCTACCTGATCCTGGTGCCGATGATGATGTTCTTCCTGTTGAAAGACAAAGAGCAGCTGCTGAACGCGGTGCGCCGCGTGTTGCCGCGCAATCGCGGTCTGGCGGGGCAGGTCTGGAACGAGATGAATCAGCAGATCACCAACTATATTCGCGGCAAGGTGCTGGAGATGGTGATTGTCGGCGTGGCGACCTACCTGGTGTTCGCCGTGCTGGACATGCGCTACTCGCTGCTGCTGGCGGTGCTGGTGGGTTTTTCGGTGCTGATCCCCTATATCGGCGCGGTGCTGGTCACCATACCGGTGGTGGTGGTAGCGCTGTTCCAGTGGGGCGTCGGCGCCGATTTCTGGACGCTGATCGTCGCCTATCTGGTGGTGCAGGGGCTGGACGGCAACCTGCTGGTGCCGATCCTGTTCTCCGAGGCGGTCAACCTGCATCCGCTGGTGATTATCCTGTCGGTGATCGTGTTCGGCGGAATGTGGGGCTTCTGGGGCGTGTTTTTCGCCATACCGCTGGCGACGCTGGTGAAGGCGGTGATTCACGCCTGGCCGGATGAACTGCGGGTCGAGGTGGAAGACAAGGCCGGCTGACGGAGGGAGACGAAGCGCAGCTGGCCGCTGCGCTTCGTGAGAATTACTGCTGCAGGTAGTTCAGAACGATGTCGTGGTGATTGGTGGTTTTGAAATCATCAAACACTTTTTCAATCTTGCCTTTGGCGTCGATCAGGAAGCTGATGCGATGAATGCCGTCATAGGTCTTGCCCATGAAGGTTTTCTCGCCCCACACGCCAAACTGTTGCGATACCTGATGGTCTTCATCAGACAACAGCGTGAAGTTGAGCAGCTCCTTTTCGGCGAAGCGCGACAGTTTTTCCGGTTTGTCGGTGCTGATGCCCAGCACTTCGACGCCGGCCTTTTTCAATTCGTCCATGTTGTCCCGCAGGCCGCAGGCTTGCACGGTGCAGCCCGGCGTCATCGCCTTCGGATAGAAATAAACCAATACTCGCTGTCCCTGGAAGTCGGCCAAATTAATTTCCTCACCGTCCTGGTCAGGCAAACTAAATTTCGGCGCTGTGTCACCGGCTTTCAATGGGCTCATCACTACTCTCCATCTTTCTCATCATGCTGTGGATAGTTCACCACGCTAATACTGCCTTGCGCGTTCAATTCTGTACATAGGCGATGGAAGGCTTGCTCAATATTTGAGGCGTCCCGATCGCCGGAACTGTGGGCGGTGATTTGAATATACAGCTGCGGCGGCAGGTCGCCGTCCGCTGGCTGCGTGCGTGAGACCAGCTCGGCGATATTCATCTGGCTGGAGTCGAACAGATCGGTAAAACGTTCGATGATGTGCGGCGAGTCCTTCACCTCGACCTGAACCCACACGGTGGCCGGCATCGGCGGCCTTTCATGCGAGTTTGTGCGCTTCATCACGATCAGCAGCTCCAGCTCCGCGCCTTTTTGCGGCAGGGTGGATTCGATCAGGGTGATGGCGTTCCAGCTGCCGGACAGCAGCATGATGAACGTGAACTCCTCTCCCAGCATGGCCAGACGGCTATCTTCGATATTGCATCCGCAACTGCTGACGTGGCGGGTGATGGTATTGACGATTCCGGGGCGGTCGGCGCCGAGCGCGGTAATCACGAGATAGTGTTCGTCTGACTGAGGCAAAATGGCGCTTCCTGTCGTGCTTAATGGGGTTACCATGGTAAACATAAAAAAAACCGCCTGCCAAGCGCTTACAACGCGGTTGTGCGCTTGCTTTTGGATAGGCAGCAAAAGTACCATGAGTGACTTGTTTGTGGAGGGGACGGCCAATGTTTACGGGAAGTATTGTTGCACTGGTTACGCCGATGGACGACAAAGGTGCTGTCGATCGCGCGAGCCTGAAAAAATTGATCGATTATCATGTAGCCAGTGGCACCGCGGCGATCGTTTCCGTAGGGACCACCGGCGAGTCCGCAACGCTTGCCCATGACGAGCACGTTGACGTGGTGCTGCAGACGCTGGAGCTGGCCGACGGCCGCATTCCGGTGATCGCCGGCACCGGCGCCAACGCTACCGCCGAAGCCATCGCGCTCACCACCCGCTTCGCCAACACTGGCGTGGTAGGTTGTTTGACGGTGACGCCGTACTACAATAAGCCGACGCAGGAAGGGCTGTATCAGCACTTCAAGGCGATCGCCGAGAGCACCGAGCTGCCGCAGATCCTGTATAACGTGCCTTCGCGCACCGGCTGCGACATGCTGCCGCCGACCATCGCTCGGCTGGCGAAAATCAAGAATATTGTTGCTGTAAAAGAAGCGACGGGGAACTTAAGTCGCGTTAGTCAGATCCAAGTGCTGGTTGACGATGAAGACTTCATTTTGCTGAGCGGCGACGACGCCAGCGGGCTGGACTTCATGCAACTGGGCGGCAAAGGGGTGATTTCCGTGACGGCCAACGTGGCTGCACGCGAGATGGCGGAACTTTGTGCGCTGGCGGCGCAGGGCAAATTCGCCGAAGCGCGCCGCTTAAATCAGCGCTTGATGCCGTTGCATCAGGATCTATTTGTAGAAGCAAACCCAATTCCGGTGAAGTGGGCCTGTAAGGCGTTGGGATTGATGGCAACCGATACGCTGCGTCTGCCGATGACGCCGTTGAGCGAAACCGCCCGCCCGGTGGTGGAGCGCGCGCTGAAAAGCGTCGGTTTGCTGTAACTCTAAGGGAAATTTGATGGCTTATTCATTGCAAAAGTCGACGGTAGCAAAAGTAGTGGGCATCTCTTTGGTGATGATGCTGGCGGCCTGCAGCAGCGATCAGCGCTACAAGCGCCAGGTCAGCGGCGACGAGGCTTACCTCGACGCGGCTCCGCTCAAGGCGCTGAACGCGCCGTCCGGCATGATCCTGCCGGTGCAGAGCGGCAACTATGACGTGCCCGCCACGACGCTGCAAGGCAACGTCGGCAAGCAACTGGACATTCGTCCGCCGGTGCAGCCGTTGGCGCTGCTGAGCGGTTCTCGCGCGCAATACGCCGGCGACAGCGGCACGCTGCTGCTGGAAAACAGCCCGCAGAACCAAAACCTGTGGTCGCGCGTCGTCAGCCTGCTGCAGGCGAAGAACATCGCGATCGCTTCCCGCCAGGACGCCGGTCAGACCCTGACCACCGACTGGGTGAAGTGGAACCGTCTGGACGAAGACAACCAGTACGAAGGCCGTTATCAGATCAGCGTGCAGCAACAAGGCTACCAGCAGGCGCTGGTGGTGAAAAGCGTTGGCCTGCAGCAGCAGGGCAAGACCGAACAGGTCACCGATCAGTCTGAGATCCAGCGTTACAATGGCATGATGATCAACACCCTGATCGAAGGTCTGGACAAGCAGGACAATCTGGCGAGCAGCCAGACCGCCAGCCGCTTCGGCGCGCTGGACGTGCAGAGCGGCGCCGATGATACCGGCCTGCCGATGCTGGTCGTGCGCGGCCCGTACACCGTGGTGTGGGATCGCCTGCCGCCGGCGCTCGAAAAACTGGGGATGAAAGTGGGTGACCGCAGCCGTCCGCAGGGCACCGTCGCCGTGACCTACAAGTCCCTGAGCAGCAGCGATTGGGATGCGTTGGGCGTCAAGGATCCTGAGCTGGCGGAAGGGGATTACAAGCTGCAGGTCGGCGATCTCAACAACCGCACCAGTCTGCAATTCATCGATCCGAAAGGCAAACCGCTCACCCAGTCGAAAAACGACGCACTGGTGGCGGCATTCCAGTCTGCCTTCAGTAAAACCAGCGTTAAATAACCAAAAAGGGGCTTCGGCCCCTTTTTGTTTTGTCTATACGGTATCGTTTGCGTCGCAGGTTTGGCACAATAGTGCCCGGCACGCCAAAGAATTCATTAGGTCAATTCTATACCCCCTAATTTCGGGCCGCGCTCGGGAGACAACGGGGATACATCACTGGAGTAAGTAAGATGCAAAAGCTAGCTGAGCTGTATCGCGGAAAGGCAAAAACCGTTTACACCACCGAGAATCCCGATCTGTTGGTGTTGGAGTTCCGCAACGATACGTCAGCACTGGATGGTCAGCGCATTGAGCAGTTCGATCGCAAAGGCATGGTGAACAACAAGTTCAACCATTTCATCATGAGCAAACTGGAAGAAGCCGGCATCCCGACCCAGATGGAGCGTCTGCTGTCCGACAACGAAGTGCTGGTGAAGAAGCTGGACATGGTGCCGGTGGAATGCGTGATCCGCAACCGCGCCGCCGGTTCGCTGGTGAAGCGTCTGGGCATCGAAGAAGGTCTGGTGCTGAACCCGCCGCTGTTCGATCTGTTCCTGAAAAACGACGCCATGCACGATCCGATGGTCAACGAATCCTACTGCGAAACCTTCGGCTGGGTGAGCAAAGAGCATCTGGCGCGCATGCGTGAGCTGAGCTATCGCGCCAACGAAGTATTGACCAAGCTGTTCGACGACGCCGGCCTGATCCTGGTCGATTTCAAGCTGGAATTCGGCCTGTTCAACGGCGAAGTGGTGCTGGGCGATGAATTCTCGCCGGACGGCAGCCGTCTGTGGGACAAAAACACCCTGGACAAGATGGACAAAGACCGCTTCCGTCAAAGCCTGGGCGGGCTGATCGAAGCCTACGAAGAAGTGGCGCGCCGCATCGGCGTGAAGCTCGACTAAGCGTTGGCACCGCCATTCGGGGCGATCCGGCCGGATCGTCCCGCTGTTCTGCATTTTTCCAGAAAATTTCTACATTTCCTCCGCGGCAGACCATTTATAATGATGGATGCGAGATGACTAAAACCTATCCCACTCAGGCTTGAAGCTGCCTTTGCGCTTACCAACGCGCGGCATCTTCAACGAGCAGGGGAAATATCTGGAGTGTATTTATGCGTTGGCAAGGGCGTCGGGAAAGTGACAATGTTGAGGATCGTCGCGGGCAGTCTTCAGGTTTGGGCGGCGGTGGCGGCGGTTTCCGCGTGCCGGTGCGCGGCAAGGGTGGCATCGTCATTCTGGTGGTGGTGCTGGTGGCCGGCTATTACGGCATCGATCTGTCGCCGCTGTTGAACGGCGGTAATGTCGCTCCTCAGGGTCAACAACAGAGCGCCAGCATCAGTCCGAAAGACGATGAGCTGGCCAAATTCACTTCGGTGGTGCTGGCCTCGACCGAAGATAACTGGAAAGAGATTTTCCAGCGCATGGGCAAAACCTACCAACCGCCGAAGCTGGTGATGTATCGCGGCGTGACGCGCACCAGCTGCGGCACCGGTCAGGCGGCGATGGGGCCGTTCTACTGCCCGGGCGACAGAACGGTGTATATCGATCTGTCTTTCTATCAGGACATGAAGACCAAGCTGGGCGCCGGCGGTGATTTCGCTCAGGCCTATGTGGTGGCGCATGAAGTCGGCCACCATGTGCAGAACCTGCTGGGCATCGAGCCGAAGGTACGCCAGATGCAGCAGGGCGCCAGCCAGGCGGAAGTGAACCGCCTGTCGGTGAAAATGGAGCTGCAGGCGGACTGCTTTGCCGGCGTATGGGGCAAATACGCCGAGAAGCAGCAGATGCTGGAAGAGGGCGACCTGCAGGCGGCGCTGAATGCCGCACAGGCGATTGGCGACGATCGGTTGCAGCAACAGAGCCAGGGCCGCGTCGTGCCGGACAGCTTTACCCACGGCACTTCGCAGCAGCGCTACACCTGGTTTAAACAGGGCTTCGACAGCGGCGATCCCAATACCTGCAACACCTTCGCATCCCGTTAACACCTCACGTGCCGGAGCCTGACTCCGGCATTTTTTTCGAATTGAGATACAGCCTTATGCTACAGGCAGCGCAACAACTCATGCGGCGGCAGGGCATCCGGCGCCTGCTGGTGCTCAGCGGCGAACCCGAGTGGTGCCGCGAACAGGCGCAGCGGCTGGCGGCGACGTTGCCCGGCGACTGGCCTTGGGTCGGGGAGAATCCGCCGCCCGGTCAGGCGGCGTTGGCGAGCGGCGCGGTGCGTCAATTGCTGGGGCAGGAGCGGCTGCACGCAGTGTTCGATGCCGGTCATTCGCTGGACGTAGAGGCGCTGGCGGCGTTGAGTGGCGCCCTGCGCGCCGGCAGCTGGCTGCTGCTGTTGACGCCGCCCTGGCGGCAATGGGCTCAGTTGCCGGACGGCGACAGCCTGCGCTGGAGCGATTGCCCGCAGCCGATCACCACGCCGCATTTCATTCATCATCTGCAGCAGCATCTGACCGACGACAGCGAAGTGACGATCTGGCGGCAGGATGAGCCCCTGACGCTGGCCGCGCTGCCGGTGCGTGAAGGGTGGCAGCCGCCGGATGGCCGGCCGACCGAGGAACAACAGGCGATCTTGACGGCGCTGCTGCAGGCCGAGTCCGGCGTGTGGGTGCTGACCGCCGCCCGCGGCCGCGGCAAATCGACGCTGGCGGGCATGCTGGTGGCGCAGTCGCCGCTGACCTGCTGGATCACCGGGCCGAGCCGCGCCGCCACGGCGGTGGCCGGAGAATGGGCGCAGGGGCGCGCGCAGTTTTGGGCGCCCGATGCCTTGTTGGCGCAGTGCCGGGAAGGCGACGTCAGCGCCGTGGGGTGGCTGCTGGTGGATGAGGCGGCGGCGATCCCCGCGCCGCTGTTGCAGCAGTTGATCGGCTATTTCCCGCGCGTGTTGCTGACCACCACGGTGCAGGGCTATGAAGGCACTGGCCGCGGTTTTCTGCTGAAGTTTTGCGCCGGGCTGCCGGCCTATCAGGCGCTGAGCCTGCATCAGCCGATGCGTTGGGCGCAGGGGGATGCGCTGGAACGGATAACGGACAATGCGCTGTTGTTCAACGAGCTGCCCGCCTGGCCGGCGGATGGCCAGGCGATCGATTACAGCCAGGCGGAACAAGGCGAGCTGTGCGCCGATCCGCAGCGGCTGGCGCGTTTCTACGCCCTGCTGAGCAGCGCGCATTACCGCACCTCACCGCTGGATTTGCGCAGGTTGATGGATGCGCCCGGCATGCATTTTGGGCTGGCGCAGGCCGGTTTGGAGGTGGTCGGCGCCGTGTGGCTGGTGGAAGAGGGCGGATTGAGCGCCGAGTTGGCGCACGACGTGTGGGCCGGCCGCCGTCGGCCGCGCGGCAATCTGGTGGCGCAGTCGTTGGCGGCGCATGGCGGCCAATGGTGGGCGCCGACGCTGCGGTCTCGGCGCATTACCCGCATCGCGACGCTGCCGGCATTGCGGCGGCGGGGTATCGCGCGCCAGTTGATCGAGCGGCAACGCCGTCAGGCGCAGGGGCTGGACTTCCTGTCGGTCAGCTTCGGCTATACCGAGCCGCTGTGGCGCTTTTGGCAATCCTGCGGTTTCGAGCTGGTGCGCATCGGCAGCAAGCCGGAGGCCAGCAGCGGCTGCTATACCGCGATGGCGATCTTGCCCCTGAGCGAGCAAGGAGAGGCGCTGCGGCACGCGGCGCACAAGCATCTGGCGCGCGACTGGCCCTGGCTGCGGCAGCGTATCGAGCTAACGCTGGCGATCCCGGGCGACGATGGCGATACGTCGCTCGGCGAAGAGGACTGGCGCGAGCTGGCCGGGTTCGCTTTTGCCCATCGGCCGCTGGAGGCCAGCCTGGGGGCGTTGCAGCGGTTGCTGTTGGCCAGCAGTCTGCCGCTGCCCGCACTGCGCGGCCATCTGCAGCGGCGGCACTCTCCCGCGGAGTGCGCAGAGCGGGCGGGCGTCAGCGGCCAGAAAGCCTTGCTGCGCCATTGGCGGCACGAAACGGCGCAGGCGCTGGAACAGCTGAATGCGCAGCACTGCCGCTACTGGCGCGACTGGGCGCAGTCATTGCAATAAATTGAAGAACTTGCTCAATAAAACCCGATTTTCCCGATTTCTCAGTGGCGTATAGTGGCTGTCAGCGGTGCGGCGACGACAGTCGCTGCGTCAGGTTTGGTTACTATTAAGGAGTCATCGATGAAACATGAGCATTTCGTTGTCCAAAGCCCGGCGACCCCGGCGGCGCAGCTGATCTTGCTGTTTCACGGTGTCGGCGACAACCCGGTGGCGATGGGGGAGATCGGCAGTTACTTCGCCAAAGAGTTTCCCCAGGCGCAGGTGGTAAGCATCGGTGGCCCCGCAGCGTTTGGCAACGGCGCCGGCCGCCAGTGGTTTTCGGTGCAGGACGTGACCGAAGAGAACCGCGTGGCCCGCATCGCAGACGTAATGCCGCAGTTTGTGGCCGTGGTGCGCCATTGGCAGCAGCTGAGCGGCGTTGGCTATGCCGGCACTGCCCTGGTGGGGTTCTCGCAGGGAGCGATCATGGCGCTGGAGGCGTTGAAGGCGGAAACCCGCCTCGCCGGGCGAGTGGTCGCGTTCAGCGGGCGTTTCGCCCAGTTGCCTGAGCAGGCGTTCGGCGACAGCGTGGTGCATTTGATCCACGGCGAAGAGGACGCGGTGATCGCGGTGCAGCATGCTCACGCGGCGGCGGAGGCGTTGCGGACCAACGGCGCCGATTTCACGCTGGACGTGGAACAGGACGTTGGGCATGCGATCAACCAGGGCATGATGAACGCCGCGCTGGAAAGGTTGCATTACTATGTGCCGCAGCGCTACTGGGACGAAGCCTTGTCCGGCAAGCGCGGCGAGCTGATCGCCTTCCGCTAAAAATTCAGGGCGCCGATGAGCGCCCTGATATCACTTCTTCTTCGGCCAGTCGTCTTCGTCATCCCACTGGGCGTTGTTGTCGCGGTGCGGCGGTATCTCCGGCTTGTTGGCCAGATAGCTTTTGACGTCAACGCGGCGCAGTTCCTTGATGCCGCTGACGACCATCCCCACCAGAACCAGCAGGATAATCCACCAGTAATCAGCTAACCATTGCATAGCTACTCCTTTCCTTTACTGCGTATAAAACGCGAAAAAATCGATGGCAGATGGCGTTCGAGCCATTCGGCACCGGCGACCTCCTTGTCTTGCCAGGCCGCCAGCAACAGCGCCGGCGTCAGCAAGTGTTCGGCTTCTTGCGCCAGCGGCCGGTAGCTCAGATGCCACGGCTCCACCGCTACGCCGCCGCAGTCTTCGGTGAAGGGGCGGTAGAAACCGAATTCGGCCATATGCGCCGTCAGCCACTGGTTAAGGGGCGCAAAGTAGCCGCCTTCCTCATATTCCCACGGTTCCAGCTGCAGCTTTTGCCCTTCCGGCAACAGCGACGGATCGTACACGTCCAGATCGCTGCCCCAGTGGTGGCGGCTGGCGCCCGGCAGAGCCGACCAGCGCAGGATCGCCTCACAGCGCTCGGCGGCGGACAGCGGCGCGACGTCGATCGGTTGACTGTCCTTATCTAATACTGGCCGCTGGCCGCAGAATTTGCCATTCCAGATGGCCAACTGCCGGTCAAAATCGCGGAAGGTGCTGGCGGGCTGGAGATCGAATCCCGCCGCACGCGCCGCCTGCTGCATCGCCAGAAACGCGTTGACGGCTTCCGGCTGCAGCCGATGGTTGCCGCTCAGCGGCGCCAGGTGCTCGGTCGAGCGGCCGGTGAGCATTTCTGCGTTGATCATGCGATCAATTGCTCCATGATGCGTTGATACATGCGGCTCAGCAGCTGCAGATCCGCGGCGTTGACGCATTCGTTGACCTTGTGGATGGTGGCGTTGACCGGCCCCAGCTCCACCACCTGTGCACCCATCTGCGCGATGAAGCGGCCGTCGGAGGTGCCGCCGGTGGTCAGCAGCTGCGGCGTCAATTCAGAATAGTGCTCGACGGCGTTGACCACCGCATCCACCAGCGCGCCACGCGAGGTGAGGAACGGCTGACCGGACAGCCGCCATTCGATGCTGTAATTCAGATGATGGCGTTCCAGCAGCTCTTCCACGCGCTGCTTGATCATCGCGTCGGTCAGTTCGGTGCTGAAACGGAAGTTGAACTGCACGTAGAAATCGCCTGGGATCACGTTGTTGCTGCCGGTGCCGGCCTGCACGTTGGCGATCTGCATGCTGGTCGGCGGGAAGAACTCGTTGCCGCGATCCCATTCGATCGCCACCAGTTCATTCAGCGCCGGCATGGCGCGGTGCACCGGGTTGTCCGCCAAATGCGGATAGGCGACGTGCCCCTGTACGCCGTGGATATGCAGGTTGGCGGTGATGGAGCCGCGACGGCCGTTTTTCACCACGTCGCCGACGCGCTCGGTGCTGGACGGCTCGCCGACCAGGCAGTAATCCAGCCGCTCGTTGCGCGCCATCAGCGCTTCGACCACTTTAACCGTGCCGTGAGTGGCGCTGGCTTCTTCATCCGAAGTGATCAGGAATGCCAGACGACCCCGGTGATTCGGGTTGGCGGCGACAAAGCGTTCCGCGGCCACCACCATCGCGGCCAATGACCCTTTCATATCCGCCGCGCCGCGGCCGTACAGCATGCCGTCGCGGATCGCCGGTTCAAATGGCGGGTTGTCCCAGCGCTTTTCATCGCCGGTCGGCACTACGTCGGTGTGCCCGGCAAACGCCAGGGTTTGCCCTTCGCCGCGCCAGGCCCAGAAGTTTTGGGTATCTTCGAAGTCCATTGCTTCGACGGTGAAACCGATCGCCTGCAGGCGATCGATCATCAGCTGCTGGCAGCCTTCATCATTTGGGCTGAGGGAAGGGCGTTTGATCAGTTGCTGAGCCAGTTCGATAACCGGGCAAGTCATACGGCGACCTCGGCGATAAATTGCTGGTAAGCGTCGGCGTTGAAACCGAGCAGGGTGCGCCCGTTGCCGGCGTCCAGCAACGGGCGTTTGATGATCGCCGGCTGCGCCAGCATCAGCGCGATGGCGGCGTCGGCGTTATCGCAGGCGTTGCGCTGCGCTTCATCCAGCTTGCGCCAGGTGGTGCCGCGGGTATTGAGCAGCGGCTCCCACCCCAGTTGCGCGACGAAACCGCGCAGCCGTTGTTCGTCCAGGCCGTCGGCGCGATAGTCGTGAAAATGATAGGCCACGCCCTGATCTTCCAGCCAGCGGCGGGCTTTTTTGATGGTGTCGCAGTTTTTGATGCCGTACATCGTCAGCGTTGTCTGTTGCGGTTTGTTTGCCATGGCGTAAAGCTACCTGTCTCGTCGAGTCGATACTGAGCGGCGTGGGCGATCTTTGGCCCGCTAGCCGCCCGGCGATAGCAGAGATAATGCCAGTAAAGCGGCGGCGAGATCCAGACAACGATGCGTGCGAGGTGCGATTGCGCGCCAGGGATAAGAGGTCGGCAACGTGGTTGAACGGCTGCCTTCGCCGACCGTGCTGGTGAAAAGGCGCCGGCGAACGCGTTCTGCCGCCAATGCAGAGCTGGCGGAGAGAGAGCTACTCTTTATTGATCCTTATGTTTAAACGATCGGTCAAACACCGTACGCGGGTAATATGCAAGAGCGGTTTTATCCGGCTGGCGCCGAGTTTTTTCATTATTCGCGACTTGTAATGATTGGCGGTTTTATTTCTGATATTCATGGCATTGCTGATGTCGGCCAGCGATTTTCCCGTCGACCATTCCGAGAGAAAATGCGATTCGCGCTGAGAGAGTTGCGGCGGCTCGGTATAGTGGCTGTAGCGCTTATATAAGTCGCCGATCAGGTGGCTGAAGCGGCTCAATGATATAAGGTTTGATAATATAATGGTCTTGCTGTCGACAATCACCATGTCATGCAGGCAGTCGGTGATAATGACTATTTTGTAGGTATTGGGGTTGGCATATTCATCGCGGTAGCGCGCTTCAAAATTGGCGATAGTGACATCGATAAAGCAGACTCTTTTGCGGCTAAAACCGGCCGGCGCGCGTTTCTCCGCCCAGGTTTGATTGATGAGCTGCCGGATGCCGATAGCGGTATAGGCACACTCGCTGAAAATATCAATTTTCATTTTATTATAATCCCTTAATTTCTATTTCCCGGTGAGGATTGATATCTTAAA
Source organism: Serratia sp. CY37869 (assembly GCF_052168895.1). Lineage (NCBI taxonomy): Bacteria > Pseudomonadati > Pseudomonadota > Gammaproteobacteria > Enterobacterales > Yersiniaceae > Serratia > Serratia sp. CY37869. The sequence goes on from NZ_JBJNLU010000001.1 coordinate 309,275, forward strand.
ACATAAAAAAAGAAACAATCTAAATAATTTCACATTGAACTTATTGGGCGCCTCAGGGAAAGAACGCTATCCTGCGGTGGACAATCAGGAAAGCCCCATATACTAGCATGATTTATAAAGAGTAAATTTGGTTTTTAATCGAGCTGCCCAGTGAAGAAAGAGGAATAGAATAGAAATCCTCTATTAATACTCCGGTTATTAAAAGGAATTAACATAGAAAATGGCTATCAAAATAAAATATTCGATCGTTAATATCGATCGTTTTTGTGAGGGAGGGAATGTTAATGAATTAATAATTAAGATATTTCTTGCTTTTTAGCGAGGGGTGTTGCTTATTTTTAGCGCAGTTCAAAGAGTGTGCTGGGACAATCTCATGGCGCGCGCCAAATTAATGGCAAAGATAAATCTTAATCAAAAAAATGCGATGTTTTAAGCTGCGTGCGTTGTGCAAGTGGGGAGGATTTATACGGGGGAACGGCATGAAAGAATGCCGGATCGAAATTTCCGATAAGATCACGTCGGAAATAGCGTCTTGTCTTGTGGACGGATTGGATCGCGTTAACGATGAATATATCGGCTACGACAATCGTCGGCCGTGGTGAAAGATCCTGACAGCGGCAGCAATTCTGCGGGGCATCTGCCGCCCTATTTTTATCAGCCGAACGTTGTAATGCGCGATTAACGCACGTAGCCCCCCAGTTGCAAACGCCACAGAGCATCCCCCTCTGCGAACACCATGCCGGTGGTCAAATCGTGAAAACCGTACTTTTCATAGAAAGCCAGTTTTTCCGGCACCGAATAGATGAAAACCTTGCCGAGCGGCGCCAGATCTTGCATTACCCGGTCCATCAACCGGCGCCCCAATCCCTGCCCCTGAAAGCGCGGATCGATCGCCACGTCGGCCAGGTAAGCGACCGAAGTCAAATCGCTGATGGCATGCGCGGTGGCGATCAGCTCATCGCCGATAAACCCCCAATAGCAAAACTGGCTGTGTTGATAAACGCGTTGCAGCGTATGCGGATCGCGTTCGCCCAGCCCGGCGGCCTGCAGCAATTCACACAGCCGCCGCCAGTCGATGGCGCGGCGGTTCATATCGGTGATGATTTCCATCGTTTTCCTCTAATCAATATGATTGAGATCGGCGGCATAGTGCCGAATGGCGCGCTGATAGCCGCGGATGTCGGGGTCTGACGAGGTTTCCGCCAGCAACAACAACAGATCGGCCACGGCCCGTTTACCTTCACCCAGGTTGTACAGCGTCATGGCGCGAAACAGCATCAGCTCGTTGGCCTGCGGGAACTCAGCCAGGCCATCGTCGAAAGCGCGCAGCGAAGCCGGGTATTTCCCGAGGGCGCGGTAAGTGCTGCCGAGGCCCAGCCAGGCTTCACGGCGCTGGGCGGGCGGCAAATCGCGATCCAACGCCGCGAGGTAGCAGGGAATCGCCTGTCGCTCCAAACCCTGAACGTCGTACAGGCAGGCCAGCTGAAAATGCAGCATCGCCGCTTCCGGCTCTGCCGCCAGTTGCCGCAACGCCAGCGCAGTGGCTTCCTGATAATGACCTTGCGCTTTCAACTGTGAGACAGACAAAGAGGTGGACATGATCGGCGCTCCATTGGCGTATTGTTATACCTTTTACACGCTATCGTGGAGAAATTGATATCACAAGGGAATAGCCGCACTGAACATTGATCAGATAAATACGAAAATGTGCGCTAACCCCGGTTTCCGGGCCCGGCATCGTTCCCGTTTCCCTTCACATGGTCAAAAAACAGGCGTAGAATCCGCTTCGTCAAATGATTGAGGTTGTAAAGTATTATGGTTGATCGTGAATTAGGAAACTGGAAAGACTTCATTGATGAGATGTTGGGCAACTGACACAGCGATGAAGCCGATGGCAAGGTTGAGTCATTGGAAAATTACTGAAACACCGTGGGAACGAGATATTCGTTCGAAAAAGCAGCATCGGTCATCCGACGCTGCTTTTTTTATGCGCCGCCGATCACTCTTCGGCGGGCGGTGTGGCGGCAGGATGCGCTTTACCGGGGAAGCGGCGGCGAACCAGCACGAAGAACAGCGGCACGAAGAAGATCGCCAGCAGGGTGGCGGAGATCATGCCGCCCATCACCCCGGTGCCGACCGCATGCTGGCTGCCGGAACCGGCGCCGCTGCTGGTGGCCATCGGCAGCACGCCGAAGATGAACGCCAGCGAGGTCATCAGGATCGGCCGCAGGCGCATGCGCGACGCGTCGAGCGTCGCCGACATCAGATCCTGCCCCTTCTGGTTCAGCTCATTGGCGAACTCGACGATCAGAATGGCGTTTTTCGCCGACAGCCCAATGATGGTCAGCAGGCCGACCTGGAAATAAACGTCGTTCTCCAGGCCGCGCAGCCAGGTGGCGGCGACCGCGCCGATCACCCCCAGCGGCACCACCAGCATCACCGAGAACGGAATTGACCAGCTCTCGTACAACGCCGCCAGACACAGGAACACCACCAGCAGCGAGATGGCGTACAGCGCTGGCGCCTGCGAGCCGGACAGCCGTTCCTGATAGGACATCGCCGTCCATTCCAGACCGAAGCCGGTCGGCAGCTGGCTGACCAGTTTCTCCATTTCCGCCATGGCGGTGCCGGTGCTGACGCCGTTGGCCGCTTCGCCGACGATCTCCAGCGCCGAGCTGCCGTTATAGCGTTCCAGCCGTGGCGAACCATACTCCCAGTGCGAGCTGGCGAAGGCCGAGAACGGCACCATGCCGCCCGTGCTGTTGCGCACATACCATTTGTTGATGTCATCCGGCAGCATGCGGAACGGCGCCGCAGCCTGCACGTAGACTTTTTTCACCCGGCCGCGATCGACGAAGTCATTGACGTAGGTCGAGCCCCAGGCGGTAGAGAGCGTGCTGTTGATGTCGTCGATCGACACGCCCAGCGCCTGAGCCTTGCGTTGATCGATATCGATTTGCAACTGCGGGCTGTCGTCCAGGCCGTTGTGGCGCACGCGCGACAGCAGTGGATTTTGCCCGGCGAGCTGCAGCAATTGATCGCGCGCCGCCATCAGCTTGGCGTGGCCGAGGCCAGCGTGGTCTTCCAACTCCATATCGAAGCCGGAGGAGTTGCCGAGGCCGGTGATCGCCGGCGGACTGCTGGCGATCACCCGGGCTTCGTTAATCTTGCTGAATGCCTGAGTCGCGCGATCGATGATGTCGAATGAGCTGTTGGCGCCCGAGGCGCGCAGGTCCCAGTCTTTCAGCCGGACAAACAGGCGCGCCACGTTTTGGCCGTTGCCCCCCGGCCCGGAGCCGATGATGGCGAACACCGACAACACGTCCTGTTTCTCTTCGGTGAGGAAGTACTGCTCGACCTTCTCCACCACTTTGGACGTTTGCTGCAGGGTCGATCCCGCCGGCAGCTGCACCTGTACGGTGAAGATGCCGCGGTCTTCCTGCGGCAGGAACGAGGTCGGCAGCTTGATGAACAGCAGCGCCATGCCGCCGAGCAGCAGCAGATAAATCACCATATAGCGGCCGCTGGCGTGCAGGATGCGCCCCACGCCGCGCTCATAGCGATCGGCATTGCGGTTGAACATGCGGTTGAACCAGCCGAAGAAGCCGCGCTTGCCGTGATGATGCCCCTTGGCGATCGGTTTAAGCAGCGTCGCGCACAGGGCCGGGGTCAGGATCATCGCCACCAGCACCGACAGCACCATGGCGGAGACGATGGTGATGGAGAACTGGCGATAGATGGCCCCGGTGGTGCCGCCGAAGAACGCCATCGGCACGAACACCGCCGACAGCACAAGAGCGATGCCGACCAGCGCGCTCTGGATCTGCCCCATGGATTTGCGCGTGGCCTCTCGCGGCGGCAAGCCTTCCTCGCTCATCACGCGCTCGACGTTCTCCACTACCACGATAGCGTCGTCCACCAGCAGGCCGATCGCCAGCACCATGGCGAACATGGTGAGGGTGTTGATGCTGAAGCCGCAGGCGGAGAGGATGGCGAAAGTGCCCATCAGCACCACCGGCACGGCGATGGTGGGGATCAGGGTAGCGCGGAAGTTCTGCAGGAACAGGTACATGACCAGGAACACCAGCAGGATGGCCTCCAGCAGCGTTTTCACCACGTCCTTGATCGAGGCTTTGACGAACGGGGTGGTTTCATAGGCCACTTTGGCTTCCAGCCCGTGCGGGAAGTATTGCGACAGCTCGGCGATTTTGTCCTTCACCAACTGGTCGGTCTGCAGTTCGTTGGCGCCGGAAGCCAGCTTGATGTTCATGCCGGCGGCCTGCATGCCGTTGTAGCGGCTGAGGTAGTTGTAGTTCTCGCCGCCCAACTCAACGGTGGCGACGTTGCCCAGCGTCACCAGCGAACCGTCCTGATTGACCCGCAGGGTGATCTGGCGGAACTGCTCCGGCGTCTGGAGCTGCGACTGGGCGTTGATGGTGGCGTTCAGCGCCTGTTTATCGACCGACGGCGTGCCGCCCAACTGGCCGACCGCCACCTGGGCGTTCTGCGACTGAATGGCTTTGACCACGTCCTGGGTCGTGAGCTGATAGCTGTTGAGCTTGTTGGGATCGAGCCAGATGCGCATGGCGTACTGCGAGCCGTAGACGTCCATGCTGCCGACGCCGTTGATGCGGCTGAGCGGATCCTGCAGGTTGGAGACGATGTAATCGGCGATGTCCTGCTTGTCCATGCTGTTGTCGGTGGAGACGAACGCCACCATCATCAGCGTGGTATCGCCGGATTTCGAGACCGTGACCCCCTGATTCTGCACCGCCTGCGGCAGACGTTTGATCGCCGCCTGCAGCTGGTTTTGCACCTGCTGCATCGCTTCGTTGGGGTCGGTGCCGGCTTCGAACGTCAGCGTGACGGTCGCCTGGCCGGTATTGGTGCTCTGCGACGACATATACATCATGTTGTCGAGGCCGGTCATATTCTGTTCAATGATCTGCGTGACGGTGTTTTCCAGCGTTTGCGCCGAAGCGCCTGGATAAGTTGCGCTGATGCGCACGTTCGGCGGCGCCAAATTCGGGTATTGTTCTACCGGTAAAGAAAAAATCGCCAACGCTCCGGTCAGGCAAAGAATTATTGCCAGCACCCAGGCGAAAATCGGGCGATCAATAAAAAAATTGGCCATGCAGCGCGAACCTCGTTATGACTTGTTCTATCTTTAAAACGCATCAGAATTATGCATTTCAGCGGCAGGGAGGGATCCCGGCGCTATTGCACTGTACTCGGGAAAGCCGAGGAAAGCGTGGAGAAAAAAAGGAGATAGTGTAAATAACGGTAGCGTAAAACGGCGTTGGCGCTTGTTTGCCGACAACGAGACGCGATTAAGACATTTTTATGACTGTCGAAGGCCTTGCGTGCCTTTTTCGCGCGCAGGGAACCGGAAATAAACAGGACTCACCTTACAGCAGGAGCTTGGCATGGGAATTAACCCGGTATTTGCCCGTCGGCTTTATTTGTGCTGGCTGATCAGTCACAGTGAGCGGCCCAATGTGCCGCGGTTGATGGCGTTGACCGGTTGGCCGCGCCGCACGTTGCAGGATGTGCTGAAGGCGCTGCCCGGCATGGGCGTCGAGCTGCAGTTCGTGCAGCAGGGCGTGCGCAACAACGACGGTTTCTATCAGCTGGAAAGCTGGGGGCCGTTCAACAAGAGCTGGGTGCACCAGCACCATCAGGCGCTGCTCAGCGCCATCGAGTAAGCTGCCCCGGCGCAGTTGCCGGGGCTGACGTTCATTGGCTTTTATGCTCCAGGTACATCACCGTCGCCGCCACGCGAGAACGCACGTCCAATTTGCGCAGTATGTTGCGGATGTGCACCTTCACGGTTTCTTCAGAGATATGCAGCTGCGCCGCTACCTGTTTGTTGGACAGGCCGCGCGCCACCTCTTGCAAGACATCCAGCTCACGTTCGGTCAAGGCGGCAAAGGGATCGCGCTGCTCACTGCGCGCCAGCAAATAGTCGGCCATGGCGTCGCTGATCACGTTCTGCCCCTCGGCGGCGGCGCCGATGTGCTCCAGCAGCAGTTCCGGCTCGCTGTCTTTCAGCAGGTAGCCGTCGGCGCCGGCGTCGATCAGCGCATACAGATCGCTGCGCGCGTCGGAGACCGTCAGCACGATGATGCGCGCGTCCACGCCTTCGTCGCGCAGGGCCCGCAGCGTGTCCAGCCCGGACATGCCCTTCATGTTCAGATCCAACAAGATCACGTCCGGGGCGTGCTGCAGCGCCAGCGCAACCGCCTCGCTGCCGTTGCCGGCCTCCGCCACCACGCTAAATCGCGCATCCAGTCCCAGCAGTTGTTTGATGCCGCGCCGCATCAACGGATGATCGTCAACGATCATGACTCGGTATTGCTTCATCACCATGAAATATGCTCCCTGTAGCAAGTAAAGCCACTCAAACGCGCCCTGCGGCGTGCTTCACAGTGGGACTGTCTCTTCAAAAATAGCGGCAATCAGCGCCGTAAACCTCCCCGGACGGCCTTCCGCCCGGCGGCAACCGTAACGCAGAATGAACAGCCGCAAGGTCAGGGCGAGAATGTCAGGCAAACCGCCGTGCCGCCGCCGCTTCTGCGCTGAATGTGCAGCGTTCCTCCCAATCGCGCCGCGCGTTCGCTCATGATGGTCAAACCATAATGCCCTTCCGGTTCCTCCAGACTGGCGATGCCGCAACCGTCGTCGGTAATGCTGAAAACGTTGTCGCCTGCGGCGTTGACCTCGCAACACACCGTAATCTCGTTCGCCCCGGCGTGCTTGACGGCATTGAGCACCGCCTCGCGCACGATCTGCAGCGCGTGCACCTGCTGCTGGGCGTTGAGCGCCTGCGAAGACAGCCGACAGTGTAACTGAATCCGCGCGGGGGTTAGCGCTTTTAATGGCTGCAACAGCTGCTCCAGCGCGGCGTTCAGATCCGCCTCCTGAATGTTGAGGCGGAAGGTGGCCAGCAGCTCTCTCAACTGGCGATAGGCATCGGCCAGCGTGCGATCGAAATCGTCGATAATGGTCTGCGCCGCCGGATCGGCGGCGCTGCGCCGCAGCAGCGTCAGCTGGATGCGCAGGAACGACAGCGTCTGCGCCAGCGAATCGTGCAGCTCGCGGGCGATGGTCGCACGCTCTTCCATCAACAGCAGATATTGGTGCTGCTTTTGTGCCCGGTTGAAGTAAACGCCGCGGCCCAACATATTGGCCAGGCTTTGCATCAGGTGAGGATGCGGCGGGTGCGCCTCGGGCTGCCAGCGCAACTCGCCCAGCGGCTTGTCGCCCTGGGTGATCGGCAGCGCGTTCCAGGCCTGCGTCGGCGCCGCTTCCCCTTCGCTCAGCCGCCACTGGCCTTGGCCGTCCGCTACGTGCAGTTGGATGCAGCGCAGCCGTTCGCTTTGGCGCACGATGCGCAGCACATTTTCGAACGCCTGCTGATCGAGCTGGCGCACGCTCAGTGCCTGCGAGCAGCGATACAGCACCTCAAGCGTTTCATTGGCCTGCTGCAGACGTTGGGTTTTTTCCTGTACCTTCAGCTCCAGCGACTGATAGAGCCGGGCCAGTTCGTCCGACATGGCGCTGAAGGTTTGCGACAGCACGCCGAGCTCGTTCGGCAACGTCACGTCCAACTGCGGGTGGCGAAAATCCCCTTGTTGCACGCGCTGGCTGGCGTCGACCAGATGCTGCAGCGGGGTGACCACCTGGCGGCGCATGAAACGAATGCAAAACAGCACCAGACCAATGATGGCGGCGTAACCCAGCACGCTGACGGCGGCCACCAGGGTCAGTTTCAGTTCGGAATAGCGCTGCAGGGCAGATACGAAATGGTCAACGCGATTGACATGACCGGCGACCTCCGCCCGATAGGCGATCGCCTGCCCGTTGCGGATCTGCCGCTCCATCGTTTGCCACGCCTGTTGCAGCGCCAGATAATGGTTGCGCACCTCGGCCGGTACGTAGAAGCGCGCCAGTTTTTGCAGCGCCGGCGCCTGCAATGACTGCCGGTATTGCTGCAGGTGCAGCTCCAGTTCTGGGCTCTGCTGGTCGAGATCGAAGGCCAACCGGTAGCTTTGCATGCGCAGCGAACCGGCGATATTGATCGCTTCGGCATCGCTCTGGCTGCCGGCGACGGTGGTCAACGCCAACCCGGTGGCGAGCACCGACAGTATCACGATGCCGAACAGCGCTTTGGCCAGGCTGCCGGTCACGGAACGTTTAACAAGCAATCAAGGATCCTTCTCTCAGGTAGGGCGCGTCGCCAGTTTCATTCGAAAGCAAAACTATAACTTTTGCAACTAAAATGCACCGCGATTTGTATCAAGTTGTCAACAAAACGGGAACAATTGTGGTTGTGTAATCAAATGAATAGCGAAACGCCCGTCGATTTTCAGCGGCGGGCCGGTTTCCTCTGACGATTTGTCTTTGGGGGGCGAATCGCACTGGGTTTTATGCAATCTCATGCGCCTGAGCGCGACTTATTTTTCATTATTTTAAGCAATGTTAAGTCCCGGCTTGTCCGGCGGGGCGCGGTGTGATTTTTGTTGCAAATCGTCTGCCGCGGCGCGGCCTAATCGCGGTATGATCTTCACGTTGTCACGCAAGGGAAAAGGGTTATGTCGTCGAAAATTGAGAATGTGAAGAAAGAGCTGCTGTCGGACAACTGGTATGTGCTGCACAAGTACACGTTCGATCTGAAACGCAAAAACGGCGGTTCGGTGCAACAGGTGCGCGAGGTCTACGATCGCGGCAACGGCGCCACCATTTTGCTGTATAACCGCGCCAAGGGCACGGTGGTGCTGACCAACCAGTTCCGCATGCCGACCTACGTCAACGGCAACGAGAGCGGCATGCTGCTCGAGGCCTGCGCCGGCTTGCTGGACGCCGACTCTCCGGAGCAGTGCGCGCGCCGCGAAGCGGTGGAGGAGACCGGTTTTCAGGTCAGCGAGGTGAAGAAAATCTTCGAAGCCTACATGTCGCCGGGCGGCGTGACCGAGATCGTGCACTTCTTTATCGCCGAATACCATGACGATGAGCGGCGCGCGGCCGGCGGCGGCATTGAAGATGAAGATATTGAGGTGATCGAACTGCCGTTTCGCGACGCGGTGGCGATGATCGCCGATGGCCGGATTAAAGACGGCAAAACCATCATGCTACTGCAGTATTTGCAGATTCATCGGGTGATGGAATAAAAAAAGCCGGTCATGATGACCGGCTTTTTTATCGGCTTGCACCCGGCGGCTTACTTCAGCAGCGCCTGCGCCTTGGCCACCACGTTGTCCACGGTGAAGCCGAACTCGGCGAACAGCTGCTCCGCCGGCGCCGACTCACCGAAGGTGGTCATGCCCACGATAGCGCCGTTCAGGCCCACGTACTTGTACCAGTAGTCCGCGATACCCGCTTCCACCGCCACGCGCGCCGTTACCGCTGCCGGCAGCACCGACTCGCGGTACGCCGCATCCTGCTTGTCGAACGCGTCGGTCGACGGCATCGACACCACGCGCACCTTGCGGCCCGCCGCGGTCAGTTTGTCCGCCGCCTCCACCGTGATGCCCACTTCGGAGCCGGTGGCAATCAGGATAACGTCCGGCGTGCCCGCGCAGTCTTTCAGCACGTAGCCGCCGCGGTACACGTTCGCCAGCTGCTCTGCGGTGCGCGGCTGCTGGGTCAGGTTCTGGCGCGAGAACACCAGCGTGGTCGGGCCGTCGTTGCGCTCGATGCCGTACTGCCACGCCACCGCCGATTCCACCTGGTCACACGGACGCCAGGTGCTCATGTTCGGGGTCACACGCAGGCTCGCCAGCTGCTCCACCGGCTGGTGGGTCGGGCCGTCTTCGCCCAGACCGATGGAGTCGTGGGTGTAGACGAACACGTTGCGCAGCTTCATCAGCGCCGCCATGCGCACCGCGTTGCGGGCGTATTCCACGAACATCAGGAAGGTCGCCGAGTACGGCAGGAACCCGCCGTGCAGCGCGATGCCGTTGGTGATGGCGGTCATGCCGAACTCGCGCACGCCGTAATGAATGTAGTTGCCCGCCGGGTCAACGTTCAGCGTTTTCGAACCGGACCACATGGTCAGGTTGCTCGGCGCCAGGTCGGCGGAGCCGCCCAGGAACTCCGGCAGCACCTTGCCGAACGCTTCCAGCGCGTTCTGCGACGCCTTGCGGCTGGCGATGTTGGCCGGGTTGGCCTGCAGTTTTTCCACGAACGCTTTGGCGTCCGCTTTCCAGTCCGCCGGCAGCTCGCCGTTCATGCGGCGCTTGAACTCGGCGGCCAGTTCCGGGAAGGTCCTGGCGTAGGCGGCGAACTTGTCGTTCCAGGCCGCTTCTTTGGCCTGACCGGCTTCCTTGGCGTCCCACTGGGCGTAGATGTCCTGCGGAATTTCAAAGGCGGCGTATTTCCAGCCCAGCGCTTCGCGGGTGGCGGCCACTTCGGCGGCGCCCAGCGCGGCGCCGTGCACGTCATGGGTGCCGGCCTTGTTCGGCGAGCCGAAGCCGATAACGGTCTTGCACATCAGCAGCGATGGCTTGTCGGTCACCTTGCGGGCTGCTTCAATCGCGGCCTTGATGGCGTCCGGGTTGTGGCCGTCGACGTTGCGCACCACGTGCCAACCGTAGGCTTCGAAACGCAGGGCGGTGTCGTCGGTGAACCAGCCGTCGACGTGGCCGTCGATGGAGATGCCGTTGTCATCGTAGAAGGCGGTCAGCTTGCCGAGCTTGAGGGTGCCGGCCAGGGAGCAGACTTCGTGCGAGATGCCTTCCATCATGCAGCCGTCGCCCATGAAGGCGTAGGTGTGGTGGTCGACGATGTCGTGACCTGGGCGGTTGAACTGCGCCGCCAGGGTGCGTTCGGCGATGGCGAAGCCGACGGCGTTGGCGATACCCTGGCCCAGCGGGCCGGTGGTGGTCTCAACGCCCGGGGTGTAACCGTACTCCGGGTGGCCCGGGGTTTTGGAATGGAGCTGACGGAAGTTTTCCAGCTCGCGCATCGGCAGGTCGTAGCCGGTGAGGTGCAGGAGGCTGTAAATCAACATGGAGCCGTGGCCGTTGGAGAGCACGAAACGGTCGCGGTCAGCCCAGTGCGGGTTAGTCGGGTTGTGGTTGAGGTAGTCGCGCCACAGGACTTCGGCGATGTCCGCCATGCCCATAGGGGCCCCCGGGTGGCCGGAATTTGCTTTTTGTACGGCGTCCATGCTGAGTGCGCGGATGGCGTTGGCAAGCTCTTTACGAGAAGACATAACGAAACTCCAGTGCGATTACAGTTGAGCGGCCAACATGTCTTCCAGCTTCTGCTGGTCGACGGCGAACAGGCGGATGCCTTCGGCGAGTTTTTCCACCGCCATGGCGTCCTGATTGTGCAGCCAGCGGAACTCCGCTTCGGCCAGCGGGGCAGGTTGGTGGAAGCCCTCGGTCGACGGGGTCAGCTTGCGTTCGACCGGCTGCTCGCTGTTTTTCAGCTGCTCCAGCAGGTTCGGCGCGATGGTCAGGCGATCGCAGCCGGCCAGCGCCAGGATCTGCTCAACTTTGCGGAAGCTGGCGCCCATGATCACCGTCTGGTAACGATGACGCTTGTAGTATTCATAGATGGTGCGCACCGATTTCACGCCCGGATCCTGATCGGCGTCGTAGTCGGCGGCAGGCTGTTTAGCCTGGTACCAGTCATAGATGCGGCCGACGAACGGCGAGATCAGATACACGCCGGCTTCGGCGCAGGCGCGGGCCTGAGCGAAGGAGAACAGCAGCGTCAGGTTGGTGTTGATGCCTTCTTTTTCCAGCTCTTCGGCGGCTTTGATGCCTTCCCAGGTGGAAGCCAGCTTGATCAGGATGCGCGATTTGTCGATGCCCTGTTCCTGATACATGCCGATCAGTTTGCGCGCTTTGGCGACGCACATGCCGCGGTCGAACGACAGGCGGGCGTCCACTTCGGTGGAGATGCGGCCCGGCACGCTTTTGAGGATCTCGACGCCGATGTTGACTGCCAGTTTATCGCTGGCGTTGATCAGCTGGGTTTCCTTGCTGCCGCCCTGGCGGCGGGCATACTCCAGCGCTTCGGTGATCAGCGCTTTGTACTGCGGCAGCGCGGCGGCTTTCAGGATCAGCGAAGGGTTGGTGGTGGCGTCCTGGGGTTCGAACTGGCGGATGGATTCGATATCGCCGCTGTCGGCGACCACCGTGGTCAGCTGCTTGAGTGCGTCTAATTGATTCATTGATAAGCTCCTTGACCAAGCTCAACGTAGGGAAATGAGAACCTTTTTCATCATAGGGGGAACACACTGCATCATCGGATCGAGAATGAAAATGCGCTTTTTCTGATTGTTGCGATGGATAATAACAATGAATGACGAATAAACCCAGGCGGAGCGCGGCTTGCGCGCGACCGCCATCGAGACTGCAGGCGATTTAACGCCGACCGACCGCGTTTTCGTAATAGCCGATCCGCTCGACTTTCGGCGCCGATCCTCCCCCTTCAAACTCCGATTCCAGCCAGGCATCGACGATGGTTTTCGCCAGTTCGGCGCCGATGACCCGCGCGCCCAGCGTGATGATCTGCGCATCATTGCTTTTGCGCGCCCGTTGGGCGGAGTAGGTATCGTGACATTGCGCCGCGCGAATGCCGGGCACTTTATTGGCCACGATGCTCATACCGATGCCGGTGCCGCACAGCAGGATCCCCCGCCGATGTTTTTCCTCCCGTATCGCCTGCGCGACGCGATAGGCGATATCGGGATAGATCCCCGTTTCTGCGGTGCGATCCGTCGTGTAGTCAATGACGGGAATGTCCCGTCGTTGCAGGTGGGCGACGATCAGATCCTTCAGTTCAATGGCGGCATCGTCGGCGCCGATGGCGATAGGCAGCATAGCGGTCTCCTGATTGGTAACGAAAAGGGCGGCGATCCTCGGTGGCGCCACGTTCATTACCGTATCCCTGTTTAATCAAATGTTCAATTGGTGTTCTTTTGTTTTTTGCCTGATTTTTCTGTTCCTCCCTTTAAAAGGTGACGAGCGTCACTAAAAAAGAGGTTTTAATCGTTATTTATCCTCATGCAAACGGGTTTTTGAGCGATATCACAGTTTGGCAAGTTCTCTGTGGGCAAATTGAACGCGTGACGTTAGTGTTCATTTGTTCTTTGTTTGTGTTATTGATCATAAAGAGTCACCCTACCAGAGGAGAGTGCTATGTGTCAGACCTGCATGACAGAGGCGAAAATGGCGGACGGTATCCCCGAGATCATGAAGGCGGTTGTGGCGTACGCCCCGAAAGATTACCGCCTGGAACAGGTGCCGGTACCGAAGATCGGCCCGAAAGAGATCCTGGTGAAGATCGAGGCCTGCGGCATCTGCGCCGGCGATGTTAAAGCGTTCGAAGGGGCGCCCAGCTTCTGGGGCGATGAAAAACAACCGGCATACATCAAGGCGCCGATGATCCCCGGTCATGAGTTTATTGGCCACGTGGTGGGATACGGCGAAGGCGTCGAGGGCTTCAATCTCGGCGATCGGGTGATATCAGAACAGATCGTTCCCTGTTGGCAATGCCGCTTCTGCAACCGCGGCCAGTATTGGATGTGCGAAAAGCATGACCTGTACGGTTTCCAGAAAAACGTCAATGGCGGCATGGCCGAGTACATGAAGTTCACCAAAGAGGCGATTAACTATCACGTGCCGGCCGATCTGCCGATCGAAAAAGCCATTCTGATCGAACCCTATGCTTGCTCCTTCCATGCGGTGCAACGCGCCAATATCAAACTGGGCGATGTCGTGGTGCTGGCCGGTGCCGGCACCCTGGGGCTGGGCATGATCGGGGCGATCAAAAAGTCCGGGCCCTCGAAGCTGGTGGTGCTGGATCTGTCCGATGAGCGTCTGGCGCTGGCGAAGCGCTTCGGCGCGGATGTGACGCTGAACCCGACCCGTGACGACGTGCCCGCGGCGGTTAAAGCGATGACCGACGGCTACGGCTGCGACATCTACATCGAGGCGACCGGCGCCCAAAAGTCCGTGGAACAGGGCCTGACGCTGATCCGCAAACTCGGCACCTTCGTGGAATTTTCCGTGTTCAAGGATCCGGTGACCGTCGACTGGAGCATCATCAGCGACCGCAAGGAGCTGGACGTGCTCGGTTCGCACCTCGGCCCTTACTGCTACCCGCTGGTGATCGAAGGCATCGCCAATGGCGATCTGCCGACCGAAGGCGTGGTGACGCATACGCTGCCGCTGGAACAGTTCGCCGAGGGCTTCGAGCTGATGAAGCGCGGCATCGGTTCAATCAAAGTGGTGCTTAATCCAAACCTCTGAAACCTGCATCGTTCTTCGGGTGCGGGCGAGCCTGCGCCTCCATAATCACATGTGCTGGGGTGTTCTATGTTGCATGGACTGATTCATCGCATTGGTCTGTCACCGAAACTGCTGCTGGGCTATGCCGGCGTGTTGGTGTTCATGATGGGCGAAGGGCTGGAACAAGGATGGCTGTCGCCTTATTTGATCGGCAAGGGGCTGAGCATTCAGGAATCGGCGCTGCTGTTCAGCGTTTATGGCTTTGCGGCCGCGATCGCCGCCTGGTTTTCCGGCGTGCTGGCGGAAATCTTTACCGCCCGGCGAGTGATGTTGGCCGGCCTGCTGCTGTTTCTGTTCGGTTCGGTGTGCTTTTTGACGTTCGGCCTGCCGAGCAACAACCTGGCGATCATGGTGCCGACCTATGCGCTGCGCGGCTTGGGTTATCCGTTGTTCGCCTACGGTTTTCTGGTGTGGGTGGCGTATGAGGCGCCGCCGGAAAGGCTGGGGTCGGCGGTGGGGATTTTCTGGTTCGTCTACAGCGGCGGGCTCAGCGTGCTGGGCGTGCTGTATTCCAGCATCATGCTGCCTTATCTCGGCGAGATCCACACGCTGTGGAGCGCGCTGATTTTCGTCGTGCTGGGCGCGGTGATTGCGCTGATGCTCAATCGCGACGACGGCGCGGCACAGAGCGGCAACCGTGAAAAGGCGTCGCTGGGTTACGTCTTGAAAGGCATCACCATCGCGTTTGAAAACCCGAAGATTGGCCTGGGCGGCATCGTGCGCACCATTAATACCTCCGCGGCATACGGCTTCGTCGTATTCATGCCCATGTACATGATGGATATGGGATTCACCCGCACGCATTGGCTGCAGATGTACGCCGCGCTGTGGACGGTCAACATCATTTTCAACCTGATTTTCGGCGTGATCAGCGACGGTCTCGGCTGGCGCAATGTGGTGATGTGGTTCGGCTGCGTCGGCTGCGCCTTGACCACGCTGATGTTCTACTACGTACCGCAATTCTTCGGCGCCAACTACCTGCTGACCGTTTGCGCCGCCGGTTTGTTCGGCGCCTGCCTGGCGGCGTTCGTGCCGCTGTCGGCCATCATGCCGTCGCTGGCGCCGGACAATAAGGGCGCGGCGATGTCGATTCTCAATCTGGGCGCCGGCCTGAGCACCTTTGTCGGCCCGGCGGTGGTGGGGCTGTTTATCGGCAGTCTCGGCACCGTTGGCGTGATCTGGATCTTTACCGGTTTGTACCTGTTCAGCGGCGTGCTGATGAAATTTGTCACGCTGCCGAAGGAAAGCGCGATGGCGCAGGAAGAACGCGGCGCGAGTTTGGCGAAAATATCCTGACCGAGGGTGAAGTTCACAGTTTTAAGGGGAAATATATGATTAATCATCAAACTACGGCGCCGCGCGAGCTCTCGCTGCAGGGCAAGGTGGCGCTGATTACCGGCGGCGCTGCGGGGATCGGCCTCGCTATCGCCGAACGCTATCTGCAAAACGGCGCGCGCGTGGCGCTGCTCGATCGTGCGCCGCAGGTTGCTGAAGTGGCGCGACAGCTGGACGCCGAGGCGGCGGTGGGCGTCGTGGCCGACGTCACCGATGCCGCGTCGGTGGAGCGGGCGGTGGCGCAGAGTGAGGCGCATTTCGGGCAGCTGGACGTGCTGGTCAACAGCGCCGGCATCGTCGCGCTGCATCCCGCTGAGGAACTGCCGGAAGCGGCGTGGGATGCAACCCTGGCGGTCAATCTGAAAGGCGTGTTTCTCACCTGCCAGGCGGTAGGGCGCCGTTTCATTAGTCAGCGCGGCGGCAGCATCATCAATCTCGCCTCGCAGGCCGGGGTGGTGGCATTGCCGAATCACCTGGCCTATTGCGCCAGCAAAGCGGGCGTGATCGGGTTGACTCAGGTGCTGGCGCTGGAGTGGGGGCCGCACAACGTGCGGGTCAACGCCATTTCACCCACCGTCGTTTTGACGGAGCTGGGCCGTAAGGCCTGGTCTGGCGAGGTGGCTGAGCAGATGAAGCAGAAAATCCCGCTGCGGCGCTTCGCCGAGCCGCAAGATATCGCCGCCAGCGCCCTGTTTTTGGCCGGTGACGCGGCGGCGATGATCACCGGCGCCAACCTGGTGGTCGACGGCGGTTACACCATTCAATAATTTCTTATTCAGGCGACAGAGAGGCCGCGATGAACAGAATCATTAACGATCCCGATCACGTAGTGGAAGACGCCATTCAGGGCTATAGGCTGGCCCACCCGGACTATTACGCCGCCACTGACAATGCGCGGGTGTTGAAATATCCGCCGGCGCCGATCGCCGGCAAAGTGGGCATCGTCACCGGCGGCGGTTCTGGCCATGAGCCGGCGTTTCTGGGGTATGTCGGCAAAAACATGCTGGATGCCGTCGCAATTGGCGAGATTTTTTCATCGCCTACGGCGGGGGCTTTTCTCGACGCGTTCAAGGCGGCGGACAGCGGTGCGGGCGTCGCTTGCCTGTACGGCAACTACGCCGGCGACAACATGAACGTCAAGATGGCGATCAAGAAGGCCACGGCGGCCGGCATACGGGTGAAAACCGTGGTGGCCAACGATGACGTCGCCTCGGCGCCGGCCAGTGAGATCGATAAACGGCGCGGCGTGGCCGGAGAAATTCTGATGTGGAAGGTCGGCGCGGCGGCGGCGGCCAAGGGATACGATCTGGACGGCGTGATCGGCGCGGCGCAAAAAGCCATCGACCGGTGTCGTTCGATCGGCGTCGGCCTCAGTTCCTGCACCATTCCCGCGGTCGGCAAACCCAATTTTCATATCGAAGACGGCAAGATGGAGATCGGCATTGGCCATCACGGCGAACCGGGCATTGAGGTGTCGCCGATCCAGTCGGCGTCGGCGATGGCCGGCACCATGCTCGATTTCGTGCTCAACGACATGCCGCTGGAACAGGGGCAGGAGGTGGCGTTGCTGATCTCCGGGCTTGGCGCCACGCCGGTGATGGAGCTGTATATCTATTATGCCGAAATAGAGCGTCGGTTGACGGCGAAAGGCGTGCGGGTGCATCGGCGCTACGTCGGCAATTACTTCACGTCGCTGGAAATGATGGGCGTGACGCTGACGCTGATGACGCTGGATGACGAACTGAAAACGCTGCTGGACATGCCGGCGCAATCTTTAGGCTTAACCCAGGTGGAGTGAATCATGACGGAACAAATTTCAACCCGGTACGGCAGTGAGATCGTTACGGGGCTGATAGAAACCATTGTCAGCAACCGCGAATACCTGAGCGAAATCGACGGCGCCATCGGCGACGGCGACCACGGCATTAACATGTCGAAGGGATTCGCGATGTGCGGCGATGCCATTCGCGGCCGCGAGCTCACGTTGGCGCAGGCGTTCGATGCGGTTTCCGATGCGCTGATGGAGGGCATCGGCGGTTCGATGGGGCCGCTGTACGGCAGCCTGTTCATGGGCATGGCGGAGAGCGTGCGCGAGCGCAGCGTGCTGGATAAGCAGGCATTTTTGGCGATGTTGCACGGCGGTTTGCGCGAACTGCAGGACATCAGCAGTGCGGGCGTGGGGGACAAGTGTCTGATGGATACGCTGATACCGGCGGTAGCGGCGTTTGAGCAGGCGGCGGGGCGCGGTGACGACTTCGCCGCTGCGCTGGAACAGATGAGGATCGCCGCAGCGCGCGGGCGCGATTCCACGCGCGAGCTGGTGGCGAAAATCGGCCGCGCCAGCCGCCTGGGCGAGCGTTCGCGCGGCGTACTGGACGCCGGCGCGGTATCTTGCTGCCTGCTCTTGACCCGATTGGCGGACGAGGTGGAGCAACGACTGAATACCGTTGCCGCCTGAACGCGTTATACTAGCGGGCATTCAGCATTGTCGGAGGGGCGTGTATCGTCCCTCCGCCATGATTAACCGGCCTGCCGTGGGGAAACGTCTAACGGATGGAAAAACAAACTGTGTCCCAGGATAACGAACTGCTGACCGAAATCGCCGTTGCTTATTATCAGGATGAGATCACGCAGGAAGAGATCGCCAAAAAGTTCGGCATCTCACGGATCAAAGTCGGTCGTTTGCTCAAGCGCGCCAAGGAAGAAGGCATCGTCGAGATCAACGTGCGTTATCACCCGGTGTTCAGCACCCGGCTGGAACAGCAGATGATGGAACGTTTTCCCATCAGCCGCGCGCTGATCGCGCTCGATCATCAGGACGAAGAGGAACAGCGTCGGCAAGTGGCGGCGCTGGTGTCCAACTACCTGGCGATGTCGCTGAAAGACGATATGGTGTTGGCGGTCGGGCAGGGACGCAACGTGGCGGCGATCGCCGATCACGTCGGCAGCGTGACGGAGCGCAACTGCAAGTTCATCTGCGGCATCGGCGGCACCCACCGTCCGGGCGATGCGATCAACGCCGACCATATCAGCCGGCGTCTGGCGAAGAAGTTCGGCGGCAGCAGCGAGACGCTCTATGCGCCGGCCTACGTCGAAAATCGCGCGCTGAAAGACGCCTTCATGCAGAACGGCACGATCAAGGAAACGTTGGATCGCGCGCGTAAGGCCGATGTGGCGTTAGTCGGCATTGGCGACATGAATGAAAACAGTTATATGGTGAAATTGGGGTGGTTTACGCCGCACGAGATTATCGACGCCAGCCTTAATCAGGGCGTGATCGGCGACATCGCCGGCTATGACTTTTTCAATGCCCAGGGGCAGCATGTCGATACGGTGATGAATGACCGTGTGATTGGGCTGAGCATTGATGAGCTGCGCAAAATTCCGTGTGTGATCGCCATTGCCTCCGAGAATACCAAGGCGCTGGCGATTTTGGGCGCGTTGCGCACCGGCGCCATCGACATTATCGCTACCAGCGCGCTCAATGTGCGCACTATCCTCAACATGTCGCAATAGCGACACCCGCAAAAAAAGGGTTCAGCGCCAGGCTGAACCCTCCAGAGACATCCCCCTTTTGACGGATCAGTGGCTGAGGTTGACGTCAATCGCCTGATAGAAGGCGTTGGCGGTGTCGGCTATGTCCCACACGGCAAGGATCACGTGCGAACCGCTGCGATCTGCCGGTATGTTGCACTGGTGGGTGACCTGCGCGGCAGGGATGGCGCCGCCGTCGTTGAACTGGCAGAACGGCGTCAGGTCAAAGGAAGCGCGGGTCAGCGGTTGAGAAGCGTCCCAGTTCGGCTTGGTGATGAAATAGCGCCAGCTGGTGGTGCTGTGACGCGCGGTCAGCTTCCAGGTAAAGGAGTTCGGGCCGGTTTTCAGGTTGAGCTTGTTCCAGCGCGTCGGCGTTTGCTGATCCAGTTCGAAGAAGGTGGACTTGTTGGCGCTGGCGATATGGCCGTCAACCGGGCCGGCCTGCGGGAAGCCTTTCAGGCCTTCGACGCTCTGCGGTTCGTACTGCACGCTGCCGCACTGGGTGTTGAGCTGCAGTTTGCACTGGTAGGCGCGGCTGGCCGGCGACTCGACATAACCGTGAGCATTCGCCTGTTGCGAAACGCCGAACATGGCCGCGCTCAGCAGGCCCAGAGAGAGCAGGGTACGGGAAGTTTTGTTCATAAGTCACTCCTGACTGAAATTATGTTGTAAGTTGAGCGTATTTCACCGACAAAATGAGAGACTAATAACGCAATTAGAAATAACCCTTCTTGTCGGCTTGTTTTATTTTTATCATTCTGGTCGTGCGATAGAGCGGAATGTTTTAACGGCTATTAACGAAAATTATTATGATGACGATCTTTGATCGTTAGGCTGAATTTATTTAACTGTCGCTGTGTAAAAGTAGGGCGCTATGATGAATTTTATATCAGGTCGTGATGAATAGTATTTAAGATAGCGCTCTCATTTATGAAGTATATTGCTTGTTGCTATGAGTACCCTTGTTCGATTTGATCGATTTTTGTGCGCCACCACCTTGGGAATTTAGTGTCATTTTTCTTATTTTATTTTAAAGAGGAATTTGTATGACTAGATTATCCCTGGACGCGATTAAAATAATCAGCACCATCAAGAGCACCGGTTCTTTCTCTATGGCGGCGGAGGCGCTGCATAAAACGCCTTCGGCGATCTCTTATCGGGTTTCCAATATTGAAAGCAAACTCTGCGTGAAACTTTTTCATCGCAATGGCCCCATGATTACCCTGACGGATGAAGGGGAATTTCTCCTGCAGGAAGGCAGCTGGATATTAAATGCGGTGCAGGATCTGGAAAGCCGGGTGCGCAACATCCCCAAGCTGGACAATAATATCCGCCTGGCGGTAGACACCTTCTTCCCGTTGGAAACCCTGACGCAGGATATCCGCGACTATATTCAGCATTGCCCGAACGCCAGTATCTCGGTGCAGCGAGAAGCGTTGAACGGCACCTGGGATGCGCTGAAGAACAACCGGGCGGATCTGATCATCGCCATCGGCCAAATTCCCGACAGCGTGCAGGCTAAAACCCTGATGCTCGGCAAGCTCAACTTTGTGCTGTGCGTGTCGCCTTCGCACCCGTTCGCGGCGCAGAGAAAGCCGGTGTGCAAGAAACAGCGGTTGAACGACATCGTGGTGGTGATCGCCGACAGCAGCCATGAGCTGCCCAAGCGTAATCACGGCACGCTGCCCTTGCAGCGTCAGTTGGTGGTATGCGACGTGGAAAGCAACCTGGCGCTGCTCAAACGCGGCATCGGCCACGCTTTTCTGCCGCCTGCTTTGATCGAAAAGGAATTGGCCAGCGGCGAACTGGTGACGGTGCCGGTGGAGATGCAAAAGGGCGACGAAATGATTTGGCTGGCGTGGCACCCGGCCAGCAAGGGCGCCGGGTTTAACTGGTGGCATGAGCGGCTGACGCGCAAAAGCGATGTCTACAGCCTGATGGGCCGCGAAGTGGTCCGGGATGGCGGTTATCCTTGGTGCCACAACTGAAGGAATAGAGACGAAGGGACGCGAAAATCAAACGGTTAACTCAATGAAAACCCCGCAGCATTCGGCTACGGGGTTTTTTTACGGCTTACGCCACGCGGCCCACCTTCAGCCAGGCGCCGTCAGAACCGGGCGCCGAGGTGATGTAACCCCATTTGGTTTGCCAGACGTAACCCTGGTAGGACACCAGCGCGCCCTGCGCGTAAGTGGTGCCCGGCACATAAGCCGGCGCGGTCATGATCGGCAGGTTGCCGGGGCCGACGCCGGTGTAGCGCAGCCCGGTGCCCATATCCAGCTGGCTGTCGTCGTAGTCCGCGGCGTTGAAATAGCGATCCAGCGAGGCCAGCAGATCGCCGTTGCGGTTGTCTTGCCCCAGATGCCAGAACATCACGCCGCCCAACTGCTGTTGCTTGATGTATTTCGCTTTGTATTTGAAGCTCTCGGCATCGTCATAGGTGACGAACAGCCCTTTCTGCGCATGATACAGGTAAGGCGTTTTGGTCTTGTCGTTCCACAGCCGCTGATAGCCGTAGTTGCCCAGCAGCATCTGCTCCAGTTGGCGATAGGAGGCGATGCGCGGATCCTTGTCGCGCACGCACTCTTCGCAGCCCACCAGCCAGTAATCGGTGTTCGGGTACGGATCTTCGCCCGGCGTGCTGTGGCTGCTGTATTGCCCGCCGTTGCCGCCGCTGACGCCCTTGAAGGCGCGGCCGTAGAAGGGCACGCCCATCACGATTTTGGCGCTCGGCACGCCTTCCATCATCAGGTGTTGCTGCACCGCGGCGTCGACCGTCAGGCTGAACGGGCTGGGGAAGGCGCGGGTCAGCTCTTCCCAGCTCCAGCCCAGGTTGGCTTCGCGCAGCGCATTGTAGAAGGTCGGCCCGGCCGCATCGCCGAACAGCGCCGCCTGGTGGTTGGTTACCTTCTCCCAGGGGCCGGCCAGATCGTAGGTCATGAGGTTGATGTAATCGAGCGGCGCGACGATCTGCGCCAGCTTGCTGTAATAGCGCGACAGGAAGAAGGCGCCGCCGGCGCCGGCGATGGTCAACTGGTACGGCAACGCCTGGCGGCCGTCGGCGACGGTTTGCTGGTTCAGCAGGGTGCGGATCTCCTGCAGCGCGGCGATGAAACCGTCCACTTCCGAGGCTTGCGGGTACTCCCAGTCGATGTCCACGCCGTCGAAGCCGTAATCCTTCATGATGCGCACGCAGGATTGGGCGAACTTGGCGCGCGACGCCGGGGTTTTCACCGCGTTGACGTAGTTGGCGTGCGACACCCCCAGATCGTTGGAGTAGTACCAGCCGCCGATGGAGAACATGATGCGCAGGCTGGGGTTGTGCGCTTTGAGCGCGGTCAGGCGGTTGACCACATCGCGCGCCTTGGCGTCGTTGGTGGCCGGATCCCAGGCGCATTCCAGATTGTCGTTGATATCCAGGAACGAGAAGTTAATGTGCGTCAGCTGTTTGGCTTTGGCCGGCGTGATGTTGGAAACCGGGAACGGCACGACAGACGTATCGGTCTCGGTGTAATTATTGATTTGGTTGGTCGGAATAAAATAATACCCAATAACGGCTTTACGTGTGGACATGGCATTTCTCCAGAGTGGATGTTTTTGGATGGGAAAATATTTCCCGTTGCCATTAATGTTTATTTTTCGCGGAAATAACAGTCGAAACAAATCACGATAAGAATGAATTTTTTATTCACTGCCGCCTGCCTTGGCGTTTATGTGTTGTGCCAGCATTCAGCATGAATGAATTCGACCATAGGGCCTGTATTTATTCATTTGCTTTGTAATAGCATCCTTAACTAGATTCTGAGTATCCGATGTCCCACCGGCCGTGATTGGCATTTAATTAAAAATAAAAAAGGAGATGAGCTATGTCCAGCATAGAGCCTGACGCTGTTGGCTTAATAGTCCAGCGAGTATGTGAATATCTTCAGCCGGTATTGAACGCCATTCTGGCCGGCGTGATGGCGCTATTACACGGTGCCTATCGCAACGTGGGTATTCGGCGACGTTTATTGAATGCGGCGATGTGCGCGTTATTGGCCTGGACGGTGCGCGATGCGCTGGCGTTGATGGGCCTGGAATTAAACTGGGCGAATTTGGCCAGCGTATTGATTGGCTTTATGGGGGCGGATTACATCAACGCCTTAATTAAAAAATTCATCGGCAAAAAAACGGGGTTTAAAAATGTTAAATGACATCGAAGAGATTCGCTTTACCGCCCGCAGCGAAGAGAACCTGCGCGGCGTGCATCCGGATCTGGTGCGCGTTATTCGTCTGGCGCTGCGCTATTCCCTGGTGCCGTTTTCCGTCAGCGAGGGGCTGCGCAGCATGGCGCGCCAGCGGGAAATGGTGCGCGCCGGCAACAGCCAAACGCTGCGCAGCCGCCACCTGACCGGACACGCGGTGGACGTGGTGGCGATGCCGGCGGGCGTGGTCTCCTGGGAGTGGGATTACTACGCGCAAATTGCGGTGGCGGTGCGGCGCGCGGCGCGCGAATGCGGCATCAACGTCGAATGGGGTGGCGAATGGAAGACCCTCAAGGACGGCCCGCACTTCCAGCTGCCGTTTCGGGACTATCCGGCATGAGCGGCTGGCTGCAAAAACTGATGCAGGGCGGGTTGCTGCTGCTGTTGCTGGCGGCCATCTGCCTCGGCGGCTACAGCTCGCTGTTGTCGCACCAGTTGGCGTCCGCGCGACAACAGGCGGCGGAACTGCAAAAAAGCCTGGCGCAGCAGGCGGGGCTTATCGCCACCTTGCAGACACAGGACGCGCAAAACCGCGCGCTGATGGCGGCGCAGCAGCGGCAGGAACAGCAGCTGCGCCAGCAACACGAGGCTTATCAGAGGAAATACCGTGAAGCGATTAAAAACGATCCCTGCGCCGCTCGGCCTCTGCCTGGCACTGTGCTTGAGCTCCTGCGCCCGGCCACCGGCGCCGCAGGCCGTGCCGCTGTTGCCCCCTGAGTCGGTATTCGCTCCCTGTGAGCAGCCGCAGTTGCAGGGGGCGACCTGGGGCGATGCGGTGAGCTATGCCCTGGCATTACAAACCTCGTTACACATTTGCGCCGGCCAGGTGGAGACGCTCAACGCCTGGCGCGCCACGCTGCCGCCGCGCTGACGGCGGCGCTTGTCTGACTTGTCCCGCAGGCCTTCTTTTTTTACTTTTAAAACGGTCTTTCGACCAAGGTTATGGCGCGCTTCAAAGTTTGTGATGTTTCTCTCACTATACTTCAAGGCTGTGCCCTGTCATTGTAATTGGGCGCCATGGCCCACGGCAGGGCGCAGCCTCAAAGCCTTACCTCAACATAAAAGCAAAAAACAAAGGAATCCATAATGGACGAACAGCTCAAACAGAGTGCCCTTGATTTCCATCAGTTTCCTGTCCCAGGGAAGATCCAGGTTTCCCCTACCAAACCGTTGGCGACCCAGCGCGATCTGGCGCTGGCCTATTCGCCGGGCGTCGCCGCGCCTTGCCTCGAGATCGCCGAAGATCCGCTGGCGGCCTACAAATACACCGCGCGCGGCAACCTGGTGGCGGTGATTTCCAACGGCACGGCGGTACTGGGTCTGGGCAATATCGGCGCGTTGGCCGGTAAGCCGGTGATGGAAGGCAAGGGCGTTTTGTTCAAGAAGTTTTCCGGTATCGATGTATTTGATATCGAAGTGGATGAGCATGACCCTG
This sequence comes from Serratia sp. CY37869, assembly GCF_052168895.1. Taxonomy (NCBI): domain Bacteria; kingdom Pseudomonadati; phylum Pseudomonadota; class Gammaproteobacteria; order Enterobacterales; family Yersiniaceae; genus Serratia; species Serratia sp. CY37869. The sequence continues at coordinate 334,129 of NZ_JBJNLU010000001.1, forward strand.
ACAAATTAATCGACATTATCGCCGCGCTGGAACCGACCTTCGGCGGCATCAACCTGGAAGACATCAAGGCGCCAGAGTGTTTCTACATCGAACAGAAACTGCGTGAGCGCATGAAGATCCCGGTGTTCCACGACGACCAGCACGGCACGGCGATCATTACCACCGCTGCGGTGCTCAACGGCCTGCGCGTGGTGAAGAAGAACATCTCCGACGTGCGGCTGGTGGTGTCCGGCGCCGGCGCGGCGTCCATCGCCTGCCTGAACCTGCTGGTGGCGCTGGGGCTGCGTCAACAGAACATCACCGTCTGCGACTCCAAGGGCGTCATCTATAAAGGCCGCGACGCCAATATGGAACAGACCAAAGCCGCCTACGCCATCGAGGATAACGGCCAGCGCACGCTGGGCGACGCCATCCCGAACGCCGACATCTTCCTCGGCTGCTCCGGCCCGGGCGTGCTGACGCAGGATATGGTGAAAACCATGGCGCGCGATCCGCTGATCATGGCGCTGGCCAACCCGGAACCGGAAATTCTGCCGCCGCTGGCCAAAGCGGTGCGCCCGGATGCCATCATCTGTACCGGCCGCTCCGACTATCCGAACCAGGTGAACAACGTCCTGTGCTTCCCGTTCATTTTCCGCGGCGCGCTGGACGTGGGCGCCACCACCATCAACGAAGAGATGAAGCTGGCCTGCGTGCATGCCATCGCCGATCTGGCGCTGGCGGAACAGAGCGACGTGGTGGCCTCCGCGTATGACGATCAGGATCTCTCCTTCGGGCCGGAATACATCATTCCGAAACCGTTCGATCCGCGTCTGATCGTCAAGATCGCGCCGGCGGTGGCCAAGGCGGCGATGGACTCCGGCGTGGCGACGCGCCCGATCGAAGACTTCGACGCCTACGTGGAGAAGCTGGCGGAGTTCGTCTACAAAACCAATCTGTTCATGAAACCGATCTTCTCGCAGGCGCGCAAAGAGGTGAAGCGGGTGGTGCTGGCGGAAGGTGAGGAAGAGCGCGTGCTGCACGCCACGCAGGAGCTGGTGTCGCAGGGGCTGGCTTTCCCGATCCTGGTCGGCCGGCCGAGCGTGATCGAGATGCGCCTGAAAAAACTGGGCCTGCAACTGACGCCGGGCAAAGATTTCGAAGTGGTGAACAACGAGTCGGATCCGCGCTTCAACGAATACTGGGGAGAGTACTACCAGATCATGAAACGTCGTGGCGTTTCGCAAGAGCAGGCGCGCCGCGCGGTGATTGGCAACCCGACGCTGATCGCCGCCATCATGCTGCACCGCGGCGAAGCGGACGCGATGATCTGCGGCACCATCGGCAGCTACCACGAGCATTACGACGTGGTGAAGAACGTGTTCGGCTTCCGTGAAGGCGCGCACGTTGCCGGCGCGATGAACGCGCTGCTGCTGCCGAGTGGCAACACCTTCATCGCCGACACCTACGTCAACGACGATCCGACGCCGGAACAGCTGGCGGAGATCACCCTGATGGCGGCGGAAACCGTGCGCCGTTTCGGCATCGAGCCGAAGGTGGCGCTGCTGTCTCACTCCAGCTTCGGCTCGTCTGATTGCCCGGCGGCGCGCAAGATGCGTAAAACGCTGGAGCTGGTGAACGAGCTTGCGCCGGAGCTGGAGATCGACGGTGAAATGCACGGCGACGCCGCGCTGGTGGAAAGCATCCGTCACGATCTGATGCCGGACAGCCCGCTGAAAGGCTCGGCCAACCTACTGATCATGCCGAACATGGAAGCGGCGCGCATCAGCTACAACCTGCTGCGCGTCTCTTGCTCGGAAGGGGTGACCGTCGGGCCGGTGCTGATGGGGGTGGCCAAACCGGTGCACATCCTGACGCCGATCGCCTCGGTGCGCCGCATCGTCAACATGGTGGCGCTGGCGGTGGTGGAAGCCCAGACCGAACCGCTGTAAGCCCGGGTTAATGACTGGCCCCCTGCGCCGTTGGCGCCGGGGGCTTTTTTATGCCTTGCAGCGTGCAGCGATGGCGCGAATATCCTGCGGCGTAGTGCGACAACAGCCGCCGATCAATTGTGCGCCGAGCGTGCGCCACTCTGTCGCCTGATCGGCCAGGCTGCCGTGCTCGCCGCCGCAGGCGCGCCAGGTTTTGCTCACCGCATCGTAGTGCTCGCCGGAGTTCGGGTAGACCAGCAGCGGTTTGTCGGCCAGCGCGCTCAGCTGACGCAGCGCCGGGGCGACCTTGTCCAGCGCGATGCAGTTGATGCCGATGGCCAGCACCTGCGGATTGTCGCGCAGCGCGGACAGGACCTCCGTCAGCGGCGTGCCGTCGCTGAGGTGTTGGCTGTCGCGCAGGGTGAAGGCGAACCAGGCGCCGAGCGTCGGGAATTCCTGCAGCAGCGTCAGCAGCGCCTGCAGTTCAGCAAACGACGGCAGCGTTTCGCAGGCCAGCAGATCGACGCCGGCGGCGGCCAGCGCGGCGATGCGCGGGCGGTGGAAGGCAATGAAGTCATCCTGCGCCAGCCGGTAGTCGCCGCGGTATTCCGAGCCGTCGGCCAGATAGGCGCCGTACGGGCCCACCGAACCGGCGATCAACAGCGGCGTCGCCTGCGGGTGCGCGGCCAGATAATCGCGGCGTGCGCGCTGCGCCAGCTGCACGCTTTTGGCGATCAACGCCAGCGACTGAGCCTGGTCCAGGCCGCGGCGCGAGAAGCCCTGCGGCGTGGCCTGATAGCTGGCGGTGATAGCGCACTGGGCGCCGGCGTTGAAATAATCGAGGTGTACCTGATAGATAAGCTCGGGATTTTCAATCAGCACCTTGGCCGACCACAGCGGATCGGTCAGATCGCAGCCGCGCGCTTCCAGCTCGGTGGCCAGCGCGCCGTCCAGGATCAGCGTCGGCCGTTCGGCCAGCAAACGAGCGACGGGGTTGTTAACCGACATGTTGTTCTCCCAAAGCGTTTTTTTGCCCGGCGCGCCGGGTCAGGAAATAGGTGAGATAGCACAGGGCGACGAACGGCAGCCCGCAGTAGAGCGCGATGCGCTGCTCCGGATCGAACGCCAGCCCGATGCAGGCCAGCAGGCACAGCGCAAAGCCGAGGATCGGCGTCAATGGATAGCCGGGCGCGCGGTATTTCAGGCCGTTTATCGGCTGGCCGCTGCGCAGATAGGCGCGGCGGAAAGCATAGTGGGCGGCGCAGATGCTCAGCCACACCGCCACCACCGCAAAGCCGGAGATCGCCGACAGGGCGACAAACACCGTATCCGGCGCGATCACGCTGGTCAGCAGCGCCAGCACGCCGCCGAGCATGCTGAAGGTCAGGGCGTTGATCGGAATGCCGCGCGCATTGACGCGCGCAAAGTAGGCCGGCAGGGTGCGCTGGTGGGCCAGCGACCACAGCATGCGCCCCGAGGCGTACAGGCCGGAGTTGGCCGCCGACAGGATGGCGGTCAGGATCACGAAGTTGAAGATATCGGCGGCGTAAGGCACGCCGATGCGTTCAAACACCAGCACGAACGGGCTTTTGACGATCCCCGCCTGATCCATGGGGATCAACGCCGCCAGCACAAACACCGTGCCGATAAAGAACAGCATCAGGCGGATCACCGTGGTGCGGATCGCCAGCGGCACGACTTTCTCCGGGTTCTCGGTTTCACCGGCGGCGATGCCGATCAGCTCCGTGCCGGAGAAAGCGAAGTTCACCGCCACCATGGTCATCAGGATCGGCAGCGTGCCGTGCGGCAGCCAGCCGGAAGCGGTCAGGTTGTGCAGGAACGGCGCCGGCGTGCCGTCTTTCATCGGCAGCAGGCCGAACATGGCGGCGCCGCCCAGAATGATGAACGCCAGAATGGTCACCACTTTGATCAGCGAAAACCAGAATTCGCTTTCGGCGAAAAAACGGGTGGTCACGACGTTGAGCAGGAAAATGGCCGCGCAGAAGATCAGGCACCACAGCCACACCGGCGACTGCGGGAACCAGTACTGCATGCAGAATCCGGCCGCGGTCAGGCTGGAGCCCAGCGCCACCGTCCAGGTGAGCCAATACAGCCAGGCGACGGCATAGCCGGTGGCCGGCCCCAGATAGCGCGAAGCATAGACGTGAAAGGCGCCGGTTTCCGGCATTGCCACCGACAGCTCGCCCAGGCACAGCATCACCAGATACACCACCAGCGCGCCGATCAGGTAGGCCAGCAGCGTGCCGAGCGCCCCGGTGGTGGAGATGATGTAGCCGGTATTGAAAAACAGCCCGGTGCCGATCACGCCGCCCAGCGACAGCATCACCAGATGCCGGGCCTTCATGCTGCGTTTGAACTGCCCTGCGGCGGGCGCCGATGAGTGCATAATAATCTATCCGTATAGACGTCTAAATATCTGAATGGCTATTGGTTATACCCGCAATGCCGTTTCAACGCAATGCGTCACCGGCGATCGCCGCGTAAAAAAATCGTCAGGCCAGATCTATATGCAAATGATAATTATTATCTATAATGTCGCCATTTTCGCTAATGGGGCAACATGATGAGATATCTGATTTTATTGGCGGCGTTGGCGCTCGGCGCCTGCAGCCAAACGCCGGTGAAGACGCCGGCCAGCGACGTCGCGAGCCTGGGGAATATCACCGATCTGCACAGCGGCGCGACCCTGACGCCCGAGCAGCTGTTGACGCGGTTGGCGCAGCAGCCGCGGGTGATCGTCGGGGAAAAGCATGACAATCCTTACCACCATCAGATTGAGCAATGGCTGGTGCAGCAGCTGCCGCAATTGCGGCCGCAGGGTAGCGTGCTGATGGAGATGATCAACCCGAACCAGCAGGCGCAGGTCGACAAAGTCAAGCAGTGGCTGCAGAGCGATCCCACGGTGCGTGATGGCCGCGTGGCGGAGCTGATCGCCTGGCAGCCGGGCTGGAAATGGGCGCTGTATGGCGGGGTGACGATGGCGGCGATGCGCGCGCCTTACCCGCTGTGGTCGGCCAACCTGGATCGCAGCGAGATTACGGCGTTCTATCAGCAGCCGCAGTTCCCGGCGGGGCAGCTATCGGCGCAGCCGGCGGTGCGCAAGGCGCTGGAAGAGACCATCCGCACTTCGCACGGCGGCCAGATTGAGGCCGACCAGCTGCAGGCGATGCTGGCGATCCAGCAGCAGCGCGACCGGCGCATGGCTGAGCGCCTGCTGGCGGCGCCGACGCCCGCGTTGTTGATCGCCGGTGGCTATCACGCCGCCAAATCGGTGGGCGTGCCGCTGCACGTGCGGGATCTGCAACCGGCGGCGGCGCCGATGGTGCTGATGCTGGCGGAGCCGGGCGTACAGGTCGATGCGAACACCGCAGACTACCTGTGGATCACACCATCAGTGAAATGAATACGTTAAGACGGTGAAAAGGAGTGTTAATTATATTTGCAAATGATTATCATTAGTAAATGTGATCTGCAATCATTCGCAATTAAGCAAACTAATGTCCCTATGTTAAGTCAGTCTTATTCCCTTCCGGCCTTTGAGCTGCCGCAGCCGCGCTGGGCGCGCGGCCTGCTGCTTGCCCTGGCGGCGCATGTGGCGTTGGTGCTGCTGTTTTATTGGCCGCAGACGGCGCTGGAGCCGGTGGCGCTGCCGCCGCCGGCGGTGATGATGAGCTGGGCGGCGCAGATTGAAGCGCCGGAAAGTAAGCCGCTGCCGCTGGGCGTGCAGCAGGCTGAATCTGCCGCGGCGCAGCCGGCGGAGCAGCAGCAACAGCCGGATCTGCCCAAGCTGGCGCGTGCCGATAAAGCAAAAATCGTGACGGCGCAGAAGAAGCGCGCCGAACACCGTCCCCCGCAAAAAGCGCAGCCGAAACCGCAGGAGCAGGCCAAAGAGACGCGCAACGCCGCCGCGTCCAGCGCTGCTGCGCCGCAGGCGCAGACGCTCTCCCACCAAACCGCCGCACCGATCAACAGCGACGCCAACAGCAACGCGCAGGCCAAACTGTCGTGGGAGAGCCTGGTGAAGGGCAAACTGAATCGCATCAAGGATTACCCTTTGGATGCCCGCAGCCGCCGGCGCAGCGGCATGCCGCAGGTCAGTTTCAGCGTTGACGCGCAGGGACGGGTCTCGAATGTCATGCTGCAGGTGCGTTCCGGCACCGCGTCGCTGGATCGGGAAGCGGTGGCGGTGGTGTCGCGCGCCCAGCCGTTGCCGCCGCCGCCGCCGGAGATGCTGCAGCAGGGAGCCGTCAAGGTGACGATGCCGATCGATTTCAATCTGGCGGAGCTGAATGCCCGCCGTTAATGCCCGCAGGCGCCGCATCGCCGTCGTGCACCTCTTCAAACTTCGTGAGGGATTATGAATCCGCTGTTATTCACCCCGCGCCGTCGCATCGCGGCCGCGCTCTGGCTTTCTTTAGGCGTCGCCGGCGTCGCGCTGGCGCAACCGCAGCCGCCGTTGGCGGAACGCGCGCCGAAAGCGCTGACGGCGCACGGCGAGACGCGCACCGACGATTACTACTGGCTGCGCGACGATAGCCGAAAAGAGCCGAAGGTGCTGGACTACCTGAAGGCGGAGAATCGTTATACCGAGCAGATGATGGCGCCGTACCAGAAGCTGCGCGCCACGCTGTATCAGGAGATGCTGGGTCGCGTGAACCCTGACGATCGTTCGGTGCCGTATCAGCTCAACGGTTATCGCTATCAGGAAAGCTACGCTGCCGGTAAAGATTTCGCGCGGTATCAGCGCCAGGCGCTCACCGCCGACGCGCCGTGGCAAACCTTGCTGGACGCCAATCAGCGCGCGGCCGGCCATGCGTATTATCGTCTGGGGGCGATGGACGTCAGCCTGGACAACCGCCGCCTGGCAGTGGCCGAGGATCTGCAGGGCCGCCGCCAATACCGCATCTCCCTGCGCGAGATAGACAGCGAACGCTGGTCGCCGGAAACGCTGGAAAACACCTCCGGCAACATGGTGTGGGCCAACGACAACCAAACCCTGTTCTACGTGCGCAACCACCCGCAAACGCTGTTGCCATATCAGGTCTACCGCCATCGGTACGGTACGCCGACCGCGGAAGATAAGCTGGTGTACCAGGAAAACGATCCGGCGTTCTACCTCAGCCTCGGCCGCTCGTCCTCGCGCGATTACCTGATTCTGACCATCAGCGGCAACACCACCTCCGAAGTGCGCCTGATCGACGCCAACCAGCCGCAGCGCGAGCCGCAGCTGTTCGCCGCCCGGCAGAACGGCCGCGAGTATTACCTCGATCACTACCGGGGCGAGTTCTACCTGCGCTCCAACCATCAGGATCCGAACTTTGGCCTGTACCACACGGCGGCGGCGGGCAAACCGTGGCAGACGCTGATCGCACCGCAGGCGCAGCACGAGGTGGAAAGCTTCAGCCTGTTCCGCGATTGGCTGGTGGTGCAGGAGCGCGCCAACGGGCTGGTGCAGCTGCGGCAAATCAGCTGGGACGGCAAAACCGAGCGCGCCATCCCGTTCGATGATGCCAGCTACATGGCCTGGCTGGGCTATAACCCCGAGCCGGACAGCGATCGCTTGCGCTACGGCTATTCGGCGATGACCACGCCGACCCGCACCTATGAGTGGGACCTGAACAAGGGCGAGCGCACCCTGCTGAAACAGCAGGAGGTGAAAGGCGTCGATCCCAGCTTGTATCACAGCGAGCGCATCTGGGTCACGGCGCGCGACGGCGTGAAGGTGCCGGTCTCGCTGGTGTACCGCACATCGCTGTTCAAAAACGGGCATAACCCGCTGCTGGTATATGGCTATGGCGCTTACGGCATGAGCATGGATCCGGCGTTCAGCGCCAACCGCATCAGCCTGCTGGATCGCGGCTTCGTCTATGCGCTGATCCACGTGCGCGGCGGCGGCGAGCTGGGGCAGAGCTGGTACAAACAGGGCAAGCTGACGCACAAACCGAACAGCTTCAACGACTTCATCGACGCCACCCAGGCGCTGATCAAAGACGGCTACGGCCAACCGGGGCGCATCTACGCCATGGGCGGCAGCGCCGGCGGCTTGCTGATGGGGGCGGTGATCAATCAGGCGCCGCAGCTATTCAACGCGGTGGTGGCGCAGGTGCCGTTCGTCGACGTGGTGACCACCATGCTGGACGACAGCATTCCGCTGACTACCGGGGAATACGAGGAGTGGGGCAACCCGCACCAGCCGGCCGCCTATGCGCTGATGAAGTCCTACAGCCCGTACGACAACGTGCGTAAGCAACGTTACCCGAACCTGTTGGTCACCAGCGGTCTGTACGACTCGCAGGTGCAGTATTGGGAACCGGCCAAATGGGTGGCGAAGCTGCGGCGCTTCAAGCAGGGCGATTCGTTGCTGCTGCTCTCCACCGACATGACCGCCGGCCACGGCGGCAAATCGGGTCGCCTGGCGCGGCTGGAAAACGGCGCGCTGGAGTACGCCTTTATTTTGGCGGCGGACCGGCAGGCGCAGAAATAATCTTTAGCGCCGCAGCACGCTGCGGCGCAATAAAACAATAACAACCTTTTACCGCGCTTTCGGCGGGCTTTTTGCTGGGCATTGTCGGCCATCAAACCTTATTGGCTATTTCTGGGGATATATGAAAATCAAAATGATAGCGAGCCTGATCGGCGCGGGACTGGCGCTGTACGGGCAGGCTGCGGCCGCGCAGGAACAGGCGGAAAATAATAAAGGCAGCGTGGCGTTCAGCCCGCTCAACGTCTCGGCGGCCGACAGCGGCAAGAGCAGCGAAAAAGACGCGTTGGCGAGGCCAGGCGCGTTCAGTTCGCGCGATGAAAACAAGAATCTGGAGTCGGTGGACAGCATTCTGCGCAGCATGCCGGGCACCTATACCCAGATCGATCCCGGCCAGGGATCGGTCAGCGTCAATATCCGTGGCCTGAGCGGCTTTGGCCGGGTCAACACCATGGTCGACGGCATCACGCAAAACTACTACGGCAACTCGCCGAGCGACGCAGCGCACGGGGGATTGCCCACCAGCCAGTTCGGGGCGCTGATCGATCCTAACTTTATCGTCGGCGTCGACGTGGCGCGCGGCAACGCCACCGGATCCGCTGGGGTGAACGCCTTGGCGGGCAGCGCCAACTTCCGCACCATCGGCGTGGATGACGTGGTATTTTCCGACAACCCGTTCGGCGTGCGCACCAAATTCTCGGTGGGCAATAACGGCATCGGCCGCAGCGGCATGATCGCCGTGGGCGCCAAAACCGCCGCCTTTGCCGACGGCGGCAGCCTGGGGGCGATGGCGGCGATCAGCGGCAGTTCCATCACCTCCAACTACAAAAACGGCGCCGGTTTCGACAGCGAGATGTTCAACGTCGATAAGACCTACCGCCAGAATCCGAAATCCCAGCTGTTCAAGGTGGACATCAAGCCGGATGCCTTCAACAGCATCGAACTGTCGGCGCGCAGCTACCAGAATAAAATCACCCGCCGCCACATCGACAGCGACGATTTCTACCTTAAATACCACTATGCGCCGTTCTCGGAGCTGATCGATTTCAACCTGACCGCCAGCACCAGCCGCGGCAAGCAGCAGTTCATGTCCGACAACATGGCGGGATTCAGCGACAGCACGGCGAAAAACATCTCCGATGCGCTGGATATCAACAACACCAGCCGTTTCAGCCTGCAGGACGTCGATTTCGCTTTCAGCTACGGCGGCAAGCTGGTGCGCAACGAGTATAAGAAAAAGGCCTCTGGCTTGGTGACGGATGACAATCAGGCGGAAAGCATGCCGGTGGGAATGTCGGGCAAGCAGGATATCTCCAGCCTGTACAGCGGGTTGCAGGCCAACTACGGCATCTGGCAGGGGAATTTCGATCTGAACTACACCGCCTATCGCCTCTCCGGCTATAAGCCGGCCTGTGACGAGCGAGTAGAGTGCTTCCCGCAGGGCGCTGGCACTATTAGCCGTAACGAACACGGCTTCAACCCGTCGGTCATGCTGTCGGCGCAGGTGACGCCGTGGCTGCAGCCGTTCGTCAGCTACAGCAAGTCGATGCGCGGGCCGAATATCCAGGAGGTGTTCTTCGCCAACAGCGGCGGCCAGTCGATGAACCCGTTCCTCAAGGGCGAAAAAGCGGAGACCTGGCAGGGCGGGTTCAACGCCAATGCTCACGATCTGTTGTTCAAGCAGGACAGCTTCCAACTGAAAGCGGTCTATTTTGAAACCAGGATCAAAAACTACATTTCCAGCCAATCCTACCTGGTGTGTAAAAATCGCCAGAAGTGCAACCGTTCGCAGGCGACGCAGGAAGAGTGGGATGACGCGGACGTCAACGTCAGCATGACCATGTACAGCAACGCCCCCGAACCGGTCAAAATGCGCGGGGTGGAGCTTGAAGCGCTGTACGACGCCGGTTTCGCCTTCACCAAGCTGTCGTTAAGCAAGGAGCATACCTCCCAGCCGACCAACCAGGCCAGCAACGTATTCGGCGCGGGCGATATCAGCGAGCTGCCGGAGTTCTACTTCACGCTGGACAGCGGGGTGCGCCTGCTGGACGAGAAACTGACGCTGGGCGGGGTGGTGAAATATACCGGCAAATCGGTGCGCCTGTCGCCGGACTCTGATTACGATGAGAATGAGCAGTTGCTGAAAGAGCCGGCGCCGCATATTCCGACCATTATCGATCTGTACGGCACCTATCAGGTGAATCGCAATCTGCTGCTGAAGCTCAGCGTGCAAAACCTGATGGACAAGGACTACTCGGACGCGCTGAACAAGATGAACTCGCTGCCGTCTCAGTCGCAGTATGAGACGCCGACCAACACTGCCCGTGGACGCACCTATATCTTCGGCGGGGAGGTGCGCTTCTAAACCGCAGCGGAGCAGGGCGCAGTCACTGCGCCCGTTTCGCCTGCAGCAGCCATTTATCCAGCTCGTTGGCGAACTGCTGGCGGTCGCGCTGGTTCAGGGCGTTCGGGCCGCCGGTCTGAATGCCGCTGGCGCGCAGGGTATCCATAAAATCGCGCATGTTGAGGCGCTCGCGGATGGTGTCCGGCGTATAGCGTTCGCCGCGCGGGTTCAGCGCCACCGCGCCTTTCTCAATCACCTCCGCTGCCAGCGGAATGTCGGCGGTGATCACCAGATCGCCCGCTTCGCAGCGGCGCACGATCTCGTTATCGGCCACGTCGAAGCCGGCCGCCACCTGCAGCGAACGGATGTACTTCGACGGCGGCGTGCGCAGCGGTTGGTTCGCCACCAGCGTCACGGTGATGGCGGTGCGATCGGCGGCGCGGAACAGCACTTCCTTGATCACGTTCGGACAGGCGTCCGCATCGACCCAAATCTGCATCATTTCGGCTCCTGCAGCCAGTCGCGCACCGGCAGGAAATCGCGCGCCAGCGCCGCTTCCGGGCTGTCGCCTTCCGGCTGGTAGTTATATTCCCAACGCACCAGCGGCGGCATCGACATCAGGATGGACTCGGTGCGCCCGCCGGTTTGTAGCCCGAACAGCGTGCCGCGATCCCACACCAGGTTGAACTCCACATAGCGGCCGCGGCGATACAGCTGGAACTGGCGCTCGCGCTCGCCCCAGGTCAAGGCCTTGCGTTTTTCGACGATCGGCAGGTAGGCGTCGAGGAAGCCCTGGCCCACCGCGCGGGTGAAGGCGAAACAATGGTCGAAATCCGGGGTGTTCAGATCGTCGTAGAACAGGCCGCCGATGCCGCGCGCTTCGTTGCGATGCTTGATGAAAAAGTAATCGTCGCACCACTGTTTATATTTGGGGTAGACCTCGTCGCCGAACGGCGCGCACAGCTCGGCCGCGGTGCGGTGCCAGTGCACGGCATCCTCTGCGAAACCGTAGAACGGCGTCAGGTCAAAACCGCCGCCGAACCACCACACCGGCGCTTCGCCCGGCTTTTCAGCGATGAAAAAGCGTACGTTGGCGTGGCTGGTGGGCACGTAGGGGCTGAGCGGATGGATAACCAGGGAGACGCCCATCGCCTGGAAGCTGCGCCCGGCCAGTTCCGGACGGTGCGCGGTCGCCGAGGCCGGCAGGGTGGCGCCGGAGACGTGCGAGAAGTTGACCCCCGCCTGTTCGAACACCGCGCCGTTGGTCAGCACGCGGCTGCGGCCACCGCCGCCTTCTTCACGCGTCCATTGGTCTTCGGTGAACACGGCGCCGCCATCGGCCTGGGCGAGCTGCGCGCAGATATGATCCTGCAGCGCCAGCAGGAAGGATTTTACTTCAGCGATGTTAGGTAAACTCATGCGGGGTCTTTATAGCGTCTGGCTGAACAAGGCGCTGAGTATACTCTTATTCGCCGCCCGCGGCATCAGCGGGGTTTGCGTTGGTGTGCGTCGAAGTAGTCGAAGAAGTTGACGATGCCGTCCGCGATGGCGCGGGCGATTTTCTCGCGAAACGCGGTGGTGCCCAGCAGCCGTTCTTCGTTCGGGTTGGTGATGAACGAGGTTTCTACCAGCACCGAGGGAATGGACGGGGATTTCAACACCGCGAACGCCGCCTGTTCGGTGCTGTCGCTGTGCAGATGGTGTACCGGACGAATTTGGCCGAGCACGTGGCGGCCGAGCGTCAGGCTGTTGTTGATGGTGTCGGTTTGCACCAGATCGAACAGCACCTGCTGCAGGTAGTTGTCCTGATCCTTGTATTTGCCGCCCGCTACGTCGTCGGCGGCGTTTTCACGGTTGGACAGGTAGCGCGCCATGGCGCTGCTGGCGCCGCGGTTGGAGAGGGCGAATACCGAAGCGCCGGAGGCCGACGGGCTGGTAAAACCGTCGGCGTGAATGGAAATGAACAGATCGGCCTGGTGCTGGTGGGCGATCTCCACCCGCTGGAACAGCGGAATGAATTCGTCTTCTTCGCGCGTCAGGCGCGCCTCGATGTGATCGTGCTCATGCAGGAAACGGCGCACGTGGTTGGCGATTTCCAGCACGATGTGTTTTTCCTGCGAACCTTCGTGGCCGACCGCGCCGGAGTCGATGCCGCCGTGGCCGGGATCGATCATCACCCGCTTTTTGCCGCCGGCCGGTTTCGCCGCCGGTTTGCTGTGCTGGTTGCGCAGCAGGCCTTCCGCTCTGGCGCTTGGGTTTTTCACGCCGAACAGCGCCACCGCCAGGCCGGAAAGCAACAGTTGGCGTCGCGTCGGGGAAACGGCAAGCGGTTTAAAATTGAGGAATTGTTTACCCTGCTTTTTCATTACGCAACGCTCCGTCGACGATTCTATTTTGCGACGTTATATCGTATTGATAATCATTAATCGACCCGATAACTATTTCCATTTATTACGCCTGTTACCGGCGATTTCCGGGCAAATAGCGCGGTAAATTGCAGTTTGATATTGCGTAAGTGAATAATCACGCGATAATCAGATAAACACCTTAATTAACAGCGGCCAACATCGATGGAAATTCGCGTATTTCGACAAGACGACTTTGAAGAAGTCATTACCCTGTGGGAGCGCTGCGATCTGCTGCGGCCGTGGAACGATCCGGAAATGGACATCGAGCGCAAGCTGAACCACGACCCGGAGCTGTTCCTGGTGGCGGAAGTCGGCGGCGAAGTGGTCGGTTCGGTGATGGGCGGCTATGACGGCCACCGCGGGTCGGCGTATTACCTCGGGGTGCATCCCGACTATCGCGGGCGCGGCATTGCCAATGCGTTGATCAACCGTCTGGAGAAGAAGTTGATCGCCCGCGGCTGCCCGAAGATCCAGATTATGGTGCGCGAAGACAACGACACGGTGGTCGAGATGTACGAGAAGCTCGGCTACGAGATTCAGGGCATCACCAGCCTGGGCAAGCGGCTGATCGAAGATCAGGAATATTGATCGAGCGGCGGGCGGCGGCGTTGCACCGCCCGCCGCAGCGCATTACGGCAGCTTTTTGACGGTTTTCACGTCCACTTCGAGGCTGTTCCAGTCTTTATCCACTTTGCCTTCCAACTGCACCTTGTCTTTCGGCGTAACGGTCTGGCCGTTCCAGCGTTTGCGATCGATATCGACCGTCAGGGTGCCGGTGGCATCGCGGAAGGTGTAGGTTTCGTCGCCGATGCGCTGCTCGATGTTGCCCTGCAGCATCACCCAGGCGTCGTCGCTCAGCGATTTCACCTTGTCCACGGTGGTCAGCGCCGCGCTGGGGCCGGAGAAACCGCCCTGTGCGGTGGTTTGCGTTTGAGCCTGCGGCGCGGCCGGATCGAGGAACCCGCCTTGTTGCGCCAGTACCGGTGCGCTGCACAGCGCGATCAGAGCGGCCAGAGTCAGTTTTTTCATGTTGCGCTTCCTTATCGTTATCGAAAATCACATCCCGCTGATATCGGGTTGCTTGCTTAGTGATAAGGATTAAAACACACCGATCTTAAGAGCTTCTTAAGCCGACGCATTGAAATTCCCATCGCCGGCGCCCATCTGTAGCCATAGTCTTTATTCTGTTGGCAAGGAACGAGCGTTGAAGCCATTCTCACCCCGGTTTTCCCCGGACGATTACGATCAGCACGGCGCGCTGCGGCTGCCGCTGGGATTTTGGGCCGTGCTGATTTTGCAGGCGCGCACCTGGCTGTTGTTCGTGATGGCCGGCGCTTCGCGCGAGCAGGGCGAAAGCTTGTTGGCGTTGTTTTATCCGGATACCCAACGCTTTTGGTACGGCATGCTGCTCGGTCTGCCGGCGGCGCTGGCGTTTTTGCTGAGCGGCCGTCGCCACCAATGGCCGCGGCTGTGGCGCGGTTGGCGCTGGGGGCTGGCTGTCTCGCTGCTGGCGTCGTTCGGCGGCTCGCTGTTCAGCCTGTGGCGCCAGGACGGCGATGCGCCGGGGCTGGAGCTGACGTTGGCGCTGCTCGACGCGCTGGCGCTGAGCTATCTGCTGCTGAACGCGCGTCTGAAAGCCTGTTTCGCGCTGGCGGAGCGCGCCGACTAATTGCCGAGAAGTGCGGCACTTTTCGCATTTTCCGCACTCCAAGCTGGCAACCGTTGGCGTAGTGCGGGCCGTTGTGAGAGGCTGGCACGCAGCAAAACGCCGAATGCGGCAGGAGCGGGTGACCCGCCCAGTGCCATTGATGTCTAAGGAGCTAGAGATGAATATTCGCCCCCTGTTGTTAGGGCTTCCGCTGTTACTGACCGGCTGTTCGAGCATGTCCAATTTCTCCTGGTCCAGCCTGTCGCCGTTCAACTGGTTCGGCAGCAGCCTGGAAGTCGGCGCCAAGGGCGTCGGCAAGCTCAACGCCGGCACGCCGATGTCGGAAAGCGCCATCAACGACGGGCTGGACGGCAACTACCGCCTACGCGGCGGCATGGCGACCAACAACGGCCAGATCGTCTCTTATTATCAGGCGCTGTCCGGTGACGAGGTGAAGCTGGTGATCACCGGCGAACCGAAAGGGCGCCTGCAGCGGGTGGACGTGCTGGATCCGAAAGTGGCGACGGAGTGGGGCAACAAGCTCGGCACGCCGTTCGGCGACATGTACAGCAAGGCGTTTGGCTCCTGTAAGCCGGGCAGCGGCGAAGACGCCGGTAAAGTGGAGTGCGTGGCGGAGCAGAGCAAATACGTCACCTACATCTTCAGCGGCAAGTGGGCCGGAGCGCAGGATATCATCCCGCCGGACGACACCCTGAAAAGCTGGACGGTCAGCAAAATCATTTGGCACGCCAAGCCGCAGCAGTAACGCGTTCAACGGGCGCCGGTTCCCGGCGCCTGCTTGTCCAAATCATTACCCCTATTTTCTTTGCGCTGCTGCAAGGCAATCGCCTGTGCTTGCGGTATGATAGCGCGCGTTTGTAACAGGGACCCCGCGCGTCAACCGCCATACCTTACCTGTTGCCGGATTCTGGTATTGAGGATAACAACATGACACAGGTTCAGAGCGGCATTCTGCTGGAGCACTGCCGTTTCGCCATTTTTATGGAAGCCAGCGTACAGGGCGAATTCGCCGATTTGCGCCAGGGCTGCAAACAGTTTTGTCAGACGCTGAGCGAGCTGCAGCAGCAGTTCCCCGATGCGCGCCTCGGCGCGGTGATCGCTTTCGGCTACGACGTCTGGCACGATCTCTCCAGCGGCCAGGGCGCGAAAGAGCTGAAGCCGTTCACGCCGCTTGGCAAAGGGCTGGCGCCGGCCACCCAGCGCGATATGCTGATCCACATCCAGTCGCTGCGCCACGACGTCAACTTCACGCTGGCGCAGGCCGCGCTGGCGGCGTTCGGCAACGTCATCAAGATTGAGGAAGAAACCCACGGTTTCCGCTGGGTGGAAGAGCGCGATCTGAGCGGCTTCATCGACGGCACCGAAAACCCGCAGGGCGACCAACGCCCGGCAGTGGCGACGATCGCCGAAGGTGAAGAGGACGCTGGCGGCAGCTACGTGCTGGTGCAACGCTACGAGCACAACCTGCGCCAGTGGCAGCGCTTTACCACCGAACAGCAGGAGCAGATCATCGGCCGCACCAAGCACGACAGCGAAGAGCTGCCGGCGGATCGGCGCCCGGATACCTCCCACGTCAGCCGCGTCGATCTGAAAGAGAACGGCAAAGGCCTGAAAATTCTGCGCCAGAGCCTGCCTTACGGCACCGCCAGCGGCAAGCACGGCCTGTTCTTCATCGCCTATTGCGCGCGCCTGCACAATATCGAGCAGCAACTGCTGAGCATGTTCGGCGATTTGGACGGCAAACGCGACGCGATGCTGCGTTTCAGCCGTGCGGTCACCGGCAGCTACTACTTTGCGCCATCGCTGACGCGCCTGCTGTCACTTTGACGCCGTTGCCGAAGCCGGCGCGTCCGGCTTCGGTCTGTTTTCCCGCCCCAAAACGCCTCGCATTTCCTGCCTTATAGCGTTTGATGCTTGTAAATCACTAAACGGTATATAAAAGCGTTACAGCTCCGCACCGAGTTATAAATACACTGGTCGTCAATAAGGCGAAAGCCTGAAGGAATGACTCAGTGATAAGGTGCAGAATGAAACAAAACCGGGTTAAAAATCTCGTGCTGAAAGGTTGGCTGGCGGCTGCGCTGTTGGCGAGCGGCGCCGCGTCGGCGGCGGAATTGCTGAACAGCTCTTATGACGTTTCCCGTGAATTGTTCGTCGCGCTGAATCCCGGCTTTGAACAGCAGTGGAACCAGCAGCATCCGAATGACAAGCTGACCATCAAACAATCGCACGCCGGCTCGTCGAAGCAGGCGCTGGCGATCCTGCAGGGCCTGCGTGCCGACGTGGTGACTTACAACCAGGTCACCGACGTACAGATCCTGCACGATCGCGGGCAGCTGATCCCGGCTGACTGGCAGTCGCGCCTGCCGAACAACAGCTCGCCGTTCTATTCCACCATGGCGTTTCTGGTGCGCAAGGACAACCCGAAGGGCATCCACACCTGGAACGATCTGGTGCGTGACGACGTGAAGCTGGTGTTCCCGAACCCGAAAACCTCCGGCAACGGCCGTTACACCTATCTGGCCGCCTGGGGTGCCGCCAATCAGGCCGACGGCAACGATGCGGCCAAGACCCGTGCCTTCATGACTCGCTTCCTGAAAAACGTGCTGGTGTTCGATACCGGCGGCCGCGGCGCGACCACCACCTTCGTCGAGCGCGGTTTGGGTGACGTGCTGATCAGCTTCGAGTCCGAAGTGAATAACATCCGCAAGCAATACGGTGAAGACAAGTACGACGTGATCGTGCCGCCGGTCGATATTCTGGCGGAGTTCCCGGTGGCCTGGGTCGACAAAAACGTCGCGCGCAACGGCACCGAACAGGCGGCCAAAGCCTATCTGAACTATCTCTACAGCCCGGCGGCGCAGCAGGTGATCACCAGCTTCTACTACCGCGTGTATGACCAGAAAGCGATGGCGGCGGCGAAGGGGCAATTCCCGGACACCCAACTGTTCCGCGTGGAAGACCAGTTCGGCGGCTGGCCGCAGGTGATGAAAACCCACTTCGCCACCGGCGGCGAGCTGGATCAGCTGTTAGCGGCAGGGCGCAAGTAAATGTTGGCGTTGTCGTCCAGTAAGCGGGTGCTGCCCGGATTTGGCCTCAGCCTTGGCAGCAGCCTGTTTTATACCTGTTTGATCCTGCTGTTGCCGCTCACCGCGCTGGTGATGCAGCTGGCACAGATGAGCCTGGCGCAATACTGGGAAGTGATTTCCAACCCGCAGGTGGTGGCGGCGTATAAAGTGACGCTGCTGGCGGCCGGCGTCGCCAGCCTGTTCAACGCGGTGTTCGGCATGCTGATGGCCTGGATCCTGACGCGCTACCGTTTTCCCGGCCGTTCGCTGCTGGACGGCCTGATCGATCTGCCGTTCGCACTGCCGACCGCAGTGGCCGGCCTGACGCTGGCGGGGCTGTTTTCCACCACTGGCTGGTACGGTCAGTGGCTGGCGCACTTCGACATCAAGGTCACCTTTACCTGGCTTGGGATCGCGGTGGCGATGGCGTTCACCAGCCTGCCGTTTGTGGTGCGTACCGTGCAGCCGGTGCTGGAAGAGTTAGGGCCGGAGTACGAAGAGGCGGCCGAGACGCTGGGCGCCACGCGCTGGCAGAGTTTTCGCCGCGTCGTGCTGCCTGAAGTGGCGCCGGCGCTGCTGGCCGGCACCGCAATTTCCTTTACCCGCAGTCTGGGCGAGTTCGGGGCGGTGATTTTCATCGCCGGCAACATCGCCTGGAAGACGGAAGTGACCTCGCTGATGATTTTTGTGCGTTTGCAGGAGTTCGATTACCCGGCGGCCAGCGCCATCGCCTCGGTGATCCTGGCGGCGTCGCTGCTGCTGCTGTTCAGCATTAACGTATTGCAAAGCCGCTTCGGCAGACGTTTGGGAGGAGGGCACTGATGGCTGATATTTCCGCCTTCAACGGCGCCGAGCGCCCGCGCGTCAACTGGGGCAAGTGGACGCTGATCGCCATCGGCACGCTGTTTTCGGCGCTGCTGCTGGTGGTGCCGATGATATCGATTTTCGCCGAGGCCTTCTCCAAAGGATTCGGCGCGATGTGGAGCAATTTGCTCGATCCGGACATGCTGCACGCCATTTGGCTGACGGTCCTGATCGCGCTGATCACCGTGCCGTTCAACCTGGTGTTCGGCACGTTGCTGGCGTGGCTGGTGACGCGTTTTACCTTCCCCGGCCGCCAGCTGCTGCTGACGCTGATCGATATCCCGTTCGCCGTTTCACCGGTGGTGGCGGGGCTGATTTATCTGCTGTTTTACGGCAGCAACGGCCTGCTGGGCGGCTGGCTGGATGCGCATAACATTCAGGTGATGTTCTCCTGGCCGGGCATGGTGCTGGTGACCATTTTCGTCACCTGTCCCTTCGTGGTGCGCGAACTGGTGCCGATGATGCTCAGCCAGGGCAGCCAGGAAGATGAGGCCGCCATTCTGCTGGGAGCGTCCGGCTGGCAGATGTTCCGCCGCGTGACGCTGCCCAACATTCGCTGGGCGCTGCTGTACGGCGTGGTGCTGACCAACGCGCGCGCCATCGGCGAGTTCGGCGCGGTGTCGGTGGTGTCCGGTTCGATTCGCGGCGAAACCTACAGCCTGCCGCTGCAGGTCGAGCTGTTGCAGCAGGATTACAACACCGTCGGGGCCTTTACCGCCGCCGCCCTGTTGACCCTGATGGCGATCGTTACCCTATTTTTGAAGAGCGCGCTGCAGTGGCGTCTGGAACGTCAAAACGCGCGTCTCGAGCGGGAGGAAAATCATGAGCATTGAGATTAACGGCATCAACAAGTCCTTCGGTCGCACCAAGGTATTGAACGATATCTCGCTCGATATTGCTTCCGGCGAAATGGTGGCGCTGCTCGGGCCGTCCGGTTCCGGCAAGACCACGCTGCTGCGCATCATCGCCGGGCTGGAAAGCCAGAGCGGCGGCAAGCTGGGCTTCCACGGCACCGACGTCAGCCACATGCACGCGCGCGACAGGCGCGTGGGCTTCGTATTTCAGCACTATGCGCTGTTCCGCCACATGACGGTGTTCGATAACATCGCCTTCGGCCTGACCGTGCTGCCGCGCCGTGAGCGCCCGAACGCCGCGGCGATCAAACAGAAAGTCACTCAGTTGCTGGAAATGGTGCAGCTGGGCCACCTGGCTACCCGCTATCCGTCGCAGCTGTCCGGCGGCCAGAAACAGCGCGTGGCGCTGGCGCGCGCCCTGGCGGTGGAACCGCAGATTCTGCTGCTGGATGAACCGTTCGGCGCGCTGGATGCGCAGGTGCGCAAAGAGCTGCGCCGCTGGCTGCGTCAGCTGCATGAAGAGCTGAAATTCACCAGCGTGTTCGTCACCCACGATCAGGAAGAGGCGATGGAAGTGGCCGACCGCATCGTGGTGATGAGCCAGGGCAATATCGAACAGGTCGGGTCGCCGGTCGACATCATGCGCGAACCGGCGAGCCGCTTTGTGCTGGAATTCATGGGGGAAGTGAACCGCCTGAACGGCGAAATTCGCGGCTCCCAGCTGTTCGTCGGCGCGCACCAGTGGCCGTTGTCGTTCCAGCCGATGCACCAGGGCAGCGTCGATCTGTTCCTGCGCCCGTGGGAAATGGAAGTGGCGACCGAAAGCAGCGAACGTTGCCCGCTACCGGTTCAGGTGCTGGAAGTCAGTCCGCGCGGCCATTTCTGGCAGCTGACGGTGCAGCCGATCGGCTGGCACCAGGAACCGATCAGCGTGGTGCTGCCGGAAGGCAACGCCACGCCGGTGCGCGGCGGCCGTTATTACGTCGGCAGCCTCAATGCGCGGCTATATGCCGGCGATCAACTGCTGCAACCTGTTGCGTTAGCCAAAAGCGCCTGATAGGTTTTAGCAGCCCTTTATTCAAGGCAACCCCAGGGTTGCCTTTTTACTTTACGCACACCAACACACAGGCAAAGATCGTGACAACGCTCGAACAATGCATCGGGAATACCCCGCTGGTAAAACTGCAACGGCTGGCCGCCCAGGCGGGCAGCGAGGTATGGGTCAAACTGGAAGGCAACAATCCGGCGGGATCGGTGAAGGATCGCGCTGCGTTGGCGATGATCCAGCAGGCGGAGCTGCGCGGTGAGATCAGGCCCGGCGACGTGCTGATTGAGGCCACCAGCGGCAACACCGGCATTGCGCTGGCGATGATCGCTGCATTGAAAGGCTATACGCTGAAGCTGCTGATGCCGGAGAACATGAGCCTGGAGCGGCAGGCGGCGATGCGCGCCTACGGCGCCGAGCTGATCCTGGTCAGCCGTGAGCAGGGCATGGAAGGGGCGCGCGATCTGGCGCTGGAGATGCAGCGTCAGGGGCAGGGCAAGGTACTGGATCAGTTCAACAACCTGGACAATCCCTACGCCCATTTCACTACCACCGGCCCGGAGATTTGGCGCCAAACCGAAGGGCGCATCACGCATTTCGTTTCCAGCATGGGTACCACCGGCACCATTACCGGCGTGGGCGGTTACCTGAAAAGCCAGAATCCGCAGGTGCAGATCATCGGCCTGCAGCCGGCGGAGGGCAGCAGCATCCCCGGCATTCGCCGCTGGGCGCCCGCTTACCTGCCGGGTATTTTCCGCCCGGAGCTGGTGGATCAGGTGCTGGATATCGAACAGGGCGATGCCGAGCAGACCATGCGCCAGCTGGCGCAGCGTGAAGGCATCTTCTGCGGCGTCAGCTCCGGTGGCGCGGTGGTCGGCGCCTTGCGCGTCGCCGCGGCTCACCCCGGCAGCGTGGTGGTGGCGATCGTCTGCGATCGCGGCGATCGCTACCTTTCAACCGGCGTGTTCGGCTGAGCGCGCCCTCCCGGCGGTGTGTTCCGTCGGGAAAACCTTTCCTCCTTTCCTTTCGACAGACGGCAGCCCCACTTGCGGCGGATGCCGCTTGCCCGTGCGCCAATGCCATGACTGAAGTAGAGAAATCGCGCGGCAGCGGCCACAATAACGGTGACGAGACGCCAAGAGCGATGTGTAAGGATTGAGTAAAACCGGCTGCGGACCGGCGAAATTGGCGGGAAAATAACGAAAATCGGTGAAGGAGCAAGGCATGAAAATTTTACTGGTCGACGATGACCTGGAGCTTGGCACCATGCTGAGCGAATACCTGACGGGCGAAGGTTTCGACGCCAAGCTGGTGCTGACCGGCAAGGCGGGGGTAGAGGGCGCGCTGTCGGGCGACTATACCGCGATGATCCTCGACATCATGCTGCCGGATATGAGCGGCATCGACGTGCTGCGCGACGTGCGCAAAAAGAGCCGGCTGCCGATCATCATGCTGACCGCCAAAGGTGACAACATCGATCGGGTGATTGGTCTGGAGATGGGCGCCGACGATTACATGCCCAAACCCTGCTATCCGCGCGAATTGGTGGCGCGTTTGCGCGCGGTGCTGCGCCGTTTCGAAGAACGGCCGCAAGAAGCGGACGACGAGGCCGCCATCAGCGTTGGCGAGCTGACGTTAAACCCTTCAACCCGCAGCAGCGAATGGCGCGGCAAGGCGTTCGATCTGACCGCTTCGGAATTCAATCTGTTGGAGCTGTTGCTGCGCGCGCCGGACCGCGTGGTGTCGAAGGACGAATTGTCCGAGAAGGGGCTGGGGCGCCCGCGTGAAGCCTATGACCGCAGCGTGGATGTGCATATCAGCAATATCCGCCAGAAGCTGAGCGCGTTGGCTGGCAATACGCTGAGCATCGAAACGGTGCGCAGCATCGGCTATCGCATCCGGTAACCTGACATGCGCGGAAGACTGTTCTGGAAAATTTTGCTCGGCTTTTGGCTGACTTTTCTCATCATGACGCAGGCCCTGTGGGTGGCGTTTTCTCTTTATGGCGATCGCTATGTGCCGCCGGAGAACGCCATGGCGCGGCGGGCGATCGGCCTGCAGCTGACCTCCGCCGCCACCCAATTGCGCAGCGGCGGCATGCCGGCGCTGGAAGCGCTGATGCGCGACTGGCCCGAGGACGACAGGCGTCTGCTGTCGGTAACGCCGATGACCCAACCGCCGCCGCCCGCGCCGGAAGAACCGCTGTTTGAAGGGCGGCGGATGCCGAAAGCGATTTCCGCCTGGGTGCAGACCGGGGAAGGGCAGGGATACTGGCTGAGTTATAACGTGCGCGGGCTGCGGGAAGAGTATCGGCCGGAGCGGCGTTCCCATTTCTTCAACATTCCTGCGCCGATGTTGTGGGTCGGCGGGCTGGGCGGTTTGCTGTTCAGCGCCGTGCTGGCCTGGAACCTGACCCGGCCGATGCGTCAGCTGCGCGGCGGCCTGGATCGGGTGGCGCAGGGCGATCTGTCGGTGCGGCTGTTCCCGAAAATGCGGCGCCGTCATGACGAGCTGTCCGACGTGGCGCGCGATTTTGACACCATGGCCGAACGCTTGGAGCTGCTGGTCAGCGCCCGCGAGCAGCTGTTGCACGATGTCTCGCACGAGCTGCGTTCGCCGCTGGCGCGCCTGCAGTTGGCGATCGGCCTGGCGCGGCAGAATGCCGGCAACGTCGAAACCTCGCTCAAGCGCATCGAACATGAGTCGGGGCGGCTGGATAAAATGATCGGCGAGCTGCTGGCGCTGTCGCGCACCGAACACAGCAGCCTGCCGGACGAGGAGTACTTCGATCTGTACGGCCTGGTGGATGCGGTGGTGAGCGATGCGCGCTACGAGGCGCAGGTGCCCGGCGTGGAGATTGTGCTGCAGGCCGAGTCGGACGTGGAGTATACCGTCAAGGGCAATGCGGAGCTGATGCGGCGCGCGGTGGACAACATCGTGCGCAATGCGCTGCGCTTTTCCAGCCAGGGCCAGCGGGTGACGGTAGCGCTGTCGCGCATCGACAACCAGTTCCAGCTCGCCGTCAGCGATCAGGGGCCGGGCGTGGAGGAGTCGAAACTGTCGAGCATCTTCGATCCATTCGTGCGCGTGAAGTCGGCGCAGTCGGGCAAGGGTTACGGCCTGGGGCTGGCGATTACCCGCAAGGTGGTATTGGCGCACGGCGGCCAGGTTGAGGCGCGCAACGGCGACAGAGAGGGGCTTATCATCACTCTGCGTATCCCGCGCTGGCAATAATAGACTATCTTACTTGCCATTTTGAACTAGGGCAGTGCTCGCCTTCGTCACGTACTGTGTGTACGCTCCGAAGGTTGCGCGCTGTCCATGTTCAAACTGCCTGCGCCGATAACGTCTATTATCCGCGGCATACCCAAAGGATTTCGAATTGCAGCTAGGCGGCAAGCGGGGGAATCCCCGGGAGCTTACTCCGGTAAGTGACCGGGGTGAGCACGTGCGGCCAACAACGCTGCGGTTCGAAAGACGAAGGGGATAAAAAAACGGCGCCGAGGGCGCCGTTTTTCTTGCTCATTCGCGATTACTTCTTGATGCGGATGATCGGGGTTTCGCCAACGGTCACGCTGCCGGACAGTTTGATCAGCTCTTTGATCTCGTCCATGTTGGAGATAACGACCGGCGTCAGGGTAGACTTGGCTTTCTCTTCCAGCAGAGGCAGGTTGAACTCGATAACCACGTCACCTTTCTTGACGCGCTGACCTTCTTCGGCGATGCGTTTGAAGCCTTCGCCTTTCAGTTCTACGGTATCGATGCCGAAGTGGACGAACAGCTCAATGCCGCTGTCGGATTCGATAGAGAATGCATGGTTGGTTTCGAAAATCTTGCCGATGGTGCCGTCAACCGGAGCAACCATTTTGTTGCCGGCCGGTTTGATGGCGATACCGTCGCCAACGATTTTTTCAGCGAACACTACGTCCGGCACATCTTCGATATTGACGATTTCGCCAGAAAGGGGAGCGACGATCTCGATAGTGCCCGTGTCTTTCTTGTCATCAGAAACCAGAGATTTCAGTTTATCGAACAAACCCATGATCTTCTCCTAAGCATTAAATTGGGCGGCGTTCCAGTGTCGTGGAAGTTTAGCAGAGCGTTTTTTCTTCGATGAATTTATTGACGCAATTCATCAGGTCTTGTGCCGTTGGCTGTGCCAAGGCTTGCGCTGCCAACGCCTTCACATCTTCGAAATTCGTGTTGCGAATAATTTTCTTGATGCGCGGGATTGAAATCGCACTCATGCTGAACTCATCCAGCCCCATGCCCAATAACAACAGTGTAGCACGCTCATCGCCAGCCAGTTCGCCGCACATGCCGGTCCACTTGCCTTCCGCGTGAGATGCATCAATAACCTGTTTAATCAGGCCAAGCACTGATGGGGACATCGGGTTATAGAGATGAGAAATCAGCTCGTTGCCGCGATCTACCGCCAGAGTATACTGGGTTAGATCGTTTGTCCCAATACTAAAGAAGTCGACTTCTTTCGCCAGGTGGTGAGCGATGACCGCCGCAGCCGGTGTTTCCACCATCACGCCCACTTCGATGCTCTCGTCAAACGCCTTGCCTTCTTCGCGCAGCTGCGCCTTCAGCGTCTCGATTTCGCCTTTCAGATCGCGCACTTCTTCCACGGAGATGATCATCGGGAACATGATGCGCAGTTTGCCGAACGCCGAGGCGCGCAGGATGGCGCGCAGCTGGGCGTGCAGGATTTCACGGCGGTCCATCGCGATGCGGATGGCGCGCCAGCCGAGGAACGGGTTCTCTTCCTTCGGCAGGTTCATGTACGGCAGGTCTTTGTCGCCGCCGATGTCCATGGTGCGGACGATCACCGCCTGCGAGCCCATGGCTTCCGCCACGGCTTTATAAGCCTGGAACTGCTCGTCTTCGGTTGGCAGCGAGTCGCGGTCCATGAACAGGAATTCGGTACGATACAGGCCGACGCCTTCCGCGCCGTTGCGCTCTGCACCCGCGACGTCACGCACGGTGCCGATGTTGGCGCAGACTTCAACCTGATGGCCGTCCAGCGTAATCGCCGGCAGGTCCTTCAGCTTGGCCAGATCGTTTTTCTCGGTGATGTATTGGTTCTGGGCGGCTTTCAGCTGATCGATAACGTCAGCGGTCGGGTTAACGTAAATCTGGTTGTTAACCGCGTCCAGAATCAGATAGTCGTCGTTCTTCACCTGCTTGGTCACGTCGCTGGTGCCGACGATTGCCGGTAGCTCCAGGGAGCGCGCCATGATAGAGGTGTGGGAGGTGCGGCCGCCGAGATCGGTAATGAAGCCCAGCACTTTGTCCAGGTTCAGCTGCGCGGTCTCGGACGGGGTCAGATCGGTGGCCACCAGGATCACTTCATCCTGAATGGAGCCCAGATCGACGATAGGCATGCCCAGAATGTTCTGCAGCAGGCGTTTGCCGATGTCGCGCACGTCGGCGGCGCGTTCTTTCAGGTATTCGTCGTCCAGCTCTTCCAACGCTTTCGCCTGGCCTTCGATCACGGTGTAGGCGGCGGCGTCTGCGGAGGCCAGATCGTCTTTGATTAGGGCTATGATTTCCTGCTCAAGCTCTTCGTCTTCCAGCAACATGATGTGGCCTTCGAAGATAGCTTCCTTCTCTTCGCCGAAGGTTTCGCCAGCTTTGGTCTTGATCGCTTCCAGCTGTTCGGACGCTTTCGCGCGGCCGGCCAGAAAACGCGAGACTTCCTGCTCTACTTGATCAGCAGAGATTTTCTTCCGGTTGATGACAATGTCGTCTTCTTTCAGCAAGAGAGCCTTACCAAAAGCGATGCCCGGTGATACTAAAATGCCTGAAATCATAACCCTACCTTACTCTTGACTGGTGTTAACTAAAAAGACGGGCCGATTACTCAAGCTCTGCCATCAGTTTTACCAAGTGCTCAACGGCTTTCTGCTCGTCTTCACCTTCAGCGGAGATGGTCACTACGGTCCCTTGAGTCAGCCCCAGAGTTTGCAGTTTGAACAGGCTTTTAGCGCTGGCGCTTTTGCCGTTGGAGGTCACGGTGATGTCAGACGTGAAGCCTTTGGCTTCTTTAACGAACTGAGCGGCAGGGCGAGTATGCAGACCATTCGGAGCGGTAATAGTAACTTCTTGCTGGAACATTGATGTTTCCCCAACTTATTGGATTAATGTTGTGGAGTTAAAGTTTAGCCCAGGGGCCTGACTTTAACTTGTCTGGTTATAGCGCCTGACTATGGACAGGGGCGAACGTTGATGCAACAGAAAACGACGCGTTAGGCACTTCAGATCAAAAAACTCGGCTTTAGACGTCGTTCCAATCCGCTCCCCATTATGCCCGATTCGCCGCGTCGGCGACAGATGAGTAAATCGATTCAGCCTCGACCAGGCTCGGAGAGTGATTAATTTTGCGCATCGAAATAATGCACCGTTAAATACTAAAGGCGACGGGCAAAAGCAATCTTGGACTGCTATAAAGTTTGATCCAGTCCACAAAAAAGCACCCCACAGGGTGCTTTTTTAGCGATTTGTGCAGTGGCGGAATTACTGCTGCAATTCCTGCTCGGTGAACAGATCGGCAAACAGCGCGGTGCTGAGATAACGTTCGCCGGAAGAGGGCAGGATAACCACAATGGTCTTGTCGGCGAACGCCGGTTCTTCGGCCAGTTTTACCGCCGCCGCGACCGCTGCGCCGGAGGAGATGCCCGCCAGGATGCCTTCTTCGTCCATCAGACGGCGCGCCATGCTGATGGCTTCGTCGTTGGAGATTTTTTCGACGCGATCCACCAGGTCCAGATCGAGGTTGCCTGGAATGAAGCCGGCGCCGATGCCCTGAATTTTGTGCGGGCCCGGCTTCAGCTCTTCACCGGCCAGCGCCTGGCTGATGACCGGCGAGTCGGTCGGCTCGACCGCCACGGTGGTGATGGCTTTGCCTTTGGTGTTTTTGATGTAGCGGCTAACGCCGGTCAGCGTGCCGCCGGTGCCGACGCCGGAGATGAACACGTCGACTTCCCCGTCGGTGTCTTCCCAGATTTCCGGGCCGGTGGTTTTTTCATGGATGGCCGGGTTGGCCGGGTTGCTGAACTGTTGCAGGATCAGGTAACGGTTTGGATCGGTGGCGACGATCTCTTCCGCTTTGGCGATGGCGCCTTTCATGCCTTTCGCCCCTTCGGTCAGCACCAGATTGGCGCCCAGCGCCTTGAGCAGCTTGCGGCGCTCGATGCTCATGGTTTCCGGCATGGTCAGCGTCAGCTTGTAACCGCGCGCGGCGGCGACGAAGGCCAGCGCGATGCCGGTGTTGCCGCTGGTCGGCTCCACCAGTTCTTTGCCGGCGGTCAGCACGCCGCGTTGTTCCGCATCCCAAATCATATTGGCACCGATGCGGCATTTGACGCTGAAGCTCGGGTTGCGTGATTCAACCTTGGCCAGAATGCGTCCGTTGCCGATACGGTTCAGACGAACCAGCGGCGTATGGCCGATTGTTAATGAGTTGTCTTCATATATCTTGCTCATAGCCCGTCCTTTAACTCTATGAAAATGTGGGGAACATCGAAAGCATACGCTAACAGTACCGGCAGGGAAGTAAAGAATTGGTATATCTATATGTTATTAGGAAATAAGTTTTAAGCACAATGATAAGGGCGCGAAATGCGCGCCCTGTCGAAAATTTCCGCGCTGTCGGCGGCAAAAAACGGCGGTTATCGGACGAATTGCGAGCGGTAGCGATCGACCCACATCGCGGTGGCGCCGCAGACGGCGACCGGCAGGATCACCAGGTTGAGGATCGGGATCATGGTGAACAGGCTGACCAGCGCGCCGAACTGCAGGTTGTCGGTTTTGTGCTGGCGCAAAGCGCGGCGCATGTCGGCAAAGCTCACCTTGTGGTTGTCGAACGGATAGTCGCAATACTGGATCGCCAGCATCCAGGCGCTGAACAGGAACCACAGCACCGGCGCCACCGTCTGGCCGATGCCGGGCACGAAGTACAGCGCCAGCAGCAGCAGCGCGCGCGGCAGGTAATACATCAGCTTGCGCCATTCGCGCGCCATGATGCGCGGCAGGTCTTTGGCGATGCCGAGCAGGCCGGTGTCCGGCAGCGGTTTGCCGGTCAGGCTGCCTTCGAGCTGTTCGGCCAGCAGGCCGCAAAACGGGGCGGCGATCAGGTTGGTGAGGGTGCTGAACAGATAGCTGAACACCAGCAGCACCGAAATGACCGCCAGCGGCCACAGCAGGTAGCTCAACCATTGCAGCCAATCGGGAACGTGGCTCATCATCGCCGGGATCCAGTCGCCGAGGCGGCTGAACAGCCACCAGAAAGCGGAGCCCATCAGCAGCACGTTGACCAGCAACGGCAGGACCACATAGCGTTTAATCCCCGGGCGCGAAATCAGGCGCCAGCCTTCGGCGAAATAATGAATGCCGCTGGTGGAACGGGAAGGGGGCTGCGTATAGGACATATCTTAAGTTATCTCGTTGTCTGAACAGGCATCATTATCATATAGGGATGATTTTCCACTGGCTAGGGTAGGGTTGGCTGAAAAACCAGCAGAAAAAGGCAGTATAATCATCTTTATTGGCATAAAGTTCAGCACGGACTTGCACTTGTGTGCGCGGGCAAATAGAGTTAAAGAGTGAATGTTTGCCGCGGTGGCAATGTATTGGAACAACAGAGATAGCAATGATGCAGGATTTGCGTCTGATATTAATCGTTGTTGGCGCGATCGCCATAATAGCGCTGTTATTGCACGGTCTGTGGACCAGTCGCAAAGAACGGTCAGCGCTCTTCCGCGATCGCCCAGCCAAACGTTCCCAAAAGGAACGTGAACAAACTCCGATCGACGATCTCGAAGAAGGCGTCGGTGAGGTGCGCGTACGCGCCGCTCACCCGCAAGACGAGCCGTCATTCGGCCATTTCGATGCCGCACGCGAAGAACCCGTGGCCGCGCCGAAGCCCGCTCCGGCGGCTGCGCCTGCGCCCCGCGCCGTTCAGCCGGCTGCCCATCAGACGCCGCCTCCGCTGTCTCAGCGGCCGGAGTACGATGACATCCTGCTGAACAACTACGCGCCGGACGAAAAACCGGCCGAGCCGCAGCAACCGCAACCGGCCGTGCGCCGCGAGCCGCGCGTTGACGATCTGCCGCATGAACATGAGGCGCCGCTGGCGGCGGAACCGGCATTCCACGCCGAACCCGCCCCGGTGCAGCAAGCGCCGGAAGTGAAGCCTGCGTCGGAACCTGCACCGCAGCCGCAACAGCCGGCCGCTGCGCCAGTACAGGCTAAACTGAAAGAGACCGTGCTGGTGCTGCACGTCGCGGCCCATCAGGGCGGCGTGATCGGCGGCGAAGTGCTGCTGCAGAGCGTGTTGCAGGCGGGCTTCCAGTTTGGCGAGATGGGCATCTTCCACCGCCATATCAGCCCGGCCGGCAGTGGCCCGGTGCTGTTCAGCCTGGCGAACATGGTCAAGCCGGGGTCGTTCGATCCTGACATGATGTCCGATTTCTCCACGCCGGGCGTGTCGATGTTCATGATGGTGCCGTCTTACGGCGACGCCAATCAGAACTTCAAGCTGATGCTGCAGTCGGCGCAGCGCATCGCCGACGACGTGGGCGGTGTGGTGCTGGACGACGAGCGCCGCATGATGACGCCGCAGAAGCTGGAAACCTACAAAGCGCGTATCCGTGAAGTGTTGGAAAACAACGCCTGACCGGGTTGCCGCGCGCACTGAACATCCGTAACAACAAAGCCCCCGCTAGCCGGGGGTTTTTTATCTTTGATGGTGAGCCATGGAATCGATAATCCAACAAATCAATCAACTACGAGCCACATTGCGCCATCATGAATACCAGTATCATGTGCTGGATGCGCCCGAAGTGCCGGATGCGGAATATGACCGCCTGATGCGCGAGCTGCGCGAGCTCGAGAGCGCGCATCCGGAGCTGATCACCGCCGATTCGCCGACCCAGCGCGTGGGCGCGGCGCCGCTGGCGGCGTTTGACCAGGTGCGTCACGAAGTGCCGATGCTGTCGCTGGACAACGTGTTCGACGAAGAGAGCTTCCTGGCGTTTTACAAGCGCGTGCAGGACAGGCTCAAGAGCAGCGATCCGTTGACCTTCTGCTGCGAGCTGAAGCTGGACGGCCTGGCGGTCAGCCTGCTGTACGAAGACGGCGAGCTGGTGCGTGCGGCGACGCGCGGCGACGGCACCACCGGCGAGAACATCACCTCCAACGTGCGCACCATTCGCGCCATCCCGCTGCGCCTGACCGGCGACAACATCCCGCGCCGGCTGGAAGTGCGCGGCGAAGTGTTCATGCCGCAGGCCGGGTTTGAACAGATGAACGAAGAGGCGCGGCGCAAAGACGGCAAGGTGTTCGCCAATCCGCGCAACGCCGCCGCCGGTTCGCTGCGCCAGCTCGATCCGCGCATTACCGCCAAACGTCCGCTGACCTTCTTTTGCTATGGCGTCGGGCTGCTGGAAGGCGGCGAGCTGCCGCGCAGCCACTTTGAACGCCTGATGCAGTTCAAGGCCTGGGGCCTGCCGGTCAGCGATCGCGCCCAGCGCCGCACCGGCAGCGAGGAAGTGCTGGCGTTCTATCGCCAGGTCGAGCGGGACCGCGCACAGCTCGGTTTTGACATCGACGGCGTGGTGATCAAGATTGACGACATCGATCTGCAGGAAACGCTGGGCTTCGTGGCACGTGCGCCGCGCTGGGCGACGGCGTTCAAATTCCCGGCGCAGGAGCAGATCACCGTGGTGCGCGAAGTGGAGTTTCAGGTTGGCCGCACCGGCGCGATTACGCCGGTGGCGCGCCTTGAGCCGGTGCTGGTGGCCGGGGTGACCGTCAGCAACGCCACCTTGCACAACGCCGATGAAATTGAGCGGTTGGGGCTGCGCATCGGCGATACGGTGATCGTGCGCCGCGCCGGCGACGTGATCCCGCAGGTGGTGGGCGTGCTGGAAGACCGTCGGCCGCAGGATGCGCGCGAAGTGGTGTTCCCGCTGCACTGCCCGGTGTGCGGTTCCGACGTTGAGCGCGTGGAAGGCGAGGCCGTGGCGCGTTGCACCGGCGGTCTTATCTGCGGCGCGCAGCGCAAAGAGGCGTTGAAGCATTTCGTTTCCCGCCGCGCGCTGGACGTTGAAGGCATGGGCGACAAGATCATCGAGCAGCTGGTGGACAAGGAGTACGTGAAGAACCCGGCCGATCTGTTCCGGCTGTCCGCCGGCATTCTGACCGGCCTGGATCGCATGGGGCCGAAATCGGCGCAGAATCTGGTTAATGCGCTGGAGAAATCCAAGCAGACCACCTTCGCTCGCTTCCTGTATGCGCTCGGCATTCGCGAGGTCGGCGAAGCGACCGCCGCCAACCTCGCGGCGCATTTCGGATCGCTCGAGAAGCTGTTCGCCGCCGACATCGAGGCGCTGAAAGAGGTGCCGGACGTCGGCGAAGTGGTGGCCAAACACACGCGCAACTTCCTCGATGAAGCGCTCAATCAGCAGGTGATCAACGAGTTGGTGGGCGCCGAAATCGGCATCCACTGGCCGGCGCCGGTGGTGGTGGCGGCGGAAGAGATAGACAGCCCGTTCGCCGGCAAAACCGTGGTGCTGACCGGCTCGCTGAGCCAGCTGTCGCGCGACGAGGCCAAAGATCGCCTGACGGCGCTGGGCGCCAAGGTCAGCGGCAGCGTGTCGAAGAAAACCGATCTGGTGATCGCCGGCGAGGCGGCCGGCTCCAAGCTGGCGAAGGCTCAGGAGCTGGGTATCGCCGTGATCGACGAAGCGGAGATGATCCGCCTGCTGGGTGAGTGATGGAAAAAGAAAACCTGCTGGAGATCGCCAATACCGTGATGCCGTTCGGCAAGTACCAGGGGCGGGTGCTGATCGATCTGCCCGAAGAGTACCTGCTGTGGTTCGCCCGCAAGGGTGAATTCCCCAAAGGCAAGCTCGGCATGCTGATGGAGATGACGCTGGCGATTAAAATCGAAGGGCTTGACCACCTGGTCAAGCCGCTGA
Organism: Serratia sp. CY37869; assembly: GCF_052168895.1. Lineage (NCBI taxonomy): Bacteria > Pseudomonadati > Pseudomonadota > Gammaproteobacteria > Enterobacterales > Yersiniaceae > Serratia > Serratia sp. CY37869. The sequence goes on from NZ_JBJNLU010000001.1 coordinate 366,780, forward strand.
AGAAAAGCTGAACTGACGGGCCTTGGCCCGTCTTTTTTTTACCCGCGCGACGCCTGCGCGTTGGGCACCGCCTGTTGCGCCCGCTGCTTGCGCTGATACCTTTTCGCCAATACCGCACAGGTCATCAGCTGCACCTGATGGAACACCATCAGCGGCAGCACCATGATCCCCACCGTCGCCGCCGGGAACAGGATATTGGCCATCGGAATGCCGTTCGCCAGGCTCTTCTTCGAACCGCAGAATACGATGGTGATCTCGTCCGCTTTGCTGAACCCCAGCCAGCGCGCCATGTAAGTGTTCACCACCAGCACGATCGCCAGCAGCACGATGCTGCCGCCGACGATAAACGCCAGTGAGCCCATCCCTACCTGATGCCAGATGCCGTGCGTCACCGCCTCGCTGAAGGCGGCGTACACCACCAGCAGAATTGAAGTCTGATCGGTTTTACCGATAAGCGGCCGATGGTGTTCGATCCAGCCGCCGATCAGCGGCCGCAGCAGGTGACCGGCGACGAACGGCACCAGCAGCTGCAGCACGATCGAACCGACCTGCCGCAGGCCGCCGGTATCGCCGTGCACATTCATCAACAAGCCGACCAACAGCGGCGACACGAAGATCCCGAGCAGGCTGGAGGCGGAAGCGCTGCATACCGCCGCCGCGACGTTGCCGCCCGCCAGCGAGGTGAAGGCGATGGCCGATTGCACGGTGGCCGGCAGGATGCACAGGTAGATGAAACCGGCGTACAGCTCGGGGCTGACGTCGATCGGCGCCCACCAGGCAAACAGCACGCCCAGCGCCGGAAAAATGATGAAGGTGCTGCACATCACCCACAGATGCAGCCGCCAGTTGTTGCTGCCGGCCAGGATGGCCTCGCGCGACAGCTTGGCGCCGTGCATGAAGAACAGCAGGGCGATGGCGGCGATGGTCAGGGCGTTGAGCCAGCCGACGAACTCGCCGCGCGCCGGCAGGAACGACGCCAGCAGCACGGTAGCGATCAGCGTCAGGGTAAAACGATCGGGCAGAAATCTCATGGCGGTGCGCTCAGGGTCGAAAATCGATAGGGCTATTCTCCCGCGCGGACATATAATAATTAAATTGATTTATTTAATTCATATATGAATAAAACACATGAATTACTCACTCAAACAGCTGCGGGTGTTCGTCGCCATCGCCCGCCACGGCAGCTTCAGCCGCGCCGGTGAGGCGATCGGCCTGACGCAATCGGCGGTCAGCCACAGCGTGAAAGAGCTGGAAGCGGAGGTCGGCGTGCGGCTGCTGGATCGCACCACGCGTGAAGTGGTGTTGACCGACGCCGGTCTGCGGTTGGCCAACCGGGTCGAGCGGCTGCTGGACGAACTGCAGGCCGCTTTGCTGGATGCGCGCAGCTTTGGCGTACAGCGCAGCGGCACGGTGCGGGTGGCGACGAGCCAAACCATTTCCGCCCATCTGATGCCGCAGTGCATCGCCGCCGGCGAGCGTGAATACCCGGAGATCCGCATCATGCTGCGCGATCAGGCGCAGCAGCAGGTGCTGCACAGCGTGCGCAACGCCGAGGTGGATTTCGGCATCGTGGTCGATCCGGTACAGGCGGTGGATCTGGAGTGCGAAGCGGTGCTGCATGAACCTTTCCTGTTGCTGTGCCGCGACGATCATCCGTTCGCTGCGCAGCAGGCGGTGCGTTGGTCGGCGTTGAACGGTTGCCGCCTGGTGTTGCAGGATTATGCGTCGGGCAGCCGGCCGCTGATCGACAGTGCGCTGAGACAGCAGGGCGTGGAGGCACAGGTGGTGCAGGAAATCGGCCATCCGGCCACGCTGTTCCCGATGGTGGCGGAGGGGATTGGCATCAGCATTTTCCCGGCGTTGGCGCTGCCGTTGCCGGAAGGGGGGCGGCTCCGGGTGCGGCGGCTGGTGCCGGAAATTAACCGCGCGCTGATGCTGGTGCGGCGCAAGAACCGCTCACTGACGCCGGCGGCGGAGGCCATCTGGCAGGTGGCGCGTCAGCAGGCGGCGCTGCTGCAACAGCGCCGGCGGGAAAACGCGGCATATTGACTCAGATATAGACGTCCACCGCGTTGAGCGGCGTTGGGCGGTTTACGCCGTCGCCGGATTTCGCCGCGGCTTTTTCCATTTGCTCCTGCTGCTGCTTTTCCATTTCTTCTTTCTGGATGCGCGCGATCTCGGCCTGCAACATCTTGATCTGCGCTTCGATCAGCTGTTTCTGCTTTTCGATCTCTTTGGGATCGGCGTCGGAATCCTTCAGTTCCACCAGCTTTTGCTGCAGCGCCTGAATCTGCCGGTTCAGCGCCTTGATACGCGCCGAAGCGCGGCTTTCATTGAGATTAACCGGTTCGTCATTGCCGTTGGCGCGTTCGTTTTTCTCCATCTTGCCGCCTTGCGGCTGGTTGTTGACCGGTTTGGCCATCAGTAATTCGCCCTGATGGCCCGGCGCGCTGAAGACGTTGCTGACGCCGGGGACGGTATTCTTGATCGGTACGATCATGGTGATGGTGGTCGACATGGTTGCTCTCCCTGAGTCTGGATCTCGCTTTTCAAGGTATCGGCAGCGGCGGCTAAATCTTTACCTGCTGCAGACGCGGCCAGCGCAGCAGCCAGCCTTTGTCGACCACGCGCTGGGCATAGGCCGTGCGATCGCCATTTTTCACGTTGAAGGTAATGGTGTCGTTGAACAGCGCCGCGAGCCCGAAAGGGGCGACCAGCGTGATGCTGTCGTCGGCGTTCAGGCGCGCGCCGATCGCCGTTTCCACTTCGGTCCAGAAGCTGATGGCCTCTTCGCTGTTGCGGTAGGGCGCGCGGCCGCTGCGCAGGTGCATGCGCGCCTGGTTCTTGACCGACCACGGCTGCGGCAGCCACTGCTGCAGCCGCGCCTCCAGCATGCGATCGCGTTCGGCGTCCGCCCGCTCTGCATCGAAGTGGATCACGTCGATATCGTTGAGCTGCGTGGGCTCCACATAGCCGTGGCGCCGATCCCACACCAGGTTGCGCACAAAGCCGGCGCCGAGGCACCAGTCATTCAGGCCGAGCCGGCGCACGGTGCGCAGGGCGGCCATGCGCGCGCTATCTTGTTGCAGCCAGTCGATAATTTGCCGTTGCGGATCCATCACCCCTCCTGTTTTCGCGGCTACTGTAACCCGAAGCGGCGGCGGGTGAAATGGGGGGATGCGCGATGGCGGCGATAGCAGGCAAATTAATTTTCTTGCTTCACTGACTACACTTGGTGCAGGGCTTTTATCTCGTCACTCAGGGCAAGGGAGGGGGGCTATGTATCAGGCAACGTTGGGCCAACGCGGCTATCGCTTCGGCGGCCTGCGCCAGCTGATGGCGAAAGCTTCGCCGGCGCGTTCCGGCGATTATCTGGCGGAGGTGGCGGCGGAAAGCGCCGAAGAGCGCATGGCGGCGCGCATCGCGCTGGCGGATGTGCCGCTCAAGGCGTTCCTGCAGCAGCCGCTGGTGCCGTACGAGCAGGACGAGGTGACGCGCCTGATCATCGATAGCCACGACGCCGCCGCCTTTGAGCCCATCTCGCACCTCACGATCGGCGATTTTCGCGACTGGTTGCTGAGCGAGCAGGCGGACAGCGCCATGCTGGCGCAGGTGGCCGCCGGCATTACGCCGGAGATGGCGGCGGCGGTAAGCAAGATCATGCGCAATCAGGATCTGATCCTGGTGGCGAAGAAATGCCGGGTGGTGACGCGCTTTCGCAATACGATTGGCCTGCCGGGCCACCTCAGCGTGCGGCTGCAGCCCAATCACCCGACCGACAGCCTGCAAGGCATCGCCGCCAGCATGCTGGACGGTTTGCTGTACGGCAGCGGCGACGCGGTGGTCGGCATCAATCCGGCCAGCGACAGCCTGCCGCTGCTGGAAAAACTCAACTACATGCTGGACGACGTGATCCAGCGCTTCGCCATACCCACCCAATCCTGCGTGCTGACCCACGTGACCAACACGCTGCGGCTGATGGAGCGCGGCGCGCCGGTGGATCTGGTGTTTCAGTCGATCGCCGGTACCGAAGCGGCCAATCGCGGTTTCGGCATCAGTCTGGCGCTGCTGGCGGAGGCGCAGCAGGCGGCGCTGAGCCTCAAGCGCGGCACGTTGGGCGATAACGTGATGTACTTCGAAACCGGGCAGGGCAGTTGCCTGTCGGCTAACGCGCATCACGGCGTCGATCAGCAGACCTGCGAGGCGCGCGCCTATGCGGTGGCGCGGCATTTCTCACCGCTGCTGATCAACACCGTGGTGGGGTTTATCGGCCCTGAATACCTGTATGACGGCAAACAAATTATCCGCGCCGGGCTGGAGGATCACTTCTGCGGCAAGCTGCTCGGCCTGCCGCTGGGCTGCGATGTCTGCTACACCAACCATGCAGAGGCCGATCAGGATGATATGGACACGCTGCTGACGCTGTTGGCCGCCGCCGGGCTGACGTTCCTGATCGGCGTGCCGGGCGCGGACGATATCATGCTCAATTACCAAAGCACCTCGTTCCACGACGCGCTCTATATCCGCGAGCTGCTGGGGCTGAAGCACGCGCCGGAGTTCGCCGCCTGGCTGGCGGCGATGAACATCACCGATGAACGCGGACGGCTGCGCGACGCCGCCGCCAATCACCCGCTGTTGCTGGCGCTGCAGGGAGAACGGACATGAGCAAACCGGTTCACGTCAACAGTTGGGACGCGCTGCGCGCCTTTACCGATGCGCGCATCGCGCTGGGGCGCACCGGCGCCAGTCTGCCGACCGACGAGCTGCTGCGCTTCGGCCTGGCCCATGCCCAGGCGCGCGACGCGGTGCATCAGCCATTCGAGAGCGAACGGCTGGCGGCGGATCTGCACGATGCCGGTTGGCCCACGCTGGCGGTGCACAGCCAGGCCGTTGACCGCGCCGCCTATCTGCGCCGTCCGGATCTGGGGCGGCGATTGGCGCTGGACAGCCGCCGCCTGCTGCTCGGCGTGCCGCCGCGCCGGACCGATCTGCTGCTGGTGGTGGCGGATGGCCTCTCCTCCAAGGCGGTGCACCGCCAGGCATTGCCGCTGCTGCAGGCGCTGCGGCCCTATCTCGATACGTTGGGGCTGGCGATCGCGCCGGTGGTGTTGGCGCATCAGGCGCGAGTGGCGCTGGGGGATGAGATCGGCGAGTGCCTGCAGGCCCGGGCGGTGGCGGTGCTGATCGGCGAACGGCCGGGGCTGTCGTCGCCGGACAGCCTGGGCATTTATTTAACCTGGGAGCCGAATGCGCGCAGAACGGACGCCGAGCGTAACTGCATCTCCAACGTGCGGCCGGAGGGGCTGGATTACCCGCAGGCGGCGTTCCGCCTGGCCTGGCTGCTGGAGCAGGCGTTCCAGCGGCGGCTGAGCGGCATCGAGCTGAAGGACGAGAGCGACAATCCGGCGCTGCACAACCGGGTGACACCGCTTTACCCCCAACTGGGCGGCTGACCGAGGGTTTGCTGCAGCAGGGCGGTGAAGGCCGCCAGCCGGGCGGACACCTTCGCCATCGGGCGCAGCAGATAGATGCCTTGCTGCTCATGGCGCGGATCTTCGAGCATCTGAACCAGTTGCCCATTCTGCACGTCCGGCCCCACCACCCAGTTGGGCAGGAAGGCGATGCCGAGGCCGAGCAGCGCCGCCTGGCGCTGCGCGGTGAAGTCGTCGCAGCGCAGCGCCATGGTGCAGCGGTTCATCAACGCCGCGTCGAGGATCTGCGCCCAGCAGGCCGGCTGTTGTTTGTGGTAGCGGGCGATCAGCCGGTGCTGCGGCAGCGCCTCCAGATCGCTCGGCAGGCCATAGCGGGCGACGTAGCCGGGGCTGGCGCACATCACCCAGCGTTGGGTGGCGATGCGGCTGGCGTACAGCGCGCTGTCCTTCTGCTCGCCGATGCGGATGGCGGCGTCCAGCCGTTCCTGGGTCGGATCGGTCTGGCGTTCGGTCAGATCGAGATCGACCCACAGCTGAGGGTAGCGTTCCGCCAGCGTCGGCAGCAGCGGCAGCACATAGGTTTTGCCGAAGGTCGGCAGGCAGCTGATGCGCAGCGTGCCCTGCGGCGTTTCGTTCAGCGCGTTCAGCTCGGCGCGAATGCCGGTAATGTCCGTCATCAGCGCGGCGGCGCGTGCCAGCAGCAGCTCGCCGGCGTCGGTCAGCAACAGGCCGCGGGTGGAGCGTACGAACAGCGTCGCGCCGAGCGCGCTTTCCAGCGCATCGATATGGCGCACCAGCGAAGAAGGCACCATACCCAGCTGGCGTGCGGCGGCGGAAAAGCTGCCCAGGCGGGCCACGTCGAGAAAGATTGGCAGATGTTCTACATAGCGGGCGTCATTCATTTTTGCATTATATGCAAAAGCGTTTCTTATGAATACCCGCTTCTCTGTTGGCGATGCTGCGGCTACTCTGATTGCGGGTTGACGACGGGCTTCAGCGCCGCCGCATCCCGGCCGCATAGAGAGAAAACGCATAAACCTCGCGGCGTTTAGCACCAAATAGCAGATGTTTTTCCCAGGCTGCGTCAGCCGCCTGTGGCGTTGATTGTCGCTCCAACACCAGATTAACCGTTCAATTTGATATCCGACTCAACCTCAATGATTAGTGAGTCTTTACTTTCACTTATCTTCCTGTTGTTTCTGGATATCGGCCGGCCAGCCGTGCCGGTTTTTTTGTCGCCTCAGGCTGAATCGTTCCAACTGATGAACGCGCCTGAGGGGCATCTTGGCTCGCCGTCGGCGGGTCTTTTGAACGCGTGGAACCGCAGTTCCGCGCTGGTGGAGGAGTCAGCATGAACGAAAAACACGGGTGTTCCTGTGCGCGCCATCTGGCGCAGGGTTTCGCCAGGCAGTCGATCAACGCCGGGGAGGGCGAAATCTATCAAATCTCGCTGATGAGCGCGCTCATCGACGGGGTTTATGAAGGGGAGACCACCATCGCCGAATTGCTGAAACACGGCGATTTCGGCCTCGGCACCTTCAATCATCTGGATGGCGAACTGATCGCGTTCGATCAGGAAATACACCAGCTGCGCGCCGACGGCAGCGCCCGCCCGGCCTGTTTGCAACAGAAAACCCCTTTCGCCGTCGTCACCTTTTTCCAGCCCAGCGTCAGCCAGCAATTCGATCGGCCGATCACCAAGGCGCAACTGCACCAATGCATCGATGAACAGGTCGCCTCGCCGAACCTGTTCTGCGCGGTGCGGGTCGACGGTGAGTTCAGCCATGTCGAAACCCGCACCGTGCCGCGCCAGGAGCGGCCTTACCGCCCAATGCTGGAAGCGATAGAAGAGCAGCCGACCTTCTCGTTCCATCAGCGGCGCGGCACGCTGGTCGGCTTCCGCTCGCCCGATTACATGCAGGGCATCGGCGTGGCCGGCTATCACGAACACTTCGTTACCGACGACCGCAGCGGCGGCGGCCACGTGCTGGATTACCAGCTCGATCATGGCCGCCTGCAGTTCGGCGTCATCACCCGTCTCAATCTTCAGTTGCCGCATGATGCGGATTTCTTGCGCGCCAACCTCTGTCCAGAGGATTTGGATCGCGCGATTCGTTCCGCCGAGGGCTAATCCCGGCGATCGTTTTCTTAGGAGGTGGAACCATGGCACAGGAAAAAACAGGCAATGACTGGCAATGCGGCGCCGACTTGGTGGTGAAAAACCTGGAAGCGCAGGGCGTCAAACACGTTTTCGGCATTCCGGGCGCCAAGATCGACCGGGTGTTCGATTCGCTGGAAGATGCGCCGTCGATCGAAACGGTAGTGGTGCGCCATGAGGCCAACGCGGCCTTTATGGCGGCGGCGGTCGGCCGCCTGACCGGCAAGGCGGGGGTGGCGCTGGTCACCTCCGGGCCGGGCAGCTCCAACCTGATCACCGGGCTGGCGACCGCCACCTCGGAAGGGGATGCGGTGGTGGCCTTCGGCGGCGCGGTGAAGCGCGCCGACAGCCTGAAGCAGACGCACCAGAGCATGGATACCGTCAGCATGTTCCGGCCGGTGACCAAGTACTGCGCCGAAGTGCATGCCGGTTCGGCGATTTCCGAGGTGATCGCCAACGCCTTCCGCCGCGCCGAGTTCGGCCGGCCGGGGGCGTCGTTCGTCAGCCTGCCGATGGATATCGTCAATGAGCCGGTCACGGCGCCGGTGCTGGCGGGCTGCCGCTTGCCGCGCATGGGGGCCGCGGCGGCGGACGACATTCAGGCGGCGGTGAAACTGATCCGCCAGGCCAAATGCCCGGTGCTGCTGCTGGGCTTGCAGGCCAGCCGGCCGGAGAACAGCGAGGCGGTGCGCCATCTGCTGTACCGCACCCATATGCCGGTGGTCGGCACCTATCAGGCGGCGGGGGTGATTGACGTCAATCACTTTGCCCGCTTCGCCGGCCGCGTCGGCCTGTTCAACAACCAGCCGGCCGATCAGCTGTTGCAAAAGGCCGATCTGGTGGTCAGCGTCGGCTACGATCCGATCGAATACGATCCGTGCATGTGGAACAGCCACGGGCGGCTGAAGCTGGTGCATATCGACGTGCTGCCGGCGGACATCGATACCTGCTATCGGCCGGACGTCGAGCTGGTGGGCAACATCAGCGCCACGCTGAACATGATGACCGAAGCGTTCAATGAGGCGGTCTGCGTCCCGGCGGAGGTGGAACTGATCCTGACCGATCTCGGCCGCCAGCGCGCCGAATTGGCGGAACGCGCCGCGCGCCGCGGCGGCATGCCGATCCATCCGTTGCGTATCGTCAAGGAGCTGCAGGACATCGTCAGCGACGACGTGACGCTGTGCGTGGACATGGGCAGTTTCCACATCTGGATAGCCCGCTATCTTTACAGCTTCCGCGCTCGCCAGCTGTTGATCTCCAACGGCCAGCAAACCATGGGGGTAGCGCTGCCGTGGGCCATTGGCGCGGCGCTGGTGCGCCCCGGCGATAAGGTGGTGTCAATCTCCGGCGACGGCGGCTTCATGCAGTCGAGCATGGAGCTGGAGACCGCGGTGCGGCTGAAAAACAACATCGTGCACGTGATCTGGGTCGATAACGCTTACAACATGGTGGAAATGCAGGAAGTGAACAAATACCAGCGCAAATCCGGCGTGGAGTTCGGGCCGATCGACTTCAAGGCCTACGCGGAATCCTGCGGCGCGGTCGGTTTCGCCGTGCAGTCGGTGGAAGATCTGCGGCCGATGCTGCGCAAGGCGATGGAGATCCAGGGGCCGGTGGTGGTGGCCATTCCGGTCGACTACGCCGATAACTATAAGCTGATGGCGCAGATGAACTTCAGCCAGATGATTTAATTTCATCATCCTCGCGCCGTTTCACCGGGGCAGGCCGCTTGCGCGCCTGCCCGTTTTTATGCGCGGAATTTGTCCTTTACATCGCTAACTGCATGATTTATTGCTATCCGTTCGGCTGTTTTTTCACCACTGGGGATAGCGCAATGAAAAGAAAAGCAATAACGATCGGGCTGCTGGCGTTGGCGATTGCCGGCGGCGCGCGGGCCAATACGCTGGTCTACTGTTCCGAAGGCTCGCCGGAAGGCTTCAACCCGCAGCTGTTCACCTCCGGCACCACGGTAGACGCCAGTTCGGCGGCGATCTACAACCGGCTGGTGGATTTCAAACCCGGCACCGTCGAGCTGCAACCCAGCCTGGCGGAAAGCTGGGAGGTGAGCGAAGACGGCAAGCGCTATACCTTCCATCTGCGCAAGGGCGTGGCATTCCAGAGCAATAAATATTTCACGCCCACCCGCGATTTCAACGCCGATGACGTCATCTTCTCGTTTATGCGCCAGAAGGACGCCAACAACCCGTATCACAAGGTCTCCAATGGCGCCTACACCAACTTCGAGTCGATGGAGTTCGGCACGCTGATCGACCGGATCGTCAAGGTGGATGAGCACACCGTGCGCTTTGAGCTCTCCCGCGCCGAGGCGCCGTTCGTCGCCGATCTGGGCATGTATTTCGCCACCATTTTATCGGCGGAATATGCCGACGCGATGCTGAAGGCCGGCACGCCGCAGCGGGTGGACAACGATCCGATCGGCACCGGGCCGTTCCAGCTGGTGCAGTACCAGAAGGACGCGAAAATCCTCTACAAGGCGTTCGACCGCTACTGGGAAGGCAAGCCGAAGCTTGATCGGCTGGTATTCTCGATCACGCCGGATGCGGCGGTGCGTTACGCCAAGCTGCAAAAGAACGAATGCCAGGTGATGCCGTTCCCCAATCCGGCGGATCTGGCACGCATGCGGCAGGACGGCAACATTCAGGTAATGGAAAAATCCGGCTTGAATATCGGTTTCCTGGCGTTCAACACCCAGAAGAAACCGTTGGATAACGTTAAGGTGCGCCAGGCGTTGGCGCTGGCGGTCAACAAGCCGGCGATCATCGACGCGGTGTTCCACGGCGCCGGTCAGCCGGCCAAAAATCTTCTGCCGCCGGCCCAATGGGGCAGCAACGCGCAGCTTGAAGACTACCCGTATTCACCGGAGCGGGCGAAGCAGCTGTTGCAGGAGGCCGGGCTGGGGCAGGGCTTCGACATCGATCTGTGGGCGATGCCGGTGCAGCGGCCCTATAACCCCAACGCCAAGCGCATGGCGGAGATGATCCAGGCCGACTGGGCTAAAATCGGCGTGCGCGCCAAAATCGTCACCTTCGAGTGGGGCGAGTATTTACAGCGGATTAAAAACGGCGAACACCAGACCGCGCTGATGGGCTGGACCACCGCCAACGGCGATCCGGACAACTTCTTCGGCCCGCTGTTCACCTGCGCTTCGCTCGGCGGTTCGAACTCGGCGAAATGGTGCTATAAACCGTTCGACCAGCTGATCCTGCAGGCGCGCGAGGAGAACGATCACGCCAAACGGGTGGCGATGTATCAGCAGGCGCAGGTGATGATGCACGATCAGATGCCGGCGTTGATGATTGCGCACTCGACCATCTTCGAACCGGTGCGCAAGGAAGTGAAAGGCTACGAGATAGACCCGTTCGGCAAACACATCTTCAAACAGGTGTCGCTGGAGAAGTAACGACAAGGCCGGGGTAACCCGGCCTTTTTCATGCCTGTGGTGCGTCGCAGTGGTAGCGGCCGCGCGGGATCACCAGCGGCGTGTGGGACAGCGGATCGTCGATGATCATGCACGGCATGCCGAACACCCGCTCCACCAGTTCGGCGGTAATGATCTCCGCCGGTTTCCCTTCCGCCACGATCTTGCCGTCGCGCATGGCGATGATGTGATCGGCATAGCGGCAGGCGTGGTTGAGATCGTGCAGCACCGCGATCAGGGTTTGACCGCGCTCGCGGTTGAGCTGGCGGAACAGATCCAGCAGCTCGATCTGGTGCGCGATGTCCAGATACGTCGTCGGTTCATCCAGCAGCAGCAGCGGCGTTTGCTGCGCCAACGCCATCGCTACCCAGACGCGCTGACGCTGCCCGCCGGACAGCTCGTCGACGCTGCGATCCGCCAGTTGGCTGACGTTGGTGGCCGCCATGGCGGCTTCCACCGCCTGTTTGTCGGCCTGTGTCCACTGTTTCAGCAGGCTCTGGTGCGGATAGCGGCCGCGCGACACCAGGTCCGCCACGGTGATGCTGTCCGGTGCGATCGAGGTTTGCGGCAGCAGGCCAAGCTCGCGCGCCAGCGCCTTGGTGGCGAAACTGCTGATGTTCTTGCCGTCCAGCATCACCTCGCCGGCGCTGGGTTTCAGCAGGCGGCACAGGGCGCGCAACAGCGTCGATTTGCCGCAGGCGTTCGGCCCGACGATCACCGTAAAGGCGCCGTCGGGGATCGCCACGCTCAGATCGTCAGCGATGATTTTATTGTCGTAGCCTAGCTTCAGGTGCGAGGCGTGCAGGCGGTGGCTCATGGCATTATCACTCTTCATTATCTATCTGCGGGCCTCACGGATGAGCAGCCAAATCAGGTACAGGCCGCCGATGCAGACGGTCACGATCCCGACCGGCAGTTGGATCGGCGCGAAAAGATGTTGGGACACCACGTCGGCGCCGAGCAGCAGCGCCGCGCCCATCAGCGCCGAGGACGTCAGGGTGACCGAGGATTGCCCGGCCAAGCGGCGGGCGATTTGCGGCGCCGCCAGCGCGATAAAGGAAATCGGCCCGGCGGTGGCGGTGACGGCGGCGGTGAGGGTGACGCCGAACAGCATCAGCCACAGCCGGCTGCTTTCGGCATTGACGCCCAGCGCGCGCGCCGTGTCGTCGCCCATTTCCAGCAGCTGTAGCCGTTTGCCCATCAACAGCGCGGCGGCGGCCGCCAGCACGATAAACGCCGTGGCGGGCTGGGCTTTCTGCCAGGTCATGCCGTTGAGCGAACCGGCCTGCCACATGGCGGCGTCCATGGCGCGCTCGAGCGAGGCGGTGATGATCAGCCAGGTATTGGTGGAGACCAGCACCGCGCTGATGGCGATGCCGACGATGATCAGCCGGAAGCCGGCGATGCCTTGCCGCCAGGCCAGCAGGTAGATGGCCAGCGCGGCGAGAATGCCGCCGGCCAGCGCGCCGCCGGCGATGTAGTAATAGCCGCCGTTGAACAGGGTGATGGCGATCAGCGCGCCGGTGTAAGCCCCCATGTTAAAGCCAATCACGTCCGGGCTGCCGAGCGGGTTGCGGATAATCGACTGGAAGATGGCGCCGCTCATGCCGAGCGCGGCGCCTAACAGCAGCGCCATGGCGATGCGCGGCAAGCGCCATTGGGTGACCACGGTGACCAGGTTTTTCGGCGCCTCGCCGGTCAGCGCGGCAAAAACCTGCTCCAGCGAAAGTTGCAGCGTGCCGTAGCACAGGGCGGCGACGGCCATCGCCAGACACAGCGCCAACAGTGAAAGGTTGACCAGCAGCAGGCGCAGCGGCAGGCGCCCGTTGATGACGCCGTCCGGGCGGCCGATATGCAGCGTGTGCGGCAGACTCATCACAGACCCCCCAGCGTTTTCTTGCGGCGCACCAGCCAGATCAGCACCGGCGCGCCGATGAAGGCCGCCACGATGGAAACGCGCAGCTCACCGGCCGCCAGCAAGCGGCCGACCACGTCGGCGCACAGCAGTAAAATCGGCGCCAGCAGCATGGAGTAGGGCAGGATCCAGCGTTGGTCGGGGCCGACCCACCAGCGGGCGATATGCGGCACCATCAGGCCGATGAAACTGATCGGGCCGACGGTGGCGGTCGCCGCGCCGCACAGGAGCGTAATGGCGATCACTGCGATCGCCTGAGTCAGCACTACGCGCGCGCCGAGCGCGATAGCCAGATCTTCCCCCATGCCGATGGTATTCAGCGGCCGGGCGATGAGCAGCGTCAGCAGGCAGCCGAGCAAAATGGCGGGGGCGGTCACCGGCAGGGTGGCCAGCGTGCGGATATCCAGCGTGCCGGCCTGCCAGAAGCGCAGTTGGTCGAAGGTTTGTGGATCGATCAGCGACAGCCCGGTGGTGATGCCGAGCAACACCGCGCCGATCGCCACGCCGGCCAGCGTCAGCCGCACCGGGTTGATGCGCCCGCCCGCCAGCGTGCCGATCAGGTAGACCAGCAGGGTGGTGACGGCGGCGCCGACAAAGGCATAGGCCATATAGCTTTCGGTGGTGGCGGCGCCGAAAAACATGATGCCGATGACTACGGCGAAGCTGGCGCCGGCGTTGATGCCGAGCACGCCGGGATCGGCCAGCGGGTTGCGCGTCAGCGCCTGAATCAGCGCGCCGGCGGCGCCGAGCGCCATGCCGGCCAAAATGCCCGCCAGCGTACGGGGCACCCGGGCGTTGAGAATGATGGTGCTGTCGGAGCCGCTCGCGGCGCCCTGTAGGCTGAGCCAGACGGTATGGAAGGGGATGGCTTTGGAACCCAGCATCAGGCTGGCAATGATGCACAGCAACAACAACGCCAAGCCGATACCGAACCCGGCGATGCGTTTGAAGCCACTGGCGTAAGCTGCGTGCGGTGCGGACGAAAGCGTCCGCTCAGTCGGAGTGGGTACGTTCACACCGGTAACTCCTTTATGATTTTTATTCTCATTGTTATTTGCGTTCGTGAAGGGCGCCAATAGTAACACGAGTTTACGCCCGCATGCACCCGCCGGTTGGTGGCGAAGGCGCGTGGACGATGTTAATAACTATTGATATTTCAATTGATTGAATGTGAATGGTTGCCCCGTTTGCGAAAAGCGTCGGCAGGGGACTGGCCTGCCGACGGCGTGATTCAGGGCTTTTTGAACAGCCGTTCGATTTGGTTCAGCATGTTGGTGGCGCTGTAATAATCGAGGCGGAAGGTGTCGTTGCCGACGGCGTAGACGTGCCGCTGTTCCACCGGCTCCAGATGTTTAAGGAACGGGTTGGTCAGCACCTCTTGCACTTTGCGCTCATTGGTGGCGAACAGGATCAGGGTTTTGCCGTTCAGGCCTTCGGCCATTTTTTCGCCGGAGATTTGGATGATGTCATGGCGTTTACCCATGCTGGCGTTGCCTTTGGCGCTTTCCGGCGGGGTGGCCAATTGGAAGCCAAGCTGGGTGAGCAGCTTGCCTTGGGCGGAGCCCGGTGTCCACAGCATGGCCTCACGGCCGTTGTCGGCATACACCAACGGCGTGGTCGGCTGCGGCGGCAGGGTAATCGCCTGCTTCACTTGTTCCACGCGCTGCTCGAAACGATCTTCCGCCTGTTTGGCGCCGGCTTCGTGACCGGTGATCTCACCGAGCTCGCTGGCCAGCTGTTGCCAGCTTTTGTCGCCGTAATCGAGCACCAGCGTCGGCGCAATGGCGGACAGCTGATCGTACAGTTTCAGCGCCGAATCACCGCCGGTCGCGGCGACGACGATCAAATCCGGCGCGGCGGCGGCAACGGCTTCGGCATTGGGTTCCACCTGATACAGCCGTTCGACGTGGCGCTGTTTGGCCACTTCGCTCCACTGGGTAAAGAAGCCTTGTTGATCGGCCACCAGGGGATTTGGGCTGGTGGCGGCGCTGGCGACCACCGGGGCGTCGATAGCCAGTAACGTGCCGGTGATGGTGACGCTGGTGGATACGATGCGCTGCGGCGGTTTTTCCAGCGTGAACTTCCCTTTGGCGCTATCGATGGTGCGCGGCCAACTGCTGTCGGCAGCGGGGGCGGACGGTTTCTGCCCGTCGCTCTTGTCGTCCGGGCCGCAACCGCTGAGCAGCAAGGCCGCGGCGGCAATAACTGAAATGAACAGCTGACGTAAGGATAGGGTCATGAGCGGGCTCTTTCTTTCCTTAAACTAAGGCGTATCAATCCGCGTGCGGATTGCTGGGGAGTGTTATGCCCGCTAATTTACCATTCAAGCCGTCAAAATGATAACCATTCGTATCTCAGCGCGTGGCGAATGAAGAAAGGGAGGCGAACGGCAGAAACGAAAAAAGCGCCAAAAGGCGCTTTTTTCTGAATTGGTGGGTCGTGCAGGATTGATTCGGCCTGTGGCCTCACCCTGCGGGCAACGCTGCGCGTTGTCGTATCGCTGCGCGATGCTCGAACCTCTACGGTTCTTCATCCTACACGACCCGGTGAACTCTGTCGGCGAGAGATGAAGTCAGAGTCGGATGGTGCAGAAACGAAAAAAGCGCCAAAAGGCGCTTTTCTCTGAATTGGTGGGTCGTGCAGGATTCGAACCTGCGACCAATTGATTAAAAGTCAACTGCTCTACCAACTGAGCTAACGACCCGCAGAAGTGGTGGGTGATGACGGGCTCGAACCGCCGACCCCCTCCGTGTAAAGGAGATGCTCTACCAACTGAGCTAATCACCCACTTCAGGACTTCCAGGCACTGCTAAACGAGAGAATGATGGTGGGTGATGACGGGCTCGAACCGCCGACCCCCTCCGTGTAAAGGAGATGCTCTACCAACTGAGCTAATCACCCTCATTCGTTCTCATTTTTCTCAACAAGATGGTGGGCGATGACGGGCTCGAACCGCCGACCCCCTCCGTGTAAAGGAGATGCTCTACCAACTGAGCTAATCGCCCCGTCTTGTTGGAGTCGCATTATAGGGATAGTTCAAAGTGAGTCAACGGTTTTTAAAATGATTTCAATCGTTCGCCGCAAATTTAGGCAGGGCGCGATAATTATCGCCAACGGCGCCGATTCTTTGCGCAACGCTCTGCGAAACTCGCCGCAAAACGCGCGAAATCGACCGGCGCAATATCGTGTCGGCGTTGAGGAATTAGCGCGTGGTGATACAATGTCGTCCACTCTTTTTTCAATTCCGAGCAATCGTCGGCCATCGCCGACACGCGTTGCGTAATAAGGCAGTGAACCCAATGAAAATCAAAACCCGTTTTGCACCGAGCCCGACCGGCTATCTTCACGTCGGCGGCGCGCGTACCGCACTTTATTCCTGGTTGTTCAGCCGCCATGCGGGCGGTGAGTTCGTTCTGCGTATCGAAGATACCGATCTGGAACGCTCTACCCAGGACGCGATCGACGCAATTATGGATGGCATGAACTGGTTGAACCTGGATTGGGATGAAGGCCCGTACTTCCAGACCAAGCGTTTCGATCGCTACAATGCGGTCATCGACGAAATGCTGGAGCAGGGCACGGCCTATAAATGCTATTGCTCCAAGGAACGCCTGGAAGCGCTGCGCGAGAAGCAGATGGAAAACGGCGAGAAGCCGCGTTACGACGGCCACTGCCGTGACAGCCAGTGCAGCCACACCGACGACGAGCCGCACGTGGTGCGCTTCCGTAACCCGCAGGAAGGGTCGGTGATCTTCGACGATAAAATTCGCGGCCCGATCGAATTCAGCAACCAGGAGCTGGACGATCTGATCATCCGCCGCACCGACGGTTCGCCAACCTATAACTTCTGCGTCGTTGTCGATGACTGGGACATGGAAATCACCCACGTGATCCGCGGCGAAGACCACATCAACAACACCCCGCGCCAGATCAACATTCTGAAAGCGCTGGGCGCGCCGGTGCCGGAATACGCGCACGTGTCGATGATCCTCGGCGACGACGGTAAAAAGCTGTCCAAGCGTCACGGCGCCGTGGGCGTGATGCAGTACCGCGACGACGGCTATCTGCCGCAGGCGCTGCTGAACTACCTGGTGCGTCTGGGCTGGTCCCACGGCGATCAGGAGATCTTCTCCATCGACGAGATGAAAGAGTTCTTCACGCTGGAAGCGATCAACAAATCCGCCAGCGCGTTCAACACCGAGAAGCTGCAGTGGCTGAACCACCACTACATCAACCATATGCCGGCGGAAGAAGTGGCGGTGCATCTGGCATGGCACGTTGAGCAACTGGGCATTGAAACCCGCAACGGGCCGGAACTGAAGGACATCGTCAAGCTGCTGGGCGAGCGCTGCAAGACGCTGAAAGAGATGGCGGAGTCTTGCCGTTACTTCTACGAAGACTTCAGCGAGTTCGACGCCGACGCCGCCAAGAAGCACCTGCGCCCGGTCGCGCGTCAGCCGCTGGAAGCGGTGCGCGCCAAGCTGGCCGCCATCACCGTCTGGACGCCGGAAAATGTGCACGACGCCATTCAGGGCACGGCGGATGAGCTGGGTGTCGGCATGGGCAAAGTCGGCATGCCGCTGCGCGTCGCGGTGACCGGCGCCGGCCAGTCGCCGGGCATGGACGTGACCGTGCATGCGATCGGCCAGAAGCGTTCGCTGCAGCGTATCGATATGGCGCTGGCTTACATCGCCGAGCGCGAAGCGCAAGCCTGATTAGGCTGATACGCCATAATGAAAAAGCCCCGTGGAGCGATCCCGGGGCTTTTTTTATTGCTTGCTGTCAGGCTTGCTCGCCGGCCGGCAAACCCGGACGGTAGGCGAGGAAATACATCAACCCGACAAAGCCGGCGCCGCCCAGCGCGTTGCCGAGAAATACCGCGACGAAGTTTGGCAGGTAGTGCTCCCAGCCCATGCCGCCGGCAAAGATAGCCGCCGGAATGATGAACATATTTGCCACCACGTGCTGGAAGCCGATGGCGACAAAAGCCATGACCGGGAACCACATGCCGATCACTTTACCCGGCACATCCTTGCTGGCGAAGGCTAACCACACCGCCAGGCACACCAGCCAGTTGCAGCCGACGCCGGAAATGAAGGCGTGCAGGAAGTCCGCATCCACTTTGGCCTGTGCGATCGCCAGCGTCTTATGCAAGAACGCGCCTTCGGTCAGGCCCAGCAAATGGCCGAAGAAGTAGGCAACGGCTACGCTGCCGGCGAGGTTGGCCAGAGTGACCCAAAACCAGTTGCGCAGCACGGCGAGGGCGGGGATTTCGCGGGCAAACCAGGCCATCGGCAAGGTCATCATGTTACCGGTCAGCAGTTCACCGCCGGCCAAAATAGTCAGGATCAAACCGATAGGAAAGACCGCGGCACCCAACAGGGCGCCGAAAGAGCCCCATTCGGCCGGCAGGGTGCCGATGACGTGAATATCCAGCAGAAAGCCGGTGGCAATAAAGGCGCCGGCGAGAAAGCCCAGAATCAACAGATTAGCGAGAGGGGCGCGGCTTTTGTTTACCCCGGCCTGAACGGCGAGGGCAGCGATTTCTTTTGGTGAATGCAAAGACATGACGGACTCGGTTTATAGTAATGAAGTTTATGGCGCGGGCAGTCTATGCCGCTCGGGAGTCCGACTCAAGCGCATTTCACTAACATTCCGTTAATTAAAAATCAACGTGATATACAGGGTCTTTTGCCATTTTGAGATGTAGCGCGCAAAATGGATGAACTCTGCACAAAGTGATGATTTTTTGGCGCCAAAGATGCTGATTTGGCGGCTTTTTCAACGCTTGATTCAGGAATTCAATTTAGCCGTTGACAGCTTTGAGCGGGTTTCATATTATGCGCCCCGTTCACAGCACAAAGTGATTGTGGAACGGGGCTATAGCTCAGCTGGGAGAGCGCTTGCATGGCATGCAAGAGGTCGACGGTTCGATCCCGTCTAGCTCCACCAACCTTCTTCTCAGAGCGGTTGGGGAATACCGTAACGCCGGTCAAAGCGTACCACTTTTGTGGGGCTATAGCTCAGCTGGGAGAGCGCTTGCATGGCATGCAAGAGGTCGACGGTTCGATCCCGTCTAGCTCCACCACCATTTAAAAAGCCGACCTTAGGGTCGGCTTTTTGCTTTGCGTTATTTCACCTTCGCCGAAGGCCAGCCAATAAAAAAGGCGCCCGCAGGCGCCTTATCATTGCTGTAAATTTCAGGCTTAGCCCAGCACCAGACCCGCGATAGAAGCGGACAGGATGCTGACCAGCGTAGAGCCGTAGACCAGCTTCAGACCGAAGCGGGACACTACGTTGCCCTGGTGTTCGTTCAGGCCCTTGATCGCACCGGCCACGATGCCGATGGAAGAGAAGTTGGCGAAGGACACCAGGAACACCGACAGGATCCCCAGGCTGCGCGGCGACAGCTCGGCAGAGACTTTCTGCAGTTCCATCATTGCCACGAATTCGTTGGAAACCAGCTTGGTGGCCATGATGCTGCCGACCTGCAGGGCTTCGTGCTTAGGAATACCCATGATCCAGGCGAACGGATAGAAGAAGTAGCCGAGGATTTCCTGGAAGCTCAGGCCGAAGATGGCGCTGAACACGCCGTTAAGCGCGGCGATCAGGGCGATGAAACCAATCAGCATCGCGGCGACGATAATCGCTACTTTGAAGCCGGCCAGGATGTATTCGCCCAGCATTTCAAAGAAGCTCTGGCCTTCGTGCAGGTTGCCGAGGTGCAGCTCTTCTTCTTTATTGGTGTCGTACGGGTTGACCAACGACAGCACGATAAAGGTGCTGAACATGTTCAGTACCAGCGCCGCCACCACGAACTTGGCGTCCAGCATGGTCATGTAGGCGCCGACGATGGACATAGACACCGTAGACATCGCGGTCGCCGCCATGGTGTACATGCGCTTTTCCGACATCTTGCCCAGGATATCCTTGTAGGCGATGAAGTTTTCGGATTGGCCCAGGATCAGCGAGCTGACGGCGTTGAACGACTCCAGCTTGCCCATGCCGTTCACTTTCGACAGCACGGTACCGATAATGCGGATGATGAAAGGCAGCACTTTGATGTACTGCAGAATACCGATCAGCGCCGAAATGAAGACGATCGGGCACAGCACCTTCAGGAAGAAGAACGCCAGGCCTTTGTCGCCCATGCCGCCGAACACGAAATCAGTCCCTTGTCCCGCAAACCCGAGCAGTTTGTCAAACAGCGCGGCGAATCCTTTTACGAAGCCCAAACCCGCTTCCGAATGCAGGAAAAAGTAGGCCAGCAGTACTTCGATAACTAATAATTGAATAACATAGCGAATGCGGATGCTTTTGCGATCGCGGCACACCAACAGGGCCAGGATCGCCACCACCACTATCGCCAACGCAAAGTGCGCAATATGGGACATGTTTGCTCCAAATTTGAGGCAGGCTGAATTTCGGCTGTCATTTTATGTAACGCTACGTTTAAAAACGAGACTTCTATTGCAAATATGGAAAATCATAGTGGGAGTTCTCCTAAAGTGTTGCGCAAAAGCATAAAAATCAAGATGTTAACTCAGACATAGGAAATTCGTATTCTTGTGCTAACCTGTCTTTCAGGGGTATTGCAGCCAAAATCCCAACCCAAAAGCACGGAAATCGGCAAGTACGGTGTCGAACCCTTCGATAAAACCGTTAATGTTGGCTATTGCAGAGATAAGTTTTACCACTCTAAATGCGCTTGATAATTATTATCATTTATATAGAGTGGAGATAAACGTAATTTCAGTAAGGGTTCAACATATGCTGAACAGTCGCGTGGTTGAAACCACCTCCGGTCGCTCCGCCAGAAAAATCAAACTCTCGCTGATGGGGCCCGCCTTCATCGCCGCTATCGGCTACATCGACCCCGGCAACTTCGCCACCAATATCCAGGCCGGCGCCTCGTTTGGCTATAGCCTGTTGTGGGTCGTGGTCTGGGCCAACGTGATGGCGATGCTGATCCAGCTGTTGTCCGCCAAGCTGGGGATCGCCACCGGAAAAAACCTGGCTGAGCATATTCGCGATCGCTTTCCGCGGCCGGCGGTATGGGCCTATTGGATTCAGGCGGAGATTATCGCCATGGCGACCGATCTGGCCGAATTCATCGGCGCGGCGATCGGCTTCAAACTGCTGCTCGGCGTCTCCTTGTTGCAGGGCGCGGTGCTGACCGGCATCGCCACCTTTTTAATTCTGATGCTGCAAAAGCGTGGACAAAAGCCGCTGGAGCTGGTGATTGGCGGCCTGCTGCTGTTCGTCGCCGCTGCTTACATCGTCGAGCTGGCGTTTTCCCAGCCGCAGCTTGCGCCGCTGCTGAAAGGCATGGCGTTGCCCGATCTGCCTAACGGCGATGCGGTATTTCTCGCCGCCGGGGTATTGGGTGCCACCATCATGCCGCACGTGATCTATCTGCATTCGTCGCTCACCCAAGTTGGCGGTGAGCACGATAAGGCGGAGCGCTATGCCGCCACCAAAGTCGACGTCGCCGTCGCCATGACCATCGCCGGTTTCGTTAACCTGGCGATGATGGCCACTGCCGCCGCCGCGTTTCATTTCAGCGGCAACAGCGGCATCGCCGATCTTGACGTGGCCTATCTGACGCTGCAGCCGCTGCTCGGGCAAGCCGCCGCCACCGTGTTTGGCCTGAGCCTGGTGGCCGCCGGTCTTTCTTCCACCGTGGTGGGCACGCTGGCGGGGCAGGTGGTGATGCAGGGGTTCGTGCATTTCCATATTCCGCTGTGGCTGCGGCGCGCGGTGACCATGCTGCCGTCGTTTATCGTCATCATGCTGGGGATGGATGCGACGCGCATTCTGGTGCTGAGCCAAGTGCTGCTCAGCTTCGGCATTGCGTTGGCGCTGGTGCCGCTGCTGGCTTTCACCGGCAATCGGGCGCTGATGGGGGAGATGGTTAACGGCCCCGTGGTGCAAAACCTGGGCAAGCTGATCGTGTTGGTGGTGGTGGGGTTGAATGGCTACTTGCTGATCGGCAGTGTGCTGTAGGCGAAAACAGTGCGGGCCGGCGTTGCGCCGGCCCGTTGTCGTTAATCGCGGTCGTCATCGCCGTGGCGGCGCCAGCGATCGCGGTCATGATCGTGGTGGTGTTTTTTCTCTTTCTTCCAATGGTGCTTATCGTAATGCTTGTCGTATTTACGATAGCGTCCTTCATGATAGTAATAGTGTTTGCGCCAGTAGTCGCGGTCGCGCCAGCGATAGCCATCCCAGTAATAGCCGCGCGGGCTGCGATCGCCGAGATAGCGTCCCTGATGGCCTTGCCACCAGTCGCGATCGCGCCAGTCGTAACCGTCCCAGTAACGGCCGCGATTGTCCTGATCGCCGATGCGCAATGAAACGCCCGGCATCAGATCGATGCTGATCCCTTCGGCGTGCGCCTGCTGTGCGGCGGGCAGTACCGTCGCCGCCAAGATGGCGGCCAAGAGCAGAGGTTTAAACATGACTTCTCCTTTCCGCTTGCGCGGCCTGGCCGTTGATCACTTTATGAAGCGCGTTCATCAGTTTAAAAAAACGGCCTTATCGTTATTTTTACTGCAATATAGGCATCATAGCGCCGGCGCATGGGGTTGAATCTGAGAGCCACTCTGAAAAGGGCGCCGGAGGCCGAGATTTGAGATTTTTCTGGGGCATCGCCGCTCAATTGAGCGGCGGGATTTGTAAGCGATTACAATAAAATGTTCTCGATCTGCGCAAGCTCTTCTTCAGTGAAGTGACGATTGGCCAGCATGCCCACCGCGTCTTCTATCTGCGCAGTCTTGCTGGCGCCGATCAGCACCGAGGTAATGCGATCACCGCGCAGCACCCAGGCCAGCGCCATCTGCGACAGCTTCTGCCCGCGTTGCCGCGCCAGCGCATCGAGGCGGCGCACCTTGTCCAGTCGGTCGGCGGTCAGCTGTTCCGGCTGCAGGAAACGGCTGCCGCTGGCGGCGCGGGAATCTTGCGGGACGCCGTGCAGATAACGATCGGTCAGCAGGCCGCCCGCCAGCGGGGAGAAGGCGATCGCGCCGACGCCATGATCCGCCAGCGTATCCAGCAATTCCGTCTCCGGCCCGCGTTCCAACATCGAATACTTGGGCTGGTGGATCACGCACGGCGTGCCGAGCCGCTGCAGGATGTCGAACGCCTGGCGCGCGCGCTCGGCCGGGTAGTTGGACAAACCGACATACAGCGCTTTGCCCTGGCGCACCAACAGATCCAGCGCCGCCATGGTTTCTTCCAGCGGCGTGTCCGGGTCCGGCCGATGGTGATAAAAGATATCCACATACTCCAATCCCATGCGCCTGAGGCTCTGATCGAGGCTGGCGACCAGGTACTTTTTCGAGCCCCAATCGCCGTAGGGGCCGGGCCACATGGTGTAACCGGCTTTGGATGAGACGATCAGCTCGTCGCGCCAGGCCCGCAGATCGGCGTTGAGAATGCGGCCAAAGTTTTCCTCGGCGGCGCCGGGCGGCGGGCCGTAGTTGTTGGCCAGATCGAAGTGGGTTATGCCGCGATCGAAGGCGCAGCGGATCAGGGCGCGGGCGTTGTCGTACAGCGTGGCGTCGCCAAAGTTGTGCCATAGCCCGAGCGAGACGGCGGGCAGCTTCAATCCGCTGCGGCCGCAGCGCCGGTATTCCATATCTTGATAACGCGAGGGGGAGGCTTGGTAGGACATAGTTATCCTTGTCGGCGAGAGATAAAGTGCCTTGAGTGTATACGTTTCCACGCTGCACCGCCGCGGGAGCGATCACAGCGCCGGCATGTAACGTCAGGTTGCCGATCGACGTCGGCGCGTTTGTTCGAAATTTGAGCGGCATCTTCGATAATTAAGATAATCGCTCCAGCTGCAGACAGGTGATGATCATGACTCAGACCTATACGGTGGCCGATTATCTGCTCGATCGTCTGGCCCAAATCGGCATCCGTCATTTCTTCGGCGTGCCGGGGGATTACAATCTGCAATTTCTCGATCACGTCATCGCTCATCCGCAAATCACCTGGGTAGGCTGCGCCAACGAACTGAACGCCGCCTACGCCGCCGACGGCTATGCGCGTTGCAAACCGGCCGCGGCGCTGCTCACCACCTTCGGCGTCGGGGAGCTGAGCGCGCTGAACGGCGTGGCCGGCAGTTATGCCGAATACCTGCCGGTGATCCACGTGGTGGGCACACCGGCGCAGCGTGCCCAGCGCGCCGGCGATTTGCTGCACCATTCGCTGGGCGATGGCGACTTCACTCACTTTGCGCGGATAGCCAAAGAAGTCAGCGTCGCACAGGCCAATCTGACCGCCGACAACGCCGCCAGGGAGATCGATCGCCTGATCGACGCCGCCTTGCTGGAGCATCGTCCGGTTTATCTGATGCTGCCCAGCGACGTAGCGGAAGCGCCGCTGCCGGCCAAACCGGCGCCGCTGATGCTGCGCCAGGCCAGGCTGTCGCGGAGCGCATTGCAGGCGTTTATCGCCGCAGCGCGTGAAAAGCTGCAATCGGCGCGGCAAGTGTCATTGCTGGCGGACTTTCTGGCGGACCGCTTTGGCGTTGAAACAGCGCTGGATAACTGGATGCAGGAGGTGGCTATCCCGCACGCCACGCTGCTGCTCGGCAAGGGCGTGCTGGATGAGAACCGCGACGGTTTTGTCGGCACCTACAGCGGCGGCGCCAGCGCTGCGGCGACCAAAGCGCTGATTGAAAATGCCGATGTCGTGATCACCGTTGGCGTGCGTCTCACCGACACCATTACCGGAGGATTCACGCATCATCTGCCGGCGGAAAAATGCATCGATATCCAACCGTTCGAAGCCTGGGTCGGTCGTCAACGGTTCAGCCGCATCCCGATGTGCGCCGCCGTGCAGGCGCTGCACCGCCTGACTCTGTCGCTGGCGTCGCGCTGGCCGTTGCCGACGATCGGCCGTCCGGCGCTGCCGGAAGGCGATGGGGAAGGGTTGGATCAGCACGCCTTCTGGCGGCAGGTACAGGATTTCCTGCGGCCGGGGGATATCGTGCTGGCCGAGCAGGGCACGGCCTGTTTCGGCGCCGCGACCTTGACGCTGCCGCGCGGCAGCCGGATGATCGTGCAGTCGCTCTGGGGCTCGATCGGCTATACCTTACCGGCGACCTTCGGGGTGCAAACCGCCGAACCACAGCGCCGGGTGGTGCTGTTGATCGGCGACGGCGCCGCGCAATTGACCGTGCAGGAGCTGGGATCGATGCTGCGCGACGGGCTTAAACCGGTGATTTTCGTGCTGAATAATCAGGGCTACACGATTGAACGCGCTATCCACGGGCCGGAGCAGAGTTACAACGACATCGCCCGGTGGAACTGGACGCAGCTGCCAACGGCATTGGCCGGTGGGCGGCCGGTGACGGCGTTGCGGGTCAGTCAGCCGGAGGCGCTGCGCCAGGCGCTGAGTGAGGCGGCGCAGGGCGACCGGCTGGCTTTCATCGAAGTGATGCTGCCGAAGATGGATATTCCCGAACTGCTCGATACGATCTCGCGCGTCATTCAGTCGCGCAACGCCGCCGCCTGAGCCGCGTCGTCTTCCAGCAATCGCTCCAGCATCCAGTACCCCGCCGGGCCCGGCGGGGTCAGTTTGGACCATACCGCATCCACCGAAATCAGTTTGGGCCAGCCGCGCGGGCGCAGCTGGGTGAGCCTGCCGTGGCCGTATTGTTGCACCAGCCAGTGCGGCAGCACCGCCCAACCGAATCCCTGTTCCGCCATCTCCAGCAACAGCAGATAGCTGGGCGCCGACCAGACCAGCCCGCCTTGTCTGGCCGCTTCGGCGCCGGTGTAAGTGTTCAGGATCAGCTGACGGGTGCTGGATAATTGCTCCGGGGTCGGCGCGGCGACCTGCGCCAGCGGATGCCCATGCGCGACGAACAACCCCATTTCGGTCTGCTCAGGCAGGCGGGAGAAGGCGATATCCGGCGGATAGGTTTTTTGCACTTCCACCATGCCCAAATGCGCGCGGCCGCTTTGCAGTAGATCGATAACGTCGCCTTCCTCGGCGATCATCCATTCCAGCTCAATCTCCGGGTAACGTTGTTCAAACCGCTGCATCAGGCTGTCGTGATGCTTCGGTTGGTAGGTATCGGAAAATACCATGCTCAGGCGCGGTTCGACATTGCCCGCCAGCTGAATGCTCAGCGCGTCGAGTCGCTCGCTGGCGGCGAGGATCTCCTGCACGTGCCCCAGTACCTTGCGGCCAGCGGCGGTGAGCACCGGTTGGCGCGCGCTGCGATCGAACAGCGTCAATGCCAGGTCGGCTTCCAGATTGGCGATGGCGGTGCTGACGGTAGATTGGCTTTTGCGCAGCTTGCGCGCGGCGGCGGAAAATGAGCCGAGGGAGGCGGCTTCAACGAACGCCTGTAACGCTTCCGGTGAATAGTGCATATATCTACTTTATCGATGGAACCTATTTTTAATCTACCCAAAAAAGCGATGATAATCACCTGGCTTTCGCAACAACTGTTGAAAAAAAGGTGATGTATGCAACTGCAAAACAAGTCTCTCATTGAACGTATCGTCCACGCCGTCGGTTTCGAGGCCATCGCCGTGATGGTTTGCGCCCCGCTGGGCGCGTGGCTGCTGAACCGCTCAATGGTGCAGGTCGGTGCGTTGGCGGTGATGCTGTCCACCGTCGCGATGCTGTGGAACATGGTTTACAACACGGTGTTCGACCGCCTGTGGCCGGTCAGCCGGGTGGTGCGTAACCTGAAGGTGCGTGCGCTGCACGCCGTCGGCTTTGAAGCCGGTTTTATTCTGATCGGCGTGCCGATCGCCGCCTGGATGCTGAGCATTTCCTGGGCGCAGGCGTTTATGCTGGAAATCGGTTTCTTCCTGTTCTTCCTGCCGTACACCATGGCCTACAACTGGCTGTACGACACGCTGCGCCAACGCTGGTTCGAAGCGCGCCAGCCGATCAATTCCGGCGCCAAATAAGGCGTCGTCAGCCCGGCGATTCTCAGGTAAGGTCAGAGGATCGTCGGAAAATGCTGAGGAGTGAAGGATGAAAGTGTTGGGTCTGCTGGGCGGCATGAGTTGGGAATCCACCATTCCGTATTACCGCACTATCAACGAGCAGGTAAAGGCGCGCCTCGGCGGGCTGCATTCGGCCAAAATCGTGCTCTACAGCGTCGATTTTCAGGAGGTTGAACGCTTGCAGCACCAGGGCGATTGGGATGGCGCCGGCCGGCTGCTGGCCGCCGCCGCCGTGGCTTTGCGCGCCGCCGGCGCCGAAGCTATCGTGATCTGCACCAACACCATGCACAAGGTGGCGGAGGCGGTCGAGCAGGCCAGCGGCCTGCCGCTGATTCACATCGCCGATGCCACGGCGCTGCAGGTGCGGGAGAAAAACATTCGCCGCGTCGGGCTGCTGGGCACGCGTTTTACCATGGAGCAGACCTTCTACCGCGGCCGCCTGCAGGAATTGCACGGCATCGATGTGGTGACGCCGGTCAGCGCCGATCGTGACATCGTGCACCGCATCATCTATGACGAACTCTGCCTCGGCAAAATTCGCGACGCCTCGCGCGACGAGTATCGCCGGATCATCAGCGATCTGGAACAACAGGGCGCGCAGGGGATTATTTTCGGCTGCACCGAGATAGGGTTGCTGGTGAGCGAGCGGGATGCCTCGGTGCCGGTGTTCGACACCACCGCGATCCACGCTCGCGCCGCCGCGGCGTTCGCGCTGGCCTAATCGTCGTGCGGCGGTTGCCGGCGGTTCACCAGCATCAAGGGTTTGCCCGCCAGCGCCAGCCAGGCGGGCAGCATCACGATGCACAAGATCGGCAGCAGGTGCAGATCCGGCACCACCGCCACCGCCATAAACAGACTGAGCCAGCCGTCGCGCGTGACCACCAGCACCAGCCCCATGATGGCGCAGGAGACGGTGATCGCCGCCGGCACCGCCGGAACGTGCTGATGCAGCATCAGCCCCAGCGCCACGCCGACGAACACCGCCGGGAAGATGCGCCCGCCGCGAAAGCCGCAGGCGGCGGCGATCACCAGCGCCGCCAGCTTGGTCAGGGTAACGGCCAACAGCGCCGGCACCGAATAGTTGCCGTCTGCCGCGAGGCGCTTCATTTCATCCAGCCCTTTGAACAGGGTAATCTCACCGCCCACCAGCGCCAGCAGGCCCAGCACAAAGCCCCCCAGTCCTAGCATCAACACCGGATTCTTCATCGAATGGAACAGGCGGTGAACGTGCGGGAAGCACCACAGCGCCACCATGCCGAGCGCGATGGCGATCAGCGCCACAATGGCGCCGCTGAAGATGTCCGGCAGCCGCGTCACGTCATAGGCGTCGAGCTGCAGGGCGAAGTTGGGCACGAAGAACAGCTGGGTGGTGACCGCGCCGGCAGCGGCGGCCACCAGCGGGGCGAACAGCCGATCCCACAACGGCGTTTCGTTATTGCCTGCCAGGGTTTGCGAGAAGATCAGCGCGGCGGCGACCGGTGTGCCGAACATTGCGCCGATGGTGCCCGCGGCCGCCAGGATAATCCAGTCCATGCGCGGCACTTTCGGCAGCAGGCGAGCCCCAGCCGCCGCTACCAGCGCGATATTGATGGCGGTGATCGGGTTTTCCGGCCCCAGGCTGACGCCGCCGGCCAGGCCGACGATCAGCGCCAACCCCAGCCCCGGCAGGGCGGAGAGCGGCAGGGGCATGCCGATCAGCGATTCCGTCGCCGGATCCGGCCCGGCATGGCCCGGCATATAGCGCACGATCAGGCCGACCGCCACACCGGTCAGCGTCAACATTGCGACCGGCCACCAGGGCGACTGGGCGTCCAGGCTCAGCGCATCGGGCAGCGTTACCCACAGTAACTGCTGCAGTGCGGCGGCGATTTTCATCACCAACAACAGCACCAGACTGGAGGCGGAACCGATAATCAGCGCAGGCAAAGCAAAGGCCAACATGGCATTGGCGCGCGGATGCAGCATGGATAATCCCTTGTCGATGCCTCCATGCAGGGCAGGGAGAGCGGGTGGTTGGACAGTGGCCACAGCTTGCCAGACTATCGGCGCGCAGGCACGCATTGATATTGCCCGGCGTCGATGACGGTTAACAGTCGCCGAGGGGCGTTTTTTGCCGCAATTTGTTTCAAAGCGCGGCGTCGCGGGCCAGCTGAAACGTTTTTTGTGATCCGGATCGCTATTGGGGTGCAGATACGAGGCGGGTGATTGTTGTTTTCGCAGCAGGATTTTACAGTGTGGGCAGCTTTTTATTTTTCATTTTGCGGAGACGAAATCAATGACCTATGCCCTCGTAGGTGATGTTGGCGGCACCAATGCCCGCCTGGCGTTGTGCACTGTTGCGACGGGTGAGATTACCCAGGCGAAAACCTATTCCGGCCTGGAGTTCGACAGCCTGGAGGCGGTGATCCGCCACTATCTGAAAGCGTGCGATATCGAGGTGCAGGACGCCTGTATCGCGATCGCCTGCCCGGTGACGGAAGACTGGGTTGCGATGACCAACCACAGCTGGGCGTTCTCTATCAAAGAAATGAAGGCCAACCTGGGGTTGAGTCATCTGGAAGTGATCAACGATTTCACCGCCGTCTCGATGGCGATCCCGATGCTCTCGTCGGACGACGTGCTGCAGTTTGGCGGCGGCGATGCGCAGCCGGGCAAACCGATCGCGGTGTACGGCGCCGGCACTGGGCTGGGTGTTGCCCACCTGGTGCAGGTCGATCGCCGCTGGGTCAGCCTGCCGGGCGAGGGCGGCCATGTCGATTTCGCACCGAACAGCGAAGAAGAAGACATTATTCTGGAGGTGCTGCGCGGTGAAGTGGGGCACGTTTCCGCCGAGCGCGTGCTGTCCGGGCCGGGCCTGGTCAACCTGTATCGCGCCATCGTCAAGGCAGACAACCGCCTGCCGGAGAAACTGGAGCCGAAGGACATTACCGAGCGGGCGCTGGCCGACAGCTGCATCGACTGCCGCCGTGCGCTGTCGCTGTTTTGCGTGATCATGGGGCGCTTCGGCGGCAACCTGGCGCTGAATCTGGGCACCTTTGGCGGCGTGTACATCGCCGGCGGCATCGTGCCGCGCTTTATGGAATTCTTCAAGGCCTCGGGCTTCCGCGCCGCCTTCGAAGATAAAGGGCGTTTCCGTGACTATGTGCGAGACATTCCGGTGTTCATGATAACCCATGGCCAACCGGGTCTGCTGGGAGCCGGCGCGCATCTGCGCCAGACGCTGGGCATGCAGCTGTAAGCAACGCGGCGGCACGATAAAAAAAGGGGCGCAACCCGCAGGTTGCGCCCCTTGTCGTTTTCGTGGGGTATCAGGCTTTGGCCAGCTCTGCCGCCTGTGCCGTTTCTTCGCTTTCCACTTCCACGGCTTTCGGCGCTTTGATGAACAGCGTAATCAGCAAGGAGGCGGCGGACAGAACGCCAATCACCATGAAGGTGGCGTGGAAGCCGCCGAAGTATTTGGCGACGAACGAACCGGCCAGCGCGCCCAGGCCGAAGCCCTGGTAGATGATGCCGTAGTTCTTGCTGTGGTTTTTCAGACCGAAGAAGTCGCCGACAATCGCCGGGAACACGGTGATGTTGCCGCCGAAGCAGAAGGCCACCGCGCCGACGCAGATGAAGAACAGCGTGTGGTTCAGGGTCATGAAGCTCAGGGCGACAATCGCCAGCACGGTAACCAGCATGGTGAAGCTGATGACGCGCATACGGCCCACTTTATCGGACAGCGTCCCCAGGATGATGCGGCCGGCGGTGTTAAAGATGGCGACGGCGGACACGGTGTTGGCGGCGGTGGCCAAGTCCATCCCGGCCAGTTGAACGCCCATGTCTTTCACGATGCCAATCAGATACAGACCGCTCATGCAGGCGGCAAAGAAGATGGTGAACAGCAGGTAGGCTTCTTTGGTGGCCAGCATCTGGCGCACGCTGAAGTCGTTGCCCAGACCGTTGGCGCCTGGCTGTGCGGCGTTGGTCGCCAGCACCGGCTCTTTCAGCAGCAGGGAGCCGACGACGATCAGGCCCATCACGATGGCACCCCAGTAGAAGAAGGCGCCGGAAACGCCGACGTCGGCGATCAGGGCGGCATTGACGTATTTGAACAGCAGGCTGCCGCTGCCGAAGGCGCCGACGGAGATGCCGGAAATCAGGCCTTTGTTGGCCGGGAACCATTTGATCAGGTTGGACAGGGTGGAGATGTAGGCGATACCGACCGCAAAGCCCACCACCACGCCGGCCAGCAGGTAGATCATGTCGAGAGAGCTGACGTGGGCGCTGGCGATAAGGCCCAGGCCGACCAGGATGCCGGAGCACAGCGTCAGGTTGCGGATGCCGAAGCGTTCTTGCAGCTTACCGGCGAACAGCGTGGCGAAGGCCAGGAAGAAGCTGGTGATGGAGAAGGTGGTGGCGACGTCCGCCAGCCCCCAGTGGAACTTGTCGACCAGCGGCTGGTTGAACAGGCTCCAGGTGTAGATGGTGCCCAGACCCATCTGACAGATGATGGTGCCGAGAACGATTAAGCTGCGATTTGCCGGTTTGGTGTTCATGGCCGGTCTCCTTCCTGTGTGTGCGTTGCCGGGCGTGAGCCGTTGGCTGAAATTTGCGGGGTGAATCAGCGTTCCCGCGGTATGGGCTTATTATATGGCCGGCCCCTGCGGCGGGCGGCGGATCGGGAATGAGTTGCACGACGGAAGGAATGAAATGCATTTTATGGGGCGTGAGTTGCCGTTTTTGCGCCTGAAAGCCCGTGAAATGCCGGGGGTGACACGTGATCTACATCAAAGATATCAACGATTTATTGTTAATCGCCGGTGAACGATTGTGGTGGAATTGTGAAGGATGCGTCTGAAAGGCGTAAATCGGCATTGCGCCTATAGAGCGGCGGTGAGCGCGGGGCTATGTTATCTGCGATCGGACAAGGTCCGCTCTGCAGGAGCCATGAAATGAAAAAAACGCTGTTGTTACTGGCTGCGCTGCTGGCGCTGCCGCTGGCGAGCCAGGCCGACGTCTCCATCGGCGTGAACGTGCCTGGCCTGTCGTTGCATATCGGCGATCGCGACAATCGCGGCCATTACTGGGACGGCTATCGCTGGCGCGATCCGCGCTGGTGGGCCGATCACCGCCGGTATGAACGCCCGCGCGGGTACTATTACGGCCCGCCGCCCCGGGTGATTTACTACGGGCCGCCGCGGCGCGACTGGCGCGACCGGCCGCATTACCGCATGCCGCCACCGCCGCCGCCGGGGTATTACTACCGTCCGGGCCCGCGCTGGTAAGCGCTTACAGGCGCATCAGCTTGCGGAACTCTTTCACCTTGCTGCGGCTGACCGGCACTTCAAACTCGAGATCGCTCAGCCGCAGAATGTAGGTATTGTTGAACCAGGGCACGATCTCGCGGATCTTCGCCAGGTTAACGCAGTAAGAGCGGTGGCAGCGGAAGAAATGCTCTTCCGGCAGCCTGCCGTAAAACTCGGTGATGTTCATCGGCATCACGAACTCTTCCCGGCGGGTATAGACCCGCGTCACCTTTTCATCGGCGGCGGCGTAATAGATGTCGTTGATGTCGGTAACGATGATCCGCTCGTCTTTGATCAGGTTGATGCTGTGGCTGCCGCGGCTCGGCGCGCTGGCCGGCTCCGTCGCGCCGGCGGGACGATGATGCAGCGCCTCCAGCTTTTGCAGCATGGTGACGATGCGCGCCTCGTGATAGGGCTTGAGGATATAGTCGAACGCTTCGATCTCGAACGCTTCCACCGCATGCTCTTTATAGGCGGTGATGAACACGATAGACGGGCGATGCGCGAATTTGCTGATGTTTTGCGCCAGCAACACGCCGTCCAGCGACGGGATGTTGATGTCGAGGAAAATGGCGTCGACCTGGTGAGTCTGCAGGTATTTGAGGACGTCGAGGCCATCCTCGAAGGTGGCGACGATATCGATATTGCTGTGTTTCTTGATCAGGTAGCTGAGTTCTTCCTGCGCGAGGAATTCGTCTTCCACGATAATGGCTTTCATGAGGCCTCCCCGACCGGCGGCGCGCTCGGCTCCTGATGCAGCTTGCCGCCGTTTTTGCTGATGTAGAACGCGATTTCGGTGCCCGGCTCCAGGCGGCGGATATGCAGCCCTTCACCGTACAACAGCGACACGCGGTGGTGTACGTTGAGCAGGCCGATATTGTGGCCCGGCATCTCGTTGCGCGCCACCCGATCGATGGTTTCCTGATTGATGCCGTGGCCGGTATCCTTCACCGATATTTTCACCCGGTCGCCCTGATCTTTCACTGCGATCACCACTACCCCTTTGCCCTTGCAGGGCTGGATGCCGTGCACGATGGCGTTCTCCACCAGCGGCTGGATCAGCAGACTCGGAATGCGCACCGAGACGTCGTCGTCGATGTCGTAAATCACCGTCAGCTTGGCGCCGAAACGCGCCTGTTCGATGGCGATGTAATCCTGGATCTGATGAAGTTCCTTGCGGATATCGATCAGTTCGTCGTTCAGCTCCAGGTTGTAGCGCAGGTAGCGCGACAGGTTGATGATCAGCTGGCGCGCGGTGTCCGGATTCAGGCGGATGGAGGAAGAGATGGCGTTCAGCGCGTTGAACAGGAAGTGCGGGTTAATCTTGCTCTGCAGCGCGCGCATTTCGGCTTTATCCGCCATCTGACGCAGGTGCTCGATGCGCGAAACCTCCATCTGGGTGGAGATGATCTGCGACAGCCCGACCGCCATCACTTTCAGCGTGTTGGTGATCTGGTGAGCGTGGCAGTAGTAAATTTTCAGCGCGCCGGTCACTTCACCTTTTTCCCACAGCGGCACCACCAGCTGCGAATGGATCTGCGGCGCGGCCGGGTTTTCCAGGTTGTTTTTGATGATGATTTTGCCGTGGCGAATGCTTTCGCGAGTGACGCGGCTCAGCCCTTCGCGGCCGATCGGGTAGGCTTCGCGCCCTACGCCGACGTAAGCCAGCACCTGATGGGTATCGGTGATCGCCACCGCGTCGGCGCGGATATCCTGGCGGATGATATCGCAGATGGTGGCCAGCGATTCGCTGTTGATGTTGCGGAAATAGGGCAGCGTCTTGTGGGCGATATCCAGCGCCAGCTTGGCCTGGCGCGCGGCGATCACTTCTTTCTCATCCTCGACGCTCTGCACCAGCAGCACGATCAGGCCGATGCACACCGTGCCGAGGATCATCGGCAGGGCGATCTGCGACACGATGTCCAGCCCGAGCTCGGTCGGCTTGGCCAACAGCACGATCAGCAGCATGGTGAGGGATTCGCACAGCATGCCGCCGACGATGCCGGCGCGCCAGCGCTGCTCTTTTTTGACCTTGAGGTTGATGTAACCGGCGCTGATGCCGGCGATGATGCTGGTGATAAGGCAGGGCACCGAGGTGATGCCGCCGATGTCGATCAGATAACGGTGCACCCCGGCAATGATGCCGGTGACGATCCCCACCCAGGGGCCGAACAGGATGCCGCCGGCCATGATGGCGATGACGCGCACGTTGACCAGCGAGCCCTCAACGTTGATGCCGGAGTAGGTGCTGAACAGCGCGAACAGCGAGAAGATTGCCGTGACGATGCCGAGCTCAAGCGGCGTATGGTCTTCTTTTTGCAGCAGTTGGCGGAACAGCCGGGTGCGGGTCAGGAAAAACAGACAGATCAACATCAGCGCGGCGCGATCAAACACCGCCAACAGCATTTCAAAAAAAGGGTGCACGACGGGTTCTCGCTGCGGCCTACGGATGACGGCAGTATACCACAGCGAGAGAGGCCCGTGGCTGGGGGCGGCGGTCAGCGCATCCCGAGCTGCGCTTTGCCCAGCGGCGTCAGCAGCTCGACGGTGGCGCGGCCCTCGAAATCGACCTCGAAATCGTCGGGGGCGAAGTCCGGCGGCGTTCTGCCGTCGATAAAGCTCGGCAGCTGGCGCTGCAGATAGGCGTCGTTTTTCTCGCAGCCCGGCGCGGCGGCGATGTACATCACGTTGCTGTCGAACTCGCCGTTATGTTCGTTCTCCACCGCGTGGATCACATCGCAGTGCCAAAAGACCGTGTCGCCCGGCTCCAGATCGGGAATAGGGGAAATCCCGCTTAATAAAAGGGGATGCCATTTTTCCGAGATCGACAGCGCGCGACCCGGCGCCGCATCGCACAGATCGTCATCGGCGACGTCGTCCTGCAGCGCGCGCAGCAGCACATAGGCCATGGCGTTGGCGATTGGCACCAGGTTCAGCGTGCCGGCGTTGGTGCGCTGCGGCGTCAGCGCCGTCCAGCCCTGGAAGGTGCGGAACATCGAGCAGACCGCCGGAGAGGCTATCTCGCGCACTTCGGTGCGGCCGTCGGCGGCGAAGGGATCGTACTGCTGCCAGTCGCCGGAGAAGACGTGGCGATACACATAGCGGAAGTTCTCGTCCAGCCAGCGCTCGATGGTGCCGCTGTCGACGTGCGGCGACAGGCCCAGCGACGAGGAGTTCGGCGGGCGGCGGCGGGTGCGATCGGCGTAGGTGGCGACGCGAGTCGGATCGAAATGCTGTTTGCCGTTGCTTTCGGTGGCCCACAGGCTGTTGAGAAACACCTGCACCGCATGCATGCGCGCGTCCTGCCGCGCTTCAACCTGCGGTTTTGACCAATAGATGCCGTAGATCTGTGGCTTGCTGGCGGCCAGCTTGCCGAAATAGTTGTCTTCGGCGGCGTTCTTCAATCGCTCGACGAAGTTGTTGCGATCGAGGTAATCGCCGATTTCTCGGTTCCAGCCCTCGGCTTTGGCGCGCGGAAACACCCCGCGAATAGCGCAGGCGCCGCGTTGTTTGATCAGCGCTTTTTGTTGTTCAGTGACGCGCTGCTGCAGGATATCTTCCGCGTCAATTTGCGGCACCGGGTTGTGGCCGGCGGCCAGTTCGCGGCGAATCTGTTCGACCTGGCCGCGGATGTTCTCTTCCAGCGCCTGGAATACGTCGCGATAGTTGGGCAATGCCTGGCGCAGCTGACGCTTGACGTTAACGATCGCCTGCGGAATATCGTCGATGACTAAAGAGGCCATGGTGTTCTCCTGATGCCGCGTGGGTAACGGCGGCGGGCAGTTGTAGGGAATCGGGCAAGACGTTATGGTTTTGTGGTTTTAACGTAAATGATTATCGGCAACCAATCGGGGAAAATAAAGAGATATCTTTCATTCGTAAGTTCCTCTTTTTCGTTTTTCGGAGATTTTATGAAGCTGGTCACTGAACGTCTGCAGTTACAGTCGATAACCGCCGAGGATTGGCCGCTGTTTCTGCGCCTGTACCAAGATCCCGAGGTGATCCGTTACATCTCCGATCCGCGCAGCGAAGCGGAGATCCGCGCACGGTTCGAGGAGCGCCTGCCGGTCTGGGACAAACACGGCGACCAGTGGCTGTGCCTGGTGATGCGTGAGAAGCACAGCGGAGAGGCGGTGGGCATTACCGGCTTTCGCCCGCACTGGGCGCCGTATCGGCAGGCGGAAGTGGGATATGGGAGTTTGCCTTCCGGGCAGGGCAAGGGCTATGGCAAGGAGTCGCTGCGGGCGGTGCTGGATTTTGCGGTGAACGCCTGCGGTTTTCACAAGCTGACCGCCACCGTGACCGCCGGTAACGTCGCCTCGCGCGGCCTGCTGGAGTCGTGTGGTTTCCAGCTGGAGGGCACGCTGCGCGACAACTACCGTCTGGCGGATCAGTGGTGCGACGACTGGCTGTTCGGGCTGCTGGCGGCGGAGTTTCAGAGCGCTAAATAAAAATATCGCGCAGGGTATCGACAAGCTCGTCGGCGCTGCGCTATGTTCGATATTCGGTCAGTTCGCTGGCCAGCGTCGCTCGGACGGTCCGGGCGCTAACGTCTATCGAGGAATCCCCTATGGCTGATAACAGTCCACAGCGCCGTTTCACGCGCATTGAACGCCTTCCCCCTTACGTATTCAACATCACCGCCGAACTGAAGATGGCCGCACGCCGTCGCGGCGAGGATATTATCGACTTCAGCATGGGTAACCCCGACGGCCCGACGCCGCCGCACATCGTGGAAAAACTGTGCGCCGTCGCCCAGCGCGACGACACCCACGGTTATTCCACCTCGCGCGGCATTCCGCGCCTGCGCCGCGCCATTTCGCGCTGGTATGCCGATCGTTATCAGGTGGATATCGATCCGGAAAGCGAAGCCATCGTCACTATCGGTTCGAAAGAGGGGCTGGCGCACCTGATGCTGGCGACCCTCGATCACGGCGATACCGTGCTGGTGCCGAACCCCAGTTACCCGATCCACATTTACGGCGCGGTGATCGCCGGCGCTCAGGTGCGCTCGGTACCGCTGGTGGACGGCGTGGATTTCTTCGGTGAGCTGGAGCGCGCCATTCGCGAAACCATTCCGCGCCCGAAAATGATGATCCTCGGCTTCCCGTCCAACCCGACAGCCCAGTGCGTGGAGCTGGATTTCTTCGAGCGGGTGGTGGCGCTGGCCAAGCAGTACAACGTGCTGGTGATCCACGATCTGGCCTATGCCGATATCGTCTATGACGGCTGGAAAGCGCCGTCGATCATGCAGGTGCCGGGGGCGAAAGACATTGCGGTGGAGTTCTTCACCCTGTCGAAAAGCTACAACATGGCCGGCTGGCGCATCGGTTTCATGGTCGGCAATCCCGAACTGGTCAGCGCGTTGGCGCGCATCAAGAGCTATCACGACTACGGGACCTTTACGCCGCTGCAGGTGGCGGCCATCGCCGCGCTGGAAGGCGATCAGCAGTGCGTGCGCGATATCGCCGAACAGTATCGGCAGCGCCGCAATGTGTTGGTGAAAGGGCTGCATGAGGCCGGCTGGATGGTGGAAAACCCGAAGGCGTCGATGTACGTCTGGGCGAAAATTCCCGAACCTTATGCCCATCTCGGTTCGCTGGAGTTCGCCAAACGCCTGTTGGCGGAAGCCAAGGTTTGCGTTTCGCCGGGCATCGGCTTCGGCGACTATGGCGATACCCATGTGCGCTTCGCGCTGATCGAAAATCAGGACCGTATTCGCCAGGCGGTGCGCGGCATCAAGGCCATGTTCCGCGCGGACGGGTTGCTGATGCCGGGCAAAGGCGGCGGCGCCAAATAATCCTGTCAGGCCGGACGTTTGTCCGGCCTTATTTTTTCCCGTCCCAAGGTTTTCTTCATTATTTCCCCATTATGCTCGACTACGCTGAATTTTATTTTTTGGATAGAGTGTATGAGCAACCGCTACGCGCGATCGCAAATTGTTTTACATTGGTTGACGCTGCTGATGGTGATCCTCACCTACGCGGCGATGTTGCTGAAGGATTCGGTGCCGGAGGCGTGGGCGCCGCTGGTCAAAAATCTGCACTTTAATTTTGGGGCTTCGGTTTTTGCCCTGATGCTGATTCGGCTGGCGGTGCGCACCCTCCACGCGACGCCGCCGACCACGCCGCCGCTGGAGGAATGGCAGGAAGTGGGCGCCAAGATCTTCCATTGGCTGCTGTACGTGGTATTCCTGATGTTGCCGCTGCTGGGCGTGTTAACCCTGGCCTACGGCGGGAAATCGTGGACTTTACTGGGGTGGCCGGTACTGCAATGGGTGACGCCGGATCCGGTGATGCGCAAGCTGGTTAAAACGGTTCATGAGACGCTGGCGAATATCGGCTACTTTATCATTGGCGCGCATGCGCTGGCGGCGCTGTATCACCACTACCTGCGCAAGGACGACACCCTGCGCCGCATGATGCCGGGCAAATAACGGCGAACGACGGAAACGACAAAGGGACGCTCGCGCGTCCCTTTGGCTGTGTTCCCGGTCAGGCAACCATCAACATGAAGGTGCCAACCCAGGCAACCAGCATGAATGACACGCCCATCAAAAAATATTTCACTGAACAACTCCTGTCTGGAGTCCTCGCCAGCAATGATCCCGATTGTTGTGCTGAGTGTTTTATGGGCAACCTGTTTGTCGGGCGGGTTCTTCCAAACGAAAGAACAACGTCCTCGCGCGCGGGTTGTCCGGTTGTCGCGCCTCATGCTCCGTGAGGTAAAATCCGAACCGCGACAGGATCGGCGCTAATGTACTCTCAATACTGGTCTGATTTCAATACTGTGTTTTTGATCACAATTTTTGGCTGTTTTTTGAACAGGGTGCGCTGTTTTATAACGCTTTTTATCGGCGGGCGACAGGAACTAGCCCGCCGTGGCGGGCTGTAAAATAAGGGATGAAGCAATGCAGCGGCAGGCGCTCAGGCGACGGCGTTGATGCCGGTCGCCAGAATGACCCAAAAAACGAGACAAGACAGCAGAATAACGGCCCAAATATGACGGCGACTCCACTCCATTTTTAGCCTTCGTTGTTGCGACAGAGGATTAGGTAACGATCACATCGGCGCGAATGGAGGAAAATTTAGCCCCTGCGGGTAATATTTTGCTTACCTGTTGCTAACTTATTGGCAAACTTCACTTATTGTCACGCGCACGTCGTAGCCCAACAGATACAGCGCCTGCTCCAACGCTTCCACCTTCGAGGCGTAACCGATATCCAGCAACCGCTCCATTTGCCCGCCGTTGAAACCCAGCTTGCGCGCCAGCGCCGCTTTACCGGTGTTTTTGCGCAGCATGGCGTTGTGCAGTTCGATTTTCAGCGCCACCAGCGCCGGCAGGTGTACCCTCAACTCATCGGCTTGCAGAGGAGAAGGGGCGGGCAGGGGCAAACCTTCATCCATCGTGGCGGCGATGGCGGCCAACAGGCTTTCCTGCGCCTCCAGTTCGATGTCTTCGCGTTTATAGCAGGCGGTTTGCCACTCGGGGAAGTCGCGAAAACCGATCTGCCAGGCGTCGCTGTCGCGATCGAAGGCGTAATGGGCGAAGTAATGGCTGAACATGGCGATCCCTGATTAAAACCTGAATGAGGCGCTATTGTGACGGCACGGCCGGCGGATAGCCATAGCCTTGAGCGGAATGGCGCTCAATCGGTCTGTTCACGCGGCTTGCGTCGCAGCCCGTCGGGCGGCAACAGCAGGGCGCAGACCATGACTGCCAGACTGAACAGCGGCAGCCAGCGCGCTACCGGGCCGGGGGAGTAGTTGTTGAGCACCGAGCAAACATAGCACGCTACGGCCAACGCCCAACCGGGCAGGCCGATATCGTTGAGTCGGAATGCGGTTTTGGCCATGAACCACGTGACCAGGCCGAAACAGAACAACGCCCACACCATAATGCACAGCAGATACAGCAGCACCGAGACGAATTCGGCGCCGTCGCCGTGCGCGTGGGCGCGAAAATGGTTTTTATCCAGATAGGTCGACAGAAACGACAGCAGCACGATACCGATGGCGAAGATCGCCAGCGAGAAAATAAACGGTTTGCGCGAGATGCGCCCACGGTACAGGTCTTTGGCGAGTTGTCCGAGAGATTCCATCACAGTCCATTGTCGTGATCATTGCGGCGATAGCCGGGTGGCAAGCAGTCGGGCATTTTATCGGGGCAAACGTGGGCGTCAAGGTGATAACTTTTCTCATTTAGTTGCGGTTGAGATTCAGCGCGGCCGCACCGGGCGTTCTTTGCCCGTGCAAAACGTCACAATTTGGCACGTTTGGCTACCTGACGCGGTCATTGGCGGCATAATCCTGTTTGTTCGCGTTGAACAATGCATTAACATAACTCCCACTTATCTCTTGCATGGCTATATGGATATCCGATGCGTCACCTGGTTGCGCTTTTACCGCTGATTACCTTGCTTGCTGCCTGTAGCAGCACGCCGAAACCCAGTACCACCGCTACGCCGCAGAGCGCCCCGGTAAAGGGCGGCTTTTTGCTGAGCCCGGCGCACAGCGGCGCGCCGCTGGGTGGGGATTTCGCCAATAACCCGAATACCGCGCGCTTTATCGAGAAGATGGTGCAGGAACACGGTTTTGACCGGCAGCAGCTGCACGACGTGCTGGCGCAGGCTCGGCGATTGGATTCGGTGCTGCGGTTGATGGACAGGCAGGCGCCGACGCCGTCTACCCAGGGGCCAACCGGGCCGAATGGCTCCTGGCTGCGCTACCGCAACAAGTTCATCACCCCGGATAACGTGCAAAACGGCGTAGTGTTCTGGAATCAATATCAGGATGCGCTGCAGCGCGCCTGGCAGGTGTACGGCGTGCCGCCGGAGATTATCGTGGGGATTATCGGCGTGGAAACCCGTTGGGGCCGCGTAATGGGTAAAACCCGCATTATCGATGCGCTGGCGACGCTGGCCTTCGACTACCCGCGCCGCGCCGATTACTTCGCCGGTGAGCTGGAAACCTTCTTGCTGATGTCGCGCACCGAAGGCGACGATCCGCTCGAGTTGCGCGGTTCCTTCGCCGGTGCGATGGGCTACGGGCAGTTCATGCCTTCTTCCTTCAAAAGCTATGCGGTCGATTTCAACGGCGATGGGCATATCAACCTGTGGGATCCGGTCGATGCCATCGGCAGCGTGGCCAATTACTTCAAAGCGCACGGCTGGTCCAAAGGCGAGCCGGTCGCCATTCAGGCCAACGGCCAGGCGCCGGGGTTGGAAAACGGCTTCAAGACGCGCTACTCGGTCGCCGCGCTGGCCGAAGCCGGCTTGAGCCCGCAGGGTTCGCTTGGTGATAACCAAGAGGCCAGCCTGCTGCGGCTGGATGTCGGCACCGGCTACCAGTATTGGTACGGTCTGCCGAACTTCTACGTCATCACCCGCTATAACCACAGCACCCATTACGCCATGGCGGTATGGCAACTGGGCGAAGCGGTCGGGCGCTCGGCGCGCGGCGGCTTCTGACGCTGTGTCAATAAACGAAAAAGGCCGCTTGCGCGGCCTTTTTTGCATTCTGAGCAATCAGAAATCGTAGCGCAGACGCACCACGGTCATATCGCCGAGGTTGTCGGTGCTCGATGTTAGCACGTGCTCCACGTCAACGCGGAAACCGTAGTCAAACTGTACGGTCACCCCGAGGCCGTTATCGATGCGCTGGTAGTTGCGGCCGGTGATGTATTCCAGGCGGTCGCCCATGAAGTACGGCATCACCGATTTCACCGCGTACTGACCTACCGGCACGGTATAACCGGCCAGGTATTCGATACCCCACGCATCGCCG
Organism: Serratia sp. CY37869; assembly: GCF_052168895.1. Classification (NCBI taxonomy): domain Bacteria; kingdom Pseudomonadati; phylum Pseudomonadota; class Gammaproteobacteria; order Enterobacterales; family Yersiniaceae; genus Serratia; species Serratia sp. CY37869. The sequence continues at coordinate 408,773 of NZ_JBJNLU010000001.1, forward strand.
GCGAAGTAATTATTGACGTCGGCTTTCTTGGTGGTCAGGAAGTCGTTGTAGTAACCGCCGCCGAAGGTCAGGGTCCAGTTGTCCGGTTTCCAGCTGATGGCGGTGCCGAAAATGTTCTGATCGTAGCTTTTGCTGCCGCTGGTGGACGGGTTGCGCATTTCGGCGCGGGTGTAGTTCCAGGCGGTGCCCCAGGTCAGATCCGGCGTAATATGGTAATCCACACCCAGAGAGCCGCCGCCTTTGCGCTTGTAGCGCAGGCCGTTGCCCGGCAGATAGTCGCTGTCGCTGAACAGGTACGAAGCGTAAACGTCCGCATCGCCGAAGCGGTTCTTGTACTTCAGCATTTTGCGTGAACGGTAAGAGCCGTCGTAGTCGCCGTTAATGCCGTTGCCCGGCGCCTGGGCCAGCATGTCGTAGTCCCAAATATCAGTCTTGGCGCCCACCACGTCATAATAAACGCTGTTCTGCTGACCGAAGGTCATCTGGCCCCAGGTGTTGCTTTTCAGGCCGGTGTACAGCATGCGGCGGCTGGTGTTTCTCGCGCCGTCGGCATAGTGATGATCCCAGTCAAACAGCGCCGGAATGTTCACGCCCAGCTCGTAGTAGCTGATCCAGCTGATATCGTCGAACAGATAGTAGTCCGCCGCGAAACGGAAGCGGGTGCCGCCGTCGAAGCCGTTACGCTTGTACGAGCCCTTGTCACCGTCGCCCGTCATGTTGTTGAACTGCGGACGAATACTGCCGCCAACGGTGAAGTTCAGGCGGCTGAGCGGATCGCCGGCCTGTGGATCTTGCTTCAGCAGGGTGATTTCCGCCTGAGCGGCGAACGACGCGCTGCCGATCGCCAGACCCAGCGCCACCGCTTGAGTCATTACGCGCAATTTCATTGCCATGTGTTATCCCTGTTTTAGGTATGACCGCCCTCATCAGCACCGCCATGCCGATGTTTTGCGCAGAAAGCTGCGTTTTTGCGCATTTTGACGGTTTTTTTTGGTGTTTTAGCGGCGGGCGGCATTTGTAGCATAAACGGTGAAATAAATAATTACTTTTCTTGCTAATTATTGGCCGGTTTTTGACCATTTCGTGCGGTGAAAGTGGCCGCTCTGCCTCTCTCTCCACTCGGATGAATTCATTTAACGCCAAGGTTTATATTTTTCATTTGTCAGTCACCAACCCCAGCCTGTAATTTCAGCCATGAAGAGATAATTAATTCCAGCCTGTCACCGCCGTATTAACGTGAGGCATTTTTGCGTAATCGGTTGGCAGGAATAAGCGATTGGGAGGTCGCCATGAGAAACCTGTTAATGTTGTTGGTGGGGCTGTTTTCATTACCGGTGATGGCGGCGGAGTCGCACGTCTGCCATTCTCAAGCTTATGATTATGCAGAGGTTAGTAAGCTAAGGTTGTCTGACGACACTCTGTTTTTCTGCCGCGGCGTGGGGCGCCTGACGATCCCGGAATTGGCGCGAAAAGGCTGGAAGGTGATTCACCTGGCGCAGCAAACTGAATATACCGACTCCGTCGACAGCGATGGCGAAGTTATTAAGCTTTATCAGGAAATCGTGGTGTATAAAGAATAACGCGACGGCAGCCTGTGATTATTTCAACGGCGGCGGGAACCCTATTATGAATGCAAGAATCGGTATCGACGGCAGGGCTGCCGCCGCCATGGTGATGCTATGCGCCATTTGGGGGATGCAGCAGGTGGCGATCAAGGCCGCTGAACCGGATGTGTCGGCGGTGCTGCAAATTGCCATTCGCTCCGGTCTTGCCGCGCTGGGGGTTTACCTGCTGGCGCGCTGCCGCGGCGAGTGCTTCACCTGGGATCGTGCCACGCTGAGCGCCGGTTTGAGCGTAGGGGCATTGTTCGCGCTGGAGTTCTTTTTTGTCTCCGAAGGGCTGCGCTATACCAGCGCTTCGCATATGGCGGTGTTTTTGTACACCGCGCCGCTGTTTTCCGCTCTCGGCCTGCATTTTCTGATTCGCCAGGAACGCCTGTCGTCGGTGCAGTGGCTTGGCATGCTCATCGCCTTTGGCGGCGTGGTGTTGGCCATATCGGGCATGGCTGAGGGCAGCGGCGCTGCAGCTCGGTTGAAGGGCGATCTCTACGGTCTGCTGGCGGGGATCGCCTGGGGCGGTTCTACGCTGGTGATCCGTACCACGCGTCTGGCGGAGTGCCCGGCTAAACAGACGCTGCTGTTCCAGTTGACGGGCGCCTGCGTGCTGCTGTCGTTGCTGGCGATAGCGTCGGGCAATTTGCACGTCGTTCTGAGCCGGGTGGCCTGGAGTAGCCTGCTGTTCCAAACGGTGATCGTGTCGTTTTTCAGTTACCTGATCTGGTTTTCACTGTTGCGTCGTTATCAGGCGTCCTCGCTGGGCATTCTCACCTTTATGACGCCGGTATTCGGCATCCTGGCCGGCGTCGTCATGCTCGGCGAGCCGCTGCAAATTGAGTTTGTATTGGGTGCCGTGCTGATCGTGCTGGGGTTAATCGTGGTGAGTTGTTCATATCTTATTTATTTTGACCGTAGGGTGGCACCAAAAATATAAATTATGGATGTTGATGTACAGAATTACCAAATAAGCTGCGCAAGCCAATTCATTATTCAGATGCAAATATCCCGCTATGCCTGGGGCGTGCCGTTGATTACGCTCAGCGATAACGGTGACTTTACCGTGATAAGAAGCCGAGGTTGGTCGAAATTGGCTAACGGGATGCCGCTGGAGGTTTATTACTTTGCCAATAATTCCCTGCTGACCTGGGATAAAAATCGCAAATATATCTCTTATTCAAAGGCCGGCCGGCTCTATGCCTGCGCGTTGCATTTTTCTTATTCTCCCAAAGTATGGCGATAACCCTCTGGCCATCAGACCAGAGGGGATATTTTCATTATCCACTGCTTAAACGCGAGGATCTTCGGCCACTGCCGCTCGGAGATGGTCGAGGTAAAATAGCAGTGTTCGCAGGGCACGGTCATATCGGCGAACGGAATGATCAGCTCGCCGCTTTTGATCCAGTCCTGCACCAGATTAAGCCGCCCCATGGCGACGCCAAGGTGCCGCGTAGCGGCCAGCACCGCGAGATCGGAACGGTCGAACTCCATACTTTTACTGTCGGTATCCAGCCCCAGCGCAAAGTGTTGTGACCAGGTTTGCCACTCATCTTCGCCGGAGTTGTAGCGATCGTGCAGCAGCGTACAGTGAGCCAGGTTTTCCGGCGCATCATACAGATTGTGTGCGGCGGCGTACTGCGGCGTGCAGATCGGCACCATCGATTCCTGCATAAAGGCTTCTTCCAGATGCCGCCCCGAGCGCAGTTTGCCGAAGTACATCGCCAGATCCACGCCGCGGTTGGCCAGGTTGATGATTTCCTGCCCGGTCAGAATGTTGAGGTGAATGGTGGGGTGCTGGGCGATAAAATCGCCGATGCGCGGCAGCAGCAGACATTGCACCAGGGACGGGTGCGAGTAGAGGGTCAAGGTCCCCGTCAACTCGCGATTTTTGATGTCCAGGATTTCCTGATTCAAGGTGTTGAAGGAGCTGTCCAGCGCCCATTGCATGCGCTCGCCCTCCGGTGTCAGCGTAATTCTGCGATGAAAGCGTTGGAATAGCAGAAACCCCAATTCCTTTTCGAGCAAATTAATGCGGTGGCTCACGGCGCTGGGGGTGATCGACAATTCTTGTGCCGCCAGCGCAAAAGATAAATGACGGGCGACGCATTCGAAAGTATGCAGCCTGGAAAATTGATAGCTGGTCAGTGGGGTCGCCCGCTGCGAATGTTTTTTACTGGGGAACATGCTATTTCTCCGTGCGCATAATCCGGCAATATTAACATTTAATGGCTCGAGGGATAAACCCAGCCTGATTGATATATTCGGTTTTTATGCCGAGGGATTTCGTTATGTTGAGGGTAAATTAACTTACTGGCATAACAAGCGGAAATAACAGGCGCTGGGGGCGTTGATTGAGAGGGCGATGATAATCAGCAATAGGATGAATATAATAAAAGAGGTGCCGTTAAGCCGCGAGTAAAGGCGGTGTGCGACAGCCTGAACGATAAAGGCTCATGTTCCATGCGGGATATAACGGTTTCGCCATAATAATCCGTGGCATGGCGACGCAGAGCACGCGTTAAGCCCGGATGCCAACGAGAGGGAGGCAGCAATCCCCCGCCTGGCCAAAGAACCGTGCCCGGTGGCTGCCCACCGGACACGGCATTCAGGGAAAAGCGGTTTGCTCGTCGGCGCCCATCAACGGCGACGCAGCAGCAGGCCGGCCAACAGACCTGCGCCGGCAACGAGTGCTAACGCGGCGAGGGGATTTTTCTTCATCATGCTGCCGGCGCAGCTCAGGGCGTCGCCGTATTTTTCTTGCAGCGCGCCCACTGCCTGGCGCGTGACGCCTTCGGCCTGCCAACGTTCGTTGCCGCTGACGTCGCCCGCGATTTCCTGCGCTTTGCCCGCCACTTTTTCCATCATGCCATTGGCTTTTTCGCTGTTCATTATGATGCGCTCCTTAGGTTCGATCCGTTTGGCGTTCGCACAGGGCGAAAGCCTGCATTTGCACCGCCATGTTATGCACTTCACTCGGTGCTCATAAGGGGCGTTTGCATCGGTATGGCTAGTGCATTTGCAGGCTACTTGCCATTCATCGAGGCTGGTCCGCCGGTAAACAGCCCGCGTTCTCTGGCCCATACGATGGCTTCGCTGCGGCTGTGCACGCCGAGTTTGGAATAGACCGTCGCGACATGATTGCGAATGGTGTTGAGCGCCAGATTGAGGCGCGCCGCGATTTTCTTGTCCGGCAGTCCCTCGCAGATCAAACCCAGCACATCGCGCTCGCGCGGGGTGAGATCGTTGGCGGCAAACCCGGTCTGGTTGGACCGATTGATGCTTTTCACATTAGCCAGTTTTTCGATCAGGGTTTGGCTAAACCACGAGGCGTCCTGCATCACTTCCTCGATGGCGTTCACCAGCTCCAGCTCCGAGCGCTTGCGTTCGGTAATGTCCATGAGCACCAACAGATAGCAGGGCGCATTATGGATGCTGACGGCATCCGCCGAGGCCACGCAGTCGATTAACTCGCTCCCTTTCTTGCGCACCCGGATGTCCATCCCTTCGACATTGCCGGTTTTTTCCAGGGCGGCAAACAAACGGCTGCCCGCCTCGGGATCGTCAAAAACCGGGATCTCGTCGACCGATTTGCCGATCAAGGCTTCGGCGTCGTATTCGATGGCGCGGGTGAAGGCTTCGTTAACATCCAGCACGCGCCGCCCGTCTGCGGTGCACACCAGCGTTGGCACCGGGCTCAGGCGGAAAGATTTGGCGAACCGCTCTTCACTTTCTCGCAGCGCCGATTCAGCCTGGCGCCGGGGTTCGAGATCGGTAAACGTGAACAGCATGCAGTCGTCTTCATTGATGTCCAACGGTTGACCGGCAACCACCACCAGCTTGCTGCCTCCGTCGGGCAGTTTCAGCTCAGCCTCCATCTGCGGAATGGTGGCGCCTTCCCCCAGGCGCTGCACGGCCAGCTCTTTATGCTCGGCCTGTTGCAGGACGTCCAGTTCATAAACCGAACGCCCCAAGACCTGTTCACGTTGGTAACCGGTCATATCAAGGAACCCTTGATTGACCTTGACGTAGCGCAGATCGCTGAGCCGACAGATGACCGCCGGCGCCGGATTGGCGTTAAAGGTTTTTTCAAAGCGCTGTTCGGCGCTGGCCCACTCCGTCGCGTCGCTCATGATCAGCGCCAGCAGCTCCGGCTGCCCCTGCGGATCGGTGACGATCAGGCTCCGCAGGCGGTGCACCCAGAAACTGTCCGGATCGTCGACCTGGCGAACTTCCACCACCACATCGGTGAAGGTCTCGCCATCGGCAACCCGGTTCAAAGGGTACTGCTCCAAAGCCAGCGGATGGTTGTTGCGATAGCGCAGGGCAAAACGCGCCGCGTACTCGCCGGCATTGGCCCCCAGGGCTTGCTGGTGGCTCACGCCATGCATGGCTAACGCGGCCTCGTTGGCCCATAGCAGGGTTTGATCGGTATCCGTCAGGATCACGCCGTCGGACAAGCCGGAGATGATTTGCTGCAGGTGGCCGCGGTTGGTTTCGCTGGCCAAGACGGATTGGCTCATGTGTTCTCCGCTAGACAGAAGGGGAGCGGCCTCTCTAGGGGCCGCGGGTTACGCTACTCGCTGAGCAGCTTAGTGCATAACGTGCGTATTCGCAGGGTGTGAATGCACCAGGCGTTCTGGTGCAAATGAACCGGGACGGCCGATGATGTCGCGCGGCAGACTGAATTTGTCTGCGCGGTTTTCTGCCGTGCGTGCAATCACTTGTCCAGAAAATATAAGGAACAACGATGACCACTGTCTATGAATCAAATCGCTTTGCGTTTCAGGTGTCATGGGGCTCGATATTGGCCGGGAGTGCCGTGGCGCTGGTGACTTATCTGATATTCAGCGTGCTGGGGACGGCGATCGGCGCCCAGGCCGTGGATATGATGCAAAAGGGCAACCCGCTGAGCGGATTTGGCACCAGCACCGGGATCTGGCTGCTGGTTTCAACGCTGGCGTCGTTGGCCGCAGGCGCGTTCGTCGCCGGCCGCACCGCGCCGAATCGCGGCGGCTTGCATGGCCTGTTGAGCTGGGCGATCACCACCTTGCTGACCACCTGGTTGATGGTGTCGCTGGCAAGCGGCGTGGTGGGGCTGGCTGGCAACGCGGTTGGCAAAGGGCTCTCGCTGGCGGGCAGCGGCCTGGCTGCGGCGGCGCCAAGCGTGGGCGACAGCCTGAAGCAACAGTTGGATAAAAATGGCATCAGCCTGGACTGGGGAAACCTGGAAAGCCAGTTGAACGCAACGCTTAAGCAGACCGGTAAGCCGGAGCTGGATCCGGCTCGGTTGGAGCAGAAAGCCAATCGGGCGGCCGCCGACGGCAAACAGTCGGCCGTGGATGCTGCGGCCGATCCGGCGCAGGCCGCCACCGAGCTTAAGCAGTGGTTCGAGCGCGTTAAGCAGTCCGGTGAGCCGACGTTGAGCGCCGCCGATAAGGACGCGCTGGTGAATATTGTTGCGGCACGCACCGGCAAGAGCCGTGATGAAGCGAGCCAAATCGTCGATAACTACGCCCAGGCTTATCAGCAGGCGGTGCAGAAGGTGGAAAAACTCAAGGCCGAGGCCGAGCAGAAAGCGCGTGAAGCGGCTGATGAAGCGGCCAAGCAACTCTCTCGCGCCGCGTGGGGCTCACTGCTGATACTGCTGCTGGGCGCTGCGTTGAGCGCCGGCGTGGGGCGAATTGCCGAGTCAACCCGCCGTACCGTCACGGTGAGTTGATATGGGCAAAAACCTGTCGTGCATCTCGCTGAATTATCGAAAAGTGGCGGGAGCGTCTGCGCCCGTACTGGTCATCGATTTTTGCAACGAGAACAACGAGCGCTACACCTTGCGCTATAACTTGCCGCCGGATACCCCGGAACGGACCGAGCGACGGGTGTCCTTGCTGCTGTATCTGTTGCGTAAGCACAGAGCGGCAGAGATCGACAACCTGACGGACTAATCCGCTCATTGGATGAAAAGCCCAGCTTTGCGTGCTGGGCTTTTTTTTGAGGAGCGGGCGGTTACGGTAACAAACTATGGCGCGTATCGGCTTGGCGCTTGACGGCGGAGAGGCTGGCGCGGTGCGGGAGCATCAATGCCCCGGGACGGGAAGGCAATATATGACCTCTAACATGATTTGTTGATGCATCCGCTTTTTCTGTGCAGGGAAAGATAAAAAAGAAACTCACTGTTGCGACACGTGATTATTAAGCCTGATGTTCAGGCTTTGCGTTTATTCCTCTCAGCTTCCTTAGTCACGGCTCAGGCTTTACCCATTAGCTGCAATAAGTGTTATCAACAATCAAGGCTATAAAATGCGATTTAATTTCTGATGATGAAATTCCTATTCGGCCATGCAATTGATGCGATAAAAAACACTTTAAGATAAAAAATTTAACAGAAAGTGTGATTCTCAGTGGCGGCGCAAGTGCTCCTTCAATAGATGCACTTTGTGCCGTTAAATTTTGTTTTTCGATTTTCTTGTGGGTGGATTTATATAACATGATCATTTTCAGTTATTTATATAATGACCTCTTGGAGGGTGTGAGAATAAAAAGAAGAGGGCGTGATTTTTTAGGATTAATCTTAATGACTTAATTTCTTCGCTTAACGATTTTAATGAAAAGGATACGGCTTTTATAAATGCAAGGAGCGCACATGGATTACAGAAGAGATATTCTTTTACAAGTGTTGGAGTATATGGAAAAGAATATTGTGGAGGGGCTTTCGGTTGAGAAGGTTTCAATTATCTCGGGTTACTCTAAATGGCATTTACAGCGGTTGTTTAAGCATTATTTTGGCATTACGCTCGGGACGTATATCAGGAATAGAAAGCTGAGCCGATCGGCTGTCTTGCTCAAACAGCATCAAGGGAACATATTGGATGTCGCCTTGGCATCGGGGTTTGCCTCTCAGCAATGCTACACCCGGGCATTCAAACGTTTCTTTGGCGAAACGCCCAACAGCTTTAGAAACAGCCGGGGATGGGATTTTTCCACGCAGATCCCCCCGTACGGCAACGATAATAAACCCTATTTCTATCATACGGTCATGCCGGATGACATCGAGATGCTGAAGCATTACAAAACATTGATTTTCCATTCTATAAGGAAATACAGAGATGCCAATGATATTGCGCAGACTAATGAGAAACGGCTAAGCAAAAATTGGGGGGCATATAATGTAGAGAAAAGCAGGGGGAATAAATGCCATGCCAACGGCAAGGAGCAGGCGGTTTTTCACTCCATCTTCAACTTCTATATCCCAATGGGCAAATATATTGTTATTCCCTTTATGGGCGAGTTGCCTGAGTACGTTAATTTTTTTGAGGGGATATATGACACTTACTTGCCGGCCATCAACGTCAAAATGAGGGAAAGCTTCTTCATCGAGCTATATAGAGATGAAAGTTCAAACAGTAAGGTTATCAATGTCGATATACTTATTCCTGTGACGTAGTGATGGAAAAGGAGACGTCATGAATAGAGAAAATCGCCCCGATTCGATGAATAAACGGCACCACGCACTCCTGCTACTGTATTTAAGGCTGTCTGCCTTTGGCCGAATCATCGTCGCCGGTTTAGGAAAACGGGCCATTCAATTCATGCTGGCATTTATTCTGTTCATGTTTTCAGGAAATGCGATGGCCAATAATCGGGAACATCAGCCAATCGTGTTGGCAGGAATGACCTGGATGGCGTGCCTGCACCCGCAGGGATGAAATTAGGGCTGAATAAGGGATTGGAGCAGGGTCCGCGGGCGGTCGATGCGCATTGGCTCGATAAGGAAAAATGGTGTCCCCGACTGGAATCGAACCAGTAACTAGCCCTTAGGAGGGGCTTGTTATATCCGTTTAACTACGGGGACGCTGCGGACCGGCAACCGAAGCTGCCGGGGCATTATACCTTTTTTTACCCGCAGAATAAGCGCTTAGCGGCGCGTTTGCTCAATACCTCGCCAGTTCGCGCCGAAATTTCCTTGGCTAACCGACGGCGATCACGGTTTTTCCCCGCCGTGGCGCCGTTTTTCCTCTTGCAGGCGCGCCGCCTTATTTTTGGCGCTCAAATCGTTGCGGATTTGCGCGTGGCTTATCAGCGCAAAGATAAAAGTGCCGCCGATGATGTTGCCCGCCAGCGTCGGCAGGGCGAACGGATAAACGAATGCTTGCCATTCCATCGCGCCGTTGAACACCAGATACAGGATCTCCACCGAGCCGACCACGATATGCGTCAAATCGCAAATCGCCACCAGGTAGGTCATCAACACGATCACCCAGATTTTCGCCGCGCCGGCGGCCGGGAACATCCATACCATGGTGGCGATGATCCAGCCGGCCAGGATGCCGTTGGCGAACATTTCTCCCGGCGTATGGCGCATCACCTCTTCGCCCAGACTGATGAAGGCGCGGCGCGTTTCGGCGTCGAACAGCGGCATATGGGTAAACGCCAGTGCCGCCAGCGCGGTGCCGATCAGATTGCCGAGCAGCACCACGCCCCACAGGCGCAGTAGGATAAGCAGGTTGCGCGGCGTGGGCTTATGCATGATCGGCAACACCGCCGTGACGGTGTTTTCGGTAAACAGCTGCTGGCGCGCCATAATGACAATGATAAAACCGAAGGTGTAGCCGAGGTTCTCAATGAAAAAGCGGCTGGGATCGTCCGGCAAGCGGGCGTGGAAAATGCCTTTCGCCGCCAGCGAGGCGCCCATCGACAGCCCGGCGGCGATCGCCGACCACAGCAGCGCCAGCCCGTCGCGCTCTAGCTCTTTTTCGCCTTCCATCCGGATCTGCTCATGCACCGCTGCCGCGCGCGAAGGCAAATTTTCTTCCCTGACTTCGATTTCGCGTTTGCCCTGTTCCTGCTCTTCGCTCTCTACCTGCATTGTCTCATCCGGCTCGTGCTCCTGGCGTGGCTGTTCGTTCATGCTGTCGCTCCTGCTCAATAAGGGTGAGTTCACGTCATTAAGCGTAGTTGCCCGGTCTAAATGCGGCGAAATACAGAAAAAGGTAACAAGAGTTAACATCCGTCGATTTTTTCCACGCATTCTTGATCCTGCTCGCCATATTGGCCCCTCGGCGCGCCCGCCGCAGGCTGCGTGCGGGGAAAGGCTTATGCTATGATTCGCTATCCCAAAGAAAAATATGAGTTCCCTGATGCTGGAAGCCAAAAGTCTGAGTTGCGTGCGCGATGAGCGCATCCTGTTTAGCGAGCTAAGCTTTTCAGTTCAGCCGGGCGATATCATTCAGGTAGAGGGGCCGAACGGCGCGGGCAAGACCAGTTTGCTGCGCATTCTTGCCGGCCTGGCGCGGCCGGACGGCGGTGAGGTGTGCTGGCGCGGGCGCAACACGCTGCGCGATCGCGCGGCGTATCAGCAAGATTTGCTGTTTATCGGCCATCAACCGGGCATCAAAGCCGTATTGACACCCTTTGAAAATCTGCAGTTTTATCAGGCGGTGCGCGGCGCGGCCGAGCATCAGGCCATCTGGCGCGCGCTGGAGCAGGTGGGGTTGGTGGGGTACGAAGATCTGCCGGTGGCGCAGCTTTCGGCCGGGCAACAGCGGCGGGTGGCGCTGGCGCGATTGTGGCTCAGCGCGGCGCCGCTGTGGATCCTCGATGAACCCTTGACGGCAATCGATAAACAGGGCGTGGCCGAGTTGATTAGCCTTTTTGAACAACATGCGCAGCGGGGCGGCATGGTATTGTTGACCACGCATCAGGATTTGGCTGGCGTCAGCCAAACGGTGGGCAAAATTCGTTTGGCGGAACACGACGCGGGGAGTTTGTGATGTTTTTGACTCTGGTGCGTCGCGAATTGAAGATCGCCTGCCGTAAAGGGTCGGAGATCGTCAACCCACTGTGGTTTTTCCTGATTGTGATCACGCTGTTCCCGCTGGGGATTGGCCCTGAACCGCAGCTGCTGGCGCGCATTGCGCCGGGCATCGTGTGGGTGGCGGCGTTGCTGGCCTCGCTGCTGTCGCTGGAGCGGCTGTTTCGCGACGACTTTCTCGACGGTTCGCTGGAGCAGCTGTTGCTGCTGCCGACGCCGCTGCCGATGACGGTGCTGGGCAAAGTGTGTGCTCACTGGGTTGTGACGGGATTGCCGCTGCTGATCCTATCGCCGCTGGTGGCGCTGCTGCTGTCGCTTGATATGCCAACCTGGCTGGCGGTGGCGGGTACGCTGCTGCTCGGCACGCCGACGCTGAGTCTGATCGGCGCTATCGGCGTGGGGCTGACCGTCGGCCTGCGCAAAGGGGGCGTGCTGCTCAGCCTGCTGGTGCTGCCGCTGTATATCCCGGTGCTGATCTTCGCCACTGGCGCGATCGACGCCGCCTCGATGGGCATGCCGATCGACGGTTATCTGGCGATACTCGGCGCGATGCTGGCGGGCAGCGTGACATTGGCGCCGTTTGCCACCGCGGCGGCGCTGCGAGTGAGCGTGCACTAGCTAACGTATTGAATGAACAGACGGGGCAAGGCCGACAAGAGCGTACCCCGCAGAAGATTTTCGCCGTTTCGAACGCTCGGAGCGGCCGACGCATAAAAATTACCGTGAGCACTGACGACAATGTGGAAATGGTTACATCAACTGGCGCGGCCCGAACGGCTGTATCACGTCTGCGGCCGCTTTATCCCCTGGCTGGGACTGGCGGCGGCGGCCTGCCTGCTGCTCGGCTGGGCATGGGGCTTTGGCTTCGCGCCGAAGGATTATCAGCAGGGCGACAGCTTCCGCATCATTTATATTCATGTGCCGGCGGCCATGTGGTCGATGGGCATCTACGCCTCGATGGCGGTGGCGGCGTTTATCGGCCTGGTGTGGCAGATGAAAATGTCCGATACCGTGGTGGCGGCGATGGCGCCGATCGGCGCGGTGTTCACCTTTATCGCGCTGGTGACCGGTTCCGCCTGGGGTAAGCCGATGTGGGGCACCTGGTGGGTATGGGACGCGCGGCTGACCTCCGAGCTGGTGCTGCTGTTCCTCTATATGGGTGTCATCGCGCTGTATAACGCTTTTGAAGACCGTCGCCTGGCGGGCCGGGCCGCCGGCATTCTGGTGCTGGTGGGCGTGGTGAACATTCCGATCATCCATTTCTCCGTCGAATGGTGGAATACGCTGCATCAGGGCTCGACCAACATGCAGCAATCCATCGCGCCAAGCATGCGCACCCCGCTGCGCTGGGCGATCCTCGGCTACCTGCTGTTGTTCGTCACGCTGACGCTGATGCGCCTGCGCAATCTGATCCTGTTCCAGGAGCGCCAGCGCCCGTGGGTTGCCGGGCTGGTGAATAAGGAGCGTCAGTCATGAATGCCGCGTTCGATTCCTGGCCGGCGTTTTTCGCCATGGGCGGTTATGCCTTCTATGTCTGGCTGGCGGTTGCCGTCACGCTGATTTCGCTGTTGGGGCTGGTGGCGCACACCGTCTGGCAGCGGCGGCTATTGCTCGCCGAGATCGGCCGCCGTCAGGCGCGCGAGCGGCGCATTCGCCATGCGCAACAATCAAAACAAAAATCCGCCGCACCGCGGGAGAAATCATTGTGAATCCACGTCGTAAAAGCCGCCTTTATCTGGCGATCGTTGTGCTGATCGGCATCGCGCTGACCGCAACCCTGATGCTGTACGCGCTGCGCTCCAACATCGATCTGTTCTACACCCCGGGTGAAATCCTGCAGGGCAAGGGCGAAAACCATGAGAAGCCCGAGGTCGGCCAGCGGCTGCGCATCGGAGGCATGGTGATGCCGGGCTCGGTGAAACGCGATCCCAATACGCTGCAGGTCAGCTTCAAGATTTACGATGCGCGCGGCGCGATCGGCGTGACCTACACCGGCATTCTGCCGGACCTGTTCCGCGAAGGGCAGGGCGTGGTGGCGCAGGGCGTGCTGGGCGAGGGCAACGTGGTCAACGCGCGCGAAGTGCTGGCGAAGCACGACGAGAAATACACCCCGCCGGAAGTGGCCGACGCGATGAAAGAGAATCACAAAGGGCCGGCGGAAGCGTATAACGCGCCGCAGGCGGAGGGCGCCAAGTCATGATGCCGGAACTGGGCAGTTTTCTGCTGTGCCTGGCGCTGGCGATCGCGCTGCTGCTGAGCATTTACCCGCAGTGGGGCGCGGCGCGGCAGGACAGCCGCATGATGGCGGTGGCCCGCCCGCTGACCTACGGCATGTTCGCCGCGATTGCGCTGGCGTTCCTGTGCCTGGTGCATGCCTTCGTGGTCAATGACTTTACCGTCGCCTACGTGGCCACCAACTCCAATACCCAACTGCCGGTGTATTACCGCATCGCCGCCACCTGGGGGGCGCACGAAGGTTCGCTGCTGCTGTGGGTGCTGCTGCTGAGCTGCTGGTCGCTGGCGGTGGCGTTGTGCAGCCGGGCGATGCCACAGGACGCGGTGGCGCGGGTGTTGTCGGTGATGGGCATGATCACCGCCGGCTTCCTGCTGTTCATCATCATGACCTCCAACCCGTTCACCCGCACGCTGCCTAACTTCCCGATCGACGGCAGCGATCTCAACCCGCTGCTGCAGGATATCGGCCTGATCTTCCACCCGCCGCTGCTGTACATGGGCTATGTCGGCTTCTCGGTCGCCTTCGCGTTCGCCATCGCCTCGCTGATGGCCGGCCGGCTCGACACCGCCTGGGCGCGCTGGTCGCGCCCGTGGACCACCGCCGCCTGGGTGTTCCTCACGCTGGGCATCGTGCTCGGATCGGCCTGGGCCTACTATGAGCTGGGCTGGGGCGGCTGGTGGTTCTGGGATCCGGTGGAGAACGCTTCCTTTATGCCGTGGCTGGCCGGCACCGCGCTGATGCATTCGCTGGCGGTGACCGAGAAACGCGGCACGTTCAAAGCCTGGACGGTGTTGCTGGCGATCACCGCTTTCTCGCTGTGCCTGCTGGGCACCTTCCTGGTGCGCTCCGGCGTGCTGGTCTCGGTGCACTCCTTCGCTTCCGACCCGGCGCGCGGCATGTTTATTCTCGCCTATCTGGTGATCGTCATCGGCGGTTCGCTGCTGCTGTACGCGGTCAAGGGCGGCCAGGTGCGCAGCCGGGTGCAGCACGAGACCTTCTCGCGCGAGACCTTCCTGCTGGGCAACAACGTGCTGCTGATCGCCGCCATGCTGGTGGTGCTGTTGGGCACGCTGCTGCCGCTGGTGCACAAACAGTTGGGGCTGGGCAGCATTTCGATCGGCGAGCCGTTCTTCAACACCATGTTCACCTGGCTGATGGCGCCGCTGGCGCTGCTGTTGGGCATCGGGCCGCTGGTGCGCTGGCGCCGCGATGAGCCGGGCAAGCTTTGGCGCCGCCTCGGCGTGGCGCTGCTGGTGACGCTGGTGCTGTCGATTCTGCTGCCGTGGCTGTTGCAGGACAGCATCGCCGGCATGACGGTGGTGGGCCTGATTATGGCGCTGTGGGTGATCATCCTGACGCTGATGGAGCTGCATGAGCGCGCCACCCATCGTCACGGTTTCTGGCGCGGCCTGCGGCAGCTGTCCCGCAGCCACTGGGGCATGGTGCTCGGCCACCTCGGCGTGGCGGTGACGGTGATCGGCATCGCCTTCAGCCAGAACTACAGCGTGGAGCGCGACGTGCGGATGAAGGCCGGCGACAGCGTGGATATCCACAACTATCACTTCGTGTTCCGCGACGTGCACGACATTCGCGGCCCGAACTACAGCGGCGGCGTCGGCATCATCGACGTCACGCGCAACGGCAAGCCGGAGGCGACGCTGCACGCGGAGAAACGCTACTACAGCGTGGCGCGCAGCATGATGACCGAGGCGGCGATCGACGGCGGGTTCAGCCGCGATCTGTACGCGGCGCTGGGCGAGGAGCTGGAAGACGGATCCTGGGCGGTGCGTCTGTATTACAAACCCTTCGTGCGCTGGATCTGGTTCGGCGGCGTCTTTATGGCGATCGGCGGCCTGCTGTGCATTCTCGATCCGCGTTATCGCATGAGCAAAAAGCTCAAGCGCGAAGGCAAGCTGGAGGCGCAATCATGAAGCGTAAGCTGCTGTTTATCCCGTTGGTGCTCTTCCTGCTGCTGGTGGCGGCCCTGATGGTGCAACTGACGCGCAACGCCGGCGGCGAAGATCCGACCATGCTGGAGTCGGCGCTGATCGGCAAACCGGTGCCGACCTTCAGGCTGGAATCGTTGGATCAGCCGGGCAAAACCTACGATCAGGCGGTGCTGCGTGACGGCAAGCCGATATTGCTCAACGTCTGGGCCACCTGGTGCCCGACCTGCCGCGCGGAACACCAGTATCTCAATACGCTGGCGGCGCGCGGCGTGCGGGTGGTCGGCTTGAACTATAAAGACGATCGCGCCAAGGCGGTGACCTGGCTTAATTCCCTCGGCAATCCCTATGCGCTCAGCCTGTACGACGGCGACGGCATGCTGGGATTGGATCTCGGGGTGTACGGCGCGCCTGAGACCTTCCTTATCGACGGACAGGGGATCATTCGCTATCGCCATGCCGGCGACATGAACGAGCGGGTCTGGCAGCAGGAAGTGCTGCCGCTGTATAGAAAGTACGGGGGTGAGGCATGAGGCTGATTGCCCTGCTGTTCGCCGCATTGCTGAGCTGGAGCGCCGCTGCGGCGATCGATACCTATCGCTTCAACTCCGTCGAGCAGGAGCAACAGTATCGCGAGTTGACCGAACAGCTGCGCTGCCCGAAATGCCAGAACAACAGCATTGCCGATTCCAACGCCATTATCGCCGCAGACATGCGCACCAAGGTGTACGAGCTGATGATGCAGGGGCAAAGCAAGCAGCAGATCATCGACTACATGGTGGCGCGTTATGGCAATTTCGTCACCTACGAACCGCCGGTAACGCCGGCGACGCTGATCTTGTGGATCGGCCCGCTGCTGTTCGTGCTGATAGGCGGGGCGGTGGTGATCCTGCGCACCCGTCGCCGGCCCGACGCGGTGGTGGATGATGAATTCTCCGAACGGGAACGGCAGCGCCTGGCGGCGTTGTTGCAAGAGACTGACAGGAAGAAACCCTAATGGCTTTTTGGCTGATTATTTGCGTGTTGCTGGCCGGCGCCGCCGCGTTGCTGGTGGTGCCGGCGATGCGCCACGGCAAGCAGAGCGCCGCTACGCGCGATGCGCTGAACAAGGCGTTCTATCAGGATCGCCTCAGCGAACTGGAGCAGGACGAGCAGCAGGGCGTGGTGGCCGAGCGCCCGGAGCTGGTTAAAGAGCTGCAACAGAACCTGTTGAACGACATCCCCGTCGAACAGGCAGAGCAGGCGAAACCGATCAACCGTTGGGCGTTAGTGCCGGGCGTGCTGTTATTGCTGGCGGTGACCGTTGGCTTTTATCTGAAAACCGGCGGGTTGGCGCAGGTGCTGGATTGGCGTCTGGTGCAGGCGCAAATGCCGGAATTGCGTGAGCGCGTCGCCAATGAGCGCGCCAAACCGCTGAGCATGGAAGAGATCGCTCGCCTCGGGCTGGGGCTGCGCACCGAGCTGCAGCAGGACGATCGCAATATCAATGACTGGATGATGCTGGGGCGCGTCGGCATGGCGTTGAACAACGCCACCACCGCCACGCAGGCATTTGCTCATGCCTATCAATTGGATCCGAATAGTCTGGAAGTGCGGCTCGGCTATGCCGAGGTCTTGACGCGATCCAACGATCCGGAGGATAACAAGCAGGCGACGCAGCTGTTGCGGCGCATGATCGCGGAAAATCACAGCGATCCGCGGGTGCTCAGCCTGTTGGCGTTCAACGCTTTCGAACAGGGCGATTTCAAACAGGCGATCGGCGCCTGGCAAGTGATGCTGCAGCTGCTGCCGGCTAACGATCCGCGCGCGGAAGTGATAAAGCGCAGTATTGCACAAGCAAAAGCCCAGGCCGGCGGAGAAACTGTTAAACTGAATGTGACTGTTTCGCTGTCACCGCAGGCGGCGAAAGCCATGCCGCCGCAGGGGACGCTGGTTATCTCGGTGACCGACGGCGTCAGCCCGGTGCCGGTCGCGGTAAAACAATTGCCGCTGAGCCGTTTTCCGCTGTCTTTCTCTCTGGACGACAGCAACGCCATGATGCCCGAGCGTCTACTCTCGGCACAGCATCAGGTGCAGGTGCGTGTGCGCCTCTCACAGGACGGATTGGCCACGCCGCAGCCGGGGGACTGGTTCGGCGAAAGCTCGCTGCAGACATTCAGCGGCAAAGAGCAGGTTAGCGTTCAGATAAACAAGCAGGTCCCTGAAAAATAAGACCGAACGTGTTTTTATGGAGAAAAATATGAACTTTCGCCTGACTGGGGTGGCATTCGCAGCGGCATTACTGGTGGGCTGTGCCAGCGCGCCAGACAATGAGCCGCAAGGGCGTTCCGATCCTCTGGAAGGATTTAACCGGACGATGTTCGACTTCAACTACAACGTCCTGGATCCTTATATCCTGCGTCCGGTCGCGGTGGCCTGGCGTGACTACGTGCCGATGCCGGCGCGTAACGGCATCAGCAACTTCACCTCCAACCTGGAAGAGCCGGCCAGCATGGTCAACGCCTTCCTGAAGGGGGATCCTTACCGCGGGATGATCCACTTCAACCGTTTCTTCCTGAACACCCTGCTCGGGATGGGCGGCCTGATCGACGTGGCCGGCATGGCCAACCCGAAACTGGCGCGCGAAGAGCCGAACCGTTTCGGCAGCACGTTGGGGCATTACGATGTGGGCTACGGTCCGTACGTGATGCTGCCGGGCTACGGCAGCTTTACCCTGCGTGAAGACGGCGGCGACTTTGCGGATACGCTGTATCCGATGCTGAGCTACCTGACTTTCTGGATGTCGGCGGGCAAATGGGTGGTCGAGGGTATCGAAACTCGCGCTCAACTGCTGGATTCCGACGGCCTGCTGCGCAACTCCTCCGATCCTTATGTCATGGTGCGCGAAGCTTACTTCCAGCGCCACGACTTCATCGCCAACGGCGGTTCGCTCAAGCCGGAAGAGAACCCGAACGCCAAGGCGATTCAGGGCGATCTGGACGAGATCGACTCGCAGTAACCGCCGGCCTTATGCCAATGAAAACCCGCCGTCTGGCGGGTTTTTTTACGCCCGCGGCGAGCGACAGGCAAAGAAAAAGCGCCCCGCGGGGCGCTTTGGCATCCATCTCAAGCGAGATTAGAAGCGGTAGTTGAAGTTGGCGCCGTACAGCCAGGCCTTGCCTTCGGAGGTGAAGGTGTAAGGACCTTCGTTGATGGTGACTTTCTGGCCGTGCATGTAGGACACGCCGACGTCAACCGAGGCGTCTTTGTTGAACGCATAGGTAGTACCGGCACTCAGCCAGAAACGGTCCTGATCGGGAATGGAGATCGAACGGTTTTGGGCAGGCACCGGGCTGTCATCGAAGGCGATACCGGTACGGAAGGTCCAGTTATCGTCGTAGAAGTAGGTGGTGCCGAGCGCGATGCGGTAAGCGTCTTTGAAGCCTTCATGCTTCTGGAACAGCGTCTGGCCGTTGTTGCCGGTGGCTTTCAGCTCCTGGAACTGGCTCCAGCTGGTGTAGGCCAGGCTGTAGTGAACGGCCCACTGCGGCGCCACTTTGTTGTAACCGGACAGCTCCCACATTTCAGGCAGGTGCAGGCTCAGAGAACCCGGGATGGTGGTGCCGTTGGTGCCCCATGGCAGGCCTTGAGAGGCCAGCAGCGGGTTGAAGGCTGAAGGCAGGCTGCTCTTGTAATCGCCGTCGAAGTCGATTTTGACTTCAGAGCGATAGGTGAAGCCGTAACGGTTGTTTTCATCCACTTCGTAGAGAATACCGGCGTTCCAGCCGAAGCCCCATTCGTCGCCTTTCAGGTGAGAAATTTGGGTATCTGCCGGGATCTGCGAAACCGGGCCGGCCAACTGTGGCGGCAATTTGCCTGAACCGGCGATCAATTTTGGCAGATCGCCGGCGTAACGCTCGAGTTTAGCCTTGGCGTAGACGGCGTCAAAACCCAGACCGAAGCTGAAGTTTTTGTTCAGGCGATAAGCGCCGCTCAGGTTCAGGTTCAGGGTTTCCAGATCGGTTTTGCCGCCCATGGAGCCCGCCGCATAACCGTTGTTGTATTCGGTCGCCAAACCGAAGTTGCTGGTGACCGAGCCGCCTACGGCGAATTGATCGTTAATCGGGTGAACATAATGCAGGTTCGGCACCCAAGCGGTCGGCGCGATGTTTTTCGCATCCAGACTGGCGCGGGAAGGTGAGGTACCGGAAATATCGACGTCCGGATCGATGAAGACTGCGCCGAAAGAGAGTTCCGGGCGGGTATACATCATCAGCAACGCCGGGTTGCGGCTTGCGGAGGCCGCCGTATCCGCCATGGCGCCTTCGCCAGAATACGAACGTCCTAAACCAGCTGATGAGAACTCATTCAGCTGGAATCCTGCGGCAGACACGTTTGAAGAAATAATTGCCACTGCAGCTGCGAGAGCTGATTTAGTCAATAGGTTTTTCTGGCTCATGACCAAAACCTCATTATGTGTTTATTATTTAAACTATTGTTACACGAAGTAACAAGGAGCGCGGGATTGTAGGGTCCGTTATCGTTCAGACAAATCAGACCAGTGGCTGAAGTATAGGTCTGACCTGTGAAAATGTTGCAAGTTTGTTTTTGAAATATTTCCACTCTGATATCAAAAAAGAGATCTGCTTAACAAAAAGACAGTGGTAAATAACAAAATTCTTACCATTTCTTAGCAGGCGCTCATTTTTATTTGTGATTTCCATCACTTAAAACACCCAGTAAAAGTAAGTGCTAGTGATTGCCGGCTTGGGAGCGTAAAATACCCACAGAATTTCGTGGCTTTGCGCCGGTGAATAAAACGGCAATTTGGGCTGATAACAGAGGCCCTTGAGGAGAACCAATCATGTCAGATGCAATTAATAAATGCAGCGCCCAGGAAACCGCCGCGTGTTGCTGCGTGGATGTCGGCACCGTGATGGATAACACCGATTGCACCGCATCCTACAGCCAGGTGTTCAGCAATCAACAAGATGCGGAGGCGATGCTGGCGGCCCTGAGCGAAAAGGCGCGCGCGGTCGAATCCGATCCCTGTGACATCAGCAGTAGCATTAAACCGGTTGACGGCGGCGTACAATTGGAAGCCGATTTTACCTTCGCCTGCCAGGCGGAAACCCTGATCTTCCAGCTCGGCCTGCGTTAATCCCCGCTTTACCCCGGCGCCGCCTGCTGCGCGCCGGGGATTTCCTTCCCTGCCTCGTTCCCGATAGAAAGTGCGCCTGCTCGCAGTTTTGATCTCTGCCGGTTTGCCAAATGTAACCGTTTGGTTAACAATGACCTCATCAGGTCAGACCTCTTTCTGCCCATTGCGCTGACGTTATTTTCTTCAGGAGCATTTATGAGTAAGGCACTGCCGTTGGTGACCCGTCATGGTGACCGCATTGCGATTGTGAATGGACTGCGTACCCCCTTTGCCAAACAGGCGACCGCCTATCACGGCATTCCGGCGGTGGATTTAGGGAAAACGGCGGTGAGCGAGCTGTTGGCGCGCAGTGGTATCGAGCCGCAACTGATCGAACAGCTGGTGTTCGGCCAGGTGGTGCAAATGCCCGAGGCGCCGAACATCGCGCGTGAGATCGTGCTTGGCACCGGCATGAGCGTTCATACCGACGCCTACAGCGTGTCGCGCGCCTGCGCCACCAGTTTCCAGGCGATCGCCAACGTGGCGGAGAGCATCATGGCCGGCAGCATCAGCGTCGGCATCGCCGGCGGGGCCGACTCTTCTTCCGTCTTGCCGATCGGCGTCAGCAAGGCGCTGGCGCGCACGTTGGTGGACATCAACAAGGCGCGCACGCTGTCGCAGCGCCTCAAATTGTTCAGCCGGCTGAAATTCCGCGATCTGATGCCGGTGCCGCCGGCGGTGGCGGAGTATTCCACCGGCCTGCGCATGGGCGATACCGCCGAACAGATGGCGAAAAGCCACGGCATCACCCGTGAAGCGCAGGATGCGCTGGCGCACCGTTCGCATGAGCTGGCGGCCAGGGCCTGGCAGGAGGGGTGGCTGCGCGATGAGGTGATGACCGCCTACGTGCCGCCGTACCGCGCACAGCTTTCTGAAGACAACAACATCCGCAAAGACTCCAGCCTGGCTTCCTACGCCAAGCTGAAACCGGCGTTCGATCGCAAGCACGGCAGCGTCACCGCGGCCAACAGCACACCGTTGACCGACGGCGCGGCGGCGGTATTGATGATGAGCGAATCGCGCGCCAAAGAGCTGGGGCTGCAGCCGCTGGGCTATTTGCGCAGCTTTGCCTTCGCCGCCATCGACGTGTGGGAAGACATGCTGCTGGGGCCCTCCTACGCCACGCCGCTGGCGCTGGATCGCGCCGGCATCGGTCTGGCCGATCTGACGCTCATCGACATGCATGAAGCCTTCGCCGCGCAAACGCTGGCCAACCTGAAGATGTTCGCCAGCGAAGCGTTCGCCCGCGAGAAGCTTGGCCGCAGCCAGGCGATCGGCGAGGTGGACATGGCAAAATTCAACGTCCTGGGCGGTTCCATCGCCTATGGCCACCCGTTCGCCGCCACCGGCGCGCGCATGATCACCCAGACGCTGCGCGAGCTGAAACGCCGCGGTGGCGGGCTGGGTCTGACCACCGCCTGCGCCGCCGGCGGGTTAGGGGCCGCGATGATCGTGGAGGTGGAATGATGAGTGCCGAAAATGCATTGCACGAACAGCGTGCCAAACCGTCGGCCTTTCAGCTGACGATCCGCCCCGACAACATCGGCGTGATCACCATCGACGTACCGGGCGACAAGGTCAATACGCTCAAGGCCGAGTTCGTCGAACAGGTGAGCGATGTGCTGATCCGGGCGCAGCAGCATACCGCGCTGGAAGGGCTGGTGATCGTTTCCGGCAAGCCGGACTCGTTTATCGCCGGCGCCGATATCACCATGATCGCCGCCTGCACCAGCGCCAAAGAGGCGGAAACGCTGGCCAAGAAAGGGCAGAGCACGCTGGCGCAGATCGCCGCCTTCCCGGTGCCGGTGGTGGCGGCCATCCACGGCGCCTGCCTGGGCGGCGGGCTGGAATTGGCGCTGGCCTGCCACGGCCGCGTCTGTTCGTTGGATGACAAAACCGCGCTCGGTCTGCCGGAAGTGCAGCTGGGCCTGCTGCCGGGCTCCGGCGGTACGCAGCGCCTGCCGCGCCTGGTAGGCGCCGCCAAGGCGCTGGACATGATCCTGACCGGCAAGCACATTCGCGCCCGCCAGGCGCTGCGCATGGGGCTGGTGGACGACGCCGTGCCGCAATCGATTTTGCTGCAGACCGCCATCGAGCGGGTGAAACAGGGCTGGAAGCATCAGCGCGAGCTGCCGTGGCAGGATCGTCTGCTCAACGGCCCGCTGGGCAGAAATCTGCTGTTCAGCATCGTGCGCAAGAAAACGTTGGCGAAAACGCACGGCAACTACCCGGCGGCGGAGCGCATCATTCAGGTGGTGCGCACCGGGCTGGATCACGGCAGCGCCAGCGGCTATGAAGCCGAAGCGCGCGCCTTTGGCGAACTGGCGATGACGCCGCAATCGGCGGCGTTGCGCAGCCTGTTCTTCGCTTCCACCGCGCTGAAAAAAGAGCGGGGCGGCGATGCTCAGCCGCGCGCCTTGCATCGCGTCGGCATTCTCGGCGGCGGCCTGATGGGTGGCGGCATCGCCTGCGTCACCGCCACGCGCGGCGGTTTGCCGGTTCGCATCAAAGACATCAATGAAACCGGCATCAATCATGCGCTGAAATACAGTTGGGACGTGCTCGGCAAGCGGGTGCGCAGCAAGCGCATGCGCCCGGCGGAACGGCAAAAACAGATGATGCTGATCTCCGGCTCTACCGATTACACCGGCTTCGAGCAGGTGGATATCGTGGTCGAGGCGGTGTTTGAGGATCTGGCGCTGAAGCAGAAGATGGTGGCCGAGGTCGAAGCGAACTGCGCGCCGCATACCGTGTTCGCCTCCAATACTTCCTCGCTGCCTATCGGTCAAATCGCCGAACAGGCCCAGCGGCCGCAGCAGGTGATCGGTCTGCACTACTTCAGCCCGGTGGACAAAATGCCGCTGGTGGAAGTGATCCCGCACGCCGGCACCAGCGAACAAACCATCGCCACCACCGTGGCGCTGGCGCACAAGCAGGGCAAGACCGCCATCGTGGTGGGCGACAGCGCCGGTTTTTATGTCAACCGCATCCTGGCGCCGTACATCAACGAAGCGGCGCGCTGCCTGCTGGAAGGCGAGCCCATTGAATCGCTGGACAAAGCGCTGGTGGACTTCGGCTTCCCGGTCGGCCCCATCACCCTGTTGGACGAAGTGGGCATCGACGTCGGCACCAAGATCATTCCGGTGCTGGTTGAGGCGCTGGGGCCGCGCTTCGCCGCGCCTGCCGCGTTCGATGCGGTGCTGAAGGACGGGCGCAAAGGGCGCAAGAACGGCCGTGGCTTCTATCTTTACCCGAGCGAGGGGCAGCAGCGTCAGCGGCGTAAGCGCGCGGACACCTCATTGTATACGTTGCTCGGCGTCACGCCGAAGGCGCATATGCTGCCGGCGACCATTGCCCAGCGCTGCGTGATGATGATGCTGAACGAAGCGGCGCGCTGTCTGGATGAAGGCGTGATCCGCAGCGCGCGCGACGGTGACATCGGTGCGGTATTCGGCATCGGTTTCCCGCCGTTCCTTGGCGGCCCGTTCCGCTATATGGATGAACTCGGCGCCGAGAAAGTGGTGAAGACGCTGGACTACCTGCGTCAGCAGCACGGCGAGCACTTCGCACCGTGCGAGCGCCTGCAGCGCATGGCGCAGCAGGGCGAACGTTTTTACCCGCTGGGGAGTTGAACGCAGGGCGGCCCGATTTGCACTATAGTTGCAACAGGGCCGCGTTGTGATCGCCATCACTCCTTGCGACAGCGTCAGCCCGTGAGGCTGTACAGCAAGGCTGCGGCAGCGGTAAGTTAGCTTGAGCGCCATCAATAATTTTCATGGCGAAAAGGTTAAAATTTAACCCGTTGAATTGATTGTTCTATGAGCAATCGAGGTTTGCTCGGGGAGGATTGCTGTAAAAAACAGCATTTTCTTTACGCAAACTTTCAGGCAAAATGCCCGGCCGCCATAAAGAGACGGCGCGTTATCGTTTTAAAGCTTTGGCTTTGGGGTTGTAAAACTCGGCGGTACAGCACGCACGGCGTTTCTGTATAGCGTTACTTTGTCAACAACAGCGGTGCAATATGCAAGTTTTGATTATGCGTCACGGAGAGGCGGCGCTCGAGGCAGCCAGCGATGCGGTAAGGCCCCTTACCCTGTGCGGCCGCGACGAGTCCCGTCAGATGGCGGCCTGGTTGAACACCAAGTCTGTGGATATTGAACGCGTGCTGGTCAGCCCCTATCTGCGGGCCGAACAGACGCTGGCGACGGTGCGTGAAGCCTTGACGCTGCCGGAGGGCGAAGAAGTGCTGCCCGAACTGACGCCGGGCGGGAACGCCGAACAAGTCGGCAGCTATCTTCAGGCGCTGGCGATGCAAGGGGTGAGCTCGGTGCTGATCGTGTCGCACCTGCCGCTGGTGGGGTATCTGGTGGCGGAACTGTGTCCGGGCGAGTGCCCGCCGATGTTCGCGACCTCGGCGATCGCCAACGTCGATCTGCCGGCGGACGGCAGCTACGGCAAATTTGAATGGCAGGTCAGCCCGTCGCAGGTGATGGCCAAAGTGTGAGCCGCGGATGCGGTGCGGAATAAACTCAGGGCGATGTCTGACATCGCCCTGAGTCGTTTCTTCGGGAGGCTATTCTGCCAGCTCCACCAACAGCAGGACGGCGGCGTTGCCGCCCCATTCCTTCGGCGCCTGATGGAACGCCAGCACGTCGGGATGCTGCGCCAGCCACAGCGGCGTTTGCTGTTTGAGAATGTGTTTGCCGTGCCCGTGCATCACGCAGGCACAGTGTACATGCTCGCGTTTGCAGGCGGCGATCAGCGCCCCCAATTCCTGCTTGGCCTGCAGCTGAGTCAGGCCGTGCAAATCAAGAAACAGCTCCGGCGAATAATCGCCGCGTCGCAGCTTCTTCAGCTCATACGGGCTGCTGCCGGGGCGCACGTAGCGCGTCGGGCCTTCCTCTTCCAGCTGCGGCTGATATTCATCTGAAAAATAATAGCTGGCATCGACCTGCTCCTGCAGCAGCCGCTGCGGCGCGACCTGTTTGACCTTGAGCTTCGGTGGGCGGTGGACGATGGTGTCCTGGCGCAGCTTTTTTGCGCCCGCCACCGACTCTCTGAAGAGCTGTTGTTCGTCTTTGCTCAGAGGGGGCTTGTTCTTCATGCTTCATTCACCGGAAATCGTTTATTTCGCTAGTTTACCTTGTGAATGAGCGCTGTCGACGCAAAACTCGGGCCAGAGTGAAAAGCGCGAGGGGCGCGCGTGATTTGTCGCGGGCTTCATGGCAAACTATGCGGCTAAATCATGAAACACAGCGCCTGCCGGAGGGCAAATTGGACAAAATTTTCGTCGACGAAGCAGTGAACGAACTGCACACCATTCAAGATATGCTGCGCTGGACGGTAAGCCGTTTCAACGCCGCCAATATCTATTATGGTCACGGAACCGACAATCCGTGGGACGAAGCGGTGCAATTGGTGCTGCCAAGCCTGTTTCTGCCGTTGGACATTCCGGAGGACATGCATACCGCTCGTCTGACTTCCAGCGAGCGCCATCGCATCGTTGAGCGCGTGATCCGCCGCGTCAACGAGCGTATCCCGGTCGCCTACCTGACCAACAAGGCCTGGTTCTGCGGCATGGAATTCTACGTCGACGAACGCGTGCTGGTGCCGCGCTCGCCGATCGGCGAGTTGATCAACGATCGTTTCAGCGCGCTGATCCCGCACCCGCCGCGCCATATTCTCGACATGTGCACCGGCAGCGGCTGCATCGCCATCGCCTGTGGCTACGCTTTCCCGGAAGCGGAAGTGGACGCGGTGGACATCTCCAGCGAAGTGCTGGCGGTGACCGAGCGCAATATTCAGGCGCACGGCGTCGAGCACCAGGTGATCCCGATCCGTTCCGATCTGTTCCGCGACGTTCCCGCGATCCAGTACGATCTGATCGTCACCAACCCGCCGTACGTCGATGCGGAAGACATGTCGGATCTGCCGCAGGAGTTCCGCTTTGAGCCGGAACTGGGGTTGGCGGCGGGCAGCGACGGCCTGAAGCTGGTGCGCCGCATCCTGGCGTGCGCGCCGGACTACCTGACCGACGACGGCGTGCTGATTTGTGAAGTGGGCAACAGCATGGTACATCTGATGGAACAATATCCGGACATCCCGTTCACCTGGCTGGAATTCGAAAACGGCGGCGACGGCGTGTTCATGCTGACCAAACAGCAGCTGGTGGATTGCAAGGATCACTTCAGCCTCTATCGCAGCTAAGCCGCATTTCCAAGGCCCGCATGGCGGGCCTCATAACGATAAAAGACTAACGGTAAGGAGCCGTGATGGCAGGAAACAGTATTGGGCAGATTTTCCGCGTCACCACCTTCGGTGAATCTCACGGGGTGGCGCTGGGTTGTATCGTCGACGGCGTGCCGCCCGGCATCCCGCTCACCGAAGCCGATTTGCAACACGATCTGGACCGCCGTCGTCCGGGCACCTCGCGTTACACCACCCAGCGTCGCGAACCGGATCAGGTGCGCATTCTCTCCGGCGTATTCGAAGGCGTGACCACCGGCACCAGCATCGGTCTGATCATTGAAAACACCGATCAGCGCTCGCAAGACTACAGCGCCATCAAAGACGTGTTCCGTCCCGGGCATGCCGACTACACCTACGAACAGAAATACGGTCTGCGCGACTATCGCGGCGGCGGCCGCTCTTCGGCGCGTGAAACCGCCATGCGCGTCGCGGCGGGCGCTATCGCCAAGAAATACCTGCAGCAGAAGTTCGGCGTGCAGGTGCGCGGCTATCTGGCGCAGATCGGCGACGTGACCTGCGAGCTGAAAGACTGGGATCAGGTCGAACAGAACCCGTTCTTCTGCCCGGATCCGGACAAGCTGGAAGCGCTGGACGAACTGATGCGCGCGCTGAAAAAAGAGGGTGACTCCATCGGCGCCAAGGTCAGCGTGATTGCGGAAAACGTGCCGGTTGGCCTGGGCGAGCCGGTGTTTGACCGCCTCGATGCCGATCTGGCGCACGCGCTGATGAGCATCAACGCGGTGAAAGGCGTGGAGATCGGCGACGGATTCGCCGTGGTGACCAAACGCGGCAGCGAAAACCGCGATGAAATCACCCCGGAAGGCTTCCAAAGCAACCATGCCGGCGGCATTCTCGGCGGCATCAGCAGCGGCCAACCGGTGATCGCGCATCTGGCGCTGAAGCCGACCTCCAGCATCATGGTGCCGGGCCGCACCATCAATCGCCACGGGGAAGCGGTGGAAATGGTGACCCGCGGTCGCCACGATCCGTGCGTGGGCATCCGCGCCGTACCGATCGCCGAAGCGATGATGGCGATCGTGTTGATGGATCACCTGCTGCGCCAGCGTGCGCAAAACGGTGATGTGGTTTCCGACGTGCCTCGCTGGTAATCGCTATGAAAAACTGGATGTTGGGCCTGGTGGCCCTGACGGCCTCCGCTTCCGCCATGGCGCTGACGCCGTGGCAGAAAATCGACCATCCGGTGGCCGGCGCGCCGCAGGCGGTGGGCGGTTTCGCCAACGGCTGCATCATCGGCGCGCAGCCGTTGCCGCTGAATTCACCGGACTATCAGGTGATGCGTACCGACCAGCGCCGCTATTTCGGCCATCCGGATCTGCTGGCGTTCATACAGCGCCTCAGCAGCAAAGCGAACCAGAAAGCGCTGGGCACGGTGCTGATCGGCGACATGGCGATGCCGGCCGGCGGGCGCTTCAGCAGCGGCCACGCCAGCCACCAGTCTGGGCTCGACGTCGACATCTGGCTGCAGCTGCCGCGCCAACGCTGGAGCGCGCAGCAATTGCTCAAGCCGCAGCCGATCGACCTGGTGTCGGGCGACGGCAAACAGGTGGTGGCGAGCCAATGGCAACCGCAGATTGAGTCGCTGATCAAACTGGCGGCGCAGGATGCGGACGTGACGCGCATCTTCGTCAACCCGGCGATCAAGCAGCGTCTGTGCCTGGACGCCGGCGCCGATCGCGCCTGGCTGCACAAGGTGCGGCCGTGGTTCGGCCACCGTGCGCACATGCACGTGCGTCTGCGTTGTCCGGCCGGCAGCCTGGAGTGCCAGGAGCAGGATACGCCGCCGCCGGGCGATGGCTGCGGCGCCGAACTGGCGAGCTGGTTCGTACCGCATCAGCCGAACGCGAAGCCGGGCAAACCCGTGCCGCCGCCGTTACCGCCTACCTGTCAGGCATTGCTGGATCACCATTTCTCAGCGGAATAACACATGGACTGGTTCGTCATTGGCCCCGAGATGCTCGGGGTGTTGTTTGCGGTAGCGCTGCTGGCGGGGTTTATCGACTCCATCGCCGGCGGCGGCGGATTACTGACGGTGCCGGCCTTGCTGGCAGTGGGGGTTCCTCCGGCGCAGGCGCTGGCGACCAATAAGCTGCAGTCGGTCGGCGGCTCTTTCTCCGCCAGTCTGTACTTCATTCGTCGGCGAGCGGTGAACCTCAACGACCAGAAGCTGACGATTTTTCTGACGCTGATCGGCTCGATCGCCGGTGCGATTCTGGTGCAGCACATGCGCGCCGATTTGCTGCGGCAGATGTTGCCGCTGCTGGTGATCGGCATCGGTCTCTATTTCTTGTTGATGCCGCGACTGGGTGAGGAAGATCGTCAACGCCGCCTCGGCGCCTTGCCGTTCGGGCTGGTAGCCGGCGGTTGCGTCGGGTTTTACGACGGTTTCTTTGGCCCCGGCGCCGGCTCATTCTACGCGCTGGCCTACGTGACGCTGTGCGGTTTCAACCTCGCCAAGTCTACGGCGCACGCCAAAGTGCTGAACTTTACCTCCAACGTCGGCGGGTTGGCGCTGTTCATCATCGGCGGCAAGGTGGTGTGGAGCATCGGTCTGGTGATGCTGGTGGGGCAGGTGCTGGGGGCGCGTTTGGGCGCGCACATGGTGCTGACCCGTGGCCAGAAATTGATTCGGCCGATGATCGTGATCGTCTCGCTGGTGATGAGCCTCAAGCTGCTTTACGACAATCACGGCGCGGAAATTCAGCAGTGGTTGACCGCCTTGGTGCACGGTTAAAGATGAAGAGGGGGCGTTGCTTACGCGCCCTGTCTTATCGGGTATAATGGCCTCTTTATTTTTGTGGTTATAGAGTTTTTATGTCAGACACGCAGACCCGTCATCGCTATGAACAGCTGATCGAGATCTTCAATCAGTGCTTCAGCGATGACTACAACACCCGCCTGGTGAAGGGCGACGACGAACCTATCTACCTGCCGGCCGACGACGAATTGCCGTATCACCGCATCGTGTTCGCCCACGGCTTCTACGCCAGCGGCCTGCATGAAATTTCGCACTGGTGCATCGCCGGCGAAGCGCGCCGCCAACTGGTGGACTTCGGTTACTGGTATTGCCCGGACGGGCGCGACGCGCAAACCCAGAGTGAATTCGAAGCGGTGGAGATCAAACCGCAGGCGCTGGAATGGATGTTCTGCGTGGCGGCCGGTTTCCCGTTCAACGTCAGCTGCGACAACCTGAACGGCGACTGCGAGCCGGATCGCATCGCGTTCCAACGCAAGGTGCGCGCCCGGGTATTGGCGCTGCTGGAGCAGGGAATACCCACAAGGCCTGCGCGCTTTATTCAGGCGTTGCAATCGTTCTACAATACGCCACCGTTGGCGGCCGAGCACTTTCCGTATCCGGAAGATCTCAACTGACGCCACAGCCCGTTATTTAATGAGGAAATTTGATGATCGCAGAATTTGAAGCGCGCATTTTGGCGCTGATTGATGACATGGTAGAGCACGCCAGCGATGATGAACTGTTTGCCGGTGGCTACCTGCGCGGTCATCTGACGCTGGCGGTGGCCGAGGCGGAAGAGCAGGGCGAACACACCGCCGAAGCGCTGAAAGCGCGGGTGGAGGAGAGCCTGCACAAAGCGATCGCCGCCGGGGAACTCTCGCCGCCGGATCAGATCCTGGTGCGCGGCATGTGGGAAAACCTCTATCAGGCTGCAGCCCCTGCCGCCTGATCGTCATGCCGGGGCGCGTCGCCGCGCCCCTCAAGGTTGATTAAACCGCACGCCCTTTCAGCAATTTCCGCACCCACATCCGATTCGGATTCAACGCCGCCAGCAGGCGCGCATCGCCCGGCAACGGCTCGCCGAACAGCTGCGCCGCCAAAATTTCCGCCGCCAACGGCGCCGAACACAAGCCGCGCGAGCCTAACCCGCCGATAGCGAACAGACCGGGATAGAGCGGCGCATCGGCGACGGTTTCGCCGCGCTGGTTCTGCCGCTGCAAATCCTGATACTGTGCCAGCGTGGCCTGATAGTCCGGCAGCGCGCCGACCATCGGCAGATGATCGCGGGTGGCGCTGCGCACGCCGCAGCGCGCCTGATGAGCGCTGACGTCCACCTGCTGCGGCCAGGACTGCTCCGGTAGACAGCGCAGCAGGCGCTCGCGGTTCTCCTGTTGCTCCTGCTCGCGGTAGTCGGTGGCGATGTCGCCGCGCTGGTAGCTGGCGCCAATGCAGTGGTGGCCGTTGTTGGCATTAACCGGCGTCAGGTAACCGTCGTAACACAATACCTGTTTCAATTGACCGAGGGCCGGCGAGCTTGGGATATGCGACACCTGCCCGCGTACCGAATACAGCGGCAGGGCTTCCGTCGGCGCCAGTTCGGCCAACCGATGGCCGTTGGCCAGGATCACCGTCGCATGGCATCGGCTGTCGCCGTTGGCGAAATCGATGCGCCAGCCGTTTTCTTCCTGCGTCAGCCTCTGTGCATCGTGCCGGTAGTGGCAGACCAAGCCCTGACGCTGCGCCAGCGCGATAGCGCCGCGCGTCAGCTCGGCCGGGCAGAGCCAGCCGCCTAGCGGGTAGGTGATGCCGCCAAAGCCGGTATCAACACCGCACCGTTCGCTGAGCGTCTCGCGGTCGGCCGCCATCGCCAAGGCCTGCGGCCAGTCGGCTTTCAGCATATTGGCGATCTTGGCGCCGCTCTTTTCGTCATAGGCCAACTGGCTGACGCCGCACCACTGGTGATCAAAGGCGACGCCTTGTTGCAACAGGGCATCGTACTGGCGGCGGGCGAAGGGAAACGCGGCGCTGAAAAAGCTCTCCAGCGCGTCGCCGCTGCCGTTCAGCAAAGGATAAATCGCGCCCTGGCGGTTGCCGGATGCGCCCTCGGCCGCCTGCTCATCGGCGCAGTACAGCGTGACGGTGGCGCCGCGGCGCAGCAAGGCCAGCGCGGTGAGCGCGCTGGCGACGCCGCCGCCGATCAGGGCGATGTCGGCGGTGTTGTCCGCCGCCGGGCGTCGATACCAGGGCGCCGGATGTGCGGCGGGCTGCGCATCGGCCGGGAGCTCGCCGGCGAGCATCTCACGCTTTTGGCCGAAGCCTTTGCAGCGGTTGACCTGAAAACCGGCCTGTTGCAAGCCGCGGCGCACGAAGCCGGCGGCGGTAAAGGTGGCGAAGCTGCCTCCCGGCCGGGCGAAGCGCGCCATGGCGACGAACAGTTGATCGGTCCACATGTCGGGGTTTTTTGCCGGCGCGAAACCGTCGAGGAACCAGGCATCCACCTGGTTATTCATGCTGGCGTCAAACTGCGGCAGCAGATCGTTGACGTCGCCGAACCACAGATCGAGCGTAATGCGGCCTTCGGCTAACAGCAGGCGATGGCAACCCGGCAACGGCAGCGGCCACTGGGCGCGCAGCTCGTCGGCATAAGGCGCCAACTCCGGCCAGCGTGCATGCGCCGCCGCCAGGTCAGCCTGCTGCAGGGGGAATTTTTCGAAGCTGATAAAGTGCAGGCGCTGCAGCGTCGCGTCCGGCTCGGCTTGACGGAAGCCGGCGAAGGCCTGCCACAGCGTGAGGAAATTGAGCCCGGTGCCGAACCCGGTTTCCGCCACGACAAACAGCGAACGCGGATGGGCGGCGAAACGTTGCGGCAGCCGATTGCCGTGCAGGAAGACGTAGCGAGTTTCTTCCAGCCCATCCTGATTGGAAAAATAGACGTCATCAAACTGTTTCGAAACAGGTGTACCCTGTTCGTTCCAGGTTAGCGTTGCGGTTTGGATGGGGGCGTGGTTCACGGTCAATGGCTCGAAATTCAAGGGATGCCGCGAATTCTAACGGCGCTGGCGCCCCGGCGCAAACTGGACAACAATAAAGCTGAAAAACGCTGATCGGACTTGTTCGGCTTACATCTGTACGCTAAAGTGCGATGCAAAATCCCGTAGGTAAATAGTGGAAGAGGTATTGAATGAAACGTGCAGTGATTACTGGCCTGGGAGTTGTCTCCAGCATTGGTAATAACCAGCAGGAGGTCCTGGCAAGCCTGCAGGAAGGACGTTCTGGGATCACTTTCTCCCAGGAGCTGAAAGATTCCGGCATGCGTAGTCACGTATGGGGGCAAGTTAAGCTCGACACTACCGGCCTGATCGACCGCAAGGCGGTGCGTTTCATGAGCGACGCTTCCATTTATGCCTTCCTGGCGATGCAAGAAGCGATCGCGTCTTCCGGCCTGAAGGAAGAAGAGTATCAAAACAACCCGCGCGTAGGCCTGATCGCCGGTTCCGGCGGCGGTTCTCCGCGCTTCCAGGTGTTCGGCGCCGATGCGATGCGCAGCCCGCGCGGCCTGAAAGCGGTTGGCCCGTACGTGGTGACCAAGGCCATGGCTTCCGGCGTTTCCGCCTGCCTGGCAACGCCGTTCAAAATCCACGGCGTGAACTACTCCATCAGCTCCGCTTGCGCCACCTCCGCGCACTGCATCGGCAACGCGGTTGAGCAAATCCAGCTGGGCAAACAGGACATCGTGTTCGCCGGCGGCGGCGAAGAGCTGTGCTGGGAAATGGCCTGCGAGTTCGATGCGATGGGCGCGTTGTCCACCAAATACAACGACACGCCGGAAAAAGCGTCCCGCACCTATGACGCCGATCGTGACGGTTTCGTCATCGCCGGCGGCGGCGGCATGGTGGTGGTTGAAGAGCTGGAGCACGCGCTGGCGCGCGGCGCGCACATCTATGCGGAAATCGTCGGCTACGGCGCGACTTCCGACGGCGCCGACATGGTTGCCCCTTCGGGTGAAGGCGCAGTGCGCTGCATGAAGATGGCGATGCAGGATCTGGATGCGCCGATCGATTACATCAACGTGCACGGCACCTCTACGCCGGTAGGTGACGTGAAAGAGCTGGGCGCCATTCGTGAAGTGTTCGGCGACAATACCCCGGCCATCTCCTCCACCAAGGCGATGACCGGCCACTCGCTGGGCGCTGCGGGCGTGCAGGAAGCGATCTACAGCCTGCTGATGCTGGAGCACGGCTTTATCGCGCCGAGCATCAACATCGAAACCCTGGATGAACAGGCGGCCGGCATGAACATCGTGACTCAGCCGACCCAGCGCGAGCTGACCACCGTGATGTCCAACAGCTTCGGCTTCGGCGGCACCAACGCCACGCTGGTGATGCGCAAACTGGCGAAATAATCCCGCCGGCGCGTCATTCCGCCAACAAGCCCGCGTTTTCGCGGGCTTTTTACTGCCCGAAGCCCACCGGCCGGGCGCTCGGAGTTTTCCCAAATCACATCCCCTGACACATCATTACCTCGCCATTACACGCGTTGGGCATACAATAGCCAGGTAGCGTGATTATCGCTCGGCGTAGCTTTCTAAAGTGATCGAACATTGAGGCAAGAAGTATGAAAAAGTTAATTGCGGTTGGGTTACTGTCGGCCGTGTTGGCCGGATGCGCCACCGATTCTCCCTGCGTGCCGGTCTACGATGACCAGGGGCGTCTGGTGCACACCAACACCTGTATGAAGGGCACCACTCAGGATAACTGGGAAACCGCGGGCGCGATCGCCGGCGGTGCGGCGGCGGTTGCCGGTCTGACCCTCGGTATCATCGCGCTGACCAAGTGATCGGCGCGGAACAGGAATAAGCCCGGCCATTGCGCGCCGGGCTTTTTTATCTCACTGCACTAAAAATGCTTTGAACTGCGGCGTCATCACGGCGCTGAAACCGTCGTCGGTTTTGCTGATCAGGTAGACCGCCAGCCCTTTCTCTTCTGCGAGCTGCAACGCTTTCTCCGGGCCCAGCACCATCAAGCCGGTATCCCAGCCGTCGGCCTCGAGTGCGGTCGGGGCGATCACCGTGGCGGAAACCAGTCGGTGGTTTATCGGCCTGCCGGTGGTCGGATCGATGACATGGGAGTAACGCTGGCCGTTTTGTTCGAAGTAGTTGCGGTAGCTGCCGGCGGTGCTGATGCCGTAACCGTGCAGATCCACCAGCGCCTGCACCGCATTTTCACGGTCGGTCGGCTTTTGGATCGCCACCCGCCAGGGTTTGCCCTGGCCGTTGACGCCGCGTGAAGAGACCGCGCCGCCTACCGACACCAGGTAGTTGGTAATGCCGTGACGGTTCATCAGGCGCACCAGCTCATCGGCACCATAGCCTTCGCCCAGCGTCGAGAGATCGACATACATGCCCGGCAGATCTTTTTGCAGCCACTCCCCGCGATTGTCGCTGATCAGCTTCAGGTGCTGCAGGCCGATGTTCTGCTTCGCCGCGTCGATCTGCGCCTGTTCCGGCACCTTGACCGGATGCTTGTCTGGGCCGAACCCCCACAGGTTCACCAGTGGGCCGACGGTGATGTCCATGGCGCCGCCGGTATCGCGGCCGATGCGTTGGGCCATCAATACGATGTCCGCCATGCCGCGCGGGATAGGCTGCGGCTCGAGGCTGGCGCTGCGGTTAAATTGCGACAGCACCGAGTCGGCGCGGTAGGTGGAGATATCGTCGTTGGCCCGTTCGAGCACCGCGTCGATCTGCCGCTGCAGTTCTTGCTTGCCGATCGCGACGTCACCGCTGACTTTAACGCTGTAGAAGGTGCCCATGGTCTTGCCGTCGATAGCGATTTGCGGGCGGGAGGAGGCATCGTCGCAGGCGGCGAGCAGGGCGCATAAGGCGCTGAGCAACGCCCCTTTGGCGAACAGGGAAGCCATAACATGTCCTTTGAAAACGAGAAAGCCGCTACAAATAAAGTAAAGCGCGGCAAATGAAAAGCGGATAAAGGTAAAATAGCATTTTGCTGGCGCTGAAGCCGCGTCTGAGCTAACGTCTGCCCATTCTTTTCGGTGAGGTTCACACTGCCGCTATGAGTTCAACCGCCATTTCTCGGCTTATCCACCCCTTTGTCAAAGATCGCTTCTTGCATGCATTGCTGCTGGCCGGCGTGGCGATGTTCGCTTTTCATCCGCAACCGCTGTCGGCGCTGGGTGGTTTCATCGACGGCCGTACCCTCATCACCCTGTTGGGGCTGATGCTGCTGACCAAAGGGGTGGAGGTCAGCGGCTACTTCGATTTTGTCGGCCGCAAGATTATCAACCGCTTGCACAGCGAACGGCGGCTGGCGCTGTTCCTGGTGTTTTCCGCCGCGCTGCTGTCGTCGTTTCTGACCAACGATGTGGCGCTGTTTATCGTCATTCCGCTCACCATCACGCTAAAAAAGCTGTCGGCGCTGCCGGTTGGCCGCTTGATCATCTTCCAGGCGCTGGCGGTGAACGCCGGTTCGTTGCTGACGCCGATCGGCAACCCGCAAAATATCCTGCTGTGGAGCCGCTCCGGCCTCTCTTTCCTCGGTTTCATCGGCCAGATGGCGCCGTTTGGCGCCGCAATGATGTTGAGCCTGCTGGCGCTGACCTGGTTCAGCTTCCCGGCGCGCGACATCGTGAAAACGCCGAATACCGAGGGGTATCCCTACCAGCGGCCGTTGTTGCTGAGCTGTGTAGGGCTGTATGCGGTTTTCCTGCTGTGTCTCGATTTCGATCTGCCGTTGTACGGGCTGCTGGCGGTGTTCGCCGGTTTCTTGCTGCTGGCGCGCCGAGTGCTGTTGCAGATCGACTGGAGTCTGATTTTCGTGTTCGCCGCCATGTTCATCGATGTCGGCCTGTTTACCCGTTTGCCGCCGCTTCAGCCGGCGTTCGCCGCCATCGCCGGGCTGAGCGAGGGGAGCGTGTATGCGTTGGGCGTCGGGCTGTCGCAGATCGTCAGCAACGTGCCGGCCACCATACTGTTGCTCAACTATGTGCCCTCGAGCGCTCAGTTGGCCTATGCGGTCAACGCCGGCGGCTTCGGGTTGGCGATCGGGTCGCTCGCCAACCTGATTGCGCTGCGCATGGCGGGGGAGCGCAAGATCTGGTTGCGCTTCCACTATTATTCGCTGCCGCTGTTGGTATGGGCCGCGTTGCTCGGCTGGGTGATGAGCTAAGCCGGTTGGCCGCTTTGTCGCGCGGCCAGCAGGCAAATGCTGCGGGTCACCTGATAGGATTTCACGAAGGCGCTGACGGGTAAAAACTCGAAGCGCGAGTGGAAGTTATGCGCGCCGGTGAAGTAATTGGGCGTCAGGATGCCACGGCTGGAGAGCGCCGCGCCGTCGGTGCCGCCGCGCATCGGGATCACCTTCGGCGGGATGCCGTGGGCGGCGAGGGCGCCGAAGATCAGATCGATGGCGCGCCGGTCCTCGCCGATGGCGTTGCTGATGTTGCTGTAGATGTCGCTGACGCTGCAGCTGACGTTGGCCCGCGGATAGTTGGCCGCCACCTGGCGCACGGTCTCCTCAAGGCGGGCTTTGCGTGCCTCGAACGCCGCGCGCTCGAAGTCGCGAATCGACACCTTCAGCGTCGCCTGATTGGCGTTGGCGGCCAGATCGGTGAACCAGAAATAGCCCTCGCGCCCTTCGGTGTGCTCCGGAGTATCCTGCACATCGAATCGGTTAATGATGTCGTTGGCGATGCGTATCGGGTTGATTAATACGTTTTTCGCCGACATCGGGTGGGCGGTCACCCCCTCGATGCGGATCTCCGCCGCCGCCGCGTTGAAATTCTCGTACACCACTTCACCCAGTTCGCAGCAGTCGATGGTGTAGGCGAAATCGACGGGGAAACGCTGCAGATCCAGCGCCTTGGCGCCGCGCAGGCCGATTTCTTCGTCCGGCACGAACGCCACCACGATATCGCCGTGGCGATCGGCCGCGGTCAGGTTGGCCAGCAGCGTCATCACCACGGTGACTGCCGCCTTATTGTCGGCGCCCAGCACGCTGGTGCCGTCGCTGAACAGGATCTCTTCGTTCCGGTAGGGCAGGATCTCCGGATGCTCGGCGGTACGCAGCCAGATGTCCTGCTCGGTGTTCAGGCATAAATCCTCGCCGGTGAAGCGCAGGCGCTGCGGGCGAATCTCGGGCGACAGGCCGACGTCCACGGTGTCGATATGCGTGATGAAGCCGATGCGCGGTGCGCCGGGTTGGGTGCCGGGCTTGCGGGCGGTCACGGTGGCGTGCTCGTCGATTTGAACGTCGGCCAGGCCGAGCCGGCGCAGCTCGTCCGCCAACAGTTGCGCCATCTCATGCTGTCCCGGCGTGCTGGGCAGGGCGGTTGCGGCGGCGTTGCTCTGGCTGGTGACGGCCAGGTAGCGGAAGAAACGTTCGGTAAGCTGTTCGGCAATCGGGCTGGTCATCGGAACTCCTCGCGGTTGGCAATCTACCGGTTTTAAAACGAAATCAGCCGATTGTCCAACGGCGCAATGCGTAAACCGCCAGAATGCGAAGCATCGCGCAGAAACGAAAAATAGCGGTGCAACTAGGAAATAGTCGCAGGTTTCTGCGGCAAAATCGGTGTTAGCTGTGGGCCGGGAAGCGCCCGCATAACACTTATCTGTCCCTCAAGGAGAATTCATGCACACCGGTCACGCTTTGCTCATCACCTTACTGTCCCTGGGCATCTCTCACAGCGCCTGGTCGTCCGCCGATACCGGGCACGCCAACAGCAACGCCAACAGCCGCGAGGTGGCCAGCGCGTTGGGCGGCCTGAAGAACAAAACCTACGAACTGGAACAGGCGCCGAAGATCCGCGTCGCCAGCTTCAATATCGCCGCCGGCAAGGTCAGCGACATGACCGCTATCGCCAAGGCGATTCGCGCGATGAACGTCGACGTGGTGGCGCTGCAGGAGGTGGATAAACTCACCGCCCGCAGCGGGCGGGTCGATCAGGCGGCGGAACTGGCGAAGCTGACCGGCATGCAGGCGGTGTTCGGCCGGGCGATCGATTTCGACGGCGGTGAATACGGACTGGCGTTTCTCTCGAAGTATCCGCTGCACGACGCCGTGATCTATCCGTTGCCGTCCGGCCAGCGCGAGCAGCGCATCGCCTTCAGCGCCAAGGTTGATGTGCCGGAGTTCCCGACGCCGATCACCCTGTTCAACACCCACCTCGATACCAAGGAAGATCCGACGATGCGTCTGGATCAGGTGCGGGAGCTGAACGATCGCACCATCGAAGTGCGCGGCATCAAACTGCTGTTCGGCGACATGAACGACGTGCCGGGCAGCGTCACCTGGCTGGAG
Source organism: Serratia sp. CY37869 (assembly GCF_052168895.1). Lineage (NCBI taxonomy): Bacteria > Pseudomonadati > Pseudomonadota > Gammaproteobacteria > Enterobacterales > Yersiniaceae > Serratia > Serratia sp. CY37869. Next base: position 447,873 of record NZ_JBJNLU010000001.1, read on the forward strand.
CTGAGCCGCTATTGGAACGATATCATGCCCAATGGGCAAGATGGCCGCAGCTGGCCGGCGGAAAACGCCGAAATCAAGGTGGATTACATCTTTAGCGGCAATGCGCAGCGTTGGCATCTGGACAGCCTGACGGTGCCGAACGCCAGCGGCGATTGGAACGGCGTGCACTGGCCGGCGGTGAGCGATCACCTGCCGCTGGTGGCGGAGATGCGCCTGACCGAGCAATAAGCCGGCCGGCGTCTCTCCGGGGCAGGGCTAAGCCGCGGCGATCCGAGCCAGCCGCTCGACGGCGCTGCGGATCTCGCCCGGCGTCAGGGCCGAAAAACCCAGCAGCCAGCCGTCGCGCTGGGCCTGAACCGTTTGGTATTGCGCCGTTAACCCGGGCGTAAGGACGCCGAGCCGCCGCGCCTGTTGGCTGAGCGCCGCCTCCCGGCCGGGCGGCAGCCAAACGCTGAGCTGCAGGCCGCCGGCGGCGGGAGCGGCCGTGGCGAAGTGGCTCAGCTTTTCGCTCACTTCCGTCAGCAGCACATCGCGCCGGCTGTGGTAGAGCTGGCGCATGTAACGAATATGCGCGGCGAAGTGCCCCTGGCGAATGAACTCGGCGGTCACCGCCTGCATCAATTGCGCGCTGTGGCCGTCATAGACCGTGCGTGCGGTGACGAAGGGGGCGACCAGCGCGGGCGGCACGATCAGGTACGCCAGCCGCAGCGAAGGGAACAACGATTTGGAGAAGGTGCCGAGATAGAGCACCCGGCCATGGCGATCCAGGCCTTGCATCGCCGGAATCGGCAGCCCGTCGTAGTGAAACTCGCTGTCGTAATCGTCTTCAATGATCCAGGCCTGTTGCCGCTCCGCCTGCGCCAGCAACGCTAAGCGGCGTGCCAGGCTGAGCGCCGCGCCGGTCGGGTATTGGTGCGAGGGCGTCAGATAAATCAAACGCGGATCGGGCAAGGAAGGTTCTGCTCGCAGGCCATCGCCGTCTACCGCCACCGGCGTCAGCGCGGCGCCGGCGCTGATAAAGGCGTTTCTCGCCCCGGTGTAACCCGGCTCTTCCATCCAGACGCTGTCGCCGCTGTCCAACAGTAAGGTGGCGATCATTTGCAGCGCCTGCTGCGAACTGGTCAGCACGATAACCTGGCTCGCATCGCAGACTACGCCACGCGTTTGGTTGACGTGGGCGGCAATGGCTTCGCGCAGCGGCAGATAGCCTTGCGGATCGCCGTAGCGCAGCAGGCTTTCCCCCTGCAGGCGCAGGCGTTGAGCGGTCAACTGCTTCCACAGGGCCAGCGGAAACGCGCGCAGGTCCGGCGAGCCGGCTGCGAAGGCCTGAGGATGCTGCGGATCGCGGCAGCCGCCGGTGTGCACGATCTGTTGGCCGCGCAGCGAAAGGCGCGGCATGGCGGTGCGGGTCGCCGGCGGCGGCGATTTGGCGATGCGGATAGCCACAAATGTGCCCTGGCCGACGCGGCGCTGCAAATACCCCTCCGCCTCCAACTGGCCGTAGGCTGCTTCGACGGTCACCCTTGAGAGGTTCAGATCCCCAGCCAGCACTCGGCTGGAGGGCAGCCGTTGCCCAACGCTCAATGCGCCGTGGTGGATGGCCTGCCGCAATGCCGCACACAGACGATCGCGCAGCGTGCCGATGGCCTGGGGCGATTGCTGAAACAGCGTGATCAGCGTGTGCCGCATAATGGGTCTTATCATGAGTAAAAAATGGGTATCAATCATAAGACCAAAATCGGGCACTATTGTCATCTGTCTTGATCAACGGGAGTGAGTGATATGTCGAAAGAATCCTTGGTGCTGGCCTTTCCGCCGGCAGCGCCGGAAGAGAGCCTGGCCTATCTGGCGGCCAAGCTGAGCCGCTATGCGGATGCCTGGGACGTGGCGGAAGATTTGCGCAATGGCGTGGACGGGATGGTGGTGATCGACACCCGTGCGGAGGCGCTGTACGCCGCCGGGCATATCCCCGGCGCGCTCAGCTTGCCGCATCGCCTGATGGATGAAGCCGGCACGGCGCACCTGGATCGCCAAAAGGTGTATGTGACCTACTGCGACGGCATCGGCTGCAACGGCTCCACCAAAGGCGCCTACAAGCTGGCGAAGTTGGGGTTTAGGGTGAAGGAGTTGATTGGCGGGCTGGATTTCTGGCTGCGCGACGGCCATCCGTTGGCCATCGGCGAACTGCCGGGGTCACTGCGCTCCCGGGCGGCCGCAGCGGACTGCGGCTGCGCCTGAGGCGTTAAAACACCAGCGCCAGCACGACGGCCAACGCCAACAGCAGCAGGATCAGCGCCACGGCGGGCTTGCTCAGCGCTTTTTGCAGCGGCAGAGGCAGGGTGGCGATCAGCGGGTTGAGCAGCGGCTGCGGTTCGATAGAGGGGCTTGCGATCGGCTGCGCCTGGCCGGCTTTCTCCAGACGGCGGGCAAACAGCTGATGAATGGCGTCGCTCATTTGCGGATGCGTCAGCGGCGCGTTGGCGCCGCAGTTGAAGCGCGTCTGGCAATAGTCGTTCATCTGCTGCAGTTCTTGCTCATCCGCCGGCTGTTTGAGCGCCGCCAGCAGGTTGTTCAGCGTTGGCGCGTTCTGCGGGCTGAGCGCCACCTTCACCTGTAAAAACTGGTTCAGCAGCTGGAAGTGGCGCGCCGGCAGCGGATCGTTGGTTTTCACGCCCGCCAGATCGAACAGCGTTTGCCAAATTTTAGCCGGCGCTTCGCCGGTCGCGGCGCTGAGTTTGGTGACCTGCTGCTGCAGGCTTTGATGCTCTGCGGGCAGCAGCGGGCGATCGCTGGTGGCGGTTTGCTGCGGTTGGGGAATGGTCAGGCCGCCGGTCTGCAACAGATTCAGCACCTGCTGCAGCTGCGGCGGGCTTAGCTGGCTCAACACCGTATGGCCGAACCGTTGACGAATAAAGTCACTGACCGCCTGGCGATTATTGCCCTGCGGCAGCAACTCGGCCAGCTGTTGCAGCAGTTGGCGCCCGGCATGGTTTTGCTGCGCCTGCGTCAGGCGCGTTTGCAGCAGCTGTTCCGCCGGTTGAAAATGGCGCGCCAGCAGTTCGCCGCCTTTGTCGGCGCCGAGATCGTGACGCAGAGACGCCCAGATCTCCGCCGATTTTACTGGGCTGAGCGTCATGATTTTCACGATCAGTTTTTCCAGCGTTGTGCGCTGCGCCGGAGAGAGGGGTTGATCGTCAGTGGCCGCCGTTTTGCCCGGGGAAGGGGGGCGCTCGCCGGCGATTGGGGTGCCCGGCCCACTCAAAGGTTGCATATCACCAGTCCTTCGCTGTGTATCCCCGCAGTGTGCCTGGAGGAGAGAATCGTCATTGTACCCGGCGAAAAGCGCAGGCTTACCCTCTATGATACCTGTAATTCGCCGCCATCAATACCGCCGCTCAGACATTTCTTTACCGACAAAACGTTGCTAATCGCGTCTGCGCCGCTAAGATAACCCCAGATCTGAACATGAGGATGGCATGGTTAAACGGCAGCGGATTGCAAAATGGTTTTTATGCCTGGCTTGCCTGGTGGTGCTGACGTGCATGACCCAGCGCATGGCGGGCCTGCATGCGCTGCAGCAAACGCTGGGGATCCCGGCCGCTACCGCCGTTCAGTCCAGTGATGCCGCCGCCGAAGCGCAGCCGACGCCCTGTGAACTGAGCGCCAAATCATTGCTGGCCGCGCCGCCGGTAATGTTCGAAACCGTGCTGTTCGGGCTGGGTCTGCTGCTGGCGCTGTTGGCGCCGACCATTGCCGCGCGTCTGCGCATTCCTCCTCCTCGCGCCATTTCTCCGCCCACCCTCAGGGTGCACCTTCGATTATGCGTCTTCCGTGAATGAGTTAATCGCCCGTTTTTCGCGGTGAATTAATCATTTATGGAGAATTAACATGTTGAAAATTATCAGGCTGGCCTGCGCTTGCCTGTTTATGCTGTGGCTGCCCGCCTTGCAGGCGGCGGACAGCGGCTGGCTGCAAAATCCGGCCAACGATCATGCCAAGGTGCGGCTGCGCGCCGACACGTCACAGCCGGGAGAGACCCGTCTGCTGCTGTCGGTCGAGCTGCAAAAAGGCTGGAAAACCTACTGGCGTTCCCCGGGTGAAGGCGGCATCGCGCCGGCTATCGTCTGGCAAGGCCACCCACCGCCGGCGACCTGGCACTGGCCGACGCCGCAGCGTTTCGAGGTGGCCGGCATTTCCACCCAAGGCTATCACGATCGGGTCACGCTGCCGATCGTGATGCCAGGCCCGGTATCCGGCCCGCTGGCGGGCACCCTGACGTTGTCCACCTGCAGCAATGTCTGCATTCTGACCGACTACCCGTTCAGTCTGGATCTGACGACGCCGAACGATCCGCAGTTTAATCACGACTTCGCGCAGGCGATGGGGCAAGTGCCGATCGCCGCCGGGTTGACGGATAACGTCAAGGCCGGGTATCGCAGCGGCGAGCTGCAGATTGCCGCCGAACGCGCCGGCGGTTGGCAGCGGCCCGCGCTGTTCTTCGATACACTGGCGGATGCCGATCTCGGCAAGCCGCAGGTTGAAACCGACGGCGATCAGCTGCTGGCGCGAGTGCCGGTCAGTGATGGCTGGGGAGAGGCGGCGCCGGATCTGCGCGGCAAAACGCTGACGCTGGTGATCGACGACGGCGGCATGGCGCAGCAGATTACGCTGCCGATTGGCGATCCGCTGGCCGCGCCGGCCGGTGCGGCGTTCCCGTTATGGCAGGCGGTATTGATGGCGCTGGCGGGCGGGTTGATCCTCAATCTGATGCCGTGCGTCCTGCCGGTGTTGGGCATCAAGCTCGGTTCCATCCTGCAGGTGGAGCGGCGCGATCGGCGCAGCGTACGGCTGCAGTTCCTGGCGTCGTCGCTGGGTATTGTCGCCTCGTTTATGGCGTTGGCCCTGCTGATGACGCTGCTGCGGCTCGGCAACCACGCGCTCGGTTGGGGCATTCAGTTCCAGAATCCGTGGTTTATCGGCTTTATGGTGCTGGTGACGCTGCTGTTCAGCGCCAACCTGTTCGGCCTGTTCCATCTGCGCCTCTCATCCGATCTGAATACCTCGCTGGCCACCCATAACGGGCACGGTCTGAGCGGCCATTTCTGGCAGGGCGCGTTCGCCACGCTGCTGGCGACGCCGTGCTCGGCGCCGTTTCTCGGCACGGCGGTGGCCTTCGCGCTGGCGGCGTCGCTGCCGGTGCTGTGGGGCATGTTCATCGCGCTCGGCATCGGCATGAGTCTGCCGTGGTTGCTGATCGCCGCCTGGCCGTCGCTGGCGCTGCGGTTGCCGCGTCCCGGCCGCTGGATGAATACCGTCAAGCTGGCGATGGGGTTGTTGATGCTGGCGTCGTCGCTGTGGTTGCTGAGTCTGCTGAGCAATCATATCGGCGTGCAGGCTACGCTGTGGCTGGGGGGGTTGGCGCTGCTGGCACTGCTGCTGGCGGTGTGGCGCCGGCAGGGGGCACGGTTGGCGGCCAAGCTGGCGGCGGGCACGTTGGTGCTGGCGGGCGCCGTCTTGCTGGCCGGCTCGCTGACCGCCGGTCTGTGGCACCAGCCGTTGCAGGATCGGGTGCAGTGGCAACCGCTGAGCGAACAGGCGATCGCCGAGGCGCTGGCGCAACATAAACGGGTGTTCGTCGACGTCACCGCCGACTGGTGCGTGACCTGTAAAGCCAACAAATTCAATGTGCTGCTACGCGATGACGTACAGCGGGCGTTGAGCGCCGATGACGTGGTCGCGCTGCGCGGCGACTGGAGCCGCCCGTCGGCCGACATCAGCGCCTTCCTGCAAAAGCGCGGCAGCGTCGCCGTGCCTTTCAACCAAATCTATGGCCCCGGCAGCCCGGACGGCGAGGTGTTATCCCCGCTGTTGACCCGTGACGCCGTGCTGCAAACGCTTTCCCATGCCAAAGGAACCGAACAATGAAAAAGCTACTGATTTTACTGATGATCATCGCCGCCCCGGTGTGGGCCGCCGAGCCTTTCACCCCGGCGCAAGAGGCGCGTATCAAAGAGATGATCCGCGAAACGCTGGTGTCCAACCCGGACATTCTGGCGCAGGCGGTGGACGCCTGGCAGCAGCAAACCGCAGGCCAGCAAATCAGCCAGGCTATCAAGCAGAATGCTAAAACGCTGTATCAGGATCCGGCCAGCCCGCGCCTCGGCGCCGCCAACGCCAAGCTGACGCTGGTGACCTTTACCGACTATAACTGCCCGTACTGCAAGCGGTTTGATCCGATGCTGGAGAAAATCGTCAAGCAATACCCGGATGTGGCGCTGGTGGTGAAGCTGTTGCCGTTCAAGGGCGAAAGTTCGGTCAGTTCGGCGCGCGTGGCGCTCACCACCTGGCAGCAGCACCCGGAGCAATTCTGGGCCTTGCATCAGCGGCTGATGGCGAAAAAGGGCTTCCACGACAAGGCCAGCATCGCCGCCGCGCAGGAGAAAACCGGCGTCAAGACGGTGGCGCCGAGCGAACAGAGCATGACCACGCTGCGCACCAATATGGCGTTGGCGGAACAACTGGGCGTACAAGGGACGCCGGCGACGCTGATCGGCGATCGGATGCTGCCGGGGGCGGTGTCCTATGAAGAGCTGGAAACGATAGTGAAGCAGCAGCTGGCGAAGGCCAACCATGGTTAAGCTCAAGCGCTGGGGGCGCGAGTTGCTGCTGCTGGCGCTGATCGCACTGGCGGTGATCACGGTGATGGATTGGCTGAACGCGCCGCAGGCGCCGCCGGCCTTCGATGCCCAGACGCTGACCACGTTGGACGACGAGCGCGTGTCGTTGGCGCAGCTCAGTCATGAGCGGCCGCTGCTGGTTTACTTCTGGGCCAGCTGGTGCGGCGTTTGTCGTTTCACCACGCCGGACGTCGCCCGTTTGCAGGCGGCGGGCGGCAACGTGCTGACCGTCGCGCTGCGATCGGGCGACGATACCCAGGTGAAACAGTGGCTGGCGCGCAAACGGCTGGCGCTGCCGGTGGTCAACGATCCGGCCGGTACGCTGTCGGCGCAGTGGCAGATTGGCGTGACGCCGACCTTCGTGGTGGTCTCGCAGGGCAAGGTGGTGCAGAGCACCACCGGCTGGACCAGCTACTGGGGGATGAAGCTGCGGCTGTGGTGGGCCGCCGTCTAACCGGCGTTTTTCTCTGCTATCACTTCCTCAATCGCCCGGCTAAGCCGGGCGATACCTTCTTCAATCTGCGGCGGCGAGTTGGCGGCGAAGTTTAGCCGCAGACTGTGCGCGCCCAGCTGTTCCTGGGCATAAAAGCATTCGCCGCGCGCGAAAGTGACGCCGTGCCGCCAGGCCACCGGCATCAGCTCGGTGGTGGTCACCGTCGCGGGCAGCGTCAGCCAGATAAACAAGCCGCCTTGCGGCGTTTCGAAACGGCACCCCGGCGGCAACCGCCGTTGCAACGCGTCGATCATCACTTCGAGATGCAGGCGATAGACGCGCCCGGCGCGGCGCAGCTGCTTGTCGTAACGGCCGACGGTGACAAACGCGTCCAGCGCCCGCTGGATCAGGCTGGAACTGGTGAAGCTGTCAACGTGCTTGCGCCGCGCGAAGCGCTGATAGTGCTCGCTGTCCGCCACCAGATAGCCGATGCGCATGCTGGGCAGCAACATCTTGGAGAAGGTGCTGACGTAGATCACCGCGCCCGGCTGCGCCAGCGCACGCAGCGACGGCAGCTGTTTGCCCTGGTAACGCAGATCGCCGACGAAATCGTCCTCCAGGATCACCACGCCGGCCCGTTGGGCGATCGCCAGCAGGCGCCGCCGGCGAGCTTCGCTCAGGCAACGGCCGGTCGGGTTGTGAAAGTTGGGGATGGTGTAGATCAATTTGGGGCGGTGGCGTTCCAGCAACTCGGGCAATCGTTCGACCAGCATGCCGTGGCGATCGCCCGGCACGGTGACGATATTGATGCGGTGCTGGCGCAGCAGGCCCAGCGCTTCGGCGTAGGTCGGTTCTTCGACGATCACCGTATCGCCCGGCGCCAGCAGGCTTTGCACCACCAGGCTGATGGCATGCTGCGAGCCGTTGGTGATCAGCACCTGTTCCGCCTGCGTGGGGATGCCCTGTGCGCTGAGGATGCGGCTCAGCGTATCGCGCAGCGGGTAGTAGCCGCAGTATTCGCCGTAGCTGAAGGCCTCTTCCGCGTGGCGGCTGAGCACCGACAGCAGCACTTTGCGAAATGCCTCCAGCGGAAACACCTTAGGGCTGCCGACGCCGGCGGCGAAGTTGATCAGCCCCTCCGGCAGCGGGGCGTCGGCGTAGCCGTCCAGCCGCGAGGTGAGGGTGGTGAAGCTCTCCAGCGGGAAGGGGGCATCGCTGGTCGGCCGGGCCGGGCGCGTTTGCGCCTGCGGGTGCGCAACATAGGCGCCGCTGCCGCGTCGCTGATGCAAAAAGCCCTTGGCCGCCAGTTCGGCATAGGCGTTATCCACCGTCAAACGGCTGACCGCCAATTCGGCCGCCAGCGTGCGCGTTGAGGGCAGCTTGTCGCCATCCACGAACACGCCGGTAAGGATGGCGCGCCGCAGCGCTTCTTCGATCTGTAAATAGAGCGGAACGTCCTGCTCGCGATCTAACGGAATGTGCATGCGAAATTGGCCCGGTTAGGGAGAGAGCTTTTTACTATACCCCATGTCAACAGGGCTTCAAGCGCAGAAAAGTGGCCTGCATGACAAGGCCGAAAAGTGGCTATAGTGGGAAAATATGGCCGCGTTACACTGTGCGCCTGAGCATTTATGTCGCCATTTTCCCGAGGATCTCATGTCATTACCGTCAGGCGTTTCCGCCCGGCCTTTGCTGCCCGGCGCGCGTCTCTTTCAGGGCAGCCGCCAGGGTTACGTCATCGCCATTATCAGCGCCATGCTGCTGGCCTTTACCGCCATCATCATCCGCGCGCTGACCGAATACTATCACCTGCCGACCTTCGTGCTGGCGTTCTGGCGCGCGGCGCTGGTGGCGCTGGTGCTGTTGCCGCTGCTGTTGGTGGTGAAACCGCAGTGGGCACGCCTGCGCCGTGAACAGGTCTTGTTCTACGCGCTTTACGGGCTGCTGCTGGCGTTGTTCAACAGCCTGTGGACGCTGTCGGTGGCGCTGAACGGCGCATCGGTGGCGACCATTCTGACCTACTGTTCGGTGGGCTTTACCGTGTTCCTCGGCTGGGTGATGTACAGCGAACGCCTGACGCTGCGCCAACTGCTGGTGATCGCCATCAGCCTGGGCGGTTGTTTCCTGGTCAGCAACGGCGACAGCATGGGCAACCAGCACTTCGACTTGTTGGGGCTGCTGGTGGGGATGCTGTCGGGCATCGGCTATACCCTGTATACCCTCGGCGGGCGGGTGGCCAGCGAACGGGGCTATCCGGTGTGGAACACCATTTTGTACGTGTTCGGTTTTTCGGCGCTCTATCAGCTGGTGTTCAACGCGGCGCTGACGGCGTTCCCGCTGACGGCGTTCCACGGCATGGCCGGCTCTCTGTGGTTCCTGTCGCATGGCGCGCAGGGCATTCAGTGGAGCGGCTGGCTGTTGCTGCTGGCGCTGGCCGCCGGGCCGACGCTGTTGGGCTTCGGGTTGTATAACATCAGCCTGAAAACGCTGCCGCTGGCCGTAGCCAACCTGATCCTGTCGTTGGAGCTGGTTTTCACCGCGGTGATCGCCTATTTCCTGCTGGGGGAAAACATGAATCAGCTGCAGCTGCTGGGCAGCGCGTTGGTCATGGGCGGGGTGCTGCTGTTGAAAAGCAAGACCGCCGAGGCGTGATCGGTTACCATTTCGCCTCGCAAGAGAGGCGGTAATCATGAATAACCCGAGATTGAAACGAGCGCTTATCGCTTGAATGGCCGTGTTGAGTGAACGACAACACGGCCACAGACATTCCGTTCCGTGGCTTTTATTCCCGTAACAAGAGAATACGCCATGTCCGAAAAACACTGGTCCAACACCGAACTGCTGCATCAGACGGTGACTAACCCGAATATTATCGTCAAAGGCACCCACAGCTACTACAGCGACTGCTGGGATAACGGTTTCGAACGCTCGGTGGTGCGCTATCTGCACGGCGACGCGGTCAGCCGGCAATGGCAGCCGCTGGGCGAAATAGATCGCCTGCTGATCGGCGATTACGTGTGCATCGCGGCCGAAGCGGTGATCCTGATGGGGGGCAATCACACCCATCGCATCGACTGGTTGAGCCTGTACCCGTTTATGGCAACCATCAAACAGGCGTACCGCCCCAAAGGCGATACCCGGCTGGGTGACGGTTGCTGGATTGGCATGCGGGCGATGTTGATGCCAGGGGTATCGATAGGCGAAGGGGCGATCGTCGCCGCCGGCAGCGTGGTGACCGGCGACGTTGAACCTTATGCCATCGTCGGCGGCAATCCCGCGAGGTTTATCCGTTGGCGATTCGCGCCGGAAGTTATCGCGCGCTTGCTTGCGTTGCGCCTCTATGATTTGTCCGAGGCGGACTTTGCGCAGGTGCAGCCTTTGCTGGCCGATAATGATATTGCGGCCTTAGAGCGGGCGGTATGCAACATTGAGCGTTAGCTAATGAAACACGGGATAATAACGCTGCGCAAGCTCGATTAAGGCCCGAGATAATCGGGCCAAGTGTACCAGAAACACTGCGGCTGTTAATCCTCGTTCCACGACAGCCGTAGTGCCGCATTTATAGAAATGCAATGTATACAATAGCATTACCTGAGAAAGGCCCTGGGTCGACGGTATCATGGGCTGTCAGTTTTGCTTTTAGGCTGATATTTCTTTGTTGGCCGCCAACCAGATAATAATCCACGCCTGTCCATGCAGAGTTGCCATCTAAAAAAAGCGTTGAATAAAATTTCTTATTGCTTCTTAAATAAATATTCCCCTCGCCCAATGTAGATTGAGAGTAAATTTTTATCGTGCCTGATTGAGTGCATCCGATTGTTCCATAAATCGTTCTCTCCATCCCGGAAATCTCGTCTTGTGAAAGCGTATCAAAATCTATCACTGTAGGAAGATTCACATCACAAGATTGGTTTTGTGGTGGTAATATGCCGCAAACAGAATTAGGCCATAAACTCGCACCGCCGGATATTGCCGGCGTTCGTATATAGAACATCCCAACACAGCTGGCATCTCTGCCATTCACGAGGTAAGGCTGCGAGGTCCATGGAATGCCGAAGGTGTTCTTCCAGGCGATCTCCACTTCTTTTGCTGTTCTATAATTTTCAATCCGAAGACAATTTTTGGAGTCTACACATGAGCCGTGTAGTCCAGGATATCGAGTACTGTATTTTACATCAGGGCCAATAAAACAAGACGTCCACCCATAGCAAGGGTTGAGATCAGAAGGGCTCTCATCCCACGCAACCAGCGATTGAACAACCGTCAGGTTAACAAAAGAGACCGGGAGCATATAGGCGCCAGCTAAAGCTTGCTGAGATAATAAAGAGGCGAAACAAAAAATAAATACTCTAAACATTATAATCCCTCATTTTACATTGATCTTCCTTATTGATTGTTCATCTATAATGTTGCCCATATTGTGACAGGTTTACAGAGGATATCGTCATCACATTACCATGTGCCTGATTGAACGGCAATAATATGGTCTCTGGCGTTGTTCGATGAGCTTTGGCTAGGTTTATAATATTTTATTTTTTATGATTAAATAAAAAATCATAATTCATATTTATATAATGGCTCAGTGTGCTTGCGTCACGTTCTCCATAAATACCGATATAAAAAGTTCGTGTAGGGGGCAGATTCAGGGGTAAAATTTGATGGCCTTCGCCAGGTTAAAAACGGTGTCGAGGAGGTAACAGACATCTTTAATGGAGCAATCGCGTACAACAAAGGCTATTGCGAGTTTAGACATGAAAAATCCAGAGTCAAAAGTCTGGCTCTGGATTTTTTCTCTGCTCGACTTATGCAAGCATCCTCAAACGATCGGCATTAGGGAACATATCCCCGCCCGTTACGCGTTACTCGGCCTTGGCCTCGGCCGCCGGATGGCGGCGTTTGCGCATCAGGCGCAGCAGCGGCGGCAGCGCCAGCACCGCGACCGCCAGCACCAGCAGCGTTTGCGCGATGCTGCTGCTCCACAGGATGCCGAATTCACCGTTGCTGATCGACAGCGCGCGACGCAGATTCTGCTCCAGCATCTCACCCAGCACGAAGCCCAGAATCAGCGGCGACATCGGAAAGTGCATTTTCCGCAGAATATAGCCGAACACCCCCAACCCGACCATCAACAGCAGGTCGAAGGTGGTGCTGTGCACCGCATAAACCCCCACCGCGGAAACCGCGGCGATCGCCGGCACCAGGAACCACAGCGGGATGGTCAGCATGCGGGTGAACAGGCCAACCAGCGGCAGGTTCATGATCAGCAAGATGACGTTAGCGATCAGCAGCGCGGCGATCAGCCCCCAGACGATATCCGGCTGTTCGGTGAACATCGCCGGGCCGGGGGTGATGTTGTACAGCGTCAGCGCGCCCATCATCACCGCCGTGGTGCCGGAACCCGGCACTCCCAGCGTCAGCATCGGAATGAACGAACCGCAGGCCGAGGCGTTGTTGGCCGCTTCCGGCGCCGCTACGCCGCGGATGTCGCCCTTGCCGAAGGTGTCGCTGTTGCCGCTGATTTTCTTTTCGGTCATGTAGGTCAGCGCGCTGGCGATGGTGGCGCCGGCGCCCGGCAGGATGCCGACGAAGAAGCCGATCACCGATGAACGCAGGGTCGGGCCGGCGCACTGCGCCGCTTCTTTGCGGTTGAACAGCAACCGGCCGGTTTTACGCACCAGCTTTTGCCCGGCGCTGGTGCTTTCCAGCATCAGCAGAATTTCACTGACCGAGAACAGGCCGATCACCACCACGATAAACTGCACGCCGTCGGAGAGGTGTACGCTGTCAAAGGTAAAGCGGTAAACGCCGGTGTTGGCGTCGACGCCCACCGTCGCCAGCCCCAGGCCGATCAGCGCCGCCAGCAGGGATTTCAGCGGGTTTTGGCTCATCATGCTGCCGAGGCAGGCGATGGCGAACACCATCAGGGCAAAATACTCCGCCGGGCCGAAGGCCAGCGACCAGCGGGCCAGCAGCGGCGCGAACAGAATAATGCCGCCGATGGCGATCATCGAGCCGACGAACGAGCTGACCGCCGAGATGGACAGCGCCACGCCGGCGCGCCCCTGCTGCGCCATCGGGTAGCCGTCCAGCGCGGTCATGATCGCCGCCGCATCGCCCGGCACGTTGAGCAGAATCGACGAGATGCGCCCGCCGTATTCGCAGCCGATATACACCGTCGCCAGCAGGATCAGCGCCGATTCGGCCGGCAGTTTGAGGGCGAACGCCAGCGGCAGCAGGATCGCCACGCCGTTGATCGGCCCCAACCCCGGCAACAGGCCGACGATGGTGCCGACGAAGCAGCCGATCAGGGCGATAATCAGGTTTTGCGGCACCAGCGCCACTTCAAACCCTTGGGTCAAATACATCCAGGTATCCATCATCGCTCCCGTTAGCTCAGCCAGGCGCCGAGCGGCAGTGTGACATCGAGAAGTTGGTCAAAGGCGTAGTACAACGCTGCGCCCATGATGACGCCGGAGATGGCCGCTGCCGGCAGGCTGGCCTGAAACAGCAGGCCGATGCTGAACGTCAGCAGCGCGGTCGCCAGCGGAAAGCCAAGCCATTCAAACCCCCAGGCATACAGCACCAGGGTGATCACCAGCACCAGCAGCCGCTGCATCACCTTGTGGTGCGGCCATTCCACCGCCTGCGGGCGGCGCAGCAACAGCAGCGCCGCGCACAGCGCCATCAGGCTGAGGATCGCCAGCGGGAACGGGCGCGGCCCCAGCGGTTCATAGCTGTATTCGCTCTGGATGCCCCAGCCGATGAACAGCCCGCCGATACACAGCAGCAGCCAAAAGCCGGCAAAAATACGATCGCTCATGGTTTTCCCCTGCGGTTATTTGGCCAGGCCGAACACTTTCGCCTGCTCACGGTATTGGGCAACCTGATTCTTCACGTAGGCGTCCAGCTCTTTGCCGGTCAGGTTGAATTCGAACAGGCCGCGCAGATCGCGCTGCTGCTTGAATTCGTCGGTCGCCATCATTTTCTGGAAGGTGTCGATCCACCACTGATACTCTTCATCGCTGACTTTCGGCCCGACGTAGAAGCCGCGAATGATCGGCCACACCAGGCTGTATCCTTGCTCTTTGGCGGTGGGAATATCGGCCAACTGGCCCGGCAGACGTTGCTCGGCATACACCGCCAGCACGCGGATCTTGTCGCCCTGCAGGTAAGGCACCATTTCGCTCAGATCGCCGGATACCGCCTGGATGTGGTTGCCCAGCAGCGCGGTGACCGGTTCCCCGCCGCCCTCGAACGCCACGTAGCGCATCTTGCGCGGATCCACGCCGACTTCGCGCGCCAGCAGCGCGGTTTTCATCCAGTCCTGGCTGCCGATCGAGGCGCCGGCGCCGAACACCACGCTGTTGGGATCTTTTTGGAAAGCGTCCATCAAGTCTTTCAAGGTTTTGTAAGGCGAGTCGGCGCGCACCGCGATCATGCCGTAGTCGGTACCGACCGCCGCCAGCCATTTCACGTCGTCCACGTTGTAGCGGCCGAACTTGCCCTGAGCCAGGTTGAGCAGCGAACCGCCGGAGAAGGCCACCACGGTGCCGAACTCCGCCGGGCGTTGCGCGACGATGGCGTTGTAGGCCACCGCGCCGACGCCGCCGGGCATATAGGTGACGCGCATCGGTTTATCAATGGCCTTGGTGTCCTGCAGCGATACCTGAATCAGTTTGCAGGTCAGATCGAAGCCGCCGCCGGGTTTGGCCGGCGCAATGCATTCGGTGCGTTTGGGCGCTTCCACGGCAAAGGCCTGAGAGACCGCCAGCAACAGGGCGGCGGCGGTAAAGGTACGGGTCATTATTTTTTTCATTGTGACTTACCCTCGGTATTGTCTGATGGTGAATCCCGCCGAATGCGGTTGCGGAATTGTTAAAACAACAACCTTTCATTTACCTTTCAGTGGCCGGAAAAGTTTCCAGTCTGTGATTAGGGTCTCTTGTCGCGAGCGAACGGCGGGTGCGCTAACATAGAATGGGCGCAGAGAACAGTGCGCAAAACCGGCCAAAACCCTGCGTAATGTCAGGATTGCCGATAGTCGTTCGCGTTAAAATCATCTGTAATAAAATGAATAGAGATGCAGTGATATGTTTTCGTTAGGGAAATTGTTTGGCGGCAGGGACAGCGCCAAGGTATGTGCGATTAAACGGCTGCCAGAGGTCTACGCCGAGATGGCGGGAGAAGCCGGGCAGTGTCGTTTGAAGCGCTTGCGCCCTGAGATTGGCGTATTTGAGTTGCATTTCGTCAACGCCGACGGTGAAAAGTATGCTTGCCAGATGACCGCCTGCGTGACCGGCATCGATCTGGTGTTTGCCGCCAACAACCGCTCCGTGCTGGTTTCTTCGCCGTTTACCGCCGACAAGCTGTGTCCGGTGTTGGATCTTGCTCTCGCCGATAGCCCCATCACGCTGATCTGAGGCGTCACACGAGCGCGCCCCAGTACGCATAATTGTGTGCCAGCTCCCAAAACTGGCGGCGCGGCGCTCTTTTATCCCCTTATTTTCCATGCCATTCTCTGTTATCGACCTGTTAACAGACGCCGCATCGGTGTCTGGTTGTTCAGGTAAATCAATGGAATGGGAACATGCGACTGTTATTGGTTGAAGATCACCCCGAGCTGTCTCACTGGTTGCAAAAGGCGCTGACCGGCGCCGGATTTGCCGTCGACGTCGCGCCGGACGGCGTGGCCGCCGACCACCTGTTGCTTAATGAACGCTATGCGCTGGCGGTGCTGGATGTGGCGTTGCCGCGCCTGAACGGTCTCGATTTGCTGGCGCGCCTGCGCAAGCGCGGGCAGGATCTGCCGGTGCTGTTGCTGACGGCGCGCACCGACGTGACCGACCGGGTGAAAGGCCTGAATCTGGGGGCGGACGACTACCTGACCAAACCGTTCGAACTGGACGAGCTGGAGGCGCGCATTCGGGCGTTGCTGCGCCGCAGCGTCGGCGCCGCGCAGCCGGCGTTGCAATACGGCGCGTTGACCTATCATGACGAAGGTTATTTCCTGCTGGAGAGCAAACCGCTGGCGCTGACGCCGCGCGAGCTGGCGGTGCTGACCGCGCTGATGCACCGGCGCGGCCGCCCGGTGGCCAAGCAGCAGCTGTTTGAGCAGGTGTTTACGCTGTCTGACGAGGCCAATCCAGAGAGCATCGAGCTTTACGTACACCGTTTGCGGAAAAAGCTGCAGGGCAGCGACGTGGCGATCGTCACGCTGCGCGGTCTGGGCTACAGCCTGGAACTGTGCAATGCGGTGGTTTAACGCGCCGCGTTCGCTGTTTTATCAACTGCTGCTGTTTTTTGGCCTGCCGCTGCTGGCGCTGGGCGGCATCTCTATCTACACCCACTACTTCAGCGCCATGAGCGCCGCTACCCTGGCTTACGATCGCACGCTGCTGGCGTCGGCGCGCACAGTGGCGGAGCGGCTGGTGGTGCGCGAAGGCAAGCTGGCGGTCGATGTGCCTTATGTGGTGCTCGACAGCTTCGAGCGCAACATGAACGATCAGCTCTATTACGAGGTGATCTCGCCGCAGGGGAAAAGCATCTCGGGCTATGACGACTTGCCGTCGTTGCCGCCCCACATTCCACGCTCCACCCTCTATCCGGCATTGGTGCATTTCTACGATGCGGAATACCTCGGCCGGCCGATCCGTGTGGCGGCGCTGTTTCAACCGGTCAACGAGTCGGGCGTGAGCGGCATGGCGACCATTCTGGTGGCGGAAACCCTGGAATCGCGTCGTTACCTGGCGCGGCAGATGATGATCGCGGCGCTGTTGAGCCAGGGCACGGTGGTGGTGTTGACCCTGATCCTGGCGTTCGCGCTGCTCAAGCGGGTGTTGAAGCCGATGCGTAAACTCTCCGGCATCATGCTGCGGCGCGATCCGGGCGAACTGACGCCTTTGCCGCGGGTTCTTCCCTGGTCGGAGATGCAGCCGCTGCTGGTGGCCTTTAATCGTTACATCGAACGGCTGCGGCTGATGGTGGCGCGTCAGGAACGCTTCAGCGCCGACGCCTCTCACCAGCTGCGCACCCCGCTGGCGGTGCTGAAGACCCAGGTCGGGGTGGCGCTGGCCAGCGATCGGCCGCAGCAGTGGCGCGAAAGTCTGCAGGCGATGAGCGCGACGCTGGATAACACCGTGGCGCTCACCGACCGTCTGCTGCACCTCTCGCGCCTGAAAGCCAGCGAGCACAACGCCGATCGCAAGCTGCAGCCGGTCAATTTGGCGCAGGTGCTGCGCGACGCCTGTTTCTCTCGCTTGCCGCAGGCGCGCAGCAAACAGATCGATCTCGGTTTCGAGGGTGAAGCGGCATGTCAGGTCGCGGGGGAGCCGCTGCTGTTGGCCGAGCTGTGTGCCAATCTGCTGGACAACGCGCTGAAATACACGCCGCGTCAGGGCGTGGTGACCGCCCGCCTTACGCGGGACAAGGCTACGGGGGAAGGGGTGCTGGAGATAGAAGACAGCGGCCCGGGCATCGCCTTGCAGGACAAGGCGTTGGCGCTGCAGCCGTTTCATCGTTTGGACAACGTGGGCGATCAGCCGGGCGCCGGTTTGGGATTGGCGTTGGTGAAGGACATCACCGCGTATCACGGCACCCGCCCGGAGCTGTTGAGCTCCGCCGCGCTGGGCGGCCTGTTGGTGCGGGTGCGTTTCAGGTTGCTGGCTTAGGCCTGTTCTTTGCAGGAATCTGCGCCTGCCGCCGGGGCTTTGGCTTTACGCGTCAGCGGCGTGCGCAGCCGCTGCGACAGGATCACGCCCAGCAGGGTGATGCCGCCGCCGATCAGATGGTAACCGTGCAATTGCTCATGCAGGAACAGCACTGCGATAGCGGCGGTAAACACCGGCGCCAGGTTCATGAAGATCGAGGTGGTGTTGGCGCCCAGGCGCAGGACGCCCTGGATCCACAGGTACGGCGCGATGATCGAGGCCGGAATGCCGGCGAACAGCACCAGCGGCAGGTTATGGCCGTTCAAGCCGACATCCTTCGCCATCAGGAAATTCGGCAGCAGCAACAGCACGCCGAACAGGATCTGCACGTAGAGCGATTGCCAGTTCGGCAGCGCGATGGCCCAGCGTTTGGTCAACACGCCATACAGCGCGTAAGAGGCGGTGGCGAGCAGCATCATCAATTCCCCTTTGCCGATACCGTGCTGCAACAGCGCGCCGGGCTGACCGCCGCTGACCAGCCAGATCAAACCGCAGAAGGAGAGAATGCTGCCGAGCAGCACGCCGACGGTCGGCGCAATGCGCAGCAGTACGATGCTGATCAGGATGGTCAGCAGTGGGATCAGCGACACGATGATGCCCATAAACAGCGCGCTGACGCTGTGCGCCGCGTAATAGGCCAGGCTTTGATACAGCACCATGCCGAGCAAGCCGAGGAGCATCAGCTTCCACCAGTTGGCGCGCACCTGCGCCCAGTTGCGAAGCACGCCCGGCAGCACAAACGGCGTCAGGGCGATCAGCGCCAGCAGCCAGCGGTAGAGCGAGATGGCCGCCGGATCGATGGCGGTGGCGGAGAGTTTGCTGACGACGGCGTTAATCGACCAAATCAGCACGGCCAGCAGGGGGAAAAGCATATTCATGACAATTATTCTCAATAGCGTCCAACATGCTGGCTAGTCTACGCGTGTCCGGTTTATCATATATAACGATATTCAGACAAAAATCGGCGTAAATAAGACAAATCACGAGACGAAACCATGCCAGAAATCCGCCATTTCCCCGAGTCGCTGATCCCGGCGCCAAACCCGGTGCAGTTTCGTTGCGAGGAGTTCAACGTCCGCACCGAATTCCAGCCGCACAGCCATACCTGGGGCCAATTGATGTGGGTCAAAGCCGGGGTGATGGTGCTGCGCATCGGCGGGCAGCGCTTTCTGGCGCCGCCGGAGTACGTGCTGTGGACGCCGGCGGGCATCGAACACTCCTGTTACAACCAGCGGCTGGCGCAGTGCCGCATGGTGGACATCGCGCCGGCGCTGTGCGCCGGCATGCCGGCCGATCCTTGCCTGGTCAATGTGACGCCGATCTTTCGCGCCATCGCCGAGGATTTCTATGCGCGTAAACAGTACATTCCGCAGGCGGAGGCGGATTTGCGCCTCTGCCAGGTGCTGATCGACCAACTGCATCTGTCGCCGCGCCAGCAAACCTATCTGCCGTCGTCGGACGACAAGTTTTTGGCGCCGGTGCTGGAAGCGCTGGAACATTGCCCGGCGGACAACACTTCGCTGGCGACGTGGGCGAAGCGGGTATACACCACCGAGCGCACGCTGTCTCGCCGCTGCCAGCAGGATTTGGGCATGCCGTTCAGCGAATGGCGCCAGCGCCTGCGGTTCCTGCACGCCGTGTCGCTGCTCGAACAGGGCAAAACCGTGCAGGACGTGGCGCTGGAGGTCGGTTACAGCTCCGCGTCGGCCTTTATCGTCATGTTCCAGCAGATCGCCGGCACCACCCCTGAGCGCTTTCGCCGTGCCTGATTCAGTGGCACACTATTTCGCAGACAAATAGCCGTAAACCGTCGGAGAACGCAGTGAAAATTCTGGTTGATGAAAATATGCCGTATGCGGCCGAGCTGTTCAGCCGCCTGGGCGACGTGCGGGCGGTGCCGGGGCGTCCGATCCCGCTTGAGGCGCTGGCGGATGCCGACGCGCTGATGGTGCGTTCGGTCACCAAGGTCAATGAAGCCTTGTTGGCCGGCAGCCGCATCGGCTTTGTCGGCACCGCTACCGCCGGCACCGATCACGTCGATGACGCCTGGCTGCAACGGCAGGGCATCGGGTTTTCCGCCGCGCCGGGCTGCAACGCCATCGCGGTGGTCGAGTATGTGTTCTCCGCATTGATGCTGCTGGCCGAGCGCGACGGCTTCCAACTGCGGGATAAAACCGTCGGCATCGTCGGTGTGGGCAACGTCGGTTCGCGTCTGGACGCGCGCCTCAAAGCGCTGGGCGTGCGCACGCTGCTGTGCGATCCGCCGCGCGCCGATCGCGGCGACGCCGGGGAATTCTGGCCACTGGAGAAGTTGGTGGCCGAGGCCGACGTGCTGACCTTCCATACGCCGCTGAATAAATCCGGCCCGTATCATTCATTGCATCTGGCGGACGCCGATCTGCTGGCGGCGTTGCCGGACAACCGCATTCTGATCAACGCCTGCCGCGGGCCGGTGGTGGATAACGCTGCGTTGCTGCAGGCGCTGGAAAAAGGCAAAAAGCTGAGCACGGTGCTGGACGTGTGGGAACCGGAGCCGGATCTCGCTTTGCCGCTGTTGGCGCGGGTGGATATCGGCACCGCGCACATCGCCGGGTATACGCTGGAAGGCAAGGCGCGCGGCACCACCCAGGTGTTCGAAGCGTTCAGCCGCCATCTGGGGCAGCCGCAACAGGTGGCGCTGGCCTCGCTGCTGCCGGTGCCGGAGTTCAGCCAGATCCGTCTCAACGGCCCGCTGGATGAAGCGCGGTTAAAACGATTGATGCACTTGGTGTATGATGTGCGCCGCGATGATGCGCCGCTGCGCAAAGTCGCCGGGCAACCGGGCGAGTTCGATCGCCTGCGCAAGCACTACCAGGAACGCCGCGAGTGGTCTTCGCTGGCCGTGCAATGCGATGACAGCGCCAGCGCCGAGCTGCTCGGCAAGTTGGGCTTCAGCATCGCGTAGCGCGTAAGGTTGTCTTAAGCCAACGCCGCTACAGTGAGCGGCAAAGATTATCGGGCGGTGGCTGCACTGCCCGTCTGCTTTTATGAATGAAATACTCTGGAGAAAACCCAATGTCTGACGGCTGGAATATCGCGCTGCTCGGCGCCACTGGCGTGGTAGGTGAAGCGTTGCTGGAATTGTTGCAGGAACGCCAGTTCCCGGTGGGTGAGCTCTATCCTCTGGCAAGCGAACGCAGTGCGGGCGCCAATGTGCGCTTCAACGGCAAGTCTCTTCTGGTGCAAAACGCCGAAGAGTTCGATTGGTCGCAGGCGCAGCTGGCCTTCTTCGTCGCCGGCAGCGACGCTTCAGCGCGCTATGCCGAAGAGGCCGGCAACATGGGCTGTCTGGTGATCGACACCAGCGGCCTGTTCGCCATGGAACCGGATGTGCCGCTGGTGGTGCCTGGCGTTAACCCGCAGGTGCTGGCGGATTACCGCAACCGCAACATCGTCGCGGTGGCCGACAGCATGGTCAGCCAACTGCTGACGGCGATCAAACCGCTGACCGAACAGGCGGGGCTGTCGCGCCTGCACGTCACGACGCTGATGTCGGTATCCTCGCGTGGCAAGGCGGCGGTGGACGATCTGGCCGGCCAGAGCGCGCGGCTGTTGAACGGCATCCCGGCCGAAGAAGGCGTTTTCACAAAACAGCTGGCGTTTAATATGCTGCCGCTTGTCGCCGACGAGCAGGGCAGCGTGCGCGAAGAACGCCTGATCGTCGATCAGGTGCGCAAGGTGCTGCAGGACGAAGGGTTGCCGATTTCGGTGAGCTGTATCCAGTCGCCGGTGTTTTATGGCCACGCCCAGGTCGTGCATCTGGAAGCGCTGCGTCCGCTGTCCGCCGAAGAGGCGCGCAGCGAGCTTGAAGAGGTCGAAGACGTTCAACTGAGTGAAGAGGACGATTACCCGACTCAGGTCACCGAAGCTTCCGGCAGCGATGCGCTCAGCATCGGGTGTCTGCGCAACGATTACGGCATCCCCGAGCTGTTGCAGTTCTGGACGGTGGCGGACAACGTCCGCTTCGGCGGCGCGTTGATGGCGATCGAAACCGCCGAGCGTCTGGTGCAGGAGCAGATGTACTGATGTCTGAGGTGGTCTCGCCCGTTAAGCCGACGCTGAAGGTAGCGCTGGGCATCGAATATGACGGCAGCCGTTACTACGGCTGGCAGCGGCAGCAAGAAGTGGCCAGCGTGCAGGAACGGCTGGAGCAGGCGTTGAGCAAGGTGGCGGATGCGCCGATCAACGTGCTGTGCGCCGGGCGCACTGACGCCGGGGTGCACGCCACCGGGCAGGTGGTGCACTTCGAAACCACCGCGCGCCGTAAGGACGCCGCCTGGACGATGGGCGTCAACACCCATTTGCCGCCGGACATCGCGGTGCGCTGGGTGAGCCCCGTCGCCGATGATTTTCACGCGCGTTTCAGCGCCACCGCGCGCCGTTACCGCTATATTATTTTCAACCATCGCTACCGGCCGGCGGTGTTGCAACAGGGGGTGACGCATTTTTATCACCCGCTGGACGCGGACCGCATGCATCGGGCGGCGCAGGCATTGCTGGGCGAGAACGACTTTACCTCGTTTCGCGCGGTGCAATGCCAGTCGCGCACCCCGTGGCGCTGCGTAAAACACGTTAAGGTTACGCGCTACGGCGAATATATTGTGGTAGATATCAAGGCGAATGCCTTCGTGCATCACATGGTTCGCAACATCGTCGGCAGCCTGATGGAGATCGGCTGCGGCAATCAGGATGAGAACTGGATGGCCGAGCTGCTGGCGCTGAAGGATCGCAATCTGGCGGCGGCGACGGCGCGAGCCGAGGGGCTGTATCTGGTTTCCGTGGACTATCCCGACCACTTTGGCATCCCGCGGCCGCCGATGGGGCCGCTGTTTTTACCCGACGATTAAACGCCGGCACGCCTGAAAGCGTCGCTCCCTTGTGCTTCTGCCGGGTGATTGAAACGCCCGGTATCAATGAGAGAATTTATGGACATCATCAAGTTTATTATTGATTTCATTCTGCATATTGATGTGCACCTGGCCGAACTGGTCGCACAATACGGCATGTGGGTCTACGCTATTCTGTTCCTGATCCTGTTTTGCGAGACCGGTTTGGTGGTGACGCCGTTCCTGCCGGGGGATTCTTTGCTGTTCGTCGCCGGCGCGCTGGCGGCTTTGCCGACCAACGATCTGAACGTGCACACCATGGTGGCGTTGATGGCCGTGGCGGCGATCATCGGCGATGCGGTGAACTACACTATCGGGCGGTTGTTCGGCGAGAAGCTGTTCAGCAACCCGAATTCGAAAATCTTCCGCCGCAGCTACCTGGATAAAACGCATCAGTTTTATGAGAAGCACGGCGGGAAAACGATTATTCTGGCGCGATTCGTGCCGATCGTGCGTACTTTTGCGCCGTTCGTCGCCGGCATGGGGCATATGTCCTATCGCCACTTCGCCGCCTACAACGTGATTGGCGCACTGGTTTGGGTGCTGCTCTTCACTTATGCTGGCTACCTGTTCGGCGATCTGCCGGTGGTGCAGGAGAACCTGAAACTGTTGATCGTCGGGATCATCATCGTTTCGATTCTGCCGGGTGTGATTGAAATTTGGCGCCACAAGCGCGCCGCCGCCCGCCAGCAAAAACAGTAAAAACATCGCTTAACCTGTCGGTTCGACCAGTTTTTTGTCCACAGCGTCGGGCCGATATGGTTTAATGAGCGACATTATGGTCTGTTCCTGCGAACAACCCTGAAGCCGATGCCTCAGTCGCCGCGCTTGCCGCGCCGCGAACGGGCATTTTTTCATTGGGGTGTTTTCGGGGGGATTGTTAAAGCATGAACAGCGGACTGGCGTGTGCCAGGTTCAAACAGAAAGGTCATCGATGAGCTGGATTGAACGAATTCTTAACAAGAGCAATATCACACAAACCCGTAAGGCGAGCATTCCTGAAGGGGTCTGGACTAAATGCGACAGCTGCGGCCAGGTTCTCTACCGCGCCGAGCTGGAGCGGAATCTGGAAGTGTGCCCGAAGTGCGACCACCACATGCGTATGAGCGCGCGCGCGCGTCTGCATACCCTGCTGGACGAAGGCAGCGAAGTGGAGCTGGGCAGCGATCTGGAGCCGAAGGACGTTCTGAAATTCAAGGATTCCAAGCGCTATAAAGATCGTCTGGTCGCCGCACAGAAAGCGACCGGCGAGAAAGACGCGCTGGTGGTGATGAAGGGCACGCTGTACGGCATGCCGATCGTCGCGGCGTCCTTCGAATTCGCCTTCATCGGCGGCTCGATGTCTTCCGTGGTCGGCGCGCGTTTCGTGCGTGCGGTTGAGCAGGCGCTGGAGGACAACTGTCCGCTGGTGTGCTTCTCCGCCAGCGGCGGCGCGCGCATGCAGGAAGCGCTGATGTCGCTGATGCAGATGGCGAAAACCAGCGCGGCGTTGGCCAAAATGCAGGAGCGCGGCTTGCCGTATATCTCCGTGCTGACCGACCCGACCATGGGCGGTGTCTCTGCCAGCCTGGCGATGCTGGGCGACATCAATATCGCCGAGCCGAAAGCGCTGATCGGTTTTGCCGGCCCGCGCGTTATCGAGCAAACCGTGCGCGAGAAACTGCCACCAGGCTTCCAGCGCAGCGAGTTCCTGATCGAAAAAGGCGCGATCGACATGATCGTTCGCCGTCCGGAAATGCGCCAAACGCTGGCGAGCATTCTGTCCAAGCTGACCAACCAGCCGCAGCCGCATTTCGATGTGGCCGCGCCGGTCATTGAGCCGGAGCAGCAGGCCGACGCCTGAGGCAAAGACGGATCCCGCCCGGGTTCAGCCGCCACTTTGTGGCTAAGTGACGGCTGATGCCCGTTCCCTGCTGGCCGCGGCCTATGACGTTGCGGTTTGCAGGTGGGCGGCAGTGACGAAGCGCATCGCCTTTACCGCGGTGAGGGTGGTGCCCTGATGGATTAATGAACCCAAGTTCAGTGATGGGACTCATGCAAAACCACCAAATTCCCCAAGCCACGTCGCCATTGAGCTCGTGGCTTTACTATCTGGAACGTCTGCACAGCCAGGCGATCGAACTCGGCCTCGAGCGCGTACAGCGCGTCGCGGCGCATCTGGACTTACTGACCCCCGCTCCCACGGTGTTCACCGTTGCCGGCACTAACGGCAAAGGCACGACCTGTCGCACCCTTGAAGCTATTCTGCTGGCCGCCGGCCTGCGCGTCGGCGTTTACAGCTCACCGCATCTGGTGCGCTACACCGAACGTGTGCGCATTCAGGGGGAAGAGCTGAGCGAAGCGGAGCACAGCCGCTCGTTTGCCGCCATTGAAGCCGGCCGCGGCGAAACGTCGCTGACCTATTTCGAATTCGGCACCCTGTCGGCGCTGCAGCTGTTCAAACAGGCGCGGCTGGACGTGGTGATCCTGGAAGTCGGCCTGGGCGGACGTCTCGACGCCACCAACATCGTCGATCCGAGCGTGGCGGTGATCACCAGCATCGCGCTCGATCACACCGACTGGCTGGGCAACGATCGCGAAAGCATCGGCCGTGAAAAGGCCGGCATTTTCCGCAGCGGCAAGCCGGCGGTAGTGGGCGAACCCGACATGCCGGACAGCATTCGCCAGGTCGCCGAAACGCTGGGCGCGCCGCTGTATCGCCGCGGTGAAGCCTGGAGTTTCAGCGAGCAGGGCGATCGCTGGCAGTGGCAGGGCGGCGACACGCTGCTGACCGATCTGCCGACGCCGAACGTGCCGCTGGCCAACGCCGCTACCGCGCTGGCGGCGCTGAACTGTTCCCCGCTGGAAATCGACGAGCGCGCGATCTTCACCGGGCTGCAGCAGGCGACGCTGCCGGGGCGTTTCCAGATCGTGCGGCGGGAGCCGATGCTGATCCTCGATGTGGCGCACAACCCGCACGCCGCCGGCTATCTCGCCGGGCGTCTGGCCAAGCTGCCGCGCGACGGCGGCAAGGTGCGCGCGGTAGTGGGCATGCTGTCGGACAAGGACATCGCCGGTACGCTGGCCTGCCTGAGCGAGCAGGTGGATGAATGGTACTGCGCACCGCTCGACGGCCCGCGCGGCGCCAGCGTCGAACTGCTGGCGCAACATCTGGCGGAACCGCGACGCTTTAATGATGTCGAAACTGCCTGGCGGCAGGCTATGCAGGATGCTGATAAACAGGATATTGTGATCGTCTGTGGATCGTTCCACACCGTTGCGCAGGTGATGGCGGCGTCAGACGAGATGCGGGGAGTGTGAGTGGCGAGTAAATTTCAGAACCGACTGGTCGGAACCGTGATTCTGGTGGCGCTGGGGGTGATCATCCTGCCAGGGTTGCTGGACGGCAAAAAGAAGCATTACGAGGATGAATTCGCGGCCATTCCTTTGGTGCCGAAGGCGGGCGACGTCGAAGAGAACGACGTGTTGCCGCCGGTGACGCAGCCGTTGCCGGCGCAGCCGCCGGAAGGGGCGGGGGCGCTGGTCGAGCAGCAGGCGGCCAACGAAGCGGCGGCGCAACAGGCGGTGCGACAGAATGCTCAGCAACCGACGCAGGTGGCGCCGCCGCCGGTCGAGACGCGTCCTCAGCCGGTGCAGCAGCAGCCTAAGCCGAAACCGGTGGAAACCAAACCGGTAGAGGTGAAACCGAAACCGGCGCCGCAGCCGAAGCCGGTGGAAGTGAAACCGACGCCAAAGCCGGAGCCGAAACCTGAACCGACGCCGAAGCCTGAGCCGGCACCGCAGCCGAAACCGGCGGAAGAAAAAGCGCCGGCCGGGCAAGCCTATGTCGTGCAGCTCGGGGCGTTGAAGAATGCCGCCAAGGCGAACGAGATTGTCGCTTCGCTGCGTCTTTCGGGCTATCGCGCCTTCACCGTGCCGTCAACGCCGGTGCAAGGGCAGATCACCCGCATTTACGTCGGCCCGGATGCTTCCAAGCAGAAGCTGCAGGCGGCATTGCCGTCGCTGAACTCGATCAGCGGGCTGAGCGGGCAGGTGAAGCCGTACGGTCGTTAAACCCCGCAGGGGCGCAGCAGGATGCGCCCCTGAATTAAGGAGTGGTGGAGAGATCGCTAGAGAAACCGCGCTTTTTACAGGCGAAATCACCTATGTAGGCGCGGCGATTGGGAATTTTTTAATCGCCGCTTTTTATTTGTAACGTGGTAGGAAATCCCCTACGCAAACGTTTTCTTTTTCTGTTAGAATTCGCCGCGAATTGGATGCAGGGGCGATTCATCATTGGAATAGTTCATGGTCTGGATTGATTACGTCATTATAGCGGTGATTGGATTTTCGGCTCTGGTGAGCCTGATCCGAGGGTTTGTTCGCGAAGCATTGTCACTTGTGACATGGGGATGTGCGTTTTTTGTTGCCAGCCATTTCTACTCTTACCTTGCGGTCTATTTCACTCGTTTTGAAGATGAACTGGTGCGAAACGGCATCGCGATCGCGATTTTGTTCATCGCGACCCTGATCGTAGGGGCTATTGTTAACTATGTGATTAGCTCACTGGTAGAGAAAACCGGGCTGTCGGGCACCGACAGGGTGCTGGGCATCTGCTTCGGCGCATTGCGCGGCGTGTTGATCGTTGCGGCGATCCTGTTCTTCCTGGATACCTTTACCGGCTTTTCACAAAGTGCCGACTGGAAACAGTCGCAGCTGATTCCCCAGTTCAGTTACGTCATCAGGTGGTTCTTTGACTACCTGCAGAGCACGTCGAGTTTCTTGCCGACCCAATTGCCGGGGCGGTAGCGCTGATGAGGAAAAGACAACATGTGCGGTATTGTCGGTATCGCCGGTTTTATGCCGGTAAACCAGTCGATTTATGATGCGCTGACGGTGCTTCAGCACCGTGGCCAGGATGCCGCAGGCATCGTCACCATTGACGCCCACAACGGGTTCCGTTTGCGTAAAGCCAACGGCCTGGTGAAGGATGTATTTGAGGCGCGCCATATGCAACGCTTGCAGGGCAACATGGGCATTGGCCATGTGCGTTACCCGACGGCCGGCAGCTCGAGCGCCTCTGAGGCCCAGCCTTTCTACGTCAACTCGCCGTTCGGCATTACGCTGGCCCACAACGGCAACCTGACCAATGCCCATGAGCTGCGCCAAAAGCTGTTCGAAAGCGGCCGCCGCCATGTCAACACCACCTCCGACTCGGAAATCCTGCTGAACGTGCTGGCCAGCGAGCTGGATCGCTTCCCGCATTATCCGCTGGAGGCCGACAACATCTTTACCGCGGTCGCCGCCATGCATCAGCAACTGCGCGGCGCTTACGCCTGCGTGGCGATGATTATCGGCCACGGCCTGCTGGCGTTCCGCGACCCGTACGGCATTCGTCCGCTGGTGATCGGCAAACGCACGCTGGAAGATGGCCGCAGCGAGTATATGGTGGCTTCCGAGAGCGTGGCGCTGGATACCCTGGGCTTTGAATTCCTGCGCGACGTGGCGCCGGGCGAAGCGGTGTACATCACCACCAAAGGCCAGCTGTTCACCCGCCAGTGCGCAGAGAATCCGAAAACCAATCCGTGCCTGTTCGAATACGTTTATTTCGCGCGCCCGGACTCCTTTATGGACAAGATCTCGGTCTACAGCGCCCGCGTACGCATGGGCCAGAAGCTGGGCGAGAAGATTGCCCGCGAATGGGAAGATCTGGACATCGACGTGGTGATCCCGATTCCGGAAACCTCCTGCGACATCGCGTTGGAGATCGCGCGCATTCTCGACAAACCCTACCGCCAGGGCTTTGTGAAGAACCGCTACGTCGGCCGCACCTTCATCATGCCGGGCCAGCAGGCGCGTCGTCAGTCGGTGCGCCGCAAGCTGAACGCCAACCGCGCCGAGTTCCGCGACAAGAACGTGCTGCTGGTGGATGATTCCATCGTGCGCGGCACGACCTCAGAGCAGATCGTCGAGATGGCGCGCGAAGCGGGCGCCAAGCGCGTGTACCTGGCTTCCGCCGCGCCGGAAGTGCGTTTCCCTAACGTCTACGGCATCGACATGCCGAGCGCCAACGAACTGATCGCCCACGGGCGCGAAGTGGATGAAATCCGCCAAATCATCGGCGCCGATGGGCTGATCTTCCAGGACCTCGACGATCTGATCGAAGCGGTGCGTGAAGAAAACCCGGACATCACCCAGTTCGAATGCTCGGTATTCAACGGTATCTACGTGACCAAAGACGTCGATCAAAGCTATCTGGAATACCTGGAGTCGCTGCGCAACGACGACGCCAAGGCGCTGCGGGGACAAACCGAAGCGGAAAATCTGGAACTGCATAACGAAGGCTAACCGCCTGCGTTGATCCATCAGGGGGCATCGCCGCGTCTGCGGCGGTGCGCCTTGCTCCTGTGAACTTGCTTATCCCTCGCCATTGCGGCAAAGTCTGCCTGATCTTATTTTTTACTTTTTACGGCAGAGGCCATTCTTCATGAAACGACTCATCATCGGCATTTCCGGCGCCAGCGGCGCGATCTACGGCGTGCGCCTGTTGCAGGTCTTGCGCGACGTCGCAGAGGTGGAAACCCATCTGGTGATGAGCAACGCTGCAAGGCAGACGCTGGCGCTGGAAACGCCGTACAGTCTGCGTGAAGTGCAGGCGCTGGCCGATGTGGTTCACGATGCGCGCGATATCGCCGCCGCCATCTCTTCCGGTTCCTTCAAAACCCTGGGCATGGCGATTTTGCCTTGTTCAGTCAAAACGCTGTCCGGCATCGTCAACAGCTACAGCGACGGACTGCTGACCCGCGCCGCCGACGTGGTGCTGAAAGAACGCCGCCGCCTGGTATTGTGCGTGCGTGAAACGCCGTTGCACCTTGGGCACCTGCGGCTGATGACGCAGGCGGTGGAAATGGGCGCGGTGATCATGCCCCCGGTGCCGGCGTTTTATCACCAGCCGAAAAGCGTGGAAGACATCATCGATCAGACCGTCAATCGGGTGATCGATCAGTTTGATATTGAATTGCCGGCCGATCTGTTCACCCGTTGGCAGGGTGCTGATTAACATTTTCATCCCCAAATTGGTACATTTGTGCAACACCGCACTGAATTAGGGCGGCGCATGCACCATAATGATCCCACTTCATCACGTTCACTGTTTCATGGCGCCGTCCTGTCGCGGCTGCCAGTGGCGCGGCCCCGAGCGGCCGATTTAATTTTGCGGTTATCGTCCCAGGAAACAGTATTGTGAAGGCCGGAGCCGTTCCCTCCGCCCGTAGCACCTAATGTGGCACGATTACTGCAAATTGATTTGGTGGGGAAAAGTAATGCCCGTAGTGGCATCAAAAAAATCAATTTGAGGGTAATTTATGAAAAAGCTGGTTAAGGTTCTTCCTTTAGTCTTGGCTTTGGCGGCCGCAAACAGCGCATTCGCCGCTATCCCATCGACATTGAAGATTGGCACCGATCCGACTTATGCGCCGTTTGAATCCAAAAACGCCAAAGGCGAGCTGGTCGGCTTCGATATCGATTTGGCCAAAGAGCTGTGCAAACGCATAAATACCCAATGCACCTTCGTGGAGAGCGACTTTGACGCGCTGATCCCATCCCTCAAGGCGAAAAAGATCGACGCTATCATCTCTTCGCTGTCCATCACCGAAAAACGCCAGCAGGAAATCGCCTTTACCGACAAGCTGTATGCCGCCAACGCCCGCCTGATCGCGCCGAAGGGGTCTAAGCTGTTGCCTACCGTGGATGCGTTGAAAGGCAAGAGCGTGGGCGTGCTGCAGGGCACGACCCAGGAAGCCTACGCCAACGCCATGTGGCAGCCGAAGGGCGTCACCGTAGTGCCTTATCAGAACCAGGATCTGGTCTACGCCGATCTGGCCTCCGGGCGCATCGACGCCGCCTTCCAGGATGAAGTGGCGGGCAGTGATGGCTTCCTGAAACAGCCGCCGGGCAAAGACTATGCGTTCGCCGGCGAATCGGTGAAGGATGACAAATTCTTTGGCGTGGGCACCGGCATGGGGCTGCGCAAAACCGATACCGAGCTGAAAGCGGCGCTGGACAAAGCCTTCGCCGAGATGCGCAAAGACGGCACCTACGATAAATACGCGAAAAAGTACTTCGACTTCGACGTCTACGGCGGCTAATCCGCTAACCGTTCCATGCTGTGACTGCGGGGCCGGTGCGCCGGCTCCGATGGTTCGGATCCTAGACGACAGGGTGAAGTAGATGCTGCAAGGCTATTCCCAACTGATTTTCGAGGGGGCTCTGGTGACGCTGGAGTTGGCCCTCAGTTCCGTATTGTTGGCGGTGGTGATCGGGTTGATCGGCGCCGGCGGCAAACTCTCCCACAACCCCCTTATTTCCGGCCTGTTCGGCGCTTACACCACGCTGATCCGCGGCGTGCCCGATCTGGTGCTGATGCTGCTGATTTTTTATGGCCTGCAAATCGCCTTGAACAACATCACCACGCTGCTCGGTTTCTCGCAGATCGATATTGACCCGCTCGGCGCCGGCATCATTACCCTCGGCTTTATTTACGGCGCGTACTTTACCGAAACCTTCCGCGGCGCCTACTTGGCGGTGCCGAAAGGGCAGATTGAGGCGGCGACGGCCTACGGCTTCAGCGGCGCGCAGATCTTTCGGCGCATTTTGTTCCCGGCGATGATGCGCTTCGCCTTGCCGGGCATCGGCAACAACTGGCAGGTGATCCTGAAGGCGACGGCGCTGGTGTCTATCCTTGGCCTGAACGACGTGGTGAAAGCCACGCAGTTGGCGGGGAAAGGCACCTATCAGCCGTTCTTCTTCGCCATCGTAGCCGGCGTGGTTTACCTGATTTTCACTACCGTTTCCAACGGCGTGCTGTTGTGGCTTGAACGGCGTTACTCACTGGGCGTCAAGAGGGCCGAGCTATGATCGAGATTTTGCAACAGTATTGGCAGTCGCTGCTGTGGAGCGACGGCTACCGTTTCACCGGCGTGGCGGTCACGCTGTGGCTGCTGATCGCCTCCGTGGTGATGGGCGGGCTGCTGGCGATCCCGATGGCGGTGGCGCGCGTCTCTTCCCTGCGCTGGGTGCGTTTCCCGGTGTGGCTCTACACCTACGTGTTTCGCGGCACGCCGCTGTACGTGCAGTTGCTGGTGTTCTACTCCGGCATGTACAGCCTGGAAATCGTGCGCGGCAGCGAGTTTCTCAACGCGTTTTTCCGCAGCGGGCTCAACTGCACCATCCTGGCGCTGACGCTCAACACCTGCGCGTATACCACCGAGATCTTCGCCGGGGCGATCCGCTCGGTGCCGCACGGTGAAATCGAGGCCGCCAACGCCTACGGTTTCTCGCGCTTCAAGATGTATCGCTGCATCATTTTGCCTTCGGCGCTGCGCACCGCGCTGCCGGCCTACAGCAACGAAGTGATCCTGATGCTGCACTCCACCGCGCTGGCGTTTACCGCCACCGTGCCGGACCTGCTGAAGATTGCGCGCGACATCAATGCCGCGACCTATCAGCCGTTTTACGCTTTCGGCATTGCGGCGGTGTTGTACCTGATCATCTCCTACGTGTTAATCAGCCTGTTCCGCAAAGCTGAAAAACGCTGGATGGCACACGTTAGTCACTGATAAATGACGGGAAGAAAAACCATGTCTGAGAATAAATTAGCCGTCACGGAACTGCACAAACGCTATGGCGATCACGAGGTGCTGAAGGGCGTCTCGCTGGCGGCCAACGCCGGGGATGTGATCAGCATCATCGGCTCCTCCGGCTCCGGCAAAAGCACCTTTCTGCGCTGCATCAACTTCCTCGAGAAGCCGAGCGAAGGCTCGATCAGCCTGAACAACGAAGATATTCGCATGGTGCGCGACAAGGACGGCCAGCTGAAGGTATTCGACAAGAAGCAGCTGCAGCTGCTGCGCACCCGCCTGACCATGGTGTTCCAGCATTTTAACCTGTGGAGCCATATGACGGTGCTGGAGAACGTGATGGAGGCGCCGGTGCAGGTGCTGGGGCTGAGCAAGGCCGACGCGCACGAGCGCGCGGTGCGCTACCTGGATAAAGTGGGCATCGACGAGCGGGCGCGCGGCAAGTACCCGGTGCACCTGTCGGGCGGCCAGCAGCAGCGCGTCTCCATTGCCCGCGCATTGGCGATGGAGCCGGAAGTGCTGCTGTTTGACGAACCGACGTCGGCGCTGGATCCCGAGTTGGTGGGCGAGGTGCTGCGCATCATGCAGAAGCTGGCGGAGGAGGGAAAAACCATGGTGGTGGTGACGCACGAAATGGAATTTGCGCGCCACGTTTCGAACCACGTGATCTTCCTGCACAAAGGGTTGATCGAAGAGCAGGGCCCGCCGGCCGAGCTGTTCGGCAATCCCAAAAGCCCGCGCCTGCAGCAGTTCCTGTCCGGCGCGTTGAAGTAACCTCAGATCAGCGGGCTTCGGCCCGCTGATTGACAACGTCATCCAATGCCTGTTCCAGCTCCAGATAGCGGAAGTGGAAACCGGCCTCTTCCAGGCGCTTCGGCACCGCCCGCTGGCCGCCGAGCACCAGCACCGCCGCTTCCCCCATCAACAGCCGCATGACGAACGCCGGCACCCGCAGAAACGCCGGGCGATCGAGCACGTTGGCCAATTGGGCGGCGAATTGCTCGTTGTGCACCGGGTAGGGAGCGACCATGTTGAACGGGCCGCTCAGGGTGGCGTGATCCAGCAGATAAATAATGCCGTTGACCATGTCTTCGAGGTGGATCCACGGCAGGTATTGGCGACCGTCGCCGATCGGGCCGCCGAGCCCGAAGCGGAACGGCGGCAGCATTTTGGCCAGCGCGCCGCCCTGTGGCGCCAGCACCACGCCGGTGCGCAGCAGGCAGACGCGGGTGGCGTCGCTTTGCGCCTGCAGCGCCAGCGCTTCCCAGCGTTGACACAGCTGGTGGGTGAATTCGTCGTGCGGCGGCTCCTCTTCGGTCACCACCGCCTGCCCCTGATCGCCGTAGTAGCCGACGGCGGAACCGGAAATCAGCACGCCGGGGGGCGTGCTGCCGGCCTTGATCAGCTTCGCCAAGCGTTCGGTCAGATCCCAGCGGCTGCGGCACAGCCGCTCTTTCTGCTGCGCGCTCCAGCGCTTGTCGGCGATAGGTTCGCCGGCCAGGTTGATCACCGCGTCAAATTCATCCAGCGATTGCCGGTCGTCCAGCGTTCGCCAATAGCTCGGCCGGTCGCCCAGCCGGGCTCGGGCTCGCCGTTCGTCTCGGGTCAGCACCGTAATGTGGTGAGAAAGCGCCAGCAGTCTTGCCGTCAGGCTGCTGCCTATCAATCCCGTTGCGCCGGTGATCAGGATCCGCATGGTTGACCTCCCTGAATTAGTCCCGGCGGTAGCTCATGGTCATGGAAACCGAGTCGGCGTAGCGCAGGGCCAGAAGTTTATCTATCTCCACTTCAGCATAGGTCACCCAGGCGTGTTCTTTTACGATATCGAGCACATCCTGCGTTAATTTTTCCAGCAACGCGAAACGGTTATCTTCCACATGGCGGATGATCGCTTTGGTGATGGTGCGGTAGTTGAGCGCATCGGCGATATCTTCGCTGTTGCGCGCCTTGTCCGCCGGGTAGTGGATCACCACGTTGATCAGGACGTCCTGTCGGTTGTTGATTTCCTCTTCCTTGATACCGATGAACGTGCGCAGCCGCAGATTTTTAATGCGAATAACGGCGTCGGGTTGACTGAAAGACATCAGAGATTCTCCATAGGTCTGATTATTAGCGTTCAGAATACACGGAAAGTAGGGAAATGATAACGCAGGGACAATGTGACTCCCCGGCCGACGGGGAGTCGGGGGAGGCACTTAGGCTTGTTCGGTCAGTTTGTAGGCGCGCTCGGTCGCCGGGCGATTGCTGATGCGCTCGAACCAGTTGCGCACCGCCGGGTAATCCGCCAGATCGATGCGCTGGCGCGGATGCGACACGACCCACGGGTAGGTGGCGATATCGGCGATGCTGTAGTTATCGCCGCCCAGGTACGGGTGTTTTTGCAGTTCAGCTTCCAGCACGCCGTACAGCCGCTTGGTCTCCAGATGGTAACGCTCGATGGCGTAAGGCACCGGCTGCGGCGCGTAGTGGTTAAAGTGGTGATTCTGCCCGAGCATCGGCCCGAATCCGGCCACTTGCCAGAACAGCCACTGCAGGGTAGCGGCGCGTTCGCGCAGGCCCTTGCTCAGCAGCTTGCCGGTCTTCTCCGCCAGATACAGCAGGATTTCCCCGGATTCGAACAGGCTGATCGGCGCGCCGCCGTCCACCGGTTGCTGATCGACGATCGCCGGGATTTTGTTGTTGGGAGAAATGCTCAGAAAGTCCGGTTTGAACTGCTCGCCGGCGCTGATGTTTACGCGATGGATACGGTAGGGTAAGCCGACCTCTTCCAAAAACAAGGTGATCTTGTGACCATTGGGAGTAGGCGCGTAATACAGGTCAATCATGTTGCCTCCTGCGGTAAGGTGATCTGTAATTCATTACACGTTGCTGCGGTCTTCGCCGCGCACAAAGGTATATCAGAGATCCAACAATAGCAGCTAAGGATAGCAGGCTATGTGGGATTCGTCCGATGCTATCTGCGCAGTTGGATCACAATTCTCCACCGGGGCGGGCGGCGGTTTGCCGCACGGCGCCGGCGCGGTAAAATGGCGCTTATTTCCCTCTATAGGACAAGGTTATGAAGCTGATGTTCGCCTCGGATATCCACGGTTCGCTGCCGGCGACCGAACGCGTGCTGGAATTGTTCGCACAACACGGCGCCGACTGGTTGATTCTTCTGGGTGATTTGCTGAATCACGGCCCGCGCAACGCGCTGCCCGCCGGGTATCAGCCCGCTCAGGTTGCCGAACGATTGAATCGCTATAGCGACAAGATCATCGCCGTTCGCGGCAATTGCGACAGCGAGGTCGATCAGATGCTGCTGACGTTTCCCATCGAGGCGCCCTGGCAACAGGTTTTACTGCAAAAAAGACGATTGTTTTTGACCCACGGTCACCTTTATCATCCCTCGGCACTGCCGCCGTTATCCTGCGGTGACGTCTTGGCCTATGGCCATACGCATCTGCCGCAGGCGGAGCGGCAGGGTGAGATCTATTGCTTCAATCCGGGCTCGGTCAGCATCCCGAAAGGGGGCTTTCCCGCCAGCTACGGCATGTTGGAAAGCGGCACTTTGCGCGTGCTGACGCTCGACGACGGCAAGGTCGTCGCGGAGGTGGCGTTAACACGCTAAACGCACTAATTTATACACACACAATAAAAATCTTTGAAAAACACTCATTGATTAACCAGCGCGCGGGATTGCATCGCGCCAAAATAGAAGGTTTTAGAGGATGGCGGAACAGGGTCAGGCTGCAGATACCGAGTGGGTTGATATCGTCGACGAGCAAAACGAGGTGATTGCTCAATCCAGTCGTCAACAGATGCGGGCGGAGCGGCTGCGTCATCGTGCTACCTATATTGTGGTGCATGATGGGATGGGAAAAATTCTGGTGCAGCGTCGCACCGAGATCAAGGACTTCTACCCGGGCTGGCTGGACGCGACGGCGGGCGGCGTAGTGCAAAGCGGTGAAAACGTGCTGGATTCGGCGCGCCGCGAGGCGGAAGAGGAGCTGGGCATCGCCGGCGTGCCTTTCGCCGAGCACGGTCTGTTCTACTTCGAGGAAGAGCAGTGCCGGGTGTGGGGGGCGCTGTTCAGCTGCGTATCGCACGGGCCGTTCGCGCTGCAGGAAGAAGAAGTGGCCGAGGTGTGCTGGCTGACGCCGGAAGAGATCACCGCCCGCTGCGACGAGTTTACCCCGGATTCGCTGAAGGCGCTGTCGCTGTGGCTGACGCGCAACAATGAACAGGATTACGGCAAGCCGCTCGACAATCACTGAGCCGCCTGCGCATGGAAAAGCCGGTCATCGACCGGCTTTTTTTACGGACGGATTCAGCAGCTGTCGCGGCGGCACAGCGTGGCGGGCAGGGAGCCTGGCGGCTGCCAGGGATGCTCGTTCAGCCGCGCCAGCAGCGCCTGGCCGGCCTGAATGCCGATATCGCGATGCGGAATGGTCATGGTGGTCAGCGGCGGCTGGCACACCCGGCTGAACTCGCTGTTGCCGAAGCCCACCACCGCCAGATTATCCGGCACCTTGATGCGCCGCCGCTGGCATTCATACAGTACGCCGCCCGCCAGTTCGTCCGACGCGCACACCAGCGCGTCCAGCTCCGGCCAGGCCAGCAAGAATTCCGGCAGCTGCTGCGCGCCGGTGCTGAAGCTGGCGGGCTGCGCGGCGTTGATGACCCGATGCGGCGACATATGGTTGCGCAGCAGCGCCTTGTGCCAGCCCTGCA
Source organism: Serratia sp. CY37869 (assembly GCF_052168895.1). Classification (NCBI taxonomy): domain Bacteria; kingdom Pseudomonadati; phylum Pseudomonadota; class Gammaproteobacteria; order Enterobacterales; family Yersiniaceae; genus Serratia; species Serratia sp. CY37869. The sequence continues at coordinate 484,944 of NZ_JBJNLU010000001.1, forward strand.
GGTGCTGCTGGAAAATCCACTGCTCCTGATTGGCGCACAGCAGCCCGATATTCTGGTAACCGCTGGCGATCACCGTTTGCGTCAGCTGATACATGGCCGCCACGTAATCGATGCCGATGCTCATGTCGATCGGATCGGCGCGTACGGCGCCGATCTCCACCACCGGAATGTTGGTGGCGATCAACGCGTTGCGGGCATTTTGCGAATGCTCGACGCTGAGCAGCACCGCCGCCGCCAGGTTGTAAGAGAGCAGCGTCTCCAGCAGTTTCTCCTCGCGTTCCAGGTGGTGCTGCGACTCCGCCAGCATGATGTGATAGCCGGCGGGCTGCAGCACTTTCTGCAGGCCGGCGAACATCTCGGCGCAGCCGGATTCGGACAGGCTGGGCACCACCATGGCGATGGTGTAGGACGAGGCCGAGGCCAGCGAGCTGGCGGCCAGGTTGGGCAGATAGCCCAGCTCGTTTACCGCCGCGTCTATCTTCTCGCGCAGTTTGTCCGAAACCTGTTCCGGCGTGCGCAGCGCGCGCGACACCGTCATGGTGCCGACGCCCGCCAGCTGCGCTACGTCAGCCAACGTCACCCTGCCTGTGCTGCGGCGTTTTTTACCGATCGACATGCCTAATCCCGACTGAAATGCGCGCGCGGCGCATAAAGATTGTGATGGTGGGAAGCCGACGGCGCGGTTTCGACGATCCCAGTATGCGGCACATTCTACCCCGTAACCCGGAAGAGCGAGAAAAAATTGTGGTTAACGCCGCGCCGCGGCATGGCGTTTTGATAGCGCTATCACAGTTCTGCATGATAGCGCTTTGGTAGCGCTATCTTTGTGATGCCAATCACTGTGCAGCCGAGAGGGGTTGATTAAAGTTTTACCGTCGTCGGTGAATTAATCACCGGCCGAAACCATCAACGCTTGGGAGGGTAACGTGCTGAAAGAATGGCTGACCGCCGATCATATACAGCTGTGCGAACGGGTGGAGGACTGGCGCCAGGCGGTAACGCTGAGCGCGCAACCGCTGCTGCAACGCGGCGTGATTACGCCGAATTACCTGACGGCCATCTTTCATCAGCAGGAGCAGCTTGGCCCCTACTTCGTCCTGGCGCCGGGCATCGCGATGCCGCACGCGCGGCCGGAGCAGGGCGCCAACGCGCTGGGGCTGTCGCTGTTGAAGATCCACCAGGGCGTGAATTTTCATTCTGCGGATAACGATCCGGTTCAGGTGGTGGTGATGCTTTCCGCACCCGACGGCAACAGTCACATTGAAATGATTTCGCAGTTGGCGGAATTATTTTCCGATAACACGGCGATGGAGGCGTTATTTCACGCCACAGATAAACGGCAAATTGAGGATATTATCGCCCGCTATTAACGTTTAATCACCAGGAACATTATTAATGCCCATAACGTCGGGAATATTCCCGGCGGCGCTACCCTACACGCTAAATTCAACAGGTGGATATCATGAAAATCATGGCGATTTGCGGTTCAGGTCTCGGCAGCAGCTTTATGGTGGAAATGAACATTAAAAAGGTGCTGAAAAAGATGGGGGTGGAGGCGGAGGTCGAGCACTCCGATCTGTCGTCCGCCACTCCCGGCGCCGCCGACGTGTTCGTGATGGCGAAAGACATCGCCGACAGCGCCAGCGTACCGGCCGAGCAGCTGGTGGTGATCAGCAACATCATCGACATTAATGAGCTGGAAGCCAAGCTGCGCGCTTACTTCGAAGCCCACTCAATCATCTGAATAAAACGATTGGCGAGGTGGATATGTTTATCCAGGAAACGCTTAAGTTTGTGGTGGATATATTAAAGGTGCCTTCGGTACTGGTCGGGCTTATTGCGCTGATCGGTTTGCTGGCGCAAAAGAAATCGTTTTCCGACGTGGTGAAAGGCACGGTAAAAACCATTCTCGGCTTTATCGTTTTGGGCGGCGGCGCCACGGTATTGGTCGGGTCGCTCAATCCGCTGGGCGGCATGTTCGAACACGCGTTTAATATTCAGGGCATCATTCCGAATAACGAAGCCATCGTCTCCATCGCGCTGGAGAAATACGGCGCTTCCACCGCGCTGATCATGGCGTTCGGCATGGTGGCGAATATCGTGGTGGCGCGTTTTACCCGATTGAAATACATCTTCCTCACCGGCCACCACACCTTCTACATGGCCTGCATGATCGGCATCATCCTGACGGTGGCGGGCTTCGAGGGCGTACAGTTGGTGTTCACCGGCGCGCTGACCCTGGGGTTGGTGATGGCGTTCTTCCCGGCGATCGCCCAGCGCTATATGCGCCGCATCACCGGCAACGACGATATCGCCTTCGGCCACTTCGGCACCCTGGGCTATGTGCTGTCCGGTTGGATCGGCTCGAAAGTGGGGAAAAACTCGCGCTCGACCGAAGAGATGAACCTGCCGAAAAACCTCAGTTTTCTGCGCGACAGCTCCATTTCGATCTCGATGACCATGATCGTCATCTACCTGATCCTGGCGATCTGCGCCGGGCGGGCCTATGTGGAAAGCGAGCTCAGCGGCGGCCAGAACTACCTGGTGTATTCGATTATCCAGGCCATCACCTTCGCCGCCGGGGTATTCATTATCCTGCAGGGCGTGCGCTTGATTCTGGCGGAGATCGTGCCGGCGTTCACCGGCTTCTCGGAAAAACTGGTGCCTAACGCGCGGCCGGCGCTGGATTGCCCGGTGGTTTACCCCTATGCCCCCAACGCGGTGCTGATCGGCTTCCTGTTCAGCTTCCTCGGCGGGTTGGCCGGGCTGTTCCTGCTGGGGCAACTGAAGATGGTGCTGATCCTGCCCGGCGTAGTGCCGCATTTCTTCACCGGCGCTACCGCCGGGGTGTTCGGCAACGCCACCGGCGGGCGGCGCGGCGCGATGCTGGGCGCTTTCGCCAACGGTCTGCTGATCACCTTCCTGCCGGTGCTGCTACTGCCGGTGCTGGGGGCGCTGGGCTTTGCCAACACCACCTTCTCCGACGCCGACTTCGGCGCGATCGGCATCCTGCTGGGCAACATGGCGCGCTTTATGTCGAAAGAGATGATCATGCTGGCGATTGTCGCCGTGTTTGCGCTGCTGGTGGCGCATAACTTCCTGGGAAAACGCAAAGGCGCGCCGGCCGCTGACCGCGTCGAGAAATAATGAGGGCAGAGTGATGAACGACACAACGAGCGAAACGGAAATTGAAGAGCTGCGCGCCCTGGCGCGCGCCATCCGCCTGGAAACATTGAAGGCGTTGACCGGGCTGGGGTTCGGCCACTACGGCGGCTGCATGTCGGTGGTCGAGACGCTGGCGGTATTGTACGGCGGCGTGATGCGCATCGATCCGGCGGATCCGGACTGGCCGGAGCGCGATGACTTCGTGCTGTCGAAGGGGCACGCCGGCCCGGCGCTGTACAGCACGCTGGCGATCAAGGGCTACTTCCCGCTGGCGGAGTTGCAAACCCTCAATCAGAACGGCACGCGCCTGCCGAGCCATCCGGACCGGCTGCGCACGCGCGGCGTGGATGCCACTACCGGCTCGCTGGGGCAGGGCGTGTCGATCGCCGCCGGCATGGCGCTGTCCCATCGGCTGGCGGGGCGCCGCAATCGGGTGTTCAGCATCCTCGGCGACGGTGAACTGAACGAAGGGCAGTGCTGGGAGGCGTTCCAGTTTATCGCCCACCACAATCTGAACAACCTGACGCTGTTTATCGATTACAACAAACAGCAGCTGGACGGCGCGCTGGACGAGGTGATCCAACCGTTCGATCTGGCCGCCAAGTTCCGCGCTTTCGGCTTTGAGGTGCAGACCATCAAGGGCGACGACATTGCGGCGCTGCTGGCGGCGGTGAGGCCGGCGCGCGGCGGAGAACAGCGGCCGCTGGCGATCGTGCTCGACAGCATCAAGGGACAGGGGGTGACCTATTTGGAAAACCTGTCGAACTCACACCACCTGCGCCTGACGCCGGACGTGCAGCAGGAGATTGAAAAAGCCATCGCCGAACTGGAGGCCGCCCATGTTTAACGTAGTGACGCAGTTGGAAAACGACGCCGTCGAAATGCGCAAAGTCTATGCCGGCGCGGTGCGGCGGCAGATTGAAGCGGGCGCGCCGATCATCGCGCTGGAGGCGGATCTGATGAGCTCCATGGCGATGGACGGCGTGCATAAGGATCACCCGCAGCACGTGATTAACTGCGGCATCATGGAGGCTAACGTGATCGGCGTCGCCGCCGGGCTGTCGCTGACCGGCCGGGTGCCGTTCGTGCACACCTTTACCGCCTTCGCCAGCCGCCGCTGTTTCGATCAGCTGTTCATGTCGCTGGATTATCAGCGCAACAACGTCAAGGTGATCGCTTCCGACGCCGGGGTGAGCGCCTGCCACAACGGCGGCACCCACATGTCGTTCGAGGATATGGGCATCGTGCGCGGGCTGGCGCACTCGGTGGTGCTGGAAGTGACTGACGCCACCATGTTCGCCGACATTCTGCGCCAGCTGATGGATCTGCGCGGCTTCTACTGGGTGCGCACCATCCGCAAGCAGGCGACGCGCATCTACCAGGACGGCTCGCGCTTTACCATCGGCAAGGGCAACCTGCTGCGCGACGGCGACGATATCACGTTGATCGCCAACGGCATCATGGTGGCGGAGGCGCTGAAGGCGGCGGAGATGCTGGCGCGGCAGGGCGTCAGCGCGGCGGTGATCGATATGTTCACCCTCAAGCCTATCGACCGCAAACTGATCAAAACCTACGCGGCCAAGACCGGACGCATCGTCACCTGTGAAAACCACAGCATTCATAACGGGCTGGGATCCGCAGTGGCGGAGGTGCTGGCGGAAGAGTGCCCGACGCCGATGCGGCGCGTGGGGGTGAAGGAGCGTTATGGCCAGGTGGGCACCCAGGCGTTTTTACAGCAGGAGTATGGCCTGACCGCCGAGCATATTCTGGAGGCTGCTGGGCAGCTGCTGCAAAAATAGTTCTCGAGTCAATAACAACTGCTGTAACGAATGAGGTCTGGTGCTCTGGACAAAGCACATAGCTTCCTGCCCAGTATCTGAGTCATGACTCACGCGTTATCAACTGAGAAGCCCCTTAGGGGGCTTTTTGTTTTTAATGGATAATAGATGGCCAATGCTTAGGTAAAAAGAGATAATAAAAATAGTATAATAAATACAATTAGTTATATTCATGGAGTGAATAATGATAACAGCAAGAGGCTCGTTCAGAAGGCTGACGCTAGGCGAGATCACGCTATCCCGTTCTACGCTCATCATGATGATGTTGCTCAGTGGCTGTATGCTTGAAAAGCAACGTTTTTATACTGCGGATATTACGCTGAGGGGAAATGATCTCTGTTTCTCTTTACCGCAAACCGACCCAACACAGAGTGGCAGGGTCAGTCTGGTCAGTATCGCTATTGAACACCGGTTGGGTAGCCAAACGCATGAACTCTGGCGTAGGACCATTCTACCGCCGAAGCCCGTTGAGACGATTACGCCCGGCCAATGTATCCCATACTCGTTCAAGGCATTTGAGAGCAATGTGCCATATACCGTGGCAATCAGTACCGTAGATCCTCAGGATGCAGATTCCAAACGTTTCTGGCAGCGCAGTTTCTCGCTGAAAATCAGTGACGGCCAGATTTCGCAGGTTATTGCCAGCGCGAAGTAATAAAGCCAGAGAAGGGATGAATGAGATGACTGGGGCAGCAATGTGTGTGAAGCGGGGTGATTGGTATAACGCTTGAGAAGGAATTGATTATGCAACTCGGCATGGTTACTAAATGGGCTCATCGGCTATTGACGACGGTTTTGTTGGTTATTGTCGTTGGCTTTGCGGGGTATTGGTATGCCACCCGCGATACTTATGACGATAAGCTCTACAGCAAAAAGCAGTTGACCGACGAGATTTGGCTCTATGTCACCGAGTACCAGAATGCGGGGGCCACCGACACGGATGTGTATCGTTACTATTTGAACGGAAGCCTGGATGGCGACCCTATCAACGTGCTGAGTCAAAGCGCGCCAATTTTGACGGCGGATCGGGCTGATGCAACTATCCGCGGCGAGGGCAACCGCGTCACCATCAATTTTTCCGGGAAGGTGTATTCCTTTACGAATTCGGCATTTTTCTATGCCACGAAAAGCCAAATCCCCATCATGCCTACCATTGATTTTTCTGCACGGGGCGTCAGCGCTTGGCGATGATGGTGGGTGCTGCGGATTTGGCGGGTATTGTCTAAAACAGCATCATCACCAAGAATATCAGGCATAAAAAAGCCAGTCAGGATTACCTGACTGGCTTTTTTTAACGGTTTATTACGCCTTGGCGGCGGCAGCGTCAGCCTGGGAAGACTGGATCGCCGTCAGCGCGACGGTGTAGACGATATCGTCAACCAGTGCGCCGCGCGACAGGTCGTTCACCGGCTTGCGCATGCCTTGCAGCATCGGGCCGATGGAAACCAGGTCAGCGGAGCGCTGTACCGCTTTGTAGGTGGTGTTGCCGGTGTTCAAATCCGGGAAGATGAACACGGTCGCCTGGCCGGCCACCGGTGAGTTCGGCGCCTTGGACTTGGCAACGTCGGCCATGATGGCGGCGTCGTACTGCAGCGGGCCGTCGATGATCAGATCCGGGCGTTTTTCCTGCGCCAGACGGGTCGCTTCGCGCACTTTCTCTACGTCGCTGCCCGCACCGGAGTTGCCGGTGGAGTAGGAGATCATCGCCACGCGCGGCTCGATGCCGAAGGCCGCGGCGGAATCCGCAGACTGGATGGCGATTTCAGACAGCTGCTCGGCGGTCGGATCCGGGTTGATCGCGCAGTCGCCGTAGACCAGTACCTGGTCAGGCAGCAGCATGAAGAACACGGAGGAGACCAGCGAGCTGCCCGGTGCGGTTTTGATCAGCTGCAACGGCGGACGGATGGTGTTGGCGGTGGTGTGAACCGCACCGGAGACCAGGCCGTCGACTTCGCCTTGTTCCAGCATCAGGGTGCCGAGCACCACGTTGTCTTCCAGCTGCTCGCGCGCGACCACTTCGGTCATGCCCTTGCTCTTGCGCAGCTCAACCAGACGTGGCACGTAGTTTTCACGCACGGCGACCGGATCGACGATTTCGATGCCTTTGCCCAGCTCAACGCCTTGCGCTGCCGCGACGCGCTGGATCTCGTCCGGGTTGCCGAGCAGCACGCATTCCGCGATGCCGCGTTCGGCGCAGATGGCCGCCGCTTTCACGGTGCGCGGCTCGTCGCCTTCCGGCAGCACGATGCGCTTGCCGGCTTTACGCGCCAGCTCGGTCAGTTCGTAACGGAACGCCGGTGGAGACAGGCGGCGTGAACGCTCAGAGGTAGCGGTCAGCGAGTCGATCCACTCGGTGCTGATGTGGCTGGCCACGTAGTTCTGCACTTTCTCGATGCGCTGGTGGTCGTCCGCCGGCACTTCGAGGTTGAAGCTCTGCAGGCTCAGCGAGGTTTGCCAGGTGTTGGTGTCAACCATGAACACCGGCAGGCCGGTCTGGAAGGCGCGTTCGCACAGCTTCTTGATCGGCTCGTCGATGGCGTAGCCGCCGGTCAGCAGGATGGCACCGATTTCCACGCCGTTCATCGCCGCCAGGCAGGCGGAGACCAGCACGTCAGGGCGGTCTGCGGAGGTCACCAGCAGGGAGCCAGGGCGGAAGTGTTCCAGCATGTGCGGGATGCTGCGCGCACAGAAAGTCACGGACTTCACGCGGCGGGTCATGATGTCGCCTTCGTTGACCACGCGGGCCTTCAGGTGGCGAGCCATGTCGATGGCGCGGGTGGCGATCAGATCGAAACTCCACGGCACGCAGCCCAGAACCGGCAGCGGGCTGTTGGCGAACAGCTGCGCAGGATCGACGTGGGCGATGCTGGCCTTGGTGGAGTCGTCGAAGATTTCGGACAGGTCAGGACGGGTGCGGCCCTGATCGTCGACCGGCGCGTTCAGCTTGTTGATGATAACGCCGGTGATGTTTTTGTTCTTGCTGCCGCCGAAGCTGGTGCGCGCCAGTTCGATGCGCTCTTTCAGCTGCGCCGGGGAGTCGTTGCCCAGCGCCAGCACGAAGACGATCTCGGCGTTCAGGGTTTTGGCGATCTCGTAGTTCAGCGCGTTGGCGAACTGATGCTTGCGGGTCGGCACCAGGCCTTCGATCAGCACCACTTCCGCGTCTTTGGTGTTCTCGTGGTAACGAGCCACGATCTCTTCCATCAGCACGTCTTGCTGGTTGGAGCTCAGCAGGCCCTCAACGTAGTCCATGCGCAGCGGTTCGGCCGCCGGAATGGTGGAGTTGCTGCGGATGATGGTGGTGGTCTGGTCGAGTGCGTTGTCGCCGGTGCGCGGTTGAGCGATAGGTTTGAACACGCTCAGACGAACGCCTTTTTGCTCCATGGAGCGGATGACACCCAGGCTGACGCTGGTCAGGCCGACGCTGGTGCCGGTGGGGATCAACATAATAGTACGTGACACAGAATAGTCCTCTTCACGATTAACATGAGGCTAAAACAACACCGTCAGCCTGGGCTGACGGTGTTTTGAGAGCATTACGCGGTCAGGCGGGATGCGTCCTGCGCGATGACCAACTCTTCGTTGGTCGGGATCACCAGCGCCAGGCGGCTGCCGTCTTTGGTGATGGCGCCGGATTTGCCGAAGCGAGCGGCCATGTTGCGGTCGTGGTCGATTTCGAAGCCCAGCAGGCCCAGTTTGTTCAGGGTCAGCTCACGCACCATGCCGGCGTTCTCGCCGATGCCGCCGGTGAAGATCACCGCGTCCAGACGGCCTTCCATCAGCGCGCTGTAGGCGCCGACGTATTTGGCCAGACGGTGGCAGAACACGTCCATGGCGCGTTTGGCGTCGGCTTTGCTGTCGTAGTTGTCTTCAACGTAACGGCAGTCGCTGGTGACTTCGGTCAGGCCCAGCAGGCCGGATTCTTTGGTCAGCATCTTGTTGATCTGATCAACGCTCATGCCCAGAGAATCGTGCAGGTGGAAGATGATAGCCGGATCGATGTCACCGCTGCGGGTGCCCATTACCAGGCCTTCCAGCGGGGTCAGACCCATGGAGGTGTCAACGCACTGGCCGTTGCGCACTGCGGTGACGGAGCCGCCGTTGCCCAGGTGGCAAGTGATCACGTTCACTTCTTCTACCGGCTTGTTCAGCATCTTCGCGGCTTCTTGAGTCACGTAGAAGTGGCTGGTGCCGTGTGCGCCGTAGCGGCGAACGCCGTGGTCGCGGTACAGGCTGTACGGCAGGGCGTACAGGTAAGATTCTTCCGGCATGGTCTGGTGGAACGCGGTGTCGAACACGGCAACGTTCTTGTCAGCCAAGTGAGGGAAGGATTTCAGCGCTTCCGCGATGCCGATCAGGTGAGCCGGGTTGTGCAGTGGTGCAAACGGCACGGAATCTTTGATACCCTGCAGAACTTCGTCGTTGATCACGGCGGAAGCGGTAAACTTCTCGCCGCCGTGCACGATGCGGTGGCCGATAGCGGTCAGCTGCGCAGAAAGCTCTGGTTTTTGTGCCAGAATAGTATTAACAATGAAGTTCAGCGCTTCGCTGTGTGCAGCGCCGGCCCCCAGGGCAGCTTCGTGTTTGGCGCCGTCCATTTTCCACTTGATGCGAGCTTCAGGCAGGTGGAAACACTCGGCCAAACCGGAGAGGAATTCGTCGCCGTTAACGGCATCGATGATGGCGAATTTCAGAGAAGAACTGCCGCAGTTAAGAACCAGTACTAGCTTACTCGACATGGAAGTACCTACTTAAATAGTCGTGTTGTTAAAAGAAAATCGAACACACGTGGTGAATTAATCGTCAATCAGACAACAAGCGTAGCGCATAGTGCCGATGACATTTATGATTAACATCATGTGAAGTGCACAAATCACAGGATGATGGAAAAACCGATGATTTCTCTGCGGTTTAAATAATCTTGATTTTTATAGGGCTAAAAGTTGACAAAATTTACGTCATCTTCTACCGGCCACAAGGCCGGCTTAGGATACCGATAGCCCGGTGCAAACACAAAATAAATTTAAAGCTTCAAATTTTTTAGTATGGGCTCTGGCAGCACGCTTTTAGTTTCTTTACGTGACGTTGAGGTACGCAATGACGAGCAAACCGTCCGGTTCCGTAAGCTGGTTTCAGGTCTTCCAGCGCGGGCAGCATTATATGAAAACCTGGCCGTCAGACAAACGTCTGGCACCGGTCTTTCCGGAGAACCGCGTTGCGCGTGCCACCCGTTTCGCTATCCGTTTCATGCCGCCGTTGGCGATTTTCACGCTGACCTGGCAGATCGCGCTGGGCGGCCAGCTCGGCCCGGCGATCGCCACCGCGCTGTTCGCCTGCAGCCTGCCGATGCAGGGCTTGTGGTGGCTGGGGCGCCGTTCTGTTACGCCGCTGCCGCCGACGCTGCTGCAATGGTTCCATGAGGTGCGCAACAAGCTGACGGAAGCCGGGCAGGCGGTGGCGCCGCTCGAGGGCACGCCCACCTATCAGACGTTGGCCGATCTGCTTAAGCGCGCCTTCAAGCAGTTGGATAAAACCTTCCTCGACGATCTGTAAATGAAAAAGGCCGCGCTGATGCGGCCTTTCTCGTCAAAGCGCCAATAACCCCGGTTTAAATCAAAGAACGGTCGAGTTGTGATTTCCTGCGTTCTTGCGCTGTGCGATGCTCCCGCCATCATACAGAAATGAGGAAATCCTGATGGAAATGACCCATGCCCAGCGCCTGATCCTGTCGAATCAGTACAAGATGATGACGCTACTCGATCCGGACAACAGCGATCGTTATCGCCGGTTGCAAACCATCGTCGAACGCGGCTTCGGCTTGCAAATGCGCGAGCTGGATCGTGACTTTGGCGAACTGAGCGAAGAGGTGTGCCGCACCATCATCAACGTGATGGAGATGCACCATGCGCTGCAGGTTTCCTGGGGCAATCTGAAAGAGAAACAGGGGCTGGACGAGCGCCGCCTGGCGTTTCTCGGCTTCGACGCCGCCACCGAGGCGCGCTACCTGAGCTATGTGCGTTTCCTGGTCAACACCGAGGGGCGCTATACTCACTTCGATTCCGGCAGCCACGGTTTCAACGCCCAGACCAAAATGTGGGAAAAATACCAGCGTATGCTGGCGATCTGGCTGGCCTGCCCGCGCCAGTATCACTTGAGCGCCGTTGAGATAGCGCAAATCATCAATGCTTGATTAAAAAGAGGTTTTCTGTGGAGTGTAAGGGTTTTCTGTTCGATCTTGATGGCACCCTGGTGGATTCGCTGCCGGCGGTAGAGCGCGCCTGGACGCACTGGGCCGAGCGTCGCGGCGTCGATCCGCAAGCGGTGCTGGACTTCATTCACGGTAAACAGGCCATTACTTCTCTGCGCCACTTTATGCCGGGTGAAAGCGAAGCGGAAATTCAGCGCGAGTTCCAACTGCTGGAGCAGGTGGAAGCGCAGGATACCGAAGGCGTTCGCGCGCTGCCGGGCGCCATCGCGTTGTTGGAGCGCCTGAACGCGCTCGGCATCCCTTGGGCGATCGTCACCTCCGGTTCGGTGCCGGTGGCCGGCGCTCGCCGCCAGGCCGGCGGTTTGCCGCAGCCGGCGGTGTTCATCACCGCCGAGCAGGTTAAACACGGCAAGCCTCAGCCCGATGCCTACCTGCTGGGCGCCGAACGTCTGGGGCTGGCGCCGCACGAGTGCGTGGTGGTTGAAGACGCGCCGGCCGGCATTCTTTCGGGGCTGGCGGCGGGCTGCCAGGTGATTGCGGTCAACGCCCCGGCCGACGCGCCGAAGCTGGAGCAGGTTGACCTGCGGCTGGATTCGCTGGCGCAGATCGCCGTTGATAAAACGGCGCAGGGCGCGATCGTTCGCCTACTGGCCTGAGTGGCATTATCTTCACCCTAATTGATTAGACCCCGCCTTTGCGGGGTTTTTTTATGCTATTTTTTAAGCCCTTGGACATTTGCCGGATGAGGCCGTTTTGAACAGCGAATTACTGTGGGTGCTGAGTTTACTGCTGATTGCCATCGTGCTGTTTACCACCAACAAGCTGCGCATGGACGTGGTGGCGCTGTTGGTGATCATCGCCTTCGTGCTGAGCGGCACGCTCAGCCTGCAGGAGGCGACGGTCGGGTTCAGCGATCCCAACGTGATTCTGATCGCCGCGCTGTTCGTGATCGGCGAAGGGTTGGTACGCACCGGGGTGGCCTATCAGGTGGGCGACTGGTTGGTGAAAGTGGCCGGCAGCAGCGAAACCAAAATGTTGATGCTGCTGATGGTGACGGTCGCCGGGCTGGGGGCATTTATGAGCTCGACCGGCGTGGTGGCGATCTTTATCCCGGTGGTGCTCAGCGTGACGGCCAGAATGAAGATCGCGCCGGGGCGGCTGATGATGCCGCTCAGCTTTGCCGGGCTTATCAGCGGCATGATGACGTTGGTGGCCACGCCACCCAATATGGTGGTCAACAGCGAGCTGGTGCGCGAAGGCATCCATGGTTTCGGTTTCTTCAGCGTGACGCCGATCGGCCTGGTGGTGCTGGCGCTGGGCGTCGGCTACATGCTGATCGCCCGGCGTTGGCTGGGCAGCGGTGACACGGGCAAAGCCGGCGACGGCTGGCAGCGCCGCACCTTCCGCGATCTGATCCGCGATTACAGACTGACCGGCCGCGCGCGGCGGCTGGCTGTCCGCAGCGCTTCGCCGCTGATTGGGCGTTCGCTGGATGAACTGCACCTGCGTGCGCGCTACGGCGCCAACGTGGTGGGCATCGAGCGCTGGAAACGCTTCCGGCGGGTGATGGTCAGCGCCTCCGGCAGCACCGAGCTGCGCGAGGGCGACGTCCTCTTGATCGACATGTCGGACAGCCAGATCGATCTGCGCGAATTCTGCGGCGAACAGCGGCTGGAGCCGATGGTGCTGCGCGGCGATTACTTCTCGGAACAGTCGCGCAACGTCGGCATGGCGGAGGTCTCGCTGATCCCTGACTCGGCGCTGCTGGGCAAAAGCCTGCGCGAAGCGGCGTTCCGCAGCCGCTACGATCTGAACGTGGTGGGCATCCGCCGCCACGGCGAGACGCTCGGCGGCAAACTGGTGGACGAGCCGCTGGAGCTGGGCGACATTTTGCTGGTGATCGGCGACTGGAAGGCGATCCGTCAACTGCAGGCCAAAACCCATGACTTTATCGTGCTCAACTTGCCGGCCGAAGTGGACGAAGTGGCGCCGGCCATCACACAGGCGCCGCACGCGCTGTTTTGCCTGGCGTTGATGGTGGCGATGATGCTGACCGACGAAATCCCCAACCCGATCGCGGCGCTGATCGCCTGTTTGCTGATGGGCAAATTCCGCTGTATCGACATGGAGAGCGCTTATAAATCGATCCATTGGCCGAGCATCATTTTGATCGTCGGCATGATGCCGTTCGCGCAGGCGCTGCAAAAGACCGGCGGGGTCAGTCTGATCGTCAGCGGGCTGATGGATGTCGCCGGCGGGGCGGGGCCGCGCGTGATGCTGCTGTGCCTGTTCGTCTTGTGCGCGACTATCGGGCTGTTTATTTCCAACACCGCGACGGCGGTGCTGATGGCGCCGATCGCCATCGCCGCCGCGCGCGAAATGGGCGTCTCGCCATACCCGTTCGCGATGATTATCGCCATCGCCGCGTCCGCCGCCTTTATGACGCCGGTCTCTTCACCGGTCAACACGCTGGTGCTGGGGCCGGGCAATTACAAGTTCGGCGATTTCGTGCGTCTCGGCGTGCCGTTCACCCTGCTGGTGATGGCGGTCAGCGTGATTGTGGTGCCGTGGCTCTATGGTTTTTAACGGCGCAGCGAGGCTGCGCCGGCGGGGTTACAGCGAACTGTCGAGGCTGATTTCGTCCAGCGACAGGCTGAAGCTGGGAATGAACACTTCCATGAAGTAGCCCATCTCCGGGCTGCGGCGCTGTTCCAGGGTTTTATCCAGCCTCGCCTTGGCCAGGGTGAATTCGTTGTTGCCGGCAGACAGCTCTTCCAGGCATTTCAGGTAGGCGCACAGCGCGTCAGCCTGCTTCACCACCTGCTTTTCATCTTCGCTGTAATAATGCTCATCGAGGATGGTGCGAAAATCGTTGCGCAGCTCCGCCGGGATCATGTCCAGCAGCTTTTGCTGGGCGATCTTTTCGATCTTCTTGTACTCATGGGCGATCTGCGGATTGTAGTATTTGATCGGCGTCGGCATGTCGCCGGTGATCACTTCGCTGGCGTCATGGTACATCGCCAACAGCGCAACGCGGTCGGCGTTGAGGTTGCCGTTGAATTTGCGGTTCTTGATCACCGCCAACGCGTGGGCGACAAAGGCCACCTGCAGACTGTGTTCGGAGACGTTCTCGGTGCGCACGTTGCGCATCAGCGGCCAGCGGTTGATCAGTTTCAGGCGGGACAGATGGGCGAAGAAATGGCTCTGACTCATGGTGCTCTCTTTAACGGCAAGTGAGGGCCTCATTGTGAAGCAGTGTCGGCGAATTTTGCAACCGGGCTGTGAGGGAAGGGCGCAGCGAGGCGCTGCGCCCCTGATGATTATTGGTGATAGCCTTCCAGGAAGCGGCCCAGCTTGCCGACCGCCATTTCCAGTTCGTCTACGCGCGGCAGGGTGACGATGCGCACGTGATCGGGGTAAGGCCAGTTGAACGCGGAGCCCTGCACCAGCAGCACTTTTTCCTGCAGCAACAGATCCAGCACCAGTTTCTGGTCGTCGTGGATGTTGAAGCGTTTGGCATCGATGCGCGGGAACATGTACAACGCGCCCTGCGGCTTCACGCAAGAGACGCCCGGGATGTCGTTGAGCAATTCCCAGGTGCGGTTGCGCTGTTCGTACAGGCGGCCGCCGGGCTGAATGAATTCGCTGATGCTCTGATAACCGCCCAGCGCGGTCTGAATCGCGTGCTGCATCGGCACGTTGGCGCACAGGCGCATCGAAGCCAGCATCTCCAGCCCTTCGATATAGCCTTTGGCGTGCTTTTTCGGCCCGTTCAGCACCATCCAGCCCTGGCGGAAACCCGCCACGCGGTAGGTCTTCGACAGGCCGTTGAAGGTCACGGTCAGCAGATCCGGCGCCAGCGCGGCGATCGAGTGGTGCTCTGCTTCGTCGTACAGGATCTTGTCGTAGATCTCGTCGGCGAAGATGATCAGGTTGTGTTGACGGGCGATCTCGACGATCTGCTCAAGCAGCGCTTTGCTGTAGACCGCACCGGTCGGGTTGTTCGGGTTGATGATCACGATGCCGCGGGTGCGCGGGGTGATCTTGCTGATGATGTCGTCCAGATCCGGGAACCAGCCGGCCTGCTCATCGCACAGGTAATGTACGGCCTTGCCGCCGGACAGCGACACTGCGGCGGTCCACAGCGGATAGTCCGGCGCCGGCACCAGCATTTCGTCGCCGCTGTTGAGCAGCGCCTGCATGGACTGAACGATCAGCTCGGAGACGCCGTTGCCAATGTAGATATCCTCAACGGTCACGTCACGCATGTTGCGCGCCTGATAGTGCTGCATGATCGCTTTACGCGCCGAGAAGAGGCCTTTGGAATCGGAGTAGCCTTGCGCCGTGGGCAGATTGCGGATCACGTCGACCAGGATTTCGTCCGGGGCGTCGAAGCCGAACGGGGCAGGGTTGCCGATGTTCAGTTTCAGGACTTTATTGCCTTCTTCTTCAAGACGTTTAGCTTCTTTAAGCACCGGGCCGCGAATGTCATAGCAGACGTTGTCCAGTTTGCTGGATTTCTCAATGGGGGACATAAAAAGTTGAGCCTTTTGCTGGGATAGGGGCGCTCCTACCGTGGGACGCCGCAACCCGCCCAATGTACTCCTGGCGTAGTTGCTTTTGAAGGGTTTTGCACGCCTTTGGTGCAAATGCATGTCGTAACGGGGGATTTTAGTTATGATAAGCAAAGGTAAAGTTATTTTGTGGTTCATAATTTCATGAACTATAATTTTACTAGGGTTTTGTTCTGCGAAATCGAGCGTCGTTCAACGCGACGCGCTGGCGTCAGCGCTTGGGTGTGGAGAACTGATAAGCCGTAAGGGAGAATGGTTTTCAGTAACTGTAAAGGAACGATAATACCGGAGTTGTCTGATAGCGGGTTGTCAGATGACACACCACACTAAGAAAAATGGCATATTTACATAAGCTTTACTTTATATTTTATCTTAAGCATTGTTTATGTGGTTATGAGAATATTATTTAAAGTAAAAATCTTACTGATTGAATTTATTAAATTCATTGCGTGGTGACACGAAGTCGGTGCCGTTAATTATTTATATTTCTTGCTCGTAAATGCAGTCTGAACGCCAGTTGATAAGGGTTATCAGTAGCACGAATGGAGTGGAAATTAGGCAGTATGAATGAGTAAAATCTCAGGCCCGGTGGGGGTTTTCCCCGTATGCCGGCATTTAGTCCCCCGCGTTCTATAAGCAGCATCGATAGATCGCATTTCAAAAAGCGATAGAGGTAACGAATCATAAGTAATTTTTTTGCCCTCCACTTATGAGTGGGGTACTGTCATAACAGGCTCCGTCCTTTTTCAACGGCGTCTGAGAAACACACCAGGGTAGTAGTTCGTAAATTAGAATTTAAAAAAGTGAAGAATACACTATGACAACTGCAAATCGTCCGATACTTAATCTCGACCTCGATCTGCTAAGAACCTTTGTTGCGGTTGCTGATTTGAATACTTTCGCAGCGGCGGCTGTCGCCGTTTGCCGTACTCAATCAGCCGTCAGCCAACAAATGCAGCGATTAGAGCAACTGGTCGGCAAAGAACTGTTTGCCCGCCATGGGCGCAACAAACTTCTGACTGAGCATGGTATTCAGCTTCTCGGTTATGCCAGAAAAATCCTGCGCTTTAACGATGAAGCCTGTACCTCTCTGATGTACAACAATATTAAAGGTGTTCTGACCATCGGCGCTTCCGACGACACCGCCGATACCATTCTGCCTTTCCTGCTGAACCGCGTAACCGCCATCTATCCGAAGCTGGCTATTGACGTGCGCGTGAAGCGCAGCACGACGATGGTCGATCTGCTGGAAGAGGGCGAGATCGATCTGGCGGTGACCACGGCCGATCCCGAAGGGCATCCGCACATCGTGCTGCGCACGTCGCCGACGTTGTGGTACTGCGCCGCCGATTACCATTACCAGGCCGGCGAGCCGATCCCGCTGGTGGTGATGGACGAGCCAAGCCCGTTCCGTTCGCTGGCGATCAAGCAGTTGGACGAAGCCGGCATCCCGTGGCGCATCGCCTACGTCGCTTCCACGCTGTCCGCGGTGCGGGCGGCTTGCAAGGCCGGCCTGGGCGTGACCGCGCGGCCGATCGAGATGATGAGCCCTGACCTGCGGGTGCTGGGCGCGGCGGAAGGTTTGCCGCCGTTGCCGGATACCCAGTATGCGCTGTGCAAAAACGCGCAGTGCAGCAACGAGCTGGCGATGGCCATCTTTAGCGCGATGCAGGGCGGCAATGACGGCTATGGCTTCAACGGCGCGGAAGGCGGTCTCCAGAGCGATCAGGATGACGCCAGCCTGGTGGACGAAGAAGAATAACGCTGCGGCGCGATATCTGATGAAAACCTCTGCTTCGGCGGAGGTTTTTTTTGTCCTTTTTTTACCTAAAATTGTATTTATATGTGTTTGGTTTGTTTTTTTAATTGAGTTGGATGTTTTGTTAACTTTTAAGCGTTACTGAAAAGAGAGTTTGGCCGGGTTTAATACGCTAAGTTCGTTTTTTGAGCAATAAGATTGAATGGGTTAAAGGCATGGTAATAGCAGGGTTATTTTGTTAGCTTATAGCGGCCGTTTTTGCGGCTCAATTTGAGGAAAATTGTTAAAGGGCCACACTTTTTTTGAGGATTTATGCTGAAAACGTGTCCTGGATCAAAAAAATACCCCTAGGTAGTGAGTGGAAGAACAGGGAATTCCTGAGACAATGGTATAGTAAAACTGAAATGTGCATGTTGGTTTATATCTATCTGTTTCTACACAAAAATTAACTGACACGATTTAGCCTGTCCCTGGCGCATCAAATGTTAATCAAATGATACGTATGTAAACTAGTGTGTAGATACTTTTGTCAAAGTTGACAAAAGGTTATAGAAAGGAGTAAAAAGCCCACAGAAAAACGCTGCCTAACTCGCTGTAAAAGCAGTTTGTTTGTGTGGTTATTTATCCTTCCCTTAAATCGATGTGGCGCACTAACTGCCGGTGACAAGAGCAGTGCGATCGACGCCACTTTTGATGAGTAAGCATAGAGTATGTCAACAACCACTGAAGTTATCGCTCATCACTGGGCGCTCGCCGTATTTCTCGTTGTGGCTATCGGGCTCTGCGGCTTAATGCTGCTGGGCGCGTTCTTCTTGGGCGGGAGAGCCCGGGCGCGCGCCAAACACACCCCGTTTGAATCAGGTATCGACTCGGTCGGCACGGCGCGCATGCGTTTGTCCGCCAAGTTCTACCTGGTGGCCATGTTCTTCGTTATTTTCGACGTTGAAGCCTTATACCTGTATGCCTGGTCGGTCTCGATTCGCGAGAGCGGCTGGGTAGGCTTTATCGAAGCCGCCATTTTCATTTTGGTGCTATTGGCCGGTCTGGTTTATCTGGTGCGCATCGGCGCGTTGGATTGGACTCCGGCGCGTTCCCAACGCCGCAGCAAACCGAGCACGATCACTAACACCAACAGTCATCCGCAGTAACAGCGAGGCATTAAGATGGACTATACGCTCACCCGCATAGACCCGAACGGTGAGAACGACCGTTATCCCCTGCAAAAACAGGAGATCGTCGCCGATCCCCTGGAACAACAGGTCCACCGCACGGTTTACATGGGTAAACTCGAGCATGCGCTGCATGACATGGTGAACTGGGGGCGTAAAAACTCTATTTGGCCGTATAACTTCGGCCTTTCGTGCTGTTACGTGGAGATGGTGACGTCGTTTACCGCCGTTCACGACGTGGCGCGTTTCGGTGCGGAAGTGTTGCGCGCCTCCCCGCGTCAGGCTGACCTGATGGTGGTGGCCGGCACCTGCTTCACCAAGATGGCCCCGGTTATCCAACGCCTGTACGAGCAGATGCTGGAGCCCAAGTGGGTGATCTCGATGGGCGCTTGCGCCAACTCCGGCGGCATGTACGACATCTATTCCGTGGTGCAGGGCGTGGACAAGTTCCTGCCGGTCGACGTGTACATTCCCGGCTGCCCACCGCGTCCGGAAGCCTACATGCAAGCGCTGATGCTGCTGCAGGAATCCATCGGCAAAGAACGTCGCCCACTGTCGTGGGTTGTCGGCGATCAGGGCGTTTACCGCGCCAATATGCAGTCTGAAAGAGAGCGTAAACACGGCGAGCGCATCGCGGTGACCAACCTCCGGACGCCTGACGAGATTTAAGACGTTCATTTAACGTCCATCTTAGTGCGCTATTGGTTAACACAGCGAAAAGTGAAACTTGCGGCGAATAACCCTTTAGTGTGGTGAAAAAAAATTATGACAGATTTGACGACGCACGACGCCTTGCCTGCCTGGCAGACCCGAGATCACCTTGACGACCCGGTGATCGGCGAACTGCGCAACCGTTTTGGGCCGGAAGCCTTTACTGTTCAGGCCACCCGCACCGGCATGCCCGTGGTATGGGTTAAACTTGACCAGTTACTGGAAGTAATGACGTTCCTGAGAAAACAGCCGAAGCCGTATGTCATGCTGTTCGATCTGCATGGCGTGGACGAACGTCTTCGCACCCACCGCGACGGCCTGCCCGCTGCGGACTTCTCTGTTTTCTACCATCTGATTTCCATCGAGCGCAACCGCGACATCATGCTGAAGGTGGCGCTGTCTGAAAAAGACCTGCACGTGCCGACGGCCACCAAGGTGTTCCCAAACGCCAACTGGTATGAGCGCGAGACCTGGGAAATGTTCGGCATCACCTTCGACGGCCACCCGCACCTGTCGCGCATCATGATGCCGCAGACCTGGGAAGGGCACCCGCTGCGCAAGGACTACCCGGCGCGCGCCACCGAATTCGATCCTTTCGTGTTGACCAAGCAGAAAGAAGATCTGGAGATGGAAGCGCTGACCTTCAAGCCGGAAGACTGGGGCATGAAGCGCGGCACCGAGAACGAAGACTTCATGTTCCTCAACCTCGGCCCGAACCACCCGTCTGCGCACGGTGCGTTCCGCATCATTCTGCAGCTGGACGGCGAAGAGATCGTCGACTGCGTGCCGGATATCGGTTATCACCACCGCGGCGCCGAGAAGATGGGCGAGCGTCAATCCTGGCACAGCTACATTCCGTACACCGACCGCATCGAATACCTCGGCGGCTGCGTGAACGAAATGCCTTACGTGCTGGCGGTTGAAAAGCTGGCCGGCATCAAGGTGCCGGAGCGCGTTGACACCATTCGCGTGATGCTGTCCGAACTGTTCCGCATCAACAGCCACCTGCTGTACATCTCCACCTTCATTCAGGACGTCGGCGCGATGACCCCGGTGTTCTTCGCCTTTACCGACCGCCAGAAGATCTACGATCTGGTGGAAGCGATCACCGGCTTCCGTATGCACCCGGCCTGGTTCCGTATCGGCGGCGTCGCGCACGATCTGCCGCGCGGCTGGGATCGCCTGCTGCGTGAATTCCTCGAATGGATGCCGAAGCGTCTGGATTCCTACGTGAAAGCGGCGCTGAAGAACAGCATTCTGAAAGGCCGTTCCATCGGCGTCGCGTCTTACAACGCCAAAGAAGCGCTGGAATGGGGCGTGACCGGTGCCGGTCTGCGCGCCACCGGCGTCGAGTTCGACGTGCGTAAATGGCGCCCGTACTCCGGCTACGAGAACTTCGACTTCGAAGTGCCGGTCGGCGACGGCAACAGCGACTGCTACACCCGCGTGATGCTGAAGGTGGAAGAGCTGCGCCAGAGCCTGCGCATCCTCGAACAGTGCCTGAACAATATGCCGGAAGGCCCGTTCAAGGCCGATCACCCGCTGACCACGCCACCGCCGAAAGAGCGCACGCTGCAGCACATTGAAACGCTGATCACCCACTTCCTGCAGGTTTCCTGGGGCCCGGTGATGCCAGCCAACGAATCATTCCAGATGATTGAAGCCACCAAAGGGATCAACAGCTACTACCTGACCAGCGACGGCAGCACCATGAGCTACCGCACCCGGGTACGTACGCCGAGCTTTGCGCACCTGCAGCAGATCCCATCGGTCATCCGAGGCAGCCTGGTTTCCGACCTGATCGTCTATCTGGGTAGTATCGATTTTGTAATGTCAGATGTGGACCGCTAACTATGCATGATCAAAAAGACAATCACGCAGTCAATGATGCGCTCGAGCCCATCAATGCAGCCGCTCCTCAGAGCGGCGTTGATGCATTTGTACTGAGCGCGGAAGAACGTGATGCGATCGAGCACGAAAAGCACCATTACGAGGATCCGCGCGCCGCTTCCATCGAAGCACTGAAAATTGTGCAGAAGCAGCGCGGCTGGGTTCCGGACGGTGCGATTTACGCCATCGCGGAAGTGCTGGGCATCCCCGCCAGCGACGTAGAAGGCGTGGCCACGTTCTACAGCCAGATTTTCCGTCAGCCAGTAGGACGTCACGTGATCCGTTATTGTGACAGCGTTGTTTGTCACATCACCGGTTACCAGGGCATTCAGGCCGCTATCGAGAAGAAGCTGAACATCAAACCGGGTCAAACCACCTTTGATGGCCGCTTCACGCTGCTGCCGACCTGCTGTCTGGGCAACTGCGATAAAGGGCCGACCATGATGATTGATGACGACACGCACAGTCAGCTGAAGCCTGAAGATATCGAGACGCTACTGGAGCAGTATCAATGACCAAGCACATTGTACGCACTCCCGAAACGCATCCGCTGACCTGGCGTCTGCGCGATGACAAGCAGCCGCTGTGGCTGGACGAATACCGCAGCAAAAACGGCTATGCCGGCGCAGAGAAGGCCCTCAAAGGCCTGGCCCCGGACGAGATCGTCGGCCTGGTGAAAGATTCCGGGCTGAAGGGCCGCGGCGGCGCGGGCTTCTCCACCGGTTTGAAGTGGAGCCTGATGCCGAA
Source organism: Serratia sp. CY37869 (assembly GCF_052168895.1). Taxonomy (NCBI): domain Bacteria; kingdom Pseudomonadati; phylum Pseudomonadota; class Gammaproteobacteria; order Enterobacterales; family Yersiniaceae; genus Serratia; species Serratia sp. CY37869. Next base: position 507,005 of record NZ_JBJNLU010000001.1, read on the forward strand.
GGATGAATCCATGAACATCCGTTACCTGCTGTGTAACGCCGATGAGATGGAGCCGGGCACCTATAAAGACCGCCTGCTGATGGAGCAGCTGCCGCACCTGCTGGTGGAAGGCATGCTGATCTCCGCGTTCGCGCTGAAAGCCTACCGCGGGTACATCTTCCTGCGCGGCGAGTACATCGAAGCGGCGGCGCACCTGCGTCGCGCCATCGCGGAAGCCACCGAAGCCGGCTATCTGGGCAAGAACATTCTCGGCACCGGGTTTGATTTCGAGCTGATCGTCCACACCGGCGCCGGCCGTTACATCTGCGGTGAAGAAACCGCGCTGATCAACTCGCTGGAAGGCCGCCGCGCCAACCCGCGTTCCAAGCCGCCATTCCCGGCCAGCGCCGGCGTCTGGGGCAAGCCGACCTGCGTCAACAACGTCGAAACGTTGTGCAACGTGCCGGCCATTTTGGCGAACGGCGTGGAGTGGTACACCGGCATCTCCGGCAGTGAAGACAAAGGCACCAAGCTGATGGGCTTCTCCGGCCGGGTGAAAAATCCGGGCGTCTGGGAGCTGCCGTTCGGCACCACCGCGCGCGAAATCCTGGAAGATTACGCCGGCGGCATGCGCGACGGTCTGCGTTTCAAAGCCTGGCAGCCGGGCGGCGCGGGCACCGACTTCCTGACCGCCGATCACCTCGATCTGCCGATGGAATACGGCGCGATCGGCAAAGCCGGCAGCCGTCTCGGCACCGCGTTGGCGATGGCGGTAGACCACGAGATCGGCATGGTGCCGCTGGTGCGCAACCTGGAAGAGTTCTTCGCCCGCGAGTCCTGCGGCTGGTGTACGCCTTGCCGAGATGGCCTGCCGTGGAGCGTGAAGATCCTGCGTGCGTTGGAAAACGGCGAAGGGCAGCCGGGGGATATCGAAACCCTCGAACAGCTGTGCCGTTCCCTCGGCCCGGGCAAAACCTTCTGCGCCCACGCGCCAGGTGCCGTAGAGCCACTGCAAAGCGCGATTAAATATTTCCGTGAAGAGTTCGAGGCGGGTATCGCCGTGCAGCACTTCGGCAACGCGCATGCGATTGGCGGCATTCAGCCGAACAATCTGCTGAAGCAACGCTGGTAAGCCGACTCGCCCGAACACGGCCAGAATTTTTGATTAACGCCTGCCGCAAGGCAGGCCACTTGGAAGCATGCTGACTATGGCTACGATTCATGTAGACGGCAAAGAGTATGAGGTAGACGGAGCGGACAACCTGCTGCAGGCTTGTCTCTCCCTCGGCCTTGATATTCCTTACTTTTGCTGGCATCCGGCGCTGGGAAGCGTCGGCGCTTGCCGCCAATGTGCGGTAAAGCAATACCAAAACGCGGAAGATACGCGCGGCCGTTTGGTGATGTCCTGTATGACCCCGGCATCCGATGGCACCTTCATCTCCATCGATGACGGCGAAGCGAAGCAGTTCCGTGAAAGCGTGGTCGAGTGGTTGATGACCAACCACCCGCACGATTGCCCGGTCTGTGAGGAAGGCGGTAACTGTCACCTGCAGGATATGACGGTAATGACCGGCCACAGCTTCCGTCGCTACCGCTTCACCAAGCGCACCCACAACAACCAGGAGCTGGGGCCGTTTATCTCGCACGAGATGAACCGCTGCATCGCCTGCTACCGCTGCGTGCGTTACTACAAAGACTATGCGGACGGCACCGACTTCGGCGTGTACGGCGCGCACGACAACGTCTACTTCGGTCGCCCGGAAAGCGGCACGCTGGAAAGCGAGTTCTCCGGCAACCTGGTGGAAGTGTGCCCGACCGGCGTCTTCACCGACAAAACGCACTCCGAACGCTACAACCGTAAATGGGACATGCAGTTCGCGCCGAGCATTTGCCAGCAGTGCAGCATCGGCTGTAACACCAGCCCGGGCGAGCGTTATGGCGAGCTGCGCCGTATCGAAAACCGTTACAACGGCAGCGTGAACCACTACTTCCTGTGCGACCGCGGCCGTTTCGGTTACGGCTACGTCAACCAGAAAGATCGTCCGCGTCAACCGCAGCAGCTGCGCGGCGACGACTGGATAACCCTGAACGCCGAGCAGGCGATGCAGGGCGCGGCGGACATCCTGCGTCAGGCGAAGAAAACCATCGGCATCGGCTCCCCGCGCGCCAGCCTGGAAAGCAACTTCGCGTTGCGCGAGCTGGTCGGCGCCGAGAACTACTACACCGGTATCGCTCAGGCGGAGCAATCACGCCTGGCGCTGATGCTGAACGTGCTGAAGAACGGCGGCGTTCATACGCCGGCGCTGCGTGAGATCGAAGATTACGACGCGGTGCTGGTGCTGGGCGAAGACCTGACGCAAACCGGCGCGCGCATCGCGCTGTCCGTGCGTCAGGCCGTCAAGGGTAAAGCCCGCGCGATGGCGGCGGCGCAGCGCGTTGCCGACTGGCAGATCGCGGCGGTGCAGAACATCGGCCAGCACGCCAAGTACCCGCTGTTCACCACCAACGTCGACAACACCCGCCTGGACGACATCGCCGCCTGGAACTACCGCGCGCCGGTAGACGAGCAGGCGCGCTTTGGCTTCGCCATCGCGCACGCGCTGGATAGCGCAGCGCCGGCGGTGAACGATCTGGCCGATGGCCTGAACAAGAAAGTCGATATCATCGTGCAGGCGCTGACCGGCGCACGCAAACCGCTGATCGTGACCGGCAGCAACGCCGGCAGCGAAGCCATCATCGAAGCGGCGGCCAACATCGCCAAAGCGTTGAAGGGCCGCGGTTCCGACGTCGGCATCACCTTCGTGGCGGGCGCCGCCAACAGCATGGGCCTGGCGATGATCGGCGGCGGTTCGCTCGATCAGGCGCTGGAACAGCTGGCGAGCGGCGCAGCCGACACCGCCATCGTGATGGAAAACGATCTCTATCGCCATGCGCCGGCGGCGCAGGTGGACGCGGCGTTGGCCAAGGTCAATAACCTGATCGTCGCCGATCACCAGCGCACCGCGATCATGGACAAAGCCAACCTGATCCTCTCCTCGGCCAGCTTTGCCGAGAGCGACGGTACGCTGATCAACCAGGAAGGCCGCGCGCAGCGCTTCTTCCAGGTATACGATCCGGCTTACTACGATGACGCCAAGAAGAATCAGTTCACCGTGATGCTGGAAAGCTGGCGCTGGATGCACTCGCTGCACTCCACCTACACCAGCCGCCATGTGGACTGGACTCAGCTCGATGACGTGATCGCCGCTTGCGTCGCCGCGTTGCCGCAGCTGCAGGGCATCGTCGATGCCGCGCCGGACGCGACTTTCCGCATTCGCGGTCAGAAGCTGGCGCGTTCGCCGCACCGTTCCAGCGGCCGTACCGCCATGCGCGCCAACATCAGCGTGCACGAGCCGCGTCAGCCGCAGGATAAAGACACCATGTTCGCCTTCTCGATGGAAGGGAACAACAGCCCGCTGGCCGATCGTCAGCAGATCCCGTTCGCCTGGGCGCCAGGCTGGAACTCACCGCAGGCATGGAACAAGTTCCAGGCCGAAGTGGGCGGCAAACTGCGCCACGGCGATCCGGGCGTGCGCCTGATCGAAGCAGGGGAGGGCAGCCTCGGTTACTTCGACCGCGTGCCAGCCGCCTTCAATCCGAACGACGGTTGGCGTGTCGCGCCTTACTACCACCTGTTCGGCAGCGATGAAATGTCGCAGCGCTCTCACGTGATCCAGCAGCGCATGCCGGAAGCCTACGTGATGGTCAACCCGGCCGACGCGGCGACGCTTGGCGTCAACGCGGGCAGCCTGGTGGAGTTCAGCTGTGCGGGCCAGACCTTGCGTCTGCCGGTGCGTCTGAGTGAAACCCTGACCCAGGGCCAGGTTGGTTTGCCGCTCGGCTTGCCAGGGATCCCGCCGATCTTGGTGGGTGCTAAGGTAGACAATCTGCGGGAGGCGGCACGATGAGCTGGTTTACCCCTGAGGTGATCGACATTCTGATCGCCGTTCTTAAAGCGGTCGTGATCCTGTTGGTGGTCGTGGCGTGCGGGGCGTTCATGAGCTTCGGCGAACGCCGCCTGCTCGGCCTGTTCCAGAACCGTTACGGACCGAACCGCGTAGGCTGGGGCGGCTCGCTGCAGCTGGTCGCCGACATGATCAAAATGTTCTTCAAGGAAGACTGGGTGCCGAGATTCTCCGACCGGGTGATCTTCACCCTGGCGCCGATGATCGCCTTTACTTCCCTGTTGCTGGCATTTGCCATCGTACCGGTCAGCCCGACCTGGGCGGTGTCCGATCTCAACATCGGTATTCTGTTCTTCCTGATGATGGCCGGCCTGGCGGTGTACGCCGTGCTGTTCGCCGGCTGGTCGAGCAACAACAAATACTCGCTGTTGGGCGCGATGCGCGCTTCTGCGCAAACCCTGAGCTACGAAGTGTTCATCGGCCTGTCGCTGATGGGCGTGGTGATGCAGGCGGGTTCGTTCAACATGCAGGCTATCGTTGAATCGCAGGCGCACGTCTGGAACGTCATTCCGCAGTTCTTCGGCTTCGTGACCTTCGCGATCGCCGGCGTGGCGGTGTGTCACCGTCACCCGTTTGACCAGCCGGAAGCCGAGCAGGAACTGGCTGACGGTTACCACATCGAATATTCCGGCATGAAGTTCGGTCTGTTCTTCGTGGGGGAATACATCGGTATCGTCACCGTGTCCGCCCTGATTGTGACGTTGTTCTTCGGCGGCTGGCAGGGTCCGTTCCTGCCGCCATTCATCTGGTTCGCGTTGAAAACGGCCTTCTTCATGATGATGTTCATCCTGATCCGCGCCGCGCTGCCGCGTCCGCGTTATGACCAGGTGATGTCTTTCGGCTGGAAAGTGTGCCTGCCGCTGACGCTGCTGAACCTGCTGGCAACCGCCGCGGTCATTTTGTACAACGCTCAATAAGGGGTGAATAAACCATGACATTGAAAGAGTTAGTGGTTGGTTTCGGCACCCAGGTGCGCAGCATTTGGATGATTGGCATGCATGCCTTCGCCAAGCGTGAAACCCAGATGTACCCGGAAGAACCGGTTTACCTGCCGCCGCGCTACCGCGGCCGCATCGTGCTGACGCGCGATCCGGACGGCGAAGAGCGCTGCGTCGCCTGTAACCTGTGTGCGGTTGCCTGCCCGGTCGGCTGTATCTCGCTGCAAAAAGCGGAACAGAAAGACGGCCGTTGGTATCCGGAGTTCTTCCGCATCAACTTCTCGCGCTGCATCTTCTGTGGCCTGTGCGAAGAGGCTTGCCCGACTACCGCTATCCAGCTGACGCCGGATTTCGAATTGGGTGAGTACAAGCGTCAGGATCTGGTGTACGAAAAAGAAGATCTGTTGATCTCGGGGCCGGGTAAATATCCGGAATATAACTTCTACCGGATGGCCGGTATGGCGATTGACGGCAAAGCCAAAGGCGAAGCCGAAAACGAAGCCAAACCGATCGACGTCAAAGGTCTGTTGCCCTAAGGAGCCAGCAAGCATGGAAATTGCATTTTATCTGGCAGGTTTGATTGCGGTGGCCGCGACGATTCGCGTGATCACCCATACCAACCCTGTGCATGCGCTGCTGTATCTGATCGTCTCGTTATTGGCGATCTCGGCAGTCTTCTTCTCTCTCGGCGCCTACTTTGCCGCCGCGTTGGAAATCATCGTTTATGCGGGCGCCATCATGGTGCTGTTCGTGTTCGTGGTGATGATGCTGAACCTCGGCAACGTGCAGCAGCAAGAGCGCGACTGGATGAAGCCGACGGTGTGGATCGGGCCTGGCCTGCTGTCGCTGGCGCTGCTGGTGGTATTGATCGTCGCGATTCGCAGCGTATCCGATCAGGGTATCAGCGGTGAGATGGTCGACGCGAAGGCGGTGGGCATCAGCCTGTTCGGGCCTTACGTATTGGCGGTTGAGCTGGCTTCAATGCTGCTGTTGGCGGGTCTGGTTGTCGCCTTCCATATCGGCCGCGAGCACAAGCCTGGCGAGGTGCTGAGCAACGCGCCGGCGAGTGGCGAAATGGCGAGAAGAAAATCGGAGGAGCAAGCATGATCCCTCTTCAACATGGCCTGATCCTGGCGGCTATCCTGTTTGTGCTCGGGCTGACCGGGCTGCTGGTGCGCCGCAACCTGCTGTTTATGCTGATCAGCCTGGAAGTGATGATCAACGCTGCGGCGTTGGCGTTTATCGTGGCGGGAAGCTACTGGGGCCAGGCGGACGGACAGGTGATGTACATCCTGGCGATCAGCCTGGCGGCAGCCGAGGCCAGTATCGGCCTGGCGCTGCTGCTGCAGCTCTACCGTCGTCGTCATACCCTGAATATTGATACTGTCAGTGAGATGCGCGGATGAACCTATTATATTTAACAATTCTGCTACCGCTGATCGGGTTCCTGCTGTTGGCATTTTCCCGCGGTCGTTGGTCTGAAAACACGGCGGCCACCGTCGGCGTGGGTTCTATCGGCCTGGCTGCGCTGGTCACGGTCTATGTGGCGATGGATTTCTTCGCCCAGAAAGCCGCCGGCGTGCAGCTGTTCGAGCAAAGCCTGTGGACCTGGATGGCCGTCGGCAACTTCAATATCGGCGTGACCCTGGTGCTGGACGGCCTGTCGCTGACCATGCTGTCGGTGGTCACCGGCGTCGGCTTCTTCATCCACATGTTCGCTTCCTGGTACATGCGCGGTGAAGAGGGCTATTCGCGCTTCTTCGCTTACACCAACCTGTTTATCGCCAGCATGGTGGTATTGGTGCTGGCGGACAACCTGCTGTTGATGTACCTGGGTTGGGAAGGCGTGGGCCTGTGCAGCTACCTGTTGATCGGTTTCTACTACAAAGATCCGGCCAACGGCGCGGCGGCGATGAAAGCCTTTATCGTGACCCGCGTGGGCGACGTGTTCCTGGCGTTCGCGCTGTTCATCCTCTACAACGAGCTGGGCACGCTGAACATCCGCGAGCTGATGATCCTGGCGCCGCAGAAACTGGCGGTGGGCGACACGGCCATCACCTGGGCGACCCTGATGCTGCTGGGCGGCGCGGTCGGCAAATCGGCGCAGCTGCCGTTGCAAACCTGGTTGGCGGACGCGATGGCGGGCCCAACCCCGGTTTCCGCACTGATCCACGCGGCGACCATGGTGACCGCGGGCGTCTATCTGATCGCCCGCACGCACGGCCTGTTCCTGATGGCGCCGGAAGTGCTGCACCTGGTGGGCATCGTCGGTGCGGTCACTCTGCTGCTGGCCGGCTTCGCCGCGCTGGTGCAGACCGACATCAAGCGCGTGCTCGCTTACTCCACCATGAGCCAGATCGGTTACATGTTCCTGGCGCTGGGCGTGCAGGCATGGGACGCGGCGATCTTCCACCTGATGACCCACGCGTTCTTCAAGGCGCTGCTGTTCCTGTCGTCCGGTTCGGTGATCCTGGCTTGCCACCACGAGCAAAACATCTTCAAGATGGGCGGTCTGCGCAAGAGCATCCCGCTGGTGTACGTCTGCTTCCTGGTGGGCGGCGCGGCGCTGTCTGCGTTGCCGCTGGTCACGGCCGGCTTCTTCAGTAAGGACGAGATCCTGGCGGGCGCGATGGCCAACGGCCACATCAACCTGATGGTTGCCGGCCTGGTCGGTGCGTTCATGACCTCGCTGTACACCTTCCGTATGATTTTCATCGTGTTCCATGGCGAAGAGAAAATCAAAGCGCATGCCGGTAAAGGCATCACTCACCACTTGCCACTGCTGGTTCTGCTGGTGATGTCCACCTTCGTCGGCGCGATGATCGTGCCGCCGTTGCAGGGCGTGCTGCCGGAGACCACCGAGCTGGCGCACGGCAGCGTGCTGCGGCTTGAAATCACCTCCGGCGTGGTGGCTATCGTCGGCATTCTGCTGGCGGCCGCGCTGTGGCTGGGCAAACGCAGCCTGGTCAACAGCATCGCCAACAGCGCGCCGGGTCGTTTCTTCTCGACCTGGTGGTTCCATGCCTGGGGCTTCGACTGGCTGTATGACAAAGTGTTCGTCAAGCCGTACCTGGGCATTGCGAAGCTGCTGCAACGCGATCCGCTGAACTCGCTGATGAACCTGCCGGCCGTCTTCTCCCGCTGGGGGAACCGCGGTCTGACGGTGAGCGAGAACGGTCAGGTGCGTTGGTATATAGCGTCTATGGGTGTGGGTGCAGTGGTCGTATTGGCTCTGTTGATTTTGGTTTAATTGAATAATTTAAACAGACGCATTTTTCGGGCGTAGCGCCGGGCAGGCGCTACGTACAAAGTTTGAAATTATTCGTATAAGGGACACAAAACGCCATGCTATTACCTTGGCTAATTCTTATCCCCTTTATCGGCGGTCTGCTGTGCTGGCAGCTTGAGCGCTTCGGTACTAAGGTGCCGCGCTGGATAGCGCTGATCGCAATGGGGCTGACGTTGGCGCTCTCTCTGCAGCTGTGGATGCAGGGCGGCTATACATTGACCACGCCGAAAGGCATTCCGCAGTGGCAGAGCGAATTCCTGCTGCCGTGGATCCCGCGCTTCGGCATCTCCATCCACCTGGCGCTGGACGGTCTGTCGCTGCTGATGGTGGTGTTGACCGGTCTGCTGGGCGTGCTGGCGATCCTCTGTTCCTGGCGTGAAATCCAGAAGTATCAGGGCTTCTTCCACCTCAACCTGCTGTGGATCCTGGGCGGCGTTATCGGCGTGTTCCTCGCCATCGACATGTTCCTGTTCTTCTTCTTCTGGGAAATGATGTTGGTGCCGATGTACTTCCTGATCGCGCTGTGGGGTCACAAGGCGTCGGACGGTAAAACCCGCATCACCGCGGCGACCAAGTTCTTCATCTACACCCAGGCCAGCGGTCTGGTGATGCTGATTGCGATCCTGGGCCTGGTGTTCGTGCACTACAACGCCACCGGCGTGTGGACCTTCGATTACGAAGACCTGCTGCAAACGCCGATGTCCCATAACGTGCAATATATGCTGATGCTGGGCTTCTTCATCGCCTTCGCGGTGAAAATGCCGGTGGTGCCGCTGCACGGCTGGTTGCCGGATGCGCACAGCCAGGCGCCAACCGCAGGTTCCGTCGACCTGGCGGGCATCTTGCTGAAAACCGCGGCCTACGGCCTGCTGCGTTTCAGCCTGCCGCTGTTCCCTGAGGCTTCGCACGAGTTCGCGCCAATCGCCATGTGGCTGGGCGTGATCGGCATCTTCTACGGCGCCTGGATGGCGTTCGCGCAGACCGACATCAAGCGCCTTATTGCTTACACCTCGGTATCGCACATGGGCTTCGTGCTGATCGCCATCTACACCGGCAGCCAGCTGGCTTACCAGGGCGCGGTTATCCAGATGATCGCGCACGGCCTGTCCGCCGCCGGCATGTTTATTATCTGCGGCCAGCTGTATGAACGTCTGCATACGCGCGACATGCGTCAGATGGGCGGCCTGTGGGGGCGCATCAAGTTCATCCCTGCGCTGTCGCTGTTCTTCGCCGTGGCTACGCTGGGGATGCCGGGTACCGGTAACTTCGTCGGCGAATTCATGATTCTGTTCGGCAGCTACCAGGTGGTGCCGGTGATCACCGTGATCTCCACCTTCGGTCTGGTGTTCGCTTCGGTTTACTCGCTGATCATGATGCAGCGCGCTTACTACGGTGCGCCTAAATCCGACCAGCCGCTGCAGGGCATGACCGCGCGCGAACTGTTCATCATTCTGCTGCTGGTGGTGTTGCTGGTTCTGCTGGGGGTTTACCCGCAGCCGATTCTGGATACTTCCAACGCGGCGATGAGCAACGTGCAACACTGGTTTGGTTCGTCAGTTTCAGCAATTTCAACAACAAGGCCGTAATTCGCCATGACAATAACTCCTCAACAACTGATCGCACTGCTGCCGCTGTTGATCGTCGGATTGACGGTGGTGGTTGTGATGCTAGGCATTGCGTGGCGACGCGACCACTTTATCAACGCCACCCTGACCGTGATCGGTCTCAACCTGGCGCTGCTTTCGCTGTACTTTGTCGGCCAGGCAGGCCCAATGGACGTCACCCCGCTGCTGCGGGTTGACGGCTACTCGATGTTCTACACCGGGCTGGTGCTGCTGGCGAGTCTGGCGACCTGCACCTTCGCGTATCCGTGGCTGGTCGGCTATCCGGATAACCGCGAAGAGTTCTACCTGCTGGTGCTGATCGCCGCCATGGGCGGCATCCTGCTGGCGAGCGCCAACCATCTGGCTTCGCTGTTCATCGGTATCGAGCTGATCTCGCTGCCGCTGTTCGGCCTGGTGGGCTACGCCTACCGCCAGAAGCGCCCGCTGGAAGCCGCCATCAAGTACATGCTGCTGTCCGCCGCCGCGTCGTCGTTCCTGCTGTTCGGCATGGCGCTGCTGTACGCCGAATCCGGCGATCTGTCGCTGGCCGGCCTCGGCAAGAGCCTGCAGGAAAACATGATGCACCAGCCGCTGATCCTGGCCGGCATGGGCATGATGATCGTCGGTCTGGGCTTCAAGCTGTCACTGGTGCCGTTCCAACTGTGGACGCCGGACGTTTATCAGGGCGCGCCTGCGCCGGTCTCGACCTTCCTGGCGACCGCCAGCAAGATCGCGATCTTTGCGGTCGTGATGCGTCTGTTCCTGTATGCCCCGGCCGCCGACAACGAAGCGCTGCGCATGGTATTGTCGATCATCGCGTTCTGCTCCATCTTGTTCGGTAACCTGATGGCCATCAGCCAGACCAACATCAAGCGTCTGCTGGGCTACTCGTCGATCGCTCATCTGGGCTACCTGCTGGTGGCGCTGATTGCGGTGCAAACTCATCAGCTGTCGCTGGAAACCGCCGGCGTTTATCTGGCCGGTTACCTGTTCAGCAGCCTGGGCGCCTTCGGCGTGGTCAGCCTGATGTCCAGCCCATACCGTGGCCCGGATGCGGATTCGCTGTTCTCTTACCGTGGTCTGTTCTGGCACAAGCCAATCTTGTCCGCGGTAATGACGGTGATGATGCTGTCGCTGGCCGGTATCCCGATGACGCTGGGCTTTATCGGTAAGTTCTTCGTGATCGCGATGGGCGTCAGCGCGCACCTGTGGTGGCTGACCGGCGCAGTCGTGGTAGGCAGCGCCATCGGCCTGTACTACTACCTGCGCGTGACCGTCAGTCTGTTCCTCAGCGCGCCGGAATCGCTGCAGCGCGACACCCCGAACAACTGGGCGTTGACTGCCGGTGGCGTCGTGGTGCTGATCTCAGCCGCGCTGGTGCTGCTGTTGGGGGTTTATCCTCAGCCGCTGATTTCGCTGGTGCAGATGGCTCAGCCGACGTTCTGATAACGCTTCTGACGGTAAAAAGGTCGCTTCGGCGGCCTTTTTTTATGGAGAAACGGCACTCAGTCGTAATGGGCGCTAAACGACGTTTCCAGCGCCTGCACCACCGCGCGCACGCGAGCGGCGCGTTGCAAATCGGGGTGCAGCACCAGCCAGATATCCACCCAGTCTTTGCTCTCGGGAAAGAGGCGCACCAGTTCCGGGTCGTGGTCGGCCAGGCACGACAAGAGCAGCCCGATGCCCAGCCCGCTGCGGGTGGCCGAACGTAACAACAGCTGCGAATTGCATTGCAGCACGGCGTTGGGCTCGTACAGGGTCTCGCCGCCAAAATTGCTCCAGTGGCGCGGCACCAGTTCGCGCGGGAACATCAGCAGATCGTGGCCGCGCAGCTGCTCGCCTTTGACCGGCATGCCGCGCCGCGTCAGATAGTGCGGGCTGGCGTACAGACCCATTTCGATAGTGGCTAAGCGTTTGATGATCAGCTCATCGTTATCGGGGCGGGCGCCGCGGATCGCCAGATCCGCGCTGTGGTAAGCGATATCGGTGATGTTCAGCGCCGTCAACAGCGTGACGGTGATGGCCGGATAGCGTTGCCGCAGATCTTGCAGCGCCGGTATCACGAAGGCTTCGGCCAGGGTATCGGTGGTGGCGATGCGCACGTTGCCGCACAGGCTTTCGTCGCCGCCGGCGGCTTTGCGAGCGATCGCCTGCACGGCATTTTCCATCTTCATCATGTCCGCCAGCATGGATTCGCCCAGCGGGCTGAGGGAGAAGGATTTTGGCGTGCGGATAAACAATTTCGAACCCAGCGAGTTTTCCAGGGCGGTGAGACGTCGGCCGACGGTCGCTTGATCAACCTGCAGCTGGTTGGCGGCTTTACGTAACGTGCCGCAGCGCGCGACGGCCAGAAAGAAGCGCGCGTCATCCCAATTCATCATGCCATTTCCTCTCTGCAGATTTGTCGGCGCCAGGGGAGCAGTGCGGGCCGGGCGAACGATACCGGTATCTATCATAAAGCGTTGTTCCGCCTGGAGGGAGAGAAAGACGGTCAACGGCACGCACATCGGCGGTTATTTCTCCGGTGATGCAAGAATGCATCAGGGTGATTCATTCTTGACGATACTTCGCCCGTCGTCGTAACGCTATGATAAGCGCCGTTCCCGGCAGACCGGGTGAGGAAAGATGACGATGGCAGGCCGCCGCCTGCCGACTTTGGGAGTTGAAGCATGTCAGAAAATACCGCCATCCAGGACGGGGCGCCAGCAAACGCACAGGCGTCGCGCACGGCCATTTTACTGTTCCTGGCGCTGGCTTTGATGTCGGCATTGCTGAACAGCAGCGCGCCGACGCCGCTTTATCCGCTGTATCAGCAGCAGCTTGCGCTAAGCTCGGTCAGTCTGACCGTCATCTACGGCGCCTATGCCGCCGGCGTGCTGATCTCTTTGTTCGGCGTCGGCAATCTGGCCGGCAAAGTAAAGGATTTACGCAGCATGATCGTGCCGGCGTTGCTGGTGGTGTTGAGCGGCGCGCTGCTGTTCGTGCTGGCTGATACCTTTGCCATGATGCTGATGGCGCGGCTGCTGGCCGGGGTAGGCACCGGGGCGCTGACCGGCGCGGCGAACATCGCGTTGGTGCGGTTTGGGCCGCGCGACGGCGGTAAAAGCGCGGCGTTAATCGCAACGCTGTCATTCACCACCGGATTAGCGCTGGGGCCGATCTTCAGCGGCATCGCTTTGCAGACCGGTTTTCATCCCACGACGCTGCCGTTCGTTTTCATCATGGCCATTGCCGCCATGGCGGCGTTGGGCGTCATGCTGCTGTGGCCGCGTGGCCAGGTTGCGTCGCCGGCCCGCGCTGCGCCGGCCGAACAGGAAAAAAGCACGCTGCTCGATGGCCTGCGCGCTACCGGCGGTAAATTCTTTGTGTGCGCCGGCGCGCTGTTTGTCTGTTGGGCGCTGGCCGCCAGTATTTTGGCAATCGGCCCCGGCGTGGCGGAAACGCTGTTAGGCATGCACCAGCGTGGCGTCTTTGGCTATGCGATTGCGGTGTATCTGCTGATCGCCGGCATCAGCCAGATCCTGAGCCGCCGCGTTAACGCCCGTCATTCGCTGTTGTTCGGTTGCCTGGCGCAGGTGCTGGCGGCAGTGGTGTTCGCCATGGCGATCCAGTGGCATTCTCTGGGGCTGGCAGCGATGGGGCTGGTGGTGGCCGGCTATGCATACGGCGCCATTTTCGTCGGCAGCGCGACCCTGGTGAACTTGATTTCGCCTCCGACCAGCCATGCGCGTTTGCTTTCTCTGTTTTACGTTATCGCTTATATCGCCAACTGGGTGCCTATCTTGCTGGGCGTGGTGGTCGATCGCGTCGATCTGCAGCAGGCGACCCATTTGCTGTTCTTGAGCAGCAGCGCAGTGTGCCTGTTGCTGGCATGGAAAACGTCCCGGGTGGGGTTCCCTTGCTAATTATTTTGTGATGAATATCTATTTTTTATAATTAATGATTCTTTAATTACATTTATGATGTGATTTGTATCGCATAAATTGGCCTGATTTCGGGTAAACTGCGCGCTTTCTTTTTGCTGCAGGTCACTTTATGAACGTTCTTTTCGCCATTGCCGTCACCACCGGGATCCTGTCCGGCGTTTGGGGATGGGTTGCCGTCAGTCTGGGCCTGATCGGTTGGGCCGGTTTTCTCGGCTGCACGGCCTATTTCGCCTGCCCGCAGGGCGGCCTGAAAGGGCTGTTGATCGGCGCGTTGACCTGCTGCAGCGGCGTTTTCTGGGCAATGGTCATCATCCACGGCAGCGAACTGGCGCCGCAATGGAATTTGCTGGGGTATCTGCTGACCGGCGCCGTGGCGTTCTTGATGTGCATACAGGCCAAACAGCAATGGCTGGGGTTCGTGCCCGGCACCTTTATCGGCGCCTGTGCGACCTTCGCCGGCGGCGGCGACTGGCCGCTGGTGACGCTCTCTTTGCTGGTGGGCCTGCTATTCGGCTATGCGATGAAAAACAGCGGGCTGTGGTGGGCGGCGCGCAGCGAAAAAGCCCGCGCCGCACAGCCGGTCAGCCGGCATGCCGGCTCAAACGGTGCCGCCGAGTGAGAGGCGGTAGTGCAGGTCGAGACGCTCGGCGCAGGGCTCGCCCGCGATCCGCTGCAGCAACAGTTCACTGGCGGCCTTACCCATCTCAAAGCGCGGCGTGATCACGCTGGCGATGCCCGGCGTGGTCGCCTGGCCGATATCCAGACCGTGAAATCCCGATAGCGCAACCTCCTGCGGCACGCGCACGCCGAGACGCAGGCAGGCCTGCAACACGCCTACCGCCAAATCGTCGTTGGTGCACAGGATACCGTCCAACTGCGGGTAGCGTTCGCGCGCCATCGCCAGCATGTCGGCGCCGATCGAAACCGATGAGACCCGATGCGGCGTGATCTGGCGCGGCGTTTGCCCCTGAGCCGCCATGGCGCGGCAGTAACCCTGGTAACGTTTAATGTCGCGGGCGTCGGACATGGCGCCAAAGTAAACGATATGGCGTTTGCCGCTGGCCAGCAGCGCGGCGGTCATGTCATACCCCGCCTGTTCATTGTCAAATCCCACCGCGATCCGCCCCGGCGGCGCGTCGAGATCCATCACCTGCGCGATGGGAATTTTCGCGGCGGCGAGATAGGTCTCAGCGCGCAAGGTGTGCGCCGAATCGGTGAGGATTAGCCCGGCGATTGGATAAGCCAGCAGCTGTGCAATCTGCTCTTCTTCCCGCTGCGGGCTGTAATCGTAGTTCACCACCAGCGTTTGATAACCCCGCGCCTGGGTGACGGATTCGATGCCGGCCAGCAGATCGGCGAAAATCTGGTTATTGAAAGAGGGGATCAACACGCCGATGCGCGGTTTTCTGCCGGCCTGTGCGGTATCGGCGTCAGTGATGTTCAGCTCCCGCATGACCTGCGCAATGCGTTCAGCGGTGTCGGCCGCCACTTTGTCCGGCGTGCGCAGAAAACGGCTGACGGTCATTTTGGTCACGCCGGCCAATTGCGCGATGTCCTGTAGCGTTACGCGGGGGTGTTTCATTCGGTAGCCTTAACGGGCGGCGCGGCAAGGGTGGATAGCGGTATGTTAACAAATCGATTTGGTGATAACAACGCATGCGATTTTATTGAAAGTGGCTATTTTTCAATTGGATAGATTGGCTTTGTTCTCTCGCTGTCTGCGTGAGTTCACGTTAAGGGTAACAGGGTTTCGTAACATTATTTTCAGTGATTTTCATCACGTTTTTACCGGTAACAATCGGCTGAGATAGAGGCCTGTCCGATTGGAGGCCTGAAGGCCGGGAATCACCATGAACAACCTGTTTTCTCTGGATAACAAAACCGTCTTGATCACCGGCGCCTCGCGCGGCATCGGTTTTCTGCTGGCGCGTGGCCTGGCGCAGCAAGGCGCGCATATTCTGGTCAACGCCACCACCGAAGAACATGCCCGGCACGCCGCCGATCGCCTGCGCGAAGAGGGGCTGCGCGCCGACGCGGCGGCGTTCGACGTCACCGACTCTCAGGCGGTGCATGCCGCCATCGGCCGTATCGAAACGGACATCGGCGCGATAGACGTGTTGATCAACAACGCCGGCATCCAGCGCCGTCATCCCTTCACCGAGTTCCCGGAGCAAGACTGGGACGACATCATCGCCGTCAACCAGAAGGCGGTCTTCATCGTGTCGCAGACCGTGGCCCGTTACATGGTGCCGCGCCGGCGCGGCAAGATAGTCAATATCGGCTCGATGCAAAGCGAGCTGGGGCGGGACACCATCACCCCTTACGCGGCGTCCAAAGGGGCGGTGAAAATGCTGACGCGCGGCATGTGCGTGGAGTTGGCGCGTTACAACATTCAGGTCAACGGCATTGCCCCCGGCTATTTCAAAACCGAGATGACGCAGGCGTTGGCCGACGACCCGGCCTTTACCGCCTGGCTGACCCAGCGCACGCCCGCCGCGCGTTGGGGGGATCCGCAGGAGCTGATCGGCGCGGCGGTGTTCCTGGCCGCCGACGCTTCCAGCTTCGTCAACGGGCAGCTGCTGTTTGTCGATGGCGGCATGTCCGCCGCGGTGTAATCCCTCTTTCGTGGAGTGTTGAGATGAAAATTCAAACCCAGTCCTGCATGGTCAACGGCAAACGAGACGTGGCGGTGATCGCGCAAGAAGTGAATTATCAGGGACAGGGCACGCTGGTGAAAATCCGCCGCGGCGGCATCTGCGGCTCGGATCTGCATTACTTTCAGGAAGGGAAGGTCGGCAATTTTCAGGTACGCCAGCCGATGGTGCTGGGCCACGAGGCGATCGGCGAGGTGGTCGCCAGCGATTCACCGCAGCTGGCGATCGGGCAGAAGGTGGCGCTCAATCCCAGCAAACCCTGCGGGCAGTGCAAATATTGTCTGGCGCAGCAAAGCAATCAGTGCGTCGAGATGCGCTTTTTCGGCAGCGCGATGTATTTCCCGCACGTCGACGGCGCTTTCACCCAATACAAGGTGGTGGATAGCGCGCAGTGCATTCCTTACGCCGCCGATCGCGACGACAGGGTGATGGTATTCGCCGAACCGCTGGCGGTGGCGATCCACGCGGCAAAACAGCCCGGCGCGGTGAAGGGTAAAACGGTTTTCGTGTCCGGCGTCGGCCCGATCGGTTGTTTGCTGGTGGCGGCGCTGAAAGCGCTGGGCGCCGCCGAGATCGTCTGCGCCGATCTCAGCCCGCGCTGTCTGGCGCTCGCCGGCCAGATGGGGGCGGACCGCTGTCTGCATGCCGCAGACGACGATTTCAGCGTATATCAGCAACACAAAGGCTATTTCGACATTGCTTTCGAGGCAGCAGGGCATCCGACGTCGCTGCAGCGCTGCCTGGAAGTCACGCGCGCCAAGGGCACCGTCGTGCAGGTCGGGATGGGCGGCAGCTTCCCTGATTTCCCGCTGATGCTGTTGATCGCCAAGGAGTTGAATCTGCTCGGCTCCTTCCGCTTCGTGGAGGAATTCGCGCTGGCGGTGGCCTGGCTGGCCGGCGATGTGGTCGATCCGCTGCCGCTGCTGTCGGCGGAGTTCGCCGGGGACCAACTGGCGCAGGCGCTGGAGTTTGCCGGTGACAAGCGCCAGGCCGCCAAGGTGCAATTAGTGTTTTAGGGTAAAAGTCCGATGGCCGCAGGTGACGATCGTTGTCTATAGTGTAGGAACGCTTAATTTTTCAACCACGGAGATCTCACGATGGCAAGACATACGGATGCTGAGCAAACTACGCTGGATGACGATCTGAGAATGCTGACCGAAACGCTGGAAGAAGTGTTGCAATACAGCGGCGATCGCGCGGATCAGGCCTACATCGACATCAAGTCGCACGCCGAGCAGGCGCTGAGTGAGGTCAAGGCGCGCTGGGTGAACACCGGCGAATCCTACTATGCCCGCGCCAAAGAAGCGGTGCACCGCACCGACGACTATGTGCGGGATAAACCCTGGCACAGCGTGGGCATCGGCGCCACCGTCGGGCTGGTGCTGGGGCTGCTGCTGGCCCGCAAATAAATCACGCCCCAGGGGCGGCGCAAGCCGCCTCGTTCTTTTCTGCAGACTGTGTGCTTCATCCCGCTGTTTCTCCGATAGTTCTTCCATATCCCGCCTATACTTTCCGCTAGCCGCCGCAGGCGGGGCGCTATTCCCCTGTTTTTTGTGCGGACGAATTGAGGCCATGTCGCCGCAGGTGTAAAGTGTTTGTGTATTTATTGTTTGTTTTTTGTTCTAAATCAAATAATTATCTGGTGTAAACACCCAGGGATATACGGCGTTTTTGCGCTGGCGCAAAAGCCGTGAAAATAACACCTCATATAATACAGAGCGTAACTACAGGCGCGGCGTCCGTCGGCTGCGCCGGGGACGATCTCTGCTAACTGACTTGTGAGCGAACTATGTCGACAAGTGTTTTTAATCGCCGGTGGGCGGCTGTGCTGCTCGAGGCGCTGGCCCGCCATGGGGTGCGGCATGTTTGTATCGCTCCGGGATCGCGCTCCACGCCGTTGACGCTGGCCGCTGCGGCCAACCGATCTTTTATCTGTCATACCCACTTTGATGAACGCGGGCTTGGCCATTTGGCGCTTGGGCTGGCGAAGGCGGCGCGTGAGCCGGTAGCGGTGATTGTCACGTCCGGTACCGCGGCGGCGAACCTTTACCCGGCTTTAATCGAGGCCGGCCTGACCGGTGAGCGGCTGGTGTTTCTCACCGCCGATCGGCCGCCGGAACTGATCGACTGCGGCGCCAATCAGGCGATCCGTCAAAACGGCCTCTACAGCAGCCACCCGACGTTGGCGATCGATCTGCCGCGTCCTACGCCGGATATTCCGGCCGCGTGGCTGGCCTCCAGCGTCGACAGCGCGATGGCGCGCCTGCAGCACGGCGCGTTGCATATTAACTGCCCGTTCGCCGAACCGCTGTACGGCGGCGATGAACGTCAGTATGCCGATTGGTCCGCCGCGCTGGGCGACTGGTGGCAGAGCGATCGGCCTTGGCTGCAGGAAAGCGAGACGCGTGCGGCGCCAGTGCCGCAGCCGGACTGGTTCTTCTGGCGGCAAAAACGCGGCGTGGTGCTGGCTGGCCGCATGAGCGCGGAAGAGGGCGCACAGGTGGCCGACTGGGCCGAGACGCTGGGCTGGCCGCTGATCGGCGATGTGCTGTCGCAGACCGGGCAACCGCTGCCCTGCGCCGATTTATGGCTCGCTCATCCGCAGGCGCAGCGCGTGTTGCAAGACGCGCAGCTGGTGGTGCAGTTCGGCGGCAGTCTGACCGGTAAACGCTTGCTGCAGTGGCAGGCGCAGTGTCGGCCGGAAGAGTATTGGGTCATCGACGAGCTGCCGGGGCGGCTCGATCCGGCCCAGCACCGGGGGCGGCGTCTGCGTGCCGGGGTGGCGCAGTGGTTGGCGCAGCATCCGGCGCAACCGCGCGCGCCGTGGGCCGCCGGGCTGGCGGTCTTGGCGGATAAGGCGCTGACGGCGGCGTCCACGCATCTGCACGATAACTTTGGCGAAGCGCAGCTGGCGCACCGCCTGCCGGAACTGCTGCCGGAGAACGGCCAGCTGTTTCTCGGCAACAGCCTGGTGGTGCGACTGATCGACGCGTTAACCACGCTGCCTGTCGCTTACCCGGTATTCAGCAACCGCGGCGCCAGCGGCATCGACGGTCTGATTTCCACCGCCGCCGGCGTACAGCGCGCCACCGCCATGCCGACGTTGGCGATGGTGGGCGACCTTTCCGCGTTGTATGACCTCAATGCGCTGGCGTTGTTGCGCCACTGTTCGGCGCCGACGGTGCTGATCGTCGTCAATAACAACGGCGGCCAAATTTTCTCGCTGTTGCCGACGCCGGACGAGGAGCGCCAACGCTTTTACTGCATGCCGCAGAACGTCGAGTTCAGCCACGCGGCGGCGATGTTCCAGCTTGACTACGCGCGGCCGGAAAACTGGCGCCAACTGCAACAGGCGGTTGAGCAAGGCTGGCGGCGCGGCGGCGCCACGCTGATAGAACTGCAGGTGTCGCCGAGCGCAGGGGCCGAGAGTCTGCAATTCCTGGTACAACAGATGGCGGTGCAATGATGCTGGCGACGCGAATTTTGCAACAGGGCGAAGCGGGGCGTCCGTGGCTGGTATGGCTGCACGGCCTGCTGGGCAACAACAATGAATGGCGGGTGATCGCCGCGCGTTGCCCGGAATGGCCGTCGCTGGCCATCGATCTGCCCGGCCACGGCGATTCCGTGGCGGTGAGCTGCCGCGGCTTCGACGACATCAGCGCGCAAATCGCCGCGACCCTGCAACTGCGCAATATTGAACGTTATTGGTTGGTGGGCTACTCGCTCGGCGGGCGCATCGCCATGTATCACGCTTGCCACGGCCGCCATGACGGCCTGCAAGGCGTGATCGTCGAGGGCGGCAACCCGGGGCTTGAGGACGAACAACAGCGCCGCGATCGTTGCGAGCAGGATGCGCGATGGGCGGCGCGTTTTCGCAGTGAGCCGATTGCCGAAGTCCTGGCGGACTGGTATCAGCAACCGGTGTTCAAAGAGCTTAGCCATGTGCACCGCCAGGCGCTGATCGCCGCGCGTTCGGTCAACAGCGGCCCGGCGATTGCCGACATGCTCGAAGCCACCTCGCTCGGGCGGCAGCCTTATCTGGCGCCGCAGCTGCGCCAACTGACCGTGCCGCTGCGAGTGCTGTGCGGTGAGAACGACCCCAAATTTCAACGGCTGGCGCGCGACGCCGGGTTGCCGTTGCGCATCGTGCCGCAGGCCGGCCACAACGCGCATCTGGCCAATCCGCAGGATTTCGTCGCCGAGCTGCAGACCTTTCTCGTTAACCCTGGTTAAAGGAACCGAACATGCTTTATCCGAATGAAGAACACCTGTATGCCGCTATCGCCTGGCAGGATTGCACCGGCGATTTCGAAGACATTCTGTATCACAAGTCCGCCGACGGCATCGCCAAAATCACCATCAACCGGCCGCAGGTGCGCAACGCGTTTCGTCCGCAAACGGTCAAAGAGATGATCGACGCGCTGGCCAACGCCCGTTACGACGACGGCATCGGCGTCATTATTCTGACCGGCGCCGGCGATAAGGCCTTCTGCTCCGGCGGCGATCAGAAAGTGCGCGGCGACTACGGCGGCTATCGCGACGACAGCGGCGTACATCACCTCAACGTGCTGGACTTCCAGCGCCAGATCCGCACCTGCCCGAAGCCGGTGGTGGCGATGGTGGCCGGCTATTCGATCGGCGGCGGCCACGTGCTGCACATGATGTGCGATCTGACCATCGCGGCGGATAACGCCATCTTCGGCCAGACCGGCCCGAAAGTGGGCTCGTTCGACGGCGGCTGGGGCGCGTCTTACATGGCGCGCATCGTCGGCCAGAAGAAGGCGCGCGAAATCTGGTTCCTGTGCCGCCAGTACGACGCCGCCGCCGCGCTGGACATGGGCCTGGTCAATACCGTCGTGCCGCTGGCCGATCTGGAAAAAGAGACGGTGCGCTGGTGCCGCGAAATGCTGCAGAACAGCCCGATGGCGCTGCGCTGCCTGAAGGCGGCGCTGAATGCCGACTGCGACGGCCAGGCCGGTTTGCAGGAGCTGGCGGGCAACGCCACCATGCTGTTCTACATGACCGACGAAGGGCAGGAAGGGCGCAACGCGTTCAACGAGAAGCGCCAACCGGACTTCAGCAAATTCAAGCGTAACCCGTAATGAGCGGGGCAAACCGCAGCGCGGCGCTATACCGTTACAGCCTGCCGATGGAGGCGGGCGTGGTGCTGCGCAATCAACGGTTGAAAACGCGTGACGGATGGGTGGTGCAGCTGTGTCAGGGCGAGCGTGAAGGTTGGGGCGAGATCGCGCCGCTGCCGGAATTCAGCCGGGAAACGCCGGCGCAGGCCGAACAGGCCGCGTTGGGCTGGCTGCAGGCGTGGTTGGCGGGCAACGAACCGGAGCACAGCGCGCTGCCCTCGGTGGCCTTTGGGCTCAGCTGTGCGCAGGCCGAGCTGGAGCAGCGTTTGCCGATGCAGGCGGATTTTCGCAAGGCGCCGCTGTGCACCGGCGATCCGGATGAGCTGTTCGAGACATTGAGCGCTTTGCCGGGCGAGAAAGTCGCCAAGGTGAAGGTGGGGCTGTATGAGGCGGTGCGGGACGGCATGATCGTCAACGTGTTGCTGGAGGCGCTGCCGGATCTGCGGCTGCGGCTGGACGCCAACCGCAGCTGGACCCGCGCCAAGGCCGACGGCTTCGCCATGTACGTTAACCCGGCGTGGCGCGATCGCATCGCCTTCCTGGAAGAGCCCTGCAAGACCCGTGATGAATCGCGCGACTTCGCCCGGGCGACCGGTATCGCCATCGCCTGGGATGAGAGCGTGCGGGAGGCGGACTTTGTGGTGCAGGCCGAGCCGGGCGTGGCGGCTATCGTGATCAAGCCGACGCTGGTCGGCAGCCTGGCGCGTTGCCAGACGCTGGTGGCGCAGGCGCACGCGGCGGGCCTGACGGCGGTGATCAGCTCCAGCCTCGAATCCAGCCTGGGGTTGACTCAACTGGCGCGCATCGCCCATTGGCTGACGCCGGATACCGTGCCGGGCCTGGACACGCTGGGGTTGATGCAGGCGCAGGTGCTGCGCCCGTGGCCGGGCAGCGCGTTGCCGCTGCTGGATGTCTCGGCGCTGGAGTGCCTATGGCGCCGTTGAACGATTGGCCGTGGCGACACTGGGCGCGCACTCAGCCGCAGGCGACGGCGCTGATGCTCGGCGAACAACCGCTGAGCTGGCTGGCGTTGCAGAGCCAGGTGGATGAGCTTGCGGCGGATTTCCAGCATCAGGGCGTTGAACCGGGCTACGGCGTGGCGCTGTGCGGTAAAAACAGCTATCCACTGCTGCTGGCCTATCTGGCGCTGTTGCAGTGCGGCGCACGCCTGTTGCCGCTCAATCCCGCCTTGCCGACGCCGCTGCTGGCGCAGCTGTTGCCGGAATTGGATATGACCTTTGTCTTCGGCCCGGACTCGTTGCCGGCGCTGCCGGAAGACGTGATTCGATTGACCCCGCCGTCGACCGAGCCGCGTTGGCCAGACCTGCCGACGTGGGATGCGCAGCGTCTGGCGACGCTGACGTTGACCTCCGGTTCCAGCGGCATGCCGAAAGCGGCCGCGCACAGCTATGCCAACCATCTGGCCAGCGCCGCCGGGGTGTTGGAGCTGATGGCGTTTCAGCGCGAGGATTGCTGGCTGCTGTCATTGCCGCTGTTTCACGTCTCCGGACAGGGCATTGTCTGGCGCTGGCTGGCGGCGGGCGCCCGGTTGGCGGTGCGCGAGATGCACCCGCTGAACGAGGCGTTGGCGGGATGCACGCATGCCTCGTTGGTGCCGACCCAGCTGTGGCGGCTGCTGGCGCAACCGCTGGCGGGCATGACGCTGAAGGCGGTGCTGCTCGGCGGCGCGATGATCCCGGTGGAACTGACCGAACGGGCGGAGGCGGCGGGGATCCGTTGCTGGTGCGGCTACGGGCTGACCGAACTGGCCTCCACGGTGTGCGCCAAGCGTGCCGATGCGCGGGCGGGCGTCGGCCTGCCGCTCGGCGGCCGCGAGGTAAAACTGGTGGATGAAGAGGTCTGGATCCGCGCCGACAGCCTGGCGCTTGGCTACTGGCGTCATGGCCATCTGCAGCCGTTGGCCGATGAGCAGGGCTGGTTCCCGACCCGCGATCGCGGCGCGATGATCGAGGGGGAACTGCGAATTCTCGGCCGGCTGGACAACCTGTTTTTCAGCGGCGGCGAAGGGGTGCAGCCGGAAGATATCGAACGCGTGCTGGCGGCGCATCCGCAGATCACGCAGGCGTTTGTGGTGCCGGTGGCGGACGCCGAATTCGGTCAGCGGCCGGTGGCGGTGATCGACGGCGATCCGTCGCTGTCGCTGGCGACGCTGCTCGCCTGGTCGCAGGATAAGCTCGCCAATTTCCAACGCCCGACGGCATTGCTTCCGCTGCCTGACGAGCTGAAAAACGGCGGCATCAAGATTTCGCGCCGCCGGTTGCAGGCGTGGGTGGCGGAGCGCCTGCGTCAGGCATAAAAAAAGCCGCCCGAAAGGGCGGCTGAGCGAATGATGACGACGGGTTATTTCAGTCCCAACGCCTTGGCGACGCCGGCGCCGTAGTCCGGGTGCACCTTGGTGAACAGCTCGACCTGACGGCGCTGGATGTGTTCCGGCACCTGCGACAGTTCGCCGGCGATGCGGGTGAACATGCGCTGGTGCTCTTCGGCGCTCAGCAGGTTGAACAGCGCGCGCGGCTGGCTGTAGTAATCGTCGTCTTCACGATGATTCCAGTGGTCGGCCGCGCCTTCAATGCTCAGCGGCGGTTCGCTGAAGTCCGGCTGCTCTTGGAACAGGCCAAAGCTGTTCGGTTCGTAGGTTGCGCCGTTGCCGCTGTTGCCGTCCACGCGCATCGCGCCGTCGCGATGATAGTTGTGGAACGGGCATTTGGCGCTGTTCACCGGGATCTGGTGGTGGTTGACGCCCAGGCGGTAGCGGTGCGCATCGCCATAGGAGAACAGGCGGCCCTGCAGCATTTTATCCGGCGAGAAACTGATGCCCGGCACCACGTTAGCGGGGTTCATCGCCACCTGCTCAACCTCGGAGAAGTAGTTGTCGGGGTTGCGGTTCAGCTCGAAAAAGCCGACGTCGATCAGCGGGTAGTCGCCGTGCGGCCAGACCTTGGTCAGATCGAACGGGTTATACGGCGTCTGCGAGGCTTCGTGTTCCGGCATGATCTGGATCTGCAGTTTCCAGCGCGGGAAGTCGCCGCGTTTGATCGCATCGAACAAATCGCGCTGTGAGCTTTCGCGATCCTTGGCGATGATCGCTTCCGCTTCTTCATCCATCAGGTTTTCAATGCCTTGTTCGCAGCGGAAGTGGAATTTCACCCAGAAACGCTCGTTGGCGGCATTGATAAAGCTGAAGGTGTGGCTGCCGAAACCGTGCATGTGGCGGTAGGACTTGGGAATGCCGCGATCGCTGAAGTCGATGGTCAGCTGGTGCAGCGATTCCGGCAGGTGAGAGAAGAAATCCCACTTGTACACCGGATTACGCAGGTTGGTATGCGGATCGCGTTTCACCACGTGATTAAGATCGGGGAATTTCAGCGGATCGCGCAGATAGAACACCGGCGTATCGTTGCCCACCAAATCCCAGTTGCCTTCTTCGGTATAGAACTTCATGGCGAAACCGCGAATGTCGCGTTCGGCGTCGGCCGCGCCGCGCTCACCGGCGACGGTGGAGAAGCGGATAAACATTTCGGTCTGCTTACCGATTTCGGAGAAGATCTTGGCGCGCGTGTAGCGGGTGATGTCATGGGTGACGGTAAAGGTGCCGTAGGCGCCGGATCCTTTGGCGTGCATGCGGCGCTCGGGGATGACCTCGCGGTCGAAGTGGGCCAGTTTTTCCAGGAACCACACGTCCTGCAACAGCATCGGGCCGCGTTTGCCCGCGGTGATCACGTTATTGTTATCGACAACCGGGGCGCCGGCTGCGGTGGTCAGTCCTTTCTTGCTCATCACTTGCTCCTTATCGTAGTGCAGTTAAGTAAAGACTCGGGCGGTTTAAGCGTTCATCAGCATAGTCCTTTGGCGGGGCTTCTTCCCCTGACCTTGGTCAAAGCCACTACTAGTTGTAGCCCTATTGCCGAGCGACGGCAAATAGGTCTCGGTTATCGTTGGCATCGCCTTGACGAATATGGATTTTTGTTTGCAAATTTTTACATTCATTTGATTATTGAAGAATTTTTTCGCTTTTATCCCTTAAATACTCATTGCGCTTTGGTATAGACTCATGACGTTATTATTTTGCGTTGATTCGATCATTCGGTACGGATGACAAACCAGAGGGAAAAATGATGAAAAAGACTTGGGTCGCGTGCGCGGCAGGATTGCTGTTTGTGACCGGCGCGGCGAACGCCATCAGCGTGTCGGGCGAAGCCGGGCAACACTACACCAACCTGGGCGTTGGTATGAGCACCGGCTCTTCAGGTCTGGGCCTGACCGGCAACTGGGCGCGCAGCGACCACGACGGCAACGTCGGCAGCGTGGGGTTGAACTTCGGCGTGCCGCTGGGGCCGTTGACGGCGACCGTGGGCGCCAAAGCGCTGTACCTCAGCCCGAAAGACGGGAAAAGCGGCGGGGCGGTGGCGCTGGGCGGCGGCCTGGAGTGGGAAATTAACCGTTACTTCAGCCTGCACGGCGAAGGTTACTTTGCCCCTGAGTCTTTCACCAGCGGCGTGAAGGCCTATAACGAAGCCAGCGGCGGCCTGCGCTGGAAGTTCCGTCCGCTGAGCGTGGACGTGGGCTACCGTTACATGCAGATGGAAGGCAAAGACGGGCGTCGCGACAACACCCTGGCCGATGGCCCTTATGTCGGTGTCGGTCTGAGCTTCTGACGCTCAGCAAAAAGGGGCCATTGCGGCCCCTTTCTCTTTATCATTCTTTGTCTTTCGTCGCTTACCCGACCGCCGGCAGCATGCCGCTGGCGATGCCCAGTTGGATGGCGATCACCGTTACCCCACAGACAAACACCAGCGCCAGCGCAGGGGTGCCGCCCCAGACGCGATACTGCGCCTGATGCTTTTGGCGAGTTTTCCACACCAGCAGCGAAGGCAGCAGCAGCGCCAGCACCGACAGGGCGATGGCGGCGAAACCCAACGCCAGCACGAAACCGCGCGGATAGAACAGCGCGAAGGCCAGCGGCGGCAGGAAGGTGATGGCGCCGGTTTGCAGGCGGCCACGCACGTTATCTTGCCGCTTGAACAGGTCAGCCAGGAAATCGAACAGCCCAAGCGCAACGCCGAGGAACGAGGTCGCCAGCGCCAGATCGGCGAACAGGTGCACCGCCAGTTCAACGTGCGGCGAAGCTACTGCATCACGCACCGCCTGCAACAGGCCATTCAGCCCGGCCTGCTGCGCCAGAATGCCGACGAAGGTGTCGGAGCTGATACTGCCCAGCGTTGCCAGCTGCCAGAAGATATAGGCGATCAGCGGGATGGCGCTGCCGATGATGAACACCCAACGCAGTTTGCGAATGTTGCCGCCCATGTAGTTGACGATGCTCGGCACGCTGCCGTGGAAGCCGAATGAGGTGAAGATCACCGGAATGGCCGATAACGCCAGGCCTTGCTCCAGCGGCAACGTCATCAGATTGGTCTGGTGGATATTCGGCAACATCAGGCCGAGCATCACCACCAGAAACACCACTTTCGCGCTGAAAAGGATGCGGTTGAACAAGTCGACCGAGTGGGTGCCGATGCACACCACGCCGCCGGCCACCAGGGTGAACAGCAGGACGCCGAGCGACACCGGGAAGTCCTGCGATGTCCATTGGCTGATGCTGGTGGCGAGCAGTTCGCCGGCGCCGCTAATGTAGGCGGCGGTGAGGGCGTACATCAGGAACATCATGCTAAAGCTGGTCAGCCACTGGCCGCCGCCGCCGAGATAACGTTTGGCGAGCGTGCCCAGACCGGTATCCGCCTGCTCATGCTGGTAAACCTCCACCAGTAACAGCGCGGTGTAACACATCAACAGCCACAGCCCGACCAGTAAGGCCAGCGTGACGCCGAAACCGACGCCGGCCGCCGCCAGCGGCATCGCCAGCATCCCGGCGCCAATGGTGGTGCCCGCCACGATAAAAACACTGCCAAGAGTGCGATTCTTCACGTTTTTTCTCTACCAGCCGAAAGATTTTGAAAATTATAGGTAACGATTTATGAGGATGGCAGGATAGTGGAAGCCCTAATTTGTGTCAAACCGGCGTTACGCGAGTTGTAAATTAAAGTTTACGACCTTGCGGGCGGCATGGCGCATGATGAACGACGCGATGGCGGAAATAATCCGACGGCGGCTAGTGAAAAGTTATTTACGGGCTTCTATAGTGGAATGACCAAAAAATGTGGGAGAGATCAATGTTAAGGGTGGAGATGCTCAGCACCGGCGATGAGGTGCTGCACGGGCAAATTATTGATACCAACGCCGCCTGGCTGGCGGACTACCTGTTCCAGCAGGGCGTGCCGATGAGCGGGCGGGAAACGGTAGGGGACAGCCTCTCTGCTTTGATCGAGATCCTGCAGGAACGCAGCCATATCGCCGATGTGCTGATCGTCAACGGCGGCCTGGGGCCGACCAGCGACGATTTGAGCGCGCTGGCCGCCGCGAAAGCCTGCGGCGTAGAGCTGATTGAACGGTCTGACTGGCTGGCGCGTATGGAAGCCTATTTCGCCGAGCGCGGGCGGCCGATGGCACCTTCGAATCGAAAGCAGGCGCAGATCCCGGCCAATGCGGAAATGCTGGATAACCCGGTGGGCACCGCCTGCGGTTTCGCGTTGCAGCTGAACCAATGCCTGATGTTCTTCACCCCCGGCGTGCCTTCGGAATTTAAAGTGATGGTCGAACAGCAGATCGTGCCGCGTCTGCGCCAGCGCTTCACTTTGCCGGCGCCGCCGCTGTGCCTGCGTCTGACGACGTTCGGTACCTCCGAGAGCGATCTGGCCGCCGAACTGGACAGCCTGCCGCTGCCGCCGGACGTGGTGCTGGGTTACCGCTCGTCCAGCCCGATCATTGAGCTGAAGCTGACCGGGCCGGAAAGCCGGCGCGCGGAGATGGAGCTGGCCTGGCGACGCGTGCGCGAGGTAGCGGGGGACAACTGCATCTTCGAAGGCACCGTCGGGTTGCCGGCGACGCTGACGCAGCGCTTGAATCAGCAAGGGCTGAAGCTGGCGTTGAGCGAGCAATTCAGCGGCGGCTTGATCAACCTGCAGCTGCAGAGCGAAGGCGCGCCGCTGGCGGGGGGAGAGCTGCTGCCGGCCCACTGCATCGAAACGCTGGAAACGACGCTGGCGCGCGCCCGCTCGCTGGCGGAATTGACCGGCGCGCCGTTGGCGTTGGCGGTCAGCGCCATGCGCGATGAGCAGGTGAGCATTGCGCTGCACACGCCGCGCGGCGGGATTGGCCAGACCGTGCGTTATCGCGCGTCGCGCCACGGGCTGCGGCTGCGGCAGGAGTCGGTGGCGATGCTGGCGCTGGATATGCTGCGCCGTTGGCTGAATGGGGGCCAGGCGTGCGGTAAAAACGCCTGGCTGGAGGTGGTGGAAATTATCGAGTGACGCTCATGGCGCTGAGTTGTCTGCCTCACTGTTTTGTTGTAGCCGTTCGGACGCCAGGCGTGAAAGATGTATTGCCGCCGCGCCTCGCGTTTGCAGCTCTGTACCGTAGTTCCTGAGCGCCTGCGCGGCGCTGTCTGAGTGCGCCAGATGCGCCGCCAGGCTGGCGGCGTCTACCAGCGCGGTGTTGGCGCCGAGCCCACCTGCCGGGCTCATGGCGTGCACGGCGTCGCCGAGAAAGGCGATGCGTTCGCTGTGCCATTCCGGCATCGCCGCCGTAACCTGCACCGTCCGCACGCTGAGCGACAGGGGATCCGCCAGCGCTAACGCCGTTTGCAAGGCGGGCGCCCATCCTTGCGAGATATGCCGTACGCGCGCCTGCAACGCGGTGTTCTCCTCCAGTCCCGGGGCTCCGCCGAGACGTTCAGCCGAACCGATACAGGCCCAATAGAGATAGTCGTCGACCGGCGAGAGGCGGCAATCGGGCGCGTAGTCGGCCGCCAGTTGCGCCATGGGGGCCTGAAAGCGCATCGGCTCAACCACCAGCGACACGCCGTCGGCGAAGATCACCGATACGCCGTTCAGCAGCTCAGGGGCCAATTGGGCCCGGGTCGCCGCATCGAGCGGCGTTTTGCCGTAGAGGGTGACCGCACCGCTGTCTTCTGGCCCCGCCTCGGGCAGGCAGCGCCGCCGCACCAGCGAGTTGACGCCGTCGGCGGCGATCAGCACATCGACCCGCACGTGTTCGCCGTTGGCGAACTGAAGTTCCACACCCTGCGGCGTTTGTGCAAATTCACGCAAGGTATGGCCGAAACGCACCCGGTCTTGCAGGCCGGCAAGCAGGATCTCGCGCAGCGTTTGGCGATGGATGCCGAGATCGCCGCTCGGTTCTTGCGTTTGGTGCTGGCTGGAGGGCAACCAGTGCTCGGGGCGCCGGCCGGTGAGTGGGGCAAGCTGCGGATCCCATAGATTGCTCTCGCCGCTGTTTTGCGCGCTGCCGGCGCAGAGCAAGCGGTAGTGCGCCGGCGGCAGGCAGGCGGCCAGCGCCTGCTGGCCCGACGGATCGATGCGCAGCCGGTAGCCCTGATCGCGTGCTTGCGGTGTGGTGTCGCGTTCAAACACCGTGGCATGGATGCCAAAGCGGCGCAGTCCCTGAGCCAGACACAGGCCGCCGGGCCCTGCACCGATAATGCCAATGCTGAGTGTTGTCATCATGTTCCCTCGTGAGTCAGTGGCCGCAGACGGTCGCGGCCGGAAGCATTTCATTATGTCGGTGCAGGAAAAGGTTGGTATAACGGTATCTGGACTAAAAATAGTGATTAGTGGCCAATATGAATGCGAACCTTCACGCCCTCGATGCTGACTGCAGCGAATGGTCGGCGGGCCCCTGGTTGATCGCCCTTGGCGGCCGTGACGCGGCAGGCCGGGAGTATCGGTTGGGCACGCGCGAATACGACTGGCATCAGCATGTGCGCGGGCAGTTGCTGTGCGTTGAAAGCGGTTTGCTGCATGTAAGCACGGCGCAGGGCGATTGGGTGCTGCCGCCTCAGCGGGCGGGTTGGATCCCGCCGGCGACGGAGCACCGGGTGCAGGTTTGCGGCGCGCTGAGCGGCTGGAGTTTGCTGCTGGCGCCGGAGGCCTGCCACGATTTGTCGAATACACCTTGCGTTATCGGCATCAGCGCAGTGCTGCAGGCGCTGGCTCAGCGTGCGGAAGGTTGGGACAAACGCAGCGCGCTAACCCTGGAGCAGGAGCGTATGGCGCAGGTGATGCGTGACGAGATACGGCTGGCGCCGACGGAGCCGCTGTATTTACCGATGTCGTCCCATCCGCGCCTGGCCGGCGTTCTGCAGGCCTTGCTGGCGCAACCGGGGAGCGAACGTTCACTGGAGGCGTGGGCTGAATGGGGGGCGATGTCGCCGCGTACCCTGCGGCGGCTGATGATCGGCGAGACGGGGTTGAGTTTTGCCCAGTGGCGTCAGCAGGCTCGGTTGTCATATGCGTTGGCGAAGCTGGCCGAAGGCGAAACGGTGCTGCAGATTGCGGAGGCGCTGGGGTATGCCTCGCCGAGCAATTTTATCGCCATGTTTCGTAAAGCCTTCGGCGATTCCCCGGCGCGTTATTTTTCCACATCGGCGGGAAAGGGGCGCTAAGCGAAATACTTTGAGGATAGTTATATATCCCTGATTAATCATAATCTTATAGGGGATATTCGCGGTGAGGGAATGCTGTTACTCTCTTGACGGGTGCTTGAGACTGTTCGTCTTGGGCATTGTGTGACAAGGCGGATAGATGAAAGCCCCAGACTGACTCTCAATCAGAATGGGGCTGCACATACCGCCTAGACACCGGTATGGTAGCCCCTTCACAGCAAGGAGGCAAGCATGCGCTTAAGGCATGTGTTTCACTCGCTAACCGTTGTATGTATTACGGTTTTGTTATTTATCTGGATGATAAGAGACTCGCTGTGCGAGCTGAAAATCTACCAGGAAAATATCACTATCCTGATCAGGTTGGCGTGTGAGGTGAAGCGGTAATCCTAGGGCGGGGGCAACCCCGCCTTCTGGTCTCCAGGCGCGGTTTCCGGCACCCGACTTTACATTTCCAGCTCGATATCCGTCAGCGGCATGCAGCAGCAGGGCAGGATTTCGCCGGCGTTGATAAACGCCAGCGGCTGTTGGCGGTAGGCCACTTCGCCTTTCACCAGCTTCAGGCGGCAGGCGCCGCAATAGCCGGAGCGGCATTGGTACTCCACCTGCACGTCGTGCAGTTCCAGCACGTCGAGCAGGCAGTTTTCACTGTTAGGGCAAGAGAGCTGCGTGCCGGCGGCGCGCAGCGTTACGGTAGGCGTCGCCATCGCTTACAGTTCGAAGTCGCTCAGGTCGTCGGCGTTGATCTCCGAGTCGATCTGGCCAACCAGGTAAGAGCTCACTTCCACTTCCTGCGGCGCTACCTGCACGTTGTCGGACACCAACCAGGCATTGATCCACGGGATCGGGTTGGAGCGGGTTTCGAACGGCAGACCAAGGCCGACCGCCTGCATGCGGATATTGGTGATGTATTCCACATACTGGCACAGGATGTCTTTGTTCAGGCCAATCATCGAGCCGTCGCGGAACAGGTATTCCGCCCACTCTTTCTCCTGCTGGGCGGCCAACACGAACAGATCGTAGCACTGCTGCTGACATTCCTCGGCGATCTCCGCCATTTCAGGATCGTCGGCGCCGGAACGCATCAGGTTCAGCATGTGCTGGGTGCCGGTCAGGTGCAGCGCTTCGTCGCGGGCGATCAGTTTGATGATTTTGGCGTTGCCTTCCATCAATTCGCGCTCGGCGAAAGCGAAGGAGCAGGCAAAGCTGACGTAGAAGCGGATCGCTTCCAGCGCGTTCACGCTCATCAGGCACAGGTACAGCTGCTTCTTCAGCGCACGCAGATTGACGGTGACGGTTTTACCGTTCACCTGGTGGGTGCCTTCACCCAGCAGGTGATAGTAGCTGGTCATCTCGATCAGATCGTCGTAGTAGCCGGAAATGTCTTTCGCGCGCTTCTTGATCTCTTCGTTGGTGACGATGTCGTCGAACACCAGCGCCGGATCGTTGACGATGTTGCGGATGATGTGGGTGTAGGAACGGGAGTGGATAGTCTCGGAGAACGACCAGGTTTCCACCCAGGTTTCCAGCTCAGGGATCGAGATCAGCGGCAGCAGGGCGACGTTCGGGCTGCGGCCCTGGATGGAGTCCAGCAGGGTCTGATACTTCAGGTTGCTGATGAAGATGTGCTTCTCATGCTCCGGCAGCGCCTGGTAATCGATGCGATCGCGGGAAACGTCAACCTCTTCCGGGCGCCAGAAGAAGGAGAGCTGTTTTTCGATCAGTTTTTCGAAGATTTCATGCTTTTGCTGGTCGAAACGCGCAACGTTTACCGACTGGCCGAAGAACATCGGCTCTTGCAGCTGGTCGTTTTTGGTCTGAGAAAAAGTGGTGTAAGCCATAAGCCTGAATCCATCGTAACGTGGCTAAATGAAGGGGCCGGAAAATTCCGGCCCGCTAGGTCAAACTTTAGATCTTGCAGGCGCCGCTTTCGCAGTCGTCATCGCCGGCCTTGGCAGGCTGCAAATCTTCCTGGGCGTCTTCCGCACCGTCGCGGGTGTTTTGGTAGTACAGCGTTTTCACGCCGAACTTGTAGGTGGTGAGCAGGTCTTTCAACAGCTGCTTCATCGGCACCTTGCCGCCCGGGAAGCGGGTCGGATCGTAGTTGGTGTTGGCCGAAATCGACTGGTCGATGAATTTCTGCATCAGCCCCACCAGCTGCAGATAGCCGTCGTTGCTCGGCATTTCCCACAGCAGCTCGTAGTTGTCTTTCAGACGCTCATACTCCGGCACCACCTGGCGCAGGATGCCGTCTTTCGACGCCTTGATGCTGATGTGGCCGCGCGGCGGCTCGATGCCGTTGGTGGCGTTGGAAATCTGCGAAGAGGTTTCCGACGGCATCAGGGCGGACAGCGTCGAGTTGCGCAGACCGGTTTCCTGGATCTCTTTACGCAGGGTTTCCCAGTCGTAGTGCAGCGGCTCGCTGCAGATCGCATCCAGGTCTTTCTTGTAGGTGTCGATCGGCAGGATGCCCTGCGAATAGGTGGTTTCGTTGAACCACGGGCAAGCGCCTTGTTCCTGCGCCAGACGGTTGGAGGCTTTCAGCAGGTAGTACTGAATGGCTTCGAACGTCTTGTGGGTCAGGTTGTTGGCGCTGCCGTCGGAGTAGCGCACGCCGTTCTTCGCCAGATAATAGGCGAAGTTGATGACGCCGATGCCCAGGGTGCGGCGACCCATTGCGCCACGGTGCGCGGCCTTGATCGGATAATCCTGATAATCCAGCAGGGCGTCCAGCGAACGTACCGCCAGGGTCGCCAGCTCTTCCAGATCGTCCAGGCTGTCGATCGCGCCCAGGTTGAAGGCGGACAGGGTGCACAGCGCGATCTCGCCGTTTTCGTCGTTGACGTCTTCCAGCGGCTTGGTCGGCAGGGCGATTTCCAGACACAGGTTGGACTGGCGCACCGGCGCGATCTGCGGATCGAACGGGCTGTGGGTGTTGCAGTGGTCGACGTTCTGGATATAGATACGGCCGGTAGAGGCGCGTTCTTGCATCATCAGCGAGAACAGCTCAACCGCTTTCACGCGCTTCTGGCGAATGCTGTCGTCTTTCTCGTACTGGGTGTACAGGCGCTCGAATTCGTCCTGATCGGCGAAGAACGCGTCATACAACCCCGGCACGTCGGACGGGCTGAACAGGGTGATGTCTTCGCCTTTGATCAGGCGCTGGTACATCAGACGGTTCAACTGCACGCCGTAGTCCATGTGGCGCACGCGGTTGCCTTCAACGCCGCGGTTGTTTTTCAGCACCAGCAGGCTTTCCACTTCCAGGTGCCACATCGGGTAGAACAGCGTTGCCGCGCCACCGCGCACGCCGCCCTGTGAGCAGGATTTGACGGCGGTCTGGAAGTGTTTGTAGAACGGGATGCAGCCGGTATGGAAGGCTTCACCGCCACGGATCGGGCTGCCCAGCGCGCGGATGCGGCCGGCGTTGATGCCGATGCCGGCGCGTTGCGAAACGTATTTCACAATGGCGCTGGAGGTAGCGTTGATGGAGTCCAGACTGTCGCCGCACTCGATCA
Source organism: Serratia sp. CY37869 (assembly GCF_052168895.1). Lineage (NCBI taxonomy): Bacteria > Pseudomonadati > Pseudomonadota > Gammaproteobacteria > Enterobacterales > Yersiniaceae > Serratia > Serratia sp. CY37869. Next base: position 541,593 of record NZ_JBJNLU010000001.1, read on the forward strand.
GCACGCAGGAGCTGAACTGGCGGGTTGGGGTGCGCACGCCGGACATGATCGGCGTAGGCAGCGAAATCTTGAAGGTGGAAATCGCGTCGTAGAAACGTTTGACGTAGTCCAGACGAGTTTCACGCGGGTAGTTGGAGAACAGGCAAGCGGACACCAGCATGTACAGGAACTGGGCGCTTTCGTAGATCTCGCCGCTGACGCGGTTCTGCACCAGATACTTGCCTTCCAGCTGCTTGACGGCGGCATAAGAGAAGTTCATGTCGCGCCAGTGATCGATAAAGGAGTCCATCTGCTCGAACTCTTCAGCGCTGTAGTCTTCCAGCAGATGTTTATCGTATTTGCCCATCTCGACCATGCGGGTCACGTGAGCGTGCAGCTTCGGCGGTTCGAACTGGCCGTAAGCCTTTTTACGCAGGTGGAAGATCGCCAGGCGAGCGGCCAGGTACTGATAGTCCGGCGCATCGCGGGAGATCAGATCGGCAGCGGCTTTGATGATGGTTTCGTGAATGTCGGCGGTTTTGATGCCGTCATAAAACTGAATGTGGGAACGCAACTCTACTTGAGAAACCGAGACGTTGTGCAATCCTTCTGCGGCCCAATCGATGACCCGGTGGATTTTGTCGAGGTTGATGCGCTCTTTACGGCCATCGCGTTTAGTTACAAGCAGACTTTGGTTCATGTGGTGTTTTACCTGTCCGTATGGTGCCCCTAAGCAGAAGTGTAGTCGCTCTGCTCAGTATGTAAACACTATATATAGGGGTTGTATGTCGGTGAGGTAACAAGATAGTGAGAAAAAACGGCGTTTGCAAGTGAACAAAACCGGCCTAATTTGTGGATAACTTGGGGGTGAAATGTAACTTGCCGTTCGCAGTGCGCGCCGTGACTGGCGTGACAAGCTTGTCAATAAGCGAGATCAGATTTTACTGAAAAACTGAAAAAACCGATCGTTTGGCGTTTTATTAAACGTTAGAAAAAAACGGCATATTGATCTGATTTAATATTCTAAAAAACTGTCTACAACCACGATTTTGATCGAAGTCGCGGAAATTAGGTATTTTTCCTAACAGCGCGTTGGCGCCGAACCCCGATAACGCAGGGCCGGCGCGGTTTACAGCGCTCAGCCTTCGTGCTGGGTGTGCACCATGTAGTTCACGTCAACGTTGCGCCCAAGCTTGAAATGATCGGTGATCGGGTTGTAATGCAGGCCGATCATGTGCTTTTCGCGCAGCGGCGTGCCGTCGACCCAGCCGATCAGTTCGGAAGGGCGAATAAACTTCTTATGATCGTGGGTGCCCTGCGGCACCATCTTCAGCACGTACTCCGCGCCGATCACCGCCATCAGCCAGGCTTTGGTGTTGCGGTTGATGGTGGAAAAGAACACGTGGCCGCCCGGTTTCACCAGTTGGGCGCAGGCGCGCACCACCGAGGCCGGATCGGGCACGTGCTCCAGCATTTCCATGCAGGTGACCACGTCGTAGCGCTGCGGGTTGGCCTGAGCGTGGCTTTCCACCGTCTCCTGCACGTAAGTCACGTTCACGCCGCTTTCCAGCGCGTGCAGCCGGGCGACCTGCAGCGGCTCCCCGCCCATGTCCAGACCGGTCACTTCGGCGCCTTCGCGCGCCATGCTTTCCGCCAGAATGCCGCCGCCGCAGCCCACGTCGAGCACCTGCTTGTCAAAAATGCCGCCGGCGCGCTGCATGATGTAGTTCAGGCGCAGCGGGTTGATGCGGTGCAGCGGTTTGAACTCGCCTTCCAGATCCCACCAGCGGGAGGCGACGGCCTCGAACTTGGCGATTTCCTGGTGGTCAACGTTTTGCACTCGGCTGGATGATTCTGCGTTCATGGGCTTGTCTGGCTCCTTGTTCTCGTTGCGCGGATTATACATGTTCCGGCGCGGCATCGTCTGCGTCGATGCGTTTTTAGCGCACTAATCTGTACAATTTCCGTGAAACAGCGGCGGTTATTTTCCCGTAAAGCGTGCTTTGTGATATAGTTTTACACCTTTGCCACTATGGCAGCGGGCAGATGAATCATTAGTAGAGGGATAGCAGCTCCATGAGCGACCTTGCCAGAGAAATCACACCGGTAAACATCGAAGACGAGTTGAAAAACTCGTATCTGGACTACGCGATGTCCGTTATTGTCGGACGTGCGCTGCCAGATGTTCGTGATGGACTGAAGCCGGTTCACCGCCGCGTTCTTTACGCGATGAGTGTATTGGGTAACGACTGGAATAAACCATACAAGAAATCGGCCCGTGTCGTCGGGGACGTGATCGGTAAATATCACCCGCACGGTGACAGCGCGGTTTACGACACTATCGTGCGTATGGCTCAGCCGTTTTCACTGCGCTACATGCTGGTGGACGGTCAGGGTAACTTCGGTTCCGTCGACGGCGACTCCGCCGCGGCGATGCGTTATACCGAAGTGCGCATGTCCAAGATTGCTCACGAACTGTTGGCGGATCTGGAAAAAGAAACCGTCGACTTCGTGCCTAACTATGATGGCACCGAGCAGATCCCGGCCGTTATGCCGACCAAGATCCCGAACCTGCTGGTCAACGGCTCGTCGGGCATCGCCGTGGGCATGGCCACCAATATTCCGCCGCACAACCTGGCTGAAGTCGTCAACGGCTGCCTGGCCTATATCGATGATGAAAACATCAGCATCGAAGGGCTGATGGAACACATCCCGGGGCCGGACTTCCCGACGGCGGCGATCATCAACGGCCGTCGCGGCATTGAAGAGGCCTACCGCACCGGGCGCGGCAAAGTCTACCTGCGCGCGCGCGCGGAAGTGGAAGCCGACGCCAAAACCGGCCGCGAAACCATCATCGTTCACGAGATCCCGTATCAGGTGAACAAGGCGCGTCTGATCGAAAAGATCGCCGAGCTGGTGAAAGAAAAACGCGTAGAAGGCATCAGCGCGCTGCGTGACGAGTCCGATAAAGACGGCATGCGCATCGTGATCGAAGTCAAACGCGACGCGGTCGGCGAAGTGGTGCTGAACAACCTGTATGCGCTGACGCAGCTGCAGGTTACCTTCGGCATCAACATGGTCGCGCTGCATCAGGGGCAGCCTAAGCTGCTGAACCTGAAAGATATCCTCGAAGCCTTCGTGCGCCACCGCCGCGAAGTGGTCACCCGCCGCACCATCTTCGAACTGCGCAAGGCCCGTGACCGCGCCCATATCCTGGAAGCGCTGGCTATCGCGTTGGCTAACATCGATCCGATCATCGAGCTGATTCGCCGTGCGCCGACGCCTGCGGAAGCGAAAGTCGCGCTGGTGGCTCAGCCGTGGGATCTGGGCAACGTCAGCGCCATGCTGGAACGCGCCGGTGACGACGCCGCTCGCCCTGAGTGGCTGGAGCCGGAGTTCGGCATCCGCGACGGCAAGTACTACCTGACCGAGCAGCAGGCTCAGGCGATTCTGGATCTGCGTCTGCAGAAACTGACCGGCCTGGAGCACGAAAAGCTGCTGGACGAATATAAAGAGCTGCTCAACTTCATCGCCGAACTGATCTTTATTCTGGAAAGCCCAGAGCGCCTGATGGAAGTGATCCGCGAAGAGCTGGTGGCGGTCAAAGAGCTGTACAACGACGGCCGCCGCACCGAGATCACCGCCAATACTTCCGACATCAACATCGAAGACCTGATCAACCAGGAAGACGTGGTGGTGACCCTGTCTCACCAGGGCTATGTGAAGTATCAGCCGCTGTCCGACTATGAAGCGCAGCGCCGCGGCGGCAAAGGCAAGTCCGCCGCGCGTATTAAAGAAGAAGACTTTATCGATCGCCTGCTGGTGGCCAACACCCACGATACGATCCTGTGCTTCTCCAGCCGTGGCCGCCTGTACTGGATGAAGGTGTATCAACTGCCTGAAGCCAGCCGTGGCGCGCGCGGCCGCCCAATCGTCAACCTGTTGCCGCTGGAAGCCGATGAGCGTATCACCGCCATTCTGCCGGTGCGCGAGTATGAAGAAGGGCGTCACGTGTTCATGGCCACCGCCAGCGGTACCGTGAAGAAAACCGCGCTGACCGAGTTCAGCCGTCCGCGCAGCGCCGGCATTATCGCCGTCAACCTCAACGAGGGCGACGAGCTGATCGGCGTCGATCTGACCGATGGCACCAACGAAGTGATGCTGTTCTCCGCCAACGGTAAAGTGGTGCGCTTCCCGGAAACGCAGGTGCGTTCGATGGGCCGTACCGCGACCGGCGTGCGCGGCATCAACCTCGGCGAAGGCGACAGCGTGATTTCGCTGATCGTGCCGCGCGGCGAGGGCGACATTCTGACCGTCACGCAAAACGGCTTCGGTAAACGTACTGCAGTCACCGAGTACCCGACCAAGTCACGCGCCACCCAGGGGGTTATCTCCATCAAGGTGAGCGAGCGTAATGGCCAGGTGGTCGGCGCCGTGCAGGTGGAAACCAGCGACCAGATCATGATGATCACCGATGCCGGCACGCTGGTGCGTACCCGCGTTTCGGAAGTCAGCGTGGTCGGTCGTAACACCCAGGGCGTGACGCTGATCCGTACGGCGGAAGACGAAAACGTCGTCGGTCTGCAGCGCGTGGCCGAGCCGGTGGAAGACGAAGAGCTGGACAGCCTGGAACCGGGCGCGGAAGCGGTGGAAGAAGACACTACGCCGCTGGACGATGGCGACGACGCGGCTGAGCCGATGGACGACGACAACGTTTAAGCAAGGTGAGGGCGTCGGCATGCCGACACCGTAATGCACTGAGACAAAAGGGCCTGGCAGCGATGCTAGGCCCTTTTTCAGTTATATGGTTTAATTGGCGCACCGAGCCGCCGGCCGCTGCGCCGGCGACAACGCGCGCCGCCACTGACTTTCGTATGGTATCCGATTGAAATATTTAGCCTCTTTTCGAACTACGCTGAAGATATCCCGCTATCTGTTCCGGGTGCTGGCGATTTTGCTGTGGTCGTTGGGAGCGCTGCTCACCACCTTTTATATTCTGAATATCCTGCATCAGAAAGAATCGGACATCCGCCAGGAGTACAACCTCAATTTCGATCAGGCGCAGGGCTATATTCGCCATTCCGCCGACATCATACGCGACATCAAGTACATGGCGGAAAACCGCCTCAACGGTTCGGTCAGCGGCCTGGACATGTTCAGCGGCGTGATCCCCGGCAAGGGCAGCCCACCGCAATTCTATCCGCTGTATCCAGAGTCTAACTGCGCCCTGAGCGCCACTTACCGCAGTTCACTCGATTCGCTGAGCGGCCTGATCCAGTATTGGAAAGAGAACTTCGTGGCGGCCTACGATCTCAACCGGGTGTTCTTTATCGGCGGCGACAGCCTGTGTCTGGCGGAATTCGGCGGCGGCAACGCGGTCGCCAACCGGGAAAACATGCTGAAGCTGCTGCACGAGCGCATTCTGAAATACCGCAACGCCAAGAATCTGGACAAAGACAACAACCTGTATTGGATTAGCCCCAGCGCGCAGCGGCCTGACATCGGTTATCTGTATGTGCTGACGCCTCTCTATATCGGCAACAAGCTGGAGGCGCTGCTGGGCATCGAGCAAACCGTCCGGCTGGAAGATTTCGTCACCGCCGGCAACCTGCCGATCGGCGTCACGCTGCTGGATGAAAACAACGATCCGATACTGCGCCTGGCGGATGGCGATCGCTATGCCGCTGCGCTCAACAGCTACCCCGAAGAGCATGCTTACTTCGGTTATGTCGACAACTACCGCGATCTGATCCTGAAAAAAGCGCTGCCGCCTTCATCGCTGAGCATCGTTTATGCGCTGCCGGTGAAAAGCGTGGTGGAACGCTTCAAGATGCTGATCCTCAATGCGCTGTTGCTGAACCTGTTGTCGGCTATCGTGCTGTTCACGCTGGCGTGGCTGTTTGAGCGCAAGATGTTCCTGCCGGCGGAGGACAATGCCTTCCGGCTGGAAGAACACGAACAGTTCAACCGCAAGATCGTCGCCTCGGCGCCGGTGGGCATCTGTATCCTGCGCATCAGCGACGGCACCAATATTCTGAGTAACGAACTGGCGCACAACTACATCAACCTGTTGACCCACGAAGATCGCGATCGCATTACGCGCATCATCTGCGAACAGCAGGCGAACTTCGTCGATGTGATGACCAGCAACAACAATAACCTGCAGATCAGCTTTGTCCATTCGCGCTACCGTAACGAAGAGGTGGCGATCTGCGTGCTGGTGGACGTCAGCGCGCGCGTGAAAATGGAAGAGTCGCTGCAGGAGATGGCGGCGGCGGCGGAGCAGGCCAGCCAGTCTAAATCGATGTTCCTGGCCACCGTCAGCCATGAGCTGCGCACGCCGCTGTACGGCATTATCGGCAACCTCGATCTGCTGCAGACCAAGGCGTTACCGCCAGGGGTCGATCGGCTGGTGAATGCGATGAACAACTCTTCCGGGCTGCTGCTGAAAATCATCAGCGATATCCTCGACTTCTCCAAAATCGAGTCCGAGCAGCTGAAGATTGAACCGCGTGAGTTCTCCTGCCTGGAGGTGATCACCCATATCGCCGGCAACTATTTGCCGTTGGTGGTGAAGAAACGTTTGGGGCTGTACTGCTTTATCGAGCAAAACGTGCCGGAGCGTATCTTCGGCGATCCGGTGCGGCTGCAGCAGGTGCTGTCTAACCTGGTGAACAACGCCATCAAGTTCACCGATACCGGCTGCATCGTGCTGCAGGTCTGCACCCGCGGCAGCTACCTGGAATTCAGCGTGCGCGATACCGGCGTCGGTATTCCGGAGAAGGAGATCTCACGCCTGTTCGATCCGTTCTTCCAGGTGGGCACCGGCGTGCAGCGCCACTTCCAGGGCACCGGTTTGGGGCTGGCGATCTGCGAGAAATTGGTCAACCTGATGGACGGCGACGTCTCCGTCGAGTCCGAACCGGGGCTGGGCAGCTTGTTCAGCATTCGCATTCCATTGTTTAACGCCCAGTTCCCGATCCCGCAGGCCAGCGATACCTGGCAGGGCCGGCGGCTGTGGCTGGATATCCGCAATCAGCGGCTGGAAAGCTACCTGATGGCGATTCTGGGCGGCTACGGCGCCGATATCCAGCGCTATGACGGGCAGGAGACCGCCGCCGACGAAGTGATGCTCAGCGACTATCCGCTGATGCTGAACACGCCGCTGTTGGCTCAGATCCAGTTCTCGACCGAACATATCGGCCCGTCGCTGGAAACCCGGCCAGGCTATTGGATGCACAGCACCTCTACGCCGCGTGAAACGCTGACCTTGATCAACCGATTGTTCGGCGTCGGCAACGGCGCGGCAGAGGCGCTGGTGCAGCTGCCGGTGCCCGCCAAGGCCAGCGCGGCGGACAACGGCGATATTCATCTGCTGGTGGTCGACGATCATCCGATCAACCGTCGTCTGCTTTCCGATCAGCTGGGGTCGCTGGGGTATCAGGTGGTGACCGCCAACGACGGCGTAGACGCGCTCGCCGTACTGAAACAGCACCACGTCGATATTGTGTTGACCGACGTCAATATGCCGAACATGGACGGCTATCGCCTGACGCAGGCGCTGCGGGAGATGCAGTTCAGCGCGCCGGTGATCGGCGTGACGGCGAACGCGTTGGCGGAGGAGAAGCAGCGCTGTCTCGAGGCGGGCATGGATAATTGCCTGTCGAAACCGGTTACGCTGGAGACGCTGGAGCAGACATTGGCTTATTACAGCCAGCAGGTACGCTACAACCGCAGCGAGGCCTGAAAAGCAAACAGGCACGGCGGATGCCGTGCCTGTTTGGCGTTAACCTGCCGTGAGGCGGGCTTTAGTCTTTGTCCAACGGCGTCATGCTGACGGACGAGAGGTAGTTGAGCAGGGCGATGTCGTTTTCTACGCCCAGCTTCATCATCGCCGATTTCTTCTGGCTGCTGATGGTTTTGATGCTGCGGTTGAGTTTCTTGGCGATTTCGGTCACCAGGAAACCTTCGGCGAACAGACGCAGCACTTCGCTCTCTTTCGGCGACAGGCGTTTGTCGCCATAGCCGCTGGCGCTGATTTTCTCCAGCAGTTTGGAGACGCTTTCCGGCGTGAACTTCTTGCCTTTCTGCAGGGCGGCCAGCGCCTTCGGCAGATCGGTCGGCGCGCCTTGTTTCAGCACGATGCCTTCGATATCTAGATCCAATACCGCGCTCAGGATCGCCGGGTTGTTGTTCATGGTCAGCACGATGATCGACAACTGCGGATAATGACGCTTGATGTACTTAATCAGCGTGATGCCGTCGCCATACTTGTCACCCGGCATCGACAGATCGGTGATCAGCACGTTGGCATCCAGCTTGGACAGATTGTTGATCAGTGCGGTTGAGTCTTCGAACTCCCCAACGACATTCACCCATTCAATTTGCTCAAGTGACTTCCGGATGCCAAACAGTACGATAGGATGGTCATCAGCAATAATTACGTTCAGGTTATTCATGTTGTTGGCTACCTTGCTTCAGCAGTCTGCTGACGAAAAAATCAATCTGACTGATGTTATTCTCGATCTCGGGCGCATCACCTTCTGCGATGCGCTGTTCTAACGATTCGCACAGCTGCTTGCCGGGAAGCAGATTTAACATGGCAAACACGCCTTTCAGGCGGTGTGCGGTTTGTGACAGCGCATTGAAATCACTGCTGCCCGCCTCAGTATACAGTTTTTTGACATCATCGGGTACTGTATCGACAAACAGCCCATAGTAATCACTTGATTTCAATTGTTTTTCATAGAGTTGGATATCTTCTGAGCTCAATGAAAGCGGACTTTCTTCCTGCTCCAGCGCGGCCATTTGCTGTTCGATCAGCATCAGCACGGCGTCGATTAATGCGCCGTTCAGGTTATAGTTCACCCGAATGTAGCGTTTATCCAGCGCTTGCCAACCCGGTTCATCGGTCGCCAGCAACAGCGTGTAATCATCGGCTCGCTGCGGGTTATCGGTCAGCAGCACGTCATAATCGCGGTTGACCGCGCGATCTTCGGCGACGAGGCAGTCGGCGCCGTAAGCCTGCAACAGGCGGGTCACGATGCCGCGCACTTCATCTGACGTGATGTCCAGCAGGGCGGTGACGCCGTCGAGCAGCTTTTCCTGTTCCTGCGGCTCTTTTCTCTCCATCTCCATGGCGACGCGAATGGTATAGCGAGTGCCGATATCCACTTTGCTGCGAATGTCCAACTGGCCGTTAAGCTTTTTGCACAGCTGATTGCACAGGAAGAAAGTGAGGCCGGAACCGTGGTTGAAGCGGTCCACCAGCGTCTGGCTGAGGAACGGGTAATTGAGATTGCTGATCTCTTCGTTGGAGATGCCGGAGCCGGTGTCGTTGATTTGGAAAATCAGGCGATCCGGGTGTTCGGGCTCATGGTCGATGACCAGAGAAATCTTGCCGCAGGCGGTGGTGATAATGGCGTAATGCACCAGTAGCGAGATCACTTTGCGCAGCGCGTTGGCGTCGCCGATATAGTTCTGTTCGACGTCCAGCTGGAAATGCTTGAACAGCGCCAGCCCCTTTTGATTGAGAGCGGGCAGGGCTTCCAGCAGCAACTCGTCGATCATCGCCGCCGGGTTGAACGGCTCGCGCGTCGGTTGCCAGTCCTGGGTTTCCAGCCGCGTCAGCAGAGTGATGTTATCGATCAATCCCAGCACCGATGACGACGCCGCCGTCAGTTGGCCCAGCAGCGCCTGCTGTTGTTCCTCATCCGGCTGGTTGCGCAGGCTGTCGACCAGATCGTGCATCTGGCGCACCGGCTGATTCAGTTCGATGCCCAGGTTGTGCAACATCAGTTTGCGCGCCTGCACGTTCTTGTCGTATTCACGCCGTGCCTGCTGCAGCCGCTTGTTCACCATGACCTCTTTATCTTGATCGTGCATCAGGAACAGGTAGGTATCCGGCGATAGCTGGCTGCGGAAAATGCGGATTTCATACACCTCGTTGTTGACCGTTGCCTGAATGACGCCGTGATGCTGTTCGGCCATATGGGCGATTTTTTGCAGGCTGAGGTGCGGCAGCAGGTGCTCGGCGATTTTGTTGCTGGCGATCACCGCATTGTTGGCGAAGCTGTAAACCAGCAGGCCGGAGGGCAGGCTGGAGACGATTTCCTGATTCAGCGCGCGCTCGGCCTCCAGCTCAACCGCCATGTTTTCGCTCGGGCGGATGTACTGGCGGCGGATAAAGTAGATGCTCAGCATCGAGAGCGCCAACAGCAGCAGATTGACCGCGATCAGCCAGATGTTGTTGCGCAGCAGATCGATGGCCAGATTAATGGCCGAAACGCGATACACCACCTTCAACGGCGCATTGGGCAGGGCGGCGCTGAACTCCACCCAGCCGCCGCTCATCGCCGCCTGGGCGCCGAGGGCGGTTTCCGCCGGGATGGCGCTGTCGTCGAGCTCGACATCGTCCGGCTGCAGCAGGAAATTGGCGCGGGCCAGGTTGGCCGGAATGATGTCGTTGATCGGCAAGTCGAAGGCGATCACCGTCGCCAGATGCCCCGGCTGATTAAAGGTGGTGCGAATCGAGAATGAATAGGCGTTCTGGAAGCGCTGTTTGCGCAGATCGGAAAAGCTCTCGCGTTCGTCGAGCATATTGGCCTGTTGCAGCATCTCGGCGCGGCGTTCGTCCGCCGAAGTGGTCAGGTAGCTTTCCCTAAAGCGCGAAGCCAGCTCTTTGAGCGGCTGAGTGGTGATCAGACTGAGGCTGTTGTCCTGACCATTGAGGTAATACATGGCGTAGCTCTCGGTCTTGGCGCCCCAACGGTTGTCCAGGTAGTCCGAGATGTTGGCGATCATCGCCAGCGTGTTCTCGTCATGGCTGCCGAAGATCACCGCGTCGGTTTTCTTGTGCGGCTTCTCGACATAGTAGACGTCGGGGCGCAGGCGAGTTTCCTGCAAACCGGGATCGACATTCTGCGCCGGCGCGTTGCCGAATTTGTCATAGACCTGATAGGTCATGTAGCGATAGGTATCGATGCGCTTTTGCAGCGAACCGGCGATGCTGTTCAGCGTGTACTTCTTTTCCGCCAGCCAGGCGTTGGTGTAGTTGTAGCCATACAGGCCGATGCCGATCGTCAGCAGCACGATAAACAGCAGGAAGCAGCGAGTGATATTGCTGGAGCTAATGGTCAGTTGTTTATTTTGCATAGTGGCTGCGCATTCCTGAATCAGCGAGTGACGGCCCTGGCGCTGGCGGTCACCGCCAACAGCAGAGCGGCTACGCAGGCGAAGGCCACCGTCAGGCTGGAAAACTGAGCGATAAAGCCGATCAGCGCCGGGCCGGCCAGAATACCGGCATAGCCGACGGTGGTAACGGACGCGATCGCCAAATTGGCCGGCATATCGCGTTGGTTGCCCGCGGCGCTGAACAGAATCGGCACGACGTTGGAAGCGCCTAGGCCAACCAGCATAAAGCCGACCAGCGAAACGGTGGCGTGATTGAAGGCGATAGCCAGGCTGAGACCGACAGCGGCGCACAGGCTGCCCAGCAGCAGCACCCGGTAGCGGCCCAGCGAGTTCACCACCCGATCGCCATTGAGGCGGCCGAGCGTCATGGTGATGGAAAACAGCGCATAGCCCAGCCCGGCCTGGCTGTGTTCGACGCCGCGCAGCGTGGTGAGGAACAGCGCGCTCCAGTCGAGCATCGAGCCTTCCGCCAGGAACATGATAAAGCACAGAATGCCGATAAACATCACCCAACCGCGCGGCAAGACGAACATCGGTCCGCCGTCGTCGTCGGCGCCGCTGTCACGCAGCAGATGGCGGCTGGCGAACGCCAGCAGCACGATCACCGCCAGCACGGTGATCAGGGTGGATTGCAGCGGCGTCAGCCCCAGCCACAGCAGCGCGCTGACGCCGCCTGCGCCGGCGATGCCGCCGATACTGAAGAAGCCGTGAAAGCCGGACATCATCGCCTTGCCGCTGTTGCGCTCGACGATCACCGCCTGCACGTTCATCGCCACGTCTATCATGCCGATCGCCGCGCCGAACAACAGCAGCGCCACGGCCATGCCGCCGAGGGAGTCCATCAGCGCCAGCAACGGCAAATCGATGCACAGCCCCAGCCCCGCCATCAGGATCACCGCGCGGCAGCCCAGTTTGCCGGTCAGGAAGCCGGTCAGCGGCATCGCCAACATGGAGCCGGCGCCGATACATAACAACAGCAGGCCGAGCGAGCCGTCATCGAGGCCGATGCGCGTTTTGGCGAAGGGCACCAGCGGCGCCCAGGCGGCCATACCGAGGCCGGCGACGAAAAAGGCCAGGCGGGTGGCGATCTGTTGAGGAACGCCGGGCGTTTGCTGTTCATTGCACAAGGTGGCTGTCATGTAAGCGTCAGGATCTTGGGTCAAAAGAGTGGCGAAAGTTACTGACAGTTTTTATCACAATCCGCGATCCGGGTCGAAAAGATTCGCGCCTGATTCCTCTCTGGCGCCGCCTCGGCGCACCAGCCACAGGGCGATCGCCTGGACAATATAGTCTTTTTGCTGTTCGTCCAGCGCGACGCCCTGCGGTATGCCGTGCCATTTTTCCAGGCAGCTTCGGCAGCAGGTGGCGGTGGCGTGTTGGGCGACGAACACCGGGTGGCCGCGCATCGGCGTCTGCTTGCCATCGTTTTTGGGGTGGGCGGCGGCCAGACGGCGATCGATAAAGTCGCGGGCATGGCTGAGGATCAGCGGCAAGCCTTTGTCGTCAAGATAGCTCTGGTCTTTGGGATTCAAACGGAAACGGGCGCGGAAGGGGGAGCCTTGCAGCCGCCGCCATAGCGCCTCTGGGTGAAATGGCATCATGACTTTACTCGCTGAGGGTGAGCTTTTTTTCAGGCTACCAGAAGTGAAACTCTGCGGCCAATTTTGCCTGTGACACACAATATTCGGCGAGATAAAGCACGAAATGAAAAACAAATTCAATTTGTAGACCAAAATAAGAGAAAAGATTAGCAATTAGTGCGGATGTAAATTGGCGAAACTATATCGCGAGGTTATTTATTTGCGTGCTATTTGTGCGGATTGAAATTGTGAGGACAGTGTGGAGGAAAATAAAAAACCGGCCAGAAGCCGGTTAAAGGTATGCAGAAATTATCTTCGGATAATGAAGGTAATAATGAAAATAATGATGATAGCGAGGTGATTATAGCGGCTGCGTGCAGGCGGCGTTTTGGCACAATGTGCTTATTGTCCAGCACAATTGTATGGTTGGCTTTTTTTTCTTAAAGATTTGTATAACTACATGATTTTTTATCAATTAATCTATTCTTTGTCTTTAAGTGCTTTATTTTGTTTGTCGGTAATGTTTTGTGAAAGTTCGCGCACATTTACATTTTGAAACCTTTATTAATCACGCTGAAACACTATCGGATACTTGGTATCATTTTCTTTCTGGATTAATATAACCCTTGTTACCAGAATGGTAATGCACAGTCGTGCTAATAATGCTCGAAAAGGGCAGTGGCCGTAGCTCGACATAATTAACGAGGATAATAACGATGAAACTTCGAGTACTCTCTCTGATGGTACCCGCACTGCTGGTTGCAGGCACAGCAGGCGCGGCGGAAATCTACAACAAAGACGGTAATAAACTGGATTTGTACGGTAAAGTCGACGGTCTTCACTATTTCTCCAGCAACAACGGCGTGGACGGTGACCAGTCTTATATGCGTTTTGGCCTGCGCGGCGAAACGCAAATCAGCGATCAGCTGACCGGCTACGGCCAGTGGGAATATCAGGCTAACCTGAACCACGCTGAAAACCAGGACAACAAGAACTTCACCCGTTACGGCTTCGCCGGTCTGAAATTCGGCGACTACGGTTCCTTCGACTACGGCCGTAATACCGGCGTGCTGTACGACGTCGCGGCGTATACCGACTTGCAGCCTGAGTTCGACGGTATGACCTACGGCGCCGACCAGTTCATGTTCCAGCGTTCCAGCGGCCTGGCGACCTACCGTAACAACGACTTCTTCGGTCTGGTTGACGGCCTGAACTTCGCCCTGCAGTACCAGGGTAAAAACGGTAATGGCGAAGAGACCAACAACGGTCGCGACGTCCTTGGCCAGAACGGCGAAGGCTACGGTATGTCCATGAGCTATGACATGGGCTACGGCATCAGCGCGGCGGGCGCCTTCTTCAACTCTCGCCGCACCAGCGAGCAGAACGGCGCTAACGGTCACCAGAACATCATGGGCCGCGGCGACAAGGCCGAAGGTTACTCCGGCGGTCTGAAATATGACGCCAACGACGTCTACCTGGCGGTGATGTTCACCCAGTCCTACAACGCGGCGCGTTTCGGCAGCTCCGACAGCAGCGTTTACGGCTACGCCAACAAGGCGCAGAGCTTCGAAGCCTACGCGCACTACCAGTTCGATTTCGGTCTGCGTCCGTTCGTCGGCTATAACCAGACCAAAGGTAAAGACCTGGGCCGCGCCGGTAACGGCAAGGACTACGGCGATCAAGACCTGGTCAAATTCGTCGACCTGGGTGCGACCTACTTCTTCAACAAAAACATGTCTACCTATGTTGATTACAAAATCAACCTGGTGGACAACAACGACTTCACCGACGCTGCCGGGATCAACACCGACAACGTGGTTGCCGTGGGCCTGGTTTACCAGTTCTAAGCACCTCAGTGTGAACGTCATCGCGCGGCCTTCGGGCCGCGTTTTTTTTGCCTGTAAACCGGTAAAAAGCACGGATTGATCCGCTATCGGCACGGGAAGCACCGTGGTTTTCCTCCTCTAAGCCTACGCTGTCAGTACAAAAAAGAGGGGGATGATATGGAACTCAAGATCGATAAGGTGATCGAAACGGTGCTGTACGTCAGCGATATTGAGCGCGCGGACGCCTTCTACCGAGAGGTGCTGAAGCTGCCGGCGATGGTCGCCAACGAGCGGTTCCGCGCCTATAACGTTGGCGATCGGAGCGTATTGTTGCTGTTTGTCGAGGGCGATTCGCTGCGTGGGGCGCATTATCCGACCGGCTTTATTCCCGCGCACGATGGCGTGGGGCCGGCGCATATCGGGCTGGCGGTGGCAAAAGACCAACTGCCGCACTGGGAACGGCATCTGACGGCCAACGGCGTGGAAATTGAGGGGCGCATGCGTTGGGATCACGGTGGCGAGAGCATCTACTTTCGCGATCCCGACGCCCACCTGTTGGAACTGGTGACGCCGGGCATCTGGGCCAATTACTGATCGAACCCGCCTTGCGCCAACAACGCCAGCGCGGCATTCAGCACCTGCAACGCCGGCTGCGGCTGGCGCTCAATCTGCACCCTGACGATGGCGCCGTCGATCAGCATCGCCAATATCGCGGCGTGCTGTTCCCGCTGCGGGCCTGCGGGCAGGTGGCGCGCCAGTTCATCCGTCATCTGTTGCTTATGCCGGCCGGCGAGGTGCAGGCTTTCCGGCAGCAGATCGGCGATCTCCACGGCCGTATTGATAAACGCGCAGCCGCGAAAACGCGGATCGTCGAACCATTCCGCCAGGCAGGGCGCCAGCGCCGGCAGTAACCCGCCGCTCTGCGCCACATGTCGATCCAACGCTGTACTGAACCAGGTTAGCCACTGCTGGTGGCGATAGGCCAAAAACGCCGTAATCAAATCGTTCTTGCTGGGAAAGTGGCGATAAAACGTCACCTTAGTGACGCCTGATTCCTTGATGATGCGATCGATGCCGGTGGCGCGGATCCCTTCCTGATAGAACAGATCGTGGGCCGTCAGCAGGATGCGCTGACGGGCGGGTAAGGTGTTGCGATCAACGGTCATCATTTTTCTCCCAAGCTATTTTCGAGTGATTGTAGACAACTCTGTCTACATGCGCTAGCGTAATGATGTAGACAGAGTTGTCTACTTGCCTATACGCAGGAGATGATCATGAGCATTAAACCCCCATTGCCGCCTTTTACCCGTGAATCCGCCATCGAAAAAGTACGGTTGGCGGAAGATGCCTGGAACAGCCGCGATCCTGAGCGGGTGTCGCAGGTCTATTCCCTCGATACCCATTGGCGTAATCGCGCGGAGTTTGTCGACGGCCGCGCGGCGGTGGTCGCATTTTTGCAACGCAAGTGGGCGAAAGAGCTGGAGTATCGGCTGATTAAGGAACTGTGGGCGTTTGACGGCGCGCGCATCGCGGTGCGTTTCGCCTATGAGTGGCGCGACGATTCCGGCAACTGGTATCGCAGCTTCGGCAACGAAAACTGGGAGTTCAATCAGGAAGGGTTGATGATCAACCGCCATGCCTGCATCAACGACATGCCGATTCGCGAACAGGATCGGCGTTTTCATTGGCCGCTCGGTCGGCGCCCGGACGATGTCCCGGCGCTGAGCGATTTCGGCTTTTGAATCCGATGTCGCGCCCGTGCCGGCCGAACGCGAGAAAAAGCGCACCGATCGACAAAGGGGAGTTTGTAGAAAAGCCTTTCCACTTCTAGACTTAGGGGACAACAAACGTACTCCAAGAGGACAAGCTATGACGAAGAAGTTGGTTTTGGCCGTCGGCACTGCGGCGGTATTTTCCATTCTTGCCGGCTGCACCGCCTATGACCGTGCAACCAGTTATGTCAATGAGCCGGTGGTCAGCGATGTCAAAGTAGGGATGACCAAGCAGCAGGTGCGGGCGATTGCCGGTCCGCCGTCGACGTCCGCCACGCTGATCCATGCGCAGGGCACTTGCGACACCTATGCGGTTGCGCCGCGCGATGGCAAAGTGCAAACGTATTTTGTCAGCTACAACGACACGGGCCATGTCATGAACAAGGGCTATCAAACCTGTTCAGACTACGATTCGCAGCCGAAGTAATCGCCTTTCAGCCGAACATAAAAGCCTCGCTTTTGCGGGGCTTTTCATTTTTTAAGCGTTTAAGGCCTGAAGTTTAGGCAACTGCGCCGCCGATGTGATTTTTTTGCATCAAAACGATAGACATTTCATAACGGTATCGCTAATATCAGCGCCCATTGGAAGGATGGCCGAGTGGTTTAAGGCAACGGTCTTGAAAACCGTCGAGTGTAACAGCTCCCAGAGTTCGAATCTCTGTCCTTCCGCCAAATTCAGCCGGCTTAGCTCAGTAGGTAGAGCAACTGACTTGTAATCAGTAGGTCACCAGTTCGATTCCGGTAGCCGGCACCATGACAGAGGCCCCAGCAGCGATGCTGGGGCTTTTTGTTATGGTGCTTGTACGAGGAAAAGGTGCCCACGCAGGAATACACGCTTCGAAGTGCGCCAGGATTAACCGATAATCGGGGGCATGTGCCGCAGTCAGTCCTTTGACCCAAGGGGGTATTCGCTGCGGAACCGGAGGTTGAGCGGTGCGATATGCTGGTGGAAATAATAGCCGGTGGGTCAGCCCGGCGTTCAGATTGGGTTTATATATCCATAACCAGCCACTGATCCGCTTCTTCGAACATCTCTTCCAACATCCGGTTCAGCTTTTCGCGATCGCTTTTGCTGGCGTCGGAGTTCAGGCCGTTGGCCTGCATCGGTTTCACGCGCACTTCCGCCTCCGGGAACAACACGTGCACGCGTTTTTCCAGCTCGCTGCGAATAATCTCGGCGGCGTTGGGCAGCCCAGCGACGTTGCGTTTGTCGTACACCAATTCTACAAACATGACTCACCTGTAAACACTGATTTAATGTACAGTATTCTGGCCTGAGGCGCTCGGGTTGGCAAGAGGCGGCGCAGAATTTTACAAGGGGCGTTTATTCTTGCGCGGCGTGCGGTAAAGCCCGCCGCTGAATCCCCGTTCTGCCAGAAAAGGGAGCCGTCGCGTTAAGGCGATTTTTATCTGGCCTGCGTCAGCAGCTGCAAAAAGCGGCTCAGCGCGGCAAAAGGCGGCTCGCTGTTGCGCCAGAAAACACCCACGCTGCCTTTCTGCTCAATCTTCGGCAGGTTCAGGATCGCCAGTTGCCCCTGGCTGGCATAACGCTGCGCCAGCCGTAGTGAAAGAATGGAGATCATGTCGCTGCTTTGCAGCAGGTTGGTGCTGACGTTCATCGATGCCGATTCAACCGTGTTTTCAGGCAGCATCACGCCGTTATCTGCCAACGCATTATCGATGCTGAGGCGGATTGGCGTGCCGGTCGGCCAGACTATCCAGCGCCAGTGGGTGAGATCGTGCCAGGTGAGGGAGGCGGATTTTGCCAGCGGATGGTGAGGGCGGGCAACGAAGCATACCGGTTCGGTGTAGAGCACTTGATAGTTGAGCGGCAGTTGCAGCGCCCGCCCCCCGACGCGGCCCACGACGACATCCACCGCGCCCGCGAGCAGATCGTGCAGCAGCGGGGTCATCACCTTTTCCTCAATATTGAGATGCAGCGTCGGCATTTCTTGCAGCAGGCTCAATATGGCCTGCGAAACGCAGTCGGTCGCCACCGGCGAGCAGCCAATTTTCAGGCTTCCCACCAGCCCGCCTTGCTTAAAGCGGGCGATTTCAGACTGCGAACGCTCCAGATCATTGATCAAACGCTGCGCATGCTGAAGCAGCAATTTCCCCCCCTCGGAGGGGCGCAGCCCTTTGCTATGCCGCTCAAAGAGCGTGAGCCCAATCTCATCTTCGAGCTGCGACAACCATTTTGACAGAGCGGGTTGGGAGATGTTCATCATCCGCGCAACGTGGGTCAGATTTCCCTGTTCACCCAATGCCACTAACATTTGCAGATGGTGCAGCTTCAATTTCTGCGCCCAGTTCGCCATTTGTTATAACCCTCCGGTTATGTCTCCGCCCGAAAAGCCATTGTACATTTTATCGCTAAAGATACAAATTCGTAACATACCTAAAACAACACAGACATCTCCCTACCTGCTCCGAGGCGCTCACTATGACTCAACGGCGTGATTTACAAGCACTGATCGACGCAGCCCCTATCGGCAAGACGCAGTGGCGCGTCATTCTCTGCTGCTTTTTGGTGGTGATGCTCGATGGTTTTGACACCGCCGCCATTGGTTTCATCGCGCCCGACATCCGCGCCCAGTGGCAACTGTCCGCCGGCGAACTGGCCCCGCTGTTTGGCGCGGGGTTGCTGGGATTGACGGCGGGCGCGCTGCTTTGCGGCCCGCTTTCTGACCGCTTTGGCCGCAAGCGCGTCATCGAACTTTGCGTGGCGCTGTTTGGCGCGCTGAGCCTGATTTCGGCCTTCTCCCCCGATCTGCAAACGCTGGTCGTTTTGCGTTTTCTCACCGGCCTGGGCCTGGGGGGCGCGATGCCGAACACCATCACGATGACCTCTGAATATCTGCCCGCTCGCCGCCGTGGCGCGCTGGTCACGCTGATGTTCTGCGGTTTCACGCTCGGTTCGGCCCTGGGCGGGATCGTCAGCGCCCAACTGGTGCCGAGGGTGGGGTGGTCCGGCATTTTGGTGCTCGGCGGCGTCTTGCCGTTGATGCTCTTTGCGGCGCTGCTGTTTGCCCTGCCGGAATCCCCGCGCTGGCAGATTCGCCGCCAACTGCCGCAAAAGGTGATTGCCAAAACGGTCAGCGCCATGACTGGCGAGTGGGATGAAGAAGCCCATTTTTATCTGAACGAAGCCGCCACGGCGGCCAAAGGCAGCATCAGCCCGCTGTTCGCCGGCCGCCAGTTGCGCATCACCCTCATGCTCTGGGCGGTGTTTTTCATGAGCATGCTGATCATCTACCTGCTCTCCAGCTGGATGCCGACGCTGCTTAACCACCGCGGTATTGATCTGCGGCATGCCTCCTGGGTAACCGCCGCTTTCCAGATAGGCGGCACGGTGGGCGCGCTGGGGCTGGGCGTGTTGATGGACAAATGCAATCCCTTCCGGGTGTTGGCGGTGAGCTACGCCTTGGGCGCCGTGTGTATTGTCATGATTGGCCTGAGCGAGAACGGCCTGTGGCAAATGGCGCTGGCCATCTTCGGCACCGGCATCGGCATCAGCGGGTCGCAGGTCGGGCTGAATGCTTTGACCGCCACGCTCTATCCGACGCAAAGCCGGGCGACGGGCGTCAGCTGGTCCAATGCCATTGGCCGCTGCGGCGCGATTGTCGGCTCGCTTTCCGGCGGCGTGATGATGGCGATGAATTTCTCATTCGATACGCTATTTTTCATTATTGCCCTTCCGGCGGCGCTCAGTACGGTGATGTTAATGCTGCTGACGGCTGTCGTTCGTCTGTCTGCCCCAGCCCCTGACACGTTGCCTCGCGCAGCGTCGTGAATGAAAAAGGAGAATCCCTATGCCTGAACGCCATCAGGATGTTAACCCCAGCCGCCAGCAGTTTTACCGGCAGATTTCCGGGCAGAACCTGACCCCGTTGTGGGAGTCGCTGCACCATCTGGTGCCGTCAACGCCGAATGCAAACTGCGCCCCGGCTTTCTGGAACTATCAGGAGATTCGCCCGCACCTGCTGGCCAGCGGCGAGTTGATTGGCGCCAAAGAAGCGGTGCGCCGCGTGCTGGTGCTGGAAAACCCGATGTTGCGCGGACAAGCCGCCATCACCCCGACGCTGTACGCCGGCTTGCAGTTGATCATGCCGGGCGAAATCGCGCCGAGCCATCGCCATAATCAGTCCGCGTTGCGTTTTATCGTCGAAGGGAAAGGGGCGTTTACCGCCGTTGACGGCGAACGAACGCAAATGCATGAAGGCGACTTCATTTTGACGCCGCAGTGGCGCTGGCACGATCACGGCAATCCCGGCGCTGAGCCGGTGGTATGGCTGGACGGGCTGGATTTGCCGCTGGTGAATCTGCTGGGCTGCGGTTTCGCGGAAGACTATCCGCAAGAACAGCAGCCCGTGACGCGCCGGGAGGGGGACTATTTACCGCGTTATGCGGCCAATATGTTGCCGCTGCGCCATCAGAAAGGCAACTCATCGCCCATTTTCAACTACCGCTACGATCGCAGCCGCGAAACGCTGTACGACCTCACCCGCATGGGGGACGCCGACGAGTGGGACGGCTACAAGATGCGCTACGTCAATCCGGTGACCGGCGGCTATCCCATGCCCTCGATGGGCGCTTTTCTGCAACTGTTACCGAAAGGCTTTTCCTCACGAAAGGCGCGCGCCACGGACAGCACCCTCTACCACGTAGTGGAAGGGCGCGGCCAGGTCAGCATCGGCAACGAAACCCTTCACTTTTCGGCAAAAGATATCTTTGTGGCGCCGACCTGGTTCGACGTGTCGTTTCAGGCGCATGAAGACACCGTGTTATTCAGTTTTTCGGACCGGCCGGTTCAGGAAGCCCTGGGGCTGTTCCGTGAAGCACGTTATTAATTTGGGAGAGACAAAATGACGCAATACGTATTTGCACCGCCAGCCCCCGTGACTGTTCCAGTCGTGGGGAGTGATAAACAGTTCCCCGTGCGCCGTGTCTACTGCGTCGGGCGCAACTATGCCGCCCATGCTCGCGAAATGGGCTTTGATCCGGATCGTGAGCCGCCGTTTTTCTTCTGCAAGCCTGCCGATGCGGTGGTGCCGGTGGCGGCCGGCGAAACGCTGGCGCTGCCGTATCCGGCGCAAACGGACAACTATCACTACGAAATCGAACTGGTGGTGGCGATTGGCAAACGGGGGAGCGATATTCCGTTGGAAAACGCGCATGAATATATCTGGGGATATGCCACGGGCCTGGACATGACCCGCCGCGATCGGCAGATGGACATGCGTCAAATGGGGCGCCCATGGGAAATCGGCAAGTCGTTCGATCTCTCTGCGCCCATCGCGCCACTGCATAAAGCCGGCGACAGCGCAGACGTCAACCATGCGCCTATCTGGCTGCAGGTCAATGGCAGCGATCGTCAGCGCAGCGACATCCGTCATCTGATCTGGTCGGTGAATGAAACCATCAGCTATCTGTCCGGCTTTTTTGAGCTGCAGCCCGGCGATCTGATTTTTACCGGCACGCCGGAAGGGGTGGGGGCGGTGGTGAAAGGCGATGTGATTACCGGGAATGTAGAGGGGCTTACCCCTATCGCCGTGAAGATTGTCTGAGGCTGATTCTGAGGTGAATGATGAAGCTGTACAGTTTTTTTAATAGCTCAGCGTCCTACCGCGTGCGCATTGCGCTGGCGCTGAAAGGTATCCATTACCAGACGGTGGGCGTCAATATTCGCATCGGGCAGCAGAATGAGCTGGCTTATCGGCGCATGAACCCGGTCGGGCTGGTGCCGACGCTGCTCACGGACGACGGCGAGTCTCTCAGCCAGTCGCTGGCGATTACCGACTGGCTGGATCGCCATTTCCCCCAGTCGCCGCTGTTGCCGACGGCCGATCCGGCGCGCAGCCGGGTACTGGAAATCGTTTATGTCATCGCTTGCGATATTCACCCGGTCAATAACCTACGGGTGTTACGCTACCTGAGTGAAGAGCTGAAGGTGAGTGAGGAAGAGAAAAAACGCTGGTATGCGCACTGGATCCGGCAAGGGCTGAGCGCCGTGGAACAGCTGTTGCTCCAGAGGCCGCCAGGGCCCTTCTGCGTTGGCGATAGCCCGACGTTGGCAGATTGCTGCCTGATCCCTCAGTGGGCGAATGCCCTGCGGATGGGGTGCGATCTGAGCGGGTATCCGCGCTGTAAAGCGATTTACGACGCCTGTACCCAGCTCCCGGCGTTCATCGCCGCAGCGCCCGAAAACCAACAAGACAAAATCTCAGCCTGAGCCTGGTAAAGAGAAAGGCCGTCGCGAAAGCGAGGCGCGCAATGATCGTTGGGGGAGGCAGGGGGGCAGCGGCTGCGCTCTCATCCTCTCACGTACAGACGAAAAAAAACCTGCTGTTACAGCAGGTTTTCTTGAATTTGGTCGGCATGAGAGGATTCGAACCTCCGACCCCCGACACCCCATGACGGTGCGCTACCAGGCTGCGCTACATGCCGACGCTATGAAAAATCATACTACCGATTCTCGATGTTTATGCAAGCGCCTTACCACTTGATTGCTTTAGTTTTAAGCAGTTAGTTGGCGATAAAGCGTTTTACATCGGTCAGCACCTGCAACAGCAGAGCAAGCTGCGGTTTCTCGTCTTTTATTTCATCGCCGTTCTGATCGTAGACGCGATAGTTGCCGCTGTTGTCCAGCATCAGCGTCTGCGTCGGCGTGGTGATCACCAGCTGGTTGCCATCGCCGGTTGCGATCCAGTTGTTGCGGCGCTGGGCGGTAAACAGATCTTCGCCCTGCGAATAGTCTTTCGGCGCGGTTTTCACGTGCAGCAACCGTTGCATCAAGGTACGCATCACGTCGTTATGGCCGGTCAGCTTGTTGATGGTCTGCGCCGGCGTGCCCGGCCAGTGGATCACCAGCGGCACCTGCAGCTGCGCCTGGTTGAAGGCGGTGCCGGCGCCCCATTGGCCTTTGCCGCTGTCGTTGAACTCGACGCCGTGCTCGGCGGTGATCACCACCACGGTTTTATCCAGCAGGCCGCGCTGTTTCAGGGTGTCCAGCACCTGGGCTATCTGGCTGTCCACGTCCTGAGCGCCGGTGCGATAGCGTTGGATAAAATCGGCCGGCGCCGGAGTTTTAGCGCCTTCGGCCGGCTCGGCGCCGCTGAAGTTGATATAGGAGAACCACGGCTCTTTGTCGCCCTGATCCGTCAGCCAGCGTTGCCATTGCTGCGTGGTTTGCGCGTCGCTTTGCGGCGCCGGCGTCGGCAGCGAGAAGTCGGTCAACAGGGCCTGACGGTACAGGCTGGCGTTGAAGCCGTCGGACGAGAACAGCCCCAGTTGGTAACCCTGCTCGCCGAGCGCGTTGATCAGCGCCGACGGCTTGCGGCCGGCGAGCACGCTGTCCAGATAGGTCGGGGAAATGCCGTAGAACAGGCCGAACAGCCCGGTGTCGGCGTGGTTGCCCGAGCTGTAGTGATCGCTGAAGCGCACGTTTTCCTGGGCGAAACGCGTCAGCGTCGGCATATCCTGCGCCACGTCTTTGGCGCGAATGCCGTCCACCACGATCATCAGCAGGTTATAGCCGCTGCCTTTATCGCCGTAGCTGAGATCGCTGAGCGGGTACTCCACCGCCACCGCTTCCGGATTGCCCTGTTGCACCAGGCGGCGTTCATATTCTTGCTGATCGAGCAGGCCGTGTTTTTCGAGGAACTTGCGCGCGGTCATCGGGTACGAGAGCGGCAGGTTGGCCCGCTGCATGGTGATCGGGCGATAGAAGTTGGCGTCGGCCCAGATGTAAATCAGGTGCGAGGCGAAAAAGGCGCTGATGAACAGCGCCGCCAGCGGCTTGCCGAAACGGCGGCGGTTCAGGCTGCGCAGCTTCTGCCAGCTCCAGGTGCCGAACAGCATCTCCACCAGGAAGATCACCGGCACGCAGATAAACATCAGCTGCCAGTCGCGCGACAGCTCGCTTTGATCCGGGTTGACCACCAGATCCCACACCACCGGATTGAGGTGCAGGTGGAAATGGGAGAACACCTCGCTGTCGACCAGCAACAGCGTGAGCCCGGCGGTGGCCAGCGCGGCGGAAATAAATCGCAGCAGCCGCTGCGACATCACCACGAAGGTGAGCGGGAAGATCACCAGCAAATAGCCGGCGAACACGATAAAGCTGAAATGCCCCAGCAGGCTGACCAGGGCATAGACCCGGCCCAGCAGGGAAGCGGGCCAGTCGGTGACAAACAGGTAGCGGCTGCCCAGCCCAAGGGCGAGCAGGATGTTGAATAAGGCGAACCAGTGCCCCCAGCTGATCATCTGGGAGACTTTTTCACGATAACGCTGACGGTTTGTCACCATAAATAAATATTAATGCGCTTTATCTTCACGGACAGAAGCCTGCAGGGCTTCCGCGAACGATCTCGCCAGGGTTTTCCGCTGCGCGGGGGCAACGCTGGTGTTGATCAAATTAGTGACCATATTGCCCAGCACCATCAGGGAAAGATCGGTGGGGGTATGGTGTTTTTCCAGAACATTGACCAGCTCTGAGAGCAGTTGTTCAACGTGTTCGTCACTGTAACGGGATGATTGTGGCATAAAATTGCGCTTAGTAATCTGCAAAGTGCCCTATCTTACCGTATAGGACAGTGATTTTCCGCTCTTTTATCACTTCCTGTCATTCGGGAAAGGGTTCGCCCACGACGGGGCCGCTCACCGCTGCGCCTTTCCGGTTTGCCGCGGTTTTTTAGTATTGCAGGGCGGGGCCTTCAGTGTTTGAATACGCGCCTAAAGAACAGGAGGATTTACCATGAGTCTGGATATCGACCAGATCGCTCTGCACCAGTTGGTGAAACGCGACGAGCAAACGCTGGACGTGGTGCTGCGCGATTCCTTGCTTCCCACCAACGCGGCGGTGGAAGAAATGATGGCGGAACTGCATCGCGTCTACAGCGCCAAGAGCAAGGCCCTGGGCTTGTTCAACGAGGGCAGCGAGCTGGCGGAAGCGCTACGCACTTGCCGCAAGGACGATAAGGACTTTCTGGCTTTCAGCCGCGCGGCGACCGGCCGTCTGCGCGACGAACTGGCGAAGTATCCATTCGCCGAAGGCGGCGTGGTGCTGTTCGGTCAATACCGTTATCTGGCGGTCGAGTACCTGCTGATCGCGGTGCTGAACAGCCGTAACAGCATGCGCGTCAACGAAGAGCTGGATATCAACACTACGCACTATCTGGACATCAACAACGCCGATATCGTTGCGCGTATCGATCTGACCGAGTGGGAAACCAACCCGGAATCGACCCGCTACCTGACCTTCCTGCGCGGGCGCGTGGGCCGCAAGGTCGCCGACTTCTTCATGGACTTCCTGGCGGCGTCCGAAGGGTTGGACACCAAGGCGCAAAACCGCGGGCTGCTGCAGGCGGTAGACGACTATTGCGCCGACGCGCAGCTGGACAAGAATGAACGCCAGTCGGTGCGCCAGCAGGTGTACAGCTACTGCAACGAACAGCTGCAGGCGGGCGAAGAGATCGAACTGCAGGCGCTGTCGCAGGAACTGTCGCCGGTCGGTGAGAAAGACTTCATGCAGTTCTCCAGCGAGCAAGGGTATGAGCTGGAAGACAGCTTCCCGGCGGATCGCGGCACGCTGCGCCAGCTGACCAAATTCGCCGGCAGCGGCGGCGGTATCAGTCTGAACTTCGACGCCATGCTGCTCGGCGAGCGCATTTTCTGGGATGCGGCCACCGACACGCTGACCATCAGAGGCACGCCGCCGAACCTGCGCGATCAGCTGCAACGCCGGACCGGCAGCGGCAAGTAAGCTTGCCGAATCGCAGACAATAAAAAACGCCGCAATTGCGGCGTTCTTTATTTCGGCGTCCCGAAAGGTTCGAAAACGTAGCGATTAAACGCGAACGAAGTCGATGTGAGCCAGTTTTGGCTTGAACGGGTGACGCTGTACAGCCTGAACCTTAACTTTGGTTTCTTTACCGTCGATAACCAGAGTTACTGCTTCGCTGTAGAATTCTGGTTTAGCTTCCATGTTCTTGACAGAATCATGATCCAATTCGATGGAAACTGCAGCTTCTTTGCCACCGTAAACGATAGCTGGGAATTTGTTTGCTGCACGCAGGCGGCGGCTCGCACCTTTACCCTGGTCTTTACGTACTTCTGCATTGATAGTGAACATTGTTTTTTCTCTTAAAAGAAAATTTACCCTGCTACAGGCGACCCAAGTAGCAAGTTCGGAATTCCGCTTTAACGCTGGGCAGGCCCAGGTAAAGCGCGCGGCATTTTAACGGAAAGCCGCCCGCAGGGCAACGAAAACCTGCCCAGATTGAGGGCCGTTCGCTCAGGCCAACTGATTGGCACGGCGGAAACGGCCTTGATAATCGAACACTTTCTCACGCACCTGCCAAAACTGCCCGCGCTTGCGTGCCACCACGAAATCCGGATGGCGCAGCGATTGCTGTTGCGCCAGCACGTCGGCGGCGGTGTGCCAGGCGAACGGCACGCCCGGCGCGCGCTGGTGCGGGCGCAGGAACAGCATCTCGAACGCTTTGCGCTGCGCCGGCGTCTGCAGGCGGAAGCGCTCGCTGGTGCTGGTGCCGTCCTCGTCGTAATAGATGGCCTTCAGCCATTCGCCCTTATCGTCGCGGCCGCTTTGCAACTCCATGCCGCCGCAGCGCAGCACCAGCGCGTCTTTCAGCTTCAGCGCCGCCTTCAGCATGTCGTCGGGATCGACCAACACCTCCTGACACTGATGGCAGCGGCGTGCGGCGATGTCGTTCTCCGCGCCGCAGTGCGGGCAGCTCTTGAACCGGAAGCGGTAATCGCACTGTTCGCGGTGGCCGTCGTCGTCCTCCAGCCAGCCCTGGCAGCGGCGGCCGTAGTGTTCGATGATGTCGCCGTTTTCGGTGCACTTGCCCCAGAACAGGTTGGCGAAACCGCAGGCCGGGCAGAACACCTGCACCGGCTGGCTGTCGCCGTGCGGCTTGCTGACGCCGACCTCCGGCGTAAACAGATCGTGCGGGTTGCCGGCGTAGTCGAGGATCAGGCAATCCTTTTTGTCGGGCGCCAAACGCAGCCCGCGCCCGACGATCTGCTGATACAGGCTGACGGACTCGGTGGGGCGCAGGATAGCGATCAGGTCGACGTGCGGCGCGTCGAAGCCGGTGGTTAACACCGCCACGTTGACCAGATAGCGCAGATGCTGCTGTTTGAACGCCTCGATGAGCGCATCTCGCTCGGCGGGCGGCGTTTCGGCGCTGACCAGCGCGGCTTCGCCGTTCGGCAGCAGGCCGTGGATCTCGCGGGCGTGCTCGACGGTAGCGGCGAAGATCATCACCCCTTTGCGATCGTCGGCATACTCCACAATCTGGCTGATGATATGCGGCGTGACGCGGTTTTGCCGTTTCAGCTCACGGTTCAGGTCCGCTTCGCTGAACAGGCCGTTGCTCCTGGCCTCCAGCCTGCTGAAGTCGTATTGCACGATCGGCATATCCAGCCGCTCCGGCGGCACCAGAAAACCGTGTTTAATCATGTAGCGCAGCGGCAGCTCATAGATGCAGTCGCGAAACAGACTGGCGCTGTCGCCGCGGGTGAAACCGTGGTAGTGGTACTGATAAATCCAGCCTTTGCCCAGCCTGTACGGCGTGGCGGTCAGCCCCAGCAGCCGCAATTGCGGGTTGGTTTTCTGCAGGTGCTGGATGATTTGCTGGTACTGGCTGTCGTCGTCGTCGCTGATGCGATGGCATTCATCGACGATCAGCAGCGAGAAGGCGCCGTCGAACAGCGGCAGGTTGCGCGCCACCGACTGCACGCTGCCGAACACCACCTTGCCGGCGCTCTCTTTTTGTTGCAACCCGGCGGCGAAGATGTCCGCCTCCAGGCCGTAGGCGCAGTATTTGGCGTGGTTTTGCGCCACCAGTTCCTTGACGTGCGCCAACACCAGCACTCGCCCACGGGCGCGTTTCGCCAGCTCGGCGATCACCAGGCTTTTGCCGGCGCCGGTCGGCAGCACGATCAGCGCCGGTTCGGGATGCCGCCGGAAATGGTTGATGGTGGCTTCGACCGCTTCCAGTTGGTAGGGGCGTAGGGTAAAGGCCATAAATGAACGCCGTAGGTTGGAATGGGCCGCGGGGGTTAGGTTTGTCAGCGCTGTTGCCACAGAAACGCTGACATTTTACGCCCCGGGCGACCGAGAAATGTCTATATTATGCCTTCTGAGCGCGCGCGGTGCGAGAAGCGTGAAAATTACCCCTGTCGGGCAGCGCGTTGTGCCGCTATACTCGTGTGACAGCAATCGCTGTGCCCCCACGCGATTTCCCCCCTGAGCCTGCCATTTGCACCCGGTGCAACGGCGGGCGTCATATTTTGGCAATACGATCAATGCGATCATAACAACGACAGGCAAAGCAGATCCCATGCGATTGGACAAGTTTTTATCTCAGCAGTTAGGCATCAGCCGTGCGCTGGTCGCGCGCGAACTTCGGGCTAAACGCGTCACCGTAGACGGTGAGGTGGTGAAGAGCGGGGCTGTCAAACTGACCCCGGAACAAGAGGTGGCGTTCGACGGCAATCCGCTGCAGCAGCAGAACGGCCCGCGCTATTTCATGCTCAACAAACCGCAGGGTTACGTCTGCTCCACCGACGATCCCGATCATCCGACGGTGCTGTACTTCCTCGATGAGCCGGTCGCGTACAAACTGCACGCCGCCGGGCGGCTGGATATCGACACCACCGGGCTGGTGCTGATGACTGACGACGGCCAGTGGTCGCACCGCGTTACCTCGCCGCGCTACCACTGCGAGAAAACCTATCTGGTGACGCTGGAGCACCCGCTGGCGGAAGACACCGCGCAGCGTTTCGCCGCAGGGGTGCAACTGCACAACGAGAAAGATCTGACGCGGCCGGCGACGCTGGAGCAGGTTGACGAGCATGTGGTGCGCCTGACCATCAGCGAAGGGCGCTACCACCAGGTGAAGCGGATGTTCGCTGCGGTCGGCAATCGGGTGATCGAATTGCACCGTGAGCGCATCGGCGCCATCGTGCTGGATGACGATCTTGCGCCGGGCGAATACCGCCCACTGACCGAAGAAGAGATCGCCAGCGTGGGCGCGCCGCACCTGCAGGACTGATAACCGATCATTGATTGCGGCCGATTAAGGAGTCGTGGAACGTGCAACAGAACCGAACCTCTCATCTCGGTTTGATTTTCATTCTGGGCCTGCTGTCCATGCTGATGCCGCTGGCCATCGACATGTACCTGCCCAGCATGCCGGTGATCGCCGCCCAGTTTGGCGTCGAGTCCGGCAGCGTGCAGATGACGCTCAGCGCCTATATGCTCGGCTTCGCCTTCGGGCAGCTGTTCTATGGGCCGATGTCGGACAGCATCGGCCGCAAACCGGTGATCCTGTGGGGAACGCTGATCTTCGCCATCGCCGGTTGCGCCTGCGCCATGGCGCAGTCGATCGATCAGCTGATCGGACTGCGTTTCTTGCACGGACTGGCCGCCGCCGCCGCCAGCGTGGTGATCAACGCCTTGATGCGCGACATGTTCACCAAGGACGAGTTCTCGCGCATGATGTCGTTCGTCATTCTGGTGATGACCATCGCGCCGCTGCTGGCGCCGATGATCGGCGGGGCGCTGCTGCTGTGGTTCAACTGGCATGCCATCTTCTGGACCATGGGCGCCGCGGCGCTGATCGGTTCACTGCTGGTGGCCTTGTTCATCAAGGAGACGTTGCCGAAAGAGCGTCGACAGCGGTTCCACCTGCGCACTACGCTGGGCAACTTCGGTTCGTTGTTCCGCCACAAGCGGGTGCTGAGCTACATGCTGGCCAGCGCCTTCTCGTTCGCCGGCATGTTCTCGTTCCTCAGCGCCGGGCCGTTCGTCTACATCGAACTGAACCATGTTTCGCCGCAGCACTTCGGTTACTACTTTGCGCTGAATATCGTCTTCCTGTTCCTGACGACGCTGATCAACAGCCGCAACGTGCGGCGGTTCGGCGCGGTCAAGATGTTCAAACTGGGGCTGCTGGTGCAGCTGGCGATGGGGCTGTGGCTGCTGGCGGTGAGCGCCGTCGGGCTGGGCTTCTGGGCGCTGGTGATCGGCGTAGCGGTCTATCTGGGGTGCATCGCGATGATCTCCTCCAACGCCATGGCGGTGATCCTGGATGATTTTCCGCATATGGCGGGCACCGCGTCTTCCCTGGCCGGCACGTTGCGGTTCAGCATCGGCGCGCTGGTGGGCGCGGTTCTGTCGATGGCGCCGGGCAAGAGCGCCTGGCCGATGGTCACTTCGATGGCGCTGTGCAGCATTGTGGCGGTGTTGTTCTATCTGTACGCCAGCCGGCCGCGCGATCGCGCAGCCTGACGTTCTCCTGGTTCGGGGCGAAGTTGCCCCGAGCCGTCACAGGGTTGCGCCTTGCCAGTTTGCGGTGCAACCGGCAATGAAAATTTTGTTGCCAAACATATGCCTGCTAATTAATGGGGCATTTACCCTTCTGTGTGCTTTTTGTTAAAAAATACCGTCGCTGAGCTGCCCGATATCCTCCGGTATGCGCGGCGTTTTGCCGGCGGGTCGGTGCGGGCGGTTTGCATTAGGGGTGATGTAAATCAAGGTATTAGCGGAGGACGGTGCGCTAACGCGACGGGTGAAATGTTTCTTCAATGTAAAAATATGGCGACGAAAAAGTAGTCGCATTGCAAGAAAAAAGAGTTGAGATCGCTGCGGGAAAGGGTTACATATAACGCAAAAATGCGAGCTGAGTCGCAAAATGCCGTGAAATAACACCGCACGGCGCGCCAAAAAATGGCACGGCATCGGCAAGCACGGGGTCAGGTTAATGGCTTGCGGCAAAATTTACATTTAAATAACATTTGTGCGCGGCAGAGTCGGGAGTCAACGGCTATAACTTAGTAACCCTGTCAGGTAAAAGTGTTTCACCTTTTCAAACTAGGGATTTCATGTGGAGAGTATCCAACTTTCGGTAGTGCATCGCTTGCCGCAAAGTTATCGTTGGCTATCCGGTTTCACCGGCGTAAAGGTCGAACCGATTCCGTTTAACGGAATAGACGAGGATAACAACCTGATTGGGCTGAAGCTGCTCAGCCATGAAGGGGCCGAGGCCTGGCAGGTGATGCAACAGCTTAATCTGTCGTTGCAGGAGATTCAGGTCGACTGCGCGATCGTCGAGTGGGAAGGGGAACCTTGCCTGTTCGTGCAGCGCAGCGATGAGAGCGCGACGATGTGCCGCCTGAAAAACGTCGGCGCCGCGATCGCCGAACCGCTCAGCGCGCAATACCCCTTCTGAATTCGCCGCTAATCCGCCAACTGCAACAGTTGTCGGGTATAGTCGGCTGCGGGCGCCGCGAAAATCGCCCGGCAGTCTCCCTGCTCAACCACTTCTCCTTGTCGCAGCACAATCACCTGGTGGCACAGCGAACGCACCACCTGCAGGTCATGGCTGATGAACAGATAAGCCAGCCGGTGGCGTTGCTGCAGCGATTTCAGCAGCGTCAGGATCTGCGCCTGCACCGATTTATCCAGCGAAGAGGTCGGCTCGTCGAGGATCAGCAGCTGCGGCTGCAGGATCAGCGCGCGCGCGATGGCGATGCGCTGGCGCTGGCCACCGGAAAACTCGGTGGGGTAGCGGTGGCGCAGCTGCGGATCCAGGCCGACCTCCTGCAACACCTCGATCACGCGCTGTTCGCGCTGCTCGGCGTTCAGCCGCTGGTGCACTTCCAGCCCTTCGGCGATGATCTGCTGTACGTTCAGGCGCGGGTTGAGGGCGGAATACGGATCCTGAAAGACGATTTGCATCCGGCTGCGGTAGGGCAGCATTTGTTTCATCGTCAGCGGGTGGAGCGGTTCGCCGTCGAACCAGATGGCCCCCTGCGAGGCCAGCAGACGCAATAGCGCCAGCCCGGTGGTGCTTTTACCCGATCCGGATTCCCCCACCAGCCCCACGCTCTCTCCGGCGCGCAGTTCGAAACTCAATGACTTCAACGCATAGTGATAATCCACCGTGCGGCGCAGCAGGCCGCGCCGAATGGGGAATCGCACCTGCAGATCTTCCACCTTGAGCAGCGGCCGCTCATCGCCGGGGCGCGCGCTGGCTGCGGCCGGCAGCGGCAGCGGTTCGCCGACGTCCTCGGCGGCCAGCAGTTGCCGTGTGTAGGGATGCTGCGGCCGGCTGAACAGCTGTGCGCGGCCGTTTTGCTCCACGCAACGGCCCTGACGCATCACCGCCACGTTGTCCGCCAGACGGCGCACAATATTCAGGTTATGGGTGATGAACAGCAACCCCATGCCCATTTCTTGTTTCAATTCTTGCAACAGCGTCAGGATCTGCGCCTGGATAGTTACGTCGAGCGCGGTGGTGGGTTCGTCGGCAATCAGCAATTTCGGGCGGGTTAACACCGCCATGGCGATCATCACGCGTTGGCGTTCACCGCCGGAGAGCTGATGCGGATAGTCCTGCAACCGGGTTTTGGCCTGGCGGATGCCGACGCGCTCCAGACAGTCGACGATCTCTGCGCGTGCGGCTTCGCGCCGCAGGCCGCGGTGCAGCATCAGCACTTCCGCCAGTTGCTTCTCAATGGTGTGCAGCGGATTGAGCGACACCATCGGTTCCTGAAAGATCATCGCGATCTGATTGCCGCGCACCTTGCGCAGTTCAGCCTCCGGCGCATGCAACAACGAGTTGCCGTTGAACAGAATATCGCCGCCAGGGTAAACCACCGGCGGCGCGGGCAGCAGTCGCAGTATCGACAGGGCGGTGACGCTTTTGCCGGAGCCGGATTCTCCCACCAGCGCCAGCGTTTCCGCCGGGGCTATTTGCAAAGAGAGTTCGTTGACCACCGGCGTGACGGCGTCGCCCTGGCGGAAGGCGATGCTGAGATCCTGGATGGCGAGCAGAGGTGTAGCCATATCAATGCGCCTTGCTGGGGTCAAAGGCGTCGCGTACCGCTTCGCCGATAAAGATTAATAACGACAGCAGCACTGCCAGCACCAGGAAGGCGGTGATGCCGAGCCACGGCGCCTGCAGATTGTTTTTGCCTTGCAGCAGCAGTTCGCCGAGCGACGGCGAACCGATCGGCAGACCGAAGCCGAGAAAATCGAGCGACGTCAGGGTGGTGATCGAGCCGCAGAGGATAAACGGCAGGAAGGTCAGCGTCGCCACCATGGCGTTGGGCAGCATGTGGCGGGACATGATCACGCGATCCGGCACGCCCATGGCGCGCGCGGCGCGGATATAGTCATAGTTGCGGGTGCGCAGGAACTCGGCGCGCACCACGCCCACCAGGCTCATCCAGCCGAACAGAATAGTGATGCCGAGCAGCCACCAGAAATTGGGCTGGACGATGCTCGACAGCAGAATGATCAGAAACAGCGTCGGCATGCCCGACCACACTTCGATAAAGCGTTGCCCCCACAGATCGAAACGCCCGCCGTAATACCCCTGTGTCGCGCCGACGCACACGCCGATCAGGCTGGAAAACAGCGTCAGCGCCAGGCCGAACAGCATCGAAATGCGAAAACCATACAGCACGCGGGCCAGCACGTCGCCGCCGTTGCTGTCGGTGCCCAGCAGGTTATGGCGCGAAGGCGGGGAGGGGAAGGGCACCTCGGTGGCGAAGTTGATCGTGTCGTAGCTGAAACGGATCGGCGCCCAGATCGCCCAGCCATGCCGGTCGATTTGGCACTGGACGAACGGATCCTGATAGTCGGCTTCGGTGTTCAGTTCGCCGCCGAACGCGGTTTCGCTGTAGTTGATCATAAACGGCAGGTATAGCCGGCCTTCATAACGCACCAACAGCGGTTTGTCGTTGGCGATAAGATCGGCGGCCAGGCTGAGCGTGAACAGCGCCAGAAAGATCCACAGTGACCAGTAACCGCGGCGGTTGCGGCGAAAACGCGCCCAGCGCGCCTGATTGATTGGGCTAAGGCGGCTCATTGGCGGGCCTCGAAGTCAATGCGCGGATCGACCAGGGTATAGGTGATATCGCTGAGGATGTTCAACAGCAGGCCGATCAGGGTGAAGATATACAACGTGCCGAACATCACCGGGTAGTCGCGCTGCAGTGTGGCGTCGTAACCCAGCAGCCCCAGGCCGTTGAGCGAGAACATCACCTCAATCAGCAGCGAGCCGGTGAAAAACATGCTGATAAAGGTGGCCGGAAAACCGGCGATCACCAGCAGCATGGCGTTGCGGAACACGTGGCGGTACAGGATCTTTTTCTCGTCCAGGCCCTTGGCGCGGGCGGTGGTGACGTACTGTTTGCGGATCTCGTCGAGGAACGAGTTTTTGGTCAGCATGGTCAGGGTGGCGAAACCGCCGATCACCGTCGCCAGCACCGGCAGCGTGATGTGCCACAGATAGTCGGCGATCTTCGCCGGCCACGAGAGGGTATCGAAGTTGCTGGAGACCAGGCCGCGCAGCGGGAACCAGTCGAGATAGCTGCCGCCGGCGAACAGCACGATCAGCAGGATGGCGAACAGGAACGCCGGAATGGCGTAGCCGATAATGATCAGCGTGCTGCTCCAGGTATCGAACGCGCTGCCGTTGTGGACGGCCTTGCGGATGCCGAGCGGGATCGACACCAGATAGATGATCAGCGTGCTCCAAAGGCCCAGCGTGATGGAGACCGGCAGGCTTTGGCCGATCAGTTGCATCACCGAAGCGCCGCGAAACAGGCTGTCGCCGAAGTCAAAACGCATGTAGTTCCACAGCATGGTGAAGTAGCGTTCGTGCAGCGGTTTATCGAAGCCATAACGCTGGGTGATCTCGGCGATCACCTCCGGATCCAGGCCGCGCGAGCCGCGGTATTGCCCTTCGGTCGCGGCCGGGACGCCGGCTCTGGCGTGCCCCAGGCCTTCATTGACCCCGCCGCTGCCGAAACCGCTGCCCTGACCCAGTTCGATGGCGGCGATGGCCTGATCGACCGGGCCGCCGGGGGCGATTTGCACGATAAAAAAGTTGATGGTGATGATCGCCCACAGCGTAGGGATCACCAGCAACAGTCTGCGTATCAGATAGGCTGCCATGCCGACTCCTTATTGCCGTTGAGCCGGCAAGCGCGCCGCCTTGTTGACGTCGTACCACCAGTTGTCGAAGCCGATGGCGTAGGCCGGGCGGATCGGCGGCGTGGAGAACTTGTCCCAATAGGCGTAGCGGTCGTGGTTGGAGTACCACATCGGCAGCATGTAGCGGTTCCAGGTCAACACCCGATCCAACGCGCGGCCGAGCGGCAGCAGCGCTTTTTCGTCGCCCTGATGCTCAGCGATTTGCCTGACCAGGCTGTCGACCGCCGGGTCCTTGACGCCGGGGGTGTTATAGCTGGAGTTGATGTACTCCGAATCCCAAATGATGCGTAAATTGGCGGTGGGGAACGGCATCGCCATGTACACCGTCGGCATCATATCGAAGTCGCGTTCGCGCATGCGGCGCGTATATTGCGAGGCGTCGATCTCGCGGATTGCCATATCGATGCCCAACCGCTGCAGGTTGTGGCGGAACGGCAACACGTACTGGAAGTTGCTGCCGCTCAGCAGCATCAGCTCAAAGGCGAACGGCTGGCCGGTTTTGGCGTTGACCAACTTTTGATTTTTGACCACCCAACCGGCCTCTTGCAACAGTTGGGTCGCCTTCAGCAGATTTTGCCGATCGTTGCCGCTGCCGTCGGAGGCGGGCGGTTGATAGATGCTGGTGAACACCTCAGGCGGCACCTGGCCTTTGAGCGGCGCCAGCAGCGCCAGTTCGGCGGCGTCCGGATAGCCGCGGGCGGCGTAGGCGGTGTTTTGGAAATAGCTGTCGGCGCGTTGATAGGCGTTGTAATACAGCGCCTTGTTCATCCAGTTAAAGTCGAAAGCCAGGGTGATCGCCTCGCGCACGCGCGGGTCGGCAAACAGCGGTTTTTGGATGTTGAACGCCAGCCAGCGGGTGTTTTGCGCCGCCTGGTTGGTCTCGTCCTGTTTGATGATGTAGTTGCGCGCGAAGTTGCCGCCCTGATACTGGGTGGCCCAGCTCTTGGGCGACGGCTCGATGCGGAAATCGTAAGCGCCGGCCT
This sequence comes from Serratia sp. CY37869, assembly GCF_052168895.1. Taxonomy (NCBI): domain Bacteria; kingdom Pseudomonadati; phylum Pseudomonadota; class Gammaproteobacteria; order Enterobacterales; family Yersiniaceae; genus Serratia; species Serratia sp. CY37869. The sequence continues at coordinate 577,962 of NZ_JBJNLU010000001.1, forward strand.
TGAACGCTTCCAGCGCCACTTTATCGTCCAGATAATAATCGTAGCGAATGCTGTCGAAGTTATAGCGGCCGCGGTTCACCGGCAGGTTGGCGGCCCAGTAGTCGCGCACCCGTTGATAGGTGATGTACTGGCCGAGGCGATAATCGCCGATTTTATACGGGCCGCTGGCCAGCGGCGGCGTGTTGAGCGGCTCGTTGAGCTTATGGTTTTGCCAAAAGGCGGCCGGGAGAATAGGCAGGCTGCCGAATAACGACAGCATCGCTTCTTTGTTCGGCTGCGGGAATTCAATGCGCACCGTCAACCGAGAGATGGCTTTGACCGTGACGCCTTTGTAGTAGGAGCGAAACTGCGGAACGCCCTCGGCCATGAATTTGCTGAAGGTGAAGGCCACGTCGGCGGCGGTGATCGGGCTGCCGTCGTGGAAACGCGCGCGGGCGTTGATATCCACTTCCACCCAACGCATGTCGGCCGGGAAGCGCGCCGATTCGGCAATCAACGGATAAAAGCTGCCGGGTTCGTCGTCGGACGTTGCGAACAGAGTATCGTAGAGTTCGTCGGTACGCGCGCCGGGCACGCCCCGGGTAGCGAAGCGGTTGAAGTTATCGTAGGTGCCGATGGCCGCCAGGCGCACGTCGCCGCCCTTGGGGGCCGCCGGATTGACGTAGTCGAAATGGCTGAAGTCGGCGGCGTATTTCGGTTCACCGAGAAGGGCGAAAGCGTAGCTTTCGTTGAGGGCTTCGGCCTGCGAGGCGAAGCTCAGTGCCGAAAGCACCAGAGCAGCGAAAATGCGCACGGACATCAGACGGTAAGCTCCTGCTGTGGAATAAAGTACAACCGGCGCCCAGCATAACATTCTTCGGGCGGACGCAGGGTAAAGATGCTTAAAGATTAACTATTTTTTTCCTGATAATCAAAGACCTGATGAGCATTGCAGTAAGCGAGGAAATTAGCGATGCTAAGCGGCTTGCTGAAGTAATAGCCCTGCATGAAGTTAACGCCGCGTTCTTGCAGGAACTGCATCTGCTCGGCGGTTTCCACGCCTTCGGCCACCGTCAGCATTTTCAGCTTTTTCGCCAGCGAAATCACCGCATCCAGCACCGGTGCGGTGACGGTGTCCTGGCCGATGGTGTTGACGAAGCCGCGATCAATCTTCAGGTAATCCATGGTGAAACGCTCAAGATAGATCAACGCGCTGTGGCCGGTGCCAAAATCGTCCACCGCGATCTCGATGCCCTGTTTATGCAGCCAGTCGAACTCCGCCAGCGCGCTCTCTTCTTCCACCATGCCGCGTTCGGTGATTTCAAACACCAGCGTAAAGTAATCGCCCGGCAGCTGCGCCAACAGTTCATACACGTCCTGATGGAATGACGGCGCGCTAAGGTGGGCGGGGGAAATATTGAGGCCGACCTTGCCTCCCCGCGGCAGCGCCTTGGCGAGCTGCGGCGCATCTTCGGCAATCAGCCTGAACAGATGGCGGGTGAGCGGCACGATCAGCCCGTTGCTTTCGGCGTACGGGATAAAGACATCCGGGGGAATGCGGCCCTCGATAGGATGCTGCCAGCGGATCAACGCTTCCAGCCCGCCGATGCTGTTGCTGCCGGTATGGAACACCGGCTGATATTCGATGAAGAACTCGTTGCGCTTGATGCCGCGCAGCAGCGCGCGCTCCGGGCTTTGCCGCAACAGCAGCATGTAGTAGCAGAGCACGCCGATCATCAGCGACAGCACCAGGCTGCCCAGCAGCGTCAGGCGAATATCGTTGGGCGTCAGTTTCTCGTTGTAGAACAGGATGCTCAGCGGCAGATTGGGCAGCGTCAGGGTGTCCGCCTTGTCTTGCGGCAACTGCGCGATCGGCATCAGGTTCGGGCTGAAGGTGGTCAGCGCGCGGTTGCCCATCACGATGGCGATGCCCGGCGCCTGCTCGTCATGCGAAGTGAACAGCAGGTAGGGCATCAAATTGATGTCCAGCGTGGCGAGGATGCCGGTCGCCGATGCGCCAGGATGCCGCAGCCAAACCGCGACCGCCGGCTTGTCCGGCACGATCGGCGTGCCCTGCTGCAGCTTCAGATCCAAAGGCAGGTGGGTATCGATGTCCTGATACAGGTTTTTCATCGGCAGCATCATGTCGCCGGTGGCGGAGGAGCAGTAGGCGTAACCGTCTTTCACCAGCAGGAAGGTGCGTACGCCGCTGGTAAAGGCCGCCTGATAGGTGATGTCCGACTGGCTTGAGAGGCAGGGTTTGTCCAGCAGCGGCATCATTTTTTGCATGACATCCGTCAGGTGCGAGATATAACCCAGCGCGAATTTTTGCGTACGCGCTTCAACCTTGTGTTGATATTGCGTGCGCTGGTGGTTGATCAAAGAAAGTGTGACCGCGGTGAATAGCGTAAAAAATAGCAGGGCGGCGACAACGCTTTTGGCCAGACTGCGCTGTCGGTGCGACACGCTGCGAGAGAACGCCCTTTTCAAGCCCATAACCGAGACCTCTGCAACGGGGCGTCAGGCGTGTCGCGCAGCCATTTAATGGATTGTGCCAACGGCTTTTTTTTCATTTTTTGCCTTTTATCCCGTACCCAACCGGCGACGCGTTTAAATACAAGGCGTCGCCGACAGAAATATAATGCACCTATTAAGCGGAAACGTTTTAAATAACGCCGGGCGCGCCGTTGCCGTCATCTGACGATAATAGGCGAGTTTTTCCTCGTCGGCGCGATTTCCGGCCGGCAGTTTATCAAAATAATGGTGTGAGGTGACGATAAGGCCTGGCTCAGCCCCGGTGGCTCTCGTTCGACAGCCAAAAAAAACGCCGCCCGTAGGCGGCGTTTATCGCTCGTTTGGTATTCAGGATCTTCAGGGCGTTGCGCCGTCAGCCGTTGGTCAACACTCGGCGCGCTTCTCGATAACGTTTATTCCAATAGTTATCGGTCAGCTTGGAAATCATGACGCCACTGCTGGTAGAAGCGTGAACGAACTGATCGTTGCCTAAATAGATGCCGACATGGCGCCCGGTAGAACCGGCGCGGAACAGCACCAAATCGCCGGCGCGCAGTTTGGTGCGCTGGATTTTCTTACCGAGATCTTCCTGTTCGTAGGTAGAACGCGGTAAATCCATGCCGAACTGTTCGCGGAAGGTGCGCTGTACAAACGCCGAGCAATCGATGCCGCGCTTGGTGTCACCGCCTAAACGGTAGCGAACGCCTTTCCAGTCCGCGTACTGATCCATAATCTTTGACTTGACGTCAACGTTGCGGACCATCGCTTCGAATTCATCCTGAGAGGCTTGCAGTAAAAGACCGTCTTTGTCATTAACTGCACGCATCTCAGTTTGTGCGTTACTCAAGTTCGAAGTGTGAGTCGAGCTGCACGCTGACAGCATAACCGCAGCGGCAATTGCAGGGACTACCCGCAAAAAATATCTCAGAAACGGTTGAGATTTGACCATTGTTGTTGTTTTCCCTTGAAGTCCTTAACGACGAAAGTCGCTACCTGAAAAATGCCAAACGAAACGAGCCTAGTCCGCACCTGTTGCATCGACAATCAGTTACCGTTGAAAACGTGCGGGAACGCACATTTTTATCGGATTCCGTACTGATTCGACTTAAACCAGGCACAAACGCATCTGAGATTACCGGAACAAATAGGGGATTGCGAGTCTTTTTCCGGTCTTTTTTATATGAATTTGTGATGTAACATAATGTAAATCTTCATATAAAAAACGCCAATTGTCCGATGTATGAATCTGGCGTGAAATCAGGTTGCAAAAGCGTTAACGGGGGGCGGAGAAATTTTGCGCATCGCGAGGGGATAAAACGCGGGAGGCGGGCGCCTCCCGGAATGACTCATAGACGTAAGTTATGGTTGGCCGGGGCGGTGCTTGCCGGGCAACAGGCGATTCAACCGTTCGATAATCCAGTCGCTGCAAGGCGTCATCAGCACCCAACTGGCGCCAACCAAGACCACGGACAGCGAGCCTACGGCGATATCGGTAAACCAGTGGGCGCCAATCATCACGCGTGGCAATGAAAAGATCAGCGTAATCAGCAGGGCGACGGCGAAGGCGCCGCGGCCGAAATAGCGCAGCATAAAGCAGGAAAAAATAATCAGCATCATGCCGTGGTCGCCGGGGAAGCTGTCGCCGGAGGCGTCCTTGGTGGGGATGCCGGTCAATGCGCTGACGCGATTGATATTGTCGAAGGTCAGGGTGGGGCTCGGATGCTTCACCGGCAGCAGGTGGCCAAGCTGATTCAGCACCACGGCGGTCAGCAGCATCACCACGCCGGTGATCACCAGACGGCGGCGGCCGGCGGCGTCCTGCTTCAGGTAGAAGTACAAATACAGCAGGCCCATGGCGAGCAGTGAAATCACATCGAACGCGCGGTTGTTGGTGATGGCGACCAGGTGCAAAAATGCCGGGTCGGTAGCCAGATGGCGGTTAAAGAAGAAGAAGATCGCCGAATCCAGGGTAAACCAGCCGCCGTGATTGGCCGGCAGGAACCAGGACAGAAACAGCGCAACGCCCAGTAAGTTGAAGAAGAGAATGAAGGGTAAATTGCGGCGTGTCATGACATAAACCTGTTGGAAAAATGAAAACGAAACAAAACCGGCCGCCCTGCGGCAACCGGGGGGCAACGGTACGGGGTTTAACTTAAACGAATCTTAAACAAGGCGGATTGCAGGGCGTTCCAGTCGGCATTTTCGCTGTGGATCAGTTCAACCCGGCTGTCGAGCGGCGCGTTCGGGCGGGTTTCGATGTTGAGATCCTGGCCCTGGCGATTGATCAGCAACGTGCCTTCGGGGATGCGCACCACGCCTTTGGCACGTTCGACCGGCGCCAGCCGCACCCATTCCATAAAGCCGACGGTATCGAACCGGGTGTCGCCGTCAAAAATCCAGCCGCAGCTGGTGAAGCCTTGCCCTTCGTTCAGCGCTCGCCGCCAACGCGCGTTCTCCGGCAGCCGCAACGCCGCCAGTCCCTGCGTTTTCGCCTGACCATGATGATGTTGTGCGTCCGGCAATTCTGTACGATTTGTGCGAGGAAGCGACAACAACGCGACATCCGCCTCACCTTGCGCGATGGCGTAGCAGGGCCGCTGCAGCGGATCTTGCGCCGTCCAGGCTTCCAGCGCCCGTCTGTCTTCCGGCCGATAGGTATCGCTTTTGCTGGCCAGGATAACGTCGGCCGCGGCCAGCTGATCGCGGAAGTTTTCGTTGTCGCGGTAGCGGGGCTGACTGAGTTGACGGGCATCCAGCAGGCACAGCGTGGCCTGCAGATCGATCCAGCCGGCATAGCTCTCCTGGGTCAGCAGCGACAGGATTTGCTTCGGATGCCCGAGCCCGGTCGGCTCGATCAGCAGCCGGTCCGGTTTGGTCTGCTGCAACAGCATATTCAGACCCACCTGCATCGGCAGGCTGTTGACGCAGCACATGCAGCCGCCGGGGATCTCTTTGAGCACCGCGCCGCTGTCCGCCAGCAGCGCGCCGTCGATGCCTATTTCGCCGAATTCGTTGACCAGTACCGCCCAGCGTTCATGCTCGGGCTTATGGGCCAGCAAATGGCGGATGGCGGTGGTTTTACCGCTGCCGAGGAAGCCGGTAATCAGATTGGTTTTAGTCATTAATCATTCCTGGGTGCAAAAATCAACCTGCCTAATAAATGAGCGATTCTGCGCGGTCGCGGCGGCGAGCGCGATTTAATTTGTGCTCTACCTCGCAAATTTTGCACGCCACCCTGCGCTTTTCAACCGGCAAAATCCACTTTTCTTTGCAAGAAAATTCTTAGATAAAACCCTGTATTAGATACGGTTAACTTTTGTTAGTAGCTTGTTTTTACATTGTTAATGACGCGATTAACGATCAAATCTCGTCCCTTTCCTTGCGATTATTCCGAACAAGATCCTCTATGGTTAAATTGGCTTAACTAAAAATGAGGTTGCCATGAATACCTTTCGGTTATTTTTGATCGTAGGAATGTTGTTTTCATGGACGGCAGTGAGTCAGGCAGGAGTGGCCGGCGGGGTAATTCGCTTCGTCGGCTCTATCGTTGAAAGTCCTTGCACGGTCAAGATTGCAGATTCTAAGGCGAATACGCAATGTTACCGCAACGGCCAGCATTATCAGGCCCAGCAAGCGTTGTCAGGTTTTGATACTACACGCAAAGAACTTCCGCTGAATCTTGGCACAACCGAAATGAAGTGGGTAGACCAACAGAAGAAACTTGCTGTTATGACGGTCGTTTATCGTTAAGTCGTTCCGCCATGCCGGCGTAACGTTACGTCGGCATGGTTATTCTCAGCCTGCAGGCACTTCACCGCTTCACCCACTCCTTCACCGTTTCACGCGCACCGCGATCGCGCAGTGACAAATAGGCTTGCGTCACCGCCTCGGTAAACGCGGCATGCGTCGCCAACTGTTCGCCAAACACCGATTTCAGCGCCAAGAGCGCCGTTACGCGCCGCCGATCGTCCGGAGTGGCGGCGATCGTCTGTTGCAGGACATCTGCCAGCGGATCGCGAATGTCGATGGGCTGGCCGGCGTCATCGACACCGCCGACGTACCGCATCCAGCCCGCCACGCCCAGCGCCAGCCCGCTATAGTCGCCGCCGTGCCGCAGATGCCAGCGCACGGCGTCCAGCAGGCGCTGCGGCAGCTTTTGCGTGCCGTCCATGGCGATCTGCCAGGTGAGGTGTTGCAGCGCCGGATTGCTGAAGCGCGCGATAAGCTGCGCGGCGTAGTCGGGCAGACTGATGCCGGTGACGCTCAGGGTTGGGGCCTGCTCGCACAGCATCAGCCGCTGTGCGGCGCGGCGGTAGTGCTCGTCCGCCATGCACTCGTTGATATAGCGGTAGCCGCCCAGGTAACCGAGATATGCCAGGAACGAGTGGCTGCCGTTCAGCATGCGCAGCTTCATATGCTCAAACGGCAGCACATCGCGGACCAACTGGGCGCCGGCCAGCTCCCATGCCGGGCGTCCGGCGGCGAAATTGTCTTCCACGACCCATTGAATGAAGGGCTCGCAGGCGATGGCGCATTCGTCACGCACGCCGCCCAGCGCGGCGGCGATCTCATCCAGCGTGGCCGGCGTGGCGGCCGGAACGATGCGATCGACCATGGTGCAGGGGAAGGTGGCGGCGGAGGCTATCCAGTCGGCGAGCGACGGATCCCGCGCCTGCGCCAAATCGAGCACCGCCCGGCGCAGGACGTGGCCGTTCTCCGGAATATTGTCGCAGGAGAGCAGGGTGAAGGCGGGCAGCTCGCGTTCACGCCGCAGCCGCAGCGCCTCCACCAAAATACCGGGCGCGGTCTGCGGCTGATGCGGCGCCGCCAGATCGGCGACGATCCCCGGATGCCGCCGATCCAGCCGCCCGCTGCCGGGTTCGATGCAGTAGCCCTTTTCGGTAATGGTCATCGAGACGATCGCCACCTGCGGCTCGGCCAGCTTCTCCAACACCGCGGCGATGCCCTCCAGCTTGCGGTGCACGCTCTCATGCACTGCGCCGATCACCAGGGCCTGATGGCCGTCCGCGCCTTTCTCCAGCACGCTGTATAAATGATCCTGTTGCCGCAGCGCCTGAAACAGCGGCACGCCGCCGGACAGGCTGATCTCGCAAATGCCCCAGTCGCCGCCCTGGGCGTTCAACACCCGATCGGTCAGCAGCGCCTGATGCGCACGGTGGAACGCGCCGAAACCCAGGTGCACGATGCGGCTGCGCAGGGCCCGGCGATCATAATTCGGTTGCCGGACGGCGCCCGGCAGCGGGGTGTTGGCGATCGTATTCATCTCATCTCCAAAGCGAGTAGACAGCTGGCGGGCCACTTGCGTCAAGTTAGCGGACCAGTTTGCCGACGCATGGACAGCGGGGCGCCAGCGATAAAAAACTGCCCCCAGTCTAAAGTTGTCGGCAGGTTAAGGGAATTGGTCAGGCCAAAATAAGCCAGAATCGTGAAGCGGATCAACCAATGAACGGTTCAATTTTGACAGCGCGCGGCGAAAGAGTAAGTTAAAGCTAGCTGACATCTAAGTTAAACTGGTATAACAACATCGCAATGCGAGACAGGCATAAGGACACAACATGGAACAAACATGGCGTTGGTATGGCCCGAACGATCCGGTCTCTTTGGATGACGTGCGTCAGGCTGGGGCGACCGGGGTGGTCACGGCGCTGCACCATATTGCGAACGGCGAGGTCTGGCCGATCGACGAGATCCGCGCGCGGCAGGCGCTGCTGGCGGAAAAAGGGCTGGTGTGGTCGGTGGTGGAGAGCGTGCCGGTACATGAAGAGATCAAAACCCACAGCGGCGATTGGCGGCGGCATATCGCCAACTATCAACAGACGCTACGCAACCTCGCGGCCTGCGGCATCGACACCGTCTGCTACAACTTCATGCCGATCCTCGACTGGACGCGCACCGATCTGGCCTATTCGCTGCCGGACGGCGCCAAAGCGCTGCGTTTCGATCAAATCGCCTTCGCCGCGTTCGAGCTGTATATCCTGCAACGCGCCGGCGCCGAGGCGGACTATACGGCGCAAGAGCGCAGTCAGGCGGCGGCCTATTTCGCCGCCATGGGCGAGGAGGAGAAAGCCACGCTGACGGGCAATATCATCGCCGGGCTGCCGGGGGCGGAAGAAGGCTATACGTTGGAGCAGTTCCGCCGCCGCCTGGCGGAATACGACGGCATCGACAAGGCGCAGCTGCGCGAAAACATGGCGGTCTTTCTGCGCGCCATCGTGCCGGTGGCGGAAGAGGCCGGCATCCGGCTGGCGGTGCATCCCGACGATCCGCCGCGGCCGATCCTCGGCCTGCCGCGCATCGTCTCCACGATCGAAGACATGCAGTGGCTGAAGCAGACCGTCGACAGCATTCATAACGGTTTCACCCTATGCACCGGTTCCTACGGCGTGCGCGCCGACAACGATCTGGTGCGGATGATTGAAACCTTCGGCGATCGCATTCACTTTACCCACTTACGCGCCACCTGCCGCGAGGAAAACCCGAAAAGCTTCCACGAGGGGGCGCATCTGCAGGGCGATGTGGACATGGTGGCGGTGATCGAAGCGATCCTGACCGAAGAACTGCGTCGGCAGCGGGCGGGCGATCGGCGGCCGATCCCGATGCGCCCCGATCATGGGCATCAGATGCTGGACGATTTGAAAAAGAAAACCAATCCGGGCTATTCGGCCATCGGGCGGTTGAAAGGGCTGGCGGAGCTGCGCGGCGTCGAGCTGGCGCTCAAGCGGCGATTTTTCCCGGAATTGCCGTAGCGGAAAATGAAACGGGGCCGAGTATCGGCCCCGCTGGCGCGACTAGTCGGCGCGGCTCATGTAGCGGCGTTCGGCGATATGAATGCGGATCTTGTCGCCGGCGCTGAGGTATTCCGGCACATGGATCACCAGACCGGTGGCCATGGTGGCCGGCTTGTTGCGGGCGCTGGCGGAAGCGCCTTTGATGCCCGGCGCGGTCTCGACGATTTCCATATCCACGGTCTGCGGCAGCTCCAGCGCCAGCACCTGGCCGTCCAACGTCAGCACCTGCATGCCCGGCAGGCCGCCTTCCGGAATGAACAGCAGTTCGTCTTCGATCTGGTCTTTCTTGAAGATGTACGGCGTGTAATCTTCGTCATCCATAAACACGTATTCTTCGCCGTCGATATAGGAGAAGTTCACCTTGCGGCGCGACAGGGAAATGGTGTCCAGGATATCGTCGCCCTTGAAGCGTTCTTCTACTTTCAGGCCGGTGCGCACGTCGGAGAAGCGCATTTTGTACAGGGTGCTGGCGCCGCGGGCGCTCGGGCTCTGCACGTCGATATCTTTTACCAGCAGCAGCTTGCCGTTGTAGCTGATCGCCATGCCGCGTTTAATTTCGTTAGCTCTTGCCATTTCAATTCATCCGCAATGAAGAGTATTAGAGAAGTTGCGACAAGGTACTCGCGCCGCCGATTTCAGGCAATAGCCCGGCGCAAAAACAGTGCGGGAAAGGGAGGGCGGCAGCCCTCCCGTCGGGGATTACCGGAAGACCGGCAGCAGGCCGAACAGCGACAGAATATGCGCGGCGGCGTTGATCAGTCCAAACAGGATGACGAACAGGATCACGCCGTTGCCGCCCGGTGCGCGATAACCGGCCTGCGGATAACGGCGGCGGCTGGCGCGCGCCATCAGCGCCGGCACGATCACCGCCCAGATGGTGGCCGCCAGCCCGGCGAAGCCGATGGCGTACAGGAAACCGTTCGGGAACAGCAGCGCGGCCAGGGTCGGCGGCACAAAGGTCACCAGCGCGGTCTTGCTGCGCCCGACGGCGTCGTCCTTGAACTTGCAGAAGTCCGCCAGGTAGTCGAACAGGCCCAGCGACACGCCGAGGAACGAGCTGGCCAGCGCCATATAGGAGAAGGCGTTCAGCAGTTGGCTGACGGTCTGGCTGCTGGAGACGTTGCCCATTTGCTTGAGCAGGCTGCCGATATTGCCGCCCTCGGCGATCACCTGCTTAAAGGCGTCGCGCGCGATATTACCCTGAATCACATACTGCCACAGGATGTAGATAGCCAATGCCAACAGGGTGCCGTACACCAGGCTGCGCACCACGGAGCCGCTGTCCTTGTGGTAGTACTTCACCAGCCCGGGAATGTTGCCGTGGTAGCCGAACGAGGTCAGCAGGTAAGGCAATGCCGCCAGGGCGTAAGGCAGATAGTTGGCCTGGTCATCGCCGGTATTGAACAGCACCGCAGGCTGCACGTGGGTGAACATGTCGCCCACCGACATCACGAAGGTGATCACCATGCCGCCGATCAGAATGGTGCTCAGGCGGTCGACCGCGCGGGTGGAGAGCCAGACGATAAACGCCACGACCAGCGCGAACACCAGGCCGGCGGTGGTCTGGCCGACGCCGACGATGCCCTCCAGCGTGTGCGCGATGATCGAACCGCCCGCGGAGATATAGGCGTAGGTCAGGATGTACAGCACGAACGCCACCGACAGGCCGTTCACGGCGTTCCAGCCTTTGCCCAGCAGATCCTTGACCATGGTGTTGAAGCTGGCGCCGCTCGGGTAGTGCAGCGTGGCTTCAAGGATCATCAGGCCGGAAAGCAACATGCAGGCCCAGGTATACACCAGCAGCGCGACGGAGCCGCTGAACCAGACACCGGAAGTGACGATCGGAATGGAAAACATGCCGGCGCCTACGGCGGTACCGGCAATGATCATCGCGCCGCCGAGAACGGAAGGGCGGGCCAGCTTCTGGATGGTGTCCGTAGACATGTGTGCTCCTGATGGAAGAGGTTCTTTTGTACTAGCTCAATGGTACATGGGGGCATGGCGCATGTAAAGCGTGGGAATTGCACGCTTCACGCGTTTTTGTCTTTAAATTGCGGCTTTTTGGGCATTTATTCGCCAGGCGGCGAATCCGGCGGGGCAAGACGGTTGCGGGACGAGTGTAAAGATCGCCAAGGCGCAGGGATTCTGCTGGCCGCCGCCGCACGCGGCTGCTATTGTCGCGCTTCTTTTCCCCAGCCCACCAGGAGTAGCGCTGATGGACTGTCGCAGCGACTGCGGCGCCTGCTGTATCGCGCCGTCAATATCCAGCCCGATCCCCGGCATGCCGAACGGCAAGCCCGCCAATACCCGCTGCATTCATTTGGATGAACAGCTGCGATGCGGCCTGTTTCATTCGCCGCTGCGGCCGAAGGTGTGCGGCAGCCTGCAGCCGAGCCGCGACATGTGCCACGATCACCGCGATCAGGCGCTGATTTATCTCGCCAGGCTGGAAGCGGACACCGCGCCTTAAGCGTCTTTCAACCGCCACAGACACAGCGTCGCGCCTGCGGCCATCGCCAGCGCGGCGTAAAACACCGCATGGTAGTTCCAGATTTCCGCCACCGCGCCGGCGATGGCGCCGGCGATAACCCAGCCGACTCGAATGGTGTTGGTGAACAGCGTGGTGGCCGCGCCGGCCTGGCCGGGCATCAAATCCTGGAAGTAGAGCATGCCGATCCCCGCCAGCACGCCGATAAACGCCGCATTCAACAGCTGCAGAGCGATGAGTTGCCCACTGCCGGTGATAAACAGCAGGCCGCAGTAGAACAGTACGCCGGCGACGGCGGCGCCGAGCATCAAACACCGTTTGCCGCAGCGTTTCGCCACCATGCCGGCGATCAGCATGATCGGGATCTCCAGCCCGGCGGCGGTGCCCATCAGCACGCCGACCAGCCGCTCCGGCAGCCGCAGTTCGTGCACCATATACAGCGGCATGTTGATCAGGTACATGCTGTTGGCGGTCCACATCAGGGTGCTGGCGCCAAACAGCAGCAGCGCGTCGCGGCGATGCTGGCGTGGTGCAGCCAGAGGCGCGCTCGCCACGGCGCTTTTCGGCATGGAGGGCAGCCGTTTCCACACCAGCAGGCCGCACAGGACAAAGGCCGCCGCGCCCGCCAGATACAGGGTTTTGAAGCCGAAACCCAGCGCCAGCGCGAAGGCGATCGGCGGGCCTATCACCCAGGCGAGCGAGACCTGCGCGCGCATGATGGAGGTGAACATCACCGCCTCGCGCCCGGTGCGATCGGCGTGTTCGCGCGCCAGGGCGAACATTTGCGGGTTAGCGGTGGAACCGAAGCTGGTGAGCAGCACGCCGACGAGCAGCAACAGGGAGTAATTGCGGCTCCAGGCGAACAGCGTGAACCCCAGCGCACCCAGCATACAGCAGAGGAAGATCAGCGATTTGCGGTCGCCTTTTTTATCCGAGCGGCCGGCGAGAAACTGGCTGACCAGAATGCCGATCACCGCGCTGCCGGTGAAGAACAGGCCAACCAGCGCCGGCCGCACCTTGACTTCGGTTTCCAGAAACAGGCTCAGCGTCGGGGTTTGCAACGCGCCGGCGATGCCGGTCAGGAAGGCCACCGCCAAAAAGGCCAGCGAAGTGAGATCGGGCGTGCGTCGCGTTACTGCGGATGAAGTCGGCATGGCGATGGAGAATTCGTCGAAAAAGTGAGGTCGCGCGCATCATACGCCCGTTGAAAAGAAACGCAAACCGCTATCCCTCGGCGCAGGGTAAGCGGCTATGTCGCGCGGCGACGAGGAAAACAGAGGGCGCGTTGCGCCCTCTGTTTATCGCGGGATCAGGCGCCTTGCGGCACGGCGTGCGCGGTATTTTTCAGCGCCGGCCCCTGATACTTCTCGATCTGCAGCTGCGCCATCTGCCCGCAGTTGCCCTGCGCCAGGCTGGAGGAGCCGATGTCGAAGGTCAGGCAGTTGACGTTGCCGTTCTTGCACAGCGAGCCGGGCTGCGCCGGATCGGCCGGATCGAACCAGGCGCCTTCGCTGATGCGCACCACGCCAGGCCGCACGTCTTCGCTGACCACCGCCCCCACCAGGATCTGGCCGCGATCGTTAAACGCCCGCACCAGATCGCCGCCGGTAATGCCGCGCGGCTGCGCGTCCTGCGGGTGGATCAGGATCGCTTCACGATCCGCTACCGCATATTTCTTGCGCAGCGGCGTATTGTCGAGCTGGGAGTGCAGCCGGTTGGTCGGGTGCGCGGTATTGAGCGACAGCGGATACTTGGCCGCTTCCGGCCCGCGATACCACTCGTGCGGCGGCATCCAGGTCGGGATGCCGGGGCAATCCGCATAATGCATTTTGGCGATGGCGTCGGAGTAGATTTCGATCTTGCCCGACGGCGTGCCCAGCGGGTTCAGCAGCGGGTTGTCGCGGTAATCGGCGAAGCGCACCCACTGCTTATTGGCCTCCGGCACCGGGAAACGCACGTAGTTATTGGATTGCCAGAACATGTCGAACGGCGGCAGCGCCACCCGCGCGGCGCGCGCCTGGTTTTTCATGTCGTCGTACATGCCTTTCAGCCACTGGGTTTCATCCTTGCCCTCGGTAAAGGCCTCCTGCACGCCCAGCTTGGCCGCCATCGCCGAGAAGATGTCGAAGTCGCTGCGCGACTCGTGCTGCGGCGGCACGCATTGATGCATCGGGAACACGTAGAGCTGCGAATAGTCGCCGCCCATTTCCAGATCGTTGCGCTCGTAGCTGGTGGTGGCCGGCAGGACGATATCGGCATGCTTGGCGGTGGCGGTCCAGTAAGGCTCGTTGACCACGATGGTGTCCGGCCGCTGCCAGGCTTTGACCAGGTTATTGGTGTCCTGATGCTGGTGGAAGGTGTTGCCGCCCGCCACATACACCATTTTCACCTCGGGGTAGGTGACCTTGGCGCCGTTGAAGTCGATGGTTTTGCCCGGATTGCTCAGGCATTCGGCGATGCGCGCTACCGGGATCGGCGCCGGCGAGTTCTTCGGCGCGTTGCCGGCGGAGATGCCGGCGATGATGCCGCCCTTGGCGGTCGGGCTGCCGCCGGACGAATAGTGGTAGCTGAAGCCGAAGCCGCCGCCCGGCAGGCCGATCTGGCCGAGCATCGCCGCCACCGTCACCAGCAGCCAGTGCTGCTGTTCGCCGTGGTGCTGGCGCTGAATGCCCCAGCCGCCCATGATCATGGTGCGATGCTTCGCCATCTCGCGCGCCAGACCGCGCAGCGTGTCGGCATCGACGCCGCTGATGTCGGCCGCCCATTCGGCGGTTTTCGCCACGCCGTCGCTCTCGCCCAGCAGGTAGGCCTGGAACTTGTCGAAGCCGACGGTGTAGGTTTTCAGGAAGTCCGGGTTATGCAGCTTCTCGGTCAGCAGCGTGTGGGCGATGCCGATCAGCATGGCGCCGTCGGTGTATGGGCGCGGGGCGATCCACTGCGCATTGACGAACTTGGCGCTGTCGCTGTGCACCGGATCGATGCTGATCACCCGGGTGCCTTTCTTCTTCAGCGCCTCGAAGCCGGTCTGGCCGACGTGATCCGGCACGTTCCAGCTGTTTTTCAGCGTGACCATCGGGTTGCAGCCCCACAGGAGCACCAGTTCGCTGTTCTCGATCACGTTCGGCCAGGCGGTCTGCTGTTCGTAGACCTCCATCGAGCCGACCACGTGCGACATGATCACCTGCGCCGCGCCGGTGGAGTAGTCGCCGGCGTAGCCGAGGAAACCGCCGGTCAGGTTCATCAGGCGTTGTAGCAGCGTGCGGCTGTTGTGCAGCATGCCGACGCTTTTCCAGCCGTAGGAACCGGCGTAGATCGACTGCGGCCCGTGATCTTTTTGCAGGCGAGTGATCTCATTGCACACCAGCTCGGTCGCTTTGTCCCAGCTGACGCGCACCCACTCGTCACGGCCGCGCAGCTCGGTGCGGCTGCCGGGGCCGCCTTCCAGCCAGCTTTTACGCACCATCGGGTATTTGATGCGGTTCTCGGCGTGCACCTGATAAGGCGCCATGGTGATCAGCTCATTGGGATACGGATCGTCCTGCACCGGCTGCACGCCGACCATCTTGCCGTCCTGCACGATGGCCTCAAACGCGCCCCAGTGGGCGCCGGTCAGGATGCCTTTTTGCGCCTGACGCAAGACGATGAACTGCGGCAGCGCTTCGCTGATGGCCTGCGCCAGCGCCGCTTTGGGCCATAAGCCTGCCAGCAGCGGGGCGGTGGCCAGCGCGGCGGCGCCGGTCAGGAAGCGGCGGCGGCTCATTGTTAACGGTTGTTGGTTGCTCATTGCGCTTCTCCCTTAAAGCTTGGCCGGTGCGGCAGGTGGCATGTCGCTGGCGTGTTTTTGTACGTATTGTGTCAGCACGCGCAGCTGTTCCTGCGTCAGCGAGGTGCGCGGCGCCATGCCTTTGATGACGCCGATCCATTGGTTGGCGTTGAAGCGATCGAGCGCGGTCAGCCCGTGGCAGCCGGTACAGTTGGCCGACATCATGTCCGCGGCGTAACGCCAGATTTTTTGCTGGTCGTCGATCAACTGTTTACGCGGCAGCCACACTTGCAAAGAGACCTGATGCCAGACCAGACCGGTTTCCGCATCGGTCTGGGTGGATGCGGTCTTCAGCTGTTTGCGCGCGTCTTCACCCAGCAGCACGCTGAGGATGCGTTTACCCTGCGCGGCGTAGAACACTTCGCTGACCCCGTCCTGCTGCCAGCCGCTCACGGTGGCCAGCACCTTGTCGCCCTCCTGCTTCACCACCTGCACTTCGGTGGATGGCATCAGGTTGCCGGCGTTATGGCTGTCGTCCGCGCTGAGGAAGAACGGCTCGGTGGCGATGGTGTAGAGGGTGGTGGCGTCCGGGGCGGTCAACGCCGCGGCCTTCGCCAGCTCGGCGGCGCCGGCCTGGGTTTCGCCGCTCATGTCCGGCAGGATGTGGGCCACGCCCTTATGGCAGTCGATGCAGGTCTCGCCCTGTTTGATCGCTACCGGGTGCTGCAGGCGCGCCTCAGGGCGCTGGGCGGTGATGTCCATGGCGTCGTAGCTGTGGCAGGAGCGGCAGGTGGCCGAGTCGTTCTCTTTCAGCGTCTTCCAGACCGATTGCGCCATCGCCAGCTTGTGCGCTTCGTATTTTTCCGGTGTGTCGATGGTACCGACCATTTCGCCGTAAATGTCTTTCACCGCGCGGATTTTGGTCCACAGGTAATCGATCGGCTGATGGGGGACGTGGCAGTCGGCGCACTCGGCGCGGATGCCTTTGGTGTTCTGGAAGTGGACGCTGCCCTGATATTCGGCCAGCGGTTGTTGCATGGTGTGGCAGGAAACGCAGAAGGCGGTATCGCTGGTTTTATGGAATACGG
Organism: Serratia sp. CY37869; assembly: GCF_052168895.1. Classification (NCBI taxonomy): domain Bacteria; kingdom Pseudomonadati; phylum Pseudomonadota; class Gammaproteobacteria; order Enterobacterales; family Yersiniaceae; genus Serratia; species Serratia sp. CY37869. The sequence continues at coordinate 594,603 of NZ_JBJNLU010000001.1, forward strand.
TGGCGGTCCCGGCCAACAGCGCCGCGCCGAGGATAATCCCCAGCAGCAAAAGCCATAGCCATCCCCACCGGCGCTTTTTTTCAAAGCCAGTCAGTTTTTTGCTCATGGTAAACCCGCTTATAATTATGAATTTAAAATAAAATCTTGCCAAAAGGCCACCGACCGAAGGTCAGAATGCCACGTCGATTGCAGGGGTAATAATAGAAGAGGGTTAACCCCATAGGGTTATCCATAGTCAAAAAAATGGCGTATATCGCAAAAAATAGCGTTATATTCTAAATTATATAGCGGTGGGGCGGTGCAGCAGGGAAAGCGAGCGCAGCACGCGCTCGCGATGGGTCAGGCCGTGGGCAGATAGGCCTGGCCGCTCAACCACAGGCGGATGGCGGTGAGGCTGGCTTCGAAATGCGGTTCCGGCAGGGCGTCCGGCGCGCACCAGCGCCACTCGGCGCATTTTTCGGGTTCTTTCAGCTCGGCGTTGCCACCGGGGTGATCCACCTGCAGGCAGATGGACACCGTGTGTTTGCCTTCGGCGCGCCAGGTTTGCAGATTGTTGCTGACGCCAACGAAGCGCGGCGGAGCGATGAGCAACCCGGTTTCTTCGGCGATTTCGCGCTGGGCGCACTGCTCGAAGGTTTCGCCGGCATCCAGATGCCCGCCGGGGATCGACCAAAAGGGCGCGTGGGAGCCGCAGCGTTTGCCCAGCAAAATCTCGCCTTGCGGGTTCACGATGATCACCCCGACGCCCGTCACTACATTCATGCTTTTCTCCGTCAGCAAAGTTTCAGCACAGTATGTCATTTTGCCCCGGCGCTGACCAATGCGCCGATGAAAGTGTGCGTAAGCTCAAAAATCTGCAATGGCGAAAGGGAGAAAACTTGCTTTCATCTTGCGCTGCTTACACACTCCTTGAAACGTTTCAGCGTTATCCGACCGCTTGTGGGCAGCGGGTAACGCTCCTTTTTCTCAATGAAGCTGAAACGATTCAATTCAGCAGGAGAGGAGAATCATGTTCCAGTTGTCACCGCAAGACATTCATCTGGGCGCCGCTGCCGCCGATAAGCAGGAGGCCATCCGTCAGGTGGCCGCCGCGCTGACCGACGCCGGCTGCGTCAGCGCCGGTTACGTGGACGGCATGCTGCAGCGCGAACTGCAGACGTCCACCTACCTGGGCAACGGCATCGCCATTCCGCACGGCACCACCGATACCCGCGATCTGGTGTTGAAAACCGGCGTGCAGGTGTTCCAGTTCCCGCAGGGCATCGCGTGGGGGGAGGGCCAGACCGCCTATGTGGCGATCGGCATCGCCGCCCGTTCCGACGAGCATTTGGCGCTGCTGCGTCAGCTCACCCACGTGCTGAGCGATGACAGCGTGGCGGAGCGGCTGGCGAAAACCACCTCCGCGGAAGAGCTGCGCAGCCTGTTGATGGGCGAACGGCAGAGCGCCGAATTCCAGTTCGACGTTTCGCTGATTGCGCTCGACGTCGCCGCCGACAGCCTGATGACGCTGCAGGCGCTGAACGCCGGCCGTCTGCAAAAAATCGGGGCGGTCAACGCGCAGTTCGTCAGCGATGCCATCACCCGCAAGCCGCTGAATCTGGGGCAGGGCATTTGGCTGAGCGACAGCGTTGAAGGCAACCTGGCCAGCGCGGCCACCGTCAGCCGCCCGGCGCAGGCTTTCGTGGAAGACGGCGAGCCGGTGGCGCTGCTGCTGACGGTGTCGGTCGCCGACGCGCAGCCGCTGGCGGTGCTCAACTACCTCAGCGATCTGCTGCTGGCCAACAAAGCTGAACGCTTGCTGAAGGCGGATGCCGCCGGCGTGCTGGCGCTGCTGACCAGCGACGTGGCGGAAGAGAGCAGCGTGCTGAGCGCCGAGTTCGTGATCCGCAACGAGCACGGTCTGCACGCGCGGCCGGGCACGGCGCTGGTCAACGTGATCAAAAGTTTCAACAGTGACATCACCGTCACCAACCTGGACGGCAGCGGCAAGCCGGCCAACGGGCGCAGCCTGATGAAGGTGGTGGCGTTGGGCGTGAAGAAAGGGCATCACCTGCGCTTTACCGCCAATGGAGAAGATGCTGAAGCCGCGCTGAAGGCGATTGGCGAAGCGATTAATGAAGGACTGGGCGAGGGCGCAGCATGAGCAGAAGAGTAGCAACAATCACCCTGAACCCGGCGTACGATCTGGTGGGTTTCTGCCCGCAGATTGAACGCGGGGAAGTCAACCGGGTAAAAACCGCCGGCCTGCACGCCGCCGGTAAGGGCATCAACGTCGCCAAGGTGTTGAAAGATTTAGGCATCGACGTCACCGTCGGCGGCTTCCTGGGCAAAGATAATCAGGACGGTTTCCAGCTGCTGTTCAGCGATCTGGGGATCGCCAACCGCTTTCAGGTGGTGCCGGGGCGCACCCGCATCAATGTCAAGCTGACGGAAAAAGACGGCGAAGTGACCGATTTCAACTTCTCCGGCTTCGAAGTGACGCCGCAGGACTGGGATCGCTTCGTCAGCGACTCGCTGAGCTGGCTGGGCCAGTTTGACATGGTGGCGGTGAGCGGCAGCCTGCCGGCCGGCGTCGATCCCGACGCGTTTACCGACTGGATGACCCAACTGCGCGCCAAGTGCCCGTGCATCATTTTCGACAGCAGCCGCGAAGCGCTGGTCGCCGGGCTGAAGGCCTCGCCGTGGCTGGTCAAACCGAACCGCCGCGAGCTGGAAATCTGGGCCGGTCGCCCGCTGCCGACGCTGGCGGACGTGGTCGAGGCCGCGCATGCGCTGCGCGAACAGGGCATCGCCCACGTGGTCATCTCCCTCGGCGCGGAAGGCGCGCTGTGGGTTAACGCATCCGGCGCCTGGATCGCCAAACCGCCGTCCTGTGAGGTGGTCAGCACCGTGGGCGCCGGCGATTCGATGGTCGGCGGCCTGATTTATGGCCTGCTGATGCGCGAATCCAGCGAACACACCCTGCGTCTGGCCACGGCGGTAGCGGCGCTGGCGGTCAGCCAGAGCAACGTCGGCGTGACCGATCGTCCCCAGTTGGCCGCGATGATGGCGCGCGTCGATCTGAAACCTTTCAATCAATAGCAGGAGGCAGAATGAAAACGCTGCTGATGGTAGACAGTTCGCAGGGACAGGCCCGTGGCCACCTGGCGAAACGCATGCTGGAGGCCGCCGCGGCCAAAGCCGGCCTGACGCTGGTCGAGTCGCTGCAGGACGCCGAACTGGTGGCGGTGGCGGGGCAGGCTGCTCCTGCTGACGCCGCGCTGAACGGCAAATTGATCTATGTGGGCGAGGTAGAACAGGCGGTGCGTGAACCGGACGCGTTTCTGGCGCGCGCCCAGGCCGAAGCTGAAACCTATCAGGCGCCGCAGGCAGCGGCGGCGGTGAAAGCCGATGGACAAAAACGCATCGTGGCGATCACCGCTTGCCCAACCGGCGTGGCGCACACCTTTATGGCGGCCGAAGCCATTGAAAGTGAAGCCAAGAAACGCGGCTGGTGGGTGAAGGTGGAAACGCGCGGCTCCGTCGGCGCCGGCAACGCCATCACCCCGGAAGAAGTAGCGGCGGCGGATCTGGTGATCGTCGCGGCGGACATCGAAGTGGATCTGGACAAGTTTGCCGGTAAGCCGATGTATCGAACTTCCACCGGTCTGGCGCTGAAGAAAACCGCGCAGGAACTGGACAAGGCGCTGGCCGAAGCCGAAGTGTTCCAGCCGCAGCAGCGCAGCGGCGCGGCGCCGACGGCGAAGAAGAAAGAGGGCAACGGCCCGTATCGTCACCTGCTGACCGGCGTGTCCTACATGCTGCCGATGGTGGTGGCGGGCGGTTTGTGCATCGCGCTGTCGTTCGTGTTCGGCATCAAGGCGTTTGAGGTCAAGGGCACCCTGGCGGCGGCGCTGATGCAGATCGGCGGCGGCTCCGCCTTCGCGCTGATGGTGCCGGTGTTGGCCGGTTTCATCGCTTTCTCCATCGCGGATCGTCCGGGCCTGACGCCGGGCCTGATCGGCGGCATGCTGGCGGTGAGCACCGGCGCCGGGTTCCTTGGCGGCATCATCGCCGGTTTCCTGGCGGGTTATGTCGCCAGGGCGATCAGCAGCAAGCTGCGCCTGCCGCAAAGTATGGAAGCGCTGAAGCCCATCTTGATCATTCCGCTGGTGGCCAGCCTGATCACCGGCCTCATCATGATTTACGTGGTCGGCACGCCGGTGGCGAAAATCATGGAAGGCCTGACCCATTGGCTGCAGTCTCTGGGCACCGCCAACGCCGTGCTGCTGGGGGCGATCCTGGGCGGCATGATGTGCACCGACATGGGGGGCCCGGTGAACAAAGCGGCCTACGCGTTCGGTGTGGCGCTGCTCAGCTCCTCGGTGTATGCGCCGATGGCGGCCATCATGGCGGCGGGCATGGTGCCACCGCTGGCGATGGGCCTGGCGACGCTGCTGGCGCGCCGCAAGTTCCCGAAATCCGAACAGGAAGGCGGCAAGGCGGCGTTGGTGCTGGGGCTGTGCTTCATCACCGAAGGGGCGATTCCGTTCGCCGCCCGCGATCCGATGCGCGTGTTGCCGTGCTGCATCGCCGGCGGGGCGCTGACCGGCGCGCTGTCGATGGCCTTCGGCGCCAAGCTGATGGCGCCGCACGGCGGCTTGTTCGTGCTGCTGATCCCGGGCGCGATTTCGCCGGTGTTGCTGTACCTGGTGGCGATCGCCGCCGGCACGCTGTTGGCCGGGGTGGCTTATGCCCTGCTGAAACGTGCTGAAACGCCGGTCGCCGCCGCGGCGTAAGCCTCGCCGATACCGCAAAACGCGCAGCCCAGAGCTGCGCGTTTTTATTTGTGTCTTAGGCAGTTAGCACGATTTACCCCTGGTCAGAAACCACAAGGCTTTCTAAGCTGATAGCGCGACCTTATTCCTGCGAACAAGGAATGATTCAAGGAGATTCATCAGTGGCTAAAAAAGTGGCGATCGTACTGACATCCGGTTTCGCCGATTGGGAATACGCGCTGATTGCCGGCGTTGGCGGCCCGTTTTATGGGCTGGATGTGGCGTTTTTTGCGCCGCAGGCCGGAACGCTTCGTTCACAGGGCGGGTTGACGGTGGACGTTGCTCACGGCGTGGCCGAATTGGCGGACTGGCGCCCCGAGGTGCTGGTGGTGGTCGGCGGCACCCTGTGGGAAACCGAACGGGCGCCGGATATCCGCGCGTTGCTCAACGAGCAGCATCAACGCGGCGCGACCCTGGCGGGCATTTGCGGCGGGACGTTGGCGTTGGCGCGGGCCGGCCTGTTGAACGGCAGGGCGCATACCTCCAACGATGCCGAGTTCTTGACGCGCAACGTTGCGGGCTACAGCGGGCAGCGCCATTACGTTGCGAGCGCCGTCGCCGTTGTGGATGACCGCGTCATTACGTCACCGGGATCGGCGCCGGTCAGTTTTACCACCGCGGTGTTCAGGGCTGCGGGCCTGGATGAAGAAACGCTGCGTCAGTTCGGCGCCATGCTGGCGGCGGAGCACGCGGTGGGGGAAACCGCTCGCGCTTAAGCGAGCGGCCAGGGGAGGGTTACTGCTGCGCCTTCAGCCAGGCGATCTCTTCGGCCCAGATATCCGGGTTTACCGTTTCCAGAATCAGCGGGATGTTGTCGAAACGCGGATCGCGCATGATGTAGCTGAACACCGTTTTGCCGATGTTGCCTTCCCCCAGGCTGTGATGGCGGTCGACGCGGCTGTTGAACTCGCTCTTGGCGTCGTTCAGGTGCATGCCGCGCAGGTAGTTGAAACCGACGATGTCGCCCAACTGCTTGAAGGTGCGCTCGCACTCTTCTTCGGTGCGCAGATCGTACCCGGCGGCGAAGGCGTGGCAGGTGTCGATGCAAACGCCGACGCGGCTTTTGTCTTCGACGCCGTCGATGATCGCCGCCAGGTGCTCGAATTTGAAGCCCAGGTTGCTGCCCTGGCCGGCGGTGTTCTCGATCACGGCCGTCACGCCGGCGGTTTTATCCAGCGCGATGTTGATCGATTCGGCGATGCGCGCCAGGCATTTATCTTCGTCGATTTGTAGCAGGTGGCTGCCGGGGTGGAAATTCAGCAGCGTCAGCCCCAGCTGTTCGCAGCGCTGCAGCTCGTCGATAAACGCCTCGCGCGATTTTTCCAACGCGTCGGCTACCGGGTGCCCCAGATTGATCAGGTAGCTGTCGTGCGGCAGGATTTGCCCCGGCCCGTAACCGTACTGGGCGCAGGCGCTCTTGAACTTATCGATCACGTCGGCGGCCAGCGGGGCGGCCTTCCATTGACGCTGATTTTTGGTGAACAGGGCGAACGCGGTCGCCTCCAATTCGTGCGCGCGGATAACCGCCTGATCCACGCCGCCTGACGCGCTGACATGTGCACCGACAAACTTCATCTTCATTCTCCTGTGTTATCGGTGACATTATGGCATTGATGGCGGGCGGATTGAATGGCGAAAAGCGGCGGCCCGCCGAAGCGGGCCGCCGAGGGAGATTACAGCAGGTGTTGCACCAGTTGGTTTATCGCGCCGCCGCCGACCAGCAGCCAGACGAACAGCAGCGTTGCCAGCAGAATCGGTTTCATCCCGGCCTGGCGCACGGCGCTGATGTGGGTAGTCAGCCCCAGCGCCGCCATCGCCATCGCCAGCATCCAGGTGTCGGCGGTGATCAGGTGCCGCACCAGCGTGGCCGGCAGCAGGTTGAAGGAGTTCAGCCCGGCGACGGCGATAAACAGCACGGCGAACCACGGAATGGTGATGGCGGATTTTTCCGCCTTGCCTGCGCTGCCTCGGCTGATGTAGCCCGACAGCAGCAGCAGGAACGGCGCCAGCATCATCACGCGGATCATCTTGGCGATCACCGCCGCATTTTCGGCGTCCGGCCCGATGGCGTGCCCGGCGGCGACCACCTGAGCCACTTCGTGGATGGTGGAGCCGGCGTAGATGCCGAAGGTTTCCTGGCTGAACGGCAGCCACTGGAAGTGTTCATTCAACTGATACAGCCACGGATAGGCGAAGATCGCCAGGGTGCCGAACACCACCACGGTCGAAACCGCCACCGCCACTTTGCTGGAGTCGGCCTTCAGCACCGGCTCGGTGGCCATCACCGCCGCCGCGCCGCAAATGCTGCTGCCGGCGCCGATCAGTATCGCGGTTTGGCTGTCGATGCCGAACACTTTCTTGCCGAGCCAGCAGGCCAGCAGGAAAGTGGTGATCAGGGTCAGCGCATCGATGATGATGCCGCTGGCGCCCACGTCGGCGATCTGCTGAAAGGTCAGCCGGAAGCCGTAAAGGATAATGCCCAGACGCAGCAGGCGCTGTTTGGCCAGCTGTACGCCGCTGTGACAAACGGTTTGCCAGCGGGGGTACAGCGTGTTGCCCACCAGAATGCCGAGCAGGATCGCCAGCGTCAGCGCCCCCAGCCCCAGCTCCGCCACCCTGGGAATGTCGCCGGCCCAGACGGCCAGCGCGGTGAGCGCGCCGGTCAGCGCCAGCCCCGGCACCAGCCGCGGCAGGCCGAACAGCGGGAAGCGTCGCTCGGGGTAAGTGTGAGTGGTATCAGTCGCCATATAAAGTCAGTCCTTCAGTCTGTTTCTTGCGGTCAAGAGTACGTTTGGGCTGAATAAAAGAGAAATTGATTATATATTTATAACCTATCTGAATAAGTGGTATGGGGTCAGCCATTGGCATAACGCCGCATTGCGGCTAGGGTGTGGAGGAGCGGCGAGCCGCCGTCAATTTTCCAACTAACAGGAGCAGGCGATGGATACCGACGATCAACGCAGAGAGCAGGTAGATCAGGAAGTGGGCCGCGCGGTGCGGCGGTTGATTGAAGAAAACAAGGCGATCGACCGCGACCATCTCGCGGCGATGCTGCAATTGATACTGCGGGACGAAACCGGCACGCCGCGAGAGCCGGTGCTGGCCGCGGCGGCGCAGCTGGTCGCGTTGGGCAAATAGCGCGCCGATCTGGCCGCAAACAGGGTAGCCTGGCCGGGCTGCCCACCACACCATATTGGGGTTCTCTGGCAGAACCTTCTTTCAATACCGGGACAGCTATGCATATCACGTTGCGTCAACTGGAAGTCTTTACCGAAGTGCTGAAAAGCGGTTCGACCACGCAGGCCTCGGTGGTGCTGGCGCTGTCGCAGTCGGCGGTCAGCGCGGCGCTGGCGGATCTGGAGGGGCAGCTGGGCGTGCAGCTGTTCGATCGCGTCGGCAAACGGCTGGTGATCAACGAGCACGGCCGGTTGCTGTATCCCAAGGCGCTGGCGCTGTTGGAACAGGCGGGGGAGATAGAGCAGCTGTTTCGCCATGACGGCGGGGCGTTGCGCATCGCCGCCAGCAGCACCATCGGCAACTACATGCTGCCGGAGATGATCGCCCGCTACCGCCGGGATTTTCCCGCCACGCCGCTGGAGCTGAACGTCGGCAATAGCCAGGACGTAATCGTGGCGGTGGCGGATTTTCGCGTCGATCTGGGGCTGATCGAAGGGCCTTGCCATATGCCGGAGCTGGTGACGCAGCCGTGGCTGGAGGACGAGCTGGTGGTGTTCGCCGCGCCGGATAACCCGCTGACCCGTCAACCGCCGACGCTGGAGGCGCTGGCCAATGCGCCGTGGATCCTGCGCGAGCGCGGTTCCGGCACCCGTGAAGTGTTGGACCATCTGCTGTTGGCGCATCTGCCGCACTTCCAATTGGTGATGGAGCTGGGCAACTCGGAGGCGATCAAGCATGCGGTGCGGCACGGCATCGGCATCAGCTGCCTGTCGCGGCGGGTGGTGGCGGAACAGCTGGCCAGCGGCGCGCTGGTGGAACTGCCGGTGCCGTTGCCGCCGCTGCGCCGCACCCTGTACCTGATCCGCCATCGGCAAAAGCACGTCTCCAACGCGTTGCAACGTTTTCTCAGCTATTGCGTGCTGTAACCGGCGGCACGTCAAGCCCTCTGCTGCCGCGCAGGCCGGAAAAAGCATAAAAACCTGCGCGCGCTCACATTAATGAGAGTAAGTAAGGCTATAAGGGCCGCAGCTAATAATTGCCTCTGAATTATGAAGCTATCTTATATCGGTGCAATGTTGCTAGTTCACCGGCGGGTATTTGTTACAATCCGCCCTCATTTTTCGAAGAGCAGATAGATAGGGAACGAATGGCTCAGCAGGATATAAAAACATCGGGGCAGCAAGCACCCGGATTGCGCCGTGAATTGAAAGCCCGGCATTTGACCATGATCGCCATCGGCGGCTCCATCGGCACCGGCCTCTTCGTCGCCTCGGGCGCCACGGTTTCTCAGGCAGGCCCCGGCGGGGCGCTGCTGTCTTACGCTCTGATCGGTTTGATGGTGTACTTCCTGATGACCAGCCTGGGCGAACTGGCGGCCTTTATGCCGGTCTCCGGTTCATTCTCCACCTACGGCGCCAAATACGTAGAAGAAGGCTTCGGCTTCGCGCTGGGCTGGAACTACTGGTACAACTGGGCGGTGACCATCGCCGTTGACCTGGTGGCCTCGCAGTTGGTGATGAGCTACTGGTTCCCGGACACCCCGGGTTGGATCTGGAGCGCGCTGTTCCTCGGCCTGATGTTCCTGCTGAACTACATTTCGGTGAAAGGGTTCGGCGAGGCGGAATACTGGTTCGCGCTGATCAAGGTCAGCACCGTGATTATCTTCATCGCCGTCGGCGTGATGATGATCGTCGGCATTCTGAAGGGCGGCGAGCATGCCGGCTGGCAGAACTGGACAATAGGAGACGCGCCGTTTGCCGGTGGCTTCTCGGCGATGATCGGCGTGGCCATGATCGTCGGCTTCTCGTTCCAGGGCACCGAACTTATCGGCATCGCAGCCGGCGAATCGGAAAACCCGGGTAAAAACATCCCGCGCGCGGTGCGTCAGGTGTTTTGGCGTATCCTGTTGTTCTATATCTTCGCCATTCTGATCATCAGCCTGATCATTCCGTACACCGATCCGAGCCTGCTGCGCAACGACGTGAAAGACATCAGCGTCAGCCCGTTCACGCTGGTCTTCCAACATGCCGGCCTGCTGTCGGCGGCGGCGGTGATGAACGCGGTGATCCTGACGGCGGTGCTGTCGGCCGGTAACTCGGGCATGTATGCGTCGACCCGCATGCTGTACACCCTGGCTTCGGAAGGCAAGGCGCCGCGCATCTTCGCCAAGCTGTCGAAAGGCGGCGTGCCGCGCAACGCGCTGTACGCGACCTGCGTGGTGGCCGGCCTGTGCTTCCTGACGTCGATGTTCGGTAACCAGTCGGTTTACCTGTGGCTGCTGAATACCTCGGGCATGACCGGTTTCATCGCCTGGTTGGGCATCGCCATCAGCCACTACCGTTTCCGTCGCGGCTACATGCTGCAGGGGCGCGATCTGAACGATTTGCCGTACCGTTCCGGTTTCTTCCCGCTGGGGCCGATCTTCGCCTTCGTGCTGTGTCTGATTATCACCCTGGGGCAGAACTACCAGGCCTTCCTGCAAGACAAGATCGACTGGTACGGCGTGACCGCGACCTACATCGGTATTCCGCTGTTCCTGCTGATTTGGTTTGGTTACAAGCTGTCGCAAGGCACCCGTGTCGTGAAGTACAGCGAGATGGAATTCCCGAAGATGGACGTGAAGTAATTTTCGGTGAGTGACACGCGGCGGGGGCTCCCGCCGCGTTTTGTTTTACTTTTTCCCGCCTTTGGCTTCCGCCAGCGCCTGCTGCGCCGAGCTCATCAAACTCTCTACCGTCGCGTAATCCTGCGTCAGCGCCACAATGCCGGCGTTAAGCTGCATGTTCACCTCGCCGAACGCGCCAAAATCGTAGGGCGCCTCCAGCGGCGGCACAATGCGCGCCAGAAACTCGCTTTCCGCGCCGTAGGGCAGATCGTGCACCAGAATTAGAAACTGGCCGCCGGTATAGCGGCAGATATAGTCGCTGGGGCGGATCAGCGTCTTGAGACGCTCGCCGACGGTGCGCAGCACGTCGTCGCCGATCTGGACGCCGTGGCTTTGGTAGAGCGCCGCCAGCGGGCCGAATTCAAGAATGAACAGATGGGAGATCGGCTGCGCCGTTTCGGGACGGCAGATGCTGCGCATCACCGCCTCGCCGCCTGCGCGGTTGAGAAAGCCGGTCAGGCGATCGCGGTGCGACGCCTGCTGCTTCTCCCACGCCAGCGTGACGTGCTGCACCAGCTGGCGGTGGTAGCGCGCGATCATGCCGTGGGCCAGCACCAGCCACAGCGGCGCGAGGTCCGCCAGGACAAACAGGTTTTGCACGCGCGACAGCGGCGCCGCCAGCAGGTAAGGCAGCGTCAGCGCGATCACCTCAAGCAGCGCGAAGCGCGGGACGGCGGCGTGGCGTTGCATCAGCCAGCAGGCCAGGGCGGTGATCGTCAGGCCGGCGAACAGCATTAAGACGAAGCGGCCCGAGAGCATCGCCAGAGCGGCGCTGGCGCCGACCAGCAGCGCCCACAGCAGCACCGTCACCAGCATGGCGTTCGGCCAGGCCGGTTGACGCCGGCGCGCCAGCCAGGCTCGCCCGGCGGTCAACAACAGCAGCAGCAGCAACAAACCGATGCCGAGCGGCCGCTGGACCAGCCAGGCGTACCCCGCCAGCAGCGCGGCCGGCCCCGCGGCATTCAGCCAGGGCGTGAGAGGAGAGGGCGTCAGCGTGAGACGCAGCTGGCGTTGAAACGGCTCGTCATCGGCGTGCAGCGGGCTGTATAACAGCCAGTTCAGCAGCGCCGGGCGTTTGGGCGTTACCGCCGGAGATGGACTTCTCATTACAGCCTCGTCAATCAATAAGGCCGCTCTTGCGGCGGCCTGAAGTTTTTTTGCACGCGCGGTGCTGTGATTTTGGATTCTATGTGGTTTTGCCGTTATTTGTCAGAGTCTGGTCGGATCAGGAAGAATTTTCAGAATAATTAACCTACTGGCCGTTGGCGGGGGAAAGCGTGGCGGTTTGAAAAATGGCGATAAAAAACAAATTATTACATTTCGACAACGCCGTTTTCACCTATTGATATGATTGATAAGTATTATCGTTTGTTTTATTGTTAACGGCTGTGCAGCAGGCTGCTGCCGCACACTTTTCGGTTCACGGCGGCCGCTTTCGCGCCGCTGTCATGATGGTTGCAACAGGTATCTTAACTAATGAGCGTATCCACCGATCCCATGACTGAAGCCAAGGGGCAACCCGACGCCGGCGTGATGGGGCGTTATCAGCATATTCTTCGCCATCGCCTGTTGATGATGGGCGTATTGGCACTGGCGATCCTGGGCTCGCTGCTGCTGGATTTCACCATGGGGCCGTCCGGCCTGTCGTTGTCGTCTTTATGGCAAACGCTGCTTGATCCCGCCGCGGCCGATGCCGGCACGCGGGTGATCGTCTGGGACATCCGCTTGCCCTATGCGTTGATGGCGGTGGTGGTGGGCTTTGCGCTCGGCCTGGCCGGGGCGGAAATGCAGACCATCCTGAATAACCCGCTGGCCAGCCCCTTCACCCTCGGGGTGTCTTCCGCCGCGGCCTTTGGCGCCGCGCTGGCGATCGTGCTCGGCATCGGCATTCCGGGGATCCCCGATCAGTGGTTCATCTCCGCCAACGCTTTTATCTTCGCGCTGTTCGCCGCGCTGATGCTTGACGGCATCACGCGCTGGACGCGGGTCGCCACCTCCGGCGTAGTGCTGTTCGGTATCGCGCTGGTGTTTACCTTCAACGCGCTGGTCTCGATGATGCAGTTCATCGCCAGCGAGGATACGCTGCAGGGGCTGGTGTTCTGGACCATGGGCAGCCTGGCGCGCGCCTCGTGGGACAAACTGGGCATTCTGTTCGGGGTGTTCGCCGTGCTGCTGCCGCTGTCGATGATGAGCTCGTGGAAACTGACCGCGCTGCGTCTGGGTGAAGACCGGGCGGTGAGCTTCGGCATCGACGTGCGTCGGCTGCGTTTGACCACGCTGCTGCGCATCAGCATGCTCTCGGCGCTGGCGGTGGCTTTCGTCGGGCCGATCGGCTTTATCGGTCTGGTGGCGCCGCACATCGCCCGCATGATCTTCGGCGAAGATCACCGTTTCTACCTGCCGGCCAGTGCGCTGATTGGCGCGCTGGTGCTGTCGATGGCCTCGGTGGCGTCGAAAAACCTGGTGCCTGGGGTAATCATCCCGGTGGGGATCGTGACGTCGTTGGTCGGGGTGCCGTTCTTCCTGAGCATTATTCTGCGCCACCGGGGGAACGTATGAGCCAGGGTTTACGGATAGAAAACTTCTCGGCGGGTTACCCGAAACGCCAGGTGATCGACAATCTCTCGGTGCCGATGCTGCCGCGCGGGCAAATCACCGTGTTGCTGGGGCCGAACGGCAGCGGCAAATCGACATTGCTGCGCTCGCTGGCCGGGCTGAACCCGGCGCAGGGCAAGCTGTGGCTGGACGACGGCGATTTGATGCAGATGCCGTTCGCCCGTCGGGCGGAGAAAGTGGTGTACCTGCCGCAGTCGCTGCCCGCCGGGGTGCATCTGCACGTGCTGGAGTCGATCATCGTGGCGCAGCGCGCCTCGGGCGGCCGCAGCAACGCCGGCAGCGAAGCGGAAGTGATGGCTTTGCTGGAACAGCTGGGCATCGCCCACCTGGCGCTGAGTTATCTCGATCAGCTGTCCGGCGGCCAGAAACAGTTGGTGGGGTTGGCGCAGTCGCTGATCCGTCAGCCGTCGCTGCTGCTGCTGGATGAGCCGCTGAGCGCGCTCGATCTCAACTACCAGTTCCACGTGATGGATTTGGTGCGCCGCGAAACCCGCAAGCGCGATATCGTGACGGTGGTGGTAGTGCATGACATCAACATTGCGCTGCGTCACGGCGACCACGTGCTGATGCTGCAGGATGGCGATCTGATCGCCGACGGCGCGCCGGATCAGGTGATTACGCCGCAGAGCCTGGCGCGGGTCTATGGCGTGCGCGGGCGCATCGAGCGTTGCTCGCAGGGCACGCCGCAGGTGCTGATAGACGGTCTGGTGAACCAGCCGACGATATAATCCAGGAAAAAGCCCGGCATCGCCGGGCTTTTTTTATCGCGCAGCGCGGTTCAGTGCTTCGCTCACGCGTTCGACGACGTGCTGGGCGGTGACGATGCCGCCGGACAGATAGACCTCGGCCGCCGGCAGGTAAACCACCTGGCCTTTTTTCACCGCCGTGGTTTTCTTCAGCGCGGTGCCGGTGAGGATTTTCTGCGGCGCCACCGCGTTCGGCCGACCGGTCGCGGCGTCTCTGTCGATGACGAACAGCCAGTCCGGGTTCAGTTTGGCGACCTGCTCAGGCGTCAGCTTATTGCCGCGCACGTCTTTTTCATCGGACTGCAGCGCGGACGAGAAGCCGAGAGCGTCATAGACGAAGCTGAAACGGCTCTTGGGGGCGTAAGCGCTGATCTTGCCGCCGGAGAACAGCACCACCAGCCCGCGTCCGGCCTGGGCGGCCTGCGGTTTGACCGCCGCGATCTGCGCATCCAGCTTATCGATCGCCGCCTGCGCCTGTTGCGGTTTATCGAACAGCTCGCCCAACTGGCGGGTGCGCTGTTTCAGGCTGCCCAGCTGATCCTGCTGATCGACGGACATGTTCAACGTCGGTGCCAGCGTGTTCAGCTCGTCATAGGCTTTGGACGCCCGGCCGGCGATCAGGATCAGATCCGGTTTGGCGGCGCGCAGCACGGCCATATCCGGTTCGAACAGGGTGCCGGCATTGAGGTATTTGTCATCCTGATAGCGCTTCAGGTTATCCGGCAAGTTCTTGCGGTTGCCGGGCAGCGCCAGCGGCTCGACGCCCAGCAGCTGCAGCGTTTCCAGCGAGGCGTAATCCAGCACCACGATGCGCTGCGGGTGCTTCTTCACCTCGGTGCTGCCGTTCAGGTGCTGGACGTTGACGGTGGCCGAGGCCGCCGGCGCGTCGGTTTTGCTGTGGCAACCCGCCAGCGCCATCGCGGCCAGCAGGGCGATCATCAGGGGGGAGCGGCGTAATCTCATGGAGCTTCCTCTCGGTGATGGAATGAAAAGGGCGCGCAGCGCGCGCCCGGGGGCATCAGAAGTTGTAGGTCATGCCGACGGTGTAACGGCGGCCGTCCAGCGTGGTGCGGTAGTGATCGTAATCCACGGTCTTGTCGAGAATGTTGTAGATCCCGCCGGTCAGCTGCAGGTTTTTCGCCGCCTGGTAGCTCAGGCCCGCATCGACGAAGGTATAGGACGGGGTGCTGGTCTCCATCGACGTGCGGCTCAGGTAGTCTGAGGTGCGGCTGCGGAAGTTAACGCGCGACCACAGGCTGAGGTCTTGCGTAGCCTGCCAATCCAGCACGGTGTTGATCATGTGCTTAGGCATCTGGTTCAGCGCCTTGCCCTGGAACTCGCCGCTTTTCTGCTCGGAAGCGGTGTAGGTGTAGTTGGCGTTCCACTTCCAGTCTTTATTGATCTGCCAGCCGAAGGTGGCCTCTACACCGCGCATATTGGCTTTGTCGACGTTGACGCGATCGCTGATAAAGTCGTAGACGTCATTGCCGATCTTACAGTCCGGCGTGTCTTCGCAGCGGCGCACTTCGGTGATCTTGTTCTTGAAGTCGGTGTTGAAGACCGTCACCCCGGCATTGACGCCTTCCAGGCTGTCCCACATCAGGCCGATCTCTTCGCTCAGGCTCTTCTCCGGCTGCAGATCCGGGTTGCCGACGATGATGCCGTTACGCACGCCGCCGCCGGTGACCTGGCCCCAGCTGGCGGAGGATTGGCGCAGATCCGGCGAACGGTAGCCGGCGGAGACGCCGCCTTTCATCGTCCACTGTTCGGTCAGGTGCCAGACGCCGTACATGCGCGGCGACCAGTGGCTGCCAAAGTTTTGATCGCGATCCATACGGATGCCGCTGGTCAGGCTGAAGTCGTTGGTCAGCGCCCATTCGTCCTCGGCGAACAGCGCCCAGCTCCAGCGCGTCAGCTGGTTGACGTCTTGCGCCGAGCTCAGCTGGTTGCCGCTGTCGCCCAGTTTCTCATAGCGGTATTGGCCGCCGAGGTTCAGCATGTGGGCACCCAGCTCGAACTGGTTCTGGGTGTTGAAGATGGTGTTGTACATCTTCATCTTGCGGCCCGGGTTATTGGTCTCTTCCCGCTGAACGTAGCTGGTGGAGTTACCGAAGTCGTAATAACCGTTGTGGGTCAGCGCGTAGTTGGTGCGGGTGTAGAGATTTTCGCTGCGAGAGGTAGGTTTGCACTTGCCTTTGCTGCAGCGCTCCGCCACCACCGATTTGCCCGGCGTGCTGTTGCGATCCTGCAGCGAGCGGCCGATTTCGAAGTCGAATTCGTTTTTCTCGTCTGGCGTCAGAGTGAACACCGCGGTGCCGCTGCGCATGCGCTGTTCGTTGTAACCGTTGGCGATTTTATCTTCGGCGCGGCGCGACAGCAGGCCGTTGACCCGCACGCCGAGCAGGCCTTCAATCAGTGGGCCGGAGGCGTAGGCGTTGGTCTGGAACAGATCGCCGGAATCGCGGTTTTCCTGAAGGGTGGCGTCGCCGTGCAGCGAGCCTTTCCACTCGGTGCGGGAAGTCTTGCGGGTGATGACGTTGATCACGCCGCCCATGGCGTCGGAACCGTACAGCGAAGACATCGGCCCGCGCACCACTTCGATGCGCTCGATGGCTTCCATCGGCGGCAGCCAGCCCTGTTCGATGCCGGCGTTATCGCTGTTCGGCCGGGTGCCGCGGGTGTCAACGCGCTTGCCGTCCACCAGGATCAGCGTGTACTTGGAGGACATGCCGCGGATGCTGATGTCGCTGCTGCTGGCGCCGCCGGTGACGACCACGCCCGGCACGTCTTTCAGCGCGTCGGTCACGTCGCGATAGGCCTTATCTTCGATCTGCTGGCGCGGGATCACCGAGATGGAGGCGGCGGAGTCCTGAATTTTTTGCTGGAAGCCGGAGGCGGTGACGACCATGGTGTCTTGGGTGTCGTCCTGCGGCGCGGCCAGTGCGGCGGTGGCGCTGAGTGAGGCGATCACCAGAGCGGCGAGCTTGCTGTAACGTGGCGTTTCCATGAGGTAAACCTTTCCTGGATTGAAGTGAAAGTAATTAACCAATTGAATTTCTAATGAAATAATTCATCGTTCGCTGAGAAATCCGTCGCTTCGTCAGCGTTGCGTGAGGCCATTGTAAGGATTTTTTACTGAATGTAAACGCTAATGATAATTCATATCATTTGTATGCTTGTTATTCTGGCGGGAAAGAGTAACCGGATGAATTAAAGGGAAAAGCGGCGCAGCAGACGTGCGCCGGAGAGGATCAGCGTTTCTGGATATAGGTGATGGCCAGCGCCAGCGCCAACACCAGGCCTTTGATAATGTCCATGGCGTAGTAGGGCACCGACAGCATCACCAGGCCGTTTTGCAGCACGCCGAGGATCACCGCGCCGCTCAGGGTGCCGAGCGCATTGGGTTTGCCGGCGCCGGCCAGCGAGAAGCCGATGTAGGCCGCCGCCACCGCATCCATCAGATAGCCACCGCCGGCATTGACCTGCGAAGAGCCGATACGTGACGCCAGCAGGATGCCGCCAAGCGCCGCCAGCCAAGAAGAAATGACGTAAGCGGCAACCCTGTAACGTACGGTGCGAATGCCCGACAGGCGTGCCGCCTCGGGGTTGCCGCCGATGGCGTACATGCGGCGGCCGTGCTTGGTCAACGACAGGAACAGCTGTACCGCCACGGTGACCGCCAGCATGATCAGCACGATCACCGGCACCTGGCCGAGGGCGGAAAACACTTCCGGGATCAG
This sequence comes from Serratia sp. CY37869, assembly GCF_052168895.1. Classification (NCBI taxonomy): domain Bacteria; kingdom Pseudomonadati; phylum Pseudomonadota; class Gammaproteobacteria; order Enterobacterales; family Yersiniaceae; genus Serratia; species Serratia sp. CY37869. The sequence goes on from NZ_JBJNLU010000001.1 coordinate 612,364, forward strand.
GCCTTCCGCCATGTCGCCATTCGGCAGCACCATGTTTTGGGTGATGGAGCCGCCGTAGCTGTAGGTCATCGCCACGCCCTGGATCACGAACAGGCTGGCCAGCGTCGCCAGCATATCGGGGATTTTGAGCACCACGATTAGCAGGGCGTTGAACAGGCCGACCAGCGTGCACAGCAACAGCGTCACCACGATGGCGCCGGTGGTGCCGAACCCGTGCCAGACGAACAGGGAAATCACCAGCGCGTTGGCCAGCGAGGCGGTCGAGCCGACCGACAGATCGAAACCGCCGACCGACAGCGAGATAGAGACGCCGATGGCGATTACTGTCACGATGGCGATCGAACGCAGGATATTGATGATGTTGTTGGCATCGAGAAAGTTGTCCGACGCCAGGCCAAACAGGGCGACCAGCGCCGCGACGGTCAGCAGCATGCCCCACTTGTAGAGGAAATCGAACAGCTGTTGGCGCCAGGGCAGCGCCGGCCGCAAGGCAAATTCTTTACTCACGCAGGGGTTCCTCCGGTGGAATAGAGCAATAAGGTTTCTTCGTCGGTATCGGCGGCGTTCAGCTCCGCCACGATGCGGCCATCCCACAGCACGCAGATGCGATCGCACAGGCCAACCAGCTCGGCGAACTCGCCGGAGGCGTAAATCACGCCTTTGCCGGCGCGGGCCAGGCCGTCGATCAGGCTGAACAGCTCCTGTTTGGCCTTGATGTCCACGCCCTTGGTCGGCTCATCGAAGATCAGCACGTCGGCGTCGCCGCGCAGCCACTTGCCGATCGCCACTTTTTGCTGATTGCCGCCGGACAGGCGCGCCAGCCGCTGTTGCGGGCCGGAGGCGCGAATGTTCAGACGCTGCATGATCTCGCGCGCCCAGCGCAGCTCTTGCCGCCGGCTGAACAGGCTCCAGCGCGAGAAGCTGTCATCGGCGCTGACGCTCAGGTTCATCGGGATCGCCTCATCGATAAAAATGCCTTCTTTGCGGCGTTCTTCCGGCACCAGCGCCAGCCCCTGTTCGACCGACAGATGCGGCGCACGCGGCGCCCAGGGCTGCCCGCGCAGTTCGCCGCGTTCCAGCAGCGCGGCGCCGGCGCCGAACAATGCCTTGCACAGCTCGCTTTTCCCGGCCCCGGCCAGCCCGGCGATGCCGAGGATCTCGCCTTCATGCAGCCGCAGCGAAACGTCGCGCAGCTTATGGCGATCGCGCAAGCCCTCCACCTGCAGCAGCGTACGCTCCGCGTGCGGCGGGCGCGGCGGCGGGAAAATGTCGTCCAGCCGGTGGCCGAGCATTTTCTCGACGATCTGTTCGCCGCCGAGGCCGCGCATGGCGTCTTCGCTGACGCGGCGGCCGTCGCGCAGCACCGTCAGCCGATCGCAAATGTCGCTCAGTTCGTGGATGCGGTGAGAAATGAATACGATGCCGATGCCTTCGGATTGCAGGCGGCGCACCACGTTGAACAGGCGCTCGCTCTCGGCGCGATCGAGCGGCGCAGTCGGTTCATCGAGCACCAGAAAACGGCAGCGGTGCGACAGCGCGCGCGCCAGCAGCACCTGCTGTTTTTCCGCCAGCGTGCAGTCCGCCAGGCGTCTGCGCGGGTTGAGCGGCAGCGCCCATTGCTGCAGCAGCTCTGCGGCGCGGCGGTGCAGTTCCGCCCAGTTCAGCCAGTGGCCCGGTTCGTTCAGCCAGTCCAGCATGATGTTTTCCGCCACCGACAGCGTGGGGATCAGCGCGACATCGACTTCTTGCTGTACCACGTGGATGCCGTGGCGGCGCGCCTGCAGCGGGGAATGAATTTCCACTGCCCGGCCGTCGATCAGGATCTCGCCGCGGTAGTGATCGTGGGCGCCGGAGAGGATCGACATTAGCGTCGATTTGCCCGCGCCGTTGGCGCCGACCAGCGCGTGGATTGAGCCGCCGTGCAGCGTGAAGTCCACGTCCTGCAGCGCGTTGAAGCCGGCGAAGGCGATCGAGATATTGCGCATCTCGAGGCGCGAAGGCGTTGCGGTTGACATTGCGTAGTGAGGCCGTTTAGATGTTTAGATGGCTGTTTTGCTCTGTTGTAACACAGATTGCGCCGTTGGCAACCAACAAAATGGCATAACGGCGATGAAAAGCGTGGGCGGACAGGGGCGCAACCCGCGTCAGGCTGCGCCGGAGCGATAAACGGTCAGAAGGTGGTGGGGGTGTGTGCGCTGACGATGCGGCAGATGCGCGCCGAGGTATTGCTGAAGCTGTGCGGAATGCCGGTGTTGATGGCGTAGCTCTGACCGGCGGTCAGGCAGTAACTCTGGCCGTTGATGGTCAGCACGATCTCGCCCTCCAGCAGGGTGCCTATCTCTTCGCCCTGATGCTTGATCTTTTCGCCGGTGGTGGTGCCGGGCTGGTAGGTTTCCAGCATCATCGCCAGGTTGCGCGTCGGGCTGCCGTTGTGCACCAGCTTCATCGACACCCCCTGGCTGCCGATCTCAATCAGATCCTCGGCGTCGATCACCACGCGCGGCTCGTCGACGGCCTCCGGTTCGGCAAAGAATTCCGACAGCGACAGGCCATACACCTTAAGCAACTTTTGCAGCGTGCTGATGGCCGGGCTGACTTTGTCCTGTTCGATGGTGCTGATCGCACTGTGGGTTAACCCGGACAGTTCGGCGACCCGGCGCTGTGACAAACCCAATTGCTGGCGGATCTGCGACAGGCGTTTGCCCGGTGCCAAGCTGGCTTCGCTCATAGCGGTACTTCCTTCTGGTAAGGGCGACAGGCTGAAATGACGATCGGTATCGGGCGCCTGCCTGGTCGATAACGATGCTGCATGATATCGGTAGTTAGGGTAGGTTTGGAAAATATATTGCCCATGCTCACCGTCGGCGCGGCGGACAAAATAGTTGACGTGAAAATGGCGGCAAGGCCTTTTCGGTCAATATTTTATCAATTTAGCAGCCGGTGGCGAATAATCAAACAGGATTGTAACATTTGCAAACCCATTCTGTTAAGACTATGTTTCATGTTGTGGATGTTATTTTGAGCGCCCGCAGCGGCGCGACCTGGCGAGAAATCCAATCATGTGTTGAATCGAACGGCGGACGGGCGCCAACGCGCCTTAAGAGCATAATGGCGGGTGACGTATGCAAACCAATAGCGCAGCAGTTGAACATTTTGCACAGCATCATGAAGAGAGGCGAAGTAGCGCGTTCCAAAATGAGGTCGCTCATTATTTGGAACGCCATCCCGCCACGCAGTATATCGATATCCTTCTCACCGATCTCAATGGTTCCTTCCGCGGCAAACGCATACCCGTCTCAGGGTTGAAAAAACTGGAAAAAGGCAGCTACTTCCCCGCGTCGGTGTTCGCTATGGACATCCTCGGCAACGTGGTGGAGGAGGCGGGCCTTGGGCAGGAACTCGGCGAACCGGATCGCGTATGCCTGCCGGTGCCCGGTTCGCTGACGCCGTCGGCGGCCGATCCGCAGCACATCGGCCAGGTGCTGCTCACCATGCTGGATGAAGATGGTACTCCCTTTGACGTTGAACCCCGCAATGTGCTGAACCGCGTGTGGCAGGCGCTGCGACAGCGCGGCTTGTTCCCGGTGGCAGCGGTAGAGCTGGAGTTTTATCTCATCGATCGGCAGCGCGACGCGGAAGGCGATTTGCAACCGCCGTGTGCGCCCGGCACGCAGGAGCGCAACACCCAAAGCCAGGTGTACTCCGTCGATAACCTGAACCATTTCGCCGAGGTGCTGAACGATATCGACGCGCTGGCGAAGCTGCAGGGGCTGCCGGCGGACGGCGCGGTGGCGGAGGCCTCGCCAGGGCAGTTCGAGGTCAACCTGCGCCATACCGACGATATCTTGCAGGCCTGCGACCACGCGCTGGCGCTGAAGCGGCTGGTGCGGCTGGTGGCCGAGAACCACGGCATGCACGCCACCTTTATGGCCAAGCCCTATGAGGATTACGCCGGCAGCGGCATGCACGTGCACGTCAGCATGCAGGATGGCGCGGGCAACAACCTGTTCGCCGACGGCGAAGGCGAGGATTCGCCGCTCTTGAAACAGGCGCTGGCCGGGATGATCACCCTGATGCCGGCGTCGATGGCGCTGTTGGCGCCGAACGTCAATGCCTATCGGCGTTTCCAGCCGGGGATGTATGTGCCGATCCAGGCCGCCTGGGGCCACAATAACCGCACCGTGGCGCTGCGCATTCCCTGCGGCGAACCGGAGAACCATCGGGTGGAGTATCGCGTGGCCGGCGCCGACGCCAATCCGTATCTGGTGATGGCGGCGATCCTGGCCGGCATGCTGTACGGGCTGGACAACCTACTGCCGCTGCCTGAGCCGGTGACCGGTAACGGGCTGGAGCAAGAGGGGCTGCCGCTGCCGATCCGCCAGAGCGACGCGCTGTACGAGTTTGAACATCAGCACGCGCTGACGCACTATCTCGGCGAGCGTTTTACCCGCGTTTATCACGCCTGCAAGACCGACGAACTGCTGCAGTTTGAACGGCGAGTGACGGAAACCGAGATCGACTGGATGTTGAAAAATGCCTGAATAGGCGTATAAAGTAAGAGGTATGTGCGGGCGACTGGCCTGCCGGCAGCGGATTAATTCGCCTGCCGGGCTGGTTTTCCGTGCGATCGACAAAAAGAATTTGTATTTGAGGGTTTCCGGATCTTGTCATTCGGAGGCATTCTGGTGCAAAATATCTCAAATGCAGATAGCCGACGTTTTGAAAGCGTCGGTTATTTTTTTTGCATTATGTTTTACCAACGTAGCGTTTCATACACCAAGCGAGGCCGGACACCGATCCGGATAGATAAATAGTTTCGTGCACGATCAAACAAAACTTTATGGTCGTGACTCATGAGGATTAGAAAGATGGGGCAATTTTTCACTTTAGCGCCGGTGCCCGCCGGTTTCCGCTGTGGCCGCAGCGACTATGGAGCAGCCGAGGTTACCTCGACCCGTTATCCAGCTTACAACCCCCTTCTTTTAGAATTAAGTCGCTCGTTGCGAAGTTTCCCCGCAACCTTAAGTCTTGGCGTGTCCGCCATCCGCAAGGCTCAAGGTAAGGGGGGGCTGAACAATGTCCGATAACACCATCAACGCCGCTCCGGCTCAGCGCACTCAGCTGCGTAAAACCCTGACTTTAGTTCCGGTAGTGATGATGGGCTTGGCTTACCTGCAGCCAATGACCATTTTCGATACCTTCGGCATCGTATCCGGCCTGACCGATGGTCACGTCGCGACCGCGTACGCCTTCGCTCTGCTGGCGATCCTGTTTACCGCCCTGAGCTACGGCAAGCTGGTGAAGAAGTTCCCTTCCGCCGGTTCCGCCTACACCTACGCCCAGAAAGCCATCAGCCCGCACGTCGGCTTTATGGTGGGCTGGTCATCGTTGCTGGACTACCTGTTCATGCCGATGATCAACATTTTGCTGGCCAAGATTTACCTGGAAGCGATCTTCCCGGGCGTACCGTCCTGGATCTTCGTGGCGGTGCTGGTCGGCTTGATGACGATTTTCAACCTGCGCGGCATCAAGCTGGTGGCTAACCTGAACTCCATCATCGTGGTGGTGCAGGTGGCGATCATGATCGTGTTCCTCGGCCTGGTGATCAACGGCATTTACCACGGCGAAGGCGCCGGTACGCTGGTCAGCAGCCGCCCGTTCTGGTCCGATAACGCTCACGTGGTGCCGATGATTACCGGCGCGACCATCCTGTGCTTCTCGTTCCTGGGCTTCGACGGCATCAGCTCGCTGTCCGAAGAGACCAAAGACGCGGAAAAAGTGATCCCGAAAGCCATCTTCCTGACGGCGCTGATCGGCGGCATCATCTTTATCGTGGTGTCTTACTTCGTGCAGCTGTACTTCCCGGACATTTCGCGCTTCAAGGATCCGGACGCGTCGCAGCCTGAAATCATGCTGTACGTGGCGGGCAAGTTCTTCCAGTCGGTGATCCTGGTGTTCTCCTGCGTGACGGTATTGGCGTCGGGCATGGCGGCGCATGCGGGCGTTTCGCGTCTGATGTACGTGATGGGCCGCGACGGCGTGTTCCCGACTCGCTTCTTCGGCTATGTGCATCCGAAGTGGCGTACCCCGGCGCTGAACGTGCTGCTGGTAGGCGCCATCGCGTTGTCCGCGGTGTCGTTTGACCTGGTGACCGCGACCGCGCTGATCAACTTCGGTGCGCTGGTGGCCTTCACCTTCGTTAACCTGTCGGTGATCTCGCAGTTCTATATTCGCGACAAGATGAACCGCACCGTGAAGGACACGTTCAACTACCTGATCCTGCCGGTGATGGGCGCACTGACCGTCGGCGCGCTGTGGATCAACCTGGAAGCCAGCTCGATGACGCTGGGCCTGGTTTGGGCTGCCATCGGCCTGATCTACCTGGCCTTCGTCACCCGCAGCTTCCGTCTGCCGGTGCCGCAAGCGAGCGAAGACGCCGCCTAAACGCGAGCCGTCTCCTCAGCCACAAAAAAGGCCGCTTTCGCGGCCTTTTCCTTTTCTGCTGCGGCGGATTTTATCCCACCAACTCTTTGCCGTAATCGAACAGCGCTTTCAGCAGGGCGGTTTTCTCTTTGTCGCCTTCGTGCAGGTTATACAGCGATTCGAGCTGCAGCAGATAGCTCTGCACGCGCTCCGCGCTCAAGGCTTCCTGACGATGTTGCAGCCAGCGGCGCTGCTCGGCGTCGTCCAGCGTATTCGGGTAGTTGCGCGCGCGGAAGCGGAACAGCAGCTCTTTCATGCGGCCGTCGCTGAAGGCCAGATCCAGCGCCGGCAGGTTCTGCGGCTTGGTCTGCTGGATAATCCTCATCGCCGCCTTGTCGGCGTCGCTGAAGAAACCATCGTACAAGCGGGCGTCGACGTCCTCGGAACCTTTGAACGGCTCGGCTTCGGCGAACAGCGCGACCACTTTCTCGCGCACTTCCGGATGCTGTTTCAGCAGCTGCAGATTTTGCAGGCACGCCTGACGATCGATGCCCAGCCGCTCGGCGTTCTCCGGCAGCAGGGTTTTGGCCGGCGCCAGCACCGGGCATTTGTTGATGTGCACCAGCTTGATCGGCACCGGCGCCTGATCCGGCGCCAGATCGTCGCGGCGGGTGTACAGCCGCTCACGCAGCTGCTCGGCGCTCAACGTCAACAGCGGCGTCATGTCGCCGGCCAGATCGCACATGATCACCGCATTCTTGTTGTCCGGGTGCCAGGCCAGCGGCGACACCCAGCTGGTATTGCCGCGCGCCGCGCCGAACATGCCGGAGACGTGCACCAGCGGCGTCATGTCGGCGACGTCGATCAGGGCGTTCAGCTTGTGTTTATTGCGGTGCTGCAACAGGAAATCGAACAGCCGCGGCTGCGCCTGCTTGACCAGCTTGGCCATGGCGATGGTGGCGTAAACGTCCGACATCGCGTCGTGAGCCTGCGTGTGCTCGACGCCGTTGGCGCGCGTCAGGTGTTCCAGGCGGAAGCTGGGGAAACCGTCTTCGTTTTCCGGCCAAACGATGCCGTCCGGGCGCAGAGCGTAGCAGGCGCGCATCACATCCAGCAGATCCCAGCGCGAGTTGCCGTTTTGCCAGCTGTAGGCGTAGGGATCGTAGAAGTTGCGATAGAAGATATTGCGGCTCACTTCGTCATCGAAGCGGATGTTGTTGTAACCGAGAATGCAGGTGCCGGCCACGCTGAAGGCCTGATGGATTTGGCGGGTGAATTCGGCTTCGTTAACGCCTTTGGCGCGCGCCACCTGCGGCGTGATGCCGGTGATCATCACCGCCTCCGGTTCCGGCAGGTAATCGTCGGCCGGGGCGCAGTAGATGACCAGCGGCTCTTCGATAATGTTGAAATCCATATCGGTGCGCACGCCGGCGAACTGCGCCGGGCGGTCCAGCGACGGGCTCTTGCCGAAGGTCTCGTAATCGTGAATGTAAAATGTGGCCGTTGCCTTGCTGCTCAAAATCGCGTCTCTTCAGTGGCGGATACAATATGCCTCTATTGTAACGGCGTGGGGAGCGATGCCAAGCGGCGGTTAGCGAAATGCGCGCAATTACGCACGGCGATAATAATTCAGCCGTTGATGAAAGTAGGGGAGCAGGTGGTCGGGGACCTGTTGTTCTGTTTCCGCCTGAGTGGAGGCGATGCCGTAGCGTTCGTTGTAGATCACGCTGATGGCCAGCAAATCGGTTTCTATTTTCTCGCGTTGCGCCTGCGGTAAGCTATCCAGCTTTCGAGCCATCGTTATCTCCCTGTTAACCTTAGGGCATAATAGGATCGTTAGCGGATATTGTCCCTACCCATTCCGGGGGGCAGTCGACGCCTGAGCGCCGGGTTGCGCGCAAGGCGCCTGGCCGTGACGGGCTGCGAACTCGCTCTCTGCGTGATGTGCCTGAAAGCGATCCACGCGTTGATACAGCGAACAGGCGCCGCCGATCACCGCCACCCAAAACAGGGTGCATAGCAGCAAAACCCCCAACCAGATTTTTTGGTTATAGGTCATAAGTCCTCCACGGACGAAAAGAGAAATAACATTGACCGGTAAATTAAATCAGGCACTACATCAATGGTATTTAAACGGCAGAGATTAATCCTGGAATCTACGTAGTTCATTTGTTACTAAAGCCCCGGTGAATGTTTCAAAAGATTCCTTAAGATAATATTAAGAAAAGTGAGTTTGGGCGCCGTAATTCTATTTAATATTTGTTTAAATATCCGCAGATACAATCTCCCATATTCAATACCAATGTGGGTGACAATGATGAAAACGCTACTGTTGACCGGCGCTACCGGCTTTCTCGGTGGTGCAGTTCTTGAAAAATTATTGATTGAAAATCAGTCTATTAATTATCTTTTACTGGTGCGCGCCGACGATGCGCAGCAAGGGCTGGCCCGTATTCGCGCGAATATGGAAAAATTTAATATCGACGCGAATCTGCTGTCTAAAATTACGATAGAAAATATATTGTTGGGCGACCTTTCCGAGCCAGCCGACTTTTTAACTGACGCACGCATTAACAAAGTCACGCACGTTATTAACTGCGCGGCCGTTGCTTCTTTCGGTAATAACCCGCTCATTTGGAAGGTAAACGTAGAAGGCACACTGGCCTTTGCCGAAAGAATGGCGCAGGTGCCGGGATTAAAACGCTTCCTGCACGTCGGTACCGCCATGTCCTGTTCGCCGGAGCCGGGTTCGCTGGTGTCGGAGAGCGGCGAGTTTGAGGAAGACGCCGAGCACCTGGTGGAATATACGCGTTCCAAATCCACCATCGAACAGCTGATGCGCCAGCGCTGCCCGCACATGCCGCTGACCATCGCCCGTCCGTCGATCGTCGTTGGCCACACTCGCTTGGGCTGCCAGCCTTCCAGCAGCATTTTCTGGGTGTTCGGCATGGCGCTGATGCTGCGCAAGTTCATGTGTTCGCTGCAGGACAATATCGATGTGATCCCGGCGGACTACTGTGCGGATGCGTTGGTGATGTTGATGAACAGCGAAACGCTCGAGAACGACGTTTATCATATCTCCGCCGGTGAGGAGAGCAGCGTCAGCTTTGCCGAAATCGACCGCGCCATGGCGGCGGCGCTGGAAAAGGCGCCGGTGGGCGATGAGTATGCGCAGGTGACGTATGACGCGCTGGTGAAAATGCGCCGTCAGCTGAAAGACATTTTCGGCCCGTGCAACGAGCGGCTGATGCTCAAAGCGATGCGCCTGTACGGATCGTTCGCCATGCTCAACGTGCGTTTCAGCAACGAGAAAATCCTCAAGCTGGGCATGCCGAAACCGCCGCGCTTCACCGACTACATCGCCGGCTGCGTGCAGTCGACCCGCGGGTTGTCCATTCAGCAACAGATGGTGGTGGACTTCAAATAACCGCCGGGCGCCCTGGGCGCCCGACGCTGTGGTCCGTTACCAGGACGAAGATGACCAGAAGACGCGGCCGAGCACCACCAGTTGCTCTTTGCGCTGCTGATAGCTGAGATGCTCGTCCTGGTACTCTTCCCGGTTGAGGGAGCGGATGATGACGCCGCCGTCCGGCTGCTCGATAAGCACCTTCACCCGCAGCAAATTGCCGTGGCGGATGGCGTAGGTCTTGCCCTCGCGGATGCGCGTGTCGTCGGTGTTGATGCCGACCACGTCGCCGTCCTGCAGGCGCGGCTCCATGCTGGAGCCGGAGATGCGGATAATGCGCGCGGCGTTGACCGCCACCCCCATCTTGTGCAGATAGTAACGGCGAAAGATCAGCGAAAACTCCTCGCGATCGACGATTTCGTAGCAGCCGTCGCCGGCGGAAAAATCGATATCCAGCAGCGGGATCTCCACAAACTCTTCCTTGTCTTGTTCGGTATCTTCCCATACCACCGGTTTCAAGCGGGCGGGTTGGAAGTCCGACTCCGCCGCCACGTTGTCAAACGGGCGCACCAGCTGCTTTTCATGAAACACGTCGAACCAGCCCTTGGGCAAATTCAGCTTGGCCTCGATCCGCCTGGCCAGATTGTCGCCAAGATTGCGGGAGGATTTCTCCCCGATGATTTGGCTCAGCGTCGGCGCGGAAGACTCAACCAGCGTGGCGAATTCATTCTGGTTGACGCCTTGCCGGGCGTAGCGGGCCATCAATTCGCGCAGATTGTTGCGCCTGATTTCTTTAGTTTCCATCGTGCAATGATCGCACTCTTTAGCAAAAAGGTAAATAACGATTTTGCTAAAAAACACTTGCGCATGATTTAGCAATTAGCTAAAACAAAAGGGTGAGCCAAGGGTTCACCCGTGCGGGGCGGTCTGTCATGATGAGGGGCCGCTCAGTGAAATCAAACGAGAGAGGGACTTTACGATGTACAAGATTGATTACAATAGCTACCGATCGGTCGCCAGCTTCGGCCACCGCGTGCGCTTTCTGGTGCTGCACTACACGGCGCAAAACTTCGCCGACTCGGTGAAGTCGTTGACCGGAAAATCGGTCAGCGCGCACTATCTGGTGCCGGATCCGACCGAGGCGACCTATCAGGCGGCCGGCTTCAGCGGCGTGCGCATCTTCAACCTGGTGGACGAGAATGAGCGCGCCTGGCATGCCGGCAGCAGCCAATGGGGCACCCGCAGCAATATCAACGACACCTCGATCGGCATCGAGATCGTCAACCTGGCGAGCGGCGACGGTGGAAACATCACCTTCCCGCCGTTCAATCCGCAGCAGATCGAGGCCGTCACCCAGCTGGCGCAGAACATCCTGCAGCGTTATCCGGACATCTCGCCGGTGAACGTGGTGGCGCACTCGGACATCGCGCCGGGCCGCAAGAGCGATCCGGGCCCGCAGTTCCCGTGGCAGCAGCTGTATCAGGCCGGCGTCGGCGCCTGGTATGACGAAGCGACCAAGCAGCAGCGCCAGCAGGAATACTGCAGCCAGGGTCTGCCGGCGCAGGCCGAGCTGCTGAAACTGTTCGCCCAATATGGCTACGACACCTCGGCGGCGAACACCGCAGAAGGCTATCGCCAGCTGGTGCGCGCGTTCCAGCTGCACTTCCGTCAGCAGAAGTATGACGGCGTGATGGATGTTGAAACCGCCGCCGTTCTGCGCGCGCTGGTCGACAAGTACGTCGCCTGAGCCTGAAGGTGAATGGGGGACGCCTCATTCGCCTTTTCCTCGCCGGGCTTCCTCCGCTAAAATAGCGGCCTGGCTGGTCTTTATCGGAGGCACTGTGCGCCTCGATCGAAAAATCTCTTCCCTTGAACTGCTGACCTATCGCCACTACCGCATCGTACACGGCGTGCGCATCGGGCTGGCGTTTATCCTGACCTTTCTGCTGATCCGCCTGCTGGCGGTGCCCGAAGGCACCTGGCCGCTGATCACCCTGGTGGTGGTGATGGGGCCGATCTCGTTTTGGGGCAACGTGCTGCAGCGGGCGCTGCAACGCATTGCCGGCACGGTGTTCGGCGCCGCCTCCGGCCTGATCGCCCTGTATCTGGAGCTCTATTCGCTGCCGCTGATGCTGGTTTGGTGCGGCGTGGTGATGTTCGTCTGCGGTTACCTGACGCTCGGCAAACGGCCGTATATGGCGCTGCTGGTGGGGATCACGCTGGCGGTAGTGTGCGGCGCGGGCGCCGGCGACATGCACACCGCGCTGTGGCGAAGCGGCGACGTGATCTTCGGCTCGCTGTTGGCGCTGCTGTTCACCAGCATCTACCCGCAGCGCGCCTACATTCTGTGGCGCATGCAAATGGCGGACTGCCTGCAAACCGCCGCCCGCCTCTACGGCGCGTATTTTTCGCCGAACGTTATCGAGCGGCCGCGGCTGGAGCCGCAGCTCAAGGATCTGTTGAATCAGGTGGTGAAGTTGCGCAGCCTGATCGTGCCCGCCAGCAAGGAAACCCGCATCCCCAAAGCGGTGTTCGAAGCGGTGCAAACCCTCAGCCGCAATCTGGTGTGCACGCTGGAACTGATGGCGGATGCTTACTGGGCCTCGCGCGAAACGCACTTCATCATGCTGAATGCCCGCACGCTGCGCAGCACCCAGCTGCTGACGCTGAGCTCGCTGGAGTCGCTGGCGGTGCTGATGCGCGAAGGGCCGCAGGCGCAGCGCCAGGCGGCGGCGGGGCAGCTGGCGGAAATCGCCGGCGAGCTGAAAACGCTGATGCAGGAAGTCAGCGTCGGCCAACACGGCGAAGCGCCGATTTACGGCTACGTTTGGCTCAGCATGGAGCTGGCGCAGCAGTTGGAAGAGTTGGGGGATTTGCTCCAGGTTTGCACCGCCGCCGGGCGCGAATAAGGGGTCAGATCATGAAGGCGGCGCTTTGGGTTTTGGCCGCCGGGGCAAAGTGGGTAAGATAAGCCAATCACTGTTGTGCCGGACCGCCACAAACCTGTATCTTGGTGCCATGTGGCCGTAAGCAAATGAATCTGTGTATTACTAAAGCAAGGGTATAAAGATGGATAATGCAAATAAGCCGAGTTTCCAGGACGTGCTGGAGTTTGTGCGTATGTTCCGCCGCAAAAACAAACTGCAACGCGAGATCGTCGACAACGAAAAGAAAATTCGTGATAACCAGAAGCGCGTGCTGCTGCTCGACAACCTTAGTGAGTACATCAAGCCCGGCATGAGCATTGAAGACATTCAGGGTATCATCGCCAACATGCGCAGCGACTACGAAGATCGCGTTGATGACTACATCATCAAAAATGCCGATCTGTCCAAAGAGCGCCGCGAGCTGTCCAAAAAGCTGAAAGCGATGGGCGAAGTGAAGTAACCCGCTTTATCGGGCCGGGCGCGATGCCTGGCCCGCATTCCTGCCAATCATCTTCTTCCCGCCGTTTCGATCATCTCCCGATCCTCACCGATCCTGTAAATGGGATCGCGATCCGCATTTGTAGCATTTTTAGCCGCAATGTTAACGAACTGTGATTTTGCTCAAACAATTCTTTTTGCAGCTTTGGTTATATGTCGATCAATGTTCACGTTGTCATTTTTAGTTTTCGGGATGTGTGATGATTAATTCATTGAAATTTAACATGTTGTGTCGTTACTCATTTTTTGTTGAATAAAAATGACAACGTCAACATTAATAGAATTAAAGCGTTTAACGAATGTATTGGAGGAAGAGATGAGCCAGTTGCCGGAAAAAATGCGCGCGGTCGTTTGCCATGGCCCGCAGGACTATCGTTTCGAACAGGTGCCTACGCCGCTGCCGAAGGCGCGCGAGCTGGTGATCAAGGTGGAAGGCTGCGGCATCTGCGCCGGCGACTGCAAATGCAAGAACGGCGCGCAGATGTTTTGGGGGGAGAACCCGTGGGTTAAACCGCCGGTGGTGCCGGGCCACGAGTTCTACGGCCGCATCGCCGCGCTGGGCGAGGGCGCGGAAGGCAAATACCGGCTCGGCGAGCGGGTGATCGCCGAGCAGATCGTGCCGTGCTGGGAGTGCCGCTACTGCAAATCCGGCAGCTACTGGATGTGTGAGACGCATAACATTTACGGCTTCCAGAAAGACGTGGCGGAGGGCGGCATGGCGGAGTACATGCGCTTTTCCGAAAACGCCATCGTCCACAAGATCCCGGAAAGCCTGAGCCATGAAGACGCGGTACTGATCGAGCCGATGGCCTGCGCCATCCACACCGTGGCGCGCGGCGACATCCAGCTGGACGACGTGGTGGTGTTGGCCGGCGCCGGGCCGCTCGGGTTGTGCATGGTGCAGGTGGCGCGCCTGAAGACGCCAAAGAAACTGATCGTTATCGACGCCATCGACGAGCGGCTGGCGCTGGCGAAGGAATTCGGCGCCGACGTGGTGATCAACCCGCTGAAGGAAGACGCCGACCAGATCGTCAAATCGCTGACCGGCGGCTATGGCTGCGACGTCTACATTGAGGCCACCGGCGCGCCGATCGGCGTCACCCAAGGATTGCAGATGATCCGCAAGCTGGGCCGCTTCGTGGAGTTCAGCGTGTTCGGCAAGGAAACCACCGTCGATTGGTCCATCATCGGCGATCGCAAGGAGCTGGACATTCGCGGCGCGCACCTGGCGCCCTACAGCTATGAAATCGCCATCGATCTGTTCGAACGCGGGCTGGTGACTTCCAACGGCGTGGTCACCCACAGCTATTCATTGAACGACTGGGACGAAGCCTTCGCCCTGGCGGACTCGACCGACTCCATCAAGGTGATCCTGGTTCCCTGACCCTCCCGCCGTACCGCTGTTGCAGTCACGACCGCCGGCCCGTTCGCAATGGAGGGGCCGGCCGGTCGGCCAAACGTAAAGACATGCTGTTGCTCTGATAACCACAACAAGAAGCTTCCCTACAGGAGAATTGGCTATGTTTTCATTATTCAAAAAGACCCTGCCTTTTATCGTCGCCGGTGGAATGTTGGCGGCCAGCCAGGTGGCGCTGGCCAAGCAAATCACGATCGGTATGTCGTTCCAGGAAATGAACAACGACTACTTCGTCACCATGAAGCAGGCGCTGGATCAGGCGGCGGCGGATATCGGCGCCAAGGTGTACGTGGCCGATGCGCGCCATGACGTCGCCAAACAGATCGGCGACGTGGAAGACATACTGCAGAAGAAGGTGGATATCCTGCTGATCAACCCGACCGATTCGGTGGGGGTGCAGTCGGCGGTGATCTCCGCCCATAAGGCCGGCGCGGTGGTGGTGGCGATCGACGCCCAGGCGGAAGGGCCGCTGGATTCATTCGTCGGCTCGGAAAACTACGACGCCGGCTTCCAGGCGGGCGAGTACCTGGCGAAAGCGCTGGGCGGCAAAGGCAAGGTGGCGATCCTCGACGGTATCCCGGTGGTGCCGATCCTGGAGCGCGTGCGCGGCTTTGAAGCGGCGATGAAAAAATACCCCGACATCAAGATCGTCACCAAGCAAAACGGCAAGCAGGAGCGCGACACCGCGCTGACCGTGACCGAAAACATGCTGCAGTCGGTGCCGGATCTGGCGGGCATCTTCAGCGTCAACGACGTCGGCGCGCTCGGCGCCCTGGCGGCGATCGAAAGCAACGGCGCCAAGGTCAAGCTGGTGAGCGTCGACGGCCAGCCGGAAGCCATCAAAGAGATCCTCAAGCCGAATTCGCCGTTCATCGCTACCTCAGCGCAGTTCCCGCGCGACCAGCTGCGCATCGCGCTCGGCATTGCGCTGGCCCGCTACTGGGGCGCCACGGTGCCGAAAACCGTGCCGGTCAAAGTGAAGCTGATCGACCGCAGCAATGCGGCCGGCTTTAGCTGGTAACAGCGGCCGGGTTCGCCCCGCTGCGGCGGGGTGTTCGGCGCGGAGGGCAATGCGGTGACACCTTTACTGGAACTGAAGCGAATCAAGAAAAGTTTTCCCGGCGTGAAGGCGCTGGACGGCATCGATCTGGCCATTCAACGCGGCGAGGTGCACGCCCTGCTAGGTGAAAACGGCGCCGGCAAATCGACGCTGGTGAAAATCATGTGCGGCATCTATCAGCCGGACGAGGGCGATATTTTTATCGACGGCGAGCAGCGCCGCTTTAACAACTATCGCCAGGCGATCGAGGCCGGCGTCGGCATTATTTTTCAGGAATTCTCGTTGATTCCGTACATGAGCGCCATCGACAACATCTTCCTCAACCGGGAGATCAGGAACCGCTGGGGCCTGCTGGATCGGCGGGCGATGCGGCGCAAGGCCGAGGCGATCTTCAAGCGGCTGACGGTGGCTATCGATCTCGATTGCCCGGTGGAGCAGCTGAGCGTGGCGCAGCAGCAGTTCGTTGAGATCGCCAAGGCGCTGTCGCTGGAGGCGCGGGTGCTGGTGCTGGATGAACCGACCGCCACGCTGACGCCGGGCGAGGCCGAACACCTGTTCAGCGTGATGAACGATTTGCGGCTGCTGGGCGTGGGCATGGTGTTTATCTCGCACCACCTGGACGAGATCTTCACCATTTGCGATCGCATCACCGTGCTGCGCGACGGCGCTTACATCGAAACGCTGGCCACCGGCGACACCAACGTGGAAGAGCTGGTGCGGCTGATGGTCGGGCGCAAAATCGAGAACGCTTTCCCGGTGAAGCAGCACCCGGTCGATACCGCGACGGTGCTGCTGGAGGCGGAGATCCAGCGCGAGAAGCACGGCGCGACCGACCGCTTCCACCTGCACAAGGGCGAGATCCTCGGCTTCGCCGGGCTGGTGGGCTCGGGGCGTACCGAGACCGTTTCGACGCTGATCGGCGCCAGCCGCTGCCACCGCAAACGCGTCCGCCTCGGCGGCCAACCGGCGGCGCTGCGCTCCCCGGCGCAGGCGCTGGCGCAGGGCATCGGCCTGCTGCCGGAGAGCCGCAAAACCGAGGGCCTGGTGCTGCCGTTTTCGGTGGCGCAGAACATCACCCTCAACCGGCACCACCGGCGCGGCAAGATCTTCGTCAGCGCCCGCAAGGATCGCGACGTGGTGCAGCGGCTGATCCGCGCCGTGGGCGTGAAAACCCCGGACGCCGAGACCGCCGTCAGCACCCTGAGCGGCGGCAACCAGCAGAAGGTGGTGATCGCCCGCTGGCTCAACAACGACTGCAACATCCTGATCTTCGACGAGCCGACGCGCGGCATCGACGTGGGCGCCAAGGCCGAGATCTACCAGCTGATGCAGCAACTGACCCAGCAGGGCATCTCCATCATCATGATTTCTTCCGAACTGCCGGAGATCATCGGCGTGTGCGATCGCGTGCTGGTGTTTCGCGGCGGCCACATCGTTGCCGAACTGACCGGCGACGACATCGAATCCAACCACATCATGCTTCACGCGACCGGGAGTGCCTTATGATCGGAATTGAACAACCCGCCGTGGCGCGCCGCGCCGCCGGCCCCAGCCTCGGCAAGCGCTGGGAAAAACTGCTGCATCACCCGGCGGTCTTGCCGTTTATCGGCTTCGTTGTCCTGTTCGTGCTGATGAGCCTGCTGAACGACAGCTTCCTCAGCGTCAACAACCTGACCAACGTGGCGCGCCAGGTATCTATCAACGCCATCATCGCGGTGGGCATGACCTGCGCCATCCTGACCGGCGGCATCGATCTCTCGGTGGGGCCGGTAATGGCGCTGGCCGGTTCGGTCGCCGCCGGGCTGATGCTGGCGGCGGTGCCGATCCCGCTGGCGATGGTGGCGGCGCTGGCGCTTGGCGCGCTGTTCGGCCTGGCCAACGGCGCCTGCATCGCCTACCTGCGCATGCCGCCGATCATCGTCACCCTGGCGTCGATGGGCATCGCCCGCGGCCTGGCGCTGCTCTATACCGGCGGCTACCCGATCTCCGGCCTGCCCGACGTCTTCTCCTTCTTTGGCCGCGGCACGGTGCTGGGCATCCAGGTGCCGATCCTGATCATGATCGGCGTGTACCTGCTGGCCTGGCTGATGCTCAACCAGCTGCCGTTCGGCCGCTACGTCTACGCGATGGGCGGTAACGAAGAGGCGGCGCGCCTGAGCGGCATCCGCGTGCCGCGCTACAAGATGCTGGTGTACGTGATCAGCGGCCTGACCGCCGCGCTGGCCGGGCTGGTGCTGACCTCGCGCCTGATGAGCGGGCAGCCCAACGCCGGCGAAGGCTTCGAGCTGGACGCCATCGCCGCGGTGGTGCTGGGCGGGGCGGCGATCTCCGGCGGGCGCGGCGCCATCGTCGGCACGCTGGTGGGGGCGATGATGCTCGGGGTGCTCAACAACGGCCTCAATCTGATGAACGTGTCGCCGTATATCCAGAACGTGGTGAAGGGCGGCATCATCCTGGCCGCCATCTACCTCAGCTCCGTGCGGCGCAAATAGGAGGCGCGATGTCAGTCTTTCTTGGCATAGACGTCGGCGGCACGGTGATCAAGGCCGGGCTCTACCGGGCAAGCGGTGAAGAGCTGGCGATCGCCGAGCGCGACGGCGCGGCGATTGCCGCCCAGCCGGGCTTCAGCGAGCGCAATATGGACGCGCTGTGGGATGACGTTTGCACGGCGATCCGCCAAACGCTGCACGCGGCGGGGCTGGCGGCCGGGCAGGTGCGCGGCGTCAGCTTTTCGGCGCACGGCAAAGGGCTGTACGCCATCGACCGCCACGGTAAACCGGTCGGCAACGGCATCCTCTCTTCGGACAACCGCGCGGCGGCCACGGCGGCTGAGCTGCGCCGCGCCGGCGTAGACGCGCAGACTTACCCGCGCAGCCTGCAGCCGCTGTGGCCCAGCCACCCGGCGCTGCTGCTGCGCTGGCTGAAGCAGCGGCAACCGGCGCAGTACGCCGCCGTCGATCGCATCCTGATGGCGCACGACTACCTGCGCTTTCGCCTCACCGGCGAGGCGGCGGCCGAGGTGACCAACATCTCCGGCAGCAACCTGTTTAACCAGCGCAGCGGCGCTTACGATCCGGCGCTGATGGCGGCCTTCGGCATCGAAGAGGCGCAGGAGAAGACCGCGCCAACGATCGGCTCGGCGCAGCTGGCCGGGCGGGTGACGGCCGTGGCGGCGGCGCAATGCGGCCTGCGAACGGGTACCGCGGTGTACGGCGGCCTGTTCGACGTGGTGGGCGCGGCGCTCAGCTCCGGCGTGGCCGACGATCGCACGCTCAGCGCGGTGGCGGGCACCTGGTCGATCGCCACCTGCGTGACCGAGCGCATCATTCCCGCCGACCATCCCTACGCCTGGGGGCGCTACTGCATCGACGGCCGCTATTTCGTGCACGAAGGCAGCCCGACCTCGGCCGGCAACCTGGCCTGGTTCCTGCGCCAGTTCTGCGCCGACGACCGACAGCGCTACGCCCAGTTCAACGCCTGGGTGGCCGAGCGCCGCGAGCAGCCGAGCGGGCTGCTGTTCCTGCCTTATCTGTATGGCTCCAACCTTGGCGGCAACACGCCGGGCGGGCTGATCGGCCTGAGCGCCCACCACGAGATGGCGGACGTGGTGCAGGCGATCTACCAAGGCATCGTGTTCTCGCACCTGATCCATCAGGAGCGCATGGTGCAGCTGAACCCGCGTATCGAACGGGTGCGCATGACCGGCGGGCCGACGCAGTCCGAGGTGTGGATGCAGATGTACGCCGACGCCGGCAACCTGCCGCTCGAGGTGGTGGAAACGCGCCAGAGCGGCTGCCGCGCCGCCGCCCTGTGCGCCGCAGTCGGCGCCGGGGAGTACGCCGGGTTCGCCGAAGCGATCGCCGCCGCGCCGCCCAAATTGCGCTGTTATTATCCCGCGACCGCCGCCCATCGGCGCCTGCGCGCCCAGCAGGCGCGCTATCTGGCGGTCGCTCAGGCTTTGAGTGAGGTGACTGATGCAAACGACTAACGCCGCCTGTCTGGGGCTGTATGAAAAGGCGCTGCCCGCCGATCTGAGCTGGCCGCAGCGGCTGGCCACCGCCGCCGAGCTGGGCTTTGAGTTCGTGGAGATGTCTATAGACGAGCAGCCGGCGCGCCAGCAGCGGCTGGACTGGGATCGCCGCCAGCGGCTGGCGTTTATCCAGGCGCGGCTCGACAGCGGGGTGACGGTGCCGAGCCTGTGCCTGTCGGCGCATCGGCGCGATCCGTTCGGCAGCCATGACGCCGCCACCCGCGAGCGGGCGCGGGTGCTGATGAGTAAGGCGCTGGAACTGGCGACGGATCTTGGCATCCGCAACATCCAGCTGGCGGGCTACGACGTCTATTACGAACCCGCCGTTCGCCACAGCCGCGAGCGCTTTATCGAGGGCATGCAGTGGGCGGCGGCGCAGGCCGCCAGGGCGCAGGTGATGCTGTCGGTGGAGGTGATGGACACGCCGTTCATCAACAGCATCAGCAAATGGCGCGACATCGCCCGCCACGTCAACAGCCCGTGGTTCACGGTGTATCCCGATCTCGGCAACCTTAGCGCCTGGGGCAACGACGTCGCCGCCGAGCTGGCGCTGGGCATCGGCAGCATCACCGCCGTGCACCTCAAAGACACCGTCGCTGTGGGGCCGGGCAGCGCCGGGCAGTTCCGCGACGTGCCGTTCGGCGAAGGCTGCGTGGACTTCGCCCACGCCTTTTCCGTGCTCAACGCGCTCGGCTATCGCGGCCCCTACCTGCTGGAGATGTGGGCGCGCGAAGACGGGCGGGACAAGCAACGCATCGCCCAGGCCAAGGCCTGGATCGAACAACAGATGAATGAGGGAGGCATCGCATGCTGAACGAACTCAAACGGCAGGTGCTGGCCGCCAACCTCAGCCTGCCGGCCTACGGGCTGGTGACCTTTACCTGGGGCAACGTCTCGGCGATCGACCGCCAGAGCGGGCTGGTGGTGATCAAACCTTCGGGCATCGCCTACGAGGCGATGACTCTGGCGGATCTGGTGGTGGTGGATCTGGAGGGCAAGGTGCGCGAAGGGCACCGCAAGCCCTCATCCGACACCGCCACCCACCTGGCGCTGTACCGCGCCTTCGCCGATATCGGCGGCGTGGTGCACACCCACAGCCGCAACGCCACCATCTGGGCGCAGGCCGGACAGCCGATCCCGGCGCTGGGCACCACCCACGCCGACTACTTTTACGGCGACATTCCCTGCACCCGGCCGATGAGCGAGGCGGAGATCGCTGGCGATTACGAGGGGGAAACCGGCAAGGTGATTATCGAGACCTTCAATCAGGCGGGGCGCGATCCGCAGCAGGTGCCGGGAGTGCTGGTCTATTCCCACGGCCCGTTCGCCTGGGGCAAGGACGCGGCGGATGCGGTGCACAACGCGGTGGTGCTGGAAGAGGTGGCGATCATGGCGATGGCGACGCGCCAGCTGGCGCCGGCCATCGCCCCGATGCAGCCGGAGCTGCTGGACAAACATTTCCTGCGCAAGCACGGCAAACACGCCTACTACGGGCAATAGCGCCCGTCAGCGATTCAACAGCGAGCCGGTGAAGAACTCTCTGCGCACCGGCAACTCGCCGCGCGGGCTGTTAATGGCGCTGAACAGCAGCTCCGCGGCGATCTCCCCCAGTTTCTGCGTATCGTGATACACCCCCGGAATGTGCAGGCCGTAAGCGCCGGCGCGCGGCGGCTCGTCTATCGAGAAGAACTTCACCTGCTGATAAAGCCCCATCTCGTGGCAAATGGCGATGGCGCCCAGCGTGATGATGCCGTTCAGGCCGATGATGTAATCCGGGCGGTTCTCCGGCTGCGCCAGATAGGCGCGCACTTCGCTCTCTTGCGAGGTGAAATCGTAGTCGCCGTTGATGATATGAATCTCACGCCCGCTGCCCTGCAGCGCCGCGACGATGCCGGCGGTGCGCGTTAGCGTAATTTCCGAATCCGCCGGGCCGCCGATAATCAGCAGCTTCTGCTCCGGCTGCTCCGCCAGATAACGCCCGGCCAGCACGCCGATTTCGCGGTTATCGAGGAACACGCCGCTCAGCTGCTGATCGTAAAGATCGCGGTCGATCAGGATCAGCGGCACGCCGTACACCTCGGCCAGCTCGAGATAGGCGGGGCGGTAGCGCTTGTCGTCGCGCACCGCCGACAGCAAGATGCCGCGCGCCTTGTAGCCGAACAGCGCCTGAATGGCGCGCATTTCCGCCTCTTCGCTGCCGTCGGTGTCGAACAGCATGATCTGATAGCCCTGCTGACGCGCAATGCGCGACACGGTCTTGATCAGGCCGGAATAGAACGGGTTGTACATGCTGCTGGTGACGATGCCGATAATCTGGCTGCTGCTGCTTTTCAGCCCCTGCGCGAACGCGTTGGGCACATAGTTCAGCTCTTTGGCGATGGCGTGAATGCGCTCGCGGGTTTCCGGCTTGACCAGCTCGGGCTTATTGAAGGCGCGGGAAACGGTGATATTGGTCACCCTGGCGCGGCGGGCGATATCCACGATAGTGGCATTGGGATTGGCTTTCGACACCGTCTTTCCTTGCGTTATGCCTCAACAGATCCCTTATTGTAGGGAAAGGGCGGGGGCGGTGCTAGGGGGGAGTTGGGGGATGGGCTGGAGTGGGGGAGGAAAATAATAGAATGAAAGCAAGAATAATAATGTATCTGGCTTATTAATTGTGGGTTTAATCATTTTATGTGGTTGTATTTTGTTGGCGGAGAGTTTGGTAAGGTGTATCGCATGGTCGAGGTTAGGTGTTAATGGCTGCTTTGTGCCAGGAGCGGACGTTTCTATAAGTCAACATTCCGGCACTTTAGGTTGAAGTTTAGGGAGTTTTAGAGTTGAGAAGATAACTTTTGAACAATTGAACCTGCAGTGTTAATAGAATGGTACGAACTTTTTTAATCAACTTCTCATATTAACGCTTAAAATTCACCCAGCTTAAGTTGTTGTGTCTTTTATATAATCCTGTTACCTTATCCGTAGGGCAGTGGTGTAAAGGTGCACGCTCTAGCAATAGAGAGGTCCAGGTTCGAATCCTGGATGCCAAAAAACTCAAGCGAGTTTTTTGGCATCAGGATTCTCGTTAGAGTATATGAGATGGCTCAGAATGATACTTCATTAATAGTTCCCCCCCCTTCGTCTCCTCGTAGAGAGGATGAGTTGTATCTTTCTGATCCTGACGCTTACATTTTTAAAGTTAAGACATGGCACCAAAGCAATTTTGACTCTGTCGCAAAAGCACTTGATGAAGCTAGAAAGCAATTAAGCAACGTTATTGCTAAAACAGAAGATACAACTCTAGAGTTAACATTTACTCGGCTTTATTCGATGCTAATGGGCATATGGATTGAATCAAGAATTCATGTTTTGCTATATGAAAACGGAGCATTTACTGAACCAGAAAGAGCGATTGTTTACAACAATAATAGTTTGGAAAATAAATGGAAAGCTGCTTTGACTATTGCTGTAAAGAAAAGTGTTCAGTTACCATTACATATGGACTTGACCGAAGATAATTGCGATTTTAGTATTTATAATATTTATATTAAGATATCTGATTGGATCAGTGAATATTTCTCAAAAACCATTACTTATCGAAACAAAATTGCACATGGCCAATGGATCCATCCATTTACTTCCACACACGATGATTGGCAAAGTTCAACTTATTTTAAAATTAGTCCTGATATAACGGAGGGTTTTTTAATTCGTTACGAAAATTTACTCTCTATAAATGAAAGGAAAAAATTGCTTAGTGCTATATGTACTGCAATTAATAACCTTGCAGTACAGCGTCGTCGTGACTATAAAGCTCAGGAGTTTAATGAGCACTATAGAATCATTTCTAGTCACATTCGAAATCTTCGTGATTTAGACTATAGGAATTATAAAAACAATGCTCGCGCGAGTTTCCTTGCCCAGCAAAATAGAAATTAACAAATTCGATAGCTTTCTATTTGCATTAACTTTTCACTTTCAATAATTTATTTTTATCGCGTTTAATTAAAATTAAAATAACTTTTTTAACTAATTTATCTTCAATATTGAAAATCTTTCAGCCTCATTGTGACGCCAATATCTGCTTCTCGCTCATAAGGGACAGCCATACTCAAATCTCTCTCATTGCAGGAGATTTGAGTATGAACACGTCACCGTGGAACAAAGACCGTATCATCGGTCAAAAAAGACCACTCCAGATATCTCATATCTGGGGGATCCGAGTCCGACTTGAACTGGAAGGTAAAACGCGTGATTTAGCTCTGTTCAATATGGCCCTGGACAGTAAGCTACGAGGCTGCGATCTGGTCAAACTCAAAGTATCTGATATTGCATATGGTAACTCTGTTTCAAGCAGAGCAACGGTGTTGCAACAGAAAACTGGTAGTCCCGTGCAATTTGAGATAACCAAAGGGACAAGAGAAGCTGTTGCTGCACTGATAAAGCTTAGCAATTTGCATAGTAAAGACTCCTTGTTTCGGTCTCGGGTCGGAACTAACCAGCACATATCAACCCGGCAGTACAACCGAATTTTTCATGGGTGGGTAGAAAAGCTTGGTCTCGAAGATTCGCTTTACAGCACACACTCCTTGAGAAGAACGAAACCTTACCTAATCTACAAGAAAACCAAGAATCTCCGGGTGATCCAACTTCTGTTGGGCCATAAGAAACTGGAAAGCACAGTCCGTTATCTGGGCATTGAAGTGGATGATGCGTTAGAGATCTCTGAATCGATTGAAGTCTAAGGTTGTCAGGGCTGCAACAGCAGCCCTGTGCCAGAAGTGGACGTTAGCTCTAACTTGTGTTGCATATAATACGTAAAAGAGTTAACAGTGAGCGTTGAATTTTCAACCGTATGCTTGTCATTTCCAACGCTAATAGTTTATGTCTTTATTTCCGACCTTAAGATAGATTAGCATCAAACACTGGTTAAAAAACACTAAAGGATTTCGAGTAATAACCGATACTTGTTATAATACTTCAGACAATTAACTGTGGGGTGAAAGGAATGGATTACGATGAGTTGTATGGAAAATATACTGAAAAGGCTAG
Organism: Serratia sp. CY37869; assembly: GCF_052168895.1. Taxonomy (NCBI): domain Bacteria; kingdom Pseudomonadati; phylum Pseudomonadota; class Gammaproteobacteria; order Enterobacterales; family Yersiniaceae; genus Serratia; species Serratia sp. CY37869. The sequence continues at coordinate 637,159 of NZ_JBJNLU010000001.1, forward strand.
TCAGAATCCACATTACGCTCATTATCCTACGATACCGAATGCATGGATTTACATCGCTATTGATATTCGTGACATGAATATGTGTAAAATTGGGCTTACCACTAAAGAAGATCCATTAAAAAGAATAAACGAAGGTAAAACTTATAACCCATTTCTTGAATTATTTGCAACGTATCAACTCTCAGCCTGTACTTGGGGATGTTCGCAGCAAGAACTGAATGATATCGAAAACTATTTTCATCACAGAGCCACTTTTGGAGGGGCGATAAAACATGTAAGAACTCAGCGGGATTCAGAGTGGTTTTTTAACGATCCTGAGGAGGCAGAACACCAAATTGACTGGATGTTGGCTAAGAGGGGCTTTTCAGTAAGAGGGTGGAGTCTTTACGAAATCTATATACGGGAAGACCGGGATCAAGAAAAATTGAATTATGTCAATGTTGATGCCTTGAAAGAAATAAAAACCATATTTAGGCCTGAACCGTACGAATATAAAAGTAGAGCTTTGGCTGCGGGCCTTAGAGACTATCAGTTTGCAGATTATTTCAATTTTCTGTTTGATTTTCATCGAGGAGATGAAATTAGAAAAATATATTTAAAATAGAACCACTATTATAATTTAAAAACTATCCATATGGCATTTAATGGTTTTTTAGTATAGGTTATAACGAAATAATGCTTAAATTTTTAGTCCATACGGCTACTCATGACCTGATTATCTAGAATACAATATTAGCGCTCACGAGGAATCGCAACGTCCGCTGTTCGCTCATAAGGGACAACCATACTCAAATCTCCCACATTGCAGGAGATTTGAGTATGAACACGTCACCGTGGAATAAAGACCGTATCATAGGCCAAAAAAGACCACTTCAGATATCTCATATCTGGGGGATCCGAATCCGACTTGAACTGGAAGGTAAAACGCGTGATTTAGCTCTGTTCAATATGGCCTTAGACAGTAAGCTACGAGGCTGTGATCTGGTGAACCTCAAAGTATCTGATGTTGCATATGGTAGCTCGGTTTCAAGCAGAGCAACGGTGCTGCAACAGAAAACCGGTAGCCCTGTGCAATTTGAGATAACCAAAGGGACAAGAGAAGCTGTTGCTGCATTGATAAAGCTTGGCAATTTGCACAGTAAAGACTTCTTGTTTCGGTCTCGGATCGGAACTAACCGGCACATATCAACCCGCCAATACAGCCGAATTTTTCATAGGTGGGTAGAAAAGCTTGGTCTCGAAGCTTCGCTTTACAGCACACATTCCATGAGAAGAACAAAACCTTACCTGATATACAAGAAAACCAAGAATCTCCGGGTGATCCAACTTCTGTTGGGCCATAAGAAACTGGAAAGCACAGTCCGTTATCTGGGCATCGAAGTCGATGATGCGTTAGAGATCTCTGAATCGATTGAAGTCTAAGGTTGTCAGGGCTGCAACAGCAGCCCTGTGCCAGAAGCGGACATCTAGAAAGTTACGATACGTCAGGTAATATGTTCAAAGGTGCCTAGTCCGTTAGGTAGTATGCATACACTAGTACTAAGTTCCAGAGATCTCGGCTTCACGGCAAAGGTCCCTTACGGCACGCCCGGTCTCAACGGACTTCAGTACGGCAATGATCTTATGTTCGGTGAATCGGACTTTACGCATGGAGATCTCCTTACAGGGAAAATACAGAGATATCACTGAAAAAAATTCAATAAAAACAATTAATCTAATAGCTCTTTGTAAACCCTCTTTAGTTTCTTATCTGTTAGGCTTGCAACATAATCCTTGGCCAAAATTAACTGATATACATCTATATATTTAGTATTTCCAGGGTGGAAACCTATCATCATATCCAAAGGCAAGAATTTTAAAAGTTCATAAGGTATTTCAATTGTTTTATGTTGGTCTCTATAATACTTCAAGTATTCAGTTGAATTTAATCTCTCATGCTCCATTCTGAATTGTGTATTTATATGCTCAGGGAATAACGTAAAAAGTAACAATAACTCGCTTACCATTTTTGAAGCCTTCATATTAGCAGATAAAACTCTCGGATCTAGGTGAAGTTTGTTGACTTGAATTTTACCCCAAATTTCTCCCATGTCATTATCAATCTGTTCACTATGAAATACACAGTAATGGCCCGCATTAAAAACATCGGCTCTGGATTTTAATTTACTGATCCTTTTTGTTGACTCCAGAATGATATCTTCCATCAGGAGTTTTATTATAGCCCCCCTTTGCTCTATAAACTTACCATATAGATTTTCGCCGCTTCTCATTCTAAAGTCTATTGGAGCTCGATGAAACAGTCTAGAACCTAAGAGGTCATGAAGTTGTATAGCTCCTAACTTTATTCCATCCTCTATATCTGATAGTAAATAAGATATTTTATCAGCAGCTCTAACTGCCTGACCTTCAAGGTGACTGTATCCTCCACATTTCAGGTATTTTTGATGTTTTGTATGTTTCCATATATTTTCTTGACTAGGTCCATCCCCATTGTGGCAATACGTATGTTTTAAAATGCAATCACATACCTCTGGTGTTAAATTTAGCCCATTATGCAATTCAATAACGCTGTATTGATATGAACCTTCCAAAAATCGAACAACATCCACACCGTGCTCATAATGGTTAAAGCCACCTTTAAAACCTAATTTTCGAAACATTTGATCTATTGCGTGTTCGCCAGCATGCCCAAATGGAGTATGCCCTATGTCATGAGCTAATGAGCCAGCTTCTATTAAGTTCTTATCTAAACCGAAAGCAGCACCAATAGTCGATGCTAGCTGCATTACCTCTATGCTATGTGCCAGTCGTTGTCTTAAATGTTCATCTTCTTCAAGAGGGAATAATTGAGTTTTATCAGCGAGTTTTCTAAACCCATTCGACCAGATAATTCTATCTCGATCCCTTTGAAATTCTATGCGAAAGCCATCACTTCTGCTTCCATGTTCTCTTTCAGAGGCTTTGGCGGCCCACTCACTAGACAAAGCATCATTTTTCTTTTTTATTTCTTCAGATGTGCGACGCACTGGAGATTCTGGGGTCATCGCCCAAAAACCAGTATATTCTTCTAGCTGTTCAATTATCTGTTTAATTGAGTTTACATTAGCTTTGTCGTTATTTCTCTCACCAATAATCTTTATTGTCTCTTCTATATTATTACCATCACTCCATAATTGGATTACTTCGTTAAAAAAGACTATATCGTTAACTTGAAATCCTTGTTTTTCCGAAGTCCATAAGTTTACTTTTTCAACATTGTCTCTATTGCTAATAGATTTGGAAAAGTCATCAACTCTTCTAATTGGAAAACTAGATTCTACATTGTTTTCTTCTATGAACACCCGAAAAACATGATTATTCCCAACCCTAGAGAAAGACCTGACCTTGTTAATCACTTCGGACTCAAAGCTTAGTGTTTTAGTCCCATTGACTTTTATTACTAATAAATCAGAAGATCTCCATGGTTGATTCTTTGTCTCAATACCACTATTTTTTAATGCTTCTTCTTCAAAATATGGAACTATGTATTTCATCACACTAGGCTCAATGTATAATATATCATGACCACATTTTTGCAAAGATGAAATTAGTTCCGCTCTCTCCTCTCTAATCCCTGGTCGTGTAAGATTTTGTGGGATAGAGCAATAGATTGTTGCTCCATCTTTTGATAACTGTATTGCTCTAGAAATAAACTTTTTAAATTCAGAAGGGTACCAAGGAGGGTCTATTGTTATGCAGTCATATTTTTTTCCATGTAAGCCAATATTGCCGACATTTACATCATGCACCTCGGCATTTGATATACCTGTAAATACTTTATTAAATAAAGATACAACATCTTCATCAATATCAAGCAATGTTACTTCTTTGTTGTATGAAGAAATTGTTGCGGCTAAAGTAGGAGTGCCTATGCAGGCAATGTCATGATCATTATGAATATCCAGAATCCTAGTAGTCATTAACTCCTGTGATTCAAGAGTATACCACCATTGGAAAAATTTAGGGTTGGCCGCAGGGAGTTTGAAGAAAAATTTAGATTTATAGTCAAGTGAATTAGTAGATGTTCCAAAGTTGGTTTCTTTCAATTCGTTAAATATGCGAAATGCATCTTTAGGTTGGGCGCCATCACACAGTGGTAATATCTCATCAAATTTTTTATATCCTCGCTTAAACAGATTTTTAATTTTTATTCTCAAGTTGGTCTCCCAAACTTGTTCTTGATGTGTGCGTGTAGTCATATGCTTTCCAGTGTTAGACTAGTTAAATTAAAACTATTGTTTAGAAATGCTGAGTATTGCATAAAAAAAATTGTGGTCAACTTGACCTGCGGCCAGTTCACTAACATACCACTATGCTTGTAAAACCTTAAGCAGCAGTGGAAATGATCGTGAACTTCCGCTTCTCGCTCAAAGCTGCCCCTTAATGCCACCGTTCAAAGCAATAAACCAGTACCAGTAGCTGTGGAACGGAAGCGTTGTGGGGCTCATTGAGGAAAACAGAAATCCCCGCTCAAGAATGATCGTATAAACAACGCAGATGATGAACCCTACGCTCGACTACCGATAACAACACCGCTAATCTAGCCGCGACTTTTCACCCCCCAACCCCCCGCCACAACTCCGGCAACAGCCCCAACGTCTCATCAATCAGCGTTCGTCGGTCATTGCCCGGCTTCCAGATGGTCACCATGGTTTGGCTGATCCCCTGGCTGCCGACTTCGGTGCGCAGCGTGTTGACGTTTTTCCACTGTTCGGCATGCATATGCGTCGGCAAGAATCCCCAGCCGCAGCCCTGTTCGAGCAGGGCGCGCAGCATTTCCAGCTCATTGGTAAATATGGTATGCCCGGAAATTTGCAGGCGGCGCGCCACTGGTTCGTCAGAATCCGGGTGCATGATCACCTGCGGCGTGAGCGAGAGCTCCAGCAGCGAAAGCGGGTGTTCCGCGCCGGGGAAAAGCGCTTTAGACGCGTAAAAATCCATCTCTATCGCCCCTAAGGCGCGCCACTCCATGGCGTCGCCCACGCTGCGGTGGCGCGCCTGGCAGATGCCCAGATCGGCCTGGCCGCTTGCCAGCAGGCTTTCAGCCTCGTCGCGCGAGGCGTTAATCAGGCTCAGGCGCGTGTTGCGCTGGGCCATAGCGGCAATCAGCGCCTGCAGCAGCGTGCGGGGGGTAAAGGGATCGTAGACCAGCGAGATTTCCTGCGCTGCGCTCTTCGGCACGTCTTTGGCAAATGCCTCAAACGCTTTCACCTGGCGCATAAGCAGGTGCGCCTGGCGCTGCAGCTGTTCGCCTTCCGGCGTCAGGTGCAGGCTGCGCCCCTCGCGCAGGAACAGCGCATAGCCCAGCCCATCCTCGAGAAAATCAATCAAATCGCGCAGCGTCGTGCGGTCTTTGCCCAGCTTGAGCGCGGCTTTCGCCAGGCTGCCGTGCTCGGCCACGGCGGTGAAGGCTTCCAGTTGGGCAAAGGAATAAATCAGGCTCGGCACGCGGTTCTCCCGTCGATTTTGCGGGGGATTTTCCCCCATCAGGCGTTTTTTATTATAGGCCGCGTTTTTTTAAGCTGAACGCCTTCCTGAGCTAAGCGAGAAAAAATATGAAAAGCAAAGTGTTTAACCGCAGCCTGCTGGCGGGCGTTGTCATCAGTCTCTGCAGCGGCCTGTTGGCGCCCGCCGCGCTGGCCGCCTGTGCGGGCACTGAACTCAGCGCCTGTCCCGCACCTTTCGATGCCCAATTGCCGGACACGCACAAGATGCTCACCTGGAGCCAGAGCGATCGGGTGATCGGTTTTCGTAACGACTACCGCAACTATGCGGGGGATGTGTTTCACCATGGTAACGCCACGCCGCTGCTTACTGCCGCTAAACAGCTAACCGACGCCAGCTATCGGGTGAATGGCAAAACCTACCACCTGCAGGATTACCTGCAGCGCCAGAACGTCAGCGGCATGCTGGTGCTGAAAGACGGCAAAATTGCCTGGAAATATCTGGGGCAGGGCAATACCGACGCCACGCTGTGGACGTCGCGCTCGGTGGGCAAATCCGTGGTCGCCACGCTGGTGGGCGTGGCGATTAAACAGGGCAAAATCCGCTCGCTCGACGATCTCATCACGCAATACGAACCCGATCTGAAAGGCACCGCGTGGGACGGCGTGACCCTCAGGCAGCTGATCACCCACACCTCCGGCGTGGCGTGGAATGAGGATTACACCAACCCGAAATCGGACTTCGCGCAGCTGACCGAGTGTGAAGCCAGGCCCGGCACCTACGCCTGCGTGCGCAAGCTGGTAGCCGGTTTGCAGCGTGCGCATCCGGCTGGGCAGAACTGGTCTTACTCCTCCGGCGGCGCGTGGCTGCTGGGCGACGTGCTGGAGCGCGCTACCGGCATGCCGCTGGCGGCTTATCTGGAACAAAGCATCTGGCAGCCGTACGGCATGGCGAACGACGGCGTGTGGCATGCCTACGCCAAAGGCCAACACGACGTGGGCGCGCACGGCTTCAACGCCACGCTGGAAGACTGGGGGCGCTTCGGCGAATTCATTCTGCATAACGGGAAGCTGCCGAACGGCAAACAGATCTTGCCGGAAGATTGGGTAGCCCAGTCGTCCAACTGGACGCGGGCGGCAGGCTCGGTGTCGGCGGCGCATCCCAACGGCATCTACGGCTACCAATGGTGGAACAACGATGTGCCGGCGAATGCGGCCAACGTAGAACCCGCTCCGCAGGCATCCCTGAAACATTCCCTGTGGGCGCTGGGGATCTTCGGCCAGATGATTATGGTCAATCGGGCGGAGAATCTGGTGATCGTCCAGTGGTCTACCTGGCCGCAGGCGGAACCTTCTTTCAGAGCCCAACCGCTGGAGGCGTCGCTGATGTTTAGCGCGATAGCGAAGGAACTGCGTTAATCCCACGGAGCGAGCAGGGGCGGTTGCCATTCCGCCCATGCATATAACAGCGCGGAAACGGCGATCTGGGCTATGCTTTTCACCACATCCACTTTGCGCCGCAACAAGCGTGACAAAAGTGCGGCATGTCAGTCTAGGTTGGGGAGTGGCTAAATTGAAAATCGATTGGCATAGCGCATTGCTAACACGCGCCACGATCGTGGATAAAAGCTACAAAAATACGCAAAACGTTCGTCGTTTCATGGTTGAGGCGTGCGGAGAGGATTTTCGCTTCGATCGTGAATTTATGGCATGGATACGCAATGACATGCCAAAGACGTTAGGTGATGTCGTCGATGAATGGCAGCGTAGGCACTCCCTCAACCTTAGCGGATAGGGTGCAACCTGCGGACGAGTCAATCACCTGCAACCCTTCCCATTATTCCACTGTTCTCACTCTTAACCCCGCCGATCAAACCGATAAACCAGCGCCAACGCCAGCGCCAAAATCAGCAGCGGCGGGGCGAGGGCGGTGAAGGGCGCGTTGAGGGCGAACAGCAACCCCAGGTTGAGGACGATCTGGTAAGCGATGTAGGTCAGCAGCCCGACGATCACGCCGAGCGCTAACCGGCTGCCCATGCCGGGCGCACGCGGGGCGGTGAAGGTAAACGGGATGGCCAGCAAAATCATCGCCAGCACCAGCAGGGGCTGGCCGAGTTTTTTCCACAGCGCCAGGCGGTATTCGGTGCTGGGCTGCCCCGAGCCCTGCAGGTAATCGATATAGCGATCCAGCTGTTGGAGCGAGAAGCTGCCGGCCGGCAGGGTCAGATCTTTCAGGCTCGGCACGGCGAACAGCGAGCGCCACGGCAGGCTGCTTTGCCGCTCAATCGTCTCCTTTCTGCCTTGCCAGCGTTTCTGCATCACGTTGTGCAGCAGCCAGCTGCCGTCGGCGGCGGTGCTGGCGCTGTCGGCGTAAAGGTAAGATTCCAGCGCGCGGTTGGCCTGATAACGGAAGATCTCAATGCCGTGGGGCTGGTCGTTCTCATCGACGGTTTTTACCGTCACAAACTCGTTGCCGCGCCGCGCCCACAGCGGGTTCACGGTGACGTCGTTAGCGTTCGACTGCGCCAGCGCGTTGTTCTTCATCTGCAGCGCGCGTTGCTGCAGCGGCGAGGCTGCCCACTCATCGAGGGCGCCGAGCGACAGGTTCATCAGCAGCCCGGCGGCGAGCATCACCAGCGCAATGCGGAATATCGACATCCCGGCGGAGCGGATCGCGGTCAGTTCCAGGGTTTTCGACAGCTGCCCCAGCCCGACGATGCCGCCGAGCAGCGCGATAAACGGCCCCAGATCGACCAGGCTGCGCGGCAGGGTCAGCACGGTCACCAGCAGCGCCTGCTGCCAGCGGTAGCCGCCCGGGGTCACGTCCTCCAGCTCGTTGATCAGCGTAAAGGTGGTGAACAGCGGGATGAGCAGCCCGGCCGCGGCGGCGAAGCCGATGAACACGTTGCGCATTAGGTAGCGGCTAAAAATAGTCATCGGGAGGGTTTCCGCAGCAGGGATAAGTCGCGCGCCAGCAGCAGGGCGATGCCGACAGCCATCGCCAGCGGCACCAGCCAAACGCCGGGGATCGTCGGCAGAGAACCGTTGGCCACCAGCGTGCGGCAAATGTTGCCGCCATAGAAAATTACGGTAAACAGCACCGTCAGGGGCAGCAGCGCGGCGTAGCGCCCCTGCCGCGGCTTGATGCGGCTAAAGGGGATCGCCAGCAGCACCATCAGCACGGTGGTCAGCCCGCGGCTCTCGCGCCATTGCAGTTCGGCGGCATCGCCCGGATCGGCGGAGCGCGCCAGCTCCGCCGGCGAGGCCGACTTGTGCCGGCTCTCGGCGCTGGGCACGAACGGTTTGAGCGCGATATCAAAGTTGTCGTAATTCTGCCCGTTGTCGTCAGCGCCCTCACGATCCAGCACATAGGCGGTGCCGGTTTTCAGCCGCACGGCGGGGCTGGCAGGGGAGGCGTCGAGCACCTCCACCGACTGCGCGCGGTACAGGTTGGTGTGATGGCCGCCGCGCACATAAATCAGGGCATCGGTCAAATGATTGGCCGTTTTGTCGACGTGATTGGCGAGGATCATGCGGCCGTTGCCGCTGACGTTGAATTTGTCGGCCTGCAGGTGGCTCACGTCCAGCACCGACTGCGACTGTTGTTGCAGCTGATAAATATTGGCGTACGCCCAGGGCCTGCCATACAGCGACAGCAGCGTGACCGCTATCGCCAGCGGCACCGCGAGCAGCAGCACCGCCTTGTACAGCCGCAACGGGCTGGCGCCGGCGGCCAGCATGGCGGTGATCTCCGCATCGCTGTACATCTGGCTCAGCGCCACCGCCACCGAGACATACAGCGCGACGGGCAATATCATCTCCAGCGCAATCAGCGACTTATAGAAAACCACGTCGGCCACCACCCGCAGCGCCAGCGTGCCGTTGGCGGCGTCGGTCAGGTAGCGCTGGGCGGAGTAGCTGGCGAACATGAAGATCAGAAACCCGGCGATCATCATCACCAGGCGGCGGATCTCAACCGTGATATAGCGTTCAATCAAAGGCATGCGTTATCGGCTCCCGGCGGCGTGCGCGTGCGCTTCATGGCGTCTCCTGCGCGATCAGCGCGCGCAGCAGGGCGATCACCTGGTCAACTTCCTGCGGGGTGAGTGCGCCGTCCTTCGCCCACTGCACGCGCCCGGCCTTGTCCAGCACCACGATGGTGGAGCTCTCCTCCGGCAGCCGCCAGGCCATGCGCCCCAGCCCGTCGCTGTCGACGATAAATTGCGCCCAGGGGTAATGCCGCTTGTTTTTCTCGATCTTGCCGCGCACGAAGAAGCCGGAGCCCGGTATCGCATCGTCGGTGTTGACGATGGTGGTGGGCTGGAAGCGGTCGCCTGGCAGGTTCGCGTCCTTGACGGCGTTGATCAGCAGCGAGTTCTTCTTTTTGGCGGAGGTGCGCCCGGCGATGTACTGGATCACCCGCACCTTGCCCGCCAGTTTTGCGCTGTTCCATGGCCGGTAGCTGAAATCGCCGTTGCGCAGCAGCAGCTCGCCGCGATCGGCGATGGCGATCGGCGCCACCGGCCGGCCATGCACGAAGTTATGCGCCGGCGCCGCCAGCGGCGACAGCAGCAGGGCGAGGGCCAGCAAGCGAGGTAACGTCATCATGGCTACGGGCAACGCGCTTATCTGCCGGCCGCGACGGCCGACGGGGAAAACGACAGCGGAAAACGCGCCAGCAGCAGCTCCAGGCGCTGGCGGATGTCGATGTCCAGCGTCGCCGGCCGGTCATAGATATCGCCGCCGGCCAGCTTGTCCGCCACCATCACGTCGTGCCGGTCGCCCATCAGGCCGTTAATCGCCGCCAGGAAGCGCGAAATCTGCCGGGCCTCGCGGTTGTCCGGATCGATCGATCTCAGCGTGTCGTAAAACGACACCTGGCGACTGACGATTTTGCGCACGTCGTGGAATTGATGCCCGGTCAGCGCCGGGCCGGCGATCAGCGTCTGCAGCTGGCGCATCTGCTCCTGGCGGTAGGCGATAAAGCCCTGTGCGCTTTCCAGGCGGGTGTGGCGCAGCGCATAGCGCACGTAAGACCATACCGGCTTGCTGAGCAGCAGCCGCAGCAGGTTGCCGTACAGCGTCAGGTTCTTCTGGTTGCCGTTGCGAAACGCGTCCTGAAAATGGCCGAGCACCACGGTGGTGGTGTGGAACAGGCGGTTGGCGCGGTGGGGCGCGCCGTACAGCTGCTGGGCGAAGCGCAGGTGCTTATAGCGGGCGCGGATATATTTGTAGCGCATGCGGGTAGCCGCCGCCAACTGCGGGTCTTGCAGGAAACCGTTCACCAGTTGCAGCAGCTCGCGGCGGGAAAAGCCGTCTTCCCAAAACTGCAGGCACAGCGCGTAGTTGTCCCGAATGCTCTCGGGGGAGCATTCCAGATCGATCTGCTGCGGCAGGCTGATATTCGCCTCGACCAGGTCATCCTCTTCCACGGCGACAAACAGCGCCTGGGTGGTTTCGGCGGAGAACTTCTTCCAATTCGTGTTAGCGGTCATTGATTACTCTCTTTGGGCACATTCAGCCCCAACATAAAGCGATTGCGGTAGGCGCCGATCGTCGGTATCAGGGATAACAGCACGTCTAAACATTGCCCCAGTAAATAAGCGAAGGCGGCGCCCTGCACGCCGAAGGCATACGCCATCGACACCAGCAGCGCAATGTAGGCCGCCGAGGCCGTCGCCTGCGCGATCAGGAAGGCGCGCTGCTTGCCCGCCATAAACAGCAAGGATTCCTGCGGGAAGCCCATCATCGAGACGATGATCGCGCCCAGCATGATTTGAATCAGGTCATAGGCTTCCAGGTATTGCTGCCCGAAGACCGCGGAAATAAGCGGCTTGCCCACCAGCAACATCAACACCGCGACGGCCAGACCGATGCCGCCGGCCAGCAACGAAGAGCGCAGGCCCAGCAGCCACGGGGTCTTGGTGCGCGGATCCAAACGCATGATCTCGGGATAGAAGCTTTTCTCCAGCAGCTTGGCCGGGGTGCCCGTCGCATCGAAGAAGGTCATGGCGATCTTGAACAGCCCGGCGGCGGCCGGCCCGAGCACCACGCCCACCAGCACGGTGGTGCAGGAGTTGCGCGCGGCCCAGATGGTGTGGGCGATGTTGGTGGTCCAGACGAAGTTCCAGGCGCCCTCGATGCGGCGCGCGACGTTGAACAGGCGCGGCCTCAGCGCGCCGTGGATATCGCGGCGGCGCAGCTCGCGCGCGGTGAACCACCAAAACAGCGTGCCGCCGATCAGGTTAGAGGCGTACCAGGTGACGATGAAACCGGGGAACCCCAGATCGAAATAATAGGAGATGACGCTGCCCACCGCCTGCAGAAACGGCTTGATCGCCTGCTGAATGGCGATGAGATCGAAGCGGTTGAAGGCGCGCAGCACGCCGGTCGGCGTGGACGAGGTCATCGACGGGATCAGGGTGCAGTACAGCATGGCGAGCCAGAAGCTTTCGCTGTCCAGCCCCAGGGCGTGTGACAAGAACGGCAGCATGATCATGCCGCCCAGCACGGCGATGACGCCGCTGGCGATATCCAGGCCGAAGGAGAACGCGACGACGTCGCGGAAGCGCCCGGTATTTTGATGCTCCAGCGCCGGGGTGCCGAATTGCACCACAAACTGCCAGGTTTGGAATTTGATGAAATCGCTGACCGCTTTGGTATAGGCCTGGATCACCACCAGCACGCCGAACATTTCAGGCGACATGCCTTTACCGGCGCAGGAGAGCGCCAGCAGGCCAAGCAGTGCGCTGGCGACGCTGCCGGAGCCTAAATAGGCGGCATTACGTAAAATGGAACGAAACGCGCCATCGGAAAACCATCGTTTCATAACTTAAACCAGCCATCATCGTTATTTTTGTGCATCTTGTGTTCCGCACTCATGCGCTTGCCCTGTCTCTTTTTAATAAACCTGAGTTTCTTTACCGGCGTTTTCGCCGGGTTGCCCGATGTCGCTCTGCGGGCGCTTCGCGGGGTTCACCACGGCGGAAATGGCGTTGAGCGCGTTGCTCAGCACCTCGTCGTAAGGGGCTCTGGCGTCCAGCTCGATGATGCGCGCGCCGTTGTACTGCAGGCGCACCATGGCGGAAATCTTGTCTTTCAGCTCTTCATAGCTGTGATCGGGCTTGCGGGAAAACGCCGTATCGACGTCGATATCCAGGCGAATGATCAGCTCCGGCCGATAGACGGCCATGAGTTGATATAAACGGCGTTCGCGCGCCGCCAGGCGGCGCAATAGCCGGCCTTTTGCGCGTTCCACGCCGATGCCGGGCCCATCGTAGTAAAAACCGGAAATTTCCGCCTGCGGGTAGCGATCGCTGATCACCAGCACGCCGCTCTGCGCCAGCCGCCGCACCTTGCGCAGGTTGGCGGCGCGCCACAGCGAAAAGCCGTACATGATCAGCGCCGCCCACAGTGCCGGCGGCCTGTTGCTCATGCGCTGGGTTTTATCGGATTTGGCCGCAAGGCGCCGCTCCAGCCACACGCCGATGAACGGCAATTTCTTGATTTTGTCGCCGTCTTCGCCGGAGATCAGCCCTAAATAGCGGCGCTGCGTGGGGCGATGCTGCTGCAGGTTTTTCACCAGATCGGCGGTCAGCGTGGACTTGCCCGTGCCGTCGCTGCCCACCACGGCAATCAGCCCGGTGATGCAGCCGTGAGAGATATCCTGCTCGGCAGTGAGTTTATTTTTTTTCATCTGTTTCAGTACGAAAAGGTTATTTGGCGGCTAGGCATTGGCGGCCCTCAGCGATATTTTAACGGCGCGCAGCGAAGCATCGAAAATATGCTTGGCCGGCTCGCGGCCGTCCAAATCCAATATGTTAGCGCCGTTAAACGTCAGGTGCGGGATGACGGCGATCTTTTCACGCAACGCCGCCAACGAGTGATCGGGTTTGCGTGAATAGGCCGTTTGCTCGTCAATATCCAACCGAATTAATAATAAGGGCTGATAAGACGCCATCCAGTGGTACAGACGTTGTTCGCGTTTTCTCAGCCAGCGTATCCAGCGATTGCCGCCGGCGGTTTTTGCCAGCTGCGGGCCATCGAAACGAAATCCCGCCACTTCGGCCTGCGGATAACGATCGGTGATCAGCAATGCGCCGCGGCGACTTTTCTTCAGCATGCGGCGGAATTTAAAAACGCGCCAATAGGAAAGTAAAAAGATCACCAGCGCCGTGGCATTATCCGGCGGCGTAGCAGGGCGATCGTGCACGCGCTGCGATTTCTTCAGCAAATAACGCCCGAAGGGCGCGCCAATAATCGGCAGCGAACTGATCCATTCGCCGATACGCCCGGAAGACTGGCCGAGATAAAGCAGTTCGGCAGGTTCTTGCGCCGATAAGGCCTCGACCAGACTGGCGGCCAGGGTGGATTTTCCCGAGCCGTCACAGCCGGTTATCGCTATTACGCGCACGGGCGAGCGATCAGATGAAGGTCTTATCTGCTGACTCACAATAATTAATCCAATGCGAAAAAAACTATTGTATTCCAATACGCCTTGGGTTCAAGATATTTATTGTGCTTTGCCGCGATAAAATAATGGGTTCAGTATTCCTGTTGGTTATTTGAATTGATATTTATGGCGTTCGTTCTTGTTATTTTGTGCTAATTGGCCGGGCGTGAGCCGGTTTCGCTTTTTATGTTAACTTTCGGCCTGGCTGACGGCGAAAAAAGAGCAGAGGTTTTCCATTTTCGCTTAATCTTTTGTGCGGTTTGGCGCGGCGTCATGGCAATTATCTTCGCGCTGCCGTCGCGGCCGTGAGCGATATTTCGTTTCAAATAGGGCATGCCGTTTCTGGTGTATTGAAAGAGAGTCTGATTATGAATGCAAAATTTCCGCCGCTGATTGCGGTTATCGGCAGCGACGGATCGGGTAAGTCCACCGTTTGTGAACATCTGATCGAATATGTGAAACATTATGGCCCGGCGGTGCAGGTGCATCTGGGCAAACAGGCGGGCAACGTCGGGCGCGCGGCGGCGAAACTGCCGCTGCTTGGGCGCTCGGTGGGCAAGGCTATCGAAAGCAATACCAAAAAAGTCAAAACGAAGAAATCCCGCATCGGCCTGTTGCCGTCGGCGGTGATCATCGCCTTCGTGGGGCGGCGGCTGCTGCGGTTTCGCCGCATGCTGGCGTTTCGGCGGCAGGGGTTCATCGTGCTGACCGACCGTTTTCCGCAGGCGCAAATCCCCGGCGCTTATGATGGCACGGTATTTCCCGTCGATGTTGAAGGCAGCCGTTTCGTCCGTTGGCTGGCGGCGCGGGAGCGGGCGGCGTTTCAGTGGATGGCGAAGCAAAAACCGGATCTGGTGCTCAAGCTGAATGTCAGTCTGGACGTGGCCTGCGCCCGTAAACCCGATCACCGCAAAGCGGCGCTGGAGAAGAAGATCGCCGTCACGCCGTTATTGACCTTCGAAGGCGCCGACATCGTGGATCTCGATGCCGATCGGCCGATCGAGGAGGTGCTTTCGGCGGCGGAAAAAGCCATCGCGGAATTTATGGTGGTGCAGGGGTATCGCTATTCGGCTGATGGGGCATCACCGGCTGCGCGCTGAGGCGCAGCAATTCGGCAGGGCGGCGATGGCGTTTTCGCCGCCGCCGCGGCCGAGAGGGAAAGCTTTATTTTTTCAGCGCCGCAAAGGCGCGCACGATGGTGTCTATTTCTTCATCGCTGTGCGCGGCATTGACGCTGCAGCGCAGCAGGGTGACGCCCGCCGGCGCGGCCGGCGGCAGCACCAGATTCACATACACGCCGTGGGCGATCAGCTCGCGCCAGAAACGCAGGCCGTCCTCCTTCGAACCGATCATCACCGGCACCACCGGGCTGATGCGCGGCCCCAGGGTATAACCCAGCTCGGCGAGGCCGTGATACAGGCGGTGCGCGTTGCTCCACAGTTTTTCCCGCAGCTCGGGCTGGCGCGCGATTTTTTGCAGCGCCGTGCGCACCGACGCGATGCTGGACGGCGACGGCGAAGCGGTAAAGATATACGGCCGGCTGCTGTAGCGCAGCACGTCCATCCCCTTGCCGCCGACGGCGAAACCGCCGATCGAAGCCAGGCTTTTGCTGAAGGTGCCCATGATGATATCCACGTCTTGCTCGACGCCCAGCGCTTCGGCCAGGCCGCGGCCGTGTTCGCCCATCACGCCGAAGGAGTGCGCTTCGTCGACCAGCAGATATCCGCCCAGCCGCCGCTTGATATCGACGATTTCCACCAGCGGGGCGACGTCGCCCAGCATGCTGTAGATGCCTTCCACGATAATCAGCGCCTCGCGGGCGCGCTCGCCCAGGCGCACCATGCGGCGCTCCAGATCGGCGGCGTCATTGTGGCGAAAGCGAATAATCTCCGCGCCGCCGAGGGCGCAGGCGTCGTAAATGCTCGCGTGGCTGTCTGCGTCGATCAACACCACGGATCCCGGCCCCGCCAGCGTGCTGATGACGCCCAGGTTGGCGGTGTAGCCGGTGGAGAACACGATGGCGCTCGGGCGATCGAAGAATGCCGCCAGCTCCCGTTCGAGCGCCAGGTGCGATCCGTAGCTGCCGTTCGCCATGCGCGAGCCGGTGGTGCCGGTGCCGAGCGCGGCCAGGGCCGATTGGCCGGCGGCGATCGCCTGCGCATCGAACGTCAGGCCAAGGTAGTTATTGGTGCCGGCGAGGACAATCTTTTGATCGCCGATGCGCCCCTGAGTGGCGGAATAGACTTCGTCGATGCAGGTGCCGAACGGATTCAGGCCGGAGGTTTGAAACTGTTCGCGATCGCCCGCGAGCCGCGCAAACTTATCATACAGTCCCATGGTTTTTCTCCAGATAAGGGCGCAGCGCGTCAAGCAGTTGCTCAGGCGTTCTGACATCAAGCAATATATTGATCGGAATGGAGATATCTAATTCATCTTCCAGCATCATCAGCAGATCCAAGACTCTGATGGATTCCAGGCCAAGATCATTGACGAGATCGCTATCAGGTTTTATTTCCACTCCGCCTTCGACGATACCTTGCAAACACGTCAGGATATAATCCATTACAGCATCGCGATTTAGCATAAGAACGTTGACACACCTCTACTTGGAATAATTAAAACAGCCCTTCACGCAGCGCGCGTTCCAAACTCACTTGTGGAAACCAATTAATCTGTTGCGACAGCGCCTGATTGTTGGCGGACCAGTCTTGATGGGTTAATTCGCGTATTTTGCTGCGCGTCAGCATCGGCTCCTGTTTTATCAGGCGGTTCCACACCACGCTGATATCCGCCAGGGCTTTCAGCAGCGGCAGCGGAATGCCCACCAGCCGCACCGGCCCGTGACGCACGGCGGCGCCGATGTCCCGCAGGCGCAGCCAGTCATAGCCTTCGGCCACGCCGTCGCACAGTTCGTAAATATTCGACTGCGCGGGCTGCGCTAATAACCATTGGCCGACCGCCTTCGCCAAATCGCTCACGTGCAGAAAAGAGAGCCTGGCGTCAGGCGCGCCCAGCCGGGGCAGCACGCCGCGCAGCAGGCCGTTGAACAGCGGTTTCAGCTCTTTATCGCCCGGCCCGTAAACCGCCGTCGGGCGGAAAATCCCCAGCGCGATCTCGCCCGAGGCGGCGATCAATTGCTGCTCGGCGGCCTGTTTTGAATGGGCGTACCAGGACAGCGTCGGATGGCGCGCCGCCAGCGACGACATGAACAAGAAACGATTGCAGCGGCCGTTTTGCCTGGCCGCCTGCATCAGGTTCAGGCTGCCGGTCACGTTGCAGCGGGTGAACACCGCTTCCGCATGCCCGCGCACCTGGCCCGCACAGTGCACGACGCACTCGGCGCCGCGCACCAGTTCGGTGAGCGAAGGCCGGTCTTCCAGCGCGCCGGGGATCCACTGCAGGTTGTCCGCGGCGGCTTTGTCGGCTTGCCGCGTCAGGGCGCGCACGCTAAACCCCTGCGCCAGCAGTTCCCGGACGATATGCCGGCCGATAAAGCCGGTCGCGCCCGTCACCGCCACGGTGCCGCTCATTGCGCGAAACCGGCCAACTGCGGCATTTGCGGGTAGAGCGAAGCGCTCAGCCAGCGTTTCTTGGCTTCGGCGCGGGCGGGTTTGCCCGACGACGTGCGGGGAATGCTGTGCGGCGGCAGCAGCTCGATGTCCACCGCGATGCCGAATTCGCTTTGAATGCGCGCGCTCAGGGAATGCACGATCTGCTCCCGGCGCTCTTCCGAACTGACTCGGCATTGGATCTGCAAAATGATCCTGGCCGCTTCGTCGTGTTCTTCGGTCACGAAGGCGATCGCATCGCCGGAACGGATTTCCGGTTCGGATTCCGCGACGTACTCGATATCCTGCGGCCAGATATTGCGGCCGCGAATGATGATCAAATCCTTCTTGCGGCCGGTGACGTACAGATAGCCGTCCAGCAGGTAGCCCAGATCGCCGGTATCCATCCAGCCGGTCACCTGAATTTGCTGCTGGGACTCAGCATCGCAAAAATAGCCGTTCATCAGGCTGGGGCCGGAAATCGTGATATGGCCGACCTGGCGCTCCGGCAGCGGTTGCCCGGTTTCGCTGCGGATCTCGATGCGGTGGCCGGGCAGCGCACGGCCGCAGTTGACGAAGGTCGAGACGGCGCGGGTTTTTTTGCCCGGCGCGACCGCTTTACCCTCGTACTCCAAAATATCGCGGTCGACCGCGTTGGTTTGCGGGCCGGAGCAAGGATCGGAAAAGCTCACCGCCAGGGTGTTCTCGGCCAGCCCGTAGCACGGCATGAAGGCCTTGCTGTCGAAGTTGATGCTGCTGAAGTGTTCGCCAAACTGGCTGAGCAGCTCGGCCGGGATCGGCTCGGCGCCCACGCCGGCGACCCGCCAGCTGGAAAGATCCAGATCGGCCAGCTCTTTGGCGTTGCTGCGGCGCAGACACAGATCGTAGCCGAACGGCGGGGCGACGGACACCGTGCCGCGATTCTTGGCGATCAGTTTCAGCCACTGCATCGGGCGCATGGCGAAATCTTGCGTGCGCAGATAATCGACGGACAGCTGGGTCGCCACCGGCGTCAGCAGGAAACCGACCAGGCCCATATCGTGATAGAAGGGCAGCCACGACACGCAGCGATCGCCCGCGCGCAGCTTGATGCCGTCGCGACTGATCGCATTCAGGTTCGCCATCGCCGCCCGCTGGGTGATGATCACGCCGCGCGGGAAGCGGGTGCTGCCCGAAGTGTATTGGAGATAGGCGATATCGTCGGGCGAAGGCGCCGGCAGCGCGATCTCCGGCTCCGGCAATGCGTTGAAATCCGCGTCGCTGAGGATGTGCATCGCTGACGCGTTTTCCGTGGCGGAGGCGATGAGCGGCGTCCACTCTTCGCTGCTGATGATAGCCGCCGGGTTGCAGCTGGCGATCAGCCCTTTCAGTTTGGCGGTGTAGGAGTCGCGCTGGCCCACGCCCATCGGGATCGCCAACGGCACCGCCACCAGGCCGGCATATTGGCAAGCGAAAAAGGCTTCGACGAACCCCGCGCTGGTTTCGGCGATAAGCGCCACGCGATCGCCTTTCTTGAGCTTCAGGGACAATAAACGCCGCGCGCCCGAGATCGCTTTTTGCTGCAGCGTGCGATAATCGAGAACGGTCACGAGTTGATTGCGCCGATCGTAAAAATTCATTCCCGTATTACCGAGCGCCGCGTAATCCAACGCGTCCACTAAAGTGGGGAAGTCCGCATAGCGCATGGGAAGAGAATGAACGGAACTTGTTTCAGACATAGACAAACTTAGCCATAGATTAAAAATCACCAAAAGAGTTAAATCACTCTTGGCGAGGTAATTGATGTTTTACTATGAATAGGTTTTGAATAAGTTTGTTATTCAACCATCTTCATTCCGCGAATTGCGTATATTGCCGTACTTGAGCGGCACGCCGGTTATTAACCCGGTAGCGCGTGAGCGGCCTGCATTATCAGCCTTGAGCGGCGACCTGGAGATATACGAGAGGTGATTGTAATACCCGAGGTTCGCCGTTCTTTAGTCTGCATCTGTCGGGCAGGAAATACCTGTCTGCTCATAGGTTATGACCTCATGCATGGCTATCTTCGAACTTAAACACTTCCTAAACAGTATGCCGCAAGAAATCAAAAAGTGAATGCCTCATTTAAGTTGATTCTTAAAAAGAGCATTAAGTGGTAAAAATGGCGGCGCGCCACCTGATTAAAGTCGGTACACTTAAAGCGGCGGGTTTCTTTCGCCCAAATAGCACTAAATAATAAAAGAGCACGCATAGCGTAGCATGTCAGCGCCGCTTTGGGATTTCCTTTTTTTGTTTAATCACGCCGCCTCAGTGCGCGTGATAGGCAAATAATGCGCTGGTTCACAGGGGGAAATATTCGGTTTTTCTTATCGTTGAACCGGAGGCGATACACAATCCAATAAAAGAGAACAGCATAAAAAATGCTAAAGGCGTTGTCGCGCTCATATTTAATTATTTTATTAAAACGTAAGGCTATTTATGATCCGTATTGAGAAAGTTCTGGATAAACGCGAACTTAAAGAATTTATTGCTTTCCCTTCGTTACTGTTTCGTGATGACCCGAACTGGATTGAGCCGCTGTATTTAGAGCGCGAAGAGCACCTGTCAAAGAAGAATCCCGGCACCGATCATATCGAATGGCAGGCGTGGGTGGCGAAAAAGCAGGGGAAGGTCGTCGGGCGCATCACCGCGCAAATTGATTCTCTGCACCGGGCGCTGCACGGAGAAGATTCCGGTCACTTCGGCATGATCGACGCCGTTGACGATCCCGCCGTGTTCAGCGCGTTATTCACGGCGGCGGAGGAGTGGTTGCGGTCCAAGGGCACGCGGAAAATCACCGGGCCGTTCAGCCTCAATATCAATCAGGAAAGCGGCCTGCTGGTCGAAGGGTTCGACACGCCGCCGTCGGCCCTGATGACCCATGCCAAACCTTACTACGCGGCCCAGATAGCGCAGCAAGGATATAGCGAAGGGATTGATTTGCTTGCTTATTGGATGAAAAGAACCGACCTGCATTTTTCGCCGTCGCTGACCCGGATGATGGATCAGGTGCGCAAAAAGGTGACCGTTCGCCGCCTCAACCGCAAGCGCTTTCGCGAAGAGATGCAGGTGCTGCGCGAGGTGTTCAACTCGGGGTGGCAGCATAACTGGGGGTTTGTTCCGTTCACCGAGCATGAGTTCGCCACCATGGGGGATCAGCTGAAGTTCCTGGTGCCCGACGATATGATCCATATCGCTGAGGTGGATGGCGCGCCCTGCGCCTTTATCGTCGGGTTGCCGAACATTAATGAGGCGATTGCCGATCTGCAGGGGCGGTTATTGCCGTTCGGTTGGGCGAAGTTATTGTGGCGGCTGAAAGTCAGCGGCGTTCGCACCGCGCGCGTGCCGCTGATGGGCGTTCGCCAGGAATATCAATTCAGCCGCATCGGGCCGATTATTGCATTGCTGTTGATTGAGGCGCTGCGCGAGCCGTTCGCCAAGCGCAATATCGACGCGCTGGAAATGTCGTGGATCCTGGAAACCAATACCGGCATGCGGACGATTTTAGAACGTATCGGCGCGGTGCCTTATAAACGCTACCGTTTGTACGAAAAGACGCTTTAATCGACTGATATCGCATCGCCTTTTAACGCCATCAGGATAATAAGCGCATTGCGTGCGGCGCCGTTCGTTTTGGGGGACTGAGCGTGAGTGAAAGCATTGTCCCCAGAGTGGAACGGTTAAGGCCGTTAATTAATAAACCCGAGATAAATTCACGGCGCGTGATTTATTGAACCGCGATCGCCGTGATGCTGAAGAGAGCAGAATGCATGCCTGTGGAAAAGAAAAAGGGAATAAGCCGATTAACCTACAGCATAAGGAACTCCTGGGCCGGCTTTATTGACGCCGCGCTGACCGAAAATGCGTTTCGTGAATTATTGGTTATTAACGCCATTTTACTGGTTGTTACATTTACTCTGGATATTACAAAAATGGAGCGGCTGTTATTAATCGCCTGCAGTTTCCTGCTGCTGGTGGTTGAGCTGCTTAATACGGCGATTGAAACCGTGGTCGATCGCATTTCGCTGGCGTTGCATCCGTTATCCAAACGCGCCAAAGATCTGGGCGGCGCAGCGCAGCTGGTGGCGGTGATAATGACCATCATTATTTGGGGGACGGTGCTGCTGGGAGGATAACGGCGAGGCGCGCTCCGGCGTTAAACCGGTTGCTGCGGCTAAATAAGCGGCTATTATCGTTGCTTTACGCCTTTGGCGCCATGGTAAGGATAGGTTGCCGTTATGCCCGTGAATTTTGATCTCAACGATCTTTATGCGTTTCGCGCGCTGGTGGAGTACGGCAATTTTCGGCTGGCCGCAGAGTCCATCTGCCTGTCGCAGTCGGCATTGAGCCGCAGGATTGAGAAGCTGGAAAACGCGCTGGGCATCAAACTGTTCGATCGCACCACCCGGCGCGTGACCTTGACGCTGTACGGGCAGGCCTTCGCCGAACGTTCGGAGCAGCTGCTGATGAACGTCGAAGCGGTGATGGCTGATATCGATAAGGTCAGCCAGGAGCGGGTGGGGCTGGTCACCGTCGCCACGGTGCCGTCGGCGGCCTACTATTTCATGCCCGACGTGATACGCCGTTTCCGGCTTCGCTATCCGCGCGTGCGCGTTAAGCTGATCGACGGCAGCGCAGGCAATGTCATCGAGGCGGTCACTGGCGGCCAGGCCGATTTCGGCATCTGCTTCGCCGGGCGGCTGCAGCCTAATCTTGAGTTTGTGCCGTTGGTGGGGGACGTCTACGTGGCCGCCTGCCGGCGCGACCATCCGCTCGCCGGTAAAAAGAGCCTCAGCTGGCGGGAGTTTTATCAGCAGGATTACGTGTCGCTGGATAAAACCTCCGGCAATCGCAATCTGCTCGATCAGCGCCTGGAACACCTCGTGCCGGAACGCCCCAGCGTGTGTGAAACTCGCCATGTGACGACCATGCTGGGCATGGTTGAGGCGGGCATCGGCATTGCCGCCGTGCCCGCCATGTCGATGCCCGCTTCAGAGCACTCGGTGTTGACGTCGGTGCCGCTGGTCGATCCGGTGGTGAAACGCACCGTAGGCCTCATCAGACGCGGCGGCCGCATGCAGTCTTTCGTCGCCGCCGAGCTGGAAAAGCTGATTACTGAACAGTATCACTCTGCCTGACCGGCTGCGGCGCCGGCACGGTTCGCATGCCGGTCGCGCGAATGGTCGGCTGCGCCTGAGAGGAGGCGAGGAAGTCCAGCAGCGCTTTGCCTTCGCGGCGGTGCTCCGCCTTGGCGGTTACCGCGCCCGCGAAGCGGGTGATGTACTGCACGTTTTCAGGCAGCTCGCCGATAAAGGTCACGCCCGCCACGGGCAGCAATTCGCTGACCTGCTGGAAGCCCAGCGCGTATTTCCCCTGCGCCACTTCAGAGGCCACCGGAATGCGCTCAACCTTATGCGCTTTCCCTTTCACCTGTTCCTCGATGCCCAGCTTTTTGAACAGTTGGCCGCTGACATAGCGGCCGCTGGCGCTGTCGGAATAGGCGAAAGAGTCCGCCTGCAGCAAGACATTGCGCAGGTCGGCATCCGTTTTTATCACCGGCTTGGGCGCGCCCTGTTTGACCACCATGCCGATCGGCGAATCGGCCAGCTCCACGCGCGAACCCGGCTGGGTCCAGCACTCTTTTTCCAGTTGGGTGAGCGCGTCGCCCACCATGATCAGCACATCGGCTTGCTCTCCGCGCGCCAGCCGCGCGGGGATCGCCTGCGGCGTTTTGCCCATCGAGGGGCCGGACACCAGAATGATTTTGTCGCCGCTTTGGGCTTCATACTCCGGGGCCAGCTTCTCCAGCGCGGCTTTGAAGCCACCGGAGATCATGACGGTCACGTCTTTGGCCAGCGCCGCCGTACTGCAGGAGGCGCACACCAGCGCGGCGAGGATCGAACGAGTGAGTTTTTGCATGGCATCATTCCTTTTGAGATGGCGGCTTAGCGCGCGGTTTGCAGCGGCATGGCGATGCGGCGATACATATACAGCGTCGCCAGCAGGGCGCACAGCGCGGCGAAGCTCATCCAGTAGCCCGGTGAAGCCTTGTCGCCGGTGTATTCGATCAACGCGGTGGAGACTACCGGCGTAAAGCCGCCGAACACCGCCGTCGCCAGGCTGTAGGCCAGCGAGAACCCGGCCACCCGCACTTCCGTTGGCATGATCTCCGTCAAGGCCGGGATCATGGCGCCGTTGTAGAGGCCGTAAATGAAGGACAGCCACAGCAGCACGGCCAGCATCATGCTGAAGCTGGGCGCGGCGGCGAGCAGGCTCAGCGCCGGGTAGGCGGTGGCCAACGTCAGCAACGTCATGGCGACCAGCACCGGTTTGCGGCCGAAACGGTCCGACAGCGCGCCGCCGATGGGCAGCCAGATGAAGTTGGAGATCGCCACCAGCAGGGTGACCAGCAAGCTGTCGGAAGCGCTGAGCAGCAGCACCTTTTTGCCGAAGGTCGGCGCATAGACGGTGATCAGGTAAAACGCGGTGGTGGTCATGGCGACCATCAGCATGCCGGCGATCACCACCGGCCAGTTTTTCAGCAGGGTTTTAAACACGTCGCGCATCGCCAGGTGGTGACGGCGAGCGGTAAATTCCTGCGTCTCTTCCAGCTTGCGGCGCAGGAAGAAGATGAAGGGAACGATCAGGCAGCCGAACAGGAAAGGCAGGCGCCAGCCCCATTCGCGAATGGCGCTTTCTTCCAGCGCCGCATTGAGCGCGAAGCCCATGGCCGCCGCCACCATGATAGCCACCTGCTGGCTGCCGGACTGCCAGCTGGTGTAGAAGCCTTTACGGCCCGGCGTGGCGATTTCAGCCAGGTAGACGGACACGCCGCCCAGCTCCGCGCCCGCCGAGAAGCCTTGCAACAGACGCCCGCACAGCACCAGCAGCGGCGCCCAAAGCCCGATGCTTTGGTAAGAGGGGATCAGCACGATCAGGAAGGTGCCCGCGGCCATGATCGACAGGGTCACGATCAACCCTTTGCGGCGGCCGACTTTATCGATGTAAGCGCCCAGCACGATGGCGCCGATCGGGCGCATCAGAAAACCTGCGCCGAATACCGCGAAGGTCATCATCAGCGAGGCGAACTCGCTGCTGGCCGGGAAAAAGGTGTGTGCGATGTAGGTAGCGTAAAAGCCGAACAGGAAAAAATCGAACTGCTCTAAAAAGTTGCCGGAGGTGACGCGCAGTATCGCGCCGGTTCTGGCCCGGGTGGTCATGGGTGAGGTAGAGGAATGCATCTTTATCTCCAGTTTGTTATTGGCGCTTGACGCTGCGCCTGTTGCTGAAGACTCGCTCAGGAAAATAAAGTAAATAAGCGCAATAAACTCATGGCGTGATGCGTTTGACGCATCAATCGGCGTTAACAATGTTGCCTAACCCGATGTAACGTGGCGTTAACAAGTTTGTCGCTCATCGCCCGCTGCGCAGAACGCCGAAAACGTTATGCGCTTTTTGTGACAGGGTTCATAAAGGGGCGGCGGGGAGAGAAGGTAGTGACCAGGCAGTAACGGTTTCTGGGCCAGAGGGTTGTCCCGGCTGGGGATGGTGATATTTACCCGCTCACATCATCCTGTTCTGGCTTCAACCTAACCGCGGGATCGCCCAATACGACATAATTACGGATATCATCGCGCGCGATTTGCAATGCCAGCAAGTCAGCGGCGGGGACGGTTTGTCCATTCAGTTTGTTATTCAGTTTTTCCAACAGCCTGGTGCTTAGCACCCCCCACTGCCCGTTGAAAGCGTCGGTGGCCATACCGACGCGTTGGCCGGCAAGCAAGCGATGGATGACGTCACGAAATCGTTGGGGCTGCGCCATACCGATTTCAGAAACGAAGCTGGATGCCCACACCCGATCAATATGTCCCAGAGAAGCCAGAATGCCTCCCTGGGGAAGCGTCATGAGCTTTTGCGGCAGGCGGGCCGTCATCGCATGTGGCGCAATGCGAACGCGATCCGCTTTAGAGTGAAAGTTATCGAACGCCGGCGTACCGGCGCCATAGCAGGCAAAAAACAAATGGATCATGCCATGAACGTTGGCATGCTCTGGAATATCTTGAGCGGCAAACCAGTGTTCATGGGTAATATCGCCATAAGCGGGCCAATCCTGACACACCAATGCCCCTTGATGGTCCGCCAGTCGAGGGTCATCGGCCTGAAAGGCCATGCCGTGCGTGCCCGTGATCAGCAGCGAAGGCGGGTTATGTGGGGCACTGAGCAGGTGACTCAGGCAGGCTTTGGTCGCTTGCTCGCTTAATGAACTGTTTAACGCAAAGCGATACTTTTCACCCAACGGCCCGAGTGAACCTGTGCCAGCGCCAAAGGGAGTGGCGACATGCTTGATGAACAACTGGGTGGCGCGATCGAAATCATGGCGGGTAGCGAACAGTTCAATACGCCGAGCTGTTTTGCGAGTGGCATCTGTTTCATGGGCCACAACGCTGTCTGCATAGGCGGTAAATTCTTCCAGTGTGGGGAAATCCAATCGCCCAACCCCGGCGACGAGATCCAGCGCATATTGAAATTCAAACGGAATGGCCTCTGGCGAACCGATCAGGACAAGATAATAAGGCATGCCGAGATCGGGGTTAATCATGTCTAATGAGGAGCCATGACGATTAAGCCAGCCGCTGGCGCTTTCGCCCTGTCGGTAACCGTCCGGACCGGCGAAGATGCGGAGTGTGCCGCCGGCCTGCCGCCGTCGCAATTCAATCAGGGGGGCCAGCGCGGCCAAATGAGGTGCCGAGTCCATATTCGCGGCGAAGAGGAGCCCCCAGCCACTTTCGGACAGTTGGTCGGCATCGAACCCGAATTGCAGCCCCAAATGCGCTCTGTCGGGAAATGCCGCGCCGACGGTTTGTCCGAGCAGTGATTCAGCGGCAGACTGATGCTGCTCGTGCCGGCCCATGCTCCCGGTTTCCAATGGCAGCCCCGTATCGGCGTGAATGCCGAAAGCCAGTAGCGGCACCTGTTCTTCGTCAATCATGATGCGTCCGCCGTTTTGAGCGCCGCTTGCCAGAGCAGATGAGCCACTTCGGGGCCGGCAATATCGCTGTGCGAGCCGGAGATGCCGTCGCCATGGCAAATAAAATTGCTGCTGTTCACGTTATAAATGTGAGCCGGAACGAAGGCATAGGCGCCGGCGCGTGGCAACAGGGTAATATTGTGAACGGTCGGTATGCCACATATGCCCAACGCGCCAATTGCGGCATAGAGCGGGGGAAACATATAGGCGACCTGGCCTGCCACCCCTGCAGCCCAGGGATAAAGTTTGCCGACGGCCATGTCGCTGTCCGAGCGCGTAGCCACCAAAGGACCGCTGATTTTCTTTTCCATCAGGATGTTATTGAAGAATCCGGCCGTTTCATGTGATGTAGGGAGTGATGAGGTAAAGGACCAGATAGACATGGCGCCTTGGACCAATACGCAAGAGTTTATCGGGAATGGCAACGGCGTAGCGCCAGCAGGGCCCGCAATGGCCGCGCTGGCGACTATGCAACCGAAACTGTGTCCCATCAGATGGATGCGTACGGCGGGTGAGGCTTGCTGCATAGCGCGCAGCAGAGGATGCAGCCCTCTTTCGCCGACGTCTTTGGCTCTTTTCTTCATCGTCCAAAAAGTTAATTGCCGCAGAGGCGCCAGTAACGGGTTGTCGCCGACATCATTACCGAAGGCCACATTATTGACGGCTTCAGCCACGGTTTGATCGGGATCGAAAGGCAGACGATCGGCGGAGCCTTCACCCGGTGCGCCGTTGGCACCCAAATCCAGTGCGGCATTGAGCTCTAAATAGGCCGCACGCAAGGTGTCGGATAACGTCATTGACGCGGAGTCTGTGCGTACTTCATCAAAGATTTTATACAGCGCCGCCCGAACTTCCGGTGTGCCGCCGAGCGCCTCGATATGGAAGTCGATCCTTTCTCTCAATGTCTGAGTGTTAGCAGGGGAGAAACTGGTGTCTGAGGCCTCTTTTTCATCCCCCCATGCCAGACTGGGCCAGTGAAAGCCAATGTGCATTTCTTTAAACGAGGGGATTTGTTGCAGCATATGCAGGCGATCTTCATCCAGCGAGGCAAAAGCGCCGATCCAACTGTCAAATTGAGCGAAGGCTTTGGCCTTATCCTGATGCCAGCCGTGGCAGCGAATGAACACGTCGGTAATGCCATTGTCCACCAGGGATGACAGCATCAACTCGCTCAGTTTGCCGTTAGGTGCATCGGGATCGTTATCTAGTTCCGCGCCGTTTTTATCGGTGACAATCATGAAATAGTTTGTATCCGTTGTCGGGATCGTGCGGTATGGCATACAACCTCCTAAAAAGTCATTTCGATGGATTGTCGGGACACGGGTCATTAATGGACGCATAGTGGAAGTATTTGTCGATGTCTCCAGGCTGGAATGTCGGGCGGTTCGCCCATTTACAAGCCTGTTTTATCCAGCTTTTCATGCGCAGATCCCAAATGGCTGTGCCGGCGCTTGATGAAGAAACCAGCCATTCTCCATCCTGAGAAAGGGCGAGGGCGGTGATTGGCGTCGTGTGGAAGTCTTGTGCGATGTGCATGGCTGAACCTGCGACGAACACGGACAACTGCCCTTTGTTGTCCCCCATGGCGACGGTGTTGCCATCACCCGCGACGGCCAATAGATGGGGGATAAAAAAAGAATCATTTTTCTTCTGTGTGAACGACCAGTCCTCCCCGTTTATCGTTGCGGAATATATCTTGCCCGAGAAGTCGCCCAGCAGCATCGTTTGGCCTGAAGAATCGAACGCCAGTGTTTCGATCGGCGCACGCATATTGCTGGATTCAGAACGTTCGCTCGCAACCTGAATGACGCGGGTTTTGACTATCTCAAGTTCTTCACGTGACTGAGCGTTGAATCGCCATGAGACGATTTCATTCTTGTCATTTATGGTCATGATTTCGTCGCTGTTGGGTTTGAACCAGGGCAATGGAAAGTAGACGTTGCGCTGAGTTTTAATTTCTTTGCAGGTGAATCCATGGGGGGCTGACGCGGTGAGGCGATACAGTTTATTGGCGAGCTCTCGCCCGTTCTTGCCGACGAGGGTAACCGCCAGCAGGGTGCCGGCATCATTGACGCGAATGGCGGCGATGCGGCGGCCTGGCGGTTGCAGCAGGCACGCCAGCGGCTCGCCTTGGGAAGGTGAAATGAGCACATTGCGAAACACCTCAACGCCTTGCTGTTGCGCAGCAAAGAGCATCGTGGCTGAGGGGGACCACGCGAGAGCGACGACGTTCGATACCGGCAACTGCCGAATGACCGATGGTTGGCCGGTATTGGCATCCAACCGATATTGCGTCAGCCCTGTCGCCTGTACGGTGAATAGCTGACGGTTTGCTTTACTGTCGACAAACAGCGCAGGAGCTTGAGGACTAAGCAAAAATTGCCCTAAAGGATGTCTGTCAACGCGCAAATTGACTTTGAGTATGTCGCCGGCTTCACTGGTGACATAGGCGGTTTGCTCATCAGGCTCGGTCGCGACGCTGACCAACTGCCGCGGAAATTGCAAAAGGGTGCGGTTGGTGGGAGCGGCGGCATTATTGGCCGAAAACAGCCACAGCTTGAGGCTCCCATCCCAGCTTAATGACAAGAGGTCGCCATTTTGCAGATACTTGAGTTGCGCGACGGTTTGCTGATGAGCGTTGATAATCGTTGGCCAGTAAAAGAACGACGATTTTGGCAAGGGGGCGTCGGCTCGCGGCGAAACATCCTTTTCGACGTTATTCTTGGTCGGAGAAAGGCGTGAAGTCTCCCAGATATAAATGTAGCCATCCCTGCTGCCGGCTGCGATAAATCGTCCATCGGGGCTGATGTCGATACTGTAAAAAGTTTTGCTGTACTCGGTCTCTGGCGCGATGGCCGCCAATGGGATGGACTGTTGCGGTTTACCTTGGCTAAACGTCTGCCATTTGACTGCCCTGCTTGTGGCGATGGCGACGTTATCCAGAGCATTTTGGGGGGCGACGGCGGTGGCCATCACGGAGTTGGTTTTCTTATCGAATTGTTGTGACAATAATTCAAATTCGGCTCCGGATATTTTCCACACGGCCAGCGTACCGTCTTGATATCCGGCATAAAGCCTGTCGCCAGCTGCCGTGATGGCACGCACCTTGTTGCTTACATGCTTAGTGTTGTCACTATCGGGCAGATGTAGCGGGCCCCCCACGGTTTTTCTTGTCGCCAGACCCCAGATGCGGATCGTCCCATCGCCATCTCCAGTCGCCAATAGTTTAGGTGTGACGAATGTTAAGGTGTTAATTCCCGAGGGATGCGCCTGTTGCACCTCTTCGGGGGGGATGAATTCGCTGTTCGCACCGCAGGTTTTTATCGAGAAACGGTCACGGCCGATCTTGGCGCTAATGCATTCGTTCTCGCGGATTCGTACTACTGTGGTTTTGCCATCGCCGAGAGTATCAATGCGCTCAAGTTGTCTATAGCGGCCGAGATAGTCGCCGAGCAACATTTGAAAATTGAACGTCAACAGATTGTTTGAGTTGGCTGGTAACCGTAACTGCGCGCCGGCCGCGGTGGCTAAGGCTTCCAAACTTGGGTTGGGGTGATCGTTGAGAATGGAAAGAATACCGGTTTGAATGGCGAGATAATTCAACGCGAGCTTGGTTTTCTGTTGTTCATCGGCGCTTTTGTCAACAAAGAAACCAATAATTATCGCCAAAACGGCGATGACTAAACCCGAAGCGCAAAAAAGCTGCTGTTTCCTGCGGCGATACGACGCATACGCCGCGAGGAATCGCGCCTCGACTTTTGAATCGGGAGCATCGCTTTCCGCCGGCCTCATTTTTCGTTGGGTACGGTATGGCAGGGCGCGAAAGTAATCTGGTTTTTCGCCGTCCATATGCCATATCCGCGCCTGTTTTTGCCATTCTTTCAGATTATTGCTACGCCACTCTTCTATGCTGCGGCGTACGGGGCCGGCTAAACGATCGTGCGCCAATTCATACCACATGTCGTCTTCACGGCTTTGACGACGGATGAGATGGTGCTCCTCGAGCTTTTGAATTTCTTTAAGTGATGGCCCGTCCGTGCTTTGCGGGCTGAAAATCACGGCTGAGCGGCGCCCACTTAACGTCAGCAGATACCGGTCTATCCAATCTCCCAACGTTCTGAATCGATGGGGATCTTGCGCCGCCAGATTGAGCGTCTTGGTGCAGTAATCCAGTAAGGCATTGTCCGGGTTATATCCCGCCACGTCGGCGACGCGAACCTCACCGACCTGCCGCTCGGTTTGGCTTAAGGTGTTCCACAGATCCGTACAGATAACCTGCAGCTGTACCGGTTCCACGGTCTTACTCGGGCGTGCGCCTTCCGGCGCTTTAATCAATTCGCTGACCAGCAACTGCGCCGCATCTGTTCCGTCTTGCACTGGAAAAGCGACGCCCATGGCTTCTGCCGGCCCCTTGATGGCGGCGACGGCTTGCTCGACCGACAATAGGTTTAAACGGTAGGTGTTGTTAAGGCGGGTGGGAATATCATCGCGGAAATCATCAAGCCAGGAGAAGTATTCTTCTCGCATGCTGATGAGGAGCCAGATAGTTTTTTCGTCGTTTGACAGCAGTTCTTTCAACTGCTGGAAAAAGACTTTTTGTTGCTCGTAGGGGACATTACCGGTTAACACTTCCTCAAATTGATCGAGCACCAACAGAAGACGCTTCGGCGGATCAGATTCAGGCAGAGTGATACGGTTGAAGTAGGTAAGAAGCGTATCATTGGGACGAATCGAGCCAAAACTATCTTGGTCCAGGCGCTGCAAGAGGGAGATGACCGGATCGGTATCATCGGCCTGCGCGATGCGCTGCACGGGTAAAACATGGAACAGCGTTGTCAGTGTGGATAAAAGG
Organism: Serratia sp. CY37869; assembly: GCF_052168895.1. Classification (NCBI taxonomy): domain Bacteria; kingdom Pseudomonadati; phylum Pseudomonadota; class Gammaproteobacteria; order Enterobacterales; family Yersiniaceae; genus Serratia; species Serratia sp. CY37869. The sequence goes on from NZ_JBJNLU010000001.1 coordinate 668,540, forward strand.
CCGTTCTTGGCCATCAAAAGCGAGGTTTTACCCGCTCCGGAAGGGGAGTACAGCACGATTATCCGATCCGAGATTAAGCGCCATTGCAGTTGCTTAATGTCCGCGTCGCGACCGAAGAGTGTTTGTTCGGCGCTAAAAGGGCTGGGGCCTACGTAAGGAGCCTTCATGAGTCCTCCTGCGTACGGGCATTTAATTCCGCCATAAAGGTGGTAACGTCTCCCCAGTACAGACGCCATTGGGCCTTCGTCTGCAGGTATTTTTCGATATAGCGGCGTGCGCTGCCGGGATCAAGAATGCTGTTTGGATCAATTTGTACAGAGAAATGTTCGATATTTTTGCGCAGGTCATGGCCTTCCAACAGTAAAAGGCTGCGAAACAGTACCCGAAACTCCCAGGATTCAGCCTGCAGGCCGACAAACAGCAGCGCGCTGCTGTTCAGCCTGGCACGGACGTAAAGGGGAATGGCGTCTTGGGCGGAAGAGACTTTGGTCAGGTAGTCAAAAAAATGATCTTCGGTTAACACCAGCGATTTTGGCGTGGATAAATCCCCGAAGAGCTTGAACACGATCGGATGGGTCGCAGTGCCTTCGTCCGCCGGGCTGGCGGGGGCTCGGCTGACATAATTGGCATCGCAAATTTCAGCGTGTATATTCCACCTCAGCAGGCGGACTGTCGGCGTCGCGCCCTGTTCTTTGAGGGCATCGACCAGTAGATCGCTGGGATCGGTGGTGATGTAAACCGGGAGTTTATAGCCGGCCAAGATCCGCAGCGGATCAAGAGGGGTACGGGCGCGGATTTTTTGCCCCACCACTGAAACCAGTTCTCCTAGTGATGTGTAGATCTCCATTTGATCTAAACCTTTTAGCCGGTCCGGCACATCGTCAGGATATTTCTCAAGAATTCGCTCATAGACGTACTTGTAAAATTCCTGACGGGGGTATTTGTCTTGCCGCATCACGGCAAGATATTGTGCAATCTGCGGCAGACCCGCCACGTCGTGCCCACCTAACGGATAGTGGTAGATTTCCCCCCATTCACGTGCCAGTTCACGCCGCGAGCCGAACAGCGCTTCGTTCATGCTCGGGCCGAGGATAGGAGTGCTGTCTTGGCTGGTAATATTGTCGACGATCAGAGCCCAGGGATCCTTATTTTCGTCGGAAACACCGAATCCGGGTGGATACCAAATACGTGCATTATTCAACCGGGTAAAAACGACCGGGATCCACCAGTCCGGTGAGTCCATGATTTTTGCCCGCGCACTGGCGGTAGCGCGATCGACTTCGCCATGCTCCGCCAGCTGTCTGAAAAACTCCGGGATAAATTGCGTTGCCGCAGACATCGAAAGCTTGCCCTGCATCGCCAATACCGCCGGCACGCCCTCTTTGGCTAACAGGGGGCCCAGAGCGACCAGCGCGTCGCGTGCGGGATTGCCGGCACCGGCGCTTTGGCAGGAGCATAGGACGACCAAGCTGGGAATTCTCTCCAGCGCGCCCAAACGCGCGGCGAAATCTTCGCCGGTGACGCTGGCGGCATTCCCGGTCTCATCCTCCAACCACAACACGGCGCCTTGCTGCCCGACAATGCCGTGACACATGAGATAGAGAATGTCGGCTCCCTCTTCTATGCCTTCGATAATCGCCTGGAGCGTCGCGCTTCCGCGCCGCGTGAGCGTGGTTAACGGAACATGACGCAGCGCATTTTCAGCGAGCTCCTGCTCATGAGGAACGTTGATGGGCGGGAAGGTTTCCGACAGGTCCTGAGGATTGGCGATGGCTAATAGTGCCTTAATGCCTTGTTTAGGGCGCAACATTGGGAGGCGGTAAGTTCGGGCCGCCAGATAGCGCGAAAAAACGCACTGATTGCTGCGTAAGAGATGTGTGGCCGTATCGGTGGGATCAACCAGCGTTTCCCAAGGGAGGCTGTGTAATATGGATGCATTTGAATCGATAAGCAGGCGTATTTTTAGCGGGCTTTGCTGATGGTCAGAAAATGCCCGTGCGGACGTGAATGCATCACGCAGTGCGGGCTGCATAAACAGTGATTCCGATAATAACCGGCCCATTCTTTGCGGGTTGCGGGAGTAAAATGTCGGATCGTGGATGTTTAATGCCAACGGGATGAAAGGGGTAATATTTTCGCTTTCGTCAAAGCGCTGGCGAAAACTGGCTTGAAATTCATCGAGTGAATTCCGCTGAAACACGATCTCAAGTTCCGCATAGCCTTTCATGAACGTACCCCCGACAGTAGCGTTGTCGACAGCATTGACGACCAAAACGAGAGAGGGAGGCGGGAGTCTACCCAGCGTATTTCAGCACGTAGTTATTTAGATAACTGATTTTTTTTTATTTAATATTTTGCTGAGACACTGGGTGTTCAGAGCGTCGCCGACCAGTTCGTGACGGTATAATATACATCTAGCTTGAATAAGGATTTCTGTCCAATATGGCGCGGTGTTGATGAGGAGCGCTTCGCTACTGAAATAAAATAAGGGCGAAAATTAATAGATAAATAACGATAGGATGCGTTGTATCGATTTTTGCGCACAGCCATGCAACGCAAAAAGCAAAAAGCAAAAAGCAAAAAGCAAAAAGCCCGCTCGGGTTTCCCTGAGCGGGCTTCTCTAAATATGGCTCCTCTGACTGGACTCGAACCAGTGACATACGGATTAACAGTCCGCCGTTCTACCGACTGAACTACAGAGGAATCGTGTGAACGGGGCGAATAATAGCGGGGCATCCGGGGTTTGTCAAAGCGCTAAACTGCAAAAAAAGCGCGTTTGCTGAGGGAATGAGCACCTTGCGCTGTTTTTCGGCATTTTCCATCGCTATGCGTTGATTTTTGCATCCCCAATCGTTTTGACGCCGCTTGCACACGCCTTTGCACGGCGATGGTGCAGGGCCGTTCTCCCACCCATACTTCCACTCGCGCTAACCGTATTGGCCAGACCCTGGTTAACGGCGCCACACGCCGCGCCGCAACTGATATGTAGGATGAATAAGCAAACAATATGTATTCGTCGTCACAATGGCTGGATTTTTGCTTACCCATTTTTGGGGAATGCGACTGCGCTCTCAAGAAAATTATTTTCCCCGTCTACACATAAAGTGACTGATCCGCGCCCCAGGGCGTTTCGCTACAACAGTGCTGAGGAAGATAACAATGTCATCGAAATTGATAAAAAGTCCGCTCGCTGCTTTGCTCATCGGTTGTTTAGGTACGGCGTTTTCCGCGCAGGCCGATATCGTCATCGGCGTCGCCGGGCCGTTCTCCGGGCCGAACGCCACCTATGGCGATCAGTATTGGCGCGGGGCTTCGCAGGCGGCGGCGGACATCAACGCCGCCGGCGGGATCAAAGGGGAAAAAATCAAACTGGTGCAGGGGGATGACGCCTGCGAACCGAAACAGGCGGTCGCGGTCGCCAACCGGCTGGTGGATCAGGACAAGGTGTCGGCGGTGGTCGGCCACTTCTGTTCCTCATCCACCATGCCCGCCTCCGAGGTGTATGACGAGGCCGGCATCATCGCCATTACCCCCGGCTCCACCAACCCGCAGATCACCGAGCGCGGCATGAAGACCATGTTCCGCATGTGCGGGCGCGACGATCAGCAGGGCGTCATCGCCACCAACTACATGCTGGATACCCTGAAGGCCAAACGCATAGCGGTGATCCACGATAAAGACACCTACGGCCAGGGGCTGGCGGACGCCGCCAAGGCGGCAATGAACAAGCGCGGGGTTAAAGAGGTGCTGTATGAGGGGCTGTCGCGCGGCGAGAAAGACTTCAACGCGCTGGTGACCAAGATCGCTTCGGTCAAGCCGGACGTGGTCTACTTCGGCGGTTGCCATCCCGAAGCCGGGCCGCTGGTGCGCCAGATGCGCGAGCAGGGCGTGACCGCCAAGTTCTTCTCCGGCGACTGCGTGGTGACCGAAGAGCTGGTGACCGCCGCCGGCGGGCCGCAGTACACCAACGGCGTGCTGATGACCTTCGGCAACGATCCGCGCCAGATCGCGGAAGGCAAGGCGGTGATCGCCAAGTTCCGCGCCAGCGGCTTTGAGCCGGAAGGGTACACCCTTTACTCCTACGCTTCGATCCAGGCGATCGCCGCCGCCTTCAACGCCACCGGCGGCAAAGACAGCGCCAAGGCCGCCGAATGGCTGAAGTCGCACGATGTTGACACCGTGATGGGTAAAAAAGCCTGGGATCAGAAGGGCGATCTGAAGGTCTCGGATTACGTGGTCTATCAATGGGATGACAAGGGCAAATATCACCAACTGTAAACGGCCGAACATTGAGGGTGTGACCCTATGACCGACGGGCCGCCGCCTTGGCGCGCCCGTTCCGCGACTACCTTTGGGCCGCGTCGGACTGCGTTGGCGGCCTTACCAGGCGAGACTGCTCATTATGGATGTATTCTTTCTGCAACAGCTGATCAACGGCCTGACCCTCGGCGCGGTGTATGGCCTGATCGCCATCGGCTACACCATGGTTTACGGCATCATCGGCATGATCAACTTCGCCCACGGCGAGGTGTACATGATCTCCGCCTACCTGTGCGCCATCGGTCTGGCGCTGCTGTCGTTCTTCGGGCTGCAATCGTTCCCGCTGCTGATCCTCGGCACGCTGGTATTCACCATCGTCATCACCGGGGTGTACGGCTGGGTGATCGAGCGTATCGCCTACAGGCCGCTGCGCAACTCCACCCGCCTGGCGCCGCTGATCTCCGCCATCGGCATGTCGTTAATCCTGCAAAACTATGCGCAGATAAGCCAGGGGCCGCGCCAGCAGGGCATCCCGACGCTGCTGAGCGGCGTGTTCCGCCTGGAATTCGACGGCGGCGTGGTGCAGATCACCTACACCAAGGTGTTCATTCTGGTGGCGTCGCTGCTCGGCATGGCGATCCTCACCTACATCATTCAGCGCACCCGGCTGGGGCGCATCTGCCGCGCCACCCAGCAGGATCGCAAAATGGCCTCGATTCTCGGCATCAATACCGATCGGGTGATCTCGCTGGTGTTCGTGATCGGCGCCGCCATGGCCGGGCTGGCCGGGGTACTGATCACCATGAACTATGGCACCTTCGATTTTTACGTCGGCTTTATCATCGGCATCAAGGCCTTCACCGCCGCGGTGTTGGGCGGCATCGGCTCGCTGCCGGGCGCGATGCTGGGCGGGCTGCTGCTCGGCGTGGCGGAGGCGCAGTTCGCCGGCATGGTGAATTCGGATTACAAGGACGTGTTCTCCTTCGGGTTGCTGGTGGCGATCCTGATCTTCCGCCCGCAGGGCCTGCTCGGCCGGCCGCTGGTCGCCAAGGTTTAAGGAGAACGCCATGTCGCAATCCGTAATCAACGGCGGGCTGAACGTCAAACGCAGCCTGCTGGATGCCGTTTTGGCCGGGCTGATCGCCCTGATCGTGTTCGGGCCGATCGTCGGCATCGTGCTGAACGGCTACAGCTTTAACTTCGAGCCGCACCGGCTGGTGTGGATCATCGTCGCGGTGATGGCCGGGCGGCTGCTGCTGAGCCTGTTCCTGCAAACCGCGCCGGGCCGCAAGGTGTTGGCGCGCTTCGACGGCGGCAACGACGGCGTTTACGTGCGTCCGCTGGGCTATAAATCCAATCTGCGCTGGTTCCTGCCGCTGATGGCGGCGATCGCGCTGCTGTTCCCGTTCGTCGCCACCAAATACCTGCTGACGGTGGCGATCCTCGGCCTGATCTACGTGCTGCTCGGACTGGGGCTGAACATTGTGGTCGGGTTGGCGGGGCTGCTCGATCTGGGGTACGTGGCGTTTTACGCCATCGGCGCCTACGGGCTGGCGTTGGGCTACCAGTATCTCGGGCTCGGTTTTTGGGCGATGCTGCCGCTCGGGGCGCTGATGGCGGCGTTGGCGGGCGCGCTGCTGGGCTTTCCGGTGCTGCGGATGCACGGCGACTATCTTGCCATCGTCACGCTCGGGTTCGGCGAGATCATCCGGCTGGTGCTGAACAACTGGATGTCGCTCACCGGCGGGCCGAACGGCATTTCGGTGCCGGCGCCGACGGTGTTCGGCCTGGAGTTCGGCCGGCGCGCTAAAGACGGCGGGGTGCCGATCCACGAGTTTCTCGGCATCGATTACAATCCCAATCTCAAGTTCATCTTCATCTACGCGATGCTGTTTTTGGTGGTGCTGCTGGTGCTGTACATCAAGCACCGGCTGACGCGCATGCCGATCGGCCGCGCCTGGGAGGCGCTGCGCGAGGACGAGATCGCCTGCCGCTCCCTCGGGCTGAACCACGTGCTGGTGAAGCTGTCGGCGTTTATGCTGGGCGCTTCCACCGCCGGGCTGGCGGGGGTGTTTTTCGCCACTTACCAGGGGTTCGTTAACCCGACTTCGTTCACCTTCTTCGAGTCGGCCCTGATCCTGGCGATCGTGGTGCTGGGCGGCATGGGCTCCACCCTCGGCGTGGTGCTGGCGGCCTTTGTGCTGACGGTGGCGCCGGAGCTGCTGCGCAGCTTCGCCGAATACCGGGTGCTGCTGTTTGGCGTGCTGATGGTGGCGATGATGATCTGGCGGCCACGCGGGCTGGTGCGCATCAGCCGCGCCAGCTTTGCGGAACGCAAGGGGGTGGCGCCATGAGCGACGCCATTTTGCGGGTGGAACACCTGATGATGCGCTTTGGCGGCATCAAGGCGCTGAACGACGTCAATCTGGAGGTGGAGCGCGGTTCCATCACCGCCCTGATCGGCCCCAACGGCGCCGGCAAGACAACGGTGTTCAACTGCCTGACCGGTTTCTATCGCGCCACCGGCGGCGCGATCCTGCTCAATACCCACAAGCGGCCGACCGATGTGATCCAGGTGCTGGGGCAGAAGTTCCGCGCCGGCGACTGGATACGCCCGAAGCGGCTCGGTTCGCGCCTCTATTACAAGATGTTCGGCGGCACCCACCTGGTCAACCGCGCCGGGCTGGCGCGCACCTTCCAGAATATCCGCCTGTTCCGCGAAATGTCGGTGGTGGAAAACCTGCTGGTGGCGCAGCACATGCAGAGCAACCGCAATCTGATCGCCGGGGTGCTGAATACGCCGGGCTACCGCCGGGCGGAAAGCGCCGCGCTCGATCACGCCTTCTACTGGCTGGAGGTGGTGGATCTGGCGGACTGCGCCAACCGGCTGGCGGGGGAGATGTCCTACGGCCAGCAGCGGCGGCTGGAGATCGCGCGCGCCATGTGCACCGCGCCGGAGATGATCTGCCTCGACGAACCGGCCGCCGGGCTGAACCCGGTGGAGACGGCCGCGCTGAGCCGCATCATCCGCTTCCTGCGCCAGCATCACGGCATCACGGTGCTGCTGATCGAGCATGACATGGGCATGGTAATGGAGATCTCCGATCGGGTGATCGTGCTCGATCACGGCGATGTGATCGCCCGCGGCACGCCGCAGGAGATTCAGCACAACGAGGCGGTGATCGCCGCTTACCTGGGCGCGGACGAAGAGGAGCTGGCGGGATGAGCGAAACGATGTTGGAATTTCGCGAGGTCGATGTGTTTTACGGGCCGATCCAGGCGCTGCGCCAGGTGTCGCTGCAGGTGAACGCCGGGGAGACGGTGGCGCTGATCGGCGCCAACGGCGCGGGCAAGTCCACGCTGTTGATGTCGATCTTCGGTCAGCCGCGTATCGCCGGCGGGCAGATCCTGTTTCGCGGCGAGGACATCAGCCGCCGCTCCACGCACTTTGTTGCCAGCAGCGGCATCGCGCAGGCGCCGGAGGGGCGGCGCATCTTTCCGGACATGAGCGTGGAGGAGAACCTGCTGATGGGCACCATCACCGTCGGCAATCGCTACCTGGAAGAGGATTTGCCGCGCATGTTCGAGCTGTTTCCGCGCCTGAAAGAGCGGCGCAACCAGCGGGCGATGACCATGTCCGGCGGCGAACAGCAGATGCTGGCGATCGCCCGCGCGCTGATGAGCCGGCCGAAGCTGTTGCTGCTGGATGAACCAAGTCTGGGGCTGGCGCCGATCGTGGTGCGGCAGATCTTCGGGGTGCTGCGCGAACTGACCCGCAGCGGCATGACGCTGTTTCTGGTGGAGCAGAACGCCAACCATGCGCTGAAACTGTCCGATCGCGGCTATGTGATGGTCAACGGCCAGATCCGCCTCACCGGCAGCGGGGAAGAACTGTTGAACGATCCGCAGGTGAGAAAGGCGTATCTGGGCGGCGGCTGACAGCCGCCTGCGGGCAGGGAAGCCCGCGTTCATTTTTCGGCGTCGCGCTCTTGGCTATCGTAGTGCGAGCGGGCTGCCCTGAAGGCGTCGGCGGAGGAGATAATCCACGACCAGAGCGGCAGCATGTTGAGCAGCATTTCTTCCCCCGCCTCGGTGATGGTGTAAACCACGCGGGGCAGTTTTTCCTGATAATCGCAGCGCGATATCAACCCATCCCGCTCGAGATGGCGCAGCGTCCGCGTCAGCATTCTCTGCGTCACGCCCGCTAATTGGCGGCCTAGTTCGCCGTGGCGCAGCGGCCCGTGGGTGCCCAGGAGATGCAATACGCCCAGCGACCAACGGTTGCCCGCATGCGCGAGGATCTCGCGCTTCAATCCTTCATCGTCGTTGCTCAATGCTTCACAGAACGCTTGCGAAAATTGCAGCAGCGCTTCCCGATCGCTCGTCATATTCCTCCCCGGTATCACGCGTGTACCTAATTGAACCCGTTTTTGTCAGCTGTCAGGATGACGCAGTGTCAAGACAGGAGGCAAGCATGAAATCCACAAATCCATCCATCAATACCGTGCTGATACTCGGCGCCGGCGAACTGGGGCTGCCGGTACTGCGAGCGATGAGCCGGCAGGCTCAGTTATCTCCATCTTTAAAAATCAGCGTACTGCTCCGGCCGGAGGCCGCCCGCGCCGTGAGCGGCCCGCTCCGGGCGCGGCGGGATGAACTGGCGCGGCTCGGGATCGCCGTGGTGGAAGGCGATCTGCAGCAAAGCGGGGTGGAGGCGCTGAGCGTGCTGCTGCGCGGCTTTGATGCGGTAATCAACTGCAGCGGCTTCGTCGGCGGGGCGGGCACGCAGATAAAGATCACCCAGGCCGTTTTGCAGGCCGGCGTGGCGCGCTACTTCCCGTGGCAGTTCGGCGTGGACTACGATGTCGTCGGTAAAGGCAGCGGGCAGCCGGTGTGGGATGAACAGCTCGAGGTGCGTCACCTGCTGCGCGCGCAGAGCGCAACGGAGTGGGTGATTGTTTCCACGGGTATTTTCACCAGCTACCTGTTTGACTCGGGTTTTGGCGTGGTGGATGTGGAACGCAAAACCGTGCGCGCGCTGGGTGACTGGCAGTATGCGGTGACGCTGACCACTCCCGAGGACATTGGCCGGCTGACGGCCGCGATTTTTTTCCATCGGCCCGCGTTTCGCAACCAGGTGGTCTATATCGCCGGGGACACGCTGACCTACCGTGAGCTTGCCGATCTTATGCAGGCGCACTGGGGCGTGGAGGTCAACAGAGTCCTGTTGGACAAAGAGAGGCTGCAGGCGGAGGTGCGGAATCATCCGCATGACGTCGGCGCGAAATACCGGCTGGCTTTCGCCCGACCCGACGGCGTGGCCTGGGATAAGGCGAACACCTTCAATGCGCGCCAGGGCATGGCCGCCACCACCGCCGGCCAGTGGCTGGCTTCTCAGGGCGGTTAATCGCCTGTGCGCCGCAGTCAGAACTGGCGCTGCATCCAGCGCACGTTCAGCCGCACCAGCGCGATGATGGCGCTGGAGAGCAGCCGCAGCCCGCCGGGCATGTCGCGGCGGCGAATGTCCAGCAGCAGCACGGTGCGCACCTGCGGGCTGTCGTTCCATACCTCGTGCTCGAAGGTATCGTCCCACAGCATGAACTCCCCTTCGCGCAGCCGGTATTCGCGGCCGTCCACCTTCAGCACCGCCGCCGGCGCGCCGTCGGCGCGTTTGGGCATGTCCAGCACCAGATAGCCGCGCAGAATGCCGCGGAACGGGCCGCGATGGGGCGGCACCTGTTTGCCGGGCGCCAGGAAGGAGAGCGACGCGGACAACACGTCCGGCGAGGAGGCGATCAGCGCCGCCAGCGTCGGGCAGCGTGCCAGGTTGCGGGGGATGGGCTGGCCATAGGCCTTCATGATGAACATGCGCCAGTCGCGCGCGTCGTTGGCGGAGATGGACGCCTGCTGGCTCATGATCTCGTGGAAGCGCGGGATATTGTGCAGATCGTGGGCGACCGTCAGCGCCTCTTCGCGGATCTGCCGCCATTGGGCGGTAAAGCGTTCGGCGTCGGGGAAGAGGGCCGCGCTGTCGAGCACCGGCTGGCCCTGGATGCGGCGATCGTAAACATTGCGCAGGGCAAGTACGGACCAATCATAAATCGCGGACATCATAATGACCTCGCCTCAGGAAACGCCAAAGGGACACTGCGCGGGTCTTCGGCGCGGCGCGTGGGCGGCCGGGGAAGAGCGGCAGGAAAAATTGGTACGCTTCAATAGATTAGCACAGCATTTTGGCAACCGTGCGTCGGTGAGCGTGTCGATGGGCGGTGAAAAAAACCACACAATTAAAATGTGACGCGTATCGCATTTAGCGGGCCGGTTGGTTAAAATATCGCGACTTGCCCGCACCTGTCCGGATTTTTTTTACCATGGAACACGCTCCCGTTTCCCGCTCAACCGCCTGGTTGCGCGTGGTCATCCTCGCCGTCTCGGCCTTTATTTTCAACACCACCGAGTTTATTCCGGTCGGTCTGCTGAGCGATATCGCCGCCAGCTTTTCGATGCAAACCGAACAGGTCGGCTTGATCATTACCATTTACGCCTGGATCGTCGCCGCCGCCTCGCTGGCGTGCATGCTGCTGACCAGCAAGATCGAGCGCCGCAAACTGTTGATCGGCGTGTTCATGCTGTTTATCGCCAGCCACATACTGACCGCCGTGGCCTGGAACTTTACCACGCTGGTTATCTCGCGCGCCGGCGTGGCGCTGGCGCACTCGGTGTTCTGGTCGATCACTGCCTCGCTGGCGATCCGCGTGGCGCCGCCGGGCAAGAAAGCCCAGGCGCTGAGCCTGCTGGCGGGCGGCACCGCGCTGGCGATGGTGCTCGGGTTGCCGCTCGGGCGGGTGGTGGGGCAGTTGCTCGGCTGGCGCATGACCTTTATCGGCATCGCGGTGTGCGCCACCCTGGCGCTGGTGCTGCTGTGGCGCCTGTTGCCGGTGCTGAAAAGCGAGCACTCCGGTTCGCTGGCCAGCGTGCCGCTGCTGTTCAAGCGCCCGGCGCTGGTGGCGCTGTACATGCTGACCATCATTGTGGTGACGGCGCACTTCACCGCCTACAGCTACATCGAGCCGTTTATCCAGACCGTGGCCGGGCTGTCGGAGAACTTCACCACGCTGATGCTGCTGCTGTTCGGCGCCGCCGGCATCGTCGGCAGCCTGCTGTTCAGCCGCTACAGCGAGCGTTTTCCTTCCGGCTTCTTTATCGGCGCCATTACGCTGCTGGCCTTGAGCCTGCTGCTGCTGTTGCCGGCCGCCGGCAGCGAAAGCCATCTGACGGTGCTGTGCATCTTCTGGGGCATGGCGATCATGGCGATCGGCCTGTCGATGCAGGCCAGGGTTTTGAGCCTGGCGCCGGACGCCACCGACGTGGCGATGGCGATCTTCTCCGGCCTGTACAACTTCGGCATCGGCAGCGGCGCGCTGCTGGGCAACCAGGTGAGCCTGCATCTGGGCATGGGCAACATCGGCTTCGTCGCCGCGCCGCTGGCGCTGATCGCCCTCGGCTGGTGCTTGCTGAGCGCCTACCGCAGCGAACGGCTGCAGCAGCACCACAGCCGTTAACCTGCCGATTCGGGATGCCGCTGCGGCATCCCGCGCTACATTTTCCTGCTATAAAACAGGCTGCTGCAGCGTTTTATGCTTAACTTTTTTTCATAGTCTGCTAATTAAAAATTTAACTCCGACGCCGCTTCGCTAGCATAGAAAGTCATCAAAAATGTTAATGCGAGGTTAATGGTGAGTGAATCTGTAGCGGCGTCGCCGATCCATGCGCGGGATTTGGCGGCCAGAATCGACGCCTTGCCCGCGTCGGCCGGCCTGTGGCGCTTTATCATTCTGCTGTCGCTGGGCGGCTTTTTCGAACTCTACGATCTGTTCCAGACCGGCTATATCAGCACCGGCCTTATCGCCGACGGCATTTTCCACACCGGTGCGCAGGGCGTTTTCGGCGTGTCGGATCAGGCGGCCTTTGCCTCCGCCACCTTTCTCGGCCTGTTCGTCGGCGCCAGCCTGCTGAGCCCGTACGCCGATCGCTTCGGCCGGCGCGCCACCTTTATGTTCGCCCTGATCTGGTATGGCGCCTTCTCGCTGCTGTTGGCGTTTCAACAGCAGGCGGAATGGGTGATCTTTCTGCGTTTTCTGGTGGGCGTCGGGCTCGGCATCGAGTTGGTGACCATCGATACCTACCTGACGGAGTGGGTGCCCGCGCACTTGCGCACCCGGGCTTTCGCCTTCGCGTTCTTCGTGCAGTTTCTGTCGGTGCCGGCGGTGGCGCTGATGTCCTGGTGGCTGGTGCCGCAGACGATTTGGGGGCTGAGCGGCTGGCGCTATGTGGTGATCGCCGGCGCGCTGGCTTCGCTGGTGATTTGGCTGGTGCGCAAGGGGCTGCCGGAGTCGCCGCGTTGGCTGGTGCAACAGCGGCGCTATGCGCAGGCCCGGCAGGTAATGCGGGACATGGAACGGCGCTGCGGCGTGGCGGCCGCGGACTTCCCGTCGCGCCCGGTGGACGATGCCGAGGGAGCGCCGCTGCGCGGCCGCTTTCGCGACATCTGGGCGCCGCAATATCGCGATCGCACGCTGATGCTGGTAGTGATGAATTTCTTTCAGGCCATCGGCTTCTTCGGCTTCGGCAACTGGCTGCCGGCGCTGCTGTCGGGCAAGGGCGCGTCGGTCACCCACAGCCTGCTGTACGCTTTCTTTATCACGCTGGCCTACCCGCTGGGCTCGCTGCTGTGCAGCTTCTACGCCGACAAGATGGAGAACAAGTGGCAGATCGTGTTGTCCTGCCTGGTGACGGTGATCTTCGGCTCGCTGTTCGCACTGCAGAACAACCCGCTGTGGCTGATCCTGTGCGGTTTCTTCATCACCTGGTCCAACGCCTGGCTGACCTACAGCTACCACTCGTATCAATCCGAGATCTTCCCGACCCATATCCGCGCCCGCGCCGTCGGTTTCTGCTACTCCTTCAGCCGGCTGTCGACGGTGTTCAGCAGCATCATCATCGGCATTATCTTGCAGTACGGCGGTTCGCTGGGGGTGATCGCGTTTATCGTCGCCAGCATGCTGATCGTGATGCTGGTGATCGGGCTATTCGGCCCAAAAACGCGCGGTATCGATCTGGAAAACATCTGACGTTTTGCGCCGGCGGCGACGCCGGCTTCTTCAGCAAAAAAACTCGCGATCATGCGAAAATTATTCCGTTATCACTGCCTTTGCGCCTGCCGTACTGTTAACCCGTCCAAAATCCAATTCGATACCGAGCGGGGAACACGTCATGAGCACTCTTACCGCGCCCGATGGCGCACGCATTTTCTATAAGGATTGGGGCCGCGGCCAGCCGATCCTGTTCTCGCACGGTTGGCCGCTGTCCGCCGATGCCTGGGACAACCAGATGCTGTTTTTCGGCCAGAGCGGGTTCCGCGTGATCGCCCACGATCGCCGCGGCCACGGCCGTTCTGATCAAACCTGGCACGGCAACGACATCAACCAATACGCCGACGATCTGGCCCTGCTGATCGAAACGCTGGATCTGCGCGATCTGATCCTGGTCGGCCATTCCACCGGCGGCGGCGAAGTGGCGCGCTACATCGGCCGTCACGGCAGCGATCGGGTGGCGAAGGTGGTGCTGGTCGGCGCCGTGCCGCCGCTGATGCTGCAGACGCCGGTCAACCCAGAGGGCACGCCGATGGCGGCGTTCGACGGCATTCGCAGCGGCGTGGCGGGCAACCGCTCGCAGTTCTTCAAAGAGCTGGCGGTGCCGTTCTATGGCTTCCACTGCGACGAGGTGGAGAGCAACGCGGGGCTGATCGACAGCTTCTGGCTGATGGGCATGCAGGGCGGCGTGAAAGGGCAGTACGACTGCGTGCGCGCGTTCTCCGAAGTGGATTACACCGCCGATCTGCTGGCGATCGACAAGCCGACGCTGCTGGTGCACGGCGACGCCGATCAGATCGTGCCGATCGGCGCCTCGGCGCTGAAAGCCGCTAAGCTTATGCAACAGGCGGAGCTGAATGTTTACGCTGGCGGCTCTCACGGTTTGGCGCAGGCCGATCCCGATCGCTTCAACGCCGATCTGCTGGCCTTCATCCAGAATTCACCGTTTTAAGGGGGCGCGATGAACCTGACTGTTATCGCCGCCCGCTGCGCGCAGCGGCTGCACGCGCCTGCGGTGCGCTGGGTGCTGCTGCTCGCGATCTGCGCCGCCTATATTCAGGGCGGGCTGGTCAAGGCGCTGAACGTTGAGGGCGCCATCGCCGAGATGGCCCACTTCGGCCTGCAGCCGGCGGCGCTGTTCGCCGTGCTGGTGACGCTGCTGGAACTGGCGGCGTCGGCGCTGATCCTGAGCGGTTTTTATCGCTGGCTCGGCGCGTTGGCGCTGGCCGGTTTTACCCTGATGGCGACGCTGATGGCCAATCCGTTCTGGCAGTTCGACGGGACGGAGCGCGACCTGATGATGAACGGATTTTTTGAACACCTCGGGCTGGCCGGCGCGCTGTTGCTGGTGGCATTTAACGATTTGAAGGAGCGAACGGATGGCTGAACAGACGGAAAACAAGGCGGCGGCGGGCGGCTTCGCGCCGCTGAAAATTCCATTATTTGCGGTGCTGTGGGGCGCCACGGTGCTCGGCAACGTCGGCAGTTTTATGCGCGACGTCGCCAGCTCGTGGCTGATCACCGACCTGTCGAGCAACCCTTCGGCGGTGGCGTTGATGCAAACCGCCGCCACGCTGCCGGTGTTCCTGCTGGCCATCCCGGCCGGGGTGCTGTCGGACATTCTCGATCGGCGACGCTTTCTGATCTTCGTGCAAATTCTGCTGGCCTGCGTCAGCGGCAGCCTGTTGCTGCTGTCGCAGACCGGCGCGCTGACGGTGGAATACCTGCTGGCGCTGACCTTCGTCGGCGGTATCGGCGCGGCGCTGATGGGGCCGACCTGGCAGGCGATCGTGCCGGAGCTGGTGCCGCGCGCCGAGCTGAAAAACGCCGTGGCGCTGAACTCGCTGGGCATCAACATCGCCCGCTCCATCGGCCCGGCGGCCGGCGGTTTGCTGCTGGCCAGCTTCGGCGCCGGCGCGGCCTACGGCGCGGACGTGATGAGCTATGTGCTGGTGATCGCGGCGCTGCTGTGGTGGAAGCGGCCGAAGGTTGAGGACAGCGGCCTGTCGGAACACTTCTTCGGCGCCTTCCGCGCCGGGCTGCGCTATGCCCGTTCCAGCCGCGAGCTGCACGTGGTGCTGCTGCGGGCGGCGGTGTTCTTCGCCTTCTCCAGCTCGGTTTGGGCGCTGCTGCCGCTGGTGGCGCGCCGCATGCTGGGCGGCAGCGCCGGTTTTTACGGCGTCCTGCTGGGGGCGGTGGGCGCCGGGGCGATCCTCGGGGCGATCGTGCTGCCGCGCCTGCGCCAGCGGCTGAACGCCGACGGGCTGGTGTTGCTGGCGGCGGTGCTGACGGCGGCGGTAATGGCGGCCCTGTCGCTGGCGCCGCCGCAGTGGCTGGCGGTGGTGCTGCTGTTGGTGCTGGGCGCCGGCTGGATCATTGCGCTGACCACGCTCAACGGCGCGGCGCAGGGCGTGCTGCCTAACTGGGTGCGCGGCCGCGGCCTGGCCATCTATCTGATGGTGTTCAACGGCGCGATGGCGGCGGGCAGCCTGTTGTGGGGGCTGGTGGCGCAGGAGCTGGGCGTGGCCGCCACGCTGCTGGTCGGCGGCGTCGGCCTGTTGGCGGCGGGGCTGCTGTTCCACCGCCTGCGTCTGCCGACCGGTGAGGCCGATCTGCAGCCGTCGAACCATTGGCCGGAGCCGTTGGTTAACACGCCGGTCGAGAACGATCGCGGCCCGGTGATGATTCAGGTGGAGTACCGCATTCGCGAGCAGGATCGGCCGCAGTTCTTGCGTACGCTGCTGATGCTGGAGCGGGCGCGTCGCCGCGATGGCGCTTACGCCTGGGGCATCACCGAGCACACCGGCGATCCGGAATGCATCATGGAGTGGTTCCTGGTGGAATCCTGGGCGGAGCATCTGCGGCAGCACCAGCGGGTATCGCACGCCGATGCCGATCTGCAGCAGGAGGCGCTGCGCTTCCATATCGGCCCTGAGAAACCGGTGGTGCATCACTTCCTGTCGCTCGACCGGCGTCAGGTGAAGCATTAACTGCACGGCCAGGCGGTGAGAAGGTGCTATGCTTTTGGTCGGTTCGGCGGCGCGGCCGCCGTAAGACGAATGTAGTCAGCACAGGGAGACATATTGATGACGGCACCTTCTGCTTTTGCCCGCGAGCTTGGGCTGCGCTATCCGATCGTTCAGGGGCCGATGAACGGCGCGTCGCCGCCGGCGCTGGCGGTGGCGGTGAGCAACGCCGGGGCGCTGGGATCGTGCGCGGCGGCGCTGTTTTCCCCGGCGGTGATCCTCGAGCGCGTGCAGCAGATCCGCGCGCAGACCGCCGCGCCGTTCAACATCAATCTGTTTCTGCTCGATGAGCAGCACCCGGATCTCGCCGAGCTCAAGCGCGCCCAGCACCTGCTGCGGCCGTTCCGCGAAGCGCTGGGGCTGAGTGAACCGCCCATGCCGACCCAATTCGCCGAAAACAACCGCGACCAGATCGCGGCCCTGCTGGAGGCTGCGCCGCCGGTGGTCAGCTTCACCTTCGGCGTGCTGCCGCGCGCGACGGTCACGCAGTTCAAGAAGGCCGGCTCGCGGGTGATCGGCACCGCCACCACGGTGGCGGAAGCCCGCGCCTGGGAAGAGGCGGGCGCCGACTTCGTCTGCGTCTCGGGCGCGGAGGCGGGGGGGCATCGCCCGACCTTCCTTGGCGATATCGAACAGTCCTGCGTCGGCCTGATGGCCCTGTTGCCGCAGGTGGCGGCGGCGGTGAAGATCCCGGCGATCGCCGCAGGCGGCATCATGAACGGGCGCGGCATCGCGGCGGCGCAATTGCTGGGCGCGCAGGCGGCGCAGCTGGGCACCGCATTCCTGTGCAGCCCGGAGTCGGGCATCGCCGAAGCCTGGCGAGCGGCGCTGCGCAACGCTGGCGATGACAGCACGCGCCTGACGCGCGCCTTCAGCGGCCGCCCGGCGCGCGGCATCGTCAATGATTTCATGCGGCAGATGCGCGCGGAAGAGGCGCAGATCCTGCCTTATCCGGTGCAGAACGCGCTCACCGGCGATATTCGCCAGGCGGCGGCCAAGGCCGGACGCGCGGAGTTTATGTCGCTGTGGGCCGGGCAGGGCGTAGGCCTGGCGCGGCCGATGCCGGCGGCGGAGCTGGTCGCCACCCTGGCGGCGGAGCTGGAAGCGGTGTGACCTCGTCGGCGCGATTTATTGCTGTGGCAATGTAAAAAGACGCCGGGGTGAGGCCTGATAAGAGATGAACAGTCCGGCGTTCGCGCCGGACTGTTGGTTTCTTGGCTAGACGAGAATATCGGCGGAAGCGTCGACATGCCCAACGATTTTGACAAGGAAATCAGGCAATTGATTGCCGGAGAGATTGATGGCCAGATCGGTGACATTCTGCTGCGCGTCATAATTCAGCGCCGCTTCATACAAAGAGCCGCTTAAACTATCCACGAAGTGCAATTCGCTCCCTTCGGCCTTAGCCGTCTGGTTGAGCCACGACAGGTCGATTTTATCCACCGCCGTCTGGAAATCGCGGATCCAATCCGGCGCGGCGGCTTGGCTGTCGCCGGCTTCGCGGAAGACGAAGGTGTCCGCGCCTGCATTGCCCCAGAGCTGATCGGCGCCGCCGGCACCGTAAATGATGTCGTTGCCTGCACCGCCTTTTAACGTATTGTTCAGCGCGTTGCCCACAAGAATGTCGGCGCCGCTGCCGCCGATGATATTTTCAATCTGCGCGCCGTAGGCGATGGCGATATTCGCCTTCAAGCCGCCGACATCAGAGAATGCGCCTTCGTTAATGTTGATGCGCTGATCCTGGCTGTAGCCTGAAAAATCCAGCGTGTCATTGCCGCCGGCATCCCAGATAGCCGCCACGATTTTGTCCGTGGACGCCTTAACGCTCAAAAAGTCTCTGTCCGTATTCGAGTTGAAACCATAGGTGGTATCGCCGGTGCGCGTGGTGGTATTCGCGCCGTAAAGCTTCTGTATGGCGGTAATATCATCCAGCTGCGGCCCTGATGGCCAAACGCCTTTATAGTCAGCGCTGGTGTATTGTTCGTTAAAATAGCTCATCAAAGAATATTGATGGTCGTCTTCATAATACTTCGCCGAGTTGGCGTAGGTGGGGTAGGTGGCATTTGACGCATCATAATTGCCGGGATGAGAAAGCCCCAACGCATGCCCTATTTCATGAGTCAGCGTATCCCTCGCGTAGTTATTGGTTTGCGGATTGGAGGCGTCGTAGCCGTTATTGCCGCTGATCCAAATGGTGCTTTTTAGATTGCTCTGCGTACTTTCATACGAGGTGTAATTGCCCCCGCTGGCCGCCTTATAAAAACCAAACTTTATATCTGCATTTTTCGCGTCGTTGCCTTTAACCTCGGTGAACGTGATGTTGGCCACATCCGACCAGGATTGTAATGAAAGCTTGGTTTGGGCTTGCTGGGCGGCGGTAAGCTGCGAGGCGCCCGTCTTGTCGCTGCCGGTATAGACGGGGAAAGAGTAGGTCAAGGTAGCCGCATGGTCGGTCACGCCTTTGCCATTGGCGGAATAATGGCTCCTCAGCAGCAGATCTGAAACCTCTTGCGTGGTATATGACGGTTTACTGCTCCCCGCGTGATCGCCTCTTTCATAACGGGTTAAATAATCGGAAATCTTATCGGTCGCTAATGACATATCAAACTCCTTTGGACGTTGACAATATTGCACCTAACGCTCTATATGCTCGTACACAGGTTTGAAAATCAGGGGTAATTAAAGTGATATCATTGGCTTGCCTCCTTGGTCTGGCTTGAATATTGCGTTCAAGCGGAATATATCCTTATCATTAATCACGGTGAGGAATTAATTGTGCACTGTGATTGAGTTAAAGCAGTATAAACATAATTATTTTATTAATGAGTTATTCTTATATGAATCTTTTACATAAGATATGAGTAAAAGACGTGTTTAAATAACTCGTTGGAATTAAATCTTTATTTAATATTTCTCTGTAATCGGCGCGCGGCGTTTGCGTCGCTGATTTATCTTTCTGCTTTTCCAGCTTTTTATCTGTGAAATGCGGTGAGTAGCCGCCATTGCCGTAACGCATAGAGGCGGCCACACGCCGGCTGTCGTCATTAATCGGATACGGGATTATTGAGGGCGCCCGCGTACACCGATTAACTTGCCTGATACTTAAAAACTGTAGGTGCCCTGCGCCAGGACGAAGTTCATGCTTTTCAGCCCGGCATGGTGCTGCAGGCTGTTGCTGACGTCGAAGTAGACATAGGCCACCTTGAACTGAAGATCGCTGCGCGGTGTCCAGGTGGTTTCGACCTGATACTGGTTGCCGATAAAGCGCGAGCCCTGCGCGCTGCCTTTCACCGGGCGCATCGGGCCGAGGTAGAAGGCATCCTCGCGGCGTTGCCGCCATAACGCGTCCCAGCTGAAGTCGATGGACAGGGTTTGCCACGGCGTGATCGTGACCGAAGGATGGATGGCGATCAGGTTCGCCGGCGCCACCAGCCCGTTCTCGGTCAGGTAGGGCAGCTTGGGGTACATGGCGTTAAAGGTATTGAGCTGCCCGTCGTGACCGTTTTTGTCGCCGCTGGCGATGCCGATTTTGCCGCCAAAGCGCGGCCGCCAGCGCCAGTCGTTCGCCGTATAGCCGGCGTGCGCCGACGCTGACCAGGCGCGGATGTCGCGCTGTTCCGCGCTGCCGAACTGCCAGGCGGTCTCATTGTCCCAGTCGAAGCCCTGCGCCGCGCCGAAAATGCGCGCGCCGACGGTGTAGCGCCGCTCTTGCCCGCTGAGCTGCGCGTAGTGGGCGTCGTTATCTTCAAAGCCGAAGGTATAAAGATCGAGCGAGGAAGCCAGCGGCGTCAGCGGTGTGGTGCCGTACAGCCCCCATACCTTTTGGCTGTTGTCGGTATCGTCGTCGAAACTGCCGGTTTTGAGCGTAATGGGGTGGCCGATAAAGGCGTCGAGGCGGTTTTTGTCCTTGACCCAACTGGCGCGGATAGCGTCGAAGGAGCGGCGCACGTTGGGGCCGTCGCGGGTGCCCAGCAGGTGCAGCGAGCCCAGCGCAATCTCCTGGCGGCCGATCCGCAGGGTGCCGAGGCCGTAGGCGGTGGGCAGTTTCATATCCACATAGCCC
Source organism: Serratia sp. CY37869 (assembly GCF_052168895.1). Taxonomy (NCBI): domain Bacteria; kingdom Pseudomonadati; phylum Pseudomonadota; class Gammaproteobacteria; order Enterobacterales; family Yersiniaceae; genus Serratia; species Serratia sp. CY37869. The sequence continues at coordinate 689,041 of NZ_JBJNLU010000001.1, forward strand.
TGGCCGAAGTAGGCATGATCTTCGTCGGTCGGCTTGCGCCCGCGGTCGCGCGGCGTGGCCAGCGACGATCCCACCTGCACATAGGCGCCGACATAGTCGCCGTAGTCGAGGCGCGCGCCAACCAGCAAGCGCTGCATGAAGGTGTCGTCGCGTCCGCCGTTCAGATCCCGCTGATCCGTCCATTCATAGCGCTCGCGCAGTGAACCGTCGAAAGACAACGTGGCCGCATCGCCCAACGGGATGTTTTTCCAGGGGGAAGCGGCGGGCTCCGCCGCCAGCGCGGGGAGCGTGGAGAACAGCAACAGTGCGGGTAGCGTGCGTTTCATCATGGATATCCGAAGAAAAAAGCGCGCCGCAGCGCGCCTTGGGTTTATTTAGCCGTCTGGTGAATTTCGGCGATATAGCCGCCGGGGAAGCTCACCAGCGCCGAGGCGCGGCGTTCCGCCGCCGTCGAATGCCACAGCACCTGCGCGCCGCTGGCCGTCGCTTTGGCCAGCGTGGCCGACAGATCGTCGACGCCATAGCCGGTGCGCTCATGGCCGAACGGATAAGGCAGATGCCCGTCGGTGACGAAAATGCGCGTTTTGCCGAAGCGGGAGTCCAGTTCGATCTGGCGGATCTTGCCGTTGCCGTTACGGCCGATCGCCGCATCGCTGACTTGCGCGTCGCTCGCCACCTTGGCGTGCGAGAATGCCCGATAGCTGTTCAGGAAGTCGTCGACGCGATAGGCGGAGAGGTACAGGCGGTTTTCCGGCACGCTCAGCAGCGGCTTGTAGTTGGGCGCTTTGGTGTGCCAATAAAGCTGCATGTTGACGCCGCCGGGCCACTGGATCACTGCGTCGCGGCCAATCGGATCGTCGAAGGGTTCGACCTGCACATCGGCGCCGGCGGCCTTGGCTTGCCGGATGGCGGCGTCCATATCCCTGACCAGAAAACCGTTGCGCTCGGCGCCAAACGGATGCGGGATCGGCGTTTTGAAATCGAACACCGAGAAGCTGCCGGCCGGCGTCAGTATCAGCTGGGAGTAGGTTTCGCTGGGCGTGGGCGTGACGTTGACCAGCACGCGTTCGGTGCTGGTGCCGCCGAAGGTTTTCAGGATGCTGTCGACAAAGGCATCCATCTTGCCGCGTTCGACGTAGACATGGGTGGTGTCATACTGCGGCCCTACGGCGACAGACGCCGTATCGGCCGCCCATGACATCGCCGGGAGCAGCAGCGCAAGGGCCGATATTCTCAGCCGACGAGAAGAAATGCCGATAATATGTTGCATGTTGACCTCCAGGTAGCGGTTATTTTCCTGAGTGAAGCGTAATTTCCCATGAGCTTTCCCGTCGGCTGAAAAATAAAAGCTAAAAACGCAACGCGCGTGATGAAACGCTAAATAGGGGCGAGGTTCTGACGCCCCGGCGAATATGGCGCAGGCGCAGAACATTTATTCTTATTGGCGTAAACGGTGAGGCGCCGGGCCAGCAGGCCCGCTATCGCTAAGGGACGGCGCTGATAATACGGCCCGCCTCGCCGCGTGTTGAAGTGAATTGAGGATAATCCATAACGGTGTTCTCCTTGATGGGATATATCGTATTAGCGCGCTGAATTTACGTTCTTCATTGCCCTCTAAATATAAATACAGCATTAAAAGAATTGCCGCCCATCAAATTTTTATATGACTTGTTGAGTAAATACGAATAAGCGGGAAAAGAAATATAACGACGTGCGCTACGGCTGGCGCTGAGCGGAGGCAGTGTTGCTCTCGGGAGGAAAAACGGCCTGCCGAAGCAGACCGTTGCGGGGGGGTTACGCCAGATCGAAGCGATCGAGGTTCATCACTTTGTTCCAGGCGGCGACGAAGTCGTGGGCGAACTTCTCTTGCCCGTCGGCGCTGCCGTAGACTTCGGCCAGCGCGCGCAGCTGCGCGTGCGAACCGAACACCAGATCGACGCGGGTGCCGGTCCACTTGACCGCGCCGCTGCGGCGATCGCGGCCTTCGAACAGGCCGTCTTCACCGACCGGGTGCCAGGTGGTGCCCATGTCGAGCAGGTTGACGAAGAAGTCGTTGGTCAGCGCCTGCGGGCGGTGGGTGAACACGCCGTGCTGCGTGCCGCCGACGTTGGCGCCGAGCATGCGCAGCCCGCCGACCAGCACCGTCATTTCCGGCGCGGTCAGGGTCAACAGCTGCGCCTTGTCGACCAGCAGCGTTTCGGCCGGCACGCGGTATTTGCCCTTCAGGAAGTTGCGGAAACCGTCGGCGAGCGGCTCCATCGCCTCGAAGGAGTCCACGTCGGTCTGTTCCTGCGAGGCATCCATGCGGCCCGGGGCGAACGGCACCGTCAGGGTGAAACCGGCGTTCTTCGCCGCCTGTTCCACGCCCGCCGCGCCGGCCAGCACGATCAGATCCGCCAGCGAGACGCGCTTGCCGCCGGTCTGCGCATCGTTGAAGGCGCGTTGGATGCTCTCCAGCTTGGCCAGCGTCGCGGCGAGCTGCGCAGGTTGGTTGACCGCCCAGCCCTTTTGCGGCGCCAGGCGAATGCGCGCGCCGTTGGCGCCGCCGCGCTTGTCTGAGCCGCGGAAGCTGGAAGCGGAAGCCCAGGCGGTGGAGACCAGCGCCGACACCGACAGGCCGGAAGCCAGCACGGCGTTTTTCAGCGCGGCGATGTCCTGCTCATCGATCAGCGGATGATCGACCGCCGGGATCGGATCCTGCCAAATCAACGCTTCCTGCGGTACTTCCGGGCCGAGGTAGCGCGCGCGCGGCCCCATGTCGCGGTGGGTCAGCTTGAACCAGGCGCGGGCGAAGGCGTCAGCCAGCTCCTCCGGGTGCTCATAGAAGCGGCGCGAAATCTTCTCGTAGGCCGGATCGAAGCGCAGCGACAGGTCGGTGGTCAGCATGGTCGGGCGGCGTTTTTTGTTGGGATCGAAGGCGTCGGGAATGGTTTCACCGATGTCTTTCGCCACCCACTGGTGCGCGCCGGCCGGGCTTTGGCTTAGCTCCCATTCGTATTCGAACAGGTGGCGGAAGAAGTCGTGGTTCCACTGGGTCGGGGTGGTGGTCCAGGTGACTTCCAGGCCGCTGGTGATGGCGTCTTTGCCGACGCCGGAGCCGAAGGTGCTGTGCCAGCCGAGGCCCTGCGCTTCCAGTCCGGCGGCTTCCGGATCGGCGCCGACGTGAGACGCCGGGCCGGCGCCGTGGGTCTTGCCGAAGGTGTGGCCGCCGGCGATCAGCGCCACGGTTTCTTCGTCGTTCATCGCCATGCGGGCGAAGGTTTCACGGATGTCGCGCGCGGCGGCCACCGGATCGGGATTGCCGTCCGGGCCTTCCGGGTTGACGTAAATCAGGCCCATCTGCACCGCCGCCAGCGGGTTTTCCAGATCGCGGTCGCCCGAGTAGCGGCTGTTCGGCCCGCCGCTCAGTTCCAGCCAGATCTTCTCAGAGCCCCAGTAGACGTCGTCCGGCTCCCAGGTGTCGGCGCGGCCGCCGGCGTAGCCGAAGGTTTTGAAGCCCATCGATTCCAGCGCCACGTTGCCGGTCAGGATAATCAGGTCGGCCCAGGAGATGTTGCGGCCGTATTTCTGCTTGATAGGCCACAGCAAACGGCGCGCCTTGTCGAGGCTGACGTTGTCCGGCCAGCTGTTGAGCGGGGCGAAGCGCTGCTGGCCTTCGCCTGCGCCGCCGCGGCCGTCGCCGATGCGGTAGGTGCCGGCGCTGTGCCAGGCCATGCGGATGAACAGGCCGCCGTAGTGGCCGAAGTCCGCCGGCCACCATTCCTGCGAGTCGGTCATCAGGGCGTGCAGATCCTGTTTGACCGCCGCCAGATCGAGGCTGTTGAAGGCATCGGCGTAGTTGAAGTCTTTATCCATCGGATCGGACAGGGGGGAGTGCTGGTGCAGCGGTTTCAGGCTGAGCTGATTAGGCCACCAATCCTGATTGGTGGGGCCGTTCTGCGGTGCGGGCTGCTTGCCGCCCGAAAACGGGCATTTGCTTTCAGTTGTCATAATGCGCTCTCTGCTTCCGTAAAGATGCTCCAGCCGCCGGGCGTGGAGCGGTTAACAAGGCATGCGGGTAAGGCTTGCGTCGGGTGTTGCGCTAAATAACTGAACTCAATCGATTGACGTCACCCTCGCCGCCAACGGGCAAAGGGGGACATAGGGCTAAGCTTAGTCAGCGGCGGCGGAGAGATAAAATAGGAATGAGTGAATATTGTGATAGCTTGCGGCGATTTATGGGTGTGCTATTGATAGTCAACACGCCGCGTTATCGGCGCCGCAACATGAACGCGAGCACTGCGTCCGCCAGCTTGCCGAACGGCGCGCGCAGCAGGTCGGTAAAGCGCCAGCGGCTCTGGATGAAAACGCCTTTGGCGTGGCTCAGCGCCCGAAATCCTTCGATGCCGTGACAGGCCCCCATGCCGCTGGGGCCGATGCCGCCGAACGGCAGGTCGTCCTGGGCGAAGTGCAGCAGGGTGGCGTTGATGCTGACGTTGCCGGAGGCGGTGCGCGCCAGCAGCCGGTCCCGATCCTCGCCCGGCGGGCCGAAGTAGTAGAGCGCGAGCGGGCGGGGCGCGGCGTTGATAACGTCGATCGTTTCATCAAAGGCGGCGTAGGTGCGCACCGGCAGCAGCGGCCCGAAGATCTCTTCTTGCATGATCGCGCTGTCATCGGGGGCGCCGACGATAAGCGTAGGGGCCAGCGTGTTCGGCCGTTCAGACGCCGAGTCCGGGCGGTGGCCGACCGGATGGAGTTGCGCGCCGCGCGCCTGTGCGTCGGCAAGCAGCGCTTGCAAGCGGCGATAGTGCCTGTCGTTGATGATGGCGCCGTAGTCGTCGCCGGTTGGCCCGTCGGGATAAAAGCTTTTAACCGCCGCGTCATAGAGCGCCATGAAGCTTGCCAGATCGTCCTGATGAATCAGCAGGTAATCGGGCGCGATACAGGTTTGGCCCGCGTTCGACAGCTTGCCGAACGCCACGCTCTTGACGTTTCTGGCGTTAACCGCGCCGCGCGCCATGACGGCAGGGCTTTTGCCGCCCAGTTCGAGCGTTAACGGCACCAGATGTTTGCCGGCCGCCTGCATGACCTGACGGCCGATCGCCGTGCTGCCGGTGAACACCAGATGGTCGAACGCCAGCTCGCTGAATCTGGCCCCGACGTCCGGCCCGCCGGTCACGACGGCGACCTCATCGGCGGGAAACAGCGCCGCCAGCATCGTTTCGATGAGGCGGCTGGTATGCGGCGTGAGCTCCGAAGGTTTCAGCATCACGCGGTTGCCGGCGGCCAGGGCGGTGGCCAGCGGGATGAAGGTCAACGAGAAGGGATAGTTCCACGGCGCCATGATGCCAATCACGCCCTTGGGCTGATATTGCACATAGGCGCGTGCGGCCTGATACGGCAGGGCGACGTGGCGGCGCTCCGGCTTCATGAAGCGTTTCAGGTTGCGCAGCAGGTAATCGATCGCCTGAACGGTGACCAGAATCTCCAGAATATCGGTTTCGTAAGGCGAACGGTGGCCGAAGTCCGCGCTGACGGCCGCCGCCAGCGCGGCGCGCTGGGCCAGAATGGCGCTCCGCAAGCGGCGCAGGGCGGCCTTGCGCTGTTGCATCGTCGGCGCGCCGTCGCGCAGGAAGGCGTGGCGCTGGGCGGCAAGCCGCGGCTCCATCGTCATGAGGATGTCATCTCCCTGCACTTGAATTCTCCTGATGCCGAGTGAAAGCGGGAATGCGGTTTGCCGAATTGTGTTTGACCTTAAAGTGAACTTTAAACCTATACTCGTTAAACGATCAACGCAAGATCGTCGGCCAACCGGGATGAGGGAGCCAGAGATCCCGGCGCCGTGCGCAGTATAAACCTTCTTTTTTAACCATAGTGTAAATGGGAGAAACGACATGGGTTATGTAACGACCAGCGATGGCGTCGAGATTTTCTACAAGGATTGGGGCCCAAAAAACGGCAAGGTTATCTACTTCCACCACGGCTGGCCGCTGTCCAGCGATGACTGGGATGCCCAGATGCTGTTCTTCGTGAACAAAGGGTTCCGCGTGGTTGCGCACGATCGCCGCGGCCACGGCCGCTCCAGCCAGGTGTGGGAAGGGCACGACATGGATCACTACGCCGATGATGTCGCCGCGGTGGTAAAACACCTCGGCGTACAGGGCGCCATGCACGTGGGCCACTCGACCGGCGGCGGCGAGGTGGTGCGCTACATCGTGCGCCACGGCGAGGACAAGGTGTCCAAAGCGGTGCTGATCAGCGCGGTGCCGCCGCTGATGGTGAAAACGGACAGTAACCCGCAGGGCACCCCAAAATCGGTATTCGATGATTTCCAGGCGCAGCTGGCCGCCAACCGGGCGCAATTCTATTACGACGTGCCCGCCGGCCCGTTCTACGGCTATAACCGTCCGGGCGCCAAACCGTCGGAGGCCATTATCTGGAACTGGTGGCGGCAGGGCATGATGGGCGGCGCCAAGGCGCACTATGACGGCATCGTCGCCTTCTCGCAGACCGATTTCACCGAAGATCTCAAGAAGATTGCCATTCCGGTGCTGGTGATCCACGGCGACGACGACCAGGTGGTGCCTTATCAGGATTCCGGCGCGCTGTCGGCCAAGCTGGTGCAAAACGGCACGCTCCATACCTATAAGGGCGCGCCGCACGGCATACCGACTACCCATGCCGATCAGGTCAACGCCGATCTGCTGGCGTTCGTGAACAGTTAAGCGCGAACAAGCACTTTTGCTCCGCCCTGAGTGGGCGGAGTTTTTTTCATTGCGATGAGGAACGCCAATGCAAACGATCCTGGGCGCCAGTGGCCAGATCGCCCAAGAGCTGGCGCGTGAACTGAAGCGCGCGTACACCGATGATTTAAGATTGGTCAGCCGCAACCCGAGGAAGGTCAACGACAGCGATACGCTGGTCGCGGCCGACCTGCTCGATGCACAGCAGACCCTGGCGGCGGTGAAGGGCAGCGACGTGGTGTATTTCGCCGCCGGCCTGCCGCCGGATTCGGCGCTGTGGGAGCGGCAATTTCCGACCATGCTGCAGAATGCGTTGGACGCCAGCCGTACCGCGGGCGTGCCCTTTGTTTATTTCGACAATACCTATATGTATCCGCAGAACGGCGAGCCGCAGACGGAATCGACGCCGTTCGCGCCTCGGGGGCGCAAGGGACGGGTGCGCGCTCTGATGACCGAGAAGGTGCTCGACGAGATGGAGCGCAAGCAGATCCCCGTGCTGATCGGCCGTGCGCCCGAGTTTTATGGGCCGGGAAAAACGCAGAGCTTCACCAATGCGCTGATCGTCGACAGGCTGAAAGCGGGGGAAAAACCGCGCGTGCCGGTTCGCGACGACAGGCTGCGCACGCTGATCTGGACGCCCGACGCCAGCCGTGGGTTAGCCCGGCTCGGCAATACGCCCGACGCGTTCGGCCAGACGTGGCATCTCCCGTGCTGCGACGAGCGGCTCACCTATGCGCAGTTCGCCGCGTTGGCCTGCGAGGTGTTTGGGAAGGACATTTCATATTCCGTTATCGGCAAATGGGCGTTGATCGCCGCGGGGTTGGTTTCGTCCGGGGCGCGAGAGATGCGCGAGCTGCTGCCGCGCTACGAGCACGATAACCTGTTCGACTCGACCAAGTTCAAACAGCGTTTTCCCGACTTCGCCGTCACGACGTATCGCGCCGGGCTGGAAACGATTTGGCGGGAGTGGAAAAACGCGCAAGCGCCGCGCTGAGGCGTCCGTCGCGCCATGAGCAGGCGCATTCGGCACCCTGTCATCACTCTGCCCTCATGATCCTCTCGCACCGTCTCGATCGGCGCGAGCGAGCCTCGCCCTTCACCGGGCGGGGCTTTTTATTGGCTGCGGCAGCGCGTCACCAGTGATAGCTGATGCCCATATCGAGTTTGTCTGACGCATCGACGCCGGGGGCGTGGCGAGAAAGGTTATTGAATTCATAGTTAATAAACACCTGCATGTTGCTATTGAGCAACCAGGTCACGCCTAACTCCTCGTAGTTCAATAAGTCGGTGTTGCGGCCTGCCCGGGCCTGTATCAAACGGGTATAGCCGATGTTGGGCTGAATATGGTCCGTCAGCCGGTATTTGGCGAGCGCTTCATAACTGGACGCCGAGCCGCGGTTAGCGGTTTGTTGCGGGCTGATGGCGTTGTCGCTTTGGGTGAACACGGCCGCGAGATAGATTTTTTTCGACGCATAGAGAACCCCCTCGGCCAGCGTATCGATGCGCCGACGATAGCCGGCGGCGCGTTGCTGCCGCTGCGTGGTTTGAGACGCCGAAGCGGCGGCGATGAGGCTGAGCGTCGGCGTCAGCGCATAGCGGAAGGAGGCGCCGAACCCGTTGCCGTTTTGTTTGCCCAGCGCCTGTCGATCGTCGCCGTCTTTGAACTGATACTGCAGCGCGAGGGCGGCGTGCCGCTGAAACAGGCTGAAAGGTTTGCGGTAAGTGAGCAGGTTGTGCGCCCGGCCGCGCATAAAGTTGTCGATGTAGTTGTAGGCCATTTCTCTGAACAGCGGGGAGCGATCGGTCAGGGCGGTCACATCATAGAGCACGCCCCAGTTGCGGCCGATATCGAGGCTGCCCAGGGCGGCGTTCTGCACGCCGAGGTAGGCGAGCCGGGTGCTGTTTCGGGTGGCGTCGGCGAAGCTGACGGTATATTCCCAATGGGCGTAGGCCCGCCAGCGCGGCGCGATCTTTTTTTTGCCGATCAGGCCGAAATAGAGATAGCTGCGGTCGCCGTCGTCGCGTTCGCTTTGGCCGCTGTAGCGTCTGGCGATAATCGTGCCGTAGAAATTCAGGCTGCTGTGTTGCGATACCGTCAGCGGCACGGCGAAGGCGCTGCGCGGCAACAGGGCCAGCAGCGGGAGCCACAGGCTCGCCGAAAAAGCGCGAGGATTGCATTTTATCATGATGACGCCGTCCCTGTGCGCGGCAAGCCGGCCGGCTTGCCGTCCTGGTGAAGCTTAAGCGTGCGTGACGTGTTTAAAGTAGCTGACGATCCCCTGCGTGATGGCGGTGGCGATTTTATTTCGGAATGCAGGGGTACCCAGCAGCCTTTCTTCCTCGGGGTTGGTGATGAACGAGGTTTCCACCAATACCGAAGGAATGTACGGGGATTTCAACACCACGAAGGCCGCCTGTTCGGTATTTTTGGCATGCAAATGATGGATGGGCGCAATATGTTGGATCAGGTGCGAGCCCAGCGTCAGGCTTTCTTTGATGGTTTCCGTTTGTTCCAAATCAAACAGTATCTTCTGCAAATAGCGATCTTTCTTGATGACGTGGGGGCCGGCGAGATCGTCCGCCGCGTTTTCACTGTTCGATAAGTATTTCGCCATCGCGCTGCTGGCGCCCTTAGTGGAAAGCGCAAAGACCGAAGCGCCGCAGGCGCTGGGGCAGGTAAAGCCGTCGGCGTGAATCGACATGAAAAGATCCGCGCCATGCCGGTGCGCGATCTCCACCCGATCGTACAGCGGAATAAAAACGTCGCTGTCGCGCGTCAGGCGGGCATCGATGCCGTGTCGATCGAGCTGCGCCCGCACGTTTCTGGCGATCGCCAGAACGACATGTTTTTCCAGCGAACCGGTGTGGCCAATGGCGCCGGAGTCGATGCCGCCATGGCCGGGATCCAACATGACCAGGAATCGTTTTCGCGCACCCTGAGGGCCCGCCTGTTTTTTGGGGCGTGGCAAGCCGTGGGCGCCAGCCAGCGGAGAAACGGCGCTATTGAGCGCCAGAGCCGCCAGCCCGGCCAGCATCATTCTGCGGCGGGACAAGCGCGTGTTCAAAAGGTCCTTCTTAGCCATAAGGTTAACCCGCATAAAGGGAAGGTCGTTGTGTTATAACATAACAACTTATGCTGGCATCATCGTCGTCTGTTAGCGCCTGTTACTTTTAATGTCATTCTATAAATCAACCGGTTTTTTATACTGAGTATAGTTATTTGGTTGGGTTTTTATATTGTAACTTATTTGTATTTCATTTGTTAATTCTCATTTTGAAACACTATGCAATTCAATATTTCAAATGAGATTTATTACCATCCAATAATGATATGTTATAACGTAATTACAAAAATTGATAAAAACGGCGTCTTTGCCGCCGGCATGCCGGCATAAAGACACCCACGTTTTTGGAGCGTTAACATGACTTTTAAACACCAGGAAAAAGAGACGCTAAATCTATTCGCGGTTCTCGCCGTCTCGTTAAGCACGGTCATCGCCATGCTCGACAGCACCATCGCCAACGTAGCGCTGCCGGTGATCGCGAAAGATTTCGCCGTTTCCGAATCGGCCTCCATCATGATTATCAATGCCTACCAGTTTGCCGTCGTCGCGTCGTTGATGCCCTTTGCGGCGCTGGGCAGAGCGGTGGGCAATAAAAAAATCTTTATGGCCGGGGTGGTGCTGTTTGCTTTCTCCTCGTTGGGCTGCGCGCTTTCCGACACGCTGGCGATGCTGACGGCGTTCCGAGTGATACAGGGCTTCGGCGCGGCGGCGGTGCTCAGCGTCAATGCGGCGCTGATCAAGGAGATCTACCCGGCAAGGCTGCTGGGGCGCGGCCTGGGGATTAACGTGATGGTGGTGTCGGTTTCCGCCGCCGCCGGGCCGTCCATCGCCTCGGCGATACTTTCTCAAACGAGCTGGAACTGGCTGTTCACCATCAATGTTCCCATCGCCTGCCTGTCGCTGCTGCTGAGCGTGATATTTCTGGGCTCCCGCGAGCGGCGCAGCGTTGGCTTCGACAGCGGGGGCGCCCTGTTGGTGTTTGTGCTGTTTATCGCTTTCTCGCTCAGCACGATGAGCATGACCACCCGCCATCTGCCGGCGGCGGCGCTGAGCTTTGCGGTATTCGCCGGACTGGCCGGGTGGCTGTACATCAATCAGAAAAGAAAGGCCAACGCCGCGCTGATCCCGGTCGCGATGCTGCATAACCCGACGCTGTCATTGTCTTTGCTGATGTCGATGCTGTCTTACAGCACCCAGCTTTTGGCTTTTGTATCGCTGCCTTTTTATTTCCACAATGTCCTGCAAAGAAACGTGGTGGAAATCGGTCTGCTGCTGACCGCCTGGCCGCTGGCCACCATGGTTTCGTCGTTGATTTCCGGCGATTTGACCAAGAAATACGATCCCAATCTCGTCGCCCTGTCAGGCCTCGCCTGCTTGTTGGCCGGCATGCTGCTGATGGCCAACCTGCCGGCCGATCCGTCGAATGGGGCGATCGTATGGCGTGTGGCGCTGTGCGGCATCGGTTTCGGCCTGTTTCAATCACCGAACAACCTGCTGATCATGACCTCGGTCTCTCATGAAAACAGCAGCATCGCCAGCGGTCTGTTGGGCAGTTCCCGGTTGATCGGGCAAATCGTCGGTTCGGCGTTAGTGGCGATTTTCTTCAATATGCGCGGCGCGCAAGCGACGACTATCAGCTTAATGGCGGGGGCGGCGTTCTCGTTTCTCTCTCTGGCCGTGAGCTATATGCGCTTCAAGTCCGCCGTTACGTTAAAAACCAGCAAATAAGCACGTTCGAGGTTTCCCATGCGATTCATCCACCTGGTGCCGCTCATTATCGGGATGGCGGCGTTTTCCCTCAGCGGCTGCTCGACCTACCACGACGTGGCGCTGCAACAAAAAGAGGCGGGGCTCAATAGCCCGTATTATCTGTTGCAGCCGCCGGTGTATGTCGGCGATCGGCTGAAATACGGCCTGAAGGACGGCAGCGGCGGTGAGCTGACGGTTGCGAAGGTTGAACCGAAAGACATCGTTGCCGACAGCGGAAAAATCATTCCCCTGTCGCAACTCTCTTTCCTGCAGCGAAAAGACATTTCCGAAGGAAAAACCGCCGCGTTGGTCGGCGGCGGCGCGGTCGCCACCGCGGCGATCGTTTTCGTTGCCGGGATCACCATCATGGCCGCCGGCATCGCCGCCTCGGCCTGACACTATTCATCGACGCGCGCCATTGCGCGTGCGCGCAGGAGGCCTCATGGCCGTAAAACTGACATTCATCGCCACCGCCTTGCTGGCGATAGCCGCTTTGCCGATGCTGCCTTGCGCCGGCGCCAGCCAGCCGGAAGCGGCCGCGCTGCCGCAGAGCGCGGCGGCGCAAACGCTGCCCGGCAGCTACCCGCGGATCGTCATCACCGGCAACTGCCCCTTCGGCGTGATCCTGGCCAACGAGGCGGCCTATCGGCACGTCGTCGGCGTCGGCCCCTGGGCGTTCATGCATGCCGATAGGCATGTGTTGAAAGACATGAAGCCTGACATCGGCAGGATCACGTCCGATTTCATCAATAAGGACTATCGGGTCAACATGGAGTCGTTAATGAATCTGCGGCCCGACATCATTTATTACTACGGCAAAAGCCAGGACGATCGGCTGGAAAGGGCGGGCGTGATGACGGTCGATCTGGACGCCGGCGGGAAGACCAAATACCAGCCGATGGTCACCCAGGTGTATTGGGAAAATACCTTCGCCGACACCCTCGGCCTGCCGCGCACGCATAAATTCAAAGACGCCTGGGAAAGGACCCTGAAGCAGATCCGCCCCTATGCCGCCGCCATCCGCGCGCAGCACGTCAGGGCATTATATCTGGAAGAAAGCGACGGCAGGCAGTTGAAGGTGAGCGGCCCGCACACCTACGGCGACACCTATCTGAAAATGGCCGGCATGGATAACGTCGCCGGGGATTTGCCGGTGAAGGGCGATGCCGGCAGGTACATCAACGTGTCGATGGAGCAGATCATGGCCTGGGATCCGGATGTGATTTTCGTGGTGTTCGGCAGCGCCAAAGCGCTGCTGCACGGGGGGATCCCCGGCCAGGCGTGGGAGACGCTCAGGGCGGTGAAAAACGGCAAGGTTTTCTCGACGCCGGTGGGCATTCACAACTGGGGGGGCCTGTCGGCGGAAACGTCACTGTTGCCGCTGTTCATGATCAACCGATACGCGCCCGAAGACATTAGCGACAAGACGCTGCGGCAGGAGACGCGTCGTTATTATCAGACGATGTTCTCCTACGCGATCCCGGACCGGTTGCTGGATGAGGTGCTGGCGCAACGCTAGCGCCACGGTTGAATAGCTTTAATCCATTGGAGGAGCTTGGGGATGCCGGGCAGAGGAAAATATGCGGCGATCATGGCGGGATTGTTCATTTCGCTGTGTGCAGTCGCCTTCGCATCGCTGTTTGCCGGCCGCTACGCCTTGTCGGCCCATGATGTGGCGCAGATTTTATGGCAGGGGAACATGCCGGGGGAAAACCAGGCCCGCTATTCGGTGATTTTTAACCTGCGCGCGCCGCGGGTAGTGGCGGTGATGCTGGTGGGCGGCGGGTTGGCGGTCGCCGGCGCGACCTTTCAGGCGGTGCTGAAAAACGCATTGGCCAGCCCGGACGTGCTGGGTACGTCTTCCGCCTCCGCCTTTGGCGCTGCGCTGGGCATTCTATTGAGTTTGCCTTTTGCCCTGAGTTCGCTGCTGTCGTTTCTTTTCGGCGTGGTGAGCCTGTTGCTGGTGCTCGGCATCTGCCGCCTCAAACGCCGGCAGGATGCGCTCACCACGATTTTGTCCGGCATGATTATCGCGTCGCTGTTTATCGCGTTTGTCTCGGTCATAAAATATGTCGCCGATCCGCAGGATACCTTGCCGGCGATCGTCTTCTGGCTGATGGGCAGCTTCGCTTCGGTAGCGAAAGCGCAGGTTTATTGGCTGATCCCGCTGTTTGCGGCGTGTTACCTGACTATCTACCGGCTCAGGTGGAATATGAACATTCTCTCTCTTGGGGACGACGAGGCGCGCATCGCCGGTCTGAATCCGCCTCGGCTGAAGATCCTGTTGCTGATCGCCGCCTCTCTGCTGGTTTCCGCCTCGGTGAGCTTGGCCGGCGTGGTGGGGTGGGTCGGCTTGGTGATCCCGCATTTGGTGCGAAGCGTATTGGGGTATAACCACGGTCGCCTGATCCCGGCTTCGGCGCTGAGCGGGGCGCTGTTTTTGCTGGTGATCGACAATATCGCCAGAGGCGCTACCTACGCTGAAATCCCGATCGGCATCCTGACCGCGCTGATCGGCGCGCCGCTTTTCGCCCTCCTTTTTATTATGAGCAGCAAACATGATCACTGTTAGCCAGTTGACCCTGGGGTTCAAAGGGTGTGAGCCCATTCTCGACAACGTCAGTTTTCATCTGAAACGCGGTGAGATCCTCAGCGTGCTCGGGCCGAACGGCGCCGGTAAAACCACGCTGCTGAGACATGTCGCGGGCCTGTGCCGGCCCCTGTCAGGCGTTTGCCAGATCGGCCATATCGATAATCGGCCCGCCCGACTGGCCTATGTGCCGCAGGCGAAAACGCCGCATTTCGCGTATGGCGTGCTCGATTTTGTCACTTTCGGCTGCGCTCGCCAGGCGGGGTGGTTCGCCGGGCCGCGGCGGCAAGATTTCGCCAAGGCGCAGGCGGTGTTGCACGCGCTGGAGATCGCGCCGCTGGCGCAGAAAAACATCAATCAGATCAGCGGCGGGGAACTGCAGATGTGTTATTTCGCCAAGGCGCTGGCGGCGGACCCCGACGTCATGATCCTCGACGAACCGGAGTCGAACCTGGATTTTTACAATCAGGCTAAAATGATCGAGATGCTCTGGCGCCTCGCCAAAGAGCGGCAGATGACGATCGTGCTGAATACGCATTTTCTGCATTACGCCGATCGCATCTCCGACAAGTGCCTGCTGATGAATAAGCGACAGTGCATGTTTGGCGATAAAAACGCCTTGCTGCAAGAGGATATCCTGGAACGCTACTTCCAGGTGCCGGTGAGAAAGTGCCGGTACGAATATGCCGGCGTCAGCGAAGAAACGTTCATTGTCGCGCTACGGCACCCCGCTTGAGCGCCGCCAGTGCGAGGGCGATTGAGGGATATCCCTCATTGCGGCCCCGCCGGCGGTTATTTAAGCTGAAAGAGAAATGCAACGGTGAATATGGAGATAATCATGACTGATTCAGTATCCAACGATCGTAATCCCACCCCGGATGTGGCGGAAGACAACGCGTTCTTCCCATCACCTTACTCCCTCAGCCAGTACACTTCGTCCAAAACCGACTTCACGGGCGCCAGCTACCCGAACGCCTATCGCGGCGGCAAGTGGAAGGTGCTGATGATCGCCTCGCAGGAGCGCTACCTGCTGATGCAAAACGGCAAGTTCTTCTCCACCGGCAACCACCCGGTCGAGATGCTGCTGCCGATGTATCACCTGGATCTGGCCGGTTTCGAGATCGACATCGCCACGCCGTCCGGCGATCCGGTGAAGCTGGAGATGTGGGCGTTCCCGCATGAAGACCCAGCGGTCAAGGCCACCTATGAGAAGTACCGCAGCCAACTCAAGCAGCCGAAAAAGCTGACGGAAGTCGTGAAGGATCTGGATGGCGGCAACTACCTCGGCGTTTTCATTCCCGGCGGCCACGGCGTGCTCAATGATATCCCGTTCAGTGAAGAGGTGAAAAAGACGCTGCACTGGGCCCATGACAACGATCGCTACGTGATCTCGCTGTGCCACGGGCCGGCCGGTTTGCTGGCGGCGGGCATTGGCGAGAGCAAAGACGATTTCCTCTATCGCGGCTATGAGATGTGCGTGTTCCCGGATGCTCTCGATACCGGCGCCAACATCGACATCGGCTATATCCCCGGCCCGATGCCCTGGCTGGTGGGCGAACGCTTGCGTGAGTTGGGCGTGAAGATCGTCAATGCCGACATCACCGGCAAGGTGCATAAAGATCGGCGCCTGCTGACCGGCGACAGCCCGCTGGCTTCCAACAACCTCGGCAAACTGGCGGCGGAGACGCTGCTGGCCGACGTCGCCGCGCGATGAGCGACGAGATCGCGCAGCGCGCTTTCCAGACGGCGTTGGCGATGGACCACGAGCGAACCCTGTCCGCCATTCAGGGGCGGGTTCGCGCCTTCGCCGCGCCGTTCGGTTTCGATCGCTTTGTGCTGTTTTCCGCTTCCGCCACGGCGGAGGCGGGGATCGAGCATATCTATTGGGTCGAAGGCGACTGGTTCGGCGAGGGGGAGGCGGTCGATGCGCTGACCTACGTGCGGCACTGCCCGGTGACTCGCCACATGCTGCGGGCCAGCGAGCCGTTCTTCTGGACCAAGACCCGGGCGCAGCAGGGAGAGCGCTACCGGATTGTGCGCACGCCGCGCGGCGCGGGCCTGCACGGCATGCAAATCCCGGTGTTCGGCCCCGCCGGCCTGGAGGGCGCCGTCAGCCTGGGAGGCGAGCGCATCGCCGCCTCGCCGCCGGTGCGGTTGGCGCTGTCGCTGGTGGGCACGGCGGCCTTTTTGGCGGCGCGGCGGTTGTTCGAACCGGCGGCCGGCAAAGAAGAAGGCCGGCTGTCGGCGCGCGAGCGTGAGGTGCTGAGCTGGACCGCCATCGGCCGGCGACAGGCGGATATCGCCGCGATGCTCGGCCTGTCTGAACGCACGGTGGAAAACCACCTGCGCCGCATTCGCCGGCGCCTTGGCGCCGCCACCACCGCGCAGGCGATCAGCGTGGCGATCCGCCTGGGCGAAATTGCCCCCGAGAGCCGTTAGCCTGCCGCCATTTGCCGCAGCAGCCACTCGCGCAGCGCAATGATATCGGGGCGCTGCGCGGTCTCTTCGGTGGTCATCAGATAGTAGTTGGCGCCGGGTAACGCCATCTCGAACGGCGCGGCCAGCACGCCGCGCTGCAACAAATCGCGCGCCAGCAGCCGGCTGGCGATCACCACCCCCTGGCCGGCCACCGCCGCCTGCAGCGCATGGGTTTCGTCGCTGAAGGTCAGCCCGGCTTCCACGTTCAACCCTTCCGGCCCGTAGCGCCGCCGCCAGTTCTCCCAGGTCGGCGAGTCGGCGGGCACCTGCCGATGCGCCACGTGAAACAGCGTCACCCGCTGTAAATCCTCGATGTGCGCCAGCGCCAGCGCCGGGCTGGCGACCACGATAAAGCGATCCTCATGCAGCAGGGTGCAGTGCAGATCGCTTTCCGGCGTTTCACGGTAGCGGATGGCGACGTCCACGGTGCGTTGGCTGAGATCGACCCGCTCGACGCTGGTGTGCAGGCGCAGATCGATGGCGGGAAACTCCGCCTTGAAATCCGCCAGGCGCGGCACCAGCCAGTGGGTGAGAAAATTGGAGGTGGTGGTGACGGTCAGCGCCGGCGGCTGCCGGGCGCGGGTGATTTGGGCGACGGACTGTTCCAGCGCGGCAAAGGCGCGCTGGGTGCCGGCATACAGGATCTCGCCGGTCTCGGTCAGGCTGACGCCCTGCGCGCTGCGCTCGCACACCCGGCATTCCAGCACCGATTCCAGCAGCTTGATCTGGTGGCTGACCGCCGTCGCGCTCACGCCCAGCGCCTCGGCGGCCAGTTTGAAGCTGCGGCAGCCGGCCACGGCGTGGAAAGCGCGCAGCGCGCCCAGCGGCGGCAAACGGGGTTTTCTCATGGCTGAGTTATTCTCATCTAAGGCTGAAAACTATGAGTTTGTCTGGCCGATTATACAAGAGATAGGCTACTGACATGTGAACAGGGAAATGAATTTATTTCATCATTTCCACCCTATCGGGAGTGAGCGATGAGCCTTTCTATCAACAACGGCGCCCTGGGCGCCATGACACACATGGGAACGGCGGCGAGCGCCCTGGCGCTCAGCGTGCCGGTCGCGGCGGGCGCTTTGCTGCTGGAGGCGGAGAGCCTGCAGGGCATCGGCGCGACCCTGATGCTGCTGATGGCATTGGCGCTGGCGTTTCTCGGCGGCGCCGCACTGGCCCGCTGGCAGCCGCTGCGGAACCGGCCTGCGCTGGCGATTCTCCGCCACGGCTTTTTGCTGGCGGCGGCGGGATGGCTATTCACATTGCTGATGCTGTTCGGCGGCCATGACTGGCCGGCTCTGCTGGCGGGTCTCGCCCTCGGCGGCCTGGGGCAGGGCGTTGCCTACCGCACGGCGGTGGAGGAGAAAGCGGCGTTCGCTGTGGCGTGCAGGCTGACGACGGTGGTGACTATCGTGGCCGTAGTGATTGCCGCTTCGCTGGTGCAAACCTACGCCGCGCCGGGCGTGAGGGGGAGCTGTTTCGCGCTGGCGTTGCTGGTCGATCTGGCGTTGCTGGGGACGTTGCTGGCGCGGGTGGCGGAGCGGGATGGGGAATGAACTGTCACGCTGAAGGTAAACAACCCGCCGGTAAACCGGCGGGCTTCGCTTAGGCGGCCGCCAGTTCTTGCGGCGTAACGGTTTGCAAACCGACAAGCTGAATGGCCGGCTGCTCCAGATTGATGCCAAAGTATCCTTGATCCCAATTGTAGATATTGACGACGTGCTGATTGAGTGCGCTTTCGCCCTGCATGAATATCGACAGATCCTGCGTATGGGTTTGCGCGTTGTAGTTCAGCGAGAAGCTGCTGTTTGAGCCTTCGGCGCCGAAGGCCAGCAGGTGGTTATCGATAGACAGGGAAGAGGCCTGTAAAAAGCCCAGTTCGAAGCTGTCGTCGATGTAGATATTGTGGGTCTGCTTCACGGGAATATTCAGCAGGCTGTTGGGGAAGGGAACATCGTTGGACAGCATGCTCAGGTTCACGCCGAGATAATCCTGCGGCGCGCTCCCACCCGGCGCAGTGGTATAGCCGTGCTCGAAGCGAATCTCGCTGGAGCCTTTGCCCAGGTTAACCTCCAGGCCGTTGGCCGGCGTCAGCACCCGATCGTTAAAGGTGACGTTATCCTTAAAGTCCGTCAGCTTCACCGCCTCAATGTTGTACAGCCCGTCCTTAAAACCGTACAGCCCGATGCCGTTTTTCTCGATCACTCCGCGCCCGCCGTAGCTGCCCTGGGCGTCAAACTTCAGGTTTACCCCGTGCGACAGGCTGGAATAATCGACCGTATCATGGCCGCTGCCGCCGTCGATCACCGTCCAGCCGTAGTTGCCGGCGTTGTTTTGCCAGCCGCGCGGCACGCTGATGGTGTCGTCGCCGCTGCCGGTGTTAACGGCGATATTGCCGAACGCCAGCGTGAAATCATCGTCATGCAGCGTACCGACGCGGTACAGATTCGGCGTGGACAGCACGTCGGCAATGTCGTTGAAAATCGCCGAGCCGATATCCAGCTTGCCGGGAATGAGGCTGCCGCCGCCGGTCACGCTGCTGCCGTAGGATTCGGTGTAGAAATCACGCGCCGCTTCGGCGGCGAGGCGGATGGTCTCGTGGCCAATGCCCAGGGTGGTCAAATAGGTGGGCACTTCGCCCGCCAGCAGCGTTTCAACCACGTAACTGAGGTTTTTCATCTGCATGGAGACCTGCGCCGCGGCAATCAGATCGTAAGTCCCGCCTTCCACCTTAAAGGCCGAGGTATCGTTGGTCGCCACCCATTCGGTGAAGAACGAGGTATCGCCTAAATAAGAAAACAGCGTGGTGCCGGCCCAGGGGGAATAGTTGGGGGCGCCGGTCGAGGAGGCGTCGGTGAACACTTCGGACGCCGCCGCGCCGGCGTCGATCAGGCCGACCTCGTGAATGTCCGGCACTTTGGCGCTGCTGGGCGGGGCATCCGGCAGCGGCGCGTTGGGATCGCTGCTCAGATCGACGCCAAACAGCGTTTTGGCGAAGTTTTTGGCGATGTTATCGGAGGCATTCTGAATGCGCGCCTCCCAGTCATCGGGCACATGCCCGGTGCGCAGCTCATACTGCAGCTTGGTTTGGTCGCGAATGTAATGGGCAAACGCCCCCTGATTCGAGTTCACGCCATAGGCGCCTTTGATCCAGGTATACACCGCGATATCCACGCCCTCAATGGGTTGGTTGGCATGGTTGGGATCGGTGAGCGCATCGACGGATGCGGCATATACCGCTGGCCAGTCGCCGGCTTTGGCGGCCTCCCAAATCGCTTGCAGTTTTTCTCGGTCGGTAATGACGTAAGCCATATAAACACTCCTTGTTGCTGAGAGATTGCTGTGAAATTCAACATGATGAATGGAAGCGCGCGATGGAATAAAACCGAAACCCGAACAGCCAGAAACGCGCATGCCGCGATCTGCAGCGAACGATGGGCGGCAGGCGCCCATAGCGAAAGGATAGACGCAACTTGCTGAGCGAGAGAGTTTGGCTTATCGATTGTTTTTTCAGGATTATTTCTGTAAATCGGCGGGTAAATCCGCGTATTGGCGTCAGGAAGGCATTTCCGTCAGCTCGGTTAGGAATCTTCTTAGATAAAAGAGTGGGTTTCGCTGGTGGGGCCAAGCGTTGGCGTTATGGCGGTGATTGTGGCTGCCGCTTTGCGGATTTACACCGACGGCAACGCCGGGGGTGGTTTCGCTCCAACGCTGCTGGGGTGTGGAATAGGGTGGGGAGATGCTGGCGTGGGGACTCTGGCGGTCGGCTTCGTGCCAGTAGCGGACGTTAACAATCTTGAACAGGTTAGCCGACAAACCTGAAAACTCTTTTGCTTACATCGGGAATGTTGGCAGAAAGTACTTCAATTATGATTACAGATCAGCCAGTTAATCCCAAATCTCAATGGGATCATTAATACTTTCCCCCTGGAGCAGTTGCTCAATGTGTTTAGGTAAGTTCCTTGGATAAAAAGTCGCAGACGACGATTTTAGTTCCTCCAGGGACCACCA
The DNA here is from genome assembly GCF_052168895.1 of Serratia sp. CY37869. Taxonomy (NCBI): domain Bacteria; kingdom Pseudomonadati; phylum Pseudomonadota; class Gammaproteobacteria; order Enterobacterales; family Yersiniaceae; genus Serratia; species Serratia sp. CY37869. The sequence continues at coordinate 709,650 of NZ_JBJNLU010000001.1, forward strand.
GTGATACTCGAGATGATCTTCCAGTTCAAAAGGTTCCCGTTCTGCATAATGGATATCAGGTTTGAAATCATTTATATAGGCAAGGGATATAGCTTCGTGTTGCAGGCGCCTTTCACCGCGATACGAGTAATGAACATCTCTGAACCACTGAGGTACACGGACGCTTTGGAAAGGAACTATCAAACCCGTTTCTTCAAACACTTCACGTATGGCTGCGTCCGCGTGAGATTCCCCCTCCAAAATGCCACCGCCAGGTAATTCCCACGAATTTATGAAGTTAGGATTACTGACATCACGTGTGCTGAGAAGCAGGATCGAGCAGGTCTTATCAATCAGGACAACTCTTACCGCGCGCCGCTCAGTTTCTTTGAGTGGGAAAATCATTTCAGAAGACATAAATAAGGCCATAACAAATAAACACTAAAAGAAGATAGTCTACATACTGCCTTCTATTTTTCTACTAAAGTCCGCTCCTCGCTCAAAGCAGACCTTCAGCTCAGTTAGCCTGCCCACTCCGTGCCAGAAGCGGACGTTGGCATTTATCATAGCGGCTAAATATAAAAGTCAGTTACTCAATGGCAACTGCTGACTTTAAGGGGTTATCTACGGGGAGCAGATCATACTGATTCTATGCCGCCTCTGGCTGCTCACACAGCGCGCCTCCCTTCGCATAACCGACTTCTCAGGTTCTCTCTCGTGCCAGAAGATAAGACATTATCATCCTCGTCGCTTCTCTCTTTATCACTGGCGACATGAGTTCATTCCGGCGAGAGGCGGAATGAACGATGCCCTCCAACGCATCTGCGAGAATGCGGGCCGCGACTAAGTGGTCCGTTTCAGTATCGTCTGACGGGGCCGCCGCACGGATGAGGTCTTCATAGCGACGATGATACTCACGCTCAAAAGCGTCATAGAATTCCCTCGGCGCGAGCGGAACCTCATCGATCAGAACACGATGTAGATCTTGGTTAGTCGCATGAAGCGTGACAACCGCATCAATCAATCGGCCAATATGTTCTTCGAGCGGAACCCTTTCACCTTGCGTCTTGATATCAGGAAGCACTTTCAGGATGTCATCGAGATGCCGTTTCCGAATAGCCTCGGCAATCGCCAGATTATTTGGGAAATACTGATACAGCGATCCAATGCTGACTCCAGCAGTATGCGCCACCTCGTTAGTCGTGAAGTTTGCCCAACCTCTCTGCGCCAAAACGCGAGCACCTGCCTCGACGATACTCTCCACCGTGTTCTGGGAACGCTGCTGTTTAGGGCGTTTCCGCATCGCGCGGTGTTCTGTAGGAATGCGAGTAGCCATACACAACCTCGATTATTAATATGAGCAAGTGCTCATATTTTGGATTTTACCAGAAAGAGCGAAATGAGTCTTATGGAGCGACCATTATGTCTGCAGGTTTATCAAACAACCGCGAAGTTAAACTTATCCGCCATGTGCAGGGAGAAATTCACCCCGAAAATTTCGCCATCATGGAAACGACCATTCCTGCGCCCGGACCCTATGAAGCCGTAGTCCGTAACCGTTGGTTCCGTGTATCCATCTCGACACGGTTGATGGCGCAGGAGGATGCAAAGGCCGCCGAAGGCATTCCGTTCCCGCCTCTCAACCCCGGAGACACTCTGGCGGACGGCGCGATCGGAGAAGTGGTCCAGACCGGATCGGGCTGCAGCCTTCCTTTAGGTAGCCTTGTCATGCATCCGTTCGGGTGGCGGGAATATGCTGTGATCCACGAACACGACGGCAAGCTCATCGATTGCCTCGAACCTGACCCAGCGGCTTATCTTGGCCATGGCTGGACGGCCTATGCCGCGTTGACCCGAGGCGTTCAGGTGAGGAAAGGTGACACCGTGTTCGTTTCCAGCGGCGCGGGGGCCATTGGCTCGATGGCTGGACAGATCGCACGGCTCCTCGGCGCGACACGCGTGATCGGTAGCACGAGCAGATCCAGCAAGGCCCGCTGGATGCAAGAGGAACTGGGCTATGATGCCGTCGTCACCCGAGACGGCGGCCCCATGAACGAGCAACTGGCGAAAGCCGCACCTGAAGGCATTGATGTCATCGTAGACATGGTGGGGGGTGAACAGCTCGCGGCGGCGATTAAGTTGGCAAGGGATGGTGCCCGTGGCGTTCTGCTCGGTGCGCTCACCGCTGAGCTGAACGCAGAAAAGGCGTCTTTGCAGGCTCCGGTTACATTGGACAGCTTTCAAATCATCTTCAAAGGTATGACATTACGCGGCTTCAGCGCGGATCATTCGCCCGATGCGTTTGGATTCTGGTTACGCGATCTGAAGACATGGAAGCGTGACGGACGCATTCATCTTACGTCCACGACCTTCAAGGGAATTGAAAGCTCGATATCTGCATTGCAGGAAGCCTGTGCCGGTCGCCTCAAAGGCGTGGTCCTGATCGAGCTATAAAACGGACGTCGTCATCTGGCATAGCCGTTCGGATGACTTACCCGCCATTCCTAAGCCTTATAGGTTAAATCGTCGTGTGATGGCGCAATGGCGTCTACGGAAAGTTCACGTCACGCAGGCTGAAAACCACATTTTTCTCACATTGGAGTCAACAATATGACTAACACATATCATCGCGTGGGCAACGGACCCCACCCCGTTCTCGTGCTTCACGGTTGGTTCGGTGACGCGCACTCGTTCGAAGAGATTGAACCCTGGTTGAATGTCCACGCGTTCAACTATGTGTTCATGGATTATCGTGGCTACGGGGGCATGCAGGAAACGCGCGGCGCATACACGATCGATGAGATTGCCTCCGATGCGCTGGCGCTTATTGACGCTCTTGGCTTTCACGACTTCAGCCTGATAGGTCATTCGATGGGGGGGATGGTGATTGAGCGGATTGCAACGCGCGCGCCCGATCGAGTGCGGGCACTCGTTGCCGTTGCACCCGTTCCTTGCGGCGGCATTTCGTACGATGCTACGACGCGCCGTCTGCTTGAAGATGCTGCTGAGCAACTGGACAATCGAAAAGCCATCATAGACCGCAGTACTGGCGGACGGTTGCCCTTATCCTGGGTCGAATGGAAAGCAGCGTATTCGGTATCGCATTCCTCTCAGGAAGCATTTTCTGCGTATTTTCATGCATGGGCCGATACCGATTTCAGCGATGAGATTGTCGGATCGCATCCGATAAAGGTGCTTGTGGGTGAGCACGATCCAACATTCAATGCCGGGTTAATGGCCAAAACCTATCTTCAACGCTATCACCATGCAACGGTTGAGATTCTGGAAAACGCCGGCCACTATCCGATGAACGAGACACCGCTCGCGCTTGTCAGGGCTATCGAATCCTTCCTTGCCGAAACAGCCACTGTCGGGCGTATCCCCTCGTCCGCTCGGTGACGAGGGTAAGAGGCACAGAGGGCCTTAACTTGTCGGCATCTTTCATTCCAGCGGTGACTGGAATCGTTCGCGTTCTTATGCGCCAGAAGCGGGCACTCCATACCTCAAGGTAGAGTTCGCCATACCAAATAAGCCTCAGTGCGATGAAACAAATACCGACGCAGGCTGCGCGGGCGGAATGGCGAAGTGACGCTGCATGCGTTTTATCTCCTCTGCCGGTGGCAGGCCAAACAGGCGCTTGAATTCGCGGTTAAATTGCGATGGGCTTTCATAACCAACGGCGTAACTCGCGGCGGCGGCGGTGATTTGTTGGCGCACCATCAGCATCCGTGCCTGGTGCAGGCGTACCGATTTCACATACTGCATTGGCGGCATCTGCGTTATCGCTTTGAAATGGCTATGAAAGGTCGGCACGCTCATGCCGGCCATCATCGCCAGCTGTGTCAGCGTTAACGGCTCCGCGTAAGCGGCATGGATGTGCTGCAACGCTTTACCGATTTTGCCAAACTGCCCCTGCAAGGCCAGCGCGGCACGCATTGCGTTGCCCTGTGCGCCTGTCAGCACGCGAAAATAAAGCTCACGCACCCGCGCCGGGCCGAGGATCGCCGCCTCAAGTGGGTTAGCCAGGACTTCAAGTAAGCGAAGTACGGCCATTTTTACCGCGCTGTCCATGGGGCTCGACATCATGCTTTGCGGCGCGACGGGAGGATGCGGGGCGCCATGCTGTTCAATCTGCAACATCAGTTCCGCGGCAAGCTGAAAATCCAGATGCATATAAATCGCCAGCAGCGGATGTGCTGCCGACGCGTCGGTTTCCATCACAAACGGCACCGGCACCGAAACCGCCAGGTAGTGCTGCTCATCATATAAATAGGTCTGTTGACCGAAATAGCCGCGTTTGCTGCCCTGGCAGACGATCACGATCCCCGGATCGTAAAGCACCGGCGTTCTGGCAAGCGGGCGATCGGAACGCAAAATTCGCACATCAGGTAGGGCAGTGAGGTTGTATCCCTCTTGCACCGCAAGTCTATTCATCAGGGCAATCATGTCGGACATCCCACCACCTCATAAAATCAGGCAAGAAAAAGAGAAAATACGGCCTAAAAATACGGCAGGGAAGAGAATACCATGCAACCTTCATGGTTCATGGGAGTTCTTTTTATGGCATCTGCAAAAACGATTTTAATTACCGGCGTCAGCAGTGGCTTTGGTCAGGCGCTGGCGCGGGAAGCCCTCGCCGTAGGGCATCGGGTTGTAGGGACGGTGCGCAACAGCGAAGCACTGCAGGCTTTCGCCGCGCTCGATACGCAGCGGGCTTTTGGCTATCTGCTTGATGTCACGGACGATGAACGTATTGATGAGGTGGTTGGAGAGATAGAGTCCGCCGTCGGTCCGATAGATGTGCTGGTGAACAATGCCGGTTACGGCCATGAAGGCATTCTGGAAGAATCCCCGCTTGCAGAGCTGCGCCGCCAGTTTGACGTCAATGTGTTTGGTGCGGTGGCAATGATCAAAGCCGTGCTACCGGGCATGCGCCAGCGCCGTCGGGGCCACATTATCAATATCACCTCAATGGGCAGTTTCATTACCTTGCCCGGTATCAGCTATTACTGCGGCAGCAAATTTGCACTGGAAGGAATATCAGAAACCTTAAGTAAAGAGCTTGCCCCGTTCAACCTACACGTGACCGCCGTGGCGCCTGGCTCGTTTCGAACGGACTGGGCCGGGCGTTCAATGGTGCGCAGCCCTCGTCGTCTTCCGGACTATGACGCGTTATTTGAACCTGTTCGTCAGGCGCGCCAGGAAAAAAGCGGCAAGCAACTCGGCGATCCGGTTAAGGCGGCTCACGCCATGCTGGCATTGATCGAGAGCGGGAACCCACCCACGCATCTGTTGTTAGGCAGTGACGCATTAAGTTTGGTGCGGCAAAAGCTCGAGGCGTTAGGTCAGGAAATTGAACAATGGGAGAAGCTCACCCGTTCAACGGATGGCTGAACGGTTTGGGGTAGGGAGAGTGCAGGGGATCACCGATTATGATCCGCCCAACAGCAAAAAGCCCGCTCAGGTTTCCCTGAGCGGGCTTCTCTAAATATGGCTCCTCTGACTGGACTCGAACCAGTGACATACGGATTAACAGTCCGCCGTTCTACCGACTGAACTACAGAGGAATCGTGTGAACGGGGCGAATAATAGCGAGGCGCCGTCGGCATGTCAAAGGCGGATTACACATTCTGTGACTGTTTGCTTACAGAATGCGCAACCCGTTGAGTTTTTTGGCAGATTTAGCCCTCGGGCGCTCGCTGCAAGCGCAGCTGATAGCGGTAAACGCCGGCGGTGAGCAGGTAATCCCGGTGCACGCTCGGGCTCCAGGAATCGTCGCCGCCCACCCCCATGTGGAAGCCGTCCAGATGCAGCCAGGTGCCTGCTTCCGGCTGCAGCAGGTGCTGGTGGCTGCAGGCCATCAGCTGTTGCAGGCCGTAGCGGCTGAGCGAGAAGTGGAAGCGGCCGTCGATGCGCCAGCCGCCGTAGCGCAGGCTGCGGGTGTCGCAGCGCAGGCCATTCTCGCCGGGGAAAATATACGGCGTGTGCAGATCTGCCAGCGGCAGGCGCCAGCGCCCGTATTGCGCGGCCAGGCGGCGATCCGGGTAGTTCTCGTGCGGGCCCAGGCCCAGCCATTCCGCCTGCGGCTGCACCGTCGCCAGTTGGCAGTGCAGGCCGATGCGCGCCGGCGGCGGCAGGGCGTCGGCCACCTCGACCTCCACGCTCACGTTCACTGCGCCCAGCGCGTCGAACAGCCACTGCTTGCGGCTAATCAGCAAAATCTGCCCGTCCACGCCGAACTGGTGTTCGCTCACCACCCGCACGCCGTTTTGCAGCGCATCGGCCTGCAACTGCGTGCAGCGCTCTTCCAGCCGGTACAGGCCCGCCAGCTTCCAGCGTTCGATCCAGGCGTTGGGATCGATATGGTCCGCTTCGCTGACGCCGATGTCGTTATCGATCGGCGCGCGCGCAAAACCGTCGCGCAGCGGCGTCAGCAACTGCGGCTGCTCATTCTGCCACCACTGCGTCAGGTGGCCGCTGCTGCGCTCGAAGCGCCAACGCTGGTCGCCGTGGGTGAGCGTCAGCCCCTGATCGTCTTCAATCAGCATTGGCGGCACGCCCTGCGCCGGCGGCGGCGCGGGATGCAGCGCGCGCGGCACCCGCCACTGATCCCAGGCGCAGCGGTGGTGCGCTTCGGACCAGTCGGTGGCCTGCGGCTGCACTACCTCCACGTTCAGCCACAGCTCGCCGGGCTGATGCAGCATCGGCAGCCGGTCGAGCAGGGTGAAGCGAGTGCTGCCCTGCGGCGGCAGCGCCAGATCGAGGCTGCCGCTGGCGCGCTCCACGCCGTCCAGCTCCAGCCGCCAGTTGAGCTGCTCGTTGTCGGTGTGGCGGAACAGGTAATCGCTGGTGACGGTCAGCGTCAGCGAGGCGGCGTCGAAGGCGAAGCGGAACAGCTGCTGCGCCCGCTGCGCTTCGAACAGCGCCGGGTGCGGGATGCGATCCGCGAACACCAGCCCGTTCAGGCAGAACTGGCGATCGTTGGGGGTGTCGCCGAAGTCGCCGCCGTAGGCCCAGAACTCTTCGCCGCGATCGTCGCGTTTGATCAGCGCCTGATCGACCCAGTCCCAGACAAAGCCGCCCTGCAGGCGCGGATGTGCGTGGAACGCGCGCCAGTAGCGCTCGAAACCGCCGAAACTGTTGCCCATCGCGTGGGCGTATTCGCACAGGATCAGCGGGCGCGGCTCCTCCGGCAGGCCGATCCACTTGCCGATCGCCCATTTGGGCACCGCCGGGAACGGCTGATCCTGATCCACTCGCGCATACATCGGGCAGATGATGTCGGTGGCGGCGGTGTCGGCGCCGCCGCCTTCATATTGCACCGGGCGGGTCGGATCCTGGCTTTTCACCCAGCGGTACAGCGCGTCGTGGTTCGCGCCGTGGCCGGACTCGTTGCCCAGCGACCAGATAATGATGCAAGGATGGTTGCGATCGCGTTGCACCATGTGCGTGACGCGCTCGCTCATCGCCGGCAGCCACAGCGGATCGTCAGCCAGGCGGTTCATCGGCTGCATGCCGTGGGTCTCGATATTGGCTTCGTCCACCACGTACAGCCCGTAGCGGTCGCACAACCGGTACCACAGCGGGTGGTTGGGGTAATGGGAACAGCGCACTGCGTTGAAGTTGTGCTGCTTCATCAGCAGGATGTCGTGGCGCATCGTCGCCTCGTCCATCACCTGGCCGTGGCGCGGATGATGCTCGTGGCGGTTAACGCCGCGGATCAGCAGCGGCTGCCCGTTGAGCTTCAACAGCCCGCCGCTGATCTCTACCTGGCGGAAGCCGACGTCATAGGCCTCCACCTCGATAATCTCCCCTTCGGGCGAGAGCAGGGCGACGGTAGCGCGATACAGCGCGGGCGTTTCGGCGCTCCACAGCGCCGGGCGTTCCACCGGCAGGCGCAGCGTGACGCGATCGTCATAGGCGCCGCGTTCGTCCACGATCTCGCTGCCGAGCGGTTGGGTGCGTTCGGCCACTCGCGCGCCGTCGCGCCACAGCTGAATCTGCACCTGCAGCGGGCCGGGCCGGCTGGCGCGCGCCGTCACCACCAGTTCGCCGCGGGTAAAGCGGTCATGCAGCGGCGTGGTGATGCGCACATCGCTCAGGTGCGCGGCGGGTTTGTGCAGCAGGCTGACGTCGCGGAAGATGCCGCTCATGCGCCACATGTCCTGATCTTCCAGATAGCTGCCGTCGCACCAGCGCAGCACCATCACCGCCAGCCGGTTTTCACCCGGCCGCAGCCACGGGCTGAGATCGAACTCAGCCGGCAGGCGGCTATCCTGCGAATAGCCGACCCAGTGGCCGTTGCACCATAAATAGAACGCCGAGTTGACGCCGTCGAAGATGACGCGCGTCTGGCCGGCGGCCAGCCAGGCCGGATCGACGCTGAAGGCGCGCGAGTAGCAGCCGGTCGGGTTGTCTTCCGGCACGCGCGGCGGATCGACCGGGAACGGGTAGCGCACGTTGGTGTAGATCGGCGCGTCGTAGCCGGCGAGCTGCCAGTTGCCCGGCACCGCCAGCGGGGCGGCGTCCGGCAGATCCTGCTGCAGCCAGCTCTCCGGTGCCGCCTCTGGGCGCGGGAAATAGTTGAAGCGCCACTCGCCGTTCAGCGATCGGCGGCTGGCGCTGGGGGCGTCGTCGCGCGCGTCTTCCACCGTGCGCCAGCTGGCGAACGGCGGGTGGGCCTCCAGCCGGCGGTAGTGGGTGCAGGCCGGGTTTTGCCAGTCACGGCGGGCGAGGATCTCGGTCAGGGAAGCTAGGGGCGCAGCAGGCATCGGCGATCGTCCAGTCGGCTAGGTGATGCTCACCAAGATGCTGACCGGCGCATAAAAAGTAAAGCGGTTACACGCAACCTTGCAAGGGCGATCAAATAACCGTTAATGCGGCTCGCCGGCGCGATAGATCCGCTGTGGGCGGCCTACCTTGCCGTAAATGATCTCGGCGCGCAGCTGCTGCGCGGCGGTGCAAAACTCCAGATAACGTCGAGCGGTGGTGCGGCTGAGCCCCATTTTTTGCGCAACGCTTTCAGCGGTGTGCCGCGCGGCGGGTTCGGCGAACAGCGCGCGGACCTTGCCCAGCGTCAGCTCGTCGATGCCGGCGGGCAGCGCCGCCTGCTGCTCGCTGCGGGCGTAGGTATTGAACATCTCGTCGATGCGGCGCTGGTTGAGGCGCGCTTTGTCCTTCAACGCTTCGCGGCGCTGGCTGAAGCGCAGCAGCGTCTGGCTCAGCCGGTCATAGGCCAGCGGTTTGATCAGGTAGTCGAACACGCCGTAGCGCAACGCCTCGGCCACGGTGGCCATGTCGCTGGCGGCGGTGATGAACACGATGCCGCCGCGATACCCGCTCAGCGTCAGTTCGCGCAGCAGGGTGATGCCCTGGCCGTCCGGCAGAAAGTTGTCCAGCAGGATCAGATCCGGCTTGAAGCGTTCGGTCATGGCGCGCGCCTGCGCCAGCGTGCCGGCCAGCCAAATCTGGCGGCAGCCGCCGTTCTGGCGGATAAACTCCGCGTGCATCTCCGCCAGCGGCGTTTCGTCTTCAACGATCAGGATGTTCAGCCATTCCATAGTGCGACCCGTAATTGCAATAAAAATGCTAAGTGAATGTAAGTGAATTGCGGCGCCAAATAAAGATTATCTCAATAATAAACACCATAAGATTAATTAAGCAAATAAAGAACATTAAATAACTTATTAACCGGGATCGGTTTGTGAAATAGGTCAATAATCCGCGTTTTTTTTCTGCTTACCATGGGTTTATCGAACGAGAGGATGATTTTATCTTCATGGTTTTTAAGGTTTTAATTGCCATTTCTGATGTTAATTAAAATGCCTTTTTGTATTTCATTTGTTGTTTGCCAGTTAACCCAGAGAGCGTGTTATGTTAGGCGATGCCGTATTTAATCGGGTAAAGCGATCGGATCATAAAGCGATTTCGGAAATAAGCGCCTTCTTGCGCAGTAACGATCTGAATATCGACACCACGGTTGAAATATTTATTACCGTTACCCAGCACGACAAATTGGTCGCCTGCGGCGGCATCGCCGACAATATTATCAAATGCGTCGCCATCAGCCCGCTGATGCGCGGCGAAGGGTTGGCGTTGGCGCTGGCGACCGAGCTGGTGAACCTGGCCTACGAGCGCCACCACACCCAGCTGTTTATCTACACCAAGGTGCAGAACGAGCCGCTGTTCCGCCAGTGCGGTTTCTACCCGATCGCCACCGTGCCGGGCATCGTGGTGCTGATGGAAAACAGCCCGTGCCGCCTGAAGCGCTACGCCGCCCAGCTGGCGAGCCAGCGCCGGCCGGGCGACACCATCGGCAGTATCGTGATGAACGCCAACCCCTTTACCCGCGGGCACCAGTATCTGGTGCGTCAGGCGGCCAAGCGCTGCGACTGGCTGCACCTGTTTCTGGTGAAGGAAAACACCTCGCGCTTCAGCTATGAAGACCGGCGCCGGCTGGTGCTGGCCGGCACCGCCGATATCCCCAACCTCACGGTACACGAAGGCTCGCAGTACGTGATCTCGCGCGCCACTTTCCCCTGTTACTTCATCAAGGACCAGGGCGTGGCCGACGACTGTTACACCGAAATCGATCTGAAGATCTTCCGCCAGTATCTGGCGCCCGCGCTGGGCATCACCCACCGCTTCGTCGGCAACGAGCCGTTCTGCGCGGTGACCGCGAAATACAACCGCGACATGCGCTACTGGCTGGAAACGCCGGCGCTGCCCAGCCCGCCGATCGCGCTGGTGGAAATCGAGCGTTTGCAATATCAGGGCACGGCGATCTCCGCCTCCTGGGTGCGCAAGCTGCTGGCGGCGGGGGACTTCCACGCCGCCGCGCCGCTGGTGCCGCCGGACACCCTGTACTACCTGCAGGATCTGCAAACGCAGCGCCGGGCCAAGGCGGCCCCGCATCCTTTTGAGTCCGCACAATCAGGTGAATGATGAAAATTATCCGAGAAGCAATGGCCGGCACGCTGGAATCCAGCGATGTCATGGTGCGCATCGCGCCCGCCGAGGGGCCGCAGCACGATCTGTTGATCGCCAGCAGCGTGGAAAAACAGTTCGGCGCGGCGATCCGCCGCACCCTGCTGGAGGTGCTGCAGCGTTATGAGGTGGAGCCGGTGCAGGTGATCGTCGACGACAAAGGGGCGCTGGACTGCGTGCTGCGCGCCCGGCTGGAAACCGCGCTGATGCGCGCCTGCGAGGGCGGCCAACTGCCGTGGGAGGCGAAAGATGAAAACGCTGAATAAAACCCGGCTGCGCCGCAGCATGCTGTTCGTTCCCGGCGCTAACGCGGCGATGGTCAGCAACGCCTTTATCTATCAGGCCGATGCGCTGATGTTCGATCTGGAAGACTCGGTGATCCTGCGTGAAAAAGACGCGGCGCGCCGGCTGGTGTACCACGCGTTGCAGCATCCGCTGTACCAGGAGGTGGAAACCATCGTGCGCGTCAATGCGCTCGATTCCGCCTACGGCTTGGCGGACTTGCAGGCGGTGGTGCGCGGCGGCGCGGACATCGTGCGCCTGCCGAAGACCGACAGCGCGCAGGACGTTGTTGACATGGAGCGCGAGATCGCCGCCATCGAGGCGGCCTGCGGCCGGCCGGTAGGCAGCACCGGGCTGCTGGCGGCGATCGAATCGGCGCAGGGCATCACCAACGCGGTGGCGATCGCGCACGCTTCGCCGCGTCTTATCGGCATCGCGCTGGGGGCGGAAGACTACGTGCGCAACCTGCGCACCGAACGCTCGCCGGAGGGCATCGAGCTGCTGTTCGCTCGTTGTTCGCTGCTGCAGGCGGCGCGCGCCGCCGGCATTCAGGCGTTCGACACCGTCTATTCCGACGCCAATAACGAAGCCGGCTTCCTGCTGGAAGCGGCGCTGATCAAACAGCTCGGCTTCGACGGCAAATCGCTGATCAACCCGCGCCAGATTGAGCTGCTGCACAACCTGTACGCGCCGACCGCCAAAGAGGTGGCGCACGCGCAGCGGGTGGTGGACGCCGCCGAAGCGGCGGAGCGGGAAGGGCGCGGCGTGGTGTCGCTCAACGGAAAAATGGTCGATAGCCCGGTGATTGAACGCGCCCGGCTGGTGCTGGAGCGCGCCGCGCTGTCCGGCTTACGGGAAGAACCGGCGCAGCACGGGGAGGAAGCATGATGAACCGCCAACAACGATTGATGACCTTCGCCAACCCGACGGATCTGCCGGGCTATCAGGACGTGTCCAAAGCCAATCTGCAGGCGCGCAAACCGCGCGATCTCAAGCTGTGCGACTCCTTGCAGGAAGCGGTGCGCCGCAGCGGGCTGCAGGACGGCATGACCATCTCCTTCCACCATGCGTTTCGCGGCGGCGATTTGACCCTCAATCAGGTGATGGAGACGCTGGCAGCGATGGGGTTCCGCAACCTGACGCTGGCGTCCAGCTCGCTGACCGACTGCCATGCGCCGCTGGTTGAGCATATCCGCCACGGTGTGGTGAGCCGCATTTACACCTCCGGGCTGCGCGGCCCGCTGGCGGACGCGGTTTCGCGCGGCCTGCTGGCGGAGCCGGTGCAAATTCACTCGCACGGCGGCCGGGTCAACCTGATCGAATCCGGCGAGCTGAAGATAGACGTGGCCTTCCTCGGCGTGCCGGCCTGCGATGAGTTCGGCAACGCCAACGGCTACAGCGGTGAAGCCTGCTGCGGCTCGCTCGGCTATGCGCGGGTGGACGCCGAGGCGGCGGGCACCGTGGTGCTGCTGACCGAGCAGCTGGTGCCGTATCCGCATCATCCCGCCAGCCTGGCGCAGGATCGGGTGGATCTGATCGTGCAGCTGGAGCGGGTGGGCGACGCCGACAAGATCGGCGCTGACGCCACGCGCATGACCTCGAACCCGCGCGAGCTGCTGATCGCCCGCCGCGCCGCCGAGGTGATCGCCGGTTCAGGCTACTTCACCGAAGGGTTTTCACTGCAAACCGGCACCGGCGGCGCCTCGCTGGCGGTGACCCGTTTCCTGGAGGACAAGATGCGCGCCCGCGGCATTCGCGCCGCGTTCGCCCTCGGCGGCATCACCTCGACCATGGTGGATCTGCACGAGAAAGGGTTGATCGGCAAGCTGCTGGACGTGCAGAGCTTCGATCGGGCGGCGGCGACCTCGCTGGCGCGCAACCCGCGCCATATCGAAATCAGCGCCAACCAGTACGCCAACTTCAGCTCCAAGGGCGCGTCGGTCGATCGGCTCGACGTGGTGGTGCTGAGCGCGCTGGAAATCGACACCGGCTTCAACGTTAACGTGCTGACCGGCTCCGACGGCGTGCTGCGCGGCGCGTCCGGCGGCCACTGCGACACCGCCGCCGCTGCGCGGCTGGCGATCATCGTCGCGCCGCTGGTGCGCGGGCGCATCCCGACGCTGGTGGAGCAGGTGACCACCTGCGTCACGCCGGGCTCCAGCATCGACATTCTGGTGACCGACCACGGCATCGCCGTCAACCCGGCGCGGCCGGAGCTGGCGCAGCGCCTGCGGGAGGCCGGGCTCGAGGTGGTGAGCATCGACTGGCTGCGCGCCCGCGCGCTGCAGCTGACCGGCGAACCGCAGCCGATCGCCTTTACCGACAAGGTGGTGGCGGTGGTGCGCTACCGCGACGGCTCGGTGATCGACGTGGTGCATCAGGTGGCGGAGTAACCGATGGCCGCCGTCGATCCCCAACTGGCCGCCGAACGCGCGGTCAGCCTGCCGGAGTTGCTCACCAGCCGCGAATGCCGCCAGGCGCGGCAGCAGGCGTGGCTGGCGCAGCACGAGTGCACGCTGCTGGTGCTGACGCTGGTGGTGCCCGGCCCGGTGAAGGACAGCGCGCTGACGCGCGGCATCTTCAACCTGGGGTGGGCGGCGCTGCTGCGACTGTGCGCCGAACAGGGGTGGCCCAGCCCGCAGGCCGAGGCGCTGGCGCTCGCCACCGGTTGCGAAGGGTTTGTGGCGCTGCGCGCCGATGCCCAGCGGGTGAAGGACTGCGCCATGCAGCTGGAGGTGAGCCGCCCGATCGGCCGGCTGTGGGATATCGACGTGCTGGATACGCAGGGGCGCATTTTGTCGCGCCGCGACATCGGCCTACCGGAACGGCGCTGCCTGCTGTGCGGCCAACCGGCCAAGATCTGCGCCCGCCAGCGGCGGCACAGCAGCGAGCAGCTGCTGCATGAAATGGAAAGGATGTTCAACGATGCGATCTCTGCCGATTAACCTGCCCGCCCACCGTGCCGAACCGGCCTGCGATTTCGCCCGCGCCGCTTTCCGCGCGCTGCTGGTAGAAGTCAACCTCACGCCCAAGCCGGGGCTGGTGGATCGCCATAACACCGGCGCCCACCGCGACATGGATCTCGGGCACTTCTATCGCAGCGCCCGCGCCATCGGCGTGTGGCTGCCGCGCTTTATCCAACGCGGGCGCGAGGACGCCTGCCGGCCGGCGGAGCGGCAGCTGGCGCGGCTGCGGCCGCTCGGCCTGGCCTGCGAAAACCAGATGTTTCGCGCCACCGGCGGCATTAACACCCATAAGGGCAGCGTGTTCTCACTCGGGTTGCTGTGCGCCGCCTTCGGCCGCCTGCAGCAGCAGGGCCGGGCCATCAGCGCCGCATCGTTATGCGCCGAAGTGGCGGCGATGTGCCGAGGGCTGGTGGACAGCGAACTGCGATGCAACAACGCCGGGCAGACCGCCGGCCAGCGCTTGTTCGCTGCGTATGGCCTCAGCGGCGCGCGCGGCGAGGCGGAATCCGGTTTTCGGTTGGTGCTTGACGGAGCGCTGCCGCTGTATCGGCAACGGCTGGCCGCCGGCGGCGACGAACAGCGGGCGCTGCTGGACAGCCTGCTGTGGCTGATGGCCCACAACGATGACACCAACGTCGCCTCGCGCGGCGGCCTGCGCGGGCTGCGCTGGCTGCGGCGCCGGGCGGCTTTGCTGCTGGCGCAGGGCGGCTCGGCGGGGGAGGCGGGCCTGGCGCGCCTGCGGCGCTTCGATGCCGATTGCATTGCCCGCAACCTCAGCCCCGGCGGCAGCGCCGACTTGTTGATAGTGACCTGGCTGCTGGCACAGCTGGGTGCCCAAGAATAATAACCAAGCCTTCAGGAGAGTCCCTATGTCCCAAACCCAGGAAAAGATCTGGAAAGCGATAGCGCCGCTGGCGGTGCTCGCGATCCTGTTATTGATACCGGTGCCCGACGGCATGCCGCCGCAGGCGTGGCACTATTTCGCTATCTTTGTGGCGATGATCGTCGGCATGATTCTGGAGCCGATCCCGGCCACCGCCATCAGTTTTATCGCGGTGACCGTCAGCGTGCTGAGCGCCAACTGGGTGCTGTTCGGCGCGCAGGAACTGGCGGAGCCGGGCTTCAAGGCCGGTAAAGAGGCGCTGAAATGGGGGCTGGCGGGCTTCTCCAGCACCACCGTCTGGCTGGTGTTCGGTGCTTTTATCTTCGCGCTGGGCTACGAGGCCACCGGGCTGGGGCGGCGCATCGCGCTGTTCCTGGTGAAATTCATGGGCAAGCGCACGCTGACGCTGGGCTATGCGGTGGTGATCATCGATATCCTGCTTGCGCCGTTCACGCCGTCCAACACCGCGCGCACCGGCGGCACGGTGTTCCCGGTGGTGAAAAACCTGCCGCCGTTGTTCGATTCCTTCCCTAACGATCCCTCTTCGCGCCGCATCGGCGGCTACCTGATGTGGATGATGGTGGTCGGCACCAGCATCAGCTCCTCGATGTTCGTCACCGGCGCCGCGCCGAACGTACTGGGCATCGAGTTCGTCGGCAAGATAGCCGGGGTGCACATCAGCTGGATGCAGTGGTTCCTGGCGTTCCTGCCGGTCGGCCTGCTGCTGCTGATCATCGCGCCGTTGATCTCCTACTACCTCTACAAACCGGGCGTGACCCACAGCAGCGAAGTGGCCGCCTGGGCGAATACCGCGCTGGGGGAAATGGGCAAGCTGACGCGCAAGGAGTACACCCTGATCGGCCTGGTGCTGCTCAGCCTATGCCTGTGGGTGTTCGGCGGCAAGGTGCTGGACGCCACTGCGGTGTGCCTGTTGGCGGTGTCGCTGATGCTGGCGCTGCACGTGGTGTCGTGGAAAGACATTACCAAATACTCCAGCGCCTGGAATACGCTGGTTAACCTGGCGACGCTGGTGGTGATGGCCAACGGCCTGACGCGCTCCGGCTTTATCGACTGGTTCGCCCAGACCATGAGCACCCACCTGGACGGCTTCTCGCCGAACATGACGGTAGTGGCGCTGGTGCTGGTGTTCTACTTCGCCCACTACCTGTTCGCCAGCCTGTCGGCGCACACCGCCACCATGCTGCCGGTGATCCTGGCGGTCGGCAAAGGGTTGCCGGGCGTGCCGATGGAGCAGCTGTCGATGCTGCTGGTGCTGTCGATCGGCATCATGGGCGTGCTGACGCCGTACGCCACCGGGCCGGGGGTGATTATCTACGGCTGCGGCTATGTGAAGTCGAAAGACTACTGGCGCCTGGGCGGGATTCTCGGCGTGGTGTACATCGCCGCGCTGCTGCTGATCGGCTGGCCAATCATGAGCCTGTGGTACTGAGTTGACGCACAGCGGCCGCCGCCCGGTGGCCGCTGGTACGATCTTTTCCCGTGAACCCTGTCACACACTTGTCACACTAACCCCGCCATCATACGCAGGCAAACGCTAACACCTTAAAAATAATCATTTTCCGGGAGCCTCTGCGGATGAGAAAAAAAACGTTATTGCTGTGCCTGCCTTTGATATTCACCGGGAACGCGCTGGCGGACGCCGGCGGTTATCAACTGGAACAGGTGCTGGTGATGAGCCGCCATAACCTGCGCGCGCCGCTGGCCAACAACGGCAGCGTGTTGGCGCAGTCCACGCCGAAGGCTTGGCCGGCCTGGGAAACGCCGGGCGGCCAGCTGACCACCAAGGGCGGGGTGCTGGAAGTGTATATGGGGCACTACTTCAACGCCTGGCTGAAGCAGACCGGCCTGTTGCCGCAAGAGGGCTGCCCGACCGCCGGCAGCGTATACGTTTACGCCAACAGCCTGCAACGCACGGTGGCCACCGCGCAGTTCTTCAGCAACGGCGCGTTCCCCGGCTGCGACGTCAGCGTGCACCATCAGGACAAGATGGGCGAGATGGATCCGACTTTCAACCCGATCATCACCGACACCGGCGAAGCCTTCAACCAGCAGGCGCTGGCGGCGATGAACGCCGCGCTGGGATCGCTGAAGCTGGACGCTTCTTACCAACAGCTGGCGAAGATCATCGACTACAAGGATTCCGCCGCCTGCAAGACCGACAAACACTGTGACCTGACCAAAGAAGCCAGCGTGATGAGCGCGGTGCCGGGCAAAGAGCCGGGCGTCTCCGGCCCGCTGCGGGTGGGCAACTCGCTGGTGGACGCCTTTATGCTGCAGTACTACGAAGGTTTCCCGATGAAAGAGGTGGCCTGGGGCAAAATCGCCACGCCGCACCAGTGGCAGCAGCTGGCGCAGTTGAAAGACGGCTATCAGGATTCGCTGTTCACCTCGCCGGTGGTGGCGCAGAACGTCGCCAAGCCGCTGCTGACCTACATCAACAACGCGCTGCTGGGCGAGCGCAAACCGGACGCGCCGAAGCTGACGGTGCTGGTCGGCCACGACTCCAATATCGCCTCGCTGCTGTCGGCCATGCAGTTCCAGCCGTATCAGCTGCCGCAGCAATACGAGAAAACGCCGATCGGCGGCAAACTGGTGTTCCAGCGCTGGCGCGACGCGCAGAACGACCGTGAACTGCTGAAGATCGAGTACGTCTATCAGTCCACCGAACAGCTGCGCAAGGCGACGCCGCTGACGCTGCAAACCCCGCCGCAGCGGGTGACGCTGGCGCTGAAAGGCTGCCCGATCGACAAAGACGGCTTCTGCGCCTGGAGCGATTTCGAGAAGACCATGAAAGGCATCTTGTAATGCTCAGCCTCTCTCCCGCGCGCGGGGGAGAGGCTTCTCCCCATCCCGGCTAACGCGCCGCCGTGCCGGCCTTAACGCCATTTATTTTGCCCAGGGTCATTGTTGCAGGCCGTTTCGGGGGCTAACATCATCAGCCTGCCTGCTTATCATGGATATCGCCGTTGCCCACTTTTATCCGCAATATCGAATTTTTCACGCCCGACGGCTATCCGGGCCAGGTGGCGCGCTGCCAGTTTGCGCTGGCGGAGTATCGCGACGAGAATTTTCCCGAGGCGGGCTTTGCGCTGCCGGAGCATCTGGCACGTGCGGTGCCGAAGCGCCGCGCGGAGTATCTGGCCGGGCGTGTTCTGGCGCGGCAACTGTTGGCGCCGCTCGGTTTTGCCGACTTCACCCTGGCGCGCGGCGAAGATCGCGCGCCGCAGTGGCCACCGGGCATCGCCGGGGCGCTGAGCCATAATTCGGATACCGCGCTGTGCGCCGTGCACCGCGAGAGCGGGCTGGGCGGCGTGGGGCTGGATGTGGAGACGCTGCTCTCCGACGTGCGGGCGGAGGAGCTGTGGGGGGCGATCGTTTCCCCGGCGGAGCGCGAGACGTTGCTGGGCGAAACGCTGCCGTTCAACGAGCTGCTGACGCTGACGTTTTCCGCCAAAGAGAGCCTGTTCAAAGCGCTGTACCCGCAGGTGCGCCGATATTTCGATTTTCTTGATGCGCGGATGGTGGCGGTGGATGCGCAGCGGCAGACGTTCGAATTGGCGCTGCTCACCACGTTGACGCCGCATTGCTGCGCCGGACGGCGTTTCGCCGGGCGGTTTTGGCGTGAAGGTGACGATGTCACGACTTTTATTTTTTGCTAAAACACAATAATAACAGTGTGTTATTTCTTGTTGTGGCGTAACGCGAATTTGCCGCGGCGTGCGGAAAGATTCATTCATCGGAGATTGACCGACGGTGGGGATCCGGTGTAATTTACCCACCCTTTACAGCTAATGATAATTATTCGCATAAACATTATCATTGGTGAGGCGCAACAAAGGAGTGGTCTTGTGGCGACACTGACGACAGAAAACCAAACCTTCTCCGGGTTTGAGTACGCCGAACAATCGACCTTTTTGTACCGGTCTGAATTCCGTTCCCTCTCCGCCCACGGCGTGTTTGAGCGTATCGAGACGCCGGCGTTCGGCGGCGAGCAGGAAGGCAGCGCGCTGGCGCAGCATATTCGCCAGGCGCTGGCGCGCGCCAAAGCCGCCGGCCAGGCGGCCCCGGTGGTGGTGGGCGCCATTCCGTTCGACACGCGCCGGCCTTCCTGCCTGTATATCCCTGAAGAAAGCCGATTCGTCGCCAACGACAGCTTTATCCGCGCCGCGCGCCCGATGCTGCAACAGCCGCATCGCCTGGTCGCCTGCACCAGTATTCCAGACGAACCGCGATTCAAACACGCGGTCGCGGAAGCGGTCAGCCGCTTTAAACAAGGCAAGCTGGACAAGGCGGTGCTGTCGCGCATCCTCGATATCGAGCTGGAGCAGCCGGTGGCCGGCCACCGGATCCTCAATAACCTGATGGTGCAGAACCCGACCGGTTACCACTTCTCCCTGCCGCTGGCCGATGGCAGCGTGTTGATCGGCGCCAGCCCTGAACTGCTGATCCGCAAGCAGGGCGGCGAGATCCACACCAATCCGCTGGCGGGCTCGGCGCGCCGACAGGACGATCCGCAGCAGGATCGCCTCGGCAGCGAGCGCCTGATGCGCTCGACCAAAGACAAATACGAACACAAGCTGGTGATCGACGATATTCGTCGGCATCTGACGCCGCTGTGCGCCACCCTGAGCGTGCCCAGCGGCCCGTCGCTGCTCAGCACCGGCACCATGTGGCACCTGTCCACCCGCATTCGCGGCGAGTTGCTGAACCCGGCTCTCAACGTGATGCAGCTGGCCTGCCTGCTGCATCCGACGCCGGCGCTGTGCGGCTTCCCGACCGAAAGCGCCCGCCAGCTGATCGCCGCTCTGGAACCGCACGATCGCGGCTTGTTCAGCGGCATCGTCGGCTGGTGCGACGCCAACGGCGACGGCGAGTGGGCGATCGTCATCCGCAGCGGGCTGCTGCGCGGCAACCGGGTGCGGCTGTTCGCCGGCGCGGGCATCGTCGCCGCCTCGACGCCGCAGTCCGAGTGGATGGAAACCACCGCCAAACTGGGCACCATGCTCAACGCTTTCGGCCTGAACAGCGGCGCGCTGTAGGCCTCTTTGCGGCGCAGTCCGCGCCGCGTCATAGCCTTTCGCAGGAGACAACGATGAACAACAACATGACCCGGCGGTGCGCCCGGATGGCGGTGCGCGCATGAGTATTCAGATGGATTTCACCGGCAAACGCGTGTGGGTGACCGGCGCGGCGCGCGGCATCGGCGAGCAGATCGCCCGCCACTTTTTGACCCAGGGCGCCGAGGTGGTGGGGTTTGACCGAGAATTCGCCAATCCGGATCTGCCTTACCCCTGCGTGACGTTGGACATCAGCCGGCCGGAGCTGGTGGAGGCGGTGTGCCGCCAACAGCTGGCGGAGAACCCGCGACTGGACGTGTTGGTCAACGCCGCCGGTATTCTGCGCATGGGCAATACCGAAGATCTGAGCGTGGATGACTGGCACCAGTGCATCAACGTCAACGCCTCGGGGGCGTTTTACCTGTTTCGCGCCGTGCTGCCGCACTTCAAGGCGCAGCGCAGCGGGGCGATCGTCAGCATCGGCTCCAACGCCGCGCACGTGCCGCGCGCGCAGATGGCGGCCTACTGCGCCTCCAAGGCGGCGCTGACCAGCCTGAACCACTGCGTGGGGTTGGAGATGGCGCCGTTCGGCGTGCGGTGCAATCTGGTGTCGCCGGGCTCGACCGACACGCCGATGCAGCGCGGCATGTGGCAGACCGACGATGCGCAGCAACGCACCATCGCCGGCTTCCCCGAGATGTTCAAGCTGGGGATCCCGCTGGGTAAAATCGCGCGTCCGGACGAGATCGCCAACGCGGTGCTGTTCCTGGCCTCGGATTTGGCCAGCCACATCACCATGCAGGACATCGTGATCGACGGCGGCGCCACGCTGGCCGCCTGAGTCAGACCCGCTGGCGGCGCAGCAGGTGCCGCGCGCCCTCCGCCGCCAGCAGCAGCACCGCCAGCCAGATCGCCAGATAGGTTGGCCATTCGCTTTGGCTGATGCTCTCGCCGAGCAGCAGCGCGACAAGCACCAGCAGCACCGGTTCCACATAGCTCAGCAGGCCGAACAGGCTGAACGGCAGCATGCGGCTGGCGAGGATGTAACACACCAGCGCCACGGCGCTGATGACGCCGAGCAGCGGAATGCGCCAATACAGCTCGGCATTGATCTGCAGCGCCGCCGCGCCGCCGTCGCCGAAGGCGAACCAGGCCGCCGCCGGCAGCATCAGCGTCAGCTCGCACCACAGGCCGCCGAGATTGTCGGTGCCGAAACGCCGCCGCAAAATAAAGTAGAGCGGATACCCCAGCGCTACCACCAGCGTCGGCCACGATACGCCGCCCGCCTGATACAGCTCATTGCCCACCCCCGCCACGGCGCACGCCACCGCCAGTTTTTGCAGCAGCGACAGCCGATCGCGGTAGATCAAACGGCCCGCCAGCACCATGGTCAGCGGCAGCAGAAAATAGCCGAGCGACACGTCGAGCGCCTTGCCGTGCAGCGGCGCCCACAGGAACAGCCACAGCTGCACCCCCAGCAGCGCCGAGGTGAGCAGCAGGCCCAGCAGACGCGGCGGCCGTTGGCCGATCCCGACCAGCGTGTCGCTCACCTTGCGCCAATCGCCGGACAGCGCCATGAACAGCGTCAGGAACGGCAGCGTCAGCAGCGTACGCCAGCCGTAGACCTGTTCGCCGTTCAGCGGGGTGAGGGTAGAGGTGAAGTAATACATCGCGCCGAACAAGATGGAGGCGACGACCGAAAGAGTGATGCCCTTAATCACACGCATTCCTGGTGAGTGATTGATTTTATGGCGGCTACTGTAGAGAAATTTGCCGCCAACGACAATGGCGCAGCCGGGCGCTGGACAATCGGCGGCGGCGGGTTACAATGGATACTGTGTATTCATACAGGTTTTGGCGATGACAATCGATCTTTTTGAAGACGCGCTGCCGCCGCCGTGGCGTGAAGAGATCGCCCCCGGCGCGGTGGTGATGCACGGCTTTGTGCGCGATCACGGGCCGGCACTGCTGGCGGCGGTGCAGGGCGTGGTGGCGCAGGTGCCGTGGCAGCATTTGACCACCCCCGGCGGGCACGTGATGTCGGTTGCGATGAGCTGGTGCGGCAACGGCTGGACCAGCGACAGCCGCGGCTACCGTTACTCGGAACGCGACGCGCGCAGCGGCAAACGCTGGCCGCCGATCCCGCCTATTCTGATGGCGTTGGCGGACGAAGCCGCGCAGCAGGCGGGCTTTGGCCCCTTCGTGCCGGATTCCTGTTTGATGAACCGTTACGATCCGGGCAGCAAGCTGTCGCTGCATCAGGATAAAGACGAGCACGACTTCGGCGCGCCGATCGTCTCGGTGTCGCTCGGGTTGCCGGCAGTGTTTCAGTTCGGCGGGCTGCAACGCAGCGACCGGGCGCGGCGCATCCCATTGGCGCACGGCGACGTGGTGGTGTGGGGCGGCCCGTCGCGGCTCTGTTTCCACGGCATCCTGCCGGTCAAGGAAGGCTACCACTCGCTGGTGGGGCCGCACCGCATCAACATCACGCTACGCAAGGCGCTTTAGCTGCGGCTCCTGCGCCAGGCAGGCGACGAGATAGTCGATAAACACCCGCAGTTTGGGCGGCAGATACTGGTTGGGCGCGTAAAGCAACCACAGGCCGCCGTGATAGCTGCTGAGGAAATCCCATTCCGGCAGTACCTGCACGATCTCGCCCTCGTCGAGCGCCTGGCGGGCGGTAAAGTACGGTAGGCTGCCGATGCCGATATGCCGTTTCACCGCGTCCAGCCGCACGCCGGTGTGGTTGGCGGCGTAGCGGCCGCGCACCTTGACCGTCACCGTTTTGCCGCTGCGGCGGAACTTCCATTGCGCGTCGCTCGGCGTTTCTCCCAGATAGATGCAGCTGTGCGCCGCCAGATCGTGCGGGTGCTGTGGCGCGCGGTGCTGCGCCAGATAGTGCGGCGTGGCGCACAGCAGGTGGTCTATTCGCATCAGCTGACGGCCGATCAAGCCCGGCGACGGGCGATCGGTAATGCGTAGCGCCAGATCGACGCGGTCGTCGATCAGATCCATATAACGATCTTCCAGCCGCAGCCTCACGTCCACCTTCGGGTAACGTCGCAGAAACTCAGGCATGTGCGGATGCAGCACGAAACGGCCTACCGCCTTGGGCACGCTGACGCTGACCAGCCCTTCGGGCTCTGCGGCGCCGCGCCCGCCGATCGCCATCACCGCGTCGGCCGCCGCCAGCAGGGTGCGGCAGTGCGCAAACGCCTCTTCGCCGCTTTCGCTCAGCCGCAGTTTACGGGTGGTGCGATGCAGCAGCTGCAGCGCCAGCGCCTGTTCGAGCTTCGCCACACTGCGGCTGACGGCGGAAGGTGAAGCGCCCAGTTTGCGGGCGGCGGCGGAAAAGCTGCCGCTCTCCACGACCTGGACGAAAACGGCCATTTCGGCCAACAGCGCGTAAGAAAGATTTGTGCTCATGACGCAAAGGTCCATTGTGATGGCGACGGATTATGCTCCGATTATGACATGAATATAATGGCTCTTCGAACCGAGGAGAAAAATGATGACCGAGCGACGTTATTACTACAGCGACGATTTACAGGGCCAGGCGCAGGTATTGAGCTGTGAGCCGGCCGAGGCGGGCGCTTACGCCGTGGAACTGGACGCCACGCTGTTTCACCCGCAGGGCGGCGGGCAGCCGGCCGACGTGGGAGCGTTGAACGGCGTCACCGTGTTGCGGGTGCAGCAGCAGGGGGATAGGGTGTTGCACTATACCGCGGCGCCGCTGCCGATCGGGCCGGTCAATATGCAGGTCGACGAAGCGCAACGCCGGCTGCACGCCCGCTGGCACTCCGGCGGCCATCTGATCGGCTGGCTGGGGGAAACCCGCGGTTGGCGGCCGATGAAAGCGCATCATTGGCCGGGAGAAGGGCGCATCACGTTCACGCCGGGGCCGGACGTACAGACGCTGGAGGCGGCGTTTTTACACGCGGAGCTGGCGCGCCTGATCGCCGCCGATTTGCCGCGTCGCCAACAGGCGGTGGACGGGATGCGCCAGATCGGTTTCGGCGATCTGCCTGCCTACGGTTGCGGCGGCACGCATGTCGCCACGTTGGGCGAGGTGGGCGCGATCGCGATTACCGGCGTAAAGATGAAGAAAGGGCAGCTGATCGTGCAGTATGCGCTGGAATAAAAGCGTCAGCGCCCGGCCTGCCGCAGCTGGGTGCAGAAGGCGCACTGGCATCCCGCCACCGGCACCGCCTCACAGCGGCCGATATTCACCGGCTGGGCATCCATAGCGTGAAAGCCGTAAAACAGATTTTCGATGTTCTGTTCCGCCGCACGCGCCTGTTCGGTGCGTGGCTCGGGCACTTTTGACTGAAACGCCGCAGCCTTGCCGGCCAACAGGCTGAGAAACAGCAGCGACAGCTGGATTTTCATCGTCGTCTTCCCTTTACTTTTTTTGATACGTTATAACAAAACCAAAGCGCCGCCAAGCGCCGCTCTCGCGCTCGGCGCCCGCCGGCGCGTGAGCCGGTGCGGTGAACGCCCGAGCTTAATTCTGGTTACTCGTTGATTTTATTGAAATTGATGAAATAGTCAGATGCCATCATCCAGGGCATGACAGGGCAGCCAATATTCTAAATACTTAATTGAAGAGGCGCTCGGGGCAGGAGAAGCGCTTTGGGCGCGCGTTTTTGCACGGCGCGCCCGCCGTTTTTGGCATGGACTGCATTTTCTCAGTGTCGTGGATTGTAAAATGGATTTTTGTAACCGGATTTCCGTGTGTTTATTGACGTTTAATTCATCGCGCCTGCTGCGTGACGTGTTGCAACCTGTGGCGGCGTTCGCCGATGAAATCATCGTGGTGGATTCGGGCAGTACTGACGGCACCTTGGCCATTTGCGACGACTTCAATATCAAGCCTCTTTATCACCCGTTTGAAACCCATGGCCGGCAAATGAATTACGCCATATCCCGCGCGCGATATGACTGGGTTTTGTGCCTGGACAGCGATGAGATCATGGATGATGAAGCGGTCGACGCGATGCGGCTTTTCAAGCGCACCCCAGGCCCCGACAAAAATAACGCCTATCGCATTCGTCGCGATTGGTTTGTGTTGGGACAGGCGGTCAGAACGCTTTATCCCGTCTCGTCACCAGATTACCCCATTCGCTTTTTTCATCGCCAGGTGGTGAAGTTCAATGATGCGCCGGTAGATGATGCGGCGGAAGGGGGCGCATCCACCTTGATACTGGCCGGGCACGTTAAACACGACACTTTTTTCTCAATCGAGGAAGTGTTTGCCAAGCTGAACAGCTATACGGCACGCGTGGTGAAATACAAGGCGATAAGGCCATCGATTCTCCGAGGGGTGATTAGCGCCATCGGCGCATTTTTCAAGTGGTACATTTTCAGCGGCGCCTGGAAAGCGGGCCGGGTCGGGGCCGTGACCGGCGTTTACGCGGTGTCCTACAGCTTTTTGAAGTATTTCAAGGCGTGGTACCACAGATAGCCGAACGGCGGGCGTGGCGTGAGCTCCCGTTCGATTGCGGCGCGCGATTGCGGCGTTGGGCCGGCAACCGCGCGCCGAAGGCGGGGGGCGAACCGCCTTCATCTCCTCGTTTAAACGCTGTCTTCAGCGATCAGCACCTCAGTAATATCAATGCGATGCAGCAGCTTTCTCTGTTTCTCATGGCTGATTTTCTTCATGCGGCGCAGCCGGTACAGCTCTTCTCTTTCCGCGTGCAACGAGGCTAAGTACAGCTGCTTTTCCAGCCGCTTCAGCGCCACGATATTCTTAACGTCTTCTTTGGTCAGAATTTTACGTTGCAGCACGTCCAGCATCCGCCGCGTCGTTTCTTCAATCAGTTCCGGCGTGGCGTCGTCCGGCGGGGCGACGAGCAGCTTTTCCTTGGTTTCGTTGACGGCCTTGGTCGCCGCGCTCGCCAAGGCTTCTGAAACGGAGAAAGCCTCTTCCTGATCTTCTTCCGGCGGCAGATTGCCGCGCAACAGGAAGGGCAGCGTGACGATGCCGACGACGATCGACAGCAAGATGACTCCCGAGGCGATAAACACCAGCTGATACCGCCCCGGGAATGGCGAGCCATCCAATAGAAACAGCGGAATTGACAGCACGCCCGCCAGGGTCACCGCCCCTCGCACCCCGGCAAAGGCGGCGACGAACAGATCGCGCGTGCTGAATTTCGAAAATAACAGCGGATCTTTGCGCATCAGGGTCGCGCTGCCGACCTTCATCAGCCACAGCCAAATCAAACGCACGGCGATCAAACTAAAATAGATGATCACCACGTAAGCCAGCAGTGTCTCCAGGCTGATGGAATGATCGATACCGGTTTGCGCCACGGTGAAGTTCAAGATGCCCGGCAGCTGCAGCCCAAGCAGAATAAACACCATGCCGTTAAACACGAACTCGAGCATTTCCCAAATATTATTGGTGCGTAAACGCACCAGCGGCATGCTGCGATTCACTTTGGATTGGCCAATCATCATGCCGGCGCTGACGGCGGCCAGGATGCCGGATACGCCGATTCTTTCCGCAATCAGATAGCAGGAAAAGGGCAGTAACAGCGAGAAAATAATCTGGGTGGCGGAATCGTTATACATCCATTTATGGATGAACTTAACCATTTGATTATAGAGAAAGACAATAATGATGCCGCACAGCACCCCGCCAATCGATACCTGAAGAAAGGTCAGAAAGGCGCTCTCCAGGGTAAACGCCATCGCGCCGAGCGCGACAGCGATGGAGAAGTTGAGGGAAACCAACCCGGAGGCGTCGTTCATAAGCGCCTCCCCTTCAATTACGCTCATCACGGGTTTGGGCATGCGTCCTTTACCGACGATGCCGGACAGCGCCACGGCGTCCGTTGGCGACAGAACGGCGGCCAGGGCAAATGCGGCGGCGAGGGGGATTGACGGGAGCAGGAAGTGAATCAGATAACCCACCCCGACGACCGTGATGATCACCAGCACCAGGGCCAGACAAAGGATTTCTCTGCCGTAATGGATGAACTCTTGCGCCGGCGTTTTCCAACCGTCGGCGAACAGCAGCGGGGGAATAAACAGCATCAAGAAAAGCTCGGGATTGAAGTCGATATGCAACCCAAACTGCGGCCAGGCCAACACGGCGCCAACGATGATTTGCATCAGCGGAAGCGGGATTTGGAAGGGCAATATGCGCGTCACGACGCCGGACAACGAGACGGTGAGCAATAAGATCAATATGGTGAAGAATGTTTCCATCGTGAACCTTTTGTGGATTTAATTTTTCTCGCCGTTATCAAACGGTTTTTCTGCATGCCGCCCCTCTGGCGGGCTCGTCGGCCAAGGCTGAACAGCGGCCACGGCGGCCGCTGTCGATAAAGAAAGCGCAGTTGAGCAAGGCCGGTCTTCGCCCCGCTTGCCTGTGGAATGGCGCAGGCAAACGGTGCAAAGGGTTAAGGCAGCGCAAACGCCATCACGTAATCGCCGGTTTCTGACGAATGCGCGGCGCCGCCGACCACAATAACGATGTATTGCTTGCCGGTTTTAGGCGAAACGTAGCTCATCGGCGTCGCGCTCGCGCCGACCGGCAGCGCATATTTCCAGACTTCTTTGCCGGTGCTGCTGTTATAGGCGCGCAGATAATAGTCCTGGAAGCCGGCGAAGAAGACCAGGCCGCCGGCGGTCGTCATGGTGCCCGCGTAGGTGGGCATGCCAACCGGCATCGGCAGGTGCGATCTGATGCCCAGCGGCCCCATTTTTTCGGCGGTGCCGGCCGGTATCTGCCAGGCGATCTTTTTGTTTTTGTAATCGACGGCGGTGATCGTGCCGTAAGGGGGTTGGTTGCAAGGCACTTCGAGCGGCGACATCCACATCAACGTGATCATGCCGTATGGCGTGCCGATCATGGGAGAAGGCCCGTGGCCATCGATCACTTTTTGCGGGTACTGCTTCGCGACGCGTTCATAGCTGTCGCGCGCCACTAACCAAAACACATTCGGGATGCGCACATCGTTCATGTAAGCCATATGGTTTACAGGATCAATCGACATGCTCCCCCAGTTGAGTCCGCCTAAATTGCCGGGCTGCTCGAGCGTTGGGCGGGTGCCGATCGGGGTCATGTCGCCCTGGTAATTCATCTGTTTGAACAGGATGCGGCAGGCCATCTGGTCAAACAGGGTGGTGCCCCACATTTTTTCTTCGGTCAGGCGCTCGGCGCCAATGGTCGGCATGCCGACGGAGAACGGCTGGGTTGGCGAGAGGCGCTCTTCCTCTGCGGCGCCTTGCGTCGGCACGGCTTTCTCTTCAACCTGCGCCAGCGGTTTGCCGGTCTCCCGGTTCAGGTAGAAAATCTGCCCGCGTTTGGTGCCGAGCAAAAGGGCGGGCACCGGGCGATGTTGCTCATCAAAACCGTCTACCAGCGCGGGTTGGGACGCGAGGTCATAATCCCAAATGTCGTGATGCGTGGTTTGGAATTTCCAGCGCTCACGGCCTGTTTCAATATCAATGGCGACCAGGGCAGAGTTGTACTCATCCGAATTTTCCGGGCGATTCATGCCGTAATAGTCGGGCGTTGCATTGCCAAGCGGCGCATACAACAAGCCTAATTTGTCGTCATAGGCGGCGGTGGTCCACATATTCGGCGTGCCGCGCGTATAGGTGCTTCCGGCCGGCGGCGCCTTGGTGATGCCCGGATTGCCTAAGTCCCACGCCCAGTCCAACTCGCCGGTTTTGGCGTCGAACGCCCTGATGACGCCGGAAGGCTCGCCTTTCATTACGTTATCGATAACCCAGCCGCCGACGATAATCTTCCCTCTGGCGATGGTCGGCGCCGAGGTTTGGAAGTAATAACCCGGTTTGACTTCCCCCATATGCTGGCCGAGATTCACCTCACCGTTTTGACCGAAGGCGGGGCATTTCTGGCCCGTTTTGGCATCCAGCGCAATGAGGCGGGCATCGATCGTGGTGTGAACGATCGTTTTCTCGCACAGAGCGCCTGGCGCAACATCCTCATTTTTGTAGTAGCCAAGCCCGCGGCAGCGTTGCCAAACGGGGGAGGTGGAATGCGAGTCAAATTTCCAGCGCGCTTTACCCGTATCGGCATCGATAGCGGTGATAAGACCGTTGGGCGTGCAGCTATACACCACATCATCAATCGCGAGCGGGGTATTTTGGTCCACGCCCGGCCGGAAATCGCCGGTGCGATACACCCAGGCGAGTTTCAGATCTTTGACGGTTGAACGGTTCACCTGATTGAACGGCGCGTAGCGCGTTCCTTCCGTCGTGCGGCCATAGGCGCTCCAATCGGCAGGCGCGTTGTCGCTTTTGCTCTCGATAAACGTCACGTCGCCAGCAGGGGTAATTTCGCCATGGGGAAAGAAGGCGCCGATAAAGAAAGCGACAAAGGCCACGGATAATGCCGAACCGGCGATGTAAGCCTGCTTTCGACTCTTGGCGCCGTGCAGGTACGAGGGAAGTAAAAACGCGGCGATAATAGAGAGGCCGGCGGGCACCAGCAGGCGTGGGAACAATGCCCAGTAGTTAAGCCCCGATTCCCAAAGCGCCCACAGCATCGTCATCAAAAACAGCAGGCCGGTTAAGTAACAAGCCGATTTGCTGCGCTTGAGGACCAGCACTGCGGCGGCGATGTAGCCTATCCCGGTAATGGCATAGTAGAACGATCCGCCGAGGGCGATCAGCCAAATTCCCCCCACGGTTAACGCGACGCCAGAAAAAACCAGCAAGCAAAAGAACGTGATTATTGCGGCTCTCTTACCAAACGATGTTCTAATCATATGTTTTCCTTTGACTTTTAAATCCACATTGGATCACCATCCCATCGCTGCCAACGCGTGAAAATGCCGGCGCGAAAGGCAAGGCATGTCCCGCCTTGAGACTTTTTATTCTTTAACGCTTTAGGGGCATTGAGTTGTCGTTTTGATATACATTTCAACAGTGGCCATTGCGGCTTGGATCAGTCGCCAGACCAAGATAAGGGGTTTTTATTGGGCGATGACAGAACGCGCGCGATAAAAATAACCATCAACATTTTTATTTAATACCGGGTTGTAACCGTCTCGCAGAGATACGGTTTTGGGTGCGCTGGGCAATCCGATATTTTATTGCAGTGATAAGCGCATTGAATGAAAGAGCCTCTCTGGACTAATTATTTAGAGTGATGATGAATGCGAAATTGCTTTTAATCACGAGGTTGCGTAGAGGTTTACCCTGCGTTGAGTTCAGGGTGAAACATCATTCTTTATCAAGCCGGTGTCGATAGAAACGGCGAAAAAAATGATTTAATGCCATTCTTTCCCCATCGACATAGACAATATAACCTTTCCCGCGTTCGCCGACGGTGACTTTTTCAACATTAACATTAGGATAGTGTTTTTTTAGGTTTTTAGACCATACTTGAATACTCATAATTCTATTTTCCTGATGCGCTTTATTCTTGTTTAAGGCATATTGATAGCACCCGTAAAAATAAGTCTCGTAGAAATAAAATATCGTCACTACCTGGGGATGTCTACAAGCGTGCGGGCGGGATAAAGCGAAAAATGCCGGTTGCGCTCAGGCGGGGTATTTAGTGCAAATATAATAAAAACAATAAGTTACCCAATCGGCCGCACAAAAAGCAAATGTGGGTAACACATTGATATTTAAGGTTTTGGTACGTAAGTCATATCGAAGTCAACGCTTAACGGATAAGCGGTAATTCCTTGTGGGGGCGAGAAGAACTCATCTTGGCGCGATCTTCATGGCGATATTGACGTGTTTTCCAATTAGATAAGTCTTAAAGTTGGCGCTTTGCAGCGAGTGGGTAATGAGTGGTTTTGAGCCTAAATTCAGCATAAATCTTTATTGTTTAATATAAATCATTACCCTTTTTAATAAATGGCAACGCCGATAGTGACAGGGTTACCGCGCTGGCCCTGGCGCTACCTCTTTCTCTCTGTGCTTGATAGGGAAGACAATGGGGATATAGGTCTTCATCTCTATTCTATCGCCGCCTTTGGGGGTGATAATTTCAATGAGAAAGCGATCGATCATGCCAACTTTATTTATCGGGAATGATTTGGTGTAGATACTTTGCGTGAATTTTTGCGCCTCATCGCTTGCGCCGTCATAACTGAACTCTGCATAAAGTTGCATGTCTTTTTTTCCCTGGGCGTCGGCCAGAGAGGCAAGCACGCTGCCAAGACAGTCTTCTTCAGAAATATAGAGGGTCTTCAAATAGATGCTGACGTAATTCTCTTTCTTGATGCTCGCGCCAAAATTGAAAAAGTTAATCACGCCGCTATCCGTTTTTTTCATGTTATCAATTGCCGCCAATCGCAGCGCGGAAACCGCAGGATGGAAGTGATCTATCTCTGCATCAACGCCATCCCCTGAATCGTCGAAAAATTTTGGCAGGTGCACATAGCGATGCTCGGGAATGCCGTCGAGAAACAGCAATGGGATGGCGGAGGACACGTCCCACGATTTACTTTTGCGATACTGCATCGGCGAGGTTCTGAATTGCTTGCGAAACGCCCGTTCAAAGGATTGATATGACTGAAAGTTCAGCGCTTTAACGATATCGGAAATAGAGAGGTTCGTCGCTTTCAACATAAATGCGGCGCGAATGAGTTTTCTGCCCCTCACATAGCTCCCGAAAGTCATCCCTGTTTCATCTTTAAACGCTTTTTGGATATGCCCGCGTGAATATCCGCTTTTTTCTGACAGCATCTCAACGGTGAGCTTCTCATTGAACCCACTTTCTTCCACCCAGGCGAGCAGCTCCTCAATGACTTTGGTTATAAACATGCAGGAGCTCCCTTTTAGTTATCTGCCTAATGGTTGCGTTGGGTAAAATAACGCGTTATCGGTATTCAGCGATAAGCCCCCAATTTATCCGTTCTTTTAGGAAATATCCTGAGTATAGAACGCTTGCAATATTAACGCGGTAAATTAAAAAAAATGTACTTAAAAGTGTCATTTACCAAATAGCAGCGTATGGCGAAGAAGGAGAAAGTGCAGGGATACATTTTAAGTGTATTAATTTATTGATTTTTATGAGTTTGTATGAATGAATCAAGGCGGTTGGAGCACATTTTTTGCTCATTGATAGATAAAAACTCTATATGGCTGTCAATTTATTGACAGTAACATCTTTTCGAATCGAAATAATTAACTATTCTATGTTTAAGAGTGGGTGGTTAAGCGGCAAATAGGCCAGGCAGGGGATTGCGCAATTAAATAATGGTTAATCCAAGGGGGTATCAAGGATAATGACATTCAGGGAGGAGTATGAGGGGGGTATTTTCACGAGAAATAGCGTTTGCTATTTATCTTCTGGCTGTGGCCTGCGTTTTTTGAGGCAGAATAAACGCTGAGCGTTGTTCTGTCTTGGCGTCCGTGGTTTATCAGCGTTTTTCCACACGACTTCTTTGTGAATCTCATCTTGTGCGAGAGGTGAATCGGCATCTTTCGCCCTGGAAATGATTTTTGTGCAACGTGATGCGTGGATATATTTGAACGGATATGGGAATGCCATTCTTCGAAAGAAAGCAAGCCGGACAGCTTTTGGTTCCGCAAGAAGAGAGATGCATTCAATAATAAAAATAGCAAGATGACAGGCTTTACTATGGATTGTTCTAACAAGTTCAGACGCAATATTTTAGATGAGATAATCGCTATCATTGAAAAAGCCATTGATACACAAAGCCATGTATCAATAAGGGCGCTATCCATTAAGTCAGGGTATTCCATCGGGCATTTACAGCGGATGTTCTATTTGTATGAAGGGATGAAGATAGGGACCTATATCAGAAAGCGCAGACTAAGCCGCGCGACGTTATTGCTGAAATGTACCGATATGAAGATCTATGAAATCGCGTTGCTCTCCGGGTTTAGTTCTCAGCAATCATTTAGCCGTGCGTTTTCAAATCAATTCGGTTGCCCGCCGAGAACATTCAGAACCCTGCGCGATTGGCCTTTTCTCAATTATCAACCGATTATTGGCTTCGATAAAGAGCCTTTCCCCAGCAGCATCGTGTACTTGAATTTGCATGAGTATTACGAGAATAAAAGGATCGTGCAACTGCTTTCGCCGGTAATCAGCCGGGGGCAGATGAAGGTAAACGTAAAGAATCCAATAACCTGTAGCCTGTACAACGCATCGGCAAAGTACATTGCGATCAGACGCAATGAAAAAAAGATGAGCGAAAACGAGTTCATCCTATCGCTCTATGAGGGGGTGTTGGCTTCCCTGGATATCTTCATCACGCAAAGCGTAATATTTAAAATTCACGATCACTGCCCAGGTGAAAAGGAAAACGTCAGCATGTGGTATTTCATCCCGATAAAATGAGCTCTGTTTATCGCGCGCGGCAGCAGGTTGCCTGATCACAACGGAAAGCTTGGGTTATGCCATCGATATTTTGATGGCGCCCTCCCGTCAACGCCCCATAAGCCTGTTGCCGCCAACGGAACGGTTGGTGAGGGAGAAAAAAAACCGACCGCGAGGGTCGGTAAGCATGGGGTATTCAATAGGTATGACAACACTACAATTAAATAATAGCGCGCGTTGAGGTTTTGTCTTTACCGAAAAGTGTTATCTCACGGAACAATAGACTCGGCATGCGCGCATCCTCTTTGGCAATAAGACGTGGGGCCTGCGACGCGCAGGCGTCATGAAATGAAGATAAAAAAAGCCGGCGATTAACGCCGGCCAATGAAACATCGACAATCTCTCTGAGATGCACGGCCCTACACGGGAAATAAGGCCATGCAGTTGCTATGTAATCCTACCTGGCGCGTTTTTTTTTACCAAAAAGCGATATTTTTTGGCAGGGGAGGTGGGAGAATAAAAAAGCCGGTCGTGACGACCGGCGAATGCGAAAATAACAGGGTAACGTTAATTGAAAGTGCACATAAAATGATAGCGAATTAATCCTAGCACTGACATCGGCGGTATATTTTACCTAAAAATGTCTTTGCGGCATTGGCATTACCGCCCGGCTCCGACGGCGGTATGAGTTTGTGCGCAGAGGAGAAAGGGCGGCCGATGCTGCGCCCTCCGAAACCAGGCTAAGATCCCAGCGGCCAAACCGCCTCGCGCACGGCGATCGCTTTGGGCAACAGCCCCAGGGCGTAGAAGCGGTCGGCGATGCTTTGCTGCTGGCGGATCACCTGCAAATCCATGGCGCGGATCTCGTGGCTGCGGCGCGACAGCGCGAGTTCCAGCGAGGCGCTCGCCAGCCCCAGTTCGTCGGAAAGGTGACGAGCGGCTTCTCTCGGCTGCGCGGCAATGTAGCGGCTGGTGTGCTGCAATGCTTGCATCAGCGGCTGCAACAGATCGCCCGAGCGTTCGGCGAACTCGCGGCGCGCCAGATAGAATTGCTGATTGAGCACCCGTTGGGTGCCGTCGGCGATCACGCGCAGTTCCCCGCTGCGCTGCGCGTCGCTGAGCAGCGGATCCCACATCATCCAGGCGTCCACCGCCTGCAGGTCGGTCGCCGACAGCGGATACTTCGGCGGCGCATAGACGATGCGCACATCGTTCAACGTCATTCCCTGTTCGTCCAACATCTGCAGCAATAAATAGTGCACGTTGGAGCCTTTGTTGAGTGCGATGCGTTTGCCGCGCAGATCGGCGGCGCTGCGTATCGGGCTGTCTTGCGGCACCACCATCGCCACGCTTTGCGGGGCCGGCGGCTCAAACCCGACATACACCAGCGCATTGCCCTGCGCCTGCGCGAAGATCGGCGGCACTTCGCCGGTGGTGCCGAAGTCTATTTCATCGCCGTCGAGCGCGTGCAGCAGCTGCGGCCCGGCGGGAAACTCGCTCCACAGTACGCTGATGCGCTGTGCGGCGAAGTGCTGTTCCAGGCTTTGCCGCGCCTTGAGCACGCCGAGGTTGCCAAATTTTTGATAGCCGATGCGCAGTTCGCGTTCGGGCAGCGGCGCTGCGCTGATGGCCGGCGAATGCGCGGGCGCGCCGACGCTGCGGCGGCGCGGTTTGATCAGGCCAAGATGCGCCAAATGGGTGCGCAGGGTATTGCGGCTGACGCCGAGCAAGGCCGCCGCCTGCAGCTGGTTGCCGCCGCTGCGTTCGAAGGCGTTGCGCACCAGCGCATCCAGCACCCGTTGGTAGAGCTGGGTTCCGTCGCCTTGCAACTGCTGCTGCACGAAGCGATCGATGGCGTCGTCACCGCCGCCGCCGTGATCCGTCAGGCGTTGCGTGAGCCGCAGTTGCTGCGGGGCGATCGGCCCCTCCTGGCTCAGCAAGACCGCATTATGCAGCGTGTTCTCCAGCTCGCGCACGTTGCCGGGCCAGGGGTAGTCCAGCAGCGCCTGCTGCGCCTCCACCGTCAACTGCAGCGGCGGCCGTCCCAGCCGGCGGGCGTACAGCGCAAGAAAGTGTCTGGTCAGCGCCGGAATGTCCTCCGGCCGCTGGCGCAACGGGGGTAAGGTCACCGCCGCGACGTTCAGCCGGTAATAGAGATCTTCGCGGAAGCGTCGTTGGCGGATTGCGCCGGCCAGATCGACGTGGGTGGCGGCGATGACCCGCACATCGATCTTCAGCGGTTTGCGCGAACCGACGCGGGTGATTTCTCGTTCCTGCAACACGCGCAGCAGCTTGACCTGCAGCGACAGGTTGAGTTCGCCGATCTCGTCCAGCAGCAGGGTGCCGCCTTCCGCCGCTTCGAACCAGCCCTGATGGGTGCCGACGGCGCCGGTGAAGGCGCCTTTCTCATGGCCGAACAATTCGGCTTCCGCCAGGCTTTCCGTCAGCGCGCCGCAGTTGACCGCCAAAAAAGGGCGATGGCGGCGCGCGCTGTGGTGGTGCAGATAGCGCGCCACCACCTCTTTGCCTGTGCCGGTTTCGCCGACGATCAGTACGGTGGCATCGGTGGGGGCCAGCCGATCGAGCACGCTTTGCAGAGCGAGCGACGCCGGATCGATCAGCACCGGTTTGTCGGCGGCGAACGGTTGGGGATCGTACATGGGCGTCTCCTGGCTGACGGCGAAGGGGGAAAAAATCTTATCCCAGCCCATGAGCGGCCGCGAGAGGGTAAAAGGCGCACGGTGCTGCATTGGCAACAGCTTTTCGCCGCCGCCTGCTGCCAATGCAGCAGCGCTCGGGCGGTAATGTCTTTTCAACGCATTGATATGCATTGCTTTTTAAAATCCGCCACTGTGGCATGCATCCTGCTTTTCGTTTTATAACCAAGAAAGATTTTTCTATCGATAAATATTGAGAATAGTTATATAGGAAAAGCATAAATGACTGAGTCAGCGAAAGAACGCATCAACGTTTTCTGGTTTCTGCCGACCCACGGCGATGGCCGCTATCTGGGCACGGCGCAGGGCGGGCGCCCGGTAGACCTGCCTTACTTGCAGCAAGTGGCGCTGGCCGCCGATAACCTTGGCTATTACGGCGTGCTGATCCCAACCGGTAAAAGCTGCGAGGATTCCTGGCTGGTGGCGGCGGCGCTGGCACCGATCACCCGTCGGTTGCGCTATCTGGTGGCGGTGCGCCCCGGCCTGCAGCCGCCGAGCCTGGCGGCGCGCATGGCCGCGACGCTGGACCGGTTGTCGGACGGGCGCCTGCTGATCAACGTGGTGACCGGCGGCGATCCGGTGGAAAACAAAGGGGATGGCATCTTCCTCAGCCATGCCGAACGCTACGAGGTGACACAGGAATTTCTCACGGTGTATCAACGGCTGCTGCAAGGGGAGAAGGTGGATTTCAGCGGTAAGCATATTCGCGTCGAAGGCGCCGAGTTGCTGTTCCCGCCGGTGCAGGAAAACGGCCCGCCGCTCTATTTCGGCGGCTCCTCGCCGGAAGCGATCGACATCGCCGCCGGGCAGATCGACACCTACCTGACCTGGGGCGAGCCGCTGGCTCAGGTGGCGGAAAAGCTGGCGGCGGTGCGCCAGCGCGCCGAGCGGCAGGGGCGTAAACTCAGCTACGGCATTCGCCTGCACGTTATCGTGCGCGAAACCGAAGACGAAGCCTGGGCGGCGGCTGAGCGCCTGATCGCGCATCTGGATGACGACACCATCGCGGCGGCGCAGCAGATCTTTGCGCGCATGGACTCCACCGGCCAGCGCCGCATGAGCGAGCTGCATGGCGGCTCGCGCGAGAGTCTGCGCATCGGCCCCAACCTGTGGGCCGGCGTCGGCCTGGTGCGCGGCGGCGCCGGCACCGCGTTGGTGGGCAATCCGCAGCAGGTGGCGGCGCGCATACGCGAGTATCAGGCGCTGGGCATCGACAATTTCATCCTTTCCGGCTATCCGCATCTGGAAGAGGCCCACCGCTTCGCCGAACTGGTGATGCCGCTGTTGCCGCTGGCGCAGCCGGCCCATCAGACGGCCCGCACGATCAATACCGGCCCGTTCGGCGAAACCATCGGCGGCGATCGTCGCCCCGGCCCGGTACAGCGGGAGGGCTGATGGCGAAGCGTGCCCATATTATCGTTATCGGCGGCGGTTTCACTGGCGCGGCGCTGGCGATCCAGCTGGCGCGCGGAGCGGTGGATGTCACGGTGATCGAACCGCGCGCGGCGCCGGGCTATGGCGTGGCCTACTCGACCACTGAACCGACCCACCGCATCAACGTCCCGGCCGATCGGATGCAGCTGGCGGATGAGCCGGCGGGGGATTTTGACCGCTGGTATCGCCTGGGCGGCGGATTGGTGGCCGATCCGCAGGCGTTGTGGCGCGACGGTAAAGTCTATCCGCAGCGCGGCGCCTTCGGCCGCTATGTCGAGGAACGTTTCCATCAGGCGGCGCAGTCGGGCCGGGCCCGCTTGCGGCACCTGCGCGATCGGGCGCTGCACCTGCAGCCGCAGGCGCAGGGCGCGACCGTCATCACCGCGGGCGGCGAACGGCAGTGGGGCGACTATGTGGTGTTGGCGACCAGCCATCCGCCGCCCGCGCTGCCGCGGCAGATCGCCCCGGAGCTGGCGCGCGATGCGCGTCTGATCGCCAATCCCTGGGCGGCGGAGGCGCTGGACGAAGTTGAACCCGGTGAGGCGTTGGCGATCGTCGGCACTGGGTTAACGATGGCCGATACGGTGGCGGCGTTGCACCGCCGCGGGCATCGCGGGCCGATTACCGCCTTCTCTCGTCACGGGCTGCTGCCGCGCCCCAATGCCGAAGGGGAGTACCCGACATGGTCGTTTGCCCCGCCCGCCGGACTGCGCGATGGGGTGCGGCAGGTGCGCCTTGAGGTGGCGCGCGCCGCTCGGCAACGGGTGCCGTGGCAGGCGGTGTTGGACGCGGTGCGCGCCCAGGGGCAGCGCCTGTGGCAAGCGTTGACGCCGACCGAACAGCAGCGCTTTCTGCGGCATTTGCGCGCCTATTGGGACGTGCATCGCTATCGCCTTGCGCCGCAGGTGAGCACGCTGCTGGCGGAGCAACAGGCGGCGGGCACGCTGCAGGTATTGGCCGCTCGTTTGCGTAGAGCGGAGCGAACGCCGCAGGGCGTAAGGTTGACGATTCTGCCGCGCCAAGGCGCAGAGCGTGCGCTGCAGGCGCAGCGGCTGCTGATCACCACGGGCCCGGCCCATGCCGGGCTGATCGCCGCCAGCCCCTTGCTCCATTCACTGGCGGAGCAGGGGGCGCTGCGCGCCGATCCGCTGGGGCTGGGGCTGTGGGTCAATGCCGACAGCCAGGCGATCGGCGGCGACGGCCTGGCCAACCCGCGCCTGCTGGTGGCCGGCCCGGCGGCGCGCGGCCGCTTCGGCGAACTGATGGGGCTGCCGCAGGTGGCGGAACACGCCGAAAGCGTCGCGCGTCATCTGCTGGCGGCGATCGCCGCCGGAGGGTGACAGTGCGATTTACCGGCAGACTCAAGCGTCAGTCCGCCCACACCTGCGTGCTGCGCGGGCTGTCCATCTGATAATCCGAATAGGGGCGGGTGAAGAACTCGCGCCCCAACTCGCGGGCGATCTCGCCGCGTTGGTTGCCGGCGCCGTGCACCAGCCCAACGAAGGCGGAATGGGTGTAGCGGCTGAACTCCTGGATCTGATGCACGATGCCCAGCGCCGCGCCGGGGTAGGTCTCTTCCGACGCCACCGCCAGCCCGATGCGCTTGCCGCTCATGCGTTGGTGCACGTCCGCCGCCTGAGGGTAGGCATTGGAATAGAAGCTGAACGAGCGATCGAAAAAGGCCTTGGTTTGCGCCGACATGCCGTACCAGTAAATCGGCGTGCAAAATACCGCGCCGTTGGCCGGCAGGAAGTGCTCCAGGAACAGCTCGGCGTAGCGATCGGCCGGCGGCGGCGTATGGCGTTCATCGCTCAGAAAACCGCTCAGGTAATCGTCGAGAAAATGCAGGCTGGCGACGGTGCCGGCTTCGGCGGCGCCCGCCATGATCGCCTGTGCCAGCGTGGCGCTGTTGCCGTCGCGGCGCGGGCTGCCGACCAGCACCGCCAAACGCTTGGGTTGATGAGTTGCATTCATGTCATATTCCTCTGTGTGAAATGAATTCAGCCTTACTCTAGAAACAAACCCCGGCGGGCGACAAATGACGGCTTTTCTGCCAGGATGAATTCAACTCACCTGGAGAGGCTTCGCCATGTTCGCCACGCTGCCCGTCAACGCATTACGCACCTTCGAATCCGCCGCTCGCCTGCGCAGCTTCAAGCTGGCGGCGGCCGAACTGGCGGTGACGCCGACGGCGATATCACACCAGATCAAAGCGCTGGAGCAGCAGTTGGGGTTTGCGCTGTTCGAGCGGGTGCCGCGCGGCGTGCGGCTGACACCGAAGGGGGAAACGCTGTTTGCCGGGGTGCACGGCGCGCTGCTGGACGTCGCCGCCACGCTCGAAGGCCTGCGGCCGCAGCCCAGCGCAGGATCGCTGTGCGTTTCGGTGACGCACTCGTTCGCGGCGCTGTGGCTGGTGCCGCGCCTGGGGCGCTTCTATCAGGCGTATCCGCACTATCTGGTGCGCCTGGAGGCCTGCGCCGAGGTGATCGATCTGCAGCAAGACGCCAGCGTGGACGTGGCGGTGCGCTACAGCCGCGCGCACTATCCCGCGCTGCATCAGGCGGCGCGGCTGGAGGAAAGCTTTGGCGTCTACGCCGCGCCGGGGCTGGCCGCCGCCGAGCCGGAAAATCCGGTGCTGATCACCGTCAAGTGGGGGGATTCGGCGCTGTACGACAGCGGCTGGCATGACTGGTGCCGGGCCGCCGGGGTCGATTGGTGGCGGCGCCATGCGGCGATGCGCAGCTATCACGAGGAGCATTACGCCCTGCAGGCGGCGGTGGCCGGGCAAGGGTGGGTGCTCGCCAGCTCGGTGATGGTGTCCGAGATGGTGGACAACGGCCTGCTGGCGGCGTACCGGCCGGAGGTGCGCGTACCGGGCGCCGCATACAGCGTACTGTGCGCGCCGGGGCGCGAGCGGCATCCGCCGGTCAGGGCGTTTCTGGCCTGGCTGCAGCAGGAATTGCCGCAGGACAATGGCACGAAATAAAAGTTTTACCGTCCTAAGCTGTGGGAATATCAGCGAACTTTTGTTTTTACTTCACTGCGAGAACCTATCATGAGCCAGCCAAGAATCTCCGATTACCCGATTGATGCGCAATTTATCGAGCGCTGGTCGCCGCGCGCGATGACCAACGACGCCATCGACGATCAAACGCTGCTGAGCTTCTTTGAAGCGGCGCGCTGGTCGCCTTCGGCCTACAACATTCAGCCGTGGCGCTTTGCCTACAGCAAGCACGGCTCCGACAGCTGGGAGAACTACCTGGAGTTCCTGATCGATTTCAACCGCGGCTGGGCGCAACACGCTTCGGCGCTGGTGGTGATCGTCTCCAAAACCACCAGCCTGAACGGCGAGCGGCTGGTGGACAACCCGACCCACGCGTTCGACACCGGCGCCGCCTGGGCCAACCTGGCGCATCAGGCGCACCTGAAAGGCTGGCTGACCCACTGCATGAGCGGCATTCACCACGACAAGATTAAGGCGGCGCTGCAGCTGCCGGACGACTATGCGGTGCACGCCATGGTGGCGATCGGCAAACCGGGCGACAAATCCCGCCTGCCGGATTTCCTGCAGGAGAAAGAAGCGCCGTCGGGCCGCCTGCCGCTGGGCAACACCGTCAGCGAAGGGCTGAATTTCACGCTGTGATCGCGCGTTCTCGCCGAGGCC
Organism: Serratia sp. CY37869; assembly: GCF_052168895.1. Taxonomy (NCBI): domain Bacteria; kingdom Pseudomonadati; phylum Pseudomonadota; class Gammaproteobacteria; order Enterobacterales; family Yersiniaceae; genus Serratia; species Serratia sp. CY37869. The sequence continues at coordinate 750,927 of NZ_JBJNLU010000001.1, forward strand.
CGCTTGGCGGGCCTTTTTTATGCGGCGAGTAAAACTTAGGGAGTATGTTCGCGTTCGTCTATTCGCTGTATATTTTGTTATATAGCGATTGCGTGATAAGGAGGAACCGATGGGGGATCATTTTGGCAAAGGGCTGTTGGCGGGATTAAAAGCGGACAACCTGAAACCCGAGGCGGAGCTGTCGCGCTTTTGCTCCGACTACAAGCGCGGTTTCGTGCTCGGCTATGCGCACCATTTGGCGCAGCGCTGCGGCGACGAGAACCGGGCGGCGTTCGAGGCCGGGCAGCTCAGCCGCGCCTATGGGCTTGGCAGCGAGCCGATGAGCGAGTTCTTCTCCGGCGGCGACAGCCGGTTGGCGGAGAAGTTTTTCCGCGCCGGCTATAACCGCCCGGCGCAGGGTTAGGGCAGACGGCCGTCAGGCGGCGCTCAGCACTGCCACCATATACACGCACGGTTGGTCGCTCTGATTTTCAAATCGGCAGTCCGCTGGCGGGCCGAGCTCCAGGCAGTCTCCCTCGGCCATCTCATGGCGCGCGTCACCCTCGATAAAGACCAGTGCGCCGGATAAGACCCAGATCAGCTGACGTTTGAACGCGTACACCGAAGCCGGCATCGGGATCGCCGCGCCGGCCGGCAGTTCGATGCGCACCAGATCGAGCGGCAAATCGGTGCGGGGCGACACGTGGCGCCGCACGTAACCGCTCTCGGGATCGACCCAGACCGGCTGATCTTCCCGGCGCAGCAGCCGGCCTTCCTGCGTTTCCGCTCGGGCGATCAGCTTGGACATGCTGAGGCCGAACGCGCCCGCCAGTCTGCCCAACAGCATCGCCGTCGGGCTGCTCTCGCCGCGTTCGATCTTATGAACCATCGCCCGTGAGACGCCAGCCCGTTCGGCCAAATCGGACAGCGACCAGTGGCGCGCTTCGCGTTCAATGCGAATGCGTGCGCCGATCAGCTGATTTAGATTGTCTAATTTAATATTCATATCGTAGTATTATAGTGGACAATTGGCCGGGGTAAACCATGATTATACGAAATGCGACGTTCAACGATAGCGCGGCGATTGCCGCTATCTATAACGACGCGGTGTTGAACAGCACCGCCATCTGGAATGAACAAACCGTGGATGCGGCCAACCGCGCGGCGTGGATCGGCGAACGGCAGGCGGCGGGTTACCCGGTGCTGGTGGCGGTGAACGCCGAGGACGAGGCGATCGGCTACGCGTCGTTCGGCGACTGGCGCGCCTGGGACGGTTATCGCCACACCGTGGAACATTCGGTGTATGTCCATCAGGCGCATCGCGGCGCCGGGATTGGCAAGGCGCTGCTGCTGGCGCTGATCGCACGGGCGCGGGAAATCGGCAAACATGTGATGGTGGCCGGCATCGAATCCGGCAATCAGGCCTCGATTAAGCTGCATCTGGCGCTGGGATTCCGCGACGTGGGGCGCATGGAACAGGTGGGCGCCAAATTCGGCCAATGGTTGGATCTGACGTTCCTGCAACTGAGGCTCGACGAACGGGTGACGCCGCCCGCGCGCTGATCCCGGGAGACAGGGCGATGAATATGCTGTTACTGCTGATCGCGGCCGGGATGGGGCTGGTGGTGCAGAATCTGCTGATGGTGCGCATCACCGAAAGCGTCTCGACCATCCTTATCACGCTGGTGATCAACTCCAGCGTCGGTTTGTTGCTGCTGGTAGGGTTGCTGCTGGCCAAAAACGGCCTCGGCGCGGTGACGGAAGTGACCGGCGCCGCCAGGTGGTGGATGCTGTTGCCGGGGCTGCTGGGATCGCTGTTCGTGTTCGCCGGCATCCTGGGCTACCAAAAACTGGGCGCGGCGGCCACCATTTCGATCCTGGTCGCCAGCCAGCTGTGCATGGGGCTGTTGGTGGACGTCTACCGCGCCGGCCCGGCGGCGCTGCGCGAGAATCTGCCGGCGCTGTTCGGCGCTCTGCTGCTGGTGGCGGGCGCCTATCTGGTGGCGAAACGCAGCTTTTGACGGCGGCTGAAAGGCAAAAAGCCCGCTCGGGTTTCCCTGAGCGGGCTTCTCTAAATATGGCTCCTCTGACTGGACTCGAACCAGTGACATACGGATTAACAGTCCGCCGTTCTACCGACTGAACTACAGAGGAATCGTTGGAACGGGGCGAATAATAGCGGGGCGGTTGCGGCTTGTAAAGCGCGAAAACGCCCGGCGCGCGCGTTTGCTGCAAGATTACCCAACCTGCTGCTTTTTCTCGCTTTTATCGCTTACCTCACGCGCAGCGCCGCCGGATTGCCCGCTGAGGCGGCGCCGTTGCCTGCCGGTGGTGCAACGCGTGCCCTGCGTTGTGGCGCGTCTCGCCCGATAATCGGCCATTTGCCGCCGTTTTTGGCCTTTTGACGACTCTGGCCTGGATCTTGCTGCGGTTGCATGACCGGATTTCGGCATTCTCAATTTAGCGGCTCGCTGGAGGCACTATGAATCTCAGACGTCTGAAGTACTTCGTGAAAATCGTCGATGTCGGCAGCCTGACCCAGGCGGCGGAGGTGTTGCATATCGCCCAGCCGGCGCTCAGCCAGCAGTTGGCGACGCTGGAGGGGGAGCTGAAGCAACAGCTGCTGATCCGCACCAAGCGCGGGGTGCAGCCGACCGAGGCCGGCAACATTCTGTATGCCCACGCGCAAACCATTTTGCGCCAGTGCGAGCAGGCGCAGAGCGCGGTCAACAGCGCCGGGCAGGCGATGAGCGGCCAGGTGTCTCTCGGGTTGGCGTCGGGGAGCACCGCAGCGCAGCTGGCGCTGCCGCTGCTGCAAACCCTGCGCGATCAGCAGCCGGGCATTTTGCTCAGCCTGCATGAAAACAGCGGCGCGGCGCTGGCCGGACAGGTGGCCAACCAGACGCTGGACATGGCGATGGTCTACGGCGCCAAAATGCCCGCCGGTCTGCACACCGTCGCGCTGATGCGAGAGGATCTCTATCTGGTGGCGACGCGCGCGGTGCCGCATCCCGGTAACAGCGTCGAGCTGCTGGACGTGGCGCGGCTGAACCTGTTCCTGCCGCGCGAGGGGGATGCGGTGCGCAACCAACTGGAGGAGGCGATGGCGCTGCGCAAGCTGGCTGTCAACGTGGTGGGGGAGATTGAATCCTCGGGTGCGCTGAGCGCCGCGATCGCCGGCGGGTTGGGGGCGACCGTATTGCCGGAGTCGGTGGCGCGCGCGATGATCGGCCCGGCCAAGGCCTGGATGGCGCGCATCAATGCGCCGACGATGTCGGTGCCGCTGTCGCTGTGCATGTCGGGCCAACAGTCGCTGTCCGCCCCGGCGCTGCTGGTGAAAGACCTGCTGCTGTCGATCGCCGGTGGCCGCAGCCAGGAGAAGCGCGCGCTGGCGCTGGTGCGTTGAGGAAAAAACGGCCCGCCGCAGCGGGCCTGAGCACCGTTATCGGAACGGCGGTTCGTTGAAGGTGCGCAGCTTGCGTGAGTGCAGGCGATCGCCCTCGGCGCGCAACAGATCGATGGCGCAGATGCCGATCTGCAGGTGTTCGGAGATTGCCCCTTCATAGAAGCGGTTGGCCTGGCCCGGCAGTTTTATTTCACCGTGCAGCGGTTTGTCGGAGACGCACAGCAGCGTGCCGTACGGCACCCGGAAGCGGTAACCCTGAGCGGCGATGGTGGCGCTCTCCATGTCGACCGCCACCGCGCGGCTGAGGTTGAAGCGCCGCGCCGAAGCGGAGTAACGCAGCTCCCAGTTGCGATCGTCGGTGGTGACCACGGTGCCGGTGCGCAAACGCTGTTTGACCTCTTCACCGGGCATGCCGCTGACCATCTTGGTGGCGTCGTACAGGGCGCGCTGCACCTCGGCGATGCTCGGGATCGGGATATCCGGCGGCAGCACCGCATCCAGCACGTGATCGTCGCGCAGATAGGCGTGGGCTAGCACGTAATCGCCGATCTTCTGGCTTTCGCGCAGGCCGCCGCAGTGGCCGATCATCAGCCAGGCGCTCGGGCGCAGCACCGCCAGATGATCGCAGATGGTTTTGGCGTTGGACGGGCCGACGCCGATGTTGATCAGCGTGATCCCTTGGCCGGTGCGCGAGATCAGGTGATAGGCCGGCATCTGGTGGTTTTTCCACGCCAGATCGGACACCGCCTGTTCGGGCGCGCTGGTTTCCGGCGTGATGTAGGTACCGCCGGCGCTGGAGAGCGCGATGTACGGGCTGGCCGGATCGGCGATCTGCGCGCAGGCCCAGCGCACGAACTCGTCCACATAGCGGGTGTAGTTGGTGAACAGCACGAACGGCTGGAAATGCTCCACCGGGGTGCCGGTGTAGTGCCGCAGACGCGCCAGCGAGAAATCCGCGCGCAGCGCATCGAAATGCGACAGCGGGAAATGGTTGTCGGTGGTGTGGTACAGGCCGTCGGCGGTCTCGTTACCGATCTGCGCCAGCTCGGTGGTGGGGAAATGCTGCGCGATACCGGCGCTCATTGAGCGATCGAGCGCCAGGCTGGAGCCGTCGATCACATAAGGGAACGGGATCTCCTGCTGCGACGGCGCCACTTCGATATGGGCGGCGTAGTCGTGTTCCAGCATCGCCAGCTGTTCGGCCAGATAGTGGCGGAACAGCTGCGGCCGGGTCACGGTGGTGCTGTAGCTGCCGGGATGGGTAAAGCGGCCGAAGGCGCGGGTTTTGTTCGGGCCGGACTGCTGCCCGTCCCAACTGACGCGCAGCTCGGGATACACGAACAGCCCGGCGGCGCGCGCCTGCGGGTCCGGCAGGGTGCCGTGGCTGATAAAGTCACTGACCGCCTGCCGCAGCGCGTCTACCGCGGCGTCATACAGGGCTTCCAGTTGATCGAGTGCCTGATCGGCGCTGAGGCCGCTGCGAGGTGGGGCATAGCTCATACTTTCTCCTTCGATGTCCCGGCTCTGGGGCGGGATTGGCGGCGTTTCACCGTCACAGGTTAGCCGAAGCAGGGCGTAAAAGCTTGGTCGAAATGACGGGCGCGGCAAAGAAATTACCGCGCCCGTGAAGGCGGGGGGATCAGGAGGCGGGAGCGGCCGCTTCGACCTTCAGCGATACCAGGCCGATGCCCAGCTTCTTCGGCGTGAAGCCGCCGCTGGCGCTCTCTTTCGGCTCGGTCGGTGCCGGCGGGGTAATGCTGATTTTCTGCGCGCCGTGTGGGTTGTCGAAACGCAGGGTGACGGTGCTGTCCTGCTCGCCGAGCGACACGAAGCGCTCTTCGTCGCCGACGCGCACCGAAATCGGTTCGCCGACGTTGTTGCCGTAGGCGCGGGCGCGCAGCACCAGATCGAAGGTTTTCGGCAGCGGATCGACATAATCGATGTCGACCGCCGGCGCCAGGTTGGCGTCGGACCAGCGGCCCCACTCCTCGACGGCGGAGACGCCGGTAATGGCTTTCACCTGTTCCGGCATGCCGGGCAGCATGAACTCGATGGCGTCCGCCCGGTACTTCATCGCCGCGTCGTCCACCTGCAGGCGGGCGACGGCGTTTTGGTAATCGGCGACGCTGTCCGCCGCCGGGCCGGTAAAGTTCACCTTGCCGCGGAAGCGCTCGCCGCTGGCCTGCACGATCTGCGGCGGCGAGGCCAGGGTGCCGGAGGCCACGCAGATGTCGGTGCTCAGCGCCAGCTGCGGCGCCCAGACCCGGCCGATCTCGTAGCATTTATCGACCCAGACGAATTTCTCCCCCGCCCCCAGCCCGGCCAGCTGCTTGCGCAGCGGGGTGGAGAGGTAGACGTTGAACATCGGTTCGATGCGGTTGTCGCCCACCCGCAGAATGAACGGCACCTTGTAGGTGACGCCGGAGAAGCTGAAGCTGCGCTGGCGCGTGTCCACGCTGTAGTCGCTGATGCGGTTCGGCAGGCCCCACTGATTGATCACCGCCGGTTTCCAGCCGTTGATTTTCTCTTCGATATTCAGGAACACCGTAGACAGCGACGGCGCCGACAGGCTGCTGCGGCCGAGGCCGATATAGTTGTCACCACCCATCACGTCCAGCACCGTGGCGCCGTTATCCAGCGTGCTGCGTTTCTCGTTGCGCTGCTCCGCCTGCGGCCGGGTGCCGTCGATGATAAAGAACAGGTTGCGGCGCTTCTGTTTGGTCAGGATGTCGTAGGCGGTGTTGTTCATCGCCAGATGATCGGAGGACACCACGATCACGGTGTTGCTGAAATAGGGCGAGCGTTTGATTTTGTCGATCAGCGCGGCGATGTGTTGCTGGCTGCAGGCTACCGCGCTCAGCGAGCGGTTTTCCTTGTTCTGCCAGGCGTAGCTTTTCTTGCTGCAGCCGGCGGAGATAAAACCGTCCGGGTGATGGGTATCGACGGTCAGGGTAAACAGCGAGAACGGCTGGCGCTGTTTGGACAGCTCGACGAACTTGCCGTACACCACGTCCAGCACGCTGTCGTCGTACCAGCCCCAGTCGTTTTTGTAGCTCGGATCGGCGACCTGTTCGCGCAGCTCTTTGAAACCGTAAACGTGGTCGAAGCCGTGGGATTTCAGGAAGGTGTCTTTGCCGGCGAACGCCAACTCGGCGCCCTGATAGAAAGAGTTGCTGTAGCCGGCGGCCTTCAGCACGTCGCCCAGGCAGACGTTCTCCGGGTAGAAGGTGGAGACCGCGCTGGAGGCGTTGCCGTCGAAGGGCGCGAACAGCGGAATGCCGCACTGTGAGGCGACCATGCCGGCGATGGTGTAGCCGGTGCCCGGCAATTGCTGGGTGTTGCTGAAATCGATGCTGTCTGCGCGCAGGGCGTTCAGCTCGTCGGCCAGGCCGGGAAACAGCTCGGTATCGAAGTAGGTGCGCTCCAGGCTCTCGGCATAGATGTACACCAGATTCGGCCGTTTGCCCTGCACGGTCTTTTTCGGCGCCTTGTAGTAGGTGGTGAAATCGGCGGTATCGCCGACGATCTGGCTCTTGACCAGCAGCGAGATGTCCTGAAACGCCGGGGTGGTGCCGACCGAGAACAGCGCCAGCAGCACGGCGACGAGGCTGTAGGCCACGCTGCTGCCTTTGGCCTTGCGGCGCAGCAGGCTGCGGGCCAGCACCGCGAAGATAAGCCCCAGCGCCGCCAGCAGGCCGATGAACGGCAGCACGTATTTGCTGATGCCCGCGCCTTTGAGGCTGCTGGTGACGGTGTAGATCACCGCATCGGTGATGCCGTCGCCGGTGAAGTAGTTGCTGGCGATCAGAATGACGTTCAGCACCAGATAGCTGCCGAGCAGCGTTAGCAGAATGGCGAACCACCAGCGGTTGGCGGCGGCCCGGGTGCGATAAATCAAGATCGACGCCAAAAAAAGAACAAACGAAACGACTGCGAGAACCATCCGCCAAACCTTGTCTGATTGGAAAAAAACGTTGCTGCCCTGGTCTGCGCCGCCGACCGTGCCGCAGCGCGAAAAGTGAAGGGTATAGCCTATTGTCGGCGGCGGAACAACGCGCGATGTCCCGCTCCGGCCGACGGTCGGCGGCTATTGTACATTTTTATGACAATAGTGTGACGTTAATCACGTCGGCGGCGGCCGCGGCGGCGAAATCTTGCTGGTCGGAGGTTTCGCTCTACGCTTAATGAGCGCCACGACGGCGCGTCCATCAGTCATTCAGGAGGAAGTATGCAGACGATTCCCGCCGCGGTACTCGACGATCTGGCCCCGCAAGGCGTGTTGCGCGCGGCGATCAATCTCGGCAATCCGGTGCTGGCGCAGGCCGGGCCCGGCGGTAAACCGCAAGGCGCTTCGGTTGAGCTGGCTGCCGCGCTGGCTCGCGAACTGGACGTGGCGCTGGAGCTGGTGACCTATGACGCGGCCGGCAAGGTGTTCGCCGACCTGGACAGCGGCGCCTGGAACCTGGCGTTTATGGCCATCGAACCGGTGCGCGCGGCGCAAATTGCGTTCAGCGAACCCTACGTGATCATTGAGGGGACTTACCTGGTGGCGAACGACGCGCCTTACTTTGAGGTGGCGCAGCTCGACAGGCCGGAGGTGCGCATTGCGGTCGGCCAGGGCGCTGCGTACGATCTGTTTTTGTCGCGTACGCTGCAGCAGGCGCAGCTGGTGCGGGCGGCAACTTCCGCCGAGGCGATCGCGCTGTTTTTCGAACGCGGGCTGGAGGCGGCGGCCGGCGTGCGTCAACCGCTGCTGGCCGCCGCGGCCGCTCATCCCGGCTACCGAGTGCTGGATGGGCATTTCACCGCCATTCGCCAGGCGATGGCGGTGCCGAGGCAAAAAACGCAGGGCGCCGCCTACGTGAACGCGTTTATCGAACGCTGCAAGGCCAACGGGCTGGTGAAGGCGGCCTTGCAGCGCAGTGGCCAGGGCGAGGTGACGGTGGCGCCGCCGGCCGCCTCGGCGTGATCAGTTCAGCTCTACCGCGTACTGTTCCACCGGGGTGATTTTCTTGATCAGCTTGTTGTCGAACAGGAACTGTTCGTAAGCTTGGTAGCGCGCGCGATCCAACTTGGCCGGATCGCGGGCGAACAGCGGCAGGCTGGCTTGCCACGCCTGTTTGTTCAACTCGGTATTCAGCTCCGGGTGCGCTTTGGCGAACGCCAGCCAGGTGTCCTGCGGGTGCGCATGCAGGTAGTCGCTGCCTTGCTTCAACGCGGCGAGGAACTTGCGGATTTTCGGCTCGTTCACCGCATCGCGGTTGGCGACGATGATTAGCTCGTCGTAGGCCGGCACGCCGTAATCTTCGACGTTGAACACCACCGGCGTCTTGCCCTGCAGCTTCAGCTCCAGCGCTTCGATGTTGCGGTAGCCGCCGATCACCGCATCGACCTGGCCCGCCAGCAGGGCGCTGGTCAGCTGGAAGTTGACGTTGATAAGCTTGATGTCCTGCGGCTTGAGGTGTTCGTGTTCGACCATGGTGGCCAGCGTCGCTTGTTCGATGCCGCTGACCGAGTAACCCACCGTTTTGCCCTTGAGATCCGCCGGCGACGTGATGCTTTTATCCAGCGCGATCACCGTATTCAACGGCGTGTTGATCAGCGTGCCGACGCGCATCAGCGGCAGGCCCTGATCGGCGAAGAAATGCAGCTGCGGCTGATAGGTGATGGCGAGGTCGGCCTGTTTGGCGGCCACCAGCCGCGGCGGCAGCGCCGGATCGGACGGCGGCACGATCTTGACGTCCAGCCCTGCGGCCTTGAAGGCGCCGATCTGCTCGGCCACCATAATCGGCGCGTGATCGGGGTTGATGTACCAGTCGAGCACCAGCGTCAGCTTTTCGGCCGCGCCGGCCTGGCCGGTGATGGCGGCGCCCAGCAGCAGCCCGCAGAGGGTTTGTTTGATCATGGTCGTTCCTTTATCCCTGGTTATGATTGCAATCATCAGTCGTTTTCCGGCGCCCAGGCGATCAGGCGCCGCAGCAGCGCATCCACCGCGGCCCACAGCAGCACGGTCATCAGCACCAAAATAAACAGCGCGGCGAAGCAGACGTCGGTCTGCATGCGCGCGTTGGCGTTCAGCATCACGTAGCCCAGCCCTTCGGCCGAGCCGACCCATTCGCCGATAATGGCGCCGATCGGCGCGACGGCGGCGGCCATGCGCAGGCCGGAGCCGAAGGCCGGCAGCGCCGCCATCAGCCGCACGTGCCGCAGCTGCGCCCAACGCGAAGCGCGCATCGTGCGCGCCAGATCGAGATAGTCGTTGTTGACCCGGCGCAGCCCGTCGAAAAAGGCCGACACCACCGGGAAGAAGATCACCAGCACCGCCATCGCCACTTTGGCGCTCATGCCGAAGCCGAACCACAGCACCAGCAATGGGGCCAGGGCGAACACCGGTATCGCCTGGCTGGTGAGCACCAGCGGCATCAGCCAGCGCTGCAGGCGCGGCGAGAAGATCATGCACAGCGCCAGCGCCGCGCCGAGCAACACGCCCAGCACCAGTCCGCTGACGATCTCCGAAGCCGTGACCAGCGTGTGCCAGGCGAGATAGCCGCGTCCGTCCCACAGCGCCTGCGCCACTGCGCCCGGCGTGGGCAGCAGAAAGGCCGGAATGCCGCTTTGCGCCGCCAGCCACCACAGCAGCAGCAGGCCGATGAAGACCGTCAACCCACGCCGCAGACGGGTGAAGCCGCGCTCTTTGGCGATATTCATTGCGCTGCCCTCACCATTTGCAGCAGCAGCTCGGCCTGGCTTTTCAGCAGGTCGGCGTCATCCGGCGCGCGCGGCGGTTGCCCGCTGATGCGGTGGGTATCGTCGAGGCCCAGCGGCCAAGGCGACAGCACCAGCAGCCGGTGGCTCAGGCGGCAAGCCTCCATCGGATCGTGAGTGATCAGCAGCACGGTGTTTTGCGCCAGCAGCTCGGCGGCCAGGCTCTGGATCTCGGCGCGGGTAATGGCGTCCAGCGCGGAAAAGGGTTCGTCCATCAGCACGATTGGCTGGCGTTCGTAGAGCGTGCGGGCGATGGCGGCGCGCTGTCGCATGCCGCCGGACAGCGCGGCGGGCAGGCTGCGGCCATGCGCGGTCAGGCCTACGCGTTCGAGCAGGTGCGCCGTCCACGCCCGATCCGGCGCTTCGCCGCGCAGCCGCGAGCCGAGGGCGACATTGTCTTCGACGCTCAGCCACGGGTAGAGCAGGTCTTTTTGCCCCATGTAGGCGATGCGCCCGGCGATCGGCAGGCCGTCGCTGCCGCTCACCGTACCCGAGCTGGCCTGCGCCAGCCCGGCGATGATTTTCAGCAGGCTGGTTTTGCCGGCGCCGCTGGCGCCGAGCAGGGAGACGAAGCTGCCGCCGGCGATGTCGAAGCTCAGCCGCTCAAAGATCGTCTGTTGACCGAAGCGCAGAGTGAGATCCCGCACCTGGATGCCGGGCGGGAGGCGCGGGGAGATCATGAGGCGTTCAGCCCCATTTGCCAAAATGCCGCTTCCAGCTGAGTGGCGGTGGTGAAAATCTGCGCCAGCTCGGTAAAGCGGCTTTGTGCGCCGCGCTGGTGGCCGACGGTTTCCAGCAGTTCGATGGCGGCGCGCACGCCGGCCAGATAGCCCTCGTCGCCGTAGTTGCGGATCCAGGAGGCGTAAGGATTGCCCTCCATTTGCGTGGCGGGATCGTGCAGCAGCCGCAGGCCGATTTCGGCATAACCGGCCACGCAGGGCAGCAGGCCGGCCAGCAGATCGAGGGCGTCGCCGGCATGGCCGATGTCCAGCACGTAGCGGGTGTAGTTCATGGTTTCCGCCGCCTCCGGCTGGGCGGCGATCTGCGCTTCGCTCAGCCCCCATTCGGCGCAGTAGGCCACGTGCAGCGGCAGCTCGGCGACGATGCCGTTGAGCGAGGCGGTGGCGGCGCGCATTTCCGGCAAGGTGCGCAGCTTGCTGACCAGCAGCGCGTAGGCACGGGCGAAGTGCAGCAGGAACAGGTAGTCTTGGGTCAGGTAACGGCGAAAAGCGCGTTCAGGCAAGGTGCCGGCGGCCAACTGCTGCAGAAACGGGTGTTCGACGTAATTTTGCCAGTGGCTGCCGGCCTGTTGGCGCAGCCGGCCGTAAAGACCGCTTTCGAACAGGGTGGTGATGGACATGGGACCTCCTTGAGTCAGTGGAGATCCGGGCACGCTGAGGTATGAACAGGCAACGGGTGATCGCGCGGTTGCCTAACCGTCCCTTCGCTGGCATGACCCAGATCAGGTTCAAAGGGTTCGGCTTGCGCCATCTCAGCCCGTAACAGGACACCCCTCGGAGCTGCCTGTTATACGACATTTGTTTTTTGATTACAATCGCCGGGCGGCGCGGCGGCAATCGGTTCGTTTAGTGCGATCGGGGGCGATTTTGCTGGCGCAAAGCGCGCGATTTTTGTCACTGTAGGCCCATGTTTTGCCTCTGAGGATGATGCCCGATGAAAAAAATTGGTTTTCTCTCGTTTGGCCACTGGTCGCCTTCCGCCCAGTCCGGTACCCGTTCCGCGGCGGATGCGCTGCTGCAGTCCATCGATTTGGCGGTCGCCGCCGAAGATCTGGGGGCGGACGGCGCCTATTTTCGCGTGCACCACTTCGCACGCCAGCTGGGGTCGCCGTTCCCGCTGCTGGCCGCCATTGGCGCCAAAACCCAACGTATTGAGATCGGCACCGGCGTGATCGACATGCGCTATGAAAACCCGCTGTACATGGTGGAGGACGCCGGCGCGGCGGATCTGATCGCCGGCGGGCGGCTGCAGCTCGGCATCAGCCGCGGCTCGCCGGAGCAGGTGATCGACGGCTGGCGCTATTTCGGTTACGCCCCGGCCGAGGGCGAAACCGACGCTGACATGGCCCGTCGCCATACCGAAGTCTTTCTGGAAGCGCTGCGCGGTGAAGGGTTCGCTGAACCCAATCCGCAGCCGATGTTCCCCAATCCGCCCGGGCTGTTGCGGCCGGAGCCGTTTTCCGCCGGGCTGCGCGATCGCATCTGGTGGGGCGCCGGTTCGAACGCCACCGCCGTCTGGGCGGCGAAGCTGGGCATGAACCTGCAAAGCTCGACGCTCAAGAATGACGAGACCGGCGAACCCTTCCATATCCAGCAGGCCAAGCAGATCCGCGCCTATCGCGCCGCCTGGCAAGAGGCCGGCCATGCGCGCGAGCCGCGGGTTTCCGTCAGCCGCAGCATCTTCGCGCTGGTGGATCAGCGGGATCGCAACTACTTCGGCGGCAGCGGTAAGGAAGGCGACCAACTGGGGTATATCGATGCGCAAACCCGGGCGATCTTTGGCCGCAGTTACGCCGCAGAACCTGACGCGCTGATCGAACAGCTGGCGCAGGACGAGGCCATCGCCGAAGCGGATACGTTGCTGCTGACCGTGCCTAATCAGCTGGGCGTGGATTACAATGCGCACGTCATCGAATCGATTTTAACCCATGTCGCGCCGGCGCTCGGCTGGCGCTAAACGGAGGATGGCATGTCACGCATTTTCATTACCGGTTCGGTGGACGGGCTGGGCCGCGCCGCCGCGCAAACGCTGTTGGACGAAGGGCATCAGGTGATTCTGCATGCGCGCGCACCCGGCCGTCTGGACGCGGTACGCGATCTGCTGGATCGCGGTGCACAGGCGGCGATCGGCGATTTGTCCGATGTGCAGCAGACTCGGCAGCTTGCCGAGCAGGTCAATCGCCTCGGCCGTCCGGACGCGGTGATCCACAATGCCGGCATGTTCACCGGGCCGCAGGTGATGCCGGTGAACGTCATAGCGCCCTACCTGCTGACGGCCCTGATCGAACGTCCCAAGCGAATCGTCTACCTGAGCAGCAGTATGCACTTTGACGGCGTGGCGGAGCTGAACGGCGTAGACTGGCTTGGCGGCGCCGCAGGTTCTTATTCGGACAGCAAGCTGTTCGTCACCACGCTGGCCGCCGCCGTGGCGCGCCTGTGGCCCGACGTCATCAGCAGCGCGGTCGATCCCGGCTGGGTGCCGACCAAAATGGGCGGCGCGGACGCGCCCGACGATCTGGCGCTGGGGCATGTGACGCAGGCATGGCTGGTGAGCAGCGATGAACCGCAGGCCCTGGCCTCCGGCGGCTATTGGCATCATCAGCAGCGCTTCGAGCCTCACGCGGCGGTACACGACGAGGCGTTTCAAACGGCGCTGCTGGCGCAATTGGCGCGCGCCGGCGGGGTGAGCTTGCCGCAGGTTTAAATGGCTATTCCTTCCAGGCCCGTCGGGTTGCCGGCGGGCTTTTTTATGCCTGCAGGGTGAACCGACGGCGCTTTTCTTATACAGTGGCTTCCTGACCTGTTTTGACCGTTCTCTCTATTATCGCCATGCACACATTCCTGATTATCGTCCCTGAAGGGGGCATGCTGTTCGAAGCGGCGGGCATCGCCGATATCCTGATGCAGGCTAATCGCCTGAGTGCCGCCGAGACGCCGCTGTATCAGATCGCGGTCGCCACCACGCAGTCTCATCGGGTGGTGCACGGCCTGTCCGGGCTGAGCCTGTTGGCCGACCATCGCCTGGCGGATCTCGATCCGCGCCTGCCGCGCGATACCGTGATCGTCGCCGGCAAAGGGGCGAGCGAAGAAGAGGGCGCCCTGGTGGCGGATTGGCTGCGCCGCGCGGCGCCACAGACGCGCCGTATCGCCTCCGTTTGCGGCGGCGCACTGTTGCTGGCCGAAGCCGGGTTGCTGGACGGACGGCGGGCGACCACCCACTGGCGACTGGCGGAAACGCTGCAGGCGCGTTTCCCGCAGGTGCAGGTCGAAAACGGCCCGATCTACGTGCAGGACGGGCCGATTTGGACCTCCGGCGGCGTCAGCTCCGGCTTCGACCTGACGCTGGCGCTGGTGGAGGACGACTACGGCTTCGTGCAGGCGCGTGAAGTGGCGCAGGATCTGGTGATGTTTCTGCGCCGCCCCGGCGGGCAGGCGCAGTTCAGCCGCTACCCGCTCAACCAGGCCAAATCGCCGGGCCCGATCCGCGACCTGCAGTCCTGGATCCTGGAGAATCTCGCCGACGATCTCAGCGTTGAACGGTTGGCCGAACGCGTGGCGATGAGCCCGCGCAACTTTACCCGCGTGTTCACCCGCGAGACGGGCATTTCTCCCGCCAAATTCGTCGAAGAAGGGCGGTTGCATACCGCCAGACAGCGCCTGGAGCAGAGTGCGCAAGGCATCGAACAGATCGCCCTGGCCACCGGCTTTGGCAACGGCCTTAACCTGCGGCGGGTGTTTGAGCGAAAACTGCAGCTGACCCCGAGCGAATACCGCGAACGCTTTCATGCGCGCAATTTGGCGTAAATTGATCGGTAAACGTCATTTACGCCGCTTCGAGGCAGGGCTAGAGTTGAGGCAAAGCCCAAAACGAGGAGTGCATCATGGTGAGAGTAGGCATTAATGGATTCGGCAGGATCGGACGCAACGTGCTGCGCGCGGCGCTGGGGCGCAGCGATTTTGAAGTGGTGGCGATCAACGATCTGACCGACAGCAAGACGCTGGCGCACCTGCTGAAATACGACACGCTTTCCGGCACCCTGGCCGCCAGGGTGGAAGCCGGCGACAACCAGCTGCTGCTGGACGGCCGGCCGATTCAGGTGTTTTCGCAGCGCGATCCCGCCGAGATCCCCTGGAGCAGCGTGGGCGTGGACGTGGTGATCGAAGCGACGGGCTTCTTTACCGACAAGGCCAAGGCGGAAGTGCACATCACGCACGGCGGCGCCAAGCGGGTGATTATCTCGGCGCCGGCCAAGAACGATGACATCACGCTGGTGATGGGGGTTAACGATCACCTCTACGATCCGGCGCTGCATAAGGTGGTCAGCAACGGCAGCTGCACCACCAACGGGCTGGCGCCCGCCGCACAGGTGCTGCATCAGGCGTTCGGCATCGAATACGGGCTGATGAACACCACTCACGCCTATACCAACAGCCAGGCGCTGCACGATCAGCCGGAAAAAGATCTGCGTGGCGCGCGGGCGGCGGCGGAGTCTATCGTGCCTTACTCCAGCGGTGCGGCCAAGGCGCTCGGCAAGGTGATCCCCGAGCTGGACGGCCGCCTGACCGGTTATTCACTGCGGGTGCCGGTGCCGGTGGTTTCCATCGTCGATCTGACGGTGACGCTGAAACGCCCGGCGACGGCGGAGGAGATCAACGCGGCGTTCCGCGCGGCGGCGGCGTCCGGCCCGCTGAAAGGGATCCTGGGGTACAGCGATGAGCCGCTGGTGTCGAGCGACTACCGGGGCGATGCGCGCTCGTCGATTATCGACGGTTTGTCTACGCTGGTGATCGGCGGCAATCTGGTGAAGGTGCTCGCTTGGTATGACAACGAGTGGGGCTTCTCCAATCGGTTGGTCGATCTGGCGCTGCTGATGGAAAAGCGCGGGCTGTAAACGCCCAACAGCAAAAAGCCCGCTTAAGTTGCCTTAAGCGGGCTTTTCTAAATATGGCTCCTCTGACTGGACTCGAACCAGTGACATACGGATTAACAGTCCGCCGTTCTACCGACTGAACTACAGAGGAATCGTGTGAACGGGGCGCATCATATCCAGCTGCCCCAGGTGTGTCAACGCTAAATTGCCCCAGGCGGTGCGACTGCTCGGTATCTGAGCAATAAGCCCGTCAATCAGCCCATTGCGCGTCGTTTTCTGCCTGGGCGCGCAGCAGGCGCGCCAGCGGATCCTGGCGGTAGAAGCGGCAAAAGTGCTGATACAGCGCCGGGAAGCGTTCGGCCAGCAGCTCGGGGGCGCTGAAGAAGTACTCCGACAGCACGGCGAAGCACTCGGCCGCATCGGTGGCGGCGTAGGCATCCATGCTGGCGGCCTCTTCGCCGACCATGTCGATCTCGTCCTGCAGGCTTTCCATCGCGGCGTGCAGATCATGTTCCCAGGCGGCCACCTCGCGCAGCGGGATCGGCGGCACGCCGGTGGCGACGCCGCCGTTGCGCATATCCAGCTTGTGTACCGCTTCGTGGATCACCAGATTAAAACCGGAAAGGTCGAAAGAGTCCTGCACGTCTTGCCAGTTGAGCACGATCGGCCCCTGTTCCCAGCTTTGGCCGGACTGCACCACCGGCCCCGAGTGCACCAGGCCGATCTCGTCCTGCCATTCGTCTTCCACCACGAATGGGGTGGGGTAGAGCAGAATTTCGTTGAAGCCGTCGAGGCACTCCGCGCCCAGCTCCAGCACCGGCAAGGCGAACAGCAGGGCGATGCGCGCCTGCATCTGCGAGGTGAGCTGCAGCCCCTGCAGCGGCACGATGCGCTTTTGCTGCAAAATCTGCCCGGCGACGGCCACCAGCCGCTGCCGCTCTTGCTCATTCAGCGGCGAGAGCAGCGGGATCGCCAGCGCGTCCCGCCACTGTGCCTGGGTATCCGCCTCGGGGTGAGAAGGTTGAGTCGCTTTCCACGGCCATTTAATCATCAGGTTGCTCGTAAAGTCGTCACTTGAACGTTCAGCGGTATGCTAATGCTGTAAAAATGCCGTAAAAGCGGGCATGATAGCAAGCGTTGTCAGGAGAGATGCCGGAGCGGCTGAACGGACCAGTCTCGAAAACTGGAGTAGGGGCAACTCTACCGGGGGTTCAAATCCCCCTCTCTCCGCCATTATTCAATCACTTACGAAAAAATCTTTCAACGATCCCCATCACAGTTAAAGCGCCCCGGCCCTGCAGGCCGACACGCCTTCCCCTTTGTTCTCGATTATTTCCCGACGCAATCAAACATCATTCGAACGCGCATCCAGATAGGCGGCATATTGATGCTCTGTCGCTTGACGCGACTGATGACGCCGCTTGGCGACGATCATCGCCACCGTCAGCAGGGCGGGCAGCGCCAGGACGGCGAAAATGGTGCTGAAGCTCCAACCGAGCGCCAGCATTTCAGCCCCGGCCAGCGCGCTTAAGATAGCGCCCAAACGGCCGATGCCGTGCATCCAGCTGGAGCCGGTGGCTCGCGCTTCGGTGGGGTAAAAGCTGGCCGACAACGCGTTCATGCCGGTGTTGGCGCCCCCGATGCAGAACCCGATGGCCATCGCGCAGCCGCCCATCAGGAGGGGGTAACCCATCGCCATCCCCATCAGCAGAGTGAACAGCGCCCCCAACCCATAAATCGACGCCAACGCGCGATGCGGTTCGGATCTGTCCATCAACCACCCGGAAAATAGCGATCCTAATGTCCCGCCCGCCTGAAACAGCGCGGTGATGACCGCCGCTTGCGCGATGTTGAAACCGCTGTCTTTAATCAGCAGCGGCAGCCAACTGCCTAAGGTGTAGTACAGAAACAGCGCGCTAAAATACGCGCCCCACAGCATTAAACTGCCGAAGCGGTACCGTGCGCTTACCACCAGTTTAACCGGATGAGTGCAGACCTGGCCCGGCGGGGGCAGAACGACGGTAGAATGTCGAAAATCGCGATCGGGCGCCAGTTTCGCCAGAATGCGCTGAATGCCGCCCTGATCTGCCCGTTTCGCCACCAGGAAACACACCGATTCGGGTAACGCCGCCATCAGCACGGGCGCGAACAGCAGGGGCAAGATCCCGCCGAGCAGCAGCACGGCATGCCAGCCGAAGCGCGGCATCAGCCAGGACGCGGCGAATCCGCCCAAGGCGGCGCCAAAGGTGAAGCCGCAGAAAACCACGGTAATCAAGAAAGCGCGGCGTCGGGCGGGCGCGAACTCCGCCACCAGGGTGCCGACATTCGGCATGGCGGCGCCGAGCCCCAATCCGGTGAGCAGGCGAAATAACATCATCTGCTCCATATTTTGAGAAAACGCCGTCACCAGCGTCCAAACGCCAAAAAAGAATACGCTGTTGATGATGACGACTTTGCGGCCGAATCTGTCTGACAATGGTCCGGATAGCATCGCGCCCAGCGACAGGCCAATCAGCGCCGCGCTGATCACCAGCCCCAGTTCGCGGTTAGTGATTTGCCAATCCGCCTTAAGCTCTGGCGCAATAAATCCCATGATAACGATATCGAATCCATCCAGAGCAATGATGCAAAAGCCGAGCAGCACGATCATCTTTTGCCATTTGCCTAACGGGCGGTCGTCGATCAGCGCCCGAACATTGATTGCGTTGTTTCCCGACATGGAGGTGCCCCCGGTGCAGTAGTTGAGTGTCATCACTATAAGCAGCCCCTGGGTGGACGTTAAACGGCGATAATCGAAAAAATGTGCGTTTATCGGACAATTGAGCCGGCGGTGAGTGACGAGGCAGTGTTAACTTTATGTTATGAAAAGGGATTGCCGTGAGAATGGCGGCGCCGGAGGCCACTGAGAGTGTGAGCGCGATCATTAACCTTTTCAGTAAGATGGAAGAACAGGCGGGCCTTGATGGCCCGCGCGATTAACGCATGGCGGTGAGCCGAACCGGGGCGTTGGCGGCCCCAAAGCCGCGGTAGCCGCCTCGGCGCTCCAGAAGTTCGAAGAAGAAGCGGCCTTTTTCATAGGGCACGGTGTAGACATGCAGCAATTCTCCGCCCTGATCGTCTCGATCGTAGAGCACATTGCCCGCTTGCAGCTGTGAGAGGAAAGCGGGGTCCAGATCGAAACGCGCTCTGAGATCGTGATAGTAGTTATCGGGAATACGCAGCGTTTTTAATCCGCGCGCCTGCGCCGCTTTCACCATGCTGAACAGATCCTCGCAGCCAAAGGCGACGTGCTGCAAGCCTGCGCCCTGATAGGCGGTTAGCGCCTGGGCGATTTGCGTTTCCCGGCTCACCGACATATTCAGCGGCAGCCGGATGGCGTCGTTGGGGCTGCGCAGGACGCGGCTGCGAACCAAACCCAGCGGATCGGGCAATTCCCACTCGTTGTCCTGCACAAAACCCGGCACGCTGCGCAGGAACATGATCCAGTTGCCGCTCGATTCATCCGCCAGCGCAATCGCCAGGTGATCGATGCTCTGCAGCGCGGGCGGCGGCGCGCTGCGATGCGTCAGATGAAAATCGGCGTGATAAATATCGTTCTTGGGATCTTCGTCCGCTTCCACCAGATAAATCAGGCTGCCGTCCGGTGCGCACAGCGCGGGGATTTGCCGCTCGTTGGGGCCGGTTTCTCCTTGCCAGATGGCGTACCCGTAGTCTTGCGCCCGTTGCAGTAAACGCGCTACGCCGCGCACCCGCCACGCCACGGCGCACAGGGAAATGCCGTGCAGGTGATAATAGCCGCTCGCTTGGCTTTCCGGCTGGGCATTCAGAATGACATTCACTTTGCCGTTGCG
This sequence comes from Serratia sp. CY37869, assembly GCF_052168895.1. Lineage (NCBI taxonomy): Bacteria > Pseudomonadati > Pseudomonadota > Gammaproteobacteria > Enterobacterales > Yersiniaceae > Serratia > Serratia sp. CY37869. The sequence continues at coordinate 770,539 of NZ_JBJNLU010000001.1, forward strand.
ATAGAGGGCGACGCTTTTGGAGCGGTGCTCGCCGGCGTGAACCAATCCCAGCTGCGTCAGCCATTGGCTCATCGCCAGCCCGTCGTTGTGCGAGACGGCAAATTCGATAAACTCCAGCGCCAGCAAGGGCGGATGCGGCTGCGAATGGAATAAGGAACGTTCCATGAGCGAGGCCATGGCGTTGGGCAGCAGAGGCTGTTTGGCCAACCAGTCATAGGTTTGCTCCTCCAGCCACAACAACGATCGGAAACCGTCCTGGGCCGTGGGGAGTACCGGCGAGGCGCGGAAACCATCGTTAAATATCTCCAGCGACCAGGCGCCGCGATAGCCATGCGCGGAAAGTTGGGTCATGAACTGGGTCAGATTCAGCTCCCCCTGGCCGGGGAAGCAGCGGAAATGGCGACTCCAGGCGAGCACATCCATCTTCAACAGCGGGGCGTCCGCCAGTTGGACAAACACGATTTTTTCGGGCGGCACGTCCTCGAGGCCATCGAGGTTATCGCCGCGCGACAGGATATGAAAACTATCGAGAATGATCCCCAACGCCGGATGATCTACGGCCTTCACGCGCGCCCAGGCGTCGCGCCACATATTCACGTGACGTCCCCAGGCCAGCGCTTCATAACCGACAGTAATATCATACTCGGCGGCCAACTCCGCCAACGCGCGCAAATCGCTCACTTGCGTGGCCATGTCTTCGCTGCTGTCGGGCGAGACATTGCTGCAGAGCAGCATGCGAGAACAGCCCAGTTGCTGCATGACTTCGAACTTGCGCGCCGCGCGGGAAAGGTTCTGCGCCAGCGTTTCGCGCGGGCCTCCTTCGAAGTCCCGAAACGGTTGGAACAGTAAAATTTCCAGGCCCAGTTCGGCGCACAATTCACGGATTTCCGCCGGTGAGCCGGGGTAGTAGACCAGATCGTTATCGAAAATTTCGACGCCATCAAAGCCTGCGGCGGCGATAGCCCGCAGTTTTTCCGGCAGCGAACCCGATACCGAGACCGTCGCGATAGAACGTTTCATCATTGCCTCCAGTTAAGCGGTCATGGATGACCTGAAAGCGACCATTCAGCAGCGAGGCGGACCACCGACGGGAATTGAATCATGTTATGGACCAAATGAAATGTTTCGTCAATTCAGAACATTCCATTGCTTTTGGTTATATAAAGCGATCGGTTTTCTCACTTTACTTTTACATATTGCGCTTCCTACACTCTGTCGACATGTACCCTCAAATAATAAGGATACCGGGATGAAAAGTGATTGGATGGCGCGAGAACTGGTGCATCGCGATTACAGTCATCACCCGCCGGCGCTGGCGCCGCTGTATAAAACCAGCGTGCTGCGGTCGCCGCGCAATGCATTAATTTCATTGCAAAACTCGCTGTCTGAACTGACCGCCCCCGTCTTCACGCCAACGGATATCGGCCCGCTGGATCACGATCTGATTCTGAATTACGCCAAAGACGGCTTACCGCTCGGCGAGCGGATCATCGTGCATGGATTTGTGCGGGATGCCTTTGGGACGCCGGTGCGCAACGCCCTGGTCGAGGTATGGCAGGCCAATGCGGGAGGGCGCTATCGTCACAAGAAAGATCAGTATCTGGCGCCTATCGATCCCAACTTTGGCGGCTGCGGCAGGATGCTGACCGACGACAACGGGTATTATTGTTTTCGTACGATCAAGCCGGGTCCGTATCCCTGGCGCAATCAGGTCAGCGACTGGCGTCCGGCACATATTCACTTCTCGCTCTCCGGCGAGGCGTTCGCGCAGCGCTTGATCACGCAGATGTATTTCGAAGGCGATCCGTTGCTCGTTCGCTGCCCCATCTTGCAGTCGGTAGGCAGTGACGATGCGATGCGCACGCTGATTGCCGAGCTGGATATGCACGCCGCCGTGCCGCTGGACAGCCTTGCTTACCGCTTCGATCTGGTGCTGCGGGGCCATCGAGCTACGTGGTTTGAGAACCGTACACAGGGAGCCGCGTGATGAAAAAGTATTTGTCTGAAACGGCCTCGCAAACCGCCGGGCCTTATGTGCACATCGGTTTGGCGCCGCATGCCGCCGGCTTTGATATTTTCGAGCGTAATTTCACCCATGTGTTGACGCAACCGGAGACGCGCGGGGAGCGCATCGTGGTGGAAGGGCATGTCTATGACGGCTCCGGCACGCCGGTTCGAGACGCGCTGGTCGAAGTCTGGCAGGCCAATGCCGCCGGGCGATATCAGCACCCCGCTGACGGCCAGTTGGATAAGCCCGACGATCCGGCGTTTCGCGGCTGGGGGCGAACCTGTTCGGATTTCACCAGCGGCCTGTGGCAATTCGAGACGATTAAACCGGGCCGCGTGACGGGGCGCGACGGCCGGTTGATGGCGCCCCATCTCAATCTGTGGATAGTGGCCCGCGGCATCAACATCGGGTTGAACACGCGTCTCTACTTTGCCGACGAACAGGCAGCCAATGCCGAAGATCCGGTGTTGAATCTCATCGAGTGGGAAAAACGGCGCAGCACGTTATTGGCGCAAAGGCGGCAGCGCGGGGATCAGACGGTGTACCATTTCGACATCTGGTTACAGGGCGAGAACGAAACCGTTTTTTTTGATATTTGATCCTCCGTTCGCCCTGACAATGAGCTTGCCGCGCCGGCGGCAAGTTAATACTATAAATCATGAACATGACTTCTCGCTTTAGCCAACGCATCCGCCTTCGTCATCTGCACGCCTTTGTCGCTACCGCGCAACAGGGGACGTTGGTGCGCGCCGCACAGCAATTGGGCATCACGCAGCCCGCGCTCTCTAAAACGCTCAACGAACTGGAAAGCCTGGCCGGCGAGCGCCTTTTTTCGCGCAATCGGCAGGGGGCGGAACTGACCGCCGCCGGGGCGCGTTTCCTGCAGGATGCCAGCCGCGTTTTGGATGCGCTGAATGTGTTGGGGCGCACGCTTGCCTCGGACAGCGAGGCGCTGCCGGCGCCGCTGCATATCGGCGCGCTGCCCACCACGCTGGTGAGCCTGGTCGCGCCGGTCGTGGTGGGGTTGCAGCAGCAATCCCCCGGCTGGCGCATGCAGGTTACGACGCTGGCCAACGATGCGCTGATGATGGCGGTGAGATCGGGGCAATTAACGTTAGGCATCGGGCGCATGTCAGACCCCTCCCGCATGGAGGGGCTCAACTTCGAGCTGCTGTACCATGAAACGCTGCGGCTGGTGGTTGCGCCTCATCATCCGCTGTTGCATTCGGATGTCTCGCTGGCGGAGGCGTTGAGCTGGCCATTGGTGCTCTCCCCGCGGGGTACGGTGCCGCGTCAGAATGCGGAGGCGCTCATTGTCAGCCACGGGCTGGCGGTGCCGGAAGGGTGCGTCGAGACGTTGTCGGTTACGCTGGCGCGCTGCCTGACGCTACAGTATGGCTATGTGTGGCTGGTGCCTTACGGCGCGGTGCGTGATGACTTGTTCAGCAATCACCTGCGTGCGCTGCCGTTGCCTACCCAGGGGATGGCCGAGCCGCTGGGCATCATTACCCGGCAAGAGACGCTCTCGCCCCCTGAGCAGCAGCGCCTGATTGCTGCGCTGCGCCAAAGGGTGCTGGATGTGCCGGTATAACCGTGTCTTCTAGTCGTCCGATCGCCGCCCGGCGTCGTGTTCGGCAAAGACGGATTGCGCCAGATGAAAAGCGGCGTTCGAGGCGGGTAAGCCGCAGTAAAGCGCCGCATGCATCAGAACTTCTTTGATCTCTTCACGCGTGACGCCGTTATTGAAGGCGGCCCGGATATGCATTTTCAGCTCAGCTTCGCGATTCAAGGCGATCAGCATCGCGATGGTGATCAGGCTGCGGGTATGGCGCGACAAGCCCGGACGCGTCCATATTTCCCCCCAGGCGTAGCGAGTGATGAAATGCTGAAACTCCTCGTTGAGCGGCGACAGCGCCGCGAGGGTATTATCGACATGCTCATCGCCCAGCACCGCTCTGCGCACCGTCAGGCCTTGCTGATAACGTTGCCGCTGCGTGAGCTGCTCATCCAAAAAGGCCCGGAACGCGCGGTTAAATGCCCGCCAGGCTTCGATGCTGGACAGGTGGGCGGCGGGCAGGATGACGCATTGCGCGTCGGGAATGCCTGCCGCCAAGGCTTTTGCATCGTCGACGGTCGTTACCGCATCCTCATGTCCGGCGATAACCAGCGTCGGAACGCGGATGCCTGCCAGCTCGGCCCGTAAATCGGCGGTCGCCAGCGCGTCGCAGCAAGCGGCATAGCCCTCGGGATCGCAGGCGGTGAGCTGTTGCACGACGGTTTGCACCTTGACGGGGGCGGATTGGCAAAATGCCGGGGTGAACCAGCGCGCTGCCGCGCCATCGCTGACGGCGGACATGCCGCACTGGCGTACCCGCGCGGCGCGTTCTCGCCAATGCTCCGTCACCCCGATTTTCGCGGCGCTATTGGCGATCGTCAGCGTCAGCAAGCGATCGGCATGAAAGCGCGCCAGCCATAACCCCGTCAGCCCCCCCATGGAGATGCCGCAGAAATGCACCCGATCAATCGCCAGAGTGTCCAGCAGGGACAGCACCTGTTCGCCCAGTCGCGCCAGCGAGCCGGGCTGTTCATCGGGCGCAGAGTCGCCGTGGCCGGCAACGTCGTAGCGCAGAATGCGATAGTGGGCGATGAACGCGTCGCGCTGCGGTTGCCACATTGCCAATGAGGTGCCCAGCGAGTTGCCAAACAGAATAACCGGGGCGTTTTCAGGCCCCTCAAGGACATAATTCAACATGATTGCTCCCTCTCGGCCATCGCCAGGACTTGTTGAATGAAACGCTGCGTGCTGCCGGTGGCATTGGCCGGATCGAGCAAGGTTTCCAGGGTTTCCCGGCTGAGTCGGGAAGAGACTTCCGCATCGGCGCACAGGAGGGTTAACAGGGGTTGCTGGGTGGCCAGGGCTTGCCGGCAGCACCGTTCTATATGATGGTGCGCCTGTTGACGGCCGAGGGTGGGGGCCAAGGCCAGGGTAACCGATTCAGCCATGATCAGCCCCTGCGTCAGCGCCAGATTGCGCCTCATCGCCGCTTCATGCACCTCCAGACCGTTAATGAGATCCAGGCTTTGCGCCAATGCCGCCCCGCTCAGCACCAGGAGCTGCGGCAGGCTTTGCCACTCGGCCTGCCAGCCGCCCAGCGCACGTTCGTGCTCCTGCACCAGGCCGGCATACAATCCGGACATCAACGCAGGCAGACGGTTGGCCGCGCTGAGGATGGCGGCGCAGAGTACCGGATTGCGCTTATGCGGCATCGTGGAAGAGCCGCCGCGTCCGGGGGCCGACGGCTCGCTGATTTCAGCGACTTCGGTCTGCATCAACAAAGACATGTCGCGCGCCAGCTTGCCGAGCGAGCCCGTCAGGCCGGCATACCAACTCGCCAGCTCCAACAACCGATCGCGTTGGGTATGCCACGGCGTGGCGCTGCGCGGCAGGGCCAGCGCTTGCGCCAGCGCCCGCTCAACGCGCTCGCCCTGTTCGCCGAGCGAGGCGAGCGTGCCGGCCGCGCCGCCGAATTGCAACGCGAGCACGCGTGGCCGCATTTCAGCCAGACGAGCCCGATAGCGCAGCAAGGCGTCCAGCGTGCCGGCCAGCTTCAGCCCCAGCGTCGTTGGCAAAGCGTGTTGCAGCCAGGTGCGGCCCACCATTAACGTTGCGCTATGGCGCCGGCATTGTGCCGTCAGCGCCGCAATCAGCTGATTGAGCAGCGCGTCGGTTTTATCGAGCGCGCTGCGCAGTTGCAGCACCAGCCCGCTGTCAATCGCATCCTGACTGGTCGCCCCCCAGTGAACGAAACGCGCCGCTTCCGGTGAGGTTTGCGCCACCAACGCCGTCAATTGTTTGACGAGGGGAATGGCTAAATTGCCCGCCAATCCGGCGGACTGCGTCAGCGCGGCGGCGTCGAGCTTTTCCGCCTGGCAGTGGCTGCGTATGATCCGCGCGGACGCGTCATCGATAATCCCTGCAGACGCCAGGGCCTGCGCCAGGCCGGCTTCGAAATCAAGCATGCCCTGCAGCAGCGCCGTGTCGCTGAAGCAGGGCGTTAATGGCGAAGCCATAAACATTGCGCTATAGAGAGACATTCGTTATATCCGTTCCAGAATCAAGGCGACGCCTTGCCCGACACCGACGCACATGGTGCACAGGGCAAAACGCCCGCCGGTGCGCCGCAGTTGATAAGCGGCGGTCATGGCCAACCTGCCGCCGGATGCCCCCAGGGGATGCCCCAGCGCGATAGCGCCGCCGTTAGGGTTGACCCGTTCCGCGTCATCCGGCAGTCCCAGGGCGCGCGTCACGGCCAGCGCCTGGGCGGCAAAGGCTTCATTCAACTCGATGACGTCCATTTGCGCCAGGCTCAAACCGGTTTGCGCCAGCACTTTGCGGACCGCGGGAACCGGCCCGTAACCCATGATGCGCGGCTCTACGCCGCAGGCGGACATGCCGACCACACGCGCCAGCGGGGCGAGTCCATACTGCACCGCCGCGCGTTCGCTGGCAATGAGCAGGGCGCTGGCCCCGTCGTTGATGCCCGAGGCGTTGCCGGCGGTGACGCTCCCCTCAGGGCGCACGACGCCTTTCAGGGCGGACAGCGCGGCCAAAGAAGTGCTGCGGGGATGTTCGTCGCGAACCAGGCTGAGCGGCTCGCCTTTGCGTTGCGGAATGCTGACGGCGATCAGTTCCTCATCAAACAGGCCCAGCTCCTGAGCGCGGGCGGTGCGCTGTTGGCTGCGCAATGCAAAGGCGTCTTGATCGGCGCGGCTGACGGCGAAATCGCGAGCCACATTTTCGGCGGTTTCAGGCATGGTTTCGACACCGAACCGCGCGCGCATTTGCGGGTTGATAAAGCGCCATCCCATCGTCGTATCTTCCATTTTCAGCGATCGGCTGAAGGCGCTGTCCGCTTTGCCGGTGACAAAGGGCGCGCGCGACATGCTTTCCACGCCGCCCGCGATGATGACCTCCGCTTCGCCGCATTTAATGGCGCGCGCCGCCATGCCTACCGCGTCCAATCCCGAACCGCACAGGCGATTGAGGGTGGTGCCCGGCACGGTGGGGGGTAATCCGGCCAACAGCAGCGCCATTCGCGCCACGTTGCGGTTGTCTTCACCGGCCTGGTTGGCGCACCCCAGAATAACGTCATCAATGGCGTGGGGATCCAACTGCGGCAGTCGGGCAAGCAGCGCCTTCAGGGGCAGAGCGGCCAAATCGTCGGCGCGCAGCGCGGATAATGCGCCGCCGTAACGGCCGAATGGCGTACGAACGGCATCGCAGATAAAAGCCTGTTGCATGGCGATTTCCTCAAGCGGGGATCAAGTCAGATTGCAGTAAACGTATCGGGGTTAACGCTTGCAGCGCGTCAAAGGTGAGCCCCGGACACAGCTCCAGCACCTGCGGGCCGTCCGGGGTGATATCAATGATTGCCATATCCGAATAAATGCGGCTGACGCAGGCCAATCCGGTCAGCGGGTAGCTGCACTGTTCCACCAGCTTGCATTCGCCGCTCTTGGTCAGATAGTCCATCATCACATAGACTTTGCGCGCGCCGATGGCCAGATCCATGGCGCCGCCCACCGCCGGGATCGCGTCTTCGGCGCCGGTGCTCCAGTTGGCCAGATCGCCGGCAGCCGAGACCTGATACGCCCCCATCACGCAGATATCGAGGTGGCCGCCGCGCATCATGGTAAAAGAGTCGGCGTGATGGAAATAACTGCCGCCGGGCAGCAAGGTCACCCGTTCTTTACCGGCGTTGATGAGTTCCGGATCTTCTTCGCCCGGCGCGGGTGACGGCCCCATGCCGAGCAGGCCGTTTTCGCTGTGCAGAATCACCTCTTTGTCGGCGGGCAGGTAGTTAGCGATGCGGGTCGGCAGCCCAATCCCGAGGTTGACGTAGGCGCCTTCCGGAATATCGCGCGCTACCCGTTGGGCTAATTGGTCGCGGGTTAATTTTTGCATGTTATGACTCCTCAGGCAGAGAGGGAAAAGGTCGCGGGGTGCGCCACCGCCACCAGGCGCTGGACGAAGATGCCCGGCGTTATCACGTTTTCCGGATCCAGTGCGCCCAGCGGCACCAATTCAGCGACCTGCGCTATCGTCGTGGCGGCGGCCATCGCCATCACCGGGCCAAAATTACGCGCCGCTTTGCGGTAAACCAGATTGCCCCAGCGGTCACCCCGATGGGCCTTTATCAAGGCGAAATCCGCCTTTAAGGGCGTTTCAAACACGTAATGCCGTCCGTCGATTTCACGCGTTTCTTTGCCTTGCGCCAGCGGCGTGCCAAAGGCGGTTGGGGTGAAAATGCCGCCCAACCCGCTGCCGGCGGCCTGCATGCGGGCGGCAAGGTTGCCCTGAGGCACCAGTTCCAGTTTGATCGCGCCGCGGCGATAAAGGTCGTCAAAGACCCACGAATCGGCCTGGCGCGGGAAGGAACAAATCATCTTTCGCACACAGCCGGTCTTGAGCAGCGCCGCGAGGCCGCTGTCGCCGTTGCCGGCGTTATTGCTGATTACCGTCAGCTCGCGGGCACCGTGTTCAATCAGCGCATCGATCAGTTCCAGCGGCTGTCCCGCGGGGCCAAAGCCGCCAATCATGATGCTCGCGCCGTCCGGAATGATGGACACGGCGTCTTCCAGGGTGGCCACACTTTTATCGATCATCTGTTGTTCCTTTCATTCGGCGCCCGCCGGGGGAGTGTTTATCGTCAATGGGAAAGTAGATCGTCCCTTTCAGGCAAACAATACCGATTATCGAAAAAGTGTGCGATTATCGGCTATTCTTTGAGAGGCATTCGCAGGTTGTGATCGTCGGCACACCGATATTTCAGGCAGACAGCGGGGTAACGAGAATGGAAAAAGAACAGGAAATTACGCGCAGCAGCACCGATCCCTGGAAGGGGGATCCCGACTTTATGGCCTCTTTGGCGCGAGGATTGGAGGTCCTGCAGGCTTTTACGCCGCAGCGGCGGCTGATGTCGGTGTCGCAGATTAGCCAGCGTACCGGCATTCCGCGCGCGGCGGTGCGCCGCTGCCTTTACACCCTGAGTAAGCTGGGCTTTGTGTACGCGGAAGACGGCAAGAATTATGAGCTGCGCCCGCGCGTCTTGTCGCTGGGTCACAACTGGCTGGGGGCTTCGCCGTTGGCCAACGCCGCGCAGCCGGTGTTGAGGCAACTCAGCCAGACGCTCAATGAGTCCTGTTCCATGGCCATATTGGACGGCGATGACATTCTTTATATCGCCCGCGCATCAACTTCGCGGATCATGACCATCGATCTGCACGTCGGCAGTCGCTTACCCGCCAGCACGACGTCGATGGGGCGGGTGCTGCTCAGCGGGCTCGCCAGTGAGACGTTGAATGACTATTTGGCGCGATTGACTCAGCTGCGTTACACCAGCCATACCCTGGTGAGCGTCAGCGCATTGCGGGAAGAGCTGGCGCGCGTGCGTCAGCAGGGATATGCCATCAACGATCAGGAGCTGGAGATTGGCCTGCGTTCACTGGCGGTGCCGCTCACCACGCCGGACGGCCGCATCGCCGCGGCGTTGAACGTCGGTGTGCATGCCGGCCAGGTTTCCGCAGAGCGTTTGCACCAGCACCACCTGCCTTTGTTGCGCTCGGCCGCCGAAGAGATATCGCTGCTGTTGCACGACTCACCTTGAGCGAGCGCGCAGGGGGCGTATGCGCCCGATTTTTTCCGCGTCTTGCGGCGTGATGCGGTGTTGTATTGTGGGCCGCGGGTAAGGTAATTTGCTGAGGGCATGATGACTGACGCGGGGGCCAACGGACATGAACGAAAGAATCGACTACCACATCGAGAAATACCATTTCGCGCCGCTGGATGAAGCCCCGCGGCTTGCGCGCCAGTGGAGCGAGGTGTTGAACGAGTGTCGCCAGACGCAGGCGGGCGCGGAAGAGCGCCTGCGCATTGCGTTGCTCAACGTGGACTATGTGACCAGTTTCGAATTGCCGTTTCGCTTATTGCTGGTGCGGGCGCCGCAGCTGATTGCCGGCCTGCGCGATGAGCTGTCGATCAGTCAAAAAAATGTGGTGTTCAACGGCAAGCGCTTTGGCTGCGTTTACAGCCTGAAGAGCGATTTAAGCGACGTGCCCGAGGCCTTCCAATACGGTCTGTCGACCCGCATTCACCGAACCTCGGCGTCGGGCGTGGACGCGCTGCCTTACCGGGAAATCGCCAAGGCGCTCAAGGCGCCGCGTGAGCGGCTTAAGCTGGCGCTGGAGCAGGGGCTGCGCGTCACGGCGCTGGACGGACTGTTCTGGTTCGGCATACAGCGCATCGCCGCCGAAGTGCGCAGGCTAAGAAAAACCGGCATGACGATCGTGACGGCGGAAACGGAGATTTTCGACACCCTGACCGGCACGACGCGCAAGGTACCGGTTTACCGGCTGGCCGATCGTTAATGGCCGTTATAGATAAAGAGGAGGCTCAGACCAGAAACCTCCTTATTGATAGCGCGGTTTATCGATAGGCTTCATTGCGCGCGATGGCATACTTCCCGCTGCCCAGCAGCAGTATGGCGACCCCACCCATAAAGAACACCAGTTCGTTTTCAATGCCCCAGGCGCCGACGTCGGTGACGGTGAAGACCTTGCCGGTGCCTACCATCAAAAACGCCACCACCAGCGTGAGGGCGTAAACCCCTGCGGCGGGGCGGGTGAACAGCCCCAAAACGATCAGTATCGGCGCCAGGATCTCCCCAACATATACGCCATAGGCGATGAAGGCGGGCAGCCCTTGTTGTTGTAACGCATCGGCGATCCAGCCGACGCCATGCTGAACTTTCGCGACGCCGTGAAACAGCATCAGCCCGCCGAAGGTTAGCCTGAGCGCCAATTTGCCTGCGTCCGGGTGGTCAAAAAAGCGAGTGAATGCCGCATTGAGTGACTTAACCATGGCTTTTTCTCCTGAATAGGAATGATTTTCAATCAATATATCAGTCGGATGAATGCGAAAGCTGTTCTGGATCAGGAAAACGGCGGGCTTGGCGCTAAATCGCCGGACGAGGCCAGCGATGCTGCCTGATTTTTAGGCGGAATAACCTGTGCGCACGGGCCGAACCGGGGATGAGAAAAGTCATCGGCAGGGTTGGCCCGCCGCGTAGCCCATCTCTTTTCTGTATGTGTTGGCTACCTGATTTGCGTTTTCATCAATGATTGTCAAAGGACAGGCAACGTAAAGATTCATAAGGTTTTTTTGCAGCAATGAAAAGGTGCGCGTTTTCGCTTTAATAACCCAATAGAGTTACCTTTATTTTTATTTTGAACCGCTAAATCATTAACGCTTTTTTTCGGCCTTTTTATTGGGAATTATCTTGCTTATTTTGCCTTGCGAAAGTTGATCCTGTGGGACGCACGGCCAGTGGCGGGTTTTATTTTTATAGATTTTCTTATTTTTTGATGACAATTCAATGCCGAAGAGAATGAGTGAGATTGACTGAGGGGGTTATGAGTGGGTGTAAATTTCCATGAACTATTTTTCCTGGCGTAAAAGTAATCGATTCAGCGCTGTTTTAAGTTATTGAATTGTTTGTTTTATGTATATTGATTTGTTATTTTTTTATTAAAAAAATAATATTTTTTCTTGATATTGGGTTTGCCTTTGCTAGTATCAAATTAGTGGTCTTATCAGTTAGGGAAACATTTCTTGTATATGGAACAGATCGCTGGTCTTAACACGGTTACTGTCGTTGCAGCGCTTACGTGGTTATTTCGCGGTTATAGTAAATGATATCTCTAATGCCACTTTAGTCTGCGAGACCCTTTACTGCAGTGGTGCTTTTGCCGCGGTAAGCCGTATGAGAACACACATGAAGGGGAATTGAATCTTAAATTATTCTGATCATTACCCTGAGTTAACTATAAAAGAACGATACTTTATCCACCAGGCTGTTTGTGTACCAATAGGTATTCGGTGCACCACGGCGGAATGTTAATCTGTGCTTTAGCTTTAAAATTAATAATCAAAACTCTCGCCAAATTGTTTATTTTCACACCAGGTTTCGCATGTGTAAGTACTGAGTGCTGGAAATGAAAGTCACACTGCCATCGTCTTCTATTGATCATTGCGTGCTACCCGCTTGCAAGAAACGACTGGCTGTCATGGTTTTATGAAAAAATTTCACTATTTACTGTGGTTATCATTTGCTAATTAAATTATTTGTATCCAGTGGTATTACTGGAATTATCCTACCAAGGATGAAACGTTGTTTTTAGGGCAGTTTTTGATTTTTTTCCTATTCTTAGCTTGCATAATTATCGTTTGCAATTTATTGATTTTAAAAGGAAAAAATAAATATGTAAATGTAAAATAGTTTAAACCGATCACTGTGATTCTATTGATAGGTTCAATCTATTATTGTTGTTAATATTAATACATCTAAACAATTTGCGAGCTTGGTGACGACTAACTTACGCTAAAAGGACTCTGGGAAAGACTGGCGAACGTAAAAGCCCGCTTTATTAGGCTTTATGTTTCTAGTGCTGATTGAAAAGGATATCAGGCCATGAATGAAGTCATCTCAACGGAAGTGAATGGCGTCGAATTTGATCCACGATACAGTGAAATTGAATTCACGCTTTCGGAATATGACAGCCAAACCGATCCGCTTAATGCCGTAGACAATGCGCGTGATATCAATTGGCACGCCATTCGCGAGCAGTCTGCTGCGTTGCTGGAACAGTGCTTCGATTTACATGTCGTGCTGTGGTTTATGCGCGCCAATCTTCATATCGACGGTTTTTCGGCCTTCTACCAGGGCATTAAGGATATTGACGCCAAATATGCCGAGGAGGGCGCCACCATTTTCCCTCAGGCGGATATGGAACCCTCATCGGACAGCTTTCATGCGGCCGCATTAGGGTGGCTCGCCACATCGTCCTGTCTGCACGAAATCAAGAACAGCAAGATTTTTCCCGACACGCCGTTAACCACCGACGAGCTGCTGAATATGCGGCTTGACGAGCAGGAAGGCAAAAGCCTGCATTTTTCGGAGGTGGTAAAGGTGCTGGGGCAAGCCGACAGTTATTTTGCCGGCAGAAATCTGCCTTCGCTGAAAGAGCAATTGGCGCTGGAAATCGATGCGCTGGAGCGCGTCGAGAATTACGCCAATCTGCAGGCTGAAGATTATCGTTTGGACTGCCGGCAGGTGCGCGACTATTTGAAACAGTTCAACCGCCAGCTGGCTTCACTGGAACAGCAGGAATTGCCGGCTGAACGGGATGACGCGGAGATTGACTCGCCGGATGCTGACGCGCCTGTCGCCATGCCCGGCAAATATATCCGTTCCCGGCAGGATGTCATCTTGCTGTTGGATCAGGTTTTGGACTATTTCCAAAACTATGAGCCCAGCCATCCGGCCCCCATTCTTATTCGACGTTCACAAAAAATGATCGGTATGGACTTCGCGACGATTGTTGAGGAGCTTTTGCCGGAATCTCTGGCCTCGTTAAATCAATTGTCCGGGAAGTAATTTTTATCACAAAGGAGTTTTCCAATGGCTAAGGACTCAAGCTCTCAGAAATTTATCGGTAAAAATAACGCGCCGCGCGTGCAAATTGAATATGACGTAGAGCTTTACGGTTCACAAAAGAAAGTGGAGTTGCCCTTTGTTACGGGGGTCATGTCCGATCTCTCTGGGCATCGGAAAAAGCCTTTGCTGCCGATCGAAGAGCGGAAATTCCTGACCTTTGATCAGGACAACTTCAACGATCGTATGCGCGCCATCAAGCCTCGTCTGCAATTTTACGTAGAGAACACCCTGAGCGAAGACGATGCGTTGCTGGACGTGGAATTGGAGTTTGAATCGATGGATGACTTCACGCCTGGCGCCATCGCCAAACGGGTTCCGCAGATGCAACGCCTGCTTGAAGCCCGGGAACATCTCACGGAGCTGATCACCTATATGGATGGTAAATCCAGCGCGGAAGAAGTGGTGAAGAATCTGCTGGAGAAACCCGATTTTCTGCATCGTTTGGTGACGGATGCGCGTAAAACGGTCGCGGATGCGGAACAGGATGTGCAGGATTCCGGCAATAAAGGAGATGAGGAATGAGAGCGAGGCAACGACGCTATTCGGCTAAGCAGCAGGCTACGGCAGTCGCTGAAGTTGAAACGCAGGAAACGGAAAATGAGCTTGACGGTTTGCTCAAGCGTTCATTCCGGCCCAGAACGAACGAGGCTTCGGAAGCGGTTCGTCGGGCTATCGGCACGCTGTCCGAATATGCCAATAAAGGCAAGGTCAAGGTCAGTCAGGATGTCGTATTGACCATTGAATCGTTGATTGCCCAGATCGACGAACAGCTTTCGCAACAGATGAACAATATCTTGCACCACAAGGAGTTCCAGAAGCTGGAGTCCGCCTGGCAAGGTCTGAGTTATCTGGTCGATAACACCAACGTCAGCGAAACGCTCAAGATCCGGGTGTTGAACATCAGTCAGGATGAGCTGACGCGCAATTTGCGCCGCTATCGGGGCTCCGCCTGGGATCAAAGCCCGGTGTTCAAACAGATTTACGAACAGGAATATGGTCAGTTCGGCGGCGAGCCGTTCGGTTGCATCATCGGCGATTTTGAATTCGATCACAGCCCGATGAGCGTTACGCTGCTGACCGAGTTGGCGAAAATTTCCGCGGCGTCGCACTGTCCGTTCATTTCCGCCGCGTCGCCGTCGCTGCTGCAGATGAGCAAGTGGAACGAACTGGGCAACCCGCGGGATATCGGCAAGATTTTCACCACGCCGGAATATGCGTCCTGGCGCCGCCTGCGCGAAAGCAACGACTCGCGTTACCTGGTGTTGACGATGCCGCGTTTCCTGTCGCGTTTGCCTTATGGGGCGAAAACCAACCCGATCGAAGAGTTCGCTTTCGAGGAGTCCGTCAGGCCGGATGTGGATGATGATTTTTCCTGGGCCAACTCGGCGTATGCGATGGGCGTCAACATCAACCGCGCGTTCCATGAGTACGGCTGGTGTTCGAAGATTCGCGGCATCGAATCCGGCGGCTCGGTGGAAGAACTGCCCGCCTACGCGTTTCCATCCGATGAGGGCGGATATGAACTGACGTGCCCGACGGAAGTGGCCATTTCCGATCGGCGCGAGCAAGAGCTTTCCGACGCCGGGTTCTTGCCCCTGGTCTATCGCAAGCATTCCGATTTCGCCGCTTTTATCGGTTCTTGCACCATGCACGCGCCGGCGAAATACGAGGATCCCGACGCGACGGCCAACGCCAAGCTGTCTTCGCGCTTGCCTTATATTTTCGCCACGTGCCGATTCGCGCACTATTTGAAATGCATCGTGCGCGACAAAATCGGTTCTTTTCGGTCCAGGGACGATATGCAGCTGTGGCTGAATGACTGGCTGATGAACTATGTCGATGGCGATCCTTCCGTATCGACCGAGGCGACCAAGGCGCGTCGTCCATTAGCCGCCGCCGAGGTGCGCGTTGAGGATGTAGAAGACGATCCGGGTTATTACCGCGCGCATTTCTATTTGCGCCCGCATTACCAGTTGGAAGGCATGACCGTGTCCTTGCGACTTGTATCAAAACTTCCGTCAGCCAAAAAAGATGGGAGCAGATAAGTTACGGCTGGTCATTGGTTTGGATATTGCCGACGTTAATTATTAAATGGCGTTGGTGGGAATTGATATTTCATTGAAATTTAGCGGCGCTGTTTTTTACGCTATTGCTATTTATTAATGGCTAATGGGTTCTCATTGTCGCTATTTCAATGATCGCGTAGGCAATATAACGACTTATCTGAATAGACTTTTCAATTAACGAAGTAGACCTATCAGTCAAGGAGACAAAAAATGAGCACGAAAGCTTTAGTAGACTATTTTTTGAAAATTGAGGGTGTTGATGGTGAATCACCCGACCAAACCTACCCTGGCTGGATTCAGCTGCAAGCCTGGCAATGGGCGGAAGAAAACGCCGGCCGTTGGGGGTTCGGGAGCGGCGGTGGTTCAGGCAAAGTCGAGATGAAAGACTTTGAGTTTCGCATGGTGAGCAATAAGGCTTCGCCGAAACTGTTCCTGATGTGCGCCACCGGCGAGCATATTCCTCAGGCAAAACTTGTTTGCCGTAAATCAGGCCAGGGTCAGCAAGACTTCATTGCCGTGACCTTCAGCAACTGCCTGGTTTCTTCATTCAAGACCGTGGGTAATATGCCGCTGAATTCCACCATCGGTACTGAAATCGATACCGTGCTGCCAACCGACGTTATCAAGCTGAATTTCGCACGTATCGAAGTTGAGTACAAAGAGCAAAACAATGATGGCTCCATGGGTGCGGTAATTAAGACGGGGTATGACCTCAAGCTTAATGCCCGTATCTGATCATTGATGTCACAACACTAATTGCAGGCTGTCTGCCCGCAGCGATTGCGGGCAGACATAAGCCTTATCGCGAGGTGTTAAATGAAAGCGTCATTGCCCATGCTATTCGATAAGCTCAGCGTGAGACATCAAAGCGCCAGCGCCGATAATTGGCGGCGTGTTTTGGTGCGTGATATCGAATTTTTACTGAATGACGCATCGCGCAGCGCTGATTTGAAACTTCATGATTATGCGCACAGCGAAAGTTCGGTATTGAATTATGGCCTGCCGTCGCTGAGCCAACGCATACCGATTAATACCGATCCGTTAACGCTGGCGAGACATATACAAAGAATCATTACTTCGTTTGAGCCGCGTCTGGATCCGAAAACGATTCGTGTGGTGCCTGTAGTGAATGAACGCCAATCGTATGTGCTGGCGATTTTATTCGATATTTATGGCACCTGCTCATTACCGGGTGACGAAATGCTGGTTAATTTGCGCATCGCTCTTGATTATTCCTGTGGCGCCGTACACGTATTTGATTAATAGGGGTGACTATGTTCAGTGAGCGCTTTCTCCAATTATATAATGATGAGCTGCGTTATTTTCGCGAGGCCGGTCGTCAGTTCGCCTCTTCTCATCCCCAGGTCGCCCAGCATTTAGGCATGCATATCGACGGCGTGCTGGATCCTTTCGTTGAGCGTCTGTTGGAGGGCTCCGCGTTCCTTTGCACCCGCATCCAGGAAAAGCTGAACAATGAGCAGCCGGAATTTGCCCTGCAAATGCTCTCACGCCTGGCGCCGCTGTGGTATACGCCGGTTCCCGCGATCGCTACCGTCGCGATTAAGCCCGATCTCTCTTTTCCCCAGTGGCACAGCCAGGTTGACCTGCCGCGCGGGAGCCGCATGACCCTCAACGATATCTCGCTGAACAACAAACCCGCCACGTTCACCACGGCGCGGCATATTAAAGTGCAGCCCGTTGAGATTTCACTGGCGGAATGTGAGATTTTGCCGCCGCACCATTTGCCTGACGGCGCCGCCAGACACATGCAGGATTGCTCGGCCTACGTCAGGATATGCCTGACGACGCACGGCGTGCTTCCCGTCTCGGAGCTGGATCTCGAGCCGCTGCACCTGACGCTGGCGGAAGATACGGTGCGGGCCAATCAACTGCTGGCCGCGTTGCTTAATCGCACCTTGCGCATCGTGCTATGGGCGAAAAGCGACGACCGGCCAATCGTCAAAGTCTTGCAGCCGGACAGCTTGCGCCTGGGCGGCGTCAGCGATGAAGAAGCCTTGTTGCCCACCGTGGTGGGGGAACTGCCCGGCAACCGGCTGATGCGCGAATACTTCGCCGCGCCAAGCCGCTTCTTCAGCCTGGAGCTGCATGGCGTGCAGGATTTTCTGCGCCAATGTGAACGCGTTCACGAGTTCGAGATCTTGTTCGCGCTGGAGCAACGCCCACTCACTCTGATCGGTCGCGTCAACGCCAGGGATTTTCATCTTTTCGCGACCCCGGTCATCAACCTGTATCGCCGCCATTGCTCGCCGGTGCTGCTGACGGATGAGCGCACGGAGCACCAGCTGGTGGTCGATCGTTTGAACACCTCGCTGTATGAGATACACAGCGTAAAACAAGTGAAAGGCATGCTGCCCGACGGCAACCCGGTGATTTTCTCTTCGCTGCAGGCCGACGTGCAGTACGACTGCGAGCGGGAGCCGGCCGGTTATACGCTGCACCGTCGCCGGGAGCCGTCGCCCTCCAAGTACAACAATCCGCACCTGCCCAACGAAGATACCTTCATCGCCATCTCGCCGGGCAAAAGCGGCATCGACATCGACGACATCACGTCGCTCAGCGTCGAGGCGCTGGTATGCGAACGGCATCTGGTGCCGGCGCACCTTCAGCAGCCGCATTTCCAGCTGGAAACGGCGATGCCGATCCACCAGGTGGAGATCGTCCGCTACCCGAGCAACCCGGTCGCGGTGCCGAACATCAGCCAGGCGTGGCAGGCGATCCAGATGCTGGCCTCCAATCCTTTGCGCCATGCGCGCCCCGACGTTCAGGATTGTTCGGCGCTGTTGCGCGACTGGCTGTCGTTGTTCTGCCATCAGGATGACTCCAGCCAGCGCAAGCGCATCGCCAGCATCAAAAACGCCTGGGTGGAGCACCACTTCGAACGCAATCAGGGGCCGGGGCCGCTGGCCTGGATCCGCGGAGCCGAGATCGCCGTCAACTTAAGCGCCAACCATCATGCCGACCACGGCGCCTATCTGTTCGGCAAAATATTGCACCACGCGTTGAGCCAATACGGCGACCTGAACCAAACGTTAAGCATGAAGCTGTTGCTGGATGGGGAAACCCACGCCGACTGGGGGGCGCTCTACTATGGCTGATATGTCGTTGATGCGTGAAACGGCGCTTTCGTTGGAACAGGCGCCGACGCCGGGGGCGCAAAGCGAAAGCGCGGGCCAGGCCGAAATCCGCGGGCTGTCCAATCGACAGGATTTTTTCGAGCTGCTGCGGCGTATCGAACGCGCGCAGCCGGATGCGCCGCGGCTCGGCGTCTCCAACGATCGCAGCCGCGAAAGGCTCTGCATCACCCAGCCGGCGGATATGGCGTTCGCTTCGCGTGAAATCGCCTCTATCGTGCAGCGCCCTAAGCAAGTGCTGATTCAGGCGCGGCATTTCGGCATGTTCGCCCCCTACGGCCCGCTGCCGATCCATGTGACCGAGCACGCGCGCACCGAAGTCATCGCCAGACGCAACCAGGCGTTCCAGCAGTTCGTCGGCATCGTCAGCCAGCGCTTCGCCGTATTGCACTACCGGGCCTGGGCGCAGCTGAAGGCGATGATCGGCCATGAGCATGACGATGACAAAAACCCGTTCTTGCGCCATTTGCGCCAGACGGTGGGCGTCGATACGGCGCTGACGGTGAACCCGCATATCCAGCGCCTGCGCGAGGCGTACCCCGGCACTTATCTGCCCGGTCGCCGCTCGCTGCGGCAGCTCAACAAGATGTTGGCGGCCTATTTCGCCGTTCCCATCACGATTACGCCGCGCTACGCCAAGTGGATCGACGACGGCAAGCAAAGCGGCAGCCAAAAGCTGGGCAAGTTGGGCAGCACGCGCATCGGCAGCCGCTTTTTCGATGCCCAGTACGGCGCGCATATTCAGATCGGCCCGCTGGGGGCCCCGCAGTATCAGCAGTATCAGCGCGGCAGCAGGCGGCTGCAGGCGTTGGTGAGCATCTGTCATGACTTTACGAGCCATCAGCTGATGCTGGATGTCAGCCTGCTGATTGCCACGGAGCCGGGCATGGCGGCGCAGCTGGGCGGCAAGTCGCTGAGTAAAGACAGCTGGCTGAAACCTAAGACAGGGACGTTTAGGCAGCTGGTTTATCAATCAACAACTTAATATAAGGAAATTTAAGGTGTATCAACGAGAACGTCTTTTTTCGCGATTGGGCCACTTTGCCTATCAGTCGTTCGTCGAAGCGACCAAGCTGTGCCGAACCTTCAGGCACGAATACGTGGAGCTGGAACACTGGCTGAAAGTCCTGGTGGACAAGGAACGCGGCGACTTGCCGATGATCCTGGCGCACTACGCCATCAACAGTCAGCGCATCAGCGATGCGTTGGATCGCATTCTTCATACCTTGCCTAACCGGACGAATGCGGTGGTGGACCTGTCGACGCAACTGGAAACGGTGGTGGAAAGAGGGCTGCTGATGAGCCAGCTCGCCGAAACGCCGTCCGGCGGGGTGCGCACCATTCATATCTTGGTCGGCATTCTGCAGGATCCCACGTTGCAGCGCAGCCTGTACCGGCTGAGCGACGAGTTCAAAAAACTGCCGATCCCGCAGCTGTTCGACGATTATCCGGCGATTCTGGCGGAGTCCGTCGAGCATGAGGAAGAGGAAGAAGAGGTCTACAGCGCCCACGGCGATGCGCCGGAGGCGTCCGAGACGGTCGATATTCTCGATAAATGGTGCGCCGATCTGACCCGCCAGGCGCGCGACGGTGAAATCGACCCGGTGATTGGCCGCGAAGCGGAGCTGCGCCAGGTGATCGACATCTTGCTGCGTCGCCGGCAGAACAACCCGATTTTGGTGGGCGAAGCCGGGGTCGGCAAAACGGCGGTGGCGGAAGCGCTGGCCTGCAAGATAGCCCAGGGGCAGGTGCCGCCGCTGCTGCAGGGCGCCCGGCTGCTGTCTTTGGATCTGGGGCGCATGCAGGCCGGGGCGAGCATGAGGGGCGAATTCGAATCGCGCCTGAAAGCGCTGATCGACGCCATCGCGCATTCGGCGGTGCCGGTGATCCTGTTTTGCGACGAGGCGCATACGCTGGTGGGCGCCGGCGGGCAGGCCGGCACCGGCGACGCCGTCAACCTGTTGAAACCGATGTTGGCCAGGGGGGCGCTGCGCATGGTGGCGGCGACGACCTGGTCGGAATACAAACAGTTCATCGAGCCGGACGCCGCGCTGACGCGCCGTTTCCAGTACGTGTTGGTTTCTGAACCCGACGAAGAGAATGCGGTGAACATGATGCGCGCCATCGCCCCGCATTTTGCCCAGCACCACAGCGTCAAGATCCGTGAGTCGGCGCTGCAGGCGGCGGTGCATTTGTCGCTGCGCCATCTGCCGTCGCGGCAACTGCCGGATAAAGCCATCAGCTTGCTGGACACCGCCTGCGCGCGGGTGGCGCTGAGCCAGCATGCGCTGCCTGAAAAAATCGAGTCGCTCGAGGCCGGGTTGGCGGTGAAGCGCACCGAAATGAACGGCCTGCAGGAGGAAAGCAAATTCGACGATCTGGCGCTCACCCGCATCACTGAATTGCAGCAGACCCTCAGCGATATGGAAGGTGAACTGGATGCGCTGCGTCAGCGGCAGGCGCAGGAGCAACAGGCGGTCACCACCTTGCTCGACGCGGAGCGGCAGTCGCCGGAGCGCTTGCCGCAGTTGGCCTCCGAGCTGGGAGCCTTGCAAGACGGCGGCCTGCCGTTGGTGTATCCGTGGGTGGATGACCGCGTCGTGGCGGAGGTGTTGTCGGATTGGACCGGCATCCCCACCGGCCGCATGCTGCAAAGCGATCTGGACAATGCGCTCAATCTCAACCAACTGCTGAGCCGCCAGATATTCGGCCAGCAGACGGCGATCGATGAAATCGCGCAGGCGGTGCGCATCTCCCGCGCCGGCATTCAGGCGCACGATCGGCCATTGGGCGTTTTCATGCTGTCCGGCCCGAGCGGCGTCGGCAAAACGGAGACCGCGTTTGCGCTGGCGGAGGCGATGTACGGCGGCGCGCATAACCTGATCGTCTTCAATATGAGCGAGTTTCAGGAATCGCATACCGTTTCCACCCTGAAAGGGGCGCCGCCGGGCTATGTCGGCTACGGCAAGGGCGGCAAGTTGACGGAGGCGGTGCGCCGCAAACCTTATTCCATCGTCTTGCTCGACGAATTCGACAAGGCGCATCCCGATATCCACGAGGCGTTTTATCAAGTCTTCGACAAGGGCGTGATGGAAGACGGTGAGGGCCGCATGATCAGCTTCCGCCAGTGTTTCATTTTAATGACGAGCAATATCGGCGCCGGCGAAATAGAAGCGACGCTGGCGGAAACGCCGGATCTGAAAACCGAAGCGCTGCGGCCGATGCTGCATGACGTGCTGGCGCGCTTCTTCCCGGCGGCGCTGTTGGCGCGCATGAACGTCATTCCCTACGTGCCGCTTTCTACCGAAGCGATAACCCATATCGCCACCAAACAGATTTCGCGTTTA
The DNA here is from genome assembly GCF_052168895.1 of Serratia sp. CY37869. Taxonomy (NCBI): domain Bacteria; kingdom Pseudomonadati; phylum Pseudomonadota; class Gammaproteobacteria; order Enterobacterales; family Yersiniaceae; genus Serratia; species Serratia sp. CY37869. The sequence goes on from NZ_JBJNLU010000001.1 coordinate 792,667, forward strand.
CAACAGCGTTTGCACAAAGAAGTGGGCGTGTCGCTGGTGCTGGAAGGCGACATTCCAGGCTGGATAGCCAAACGCATCAGCGCCCATCCTTCGCGCGGCAGAGCGGTCGAGTCGCTGCTGCAGCAGGCGATTTTGCCGCCCATCAGCAATGAAGTGCTGCAGCGCAAACGGACGGGACAGGAACTGCAGAATATCCAACTCATGGTCGAGAACGATAGTTTAAGTGTTTATTTCGACTGATTTTTAATTTGCCGCCGGCCCGCAAACGCGGGGCGGGGTTCGATATCGGATCAGAGAGGTTGTTATGCCTTTAATCGAAATTGATAACCCGGTGTTAGCCGAATTAAATGCGTTTCCACTCAGCTTCACCACCAAAGAAGGGTTGTCGAGCAACTCGCAATATACGCTCGAATTCGAATGTGAACAGGCGGACGTTGATTATGAATCTCTGCTGGGTCAAGGGATCAGCATTCAAATAGAAAGGCCGGATTTCGGCGCGCGGCCGTTTTACGCTTACGTGATCGGCGCCTCCGATTCGGGGCAGCATCAGGATAAGTTCGTTTATAAGCTGGAGCTGAGCACCTGGCTGTGGTTTTTGATGCAGAACCGCAACAGCCGCATTTTCCAGGATTTGAACGTGCTCGACATCATCGAGCAAATCTTCTCGCGCTACGGTTTTGCCGACTACCGTCTGGATATTCAAGGCACTTATCCGACGCGTGAATATTGCGTGCAGTTTTCCGAAACGGATTTCGCGTTTATCAGCCGCCTGCTTGAAGACGAAGGCATCTGGTATTACTTCGATCACGCCGAGGATAAACACACGCTGGTGATCACCGACCGGCAGAATTTCGACGATCTGGATTTCGGTTACGCCGTGTTGCCGTTCATGCCGGACAGCGAAGAAAACCGCGCCATCCGCGAAGGGATCCAGCGCATCCAGCGTTCACGCAAAGTACGCCCGAATGAAATCGTGCTGCGCGACTTCGACTTCCAGAACCCGCGCAAGAACCTGCAAACCAAGGTGGAAGAGAGCCGCCTCGGCCTGCAGAACACCCCGTTGGAGTGGTATGACTACGCGGCGGGTTATGTGGATACCGAACGCGGTGAAAACCTGGCGCGGCTGCGCCTTGAAGAAATGCAAAGCGACGGCCATCTGCTGTTTGGCGAGAGCAACGCCGTCGGGTTGATGGCCGGCAAGGATTTCTCCTTGATTTTGCACCCGGACGCCAACCGCAATCGCCGCTTCAAGCTGACTCGCTGCGACTATGTGTTCGTGCAAGACGGCCCGGACAGCAGCAGCGACGGCCGCAACGTCACCTGCCGTTTCAATGCGTTGAACGACGACGTGCCGTTCCGCCCGCTGCGCGAAACGCCAAAGCCGCAGATGCCGGGCATCCAGAGCGCCACCGTGGTCGGCGCGCCCAACTCCGAAGTGCATACCGACAAATTTGCGCGCATCCGCGTGCATTTCCACTGGGATCGCTACAAAACCACCGAGGAAGACAGCTCTTGTTGGATCCGCGTGGTGCAGGCCTGGGCCGGGAAAGGCTGGGGCGTGATCGCCATGCCGCGCGTCGGTCAGGAAGTGCTGGTGACCTATGTCGACGGCGATCTCGATCGTCCGATGGTGACCGGGATTGTGTATAACGGCGACAACCCGCCGCCTTATCAGTTGCCTGAATACATCAACTACTCGGGCATGGTGTCGCGTTCGCTGCGCTTCGGCAAGCCGCAGCATGCCAGCCAGTTGACCTTCGATGACAACCGCAACAACGAACGCGTCATGCTGCATGCCGAACGCGATCTGCAAACCACGGTGGAGCGCAACCAGGCCACCGAGGTGGGAATGGACAAGTTCGACATCATCCGCCGCACCTTTACCGACTGGTTCACCAACCACGTCTCTTACAAGGATTACGTCTTCAGCATTACCGGGTTTGACGCCTCGATTAAAGGCGTCAGCGCGTCGATGACCGGCGTCAGCCTCACCGCCACCGGCGTGAGCACCTCGTTTACCGGCGTCAGCACCTCGTTCACCGGCGTGAGCACGTCATTTACCGGCGTCAGCACTTCGTTCACCGGGCTGAGCACCTCGTTTACCGGGCAGAGCACCAGCTGCACCGGCGTATCAAACTCGATGACCGGCGAAAGCAACTCCTTCACCAGCATCAGCAACAGCATGACCGGCGAAAGCAACAGCTACACCACGGTCAGCACCAGCCAGACCGGCAGCAGCACCAGCTTTACCGGCGTCAGCGTCAGCACCACCGGCTCGTCGACCAGCACCACCGGCTGCAGCATCAGCACCACCGGATCGTCGACCAGCACCACCGGCTGCAGCATCAGCACCACCGGCAGCAGCGTGAGCACCACCGGCAGCAGCGTCGGCACCACCGGCAGCAGCGTCAGCAGCACCGGCAGCAGCGTCAGCAATACCGGCAGCAGCGTCAGCAATACCGGCAGCAGCACCAGCACGACAGGGGTGTCGATCAGCTATACCGGCGCGTCACTGTCCGAGACCGGCGTCGATTTGAAAAAAGTCGGGATGCAAAGCAAAAACTAACGAGGCGCGGCAATGAGAATCATACGGCCACAGCAATTGGTGGCGATTAAAGGAAGTTACCAGATCGGGACAGACAGCCGGCTCGGCATCAGCGTCGTGGCCGGATGCTACCTGTCCCGGCCTGAACACTTCGTGAACGAAGCCGAAATCTGGGAGGCGTGGAAGCGCGTGCCGCTCAGCCTGCCGATATTGGATGTTGCCGAGCCGAAGCCGTTCGCCGAATACCTGATCGCCGGCCATGCCGGCATCGGTCAGCCGGTGAAAACGCTGAATGTCAGCGCCGACATCGGCGGGCTGAAGCGCCGTTGGCGGGTCGAGGGCGAGGGACGGCGCGGCGCGATGGAGGTGGAACCCTTCCTCAGCGTGCCGCTGGATCACACCTCCGCCTGGGGCGGCAAAGACAACAAGGAGAACCCGTTTGGCCGCGGCTGCAATGACGGGCTGCGGCCGCTGCTGATGACGCTGTCCCCCGAGGGGACCGCGCAGGAGCGCTCTCCGCTGGCGGCGCCGGCGCCGGTGCCGCACGAGTTTGCGCTGCGCAAGGCGCACATCGATAAGGTGGCGGGCCAGATCGCCGGCAAAGCCTATCTCGAGACGGCATTCCCCGGGCTGCCGGCCAATATCGATCGGCGTTATTTCCAGATGGCGCCGCCGGCGCAGTGGTTGCCGGAAGCGGCGTGGCCGGATCGGGTGCCCTTCGAGCTGCAGGGCGTCGGCGCGCAAAGCGAAGCGATTCGCGGCGAGCTGCCGGCGGTGCGCGGACGGGCGTTCATCCGCCGTCACGATAGCGACAGCCTCGAGGAAATCGAGCTGCAGCGCAAAACGCTGTGGTTCCTGCCCGACAGCGACATCGCTTTGCTTATCTTCACCGGCAATGCGCCGTTGACGCATCTGCTGGACGAGTCCATCGAGTCCGTCATGCTGGCGTTGGATCGCTGCGATGCGCCGCGCTCGTTCGACTATTTCCAACAGGTATTCCGCAAGCGCAGCGACGATGACGCCTCGCCCTTTGAGTTTCTGTTCGATCCGGATCTGATGCCGGTGGAGATGGGGTTGAACGTCATCCAGGCGGTGTCGGATCACCCCAGCGATTTGCGTTACGATCCGTCGCCCACCTCTCTGGGCGATTCCGCCGTGTTCTATCAACGCATCCGCGAGGCGATCGCCTTGCACCAGCAACAAGCGGCGGCGGAGCCCGCTTCCGTGACGTTGCCCGATTTGCCGGATCTTCCCGCCGAAGACGGCAATGACGCGTTTTTCCCCGATAGCGCGACCGTGGAAGGGAAGACTTTCACCGGTTTGCGCTGCGAGGCGCTGTCGGGCCGGCATTTTCTGCAGTGCCGCTTTGAGCGCTGCGATTTCTCGCAGGCTTCCCTCGATAGCTGCACCTTCGAAAACTGCGTTTTTGATGCGGTCAATTTGACGCAGGCGGCGCTGCGCCAGATCCGCATGATCTCGTGCACGCTGCAAAAGCCGTTGCTGGCGGAAAGCGTGTGGCAAGAGGCGGTCTTCGAACGGGTGACGCTGGCGGAGCCTCAGGGGCAAGGGCTGCGCGCCGACCACGTGAAGCTGGATAACTGCGTTTTCGAGCGGGGCGATTTCACCGCGAGCCGCTTTGAACACGCGGCGATCGGCAACGGCATGTTTAATGGCGCGACGCTGATCCGCGCGCAGTTTCTGCAAGGCGAGCTGGACGCGTGCGTGTTTAACCGCTGCCTCGCCGAAGAGGCGGTTGCGCTGGAGATGACGCTCACCAAAAACTCGTTCCTTGGCGGCAACTGGCGCGGCGTGCGCTTCGAACGCTGCCGCGTCGAGAGCCTGACGGCGGGCATGCAGGCGAACTTTTCCCACGCCGTGTTCAGCGATAGCTGTTTCACCAAAGTGGGATTGAAAGCGGCGCGCATGGAGAGGTGCCAACTGCTGTACAGCGTTTTCACTGAATGCAACTTTGACGAGGCCGATCTGACGGCCTGCGCGATCGCCGGCTGCGATCTGGCCGGCGTGCGGTTTAAAGACAGCCTGTTGACGCACTCACGTTGGCAAAACAGCAGCGCTCAGCAAGGCCTGTTTTATAACGCCGATCTGCGCGATGCGGAATTTGACCAGTGCAATCTGGCGGCGGCGCATCTGGCGATGACCTGGCAGGACGCCGGCACGCGGTTCAGCGGTTGTCTGCTGGAGCGCGCGTGTTGGGTGCCGCGCAGAATCATTCATGGGGACTATGCGCATGAAAACTGAAAGCCGCGTGATTCAACAGGCGCTGCCTGACCGAGAGGCGATCGAACTGGAGGTCGCCCAGGCGGTGGCGCAGACGCCGCCCATGCCGCGGATCTTCAAGAAACGCCGGTTCCACGATCGCGAGCTGAAAGGGTTGACGCTGAGCGACTGCTTTTTCATCGACTGTCATTTCGAACGCGTCACGTTTGAAGGCTGTGATTTGCGGGCGGTGCGCTTTGAGGGCTGCACCCTGCAGCAGGTCAACGTGGTCGGCGGCAGCCTGATGCGCCTGTCGTTCAACGAATGCCGGTTTGAGAACCTGACGCTGCAACAGGGGCTGCTGTGCAATTTGGCGTGCAACGACACCACGCTGCAGGGGTGTTACGTCGGCGATTGTCTGCTGGATGACTGCGGTTTGATCCGGTGCGAGGTCAACGGCGCGGAAATTGAACGCAGCAGCCTGGGGCATCTGGCCGTGCAGTCCAGCACCCTGACCAACCTGATGTTTCACCAGGACGTGATACAGGACGCCAACTGGTACGCCTGCCAGCTCACGCAGTGCCTGTGGCAGGCGTCGACCCTCGAGCGCCACATCATGGGGAGCTGCCGGCTGGAGACGTGCAGCTGGCAGACGATCGCGGGGCAGGCGCGCATCTGGTTCACCTGCCGCCTGTCGGGCTGCACTTTGGCTCAGCTACAGCTGCAGGGCGCCAGTTTTCACCGCAGCGAGCTGGAGGGGTGTTCGTTCGCCGACAGCGATCTGACCTCGGCGATCTTCGCTGAAGCGCAGGCGCTGCGCTGCGATTTCGAGCGCGCGACGCTGATCCTGGCGCAGGGGCAGAAGGCCCGGTTCAGCGAATGTGCGATGGGCGGCGCCAACTGGGGGCGCGCCATCTTGCCGCAAGCGGAATTCAGGGCGTGCGATCTGGCGTTAGCCAATCTTGAGCAGGCCGAACTGCGGGAAGCGAACCTGATCGAACAGCCGTTGACCGCCGCTCAGCAACAGAGCGCTCGCCTGCATGGCGCGCAGCGTCATCGCGCCGAAAACGTGCCGCTTACCGCCGATCCGTTCTTGAGCGCGATCGACGCCTGGTATGCGCATCAACAACCGGGGCCGCGGCAACCGTCGTATCAACGGCCAACAGGAGTAAGCAGATATGTATAAATCCAGAAGAGAGCATCAGAAGGTCTATGCCAACGCCAGGGTGACGCCTTTGCAGTTGGTGCGCAGCGCTCCGCTTCCCGAACAAGGGGGGCGCAAGGTGGTGACGCTGGCGGCCGACGCCAACGGCGGTCTGTATGTCGACGGCATGCGCGCGCATTGTCTGGCGGTCGCCACCAGCTGCCTGGTTCAGCCGCTGGCGGGCGATCGCGTTTGCGTCATCGCCGACGGCGACAAGTTGGTCATCACCGAGATCCTGTCGCGGCAACAGGCGAACGCCGTTATGACGCTGGACAGCCGCTGCGCCAACTTGCGCATCGTGGCGCCGGAGATCGAGCTGCAGGGCGGCAAGCGGCTGACGCTGCGCAGCCCGCACTTCACGCTGCTGACGCGCAGCAGCCGTTGGGTTGCCGAAACGCTGCACCAAATCTCTCAACGCCTGTTTGTGCGCAGCAAGCACGCGAGCCGGCGGGTGGAGGAAACCGACGAGGTGCTGGCCAAGCACATCATTCAGGATGCGCGGCAATCCCTCGTCATCAACAGTGAAATTGGTTCCCTGAAGTCTTCGGCGGTGCTGAAGATCGACGGTGGCCAGATACATATGGGGTAAACCACCATGACTGCAGCCAATACCAACATGGGCGGGATCGGCTTTGCCGGCTGCGACCCGATGATACCGGCGCCGGGCCCGAACACCTCGCCCAACAACACCGGCATACCGAACGTGCCTAACATTTTCATTTCCGGCGGCAATGAACAAAACCTCGGCACCACTCGTGTGGCCACCGCCGATTCGGGCGGAGTGATCGGCGCTGCCTCGGGGACGCATTCGGCCCAGGCGCAGCCGGTGCAGGGATCGGGTAAGTATTTCTCCGGCGGCATGCCGGTCACGCGGCTAGGTGATTCCAGCACGACGAACAACAACAACATGGTCTGCACTCAGGTCGCGCCGAGCCAGACCAAATGTTTCGTTAATGCATAGGAGTTCAGCATGGTGAAAACGCTCCGGGGGATTGCGACAGGGGGACTGTTGGCGGTGGGGATGCTCGGCGGATGCAGCTGGTTTTCTCACGATGAGGCTGCGGATGCGGGGCGTCGGTTGCGGTTTATCGACGTCGAGGTGACCGCCAACGACAACGTGAACCCGAATGCCGCCGGGGAGGCGCAGCCGGTCAAGGTGTGCGTGATAGAAACCAATCGCTCGGGGTGGATGCCTGAGGGAATTGGCGACGGCGCCCCTTGCCGCGAGACGGCGCCGTCGGAAGGGGCGCTGAGCCGGCACCAGAGCATTTTGCAACCGAGGGAGACGTTGCGTTATCGCTTCGAGGTGCCGGCGGGGCAAGAGCGATGGGTCGTCGTCGGGGCGGAGTTTCAGCAAATCAGCGGCGTGTTGCCGCTCGCCGAGCAAAAGTCCCCTGCGCAGGCTGATTCGCAAATGAAGGTGATGGTGGGGATGACGTCACTCAGCATAGTGACTAACGACAAAATGGATGAATGACATGTTACCTAAACAACGCGTCGCCTGGGTAGAAGGCATGTTGATGGAACCGCAGCATTTCCAGCAGCAGGAACGTTTTTTCGAGCACTTGATTGAAGCGCGCTTGCGCAGCGTCGAAACCTTCACCTGGGGGTTCCTGACGCTGGAGATCGACAACGGGCTATTGGAACAGGGCAAGTTTGCGCTGAAGAAAGCCAAGGGCGTTTTCCCCGACGGCACGGCGTTCAGCATGCCTGAGGATATTCCGCTGCCGCCGCCGCTGGTGCTGGGAGAAGGCTGCCAGGGGAAAGTGGTGTGCCTGTCCGTGCTGATGGATATCGCCGGCAACGCCCAGATCGATCTTATCCAGGATGCGCGAAAAAGCAGCCGTTTTCGCACCATGGACGCCGAGGTGCCGGATCGCAACCACGGCGTCAGCCTGGAAGGGACCCCGCGCGTGTGCACGATGCAACTGGGCAGCCTGGTGACGCGGCTAAGCCTGGAGGACGCGGTCAGCAGCGCGGAAAGCGTGCTGCCGGTCGGTTTCGTGCGCGAGCTGACCAGCGATCGTCGGGTGCTGCTGGATGAGCGCGCCTTGCCGCCGATGCTGGATTTCCGCGCCATCGGCTGGCTGCCCGCTTTCACCACCGAATTGCTTGGGCTGATCAGCCAGCGTCTGGAGTCGGTTTTCCGCCCGGACGTGCATATGACGATCGGCGGGCTTTCCGAGCTGCTGGAACTGCTGCTGCTGCAAACCTTGAGCGAGTTCAATTTGCGCATCAGCCAACTGCTGGCCAGCCCGCAGGTACATCCTGAAACCCTGTTCGACACGTTGCTGAGCCTGCTGGGGCGGCTCAGCATCATTCCCGGCGGCGAACGCCTCTGGGATCGGGCCGATTTGGTGTATCTGCACGATGAACCGCACAACTGCTACTTCCAGCTGTTCGCCTCGATTCGCCGCGCGCTGTCGCTGGTGATCGAAGCGCCGGCGGTGGCGTTGCCGTTTATCGATCGCGGCGACAGCATTTATCTGTGCCCGAACGACTCGCAGCTGCGCCTGGAAAAACTGGTGTTCGCCGTCAGCTGCGGTTTGTCCATCGAGCATCTGCGCTCGTATTTCCCCGCGCAGGTCAAACTGGGGCCGGTCGAGAAAATCATTCAGCTGATCGATCTGCAATTACCGGGCGCTCGCTTGCTGCCGATGGCTTCGCCGCCGCGGCACATACCGTATTACCCGAACAGCATCTATTTCGAGGTTGATCATGCCGACCCGATTTATAAGGAAATGATGGCCGGCTCGGCGATGGCGCTCAGCATCGTGGGTGATTTCCCCGACCTGCGTTTTGACGTCTGGGGATTAAGGCAAGGGAGGGTGGGATGAACGAATTCGAGAGAAAAATACGCGAGGCGATGGCGGTAACGCGCAACAACGCGACACCGCGCCTTCCCGCGTCCGGCTCGGTGGGCAAAACGACGGCGGAGATCGCCGCGCTGTCCTTCGGCGCGCGGGCGCTGGCCGCCAAGCTGCGGCCGGGAAGCGCCGGGGTGGCGACGCCCCCCGAACCCAAGCCTTATGAAGCGGAAAGCGTTGCGCCGGAAAGCAGCGAGCCCGCGCCGGGCGAGCGCCCGGCCGAGGCGGCGCCGACCTCGAGCGGGCTGTTCGGCCGCGCCGCGCTGAGCAAGCCCGGCGTGATGATGGGCCATTGGGACAACCCGCTGATCGCCGCCGCTATCCCGGTCCTGCTGCAGGTGGAGCGGGTGCGCGATCAGAAACAGCTGAATCCGGGCGCGGTGCGCGCGCAGATCGTGCGTGAGATCCAACAGTTTCAGCAGACGCTGCTGGCGGATCACATCGCGCCGAGCGATGTGGACAAGCTGGCCTATCTGCTGTGCTCCTACGTGGATGAGTGCTGCATGAGCACGCTCGAATCCGGCGAACTGAATCTCAGCCTGCTGGTGGAGTTTTATCGCGACGCCTGGGGCGGGGAAAAGTGCTTCGAGCACCTGCAGGCCTATCTGGCCGCCTCGCCGCGCAACAAGGAGATCCTGGCGTTTTACGATCTGATCCTGTCGCTGGGCTTCGAAGGGCAATACCACGTAATGGAACGCGGCGCGGTGCTGTTGGCCGACGTGCGCAACCGTCTTGACGGCTATCTGTACAGCCAGAACCCGACGCAGACGCTGGCCGATGCCGAGCCGAGCAACGTGGTGCGCAAGGCGACCCGCATCACGCCGCTGAAGCTGCTGTGCTACGGCCTGGCCATCGCGCTGCTGGCGTACGCCTCGGCCGCCTGGTATCTGCACGATCAGTCCCGCGCGCTGCGCAACGCCATTTTGGCCTGGACGCCGCCGCAGCCGCGCAAAATCAACATCATGGAGACGCTGCCGCAGCCGCTGCCGCAAATCCTCAGCGAAGGGTGGCTGGAGGTGCGCGCCGATCCGCGCGGCTGGCTGTTGATCTTCACCTCCGACGGCGCGTTCGCCACCGGGCAGTCGAAGCTGTCGGAAGAGTTTAAAAAGAAACGCAACATTGAGCGTTTGGGGGAAGCGCTGGCGCCGTGGCCGGGCGATCTGGAGGTCATCGGGCATACCGACAACAAACCGTATCGCAACACCTCCAACAACTCCAACCTGAAACTGTCCGAGGCTCGCGCGCAGACGGTCGCCGACAAGCTGCGCGAATCCTTGGCCAACAGTAAATACAACCGCACCGTGACATCGGTCGGCAAGGGCGATCAGGAGCCGCTGGACGACAACGCGACGGAAGAAGGGCGCCGCCGCAACCGCCGCGTGGACATCCTTTGGAAAATCGGCGAGAGGGAGATGGCTTCACCGTCTGCAACGTTAAATCAGGCAGGGGTAGCCGCCGAGGTCCCCGAGGATAACTAAGACATCCGCCGGCGTAGAGATAATAAGGAAATTATATGATACGTAGATCATTCATATTGGTGATTGCCTTGCTGCTGTGTGCGGTGGTGTGGTGGATTGGGCCGTTGATCGCCATCGGCACCTATCGGCCGCTGCTGTCGGTCTGGGTCAGGGGCATCATCATCGCGCTGATCCTGTGCTGGGCGCTCTGGCCGTTCGTGGCGACGTTCTTATCCTGGGTGTTCCGCCACGCGCGAGCGCCGGCCCCGGCCAAACGCAAGACCGCCCAGCGAGACCGCGTGACCTCGCGCTTTTACGACGCCTTGCGCACCTTGCAGTACGTCGGCACGGCGAAGCAGCGCACCCCTTGGCAGCGCTTCAAATACCGCCTGACGCGCCGTTACGTCAGCGAAAAGCCGTGGTTTCTGGTCATCGGGCCGCCGGGCAGCGGCAAAACCTCGCTGATCGGCGAAAGCGGCGAACGCTTCTTGCTGGCCGAGCACTATGGCCTGCAGCAGACGGTGGACGTCGGGCCGACCCAGGATTGCAACTGGTGGCTGGCGGAGAATTCGGTGTATGTCGACACCTCCGGCGAATGGCTGCAGTTGAACGGCCTGGGGGAAGAGGGCGCCAGGGCGCGCGACACCCTGTTCAAACTGATCCGCCGCCATCGCCGCCATCCGGGCATCGACGGCATCATGCTGTGTCTGGATGCGCGTTGGTTGCTGCACGCCTCGCTGACGGAGAGAAAGTCGGTCGCCGACGCGCTGCGCGTGCGCCTGCTGGAGATGGCCTCGTGGTTCCGCAGCGAGCTGCCGGTCTATCTCACCATCAGCCACCTCGATCAACTGGTCGGCGGCGAGACCTTCCTGTCCATGCTGGGTGACGATCTGTTGCAAAAAGGCATGGGCTTCAGCCTGAACCGCGCCGAACAGGGAGAAACCCCCTTCGAGCAGTATGAAACCCTCTACCGGGAGATGGTGGCGCGCGTCAGCCATCACGTGCTCGAACTGTTGCACGATGCGCCGGACGGCCAAAACCGCCAACAGCTGCTGTTCTTCACTGAATCGCTGGGGTCGCTGGGCAACCCGTTGTATTCCCTGTTAGAGCAGATCTTCCCGCAAACGCCGGTGGGCTACGCCTGCCATCTGCAGCAGGTGTGGCTGGGCAGCACCATCGCCTTGCCGCCGCAGGGGGCGATCTACAACGCGGAAGCGGCGGATATCTATGAAGCTCGCCCGACCGGGCGCATTTATCACCCGGAGCTGGATTATGCCCGGCAAGAACGCGGGGTGATGCAGCAGTCTTCGCACGCCAGGCCGCTCGGCAGCCGCATGAGCTCCCTGGGCCGCTATGTGCTGGTGCTCATTCTGTTGGCGGTCTCGTTTAACCTGCTGGCGATGCGTTACCTGTGGGAGAGCGATTACATCTCCTACATTGCGGCGCGCTTCGATGAGACAAAGCGCATCGTGCGCGAAATTCCGGTGACTAACCGCGTCAGCGACGATGTCATTTCCGCCTATGAGCAGCTGGGGTACATGAACGCGCAATTGGGCGGCGAAGTGTCGCCGGTGCCGAATCCCTATTTCGAGCACAAGCTGATCAACAGCGCGGCGCAAAAAACCTACCAACGCCATTTGCTGCAGATCTTCTGGCCGGCGGTGGAAAACTATATCGCGGACGAACTCAAGAATGACGTCTCGGCGTCCAACAAGGACGTCTACGGCACCCTGAAAGTGTACCTGATGATGGGCGAACCCTCGCACCGCTCCGCCGAAGCCTTGGTCGACTGGTTCATGGCGCGCTGGGAAACCTTTATGCCGCAGGGCTACACCGACATGAACAAAGGCATCTTTGCTTACCATCTGCGGGAGATGTTCTCTTTGCCGGACGCGCCGGTCATGAAGATGAACGGCGATCTGCTGCGCCTGGCGCGGGTGAAAGCGATGAACATTCCGATGCAGGTGCGGGTGGTGCGCCGCATCGAAGAGAAACCGTTGCCGGCGGCGATCAACGATATTTCGTTGGCCGACGCCGCCGGGCCGAACGTCTCCTTGATGCTGCGCCGCAAGAGCCAGGCGACGGTCACCGATACCGCCGTGCCGGGGTTCTATACCCGCGCCAGCTATCGCGACGTTTTCCTGGCGCAGCTCGATGACGCCGCCAAGGACATGATCGAAGAAGAGTCCTGGGTGCTGCGCGACAGCGCGGAAGGGAAAAACGCGGTGAACTCGCTGGCTTCGGCGCAGAAGCTGGCCGACGAGGCGAGGAAGCTATACCTCATCGAGTATGCCGACAAATGGGATGCTTTCATGCGCGACGTGCGCGCCCGGCCGGTCAACGGGCTTGAGGATGCGGCGATCCTGGCGCGTCAACTGTCCGACCCTTCTTCCCCGCTGGCCAATCTGGTGCGCTTCGCCGCGCGCGAAACCAGCATGACCGGCACCAACCAGGGCGATGCGGCAAGCTGGTTCGATCGCCAGCGCAATCGCATCGAGCAGCAGCGGCGCGACATCCTCGGCGAGATTTCCGGCGAGCGCGCGCGTTTTCGTCTCACGCCGGAACGCGCGGTGGAAGATCGCTTCGAGCTGCTGCGGCGTCTGGGCTATCAGCTGTTGCAGACCACCAACGCCAGCAACGATCCGCTGAGCCGCAGTTTCGAAGCGCTGTACAGCCAGTTGACCACCTTGTCCACCTCGCTGCGCGGCGGCCAGGTGGTGCCCGCAGGAGGCACGCTGAAGCGTCTGCAGTTGGATGCGGCGCGCCAGCCGGAACCGGTGCGCAGCGTGATGATGGATCTGTTGCAGGTCGGGGACAGCCAGACTATTCAGCAGAGCCAAAAGAACCTGAGCAAAGGCGCTTCGTCGCTGGCCTCCGGCTTGTGCAAGAGCAGCATCAGCGGGCGTTATCCGTTCTCGCGCAACGCCAGAGCGGAGGTCGGCATCGAGGACTTCTCGCGCATGTTTGGCCAAAGCGGCGCGATGCAGCAGTTCTTCGATGAGAACCTGGCCCCTTATGTGGACGTCAACGCGCAGAAATGGAATGCCAAACCGGGTTCAGAGGGGATCGTCAATGCCAGCACGCTGGGCGCGTTTGAAAATGCCCGCCTGATCCGCGATACCTTCTTCACCGCCGGCGACAAGCTGTCCTTCTCCATGTTCATCAGGCCGTTGTCCCTGACGCCGACCATTACGGAGGCGACCCTGGATATCGATGGGCAGGTGATTAACTACAGCCATGGCTTCAGCCAGCCTACCCGTATCGATTGGCCGGGCCCGAAAGGCGGCAGCTATGTTCGACTCACCTTCCGCACTGGCACCGGCCAGATCCAGGTCGCCAGTTTCGACGGGCCCTGGGCCTTGTTCCGGATGTTCGACGCCAGCAATCCCGTGCCGCTCGCCAGCGACAGGCGAGAGCTGACGATGTCGATGTCGTCGGTGGTGGGCGTGCTCAAACTGGAATTGCGCTCGACGATGAAAGATTTCCCACTTTGGTCACGGGCGTTGCGAGGATTCTCGTGCCCGAAAGCGATGTAAACACAACCGTAAAGAGGTGATAAACATGTTAGATCCAGCCAAAATTTTAGAAACCATGAAGGCCGGCGGCAATTTGGGCACCAATTCCCAATCGTCGCTGAGTCAACCGTTTATGCAAGGCGTCAGCAATATTCAAATGTCGGGGCCGGATGCGGCCAAGTCGGTCATGAGTAATGTGACAAAATCTTGCGATGATATGTTCGGCAATATGAAGGGCATTTTTAATGGTCTGCAATCGAATGTGAACGCACACCAAAAAATGCAAACGAGCGAGCAGCCGAAAGATTTTAATGTTTCCATGGACGATCTTCGTCCGGCGATTGCGAAAGGGTTCCCGCACGAAATGGCGGACTTCTTTTCCAAAGTGCCGAAACTGTAATCAAAAACTCGATGGATAAAATACCGGGAGGCGGAAATGCCTCCTGGTATTCACAAGGAGTGTTGCGATGATCTATGACTGGATGCTCAAAAACGCCAATAAACGCATGGGTTTTTTTATCATGGTGATACCCAGCCTGTTTTTTTGGATATTGGTTTTTCTGACCTTATCTATTTTTTGATTCTTTGATGTAAAAAAAAGCACCCGCGAAGGTGCTTAAAATGAAGCGAATTAAAAAATAGGAAGGGATGATTATGAGTTGTTATTACAGTTTAGAGATGATCTGCAATCCGCTGGAAATCAGCGCATCGACGGCCAGACCAATACCTTTACCGATGGTGCCGACAACGGTTTTGGCATCCGGGTTAACACCGGCAATCGCGGAAATGGTATCAATACCTGTACCTACCGCACTGCCAATCAGTGTGCCTACGTCACCAAAAAAACCAGCACCGTTAACTTGTTCAATTTCTACTGCGGATAGTTCTTTCATGATTGAAACTCCTTTTTCAGTTAGCCCTTTACTTCAGGCAATTTCATTATTGCAAATCAGGTCATTTTTTCAATAAAACTCGTGCTGTTTTTTTATACTATTGTGTTTTTTGTTAGATTGATTTTGCATCGTTAGATTATATATTGCCGAAACCTGGGTTTTTATATCTTACTCGCCTTGAACGGCGGCGGTTTTATGAGGTTATTATTTTAAATCGGAATGATATATACCAGAAGGGAGACCTTATGAAGGTATTGACGACGCCGGAAAGACCTTTCCGGTATGATGAGCTTGCGGATAAAATCATCCGGGAGGCCAGGAGCCGCTTGGGCTGCGCCGTTCTGCGGTTTTTAGACTGCATGATCCTGGGTTATGGCCCGCCGGTGATAGTCTTTGATATCTATAATAATCACGGTAAGTTGCAAACGTTCAAAGTCATTCTTCCTCTTGGGAGCGACAAGCAGCTAAAAAAAGATCACCTCGGGTTGGTTTCCTGCCTGGAGGCTAAAAAATTGATGAGGATAAAAAAAATATAAATCATCCCGCTCGTCAACGATGCCGCGTTATCTTTCTGCGCTGCGCATCACTCCTGAAAAATCTTTACTCCTACCAGGCATTTCTTGCGCGGGCGGCCGATGGGTTCGCCTTCTTCTTTTTTGTTGCCGTCTACATGAAAGGGCGGGAATCACTTACTGCCATAAAGTGTAGCTTTTTTTTATGCAATTTTTTTACAATAAAATGAATATGGTTATACTCTGTTTAATAGGGTCTGCGATGACCCTGCCGCCTCGTGCGAAAAAAGCATTATCCTGCCTTTATCATAAGTAAATTCCTAATGCATAAACGGATTCTCTTAACAATCAATGTCACGCAATGTTATGTTCTATATTATGTGTTTTTTCGATATTTATCTGGATATATTGCGCTCTTGGAGTAAAATTAACGTATCAGAGAAAAATCTTAGCACCGTGATGCTGATGGCAATGATGCCTTATAAATATATCTTACGATAACAATTTCCCTTGCGAAGCGCGGCAGCTTACCGCGTCTTGCTTTTGTATGCTCTCCAGGGCAGATGATTTATATAACCCTATATATAAAATGCACTTTTGCGAGGCAAGGTCTTTTTTGCTTCGCCTATAACGCTTTTTTATTAAAAAGCACGTTAAAACAAAAAATAATCACAGCAATGATATTGCAGTAAGGAGAGTGAGCAAGCGTAGTCAAAAGGGAGGTTTGTTAATGGAGCGCGTCAATATCGCTATTGTGGATAAAAATCAATTCTTCAAGCTGGGGTTGAGTCTTGCCTTGCAAGAAGGTTTTCTCACGAATGGCATTAAGGCCAAGATCACGGGAGAAGAACGTGCCAACATCATATTCAGGGCGCCGGACAAGCGGGTGTCCATAAATTTTTGTCATACCCAGCTTTTGCAGGGCAACTTTTCTTCTATTCCGCTCTATTTTTCAATATTGGAGCATAAAAAGACATTCCCTAAAATTCATTGCAATTTGGAAGCCGGAAGTATTACGCGCAAAGACAGCGTGGCGGCGATCGTGGACAAGGTCATGTTCTGCTATCGCAAGAAAAATAGTTTGGTTTCAAGCTATTGCCCGCGTTGTCGTACCCAGTTGACCTTTAGCGAGGGGAAAGTGTGCCGTTTAATCCATCTGGGCTATTCACAAAACCAAACGGCGATGTTGCTCGGCATCAGCCCGAAAACGGTGAGTATTCATAAACGTTCGGCTATGAGAAAACTGAACATCGATAATAATATTGAATTCTTGCGCTGGTTAAAAATGCACAGCGACTCTTGTTAATCAGGGAAAGGACGCGAACGGTCCGGCGCCGTATTATCAGCGGCGCTGAGCGGTCATCTTTTATTGATTTCCGCCCGGCATGGAATCGGTTTTATAGGGAGATAAAACATGGCTGTCTTTGTGAGAGAAGCGGTTTCTCATAATCATTTCAAATTATTGCAGGAGCTTTATGGCAGAGATTTGGGCGGGGAGCGTTTCCTGCACTGGAAGCATTTGCTCGATCCGCATTGTGGGGCGCCGATGGAAAAAACAGGCATATTTTACAAGGATCAAGAACGTTATCTCGGGATGTTTGTATCCAGTTTTTATCCTTTTAAAATCAATGAATTGTCTTTTAATGTTAATATGCTTGGCGATCTTGGGATCCACCGTCAGGTCAAATCTTCCACCGTCTTGAAAGATTTTTTCCTGCAGGCCAGGCGTTCGGATGTGGCGGCGGATATCTGCTTTTCCGATGACAGGAAGATCAGGGTTTATGAAAAGATTTTTAGAAAGTATTTAACGACCAATACGCAAATCTATCCCTTCGTCGAATTAACCTTAAAGCCTGATAAGTTTATGGCCTTTCGTTTTACCGAGGGCGGACAAGCGCGGCAGGCCAGCTTTATCAATAATCTGGGGCGAGAAAAAGATCATCGCGCATTTGAATATATTGAAAAACATCCTCTGTATCATAAAATTCATTATATCAATAAAGGCAATCTCTACGCTGTGATTGGCTGTTCCAGTGAGTGTGCCGAACTTTTGGATATTTCCAATCCTTCCAGGGAGTGTTTTTCCTGGGCCATCGGCGTTTGTCGGCACCTGCATAGCCGTTGCAAAGTGATGATCCCTATTGATTTTTACAAGTCGATTTGCGCTCAGGCGGCGGAGGTCATTGCAGAAAAGCGCATCAACATGCTGATCGGTTATTACTCAGAAAAGATAAGCGAGCTGATGCCGAAAGAGGTTTGGGTATGCCGCATGGATCGCCGTTAAGCAGGGCACGTGTATTCTAAATGGAGTGTTTGTCATGGAAGAGATTCCTGTATCACCCTATTCAAAAGTTTTTATCGATGAATATGACCGCCATCCAGAGGGCTGTAATTACAACGTATTGGTGCTGCAGCGTATTGAGGGCGCGCTGGATCCCATCAGATTACAAGCTGCGCTGAATGCGCTGGTGCAAGATCATGTCCTGCTGAACAGCCATATTCATGAACGGAATGGCGAACTGTATTGGCGTCGCAATGACGCAATCCATCCTTTGCAGCATTACACGGACCGCACGCTGCTGACCCAAGTGATTCGCCAGCCCTTCGACATTTACCGCGGGCCGCTTTATCGTTGGGCGCTTTTCGCCGAGGGGCCGGGGCGCTATACCCTGGCGCTGGTGGGCCATCATCTGGTGATCGACGGCGCGTCTTCCGACGAGTTTTTCTCATTGGTGAGCCAGTACTATGGTCAACAGCGGCTATCGACCCGCCTCGAGGCGGCCGAGATTGCCGCCATCAACCGGCAGCTGCAGCGCGAGGTGGAACAACTGGCCGCCGATGGAGCGCTGGCGCACTGGCGGGCCGAAGCGGCAAATTTGGGCGTGATAGACGTGCCCTTTGAGAAAAGCGGCGCCG
The DNA here is from genome assembly GCF_052168895.1 of Serratia sp. CY37869. NCBI lineage: Bacteria > Pseudomonadati > Pseudomonadota > Gammaproteobacteria > Enterobacterales > Yersiniaceae > Serratia > Serratia sp. CY37869. The sequence continues at coordinate 810,793 of NZ_JBJNLU010000001.1, forward strand.
TGCGAAACGATGAGGCGGCCGAGCTGCGTTTCCAGGTGCCCAAAGCGCAATGGAAAGCGCTGAAGCAGAGCGCGGGAATACGGCGAATGAATGACTTTCTGGCGTTGCTGGTGCTGTGGGGCATCTTGATGGCGCGCAGCGGCAATCAGGAAACGGTCTATATCAGCTATCCGGTGTCGATAAAAAAGGGGCAAAGATTTGCGCTTGGCGGGCATGTCAACACCAGCGTGATGCCCCTCGCGCTGCGTGACGGCGAAGGCTTCGCCGCCGTTTATCAACGCGCGCTGGCGTTTATTACCGCCGCGGCGCCGCACTCGCGCCAACGGTTTAACCAACTGCCCACGCAACAGGTGGTGCAGGCGCTGGGTATCCGCGCGATGCCGATTTCCTTTGCCCAAACCAACCTGCGCGATGCGGCATTGGCGCTGGCCGATTGCGCCACTTCGCCGTTGTTTGAAGCCAACCACGATATGGCCAGCGCGTCGCTTTCCCTGGAATATGAGGATCGGGCCGACAGCGATGCCTTGCAGTTCCGGCTGCGTTTTCGTCAGGACATGTTTGACGAAGATGACATGCGCGACTGCGCGGAACATTTCATGCGTTTGATGCAAGCGGCGATGCGCGCGCCTGACGCGCCTTTACGCCACCTCGCCTTTTATCCCGCCGCCGACATGCCGCCAGATGACGACGCGGTCCCTGCGTTGCCGAGAGAAACCCTCAGCGCCCGGTTTGAGGCGATCGCGCTGCGTTATCCGGATAAGATTGCGCTGGAGTTTGAGGGGCTGCATGTCAGCTACCGTGAGCTGAACGGCATGGCGAATAGCCTGGCGCGCGAAATTACGCTCCGCTACCAAGCGCTGACCGGGGGCGCCCCTCAGGCGGACACGCTGATTGCGCTGTACAGCGAGAAAAGCCTGGAAATGGTGGTGGCGCTGCTGGCGGTGCTGAAAACCGGTGCGGCCTATGTGCCGCTCTCCTGCAATTATCCTCAGGCGCGCATTCGGCATATTCTCGAAGAAACGCGTGCGCCGGTGCTCATCGCCGGGGAAAGCCTGCAGTCGGCCGCCGAGGCGCTGGCGGCGATGATGCCGCACGCCGTGTCCGTCCTCACGCTGGGCGATCTGAACCGCCTGCCGCACGAGCGGCAGAATCTGCCGGCCGTCACCGGCGCCGACCGGCTCGGCGCGGTGATCTATACCTCGGGATCGACGGGGATCCCGAAAGGCGTGATGCTCGAGCAACACGCGATGTGCGGGTTGGCGACCGCATCCGGCATCGCTGTCACGCCCGATGACGTGTTGCTCTTCCTCTCGAGCCCGGCGTTCGACGCGGCGACGTTCGAGGTGTGGGGCGCATTGCTCAACGGCGCCAAATTGGTCGTCGTGCGCGATACGGAGGATATCGCCGGCGATGTGCCGCAGTTGGAGGCCTTGCTGCGTCGGCAGCAGGTATCGATTCTGTGGGCGACGCGCAGCCTGTTCGATCATCTTTACCTCAGTCACCCCGACCTGTTCGCCGGGCTGCGCTGTCTGCTGGTGGGCGGGGAGGCGCTGACCGCCACGCTGATGCAGCGCCTGGTGCGGCAAGCCAACCGCCCGCAGCAGGTCATCAATGGCTATGGCCCGACGGAATGCACCACGTTCACCACGATGTACGCCATCGCGGCGGACGAAACCCGCAGCAGCATCCCGATTGGGCGAGCCATACCGGGGCGCGAACTTCATGTGCTGGATCGCTGGCTGCAGCCGTTGCCGCCAGGGCTGGCCGGCGAGCTGTATATCGGCGGAGACGCGCTGGCGCGCGGCTATCTCAACCAGCCGCAGCAGACGCAAGAGCGTTTCATTACGCTGAACGGGCGACGCTTGTATAAAAGCGGCGATCGGGTGCGAGAGTTGCGCGACGGCAATCTGGAGTATCTCGGCAGAAACGATTGCCAGGTAAAAATCCGCGGTTTCAGAATTGAACTCAGCGAAATAGAAAATACGATCAATGCGCTGGAGGGCGTCGAGAAATGCGTCGTGGTGGATGTCGTCCATCGCGATAGCAAGCGCCTTGCCGCGTATGTGCTGATGGCGCGGGGCGAGCCGCTGGATCCTGCCGATTTGCGCGCCCGGCTGGAGCGGATCCTGCCGGATTACATGGTGCCGTCCAGCTATGTTGCGCTCGACGAGATACCGCTGACGGTGAACGGCAAGCTGGATCGCACGGCGCTGCCCGCTCCGCAATTCGCGCAAAGCGAGCGATATGCCGCGCCGCAGAATGCGCTGGAGGCGTTGATTTGCGCCCTGTGGGCGGAGATCCTCGGCGTTGAACGGGTTGGGGTGGATGACGACTTCTTTCGTCTGGGCGGCGATTCGATCCAAAGCATCGTGTTCACCAGCGAATTGAGCAAGTCGGGCTATCACAGCAACTCGCGTGCGGTGTTCGAAACCCGGAATGCGCGGGCACTGGCCAAGCGCATCTTGCAGCAACGGGACGCGATTGCGCCGCTCAATGAACAGGGCGAGCTGCAGGGCGAATTCGAATTGTTGCCGATTCAGCGCTGGTACAACGAGCAGCCGCCGCAACATCGCGCCTTCTTCAACCAGACTTTTTTGGTGCGGGTGCCGCCGATGTCCGCCGAGCGCGTGGCCGATCTGGTCAACGGGCTGGCGTCGCGCCATGACATGCTGCGCGCGCGGTTTAGCGCCGACGATGCCGGCGCGCTGGTCGCGCAGCGCTATCTGTCGGTGGCCGACGGCGGCCCTTCATGGGGATACTATGACCTGGCGCTTTGTCGCCAAAGCCGCGCCGAACTTCTGCATCAATGGCAATCGGGGTTTGATCCGGTAGAAGGGCCGCTGTGCCGCTTCGTCTACATTTTCGACAGCAGCGCGCCCGGCTATGCGTTGATGTTCTGCGCATTCCATCATCTGATCATCGACGTGGTGTCCTGGCGCATCATCGTCAGAGACATGCGACGGTTGCATCAGGGCGAATCGCTGTCGGCGAAAGGCACCAGCTACCGGCAGTGGGGCGAGACGTTAAGGCACTACGCGGCGAGCCGGCATGACCAATGCGCTTACTGGTTGGCGATGATCGCCGGGCAACCCGATTACGCCACGCTCAGCGAGGGGGCGCAGAGTCCGGCGTTTTGCCGCTTAGAGTGCGACGCGGCGTTGACGACGCTGTTGATGGACACTTGTCATCAGGCCTACCGTACCTCGACCCGCGATGTGTTGCTGGCGGCGCTGGCGCCGGTGCTGCAGGCCTGGCATGGCCGTGCGGACAGTTACCTCACGCTCGAACACCATGGCCGCGATATCAATGACGATAAGATCCAGCTCGACGACACCGTCGGCTGGTTCACCGCCTTACTGCCTTTGCGCATCACCGCGCATCAGAGCCCAAAACACACGCTGCGCGCCATCAAGGACACATTAAGAAAGATGCCGGATCACGGCATCGGCTATTCGGCGCTGAAATACGGTTCAGCGTCGGACGACGAAGCGATAGCCTGTCTGCGGCGCCACCGCTTGCCGGCCATTTCATTCAACTATCTCGGCGTCTTTAACGAACAGACTGACGACGCCCTGTGGGCCTTGATCGACCAAACGGCGGATCTGGAAAACGGCGCGCTGCCGGCGAGCGACAATGTGCTGGATCTGGTGCTCTACGTGCACGGCGACCGGCTGAGCATCGTGATGTCGGGCTTATTGCCGCAGGCGACGCTGGCCCGGCTCGGTTCGCACTATAGGGAGAGCGTGTCGGCGCTTGTCGAACACTGTTGCCACGAGGCGAGCCAGGGCGTTCGCCTCGCCAGCCCGGGGGACTTCCCCCATGCCGACGTCAGCCTCGCCGAGTTGGACCACTGGCAGCAACGTCATCGCATCGCCGCCGTTTTCGAGGCTACGGTTACGCAGCGGGAACTGATGTATTTCAACCGGCTTAACCGCGAGTATCAGATCGATCAGGCCGTTTATGAGGTGGCCGGCCCGCTGCAGCCGGAGGTGTTGAACCAGGCCTGGTCGCTGGCGCTGCAGCGCTTTGAAATGCTGCGCGCCGGGTTTGGCGATCAAACCCGCCGTGGGCGGCCCAACGTCTTCATCTGCGAGACGCTGCAGGCGCCGATCGCGATCGAGGATTGGACCGATGCGCCGCCGTCCTCGCTGGAAGAAAGGATGGAAGCGCTGTTGGCCCGGGAACGAGAAACCTCGTTTGAGCTGGATGCGCCGCCGTTGATCCGCTGGTGCCTGATCAAGTTGAACGCCGATGAGCACTATCTGGTGCAGACCTTTAACCATATCTTGTTCGACGGTTGGTCCCTCGGCGTTCTGTTCGAACACTGGTTCAACGACTACCTCACCTTGCTGGAAGGGGGCGCGCCGGCGCTGGAAATTAACCGATTTGAGCCGTTCGCCGCTTATGTGCGCGCGCACGGCGACGATCCCGAAGCGCAGGCGTTCTGGGCGGACTATTTGCGCGGAGCGCCGGTCAACCAACGTTTGCCGTTGAGCGCTTCGCCGGATGCCGCGCCGCAGGGGCGACGTATGCGGCAATATGGCGCGGAATTCACCGCGGAACAGGTGGCAAGCCTCACCGCGTTTTGCCGGCGCCAGGGGATCACGGTCAATCAACTGACGCAGCTGGCCTGGATGCTGGCGCTGGCCGAAGCGCTGGCCTGTGACGATATCGCGATCGGCACAACCATGAGCGAGCGCCCGGCGGACATTGAGCAGGTGCAGACGCTGTTTGGCCTGTGTGTCGCCAGCCCGGTGCTGCGCCTGCAGGCGATTCGCCGCCGGCCCATTTATGCGTTGCTGGCCGATATCGCGGATTCCCAGACGCTGAGGCAGAAGTACGCCTTTTCCGAACTGAACCGCTACGACGAACAATGGGTGCCCACTTCGCCGTTCGGCAGCCTGTTTGTGTTTGAAAACATGCCGCAACCGCAGAAGGATCCGCGCTTGCCGTTTACGTTCCGGGTGACGGATATCGTCAGCGGCAGCAACCACCAGACGGTGCTGTGCTTGTTCCCCGAAGCGGAACGGCTCGCCATTTCACTGTTTTATGATTCTCACGAGATAGCTCAGGAGAGCATCGTTGCGGTAGGACGCCGTTTTCAGGCCATTGCGCTCGCGATCGCCCACCTTCCGCCCGACAGCGAAATCCGCGCCGAAGACGGGATTATCCTGGCGGAGGAGGCGTGATATGTGGCTTGCTATCGACGGCAAAATAAAATACCGGGCGATCGTGAGCGATCTTGACGGAACCTTGCTGGATCCTGCCGGGAATCTGTCTGATCTGACGGTGGAAACGCTCAATATCCTGCATGCCCGCGGGCTGGAAATCGTCATCGCGACAGGCCGTTGCGATGCGGATGCGCGCGGGATTGTGGATGGCTTGGGGTTCTCGCCGGCGATCGTCTCCTGCAATGGCGCGATGGTCAATATCGAGGGGCGGCCGGTGGCGGATAAACGCTATTTCCTGCCTCGCGACAGCCAAATGATGTTGATGGATTACCTCTTCGCCTGTCCGCTCCACGTGACGTTGTTCACCCAGGAAGGATGGATGATGGCCGAAGAGAATCCGCATTTTGCCGACTATATCAAAACCTCGGGCGTCGCTTGCCGCTATGTCGAGCCGGAGGCGATGAAACGGCAACCGATCCTGAAAGTGCTGCTGCAGGGTGAAGCGGCGCTGATCGAGCGGTTTTACGACGAGGTCAGTCAGGCTTTCGGAAAAACGCTGTCCATCTGTAAGTCCTCTGCGGAAACGATAGACATCATGGATAAGCATATTTCCAAGGCCAGAAGCGTGGCCGACTATCTGAGCGCCAAACAGATAGCGATGCGCGATTGCCTCTCTTTCGGCGATGCGATGAACGATTTGGACATGCTGCGCTGGGCCGGAACGGGGGTGGTGATGGGCAATGCCATGGGCGAATTGAAGCGCGCGCTGCCGTTTAACCCGATTGCGCTGCCCAACAGCCGCAATGGCGTCGCCGATTATCTCTGCCGTGAGTTCGGCCTGTTCTGACATTGTCACCGCCGCGCGGGTGAACGCATTGGCAACAGGGTCTTTCGTGGGCAGTTAACAAGGAGGTGAACAAACAGTGAGGGTTTCATTTTTTCATTACTAAACATGTCGATAAATACAAAGGAGACAGTATGAAAGAACTGACTGAAGCAGAAGTCATGGCGGTTTCCGGCGCAGGCATCGCTTCCGATGCCGGCAAAATCCTGGGCAATGGCATTGGCGCCATCGTAGATGCCGGTACCGGTCTATTCGGGATCCACGCGGATGCGGCGGGCGCCGGCGCCAAACTCGGTGAGGGCATTGGCGCCGTCATCGATGCCGGGATTAGCGCCTTCTCGCAGCTGTTTGGCCGTAAATCGTCATAAGCCCGGCCCTTAATGAAAAGTGCCCGCAAGGGCACTTTTACTTCGCTCATGTCGGGAGCCGGAAGAACGGCAAAGGGAGAGTTCATGGCGAATAAAATCATCTTGATCATGGTCATCAATCTGTTCGTGGCGGTGGCGTTGGCGGTGTTTAACTTTATCTATATCCAAAAGAAGGTGGATATACGCGCCCCCAATGACGCCACGCCCTTTCAGGTGACCGAGAAAGCGCAGGGCAGGATCGTCTCCATGCAGCAGACCTCGGTATTTCTGAACAACAATCCTGTGGTGGCGTTTACCTTGGAAATCAACGCCAGGCGCAAACAGTTTACGATCGCTGACCATCGGGAGGTGGTGCTGTATATCGCCATGAGCCGTTATGAGGAAAACGGCGTTTACAGCCTATTGCTGGGCGAGAACGACAGAGACGTGGCGTTCGAAAAGGACAGCTTTGGCTATCCGATACGCTGTCATCAGGTGCTCTAGGCGCGCGGAAGGTTTCCTGCCGCCAGGCGGCGTAAAAGGGATTTGCCACGGACAAAGGGGGGAGGAAAAAATGCTGAAACGCATCGGATACATCGCGCTGATTTGCCTGGCCTTAATCGGCGGGCGGCAGGCCATGGCGGCAGAGGAAGATCGCTGCTTTGCGGACGAACATCCCGCCTTGCACACCGTTATTCCTTGTTATAACAATCAGTTGGCCATATTGCCTCTGTCATATTCGTTAAAGGGCGTGGATAACGGCCATGACGTGTCGATACGCCATTATCGGTTGATGTCGCAATCCTGGTCGCCGCAAGACGCCATCCGGCCGACGCAATGGTGGCACGATGTGGATATTTATATCCCCAACGGGGCGCTTGCCCGTAAAGCGTTGGTGCTGATGAGCGATGACTGCGCTTGCGCCGCCGCAGGGGCGAGCGGGCCAGGCAAGCAAAATGCGGCGTTTTCCGTCGCTACGCCGGCGGCCTTGGCGGCGGAAAGTCACACCATCGTGATTGTCGTCAACCGGCTGCCTTATCCGTACCTGGAATATCAAAATGAGGGGCGGCGTCGTGCGGGGGAGGACAGCCAGGCCCGAGGCTGGCGATTGTTCCTGGACGATGCGGATGAGTACTTGATGATGCCGCTGGCGATCCCCATGACGGCGGCCTTGTCGCAAACCATGACGCTGGCGCAGCGCGAATTGAGCCGATGGGGGATAGATAAATTCATCGTGGCGGGCGCGGCGAGCGGCGCAACCGCGGCGTGGCTGGCGTCATTGTCGGATGAGCGCATCGATGCCGTCGTCGCCATGTTCCCGGATGGGGTCGCGGCGCGGCAGGTCTTGAAGCATACCTATCGTACGTATGGCGGCCGTTGGCCGTTGGCGTTTCATCCTTATTACCAACTCGGCATCGATCGGCGCATAGAGACGCCGGCGTTCGACAAACTGATGCAAATAGCGGATCCCACCGCTTATCCGCCGCCGACGGCGGGAGAGCGGCCAGCGGCGGCGAAATATGTCATCATCGCCAGCGGCGACGAACGTTATCCGCCGGACAGCACGCGATTCTATTTCAGCGCCTCACCGGGAGAGGCTTCGCTGCGCGTGATTGCCGACGGGGATCGCGCGGCAAGCCGGCCGGCCGCCGAACGCGCCATACTGGCGATGATCAAGCGCCGCCAGCGCGATATCGCGTTGCCGACGATCGAGGTGCAAGGCAGCGCCGCGGATGCTGCGGTGCGCACGCTGCGTTTTTCCGAACCGCCGGCCACCGTGCGGCGTTGGAGCGCGCACAACCGCACGGCCCGAGATTTTCGTTATTCGTGCGGCGTACGCTTTACCCCGGAGCCGTTGGCCGCAGCGGAGGCCGATCGCGGCGAGTTTCGTCTGGCCGCCCCGGCGCAAGGCTGGGAGGCCACCTTTATCGAGGCGGTGTTCAACGATGGGTTTATCGCGACCACGCCGGTCTTTATCACGCCTGACGATAACTATCCGTCCGCCGTTCCCGCGGGCGATGGCCTGGCGTGTGAAACCCTACCCGGCAGAGGGCTGGGGGAAGATTATCGCCATGACGATTAATTAGCGGCGCCGAAAAACAATAAGGCGGCAATGCGTTATTCTGCGCGACAGAGCGCATTGTTGCCTTGTTTTCGAAATAGTGAACGGCGTCAGACAGAATATTTCTGCGTAACGCCATTTTCTCGTTGTCACATGACCGCGCCGGTTTCACGAACGGCGAATGCCTTATTCTCCCTCCTGTTCGATAAACCGTTATCGCCATGCTTTTCCTATTCCTCTGCTCCTCTCGCTGCCGCCGCGTCGTGATGCCTTTCGTAATATAACTGTCATTTATTTCAGGGCGAGTTTTATCGCCCGGCTTTCATTTTACGGCGATGTCGCCCGATTTTCCGGCTGAGGGAGAAATGAGGAGGATCTGGCGAAAGCGCCTTCGAATAGCGCGAGAATAAATTCCCTGGCGGCCAGATGATTGAATCAAGAAACGCCGATTTGGCGGTTTTTTCAAAATAAAATTAAGAATGATGCTAATTCTATTTGGGGTAATTATCTTTTCTCATCTTTACATTGATTTTATGTATTGCTAAAGGGGGAAAGCTAAGCATAATTAACTGTGAAAGGAGCGGAGCTCCTATTCTCCCTGTTCGGGTTCTCCGTGGCGGGGATATTTTGAAGTCTGTCTAATCAAAAGGAGAAGTACCCATGATGGAAAAAAAAGTGATTATGTTGGCATTTGTCGCGGCAGCGTGTTCAAGCGCTTTACCTGCTCTGGCAGCAGATGGTCAGGTTAATTTTACCGGGAATATTGTCGATGCTGCGTGCAAGGTCACGAATGACTTGAGTAATCCATTAAATGTTGTTTTGGGTGATGTGGCCCGAACGGCATTTGCGGGTGGCAAGGGATCAACGTCCAGCGCGACAAAATTCACGCTGGAAGTCACCGATTGTCCGGATACGGTAAAAAGCGCCACCGTTAAGTTCGACGGCGCGGCCGATAACGGCGACAGCAACGTATTGCAGCTGACCCAGGAAACGGATGTCGCTACCGGCGTCGGTATCCAACTGTCTGATATTTCTAACAGTGTTCTGCCGCTTTACACGGCGTCGACGGCTTATCCGTTGGCTTCCGGCAGCGGCGTGAAAAATAACCTCGATTTTACCGCCCGCTATATTTCCACGCAGGCAGATGTTACCGCCGGTAAAGCCAATAGCGTCGCCACCTTTACGCTGAATTATAACTGATAATATTTTCTTGCCCGCTGGTTCACAGCGGGCTGTATTGCCTCGGAGATAATATTATGCGTTTTAATCGCTACGGCGCCTTAGCGGCTTTCATTATTTTATTGTTTGCGTCTACGGTTCACGCCGGCGTGGTGATTGGCGGGACGCGGGTGATATTCAACGGCGAAAAAAAAGAAGCGTCAATCAGCGTGGAGAATCCGGATAAAGAACCGTATTTGATTCAGTCCTGGCTGGAGAATCAACAAAGCGGGGTGGATAAAATCGCGTTTATCGTTACGCCGCCTTTATTTCGGCTGGACGGCAACCAGGAAAATATGCTGCGCATCGTGAAAGTGGGCGATGGCTTACCGAAAGATAAAGAAAGCTTGTATTGGATGAATATTAAATCCATTCCTTCAACAACCCAGGCGGGTAAATCGAATACGCTGCAAATAGCGGTCAAGACCCGCATTAAATTGATTTATCGGCCGGCGCCGCTGCTCCGCCAGGTGCCCGAAGAAGTGACGCAGCAGCTGAAATGGCAGCGTGTCGGTTCAGAATTAAAACTCACCAACCCAACGCCTTATTATATGAACTTTCATTATGTCCGCATCGGGGGGCGGGAAATGAAAGAGGTGGCGTATATCGCGCCGATGAGCAGCGAAATGTTTGCATTGCCCGTGGCGGGCGCAACGTCGGTAAGCTGGAAATTAATTAATGATTATGGCGGCACAGGGAAAGAACATCAGTCAGGTATTTAATCTGTAAGGGAAGGCAGACAGAGGGATAAAACATTTCAATAATGGAGCTAATGAATGATAACTCAAAAGCGTATATTAGCGAAGCGGGATGCTTGGCTGAAACGCATAGCCTTATTCACGGCAACAACGGCGGTATGCGGCAACATGGCTAATCCCGCCTTCTCTCGTGACTATTTTAATCCGGCGTTGCTGGAAACCGGGCGCTCAGGTCAGCAGCACGTCGATCTGTCGATTTTTGAAAATGGCCAGCAGGTTCCCGGCACGTATCGGGTCGATATTTGGGTGAACGACATGCTGCTGGAAACGCGCGAGGTGTCGTTCGCTCTGCGGGCCGGCAGCGACGAGAAGGCCGATCTGCAGCCTTGTCTGACGCGGGAAGATCTGAAACGGCTTGGGGTGAAAGTTGAGCTGTTTCCCGGTTTGGCCGGTGCCGATCGCTGCGCGAATTTGGCCGCGATCCCGCAGGCCTCGGCGCAATTTCAATTTAACCGCCAACGCCTGATGCTGAGTATCCCCCAGGCGGCGTTGGAAAATAAGGTGCGCGGATACGTTCCGCCGGAACAATGGGATGAAGGCCTGCCGGCGATGCTGCTGAACTATGGCTTCACCGGCAGCAACAGCAAGGGGCGCGATCGATTCACCCAGAGCGCAAGCAGTTATTACCTTAACCTGCGGCCGGGCTTCAACCTGGGCGCCTGGCGAGTGCGGAACTACACCACCTGGAGCTACAACAGCGCCGGCGGCGGGCGAGCGTCGGAGGATCGTTGGGACTCCGTCTATACCTACGCCCAGCGCAATATCATCCGCCTGAAAAGCTTGCTGACGCTCGGCGAAAGCAGCAGCCCGTCCGATGTGTTTGACAGCGTATCGTTTCGCGGCGCGCAGCTGGCTTCCGATGACGACATGTTGCCGGAAAGCCTGCGCGGTTATGCGCCGGTGGTGCGCGGCATCGCGCGCAGCAATGCGCAAGTGGTCATTCGCCAAAACGGCTATGTCATCTACCAGAGTTACGTTGCGCCGGGCGCGTTTGAAATTTCGGACATGTACCCGACCGGCGGCAGCGGCGATTTGGAGGTGACTATCAAGGAGGCGGACGGCAGCGAACAGCACCTGACCGTTCCCTTCGCCAGCCTGCCGGTGCTGCAACGCGAAGGGCGGCTGAAATATGCGCTGACCTCGGGGCAATACCGCACTTACGATCACAGCGTAGATAAAAAGATCTTCTCGCAGGCCAGCCTGATTTATGGCTTGCCCGCCGGTTTCACCCTGTATGGCGGCGGCCAATTCGCCGGGCCGTATCAATCGCTGGCATTGGGTCTGGGCAAGAACCTGGGCGAGTTCGGCGCCCTGTCGGCCGACGTCACCCAGGCGTGGGCAAAGCAGGAGCATCAACCGAAAAGCGATGGTCAGTCATGGCGCGTGCGGTACAGCAAAAATATCGTCGAGACGGGGACGAACTTCGCCATCGCCGGCTACCGCTATTCGACCAGCGGCTACTATGGGCTGCAGGAAGTGCTGGACACCTATCGCAGCGGCAACCGTTACGCCCCGATAGACCGCCGCAAAAATCGCGGCGAAATCACGCTGAACCAGAATTTATGGGAAGGGGCGGGGTCGCTTTCACTCAGCGCGGTCTCCGAAGACTATTGGGGCTCCGAGCGCAATATGCAGTCGCTGAGCGCGGGTTACAACAATAGCTGGAATGGCATCAGCTACGGTTTTAACTACAGCTACAGCCGGAATTCACAGGCTATTTACGGCGATTCGAACCGCGGGCGCATTTACGATCGCGATCAGATCTTCGCTTTCAACATCAGCGTGCCATTAGAGAAATGGCTGAGCAACACCTACGCCACCTACAACCTCAACACCAGCAAAAAAGGCAATACCAGCCATACGGCGGGCCTCAACGGCACGGCGCTGGCCGGCGGCAACCTCAGCTGGAGCGTACAGGAAGGGTATGGCAGCCAGGGCCAGGGCAACAGCGGCAACGCCAACGCCGACTGGCGCGCGACGTACGGCGAACTCACGGCGGGCTATGCCTACGATCGCAGTCAACAGCGCGTCAACTACGGGGTGAAGGGCGGGGTGATCGCCCATGAAGACGGTGTGACCTTCGGTCAACCGTTCGGCGAAACCGTCGCCCTGGTACAGGCGGCCGGCGCGAGCGATGTGGCGGTCGGCAATCAGGTCGGGGTGAAAACCGACTGGCGCGGCTACGCGATCGTTCCTTACGCCACGCCTTATCGCAACAATTCGATTCGCCTCGATGTCGACAGCTTGCCGGATGATGTCGATCTCGAGTTGACGAACCAGTCGGTCACGCCGACTCGCGGCGCGGTGAGCCGGGCGAATTTCAAAGCCAACGTCGGCAGACGGATTTTGATGAAGGTGACGGACTCGCAGGGGGCACCTCTGCCGCTGGGCGCCAGCCTGCGTCTTGCCGAGGGGGCGACTCAGCCGTTCCTGGTCGGCGGCGACGGCGTGGTTTATCTGACCGGCATGGCGGAAAAGGGTCTGCTCATCGCGCAGTGGGGCAGGAATGGCGAGAACCAATGCCGCATCCGTTACCAGTTGCCGGCGGAGCCGCCGTCAGCGGGTCTCCAAACCCTAAACGGCGTTTGCCAATAGATCTCGCTCTATTTCCATCATGACTTTTAAGTGAGAGTGAAAATGAACGTTTTTCTCAGGATATTCGGTTACGGCGCCCTGGTGTGGCTGGCGACGCTCACGACGGCGGTTTATGCCGGCACCTGTACCACCAACGCGAAAACCGCCCGTATGGGGTTGCTGACGCTGGCCGTGGATCCGCGCATTGAAGTCGGCGAGCAGTTGGCTGTTCGAACCGAGAACAGCATTAACGGCACGACGTTTTCTTTTCTTTGTTCCGGTTCGGTCGCCTATCGCTCCATGTCGCCGCTGACGCCGAGCGCGCTGCCCGGCGTATTTGAAACGGGCATCGAGGGCGTGGGGGTGACGATTTCAGACTTATGGCAGAGCAATAAGAACGTGCCCGTCAACACGGCGATTTCGCCCAACTTGCTGACGCCGTGGATCAATCGAAACGATGTTCGGCTGACGTTTATTAAAACCGGCCCGATCAAAACCGGCGGCGATATGGGCGGGAAAATTATCGCCAGATATTATCTGGATTCGACCTCCATTTTGGATATCAGTATTTCCGGCATGAAGGTCATTCAGAAAAGTTGCCTGGTTGATTTGAACTATAAAAATCAAACGGTAAATCTGGGCAGCCCTAAACGCAGCGAGTTTAACGGCGTCGGCAGCACGGCGGCGTCTTCCGAACGCAATTTTTCCGTGGTTCTGCAATGTCAGGAGGACAATATTCCGGTTCAGGTCACGTTCGAGGCGGCCGGAAATTCGCCTGGCGTGGGAATGATTGATATCGCCGACGGCGCCGATGCGGCGAAGGGCGTCGCCGTGGAAGTGTTGGATGAGAACCGTAATCCATTAACGTTTTCCAGACCGATCAATTACCACACCGCGGCTGAAAAAGAGATCAGGATCCCCTTGATGGCGCGCTATAAGCAAACGGGAGCCATTAGCCCCGGACAGGCCGACGCGGTGATGACATTCACCATTACGCAGAATTAAAGAGACCCCTATTAAAAATATAATGTCGTCTGTTCGCGCGACATTATTGGTGGCATCAGGCGCTGCAGGCCGATGCCAATGCAATGACAACACGCATGTATGGCAGTGTTTGTCCGTTTAAATATGGAGATTAACCAATGAAAGAACTGTCTGTTATCGAAATGAATGAAGTGTCAGGCGCTTATTCCTGGGATATGAGCAATGGACTGTCGGGGCTGATTGGCAGCGCCGTCTCCAATGCCGCGGAAGCCGTTTCATCCATCGCTCTGGGCGCCTCCGTGGGCAGCATGGCGGGCGCCGTCATCGGCGGTAAGCACGGCGGCGACGGCGGCGGCCTGCTGGGCGTCGGCTCGATTGGCCAGGGCGTCGGCATGGTCGCCGGCGGCATCCTGGGCGGCGTAGCCAGCGGCGTGGCCGCAGCCGTTATTGGCTGGGACACCACGCTGGAATACTCCAAAAAAGGCCTCGATGGGCTGATTAACGGCACCATCAGCTAAATCCATACGCGGTCCAAAGCCGCAGCGTTCTCGCTGCGGCTGTCTCCCGGTCAGGCAAGCGCAGGTTCTTCCTATGAGTGATAATAAGAGCAGGAATATTTTCCGCCAGGAGGCGGTCAATTATCAACGTCAAAGATGGACCGGCAGGGCGCTGTTAATTTCCGGCGCGTCGAGCCATGTGATTGCCGCCACCTGTTTCACTTTTATTCTGATCCTGGCGGGCGCACTCTATTTTTGCGAGTACACGCGCCGGGTCGATGTTGAAGGCGAGGTGATCAGCATCCCGCATTCCACCAATGTGTTTTCCTCCCAATACGGTTACGTGAGCCAGGCATTCCATAAAGCCGGTGACGTCGTGGAAAAGGACGAACCGCTGTATGTGATTGATGTCTCGAGAAGCACCACGTCCGGCAATGTCAGCCATATCGCGGCCAGCGAAATAAGCAAACAGATTAGCAATCTGGATTCGATAATCAGCAAGCTGAATAAAAATAAAACCGCCATGCTGGATAATTTGCGCAAACAGATCAATAGCTATGAAAACGCCTATAAAGAAACCGAGAAACTGAACCTCAGCGCCAAAGAGGGGATGGATAAAATGCGCGATAGCCTGAAAAATTACGAACACTATTTGACGAAAGGCCTGATCACTAAAGATCAGTTAAATTATCAGCGCTCGCTCTTTCAGCAACAGCAAAGCTCGTATCAGGCGCTCTACAGCCAAAAGATCCAGCAAAATATTCAACTGTCGCAGTTGCGCAGCGATTTGCTGATTCGCGCCGCCGATTACGACAATCAGATATCGCAAAGCGAATCGCAACGCAGTGATTTACAACGCCAGCTGGCGGAGTCCAATGCCGGCGGCCAGGTCATTATCAAAGCGCCGCTCAAGGGGAAAATCGAGTCGCTGAGCGTGACCGCCGGGCAGGTGGTCGAGAGCGGCAGCAGTCTGGCGCAAATCAAACCGATTGATAACATCAAATATTATCTGGTTTTATGGCTGCCGAATAACAGTTTGCCCTACGTGAAAATCGGCGATGGCATCAACATTCGCTATGAAGCCTTCCCGTCGGATAAATTCGGTCAGTTTCCGGGAAAAATAGAATCCATCTCGTCGGTCCCCGCCTCCCCGCAGGAAATGTCGGAATACAGCAGCGGAAATAAAAGGGAAAGGAACGCCTACTACAAAGTGCTGGCGTCCATCAGCGACACGCAATTCAGCGATAAAGGCAAATATCTCGAAATCAGCAGCGGGCTGCAGGCCAGGGTCATCGTCTTCCTGGATAAGAAACCGCTTTATCAGTGGGCGATCGCGCCTTTGTATGACATAAAAAACAGCGTCGTGGGGCGAGTCGATGAAGGACAATAATCTCTTTGAACGGATCAACGAGAAGTTAACATTCTCACTGCGCAAGCGGGTGCCGAGCATCTTGCAGTCGGAGTCATCGGAATGCGGCCTGGCGTGCCTCGCCATGATCGCCTCCTATTACGGGTTTAATGTGGATATGCTGAGCCTGCGGCAGCGATTCGGCATTTCCACCCAGGGCGCGACCCTGGGGACGATCTCTCAAATCGCGTCGCAAATCCAGCTGAAGACGCGCGCCTTGTCCTTGGACATCGACGAAATCAATCAGCTGAAAACGCCCTGCATACTGCACTGGAATATGAATCACTTCGTGGTGTTGGTTAAGGTGCAGCGCGCCGGTTTTGTCATTCACGATCCGGCCTTCGGGCGCAGAGTGATCGGGCTGCAGGAGATGTCGAATCACTTTACCGGCATCGCGTTGGAGCTGTGGCCCGACAGGGCCTTTCAAAAAGAGACCCTCAAGACCCGTTTGCGCCTGCTGGATTTGATGAAAAACATCGAGGGCCTGCCGGGGACGCTGCTCAAGATCTTTGCGTTATCGATAGTCATCGAATCGGTCAACCTGCTGCTGCCGGTGGGAACGCAACTGGTGACCGACCATGTCATTCAGGCGCATGACTACAGCCTGCTGACGGTCATCTGTTTGGGGCTGATCTTCTTCACCTTGTTCCGCGCGGTGGTCAGTATCGCCAGGGCCTGGATCTCCATCGTGCTCGGGACGCTGACCGATATTCAGTGGAAGACGACGCTGTTTGAACACCTGATGAAGCTGCCGCTGGATTTTTTCGAGAAACGGCACCTGGGGGACATTCAATCGCGCTTTTCCTCGCTGGATGCGATCAGAACCACCTTTACCAATAATATCGTCAGCGGGATCATCGACGGCATCATGACGGTCGGGCTGTTCGCGATGATGATGGTCTACGGCGGCTGGCTGGTCTGGGTCGTGGCGGGCTTCACTCTGATCTACATCCTCATCAGGATGATGACTTACAGAACCTACCGTCAATTCTCGGAGGAGCAGATCGTCAAGGCGGCCAAGGCCAACTCGCATTTCATGGAGACGCTGTACGGCATCTCGACCGTCAAGGCGCTGGGCATCAAGGAAACGCGCTCCAGCTATTGGCTCAATCTGAACGTCGATGCCGCCAATACCAATATCAAAATCACTCGATTCAATATGATGTTCGGCGGGATCAATACCTTTATCACGACGCTCGATCAGGTGGCGATCCTGTGGCTTGGCGCCATGATGGTCATCGACAATTCCATGACGCTCGGCATGTTCATGGCGTTCAATGCCTATCGCGGCCAGTTCTCTCAGCGGGCCTCGAGCCTGATCGACCTGGCGATCGGCTTGCGCATGCTGTCGCTGCACAATGAGAGGATATCCGACATCGTCTTTACCGATGCGGAGACGGAGTCCGCGCCGCGACAGGTTTTCCCCTCGGGCACGGGGATTGCCATTGAGGTAAAAAATCTTACGTATCAATATGACGCGCTGTCGCGGCCGATCTTCAAAGACCTGAACATGCGCATTGCGGCTGGCGAAAGCGTGGCCGTCGTGGGCGCCTCCGGCGCGGGCAAGACCACTTTGCTGAAGGTGATGTGCGGTTTGCTCAGCCCCACTTCCGGCCAGGTTTTGGCCGACGCGATGGATATCCATAAAGTCGGGGTGAATAACTACCGTAACGCGATCGCCTGCGTGCTGCAGGACGACCGGCTGTTCTCCGGGTCCATTGCGGAAAACATCAGCGGGTTTGAGGTCAATGCCAATAAAGAGCTGATCATGGCCTGCGCGATACACAGCAATATCCACGATGAAATCATGCAGATGCCGATGGGCTACGAAACCCTGATCGGCGAGTTGGGTAATGGCATCTCCGGCGGGCAAAAGCAACGTCTGTTTATCGCGCGCGCCCTCTATCGCCGCCCGAGTGTGCTGTTTATGGATGAAGCGACCAGCCATCTGGACGTTGAGAATGAGTCGGCGATCAACCGGGCGATATCTTCGCTGAATATTACGCGCGTGATCGTCGCCCACAGAAAGTCGACCATCGACTCGGCCGACAGGGTAGTGGTGCTGGGGGCCGAGAGCGGCGCGCCGGCAGGCGGCGGTGAATAAAGGGCGCTTGCCGGCGCCGGGGCGAAGCCGGCAATGCAGGCTGTCCCCACGGCGAAAATCGCGGTAAAATGCAGCAGTTGACCCTATCGCATTCCATCAGGCCGTCGAACCCGCTATGAAAACGCGCAAACCGCGCCGCCCGCCCGGGCGGTGGATCTATTACATCCTGCATGAAGACATGCTGTGGCCTTGCCCGGTCAAATGGGAGTGGGAGAGCGGCTATAACGCCTGGCTGCCGTTTTACTATTCCCCCACGCTGGAATTCGTCGCCGGCAACCCCGCCCGCGCCACCAAGGTCAGCAGCGGCCGACGTTAAGCGGGCCGCGCGTGCTGCTCGCCTTGCCGCCCGACGTCCGCTCACCTAAGATCATCTCATCACCCACAGGTTTTCCCGGAGCCCCCATGTTGACTCTGTTTCGCACGTCTCTTTGCGGCGCGCTGGCATTGCTGCTGCTCGCCGGTTGTCAGCAGACGGCGCATAAACCGGCGCCGCCGCTGCAGGCGCAGCTGGATCACATCGCTTCGATGCTGGCCGGCGGACACTTCCTGCGCGTGGACTGCGGGCGCAGCGAGATACCGGACGATGTGAAGCTGCAGCGCACCGCAATGCGCGCGGCGCAGCGCCGCGGCTGGGACACGCAGGCGGCAGGGTATCGGCAGTTGCCGGCGCTTACCCAGGCGCGTTACCTGACCCTGCAACAGGACAATCAGCTGCTGACGGAAAAATGCGCTGCGCTCAGCCGCAGCACCGCCCGCTTTATCGCGGCGGCGCAGGCCGATCAGGAAGATTACATGGAGTAGCGCGCCGGCATGCCTTTCGGGCGCGCTTTATGGGCGCCCCAAAATTCTTTGCAGGATAACGATTTATCGATCATCATTTGAAATGATGTTTCACTTTTACCCATCGAGCCCATCTTGAACCTGTATGCCGCACTGCGTCAGCGCGTGGAAAATACGCGCTGGTACGCCAAACGGAAAAGCTACCGCGTGCTGTTCTGGCGCGAGATCACGCCACTGGCGGTGCCCATCTTTCTGGAGAACGCCTGTGTCCTGCTGATGGGGGTGCTGAGCACCTTTCTGGTGAGCTGGCTCGGCAAAGAGGCGATGGCCGGAGTGGGGCTGGCGGACAGTTTCAACATGGTGATCATCGCCTTTTTCGCCGCGGTGGATCTCGGCACCACCGTGGTGGTGGCCTTCAGCCTCGGCAAGCGCGATCGCCGGCGGGCGCGGGCGGCGGCGCGTCAGTCGCTGGTGCTGATGACCGGCGTGGCGCTGCTGTTGGCGGCGGGCATTCACCTGGCGGGCGAGCCTATCATTGATGTGATCGCCGGCGCGGCCTCGCCGGAGGTGAAAGCGCTGGCGCTCTCTTACCTGCAAACCACGGTGTGGAGCTACCCGGCGGCGGCGATTGCGTTGATCGGCAGCGGCGCCCTGCGCGGCGCGGGCAACACCAAGATCCCGCTGCTTATCAATGGCGGCATGAATATCCTCAATATCATCATCAGCAGCATCCTGATTTACGGCATGCTGGGCTGGCATGGCCTGGGGTTCGTCGGCGCCGGGCTGGGGCTGACGATTTCCCGCTATATCGGCGCCATCGCCATCCTCTACGTGCTGGCGATCGGCTTTAATCCGGCGCTGCACATCACGTTGAAAAGCTATTTCACGCCGCTCAAAATGAGCATCCTGTGGGAAGTGCTGGGGATCGGCATTCCCGCCAGCGTCGAGTCGGTACTGTTTAACGGCGGCAAGCTGTTGACGCAGATGTTTGTCGCCGGCATGGGCACCAACGTGATCGCCGGCAACTTTATCGCTTTCTCCATCGCTTCGTTGATCAACCTGCCGGGCAACGCGTTGGGATCGGCCTCGACCATTATCGTCGGCCGGCGGCTCGGCAAAGGCGAGATCGGCCAGGCGGAGCGGCAGCTGCGCCATATTTTCTGGCTGTCGACCCTTGGGCTGACCGCCATCGCCTGGGGCACCGCGCCGCTGGCCGGGGTGTTCGCCGCGTTTTATACCTCGCAGGATGATGTGAAAACGGTGGTGAAAACCCTGATCTGGCTCAACGCCGCCTTTATGCCGATCTGGGCCGCTTCCTGGGTCTTGCCCGCCGGGTTGAAAGGCGCGCGCGACGCCCGCTTCGCCATGTGGGTGACGATGCTCGGCATGTGGGGGTGCCGCGTGGTGGCCGGCTACGCGTTGGGCATCGAACTGGGCATGGGCGTGGTGGGCGTCTGGTTGGGGATGTTCCTCGATTGGGCGGTGCGCGGCGCCTTATTCTACTGGCGCATGGTCAGCGGGCGCTGGCTGTGGAAATATCCGCGGGCCAGGCGCTCGGACGCCGAATAAGCTCGCCTGCGCGCAGCCTGCCGGCGGCCTGAGAGGCACCGGCAGGAAGAAGCTCTATTCAGAGGGAAGGGTACCAACGCAATGACTTCTTGACCGGCCCCGGTGTGACCAACACCTTACCTCGGCCGACCAGATTCAACAGCAGATTGCGCGCCTGATAGATCGTGATGTCGTTAGACTCCGCCAACTGGCGGGTCGTGGGCCACTCGCCGGGAGGAGGAGGTGCCGTGCCGTTGGCCGAAGGGCAGAGGCGGTGCAGCGTCGTTAATAAATGCTGCTGCAGGTTTTGTAATTCTTGTTGTTTTGACGTGCGTTTTATCATGTCAGCCTCCCTTAAACTTCAGCCGAATTTTGATATAACGATAAGCGTCGCCCGGAAAATAATGCCCTGTCCCGGCAATACTCTTCCTGAACCGGTAGCGAACACTTGCCTGAACCCGATATTTCCACTGCAATAAACCAGCGGCGTTCACGGATCGGGAGCGGTAATGAGGTGGCCAAATTTTCAGCCTGCTGTGCGTAATGGCTGTACTTCATCGTTTTTCTCCATGGTTTACTGCCCGGTGCTGGTTTTTACCAGACCGAATTGATAAGCCTCCCTTTTCTTTTCCAAATCATTATACCGCAAATAGAAAAAAGGCGATCAATAATGTCGTGTGATATATATTTTACGAGATAATCTACTATCGTTATTAATTTTACGATCTGTTGTCTCGAAAAAATATAGTTGTCTTGTGGTTTTTGGGCTTATATCTCGTATTTATTACTTTTGCTTTGAATGACTTTTCAAATTACAACGATTTTTGTAAAAATATTTGGGCCAAAACAAGCGGTAAGTTGAATCTTAGTGTAATTCCCATGGCAAGGGTTAAAATCTTGCGGGAATTTACTGGTTCGGTTGTTTTCTTTCTCATCAGTGTGGTTTTCGTTGAATACCTAAAATGGGTGATGATGAAATAAAGGTCGCGATTTAATTATCGTGAGGGTTTGCTTTGGCTGCGGGTAATACCGTTTTCATTCTGGATTGTATAAATAACCGTTAAAGGAACGGGAGCGATCCTGCGCTTTTTACATAAATTAAAGGAATAAGTGAATTATGAAACTGAACAAAATCATGCTGACAGCAGTTCTGGCGTTTGGCGTTTCTTCTCTGGCGCATGCCGCCGACCAAGGGCATGGCAAAGTGACGTTTACCGGTTCCATTATTGATGCGCCTTGCTCCATTTCTCCTGAGACCGTGGACCAGACCGTGGATATGGGCCAGGTATCCAACGTTGCGTTGAAAAATGGCGGTAAATCAGCGCCGCGTCAGTTCGATATCAAACTGGAACAGTGCGACAACTCGACGCTGAAAACCGTCACCACCACCTTCGAAGGCAAAGCCTCTACCGCCAATAAGGATCTGCTGGGCATCGTCGGGACCGCCAGCGGCGCCAGCATCGCCATCACCGACACCGCCAGCAACCCGATCAAACTGGGCACCGCAACGGCCCCACAGAACCTGGGCACCGGCACCAACACGCTGCGCTTCGCGGCTTACCTGCAGGGTGACGGCGCTTCCGCCACCGTCGTTCCGGGTGATTTCACCGCCGTTGCCGATTTCAAGCTGGCATACCAGTAAGCCTGCGCCATTGGCGTGACGTTTTGCATGCGGGGCTTCCCCGCATGCTTTTTCCCAGATGGAAGGTCTGTGTCAGGAGGTTCAATGCGCCGGTTTATTCACCCTTTAGTGTCTCCTTGCATATTGACGGCTACGCTGATGAGCCCGGCCGCGCCGGCGGCATCCGGTTTTCAGGGCTGGGGACGCGTAAATATGCAAGGAGCCATTATTGATACCGCTTGCGCTATTGCCGCCGGCAGCCGCGAGCAGACTATCGATATGGCCGTGATGCCGACGGGAAATATCATGCGTGATGGCTTAGGCAATACGCATCCGTTCACCATCGAATTAATCAACTGCACGCTTGAACGCCCGAAACCGAATTTGCCGGACTGGCGACAATTTCAGGTGGTTTTCGATGGCGATGCCGATGGCGACTTATTCGGCGTGCACGGGGAGGCGAAAGGCATCGCGCTGCAAATATCCGATGATATGGGGAATATCGCCGCGCCCGGTCGTCCGTTGCCGCTGGGGGATATAACGCCAGGCAGCATGTCGCTTAATTACTCCATTAAATTGGTTGCCAATAATCAACCGATGCGTGCGGGGGACTATTTTTCCGCCGTGCGGTTCAAGCTGGATTATTACTGAGCGCTGTTATTGCGGCAAGCCGCAACGCCAGAATTATACGATATAAGGTTAGGGATATGATGTTGTCGCCTGCTGGGAAGCTATTTCGTTTTCAGGTACTGGGGTTATGTATCACGCTGGCGGTGGGAAGTTCATCAACGTGGGTATATGCCGAAGACGGTATTCAATTTAATGCCGACATTTTGGACGTGAACGATCGCAAAAATATCGACCTAAGCCAATTTTCCCGCAGTGGATACATTATGCCGGGAAGTTACGGCATGGTGGTCCATCTCAATAAAAGCGAGTTGCCCGAACAGAAGATCCCTTTTTATCCGCCGGACAACGATCCTGACGGCAGCCGCGCCTGCGTGGGCAAAGCGCTGGTCGAGCAGTTGGGATTGAAGCCGTCGGCATTGCAAGCGCTGACCTGGTGGCATCAGGGGGAATGTCTGGATGAGTCCAGCCTGAAAGGCATGGTGTCGCGTGGCGATCTGGCGACGGGCTCGCTGTATCTGAGCGTCCCGCAGGCTTATCTGGAATACAGCTCCGACGACTGGGATCCGCCGTCGCGCTGGGATGAAGGCATCCCGGGCTTGCTGTTCGATTACAACGTCAACGCCCAGAGTCGGCAGCAGCAGCAGGGCGGCACGCGCGGGTACAGCGTCAGTGGCAACGGCACCGCCGGCGCCAACCTGGGCGCCTGGCGTCTGCGTGCCGACTGGCAGGGGCAGATCAATCACCAGACCGGCAGCGGGCAATCCACCGACAAACGCCTGGACTGGAGCCGTTACTACGCCTATCGGGCCATTTCTGCGCTGCGCTCGCGCCTGACGCTGGGTGAAGACTATCTGGATTCGGGGATTTTCGACAGCTTCCGTTTTTCCGGCGCGAGCCTGGTATCGGACGACAACATGCTGCCGCCGAACCTGCGCGGCTATGCGCCTGAGGTGGTCGGGATCGCCAAGACCAACGCCAAGGTGACGATCAGCCAGCAGGGGAGGGTGATCTATGAAACCCAGGTGGCGGCGGGGCCGTTTCGCATTCAGGACATCAACGATGCCATCACTGGCGAACTGGATGTGCGGGTCGAGGAGCAGGACGGCAGCGTACAGGCGTTCAAGGTCAACACCGCCAGCATTCCGTACCTGACGCGGCCCGGATCGTGGCGCTTCAAGCTGGCCGCCGGTAAACCGTCGGATTGGCAGCACCATTCGCGCGGGCCGCTGTTCGGCACCGGAGAGTTCTCCTGGGGCGTCAGCAACGGTTGGTCGCTGTATGGCGGCGCACTGCTGGGCGGTGACTATAACGCGCTGTCGCTGGGGATAGGCCGCGATCTGATGATGTTCGGCGCGCTCTCGTTCGACGCCACCCAATCGCGGGCGCGGTTGCCGCAGCGGGAGGAGACGCTCAGCGGCGGCTCTTATCGGGTGAGCTATTCGAAGACGTTCGATGAACTGGACAGCCAGGTCACCTTTGCCGGCTATCGCTTCTCGGAAGAGGACTTCATGAGCATGAGCGAATATCTCGACGCGCGTTATTACGGCAGCCGGGTCGGCAACAACAAGGAGATGTACACCATCACCTTCAACAAACAGTTCCGCGACTGGGGCCTGAGCAGCTATCTCAACTACAGCCACCAGACCTATTGGGATCGCCCGTCCAACGACCGTTACAACCTGACGGTGTCGCGCTATTTCGATCTCGGCAAAATAAAAAACCTGAACCTGTCGTTGTCGGCTTATCGCAACCGTTACAACGATTCCAACGATGACGGCATGTACCTGTCGCTGTCGATGCCGTGGGGCAACGGCGCCACGCTCAGCTACAACAGCACGGTGAACCGCAACGACACCACGAACCGGGTGGGGTACTACCAGCGAATCGATGAACACAACAACTACCAACTGAGCGCCGGCAGCGCCCGCCGCGGCGCTAACCTGAGCGGCTACTACAACCACGAGGGCGATGCGGCGCGCCTGAGCGCCAACGCCAGCTATCAGGAAGGGCGCTACAGCGCCGTGGGGCTGTCCGCGCAGGGCGGCATGACGCTGACGCCGGAAGGCGGCGCGTTGCACCGCGTCGGCATGATCGGCGGTACGCGCCTGTTGGTGGACACCAACGGCGTGGCCGGTGTGCCGGTGCGCGGCTACGGCAGCACCGTCAGCACCAACCGCTTCGGCAAGGCGGTGGTGGCGGACGTCAATAGCTACTACCGCAACAAGGCCAGCATCGATCTGGACAAACTGGGCGACAACGCCGAAGCCACCCGTTCGGTGGTGCAGGCCACCCTGACCGAAGGGGCGATTGGCTACCGTCAGTTTGACGTTATCGCGGGCGAAAAAGCGATGGCGATCGTCAAACTGGCGGACGGCAGTACACCGCCGTTCGGCGCCACGGTGCTGAACGCCCGCAAACAAGAAACCGGCATCGTCAACGATGGCGGCAGCGTGTACCTGAGCGGCATCAACGCCGGGGAGATCATGACGCTGCACTGGAGCGGCGCGGCACAGTGTCAGGTGCAGCTGCCCAAAACGCTGCCGGCCGACATGCTGACGCGTACGCTGCTGCTGCCGTGTCGGCCGATCGCCGCGGCGCCATCGGCCCCGGTTGAATAAACCCATCACCCTGAATTTGGAGTTATCGACAACATGCAAACTTTTTCTCTTAAAACCGCCGCGGCGCTCGCGCTGTTGGGCGCCACGGCGGCGCAGCACGCGCAGGCGGCAATCGCGCTCGATCGCACCCGGGTGATCTTCGACGGCGGCCAGAACTCGGTCAGCCTGAATCTCAGCAACCAGAACAAGCAGCTGCCGTATCTGGCGCAGGGCTGGCTGGAGGACGAGCAGGGCAACAAGATCCAGAGCCCGCTGGTGGTGTTGCCGCCGGTGCAGCGCATCGAGCCGGGCAAGCCGAGCCAGATCAAGATTCAGGCGCTGCCGGCGGCCAAACAGCTGCCGCAGGATCGGGAGACGTTGTACTACTTCAACCTGCGCGAGATACCGCCGAAGAGCAACAAGCCCAATACGTTGCAGATCGCGCTGCAGACGCGCATCAAGCTGTTCTATCGCCCGGCGGCGATCGTGCCGAACCGCACCGATATGGCGACGCCATGGCAAGAGCAGCTGACGTTGACGCGGCAAGGGGAGAGCTATCAGGTCAATAACCCGACGCCGTACTACATCACGATCGTCGATGCGGGCAGCAAAAAAGGGGGGGAGGGTGTAAAGGGATTTGAGCCTTTCATGATCGCACCGAAGAGCCAGGCGCGCCTGACCGTGGGCGCAGCGGGGCTGGGCGGTAGCCCGGTGCTGACCTACATCAACGATTACGGCGGCCGGCCGCAGCTGAGCTTCAGCTGCAGCGGCGTGAGCTGCAAGGTGGTGCCGGAGAAACGGACGGCGTCATAACCCGCCGCAGGCGGTGCCGACGGGAGAGCCATTCAGGGGGAAAGGATGAAACGAGAACGGAAAAAGGCCGGCGGGAGCGCGTTGATGCTGGCGCTCAGCCTGGGTGTGATAGCGATGCCGCCGGCGAAGGCCGACGTGGTGGACAACTGGCAGGTGGAGGGCGCCAATGGCGTACTGCAGGTATATGGCGCTCTGACGGAAAGCGCCTGCCGGCTGGAGATGAGCAGCGCGCGGCAGGAAATCTGGCTGGGTGAGACCGGCACCGCGCGCTTGCGTCAGGCCGGCGATCGCGGGCAGCCGGTGGCGTTCGAGCTGCGTTTGCAGGATTGCCTGCGCACGCCGGGGGGCCAGCGAGATGCGCGTACCGGCGCGTTGGTCTGGGCGCCGAATCAACCGGCGGTGACGGTCAGCTTCGGTTCGACGGCGGACAGCGACAATCCGCAGCTGGTGAAAGCGCAGGGCACTTCAGGGCTGGGGTTGCGCCTGCTGGACGGCCGCGGTCGCGACGTTCGGTTGGGCAGCCGCGGCGAGCCGCTGCTGCTGACGCCAGGGCAAGAGGCGTTGAGCTACAGCGTGGCACCGGAGCGAACCGTGGCGCCGCTGATGGCCGGCGCGTATCGGGCGACGGTGGATTTTAGGCTGAATTATGACTGAGGCGAGGCGATGGTACCGAGGATAAGACGCGGCCGGGTGCCTTTCTGGCTGGCGGGAGTGCTGGCGCTAGGCCAACTGCCGGCGCAGGCGACCACGGTGAACGTACGGGTCACCGTGCTTTCTCCCCCCTGCATCATCAACGGCGGACGCCCGATCGAGGTGGACTTTGGCGATGAAGTGATGACCACCCGCATTGATGGCGCCAACTATCGGCGGGCGGTGAGTTACACGCTGACGTGCAGCGGGCAGAGCAGCAACGGGCTCAAACTGCAGGTGCAGGGGGCGGCGAGCGGCTTCGACGGCCAACTGCTGCGCACCAGCAAAGACGGCTTGGGCATTGCGTTGCTGAACGGCGGCCGCCGTTGGCCGATCAACCAGTGGTTGAGCTTTACCTATCCGGCCGCGCCGACGCTTGAGGCGGTACCGGTGAAATCGGCCACCGCCAGGCTGGCGGCGGGTGAATTCACCGCGGGCGCCACCATGAAGGTGGATTATCAGTAACGCGGGAGCGAGAGCATGAAACAACGTTTTACGGCGAGCGTGCTGCTGTGCGCAGGGATGGCATGCCATCTCGTCTGGGCGGAGAAAACGGTCGACATGCAGTTTCGCGGCACGTTGATCGAGCCGCCGCCCTGCACCATCAACGATGACGGGATCATTGACGTGAACTTCGGCGATCGTGTCGGCATTAACAAGGTCGATGGTGCGAACTATCGGCAAAGCATCGGCTACCGCATTCGCTGCGAGCCGGGGATCGGCAAATGGGACATGTTGCTGAGTCTGACCGGCAACGCCGCAACGTTTGACGAAGCGGCGGTGCAAACCAACCGGCGCTATCTCGGCATCCGCATTTACCAGAACGCACAGCCGTTCAAAGTGGGCAGCGCGCTGCCTATCGATCCGGCCAAACCGCCGGTGCTGGAAGCGGTGCCGGTCGGCAAATCGGGCGAAACCCTGACGGAAGGCGCGTTCGAGGCCACGGCGACGCTGCGGGCCGACTATCAATGAAGGAGGAGGCGAGCGTGAAAACAACACAAGGCGGCTGGGGCGTTATCGGCCTGTTGCTGTTGGCGCTGGGCGTGAACGGCGCAGCGCAAGCCGCGGACAATCTGCGCATGCGCGGGGCGCTGGTGGCGGAACCTTGCGTCATTCAGCCGGGCGACGAGAGCATCGCGCTGGATTTCGGCACGCTGGTCGACAAGTACCTGTACCTGAACCAGCGCACGCAGGGGCAACCGTTCGAGTTGCGGCTGGCGGAGTGCGATCTCAGCCTGGGCAAGACGGTGTCGATCACCTTCAAAGGGACGGAGAATGCGCAGCTGCCGGGGCTTTTGGCTTTGGCGGCGAGCAGCCAGGCGCGCGGGATCGCCATCGGCATGGAGACGCTGCAGGGGCAGCCTTTACCGCTCAACAGCGCAGGCGGCAAGTACCCGTTGCAGGACGGCG
This sequence comes from Serratia sp. CY37869, assembly GCF_052168895.1. Taxonomy (NCBI): domain Bacteria; kingdom Pseudomonadati; phylum Pseudomonadota; class Gammaproteobacteria; order Enterobacterales; family Yersiniaceae; genus Serratia; species Serratia sp. CY37869. Next base: position 838,849 of record NZ_JBJNLU010000001.1, read on the forward strand.
GCACGGTGATTGGGGTGCAGGCCTATGTGCGCGGCGAACCGGAAGCGCTGGCAAAGCGAACCATCGGTCGCGGTGCTTTCAGCGCCATTGCGACGTTCAGCCTGGACTACCAATGAGCGCCGGGCTTCGGCAAAACAGAATAAGGATATGACGCGATGCAGCGTTTTCACTTCAGAGGGATGTATTTACTGCTCGGCCTGCTGCCGGGGCTGTGCTCGGCGCAAATTTATTCCTATGTGACCAAGAGTACCGGCTCTCCCAGCAATGCGGCTTATGAGTATGTGCTTGAGAGCTGGGATAAGGATGACTCATCGCCTAATCCTTGCTATCAGCAAAGCATGTGCGCTGTGGGGATCAACCACCGGCACACCAGCGCCAATACGGGCGGCAGCACGGCCGTGACGCCTTCGGCCTCTATCGTCGGGTCGGGGCGCTACCCGCAGATTACCCAACTGCGGACGATGGGTGAACTCAGCCGCTTCTACCAGAGCATTTATCCGTTGCCGATCGTCGGTGCGACTTCTCATGTGGGGGATGCCATCACTCAGGAGTGTGTCGGGCTGTTTTATACCACCTCGTCCTCCTCCGCCGTTGAAGGCAACAGCGCACGGTTGATGCCGAGCAGCGTCTGCGGCATCGCGCCGCCGCCGGTCGGGGTCTGCGGCATCGATGAGCAACAGCTCGATCTGAACCACGGCGTGTTGCCGGATACCGACCTGGTAGGCAATACGGCGCGCGGCAGCCTGCGCGTAGTGTGCTCGCAGAAGATGAACATCGTCATGTATATCCGCGTCGGCAGCAATGGCCGCCTGGATCTGGGGAATTCCGGCGTCTACAGCACGCTGCGCATCAACGGCGCCCTGGGCAACCTGGGTTATCAGTTCACCGCGGATACGCGCGGGGTCACGGTGCCGATCACTTCCACCCTTGGCGTGACGGGAACGATCAAGGCTGGCAATTACTCGGGGCAATCGGTCGCCATTCTGGCGTTGCCGTAGCCGCATTACCCGCGCCGCGCGCCGTTGCATTATGCCGTTGAGTCACCCGCCATCAGGGGGGGGAATCGCGCTCGGCGGCGACCGGGAAGGATGATTTCAAAGGGAGCGTGCCGATGGAAACTACCATCACTCTGGCGTTTATCGATAATGACCGTTTCTTTATTGAAGGATTGCAGCAGCTGCTGCTGGCGTATTTTGCGCGCCGCGGCATGCGGGTTCAGGTGCTCGACGCCACACAGGCGCATCGGGCGGATGTGGTGTTCCAGTCCGTAGAGCGTGATTGGCAGGCGCGTTTCTGCCTGCGTTCAGTGAGCGGTGGCCAACCGCTCAACTTTGCGCTGCGTGAACCCGGCGATACCCGCTGGCGCGATAACCCGCGTTGCATCAGTGAGGCGGGCGTTATTTTCCGCAACGACTCGCCGGACAGCGTATTAAGCCAGCTGGAGCGGGCATTGGCGGCGCGGACGAACCGCGACGCAGAGCACCGGTGCTATTGGTGTGAACGGCAGCGCATTACCCGCCGTGAGCAGGATGTCATGCGCTACCTGGCCTGTGAATTGCCGCAGACCGCCATCGCGCGCAACCTGCATCTGAGCGTGAAAACCGTCAGCAATCACAAACAGGCGGCGATGCGAAAACTGGGATTTAAACGCAATGCGGATCTCTACCATTGGTTGCGGTTGGGCGGGTTGAAAACCGTAGAGCGGGCGCGCGGATGAGAGGGCGGCTCAGGCGCTCAATTTGGCGCCTGAGGGGCAGGAAGCGTCAATACAGCAGCGTCATCGCGCTGAAGAACAACAGCGTCAAGGCGATGATGATGAGGTTTTGCGTGGCTTTGCGCACCAGTTTGCTGGCGCTCAGGCGGCTGTCGATGACGTAGAGCAGCGGCACCATCAGCAGCACATAGGCGAACATCAGCATGGCGGTAAAGGGCTGCAGGTTCATTCATGTTCCTCCTGGGCGTCATCATGGCCGATCAGGTGTATCAGCACGGCTTGCGTCTGGCGGTGCTGGCCGATAAAGGGCGACGTGGCTGGCGATGCCGGCGCGAACGTCAGGCCGGCGCGTCGCGTTTTCACCGCCGCTTGCAGAATCTTCTTTCGATGCTTCCGAGTATGGTCGACCATGCGCCTCCGAATAGGGCCGCCCGAAGGCGGCCGATCGTTGTATTGCCCATTAAGCTGGAGAGGATCGCAGCCGCTGCCGGGGCCGCAGAGGTATAATATTGCGAATGATAACCATTATCAATAATGGAGATGAAAAAATTAAGGGTATTGCGAGGGGGCAGCCGGCGGGGCGGGAAAAGAAAAAGCACGCCTTGCGGCGTGCTTTGCGGGGTACTAACGGCGGTGGTTACTTCTGATCGGGCAGGGCGTAAGCGACCACGTAGTCGCCCAGCTTGGTGCCGAAGGAACCGTGGCCGCCGGCGTAGATCAGCACGTACTGCTTGCCGTTGACCTCATAGGTCATCGGCGTCGCCTGGCCGCCGGCCGGCAAGCGCGCTTCCCACAGTTTTTCACCGTTGGTCACGCTGAAGGCGCGCAGGTAGTTGTCCGCGGTGGCGCCGATGAAGAACACGTTACCGGCGGTGGTCACCGGGCCGCCCAGCATCGGCATGCCCATTTTGAACGGCAGCGGCAACGGTGAGCTGTCGCGCACGGTGCCGATGCGTTTTTTCCACACGATGTCGTTGGTTTTCAGATCCACGGCGGAAATGTAACCCCAGGCCGGCTGTTTGCACGGCAGGCCGAACGGCGACAGGAACGGGTTCAGGGTGACGCCGAACGGCACGCCATACTGCGGTTGTACGCCAGACTCGGTACCGCTGCCGCCTTTGTCGCCTTCCGGCGGCTCAATCGGGTTGCCTGGGCCGCGCGGGATCAGTTTGGAGACGAACGGCAGCGCGATCGGGTTGGCGATGGCGATTTCGCGATCGGTATCGACGGCCAGGCCGCCCCATTCGAACATGCCCAGGTTACCCGGGAACACCAGCGTGCCCTGCTCGGAAGGCGGGGTGAAGGTGCCTTCATAACGCAGGCTGTGGAACATCACGCGGCAGACCAGCTGATCATAGATGGTCGCGCCCCACATGTCGGCGCCGGTCAGTTTCTTCTCAGGACGGAAGGTCAACTCGGAGAACGGCTGGGTCGGTGACAGGCGATCGCCCTTGGCCGGGCCTTGCGGTACCGGTTTCTCCGGTGCCGGCACCACCAGTTCGCCGTTGGTACGGTTCAGCACGAAGATGTTGCCGGTTTTGGTCGGCACATAGATGACCGGCACTTTTTTACCGCTCTTGTCGGTAATGTCCGCCAGGGTCGGCTGCGCCGGCACGTCCATATCCCACAGGTCATGGTGGACCGTCTGATAGAACCAGGCCAGTTTGCCGGTGGAGGCGTTCAGCGCCAACAGGCCGCTGGCGTAGCGTTCCATTTCCGGGGTGCGATCGCCGCCCCAGATGTCCGGAGTGGAAACGCCCATCGGCAGGTAAACGATATCCAGCTTGGCGTCATAGGCGGCAGGCGCCCAGGAGTTCGGCGAGTTCGGCACGAAGTGGTGCTCGTCCGCCGGGATGGCGTTCGGATCTTTCGCGCCCGGATCGAAGGCCCACAGCAGCTTGCCGCTGTTGACGTCGAAGCCGCGGATCACGCCGGAAGGCTCGCGGTTGGAGTAGTTGTCGGTCACGGCACCGGCGACGACGATCACTTTATCGGTGATCACCGGCGGCGAGGTCGGCTCGTAGTGGCCCGGCGTCGCATACGGCATATTGCTCTGCAGGTTCAGCTCACCGTTGTTGGCGAAGTCCGGGCAGGGTTTGCCGGTTTCGGCGTCCAGTGCGAACAGACGGCCGTCGTTGACCGGCAGAATGATGCGGCGTGCGCACATCGCCGGAGCGGCGTCGCCGGCGGCGCCTGCGGCTGCGGCGGTTTCGTGGTAAGACACGCCGCGACAGGTGATGTGCTGGAAGGTTGGGTTGTATTTCAGCTGCGGATCAAACTTCCATTTTTCTTTACCGGTGGCGGCATCCAGCGCGAACAGCTTCTGGTGCGGCGTACACATGTAAAGGGTATCGCGGATCTTGATCGGCGTGACTTCGTTGGTGATCTCACCCGGATCGTTGGCGGTCTTCAGATCGCCGGTCTGGAAACGCCAAACCTCTTGCAGCTGGCCAACGTTTTTGTCGTTGATCTGGCTCAGCGGCGAGTAACGGGTGCCTTCCTGGGTGCGGCCATAGGCCGGCCAGTCGGCGCCGGTGGCGTCTTTCGGTTGTACCTGGGCGGCGTCGAGGGTGCCGTTAATCTCTTGCGGATCGTTGAACACGGCATAGGCCAGCGCGATGACGGTGATCGCCAGCGCCGCGCTCAGCGCGCCGTAGGCGAATTTGCTGTTGGCCACCAGCTTGCGGTAGATAAACGGCAACACCAGCCACAGGCCGAAGAAGAAGGTGACGTCCAGGCGCGGCGTCAGCGCCCAGAAGTCCGGGCCCACTTCCCACAGGGCCCAAATCGTGGTGCCCAGCAGGAATACCGCGTACAGCAGCAGCGCGGTGGCGCGGCGGCGGAACAGCAGCCAGGAAGTCGCCAGCAGCACCAGCCCGGCGATGATGTAATACAGCGAACCGCCCAACTTGGCCAGCCAAATGCCGCCGCCGAGCAGATAAAGCCCGCTCAGCGCGGCAAACAGCGCCGTTATGACGATAAGCGGCGATAGTGACGCTTTATTTTGCATAGCAATACCCTTACCAAAAATGAAAGTCCCCGATTTAGAGATTAAGCCAAATCGGAAAAAACACGCGGTTTCTCCCTATTATTTCAGCGAGAAGCCGCTAGGGTGACGTAAAACCCATCCCGTTTTTTAACCTTAAGGTGCTTTGCCTTATTCAAAGCGATAAGACAAGGTGGCGCCGCCACCCCAGTTGCGCCCCGGCGCCGGCTCGAAGTAGCGGCCGTTGCCTTCGTTGACGATCACCGAACCGACGTATCGGCGATCGAAAACATTGTCCACCCGGCTGAACACGTCCAGCGCCCAGCGGTTCCAGGTAAAGCGATAACCGGCGTTTACGCCGGCCACGGTGTAAGAGGGAGCCTGCGCGCTGTTGGCGTCATTGGCCTGAATGTCGCTCATGTAGCGCAGTTCCGCGCCGGCGTGCCAGCCTTCCGGCGGGGCATAGGCCAGCGAGGCGTAGCCCATGTTGCGGGCGATGCCCGGCAGGCGATTGCCGGCGGGAATGGTTTGGGCCGGGGTACAAACGGCTTTGCCGCACATCTCGCTGCGGTAGGTGGCGTCCAGCAGCGTCCAGGCCATATGCAGGCGCCAGTCCAGCGCGAACTCTTGATCCAGCGCCAGTTCCAGGCCGCGCCGCCGGGTTTTGCCGGCGTTGGCGTAGCTGGTGCGCCCACCGCTGCTTTCCGCCACCACCAGCTCGTTGTCGGTATCGGTCTGGAACAGGGCGGCGCTCACCAGGCCGTTGCCGAGGCGCAGTTTGCTGCCCAGCTCGACGGTGTCGCTGGTGGACGGCTGCAGACCGATGTTCAGGCCGGCCTGGCCGTTGGGGCGATAGGAGAGTTCGTTGATGGTCGGGGTTTCAAAGCCGCGGCCGGCTGAGAGATAAACGTTCCACGCCGGATTGATTTTATAGTTGAGCGAGCCCATCGGCAGCCACTGGTGGTAGCGTTTGCTGCCGCTGTCGTCGCCGTTGCGCGGCGTGATGTAGTAGTCGGTCGAGTCGAAGCTAACCGTGCTGTAGCGCAGGCCGGCGTCCAGCGTCCAGTGCGGCGTCAGTTGCCAGGAGGTTTGCAGGTAAGGATCCAGGTTCCAGATGCGGTTTTTCTCGTTGCGCCGCTGGTCGCCTTTCTCGCCGTAGTCCACTGTGCCGTCTCGCAGAATAAAGTTTTCAAACCCCTGCCGGCGTTCGGTCATGGTTTCATAATCCAGACCGCCGATCAGTGTTACCGGTAACGAGGCGAGAGTATCCTCATGCTTCCAGCGAGTGTCAATGCCCTGATATTTTCTTTCCAGCACGATCACCCCGCCGGCGTGGGTAGGGTTAAGCTGCGGCCCGCGTGGAATGGATTGGTACTGCGTGGTGTGGCGCTCGCCGTGGTAGGCGGTCAGCGTCAGTTCGTCGCGCTCGCTCATCTGGCGCTGATAGCGCAGGCCGGCCTGAGTCTGATCGAGCGACTTGCGGGTGTTGTATTGATCCGCGCGCGGCGCCTGGCGCGGGTTTTCCTTCCATTCCGCTTCGGTCAGGCCGCCCGGATCGCCGGCGTCAATGGAGACGCTGTTGAACATCAGCGTCAGGGTACTGACGTCGTCCAACCGCACGCCGAGCTTGCCGTTGCCGAGGTTTTTCCGCGCGGCGCTGTGATCGCGATAGCCCTGAGTGGTGAAGCGGGTGCCGGAGATAGCGTAGTTGACGTCGCCGGCCTGGGTGCCGTCGCCGGTGGCGCCGGTCGCTTTCACCCCGTAGCGCCAGGTGTTGTCGCTGCCGAAATAGCTGCCGGCCTCCAGCGTTGGCGGCTGGGCGCCGGTCTGTGTGTCAACGTTGATCACCCCGCCCGAAGCGTTGCCATACAGCGCGGAATAGGGGCCGCGCAGCACCTCGATGCGCTCGACGGAGTTGATGTCGATGTTGGAGGTTTGTCCCTGGCCGTCGGGCATGGTGGCGGGGATGCCGTCGACGTACATGCGCACCCCGCGCACGCCGAACATCGATCGGCTGCCGAATCCGCGTATCGACAGCTGCAGATCCTGCGCATAGTTTTGTCGGTTTTGAAGTTGCAGGCCCGGCACGCTGCCAAGGTTTTCCGACAGGTTAATCTGCGGTGCGGCGTTGCGCAGGTCCTGGCCGTCGATCACGCTGACGGACACCGGCGATCCCAGCTCGGTCAATCCGATGGGTTGCGCCATTACCACCAGCGTATCGCTGTCTTTCTGATCCGCCGCCAGGGCCGAACCGATGCAGACCGGCTGCAGCAATAACAGGGTTGCCGGGGTCAAGACGGGACGTTTTTTATTCATCAGATAATTCTGCCAATAATGCTGAAAAAATTGCCCGCAAGTGGGCGAAAATAGCCATTTGTGACTCCCTGTACTGGCATTCAATGGGAGGGAAACTGCATCCTGCAACGAGTATAGGATATTCCGACACCGTACACTTTGGAATAGCGCAACTGAAAGATGCGGGTTTTCATTTAAGAAGATTCTCTTTTTTATCGCTTTTCCTGCGATGCCTTTAAATTAAATTTATTTATATTAAATATATTCCTATCTTTGTTTTTAATTTATTTACAATAGTTATTTTATTTATGAATGAAAATCCGTGAATCATTTTAAAATGACAAATTATTTTTTATGTCATTGTTTTTATTGGTTTTAGTTTATTTGTGTTTTTGTGGCTTTATTTTTTATAAAAATAAAATAATATTCGCTCTTATGTTTTTTAAGTTTTCGCCTAACAGCTCAATCGCATAACCATCACGGTATTTATGCCATGCATAAATATCTATTCATATATTATTGGAATATATTAAAAGGGAATTGATTCATGGGCGCGATCATCGCTTCACCCTATACCCACACGTTTTGGAATGAATACGTCCTCAATCCACACTCCTGCGAGTACAACCTGGTGCTGGATCAGACCATTGAGGGGGCGCTGGACGTCGATCGACTGCGCGCGGCGGTCGAGGGCGTGTGCCGGGACTATATTCTGTTTCACCATGTCCTCGACGACAGCTCGCCGCAATTACGCTGGGTAAAGACGGAGAAGAAAATTGCGTTGGAAACGCTTGATGCCGATTGCGATGCCGGTAAATTAATCAATACGCCGTTCGATCTCCGGGAGGGGCCGCTGTGCCGCTTCTACCTGATTGAGTTGGCGCCGCAGCGCTATAATTTGATCATTGTCGTTCATCATATCCTGATCGACGGCCTGTCCGGCCAGGAGTTCTACAACGCCGTTTCCGCCTATTACAATCGCGGGGCGGCCGTGGCGCCGCCGCAGGCGAATGAAACGGACATTTGTCGATTGTACCGGCGCTATGAGGCGGATATCGCGGCGTTGAAGCAGGACTTCGCTTCCGCGTCATTCTGGGGCGACCGGTTGGCCGAATGCGCCCCGCGCGTAGCGTTGCCTTATCTCCCCGGTGAAGCCCCCGAAGCACCCGGCGCCGGCGAAGTGCGCTTTACGTTGCCGTTCGCCGAGTGGCAGGCGCTGAAGTCTGGCGTCAGATATGCCAACCCATTCCTGATATTCAAAACGCTGTGGGCGTTGCTGATCGCCCGGCAATCCGCGCAGGACACGGTGCATATCGGTTATCCCGTCGCGCCGGACGGCGGCGAGCCGCTGTTTTTCGGCGCCCAGGTCAACACCGCGGTGTTTCCCTTAACGCTCGCCCCGCAAGCCACGTTCAACCAGCTGTACCGCGCGACGCTGGCCTACAGCAAAGCGCTCAAGGTGACGGGCAAGCTGCGGCACAGCCAATTGCCGGTTTATGACATGCTGAACCTCAGCCCGGTGCGCGAGCTGAACGTCAATTTCACTCAGGCTTACCTGAAAGATGCGCCGCTGGCGCTTGACGGTTGCCGCATCGGCGTCAATCACCGTTACAACGTCGATCTGGCCGGTTCGGAACTGCTGCTGGAGTATCAGCCGACCGAGCAGGCCTTTGAGTTTCGCCTGCGTTATCGGCCCGATCTGTTCGACGCCACGCAAATGGCGGAGATGGCGGAGCAGTATCTCGGGCTATTGCAGCGTGCGCTAGCCGAACCGGACGCGCCGATAGCCGCGTGGCCGCAGCTCACGGCGCAGCAGGTTTTACGCTGCCGCGACGCCTGGGAGAGCGAGCCGGACACGGCCGACCCAGGAGCGACACTGCTCGACGGCGTGGCTCGCCAGGTGCGCCGTCATCCGGAACGCATCGCCGTAACCGATGCCAACGGTTCGCTCAGCTACCGCCAACTGGCGCAGCGCAGCGATCGCCTGGCAATACGGCTGAGGGAAGAATATCGCCGGTTGCGCGGCGCCGCCATGCCGCCAGAGACGCTGATCCCGCTGTATCTGCAGCGCAGCGCGGAAGCGGTGGTGGCGATGCTGGCCATCATGAAGGCGGGCGGTGCCTATGTGCCGCTGGATCCCGCGGCGCCGGCGCAGCGCCTGGAATATATTCTGCAAGAGGTGAACAGCCCCATCGTCCTGACGGAAAGCGCATTGCAAGGGGAGGCGCGGCGTCTGGCGCCGGACGGCGTTTGCCTGGCGGCGGATGAATCGCTTGCCGATGCGGATGCCGCGAGCCTGCCGAATGTCGAAGCCCGGCAATTGGCCTACGTGATTTACACCTCCGGCACCAGCGGGCGGCCGAAAGGCACGCTGTGCGAACACCGGGGCGCGGCCAACATGGTGCGGGGTCATACGCAGCGTTTGCTGCGCAATGAATCGGGCGCGCTCAACTGCCTGCAGTTCGCGTCGCTGGCCTTTGACGCGCACGTGTTTGAAGTGTTCATGGCCCTGAGCAACGGCCACCGGCTGTTCATCGCGGGCGAGGCGCAGCGGCGCGATCCGGCGCTGTTGTGCGGCCAAATGGCGGCCTGGGGCATCGAAGCCTGTTTCCTGCCGCCGGCGCTGCTTGGCACCTTGCCAGACCTGCCGGCTTCGGTGCGCTATCTCGCGACCGGCGGCGAGGCGACCGCGCAGGAGGCGCTCGACCATTACCTGGCCTGCGGCATGCAGGTTGCCAATCTGTACGGCCCGACCGAGGCTTCGGTCAGCGCCAGTCTGAATATCTATCGCCGCAACGGCGCGCGCAATATCGGCCACGCCATCGCCAATATGCGTTGTTATGTGGTTGACGAGCATGACAATCTAATGCCGCTGGGGGCGGAGGGCGAGCTGTGTCTGGCCGGCGCCGGCCTGGCGCGCGGATACCTGAACCTGCCGGCGCTGACGGAAGCCGCATTCGTCGCCAATCCTTTTGAACTGCGCGAGCCTTACCGGCGCCTGTATCGCACCGGCGACCGGGTACGGCGCTTGGCCGACGGCAGCCTGGACTATCTCGGACGACACGACCAGCAGATCAAGATCAACGGCTATCGCATCGAGTTGGGCGAGATCGAAATGCAGCTGCGCGCGCTGCCCGAGGTGGCCGAGGCGGTGGTGACCCTGCGCCCCGGCACGACGGACCAACTGGCGGCCTGGTATGTGCCGAAGCCCGGCGCGACGCCGCAGGCCGGCGACCTCTTGCAACGCCTGGCGGCGCAGCTGCCGCATTATATGTTGCCGTCGGCGCTGTCGGCGCTGTCAGCGCTGCCGCTGACGGTGAGCTGCAAGGTCGATTACCGGGCATTGCCGGAACCGCTGCCGGTGGAGCGGCAAACGGCGTTTCGCCAACCGGGCACGCCGCTGGAGACTCAGCTTTCTGCACTGTTCAATCGGCTGCTGGGCGGCCATGTCGGCATGGACGACAACTTCTTCCGCCTCGGCGGCAACTCCATTATGGCCATCAGGCTGTGTCACGAAGTGAATAAATTGCCGGGGGCGAAGATCTCGGTGCTGACGTTGAATCAGCATCCGACGGTGGCCGCACTGAGCGAGCATATCGCCGCTCAACGGCAGGCGCCGTCGGATGAGCCGCCCATCCTCGCCGGCGGGCTGCGGGAGGGGCCGCTGTCGCTTCAGCAGTCGCGATTGTGGTTTGTTCAGCAACTGTCGGCGGACGCCACGCACTATCTGTCGCCGGTGCTGCTGCGGCTGGCGCCGGACATCGATGACCAACGTTTTGCGGACTGTCTGCAGGCGATCGTCGAGCGCCACCAGATCCTGCGTAGCCTGATTCGCCAGAATGAGCGGGGCGAAGCCAGCCAGTGGGTCAGCGACGCCGTGCTGCCGGTGCCTTTGCTGACGGTGAGCAGCGCTGAGTTTGACATGGCGCTGGCGCAGGCCTGCAGCCGGCCGATGGATTTGACGCGCGAGCTGCCGCTGCGCGCCACGCGCTATCGTTACCGCGATGCGGCGGGCGGGGAAACGGCCGTTTGTCTGTTGGTGTTCCATCACATCGTCTTTGACGGTTGGTCGCTTGAGGTGCTGCTGCAGGAGCTGGACGCGCGCTATCGGGGAACGTGGCGTAAAGCGACAGAGCCGGCGCTGCAATACCTCGACTATGCCTGCTGGCAACACGCGCCGGAAAATGTGCAGCGCCGGGCCGACGAATTGGCCTTTTGGCAACGAGAGCTGGCGGGCTGGCAGCCGCTCTCGCTGCCGGTGGATTTTTTGCGGCCGGCGGTCTTCGACGTACGCGGCGACAACAGCGAAGTGCCGCTGCCGGCGGCGCTGGTGAAGGCGCTGGAGGCGTTGGCGCGCCGAGAGGGCGTGACGCTGCATGCCGTGATGCTGGCGGGGTTCATGCTGTTGCTTGCCCGCTACAGCGGTCAGAACGATGTCATGGTGGGTACGCCGCTGGCGAACCGCAATCGCCCTGAGCTGGGGAATCTGATCGGGTTCTTTGTCAATACGCTGCCTTTACGCCGGCAGATCGACCCCCGTCAGGGCGTTGCCGAGTTTGTGCGAGAGGTTGCGGCCACGACGCTGCGGGCGCAGCAGCATCAGACGCTGTCGCTGGAGGCGCTGGTGGACGCTCTGGCGCTGCCGCGCGACTTTTCGCGGCATCCGCTGTTCCAGGTCATGTTCGCGCTGGAGGGCGAGAGCGGCGCACCGGCGCGTCCGGACTGGCTGTCGGTGGTCGATCTGAGCGCGGATGAGCGCACCGCCAAGTTCGATCTGACGCTCACGCTGACGCCGCAGGGGGAGCAGATGCGCGCGCGCTTCAACTTCGCGTCGGCGCTGTTCAGCAAAGCGTCGATGGATCGGTTGGCCGGCTACTATCTCGCCCTATTGCAACAGATGGCGCGTCACGATGACTGGCCGCTGGAAAATATTCGTCTGCAGCCGCAGAGCCCGGCGCTGCCTGCGGCGCCGGCCTTTAGCTATGCGTTTGAACGCTGCCTGCAACAGGATTTCGTGCGGCATGCGCAGCGCAATCCGCAGGCCGTCGCGGTGATCGACGCGCAGGGGGAAATGACGTACGGCGAACTGCACGAGGCGGCGTTAACGCTGGCCACTCAACTGCGTGTGCAGGGCAAGATGACCGGCGACGCCATCGCCGTCGTCGCCGACAAGGGGCGCCGGCAGCCGATCGCCCTGTTGGCGGCGCTGATGTGCGGCAAGGCGTTTTTGCCGATGGAGGCGACATGGCCGCCGCAGCGGCGGCTGAAGGTGATGGCGCAGGCCGGCATCAATACGTTGCTCAGCGATGCGCCCTGGGCCTGCGACGAGATCAACCTGGTCGAACTGAATGCCGGCGGGCTGGCGGCGCAGTTGCCGCTGCCGGAGAGGCGTCTGCCGGTGGTGGAGGCCGGTCCTGACAGCCTGGCCTATATCATTTTCACTTCGGGCTCGACCGGCACGCCCAAGGGCGTGGCGATCGAACATCGCAGCGCGGTGAACATGCTGGAAGGCGTTCGGCGGTATTTTGGGTTCAACGAGCGGGATCGCAGCCTGGCGCTCAGCGCGTTGAGCTTCGATCTGGCGATCTTCGATATTTTCAGCCCGTTGAGCGCGGGCGGCGCGGTTGTGATGCCGGCCGAGCGAGATCGGGTCAATCCGCAAGCCTGGTATCAGCTGATGATGACACATCGAGTGACGCAATGGTTGAGCGCACCGGCCCTGATGGAGCTGTTGCTGGACTATGTAAACGGCGCGGGGCTGGCGGCCGGGCCTGCGCCGGCGCTGCGGGCGGTGATGGTGGGGGGCGACTGGATCGCCACCTCGCTGCCGGAACGCTGCCTGGCCTGGGCGCCGCACGTCCGCTTCTGCAGCGCCGGCGGCGCTACGGAGGCGGCGATCTTCACCATGCTGTATGAGGTGCCGCGAGGCGAGAAAATTCGCTCGGTCAGCATCCCTTACGGTAAACCGTTGCCGCACCAGCGTTGCTACATTCTGGATGCCGGACGACGGCCCGCGGCGCCGGGCGTGCGCGGGGAGATCTATCTGGCCGGTGAAGGGTTGGCGCGCGAGTATTACGGCGATCCGCAACGCACCGCCGAGAGTTTCTTCTGGCATGAGGAGCTGCAGGAGCGGGTGTATCGCACCGGCGACGCGGGCCGGTGGCTCGAGGACGGCAATGTGGAGTTCCTGGGGCGTCTCGATCAGCAGGTCAAGCTGAACGGCTACCGCATCGAGCTGGGTGAAATAGAGCATGCCGCGCTTGCCTATCCGGGGGTGACCGCCTGTTGTTGCGTGCTCGTCACCGACCCTCAGCCCTGTCTGGCCGCTTACTTCGTTGCCGATGAGGCGATCGCCCCGCAGGATTTGGCGCAGCATTTGAGCAGCCAACTGCCTCCTTACATGGTGCCGCAGGCGCTGATGCAGCTGGCACAGCTGCCGCTGACCGAAAACGGCAAGATAGCCCGACAGGCGTTGCCGCCGCCGAAAAGGACGGCGCGCGAGTTTGTCGCGGCGCAGAACGAGCGGGAGAACACTTGCCTGGCGGTGTGGCGCGATCTGTTGCAGCGGCAGGATATCGGCGTGGAGGACAATTTCTTCTCGCTGGGCGGCAATTCCCTTCTGGCGATCCAGGCCTGTTACCAGATCGGTCAGCGGTTGGGGATCGAGGTGACGTTGAGCGAGCTGGGCCGGTTCCCGACGATCCGTTCATTGTGCCGTGCGTTGCTGCGGCAGGGGGAGGGCACCGCGCCGATGTTGATCCCGCCGCTGCGGCAACGCGAGTATCCGCTCTCCGCTTCACAGCTGCAGCTGTGGTTTATCGAGAACCTGAACGGCGGCGGCAATCTTTATCATGTGCCGATGCTGTTCCGTCTCGGCGAGGAGGTCTGTCTGACGGCTTACGAGCGCAGTCTGCAGGCGGTCGTCGCCCGGCATCAGGTGTTGCACAGCCTGATTGCCCAGAAGCCGTCCCAAATTGCCGTCGCCCGGGCCTGTGAACAAACGCTATCGCTGGAGCGCGTGGCGCTGGAGGCGGCGCGCTGGCCGGACAGACTGCGGCAGGATATCGATCGGCCGTTTGCCCTGGAGGCGGAGTTGCCGATCAGAGCGAGCGTTTACCAGGTGGCGCAGCCTGATGGCGGGCGGGTGACTTACAGCCTGATCCTGGTGCACCACCTGGCGTTTGACGGCTGGTCGCAGCCGGTGCTGCTGCAGGAGTTGGATGCGCTGTATCAGGCGCAGCGGCAAGGGCGGGAGGCTGAGCTGGCGGCGTTGCCGTTGCAATATGGCGACTATGCCGTCTGGCAGCGGCGCTGGCTGGACTCCGCGTTGGCGGATGAGGCGAAAGCGTATTGGCGACAAGCGCTGGATGGGTGGCAGGCGCTGGAGATGCCGCTCGATTTCGTGCGGCCGGCGCGCTTCGATCATCGCGGCGCCAATCACGTCATCGCGCTGCCGGAGGCCCTGACGATGCAGGCGACGCAGTTCGCCCGGCGGCAAGGCGTCACGCCGTTTGCGCTGTATCTTGCGGCCTTTAATCTGCTGCTCGGTTACTTCAGCGGCCAGCAAGACATTCTGGTCGGCACGCCGGTCGCTAACCGGCCGGTGGCGGAGACCCGCTCGGCGATCGGATTCTTCGTCAATACGCTGCCGTTGCGCTCGCAAATAGACGATGCGGCGTCGCTGAACGATTATGTGCATCGGGTTTTTGATGGCGTGCTGCAGGCGCAGCGGCATCAGAATTTACCGTTGGATCAGTTGATTGAGCTGCTGCAGGTGCCGCGCGATCTGTCGCGCCATCCGCTGTTTCAGACGCTGTTCGCGCTGGAAGAGGCGGGTGAAGCGCCGGCCTGGCTGGCGCCGCAGGATCTGTTGACACACTATCAGGCGGCCAAATTCGATTTGACGCTGAGCATACAGTCGGCGCCGCAAGGCGGCAGGGCGATCTTCAACTATGCCACCGCCCTGTTTGCACCGGCCACGCTGGCGCTGTTGGGTGAGTATTATCTGACGATCCTCACGCAGATCGTCAATCACGGGGAGCAGCGCGTCAGTCAGTTGGCGCTGTTATCGGCGAGTGAAACGGCGCGGCAGCGCGCCTTCCGTCAATCCTGTCCGCCGGCCTACGATTTCGAACGCGCCATCCATCATGATTTTATCCGTCAGGCCGAGCGCGATCCGCAGCGGGTGGCGATTGTCGATGAATGGGGTGAGCTGAACTACGGTGAGCTGTATCGGCGTGCGTTGGCGCTGTCGTTGCAGCTGCGCGAGCATGCGGATATGCGCGCCGACACCATCGCGGTGATGGTGGACAAAGGGCGGGCGCAAATCATTGCGGTGCTGGCGATCCTGATGGCCGGCAAGGCCTATTTGCCGCTGGACGGCGCCTGGCCGGAACGCCGCCGCCTGGATATCGTCGCGCAGTCGCAGACCCGGATTATCCTCAGCAGCCGGGCGTGGGCGGCCCACGGTAACGCCAGACTGTTGACGATCGATCCGCAAGGTGCGGTCAACGCGTTACCGCTGGCGGCGCCGGGTGAGCCGGTCTTGCCGGCGCCTTCCGCGCTGGCCTATGTGATTTTCACCTCCGGTTCTACCGGCACGCCGAAAGGGGTGGCGATAGAACATCGCGGCGCGGTGAACAGCATCATCGATACCTTGCACCAGCTGGAACTCGGTGCGGACGATCGCGGGTTGGCGCTTAGCGCGCTGAGCTTCGACATTTCGGTGTTCGATATTTTCGGCCTGCTGTCGGTGGGCGGTGCCATCGTGATGCCGTCCGAAACTGAACGCTATCAGCCTGAGGCCTGGCATCGGTTGTTGATGACTCAGGGGGTGACCTTCTGGAATTCCGCGCCTTCGGTGATGACGCTGCTGGTGGAGCAGCTGGAGTCCGCCGCGTCGCAGGCGCAGTGGCCGCATCTGCGCAACGTGGTGCTGGTGGGTGAGGTGATCTCGCGTTCACTGCCGGCGCGCATTCGCCAATGGCGGCCAGGGTGCCGGGTAGTCAGCGCCGGGGGCGCGACCGAAAGCTCCATTTGGTCGATTTTGTACGACATTCCGGAAACGCCGATCCTGGCGCCCAGCGTGCCTTATGGCCGGGCGATGGCCCATCAGCGTTTCTATGTGCTGGATCGCCATCTGCGCGTGTTGCCGCCCTGCTTACCGGGGGAGCAGTACATCGGTGGGGCCGGCGTGGCGCGCGGCTATTACCGCAATCCGTCGCTGACCGAGGAAAAATTCATCTACCATCCGGAACTGGGGGAGCGGCTTTATCGCACCGGCGATGCCGGGCGCTATTTGCCGGACGGCAATCTGGAGTTCCTCGGCCGTATGGATTTTCAGGTGAAAATCAATGGCTACCGCGTCGAGCTGGGGGAGGTCGAGCAATGTGCGCTGGCGTTCGGCGCGATCAAATCCTGCTGCGCCGTGGTGCTGTCAGAGGCGCATCGGCAGCGTCTGGCGCTGTATTACGTCAGTGAGGCGCCGCTGGAGGAGTCGGCGCTGCTGGCCTTTATGAGCGGGCAATTGCCGCTATACATGCTGCCTGCGGCCCTGGTGCGGCTGGAAGCGTTGCCGTACAACTCCAGCGGTAAGCTGGATCGCAAGGCGTTGCCGGCGCCGACGGCGAATGAGCCGCAGGCCTATGTCGCTCCCGCGAACGCGCTGGAGCAGCAGTTGTGCGCATTGTGGCAGGAGGCGCTGCAGTGCGAGCAGGTCGGCATGACGGACGATTTCTTCCTGCTGGGCGGCACCTCGATCAAGGCGATCTCCCTGTGCGTCGGCATGGGCGAACTGATGGCCGCGCCGGTGCCGGTGGTGCAGCTGTTGCAAAGCCGCACCCTGAAAAATCTGCTGGCCGCCAACGAGCGCCGTTTGGTCATGCCGCTTAACCGCCGGACAGACGGCGTGCCCACTGTGTGGATGATCCACCCGGCGCTGGTGGGCGCGGAGGCGTTTCATGCTTTCGCTCAGCCGTTGCAAGGGCGACTCAATTGCTATGGCGTCGATAACCATAATCTTTACCATCAACCGACCATCGACTCGCTCGGCGAGCTGGCCGAACGGTATTTGAACGACATGATTGCTGCCGGCCTGCTGCAAGACGCCGGGCCGGTGCGCATTCTCGGGTGGTCGCTGGGGGGCATCATCGCGCTGGAGATCGCCGCTCGCCTGGAGGCGCGCGGCTGCCGTAACGTGCAGCTGTATCTGCTGGACAGCTTCTATCGGCAGACCACGGCGGAGCTGCCGCTGGAGCAACTGCTGCCTGCGCTGGGCATCGAGGGCGAGGCGGCGACACGCGCCATGGCCGCCGGGCAGGCGGAGCGGCGGCTGTCAGAGGGAAGGCTGAGCCGCCGATTGCAGACCACGAAAGTGACGCTGTTTAAGGCGACGGAGGGTAACCCGCAGTTGCCGGAGGCGATAACGGCGCCGCTGCTGGCGCTGGAAGATAATGGACTGGGCGCGGTTTGCGCGCAGCTCAAGATTATCCCGCTGGCCTGTCATCATCATAATATTTTGCAGTGTGAGGAGGCGATCGGACAAGTGCTCAACGATGACGTTTGATTCATGAGCCTGGTTCATAAGCTCAAGCGTATTTCGCCCCATAGTCATGGCGGCAGTCGCGTTTTACAGTCACCACACCGGAACGGCGCCGCGTCAGGCGGGGCCGGTATCAATCAGTGGGGGAGTGAAGATGCAAACACGCAAATTGGGGCGCGAAGGGCTGGAAGTCTCGGCGTTGGGGTTGGGCTGTATGGGACTGAGCTTTGGCTACGGCCCGGCCACCGATAAACGGCAGGCGATCGATCTGATCCGCGCCGCGGTCGACGAAGGCGTGACGTTCTTCGATACCGCGGAGATTTACGGTCCGTTCACGAACGAGGAATTGTTGGGCGAAGCGCTGGCGCCGGTGCGCGATCGGGTCGTCATCGCCACCAAGTTCGGTTTCGACTTGCCGCAGCCGGCGGGGCAGCAGGTGTTGAACAGCCGTCCGGAGCATATTCGCCAGGCGGTGGAAGGTTCGTTGAAGCGCCTGCGGGTGGAGACGATCGATTTGCTGTATCAGCACCGTGTCGATCCCGAGGTGCCTATCGAGGAGGTGGCCGGTACGGTGCAGCAACTGATTCGCGAAGGGAAAGTGAAGTATTTCGGCCTGTCGGAAGCCGGTGCGCAAACCATTCGGCGAGCTCACGCGGTGCAACCGGTCACGGCGCTGCAAAGCGAATATTCGCTGTGGTGGCGCGAGCCGGAGCGTGAAATCTTGCCGACGCTGGCAGCGCTGGGCATCGGTCTGGTGCCATTCAGCCCGCTCGGCAAGGGCTTTCTCACCGGCGCCATCACCGAGGACACCACCTTTGACAGCGGCGATTTTCGCAACGTGGTGCCGCGCTTCAGCGCCGAAGCGCGCCGGGCCAATCAGGCGCTGGTGAGCGTGCTGGGGCAGATAGCGCAGCGCAAGGGCGTGACGCCGGCGCAGATCGCCCTGGCCTGGCTGCTGGCGCAGCAGCCGTGGATCGTGCCGATCCCGGGAACCACCAAGCGTCACCGGCTGGAAGAAAATCTTGCGGCGGCGTCGGTGGTGTTGGCGGCGGACGAACTGGGTGAGATTGAGCGTGCGCTCTCCGCTATCGACGTGATTGGCGATCGCTACCCGGCGCATCTGCAGAAAAACGTCGGGCGTTAAGCCCCGCGCCGCAGCGCCTCAATCAGCAGCGCAAAGGCGGTGGTGTGTTGCCTGCGGCTTGGATAATAGAGGTAATAACCGGGAAACGGCGGACACCAGTCGTCCAGCGCCATCTGCAACCGCCCGTCGGCCAGCGGCTCGGCGACGGTATCTTCCGGCACAAAGGCGATGCCGAGGCCGAGCTGCGCGGCGTCGATTCGCTGGCGCAGGCTGTTGAAGGTCAGTTGCCCCTCCACCCGCACTTTGATCTCCCGGCCATCGCGGGCAAATTCCCAGGCGTACAGCCCGCCGAGGGTGGGCAGGCGCATGTTGATGCAGCGATGGTTTTGCAGCGCTTGCGGCGTAGCGGGGAGGCCGTAACGGGCGAAATAGTCAGGGGAGGCGACGGGCACCATGCGCATATCCGGCCCGATGCGCACCGCGACCATGTCCTTCGCTACCTGTTCCCCCAGCCGAATGCCGGCGTCGAATCGCCCGGCGACGATGTCGGTCAGGCTGTTGTCGATGGTGATTTCCACGTTGATATCCGGGTAATCGACGAGAAAAGTGCGCAGCACCGGCCATAGCACCGCATCCACCGCGTGTTCGCCGGCGGTGATGCGGATGTTGCCGGCGGGCCGATCGCGCATTTCACCCAGCGCGTTCAGCTCGTTTTCTATCTCCGCAAAGCGTGGACCAATGCTGTTGAGCAACCGCTCACCGGCCTCGGTGGGGGCGACGCTGCGAGTGGTGCGCGTGAGCAAACGCAGCGCCAGGCGTTCTTCTAGGCCGCGAATAGCGTGGCTGAGCGCCGATTGGGAAACCCCAAGCTGTGCCGCCGCTTTGGTGAAGCTGCGCTCCCTGGCCACCATCAGGAAAGCGATCAGATCGTTAAAGTTTTCTTTCAACATATCGGCACCGAAGAGGAGGGTGAGCGCACTGTCGCGCGTAGATTTATGAATTGAGCTCATAGCTCCTTGCGCATTCTACCCGCTAGTCGCCGGAAAAGCATGGCGCTATCTTGACATCACTCACTCATGATTATCAGCGCCGGCTGTGAGATCCGGCGCGGAGGACACGACAGATGAAAATACAACGCAGCGGTTCTATCCCATCACAGCGCGGTTCGGCGGATTACTTTACCGGGCAGGTACGCATCGACGCGCCGTTCGCCGGTGATGCGCCGGCCAGGGTGGGCGGCGCGACCGTCACCTTCGAACCCGGCGCCCGCACGGCATGGCATACGCATCCGCTCGGCCAGACGCTGATCGTCACTCAGGGGCGCGGGTGGATCCAGATGTGGGGCGAGAAGACGCAGGAGATGCACCCCGGCGATATCGTTTGGATACCGGCCGACGTCAAACACTGGCACGGTGCGACACCGGACACCGCCATGACCCATATCGCCATCGCCGAAGCGGTGGACGGTAGCCCGGTGACCTGGCTGGAGCCGGTCAGCGAGGCGGACTACCGACCATAACGCCGATCAGGCCGGGGGGCTCTGTTCGCAAAACCGCAGGCGGTTGCCGAACGGATCGGTGAGGTTGAGCTCTTTGCCCCAGTCGACAACCTCCAGCCCCGGCCTGGCATAGCGATAGTTTTTGGCCGTGAGCTCCTGGTGCAGCGCGTCGATATCGTGCACCGGGATGAAAATGGCGGCGCCGGGCGTGCTGTCGCCATAGTGTTCGCTCAGGTGCAGCGTCAGCTCTGAGCGGGCGATCTGCATGTACAGCGGCAGATCTTTGCTGAAACGGTGCTCCCACGCCAGCGTGAAACCGAGAAAATCCAGATAAAACTCTTTGGCCTTGTCGACTGAAAAGATACGCAGGATCGGAATGGCGGGGGAGAGCGTCATCATTGTTGACCTCACTGTCGCGTTAGCGGCAGCCGATATGGATATCGGCTGCGTCGGGGCCGGTATAGGCTTCGAAGTCGGTCAGGAAGCGACGTTCGATTTCCGGGTGTTGCTCGAAGTAGGCCCAGATGGCTTGCCAGCCTGCGATAACCGCCGCCGGCATGGCGCCACGGGCCTGGAACACCAGATAGCGGCCGGGTTGGATGTGCAAACCGCTCTCTGCCGCGCTGCCGGCGGTGACGTCAAACGGCCCGCTGGCGTCGGAGGCGTAATTGGAGTAGACCCCGTAAACCGGCATGGCGGGCGACGTGGCGAAAAAGTCTGACCACAGCGCCGGGATTTTAGCCGTCTCGGGCTGGGTTTCGTCCTGATTGGTGGTTCTGATTGTCAGGCCGACGACGTAAAAACCGGGCAGGTGTACCGAGAGAGGCTGCATAGAGGCAATTCCTTTTAACCGCTGAAAAGATGCCTAAAGGTAGCAAAGGCTCCCCAAAACCGCCAGACAGGGCCCCCGCAGACGCGGGGACCCTCGCATCAGGCGCCCAGGCCGCCGAGGCACAGGTATTTGATCTCGAGATAGTCTTCGATGCCGTATTTTGAGCCTTCACGGCCCAAACCGGAGTGTTTCATGCCGCCGAACGGCGCCACTTCGGTGGAGATCAGCCCTTCGTTGATGCCGACAATGCCGTACTCCAGCGCTTCGGCCACGCGCATCACCCGGCCGATGTCGCGGCTGTAGAAGTAAGCGGCCAGGCCGAACGGCGTGTCGTTGGCCAGTTCGACGGCGTCGGCTTCCTGGCTGAAGCGGATCAGGGGCGCCACCGGGCCGAACGTCTCCTCGCGGAAGATTTTCGCCGTGCGCGGCACGTCGGTCAGGATGGTCGGGCTGAAGAAATTGCCGCCCAGCGCGTCAGGCTTGCCGCCCAGCAGCACCGAGGCGCCGTGCTCGACGGCGTCGGCGATGTGCTCGCGCACTTTCTCCACCGCGTCCGGGTTAATCAACGGGCCGATGGTGACGCCGTCATCCAGGCCGTTGCCGACTTTCAGCTTGGCGACGGCGGCTTTCAGTTTGGCGGCGAAGGCATCGTATACGCCGTCTTGCACCAGAAAACGGTTGGTGCAGACGCAGGTCTGGCCGGCGTTGCGGTATTTCGAGGCGACCGCGCCGGCCACGGCGGCGTCCAGATCGGCGTCGTCAAACACGATAAACGGCGCGTTGCCGCCCAGCTCCATGCTGGTTTTCTTGATGGTGGGCGCACACTGGGCCAGCAGCTGCGCCCCCACTTCGGTGCTGCCGGTGAAGGAGAGTTTACGCACGTCCGGGTTGGCGGTGAGTTCGCCGCCGATGCCTTTGCTGGGGCCTGTTATCACGTTGCACACCCCGGCGGGCAGCCCGGCGCGCTCCGCAAGTACGGCGATCGCCAGCGCCGAGAACGGGGTCTGGCTGGCGGGGCGGATCACCCCGGTGCAGCCCGCCGCCCAGCCGGGGCCGGCTTTGCGGGTGATCATCGCCGCCGGGAAGTTCCACGGAGTGATGGCGGCGAACACGCCGATCGGCTCTTTTTGCACGATGATGCGGCGACCGGCCTGCGGCTGCGGAATCGTGTCGCCATACACCCGCTTGCCTTCCTCGGCGAACCATTCGATAAAGGAGGCGGCATAGGCGATTTCACCGCGGCTTTCGGCCAGCGGTTTGCCCTGTTCCGCCGTCATGATGCGCGCCAGATCCTCCTGATTTTCCATCATCAATTCAAACAGCCGCCGCAGCTTGCCGGCGCGCGCTTTGGCGGTCAGCGCACGCCAGGCGGGCAGCGCCTTTTTGGCGGCGGCGATGGCGCGCGCGGTTTCTTCGGCGCCGAAGGCCGGCACATGGCCGACCAGCTCGCCGTTGGCGGGGTTATGAATGGCGATCGTGTGGCCTGCTTTGGCCGGCAACCATTGCCCGTCGATGTAATTGGCCTCGCGGAACAGCGTGGGATCCTTGAGGGTAGCGCTGATGCTGGTGCTCATTGGTCTCTTCCTTTGCTGAGTTCAACAGAATGGTCTATCCCATACGGCTACCCTTTACCCTAGCAAATTTTGCCGCCGCCGTTTGTCAAGGTGGCGACAAGATGAGCGTTTTCTTCATGCGCACCTTCTGTACAAAAAACATCCGCCGGCGAGCCGATACTGAAAGAGCAGGCATATGACCCTTTTCGATGTGATTAAAAGGAGTGTGCGAATGATGAAATCAGTGGACAGGCATCTCGCGGCCTACGGCAGCGAAATGGATTTTTTGGCGTCGAGCATTGCCCTGATGGAATGGCAAGGGCGGCAGATTGACGCCGGGCAGGTGGCCGGCAATATGTCGGAGCAGCAAAGCCGCCTGTTCTTTGCGCGGTTAAATTATTTTCGTCAGCTTTATCAGGCCGCATCGGCGGCCGAACACAGCCTGTAATTTCCGATCCAGCCCCGCCGCCGCGGGGCTTTTCATTTCAGCTCAGCGGCGCCACACCCCGGTCGCCAGCGTCGCCGGCGAATACTCCAGATTACGCCCCCGCCACGGCAACGCCGCCGCAAAACGCCAGGCGCGGCGCACGTCAAATCGCCAATAGCGTTCCGCCCCTTCGACGCCGGGATCCCCTTCCGCCTGCCAGAGGATTTGCGTTTCCCCCTGCAGATGCAGCACGTCGCCGCGATCGAAATCGATGAACAGCAGCGCCGCCCGCGGTTCGGCCAGCAGATTGCCCAGCGTGTTCATGTAGCGGTTGCCGCGAAAGTCCGGCATCCACAGCGTGTCACCTTCCAGGTGGATAAAGCCGGGGCGGCCGCCGCGATGGGAAATATCCACGCCGCCCTGCGCCAGTGCCAGGTGCGCGCAGCTGGCGACGAAGCAGGTGTCCGCGGCGCGGATCAGCGCCTGCGCCGCCGCATCCAGCACGGCCAAATGCTCAATCGGCTGCGGCCGGCTGTCCACCGGGTAGAGTTCGCGGCGCTGAATGTACTGCGGGCAGTTGCCGAAGCTTTGCTGAACGAGGATTTCCACCCGGTTTTTGTCGGTGCGGCCGATGGCGCCGTTGGCGCGGTTGCGCCGCCGGTTGCTGAAATCCAGCCCCAGCGCGCCGACCGGCTTGCCGGGCAGCAACAGCGCCTGGGCGGGATCGTCGCCGCGGCGCGGCGCGCTGATGCGTAAATGCGTGTCGTCCGGCGTGCGTAAAAATCCGGGCGGGCCGGTGAACAGGGTGGCGATGGGCCAGCCTTGTTCATCCAGCGTGGCGACAAACAGGTAGGGCAGCGCGGCGAAAAACGCGCGATGCTGATCCGGCATCGCGGGGTAGATGCCGCCGCC
The DNA here is from genome assembly GCF_052168895.1 of Serratia sp. CY37869. Lineage (NCBI taxonomy): Bacteria > Pseudomonadati > Pseudomonadota > Gammaproteobacteria > Enterobacterales > Yersiniaceae > Serratia > Serratia sp. CY37869. Next base: position 862,690 of record NZ_JBJNLU010000001.1, read on the forward strand.
TACGCTGCCAAACCCGGCCAGCGTCTGCGCGCGCAGCTCATCGGGATGGAACAGTTGAGGGATCATGGCGTCAGCTCCCCGCCGGTTCCGGCAGGGCCGGCATGGCAAAGAAGCCGGGCAGTGCAGCGATGCGCGCCGCCCAGCGACGTATCGCAGGGTAAGGCGACAGCGAAATGCCGCCTTCAGCCGCGACCGCCACGTAGCTGTGGCAGGCCAGATCGGCGATGGTGGGGTGTTCGGTGGCCAGGTAGTCCCGCTCGCTCAGATGCTGTTCCATCTGCGGCAGGAAACGATCGCTGACCGCCCGCGCCGCCTGATAGTCCTCCGGCACGGCGAATTGGGCGATCAGTCGGCAGGCCGCCGGGCCGTAGCGGACTTCACCGGCGGCTTTGGAAAGCCAGGCCTGCACTCGCGCCGCCGCGGCCGGCTGTTCCGGCAGCCAGTGGCTGTCCGGCGCATAGCGCTTCACCAGATAGACCAGAATGGCGTTGCTGTCGGCCAGCGTCAGATCGCCATCCTGCAAGACCGGGATCTGGCCGAACGGGTTGAGCCGGCGGAAGGCTGCGCTCTGCCGTACGTCCGCCGAGGCTTCGACCCATGCATAGGGCAGCGCCAGCATGTGCAGCAGCAACGCCACGCGATGAACGTGGCCGGAAAGCGGGGTGCCGTAGAGTGTGATGGTGGACATGGCGTTTCTCCTCAGTGCTTTTTGTCAGCATACTCTTGCGTTGAACGAGCGAAATCCGGCAATGTGGAAATTGATAATTTCACTTTTCGGAAGAATCTATGGATCGGTTAGACGAGTTGGCGATTTTCGTGGCGGTGGTGCAGCAAGGCAGCCTGGCGGCGGCCGGGCGCAAACTGCGGCGTTCGGCGCCGGCGATCACCCGGGCCATCGCCGCGCTGGAACAGCGTTTCGGCACCCGATTGGTGGAGCGCACGACCCGGCGGCTGGCGCCCACCGAGGCGGGTGCGCGGCTGTTGGAGCGCGCGCAACGGCTGCTGCAGGATTATCAGGCGGTGGTGCAGGATACCGCCGAAGCGCAGCTGAGCGGCTTGCTGCGCGTTACCTCGCCGGTGCAGTTCGGCCGCCGGTACGTGGCGCCGGTGGTGATGGCATTTCTCGATGATTACCCGCAGATGCAGATCGAAATGGTATTGAACGATCGCAATCTCGATCTGATTGACGAAGGGTTGGATATCGCGGTGCGCATCGGTCATCTGCAGGACTCTTCCCGCGTGGCGCGGCGGCTGGGGCAGGTCAGCCGGGTGACGGTCGCCAGCCCGGATTACCTGGCGCGCTGCGGTGAACCGCGATCGCCGGCGCAGCTGGCGGAGCACGCCACCATCGTCGGCACCCAGCGGCCGTCGCTGCGCGAATGGCGCTTCGGCCCGCAGGAAAACGGCGAGCGCGTGCGATTGACGCCCCGGCTGTTGCTCAACGACGTGGAAGCGCAACTGCTGGCGGTGCGCGCCGGCAAGGGCGTCGCCCGGTTGCTCTCGTATCAGGTGGCGGACGATTTGGCCGCCGGTACGCTGGTGCGGCTGTTGACGGATCATGAGCCGTTGCCGATGCCGGTGCAGCTGGTGGCGCAGCAGGCGCAGCACATGCCGCTGAAGGTGCGCGCCTTTTGGGATTATGCATTTGAACGGCTCAGCGCCTTGCCGCAAATTCAGCTGGACGGGCGGGGGAAATAAACGCAAAAAGTTTCATGGGTTAAACTTTTTCATTATTCATCAGGTTTTATTTTACCGGGCGCGCATTGCTGATGCGCCCGTCTTGACAATAATGTTGTCGGTGCTAATAGTTAATTCACATCTTAAATAATAAACGAAGTTTAATATATGAAACCACTTGCGGGGAGTTATGACAACGGCGCCACGGTGGATAATGAAGCGGCTATTTTGACTTCATTTCAAACCCGCAGCGCGGCTGTTTATAAACAGACGCGCCATGAAAATAATATTGCTTATGGCAACGGCGAACGTGAAACATTTGATTGGCTCTATTCTGCAAAGCAGCATCAGGGGACGTTAATTTTTATTCACGGCGGCTATTGGCAATTTTGCGATAAGGCGGATTTCGCCTTTATCGCCGCCGGGCCGCTGGCGTTGGGTTTTGACGTGGTGTTGGTGGAATATGCGCTCGCGCCGGCGGTGGATCTCGACGAAATATGCCGACAGATCGGAATGGCGCTGGATGCCATTCAGCGCCGCCTGCCGCCGCACTACGCCCATCCGGTTTATCTGTGCGGCCATTCCGCCGGCGGGCAGCTGGCGGCGCTCTGGCAGCAGCATGCGTTGGTGGATGCCGTCTTTCCCATCAGCGGCCTGTTCGAGCTGGCGCCGCTGCAACAAAGCTATGTCAATCGGGCGCTGCAGTTGACCACGCGGCAAATTGAAACGCTCAGCCCGGCGCGCCGCCTGCCGACGCGCGGCAAGCCGCTTACGCTGTATTACGGCGCATTGGAGCTGCCGGAACTGAGAGGTCAGTCGCAACACTATCATGCGGCGCTGCGCCAACGCGGGCTGCCGGCTGAACTGGTCGCGGTGCCAGGCGCCAACCATTTCACCATCCTGGATGCGTTGTTCGCCGCCGACGGCGCGCTGCTTCGCCAACTTGACCACCACAGGAACCACTGACATGCGCGAGATTGTAGAGACCGGGCTGCCGGATATCGGCCAGCCTTTTTCCTGGGCCACCCGGGGCGGCGGCATGCTGTTTACCGCCCATGGCCCGGTGCGGGCGGACGGCAGCATCGACACCGGCGCGCCGGAGCGACAGATTGCGCTGACCTTCGATAACCTGGCGCAGACGCTGAAGGCGGCGGGCAGCCACAGCGATAAGGTGCTGCAGGTGATCGTGTATCTTACCGACGTTAACGACGTTAAATGGCTCGATGATATTTACCGGAAATACTTTAATTATCCTTATCCCAATCGCTCCACGGTTATCGTCGAGAAATTGGTGGTGCCCGGAATGAAAATAGAAATTACCGTCAGCGCCATCGCCTGATTTAATTTCTCCTTAAGCCTGTCTTCATATTAATTCAATAACGAGTTAAGGATGCGTCATGTTTAAACAGATTGCACCTTCCGCCGCCGATCCTATTATGTCGCTGATGGAAGCCTATTTGCAGGATCCCAATCCGAAAAAAGTGAATTTAGGCATTGGGCTGTATTACGATCGGCAGGGGAATATTCCGCTGATGCAGGCGGTTGAGGCGGCCGAGCAGCGGTTGCTGGCGCTGCGCCGCCCGCACGGTTATCCGCCGATCGAAGGTTCGCCGCAGTTCGCCCGCCAGGTGCAGGCGCTGCTGTTCGGTGAGCAACAGGCGGCCGAGATCGCCACGGTGCAGACCGTCGGCGGCTCCGGTGCGTTGAAGCTGGCGGCGGATTTTTTGCGCCACTTTCTGGCGCGCGGTGAAATCTGGGTGTCCGATCCTACCTGGGCCAATCACTGGGCGATTTTCGAAGGCGCCGGGCTGCGGGTGAATACCTATCCCTACTTTGATGAAGCGGCGGGCGGCCTGCGTTTCGCCGCCATGCTCGACGCGTTGGACAGCCTGCCGCCCGGCAGCGTGGTCTTGCTGCACCCTTGTTGCCATAACCCGACCGGCACCGATCTGACGGCGGAGCAGTGGCGCGCCACGCTCGCCGTGCTGCAGCGACGCAGCCTGCTGCCGCTGTTCGACATCGCCTATCAGGGCTTCGGCGACGGGCTGGAGGAGGACTGCTTTGCATTGCGCGAAGCGCTGAAAACCGATCTGCCGTTTTTGGTCTGCAATTCGTTTTCCAAAAACGTCGCGCTGTACGGCCAGCGTCTGGGCGCGCTGTCGGTGCGCTGCGCCGACGCGGAAAATGCCGCCAACGTCAAAGGGGCGTTAAAAACGCTGATCCGCCGCAGCTATTCCTGCCCGCCGACGCACGGCAGCCAGATCGTGGAAACCCTGCTTGGCGATGCCGAACTCGGCGAGCTTTGGCGCGATGAGCTGGCGGAAATGCGCTCGCGCATCAAGCAAATGCGTGAACAGCTGGCCGCCGGGCTGGCGCAGGGCGGCTCTTCGCTGGATCACCGGCGCATTCGCGAGCAGCGCGGTATGTTCAGCTATACCGGCCTGAACGAAGCTCAGCTGCAGACCCTGCGGCAGCGCTACGCCATCTATCTGGTCTCGCCCGGCCGCATGTGTCTGCCGGGGCTTAACCCCGGCAACATCGACTATGTGACCGCCGCGATCCTCGACGTCACCCGTACCGCCTAACTCCGCCCGGGAGCACAGCCATGCCACAGATGAATGATTTTGAGCATATCGCCCGCCGCCAGGGCGGGTTGAACAAGCATCTTACCGCCGGGCAGATGTCGATGCTGGCGATCGGCGGCGCCATCGGCACCGGGCTGTTTCTCGGCAGCGCCTACGCCATCCAGATGGCGGGGCCGTCGGTATTGCTGAGCTACCTGATCGGCGGCGTCATTGCGCTGCTGCTGATGGGCAGCCTGGCGGAAATGACCTCCGAACACCCGACGCCCGGCTCGTTCGGCGACTACGCCGAATTCTACCTCGGCCCGCTGTTCGGTTTTCTGGTGCGTTACTCTTACTGGTCCTGCGTGGTGCTGGCGGTGGGCACCGAAGTCACCGCCATCGGCATGTACATGCAGTTCTGGTTCCCGGCGACGCCGACCTGGCCGTGGGTGCTGCTGTTCTCGGCGGCGGTGATCGTCGTTAACGTGATCGGCGTGAAATCGTTCGGCCAGGTGGAATACGCGCTGTCCACCGTCAAAGTGACGGCGATCGTGGCGTTTATTCTGATCGGCATCGGCATTCTGGCGTTCTCGGGCAACCCGGCCTATGGTCTGCGCAACCTGACCGCCGGCGGCTTTATGCCGTTTGGCGTCAAGGGCATGTGGTTCGCGGTGATCGTGTCCATCTTCAGCTACCTGAGCATTGAAATGATCGCGGTGGCCGCCGGCGAGGCGAAGAATCCGGTGATTGCGGTGAAGGCGGCGTTCAAGGGCACCATCGTGCGGCTGTTCATCTTCTACATGCTGTCGATCGCCCTGATGCTGGCCATCGTGCCCTGGCGCCAGTCCGGCACCGGCGAAAGCCCGTTCCTGATGGCGATGAACGTGATCCATCTGCCCGCCGCCGCCGGTATTTTCAACTTTATCGTGCTGGTGGCGGCGCTGTCGGCAATGAACAGCCAGCTGTATATCACCACTCGCATGATGTTCTCGCTGTCGCGCGCCGGGCAGGCGCCGGCGGCGTTGGGGCGCGTCAGCCGGCGCGGTATTCCGGTCAATGCGCTGGCGATGTCGTGCATCGGTATCGTGGTGTCTATCGTGCTGAGCCTGGTGGCGCCGGAAACCTCGTTCGCCGCCATGATGTCTATCTCGGTGTATGGCGCCTGCTTTACCTGGCTGATGATTTTCGTCACCCACCTGTTCTTCCGCCGCCGGCATCGGCAGACCCACCTGAAGTTTCGCATGTGGGGCTTTCCCTATACCACCTTGCTCGGCGCCGGGCTGATGACGGCGTTGATGATCTCGACGGCGTTTACCGAATTCTTCCGCATGACGCTGTGGTTCGGTATTCCGTTCACTTTGCTGCTGGTGGCGGCTTATCACTTCCAGAGCCGCCGCGCGGTTGCGCCGTCGCCACTCAAGGCGCCGGAAGTGGAGTAATAAGGGGAGGGGCTGAGGCGCATCTCAGCCCCGGGGATTAAAGCTGGCTTTTCGGGATCAGGTGGTCGCCGAAGCTCAGGCGACGGCGGCCCGGCTCGATTTCGGTCAGCGGCGCCACTTCGTGCAGCGAGGATTTGCAGCGCTGTACCAGATCCTGATACTCGCGGGTGCCGGCGATCTTCCAGGCTAATTCCTGTTCGGTCAGATCGCGCAGCACGCGCGCCGGGCTGCCGACCACCAGCTTGTTGGCTTCGATCACCGCCGCGGCTTTGACGAACGCCATCGCACCGACGATGGTGTTCTCGCCGATCTCCGCGCCGTCCATCACCACCGCGTTCATGCCCACCATCGCATTGCGGCGAATGCGGCAGCCGTGCAGGATGGCGCCGTGGCCGATATGGCCATCTTCTTCCACCACCGTGTCCTGCTGCGGGAAGCCGTGCATCACGCAGTTATCCTGAATGTTGGCGCCGTCGCAGATCACCAGGCGGCCAAAATCGCCGCGCAGGCTGGCGTTCGGGCCGATATACACGTGTTTGCCGACGATCACGTCGCCAATCAGCACCGCCGTCGGGTGCACGTAACTGCTGGGGTCAACGACCGGCGTCAGGCCGTCAATCTGATACACAGGCATAGCGTGAGTTCCTTAACATGTAGGGTCGCGCGGCAGGCCGCCGAAGCGCCGATAGTAGCCGGCGGCCGGCGCGGGCAGGGCGCCGATGGTGGTCTCCGCCAGCGCGCTGACGTACTCCGTCGCGGCGCGATCGACCTGCTGATAGAGATTGATGCACAGATTGCGGGCGATCTGGCCCTCCCACTGGGCGGGCAACAGCGCGTCCGGCAGCAGCGGATCTTTCAACACCACGCGACGGAAGAAGTGAATCAATAATAGCTTAATCTGGAAACAGCGCAGCGGCGTCAGCGCCGCCGGGTCGACTTCGCGCAGCAGCGCCATCAGCGGCCGGAAAGAGACGATAAACTCATGATAACCGGCCGCTACCTCGCTCAATGACCAGCAGTCGGCCACCAGTTTCTGCAGCGTTTGCTCGGAGCGATTGTAGGGGTAATCGGCGCGGAAGTAGATCACCTGCTCGCTGGCGTTCAATTCGCCGAGCAGCGCCGTCACGTCGGTTTGCGCATGGGTGGGGGCGGCCATCAGGTTGTTGGCGATCTGCCCGAACCCGAGCCAGCCCAGCTCTTTTTTCAGCCGCGCGCGCGCGTTTTTTTCGGCGCATTCCAGTAGCAACAGCTCCCATTTGCCGTCCCAGGCGGGCTGCTCGCGCAGATAGATCTTCGATTCGGCGTGGCGGAACTGGCGCATGCCCTGCTCGGTCACGCGGTAGAAGCTGCGGCGGCCGATTTTCTCCACCGCCAGCCACCCCTCTTTCTGCAGGCGGAACACCGAGGTGCGCACGAAACGATCGCCGAAACCGAAGGCCTCCAGCAGCGCGCTCAGGCTGCCGAGCCACACTTCGCCGCCGCGGTGGCTGAGCGCGTCGCCGTACAGCGAAATGATCAGCGACGTGCCGCTGATCGGCTGGGCGTCGACGGCATGGCGAATGAACTCATCCAGTTTATGTTCCATATTTTTCCATGGGTTAGCCTTCGATGAGCCACAACATTAACATAATTTGGGGCGGCGTCATCCGTGACGCCGTGCGCCTCAGCGCGGCCGCAGATCGACCACGCGCTGCGCCTTGCCTTCCGAGCGCGGAATATCGCCGCAGTTGGCGATGCTGACGTCGGTGCTGACGCCCACGATCGATTTGATGTGGTGGCGCAGCTGGTGGCAGATATCGCAACGCTGCTGATGGCTGAGGCTGAGCGCCGATTCTTTCAGCTCGACGCGCACCGCCAGCGTGTCCAGATGCCCGCTGCGGCTGACCTGCAGTTGATAGTGCGGCGACAGCTGCTCGAACTGCATGATCTGTTCTTCCACCTGCGACGGGAAGACGTTGACACCGCGGATGATCAGCATGTCGTCGGAGCGGCCGGTGATCTTGCCCATGCGGCGCATCTGGCGCGCGTCGCCCGGCAGCAGCCGGGTGAGATCGCGGGTGCGGTAGCGGATCACCGGCAGCGCCTCTTTGGTCAGGGTGGTGAACACCAGTTCGCCGTGCTCGCCGTCCGGCAGGGCGATGCCGGTTTCCGGGCAGATGATCTCCGGCAGGAAGTGGTCTTCCCAAATGGTAGGGCCGCCGCCGCTTTCCAGACATTCCATCGCCACGCCCGGCCCCATCACCTCCGACAGGCCGTAAATATCCAGCGCCTTGATGCCCATGCGGGTTTCGATTTCGTGGCGCAGGGCTTCGGTCCAGGGTTCGGCGCCGAACACGCCGAGCCGCAGCGAGCAGCCGCGCGCGTCGCCGCCCATTTTGCGCTCCAGTTCATCGATCAGCGTCAGGCAGTAGGACGGCGTCACCATGATGATGTCGGGTTTGAAATCGAGGATCAGCTGCGCCTGGCGTTCCGTCTGCCCGCCGGACATCGGGATCACCGTGGCCCCGAGCCGCTCCGCGCCGTAGTGCGCCCCCAGGCCGCCGGTGAACAGGCCGTAACCGTAGGCGACGTGCACCTTGTCTTTGGCGGTGGCGCCGCCGGCGCGCAGGCAGCGGGCGACGATATCGGCCCAGTTATCGATGTCGCGCTGGGTGTAGCCCACCACCGTCGGGCGGCCGGTGGTGCCCGAGGAGGCGTGGATGCGCACCACCTGTTCCATCGGCACCGCGAAGGTGTCGAACGGGTAGTTGTCGCGCAGATCCTGCTTGGTGGTGTAGGGGAAGCGCGCCAGATCGCTCAGCTGCTTAAGATCGTCGGGGTGTACGCCCGCCTGATCGAACTTGCGCTTGTACATCGGCACATTGTCGTAGGCGTGGTGCAGCGTCCACTTCAAACGCGCCAACTGCAACGCTTCAATCTCATCGCGCGAGGCGAATTCGATCGTTTCGAGGGGCTGTGGATTTATTGTCATGGTTAGCCTCAGGGGTCAGACACGCTCAATGATCATGGCGATGCCTTGGCCCACGCCGATGCACATGGTGCACAGAGCGTAGCGGCCGGCTCGCCGTTCCAGTTCAAACAGGGCGGCCAGCGCCAGGCGCGCGCCGCTCATGCCCAGCGGGTGCCCCAGAGCGATCGCGCCGCCGTTGGGGTTGACCTGCGGGGCATCGTCCGGCAGGCCAAGCTGGCGCATCACCGCCAACGCCTGGGCGGCGAACGCTTCGTTCAGTTCGATGACGTCCATCTGCGCCAGGCTCAGCCCGGCGATCTCCAGCACCTTGCGGGTGGCCGGCAGCGGGCCGATGCCCATCAGCCGCGGCTCCACGCCGCAGGTGGCGGTGGCAAGGATGCGCGCGCGCGGCGTCAGGCCCTGGCGCGCCGCCATCGCTTCGGAGGCGACGATCAGCGCGGCCGCGCCGTCGTTCAGCCCCGAGGCGTTGCCGGCGGTGACGCTGCCGGGCTGACGGAACGGGGTTTTCAGCGCCTGCAGCTGATCGAAGGTGGTGTCGGCGCGCGGGTGTTCATCCTGGCTGAACAGGGTGACTGCGCCTTTTTTACCGGTGAGGCTGACCGGCGCTATCTCCTGCGCCAGGTATCCCAGCGCCTGCGCCCGGGCGGCGCGCTGCTGGCTGCGCAGCGCAAAGGCGTCCTGATCGGCGCGGCTGATGTTGAACTGCGCCGCGACGTTTTCGGCGGTCTCCGGCATCGAATCGGTGCCGAACTCGGCCTGCATGCGCGGGTTGACGAAGCGCCAGCCGAGGGTGGTGTCGTACAACTGCGCCTGGCGGCTGAAGGCGCTGTCGGCCTTGCCCATCACCAGCGGCGCTCGGGTCATCGATTCCGCGCCGCCGGCCAGCATCAGCCCAGCGTCGCCGGCTTTGATGCTGCGCGCCGCTATCGCCAGCGCGTCCAGACCCGAACCGCACAGGCGGTTCACCGTGGTGCCGGAAACGCCGACCGGCAGCCCGGCCAGCAGCAGCGCCATGCGCGCCAGATTGCGGTTGTCTTCCCCGGCCTGGTTGGCGCAGCCGAGGATCACATCGTCCAGCTGCGCCCAATCCACCTGTGGATAGCGCTCCAGCAGCACGCGCAGCGGCAGGGCGGCGAGGTCGTCGGCGCGCACCTGGGCCAGCGCGCCGCCATAGCGGCCGATCGGGGTGCGCACGCCGTCGCAGATAAATGCCTGATTCATGCCTGATCTCCTAAAATGCTGTGACCGAGGCGGTGCGCGCGGCCGCGAAACCAGGCGACGGTTTTGCCCTGTTGATTGACGATTTCGACGTCATACAGCCCGGTGGCTTTGCCCTGATGGCGCATCTGCGCGCTGGCGGTGAGGCGATCGCCGGCCAGCGCCGGGCGGACGAAGTCGATGCTGCAGCCGGAAGCCACCGCCGCCAGCCCCTGGCTGTTACAGGCGTAGGCGAAGGCGGTATCCGCCAGGCTGAACAGCTGGCCGCCATGGCAAGTCTGGTGGCCATTGAGCATCTGCGGGCCGACGGTCATGCTGACCTGCGCGTACCCTACGTCGACGGCATCGATGTGCATCCCCATCGCCTGAGCGCAGGTATCTTGCTGGAACATCTGTTCGGCGCAGCGCTGAGCCAGCGCGCGCGGCGTATTGGCGTTCATTGTTCGGCTCCTGAGAAAGCGGCGGGGGAAGCGTAGCGGCGCAGCAGCGGCATCGGGCGATAGCGGGCCTCGCCGTAATAGCGTTGCAGGTTTTCCAGCGTCGTCAGGATGTGGCGCCAGCCGAGCGCGGCGCCCCAGGCGAGCGGGCCGCGCGGATAGTTGACCCCGCGCAGCATCGCCAGATCGGTATCCTCGGCGCTGGCGACGCCTTTGTTCACCACGTCGAGCGCTTCGTTGGCCAGCATGGCCAGGGTGCGCATCGTTAGCAGGCCGGGGTAATCCGGCAACGGGATGACGCGTTTGCCGAGGGACTGCAGCAGACGGATCGCTTTGGCATTGTGTTGCGCGCCGTTTTGCGCCGCGCAGCTGATGGCGATGGCGGAGGCATGCGCATAGTCGGCACAGAGATCGAACAGCACCACGGGCATTCCACGTTCGTCGGCCAGTTGGCCGGCGGTTTTACCATTGGTTAACATCAGTGTAACGTCGTCGATCGTGACGTGCGGGCTGGTCTGGCCAGGTTGTTTGATCGCCCCCGCATTTTCGCTTAACAGCTGCGCCAAATCGGCCAGCGAAGACCAGTCGCCGTGCAGCGTAACGCGCTGCGGCAGCGCGGCCTGCGCCGGTGGCGCAAAGGCGATCATCTCTGCGGTGGGGCGTTGCGCGTCGTAGCGGTAGAAGCCGCGGCCGGATTTGCGGCCGAGGCGCCCGGCGGCCACCAGCTCCTGCTGCACCAGCGAGGGGGTGAAGCGCGGATCCTGGTAGAAGGCCTGATACACCGAGTCGGTCACGGCGTAATTGACGTCCTGGCCGATCAGATCGGTCAACTGCAGCGGGCCCATGGCGAAACCGCCGGCGTCGCGCATTACCGCATCCAGGGTGGCGGCGTCGGCCACCCGTTCTTCCAGCGCGCGCAAGCTTTCGGCGTAGAACGGCCGCGCCACGCGGTTGACGATGAATCCCGGCGTCGAGCGGCACACGACGCTCTGCTTACCCCAGCGCTGCGCCAGGGCTTGCAGCGCGGCGAGGGTCTCGGCCCCGGTCTCCAGACCGCTGACGATCTCCACCAGCTTCATCAGCGGTGCCGGGTTGAAGAAGTGCAGCCCGGCCATGCGCTGCGGGTGTTGCAAGGCGCCGGCGATGGCGGTGATCGACAGCGAGGAAGTATTGCTGGCGAACAGCGCCGTGGGCGAGCAGACCGCTTCCAGATCGCGGAACAGGCTCTGCTTGATCGCCAGATTTTCCGCCACCGCTTCAATCACCAGCGCGCTGTCGGCCAGTTGCTCGAGCGAATCGGCGCGTTCGAGACGCGCCAGCAGCGCCTCGGTGGTGTTTGCGTCGGCCTTGCCGCCGTCGACCCGCTGCCGCAGGCGGCGAGCGAGTTCGTCGATCGCGCGCTGGGCGGCGGCGGGGGCGATATCGAACAGCCGCACCGGGTGACCGGCGGCGGCGGCCACCTGCGCAATGCCGATGCCCATGGTGCCGGCGCCGATCACCGCCACCTGGCCGTTAAGAAGGGGCGCGTTCATGGCTATTTCCCGCTGAAGTTTGGCGTGCGTTTGGCGAAGAACGCGCTGACGCCTTCGCGGTAGTCGTCGCTGCGGCCGCCCAATCGCTGCAGATCGCGCTCCAGATCGAGTTGTTGATCGAGGCTGTTGGTGGCCGAACTGTAGATGGCTTTCTTGATTAGCCCCAGACCGTAAGTCGGCTGGGTGGCCAGATGGCGCGCCAGCGTTTGCGTGCGGTCGGCCAATTCATCCGCCGGCACCACCTGCCAGATCATGCCCCACTCCAGCGCCTGTTGGGCGCTGATTTTGTCGCCCAGCATGGCCATGCCCATCGCGCGGGCGTGGCCGGCCAGCCGCGGCAGGAACCAGCTGCCGCCGGAATCCGGCACCAGCCCCAGGCGGCAGAACGACTGAATAAAGCCGGCGTTGTCGGCGGCGATGACGATGTCGCACGCCAGAGCCAGCGCGGCGCCGGCGCCGGCCGCCACGCCGTTGACCGCGCACACCACCGGTTTGGGCAGGGCGGTCAGGCGACGGATCAGGGGGTTGTAGAAACGTTCGACCGACAGGCCGAGGTCCGGCGCCTGTTGATCGGCGCTGACGTTGCGATCGTTGAGATCCTGCCCGGCGCAGAAACCGCGGCCGGCGCCGGCGATCAGCAGGCAGCGCACGTTGTCGTCGCGTTCGGCTTGCGTCAGCGCTTCGCTCAGTTGGCGATGCATCTCGTCGTTAAAGCTGTTGAGCCGATCCGGCCGGTTGAGGGTCAGCGTCAACACGCCGGCGTCGAGATGGCTGAGAATCAATGCGTTATCCATAAATCAGCGCCCCTGATAGTTTGGCGTACGTTTTTCGAAAAAGGCGGCGATGCCTTCGCGGCGATCGTCGGTGGCGGCCAGGGTGACGAACTGCTGACGCTCCATCGCCAGCCCCTGGCTAAGGCCGGTTTCCTCGGCCTGTTTCAGCGCCTGCTTGGCGGCGCGCAGCGCCAGCGGCGCCTGACGGCTGATGCGATCGGCAATCTGCTGCGTGCGCTCCAGCGTCAGGGCATCGACGCACACTTCGCTGATAAGGCCAGCCTGCAGCGCGGTGCGGGCGTCGATGGCTTCGCCGGTCAGCACCATCTGGCTGGCGCGCGACTTACCGACGCAGCGGATCAGGCGCTGGGTGCCTCCGGCCCCCGGCATCAGGCCGAGGGTGATCTCCGGCAGGCCGAAGCGGGCGCTTTCGCCGCCGATAACGATGTCGCAGGCCAGCGCCAACTCGCAGCCGGCGCCCAGGGCATAGCCGTTCACCGCCGCCAGCAGCGGCTTGCTGAACTGCGCCAGCCGCTGCCACAGCTGCGGACGGCGATCCGCCAGCGCGGCCGGCAGATCCTGCCGTTGCAGCTCGTGCAGATCGGCCCCGGCGGCGAAGAAACGCGCCGCGCCGGCGATCACCACGGCGCCCACGCCGCTGTCGGCATCGGCCTGATCCAGCAGAAACACCAGCTGCTCCAGGCAAGGGGTGCTCAGGGCGTTGCGCGCCTCCGGGCGGTGCAGCGTCAGCGTGACCACGCGGTGCTGCTGCTGACGCAAAATAAAGGGGGTATCCATCGCGGCTCCTAGACGTCGAAGTCCAATACCACGCCGTCGCCTTTCGGCCACGACTGGCAGCTCAATACATAGCCCGCCGCCAACTGATCCGGCTCCAGGCTGTAGTTGACACCCATCTCGACCTGGCCAGCCTTCAGACGGCATTTGCAGGTGGCGCATACGCCGCCTTTGCAGGCGTAGGGCAGGTCGGCGCCCTGGCGCAGCGCGGCGTCGAGAATGCTATCGTCCTGTTCGCCGAGCTCGATATCCAACCGGCGGCCGTCGAGCAGGATTGTCACCCTGGCGGCGTTGCGATCGCCGCTGTGGCGCGGGCGGGCGACCAGGCCGCTGGTGTTGAAACGTTCGCTGTGGATGTGGTTGGCCGGGACGCCGGCCTGTTCCAGCACGGTCTGCGCGTCGTCCATCATCGATTCCGGCCCGCAGATGAAGGCGTGGTCATAGTCGCGGAAATCCAGCAGCGCGCCGCCGATCGCCGTCAGGCGTTCACGATCGATGCGGCCGCTGAGCAGCGGGCTGTCGAGGCTCTCCTGGCTGAACAGGTACAGCGGCTGAAAACGCTGCGGGTAGCGGTTTTTCAGATCCGACAGCGCTTCTTTGAACATCATCGAACGGCTGTTGCGGTTGCCGTAGATCAGGGTAAAACTGCTGCCCGGTTCGAGCTGCAGCGTCGCTTTGATGATCGACAGCATCGGCGTGATGCCGGAGCCGGCGGCGATCGCCAGGTAATTGCCGCGGCGCTCCGCCTGCGGCTGATAGCCGAAGCGCCCCTGCGGCACCATCACTTCCAGCGCATCGCCGACTTTCAGCATACGGTTGACGAAGCCGGAGAAACGGCCCTGATCAATCGCTTTTACGCCGATCTGCAGCAGGCCTTCCTGCGGTGAACTGCAGATGGAATAGCAACGCCGCAGCTCTTCGCCGTTGACCCGCGCCTTGAGCGTCAGGTGCTGGCCGGGGGTGTAGCGGTATTGGTTTTGCAGCTCTTCGGGCACCCGCAGGGTGATGGCTACGGCGTCCGGCGTTTCGCGCTCGATGGCGGCGACGTTCAGGCGATGAAAGACCGTCATGGTGTCAGCGCTCCTATATGCATTTGAAGTAGTCGAACGGTTCCCGGCAGTCGCAGCAGCGGTACAGCGCTTTACAGGCGGTGGAGCCGAACTCGCTGATCTTCTCGCTGTGGGTGCTGCCGCAGCGCGGGCAGGCGACCGGGCCGTGGGCGTGCGGCCGATCGCAGGTGTGGCCCTGCGGGGGCGCTACGCCGTATTGCCGCAGCCGCTCGCGGGCGTCGGCGTTCATCCAGTCGGTGGTCCAGGCCGGGCTGAGGCGAATGTCCACCCGCACCGGGCTGAAGCCGGCGGCCGTCAGCCGCTGCTCGATGGCGTTGAGTAAAAATTCGGTGGCCGGGCAGCCGGAATAGGTTGGGGTGAAGGTCACGCGCCAGCCGCTGCCGTCGCGCACCACGTCGCGCACCATGCCCAAATCGGTGATCGACAGCACCGGCAGTTCGGGATCGCTGATCTGCTGCAGGCAGTGCCAAATCTGCGGGATTTCGGCGGGTTGCAAACGAGTGACGTTCATCGCGGCCTCCTACCACTGACTGTTTGGATAGGCGCGCTGCAGGAACTGCATCTCCGCCAGCAGCGGGCCGAGGTGTTCACTGTGTCGGCCTTGTTTGCCGCCGTGCCGGAACGCCTGCTCGGCGGGCAGCGTCAACGTCGCCTGGCGCAGCGTCTCCTCCACCAGCGCCTGCCAGGGGGCCTGCAGCTGGCGCGGATCGACGGCGATGCCCTGTTCCGCCAGCTCAAGCTCCAGCGCGTCGGCCTGGAACAGCTCAGCGGTGAAGCGCCACAGGTTATCCAGCGACTGCTGGATCTTGCGGTGGCTGATGTCGTTGCCGTCGCCGAGGCGGATCATCCAGCCGCGGCTGAAGCGCAGGTGGTAATCGGCTTCCTTCAACGATTTGGCGGCGATGGCGGCGATCTGCGCATCGCGGCTGCGGCTTAGCGCCTGGTGCAGCTGCACGTGGTAGGCGTCGAGCAGGAACTGGCGCACCAACGTGTCGTTGAAACCGCCGTTCGGCTGTTCCGCCAGCAGCAGGTTATGGAACTGGCGCTCGTCACGGCCGAAGGCCAGGCTGTCTTCGCTGCAGGGCGGGCCGGCCAGTTCGGCGGCGTAGCCCAGGAAGTGGCGCGCCTGGCCGAGCAGATCGAGACCGATGTTGGCCAACGCCAGATCGATTTCCAGCTCGGGCGCGTGGCCGCACCAGGCGCACAGGCGCTGGGCGAGGATCAAAGGCGTGTCGCCCTGGCGGAGCAAATAGCTGATGCGCGGATCGTTAACCGTCATGGTCGCCTCTACATGTTCTTGATGCCGTCGGGAATGGTGTAAAACGTCGGATGACGGTAGATCTTGTCTTCGGACGGATCGAAGAACGCGCCGCGATCTTCCGGCTGCGAGGCGATCAGATGGCGCGATTGCACCACCCAGATCGAGCAGCCTTCGTTGCGGCGCGTGTAGGCGTCGCGGGCGTTTTCCAGCGCCATTTGGTCGTCTGCGGCGTGCAGGCTGCCGACGTGGCGATGCGCCAACCCTTGTTTGCTGCGGATAAACACTTCATACAGCGGCCATTCAACGTGGCTCATGATCTCGGTTCCTTATGTTGGCTATGCGGCGGAAGCGGCGTTTTTCGCGGCGTGGGCCATGGCGCCGTCGCGTACCCAGGCGCCGTCTTCCCAGGCGCGGCGTTTGGCCTGCAGGCGTTCGTGGTTGCATTGGCCGCGTCCTTTGATCACTTCATGCAGTTCGCTCCAGTCGATCTCGCCGAAGCGATAGTGGCCGGCGGCCTCGTCCCAGGTAAGACTCGGGTCCGGCGCCGTCATGCCCAGCGCCGCAAGTTGCGGCACGGTGTTGTCGACGAACTTTTGCCGCAGTTCATCGTTGCTGTGGCGTTTGATTTTCCAGGCCATGCTCTGGGCGCTGTGAGGGGAGTCGGCGTCGCTCGGGCCGAACATCATCAGCACCGGCCACCAGAAGCGATCGATGGCGTCCTGCAACATCGCGCGCTGCGCATCGCTGCCGTGGGCCATCGCCATCACCGCCTCGTAGCCCTGGCGCTGGTGGAAGCTTTCCTCTTTGCAGATTTTCACCATCGCCCGCGCGTAGGGGCCGAAGGACGCGCGGCACAGCGCCACCTGGTTGACGATGGCGGCGCCGTCGACCAGCCAGCCGATCACGCCGATATCCGCCCAGTTGAGCGTGGGGTAATTGAAGATCGAGGAGTACTTCATTTTGCCGTCGAGCATCTTTTGGTAGATGTCCTGGCGCGAACAGCCGAGGGTTTCGGCGGCGCTGTAGAGGTACAGGCCGTGGCCGGCCTCATCCTGCACTTTGGCCAGCAGCACCGCTTTGCGGCGCAGCGTGGGGGCGCGCGTCAACCAGTTGGCTTCCGGCAGCATGCCGATGACTTCCGAATGGGCGTGTTGGCCGATCTGCCGAATCAGGTTCTGACGGTAAGCGTCCGGCATCCAGTCTTTGGCTTCGATAGCGATATCCGCCGCGATCTTGGCGTCGAAATGCTGCTGATACTCTGCTTCAGTTGTCATGCTCGCCTCTTGGTGATTCGTATTTTTCACATTGAATATAAAAATGTGAATCACTTTAACTAACCATAAGGCTACAAACTGATAACAAAAAGATCAAACGAGATTCATGTGGTTTTGCGAGTGCACTCACAAGTGAATTGTTTATATTATTGATTTAATTTGATAAATAAAATCAATGACTCTGTGTTAACGACAGGGAAAGCGGCTTGAACGCGCTTCTTGTTCTCTTTTTGTTAAAATTGAGTTTGGCGTAAACTGGCATTTATGTGATACGTAATTAAGCTGTAGGGTGAAAATTTATGAATTTTGGAGGGCACATGCAGCAGTTACACAGTTATCTTTCTGGCGCCTGGGTGTATGGGCAGGGAGAGAGCCGCGAGATCCGCCACGCCGTGACCGGCGAGGCGCTGTACCAGGTCTGCTCCGACGGCCTGCCGTTAGCGGCGAGCCTGAGCTATGCCCGCCGCCACGGGGGGCCGGCGCTGGCGCAAATGACGTTCCAGCAGCGCGCCCAGATGCTCAAAGCGGTGGCGAAACACCTGCTGGCGCACAAAGAGGCGCTGTATCAGATTTCCTATCAAACCGGGGCGACGCGCAGCGACGGCTGGGTCGATATCGAAGGCGGCATCGCCACGCTGTTCGCCTATGCCGGCATGGCCGGCCGCGATCTGCCGGATGATACCCTGTGGCCGGAGGATGAGCTGATCCCGTTGTCGAAACAGGCGCAGTTCGCCGCTCGCCACGTATTGACCTCGCGCCCCGGCGTGGCGCTGCATATCAACGCCTTCAACTTCCCTTGCTGGGGCATGCTGGAAAAACTGGCGCCGACCTGGCTGGCGGGCATGCCGGCCATCATCAAGCCGGCCACCGCCACCGCGCAGCTGACGCAGGCGATGGTCAGGCTGATCGTCGACAGCGGGCTGGTGCCGGAAGGGGCGCTGCAGTTGGTATGCGGTGGCGTCGGCGACATGTTTGCGCACCTGGATTATCAGGATGCGGTGACGTTCACCGGTTCGGCGCAGACCGGGCAGCGGCTGCGCGCGCACCCGCGGCTGTTGGAGAAATCGATCGCCTTCACCATGGAGGCGGATTCGCTCAACTGCTGCGTGCTGGCGGAAGACGTAACGCCGGAGATGCCGGAGTTTGCGCTGTTTATCAAAGAGGTGTGCCGTGAAATGACCGCCAAGGCGGGGCAGAAATGCACGGCGATCCGCCGCATCATCGTGCCGGCGGCGCAGGTGGTTGCGGTGCGTCAGGCCTTGTTGCAGCGCCTGGCTGGGGTGACGGTGGGCGACCCGCAGCTGGAGCAGGTGCGCATGGGGGCGTTGGTCAGCCACGAGCAGCGTGATGATGTGCAAAGCAAGGTGGAGTTCCTGCTGCGCAACGGCTGCGAACCGCTGTGCGGCGCGTCGCTGGATAAGCTGGAAATCCTGGGCGACGGCGCGCGCGGCGGGGCGTTTTATCCGCCGACCCTGCTGTATTGCGCCGATCCGTTCACCCATCAGGCGGTGCACGGCACTGAGGCCTTCGGCCCGGTGGTGACGCTGATGCCGTATGCGGATACCGAGCAGGCGATCGCGTTGGCGTTGCTGGGGCAGGGCAGCCTGGCGGGGTCGCTGGTGACCGCCGATCCGGCATTGGCCAAGCGATTCATTCGCGCGGCGGCGTGCGCCCACGGCCGCATGTTGATTCTGGATGAACAGGCGGCGGCGGAGTCCACCGGCCACGGGTCGCCGCTGCCGATGTTGGTGCACGGCGGCCCGGGGCGCGCGGGCGGCGGTGAAGAGCTGGGTGGACTGCGCGCGGTGAAGCACTATATGCAGCGCACGGCGATCCAGGGCAGCCCGGCGATGCTGGCGGCCATCGGCGGCGAATGGGTGCGCGGCGCGCCGGTCGCCGAGCACCCGGTACATCCGTTCCGGAAATACTTCGAGCAGCTGCAGTTGGGCGACAGCCTGTTGACCGCGCGCCGTACCGTGACCGAAGCGGATATCGTCAACTTCGCCTGCCTGAGCGGCGATCATTTCTACGCGCACATGGACAAGATCGGCGCCGCCGATTCGCTGTTCGGCGAGCGGGTGGCTCACGGTTACTTTGTGGTGTCCGCTGCGGCCGGGCTGTTTGTCGATGCCGCCGTCGGGCCGGTGATTGCCAACTACGGCATGGAGAATCTGCGCTTTATCGAACCGGTGAAGATCGGCGACACCATTCAGGTGCGGTTGACCTGCAAGAAGAAGATCCGCAAGCCGCAGAAAACCGCCGAAGATCGGCCGCACGGCGTGGTGGTGTGGGATGTGCAAGTATTGAATCAGGAACAGCAGCCGGTGGCGCTGTACAGTATCCTGACGTTGGTGGCGCGCCAACAGGGGGACTTCGAGGCGTGATGCGCGCTTGCCGCCGCCGGAGCTGCCGGCGGCGGCAATCTATTCAGATCAGCGGCTGACCGCGCAGCTGTTCCAGCACTTTCAGCGGCGAGCGCTGCGGATCCTGCATCTTGTTCACCGGCAGCAAGAAGGTCTGTTCCAGCATAAACTGGCCGCCCATCGCGGCGTGCGGCGTTTGATCCGAGAAGCAAATCCAGCTGCTGCCCGGCGGAAACGCCAGCGCAAGCTGCGGCCCCTGTTGTTGATAATCGCCGTCGGCCTTCATGGCGTCATGCAACTGCAGCATCAGGTGGTCATAATGGCTGCGGCGGGTTTTGGTGATACGTACCCGGTGCTGCAGCCAGCTGCTGAAGGCGGAGTAGCGCGCCAGACGCGGCATAAAGCGTTGCGCCAGCTCAGGGAACGGTTCGCCGACGCGCCATTGGCGATGTTCACCGTGCGGATTGATGTTGGTGAAAATGCGCAGAATACGTTCACCGTAGTTCGGGCGCGACGGGAAAGCATCGACGTGCAGCCGGCTGTCGTCTTTGCGCCAGGAGCTGCTTGCGCGCCAGGCCGAAACCGGATGCAAACGCAGGCTGCCGGTCGGATGGTGCAGCGCCTCCTGATACTCGGGCAACAGCCCGGCGATCAGCTGGCGGCAAGATTGGTAATAACGTTCCAGCAGTTGCTGAACCTGCTGTCGACGTTCTGCGACGGCGACGCCGGTCAGCTTCCCGGCCAGCGGTTGATAGCTGATGTTTTTGCGCTTCGGATCGACCAACGCCGGATCCAGCAGCGGCATTTCCTGTTCAGACAGGGTGAAGGCCAGTTCGGGCAGAAACAGCACCTTGCCCTGTTCCAGTTCGCTGACCGCGCTGGATGCTTCCGCTGCCGCCCATTGTCGCAACGGCAGCGTCAGGACGGCCTGTTCACGCATAATATCGCCAGTAGGCATGAGATCTCCTCGCAAATCTATATCGCTTTATTCCCGTCTTTCAGATTGCCGCGTGATTGGCTGCACTGGCTTGCGCAGTGGCTGGCTGGAGCGGCGTCAGCAGCCCGCTCAATTGCAACGTGAAATTTGTGGGTTCTATTATGGATGTATCAGCAGGGCGCAGTGCGCCGAAGCGTGCGATGGCTTCCTGATATAGAGAATAATCCTGATAAGGGTATCACCGGCAATACCAATGAAAAGTAAACGAGGGCTAAACGGGGCTGCGTGTAGGCACGAATAATCAAAAATGGCACGAATTGTCCGCTGAATAGCGAGTTTTTTATCTTATTGAATTGTAATGGAAATAAATATGCTGCTTATTTATTGGCGTTATTTCATTCGAGAGCGGGGCAAATTGGGGAAATAATGTTTCGGTAGGAAATTATTTCATTTTTGTCGTGGGAATAAATCGGGCCGCCCAATTTTGGTGGCCCGATGAGTGATTAAGCGCCGTAAATGCAGTTTTTGCCTTTTTTCTTGGCCTGATACAGCGCGCTGTCCGCCTCATTGATAAAGCTGATCGGCGTATCGTTATACATATGCGGCACTTTGGCGCAGATGCCGATGCTGATGGTGACGATGCCGTGCGGGTTGCCCTGATGCGGGATCTTCAGATCGCGCACCGCCTGGATGACGCGTTCGGCGAAAATCAGCGCGCCCTGCACGTCGGTATCCGGCAGGATAATCCCCATCTCTTCGCCGCCGTAGCGCGCCAGAATATCGTTGCTGCGGCACGCCAACCCTTTCAGCGTCTGGCCGATCTGCTGCAGGCACTGGTCGCCGGCGACGTGGCCGTAGCTGTCGTTGTACTGCTTGAAGTAGTCGATATCCAGCATCAGCAGCGCCACGCTGCGGTAGTTGCGCGAGGCGCGCGCCAGCTCGTTCTTCAGCGCGATGTCAAACTGGCGGCGGTTGGCCAGGCCGGTCAGGCTGTCCAGCAGTGCCAGTTCTTCCAGCATCTGGTTGATGCTGGTCAGCTGATCGCGGGTACGCATCAGCTCGGCTTCGGTTTGCATGCTGTGCTTGATTTGCCGCAGCAGCACCGTGCCCATCGCCAGCAGGATCATCAGCAGAGAGAGGCCGCCGGCGGCGAACAGGCCGGCGTCGGTGCGCCAGTCCGCCAGTGCGTCGCGTTTCGACAGCCCGGCGGCGATCACCAGCGGAAAGCGGTTGACCCGCGAATAGCCGTAGATGCGCTCCACTTTGTCGTACAGCGAGGTGATGGTGGCGTTGCCGAATTCCGAATGCGGCAATATTTCGCTGAACAACACGCCCTTGGCGATATTTTTACCGATCGAGGCCGCCGAGTAAGGGCGGCGGTAGAGGATGGTGCCGTCCGCCAGCAGCAGATTTAGCGAGGCGTCGGTGTTGAGGGCGAAACTGTCGTAAAACTGGCGAAAATAATCGACGTACAACGTCGCCAGCACCACGCCGCCAAAGCTGCCGTCCGGGTTGTTGAAGCGCCGCGAAACGGGGATGATCAGATCGCCGGTGGTGCGGCTGCGGATCACCTCGCCGATGTACAGACCGCCGCCATCGCGGTTTTGGTGATATTTGAAGTAATCGCGATCGGCGTTGTTGGCGTTCTTGATGAATTTGCCCGAGGAGGTCGCCAGCCAGCGGCCGCTCGCATCGTAGATAAACATCCCGTGCAGCTGCGGCAGGTTGCCGACCTGGGTTTGCATCACCCGTTGCAGCCGGGTCAATTGCGAGGGCCCCAGTCCGTCGTTCTGGAGACGTTCGGTCAGATCGAGCAGATTGCCGTCTACCTGCATGAAGGTATCGTCGGCATGCTGCGCCAGCGAACGGGCTAGGTTGGCGGATTCATGCTCGGCGCTGCGCAGATCCCGCTGGTGCGCGTTCCAGATTTGCCAGCTGTTAAAGAGGATCAGCGTGGCGGCAACGATGATGACAAACACGCCGGCCTGAAATAATAATGGGGAGCTTTTAACGCTGCGCGGCGCCGCGGCATCCTGTATGGGTTGCTGCTGAGTCATGTCACCCTTGTTGTTTGATTACTATTCAATTTGAGTTAAGAGCAATCTTATATTTTATGCATAAATGCGCCAGACCTCTAGCCCTTAACGTGGCGATAGGGAGAAAGGCGCCTCGCACCCCGCATTTGCGGCGGTGTGAACGCGAAGGAGTAAAAGAGCCATGTCGGATTACATCATTATCGCTTTACTGACGCTGGCGGTGTATTACCCCCTCACGCTGGGGGCGCTGGCGGTGATGATGTTCTTCGCCTGGCGGCGGCGACGGTCGCCTTACTGGCGGTTGGGGCTGGCGCTGTTGACGGTGTTGTTCGCGCTGTTCGCCAAAGCGGCGTATGACTGGCACCGCTACAGCTAGCGGCGCCATGCGGGGTTATTCGACGTTGATCATCCAGTTGACGCCGAATTTGTCGGTCAGCATGCCGAAGCCTTTGGCCCAGAAGGTGGCTTGATAAGGCATCGTTACCTGGCCGCCCTGCGCCAGCTTATCGAACAGTTTGCGTCCTTGTTCCGCGTCGCTGGGGTTCAGCGACAGCGAGAAGCCTTTGTGGGAAGCGCCGCCGCTGTCATCCTGCGGACAGCCGTCGGAGGCCATCAGCACGCCGTCGCCAATCAGCAGACGCGCATGCATGATCGCTTCAGGATTGACGTCCTGCGGCCCGCCTTGGCGGGCTTCTTCGGGCATGTCTTTAAAGCGCATGACCATTTCAATTTTGGCATTCAACTGCTGTACATAGAAGTTAATCGCTTGCTCACAGTTACCGCTGAAGAACAAATAGGGTTGTACCAGCATGACATTGACCTCGGTTGTGGCCCGACAGGCAACGACCGGCCCTCGGGCGGGAAGAAATGATTGCTGGCGGCAATAATTGCCGTCGGTGACTTATTAGTGTAGTCCCCCTGACGTAGAATGCTCGTGCGAGGTGAGCGCCTTCGCCGCCGGCAGGGCGGGCGAAGGCACGAAGGCGGTTAATACAGCGAAGGTTCGCCGGGGGGGCGGGTTTTAAAGCGGCGGTGCAACCACATGTATTGATCGGGCGCCAGCAGCACCTGTTCTTCCACCACGCGGTTCATCATGGCCGCTGCGCGCGTTTCATCGTCCAGCGGGAAGTCCGTCAGCGGCGGCTGCACGATCAGCTCGTAGCCGCGGGCATTCGGCAGGCGGCGCGGCACGAATGGCACGATCGACGGCCGCCCCATACGCGCCAGGATATAGGTGCCGGTCGTCGTGGCGGCGTTTTCCACGGCGAAGAACGGTGCGAACACGCTGCTTTGCGGGCCGTAATCGTGGTCCGGCGCGTACCACAGGATTTCACCCTGCTTCAGGTTGCGGATCATGCCTTTGATATCTTTACGATCGATCATGAATTTATTCGAGCGCAGCCGGCCCCAGGTCTGCACCCATTCCATCAGCTTGTTATTGTGCGGGCGGTGTACGCCGATGCCGGGGTTTTGCATGCCGAAGATGCGCGCGCCCAGCTCCAGAGTGAGGAAATGCAGGCCGATCAGCAGCACGCCTTTCCCGTCCTGACGCGCCAGCTGCATGTTTTCCATGCCGCTCACCTTAAACCAACGGGCGATGCGCCAGTCAGGCCAGAACCAGGCCATGCCGACTTCGAACAGGCCCATGCCGACGGACTCAAAATTTTTGACAATCAGCGCCTCTCGTTCGGCGGCGGGCATCTCAGGGAAACAGAGTTCTAAATTACGGCGCGCTATTTTTACCCGGCGTTTCATCAGGGGCATGGCGATTCTGCCAAGGCCGTGTCCAAGCCGATAAATGAGCGGATAGGGCAATAACACCAATAGATAGAGTATTCCCAGCCCTATCCACAGCAACCAATAACGAGGGCGCAAGAATTCGCGCTCAAAGCGTTGGTTTAAAATCATTTTTTCTGTTCTTCCTTTAATTTCGCAATGGGACCTTAACCCAAATTGTTATGGGCGAAATGATAGAGCATTTTTTGTGAGACCGGGTTTTCCATTCATGCTTTTTTTTTTTACGCTTTATTTAAGCGCAGACGGAAAACGGAACGAAATGAGATTTTTACCGAGGGAAGGGCGGATATTCACCGCTATTTCAACCGGCTGGCGACATTGAAAAATAAGGACACAATTCAGCGCATCGCAAAAGTGACAACCGCTATGTAACCTTAGAGAAACAGCAGCGCGGCGGAACCGTCCCAAACGGCAGCCAGCGCATACAGCAGCGCGAGAATCAGGACAAAAGGGGCATTGAACATCGGCGTTTCCTCCAGGAGGCTGTGTTTAAAGTTTAGCCTGCCCAGATGACAATGGGATGAAATGCGATCGCTTTTGAAGCGGTGAAATTCAGACGGACGGAAATGGGTAAACCGCTGATTTTTTACTATAGTCATAGTGTGATGTTGTGCGATTGTCGCCGTACGCCCCGTCTTGAACGGCTGTGGGCAGAGTGTCCAGAGCAAGATCGCGGAACGGGCGGCGCCGGACGTGAAACAGGTGACGAAGTTCTCAGAGGGCGGGTCTGTAAGGATTTGACATGTCATATGAAAATGACGATCTAAGCGGTGTTGAGCAACCGAGCGACTACGTTAAAACCACCGCCTGCGAAGTGCGCAGCGGCGTAAAGGCAGCGCTCGAGCAATCATGTGCCTGCATCAAGGATAACCCTTGGGCAGGGGTAGGCGCCGGCGCCGTCGTGGGCCTGGTAATAGGATTTCTGTTAGGCAAAAGGCAATAGGGAGAGTAAAAATGGGCATCATTTCCTGGATCATTTTTGGTTTAATCGCCGGTATCCTGGCTAAATGGATTATGCCGGGCAAAGACGGCGGCGGCTTTATTGTTACCGTTATACTGGGGATCGTGGGCGCCGTCGTCGGCGGCTATATCAGCACCTTCTTCGGTATGGGGCGCGTTGACGGTTTTAACCTGGGCAGCTTCGTGGTGGCGGTCATCGGTGCCCTGGTGGTGCTTTTTGTCTACAGGAAGATCAAAGGCTAAGCAGCCGTTGCTCAACAGGGTCGCCGCGGCGGCCCTTTTTCGTGAAATCAATCCGGCTGTGCGGCACGGGCCGCAGCGGCTGAAAGGGGAATATCATGGGTCTGTTCGATAGCGTATTGGGTAACATTCTGGGCGGCGGCGCCAACGGCAAAGGCATCGACTACATCGCCATTATGCAGTGGGTCGAGCAACAAGGCGGCCTGCAGGCCATTTTGGACAAGTTCCGCCAGGGGCAGTTCGGCGATATCGTCGGTTCCTGGCTCGGTAACGGCGAAAACCAGCCGATTACCGGCGATCATGTGCAGCAGGCGTTGGGCAGCGATGCGATCAATCAATTGGCTGAAAAGCTGGGCGTCGATCCGGCCCAGGCGTCCAGCACCATTGCACAGTTCTTGCCGACGGTAGCGGATGCCGCTTCGCCAAACGGTGAAGTGCAGCAAGACAGCAATGAACTGGGCGACATGGTCGGCAAACTGTTCAAATAATGATTATGCTCCCGGCGTCTGGCCGGGGGCATTCACTCCGCTAATTCCCTCGATCGCCGTCAACGCCTGTTGCAAATGCGCCACCCAGGCGCGCACTTTCTGCGGAATAAAACGTAAAGCGGGATAGACCGCATGCAGCGCCATGGGCGGGTAGCGGTATTCCGGCAAGACGGGAACCAGCGCCCCCGTCGCCAGCTGTTCGCCGATCAGCGGCCGCTGAGCGCCACCGATGCCGGCCCCGGCCTCGATGGCCGCCAGCAGCGATAAGGTATTGTTGGCGCGAAACGTGGGTCGCAGCGCGACCATCTCGGCGCCGTGGGGGCCGAGCAGGGTGAGCGTATCGCCATCGTTTAGGCCGCTGTAGCGAATGTGCGCATGTTTCACCAGATCCGCCGGCGAACGAGGGGCGCCATGCCTGGCCAGATAGGCCGGCGACGCGACCAGCAGGCGTTGCAGCTCACCCAACCGTTTCGCCACCATGCCGGGCGCGTGCAATTCGCCGAAGCGCAGCGCCACGTCGATGCCTTCGCCGATGACGTCGGCGCGGCGATCGTCCAGCAGCAGCTCGATGGTGAGATCCGGATGACGTTTTTGGAACGCGATGGCCAAAGGGGTGATATGCCGTTGTCCGAATCCGGTCGGCGCATGCAGGCGCAAATTGCCCTGCAGCTGGTGGTGCTGGCCGTGCAACGCCTCTTCCGCTTCGTCGACCGCCGCCATAATCGGTTTGAGGCGCTGATAGTAATCATTGCCGGCCTCCGTCAGGGTGACCGCACGCGTGCTGCGAAACAGCAGCTGCGCCCCCAACTGCTGTTCCAGACCGGCGATTTGCTGACTGACCGCCGGCTGCGTCAAACGCAGATCGCGCGCGGTGGCCGACAGGCTGCCCAGCTCCGCCACCCGCATAAAGGTTTTCATTGCGTTCAGCTTATCCATGTCGATTTTGCCTATAGATATTTCTTATTAGTGTTAGTGGAAACCCTCATCTACCGCAAGTATCGCTAATCAATAACACTCAGGGTATCGATAATCCGAGGGGTGACAAAATGAACGCAAAGCGACAGGCGCTGGTGATCGGCGCCAATGGCGTGATTGGGCGCCGATTGATTGAGGAGCTGATTGACCAAGGTTGGCAAGTGGTGGGCGTCTCGCGCCGGGGCGGCGAACCGGCGCCTGGGGTGCGCCACCTGCAGGTTGACCTGCTGAATGCGGCGGCGACGCGGGACGCGCTGCGTCCGCTGAGCGCGATTAGCCACGTTTTCTATGCCGCCTATCAAGATGCTCCGGATTGGGCGGGGCTGGTGGCGCCGAACCTGCAAATGTTGCAACACGTTGTCGAAGGGCTGGAGCCGATTGCGCCGGCGTTGGAACATATCAGCCTGATGCAGGGCTATAAAGTTTATGGCGCGCATTTGGGGCCGTTTAAAACGCCAGCGCGTGAAAGCGATGCCGGGCATATGCCGCCGGAGTTTAACGCGGCGCAGCAGCAGTATCTGGAGCAGCGCCAAACAGGCAAGCGCTGGCGTTGGAGCGCCATTCGCCCGAGCGTCGTGGGGGGCTTCTCGCTCGGCAACCCGATGAATCTGGCGTTAAGCATCGCGGTTTACGCCTCGATCAGTAAAGCGCTCGGGCTGCCGCTGCGCTTTCCCGGGAAGCCGGGCGCTTACCACAGCCTGTTGGAAATGACCGACGCCGGACTGCTGGCACGCGCCACGCTCTGGGCGGCGACCGAACCTGCGGCAGCCAATCAGGCGTTTAACATCAACAACGGCGATCTGTTTCGCTGGAGCGAAATGTGGCCGAAAATCGCCGCGTACTTCGGGCTGGAATGTGCGCCGCCGTTGCCGATGACGCTGGAAAACAT
Organism: Serratia sp. CY37869; assembly: GCF_052168895.1. Lineage (NCBI taxonomy): Bacteria > Pseudomonadati > Pseudomonadota > Gammaproteobacteria > Enterobacterales > Yersiniaceae > Serratia > Serratia sp. CY37869. The sequence goes on from NZ_JBJNLU010000001.1 coordinate 890,386, forward strand.
GATGGCGGACAAAGCGCCGCTGTGGCGCGAGCTGGCGCAACGGCACTCCTTGACCGAGCCCGATTACCGGGCGGTGGCCGGCTGGCGTTTCGCCGATTTCGTCTTTTCCTGGGACTACGACATGTTCGCGGACGGCAGCAAGGCGCGGCGTTTCGGTTTCCATCAGTTTGTCGAAACCGAGGCCATGTTTTTCTCGCTGTTCGATGCATTCCGCCGTCGCCGCATCATTCCCTGAATGCGGCATAAATTTCCCCACAGCCCCGCTGCGGGGAAAGGTCTCAGAACGTCAGCATGATTTTGCCGATGTGCTCGCTGGATTCCATCAGCGCATGCGCGGCGGCCGCCTCTTCAAGCGGGAAGGTTTTAAAGATTTGCGGTTTCAGCACGCCGCGCTCCAGCAGCGGCCAAACTTTCTCGTGCAGCTCGGCGGCAATCTGCGCTTTGTCCGCGACGCTGCGCGAACGCAGCGTCGAACCGGTATGGGTCAAGCGTTTCAAGAGCAGCGGCATCAGGTTGAGCTCTTTTACCACGCCGTTTTGCGTGCCGATTTGCACGATACGGCCTTCCATCGCTGCGGCCTGATAGTTCTTGGCCACATAGTCGCCGGCGATCAGATCGACGATCACGTCGGCGCCTTTGCCGTTAGTGGCGTCTTTGGTGCGGGCGACAAAGTCTTCGTTGCGGTAATTAATCGCCACGTCGGCGCCCAGCGCCAGGCTCGCCTGACGCTTCTCTTCTGAACCGACGGTGGTGATCACCTGGGCGCAGAAGGCTTTCGCCAGCATGGTGGCGACCGTGCCGATACCCGAGGTGCCGCCGTGGATCAACACGGTCTCGCCGGCTTTGAGGTGACCGCGCTGGAACACGTTGACCCAGACGGTAAAGAAGGTTTCCGGCAGCGCGGCGGCCTCGGTCAGGCTCAGGCCCGCCGGAACCGGCAGCGCATTGCTTTCATGCACGGCGCAGTATTGCGCATAGCCACCGCCGGCGATGAGGGCGCAAACCCGATCGCCGATTGCGAAGCGGGTCACGCCTTCACCGATGGCTACCACTTCGCCGGCAATTTCGAGGCCGGGAATATCCGAGGCGCCGGGCGGTGGCGCATAGTTCCCCTGACGTTGCAGCACGTCGGGGCGGTTAACGCCGGCGGCGGCGATTTTCACCAGAAGTTGGCCCGCTTGCGGAACCGGCACCGGACGTTCGGCGACGACCAGAACCTCGGGGGCGCCGGGTTGGCTGATCTCAATCGCTTTCATCGTGTCGGGCAGCGGTGCATTCGTTGACATGGTTACTCTCCTCATCGTGGCGGACGCGGTTATCAGGTGGCGCGTCCACAATAAAGTCTGCTGTTAGCTTAGCGAAATCGAATGAGGTGCGCGTGGTCGAATAGAGCGGTTTTGCGAGGAAGAGAAGGAGACGCCGCCGCGATGGGCGGCTGGGCATCAATCGTTAGGGGGGATGCGGAACCCTTTCAATGAAACGATAAAGTGTTCTTTTCCTTTGGAGATCTTGGCGCCTTTATCGCACCACAGGCTGGCAAGCTGGAAGAAATCGTCGCTGCCGATGTCGTAAGCCAGTTCGATTTTCTTGGCTGTGCCGGCGCGGATGAGCTTTTCTGCTTCCTGGTGGTTTGCAGCTTTAATTATGGTCATGGGCGAAATCCTTGGTGTTAAGCCAGAACGGATAATCGCTAATCATCATATGGCCATATTGTGACAGTTTTGTGATGAAAGGATGACGGTAACCGCAGGCGCGGCGTGCGGCGTGCCGCGCCTTCGCGGTGAAAATGCGTTGTCGGTTACCGATCGTGCGGGCGGACGAATGCACTTTTCTTCTGAGATTTGAAGTGTTTATAGAGCGCATAGCCCGCAATGCCGGCCAAGACGGCCAGGAGGGTAAGAGATCCTGTGGCCATGAACATCACCTCCGAATAAGAATGGCAAGGAGGCGTATTTGTGACATTCATCACTTTGCAGGGCAATGAGACCAATCTGTAATCGGAAAGGCGAGATGCGAGAAGGGCAAAAAAAAAGCGCCTATAGGGAGGCGCATAAAGATTTGCAACACAGCTTGTCATGTTCAACACCAGGAGGAGTGGTGAACTGACGCCATTCTAAGCGGCCGTGATTGCGTGAGGTATAGGCATTCTCCGAAAGCGTCATTACCACTCATAGCCTAACTGAATGTTGTAATCGGGATCCTGGTTGGTGGAATAAGGATCGGATTGGCGGCGGCGATCGGTTTTCTTCACCGGGCCGTCATACGCGGGATAAGGTTTGGTGCGCGGCTTGCTGCAGCCCGGATGATCGCACTCGATGTCGACGCGAAAACCGTTTTTATCTCGCGCCTCTGCCCAAGTGATCGGCGGTTTCTCGGCCTTGGGCGCGGGCCCAGGCGACGTCGGCGGCTTGGGCGCAGGGGCGACGCTGGGATCGGGGGCTTGATAATTCAGCTCCAGCGCGCCAAGCGGAGCGCTGTAAGCGGCAAAGGCCAGCAGGGCGGCGGCGCTGGCGGCCGGTAATGTGAGCCATCTCGGCATGGTGGGTCTCCCTGGATGATTACGCCGGGCAACTATAAAACAGTAAAACGAGAATTACTATCATTTGCCTGCGGCGTAATGGGGATTCAGCTGGCGATCCCGTAGGCAGACGGGGTCAAATCCTGTGCGTTTAGCCGAGATTAACGCCCCTGCACGGCGAAAAAGGTTGCTATTGCCGCTCGCTCGTGAGTTAATGATGTCGGCCTGTGGTACAGACCTATTTATGCACGACATTTTGAGTAAAGTAGTTCAAATTTAAAGCGTTATCCCGGATAGCCCTTCTCTGACGAATTTCCTTTCCAGTGCCTCCATAAGTAACTGATGACCGGCTATCTCGCCCATGGCGGCTAACATTATTATTGAAGGAAATTAGACATGTCTAACATGATCAAAGGTCAAGTGAAGTGGTTCAACGAAGCTAAAGGTTTTGGTTTCATCACCCCAGCAGACGGCAGCAAAGACGTATTCGTACACTTCTCTGCTATCCAGGATCAAGGCTTCAAGACCCTGGCTGAAGGCCAGAACGTACAGTTCTCTATCGAGAACGGTGCGAAAGGTCCATCTGCGGCTAACGTTACCGCTATCTAATTGGCGTCTACCGCTGATTGAATAAAACCCGCCGAGGCGGGTTTTTTTATGCCTGCAATTTGACGGCGCATAAAAAAAAGCCCGCAAGTCTGCGGGCAAAAGTTCCTTGTTACTTCTTCATTTGCAAGCGCTTCTCTGGGGGGGAAACGCCTGAAGACAGGTTACGCGAGGACGGCTTAAGATTCTGCGGTCAAACCGTTAAGAAAGTGAAAATCCAGGCGGCTGCTACGCTGATAGCAGAGACCGGCAGGGCTGGGGCGGTGTCCTTCACCCGGGGTTTTGTAATACACTGATGCCAATCGCAAAGAATGGGGAAGGGTATGCAGGTTAACGATCGAGTGACGGTAAAAACAGATGGCGGCCCACGGCGCGAAGGCGTCATTCTGGCCGTAGAGGTCTTCAACGAAGGTACCATGTATCTGGTGTCTCTTGAGGACTACCCGGCGGGCGTGTGGTTTTTTAATGAAATCGACAGCCGTGACGGCACTTTTGTGGAGCCTTGCGGCGCGCCCGGGCAGTAACTTCGAATAATCTCATTAATTTGCTAACGAAACTGTCTATTTTGAGATTATTTCAATGCGGTAAGAATTTTTTTATCGACGACATAAAAATACCCGTTGCGCTAGCGGGGGATAACGCAGCAGGTATTCTTTTGGTTATCCCAGCGTTTGAGAACCGGATTACGTTATCACCGGATATTTAACGATGGGTAAACAAAGTGGGGGCGTTCTCTACGGTTCAGCGGCTATTGACGAATATTCCACTAGTCAATGTGTCGGTCAAACGGACAACGTGGTAAATGATCTGCTTGTTGTGCGTTTTTATTTTCCGCTTGATGTTTCCCTTGTGGGAAGAGACCGTTTTGGCCTTTATTTGCATCTGGTCTGATATCTGGATGGTGCCTTGCCCGGACATCCACATGCGTAACATGTTCGATTCAGTTTGGCTCAGTGTCACCGGCGTTTGATCCAGAGAGGATTTCTCCACCCGTAGGGATTTTTTCTCGAGATAATGACTAAGTAGCTGATTCATAGTCTCTGGTTTGATGGATTTTGACGATATGATGACGTTCTTGCGAACATATAAATAATCGTCGAAATGTACATTGGTAATAGCCATGAAGATGAAGAATAACGTATCCGGGTGCAGTGAAATCACCCGTTTTATTCGCTCCGTGGCGTTTGCTTCATGGATGAAGCAGTCCTCGTTAATAAACACCAGGCTAGGATTCAACTTACTGCATTTTTCATGCAGGCTGTCAATGTCCTCGATGGCATTAATATGGCGCTTCTTCACGCCATGCGAAGTCAGATAGTCGGTTAACCCCAATCTGGTATAGCTACATGAATCCATGATAATCGTTGGCATATCGCACCCCCACTTAAATCCGTTTTACTGCGGTAATATGAGAAAAAGCCTAAAAAGCCGAAAGGCAAAATGGAACAATAATTCAGTGTAGCGAGTGTTCTATCAATAAACACGACGGCACTCAATGATATTTTCATACTAAACTTATTAATCGCATGAATCTATAAGTTTGGCTTAAGTCAGAGCGATCTGCTACTCGCCCGGCGTCGGCATGATGGGCCTGATTCGCGCTTGGCGCCCGCGCCTGCCGGCATTGTCTGCTGATAATCTGTTCATCATGTCACGAAACAAAATTTTAGTTTGCTAGGAAAAGTCTTAAAAAAAATTCATGTGTCTTTTTTTTGAAGTCTTTTAGCGTGCTTTTTAAGTGCTCAAAAAGCACTCGCTTCTAGGTTCTTCTATTTTTAATCATAAAAATCATTGCGTTATGATTGTCTTGGCACCTTTCGCTAATGATAAGCGCTTCTGTTTTTATCATAACAACAAACAAAAGTTAACATTATTGCTGGAATGTGTAGCTTAATTGTTGCCATAAATCACCATTTTACAATAGGTTATGTGGATATTTATTTCATATGAAATCATTTGTGTGAATGTTTATCGGTGATTGAGTGATTTTTCTAAACTATCGTCTTGCCAGCCGGTCGGCAGGGGCGGCGGCAGGTCGGAGTTGTTTCTGACCCGTGCCGGTTTTAATTTGCTCTTGCACCTTTCAAAAACAGGATGTCGCGGTGAGACAAAATCAATATGGGCAGCCGATAGGCGATGCCCTCCCTCATTGGCAGCCGGCAGGCATGCCCGGGCAAGCGTTACTGTCAGGGCGGTTTTGCCGCCTAGAACCGCTGAACCTCGAACGCTGGGGCGACGAGCTTTATCAGGCTTATCAAACCGCCGAGGACGACCGCGACTGGACCTATCTGTTTTGGGCGCGGCCGCAGACGCGCGAGGATTTTCAGCATTACCTGCAGGCCCTGGCGTCCAGCGCCGACAGGCGCACGATGGTGGTGATCGATCAGGCGAACGGGCGCGCGGTAGGAACCTGCGCTTTTTTGCGCATCGATCCCGCCAACGGTGCGGCTGAACTGGGCACCATCAACTGGTCCCCGCTGATGAAGCGCAGTGCGCTCGGCAGCGAGGCCATTTTCCTGATGCTGCGCCATTTGTTTGACGATCTGGGTTACCGGCGCTGCGAATGGAAATGCGATAGCCTCAATCTGCCTTCGCGTCAGGCCGCCGAGCGTTTTGGCTTTCGCTATGAGGGCACGTTCCGTCAGGCGGTCGTCGTCAAAGGACGCACGCGCGACACCGACTGGCTGTCGATCATCGATGGAGAATGGCCGGCGCTGCGCTCGGCGTTTGCCGCCTGGCTGTCGCCGGATAACATCGGCGACGACGGGCGGCAAGAACGGCGTTTGCAGGCCTTCCAGCCCGGGTGACGCGCCAGGCGTTTAGGCCGTCTCCGCCAGGCAATGGCGCAGCGAGTCCAGCGTCAGGCGAATGTCCTGTTCCTCCGTCATCCAGTTGACCAGCGCGGCGCGGATCCCCGGCTGGCCGTTATAACGCGTAGGGGTGCAACGCGCCACCCCATGCCGGCTAAGGCGTTCGAGAAAGCGATCGCGCGCCGCTTCGCTGTCGCCCTGTGGATGACTGAGGGCAAAGCACACCACGTTCATATTCACGGGCGCCAACAGATGGAAACCGTCCTCGGCCGCTAACGCCGCTCCCAGCGCCTGCGCCAGTTCGACATTGCGCTCGACGATATCTCGTATGCCGCTGCGGCCATAGGCTTTCAGCGTCAGCCAAAGCGGCAGGGCGCGGAAGCGGCGCGAATTTTCCGGCGTCAGATGCAGATAGTTGTCTGGCCGCAGCGTCGGTGCTTCCAGGTAGGCCGAATGGTTCTGAAATACCTGCATCTGCAGATCCAGATGGCGGGTAAATTGGATCGCGCTGTCATAAGGCACGTTCAGCCATTTGTGCGCATCGACGGTGATGGAATCGGCATGCTGCCAGCCCTCGAGCCTTGGGGCGTAGAGCGGCGAGCAGGCCGCCACGCCGCCGAATGCCGCATCGACATGCAGCCAAAATGGATAACGCTCTCGCAGCGCCAGCAGTTGCGGCAGATTGTCGAAAGCGACGGTATTGACCGTGCCGGCACTGGCCAGTACCAACGTTGGCTGGCCTGCGCTAGCGGCCAGCTGCCGCTCCAGCGCCGCCATATCCATGGCTTCAGACTCCGGCAGGCTGGCGACGATCGTCAATGCCTCGCGGCCGATACCGAGCATGCTGAGCGCCTTCACGCTGCTGGAATGCGGATTGGCTCCAAGAACCCGGATCGGGCCCAACGCCGCCAGGCCTTGTTGGGCGATATCCACGCCGCGCTGTTGCCCCAGCCACTGCCGACCAATGGCCAGCCCGGTGAAATTGGCCATGGTCGCGCCGCTGACCAGGCTGCCGCTGAACGTTTCCGGCAGGCCCAGCAGGGATTTCAATTGCGTCACGGCCGCCAGCTCGATCGTGGCTGCGATGGTATCATGGCTGAGCAGGCTATTTTGGTCTGTCACGCTAACCAGCCAGTCCGCTGCGACCGCCGCCGGGGTGCCGCCGCCGGTGACGAAGCCGAAATAACGCGGGCCGGCGCTGGCGGAAATGCCGGCCTGATAACGTTGCCAAAAGCGCTCCAGCGCCGCCAGGGCGCCTTCGCCGTTTTCGTCGAGCCGATCGTCGCCCGGTTGCAGCTGCTGATGCTCGAGCGGTGGGCAGACCGAGCGTTGCTGCAGCCCAGCCAGGAAATCTTCCGCCAGTTGGCGGGTGTGATCGAGGATCTGCGGAAACTGTGCGAGGTCCTGTTGTAAACGTGGGTGCATGGCGGCTCCGAAAGCGTCAGGGATGATGGGGTAAACATAGAACATTTGCCTGCCGGTCAAAATCGATGAAAAATAACCTTTTTGGATAGCCTGGTTAACCAATGATGAGTGAACGCATTCCCTTGCATGTCTTGCCGACCTTTGCGATCGCCGCCAGGTTGGAAAATTTGCGCGCTGCGGCGCAACAGGTGCATTTGACGCACGGCGCGGTCAGCCAGCAAATTCAGCTGTTGGAGCAGGCGGTCGGCTCTCCGCTGTTTGAACGGCGCGGGCGCGGTGTGCGCCTGAATGCCGCCGGGCGAGAGTTGCTGGCGGCGGTAGAGCCGGCGCTGCAGGCGCTGCAGCAGGGCGTCGCCCGCGCCCGGCGAGCGGCGGCAAGCCAGACGCTCCGCATCAGCGTGTTGCCGTCTTTTGCCCATTACTGGCTGCTGCCGCGTCTGTCGGCTTTTCATGAGGCCTGTGCCGATATTGCGCTGGATATCGATGCGTCGCTGGCGCTGCAGGATCTGTCGCAGCGGGGGTTCGATGCAGCGATCCGCATCGGCAGCGGTCAATGGGCGGGGCTGCAGGCGCAGCGCATCGCCTCGGGGGACGTGTTGCCTGTCGCTTCGCCGGATATGGCGCGAGAATGGGGGGCGGCTTTCGAGAACGGTGGCGATATTCCGTTGCTCGAGCACGACGTCAGTCCCTGGCGCGACTGGTTCAACGCGCAGGGGCGCCCGTTATGCGGGCGGCAACAGGCGTTGTTCAACGATGCCGGATTATTGATTCGCGCGGCAGAGCAAGGGTTTGGCATTGCGTTGGCGAAAAAGCTGCTGGTGCAGGATGCCCTCGACGCGGGGAGGCTGGTGGCCTTGGCCGCGCCCTGTCGCCTGAGCGATGACGACGTTTATCTGGCATGGCCGCAGACCGCCGGGTTGACGCCGGCGGTCACCCGCTTGCTGCAGTGGCTTCAGCAGCAGTTGGCGGCGATTTAGCGGCGTAGCCATTCCGGTTGCGAGGTGCCGAGCGTGGTCGCCGGCAGCGCCCATTGCAGAGCCGTGCCCTGCAGACTCAACGGCGCGCGCAGGCGTTGCGCGGCCCCCCAGTGAGTCAGTTCCGTTTCAGGGTTCTCGTCGGCGCTTCCGGCCGGTGTCAGCGGTTCCGGCCGATAATGCGTCGGGTAGGGATGCGCCAGCAGCAGCTGCGCCGTCCGCGCCAGCGACAAGCGCGCGCGATAGCCGGTGCCGCGGTACAGGCGCTGCGTCATACCGGTCAGCACCGCCGCCGCCATCAAATAGCCGGTGGCGTGATCCAGCGCCTGTACCGGCAGCGGCACAGGCAAACTGGCGCTGCGCCAAACCATGCCCGCCTCCGCCAGCCCGCAGCTCATCTGCACCAGACTGTCGAAACCGCGCCGGGTGCGCCACGGCCCGCTCCAGCCGTAGGCATTCAGGCAGACGTCGATCAGGCCCGGCGCCAGCGCGTGCCTTTCCTCCGCGCCATAGCCCAGTTTCTCCAGCGCGCCGGCGCGGTAGCCGTGCACGATCACGTCGGCGTTTCTCAGCAGGTGCTCAAACGTATGGCGATCGCGCGCATTGGTCAGATTGAGGCGCGCGCTGCGCTTGCCCAACATCACTTCGTGTTCGACCCCGGGCTCATCCCACCCGTAAGGGTCGATACGCAGCACGTCGGCGCCCAAGCCGGCGAGAAAACGCGTGGCGATCGGCCCGGCAAGAATGCGCGTCAGGTCCAGCACCCGCACGCCGTGCAGCGGCCGGGCGACGGGCAGCGTCCAGCCGGGCGATGGCGCTTCCGGCTGCAATGCGGTGTGGATCAGCGGTTCGAGCGCCACGCTTTTACCCTGAATATGTTGTCGCCACGCGGCCGCCGAACGCATTTGGGCTGCGCAGCCGCCGGCCGCGATCACCGCTTCCTCCAGCTCGCTTTTTTTCCAGGCCAGCACACGTTCCGCCAGCGCGCCTTTCTTCGATGCCGGGCCCAGCACCTGTTCCACCGCTCGCCGATGGTGTGGCGCATTGGTATGCAGGCGTATCCAGCCGTCCGCCGTGGCGTAGTCGCCGGCCAGCGCGTCCCAGGCGGCGGGCAGCGTCCAACCCAGCGGGCGTAGCGTCCAGCCGAACCAAAGCGAGGCCAGGCGTTGATCGACCCAAACCTGCTGCGCGGCGGCGCCCTCGCGCCGCAGCAGCTCGGCGCAGGCTAAACCTGCGGCGCTCCAGGCGGCGGTGGCCAATTCGGTCACGGGAAAAGCCGAAGGCAATGCGCCGGTGCCGCTTACGGTGAGGCGATCGGCGGGGGCAGGGCATTGCCCGAGGCTTTGCCAAATCTCGTCGAGCAGAGTGTGGATCAGGGGAGTCATCGGCCGCTCCTTGTGGGTAAACGGAAATATAGCCTAGCGTAGCCCACTGTCGGCGGCCTTGCTAAGGTGCGACGTCGAGAGTGCGGCCGTCGGCCAGTTTGGCGCGTACGCTGTGGGGCGCCACGCCGCCGAAAGGTTGCGCGCTGAAATTGGCGGTCAGGGTCGATCCGTCGCTGAACGTCGTCTGTTGCACCCAGCCGTCCCGATCGAGCCAGCGGAAGTCGGTTAACGCTTTATCCCACAAGGCTTGATGCAGCGGCCGGAAGGCGGCATCGGCGCGTTTTATCGCCGGTAAGCGCGCCGCCAGAGTGGTGCGGCTCAGGTGGAACATCGGCGCGGTGTTGTACAGCTGGCTGAGCAGGCTGCGGGTGGTCTGAACGTCGCTGAACTTCAGATTGTCGTAATTCCAGTGGTGGCTGCTGACGATAGCATCGTGGAAAACGGCCTGATACAGCGGCAGGCGGTAACGCGGATCGAATTCGACGGTACGGTAGGGCTGTTTCACTTTGGCGGGTCGGAAGAAAAACGCCGGTTGGGCGTTGGGCCACCAAGCGCCGAGATAATAGGGCGAGGATTTATCCTGATTCATCTGTTTATCTCCCCAGCCGAATCCCCAGGTTTCCATGCCGTGGGCGAACATCAGGCTGCGCGCGGTCACTGCGTTGCCATCCTCTGAGCCCAGCGGCAACTTAAGGGTGGCGCTGAACCAGGCGAGCCGGGCGTTGCGGGCTTCGGCCATCTGCGCCGCGCCGGTTGGGTGGTCGGGCTGATAGTCGTCGGACACCATGCCGGTGCCGTCCACATCGAGAAACAGGCTGTTCAACCCGGCCAATTGCACCAGTTCGCGCATGCGCTGTTGAGAATAGGGCAGGACACAGCCTGGATTGAGGTAATAACCCTGTTTACCGAAGCCGGGTTTCCTGCTGCCGTCTGCACGCACGATGGCGCAGGATTCCCGCAGCGTCGTCGGCAACTGCGCGGTGAGCCAGCTGTCGTTGACGCCGCGCGCGATGGCGGTATCGTAGGAGTCGTAGCTGGCGATCAGATAACCGGCCGCTTTGGCGGCGGCTACCGCTTGCGGGTGCAGGAAGGCGGCGGTCCAGTTATCGGTGCCCAACCACAGGCGCGGCAAACCGGCCTGGCGCAGCGCGTCGATCAACGGTTTGGCCAACCCTTGCCCCCAACCGTCCGCTGGGGTTAACCAGCGTCCCAGCTCCCGTTGCGCCAGCGCCCGCACTGCGGCGGCCTGGCGCTGTTGCGCCTGCAGAAAGTTGGCGTCATCCGGCGTCGCGCCAAGCGCGAACTGCGCCGTCAACGCCCGGTTGATGCCGTCGATCAGGGGCTGTTGTTGCCAGCCCTCCGGCGTTTTTCCCGCCAGCCGCAGCAGCAAGCTTCTGCTCTCGGCGTCCATCTTCTGCCGCAGCGCTTCGGCGGCGGGAGAGGCGAAGTAGTGCAGTAATCCCGGCCAATCCTTGACATCTTCCGCCGCCAGCAATTGGTCGCCCCACAGATAGATATGGGTAGCGCCGATCAGCTTTTCGCCTTCGGGCGCCTGCTTGATCTTCTCGCGCAGGCTGCTGAACCGGCCGTTTTGTTGCAGATAGTCGCGGTAACGGCGGGCGCCGGACAGCGGGGCGTTGCCGACGTGCAGCAGCACCTCGAATGCCTGTTGTTGATTGAAGCGATTGAATTGGTGGCTGGCGCGCATCGCCAGCTTTTCCTGCGCGGTGGCGAAGGCTATCTGGTTACTGAACGGCGTCAACATCAGCCAGCTGTAGACCTTACCCTGGTGTTGCAGGCTCCACAGCGGCAGTTTCAGATCCCAGTTGGTATCCAGCGGCGTCATTTCCGTCGTCAGGTAATGACGCCAGACCGCGTTGTCCAGCGGGATGCGGCTGCCTTCGCCGATCGGCAACAGCAGCGTTTCCCCCTGCGGCATATGATACCAGTTCAGGGTTTGCGGCCGATCGCTGCTGAAGCTCAGGCGCAGATCGCCGCCTTCCAGACGGGCGCTGACGTTGATTGCGCGTTGCGGCCATCGCCAGCTGGCGCGTCGTGGCGTTGCGGTAAGATCCGTTACCTGCTGCGCAGGCTTCGCCAGATTGATCGGCACCGGGCCTGCGGCGATATGCAGCGTGGCAGGGTCGAGTTCAAATTGCACGTCGCCTTGCTGCAGCAGTAAGGCATCGGCGGGAAAACTGATGAGCAGCGCCAGCGCGAGCGGGGAAAACCGTTGTTTCATCAGGGGCGTCCTTGGAAGATGAAAGAGGGCAGTTTACCGATAAGCGCACTGTCGCCCAATGTCGCCATCTTCTATTTGTGACATCGAAATATAAACGCCGTATTCCAGTTTATTTTTCGTTTAATAAATTAGCCTTTACTTCATTACCCGACGTCACTATACTCAGCCAAAATTTCAGTGGAGAAACCCAATTGGACAGTTGTAGTTGTAATAAAACAAATAAGGCAAGCTGACCAATTCTCTTCTGATTTGTTGCTTGCCGTTATCGGCGGGCAGCACCCCTCTCCAGTTATTTCTGAGCTGTGCATACCCGAATAAGAAACGTTTCCTGATGCCTGACGGTTTCAGGTGAATTGAGTTGGACGTTATTATGGTATTCTGCAGCCACAGCCTTTTCCCTCCAGGCACAGCACGCTGATTCGCTGATTTATTTTCAGCGCGATTTCGCGTGTGCTAAACAGCACATGATTTTATCTCCTGCGGTTAATTAAGGGGACAGTCATGGCTATGACTCCTTTCGTTTTGAATTTATTGCTGGCGATGTGCCTGGGCGCGGTCATTGGCGCCGAACGCCAGTGGCGCCAACGCATGGCCGGCCTGCGCACCAATGCGCTGGTGGCGACCGGCGCGGCGGTCTTTATTCTCAGCTCCATGTCCACCGATCCGGCCAGCGCCGGCCGCGTGGCGGCGCAGATCGTATCCGGTATCGGCTTCCTCGGCGCCGGCGTGATCATGCGTGAAGGGCTTAATATTCGCGGCCTCAATACCGCCGCCACGCTGTGGTGTTCGGCGGGGATCGGCGTACTGTGCGGCCTGGGCCAGCATTGGGATGCGGTGGTCGCTACGCTGGTGATCCTGTGCGCCAATATCCTGCTGCGCGAAGCCGCGCAGCGCATCAATCTGCAGCCGCATCAGCAGGCGACCGATCTGGAACTGTGCTATCGCATTCAGGTGACCTGCGGCGAGCAGGACGAAATTCTGGTGCGCACCCTGATCCTGCAGGCGCTGAACGGCGTCGCCTTGCGGCTGCAATCCTTGCGCAGCGCCGATATTTCGAGCCCGGGGCAATTGGAAGTGTGCGCGGAAATTACCGCTACGCCGGCCGCGCAAAAAGAAATCGAAGGTATTGTCTGCCGCGTCAGTCTGGAAAAAAGCGTGAGCGCCGTTCGCTGGCGCGTCGCGTCCGAATTACCGGTCTGATTAATGATATAAATATTGATTAACTTGATTATATGTTCAGGTTTATTCATGCACGCCTTGAATAACGCTGAACATTAAGGAGGCGTTATGGACGATGACCCCGGAAGGAAAATGATTCCAGCGTGGCTGACAGGGTAATTCCGCCATTTAGTCACGCTAATAAAAAATTCCAAGCTGCGCATAGTCACCTGTTTATCGGGCGGGGCTTCGCTGTGCGCAGAACTAAAATAAGAGAATAGCGTTATGACTCAGATTAATGAAAGAACGCGTCGCCGTGATAAAGACGCGGTGACCTACGCCATTGCGCAAGAGGCCACCAACAGCATCGCTCAAACGCTGGCGAACCTGAAGTGCAACCGCAACGGCTTGACCCAGGACGACGCCGATGAGCGGCTGGAGCAGTTCGGCGCCAACCAGGTCGCCCATGACAAGGCGCCGCATGCCCTGATCCAGCTGATCAAGGCCTTCAACAACCCGTTTATCTTCGTGCTGATGGTGCTGGCTGCGATCAGTTTCTTTACCGATTATTGGCTGCCGCTCCAGAGCGGTGAAGAAACTGAACTCACCGGCGTCATTATCATCCTGACCATGGTCACGCTGAGCGGGCTGCTGCGTTTCTGGCAGGAATACCGCACCAACAAAGCGGCGGAAGCGCTGAAATCGATGGTGCGCACTACCGCCACGGTGCTGCGCCGCAGCAGCTACAGCGCGCATCCGCTGACGCTGGAAGTGCCGATCCGCGAACTGGTGCCGGGGGATATCATCCAGCTCTCCGCCGGTGACATGGTGCCGGCCGACGTGCGTCTTATCGCCTCGCGCGATCTGTTCATCAGCCAGGCGATTTTGACCGGCGAGGCGATCCCTATCGAGAAATACGATGCGATGGGCAACGTGGCGCAGAAGTCGAGCGAAGGGGAAGTGTCCAGCGAGAACGCGCTGCTTGAGCTCTCCAACATCTGTCTGATGGGCACCAACGTCGCCAGCGGTACCGCTACGGCGGTGGTGGTGGCGACCGGCGGGCGCACCTACTTCGGCTCGTTGGCCAAGTCGATCGTCGGGACACGGGCGCAGACTGCGTTCGATCGCGGGGTGAACAGCGTCAGCTGGCTGTTGATTCGCTTCATGCTGGTGATGGTGCCGGTGGTGTTGCTGATCAACGGCTTCACCAAAGGCGACTGGAGCGAAGCGGCGCTGTTCGCGCTGGCGGTGGCGGTCGGCCTGACGCCGGAAATGCTGCCGATGATCGTCAGCTCCAACCTGGCGAAAGGGGCGATCGCCATGTCGCGTCGCAAGGTGGTGGTGAAGCGTCTGAACGCCATTCAGAACTTTGGCGCCATGGACGTGCTTTGCACCGACAAGACCGGCACGCTGACCCAGGACCGCATCATTCTCGAGCACCACATCGACGTCAACGGCGCCAGAGATAACGAGGTGCTGCACCTGGCCTGGTTGAACAGCTTCCATCAGAGCGGCATGAAGAACCTGATGGATCAGGCGGTGATCCGCTTTGGCCGCGGCAAACCGGGGATTGAAGCCCTGGGGCGTTTCAGCAAGGTGGACGAGCTGCCGTTCGATTTCGTGCGCCGCCGTTTGTCGATCGTGGTGGCGGATGAGAATGGCCGCCAGCAGCTGATCTGTAAGGGCGCGGTGGAGGAGATGCTGGAGATCGCCACCCACGTGCGCGAAGGCGATCAGACGCTGGTGCTGGACGACGCGCGCCGTGCGGCGTTGCAGGCGCTGGCCCGAGAATATAACGAAGACGGTTTCCGCGTGCTGGTGCTGGCGACGCGCGAGCTGGATGCGCAGCGCCCGGCCGAACCGCTGAGCGTGGCCGACGAACGCGATATGGTGGTGCAAGGGCTGCTGACCTTCCTCGATCCGCCGAAGGAGAGCGCTCAGCAGGCGATCGCCGCGCTGCAGGAAAATGGCGTGACGGTGAAGGTGCTGACCGGCGACAACCCGGTGATCACCTGCAAGATTTGCCGCGACGTCGGGCTGGAGCCGGGCGAGCCGCTCTCCGGGCTGCGGATTGAACAGATGGATGACGAAGAACTGGCGCGCGAAGTGGAACAGCGCACGGTCTTCACCAAGCTGACGCCGCTGCAAAAATCGCGGGTGCTGAAAATGCTGCAGGCCAACGGCCATACCGTCGGTTTCCTCGGCGACGGCATCAACGATGCGCCGGCGCTGCGCGACGCCGACGTCGGCATCTCGGTCGACACCGGTACCGATATCGCCAAGGAGTCGGCGGACATCATCCTGTTGGAAAAGAACCTGATGGTGCTGGAAGAGGGGGTAATCAAAGGGCGCGAGACCTTCGGCAATATCATCAAGTACTTGAACATGACCGCCAGCTCCAACTTCGGCAACGTGTTCTCGGTGCTGGTGGCCAGCGCCTTCATCCCGTTCCTGCCGATGCTGGCGATCCACCTGTTGATTCAGAACCTGATGTACGACATTTCTCAGCTGTCGCTGCCGTGGGACAAGATGGACAAAGAGTTTCTGCGCAAACCGCGCAAGTGGGACTCCAAAAACATCGGGCGCTTTATGCTGTGGATTGGGCCGACCTCGTCAATCTTCGATATCACGACGTATGCGCTGATGTGGTACGTGTTCGCCGCCAACAGCGTGGAACACCAGGCGCTGTTCCAGTCCGGCTGGTTCATTGAGGGGCTGCTGTCGCAAACGCTGGTGGTGCATATGTTGCGCACCCAGAAGATCCCGTTCATTCAGAGCACGGCGGCGCTGCCGGTCTTGCTGACCACCGGGTTGGTGATGGCGCTCGGCATCTACATTCCGTTCTCGCCGCTCGGCGCCCTGGTTGGCTTGCAGCCGCTGCCGTGGGAATACTTCCCGTGGTTGGCCGCTACGCTGGTCAGCTACTGCGTGGTCGCACAGTTGATGAAGCGTTTCTATATCCGCCGCTTCGGCGAGTGGCTCTAAGCCGCCTCGGCATTCACTTCGGGGGCGAAATTCTTCGCCCCCGCACCGCTACAGCAGTTTGTTGACCAGCAGGCCGAGCATGATGGTCAGCGTGAAGGAAAACAGCGTGCCGAGCAGCACATACTCGGTACGCATCTTATCGTCACTTTGGCGCAGATCGCCGAAACGGAAGATAGATTTGGCCGCCAGCAAAAAGCCGATCGCCGGAATTTGCCCCAGCAGCACAAAGGTCAGGATCAGCGTTCTTTCCAGATAGCCAATCTGTTTGCCCGCGCGCAGCAGCGAATCGTTGTCGGCCTTGGCCGAAGGCGGCATTTGCGGCGTCCAGCGCGCCAGCAGTTGCCCAATCAGCAGGCTCATCGGCAGATAAATCAGGCTGTAGGCCACCAGCACCAGGCCGGTTTGCCAACTCCCCAGTTGCCGTCCCAACGCCGCGAGCAGTTCACCGGCATTCGGCGTCAGCCCCAGCCACAGCAAGGCGATCACCGCCAGATGCAATCCCTGATCGAGCAGAAAGCTGCGGGCCGGGCTCAGGCGGATCATGGCGGTGACTTTCAGCAAATCGATCAGGTAGTGGCTGACGGCGATAACCAGCAGGCTGATCAGCACCTGCAGTGAAGACAGTCCGCCGTGCAGCAGGCCGAAACCGGCCACCACCCAGGCGGCCAGCACCCCATGCAGCAACGCGTGCAACAGCAGAAAACGCGAACGCGAGCGATGTTGGATTTTATCTTCCACCCAACTCAGCGGCTGCAGTGGAAAATCCGCCAGCAGATGGACGATCAACAGCCAGGCCAGCAAAGGCGCATAGGTCAGATCCATAGTCAGACGATCCTGTTAATGGCGTGAATAAACCGCATGATTTCCTCGTAGGCCGCGCGTTTCAGTGCGGCGGAGACCGTGGAGGCGGCTTTTTGCAGCTGCTCGGCTACGGCCGCGCCGCTGTCGGCGAACATTCTCGCCTGGACGATGCGCGCTTCGGTCTGCGACAAGCGGCCAATGACATGATCTAACATCGGCAGCAGATCGCTGACAATGGCGTTTGTCCGATCGTTGTCGGTTTTCAGAGCCAGGCGGCAATTTTTCGTCATGGCGTCCAGCGCGCTGCCGGAGTTGATAAAGGCGCTACCGTAACCGGCGGCGTCGGGCCGTTGGCTACCCAGCCCGACGGCGATGCGCGCATCCCAGTGCGCGGCGCCCATCGCCCGCAGCGCAGTGCGAATATACACCGCCAGCAACAGCCCGTCCTCCGGCGCGGCCTGCGCCTGGAAGGCATCGCCGCGAAAGATTTCCACCTGGCGCAGCCGCCCGTCGCGCTGCAGCCGATCGAGCAGGCTGTGCAGCCCGTTGAGGTAGTTGACGGTGTCTGACCGGCGAGAATCGACCAGATCGCCGCTGATTACGCTGATTGGCGTCGGCATGGCGTGATCCGTTGTGGATGGAGGATGACTATAAATTCGCACCTGAATACGAATATGTCAATAATTCGTCTCTAAAGGCGAATTTTCCGGGTTTTGGTCGGTGGAGGCGAAACGTCGGGGGCGAAGAGAAAGGGAGAGAGACGGCCGGGAATGCGCGGACCTGTCAGGTCCGCCACCGGCGGCGTAGACGGAAAGAGGCCGGCGACCGGCCGTTCAGAAGCTTTTGACCAGCACGTCACGCGGCATTTCACTGCCGTGTTTCAGCAGGTGCTCAAACGATCTTTCGCTGCTTTTCAACTGCTGCAAAAACTCCTGCGGCGACAGATCGTGCTTTTTGCCGCTCATGTAAGCCAGCGCCAGTTCTTTTGCCTGATAGCGGGAGAAATTGTACATAGTGTCCTCGATACGGTGAATGTCAGTGCTCACGATTGTAGCGAAAGAGCACATAATGAACAGCCGCTTTGGCGTATGGAATCGATAGCCGAAACTTAACTTGCCGGTTGCAACAGCTCATCGCACAGGCGTTTGATGACCTGGGTTTGCGGCAGGCCGTTGTGCAACATCTGGCGGATATGCTCCGAATCGCTGACGCCCCGGCGCACATGGCGCTCGACCGCCTGCAGCACGGCCCGATCCTCCTGCCGCTCGGCGAAGCCGCTCAGCGTGTCGAGGGTGTGCAGGATATGTGCAGTCAGGCTGCAGCGGCGCAGCGTGGCGGGATCGACGTATTCGGCGGCGAAACCGCTGCGATAGGCGTTGAGCTTGTTGTAGTTGGTGAAGGCATCGTACTCCGGCGCGATCGGCGTGCGGTGTTGCAACAGAAAATCGGCCAGCAGACGGCAGTAGCCGACCAGCAGCGTGGCGTGCGCGAGGCGCAGCGGCGTATCGCAGATGCGGATCTCTACCGTGCCCAGCTCCGGTTTCGGCCGCGCATCCCAGTAAATATCCTTGACGCTGTCGATGACGCCGGCGGCATGCAGCCGGTCATAGTAGGCGTTGAATTCGCGCCAGCTGTAGATGTGTTCCAGGCAGCCGTAATTGGGGAAAGAATTCTGTGCGCTGAAACGGGAGCTGGCAAAGCGCGTATCGACGCCCTGGTACAGCGGTGACGAAGCGCTGAGCGCGATCAGCTGCGGAAAATAGGGCGTCAGCGCATGGCACAGGTACATCGCCTCGTCTCCGTCGTTGACGCCGAGGTGGATGTGTTGGCCGAATACGCAGGCCAGCTTGGAGAGATAGCCAAAACGGCTGGCCAGCTGCCTGTAGCGCGCGTTGTCGCTGATGACCTGCTTGCGCCAGTCGTTGCTCAGGTGGCGGCCGCCGCCGCAGACGTCACAGCCCAGGCGCCGTGCGCTACGCCGGACGGTATCGGTCAGGGCGCGCAGCTCGGCGTGCAGCGCATCGAGATCGCGGTGCACCGAGCTGTTCAGTTCCACCATCGACTTGGTGAGCTCATGTTTGACGCGTCGGCGGTCGCCGACCGCGCTGACCACCCGGTCAGCCCGATCCGTAAGATCGTAGTGCTCGTCATCGACCAGCTGCAGCTCTATTTCGGTGCCGATGGAGAGTCTTTCCGACGGTTTGAATGTGAGCGGCATGGCGCCTCCCCCTCAATAACGCAACGTTAATTCAGTATAAGTCGCGGGGGGAGGCATTGCCGCCGAAGAGGCGTTAGTGCAGTTCGGCGCCGCTGCGATCGGCCAGCGCTTCCAGCAGCGGGGCAGAAGGCACGAAGAACAGGGTGCCGGTCACCGCGTGGCTAAAATCGAGCAGCCGATCGTAGTTGCCGGCCGGGCGGCCGATAAACATGTTTTCCAGCATCTGCTCGATCGGCTGCGGGGAGCGCGCATAGCCGATAAAGTAGGTGCCGAACTCGCGCAGGCCGGGGCGGCCGAACGGCATGTTGTCGCGCAGAATTTTCACCTCGTTGCCTTGCTCGTCGGTGATGGTGGTCAACGAACTGTGCGACGACGACGGTTTGACCGCTTCATCCAGCTCGATGTTGGACTGTTTATGGCGGCCGATGATCTTCTCCTGCGTTTCCACGCTGAGCGAATTCCAGCCCTGCATATCGTGCAGGTATTTCTGCACCAGCACATAGCTGCCGCCGCTGAACGCCGCGTCTTCGTCGCCGATCACCGTGTAGTCGAAGGCTTCGTGCCCCTCCGGGTTCTCCGTACCGTCGACGAAGCCGATCATGGCGCGCTGATCGAAATAACGGAAGCCGTGCACCTCCTCGATCACCGTCACGGCGTCGCCGAGCTTGGCGGTCAACTGAGAGGCCAGTTCAAAACACAGATCCATTTCATCGGCGCGGATGTGCAGCAGGATGTCGCCAGGCGTGGCGACCGCAACGCGCTCCCCGCTGCCGATCGGGCTGAACGGATGCAGCTGGCGAGGGCGCGGCGCGCCGAACAGCGTATCCCAGGCCTCGGAGCCGAAGCCGCAGACGCAGGTGAGATTGCCCGCCGGCGCGCGTTTGCCGACCGAACGTACCACGGCGGCGATATCGCCGCACCAGGCGCGCACCGCCGCCAGATGGGCGGGAACGGGCGACAGGGTGGCGACGATGAAAATGGCATGGCGCGTGACCGGCGTGAATACGGCTTGCGGCGGGGTGTTATTTGCATTCATTGCATTCGGCTCCAGTGTGTTCGGGTGAAATAGATCAGATCAAATTAAAGTGCTCGTCGGGTTTCATCGGCGGTGGCAGCGGGCTTTGGTCGTTCATTTCCAGCAGGTTGCGCTCGATGGTGTTGCAAATGGCGTTTAACGGCAGATGGTTGGCCGACACGCCGAACGGATCCTCCAGCTCTTCGGCCAGTGAGTCCCAGGATAAGAAGGTATAGGAAATGAACACCGAAACAAACGGTGTCATGTAATGCAGATCGGTCACCAGGGCAAAAGGCAACAGGCTGCAGAACAGGTAAACGGTGCGCTGCAGGATCAGGGTATAGGCGAACGGCACCGGGGTGCTGGCGAGCCGTTCGCAGCCGCCGAGGGTGTGAGACAGTTCGCTCAGCTTATCGTCGATCAGCCCGAAGGTGATGTCGCTCAGCAGGCCCTGACGGCGCAATTTGCCGATTTCCTGGCCCAGCATCAGCAGGATGCGGTTGGTCGGCATCGGGCTGGCGATCACCTCGGCCAGCTCGTTGCCGGTGAGATTGTGGTACAGATCGGCGGTGGGGTCGGTGCCGCGCAGCTGATGCTTCAGGCTCCAGCTAAAGGCGATCAGCAGCTTGGCGACCTTTTGCTGCACCGCCGGTTCGTCCGGCAGCAGGCTTTTGATCTGGCGCAGCAGGGTGCGTTCGGTAATCAGCAGCGAGCCCCACAGGTTGCGCGCTTCGACAAAGCGGCTGTAGCCGGCGTTATTGCGAAAGCCGAGAAAAATGGCGATGGCGATGCCCAACAGGCTGAACGGCGCGATGGTCAAATGCACGCCGAGCTGTTCGTACCATTGGTAGCTGATCACCGCCACTATCGACATCAGCACGTTCAGCGACAGGCGAAAGGTAATTTTTGACAGCACGGAACCGTGCCAGGCGAACAGGCGAAAAAACCAGTTCTGGTGCGGGCGAATTATCATAACGTGGGTGCTTCCTGGTGTCCTGCTATTGAGAATAGTCGATTCTTATCCGGCGGCGCTATGCCGCCGTTGTCGATTGCCAGAGCCGTTGCGGGTGCGTATAGACGGTGGCGCGCCCCGGTTTGCTGAAGCCCACCAGCGTCAGGTTGCTGCGCTCGGCCACTTCCACCGCCAGACGGGTGGCGGCGGAGACGGCGAACAGGATCTCGACGCCGCACATGGCGGACTTTTGCACCATTTCATAGCTTGCGCGGCTCGAGACCAGCGCCGCCCCTTGCGACCAGGCCTGTTGGCTGCGGTAACCCAGCAGTTTGTCGAGCGCCACATGGCGGCCGACGTCTTCACATCCGCCGCTGAGTGCGCCGTCCGGCTGGATCCAGGCCGCCGCATGGGTGCAGCCGGTCAGTTTTCCCACCGTTTGCACTTCCTGCAGTTGAGCCAACGCCCGGTCGAGTTGGGCCAAATCGAAACGTTGGGTGAAGGGCAGCGGTGCGATGGGCTGAGCAACCTCCTGCAGCTGCTCGACCCCGCAGACGCCGCAGCCGGTGCGGCCGGCCAGGCTGCGGCGCTTCTCTTTCAGCTGCATAAAGCGGCGGCTCGAAAGCTCTACATGCACTTCAATGCCGTTGCAGGCCGGTTGTTGACGGATGTCGTAGATATCGTCGGGGGAGGTGATGATGCCTTCGGACAGCGAAAAACCGATGGCGAAGGCCGCCAGATCTTTTGGCGTCGCCATCATCACCACGTGGGAAATGCCGTTGTACACCAGGGCGACCGGCACTTCTTCCGCCAGCCAATCCTGCTGCGCCTGTGCCAGATCGTTGCGCTGCCAGACCGCGTGGCGCGACAGGCATTCCTGTTTGATATCGTCGGTTTCTGCGAAGAGCAGGTGCTTGTTCATAACGTTCTCGTGACCGTCGGTGACGAGGCGCCGACGAGGATGAATTCTTATTAGCAGGTGTGGGGATTATACAGGATTCTGATCCCGCTCGCGTAGGGAATCACGCCCTGCAGGTTATCCACAGTTTTGGTGGATAACGTGTGTGCAAGGGGCAGTGAAACACTTAGCAGGCGTAAAAAAAAATCGCTCAGAAAATTATTATATTACGCGACAAAGCGCGATCCGCAGGGGGATAGGGGGTTGCACGCGTTCGCGTTTTGTTTATGCTTTACTGTATAAATATACAGTTTGGTTATGATTATGCTGAGCAATTCAAGGTTGTATGCTTTTTCACCAGGTGAGCCCCTGACGTTACCGCTGTTTGCCGATCGCGTGGCCTGCGGTTTTCCCTCCTCGGCGCAGGACTATGTCGAGAGCCGGCTGGATATCGGCAAACTGCTGGTGCGGCATCCTAATGCCACTTATTCGTGCGCGCCAGCGGTGAGATGGAGCGAGCAGGATGGATCAGGCACTGAATTTTTCACTCAGCTATGCGCAGCTGATCCGGGAAGCAGAAGATGCGATTAAAAAATGCAATCTGAACCAGGGCGGGATGGGTTACACCCTAGAGTTGGGTAAGGCTTCTGTCATTCTGAGTTTCTGGTACGGTCTGGCGCTGCAGGGCTATCCGGGCACAATAATGGATGAACGTGTTGATGCCGACCGGCTGCGCCTGCATGTCCTCATCTATAAGAGAGAGGAGTGACATCGTGGCAACGGTTAACGTCCGCCGGCCGTCGCCGCTGTAGCGACGGATGCTGATTGTGCTGGCCGAACCTGCGCGCCCCCTGCCTGCTGCTGTGGCGCGCGGACGGAACGATCAAGTCGCCGCCAACGGCAAAAGCCGGGAATTGAACGGGCGCATACGTTGGGTAGATACCGGGGAAAGCAGGCAGATCAGGAACGACATCAGAAAGTCCTGTACTACCGACAGATTAAGAAACTGAGCATCCGAGAAACAGCAGACGCGACAGGCTACAGTACTTCCCAAGTTTGTCGCATTCAGGCCTTCTATAAAGAAGTTGAGACTGATTAAAAAGCAGCCTTAATGTACAATAATTTTCGATATCCAAACTGACCCCATGAACAATCAATGAGTTAGAGGTGAAAGATGATTTCATACAAAAAAATCATACCTGCTCTTGTCATATTCGCTTTATCTAATGCTGTGGCATATGCGAATGATTTCGACAAATCAAATGAAGCGATGGCAATTTCAGCAATAGGTTTTTCTGGCTCAAATGCTCGTGTTGCACATGATGTTTGTGGGGCAACCAATGAGAAAATTGATAAATATAAAAAACAAATAAAAGACTCATTAACTAGAACATTAAAGTATGAACAGTCAGGATTCGATACGCATTGGGATAATGGTTGGAAAAATGCTGATTTTTTGGTTAAGTCATTAAGTAATGATGAAGCCTATAAAAAAGAATATTGCCGAGAGGTTTTAGATGGAATTAATAATCCTGAAATGAATTAAGGATTATTCCTTATTCGGGGTTCTACGCCGGAACCCCAGATTTTTCCGTCCGCTAAAATTATCCCCGGTTGAGCAGCTTTATACCGTCAGCTCGCAGTGGACCATCAGGGGAAATGTGGCGGTACAGCGTTTGTCGGGTTATCCCAAGCTCCTGGCATAACGTACTGACTTTCGTCTCTGGCCGTCCCATTGATGCCATTGCCAGTCGCAATTTTATTGGCGTCATTTTGTAAGGCCGTCCGCCGTTCCTCCCGTGGGCTCTTGCTGAGGCAAGGCCTGCCGCTGTTCTTTGCGGCGCTGTACGCAGCAGAGACCGACGGCCGCGCGCGACTGGCTCGACACCCGCTTAGTCCCGCCCTCTGGTCAAATGCAGGCTGACGTGTACAGCCTGCAGGCAGAGGATTTCGTCTGGCAACCGGTATCGCCCGCCGTCGGCGCCGTTCGCAATGACAATCCCTCACTCATCCTGCCCATCGATACGCCAACGGTCTGAGTGCCGCATTATCCACAGTTTTGGTGGATATCATGTGTGCAAACACACGTGAAGAACGCCAAAAGCTGCAGGAAAAATCGCTCAGAAAATTATTATATTACGCGGGAAAGCGCGATCCGCAGGGGGATTGGGGGTTGCACGCGTTCGCGTTTTGTTTATGCTTAACTGTATAAATATACAGTTTGGTTATGATTATGCTGAGCAATTCAAGGTTGTATGCTTTTTCACCAGGTGAACCCCTAACGTTACCGCTGTTTGCCGATCGCGTGGCCTGCGGCTTTCCTTCCCCGGCGCAGGACTATGTCGAAGGCCGGCTGGACATCGGCAAGCTGCTGGTGCGGCACCCCAACGCCACCTATTTCGTGCGCGCCAGCGGCGAATCGATGATCGACGGCAACATTCGGGACGGCGATCTGCTGATTGTCGACAGCGCCCTGACGCCGGAGCATGGCAATATCGTGATCGCTGCGGTGGACGGTGAATTCACCGTCAAAAAGCTGCAGTGCCACCCCGACGTGCGGCTGTTGCCGATGAATCCCGCCTACGCGCCCATCGTGTTCGACGACGAAGCGCAGCTGGAGATTTTCGGCGTGGTGACCTTTATCGTCTACGCGGCGCTGTAGCCATGTTCGCCCTGGTAGACGTCAACAGCTTCTACGCTTCCTGCGAGACCATTTTCCGGCCCGACCTGCGGGGGCGGCCGGTGATTGTGTTGTCCAACAACGACGGCTGCGTGATCGCCCGCAGCGCCGAGGCGAAGGCGCTGGGCGTGCCGATGGGCGCGCCTTATTTCAAGATCAAAGAGGAGATGCGCCGTCGCAACGTCGCGGTGTTCTCCTCCAACTACGCGCTGTACGCCGATATGTCCCGCCGGGTGATGGACACGCTGGAGGAGATGGCGCCGGCGGTGGAGATCTATTCACTGGACGAAGCCTTTCTGCGGCTGGACGGCGTGGCGCGCTGCGAGGCGCTGGAACCGTTCGGCCAGCGGGTGCGCGATCGCATCCGGCGCGAGCTGCATTTGACGGTCGGGGTCGGCATTGCGCCGAGCAAAACGCTGGCCAAGCTGGCTAACTTCGCGGCCAAGAAATGGCGCGGCACCGGCGGCGTGGTGGATTTATCCGATCCGGCGCGCCAGCGCAAACTGCTGGCGTTGCTTCCGGTGGAAGAAGTGTGGGGCGTGGGCCGCCGCCTGACGCGCCAGCTGCAGGCGATGGGCATTCACACCGCGCTGCAGCTGGCGGACTGCGATACCCGGCTGGCGCGTAAAACCTTCAGCGTGGTGCTGGAGCGCACGATACGTGAGCTGCGCGGCGAGTCATGCCTGCAATGGGAAGATGAGGCGGCGGCGAAAGAGCAGATCATCTGTTCCCGCTCGTTCGGCCAGCGGTTGACGCACTACCCGCACATGCGCGAGGCGATCTGCAGCTATGCCGAACGCGCCGCCGAAAAGCTGCGACAGGAAAAGCGCTATTGCCGCAACGTGTCGGTGTTTATCAAAACCAGCCCGCATTCGGCGGGCGAAGGCTATTACAGCAATATGGGCACCGCCCGGCTGCAAACGCCGAGCAACGACAGCCGCGACATCATCGCCATGGCGGTGCGCGCGCTGGAGAGCATTTGGCAGGAGGGGCGGCGTTATCTGAAGGGCGGCGTGATGCTGGGGGATTTCAGCGCCGCCGCCATGGCGCAGATCGACCTGTTCGACGACTGCCCGCCGCGCCGCAACAGCGAGCGCCTGATGGCGACCCTCGATCGCCTGAATCAGGAAGGGCGCGGGCGCGTATGGTTCGCCGGGCAGGGGATCGTCAAACCGTGGCAAATGAAGCGCGACATGCTGTCGCCGGCCTACACCACCCGGCTGGCGGACATTCCTGTGGTGCGGCTGGGGGAGCGGGCGCCGCGCGCTGCCGAATCGAAGGAAGAAAAACGCCGCGGGTGACAACCGGCGGCGTGGGTAGGCTGAGTGTTACTTCACCGCAGCCGGATCCGGCTTATCGGGGGCGATGCCGTACAGCGCCATGGCGCGGTTGACCTCGCTGCGGGCGATACGGCCTTCGTCAGCCAGCAGCTTCAGGGCGGCGAGCGCGATGAAATGGCGGTTGACCTCGAAGAACTCACGCAGCGCCTCGCGGGTGTCCGAGCGGCCAAAACCGTCGGTGCCCAAGGCGATAAAGGTGCGGTCGGGCAAGAACGGTTTGATCTGATCGCCGACGATCTTCATATAGTCCGTCGCTACCACCACCGGGCCGGGATGCGCCGCCAGCAGGCTTTGGATATAAGGGACTTTCGGCGGATCTTCCGGATGCAGCAGGTTCCAGCGTTCGGCCGCCATGCCGTTGCGGCGCAGCTCGCTCAGGCTGGTGGCGCTCCAGATATCGCTGGCGACGCCAAAGTCCACGGCCAACAGCTCCGCCGCCGCCAGCGCCTCGCGCATGATGGCGCCGCTGGCGACCAGCTGAGCGCGCGGGCTCTCTTGGGTTGTCGCTGCGCTCTGTTTGAGCAAATACGCCCCCTGGATAATCCCGTCCTCTACGCCCGCCGGCATCGGCGGCTGCGGGTATCCCTCATTGAGCAAGGTGATGTAGTAGTAAATATCCTCTTGCTCAACGAACATCCTGCGCATGCCGCTCTGAACGATCACTGCGAGTTCATAGGCATAGGTCGGATCGTAGGAGACGCAGCTGGGGATCACGGAAGACAGCACGTGGCTGTGGCCGTCGTCATGCTGCAAGCCTTCGCCCATCAGGGTGGTTCTGCCGGAGGTGGCGCCGAGCAGGAAACCCTTGGTGCGCGCGTCGGCCGCCGCCCAGGCGAGATCGCCCACCCGCTGCAGCCCGAACATGGAGTAGAAGATATAGAACGGGATCGTCGCGACATCGTGGTTGCTGTAGGCGGTGCCGGCGGCGATCCAGGTCGATATCGCGCCGGATTCGTTGATGCCTTCCTGCAAAATCTGGCCGTCTTTGGCCTCTTTATAGTAGCTGAGCTGCCCGGCATCTTGCGGGGTATATAGCTGGCCGAGCCAGGAATGGATGCCAATCTGGCGGAACAGGCCTTCCATGCCGAACGTGCGCGACTCGTCCGGCACGATGGGCACGATCAGTTTGCCGATGTTGGGGTCTTTGAGCAGCGCGCCGAGGATATTGACGAAGGCCATGGTGGTTGACATGTTGCGCTCGCCGCTGCCCTTAAGGAGACTGTCGAAGCGCGATAACGCCGGTATCGCCAGCGGGGTGGATTGGCCGAAGCGGGCGGGGATGTAGCCGCCCAGCGCGGTGCGCGTCGCGGTGATGTACTTCGCCGCCGCGCTGTCGGGCTCGGGCTTCAGATAAGGGATCGCTTCCAGCTGCGCATCGGGGAGCGTCAACCCCAAACGATCGCGGAAGGCTTTCACCGCATCCTGGCTCATTTTTTTCAGCTGATGGTTGATGTTCTGCCCTTCACCGGCTTCTCCCATGCCGAACCCTTTGACCGTTTTGGCCAATACCACCGTCGGCCTGCCCGGGGTATGCATCGCCTGATGGTAGGCGGCGTACACCTTTTGCGGATCGTGGCCGCCGCGGTGCAGCGCCCAGATCTCATCGTCGCTCAGATCGGCGACCAGCGCGAGCAACTCCGGGTACTTGCCGAAGAAATGCTCCCGCACATAGGCGCCGCTTTGCGACTTGAAGGTCTGGTAATCGCCGTCGACGCACTCCATCATGCGCTGCATCAGCAGCCCGGAGCGATCTTTTTGCAGGAGTTTGTCCCAGCCACTGCCCCAGATCACCTTGATCACCTGCCAGCCGGCGGCTTTGAAGGTGCCTTCCAGTTCCTGAATGATCTTGCCGTTGCCGCGCACGGGACCATCCAGCCGCTGCAGATTGCAGTTCACGACGAAGATCAGGTTATCGAGCTTTTCTCGCCCGCCCAGCGCAATTGCCGCCAGCGATTCCGGTTGATCCATCTCGCCGTCGCCGAGAAACGCCCACACCTTTCTCCCCTGATGCGGTTTCAACCCGCGGTATTCCAGATAGCGCATATAGCGTGCCTGATAGGCGGCGGTCAGCGGCCCCAGCCCCATCGAAACGGTGGGATATTGCCAGAAATCCGGCATCAGCCTGGGGTGCGGATAGGAAGAAAGGCCGCGGCGCGCGGATTCGCGGCGAAAGTTGTCGAGCAGCTCCTCGTCGATGCGGCCTTCGAGATAGGCGCGGCCGTAAATGCCGGGGGCGGAGTGACCCTGGATATACACCATGTCACCGGCAAACTCATCGGTGCGTCCGCGGAAAAAGTGCGTGAATCCCACGTCGTAAAGCACCGCGGCCGACTGGTAGGTGGCGATGTGTCCGCCGACGTTGGAATGTTTGCCGGCGCGCAGCACCATCGCCATGGCGTTCCAGCGAATAAACGCATTGATGCGCGCTTCCGCGGCCAGATCGCCGGGATACGTCGGCTGCTTATAGACCGGGATCGTATTCACGTACGGCGTGGTGACCATGCTGAAGAAATCGCCGTGTTTTCGCTGATCGGCTTCGGCCATTCTTTCCAACAAAAAATGCGCGCGTTCACGGCCGTCGATGTCGGCGACGCCTTCAAATGCCTCAAGCCATTCAGCCGTCTCTTGTGGGTCAAGATCTGCTTTTACCGCGGGTTGGTTCATAAAAGCTCCAAATGTACTTACCTGATAAGGCGCTGAGCGATACAGGAATTTATTGAATTGCATATGCAAGAGTTGCAAATGCAATAATGGCGAAAGCCACTCTATCCCTTTACAATTGCAATTGCAACTCACCGCTTTTGACGAGAAAACTGACATGACAGATAAACAACCCGACCTGTGGTTCTCCTTCGTGCGCGCGCACCGGGCAATCATCAAAAAGATAGAAACGCAATTGTCGGAGGCGGGGCTGCCGGCGTACGCCTGGTATGACGTGTTATGGGGATTGGAAAGCGGGGAAAACGGCACGCGCCGCATGCATGAACTGGCGGACGTGTTGGTGATTGAGCGTTATAACCTGACCCGCCTGATGGATCGCCTGGAAAAAGAGCGGCTGGTCACGCGTTTCCGTTCGGATGACGACCGTCGGGCCTCCTTCGCCACCATCACCGAGGAAGGTAAGGCCCTGCGGAAAAAAATGTGGGAGATCTACCGCGCGGTGGTCAAAACCCACTTTCTCAATCAGTTCAGCGAAGAAGAGATCGCACGCTTCTCCGACGCGTTGGACAACGCGATGCAGCTGGCCAGAGCGTGATCAGGCATCGGGCGTGATGTGCAGAACGCGCAGCGCATCGGCGATCAGCGTCGAGGGAATTTTCTGCTCGTCGGCCAGCAGTTTGAGGGCACATAGCGCAATCCATTCCGCCTGCGGATAGTGAATTTCGCCCCGGGTGCGAGAATCCGAACCCACCGCGGCAAAGCGTGCGGGAATGAACCGCTTGAGCTGGTTGGCAATCAGGTGCGAGTAGTCGGTAACGGCGACGACGGGGGCATTCCCGGCGCCCAGACACGTTTTCAGATGGCATTCGCCGCCGCTGTCCTGGCGCTGCATGTCGGCGAGTTCAGCATCCTGCGCCAACCGCGTGTAGCTGGGGCAGCTCCAGATTTCGGCCGCGATGCCCCAATTTTTCAACACCTCAGCCGCCTGCTGAACGCGGGCGAGCGTTCTGCCTGCGCCGCACAGGCGAACCTGCAACGGCGAGTCCGCCGCCGCCGCGACACGATACATCCCCTTGAACGCCTGCTCTGCGACAAACGGCTCACCGGAAGCGGGGGCATCATTGTCTGCGTTGGTCGCGAGATACACCATCTTTCTCGTTCCCTCCAGATAGAGCGCGTGCAGGGCGTGATGGAGTATCGCGCCGGTTTCCCGGGCATTGGCCGGATCGAAAGGCAGCCAGTCCGGCATGGCGGTGAGCTGGAGCGGGAACCAGGCCTGCACGCCTTTCGGCAAGTCGGTACTGCCGGTATCCGCATCGCTGATGAAAATCCCCTTGCGATTGGTTTCCGGCTCAAGCCCGCGGAGCATGTCTACCGAAGGGGTGTTGACGACGTAAAACAACGGTTTCTCATAACGTTCTGATTGATGGCCAAACCAGAGCGGCCAGGCGGTGGCGTAGCGGGAGCTCGGCGGTTCGGCGCGCCTTCTGCCGTCGATGAGCCAGATGTTGCCACTGGCGTTTAGTTCGCTCAAGGCTTCCGCCGTCCAGGCGGTGGAAGAGGGAAGCGCCGCGCCGGCGTTCTGGCTGACGGAGGCCATCTTGCGGATACAGGCTTCGGCCAGGGTTCTGGTCCTGGCGGAGGCGGCAGGCATTGTTATACGTTGAGGCGACATGCGGAGCATTCCCTTTAAGTTGCAAGTGCGATGATTGTAATTGCAATTCATGGCGTGTGCCAATGACTTCTGAACAGGTCGCAGCCATCCAGGCGTGACCCGCGGCGATATATTCAGGTTATGCAGACGCGATCCTATTTGTTTCACCGACCAGACAGCCGCCATCCGTTGTCCTTATTTCTGCGGTTTTTTATAAATGACGGGCGGCTAAAAACGGTTTGCCGATAGGGATAATGCGCGTGTCAATCCGCGTTAAACGAGAATATCGGCATCTTAAAAATAAAACGAAATAAGGATGAAAGCATATGCCTGGATTTAATTATGGTGGTAAAGGAGATGGGACTAACTGGAGTTCTGAACGCGGTACGGGCCCTGAGCCGGGGGGCGGCGATAAAGGCCATTCCGGCGATCGCGATCGCGGCGGCGCCGGCGTTGGCAACAGCCCGGAACAGCAACAGATAGCGGCGATCCAAAACGATCCGGCGCTGCGCATGAAGCTGGAGGCGGTGATTAAGGCGGCGCGCAGAATTAACCCGGATGCGAAATTGCATATTGAAAGCGTCAGCCCATCCGGCACGCTGAGCCTTTCCGCCACCGGTTTGACGGCCGATCAGGCGAAGCACATTGGCCTGGGGGGGCTGGTGATGGGGGTCAACGCCAAGGGGGGGACAGTGGCGATCGGGGATATCGAAACCGGCCATGCGCGCAAACCCTCACCCCCTGGCAAAGGCGGCAACAATGGCCTGAATGCCGGGCAGATCGGCGCCTCTTCGTTAGGCAGTTTCGTGACAGACTCGCATCGCGATCGGCCCGTCAGCGGCTGGCATGGCAACGGCAAAACCGGTGAATTCTCGACGACCCGCACGACCGGGAGTTACTACGGTTTTCATCATTTGAAGGTGGAAAAGCAAGACGGAGTGGCGACCTACAACCTCTACTATAAGGCCAATAAGAACCGGCCCGCGTTTATCGCCGTGGTGAGAGGGGATAACCTGAATGCCATGGAGGTGAAATATGCCAACGGCAAGCCGGTAAAATCACCCGGCTCGGTAAAAACGATCGTTAAGGAATTCGTCGAATATCAAAATGCGGAATTAAAAGCCATCAAGGATGGCGTCAGCCTGGCCGCAGGTATCAATAAAGATATCGCGGAAAAGATCGGCGCGAAATACGCCAAACTCGCCAAGGATTTGGAGGCGGGAATTCAAGGAAAATATATCCGCAACGTGCAAGATGCGGAGAAAACCTACGAGCAATTGACGAAGGGCCTGAACAAAAAGCTCAAGGCGCAGGACAAAGCGGCGATTGTCGCCTGGCTGAAAATGATCGATGCGGAACAGTATGCCCGCAATGCGCGGGTATTGGGCAAGGTCTTCACCGGGGTGGACTGGGCGATCAAGGGCGCGGATCTGGTAAACGCCGCGATTGAAGGTTTCTCAACCGGCAACTGGAAAGCGTTCCGCAACCAGCTCGAAGCGCTCGGGTTGTCGATCGGCGCAGGGTATACGCTCTCCGCTATCGCCGCGTTTTTCGCGCCGACGCTGGTGTCGTCGACGGTGGGCATTTTCGCCTTCGCTTACCTATTTGGCTGGGCCACCAGTTATATCGATGCGGAACGTGCGGGGGAGCTGGAGAAGTGGGTCGCTGACCTGTAACGGCATGAGGGGGCTGGCCCCCTCATTTTATCCCTCACACCCTCTACCTCTTTCACACCACCGGCGCCACCGTCAGCAGCAGATTGGCGAAGCGGCGCCGTTCGCCGGAGGCGATCACCAGCAGCGTCCGATCCGATTTGACCGCGGCGTAAAACGCCTCGCGCGGCAGGTGCTCGATCGGGCAATGTTCTGGCAGCAGTTGCCGGTATTCGGCTTCGATAGTGTTGGTGAAGTCCGGCGGGCAGGCCATCAGCGCCGCG
Source organism: Serratia sp. CY37869 (assembly GCF_052168895.1). NCBI lineage: Bacteria > Pseudomonadati > Pseudomonadota > Gammaproteobacteria > Enterobacterales > Yersiniaceae > Serratia > Serratia sp. CY37869. The sequence continues at coordinate 922,644 of NZ_JBJNLU010000001.1, forward strand.
CTTTCCACGTTGATGCAGGCCAGCAGTTTTTCCAGGATTGGCGGGGCGGCGAGCGTGCCGGGCGCCAGGTTCAGATAGACCACGGTGGCGTCTTTCGGCGCGTGCGTCACGCAGGCGTAATTGCCGTCGGCGATCAGCACCTGGGTTTTATGCCCGCATTGCGCCAGCGCGGCGAGCAGCGGCGGGTGAGTGATGGCGGATTTGATCATAAAGCGATTCCTGAATAGGGGGCGGCTGTGCCGCCCGCAGCTGAACTACATGCGGAAGATGCCGCCGTTGATGTCGAGAGTGGCGCCGGAGATGAAGCCGTCGTATTCCGCCGCCAGGAAGGCGATGGCGCGGGCCACGTCGTCCGGCGTGCCTGCGCGGCCCAGCGGGATGCTGCGAACGGTTTCCTCCGCCGATGCCTGGGTGGTATGGCGATTATGAAAGCGGGTGCCGAGGATCAGGCCGGGCGCCACCGCGTTCACCCGGATGCCGTGCTCGCCCAGCTCCGCCGCCAGCGAGCGCGTCCAGGTGAGCACCGCGCCCTTGGTGGCGGAATAGACCAGCGAGCCGGCGTGCCCGCCGGCGCGGCCGGCCAGCGAGGCCAGGTTGATGATGCTGGCGCCGTTCGGCGCCGCCTTCAGGTGCGGCAGCGCGCTCTGGGTCACGTTCAGCATGGTGGTCATGTTTACGTCGATCACGGTTTGCCAGAAGGCGCGATCGATCTCGCCCAGCCATTTGCGCCCGACGATGCCGCCGACGTTATTGATCAGAATATCGATGCCGCCGAGAAACTCGGCGCCGGCCGAGACGCAGCGCAGCGTTTCGTCGGTGTCGATGAGATCGGCGTAGCCGTAGGCGGCCTTTTGTCCGAGTGAATGGGCCAGCGCCACCAGCGCCTTGGGGCCGCTTTCGTCGCTGTGGTAGTGAAAATAGATGTCGCACCCGGCCTTGATCAGCCGCTCTGCGGTGGCGCGGCCGATGCCCTGTTCCGCCCCGGTGATAAAGACCTTTTTGCCCGCAAGATCGCCCATGATTGACTCCTTATTGGTTCGTTAAGAATTGATGACGCCTTCACGCTGTTTGGCGCAGTAGAAAATGCAGATCAAACCGGTCGCCAGCAGGCACGAGGCCAGGAAAAACAGCCCCGGCGCGCTGCTGCCGGTCAGATCGTTCAGCACGCCCACCGCATAGGGGGCGACGAAACCGCCGATATTGCCGATGCAGCTCACTACCGCCAGCCCGGCGGCCGCGGCCGCGCCGGTGGAGATATTGGCGGGCATGGATAAGAACGGCGGCACGGCGGTGTAGATGCCGATGGCGGCAATGCACAGGAATGACAGCGCGACGAGCGGGTCGTATTTAAAAAACGTCACCGCGCCCATCAGGCCGATGGCGGCGATCACCATGCTGAGGCCGGCGAACACGCCGAGCTTTTTGGTTTTGCTGGCCCACAGGCTCCACGGATACACCAGCAGCGCGGCCAGGCCGTAGGGAATGAGCGCCAGCAGGCTGACGCGAAAGATATCGCTGCCGGAAATGGCGCTGATGATCGACGGCAGCCAGGTGCCGAAGCCGTAAATGCCGCATACCATGCCGAAGTTGAGCAGCGCGTAGAGCAGGTACTTTCTGTTTTTAATGCCCTTGAGGAAGTCGCCCAGCGTGATTTTTGAGCCGGATTTGGAGCGGCCGGCGTTGCTCATCAGCCAGGCTTTTTCCTCCACGTTCAGATAACCGACGTCCTTGGGCGAGTTCTTGATCAGGAAGGGGATCAGCAGGCCGATGACGATCGGCGGCAGCCCTTCGAGGATGAACAGCAGCTGCCAGGGGGCGAAGCCGAACCAGTCATGCTGAATATTGAGAATAAAGCCGGAAATCGGCGAGCCGACCGCGTTAGACAGCGGCTGGACGATGATGAACATGCCGAGAATTTTGGTGCGGTATTTTTCCGGGAAGAAGACCGTGAAGTAATACACCACCGAGGGAAAGAAACCGGCCTCGCACACGCCCAGCATAAAACGGCAAATATACAGCTCCAGCGGCGTGCGCACAAAACCGAGCAGGGTCGCGAAGATGCCCCAGGAAATTAATATTCTGGCGAACCAGATGCGCGGGCCGAATTTAATGGTTCCGGCGTTGCTGGGTATTTCAAACAGGAAATAGCCGATAAAGAAAATTCCGGAAGCGAAGCCGAAAGCCGAGGCGGTCAATCCCAGATTATCTTCCAACGCTTTGGCAGCGTAGGCCATATTGTTGCGGTCGAGAAAGGCCAGGAAATACAACAAGATCATTAGGGGGACAATATGCAGCGTCAATTTCCTGATGGCACTGCGTTCAATATCCTTTGGCATTGTTTTTTTCATCATGGTTTTTCCCATGTGGTTAATCGGAATAATAGCGGCCCGGCCCAAAGTCATGAGCGGCATGCTGAATAACGACGTTGCGTGCATAAAGCGTCGCGCCGTTTATTTAGTGCGACGACGCTGTTTTTTCTGATTTTGGCTGCGGCGAGCCGGACGATGCTATCTGCGCATCGCCTGGGTAAGCCGTTTTTACCGAATTAACCGGCGGTTTTGACGGAACGCCGGCTGATGACCGTCGGCGGGAAGAGAAACTCGCCGGGCGGTTGTGAATCATTGTTGATGCGGCCGATCAGGCGTTCGACCATCAGCTGCGCCATCTCGACCAGCGGCGGGCCGATCGACGTCAACCCCGGTTCGGCCAGGCCGGCAAGCGCGATATTGTCGATGCCGACCACCGAAATCTCTGCTGGCACCTGGACGCCGGCGGCGCGCAGCCCCACCATCAGCCCGATGCCCAGCGCATCGTTAATCGCCACGATGCCGTCCGGGCGCGGCGTCAGCGCGAGGATGCGGGATGCCAGCGTCAGCCCCAATTCGAACATCTCCGTGTCGCCGTAGGCGCTGGTGGCTTTGCCTTCGATCACCCGTTGGCGTTCGCTCAAGTTGTGCCCCAGCGCACTCAGAAAACCGTCGATCTTGTGGCTGCGCCCCACGGTCAGCGCCGCTTCGGTGGCGAACACGATATGTCGGCAGCCGCGTTCGAGCAGGTGCTGCGCGGCCAGACGCCCGGCGGCGAGATTGTCCATCGACACGCTGTCGAACAACCGGCTATCGGCGGCCATCGGCTCGGCGAACGGGCTGTCATAGCTGACGATCTTCATGCCCCGCTCGGCCGCCCGGACAAAATGGGTCTGGCGGATGTCGCTCGCCGCCACGATGATGCCGCGCACGCCATGCAGAAACATATCGTCGATAAACGCGGCTTCCTCCTGTTCCTGCCTGTAGGCGTTGCCGAGCAAGACGCGGTAGCGGTGAGCGCGCGCCGCGCTGTCGACGGCGTGCGCCAGCGCCGAAAAACTCGGGTTAACGATCGACGGCAGCAGCAGGCCGATGATCTTCGCCTGTGGCGCGAGGTTCACTGCGGTGCGCGCCGGACGATAGCCCAGGGTGTCCATCGCCTGTTCGATGCGCTGACGGGTCTGTGCGCTCATCTGGTGGCTGCGATTATTCAGCAGGTTCGACACGCTGCTGATGGACACGCCGGCCAACCGCGCGACATCACGAATATTTGCCATTTGCCGATCCCTTGCTGCCTGCCGTTAGCCTGCAATCTATAAGGGAAGGCGGGCGCAGGCAAGCCGCAACCGGGGCGAAACCCGCACGGGATCGCGCATTTGTGAGAGTCGTCAGGCGCAGGGCTGGTTGTTTACTAAACAGCAAAGGGCGGCGGCCATGGGGTGACGCGGATGAGTGAGATCTGCGAAGCATCTCTCGTTTATCGCCCTTCGGGGCGGCGGGTTCTGTACTATTGTTTTCTCTTTGCGGCACGTTCCAGGCCGATGGGGCGCTGGGCGCAACGGAGATCACAGATGAACAAACGGGAATTAGAAAGCGCGATTGTCACCGATTTTTCCAAACGCATGAGCTATGGCGACTACCTGTGCCTGGACCAACTGCTGGACTGCCAGCACCCGCTCTCCAACCCGCCGCATCATGACGAAATGCTGTTCGTGATACAGCACCAAACCTCCGAACTGTGGATGAAGCTGATGCTGCACGAGCTACAGGCGGCGCTGCGGCTGGTGCAGCAGGACAAACTCAGCCACTGTTTTAAAATTCTCGCGCGCGTTAAACAGATCCAGCGGCTGCTGTTCGAACAGTGGGCGGTGCTGGAAACGCTGACGCCGTCGGAATACGTCGAGTTTCGCGATGTGTTGGGCAGTTCGTCGGGCTTCCAGTCGCATCAATACCGGTCGATCGAGTTTCTGCTCGGCAACAAGAACGCCGCCATGCTGGCGGTGTTCAGCAGCGATGCGGAAAAACACGCGGCGCTGAAGGCGATCCTCGAAGCGCCGAGCCTGTACGACGAATACTTGCTGTACCTGGCGCGCCACGGTTTGCCGATCCCGCAGGAGTGCCTCAAGCGCGACTGGACGCAGCCCTATCAGCGCAACCCGGATCTGCTGCCGGCGTTCAAAGTGATCTACGACAACCCGCAGACCTATTGGGAAGCGTATGAAATGGCGGAGAAGCTGGTGGATATCGAAGAGAGTTTCCATCTGTGGCGCTTCCGCCATATGAAAACGGTGGAGCGGATCATCGGCTTTAAGTCGGGCACCGGCGGTTCCAGCGGCGTCAGCTTCCTGAAAAAGGCGTTGGACCTGACCTTTTTCCCCGAACTGCTGGACGTGCGTACCGAAATCGGTGCCTGAGACACTGTGAGGGGGAAGGGCGATGAGCGTGAGGATTATCGATAAAGCGGCGGAGAAGGTGGTGGGTGTCAGAGTGGTGGGGCCGTATCCACAGACCATCCCGCAGGGCTCGCAGCAACTGCTGGCATGGCGGCAGCGCCACGACGTGCCGTTCGGCAAATGGCTGGTGTTGTACTGGGACGATCCGGCAGAAGTGGCGCCGGAAAAGCTGCGCGCCGACGTGGTGATGAGCGTGGCGGACGATTTCGCGCTGCCGACGGGCAGCGCGGGCATGACCGTGCAGACGCTGCCCGCTGGGCAGTACGCGGTTTACCGCGTACGCATCAGCGATGGCGATTTCGAGCGGGTGTGGGGCGAGTTCTACCAGAAGCTGCTGCCGGCCAGCGGCTATCAGCCGGTTGAGGGGGTGAGCTATGAACACTATCTCAACGATTGCGAGGCCGACGGCTATTTCGACCTCGAGATTTACCAGACGGTGAAAAAGTGGTGAAGGGGAAATGATAAAGAAGGCTGAATCGATAGGGGATATCGATTCAGCCTGTGATTGTCATTCCTGTTCGGTTTAGGAGCGGTGACAAGAGGAGGGAGTGTCACTCGCACTGACGTATAGGCCGTTTGATATCTATACAGTGTAGGTAGATAGGCCAAGTCTCACTTTAGCGCCTTGGAATCAAGTGCCTTGGAATCACTCGGTGGCGGTTGTGGTGGCTATTTCCCCCAAGTTCCTTTTTGATTCATTAATATCTTACCGTTCTTTATAACTGTCAGTGTGTTATCAATTTTACTGAGCATGTAGGTCGTCGATGCATTTTTAAACTCATAACTGATTATTGGGCATGGGGCTGTATTGCAATCAGCACGTGTCACTTTTCCCTGCAAAGTTACAGCAGCACCATCTTTTTTACGCTCTCCATAATAAGTAGCATCATTACAGTTTCCTTTACTGATGCAAACAGTCATGAGCTTGATAGAGAATGACTGTGTGTCAAAGTATTCTTCCTCAGTCCTCACCTTATTTCTTTTGCTGTCTGAGGAAAAATGCATGTCTTTGAAGCGTGCAGCCCAATGCAGAATATCATTATTAATAGGGGAATCTTTATCAGATGATTTGTAATTTATGATATCAGAATCAGGTACAACCCAGGCGGCATAAATTTTCCCATCGGGATTGATGACCAGAGCAGAGGCATTTTCCAGATAAAGATCTTTTAGCCACCCTTCAACAAATAACCCACCACCTGGGGTTGAATGAGGTTCACCGAACACATCAAAGTTGTTGATGTACTTTTCATAGTCTTGACCCAGTATGCTTTTAAGATTGTCAGTGACCGCTTTATCGTTGACCAGCCCGCTTACTGTGTTGGTTTTGTTATATTGTAACAGGTCTATCGCTGATGTGGATTCAATGGAGCAAAGCAAAGAAGCAGCAAACAATGTAGGTAATAAGATTTTTTTGAACATAAATCACTCGTTTGATAATTTTAAAAATTCTTCTGCTTCCCGGGCATACCGCTTTTGAAGGCCATTACCATAACGTGCCCACCAGTTGTACTGTTTACCACCCTGCGTCGTGATGGTATCTCCATATATTGCTCTATCGTATTCTACCCGAGCTTTAAGTAAATTATCCTGAAAGCTTTCCGCCGACATACTTTCAATTTTGGCTATTGCCTCCGACGTTAAGGTATCAGCCTTAACTATTCGTCCGGACTCCATGGAGTTCAGGATCGCTTGTGCGCCAGATGAGCCACGCATATGTGCCAATGAAGTTATTGCCCCTTGTTTTCCTGGATCAGAAAAGTTCAGTGCACCTGCAGACTTCGCTGATGCGCTCATTGCTTTGGATACTTCCTCAAACTCTTCAGCGCTGCCTTGGCCGTATTGGTTACGAGCAGCAAGGATTTTGTCATAAGCATTGCCATTTCCTTTTCTGAATCCGTATAACTCACGGCGCCCACCTTGTTCTCCAGCACTCCCTTCAGAGGCCATGACCGATTCAACAACCCGATTATCAATTCTGCCGGGTTTTGTTGTCGATTGAGCATTTTGCGTGATAGATGCCGGCGCCGCTGCCGCCGCCCGAGGGGCGGCGTTAACCGGCTTTCCCGGCGTACCACTCGCCTCCTCGTTCGGGAACAGCTGATCGACGGCGCTCTGGATTGCCGCCTGATGGCCACCGCCCGGTGCGGCGGTGCGCGCGGCGCCGCCAGGCTGGTTGAGATCCAGCTGGCCGCCGGTGTTGATCGCGCCATCCTCTTTTACCGTGATATTGAAACTGGTGCCGGTGATGTTGATTTGGCCGTCCGCCAGCAGTTCGATCACGCTTTCGCCGCACTCGAGCCGCAGCGATTCGCCGGAGCCGAGGGTAAAGGCATTGACCACGGCGTCGCTGCGCGTTTTGCCGGTCAGCGCGGAGGATTCACCTTTGACGCCGGTCGCCTGATTAAGCACCACCCGTTTGATCTGGTTACCGCCCACCAGATGCGTGTGGTCGTTAGCGATGGTGTGGCTTTCATCGTTTTTCACCTGGGTGTCCATGTTGCGCTCCGCCTGGATCCACACCTGTTCGGCGCCGGCCTTGTCTTCGAAACGCAGGGCGTTGGCGTTGTCGGCGGTGCCGTCCTTGGTGCGGCTCATAAAGCCCATCTGGGTGGCGGCGGCCGGCAGCGCCCACGGCGGCATGCTGGCTTCGTTATAGACGCGCCCGGTGACGATCGGCCGATCCGGATCGCCGTTGATAAAGTCCACCACCACTTCGTCGTTCACGCGCGGGATCTGCACGCCGCCGTAGCCTTGGCCGGCCCAGGCGCTGGAGACGCGCACCCAGCAGGAGCTGCCGTCGTCTTTCGGCCCGAAGCGATCCCAGTGGAACTTCACCTTGATGCGGCCGTATTTGTCGGTCCAAATCGATTCGCCGGCCGGGCCGACCACCCGGGCGGTCTGCGGTCCGTGGGTTTTCGGCCAGGTGGCCTGCTGCGGCGGGTGCCAGGGCACGTCCGCCGGCAGGACGATGAAGTCGATGCGGTGTTCGCTGCTCTGATCGTCGCCGCTGGCGTAGCGATTCTCTTTCAGATGGTAGCTGGCCTGCAGCGTCAGATATTCGCGATTGTCGTCGGCATGCGGGGCGTTATACAGCGTGAAGGTACTGCCGGGGGCGATGCCCATGGCGGTGGCGGTGCCTCGGATCTGCTGATGTTCGGCCTGCCAGGCTTCCTGGCGCACGCGGGCGTAGAACTCCCCCTGCTGATGCTCGGTATAGCGGCCCGGCCAGTCGTAAACGTCGATTTGCCCCGGCGTCGGCGAGACCGGGTTTTGCCGCGCCTGGAACAGCCAGGCGTTCGGTTTGCGGAAATCGTAGTCGTCCAGGCTGTAGATGCCCGGCGTGACGCGATCGGACAACGTCCACTGGCTGATACCTTCCTCGCTGGTGCTGCCGCCCGACGGCGTCAGGTGGTAGGGGATCATCTCATAGCCGGGATAGGGCTGGTGATGGTGGGGGGCGTCCCCGAGCACCAGCGTGTGTTTGCCCATTTCGTGTTTGAAATAGTAATAGATGCCCTCCTGCTCCATCAGGCGGCTGATGAAGTTGAAGCTGCTTTCGTTGTACTGCACGCAGTAGCCCCACAGACGATAGTCGCCGGTCAGCTGATCTTCCAGCTGCACGTTGTGCTCCGCCAGCAGGGTCTTGACGATCTGCGGCACCGTCTGTTCCTGGAAGATGCGGAAATTACGGTCTTTGGTCATCGGCCACAGGTCCGGCTGCACGTGCAGGTTGTACACCGCGTAGCGCGTGCCGCCGATCTCTTCGCTGCTGACGGCGATGGCGGTGATCTTACCGTTCAGGTAACGCGGGGCGCTGAGAAAGCCCTGGGTCGGAATTTCCAGCGTCAGCGGTTGGCCGAGCAGCGCTTTGCGATCGAGGCGCGCGTCGGTGCTCAGCAATTCAATAGAGAAGTCGAAAGGAGTGGAAAGCGCTTCGATACCGTCCAGCGAGCGAAACAGCAGTTGCTCCTGGCCCAGTGGCGTGTGCGCAATAATGCGATCCAACATGAGAACGTCCTCTGTGATTGACGTCATGCCCTGCATACTCCGGCGTTGCAGCGGCCTTGCCGCGCGGCCAATGAGGGGGCAGTTGCTCGTCAGTCTCATGAAATAGGGGAAACCCCGCCGAGGCGGAGTTTCAGAACGGGATTAGCCGGCAGTGGCCGGGTTGACCAGCCAGGTGCCGGCGGTGTCGATGCTGAGCTGCTGGCGGCGGAGCCGATCGTTGTGACGGATCTCCAGCTGATAGCGGCCCGGCGCCAGGTTCAGGCTGGCGAAGCCGTTTTCGCCCGGCGTCACCTGCTGCGGCTTGCCGTCGAGGCTGACCTGCTCACCCGGTTGCAGTTTGAAGTACACCAACGCCACCGGTTGCGCCGGCGGCGCCGCTTTTTCAGGTTCCGCCGCCGCAGGCTGCGCGGTTTGCGGCGCGCTCGGCTGCTGCGTCAGGGTTTTCTGCGCCGGTGACGCCTCGCTGTTTTGAGCGACGGCCTGGGCATCGTCCTTGCCGCCGCTCAGCCAGGCGATCGCGCCGATCACCAGCAGCGCGGCGACGCCGGCGCCGGCCATCATCGGGCGCGAGAATTGGGTGCCGCGCGCGGTAACGGTGCCGGCTGCGGCCGCAGCGGCGGCCGGGTTGGCGGCGACCAGCAAGTTCTCCGGCGCGGCGGCCGGGGTGCTGATTATTTCGTTTTCATCGGCGATCGGCAGGTGCAACAACTCGGCCATTTCGTCAATGGTCTGCGGGCGGTCTTCCGGCTTCAGCGCCAGCGCGCGATCGACGGTGCGCAGCAGCTCCGGCGAGTAGCCGGCGGGGCGGCGCTCGGTCAGCGGCTGGTAGCTGTCTTCGATGCTGCGCACCACGCTGACCGGCGGCGGCGAACCGACGATCAGCGTGTGCAGCACGGCGCCGAGCGCGTAGATATCGGTCCACGGCCCTTGTTCGCCGTCGCTGTTCTCGGTGTACTGCTCGATCGGCGCGAAGCCCGGTTTGAGCATGATCTCCGTTTCGTCCGACAGGTTGCCGATCTCTTTGCGCGCCGACCCGAAGTCCAGCAGCACCGGCAGCTGGCTCTCCTGGATCTGGATGTTATCCAGCGAAATGTCGCGGTGCAGATAGCCTTCCTGATGGATGGTGTTGATGGCGCTGAACAGCGGCGGCAGCAGCCGACGGATCCACGCCTCGTCGATTTTCTCCGGCTGCTGCGCCTGCAGGTTTTTCAGCGTGGTGCCGCTGTAAAACTGGGTGCCCATATAGGCGGTGCCGTTCTCCTCCCAGAAGCGCAATACGTGCAGCAGACCGGGATGCGAGAAGCGCGCCAGCAGACGCGCCTCCTGAATAAAGCTGTTCAGCCCGGCCTGGAAAGTTTTGCCGAAGCGTTCGCCGCGCAGCCCGATGCTGAGATCGTCGTTGCGTTTCGCCAGCGAGGTTGGCATGTACTCCTTGATGGCGATGGTACGTTCCAGTTGGTGATCGTAGGCGCGGTAGACGATGCCGAAGCCGCCTTCGCCGATCGCTTCCTGGATCTCGAATTCATTGAATCGATAGCCGCTCGGCAGGCTGTTCGAATTCGGTTTGGTTATCCCGGTTCCCGACATAGTGATGACTCTCTGTGTTCAAAGGGCCGCCGTCTCGGCGGCCGCGGCGTTATGCCTGAAATTGACAAATGAATTCGTTGTTCTGCAGCGCGATATGCAGCTGGCGATAGCGCTGGTCGTTGGCGCTGCCGGTCAGCAGGGTGTGGCTGATCTGCGGCAGCAGGGTGTTGGTCAGGATAGCGTCGACCATGCGGCCGCCGGACTCCACCTCGGTGCAGCGGCTGACGATCTGCTCGATGACCGCGTCGTCGAAGGTGCAGACGATGTCGTGATTCTCCGCCAGGCGACGCTGAATGCGGCCCAATTGCAGGCGCACGATGTTGCCCAGCGTGGCGTCGGTCAGCGGGTAATACGGCACCACCAGCAGGCGGCCGAGCAAGGCGGCCGGGAACACCGACAGCAGCGGTTGGCGCAGCGCACCGCTCAGCGCCTCCGGCTCCGGCAGCAGCTCCGGATCGCTGCACAACCCGGCGATCAGATCGGTGCCGACGTTGGAGGTCAGGATGATGATGGTGTTGCGGAAATCGATATGACGGCCTTCGCCGTCCTCCATCCAGCCCTTGTCGAACACCTGGAAGAAGATTTCATGTACGTCCGGGTGCGCCTTTTCGATCTCGTCCAACAGCACCACGCTGTAAGGACGGCGGCGAACCGCCTCGGTCAACACGCCGCCCTCGCCGTAGCCGACATAGCCGGGCGGCGCGCCTTTCAGCGTCGAAACGGTGTGCGACTCCTGGAATTCGCTCATGTTGATGGTGATGACGTTCTGCTCGCCGCCGTACAGGGTTTCCGCCAGCGCCAGCGCGGTTTCGGTTTTGCCGACGCCGGAGGGCCCGGCCAGCAGGAATACCCCGACCGGTTTGTTCGGATCGTCCAGCCGCGCTCGTGAGGTGCGCACCCGGCGGGCGATCAGATCCAGCGCATGGCGTTGGCCGATGACGCGCTGATTCAGGGTGTCGGAGAGCTGCAGCACCGCTTCAATCTCGTTTTTCACCATGCGGCCCAGCGGGATGCCGGTCCAGTCGGCCACCACCGCCGCCACGATGTTGGCGTCGACGGCGGCGAAGATCAGCGGCGCTTCGCCCTGCAGCGCGCTCAGCTGCTGCTGCAGTTCGCCCAATTGGGCGCGCAGCGCGTCGGCATCAGGGCGCGTTTGCGTCTCTTCGTCGGTGCTCGCCTCTTCTTGGGCGTGCAGTTGGGCGCGCAGCGTGATGATCTGCTGGATCAGCGCCAGCTCCTGCTGCCAACGCTCGGTCAACTGTTCGAGTTCCTGGCGCAGCGCGGTCAATTGGGCTTCAATCTCCTGCGGGCGCAGGGGATCGCCGATGCCGACCTTGGCCTCGCGGCGGGCGATATCCAACTCTATCTGCAGCGCATCGATGCGGTGGCGGCAGTCTTCGACCTGGGCGGGCTCGGCATGTTGGCTGACCGCCACGCGCGCGCAGGCGGTATCCAGCAGCGCCACCGCCTTGTCCGGCAACTGGCGGGCCGGAATATAGCGATGGGACAGCCGCACCGCGGCGTCCACCGCTTCATCCAGCAGCAGCACGCGGTGGTGTTGCTCCAGCGGGCTGACGGTGCTGCGCAGCATCAGCAGCGCTTTGTCTTCGCTCGGTTCGTGCACCTGCACCACCTGGAAACGGCGGGTGAGCGCGGGATCCTTCTCGATGTATTTCTTGTATTCCGACCAGGTGGTGGCGCCGATGGTGCGCAGTTGGCCGCGTGCCAATGCCGGTTTCAGCAGGTTGGCGGCGTCGCCAGTGCCCTGGGCGCCGCCGGCGCCGATCAGGGTGTGAATTTCGTCGATAAACAGGATGATCGGCGTCGGGCTGGATTGCACTTCGTCGATCACCGCCTGCAGCCGTTTTTCAAACTCGCCCTTGACGCCGGCGCCGGCCTGCAGCATGCCGATGTCCAGCAGGCACAGCTTCACGTCGCGCAGCTGCGGCGGCACGTCGCCGGCCACGATGCGCAGCGCCAGGCCTTCCACCACGGCGGTTTTGCCGACGCCGGCCTCGCCGGTCAGCAGCGGGTTGTTCTGGCGGCGGCGCATCAGAATATCGACGATTTGCCGGATCTCTTCATCGCGGCCGGCCACCGGGTCGATCTCGCCGTTGCGCGCTCTGGCGGTCAGATCCTGGGCATACTGCGCCAGCACGCTTTCACCGCTGCGCGCCGCGCCGGGCAGGGGCTCGGCGCCGCTTTGCGCCGCCGCATCCTGGGCGTTTTCCGCCGAGTGAGCGGTAATGGCGGCGAACTGTTCCATCAGCAGATCGGCGTTGATGCGCTCGAACTGCGGGGAAATGGCCTTCAGCAGGTGGCGCAGGCTGTAGGTTTTCAGAATGCCGAGCAGCAGGTGGCCGCCGCGGATGCGCGCCGCGCCGAACTTCAATGAGCCATAGACCCAGGCGCGTTCTACCGCGCTGTCGATGTGCTCGGACAGATCGGAGATGGCGCTGGCGCCGCGCGGCAGGCGATCGAGCGCCTCGACGATGTCGCGCGCCAGCTGCGCCTCGTCCAGCGCGAAGTGGCGAACGATCTGCTGCAGATCGCCGTCCGGCGATTGCATCAGCTGATGCAGCCAGTGCGCCAATTCGACGTAGGGGTTACCGCGCAGCTTGCAAAACGCCGTCGCACTTTCCAGAGAGGTGAATAACAGGCTATCCAGTTTGCCGAATAATACCGAGCGGCTGATTTCAGACATGGTTTTCCTCAGGTCTCAGAGTGGCCTGACGCCGCAGGGCGCCGGCCGAAATAGGGTCAGAACGGGTTTTCCAGCGGTTCAGGGCTGAAGATCAGATCGTCGAGATCGCGCTGTCGCCGATGGTCGGCCAGCCAACTGCTCAGGCCCAATCGCTGCACGCCGCCGAGCTGGATGCCGTGCGCCTGTTCCTTCGCCAGGATCAGGCGCACTTCCCAGACGAACTCGATGCCCAGGTATTGGCGCACCCAGTCGCGCAGTTGCCGGCACAGATCGGCGCCGGGCAGAAAGCGGTCATAGTCCTGCTGCGGCATCGGCCCCAGTTCGATGCGGAACTTGTGCTGGATATCCCGCACCGCGATGCCGAGAAAGGCCGACTCGCCGAGCCGCGGCGCGCCGCGTCCGGCCTTGAGCCGCGCCTGCTCGCGCGGCTCCACCCGCAGCCAGTGCGGCACGTTTTCGACGATGCACACCGGCACCTTGAAATACTGCTGCAAAATTTTGCTCAGGCCTTCCGGATCGCGGCTGTGGCGAATCAGATGACCGGCCATAAAATGTTTAGCGTGGGCGTTGATGCTGTCGCGCTCTTGCTGCGCCGGCTGGCCGATGCCGATCAGGCTCGACAGGTACTCGTCGAAGCGCCGGTTGTCCGGGCGATCCAGCGACACCGTCGGCTGCGCGTCGGCCCAGGCGCGGTAAAACAGCAGCGTCAGCCGGTGATGGAACAGATTGGTGAACGCCAGCAGGGTGGTGTCCTGATGGTGGTACACCCGTTCGCGCACGTATTCGGTCAGGTGCAGCGGCAGCGGTCCGTTGGGGCCGAACAGGCCGAAGCTGAAGATCGATACGTCGTGCAGCGGGCTGTTGGCGCGCGGCGTCACCTGCGCCAGCGTGGAGGGCGCGAACGACAGCGAAGGTTCCTGGCCCAGGCGCAGCATCTCGTGGCGCGGCAGCGGCGCGCGCCCCAGCAGGTAGGGTTGGCCGCCCTGGGCGTCGATGCGCCGCAGCAGTTGAAACAGATCGTGCTTGTAAGGCGCGCTGCGCAGCCGCGGCCAGAAGTCGTCCGGCAGGCGATACAGCGCGTTGATCTGCGGCGGCGCCAGTTCGGTGGCGATCATCTCCGCGTTCATATCAGCGTCCTTTTGCCCATGCGCGCCTGCCAGTGGGCGATCTCGCCGCGCTGCTGGCTGGAGAGCGTCATCTCGGTGAAGGTGTTCATCGCCACCAGGCGCGAGAACAGGCGCTCCAGCACGCTGCCGAGCAGGTAAGGACTGTTGCCGGAGAACGCCTGCTCATCGACCGTCAGATCGATGGCGATGCCGCGCGCGAACACGATGGGGCCGGGTTCAGGCACTCGCCGATAGACCGGCCGCAGGTTGCAGTGGCGCACGCCCTGGATCTGTTTGGCGATCGCCGGCTCGCTCAGGTTGCCGTACAGCCCCAGCAGCTGGCGCAGGCTGGCGGCGCCCTGTTCCGGATCGCCGTCCATCATGCTGAGGTAATTCAGCTGCAGCTGACTGATCAACCGCCAGGTGATCATCCCTTCGGCCAGCGCCGGACGCGGCGGCGTAGGGCCTTTGCGCAGCGAGACCTGCTTGATCGGGATTGAATCGGGCATCACGAAATTGCCCTGATCCTGCTGCAACAGCATCAACGGCAGGTCGCGGCTGGTGCACAGCACGTCGGCGGTGAGGTATTTCAGATCGCTGTGCCACGGCGACTGCCGTTCGTCCACCAGCGATACGAACACTTCCGAACCGGCATAGCCGGTGCGGGTGCCGTAGCGGCGGGCGTGTTCCGACAGCGTGCGCTGTTCGCGCCGCAGCGAGAAGTAGGCGCCATAGTTGCCGTCGTCCGCGCTCAGGGTGCTGTAAAACGGCCGAAACTCTTGCTCGTAGCGTTTTTCGCTGGCGCTGCCGCCGAGCCGCTGCACCGAAAACACTTCGTAATCCAGCGGCCGGATATTGTCGACCACCAGATGGTATTCGTGGTTCTTTTCGTTGATCGCGATGCGTTCGGCCACTTTCGGAAACAGGTTGATCACCGGCGTGCAGTGCAGCGCCAAATGGGCAACGTCGACCACTCGTTCCAGCGCGGCGTCGTGCCTATCGAGCAGCACCACGATTTCGAACTGGCGCAGCGCCTTTTTCCCTTCGCGCACGCTTTGCAACAGCGGACGCAGGCCGTTGACGCTGAAGAACTGGAAGCGCGCCGGGAAGGCGAAATATTCTTGCAGCAGCCGGTAGCCTTCGAAGTTGCGCAGATCGTTGGGCAGCAGCGCCTGATCGGCGGCAAAGCCTTCCTGTCGCAGCCCATCCAACGCCAGCGCCCGCCGCTGCGGCTGAGCCTCCACCGTTTGGCAGACAAGCCCGACGCTGTGCTGCATCAGCAACTCCAGCAGCTGCTGCGCCTGCATGTCCGGCCCGGCCAGGTAAAACATCAATTGGTCCAGCTGCAGGTTGTTGAGCGTCACGCTTTCGTAGCACTCGAGCCGAATGCGCAGCGCGCTGACGCAGCCGCTGTGCTGCAGCCCCAGCGAGGCCAGCGGAATATCGGCCGGAATGCCGCCCAGCTCGACGCCGGCGATGCGCACCGGCTGCAGCGTGACGTCATGCGCCGTGGTGTAACTGCAGGTAATGCCGCTTTTCTTCAGCGTCTGGCTGTCCATCATGGTGCCGCGCGGCACCACGAAGCCGTTGCTGATATCGCCTTTACTGCTGTCCGGCTGCAGCTCGGCGATCGCCATCGACGGCGTCGGCGACAGGTAGTTGGGGTAGATGATCTCCAGCAAGCGCTGAGAAAAGCGCGGGAACTCGGCGTCCATTTTCAGCTGCACGCGCGAGGTGAGGAAGGCGAAGCCCTCCATCAGACGCTCGATATAAGGGTCCGCCACGTCGATGCCGCGCATGCCGAGACGGCCCGCGACCTTCGGGTACTGTTCGGCGAACTCGGCGCCCATCTCACGCAGATAGGCCAGTTCGCGGTTGTAATAATCTAACAGTTTACTGTCCATCGCCTTACCCTATGTCTTTCAGATCGAAGTGGCCGTTTTCCAGATCCACGTCGGTACGGAACAGAAACTCCAGCGGATAGGGCACGCACCACAGGCGGCCCTTGATTTCGATCGACAGCACGTTGTGCAGCTCCAGCGAGCCGGTGTCCGAAATGCAGCGCACCTGCAACCCGTCGGGCAGAATGCGCGGCTCGAAATGGAGGATGGAATCGGTCAGCGCGCGCTGAATGTCCAGCCATTCGATGTCCGACATGCGCTTGCCCGCCAGCGAGGCGATGCCGTAATTCAGGGTGGAACGCCGCACCTGCGGAAAATCGCCGAGATCCAGATTGGATTCGCTGTTGACGCAGTTGAACAGCCACTGCAAATCGCGCAATACCCGGCGGCGCAGCTCGCTGTGCGACACCAGGTTGCGCACCTGCGCCTCCTGCTTTTTCTGCGGTTCGTCGTCGGTCAGCATGTCGAGCAGCACCGGCTGCATTTTGTCGCGTGAAGTCAGGCGTTCGCTGTCCTGACGAGAGCGATAGCCCTGGCGGCGCAGATCGCCGCCGTCATAGTGGGGTGGGCGCTTGTCGTTCATGGTCAGGCGCTCGCGTCGAAGCTCAACTGCCGCAGGCTGTGCAGCGGGAATTCGTCGCTTTCGCTGAGCCAGGTCTTCAGGCCCAGCCCCGCATAGTGGGCGCCGTCGCCCAGCGGTTGCCATTCGGTGCGTTTGCCGAGCAGCAGCGCGTCGTCGCTGCCTTCGGGCAGCGGGTAACGGGCGGGCAGTTGGCATACCTGTTCGCGGCCGTCGGTCAGGCGCACCAGCGCATGGCTCCACACCAGATCGATGGCGCTCTGTGGCGCCTGGAACTGGATCGCGGCGATGTCGGCAAACGGCACCCAGTAGTAAACGCCGTTGAGCGCCAGCTCGCACACCGGCCCGAGGCGGCCGTCACCGTCGGTCAGCCAGTCGAAACTCAGCTGCCGCTCTTGGTCGCCTTCGGCCAGCATTAACCGCCCGGCGCCGGCCGGGGCGGCCTCCAGCGCCTCATCGCGCAGCGTCTGGGCCTGCTCGGCCGCCCCTTGCGCATCCTGATGCAGCGCCTGCACCATCAGTTTCAGCCAGGGATGCGCCTGCCGCAGCAGCGTCGGCGCGGCCGTGCCGGCGAATACCGCCTGGCGTTGCAGCTCGGCGTTGACCGACTGCATCAGCAGCAAGGTGGTTGGTTGGGCGATCGGTTTCAGCGCCTGCCAGGATTTCAACTGCGCGTTGGCGCGCGTCCAGTTACCGCTCAGACACAGCAGTTGCACCAGCGCGGCGCGCAGGTCGGCATCCGCCGGTTTTGCCTTGATATCGTTCTCGACGGCGGTGATGGCCGCGGCGATCGACTGGCCTTGCAGCATGCTTGCTAATGATTTCACAGGCTTTCCTTATAATCAGTGAGTGGCGCCGTTAACCGACAGGTAGCTGCCGCTGGCGGGATCGACCCGGTCTGCGGCCAACTGTTCCACCAGCTTGAAGGTCAGCGGGGCGGAGGCGCTCAGCAGCGGCTGCCAGGCGGTTTGCGCCTGCTGCACGCGCTGTGTGATCTTGGTCTCGTCGGCGGCGTCGACACGCGGCATTTCAACGATCGCTTCACCGTTGAACGCCCAGGCATGCAACTGCGGTTCGAAGGTCAGCAGCAGGAAGCTGCCCGGCGCCTGCGGGTTGCCGCCCAAAATGAGCCGTTGGGCGTTGGCGCTGACGACGGTCAGCGCGCGATCGCCGCCGTTAATCTTCGCCAGCGGGTAACCTTGCAGGAACCACAGCGTCGGCGAGAGGGTTTGCCCGCCGTGTTGCAGCGTGACCGCGCCGCTGCCTTGCAGCCAGCCGTCCTCGCCGCAGCGCAGCGCGTCGCCAGCGGGAATGAACAGCGAGCCGCCGGTGGCTTCGTCACCCCAGAAGGTGCGGAAGTGGCAGCCCTGCGGCAGGCTGAAACGCTGTGGCGGCGCGGTGTCCGCCTGCGCAGAGGTGACGGCCACCGCCGCAGGAATGGTCGGCGGCGGCGGGGTTTGCGGCTGCTCGGCGGTCTCTTGCTTGACCACCTGTTTCCAGCCGCGCGCTTTGGCGGCTTCGCCGGTCGCCAGCTTCTCACCGCGCTTGTCGGTCAGCGTCCAGGGCAGATGACCGGCTTTTGGGCACTGCTTTTCCAGCAGATTGCCGACGCGGGGCAGAAAGTCGTTCAACACGGCCGGATCTTTGCCTTGCGCCGAGACGATGCGCAGCGGGATGCTTTTGCCGCACCAGCTTTCCGGATTGCTGTTCTTGACGTCATCAATAAACACTTCCAGCTTCTGGCTGGGGGAGTAAACCAGGCGATAGTTCATCGCCTGCGCGGTCGGTACCGCCATCAGGGCGACGAGCCCCGGCATCCAGTATTTCATAGTGAACCTTGCTGTGAATGTGCGCCGACTCAGTCGCGGATGAGAAACCGTTCCGCATCCGCCAGCGAATGCAGCAGGGTGGTTTCCTGCGGTGAGCCAATCCAGACGGCGATAGCGCTGTAGTTATCGCTGTTATTGTTTTTCTTCCATGCCTGCTGCATCAGGGCGATCCACTCGCTGGGGGAGTTGACCATGTGCAGCGACTGTTCCAGTTCGGCCTGGCTGAAGCTGTGCCAGAAGCCGTCGGTGCACAGCAGGAAAACGTCGCCGTCTTCCAGCTGCAGCACGTCGCTGTAGGTGGCGTCGCGCTCTTCGTTGAGCCCCAGCGCGAAATACAGCAGGTTGCTGTTGATGCCGTTGGTCTGATAACCGGCGTCCTGCATCTGTTGGATCAGGCTGTGGTCGGTGGTGACGGCATGCAGGTAGCCGCGGCGGAACAGGTACAGGCGGCTGTCGCCGGCGTGCGCCCAGTAGGCCAGCTGGTAATCGCGATCGATAAACAGACTGACCAGCGTGGTGCCCATCTTGCTGTATTCGTCCGACTGCCGCTGCTGCTGGTGGATGGCGGCATTGGCGCGCGTAATGTGCTGACGAATGCTCTGGGCGTTAAGGTGCTTTTCGCCGTCGAAGTTTTGCAAAATGGTGTCGCGCGCCAGTTTGGCGGCGATATCGCCGCCCGGAAAACCGGCGATGCCGTCGCACACCACGAAGCAGGCGGCGCGGTTGCCGAGCACCTCGCCGGTCTGATCCTGGTTGGAGGCGCGGCCGCCCTGATTGGAGGTAGAGGCTATGGTGATATTCATTACGCGTCCGGTTTGGTCTGTGAGTCTTTGTATTGATTCACTTCAACGTCATAGGCGTGCAGGAAGGCTTCGCCGAACAGAGTGTGGAAATCGTCCTCGATTTCGCCGGAGGTTTGCTGATAGTTCTTCACAAAGTAGTCCCACAGCGCGGCCTTGCGGTTGGCGGGCAGCGACAGACGCGGCGCCACGCCTTCCTTGCGCGCTTCCTCTTCGAGGCGCTCCGGGTTGAACGACTGCAGCATGGCGGCGATGATGGCGCGAATGCCGGCGATCATCCCCAGCTGGTGCGCCTGCAGGTCGATCAGCGCATCGCGCACCGCCTGTTCCGGCGGCATAAAGCCCGGCATCTGGCTGCCGAACATCTGCATCAGCACCGTTTTCCCCGAAGGCAGCAGTTTGAACGGGTTGTTGGCCTCGTCGAGGATCATGGTCATCTCAGCCTTCACGCCGCGCTTGAGGATCGAGCGGGATGAGAGCAGGGCGACGGTGCCTTGCGAGAACAGGCTCAGCAGGCGGCCGGCCTGGCGGATCTGTTGTTCGTCGAAATGCGGCTGCGGCTGCAGATCGTCGAGACCGATGCCTTGCAACAGCGCCGTCAGCAGCGGCCCCTCCAAGGTGTCGCCATTCGGCGCGGCGGCGTGCTGCCGCTGGGCGGACTGGTAGGCGACCGGATCGATGCCCAAGCGGTTGCCCTGGCGCGGGCGCGGAGGTTGCGCAGGCGGTTCCTGCTGGCTGAACTGCGGTGCGGGTTGGGGCTGCGGCTCGGGTCTCTGCACCGGCGGCGGCGTCGGTTGAGGGCGCGGCGCTTGCGGTTGTGCGGCGATCGGCGCCGGTGGTGGGGACGGCGGTTGTGCCGGTTCCTCCGGCTGAGCCAGCGGCACGGCGCCGCCCATCAACAGCCCCAGCGGGTCGTTGCTGTTTAACGTCTCTGGCGAAGCGGGCGCGGATGAACCGCCGAACAGCGCCAGCGGATCCAGCTCTTGTTCCGGTTGCTGCGCATTCTGGACGGGGGGAGCCGGGCGCGGTGGCGCAGCCTGCTCCGCCAGCAGCGAGCTGGGGGTGGTGTCGGCCAGGATATGCTCACGCTCAAAAGTGGAGTCGGTGTTGAATAGGGCGGCCGGATCGGTTTGCTGTTGCTGCAATTGGCGCAGATCGACATCGCCCGCCAGCTGCGCCAGCGGATCGGCCGGGTTCAGCTCGCGAGCGGGGGTATCCAGCAGCGGATGGCTGTCTGGATTGGCGATCGGCGGCGGTGTGACGGCGGCCGACGCATTCGGCGTAAATTCTTCCACCAGGCTGTCCCAGATTTCGTTGGGGATCGGCGCGGCGGATTTTTCTTTGGCGGCGGCTGCAGGGGCCGCAGCAGCGGCAACGGCCTTGGCCACCGGTTGAGCCTGCGGCGCGGCGTGCTGTTGCAGCGCGCTGACTTCAATCTGGTAATCGTCGATGCCGAGCACGTCGCCATCCTGCAGTTCAACCTGGCGGCCACGCTCCAGCGGAATATCGTTCAGCAGCACGCGGGTGACGTTGCCGCGATTGGTGATGCGGCATTCGCCGTCAGAGGAAATGTGCACGATCGCCTGCAGACGGGAAATGGCGCGCTCTTCGTCCGGCAGCACCAGGTTGTTGTCCACGCTACGGCCGATGGTGCCGCCCGGCGGCAGAAAATCGCAACTGCTTTGCGGCGGAACCTGGCCGCTTTTATTTTTTACAATGGAAAATCGCATAAGGCATTCCTGCTGATGGGGATTTTAGACTGCTTTGGGCGTATGTTGATTTAGTCATCTAATCAGATGGCTAACTTCGATTCTTTTCTTCTTTGTAATAGGTGTTTTTTGGTAGTTGAGTTAAGTAGATAAAGGTGAACATCAAACTGCCGTAGTGAATAGAGTCATAGTTATCGTTGCCTATTGGGTAGAAAAGATTAAGAAAATCATTTCCATATGCAAAAATTGAGAGCTGTAGGACTCCCATAACAACAACAATGAGACAGTTGAAAACAAACAATGGATAATTGTGTTTGCGTGCCGATATTTTTTTTAAGTAATATAATGCCACTAAAATTATGAGTGACAATGAAAAGTAGGAAAATAAGAATCCATATGAGTAAGTTGATAGCGTGACGTCTGGAGTCATTTTCTTTGGTTGTCCTTTATGAGTTCGTACATCCCGCTGCCGGTTGTTAAATCTGATATAACCTCAATCGTCAAACCTGTTCGGCCCATCTCTTGCCAACCACGAATAAAGTCGCTATTGATATTCCTATATAATCTCCAGGCATCTGGTTTTAATGTTTTCCTGATCATTCCATATCCAGATAGGCTAAGATCTACAGTGCCATAAATTGTATCCGCAGCATCCTGACTATATCCTAGTGCTTTTGCAGTATATCGATAGGCATTTCTGACACTGCCTGATTTATCTTTTCGGAAAAGTAAATAGTAACCGTTTTCATAAATATTGTTAGTACCTTGAGCAATCAGCGGTAAGCCAAAACCGCCACACGCCATACCGAGAGTCGCTGCACAAGTACCGACTCCGGCGAATATTTGTGTTCCTCCACCGACAAAACCTATCTGCTTCAAAATAAGGTTGGTGGTGTTGTTACTCTTCTTTTTTTCTATTGATATATAGAGCGTATTTCTTCCTGCGTCGATAGCAAAAGCTTGGCGTTTAAGATGATTAGTCTCGTCTTCAATGTCCCTGATTGCCCCAGCGTAGGATGTGCAGTGTATACTGATATCCCTTTGTGCAAACTGAATAAGTTGGTCTATTTCCAGTGAGAAATTAGCTCTTGATTCGTTGGTGTATAGATACTGTCGTGAAAACGTTCTTGATAGTTTTTTTAGTTCATCGACAGATCTATCCAGATCTGCTTTTGTTTTGTATTGCATCAGGATTCCTTTCCTATTTTTCTAAACTAACATTTATTATATGTAAGGATGCGTATTTATTATCAGTTGTCGTCTTTCCCTTGGTACTTCTTGATGATGGCTTGTAACGCTTGGCTATGTACAAGATCGATGCACTTGGCCATCGTCATCGGCTCCCCAGACATGCTGTCATAGGGCTTTGCCAGAAATTCTTTTGCCAGCGCCCTGACGGCGGTATGCGCCTCCAGAGAATAATCGCCGAACTCCATGTAACCCCGAGCAGCGGCTGCGGCATCGTTTTTGACTTCTTTTGCTGAGTACCCCTCGGCGATACAGACGCTAAGCGCGTAGTTTTTGAGGTACTCGGCAGGGGAATAGTCAATTTCTGTCGCTGCATTGACGTTCAACGTTGCGGCGATGGCCACAGTCAGTGAGATTTTTTTCACTGATTATTTCCGAGGAGGATTTTCATTTACTCTGTCCGGATTATCTTTCACCCAATTATCATTAGGGCGCTGTACATAATCTTTCGCAAGTTTATCAAGCTCTTCACTATGGTACATATCCATGCACTTCATTAAGTCTAAGCGGCTTTTCCCATCCTTAGCATTGTAATTCTTTTGCAAGTACTGCTTTGTCAGCTTGATGATAGGGGATTCTTCATCACGAATTGCATAGTATGACCAAGCATCGATACCATTCGATGAGGCAATTGCATCTTTGCTAGCCTCTGGTGATGTCTTATAAGCGACGGAAATGCAGTAGGTTAGAGCAATATCCTTGTAGTTTTGCAAATAGCTTCTGTATGCCGCTTGCGGCGGCCAATTTTCAATCGACTCTTCTTGATTTTTCTGCGCTATAGCACAAGTGGCATATAGACAAAAAAAGGAGATAAGGATTTTTTTCATCTCAACACTCCAAAATCCGTATGGTTTGTGCAGAGTAATACATAACCAGCGCATGAGTATCTCAATGCTTGATGGCTAATACCCAGTGAAAATAATTAATAAAACTCTAATTTTCTTAAGTTGATGGTTTTATAAAATTGCAACTTACAATATTAATTATTAATTAGAGTAACGTTCGAAGATGGCTTTAGCCTCACTGGAACTCTGCAGCGAAAGGCAATCTAAAGTATGATAACTTCCTTTAACTGATCCTTGACTATTTTTATTTGCGTACTGTTCAGCCAGTTTTTCGCCTTGTTCGAATGCATCCATGGGGAGTTTACTGAATTCTAAATAGGCGGAAGCGGAACGGAAGGCATCTTGCTTGGTTTTTTCTGAGTCAGTAGATTTCCCAATGCAGCGGCTAATCAGCCAATTTTCATAAATTTCGCTTTGAGGTAAGTTTTCTATTTTTATATCTTCCGCCAGCAACATAGGAGAAACGAGAAGAAGAGCAAGGGCGATGTGGGTAGTCTTCATTTTAATATCCAAAGTGATGCGACTTCAGGAACAAAAGATCCATTCTCAGGATCCCCCATGAAATGACAAGAGTCAGAGCAAATGTCACCGTTCCATAATGTGACATGTCCTCTGGCATTTCGCCAGCCATTTCCTTGTATAACCATTATCCCTTTTTTACCTGAGAATTTAGCTGGGGTAGGGGATTTCACCGTGATATCAGGCTTGCCGAAGTTCTTTTCTAAAAAGAGAATCATATCGTTAACACGATAAAGATACCATTTTTTATCTTTACCAGACACAGTCGCATAACCGGAGTTAGAGGGAATTGGTATGCCTGTATAGTTGAGTACATAACTCATTCGTATAGGACAAGCATTTTCAAAAATACCGTTTTCAATATTGCTTTCTACTTTTCCACCAATCAATGCACCCACTTTTTTTACATTGATATTGACTTCAGAAAAACGAATCCATGCGGGTCCAAATAGAGGTTTTTTCATCCTGACTCTCCATTGTATCCATGTTATGAACCCCCGGCCGTAGCCGGGGGCAGACAAATTAAGCTTCGCGGTTTTCCTTGATGTTCCAACCTGCGCTGCTTTCGGCGCCTTTGCCGCCTTTGTCGCTCTGCTCCCAGTACTGCTGTTTCACTTTCGCCGCCTGGAAGGAGTAGGTGACGCCCACGGTGTCTTCGCCGCCTGCACCGGTGTACTGCACGGCGGTGACCAGCACGTCTTCCAGGGTGATTTTTGCGTATTCAACCTGGGTGCCGCCCGCCTTGCAAACCGACAGCTCAATCTTGGTCAGGTGTTTGCCGCTTGAGCAGTGTTTCAGCAAGGCCGGGGTTGACTTGTCGATCAGCGCGTTGACGTGCAGATCGTTGAAGCACACTTTACCGGCGCCACCGCCGCCGCCAACGCCCATATTGCCTGGTTGAGAGGCGCCCCAGGAGAAAGAAGTAATGTCGGTCCAGCCTTTGTGATTCGAATCTTTGGATTCGCCGCTGGCACCTTCAACTTTCAGGAACATATCAATAGCCATAGTTTCTTCACTCTTTATTAAGGGTTAACAGTAGTATTAACGTTACGTTGAAAAACTCAGGTAATAGCAGCAGGAATTGCAAGTGTGGTAATGCATTACCAATTTATATCCTTGTGCCATGCACCTTCTTAAATACCGAAAACTATCGGTACGGGTTACCGAGCCATTATTAAAATGATAATGGCTCAATGCTTAATTATTTCGCGTTATCTTGGTTCCACATGCGATCCGGGTTTTCTGCGATAGGCTGACGATGAGGTTGATGTATCAGCCAGGCCGCACTATCGCGGCCTGACTTCAGCCCATCAGGACGCGTCGTTTTGCTTCAGCGAAGGCAGCTTCGACACCAGGCGCAGGGAGACGGTCAGGCCTTCCAGCTGGTAGTGCGGGCGCAGGAAGAACTTGGCGCTGTAGTAGCCCGGGTTGTCTTCGATCTCTTCCACCTGCACTTCCGCCGCGGCCAGCGGTTTGCGCGACTTGGTTTCCTGCGATGAGTTGGCCGGATCGCCGTCCACGTAGTTCATGATCCAGTCATTCAGCCAGCGCTCCATATCGTCGCGCTCGCGGAAGGAGCCAATTTTGTCACGCACAATGCACTTCAGATAGTGCGCGAAGCGGCAGCAGGCGAACAGGTATGGCAGGCGCGCGGAAAGCTGGGCGTTGGCGGAGGCGTCGGCGTCGTAGTATTCCGCCGGCTTCTGCAGCGACTGCGCGCCGATAAAGGCGGCGAAGTCAGAGTTTTTGCGGTGCACCAGCGGCATAAAGCCGTTTTTGGCCAGCTCGGCTTCGCGACGATCGCTGATGGCGATCTCGGTCGGGCACTTCATGTCCACGCCGCCGTCGTCGCTCGGGAAGGTATGGCACGGCAGGTTCTCCACCGCGCCGCCGGATTCCACCCCGCGAATGGCGGTGCACCAACCGAACTCTTTGAACGAACGGTTGATGTTGGCGGCCATGGCGTAGGCGGCGTTGGTCCAGGTGTAGTTGCCGTGGGTCGCGCCGTCGGTATCTTCTTCGAAGTCAAACTCGTCCACCGGATTGGTGCGGATGCCATACGGCAGGCGCGCCAGGAAGCGCGGCATCACCAGGCCCAGGTAGCGCGCGTCTTCCGATTCGCGCAGGCTGCGCCAGGCGGCGTATTCGGTGTTCTGGAAAATCTTGGTCAGATCGCGCGGGTTGGAGAGCTCCTGCCAGGACTCCATCTGCATCACGCTTGGCGCGGTGCCGGCGATGAACGGGCAGTGCGAGGCGGCGCCGATCTTGGCCATTTCACCCAGCAGCTCCACGTCCTGCGGGCTGTGATCGAAGTAGTAGTCGCCCACCAGGCAGCCGAACGGCTCGCCGCCGAACTGGCCATACTCTTCTTCGTAGATTTTCTTGAAGATCGGGCTCTGATCCCAGCCCACGCCTTTATAACGCTTCAGCGTGCGGCCCAGCTCCTGCTTGGAAATGCTCATGAAACGGATCTTCAGCATCTCGTCGGTTTCAGAGTTGTTGACCAGGTAGTGCAGGCCGTGCCACGCGCCTTCCAGCTTCTGGAAATCGTCGTGGTGAATGATCTGGTTGATCTGCTGCGACAGCTTTTCGTCGATTTCCGCGATCAGCGCCTGGATGGTGCGGTAGGCGTCGGAAGAAACGGTGACGGTATTTTCCAGCGCCTGCTGCGCCAGAGTTTTCACCGCGTTCTCGACCGCTTCTTTGGCCTGATCGGTCTTCGGCCGGAACTCTTTGTTCAACAGCGCGCTGAACTCATCGCTGGAAAAAGTCTCGGTGGTTTGCAACGCATTTTGTTGCTGAGGCGAGTTGCTCATCGATTAATCCTCACGCTCGTTGTTGTCATCGTTAACCGCCGGCTTCGGCGCGTCGGTCAGGGATTTCAGCAGCGCCGGGTTTTGCAGGATCTTGGAGATCAGCTCCTCGGCGCCGTTTTTACCGTCCATGTAGGACAGCAGGTTGGAAAGCTGGGTGCGGGCGTCCAGCAGATTGTCCAGCGCGTCGACCTTGCGGGCGATAGCGGCGGGGGAGAAGTCTTCCATGCTTTCGAAGGTCAGATCGATGTTCAGCTTGCCTTCGCCGGTCAGGGTATTGTCAACCTGATAAGCGACGCGCGGCTTCAGCGATTTCATGCGCTCGTCGAAGTTGTCGACGTCGATTTCCATGAACTTGCGCTCCTCCACGCTGGCTTGCGGATCGACCGCTTTCCCCACCAGATCCGCCATCACGCCCATCACGAACGGCAGCTGGATTTTGCGCTCTGCGCCATAAATTTCGACATCGTATTCAATCTGTACGCGCGGCGCGCGGTTGCGGGCGATGAATTTCTGCCCGCTGCGGGATTTCGAGTTTGACATGATTTACTCCATCTAATGGCGATTGGGAACGCGCCTCGTCCGGCTGGGAGAGTCAGGTTCTGATTCGGGTCTGCGCAGGGGCAGACGGTATCGGGTGTCGTCAAGAGAACAAAAGTCGGCGGCTAGCTGTTCTCCTCGTTGTCGGGGCGACCGAGAATGGTCTCCAGTTGGTTAAGCCCATCGGGCGCCAAATCGCGGACGATTTGCATAAAGTCCAGCGTAATCAGTCGCTGTACCCGATCGATCATCAGCGGCGCCGGGTGGCTTGGCTCATGAAGACGAAAATAGTTTTTCACCTTGTCCAGCATCAGCTGGGCGTCATCGCGCGACTGGATCTGCGCGCTGCGCCAGTTGAGTGGGGCAGAGGCGCTCTGCACGGCGGCCGGTGGCTGCTCAGCGGCGGTTTCCTGTGTGGCGTCCGCTTCGGTGGCGGCCGGGGCCTCGCTCTGGCCGGCAAGCGCCACCAGCGAAAAGACCTTGGTCAGCGCGCTCATTTCCGGCAGCGCGCTTTCACCCAGATGGCGGGTGACTTCGCTGCGAATGGCGGCCAGGGTGTTGGCGATATGCATCACCAGCGCGCCTTCGGGGCGATCCTGTTGCGCCAGCTCATCCTGCAGCCGTGCGCGGCCGCCGGGAAAGTTGGGGCACTCTTGCTTGCTGCCGTCGAGCAGGGCGCCGGCATCGCGCAGCGAGATTTCACCGGCGGCGCTTTTCAGCAGCGGCGCGGCGCGCACGCTGGCGGCCAGCGCGGCCTTGTCGCCAAGGTCGGCCAGCGCGTTGATGCGGAACAGCGGGTCGGCCTCACCGTCGAACTCCAGCGGCGGCTGCAGGGCATCCCAGTAGCGGAGTATCGCCTGGTGGATCAGCGTCAGCCCGTCGGCATAGCCCGGCAATCCGCGCAGCTGGGTCCAGGCGCGGGTGAGATACAGCATGACGCGCAGGTCTTTGGTGCGCGCCAGCAGCGAGCTTGCGAGACGCTCGACCTGCACCCAATCCGGCGCCTCTTCCGGAATGATGGTGCTGCCGAATTGCTGTTCGGCTTTGCCGGTGGCGGCACGCGCCATGGCCAGAAAGTCGGCGTCGTATTCCAGGTTGTCGCCGCAGGGCGTATCCGCGTCAACCGGGGCCAGCAGGGTATCGGTGTCGATAGCCATAAGATTTCCTTCAACGAGCGATGTTAATCAAACATTTGCGGGTACTGGCCGCCGCGGCCTGGGCGCGCCCAGCCGTTGGGTTCGAACAGCAATGAAAACAGCTGCACGGTGAGGTTGCCGCTGTGCACGTGGGTGTAGAGCGGGTGCCCGTCGGCCTGATTGGTCCACCAAAAGCTGGTGTACTGCGCCGGATCGAAACAGTCGGCGGCCTGCTGCCAGCCGAGGCCCGGTACGTCCGGATGCTGGAAACCGATAATCGACAAGATCTCGGAGTCCGCTTCCGCCGGCGGGCTGGGCAGCGCCGGGATCGCCTGCAGCGTGCGGTCGATCTGTTCGGCGGAGAAGCCGTTGCGCACGCCGTTCAGCAGGGTATGGCCGAGCTGTTGGTACCAGCTCGCCGCCATGTTCAGCTGTTGCGGGCGCCAATCCTGTTGGCTGAACAGGCGCAGCGCGCAGATGGGGTAACGCCGCCCGACGCGGTCGCGCGCCGGCAACAGGCAGCCCATCTGCACGTACTGGCTGCCGAGCGTGGCGGGGATCACGAAGTTCCACACCGGCGCGTTGCTGAACGGGTGATCGTTTGGCCCCTGTGCATCGCGCTGCAAATTTACCAGCCCGTTATGGAACCAGTGGGCCCAGTTGTTGACCACCGGGTCAGGCAAACGGCGTTGCAGGAAGTCACCGGCGGAAGGAAGTTTGCCGTACCAGCCGATGCTCGTCGGGGCGCTTGAATCAGTGCTCATGGTCATGTCCTTTCGGGGCTACGGGCACGAGAAGGCCGGCAGTTGGAACGGATTGCGAATGCTGTTGGGCGTGAACTCCAGCGTGACGCGGTGGCCGTCGAGATTGAACGTCGCCTGACGGCCGAGGCCGCCGGTGCCCGAAGACTGCGCCATATCCACCAGGCGGTTCAGCGCCCACGGCCCGCTGGTCACCAGACTGGCGGTGGTGCCGTTGGCCAGCGCCAGCTGCAGATGCACCTGGTTGGTATTGCGGGTGCCCGGCCAGCTGACCACCAGCGGCACCTGCGGGCCGTGGCTGTATTTGAACAGCTGCCCGTCGATATCCAGCGTCAGGTTGAGGATGTCGTTATCCATCCGCACCGGCCGCACGGTCACGCGGTAAGAGGGCGTCGCCGTGCCGTTGGCGAAAAAGGCGTCGCGGATGCGCTGCGCCTGCTGGAACGACCGCAGGATGCCTTCGCCGCCGGGCAGCGTCTTGCCGTCCACGCCGGGCGTGAAACGCCAGTTGGCGCGGGTGGTATCGACCTTGCCCTGCAGGTTGTCGCGGAAGAAGCTGTCCATCAGCCCGCTGTTCGGCGCGAACATGCGCGCCAAATCGTCCGGCGTCACTTCCTGGCGCGCCCGGGCCACCAACGGATAACGCCCGGCGATCGCCTGGCGGCAGAAGCTGCCGACCTCGAAGCTGATGCGCTTTTTCACGTTCTCCATCTCTTTGCGCTGGGTGTCGCTGCTGGCGCCGATCGCCAGCGACAGCAGCATCTGTTTGAACGGCACCGGCAAGCGGCCGGATTCGGCCTGCAGGCGCGGGATGATGTCGCTCGGCGGCGCCGACATGCCGCTGTTGGCCGCGCCTTGCACCGCCGTCAGGTAGCTGTACAGCTCATCGACCTGTTTCAGCACGCTGTCAAAAGGGATCGCCTTATTGCCTTCGCCCTGGCTTTGCGCCAGCTCAAGCAGCGGCGCGAAGTGCGCCATCACCAGCTGTTCCGGCTGGGCCGACACGTCGCCGTCGGCGTTGGCCGGCCGGTTGGTGAACAGCGCCTCCAGCGTGCGGTTGGCGTTTTGATTCAGTTTGTCTTCGGTTTTGGCCAGCAGCGAGCGGGAATCGGCGTCGCTTTTCTCGTCGCGCAGGGTGACGTTTTTGCTGACGTTAACCAGCAGATTGCGCATCGGCGACGGATTGCCGGACAGCAGGCGCGCGCTGCTGATGCGCTGGGTCAGGTTGCCGATGTTGGCCAGTTGGATATCGCCCAGCAGCTCATCCCAGGCGCTGATAAAGTCCTGCATGTACAGTTGGCGGATGGTCTTGGTCAGATCGGCGCTTTTCTGCTCCGGCGTCTGGCTGTTCAACACCCAGACGTCTTCCTTGCGCAGGGTATCGGTCACCGGATCGATGTTGTCGTTGAACGCTTTCCAATACCCCTGCGAGGTGAACAGGCCCGGCACGCCGTCGGTCACCGGTTTGCCGCTTTTGCGGCTGAATGCCAGTTCGGTCTGCGGACCGGCCAAATCGACCAGGCTGACCGGCTTGATGTCGGTCTGTTTCAGCAGCAGACGCTTAAGGCGGCCGTAGACGCGTTGCGACAGCGGCGCCCGATTGAGCGCGGCCTGCGCCTGTGCCACCAACGGCTCGTCTTTGGCGTAAGGCGAGGCCTGGATCTGCGTATCCAGCAGTTGGCTCAGGTGCCATTCGATCTGCTGCAGCTGTTTTTGGGTGCTGCCCTGCGGCAGGTTGCGCTGCAGGTTGAGCATCACCCAGGCGCGCAGGAATTTGCCGTCGTACTGCTTCGGCAGATACAGCATCTGGTAGGCCTTCAGCGCTTCATAGCTGAAGTCCGCGTCGCCGTGGTTATCGTTGCGCAGCGTGGCGGCGATCTGTTGCGCCACCTGCGGCAGCAGCAGTTCTTTCAACGCTTTTTGGTACAGGGCATTGCCGGCGTCGCCGACCTGATCGCCGCGGAACAATCCCATGCGATAGGTGAACGGCGGATCGTCCAGCGAAAAGTTCTGGCTGTCCGGCAGATGCAGCAGGCTGTTGAGGAACGGCAGCAGCGAGAACATATCGCCGTTGCCCAACTGGGTCAGGCTTTGCCCCTGGCGCTCGACGCCGGGCACCTTGGCGGCCACTTCCGCCAGATAGGCCTTGTTGTTGCCGTAGCTGGTGAACCACAACATCGCCAGCACCGCCAGGATCACCGCCAGCGCGATGTACCCCGCCCAGTGCAGGGCGCGGTTGCGGTATTCCCACCAGCGGTTGCTGCCCGCCAGCCCGGACTCCTGGAAGACCACCGATTCCAGCGTCTCTTTCAGGAAGAAGCTCTGGCCTTTGGCTGCCGGGATCGGCGTTTCCTGGCCCACGCTGTCCCAGGCCGCGTTGGCCTGTGCCCCTGAGTTGGCCGGCGGCAGCTGCAGGTAGCGGTTCAGTTCGCCCATCACCCGGTCAAACGGCAGACCTTCCTGAGTGCCGCTGGTGAAGTAGATGCCGCGCGGGGTAAAGCGGGTTTCAAAACTGGAGGTGGCGAACACCTGTTCCAGATATTGGCCGAGCAGCGGGCGCAGCGCGGCGAATTCCTGCGGGAACAGGTAGCTTTCGGCGCGTTGGCGCGCGTCGTGCTCCATCAGCAGCGTATCCGGCAGCGCCGCATCCAGCCGTTGTTGCAGCAGGGCGTATTGTTGTTCGAAGGCGGCGTTCAGGTTGAAGTCCGGCTGCCGCGAGCGCTCGTAAGGGAAGGTGAATCCCCAGATCTGGTCGCGCTGCGCTTTGTCGAAGCTGCCGAAATAGGCCATAAAGCCGTTGAGCAGGTCGGTTTTGGTCACCAGCACATAGACCGGGAAGTGAATGCCCAGCTGTTCGTGCAGTTCTATCAGGCGTTTGCGCAGCGCGCTGGCCTGCGCGGCGCGCGCTTCCGCGCTGTCGCTCAGCAGATCGGCGACGCTGATGGTGACCATCACGCCGTTGATCGGCTGGCGGGTGCGATATTTTTTCAGCAGCGCGACGAAGCTTTGCCATTCGCCGGCGTCTTCTTCGCGCTGGCTTTCCTGGGTGGTGTAGCGGCCGGCGGTGTCGAGCAGCACGGCGTCGTTGGTAAACCACCAGTCGCAGTTGCGGGTGCCGCCCACGCCGCGCAGCGCGGACTTGCCGAAGCGATCCGCCAGCGGAAAATGCAGGCCGGAGTTGACCAGCGCGGTAGTTTTACCGGCGCCGGGCGCGCCGATGATCACATACCACGGCAGCTGATACAGATATTGGCGGCTGAAGCGGGTCATCCAGCGATGTTTGCCGTCGCCCTGGCCCGGGGCGAAGCGCGCCTTTTTCAACAGCTGCGCCGCTTCGTCGAAACGCTGGGCCAGCGGATCGTCTGGTTTGATCTCGGGCTTGCCGTCTTCCGCCGGCACCGCTTCGGCGGCGCGCAGGTTGCTCAGCAGGCGGCTGTTGAACCAGGCGCTGTAGAGGCGCGGGATCAGGCGGCACAGGAACCAAATCAGGTAGATAGCGCCGATGGCGATCTGGCGGTTGAGTTCCGGCTCCAGCGGGCGATAGTCACCGATGGCGACCAGCGGGCCGATCGTCCAGATGATGAACGCCAGCGCGGTGATGCCGACAAAGCCCCACAGCAGGCGGCTGGTGATGATGGAGAATAACGTACTGAGCATTACTTTCCGGTTCCTTGCGGCAAGCCGTTGATTTCCGCCTGGGTGTTTTCCGGGGCGACCAACAGCGTAATTTCTACCCGGCGGTTCAACGCGCGGTTCACTTTGTTATCGTTCGGCGCGACGGGGTTGCTCTCGCCGCGCCCCTCGGCCTTGACCCGCTGCGGGTTGGCGAGGTGTTTTTGCAAGCGGGCGCTGACCGCTTCGGCGCGCGCCAGCGACAGCTCCCAGTTGGAGGCGAAGCGGGCGCTGCGGATTGGCACGTTGTCGCTGTAGCCGGTGACCAGGATTTTGCCGCTGACGCCGTTCATGGCGGCGGCGATGCGATCGATGACCGGGATATAGTTGGCGCGCACCGTGGTGGCGGCGGAGTCGAACAGCCCGTCGCCTTTGAGGATCACCACGCTTTGCTGCGCTTCGTCGCGCACCACCACCAATCCTTCGGCGATCTCTTTGCGCAGGAAACTTTTCAGGCTCAGCGTCGGCGGCGCGGCCGGCGCCGGATTACCGATCGCCACCTGCGGCAGGTTGGTTTGGTAAATCGCCGCCAACACCGGGCTGGTGTTGTCGCCCAGCCGCCAGTTGAGGGCGATAAACAGCAGCGAAGCCAGGAAGCCGGTCAGCGCCACGCAGGCCCACAGCGGCACCAGCGGACGCCACAGTTTCTGTTGTACCGGCAGATCCAACGCATGAGGCGACAGGGGCGGGGCGTAGCCGCCGCGCACCGACCGAATCAGCTGCAGCAGGCGCTGCTTCATGGTTTCCAACTGCGAGCGGCCGTTTTCCATCACCCGGTAGCGGCCTTCAAAGCCCAGCAGCAGGCAATAATTGATCAGCTCCAGCAGATTGATGTGCTCGCGCGGGCTCTGCGACAGCTTGGCCAGCAGCTGGAAGAACTTCTCGCCGCCCCAGGTTTCGTTATGGAAGGTCACCAGCAGCCCGCTGCCGGACCACACGCTGTTGCTGCCCCACGGGGTCAGCGCCGCCGCTTCATCCAGCGCGGTGCACAGACAATAACGCGCGCCGATGATCACTTCGTATGGCAGGTTGGCGCGTTGGCCGCGGATCTCGAAGCGGCGCATTTCGTCGATCAGCTGTTGGCGCAGCTGCGCCGGGTTGGCGTGCGTGGCCGATTGGCGGATCTGCGAAATGGCGTTCAGCAGCGGGTTGGCGGCGTCCACCAGCGGGTTGGCCGCCGGCGCCATGCTATTTTCCTGAGTCATAGGTTACCGGTCCGTATGGCTGCGAATCGCCCAAAATTCCATGTCCAGCCCCGGGAATTCGCCGGCCAGGTGCAGGGCGAAGGCGCTGGATTTTTCCATCTGTTTCCACAGGTCGCCGCCTTTTTCCAGCTCGAAATAGGTGTAGCCGGCGTGATAAGGGATCTGGCGCGGCGCGACGGGCATGGTGCGCAGACCGATGCCCGGCAGCTGCAGCTGCACCAGATCGCGGATGCGCGTGACCGGGGCGATCTTCATCTGCGCCGGGAAGTGGGTCAGCAACACCTCGGCGGCCACGTCGGCGCGCACCGCCAGCACGAAGCCGAAGTCGCGCATCATTTTGGCGTCTTGCACGGTGGCGACGTTCAGGCCGTGGGAGCGCTCGACCAGCGTCAGCTGAATGGCGTTGTCCTCCAGCACCACCGACAGGCCCTGACGCAGCAACAGCATCAGCTTGCCGAAGCACAGCGCCAGGTTGTCGTGGTCATACACCGGCAGGCGGCCTTCCGGGGTGCGCTGCGCCGAGAAGCTGGCGAGTTCGGTGGCGAACTGCAGCCAATCGGCGAACAGGCGCTCCGGGTGCAGATGGTCGAGGTGGTAGGCATGGCTCACCTGACCGAGATGGCGGTTGATCAGCTGCAGCAGCATGAAATCGACCATTTCGGAACTGCCGCCGCGGCCCGGTTGCAGCAGGCGTTGACTCATCTGCTGGCTGCGCTGTTGCAGCAGCCCCTGCAGATCGTTGATGAAGGTCTTCAGTACCGGGTTTCCCTGACAGTTCAGCATCGGCGGGATTTGCGCCGTATCGAGACGCAGGCTGTTGTCGCCGCGCTTTTCCAGCACGCGGGTGACGCCGAGCGCCGTCCATTCGGCGTTCAGCTCGCTCTCCAGCATCAGCCGCAGGCGCAGGCGACCGAATTGCAAGGCCGCGCTGCCCACCGAGACGGCGTTGAGATCGTCGACTTCGGTCTCGTAAGCCAGATAGCGCGCCAGCGCTTCCGGGCTTTCCTGAAAGATCACGTCTTCACGCCCCGCGCGATAGGTCGGCAGAGCCAGCACCACGTTTTCACCGGTCTTGTTGTCGGCGATGGCCAGCGGCGCGGGCGCCTGCTGGGCGCCGGAGAAGCGAAACGGCGTGCCGTCGGGCATGATGCCGCTGGCGGCGTTGAGCGCAATCTTGCCCTGGCGCAGCAGCGTTTGGTCCAGATCCAGGGTGAGAAATCCCCAGAAACAGCCGCTGTGGGCCTGGCCCCAGTTGCGCATATAGCCTTCGAGATAGTTTTCCGCCTGCTGGAAATGGTGAGGGCGCAAAAACATCCCCTCAGTCCAGACAACCTTATGAGCATCTTTCATCATCACACCTATAGTTACTTCGCTTCAGCGCAGCGGTAGGTCAGTCGACCTTTTTTACGGGGCGCAGGCCACTCACGCCCGCGACGATATGCGCTTCCAGCTCATCCGGCGAGAATTGCCATACCTTGTAGAAATTGGTTTCGGTGGGTTCCGGCAGCGGCAGTGAAATGCGCCAGGTCTTGCCGTCCAGATTTTGATATTCGGCGATCACGCCGATGTAACGTGCGTCCAATGTGCTTTGCCCACCGAGCTTTTTGCCGGTCTGGCCCGGCGTCAGGAAGAACTGATCGCTGTCCAGCAGGCTGTTGCCGAGCACGCTTTTGGCGTCGTTTTGCAGACTGAAAAAGTCGGCTTCCATGAATTCCGCATCCGAGCGCAGCAGCAGCACGCGAATTTTGATCGGCGCCGGTTGCGCGCCGGCGGCGGCGTTGACCTGGCGGTCAGCGTCGAAGACCAGGCTGTAACGCGCCGGCACGCTTTTCGCGGAAGACATGCAGCCGCCGAGCGCCAGCGCGCCCAGCAGCAGAAACAGCATCCCGCACCAGCGGGAAGCGATAGGGGTCGTCGTCATGGGAATCTCGTCGCCCGCAGGCGTGCTGACTACTGGAGGATCCAGGTGGCTGAGCCGGCGTTTTTGCACGCCTTGCTGTCGCCGCCGACTTTAACGCAGTCCTGCTTGGCGGCGCGCGCGCGGCGCGGCAGATCTTTGCGCAGCGTCGCTTTGTAGCGCGCTTCCGGCACGCCGGCGTTGGCCTGGATATACCCCACCAGATCGCCGCCGCGGATGGCGGAGATCGCCAGCCAGTTGTTTTCCACTTCGCCCAGCGCGTAGAACGCGGCGGCGTTGTCCAGGCTGCCGACGGCGGTGCCGGTATAATTCGGGCTGCTCATGATGCTGGCGGCGTACAGGCTGCGGTACTCCTCACCGATCGGTTTGAACTGTTTCGGCGCGCTCACCGCGGCGCGGTGCTTTAACGTGACGCCGTTGACTTCACTGCTGACGATGGCGTCGTTATTGAGCGCCGGCGGCGGTGGCGGTGGGGTGGAGCAACCGGCAAGCGTCAGGGCGGTCAACAGCGTCAGGGTAATCCGTGTTTTCACAATGTCCTCTTTTTCTTGATTGAATGGCTGTGTAATAAGGCGCCGTCATCAGGGCGCAAGCAGCAACACTTTTAATTGGCTCGGCACGATGCGCATGCCGAGCGCGTTGGTGGAATTCTGCAGGCTGAGGCTGGTCAGCCGGGTGGCCGGGGTGCCTTTGAGCAGCACGGTAAAAGCGCCGGTCAGGTGGCGGGACGGCCCCATCACCGTGCCGGAAGCGACGCCGGTGGCCACGCCGGGGTTGTCGCCGTTGGTCAGGGGCGTCACCGTCGCCATGTTGTGCGCCGGGGTGCCGACGAACAGAATGTTGAACGCGTTCGGGATGGCGGTCGGCGCCAGGGCGATATCCGGGTAGGGAATGGGCACCGGCGCCGGGCTTGGCGTCAGACAGACGTCGGGAAACGCCAGGTCCACGCCGATCATTTGGCTGTTGGCAAACATAAAAGGTCTCCGCAAGGTTATCCGACGTGGATCTGTTCCGAATCGAGCTTGGTGATGTCTTTCGAGGTAATCAGCGTGTTGCGAGCATGAATGCGGGCGTAATCTTCCGCCTGATAATCCAGCTGCCCGACGCGCACGTGCTCGGTCTGGCGCACTTTGCGAAACAGCGAGTGGCTGATCTGGCTGACCGAATGCCACAGTGACTCGCAGCGTTTGCCGACCAGGCGGCTGATGCTGACGAAAGCCGAGAGCTCTTCGCCGCTGTATTTCATCTTGTCGACGTGGCAGTCGCCGCTGTTCGCTTGCAGGGTCATGGCGTCGCCGCTCAGGTTCAGCGCCTGCGCGCCGTGCAGCGACAGCGAGCCGTGCAGCGTTTCAATGTGCAGATCGCCTTCGACGCTCAGCCGCGCCGCGTTTTGCGGTTCCGCGCGCTCGAGGACGGCGATCGCCCACAGCTGGTGGCCGCAACCGGCGACCAGCACGCTATCGCCGAGGGCCGGCGTCAGCAGGCAGCTGGCCGCACGGCGGCAATGCCAGCCGCGGCCTTCACATTCCACCACCAGGCTGCCGTCCGGCAACAGGTTGACGACCTGGCCGGCGGCCTGTTGGGGCGGCGCGATGTTGACGGCGCGAGTAGTGTTGACAACGCTCATGGTGATCCCCTCGTGAAGTGGTCAATACGTTCAAATGCGGCTCTGGCGCTGTGCGCTCCAGATTTCGGCGGCGTACAGCTCTTCGTCGCGCTCGAGAATGCCGCTGCGGTCGCCCCAGCGCGTTTGCTGCTGGTGGGCGCGGTGCATGCGGGTGCGCATGAAGCGCGCACGCCGGAAATCGGCGGCGCCGATGTCGGCATAACAAAAATCGGCGTAGGTCAGGTCGCTGTCGCTGAAATCACAGCGCGCCGCGCGGCTGTGCTGGAACACGCCCTGATACAGACGCGCCTGGTTGAAGTTGGCGGCGTCCAGCGTCGCTTCGCTGAAAATCGCCTGATCGAACTGCCCGCTGCGGCACTGCGCCTGAGTCAGGTTGGCCTCCAGCCACAGCGACTGCTGCGCCTGCACGCCCGTCAGGTTGGCGCGCCGCAGCGAAGCGCCCTTGAAGTTGCTTTGGCGCAGCGTCGCCTGGCTGAAGTCGACGTCGTCCAATTGGTTATCGGTAAACTGGCAGGCGATCAGGCGCTGCCCGGCGTAACTTTTGCCCCGGTGGTCGCATTCGAAAAACGTGACGCGGTCGAAATCTGCCCCTGCAAATTCTGTGTTACAGAGGGTTAAGCGAAAAAACGTGACAAGCGAAAGTCGGGCATGCTCCAACGTGGCGCCGTCGAGCGGGCTTTCGTAAAACGTGGTGCGATCGTGCTGAGTGGCGGAAAAGTTCGCGCCGGCCAATTGGCATGACATCCAGTGGCTTTGGGTGAGCGGCAGACGGCTGAAATCACCCTGTTCAAGCCGGCATTCGTTGAACATCGTCAGCTCGATATGACTCTCACTGAAGCGGCTGGCGGACATGGCGCACTGATTGAAGGCCGTTTGCTTGAGGTTCGCCCGAGTAAACAGAGCGTGCTCGAGCCGGCAATCGCTGAATACGCTGTCGCGCAGATCGCAATCGGAGAAGTCCACGCCGTTCAGGTTCAGAGCGTTGAACATTGCGCCGGCCAAATCCATACCCGCGAATGACAGGCCGTGCAAATCCTCACCGGAAATCGGTTCGCCGCGTTTCACACGCTGGCGTATCTGCTCTGGCGTTGAGGTCATACTTCTTTCCCGTTGTGGCGAGGCAATGTTTTCACTCTGGCGGTATAGGCATCGTCGAGCCGGGTCGCCTTGTCCACTTTCGACTGCGACAAATCGGCCCGGAACAGATTGGCGCCCTGCAGGTCGGCGCCTGACAGCACGCACTTTTGCAGGATCGCCGCAATAAAGTTGGCGTCGCGCAGGTTGGCGCGCGTCAGATCGCTGCGAATGAACAGGCTGCCGCTGCCGTTGGCCTGATTGAAGTCGGCCTCGTTCAGCCGCGTTTCCGACAGATCGCAATTGTTGAGGCGCGCGCGGCTGAAACTTGCCCGCTGCAACGGCATCTGACGCAAGTTGCACTGGTTCAGCGTCGCGTCGCTGAAATCCGCCTGGGGCAACAGCGTCTTTGCCGCAAAGGCGCAGGCCGTCAGGCGCGCGGCGCGGAAGCTGAGGTTTTGCGTTTCGGTATCAACCCAGGCGCAGCTTTCCAGCCGTGCCTGCTCGAATTTCACCGCCAGCAGCCGGCATTTGATGAAGCTGACTTTGTCGAGCCGGGCGTGACTGAATGTCAGTTGCTCCAGCTGCAGCTCCATCAGCGTAATGTTGGCCAACGTGGCGCGGCTGAAATCACACTGTCCGAGCAAGGTTTCGTACCCCAGCAAATCGCGTAAGGACGCCATCGTGAAGTCGCAGCGTTGAAACAACGTTTGTTGAATGTTGGTTTCATGCAGCTGCGCGCCGCCGAAATCCGTCGCTTCGCATTTCGCCAGGGCCAAAGAGGCGTGGCTCAGATCCGCCTGCTGCAAGACGGCACCGCAGAGATCGGCGCGTGCCAGCATTGCCTCGCGAAGGTCACAGCCCACCAACCGGGCTTGGCGCAGATTGGCGTTTTCCAGCAACGTGCCGCGCAAGGTGGCATGGCTGAGGTCCATGCCGGACAGATCGGCGCCGGTGAGGTCCAGGCCGCTGAGATCTTTATCGCGCTGCATGGCCGCGGTGACGCGTTGGCGAATGATCTGCGCCAGATCGCCGCTTAAACGCAGCGCCGGGCTTTGCGCCTGTGCCGACATTAAATACATTTGGTGCAGCGCGCGCTCGCTTTCCCCCAACTGCTTGTCGCTAAACGCGTCGGGGCGTTGACGCGCCTGTTGAAACAGCTGGTCGCGCTGCTGTTGGTAGCTTTCCGCGCCGGAAAGGTCGGCGGGGCCAGGGCCGTCAATATCAATGCCGTTTGCCTGCGCGTCATCGCGGATTTCACGGTAATGCGCTTCAGCGCGCTGTTCCATGCCCTCGACAAACTCGGCCAGCTGATCCAAAGCGGGCATCGGTTCAGCTGGCGGTGCGGCAAACATGTCGTCGATGTCTCGGCCTTCGCGCTGCAGACGTTGGCGGTGTTGTTCGCGTTGGTGATGCTCGTAGGCGGCGATGTTTTCCACCATCGGGCTTTGCTGCGTCGGCGTTTCCGTATCGAGCCAGGGGCCAATACAGCACTCCGGCAGCAAATCTTTTTCACGAAAAGCGTGCAGAGCGCCATGCTCTTTATCAAGCCGCCGATCGAGCACCTGCCGATAATGCGCGACGGTGCGGCTTTTACCCTCAATTTCCAGCGCCGGCATGAGCTGCATGACGTCTGCGGCATCGTCTTCATTGATGGGAAGGCTGCCCTGGTAGATCAACAGCATTTGTTCGCGATGGGGAAAGAACCACACGGTGGTGTGGCGCATCGCGACTTCCCCGAAATGCGCTTCGCCGCCGCGCAGCCGGTTAATGAAGCAGCGTGCGCGCCACGGCGGCAAACGGCCTTGCTGAACCGGCTCTGAAGGGTGCATGTTCCATATCCGGTAGGCAGCCTGAAGCGGCAAGCTGTCGCGTTGGGGAAACTGCTGATCGCTTTCCGCCATGTTGAACAGGCGCCAGTCGATATCGTTGGCGAAGCCGGGAAAACCGTGTTTCAACCAGTCGGCGTCGTAGTTTTTACCGATGCGTGAGAAGCGGCGCGGCCAGGTGATCTCCAACGCGTCAAAGCTTGCCGGCTGCGCGCTTTGCCGAGGAGACGCGAGGCGCTCCTGCAGCGGTTCAACATTGGGTAGGCGATGAATGCGGCCCTGCGGAAATGTTTCTGGAGTGGCGCCGATGCCGTGCGGATTATCGGCGAACTGAGCCCCGCCGTAAGCCCGGCGCCAGTCCAGACGCATTTCTGCAAAAGGGAGAGGAGAGGAGGGGCGATCGTTGATCCAATGACGATCGCCGAAAACCACCAGCGTTTTCTCCAGCGAATCAAGCTGGATCTTCACGGCGCAGGCGGTTTTGTCTTGTTGATGGTGGGTGTAGGCGTTGCCGGTGGCGAGAAACTCCGCACAGGCTTTCGGAATAGCCAAATCGAGCACGCCGCCGCTCAGCGTAAGTTCGTCGGCGGCCAACTGCCACAGCTCCGGTTCGGGGCGCAGGCGCGGGGAAGCCCCCATGTCGGCCAAGGCCAAAATGGAAACGCCCAGATGATTTTGCCCTTGCCAAGAGAAGGGGCGATGAAGCGCGCTGAGGCGCAGAGGTTTTACGACTTTCATTGTGTGTGTAAAGCTTCCTGTGGATATCAGCCGGCAGCCAGGCTGCTTGCTCAAAAACAATCCGTTTTTCGGTTTAATAGATATCAGGCTATGTCACAACAGATGAAGAAAACGATGCAGCGTCCAGAGCCGATCGCGAATGCGGGGAGCATTTCCTCGCGTCAAAGGGATTATCAAGAGGACGGTGCGTTGTCCTTCCCGCTTATTTTACGAGCCAGCAGTACGACGGAGACGGACAATGCCGCGGCGATCGCCTTGGCGGTAAATTGGCCTGCGCTCTCCAGATGATAGGGGGCAAAAAAGCCGACGCCGGGGGTACCCAGAATCAGCAGCGCGGCGAGCGGGGCAAAACAGCACAGTTCTATCGCCAGCGCCAGTCTGCCGGGGGCCGCCGCACCCAGGTAACCCATCAAAAAACCGGGCAAAATCAGGAACCCGATCAGCTCCGCGGGCGCGTTCACCGCAGACATCACCTGCTGGTTGTACTTCAGTATCGCCAGCATCAGTGCGACAAAGATCAGCAACCGGACGGACAATGCCGCCGTTCTGCCCGCGGGTAAGACGGTCTTGCAAATGGCGGCGATCAATACGCCGCCAACCAGGATGCCTAAGAAGGTAAACAGGATTTGTCCCCAGAGGCTGTCCTGCGTCGAAAAGGCAATAAACGCGCCCATCGTGACACTTCCTTATGCAAGGTGATTTAGCGAGCTGATGGACGACAAATCGTTTTCACAACGTTGAAATCGGATCGCGTTGATTGAAAAGGTTCTTTTCGCTCAAAGTCGGGATAACTCTTCGATCACCGCTTTTTTGGGGTTCTTGGGATCGTACTTTATCGCGGTGAAATGACCCGGCTGATAACGCGGCAGATCAACGACGCTGATCGGGCCTTTCGCGACGGCCGTATGGTTTTTTCCGTCTTGGGCGATGTATTTGACTTCCACTTCGCAGACCGGCCGATTCCCGTCCCACAGGTTGGTCTGGCGAATGCTGACGATTTGCCCGGAGGCGGAAACTCCGTTCTCCATCACGCTGAGAGAGGAACCGATGTGTTTGAAATAGCCCCAGATATCGACCGTGATGAATTTGAAAAAACCCACCAGGCTGAGAATAGGGGCCAATAAAATCAAACCGATTACGGTGAAGATATTTTTGGCTTTGGACATGGGCATCCCTACTTATAAAAAGATCGCCAGCGCCTTGCTGCTCAATCGCAAAGAACCGTTGGTTATTAAGGCCCCAAGCTGCGTGAACGTCATGGGATCGTTGCTTAGCTTGAAATTGGTTTTGCTGATCGAAAGCGGGTTATGGGAAACATCGAACATCGTGTGCTTGACGCTCAGCCCCGTTAAGGCAAGGTTGGCGCCTATCGCGGTCCACTTATAGCCGTGGCAGTTATCTTTCCAGGTGGGCGCCGAAATAGACACGCCGTCCTCGCTGGTAATGCTGATGGTTTTTGCCGTGATGGTCAGCGAACCGCTAATGGTCGTTTGCTGATCGTTTTTGTAGGTTTCTTTGACATTCCCCGTGATGTCGGTGGTCTGGCCGCCGGCCTCCACCGTCAGCGTCTGACCGCCTGCGGTGACGGTAGTGGTTTGCCCGCCGGCGGTGATGGTGGTGTGCTGCCCGCCGGAGGTGATGTTGACCGTCTGCCCCTTGTTGATGGTGTTGGTCTGTTGCCCCTCGGTAATGTCGAGGGTCTGGTCGCCTTTCACCGTGACATGCTGGGTTTGCGTAATGTTTTGCGTCTGCGCGCCGTCAAGCTTGAAGGACTGATTGCCGGTGATGTCGATCTTATCGCCGCCGTCGATAATCGTCAGGGCGCGGCCGCCTTTGATGTTCACCGTCTGGTGAGCGTTCAGGTTGGCGGTTTCCAGCCCATCGACGGTGGTGGTGCGTTTCGCTTTGTACAGGAACG
Organism: Serratia sp. CY37869; assembly: GCF_052168895.1. Classification (NCBI taxonomy): domain Bacteria; kingdom Pseudomonadati; phylum Pseudomonadota; class Gammaproteobacteria; order Enterobacterales; family Yersiniaceae; genus Serratia; species Serratia sp. CY37869. Next base: position 965,473 of record NZ_JBJNLU010000001.1, read on the forward strand.
TGGCGTCGCCGATGACGGTATCGTTCTGCTGGCGACCGATGGTGGTGGTGCGACTGCCGTCAATATTGACGTTCTTGTCGTTTTCCACCGTCATGTTCATGTTGCGTTCGGCGTGCATGTCGAAAGATTCGTTGCCGGGCGAGTCTTCCAGGAACAGGAAGCTGGCGTTGTCGACGCCGCCGCCTTTGCTGCGGCTCATAAAGCCCATTTTGGTGGCGTCGCCGGGCAGATCCCACGGCGGCATGCTGTCTTCGTTGTAAACGCGGCCGGTGATGATGGGGCGATCCGGATCGCCGTTGATAAAGTCGACCACCACTTCCTCACCCACGCGCGGGATTTGGATCCCGCCGTATTTCCAGCCGGCCCAGGCGCTGGAGACGCGCACCCAGCAGGAGCTGGTTTCATTGCCGCTGCCGTGGCGATCCCAACGGAACTTGAGTTTCACCCGGCCATATTTATCGGTCCAGATGCTTTCGCCTTCCGGGCCAACCACTTCGGCGGTTTGCGGGCCATGGGTTTTCGGCCAGGGTGTGGTGCGCGCCGGGCGCCAGTTGATGTCCGCCGGCACCACCTGAAATTCGGTATGTTGTTCACCAACGTCGTTATCGTTGCTGGCGTAGCTGTTTTCCTGCATGAAGTAACGCGCGCTGACCACCAGATAGGCGCGGTTGTCTTCCATACGCGGCGCCTGGATCAGCTGAAAACGGTAGCCGGGCGCAATGCCCTGCGAACTGCCTTCGCCGCTCATCTGCTCATGCTGCGCTTCGAACTCCTGTTGGCGCACCTTGACGTAAAACTGGCCGTGGGCGTGATCGGTATAACGCCCGGGCCAGTCGAACACCTCGGCTTTGTCCTGTGCGAACGAGGCGGGATTCTGCCGGGCCTCCAGCAACCGTGCGCGCGGTTTACGAAAATCGTAGTCATCCAGGCTATACAGGCTGGGCGTGATGGCGTCCGACACGCTCCAGCTGTTGATGCTGTCCTTGTTTTCCACCAGACCGCCTTCCGCGAGCTGATAGGGGATGCTGGCATAGCCGGCGAGTTCCTGATGCGCCGCCGGCGCGTCGGCCAACACCAGCGTATGGCCGTCCTGCTGGTGCGTGAAATAGTAATAGATGCCTTCATGTTCCATCAGACGACTGATGAAATCGAAATCGCTCTCCTGGTACTGCACGCAGTACCCCCAGATGCGGTAGTCGTAACTCAGACGGTTATCGATCTTCACCTGATACTGTCCCAGCACCTGGGTCAGGATGTCGGGAACGGTCTTTTCCTGATAGATGCGAAAATCGCGGTTTTGCGTCAGGTACCACAGCGTGGGGCGCAGCACGGCGCGGTAGATATAGTAGCGGTTGCCGCCGGCTTCTCGTCCGGAGAGGGTCATACGCGTGATATTGCCGTTGAGATAACGCGGGGCCATCGGGTTGCCCCGCAGCTCCAGCGTGATTTTTTGTCCCAGCAGCGATTTCAGATCGAGGCGATTGTCAGGGCTGAGCAGCTCGACGTCGAACTCGAACAGCCCGGCCAGTCTTTCCTCACCGGAAAGGCTTCTGAACAACAGCTGATAGGCGGGCAAAGGTGTGTGCGCAATGATAAGGCGATCCATACTATATCCCCGGTTTAGGCATAGCTACCGCACGAGATTTGACGCGCGATCCCGATGGCGTATCTGTCACGAATTGAGACAGGGGCTGACGAAAGATTTAACAAAGTTTACACAAAGGCACGATTTGTGCAGTCTACAATAGAGCTCTGCATTTGCAAAATAGCCTTGTGGATCAATGCTCAATTCGTTAACTCGCTCACGATATAGTTTTTTATTATCTAAAACATATGGATACGAGCAGATCTTTTTTTATCCAAAATTATTGGGAAAATGGTAATACCAAATAATAAATCTGTAACACTTAAGTCAACGTGTTTATAAAACAACTCTTTTTTTCCGTGAAAAAAGTCACTGAGTATTTTTTATCCTTACCATTCGTTAGTTAAAGATGATCAAATATATAAATTTACCGAATGTTAATTCGGATGATTCCTATTTGGCCTGCGTGAAAAGCCCGCGGTGCGGGCCTCCGACGGTGAGTCTGAATGGTTGATAAAGCAGCAATTGATGCGGTTAGCGCGGAAGGGGATCGAGGGAAAGTCGGCTTATCAGGTCACAGAGCCAGATTAAGGCCGGGTCGCGTTGCGCCTGTCGGCCGGCGATCAGCTCAATGGGGAAAGGCGCGATGGCCAACTCCTCAGGCAGCGGGAGAATGCGTACGCGTTGCGGATCGGAAAAACGCCGGGCCACGCTGGCGGCCAGGGTGGCGATCAGATCGCTGTCGGCGACCACCGCCGGCAGGGCGACAATGTGTGAAAAGGTCACGGCGACGCGCCGCTGGCCGCCGATTTCCGCCAGGCGGCGGTCGACCAAGCCTCTGGCGGAGCCGTCGTCAGCCGGCGCGTACAGCCCGTGCGGCAGGCTGAGGTAGCGGGCCAGATCCCAGCGGCCATCCGCCAATTGCGGGTGTGAACGGCTGGCGATACAGACCAGATGCTCTTCAAACAACGTGCGCACATAGTGACTTTCCGCCCCGGAAAGATGCCCTCCCAGCGCGACATCCACCTCCCCGCTATCCAACTGACGGTAAATATTGCGGCGATCCAGACGCGAAACGCGAATATCGATGCCGGGTGCCGCCTGACGCAAACGGCTGATGATGGCGGGCAGCAGCAAGATATCCGCATAGTCGCCGGCGGCCAGCGTAAAACGCCGCTGCCCGGCGGTGGCCGGATCGAAACGGGCAGGGGGCGCCAACGCCAGATGGATTTGCTCAAGCACCCGCTGTATCTGCGGCATAAGCTGGTGGGCGCGCGGCGTGGGCGCCATGCCGCCGCCGCTGCGGACAAACAGCGGATCGTTGAGCAGAATGCGCAGTCGCGCCAATGCATTGCTGACGGAAGGTTGCGCGCGGTTAAGACGCCGGCCCGCGGCGGTGACGTTACGAGTCTGATACAGCGCTTCAAACACCACCAGTAAATTGAGATCGACGTTGGCTAAATTCATTTTATGAATACTCTATATACAGATAATCCATTTCCAGAATCTTACAGCGTTCCCTAGGCTGGTAGCACACGAATTTAGCCTTCAATCAGGGGAAATGATGAACAAAGTGTTAATCACCGGCATTGAGCCGTTCGAGGGTGACGCGGTGAACCCTTCCTGGCAGGTCGCGCAGGCATTGGCCGGAGAGCGTATCGCCGGCGCGGAGATCGCGGTGCTCGAGTTGCCGTGCGTATTGGGCGTGGCCAACCAGCAGCTGATCGCGGCGATTGAGGCATTGCAGCCGCTGGCGGTGATCTGTCTGGGGCTGGCCGGCGGCCGAGCCGAAATATCCCTGGAACGGGTAGCCATCAATTTGATCGATGCCCGCATTCCCGACAATGCCGGTAAACAGCCGATTGACGTGCCGGTGGTTGCCGGCGGGCCGGTGGGCTATTTCAGTACGCTGCCCGTCAAGGCCGCGGTGCAGCAACTGCGCCGGCAGGGGATCCCGGCGGGCGTTTCTTACACGGCGGGCACCTATAACTGCAACCATATTTTTTATGGTCTGCGTCACTATCTGGAGACGCGGCATTCGCGGGCCAGGGGCGGATTCGTGCACATTCCGTACAGCCATGAACTGGCGGCGGCGCATCCGGGCAAGCCGAGTATGGCGCTGGCGACGATGGTGGAAGCGGTGCGCACTCTCGTGCAGGTGACGCTCACGGTAGAGGAGGATGTGCAATTCGGCGACGGTGCCGTGCATTGACAAGCAGGGCGTGGCGCGCCACGCCCTGATGCGCGTTATTCGTCAGCGACGCGGATCACCAATTTGCCGAAGTTTTTGCCCTGCAGCAGGCCGATAAAGGCCTGCGGCGCCTGCTCCAGTCCATCGACGATGTCCTCGCGGAACTTGATCTTTCCTTGCTCGACCCAACTGCTCATCTGTTGCAGGAATTCATCAAAGCGTGAACCGTAATCGTCGAAGATGATAAAGCCCTGCATGCGGATACGTTTACGTAAGATCAGCCCTTCCAGCAACGGTAAGCGGTCCGGCCCGGCGGGTAACTCGGTGGCATTGTAATGGGCGATGATGCCGCAGACCGGAATGCGCGCTTTGGCGTTCAACAGCGGCAACACGGCGTCGAATACGGCGCCGCCGACGTTCTCATAATAGATGTCGATGCCCTGCGGACAGGCGGCGGCCAGCTGTTCGGCAAAGTCGGGGGCACGGTGATCGATACAGGCGTCGAAACCCAACTCTTCCACCACATAGCGGCATTTGTCCGCACCGCCGGCGATGCCGACGACGCGGCAGCCTTTTAGCTTCCCGATTTGGCCGACCACCGAACCGACCGCACCACTGGCGGCGGCCACCACCAGCGTTTCACCCGCCTGCGGTTGGCCGATGTCGAGCAGCCCCATGTAAGCGGTAAATCCCGGCATACCCAGCACGCCGAGCAGGCGGGAAGGGTGCGGCAGGTGCGGGCCGAGGTTGCGCAGGCCGCTGCCGTCAGACAGGGCGTAATCCTGCCAGCCGTCATAACCCAACACCCAATCGCCGACGTTGAAATCGGGATGCTGTGAAGCCGCCACGCGCGATACCGTGCCGCCCACCATGACCTGACCGATCTCCACCGGCGGCGCGTAGGAGGGGGCATCGCTCATGCGCCCGCGCATATAAGGATCCAGCGACAGATATACGGTGCGCAGCAGCAGCTGGCCGGCCTCGGGTTGTGGCACGGCGACCGTGTCGAGACGGAAGTTCGCCGCCGTCGGTTCGCCGTGCGGACGCGAAGCCAGCAGGAAGCGGCGGTTCTGTTGAGAAGGGGACATCGAAAGCTCCTTTGCGTTGCGACAAACAAGATTCGTTAAGCCTAGTCCAGGGGCGGCAAGGCAACGTTACCGAATGTGCTTAGCCTTAGAGCGGAACGATCAGCACGTCGATATGGCTGATATTGATAAAGCGGGCGGCGGAACAGGAGACCTTATTCATCATGCCGTCGCGATGATTGCCGCAGAGCAGCAGGTCGAACGGCTGATGCCGGCTGGCGTATTCCAGGCTGTCGCCAAGCTCGCCATGCACGATAAGGGTATCGGCGATCGGGTAGCCGGCGCGTTGGCGCAGTTCCTCCATAAACAGCCGGGTTTCCTCTTCCATCAGCGTGCGCAAATCGGCCAGCATCGGCCCGGCGAAATTATTGTACATTTCCGGATTGGCGAGGGTGCTTAACAGGGTGATGTTGCCGCCGTAGGGGCGGACGATAGAGACGGCCTTTTCCACCAGGCGATGGCTGTCAGGCGCGACGGCGACGGTAACCAGAACGTTTTGATACCCCATATTCCACTCCTTGTTGCATCCGTCGTGTTTCAGGCTGCCGCGTCGGGGCCTTGGATGAAATGCTGCGCTCGGATAAAGGGTAGAACCTGGCGGGGGGAATAAATGTGTTTCGCATCACGCGCGGCAATAAAAGCTGAGTTTGCTCCGGTTATATAGCAATAAAAGATAAAACCGTTGCCGCACGTAATTTCACTGAATTAAAGCACCTGCGCCCACAGCGTTTTCGGCACCTTGCCCAGATCGAACAATTTACCGGCAACCAGCTCGGCGCGACGGTGGTCGGCAGCACGGTACATATTGCTCATTTCTGTATCGTTTTCAATGGAATAGTTCAGTTTGTCGTACACCTTCTCCAGGCTGTCCAAAGAGGAGCATTTACGGAATGTCAGCAGATATTCGAGCGTATCGGTCATGATTAAAATATAGCCTGTTAATAGTTAAAGCCGGGTGAATAACACATAGCGGCTCACGGCGACGCCGTCGAGGCAGCGATGTACGACCTGACAAAAATCATTTCAAGTGAATAAATTGCACTGGGTAATAATGTGACGCCGCCCGTGGCGGCGCTGGGATAAATCATAATATGCAAGTGCGCCATCAGCAATCTCATCCTGCTGATAAATGAAGAAATAGGGAAAGTCTCAGGGCGATGCGTCACGAACGAGAAGCTTAAGCGTCGACGTTTCGCTGCATGCAAGCGCGCGAAGCCGCGCTCGCTCTCCTTTGGCGGCGTTTTTTTCACCTGTCCGCAGGGCGGTCGCAGCACGAGGCGATGTATGTTGCCGCTGTCGGCATTGAAACTACGCCTGTTTGGCCTGCGCGATTATGGCAAGTAAAACAAAACTGCGTTTTATTTTATTGCAATGAACCGATGGGGCGCGGGAATTTTAATAACGTCTGGAACGGCGTGGTAATTAATGCGCCGGCAAAAAAGAAATAAAAAAACGCTAAAGCTTTAGGATGTGCTGCCGATATGTCGTTTTGGGATAATTTAACGTTAAAAAACCATTCTTGCGCCGCGCTAATACGGAAACATATCGTTACGTCTATTGGCTTGTTCACTACGCCAGCGAATCATTGATAAGCCATAATCACCTGATGTTGAAAATTAGAACAACCCTCTGCGGAGGGTTTAAGTCAAATCCGATAGCTAATAACCTTATAGTTTACATTGGTTATTTTTCACCTGGGATATTTTTTAGCGGCTCAAATGGTTATTTATACTAAGATTGTTGCCTATATGCAGATTTTTGTTCTGTTATTTTGGTTTGGTGATGGTTTTGTTCGAATTGATCTAAAAAAGATAATTTTTTGGCTGATAAACATTGTTTTTAAGACGTTTTTTTACCTAAGGCGATTTTATGAGCAAAATGCGGGTCATAAAATGTGCGAATTTAGGGGTATTTGGCTTAATTATTTTTTATTTTTGTGATCTATGTCACATTGTATTTAAAATTGCCTCTCACTTACATTGTGTGTGCTAATGGTTCGGGGGTAGAGTTGCGCTGCTTTAGGAATAATCTTATTAAATTTGTAAAAATAGTTTCATGGTGACTAAACACTATCGAAGCAGAATGCTGTACATCCATACACGTTGGTTTACGCTCGTAGCAAATACTGAACAGTGGTCGAATTTAGCGATTGGCGAAAATTATAGCAGTCGTTTTTGAGAGATTAATTTGCCAACTTTGGGAAACAACCCAGGTCACGGGCGATAAAATTTATCACCCAGCGTATGTTTTTAAACATAGTCTGTCGGGATGGGGAATATGGGTACGTCTGAATTACTTAAGCATATTTATGACATCAATTTGTCATATTTACTTTTAGCACAGCGTTTGATCAACGATGAAAAAGCGTCCGCGATGTTCCGCCTTGGTATTGATGAGACCATGGCCGATGCGTTGGCGCAGCTGACTTTGCCGCAAATGGTCAAACTGGCCGAGACCAACCAGCTGGTTTGCCACTTCCGCTTTAACGATCACCAGACCATCGAACGCCTGACCAAAGAGTCGCGCGTCGACGATCTGCAACAAATCCATACCGGCATTTTGCTATCAAGCCATTTACTGCAAGAGCTATCGAGTAAAGACGCTAGCCCGACGAAGAAAAGAGCCTGATGATGGTTGAGAAAAGCATTGTTCAAGAAGCCAAGGACATTCAGCTCGCCATGGAGCTGATTTCGCTGGGGGCCCGTTTGCAGATGCTGGAGAGTGAAACCCAGCTCAGCCGCGGGCGCTTGATTAAACTTTACAAGGAGTTGCGCGGCAGCCCGCCGCCAAAAGGAATGTTGCCGTTCTCAACCGACTGGTTTATGACTTGGGAACAGAATATTCATTCCTCGATGTTTTATAACGCCTACCTGTTTCTGATGAAAAGCGGACAGTGCAGCGGGGTGGAAGCGGTGATCAAAGCCTATCGCCTCTACCTGGAGCAGTGCCCGCAGCAGGCCGGCGAGGCGCCGTTGCTGGCGTTGACCCGCGCCTGGACGCTGGTGCGCTTCGTCGACAGCGGCATGTTGCAGCTCTCCGCTTGCAGCTGCTGCGGCGGCGCATTTATCACCCACGCGCACCAGCCGCTGAACGGTTTCATCTGCAGTTTATGCCAACCCCCATCCCGCGCCGTAAAAAGACGTAAACTTTCGCCGCAACTGGCCGATATTATTCCTCAACTGCTGGACGAGCAGGTCAAACGCGCCATTTGAGCCGCCACGTTGCCGGCTCTCGGCAATGAATACCGACGTGTGATACGCAGGGGCGGCATGCCGCCCCCAGACATGCAGCCTGGTCTGTCGCGCTAGGGCGCGTTTGCCCCACCTTCCATCCACATTGTTAATTTAAGGAATGCGTGTGCTAGTTATTTTGGGTTATCTCGTGGTATTGGGTGCGGTGTTTGGCGGCTACCTGATCGTGGGCGGTCATCTCGGTGCGTTATATCAGCCGGCGGAGTTTCTGATTATCGGCGGGGCGGGGGTCGGCGCTTTCATCGTCGGCAACAACGGCAAGGCGATCAAAGCGACGCTGCGCGCCCTGCCGCGCCTGATGCGCCGTTCCAAATACAACAAAGATCTGTATATGGATCTGATGGCGTTGCTGTTCCGTCTGCTGGCCAAATCGCGTCAGCAGGGCATGCTGTCGCTCGAGTTCGATATCGATAATCCGCAAGAAAGTGAAATTTTCTCTAATTATCCGCGCATCCTTGCCGATAACACCCTGGTGGAGTTCATTACCGACTATTTACGGCTGATGGTGAGCGGCAATATGAATGCGTTCGAGATCGAAGCGCTGATGGACGAAGAGATCGAAACCTACGAGCAGGAAAGCGAAGTGCCCGCCGGCAGTCTGGCGATGGTGGGCGACTCCTTGCCGGCGTTCGGCATCGTCGCGGCGGTGATGGGGGTGGTGCACGCCCTGGCTTCGGCTGACCGTCCGGCCGCTGAACTGGGCGCGCTGATCGCTAACGCCATGGTCGGTACTTTCCTCGGCATTTTGCTGGCCTACGGCTTCATCTCGCCGCTGGCGACGTTGCTGCGTCAGAAGAGCGCCGAAAACGTCAAGATGATGCAGTGCATCAAAGTCACGCTGTTGTCGAGCCTGAACGGTTACGCGCCGCAGATCGCGGTCGAGTTCGGCCGTAAAACGCTGTATACCACCGAACGTCCTTCTTTCGTTGAGCTGGAAGAACACGTGCGCCGCGTGAAAGCGCCGGCGCAGCAGGCGACGGAAGAAGAAGAAGCATGAAACAGAATCATCCGGTCGTTTTGGTCAGAAAGCGCAAGTCGCATCATGCCGCCCATCACGGCGGCTCCTGGAAGATCGCTTATGCCGACTTTATGACGGCGATGATGGCGTTCTTCCTGGTGATGTGGCTGCTGGCGATCGCCAGCCCGCAGGAGCTGACGCAAATCGCCGAATACTTCCGCACGCCGCTCAAGGTTGCCCTGACCAGCGGCGACAAGAGCAGTTCCGAAAGCAGCCCCATTCCTGGCGGCGGCGACGATCCAACGCAACAGCATGGCCTGGTGAAAAAACAGGTCGATTCGCCGGACTCGCGCGCCGAAGAGCTGCGCCTGAACAAGCTGCGCGAAAAGCTGGATGAGTTGATTGAGTCCGATCCGCGCCTGAAGGCGCTGCGTCCACATCTGTTGATCAACATGATGGACGAAGGGCTGCGCATCCAGATTATCGATAGCCAGAACCGGCCGATGTTCAAAACCGGCAGCGCGCAGGTCGAGAGCTACATGCGCGATATTCTGCGCGCGATAGCGCCGATCCTTAACGACTTGCCGAACAAAATCAGCCTGTCCGGCCACACCGATGACATCCCTTACGCCACCGGCGAACGCGGCTACAGCAACTGGGAACTGTCGGCCGATCGCGCCAACGCGTCGCGTCGCGAGCTGATCGCCGGCGGCCTGGCGGAAGGCAAAGTGCTGCGGGTGGTAGGCATGGCGGCCACCATGAGCCTGAAACAGCATGGCGCCGATGATGCGATTAACCGCCGCATCACCGTACTGGTGTTGAACAAGCAAACGCAAGAGGGCATCGAGCACGAAAATGCCGAAAGCAACGCGCTGGATATTGCCCAGCCGGACAGCCTGAAGCAGCTGGCGCCGTCGGCGACCGCGCCGGCCAGCCAAACGCCGGAATCCTCGACGACAGCCCCGGAACCCGCGGCGCCAACGCCGAACGCTCCACCGCAGGCGTCCCCGGCGATAGCCCCGGCCGACCAGGCGCCGGAACCACCGGCGGCCGCACCCGCACCGACTAACCGCGACTCACAGCCAGAGGTGACCCCGTGAGCATGGACATTAGCGATTTTTATCAGACCTTCTTTGATGAGGCGGACGAGTTGCTGGCCGACATGGAGCAACACCTGCTGGAGCTGGATCCGCTGGCCCCCGATATCGAGCCGTTGAACGCCATCTTCCGCGCGGCGCATTCGATCAAGGGCGGCGCGGCGACCTTTGGTTTTTCGGTGCTGCAGGAAACCACCCATCTGCTGGAGAACCTGCTGGACGGTGCAAGACGCCAGGAAATGAGCCTGAGCACCGAGATTATCAACCTGTTTCTGGAAACCAAAGACATTATGCAGGAGCAACTGGACGCCTATAAAACCTCGCAACAGCCTGACGCTGAAAGCTTTGAATACATTTGCCAGGCGCTGCGTCATCTGGCGTTGGAAGCGCAACAGCAGCAGGAGGCGCCTGCGGCTCAACCCGCCGTTCAGCAGCCGGTCGCTCAGCCATCGGCCGCGCCGGCGGCGATCGAAGGCGGCATGCGCATCAGCCTGAACGGGCTGAAAGCCAGTGAAATCCCCTTGATGTTGGAAGAGCTGGGCAACCTCGGCGAAGTTAAAGACCCGCATCAGACGGAACACAGCCTGGACGTGACGTTGCTCACCTCCGCCAGCGAAGACGACATCAGCGCCGTGCTGTGCTTCGTGCTGGAACCGGAACAAATCAGCTTCTCGACGCCGACGCAAAGCGCGCCGGCCGTCGCGGAGGCGAACTTGCCGGAGACGGTCGCTGCGCCGGAACCGGCGCCGGTCGCCAGCGCTGCGCTGCCTGCCGCCAAACCTGCGGCCGCAGCGGCCGAAGCGCCGAAAGCACGCGCCAAGGCGAGCGAATCTACCAGCATTCGCGTAGCGGTGGAAAAGGTGGATCAGCTGATCAACCTGGTGGGCGAGCTGGTGATCACCCAGTCGATGCTGGCGCAACGTTCCGGCACGCTGGATCCGGTGAACCACGGCGATCTGCTGAACAGCATGAGCCAGCTGGAGCGTAACGCACGCGATCTGCAGGAGTCGGTGATGTCGATCCGCATGATGCCGATGGAATACGTCTTCAGCCGCTACCCGCGTCTGGTGCGCGATCTGGCCGGCAAGCTGAACAAACAGGTGGAGCTGACGCTGCAGGGCAGCTCGACCGAACTGGACAAGAGCCTGATCGAACGGATTATCGACCCGTTGACGCACCTGGTGCGCAACAGCCTCGATCACGGTATCGAAGAGCCGGCCACCCGCATCGCCGCCGGTAAATCGGCGGTGGGCAATCTGGTGCTGTCGGCCGAACACCAGGGTGGCAACATCTGTATTGAGGTCATCGACGACGGCGCCGGTCTGAACCGCGAAAAAATTCTCGCCAAGGCCGCTTCGCAAGGGCTGGCGGTGAGCGACAGCATGAGCGACGAAGAGGTCGGCATGCTGATCTTCGCGCCGGGCTTCTCCACCGCCGAGCAGGTGACCGACGTTTCCGGCCGCGGCGTCGGCATGGACGTGGTGAAAAGAAATATTCAGGAGATGGGCGGCCACGTCGAGATCCGTTCGCAGGCCGGTAAAGGCACCACCATCCGCATTCTGCTGCCGTTGACGCTGGCGATCCTCGACGGCATGTCGGTCAAAGTGAACGACGAAGTCTTTATTCTGCCGCTGAACGCGGTGATGGAATCGCTGCAGCCGCAGGCGGAAGACTTGCACCCGCTGGCCGGCGGCGAACGCGTGCTGCAGGTGCGCGGCGAATACCTGCCGCTGGTGGAACTGTATCGGGTATTCGAAGTGGAAGGCGCCAAAACCGACGCCACCCAGGGCATTGTGGTGATCCTGCAAAGCGCCGGCCGCCGCTATGCGTTGCTGGTGGATCAGCTGATTGGCCAGCATCAGGTGGTGGTGAAGAATCTGGAAAGCAACTACCGCAAAGTGCCGGGCATTTCCGCCGCGACCATTTTGGGCGACGGCAGCGTGGCCTTGATCGTCGATGTCTCGGCGTTGCAAACCTTGAACCGTGAAAAGCGTCTGACGGACGCCGCCGCATAATAATGAGTTTATTGATTTAAAAGGTGAATGATATGGCAGGATTGGCAGCCGTCAGCAAATTGGCTGGCGAAACGGTAGGGCAAGAGTTTCTGATTTTTACCCTGGGCAACGAGGAGTACGGCATCGACATCCTCAAGGTGCAGGAAATTCGCGGCTACGATCAGGTGACCCGCATCGCCAACACCCCGGCGTTCATCAAGGGCGTCACAAACCTGCGCGGCGTGATTGTTCCCATCATCGATCTGCGGGTGAAATTCTCCCAGCAGAGCGTTTCCTACGATGAGAACACCGTGGTGATCGTGTTGAACTTTGGCCAGCGCGTGGTGGGCATCGTGGTTGACGGCGTCTCCGACGTGCTGTCATTGACCGCCGAGCAGATCCGTCCTGCGCCGGAGTTCGCGGTGACCCTGGCGACCGAATACCTCACCGGCCTCGGTTCGCTGGGCGAGCGCATGTTGATCCTGGTGGATATCGAAAAGCTGCTGAGCAGCGAAGAGATGTCGCTGGTCGACAGCGTGGCGAAAAGCGTCTGATCCAAGACTCAAGGGGGCAGGGCGCTGCCCCCTTCAACCTTCATGTTCCCTGACCTGTCGCGATGCCGTCCGCCGCGCCCGGAACCCCCACTAAAAATAGTTACTTTCCCGCATAAAGTTTTGCCGCGCTGCGCCGATAACTCTCACATTCAACGTCATCAGAGCCTGTCTGCGCGGGCTTCAACAAGGGAAATCATGTTAAATCGTATGAAGGTGGTCACCAGCCTGTTGCTGGTGTTGGTGCTGTTTGGCGCCTTGCAGTTGATTTCGGGCGGACTCTTTTTCTCCTCGCTGAAAAGCGATAAGGAAAACTTTACCGTCCTGCAAACTATTCGTCAGCAGCAGCTGCAGCTGAGCGAAAGCCGCGTTGACCTGCTGCAGGCGCGCAACTCCCTGAACCGTGCCGGTATTCGCTACATGATGGATACCAACAAGATCGGCAGCGGCGCCACCATTGATGAACTGCTGGCCAAGGCGAAGGAAGAGCTGGGCGAAGCGGAAAGACACTACGCCGCGTACGAGAAAATCCCTCAGGACCCGCGTCAGGATCCTCAGGCGGCGGAACGCCTCAAGCATCAGTACGATGTGCTGTACGGCGCGCTCTCCGAACTGATCCAACTGCTGGGCGAAGGCAAAATCAACGCGTTCTTCGATCAACCTACGCAGAGTTACCAGGATAACTTTGAGCAGAGCTACAACGTTTACCTGGAGCAAAACGGCAAGCTGTACCAAATCGCGGTCGACGGCAGCAACAGCTCCTACAACTCGGCCATCTGGACGCTGATCGTGATCCTGGTGGTGGTGCTGGCGGTGATCGTACTGGTCTGGACTGGTATCCATCACATCCTGGTACGCCCGCTGAACCGCATGATCGAGCACATCAAACAGATCGCCGCCGGCGACCTGACTCAGCAGATCGTCGTCAACAGCCGCAACGAAATGGGCGTGCTGGCGGCCAGCCTGAAACACATGCAAGGCGAACTGATTGAAACCGTCAGCGGCGTGCGCCAGGGCGCAGACGCCATCTACAGCGGCGCGTCCGAAATCGCCGCGGGCAACAACGATCTCTCTTCCCGCACCGAACAGCAGGCCGCGTCGCTGGAAGAGACCGCCGCCAGCATGGAACAGCTGACCGCGACGGTGAAACAGAACGCCGAAAACGCGCGTCAGGCTTCGCAACTGGCGCTGAGCGCCTCTGAAACCGCGCAGAAAGGCGGCAAGGTCGTGGCTAACGTGGTGCAGACCATGCATGACATCGCCGGCAGCTCGCAGAAGATCGCCGATATCACCGGCGTGATCGACGGCATCGCCTTCCAGACCAACATCCTGGCGCTGAACGCCGCGGTGGAAGCGGCGCGCGCCGGCGAACAGGGCCGTGGCTTCGCGGTGGTGGCCGGTGAAGTGCGTAACCTGGCGCAGCGCAGCGCACAGGCGGCGAAAGAGATCAAAGGCCTGATCGAAGATTCGGTCAGCCGCGTCGATATGGGTTCCGTGCTGGTCGAGAGCGCCGGGGAAACCATGGGCGACATCGTCAACGCCGTCACCCGCGTGACCGACATCATGGGCGAAATCGCCTCGGCGTCGGACGAGCAGAGCCGCGGCATCGATCAGGTTGGCCAGGCGGTGGCGGAAATGGACCGCGTCACCCAGCAGAACGCCTCGTTGGTGGAAGAATCCGCCTCGGCGGCGGCGGCGCTGGAAGAACAGGCCAGCATGCTGACCCAGTCGGTAGCGGTATTCCGTCTGAGGCAGGAAGGCCAGGAAGAATTTAAAGCGCCTGTCACCAGCAAGGCGACGGTAACACCGGTAATCAATCATAAGAAAATGAACGCCAGCGATCTGCAGGATAACTGGGAAACGTTCTGACCGGTATCGGGCCTCTCTCGCAGAGGCCCTTTTCCCTACGTAGGCCGGTCGCCGGCCGGCTGCAAGGAGGTTCAAGTGTTTAACCGAATCCGTATCTCTACCAGCTTATTCCTGTTGTTGATGACCTTCTGCGTTCTGCAGTTGGCCAGCAGCGGCCTGTCGTATTCCGCGTTTCGCTCCGATAACCACAACCTCGACATCATCACCCTCGGCAGCCAGCAGCGCGATTCGCTTAGCCTGAGCTGGGTGTCGCTGTTGCAGGCGCGCAATACGCTGAACCGCGCCGGCACCCGCGCGGCGCTGAAACTGCCGCAGGAGCAGGTGAACGAGCTGATGAGCAACGCCCGCAGTTCGCTGCAGAAGGCCGATCTCTATTTCAATCAGTTTATGGCGGTTGAACGCAGCAGTGAACAGCAGAACCAGCAGACGGCCACCACCAAGGCCAGCTACGAGCGGCTGCGCGGCGCGCTGCGCGAGCTGATCGGCTTCCTGGAAAAGGGCGAGCTGCAGGCGTTTATGGATCAGCCGACGCAGAAAACCCAGGACCTGTTCGAGGCCGACTTCGTGCAGTACCTGCAGTTGGTGAACGGTGACATCAGCGAGGCCAGAGACGCTAATCAGTTCTCCTTCACGCTGGCGGGCCTGATGCTGGCGGGGGCGGTATTGATGCTGATCGTGGTGACCGGCAGCGCCATGTGGTGGTTGCGCACCATGCTGATACAGCCGCTGAACCAAATCCGCAGCCACTTTGAACGCATCGCCGCCGGCGATCTGGCGACGCCGATTCAGGTGTACGGCCGCAATGAAATCAGCATGCTGTTCGCCAGCCTGCAACGCACGCAGCAGTCGCTGATCGGCACCGTCGGCGCGGTGCGCGACGGGGCGGAGTCGATTCTGATCGGTCTGCAGGAGATCGCCGAAGGCAACAACGATCTCTCTTCCCGCACCGAGCAGCAGGCCGCGTCGCTGGAAGAAACCGCCGCCAGCATGGAACAGCTGACCGCGACGGTGAAACAGAACGCCGACAATGCGCGGCAGGCGTCTCAGCTGGCGCGTGACGCCTCGGCCACCGCAGCCAAGGGCGGCGAACTGGCCGGTGACGTGGTCACCACCATGCACGATATCGCCAACAGTTCGCAGAAAATCGGCGCCATCACCAGCGTGATCGACGGCATCGCCTTCCAGACCAACATTCTGGCGCTCAATGCGGCGGTGGAAGCGGCGCGCGCCGGCGAACAGGGGCGGGGTTTCGCCGTGGTCGCCGGTGAAGTGCGCAACCTGGCGAGCCGCAGCGCGCAGGCGGCGAAAGAGATCAAGGTGCTGATCGACGAATCGGTCAGTCGCGTCAAACACGGCTCGGTGCTGGTGGAAAACTCCGGCGCCACCATGCAGGACATTGTGCGTTCGGTAACTCGCGTGACCGACATCATGGGCGAGATCGCGTCGGCTTCGGATGAACAAAGCCGCGGCATCGAACAGGTGACGCAGGCGGTGACCCAGATGGACCAGGTTACCCAGCAGAACGCCGCGCTGGTGGAAGAGTCCGCTTCTGCCGCCACCGCGCTGGAAGAGCAGGCCATTACCCTGGCCGACGCGGTCGCGGTATTCCGTCTGGCGGACGATAACGTCGTCGCGCCAGGTAACAGCAACAACGCAGTTTCACCCGTGGTAAAGGAAGCCCAAGATTGTTAAACCGCATAAACAGCACGTTTTTCTCCGGTGAGGCGGCATGAAACAGGCGCCGTCTACTTCTAACCGGGATACTGCGTCGATGTTGACGCAAATGGTGCAGCGCCTGCCGCTGTCGGACGTGCATTTTCGCCGTATCAGCCAGTTGATTTATCAACGCGCCGGCATCGTGCTGGCGGAGCATAAGCGCGAGATGGTTTACAACCGCCTGGTGCGCCGGTTGCGGCTGCTGGGATTGCACGATTTCGGCGACTATCTGGCGCTGCTGGAAAGCGATCCGAACAGCGCGGAGTGGCAGGCGTTCATCAACGCATTGACCACCAACCTGACGGCATTTTTCCGCGAGGCGCATCACTTCCCGATCCTGGCGGAGCATGCGCGCTCGCGGCCGAACGGCTACAGCGTCTGGAGCACTGCGGCCTCGACCGGCGAAGAGCCGTATTCGATCGCCATCACGCTGAGCGATGCCCTGGGGCAGCGGGCCGGCAGTTGCCAGGTCTGGGCCAGCGACATCGACACGCAGGTGTTGGAAAAAGCGGAAGCGGGCGTTTACCGCCAGGAAGATCTGCGCACCCTGACGCCGACCCAAATGCAGCGCTATTTTCTGCGCGGCACCGGGCCGCATCAGGGGCTGGTGCGCGTGCGGCCGGAACTGGCGGCGCGGGTGAACTTCCAGCCGTTGAACCTGCTGGCGCCGGAATGGGCGCTGCCGGGGCAATTTGACGCCATTTTTTGCCGCAACGTCATGATCTATTTCGATAAGGCGACGCAGGAGCGCATCCTGCGCCGCTTCGTTCCCTTGCTTAAGCCGGGGGGGCTGATGTTCGCCGGCCACTCCGAGAACTTCAGCCAGATCAGCCGGGATTTCTACTTGCGTGGGCAGACCGTGTATGGGCTGACCAAGGAGAGGTAATGAGTAAAATCAGAGTGTTATGCGTAGACGATTCGGCACTGATGCGTCAGCTGATGACGGAAATCGTGAACGGCCACCCCGACATGGAAATGGTGGCGACCGCGCCGGATCCGCTGGTGGCGCGCGATCTGATCAAAAAATTTAATCCTCAGGTGCTGACGCTGGACGTCGAGATGCCACGCATGGACGGGCTGGATTTCCTCGAGAAGCTGATGCGCCTGCGGCCGATGCCGGTAGTGATGGTTTCGTCGCTGACCGGTAAAGGCTCGGAGATCACGCTGCGAGCGCTGGAGCTGGGCGCGGTGGATTTCGTCACCAAACCGCAGCTCGGCATTCGCGAGGGCATGTTGGCCTACAGCGAACTGATCGCCGAGAAGATCCGCACCGCCGCCAGAGCGCGCCTGCCGCAGCGTTCCAGCAGCCCGGCGCCGGCGATCCTCAGCCATGCGCCGCTGCTGAGCAGTGAAAAACTGATCGCCATCGGCGCTTCCACCGGCGGCACCGAAGCGATCCGCCAGGTGTTGCAGCCGCTGCCGGCTACCAGTCCGGCGCTGCTGATCACCCAGCACATGCCGCCGGGGTTCACCCGTTCGTTCGCCGAACGGCTGAACAAGCTGTGCCAGATCACGGTGAAAGAAGCGGAGGACGGCGAGCGCGTACTGCCGGGCCACGCTTACATCGCCCCGGGGGATCGCCACCTGGAGCTGGCGCGCAGCGGCGCCAACTATCAGGTGAAGCTGCATGACGGCCCGGCGGTCAACCGCCATCGTCCGTCGGTCGACGTGCTGTTCCGCTCGGTAGCGCAATATGCCGGCCGCAATGCGGTGGGGGTGATCCTCACCGGCATGGGGAACGACGGGGCGGCGGGGATGCTGGAGATGCACCGCGCCGGGGCCTATACCCTGGCGCAGAACGAGGCGAGCTGTGTAGTGTTCGGCATGCCGCGCGAGGCGATCGCCGGCGGCGGCGTCAGCGAAGTGGTCGAGTTGGACAGGATGAGCCAGCGCATGCTGGCGCAGATTTCCGGCGGCCAGGCATTGCGCATTTGATTTCAGTCCGCAGGGTTTGCCCGGCGGCGATATGACCTACGGTCGCCGCGCGGCGGCCTGCGGTTTTGCATCATTAAACGGTTAACTATTTCAGGAGTAACAATGGCAGACAAGAACCTCAGATTTCTGGTTGTGGACGACTTCTCCACCATGCGCCGCATCGTCAGAAATTTGCTGAAAGAGCTGGGCTTCAACAACGTCGAAGAAGCTGAAGACGGCGCGGATGCGCTGAACAAGCTGCGCGCCGGCGGTTTCGACTTCGTGGTGTCCGACTGGAACATGCCGAACATGGACGGGCTCGAACTGTTGCAGACCATCCGCGCCGATAGCGCGCTGGCCGCGATGCCGGTACTGATGGTGACGGCGGAAGCCAAGAAAGAAAATATCATCGCGGCGGCGCAGGCCGGCGCCAGCGGTTATGTAGTGAAACCTTTTACGGCGGCGACGCTGGAAGAAAAGCTCAACAAGATTTTTGAAAAATTGGGCATGTAAGGAGAGGGCGATGAGAGACATTCCAATGCCTGCCAGCGATGCAGCGACCGCGGGAGAGATCATCTCCCGCATCGGCCAACTGACCCGAATGCTGCGCGACAGCATGCGCGAACTGGGGCTCGATCAGGCGATTGCCCAGGCGGCAGAGGCGATCCCGGATGCGCGCGACCGTCTTGACTATGTCGTAACCATGACGGCGCAGGCGGCGGAACGGGCGTTGAACTGCGTGGAGGCGGCGCAACCGCGCCAGGCGGAGCTGGAGTCCGGCGCCAACGCGTTGAAAGGACGCTGGGACGAGTGGTTCGCCAATCCCATCGAACTGGACGACGCGCGTTCTCTGGTCAACGACACGCGTCAGTATCTGGATCAGGTGCCGGGCCATACGGCCTTCACCAACGCTCAGCTGCTGGAAATCATGATGGCGCAGGACTTCCAGGATCTGACCGGTCAGGTGATCAAGCGCATGATGGACGTGGTGCAGGAGATCGAAAAGCAGCTGCTGATGGTGCTGATGGAAAACATGCCGGAGCAGCCGGTGAAGGAAAAACGGCCGAACGACAGCCTGCTGAACGGTCCGCAGCTCGACCAGAACGGCGTCGGCGTGATCGCCAACCAGGCGCAGGTCGACGATCTGCTCGACAGCCTCGGTTTCTGAGGCCTTTCGGGGCGCGCGACGGCGCGCCCCGACAACAAGCCACGCAGTTTTCGTCTCATCCCCTAAATAACCCGCCTTTTTCCCCGTTGTTCCGCCAATGACATCGCCAATTTTTTGGCATGCTGACCGCCATTCTTTACCCTCCCGACACAGGAACGGCGTTTCGTGGCTGAAGACAGCGATCTGGAAAAAAGCGAGGCCCCCACGCCCCACAGGCTGGAGAAGGCGCGTGAAGACGGCCAGATCCCGCGCTCCCGCGAGCTGACCTCGGTACTGATGCTGCTCTCGGGCCTGGCGATCATCCTGATGTCCGGCAGCAACATGGCGCAACAGCTGGCGGCGATGCTAACGCAAGGGCTGAACTTTGACCACGGCATGGTCAGTAACGACAAGCAGATGCTTCGCCAGCTGGGCATGTTGCTGCGTCAGGCGGTGCTGGCGCTGCTGCCGATCATGGCGGGGCTGGTGCTGGTAGCGCTCGCCGCGCCAATGCTGTTGGGGGGCATCTTGTTCAGCGGCAAGTCGATCAAGTTCGATATGAAGCGGCTAAACCCCCTGTCCGGGTTGAAACGCATCTTTTCCAGCCAGGTGTTGGCCGAGCTGCTGAAAGGGATCCTCAAAGCGACGTTGGTCGGCTGGGTCACCGGTCTTTATCTGTGGCACAACTGGGCGGCGATGCTGCATCTGATGACCCAGCAGCCGCTCGATGCGCTGGGCAATGCGCTGCAGATGATCCTGTTCTGCGGTTTTCTGGTGGTGCTGGGGCTGACGCCGATGGTGGCGTTTGACGTGTTCTACCAGCTGTGGAGCCACTTCAAAAAGCTGAAGATGACCAAGCAGGATATTCGCGACGAATTCAAGGATCAGGAAGGGGACCCGCACGTCAAGGGGCGCATTCGCCAGCAGCAGCGGGCGATCGCCCGGCGCCGCATGATGGCCGATGTGCCCAAGGCGGACGTGATCGTCACCAACCCGACGCACTACGCCGTCGCGTTGCAGTACAACGACAAGAAAATGAGTGCGCCGAAGGTGCTGGCCAAGGGGGCCGGCGAAATCGCCTTGCGCATTCGCGAGCTCGGCGCGGAGCACCGCATTCCGATGCTGGAGGCGCCGCCGCTGGCGCGCGCGCTGTATCGGCACAGCGAGATTGGACAACACATTCCGGCCACCCTGTATGCCGCGGTCGCCGAAGTGCTGGCCTGGGTGTACCAACTGCGCCGCTGGCGGCGCGAGGGCGGCCTGATCCCGAAAAAACCTGAACGTTTACCGGTGCCGGAAGCACTGGATTTTGCGAGAGAGAGTGACTCTGATGGCTAATTTGGCCTCCCTGCTTCGTTTGCCGGGCAATTTTAAAGATACGCAGTGGCAGGTGCTGGCCGGCCCGGTGCTGATCCTGCTGATTTTGTCGATGATGGTGTTGCCGCTGCCGGCGTTTATCCTCGACCTGCTGTTTACCTTCAACATCGCGCTGTCGATCATGGTGCTGCTGGTGGCGATGTTCACCCAGCGTACGCTCGAGTTCGCCGCTTTCCCGACCATCCTGCTGTTCTCCACATTGCTGCGTTTGTCGCTCAACGTCGCCTCGACGCGCATCATCTTGCTGGAAGGCCACACAGGTTCCGCCGCCGCCGGGCGAGTGGTGGAAGCCTTCGGCCACTTCCTGGTGGGCGGCAACTTCGCCATCGGCATCGTGGTGTTCATCATCCTGGTGCTGATCAACTTTATGGTAATTACCAAAGGTGCAGGGCGTATCGCCGAAGTGGGCGCGCGCTTCGTGCTGGACGGCATGCCGGGCAAACAAATGGCGATCGACGCCGATTTGAACGCCGGATTGATTGGTGAAGACGAAGCGAAGAAACGCCGCGCCGAAGTGACCCAGGAGGCCG
Source organism: Serratia sp. CY37869 (assembly GCF_052168895.1). Lineage (NCBI taxonomy): Bacteria > Pseudomonadati > Pseudomonadota > Gammaproteobacteria > Enterobacterales > Yersiniaceae > Serratia > Serratia sp. CY37869. The sequence continues at coordinate 986,738 of NZ_JBJNLU010000001.1, forward strand.
ATTTTTACGGCTCGATGGACGGCGCCAGTAAATTCGTGCGCGGCGACGCCATCGCCGGCCTGATGATCATGGTGCTGAACGTGGTCGGTGGCCTGCTGGTCGGCGTGGTGCAACACGGCATGGAACTGGGGGCGGCGGCGGAAAGCTATACGCTGCTGACCATCGGTGACGGCCTGGTGGCGCAGATCCCGGCATTGGTGATCTCCACCGCCGCCGGTGTCATCGTCACTCGCGTCGCGACCGATCAGGATGTCGGCGAGCAGATGGTGGGCCAGCTGTTCAACAATCCGCGCGTGATGCTGCTGAGTGCCGGGGTGCTGGGCCTGCTGGGCCTGGTGCCGGGCATGCCGAACCTGGTGTTCCTGCTGTTTACCGCGGCTCTGCTGGGCCTAGCCTGGTGGCTGCGCGGCCGTGAACAACAGGCGCCGAAAACGGTGGAAGATCCGGTGATGCCGGAGAATCCGCAGGCCGCCGAGGCCAGCTGGGCCGACGTGCAGTTGGAAGATCCGCTGGGGATGGAAGTGGGCTACCGGTTGATTCCGATGGTCGACTTTCAACAGAACGGCGAGCTGCTTGGGCGTATCCGCGGGATCCGCAAGAAATTCGCCCAGGACATGGGTTATCTGCCGCCGGTGGTGCACATTCGCGACAACCTGGAACTGCCGCCAGCCAGCTATCGCATCCTGATGAAAGGCGTCGAGATCGGCAGCGGTGAAGCGCAGCCGGGCCGCTGGCTGGCGATCAACCCCGGCAATGCCGTGGGCGAGCTGGCGGGAGACAAAACCGTCGATCCCGCCTTCGGACTGGAAGCGGTGTGGATAGACAGCGCCTTGCGCGAACAGGCGCAAATCCAGGGCTTTACCGTGGTGGAAGCCAGCACCGTGGTGGCGACGCACCTCAATCACCTGATTGGCCAGTTCGCCAGCGAGCTGTTCGGCCGCCAGGAGACCCAACAGCTGTTGGATCGCGTGTCGCAGGAGATGCCGAAGCTGACCGAAGACTTCGTGCCGGGCGTAGTGTCACTGACGACGCTGCACAAGGTGCTGCAAAATCTGCTCGCCGAGCGCGTGTCCATCCGCGATATGCGCACCATCGTCGAAACGCTGGCGGAACATGCCCCGGCGCAGAGCGATCCTTACGAATTGACCACCGTGGTGCGGGTGGCGCTGGGCCGGGCGATCACGCAGCAGTGGTTCCCGGGCAACGGCGAGATTCAGGTTATCGGCTTGGATACCCAGCTGGAGCGCCTGTTGCTGCAGGCGTTGCAGGGCGGAGGCGGTCTGGAACCGGGGCTGGCTGACCGTCTGCTGGAGCAGGCGCGTCAGGCGCTGCAACGGCAAGAGATGCTCAGCGCGCCGCCGGTGCTGTTGGTTAACCATGCGCTGCGTCCTTTACTGGCGCGCTTCCTGCGTCGCAGCCTGCCGCAGCTCGTGGTGCTGTCCAACCTGGAGATCAACGACGATCGCCAGATTCGCATGACCTCGACCATTGGAGCCGCCTGATGAAACGCTGTCTGTCCTTGTTGTGTTTGCTGGCGCCGCTAGCCGCCGGCGCGGTGTCCGGCTCCTGGGTGGCTGAAGGGGCGGGGGTCACGCTGGAACAGGGCGGGATGCGCGATGAATCCGCCGGTTTGCGGCCGCCGAACGCGCTGCCGGATGCCAATGCGCGCATCACCAGCGTCAGCTGGCGCTACCGTTTGCTGGGGCCAGAGCCCGTGGGGCTGCAGGCCCAGCTTTGCACGGTAAACCGCTGCATTCCGCTCGGCGGCGGCAGCGGCAGCAGCATCGGTCTGCAGGGCGAGCCGGCCAATGCGGAATTGCGTTTTGTCTATTACGTGCAGTCGCAAGGCGGGCTGAATCCGCCGCTGCGAGTGATTGGCAATCAGGTGATCGTCAATTATCAGTAAGATCAGGCCAGAATTTGCAGGCCGTTGCGTTCCACCAGCGTCAGCAGTTTCATCGCGGCGGAGTTCGGTTGCGCTTCGCCGCGCTCCCATTTCTGCACCGCCTTTTTGCTGACGTTGAGATACAGCGCAAACACCGGCTGACTGACGTTTTCCCGTTCGCGCAACGCGCGGATCTCGGCCGGCCCGAACTGCTTCACCGGCCGCAGGCACAGCATGTCGAAAGTGCGCATGGTCACGTCGTCGACGAAACCGGCGCGGTGCAGGCCCTGAACTTCCTGGTGGATCTCGGCAAGAATTTTACTCATCGCTTAGCCTCCGTAACTCCCTGTTGTTGACCAGCTGGTAGAGTCTGAATGGCGAATAATCCAGATACAGCGCAGCCAGATGTTTCAATCCCTGTAACTCATCCGCACTGATGTTTTCTCTCTCGCTTTTGGCAAAGCCGCGCATAAAAAACAGGCGGTCTTCATCGCGAAAAACGATCAGTACCCGATAGCCGCCACGTTTGCCCTCACCAGCCCGAGCGATGCGCTTTTTGTATACGCAACCGCCAAGATTGGCGTCGTACAGCTGATGTTGCATCTCTCGCGCCGCTTTCACTATCGTGGCGTCGCTAATGCGCTCGCGTGCGGCAAAACCCTGAAAGGTTTTGGTGAGATAAATGTCGGCCATTCGCTCTCCCTGCGAATCTATACCCGTTAAGGGTATATTTCAAGTGGTTTAAAAATAACCACAGGGTGACAAGCGGCCAAAGGGAAAGAAACAGCCAAATTCACGCCATGCGCAGCCTGGCACAAAGTCTTAAGTGAATTCAAAGAGTGATAGGGAGAAAATGCGACGGGATGCGCAGAAGCCGGTTAACGCATGCCCGGTGATAGGCTCACCGGGCAAATGAGTCAGGTCAGACGCCGATTTTTCTGCCGAGCAGGCTGCCGGCGTGCGACTGGCCGTCCGGGCCATACAGCGATTTGTTGTTTTTGCTGAGGATGGCCAGCGCCTGAGCGTTATGGTCGATCTGCTGATTGAGCAGCAGGCCGTTGTGCTGGTTCTTTTCGCGCAGCGTTTGGCTGAGCAATTGAACGCGCTGCCAACGGTCGGCCAGGGGGGCGTGGCTGGCATAGGGCGCGCGTTGCCCGCAGTTTTTTTCCTGCCCCAGGCGCTGTTGCTCGAGGTAGGCGACCGTCGCCAGCAGTTGGCTTTTGGCATCGGTTACGCGCTGCAAGGCCACGCCCGGCAGCTGGCCGGAGCATAACAGATCGTGCTCTTCTTCCAGCACGCCATTGAGCGCCTGCAGCGTTTCCAACAGTTTGTCCAGCAGTTGTGCCAGCTTTTCCATAGTGATGACTTATCCTTTACCGCTACCCGCCGCCGCGTTGTCAGTCGCGTCCGGCGATCCATTGAACATCGCTCTGCGCGTCTTGCAGCAGTGCGTCGGCGATTTTGCCGGCGTCCATCTTCAGTTCACCGTTGCGGATCGCCTGCTTGATGGCCTCGACCCGGCCCATATCGATATCCTGGGTGCCCGGCTGCATCAGGCGCGCCTGCGCCTCGCTCAGTTTGACCTGCGTACCGCTGACGGCGGTTTCGGCCACGGCGGCCTTACGCGGCTGGAGCGGGTTGTCGGCCGGGGTTTCACGCGGTTGCACAGTGGAAACCGGCTGTAACCGCTGGGTGCGATCGATACTCATGGTCCATCTCCGTTTACGCCGTGACCGCACTCGGGCGACGACGCTGCAATGAAAGTGTTGCGGCCCTGATGGCCAATAAAATGCTGCTTGATTTGTCTTATCGGCAAGGTTTGCGGAACCTTTACTTTTTTATAACGTAATGCGAATCGCGCCGTCGTCCCCGACCACGCCGCTGACGATTTGCCCGGACGCCATGCGCACGCGCACGCTGTCTTCGGCGGCGGCGTTGTTCATCGCCTTGCCCGCGCCGCTAATGCTGAATCCTTCGCCCTGTGCATTGACCTGCACCGGTTGCCCGGCCTTGATAATCCAGGCCCGGCGCAGCATGGCGAGGGTCAGCGGCTGGCCGGGGCTGATGTTGCGCAGGCTGACGGCGCCTAATGCTTTGCCCGCTTCGGTCAGCGCGCGCGGCGGCAGGGTATCGAGCCGACCTTCTTTCAACGTCAGGTCCGCCGCCGTCAACCGGCTGCCGGCGTTGATGCCGCGCGCCGAAACGAGATAGCGGCCGAACACCTGCACCTGCGTCTGGATAAAACGCCGCTCCTGGCCACAGCGCGCCGAAATGCTGACGTTGCCGCCGATCCGCGCGTTGGGCGGCAGCGACAGCTGCGGCAGTTCGCAAGCGGGCCATTGGTTCGGCGGCGTGCGCACCCGCACTTTTACCTGCACCGGTTCGCCGCTGAACTTGCCTTGGATGAAGCTTTCGATTTGCGTCGCCAGATCGTCGGCGCGCGCGTTCAGACTGCACAGCAGGCCGATAAGCAGCAGCATTTTACCTTTCATCGTCATCTTCTCAAGCTTCATCGGGATACGCGTAAGTGTACCCGCAGCGCGCGCAGGCTAAGCAGATAAATAGCGCCCCATTTTGCGTTTATTCCCGCGATAGGGTAGCGCGGGGGGCGTTTATGCTGTCGACTCCAAATTCTAACCTCGCGGAGGGAGCATGCTCGACAAACTGGACGCGGCTCTGCGCTTTGGCCAAGAGGCGCTGAACTTGCGCGCCCAGCGGCAGGAAATTCTGGCCGCCAACATCGCCAACGCAGACACACCGGGTTATCAGGCACGGGATATCGATTTCGCCAGCCAATTGAACAAAGTGATGGAGCAGGGGCGCGTCAGCGGCAACGGCATGGCGCTCAACCTGACGGCGGCGCGCCATATCCCGGCGCAGACCCTACAGCCGCCGCAGCTCGATCTGCTGTTCCGGGTGCCGGATCAGCCGTCGATGGACGGCAACACGGTGGACATGGATCGCGAACGCACCAACTTTGCCGATAACAGCCTGAAATATCAGACCGACCTGACGCTGCTCAACGGTCAGATCAAAGGGATGATGTCCGTACTGCAACAAGGATAAGGCGCATGTCTTTACTGAATATTTTTGATATCTCCGGCTCGGCGTTATCGGCGCAATCCCAGCGCATGAACGTCAGCGCCAGCAACATGGCCAACGCCGACAGCGTGACCGGCCCGGACGGCGAACCTTACCGCGCCAAGCAGGTGGTGTTCCAGGTCGCAGCGGCGCCGGGACAGCCGACCGGCGGCGTGCGCGTTGCCCAGGTGGTGGACGATTCGGCACCCGAGCGTCTGGTGTATCAGCCGGGCAACCCGCTGGCGGACGCCAAGGGGTATGTGCGCATGCCGAACGTCGACGTAGTGGGGGAAATGGTCAACACCATCTCCGCTTCCCGCAGCTATCAGGCCAACGTCGAGGTGCTCAACACCACCAAGTCGATGATGATGAAAACCCTGACGCTGGGTCAGTAACCGGAGGTTCCCATGGCTATCGCCCCAACCACGAACGAGTCGTTGGACAATACCGTCATCGGTAACAACAGCAAAAATACCAACAGCCAGGATCTGCACAACAGCTTCCTGACGCTGCTGGTGGCGCAGTTGAAAAACCAGGACCCGACCAATCCGATGCAGAACAACGAACTGACCTCGCAGCTGGCGCAGATCAACACCGTTCAGGGCATCGAAAAACTCAACACCACGCTGGGGTCGATCTCCGGTCAGATCAACAGCAATCAGTCGCTGCAGGCCACCGCGCTGATCGGCCACGGCGTGATGGTGCCGGGCAGCAACATTCTGGTCGGCAGCAAGGACGGCAAAGTCAGCACCACGCCGTTCGGCGTGGAACTGGAGCGCGCCGCCGATCAGGTAACCGCCACCATCACCAACGCCAGCGGGCAGGTGGTGCGCACCATCGAAATCGGCGGTCTGACCGCCGGCGTACATGCCTTCACCTGGGACGGTTCGCTGGATGACGGCTCCACCGCGCCCGACGGCGCCTACAAAGTGGCGATTAACGCCAAAGGCAACGGCGAGCAGTTGGTGGCGCGCAGCCTGCACTTCGGCCTGGTGAACGGCGTGATCCGCGACGGCAACGGCGCCAAGCTGGATCTCGGTCTGGCGGGCAACGCCACCCTGGAAGACGTGCGACAGATCTTATAACCCTAAGCATCAGGCTCAATCGGACGATAGCCTGACCACTATTCGGAGAATAACATGGCTTTTTCTCAGGCAGTCAGCGGCTTGAACGCGGCAGCAACCAACCTGGACGTGATCGGTAACAACATCGCCAACTCCGCGACGGCGGGCTTCAAATCCGGCAGCGTCTCCTTTGCCGACATGTTCGCCGGTTCGCAGGTCGGTCTGGGCGTCAAAGTGTCCGGCATCACCCAGAACTTCAAGGGCGGCACCACCACCGGCACCAGCCGTTCATTGGATGTGGCCATCAACGGCAACGGCTTTTTCCGCATGCAGGATAAAGACGGCGGCATCTTCTATACCCGCAACGGCCAGTTCAAGCTGGACGAGAACCGCAATCTGACCAACATGCAGGGTCTGCAGCTGACCGGCTATCCGGCGGCCGGCTCCCCGCCGACCATTCAGCAGGGCGCCAACCCGGTGCCGTTGAGCATTCCTGAAGGCATGATGAACGCGAAAGCGTCCACTTCCGGCCAGATGGTCGCCAACCTGATGTCGACCCATAAGGTGCCGGAAAACAAGACCTTCGATCCGACCAAACAGGACAGCTACAACTATACCAATACCATCACCGCCTACGACTCGCTGGGTAACGCGCACAACATCAACGCTTACTTCGTGAAGACCGAAGACAATAAATGGCAGGTCTACACCCAGGACGGCAGCGCAGCGCCAGTGAACGCCGGCACCATGGAGTTCAGCACCAGCGGTACCCTGGTGAAAACCACCAGCACCAACGGCGCGCCGGGCGAGTTCAGCATGGTGATCCCGATGACCGCCAAAGACGGCGCGCCGGCGCAAAACTTCACCCTGAGCTTCGCCGGCAGCATGCAGCAGAACGTGAGCAGCGACTCGGTGAGCAAGGTATCGCAGGACGGTTATGCCGCCGGTGAATACACGGGCTATCAGATCAACAACGACGGCACCATCGTGGGCGTCTACTCCAACCAGCAAACCCAGCTGTTGGGCCAGATCGTCATGGCTAACTTCTCCAACCCGGAAGGGCTGGCGTCGCAGGGCGATAACGTTTGGCAGGAAACCGGCGCGTCCGGCCAGCCGCGCGTCGGTCTTGCGGGCGGCGGCGGCTTAGGCAAGCTGACCAGCGGCGCGCTGGAGTCTTCCAACGTCGATCTGAGCCAGGAGCTGGTGAACATGATCGTCGCACAGCGTAACTATCAGTCCAACGCCCAGACCATCAAGACGCAGGACTCCATTCTGCAGACGTTGGTTAGCCTGCGCTAATAGGGTCGAGTTATGGATCACGCGATTTATACCGCGATGGGCGCGGCTCGCCAAACGCTGGAGCAGCAGTCCATTACCGCCAACAACCTGGCCAACGCGTCGACGCCGGGCTTTCGCGCTCAGCTCGCCGCGCTGCGCGCGGTGCCGGTTGACGGGCCGAGCCTGGCGACGCGCACATTGGTGGCCGCGTCGACGCCGGGCGCCGACATGAGCCAGGGGGCGCTGAACTATACGGCGCGCCCGCTGGATGTGGCGCTGCAGCAGGACGGTTTCCTGGCGGTGAGCCTGCCGGGCGGCGGTGAAGCCTATACCCGCAACGGCAACATCCAGATCTCCTCCACCGGGCAGTTGACGGTGCAGGGGCTGCCGGTGATGGGCGACGGGGGGCCGATCGAGGTGCCGCCGTCGGCGGAGATCACCATCGCCGCCGACGGCACCATTTCGGCGCTGAACGCCGGCGATCCGCCGAACACCATCGCGCAGATCGGCCGCCTGAAGCTGGTGAAAGCCGACGCGCGCGAAGTGATGCGCGGTGACGACGGGCTGTTCCGCCTGACGCCGGAAACCCAACAGCTGCGCGGCAATCAGTTGCAAAACGATCCGCAGGTGCGGGTGATGCCCGGGGTGCTGGAAGGCAGCAACGTCAAGCCGATGGAGACCATGGTCGACATGATCGCCAACGCCCGCCGTTTTGAAATGCAAATGAAGGTCATCCACAGCGTGGATGAAAACGAACAGCGTGCCAACTCACTGCTCTCAGTGAGCTAAGCAGCAAGGAAATAACCGATGATTCCATCCTTATGGATTGCCAAAACCGGTCTGGACGCGCAGCAGACCAACATGGACGTGATCGCCAACAACCTGGCGAACGTCAGCACCAACGGCTTCAAACGCCAGCGTGCGGTATTTGAAGATCTGCTGTACCAGACCATGCGTCAGCCGGGGGCGCAGTCCTCCGAGCAGACCACGCTGCCTTCCGGTCTGCAGATCGGCACCGGCGTGCGTCCGGTGGCGACCGAGCGGCTGCACAGCCAGGGCAACCTGTCGCAGACCAACAACAGCAAAGACGTCGCCATCAAGGGGCAGGGGTTCTTCCAGGTGATGTTGCCGGACGGCACCCAGGCCTACACGCGCGACGGCTCGTTCCAGATCGATCAGAACGGCCAGTTGGTCACTTCCAGCGGTTTCCAGGTGCAGCCGGCGATCACCATTCCGGCGAACGCGCTGTCCATCACCGTCGGCCGCGATGGCATCGTCAGCGTCACCCAGCAGGGGCAAACCGCCGCCCAGCAGGTGGGCCAATTGACGCTGACGACCTTTGTCAACGACAGCGGTCTGGAGAGCGTGGGCGAGAACCTGTATCAGGAAACCGAAAGCTCGGGCGCGCCGAACGAGAGCACGCCGGGGCTCAACGGCGCCGGTCTGCTGTATCAGGGCTACGTGGAGACCTCCAACGTTAACGTGGCGGAAGAGCTGGTCAACATGATCCAGACTCAGCGCGCTTACGAGATCAACAGCAAAGCGGTATCGACTTCCGATCAGATGCTGCAAAAGCTGACGCAACTGTAATCTGTCATTGACGGGCCCGGCTTGCCGCGCCCGTCATTCTCTTTCGTGAAACAAAGGCGATACCCGTGGTAACCACATATTCGATGGCAATCCTGCCGCGGCAGGGACAACGCTGGCTGGCGGGAATGGTGATGCTGACGCTGAGCGGCTGCGCTTATATTCCGCATAAACCGCTGGTGGACGGTGCGACCACGGCGCAGCCCGCGCCGGCCAGCGCGCCGATGCCGAACGGCTCGATCTTCCAGACGGTGCAGCCGATGAACTACGGCTATCAGCCGCTGTTCGAAGACCGCCGTCCGCGCAACGTCGGCGACACCCTGACCATCGTGCTGCAGGAAAACGTCAGCGCCAGCAAGAGCTCCTCCGCCAATGCCAGCCGCAACGGCGCCAGCAAGTTCGGCGTCGCCACCTCGCCGCGTTACCTTGACGGCCTGTTGGGCAATGCGCGCGCCGATATGGACATTTCCGGCGACAGCACCTTCGGCGGCAAGGGCGGCGCCAACGCCAACAACACCTTCAACGGCACCATTACGGTGACGGTCAACCAGGTGCTGGCCAACGGCAACCTGCACGTGGTGGGGGAAAAGCAGATCGCCATCAACCAGGGCACCGAATTCATTCGTTTCTCCGGCGTCGTCAACCCGCGCACCATCAGCGGCAACAACTCGGTCACCTCGACGCAGGTGGCGGACGCGCGGATCGAATACGTCGGCAATGGCTATATCAACGAAGCGCAGACCATGGGCTGGCTGCAGCGCTTCTTCTTAAATGTTTCACCGTTCTAAGGATTGACTGATGCTGAAAAAATGGTTTATCGCGCTGTGCGTCGGGCTGGTGTGCTTGCCGGCGGCGGCGGAGCGCATCCGCGATCTGGTGACGGTGCAGGGCGTGCGAGACAACGCCCTGATCGGCTACGGCTTGGTGGTGGGGCTGGACGGCTCCGGCGACCAGACCATGCAGACGCCGTTCACCACCCAAAGCCTGAGCAACATGCTGTCGCAGCTGGGCATCACCGTGCCGCCGGGCACCAACATGCAGCTGAAAAACGTGGCGGCGGTGATGGTGACCGCCAAACTGCCGCCGTTCTCGCGCGCCGGGCAGAACATCGACGTGGTGGTCTCATCAATGGGTAACGCCAAGAGCCTGCGCGGCGGCACCTTGCTGATGACGCCGCTGAAAGGCGTGGATAACCAGGTCTATGCGCTGGCGCAGGGCAACGTGCTGGTCGGCGGCGCGGGCGCGGCGGCCGGCGGCAGCAGCGTGCAGGTCAACCAGCTGGCGGGCGGGCGCATCAGCAACGGCGCCACCATCGAGCGCGAGCTGCCGACCACCTTCGGCAGCGGCGGCGTACTCAACCTGCAGCTGAACGACGAAGACTTCACGCTGGCGCAGCAGATCAGCGACGCCATCAACCGCCAACGCGGCGGCGGCACCGCGACGCCGCTCGACGCCCGTACGATTCAGGTGCTGGTGCCGCAGGGCAACAGCTCTCAGGTGCGCTTCCTGGCGGAGATTCAAAACATCACCGTCAACGTCGGCGCAATGGACGCCAAAGTGATCATCAACTCGCGCACCGGGTCGGTGGTGATGAACCGCGATGTGATCCTCGATTCCTGCGCCGTCGCCCAGGGCAACCTGTCGGTGGTGGTCGATCGGCAGAACACCGTCAGCCAACCGACGACGCCGTTCGGCGGCGGCCAAACGGTGGTGACGCCAAACACCCAGATTTCGGTGCAACAGCAGGGCGGGTCGCTGCAGAAGGTGAACGCCAGCGCCAACCTGAACAACGTCATTCGCGCGCTGAACGCGCTGGGCGCCACGCCGATCGATCTGATGTCGATCCTGCAGGCGATGCAGAGCGCCGGCTGCCTGCGCGCCAAGCTGGAAATCATCTGATGGCGGGCGATCTGATGGCGATGTCGGGCGCGGCCTATGACGCCCAGGCGCTGAACGGCCTGAAGCGCGACGCGGCGGCCGACCCGCAGGGCAACCTCAAGCAGGTGGCCCAGCAGGTGGAAGGCATGTTCGTGCAGATGATGCTGAAAAGCATGCGTTCCGCCTTGCCGCAGGACGGGGTGTTGAGCAGCGATCAAACGCGGCTCTATACCTCGATGTACGATCAGCAAATCGCCCAGCAGATGTCGCAAAAAGGGCTGGGGCTGGCCGACATGATGGTCAAGCAGATGAGCAACGCCAACGCGGTGCCGAGCGAAACTGCGGGCATGTCGCCGATGGCGCTGGACAACGAGGTGCTGCAAACGCTGCCGAACCAGGCGCTGGAGCAGATGGTGCGCCGGGCGATGCCGAAAGCCCCGCCGGCCGCCGCGCCGCTGTCGCTCAACAACGGCAACTTCGTCGCTCGTCTGTCGATACCGGCGAAGGTCGCCAGCCAGCAGAGCGGCATTCCGCATCAGCTGATCGTCGCGCAGGCGGCGCTGGAATCCGGCTGGGGGCAGCGCGAGATCCCAACCTCAGACGGCACGCCGAGCTACAACCTGTTCGGCATCAAGGCCGGCGGCAGCTGGAGCGGGCCGGTGACGGAGATCACCACCACCGAGTTCGAACAGGGCGCGGCGAAGAAGGTGAAGGCGAAGTTCCGCGTTTACGGGTCGTACGTCGAAGCGATCGCCGATTACGTCAAACTGCTGACCAACAACCCGCGCTACGCCGACGTGGCCGCCGCGCGCAGCCCGGAGCAGGCGGCGCATGCGCTGCAGCGCGCCGGGTACGCCACCGATCCCCAGTACGCCAGCAAGTTGGTCAGCGTGATTCAGCAGATGAAGAGCGCGGGGGAACAGGCGGTGAAAGCTTACACCCACGATCTGAAAGATTTGTTCTAAATCCCCGTCATTCTTGACGCCGCTGCGGCGCCAATTATTTAGGGGGTAGGCGGCAATGGAGGCTCGCTGGATGCTGACCGCATTGCCGCTTTTTTTCCTCAAGTTCTTCTCATTTTTGCCGATAACCGAAACAGGCTGAGCGAACAGGCTCAGCAGCTCAATTAAGAACCCTGTGGGCCACCGGCGCCGCAGCATAAGGAATTCCGATGTCCAATAGCTTAATCAATACCGCGATGAGCGGGCTGAATGCGGCTCAGGTGGCGCTCAGTACCGTCAGCAACAACATCTCCAACTACAACGTGGCGGGCTACAACCGTCAGACCGCGATCCTGGCGCAGAACGGCGGCATGGCCACTATGAGCGGCTTTATCGGCAACGGCGTGACCGTCACCAGCGTTAACCGCGAGTACAACCAGTTCATCACCAACCAGCTGCGCGGCGCGCAAAGCGCGTTCGGGGCGCAAAACGCCTATTACGAGAAGATTTCGCAGATCGACAACCTGTTGGCGAGCAAGACCAACCCGCTGTCGACCAACATGCAGGATTTCTTTACCAACCTGCAGAACCTGGTGAGCAACGCCGGTGACGACGCCGCGCGCCAGACGGTGCTGGGCAAGGCCAACGGCCTGGTGAACCAGTTCAACAACACCGACAAATTCCTGCGCGACATGGACAACGGCGTCAATCAGCAGATCAGCGATACGGCGCAGCAGATCAACAGCTACGGCCAACAGATCGCCAAGCTGAACGACGAGATCACCCGTTTGCGCGGCAGCGCCGGCGGCGAACCGAATGCGTTGCTGGATCAGCGCGATCAGCTGGTCACCGAATTGAACCAGCTGGTGGGCGTACAGGTCACGCAACAGGACGGCGACGCCTATACCGTTTCCTTCGCCAACGGTTTGACCCTGGTGCAGGGCAGCAATACGTATCAGGTGGAAGCCGTGCCTTCCAGCAGCGATCCTTCCCGTCTGACCATCGGCTATAACCGCGGCAACGGCGCCAGCGAAGTGCCGGAAGGCCAGATCACCAGCGGCACGCTGAGCGGCGTGCTGAAATTCCGCAGCGAAACGCTGGACGGCGTGCGCAATCAGCTGGGCCAGTTGGCGCTGGCGATGGCGGACAGCTTTAACCAACAGCATCGCGCCGGCTTCGATCTGAACGGTGACGCGGGCGGCGACTTCTTCAGCTTCAGCGGCGGCCGGGTGGTGGATAACACCCGCAACACCGGCGACGCGTCGCTGTCGGTCTCTTACACCGATACCGGCAAGGTGAAGGCCAACGATTATCGCGTCGAGTTCGACGGCAGCAACTGGCAGGTCAGCCGCCTGCCGGACAACGTGAAAGTCAACGCGACGCCGGGCACCAGCGCCGACGGTAAACCGACGCTGAACTTCGACGGGTTGGAAGTGAGCATCGACGGCAATGCGCAGGCCAAAGACAGTTTCACCGTGAAACCGGTCAGCGACGTGGCGGGCAACCTGAAAGTGGCCATCACCGATTCGTCCAAGATCGCCGCCGCCGGTAAAGACGACAGCGGCCGCGGCGATAACGAGAACGCCAAGAAACTGCTGGATCTGCAAACCAAAAACCTGGTGGACGGCAAAGCGACCCTGAGCGGCGCTTACGCCGGCATCGTCAGCGGCGTCGGCAACCAGACCGCCGCCGCCAAGGCCATCGCCACGTCGCAGGCCAAAATCGTCACCCAGCTGGGCGCGCAACAGCAGTCGATGTCCGGCGTCAACCTTGACGAAGAGTACGGTGAATTGCTGCGTTTCCAGCAGTACTACATGGCCAACGCGCAGGTGATTCAGACCGCCAGCTCGCTGTTCGACGCGCTGCTGAACATTCGTTGATTTCATTGTTAATCGGCGCCGATAACGGCGCCGGTCGCTCAGAGTAAGGAACCCACAGCATGCGCATGAGTACCGGCATGATGTACCAACAAAACATGAACGGCATCACGGGCAACCAGTCGCTGTTCATGAAGGCCGCCGAGCAGCTTTCCTCCGGCAAGCGAGTGATCAACCCGTCCGACGATCCGTTGGCGGCGTCGCGCGCGGTGATGCTGTCGCAGTCGCAGGCGGAAAACAGTCAATACACGCTGGCGCGCACCTTCGCCCGTCAGAACGTGTCGATGGAAGAAACGGTATTGGCCGGCGCGACCTCCACCATCGCGGACATGAAGGCGTTGATCGTCAACGCCGGCGGCACCGAAAGCGATAACGATCGCCAGTCGCTGGCCACCCAGCTGCAGGGGTTGAAAGATCAGCTGCTGAACCAGGCCAACAGCACCGACGGCAACGGCCGCTATATGTTCGGCGGGTATGTGAACGACAAGGCGCCGTTCGTCGACAACGGCGGCACCGTCAGTTACCAGGGCGGCGACAAGACGGTTGAGCAGAAAGTGGACGCCAACCGCACCATGACCATCGGCCATACCGGCAACGCGGTGTTCATGTCGTTGACCAGCAATCCGAAGCCCGAGCCGGACGGCAGCGCGCCGGTCAGCAACGTATTCGAGAGCATCGATATTGCGCTGAACGCGCTGAAAACCCCGCTGCAGGGCGCCGACGAGGCCACCAAGCAGCAGGTGAACGATGCGCTGGCGAAAGCCAACCGCGGTCTGGACAACTCCTACAACAACGTGCTGAGCGTGCGCGCCGAGCTGGGCAGCCAGCTGCAGGAGATGGATCAGTTGGACAGCATCGGTAAAGAGCGTGACATGACCAATCAGATCCAGATGAGCGCGCTGACGGATGCCGACCTGGCCGAGTCTATCTCGTCCTACTTCATGCAGCAGGCGGCGCTGCAGGCGTCGTACAAAACCTTCAGCGATATGCAGGGCATGTCGTTGTTCCAGATGAATCGTTAAGAGCAATACCCCGTTGCCTGACCGCGACGGGTTTCCCTTTAGTGCGCTTAGAAAACGCCTTCTCCGCCCCGCGGGGAGGGAGGCTTCTTGAAACCGGGCGCACTCGTTTGGCGCGTCGCTCGTTCTCCCACTACTGACTGAGTGACGCGCCTTTTTTTCATCAGGGAAGAAATAATACGATTGTCACCCCTGTTTAATGCGCAATGGCATTATTGAAATCAGCGGTGGAAAAATCACGATGGATATTATTTCCCTGGCGATAAATATCGGTGCTATTTCTTTTTCTTCACCACTTTCCATTTTTCACCGGCGGCCGTTTCGCTGATGGCAACTTTAAATTTGTTGCTTTTCCAGTGGGCCATGCCGAATAACCGGCGTGCTTTGCGGTTGCTTTTCGCTTTAATCATGATCTCGCTCCTGTAGTTAGCAAAGGTCGATGCTGCGCCCTGCAGCCGGCAGGCTGCCGGACGCATTTATTCAGGGTGTAAGTTATCTGCCGCGCATTTAACTCTGCGTGGCTGTGTTATTTTATTTTTCTCTAACCAATAAGCTTATATTATCGCCACGGGTGACTGACGGGGTGTGGACGATATTTTTTCTACCGGGTCTATTTTAGGTCGGGGTTTTATTTATTCAAGCCGCCGGAGACATTTGAACCTTAATCCGGATAAAAGACGTTTCTCAGGCTTTTGTCCCAAGAAAGCGTGTTTATTGCCATTTTGTCTCAGGCGGAAGAGGGGGAAAGGAAGGGGCCGCAGGGGCTCAGAAGGTCATGCCGCCGATCACCGCCGCCAGTCGATCGAAGATTTCACCGAACAGGTGCTCACAGAACGGCGCCAACATCGGCATCATCATGCCCAGCGTCATGATGCCGAAGGTCATGGTGACCGGGAAACCGATCACGAAGACCGACAGCTGCGGCGTCATGCGGTTGAGCAGGCCGAGCGCCATGTTGAGCGTCAACAGCAGGCAGATCAGCGGCAATGCCAGCATCATGCCGTTGATGAAGATCAGCGAGCCGACCTGAGTCAACACCAGGAAGCCGTTGCCGTTCAGCGGCTGCGTTTGGATCGGCAGGGTATGGAAGCTGTCCGCCAGCAGCGAAATCAGCCACAGATGGCCGTCAAAGCTGAGGAACAACAACATCGCCAGCAGGTTGAGCAGGCGCGCCAGCACCGGCATGTTCGGGCCGCCGCTGGGATCGAAGAAAGTGGCGAACGACAGTCCCATCTGCATGCCGATCACTTCCCCCGCCAGGCGCACCGCCGCGAAGGCCAACTGCATGGTCAACCCCAGCGCCACGCCGATCAGAATCTGCTGAATCGCCAGCCACAGGCCGGCGGCGGAGAAGATGGGAATATTGCTGGCGGGCAGCGTCGGCGCAATCAGGATGACGATCAGCCCGCCAAGGCCGATTTTGACCTTTTTGCTGATTTGCTTTTCGCTGAATATCGGCGCGGTGCTTATCAGCGCCAGAATGCGCAGCAGCGGCCAAAAGTAGTGGCTGAGCCAGACGGTGAGCTGGGCGCTGTCGAAGGTGAGCACGGTCAGCCGATCAGGGTAGGCAGGTTGCTGAACAGGGTGCGCATGTAGTCCAGCAACAGATTCAACATCCAGGGACCGGCGATGATGATGGTGGCCACCACCGCTAGAATTTTAGGGATGAACGACAGCGTCATTTCGTTGATCTGGGTGGCGGCCTGCAGCAGGCTGACGACCAGGCCGCTGATCAGCGCCGCCAGCAGCAGCGGGGCGGCCAGCGCCAGCGCGACTTTCATCGCCTCGGTGCCGAGCGCCATAACCGATTCAGGTGTCATCTCGCTTTCTCCGGTCAGGGGTTACGAATAGAAGCTCTGCGCCAGCGAGCCGAGCAGCAGCTGCCAGCCATCGACCAGCACGAACAGCATCAGCTTGAACGGCAGCGAGATGGTGGCGGGCGGCACCATCATCATCCCCAGCGCCATCAGCACGCTGGCGACCACCAGGTCGATAATCAGGAACGGAATGAACACCGTAAAGCCGATCTGGAAGGCGGTTTTCAGTTCGCTGGTGACGTAGGCGGGCAGCAGGATGCGCATCGGCACCGCTTCCGGGCCGGCCAGCGGCGGCTGATTGGCCAGCCTGGCGTACAGCGCGAGATCGGTTTCGCGCGTTTGCCGCAGCATGAATTCGCGCAGCGGCTGCGCGCCTTTATCCAGCGCGACTTCCAGCCCGATTTTGTCCTGGCTGAACGGCAGATAGGCATCCTGATAAACCTTGTCGAACACCGGCGACATGATGAAGAAGGTCAGGAACAGCGCCAGCCCCAGCATCACCTGGTTCGGCGGCGCCGACGGCGTGCCCAGCGCGTTGCGCAGCAGGCCGAGCACGATGATGATGCGGGTGAAGCTGGTCATCATCAGCAGCATGGCCGGCAGGAAGGTCAGCGAGGTCAACAGCACCAGCGTCTGCACCGGCAGCGACCAGCTCTGGCCGCCGTTGGCCAGCGGCTGGCTGATCAGCCCCGGCAGTTGCGCGAAAGCCGCCGGGCTGATGAACAGCAGGGCGGCAGGGAGCCAAACCGCCGGGCGGCGGACGAGGGTATGAAGAGTCGAGGTCATGCCGATTTTTCCGGGCGTTTCAGAACTTTTTGCATCAGTTGGCGGAAGTCCGCCGGTGTCGCCGCGTCGGCCTCGCCTGCGTCTTTCGGCGGAGCGGGCAGGGTGTGCAGCGGGGTGATCTGCTGGGCGGTGACGCCCAATACCAACAAGGTGTCATCGACTTCCACCACCACCACGCGCTCGCGCTGCCCGACCTGGCAACTGGCGCGCAGGTTAAGCAGTTTGTTGTTGCGCGCCTGCGGGGCGAAACCCAGCCGACGGAACAGCCAACCGGCCAGCAGGATCAGCAGCAGAATGCCGCCGAGCGCGCTGCTGACCTGCATCAACACCGAACCGGCCGGCAGGGCCGGCGCGGCGGGTGGTTGGGTGCTTTGGACGGTAACGGGCGCCGCGGCGGTCATCAGCGGCTCAGTCGACGCATGCGTTCGGATGGGGTGATGATGTCGGTGATGCGCACGCCGAACTTGTCGGCCACCACCACCACTTCACCTTGCGCGATCAGGTAACCGTTGATCAGGATATCCAGCGGTTCGCCGGCCAGGCCGTCCAGCGCCACCACCGAGCCTTGCGACAGGCGCAGCAACTCTTTGATGGTCATCTTGGTGCGCCCCAGTTCCACGGTCAGCTTGACCGGAATATCCAGGATCAGGTCGATATCCTGCAGGCTGCCGAGCGCATCCTGAGCTTCCAGCGACTTGAACACCCCTTCGGTGCTCGCGCCGGATTTCTCTGAAGACTGCTGCTCGTTAAACGCATCAGCCCACAGATCGTCTACGGATTCCTTTCCTTCGCCAGACGGTTGCTTAGGATCACTCATTGGGCTGTTCCTCACTCAGAGCATTCAAAATAGGGTTAATCAAATGTTCAACACGCAGGGCGTATTGCCCGTTCAACGTGCCGTATTGGCTGGTCAGAACCGGTACGCCGTCCACATGGGCGATCAGGCGTTCCGGCTTGTCTATCGGTAATACATCGCCCGGTTGCAGCTTCAGGACTTTCGACAGCCGCATCGGGATATCGACGAAGTTGGCGATCAGCTCCAGTTCGGAGTGCTGCACCTGCTTCACCAGCGTTTCGCGCCAGTGGCTGTCTTCCTGCCGCGAATTTTCCAGCGGCGGGTTGGTCAACAGTTCGCGCAGCGGTTCGATCATCGCGAACGGAATGCAGATGTTGAACTCGCCGGTCAGCGCGCCGATCTCCACCTGGAACGGCGTGGTGACCACGATGTCGTTCGGCGAGGTGGTGATGTTGGTGAACTTCACCTGCATTTCGGCGCGCACGTACTCCACGTCGATCTTGTAGATGGCGCTCCAGGCGTCGCCGTAGGCGTCCAGCGCCAGGCGCAGCATGCGCTTGATCACCCGCTGTTCGGTCGGGGTGAACTCGCGGCCTTCGACCTTGGTCGGGAAGCGGCCGTCGCCGCCGAACAGGTTATCGACGGCGATGAACACCAGGCTCGGCGCGAACACGAACAGGGCAGTGCCGCGCAGCGGATTCAGGTGCACCAGGTTCAGGTTGGTCGGCACCGGCAGGTTGCGGGCGAACTCGTGATACGGCTGAATTTTGATCGGGCCGACGGTAATGTCCGGGCTGCGGCGCAGCAGGTTGAACAACCCCATGCGGAACTGCCGGGCAAAACGTTCGTTGATGATTTCCAGCGCGTGCAGTCGCTCGCGCACCACGCGGCGCTGGGTGTTCGGATCGTAAGGCTTGACCTCGCTCTCTTTGCCGACCACCGCTTCGGGTTCATCACCCGCGCTGTCGCCGTTGAGCAAGGCGTCGATCTCTGCCTGTGAAAGAATGCTATCGCCCATAGTGATTACCGCAGTATGAAGGCGGTGAACAGCACGTCGCTGACCACCTGCTTCGGTTGTCCCTTAACCAGCGGCGGGCTGAGCACGTCCTTAATCTGCGCCACCAGCTGTTGCTTCCCTTGTTCATTGGCCAACTGACTCGCTTCCTGACGGGAAAGCAGCATCAGCAAGCGGCTGCGCACCTCCGGCAGAAAATCGTTCAGCTGACGGCGGGTACTTTCGTCCGGCAGGCGCAGCGTGAGGCCGATATACAGCACGCGATCCGGGTTGTTGTCCGGCGTCACCAGGTTGACGGTAAAGGTGTCGAGCGGCATGAACACCGGCGCGGCCGGCGGTTGCTGTTTGACGGCGGCCGGTTCGGCGCCGTTTTTATGCTGTTGCAGCAGCCACCAGCTGTAGCCCGCGGCGCCACAGGCGACGACGCTGATCAATACCAGCAGGATGACCAGAAGGGGGCGTTTCGGTGCTGCCGGAAGGGAGTTCTGAGACATAGCCAAATCTAATTCCTGTTGTTCCACCCGCGGCCTGCGTGGCGGCGGGCATAGCGCGCGGCAAAGCCGCACGCATGACATGTAAAGGTATTATCGCGTCTATCGCGGCGTGCAATAGCCTGAATAGACGCGCAAATGGGTGCCAGCTTGGGCGTTTGCAGCGGCTCAGGCGAAAATATCGACGCCGTTGACCGCGCTGGCCATGCGCTGCAACGCCACCGGCGCGCTGACGCCCTCGGCGGCCGCAGCCTCGCCGCCAGCGTGTTCAGCATAGCTGGAACGCCCCTGGCCATTGGAAGCCTGCTGCTGCGCCTGTTGCCATTGCGGGGTGGACTCGCCGCCCACGCTGCTCTGCCCCAGGTTGATGCCGCTCTCGGCCAGCGCGTGACGCAGCTGCGGCATCGCCGCTTCCACCGCAGCGCGCACCTGACCGTGGGCGGAGGCAATGTGCAATTGCGCCTGCTGATCGTCCAGTTTCAACGTGATCTGCAAGGCGCCCAGCTCCTGTGGATGCAGACGCAACTCGGCGCTTTGCTGGCCGTTGCGGTGGAACATCAACACCTGTTGGTTCAACGCCTGCTGCCATTCCGGGCTGCCCAACTGCGCGTTTAACTGCGGCGTCGGCGGTGCGGTCACCAGTGCGCTAGCCGGTGCGGCCGTTTGCGTTGGGCTGGCGGCGGCCAGGGCCACGGCGTGGTTGAGCGTCGGTTGCTGCTGCGTATCGCCTGCCGGCAGCGGCTGTGCGGCACTTGCGCGCTCACCGCTGGTCGGTTGCGGGAGCGCCGCCGTGGCGTTATCGCCGTCCGGGGCCGGGGTTTTAGCGTTTGTCACCGTCGTGGCGGCTGACGCCGACGAGCGCGCGGCGGTGTTATCACCGGCCGCCGCGATGTTCAGCAGGCCGTTGCCGGGCTGCAGCGCAGTCGCATCGTCAGCGTTTTCCACCGGCAGCGGCCGCTGGCCGTCGGCCGGTGGCGTCTGGGCGACGATCGCGGCCGGCAGCATGGCGTACAGCGCCTGCAGCGTCGCGGCATCCAGCTCTTTGGCCGCGGCGATCGGCGGCTGCGCCGGTTTATCGCCGGCGACGGGCGCATCGGTCTCGGGGCGTTCAGATGAAAGCGCATCGGCTGAGATTGCCGGGTTCTGCAGCAGACCGCCGCGCTCGCCGAAGGCGGCCAGCAGTTGATTGAGCTGGTTGCGGCTCAGGGCCGGGGCGCGTTCATCGTCCGCGCTCAGCGTGACCGGCGGCTGTTTGCCATCGGCGGCGGGCGCGAAACGCGCGCCGAGCAGCTGGGCGAAAGCGGAAGACAGCTGGCTCTCATCCAGCGCCGACGTCAGTTCGGCCAGACCGCCGGCATCGCCGGGTAAGGCCAGGCCGGGCAGGGCGTTCAGATTCATGGGTTGATATTCCTTTGTGCACTGCGTTGAGCGAACTCATCCATCAGTTTTTGATCCCGTTTATTCTCCTGCTGCTGCTCCGCATTTAAGGCGCGGGTATGCAGGGTCTCGAAAGCGTTCAACCGCTGTTGTTTGTCTTGCCATTGCTTCACCGCATGATCCACTTTCTGCCCCCACTGCAGCAGCTGCTGGCGGTGCTGGTCGATGGCCTGTTCCAGCGTGCCGATAAACTGCTGGTAGTTTTGCCAGCGTGAGCTGTCCATGCCGTCGCAGAGCGTATGATTCAGCTTCTGGCGGTATTCGTCCTGATAGTTGAGCAGCATCGACAGCTGTTGCTCCGCCGCCTGCTGCGCCTGCCGAACCTGGCCCAGCTGTTGCGCGGCTTGTTCCACCGCGTCCTGCGCCAGATCGCGCAGGGTAATCAGGGGTGACTGTGATTTCATCGCTCTGCGCCTCTGTGACGTTAAACAATCAACTGCTGCAGCTGTTGACAGGCTTCATCATAGCCGCAGCGTTCAAAGATGCCCTGTTGCAGGTACGCCTCCATCTGCGGGTACAGCGTCATCGCTTTGTCCAGCAACGGATCGCTGCCGGCCGCGTAGGCGCCGACGCTGATCAGATCGCGGTTGCGCTGATAGCTGGCCAGCATCTGTTTGAAGGTGCGAACCCGGCGATAATGCTCCTCGTCGATCAGCGACGTCATGGCGCGGCTGATTGACGCTTCGATGTCGATAGCCGGGTAGTGGCCGGCCTCCGCCAGGCGTCGGGACAGCACCACGTGGCCATCGAGGATGGCGCGCGCCGAGTCGGCGATCGGGTCTTGCTGATCGTCCCCCTCGGTCAACACGGTGTAGAAGGCGGTGATGGAACCGCCGCCGCTGATGCCGTTGCCCGCGCGTTCCACCAGCGCAGGCAGTTTGGCGAAGACCGAAGGCGGATAACCTTTGGTCGCCGGCGGTTCGCCGATAGCCAGGGCTATCTCACGCTGCGCCATGGCGTAGCGGGTGAGGGAATCCATGATCAGCAACACGTGCTGCCCGCGATCGCGGAAATCCTCGGCGATGCGGGTGGCGTAGGCCGCCCCCTGCATGCGCAGCAGCGGCGACACGTCCGCCGGCGCGGCGATCACCACCGAGCGCGCCCGGCCTTCGGCGCCGAGAATGTTCTCGATAAAGTCTTTGACCTCGCGGCCACGCTCGCCGATCAGGCCAACGACGATCACATCCGCCTGGGTATAACGGGCCATCATGCCGAGCAGCACGCTCTTGCCGACGCCGGAACCGGCGAACAGGCCCATGCGCTGGCCGCGACCGACGGTCAGCAGACCGTTGATGGTGCGCACTCCCACGTCCAGCACCTGCTCGATCGGCGTGCGCTGCAACGGGTTGAACGGCGCGGTGATCAGCGGCGCGCGGTAACCGGTTTCCGGCGATGGCAGGCCGTCGAGCGGTTTGGCGCTGCCGTCCAGCACGCGCCCCAGCAGCGCCGGGCCGAGCGGCAGCTGCTTGCCGGCGCTTTGGCCTTCCGGCGCGATGCGGGCGTAAACCCGCGCGCCCGGCACGATGCCTTCCACTTCTTCCAGCGGCATCAGGAACAGCCGCTGGCCGTTGAAGCCGACCACTTCGCTTTCCACTTCCTGCACTTCACCGGCGTCGTGCCGTTCGATGAGGCAGGTCGCCCCGAGCGGCAGCTGCAGCCCGGTGGCCTCCAGCACCAGCCCGGTGGCGCGGGTCAGGCGGCCGTAGCGGCGCACCGTCGGCGCGCGGGCGATGCGTTTTTCCAACGTATCCAGAGAGCTCAGCCAGCGGCCGAGACGCGCGGTCATCAGACTTCTCCCGGTGCCGCCAGGCGACACAGTTCATGCCAGCGCGTCGCCAGACTGGCGTCGAGATCGCCTTCTTCGGCGCTGACCTTGCAGCCGCCCGGGTGCAGTTCGCCGTCCGCCAGCAGGCGCCAGCCGTGCAGGCTGAGGGTAACCCCCAGTTGTTGCTCGACGCGGGGGTAGTCGTCCGGGTGGACCCGCAGCTGCGGTTTGCCGTTGAACATCGGCTCCTGCTGGATCAGCTGTTGGATTTGCGCGAGCAGGGCGGTGCCGTCGCACACCGGCGGTTGGCCCAGCACCTGTTTGGCGGCGGTCAACGCCAGCTGCATCAGCCGGGAAGCGATCACGCTGTCGAGCGCGTCCAGCGTGTGCTGGAATTCGGTGACCAACTGCTGCCAGTGGGCGGTCAGCGGCTGTTGCTGCTGCTGCGCTTCCAGCAGCCCTTGCTGACGGCCTTCTTCCAGACCGGATTGAAAGCCGGCCTCATAGCCTTTTTGCTGGCCGTCGGCATAGCCCAACTGCTGGCCCTGTTGCTCGGCCTGCAGCCGCAGCGTCGCCAACTGCTGTTGCAATTCGGCCTGCGCGTCCGGCGACGGATCGCTGTGTTCGAGATCCGGCAGCGGCGGCAGTTCGAACGCCGGTTTCTGTTCGCCCAAATCGTTGAGCGACCAGGGCTGCCAGGGCAGGGTGTTAATGCGATCAGACATAGGTGTCCTCGCCGCCGCCGATGATCATTTCGCCGGTTTCCGCCAGGCGTCTCACCACCAACAGGATGGCTTTCTGCTCGTTCTCCACCTGCGACATGCGCACCGGGCCACGGTTGGCCAGATCGTCGCGCAGGATGTCGGCGGCGCGTTGCGACATGTTCTTGAGGAACTTCTCGCGCAGCGGCTGTTCGGCGCCTTTCAGCGCGATCAGCAGCGACTCGCCTTCCACTTCTTGCAGCAGGCGCTGGATGCTGCGATCGTCGACTTCCACCAGGTTTTCGAACAGGAACATCTCGTCGATGATCTTCTGCGCCAGCTCGCCGTCGTATTCGCGCATCGCGTCGATGACCGCTTCTTCCTGCTGGGTTTTCATCAGGTTGATGATCTCGGCGGCGGTGCGCACCCCGCCCATTTTGCTGCGTTTGAGGTTCTGACCGTCGAGCAGGTTGTTCAGCACCTCGGTCAGCTCCGCCAACGCCGCCGGCTGCACGCCGCCGAAGGTGGCGATACGCAGCATCACGTCGTTGCGCAGGCGTTCGTCGAACAGGGCCAGAATATCCGCCGCCTGGCCGCGTTTGAGGTGCACCAGAATGGTGGCGATGATCTGCGGGTGTTCGTCGCGGATCAGATCGGCGGCGCTCTGCGGCTCCATAAAGTTGAGCGTTTCCATGCCGGTGGTGGTCTCGCGCGATTCGAGAATGTCTTCCAACAGGCTGGCGGCGCGCTCTTCGCCCAGCGCCTTGACCAGCACCGAACGCAGATAGTCGCTGGCGTTGACGCTCAGCGCCGCGTATTGCTCGGCGTCGTCTTCAAACTCGGTCAGTATTTCGCCGAGCTGTTTGTGCGACACCTGGCTCATGCCGGCCATGGTGCCGCTCAGCAGCTGTACTTCGCGCGAGGAGAGGTGCTTGAACACCTCCGCCGCGCGATCTTCACCCAGCGTCATCAGCAAGATGGCGCTTTTGTCGGTTCCGGTCAGGCTCATATCTCGTTACTCATCCATTGGCGGATTACCAGAGCGACCACGCGCGGGTCTTTGTCAGCCAGATCGCGGATCCGCTGGCTCTGGACTTCTGCGCTGACGCGCTGCTGCGATTTACGATGCTGCGCCAGCTCCTCGTTGCTCGGTTTGCTGCTGTCGACCGCTTTGGCGGCAGGCGCGTTGGCGGCGGCGATGGCGGCCTGTTGCGCCGCCTGGCGCTGTTGCAGCTGCGGCCGCACCAGTTTGCGCCACAGCAGCCAGGCAACCAGCAGCACCAGCAGATAGCGGCCCGCGTCGATCAGGCGATCGATAAACGACTGGCTTTGCCAGAACGGCAGTTCGCCACCGGTCACCTGAGCGTCGGTAAACGGCGTGTTGACCACGTTCAGGGTATCGCCACGGCTGCTGGAGTAGCCCATCGCTTCACGCACCAGCGCTTCGATCTGCGCCAGCTGTTCTTTGTTCATCGGCTGCGGTTTGCCGTCTTTATCCGCGCCGAGGTAGTTGACCACCACGGCGACCGACAGACGCTGCACGGTGCCGGCTTTTTGCTGGGTATGGCGGATGGTGCGATCGAGCTCGTAGTTGGTGGTCGCGTCGCGACGGGTATTTTGCGGCACGCCGCTGGCCGCCGCGCTGCGGGTGGTCGCGGCGTTTTGCGCGGTGGCGTTGGCGTTATTGCCCGCCGCCGGCTTGGCGGTTTCAATCGGCGCCGTAGGCGGAGCGCTCGGTTGGTTGGACAGCGCGCCCGGCACGCCGCCGACCTGCGGCCCGCCGATCTGCTCGCTCAGGCTGGTTTGCTGTGAGCGGATGGCGGCTTTATCCGGCTGCTGGTTAGGTTGGTACTGTTCATCGGTTTGTTCGCGCGTGGCGAAGTCGATCTGCGCCGTGACCTGCGCACGCACGTTGGCGCTGCCGACCACCGGGGCGAGGATCGCTTCGATGCGGCGCTGGAAGCCGTTTTCGACTTCGTTGGCGTATTTCAGCTGCGAAGCATTGAGATCGCGCCCGGTGCCGTCGGACTGGGTCAGCAGGCGGCCGGCCTGATCGACCACGGTCACGTTGCCCGGCGGCAGACCGGCGACGCTGCTCGACACCATATAAACGATGGCGTTGATCTGGCCGTCGTCCAGCGCACGGCCGGGTTGCAGGGTCAGCGTTACCGAGGCGGAAGGGGATTTTTGTTCGCGCACGAACAGCGAAGGTTTAGGCAGCGCCAGGTGAACGCGGGCGTTTTGCACCGGCCCCAGCGACTCGATAGTGCGCGACAGCTCGCCCTCGAGGGCGCGCTGATAGTTAATCTGCTCGCTGAACTGGCTGATGCCGAATTTTTCCTGATCCAGCAGTTCGAAGCCGACGGCGCCGCCTTTCGGCAGCCCCTGCTGCGCGAGGCGCAAACGGGTTTCATGCACTTTTTCCGCCGGGATCAGCAGCGCTGCGCCATTTTCGGCGAAGCGATAAGGGATATTCATCTGCGTCAGCTGGGTGACGATGGCGCCACCGTCGCGGTCGTTCAGATTGCTGTACAGCACGCGGTAGTCGGGGCTTTTCACCCACAACAGCAGTGCGACGACGATCGCGATCGCGGCGGAAGCGGCGACCAGCAACGGAATTTTCGGATTGGCGCGCAGACGGTTCCAGATGGCCTGCAGGCCGTTGTCGCGGCTTTCGCCGGCGGTTATCGAAGCACTCATTTTAGGTCTCGTCCTTCAATGGCGCTCACGATCCCGTACGGGCCGCTGAGCAGCTCCCTGCCAGGCTGATGAACGGTATGGTTAGCGTTGTGTGACAAAACAGACTCCCTGATACACATATCTTCTAAATAGCGGCGCTCCCATTTCTGGGCAGGCCATTATTCGCCTTATCAGACAATTCCGATTGCCCGATAAGCCGGGTTTTTTGCAGTTAATTAACCGCTTTAGGTCCGAAAACGCTGTGCTAGGGTGTGCATCATTGGAGAAGTACAGGGTGAAAACGTCACCCGGCGAGACGAGAGGATTGAGGACCAGATGGCGATTCAGGGCATTGAAGGGGTACTGCAGCAGATGCAGACCATGGCGGTTCAGGCCGGCAAGATGGGGCAAAATGCGGCGCCGCAGGGCGTCAGCTTCGCCAGCGAACTGACCGCGGCGCTCGGCAAGATCAGCGACACCCAGCAGACGGCGCGCAAACAGGCGCAGGACTTTGAGCTGGGCGTGCCGGGCATCAGCCTGAACGATGTGATGGTCGATCTGCAGAAATCGTCGGTGTCTTTGCAACTGGGCGTCCAGGTGCGCAACAAGCTGGTGGCGGCCTACCAGGACATCATGAATATGCCGGTGTGATGAACGTACCGTCCATTTTTCAGTGAAATTTGGCTCGGCGCCGTTAGCCTATGGCGATGGTTATAGGAGGGATAGGATAATGTGTAAATCGCTGTGCCTTGCTCTGGCCATGATGGCGTTGTCTGGATGCGCCGGCCAGAATGATGAGTATCCATCGGCGCAAAAAACGGCGCCTCATCAGGATGCCGGCAAAGAGTGGAAGGCGTTTGTCGCGCCGCTGTCGGTGAAGACACAGTCGCCCGGCGAGCGTGAAATGAAACGCGCCGCCCGGCAATACTGAAGCCGTGACGCCAGTCGATGGACAAAAAAAGCCAGCTATCGAAATAGCTGGCTGAAGGTGCGATAAAACATTTATGTGATGTAGGAGCGCCGACGCACGTTCGAGGTGCGTCAACGCGAACATCATATTTGTTATGTTATAACAAATCAATGCTGCCGTGCGTTTGCCTCAGCCTGCTAACGCCACGATGCGCTGGTGGGCGCTTGCCAGCCCCTGGTCGCGGCCGTGCGGCTTCATGTCCAGCCCTTCGGCATAGATGAATTGCACGTCGCCGATCCCCATCAGCCCCAGCACCGAGCGCAGGTAGGGCGTTACGGCGTCGGTCGGATGCCCGGCGTGCATGCCGCCGCGTGAACTGAAGACCACCGCATTGACGCCTTCCACCAGCCCCACCGGGTAGGTGGCGGTATAGTTGAAGGTCATCCGGGCGCGGGCCACCAGATCGAACCAGTTTTTCAGCTGAGTCGGCACGTTGAGGTTGTACATCGGCGCCCCGATCAGCAACAGGTCGCTCTCTTTCAGTTCGGCAATCAGTTGATCGGAGAGCGCCACCGTGGCTTTGGCGCGCGGGCTGACATTTTCCGCGCCGCGCAGCGCGCTGAACAGCTCGCCGTCCAACACCGGCAGATCCAGCGCCGTCAGATCGTGTTCGACGATCCGATCGTCGTATCCTTTCGCTTTGCGCGCCGCCAGATAGCGGTCAATCAGGTTATTGGTCTGCGAGTCATTTCCCATAATGCTGGATCTGAGAGCCAGTATTTTTTTCATGCTGCTGTCCTCTGACGGTAATCTGTGGTTTTCACCGGAGACTCCGGAATGACTGCAGGTTATCATTGCTTAAGGTTCACCAGTGGTGATAGGTTTTCACCTAATTGATTCCATATTGGCAACATTAAGATGAAAAGCGATCTGAGTGCGCTGCCGGCCTTTGTTGCCGTAGCGGAAGGCGGCAGTTTCGCCGCCGCCGCAGAGAAACTGCATCTGACGCGTTCTGCGGTCAGCAAAATCGTGTCGCGTCTGGAGGCACGGCTGGGCGTGATGCTGTTTATGCGCACGACGCGCAGCCTGAGCCTGACGGACGAAGGCGCGCTGTACTATGAACACTGTCGACAGGCATTGGCGAACGTTCAGGCGGCGGAAAATCAGCTCGACAGCGGCAAGATGCAGGTCAGCGGCCGGCTCAGAGTCTCGGTGCCGGTGCTGTTCGGCCACCTGTGCATTGCGCCCTTGTTGACGGCGCTGGCGAATGAG
The DNA here is from genome assembly GCF_052168895.1 of Serratia sp. CY37869. Classification (NCBI taxonomy): domain Bacteria; kingdom Pseudomonadati; phylum Pseudomonadota; class Gammaproteobacteria; order Enterobacterales; family Yersiniaceae; genus Serratia; species Serratia sp. CY37869. Next base: position 1,015,017 of record NZ_JBJNLU010000001.1, read on the forward strand.
CATCCGTTACTGACGCTGGAAATCTCATTCAGCGACCGCAGGATCGATCTCGTCGACGAGGGATTCGATCTGGCAGTGCGTATCGGCGAACTGGCGGACAGCGGCAGTTTGGTTGCCCGACGTCTGGGCGAACATGGCATGCTCCTGTGCGCGTCGCCCGACTACGTGCGGCGCTGCGGCGAGCCGAGCACGGTGGTAGCGTTAAGCCGGCATCAGGCGGTGGGGTATCTGCACGCCGGCGCCGTGCTGCCGTGGCAGCTGCGTGGCGAAAACGGTGAGCTGCAATCATTCAGCCCCCCGGCCAAGATGATGATGGATGATATGCAGGGGATCGTCGATGCGATATCCGCCGGCGCCGGCATTGCCTGGCTGCCGGAGTGGCTGGTGCGCGAGCGGCTGATGGCGGGGACGTTGGTGGAGATCATGCGCGGTGAGTCCAACCTCAGTTTCCCGGTCAACGTGGTGTGGCCCTATATGCCTTACCAGCCGCTCAAGGTGCGGCTGGCGGTGGACAAACTGGTGGCTGAGCTGCCCGCAAAATTGGCGCTTGTGCCGCCGCCGTTATCGCAGCGGTAATCACCGCGTCGCAACCGACAGGAAATGGGGGCAATGTCCCGAATAGAGGGGCGAACATTGTGCTGTCAGGCTTATTGAATGTGCCGGTGAGCGTTTATTATGGCCTTATTAGTAGGGTTATTATTCGAGGCAGGTCAATGAGCAGTAAAAGCGAATCCAGATGGCGCCTGATCAGTATTTTAATGCTGGCGGTGTTAGTCACGTTAATTGGCGTGTTGGTCAAACTGGATTGAAGTCTGACCAGGCGATAAAAAACCTGGCCGTTTTATTGTGCGGCCAGTAAACGCATCATGTCTTCTTCATACAGTAAGGCTAGCAGCCACAGCCCCAACAACATTATTGCCAGAGAAAATAATCGCTTTTCATTGCGCATCGTTTAATTCGCTTTCGGCGGATAGACGTGGCTTAGCGTATCTCAGCGTTGTTACAACCGTTAGGGACTTGTGTTAAATAAAGCCATTTTGTTGCGCGTCTATTTATGTTTCTCCGGCGACCATCGCCTCAACGCCCTGAGAGCCGGGTTCCATAATCCTTTGGTGGCCGCGAATGGCGGTAGGCGCGAAACCGAAGCGTTTGCGAAAACGTTCGGCGAAACGCGACGCGCTTTCATAACCCACATGCTGCGCGATGGCGGAAATCGGCCAGTCGGTCGATTGCAGCAGGGCCAGCGCGCTGCTCATCCGGACGTCGATCATCAGGTTGCGCAACGCGGTGTTTTCCATCGACAGTTTGCGGCGCAACATCACCTCACTCATCGACAGGCTCTCCGCGACTTTGGCCGCCGTCCAAATGCTGTGCGGATCGGTCGCGAGGCAGCGACGCACCCGCTGCGTCAGATCCTTGGCTTCGTTGTGAATAAAGCGAATGCCGAATTGGGCCAGCCACAGCAGAATTTCCAGCATTTTGTGCCGCACGATGATGGTGGGAAAGCGTTGCCGCAGCGTCAGCGCCAGGCCGGTGGTTTCAAAACTGTGCTTTAGGGCGCAGGGCAGATTGCGCAGCGCCAGGACGGCATCGAACGGCATCGCCGCCGGCGTTTCCTCGGCCGGAGGTTGGACGGTGAGCAACAGGGGATCGCAGGTCAGCAGTTGGCAACTGAATACGCCGTCTTCGGACGGGCCGTTAATAATGTCCACCGTTTGCCCGCCGTCGATAATCAACAGCTCGCCGGGATGAGCGACCACTTCGTGTTGTTGCCAGCGTACGCGCTTATGGCCTTGTTGTATCAGATACAGATGTGGTTGCTCAAAATAGACTGAAGGGAATAATAATTCAGTATACTGAATGATGTGCGCTGAGGCGCCAATTCCAGGACAGAGATTAATTGTACGTTCCATCGATATTCATTTCGCAGCCATTATCTGGGAATATCTTTACGCTTTGATCCGCGCTGGAGCAACATTTTTCCATGGGCCGTGAAACACAGCGGCGAGTTTTATCTATCAAAAATCAATTTCCTGATGAACAGAAAACGTCCGTGTCGGGATGATGTTTATCCATTAAAGTGAGAGCCAGGCTCGAAGCGCGCATTTTACCAATTACCCATAAACTGAATAATTCAAATGCCATAGATTAATATCCTAACGTAACCCGAGGGTAATAGCGCATAGTGCTATTTAATCCATTTTCGTCAGTATTGTCGATCTTATCGGACCTGTGGCTCTCCCAGCAGCAGCGCGCGGTCATGAAACTGGCCGTAGGTGTTGTTGACCACGTTTTGGCGCGTTGACTGTTCAATAAGCGTTTTCAGCTCATCCATCCGTTGCTGCAACAGACGTTTGAGCTCGGTTTCGTTGTCGAGGATCTGTTGCAGCTTATTGCGCAACATCTCCTGCAACGCCATGGACGGGCCGGCTTGCCCGGTAAAGGCGGCGGTTTTTTCCACCGCCGTCACGTAGGCGAACTCAAGCTCGACGAGCTCTTCCCAGCGCCCGGTTTGCGCCAGCGCGATCATTTGGCTGCTCAGGGTGTAAATTTGTTGATAAGCGGCTAACAGCTGCTGTTGACGTTCCATTACACGGCGTCCTGCGAAGGTTGGTAGTTGGGGCCGATCTGGCGCCAGGCGTCGGCGATGTTTTCCAGCAGTTTGACCACCTCGGCAATCGCCGCTTCGTCGTTGTGCAGATTGGCCTGCATCAGGCGACGCTTCATATAGTCGTATAACGCCGCCAGGTTTTCGGCGATCTCGCCGCCCTGCTGAGGATCGAGGCCGCTTTTCAGGCCGTTGTCGATGATGTTGATGGCTTTGGAGAGCGCCATGCCTTTGCCGGCGATATCGCCCTGGTTCATCAGGATGCGTGCGCGAAGCAGGGCGCTGAGCGCCCCGTCGAACAACATCACGATTAACTGGTGCGGGCTGGCGCTCATGGCGCCGCTTTCCAGACTGACCTGTGCATAGGCCTGAGTGCCGCTACGGTTATACATGCTGTTTTCTTTGCCTTGTTAAAGGGTTACTTGAACTGTTGAGCCAAATAGTTACTGGTGCCGTTCATTTTCGACATCATGGTATCCAGCTGAACGAACTGTTGTTTATAACGATCGATGGTGTTTTGAATGCTGGCCGTGACCGTGGTGATCTGGCTGTTCAGGCGATCGAGGTTAGTGTTGATGCTTTTGGTCGAGTTCTCGATGATGCCGCCGGATTTGATGTAGCTCTGGATCTCGTTGTGGATCTCGGTGGCCATGCCGGTGTCTTTGCCGTTACCGACGAAGAAGTTGCTGACCTGATCCGGCTTCTCATCCATCGCTTTCTTCAGCTTGGCGCTGTCGATTTCCAACTTGCCGGTTTTGGTGTTGGTGGAAATGCCGAGGTTGCCCAGGCCTTTCAACTCCGGGTTGTCCTGGGCGGCGCTCAGCGCGCTTTTGATCGACGACTGAATGCCGCGCAGGGTGTTGTCGCCCAGCAGCGGGCCGTTGGTTGGGTTTGGCGCTTCGCCGGTTTTCACCGGGGTGAACTTGGACAGCGAGTTGAAGGTGTCCAGCAGCGAGTTATAGCTGTCGACCCACTCTTTGATCTTGTCGGTGGTGCCGGCGGTGTTGGTGCTGATCACCAGGTGTTGCGGTTCATCGGTTTTGGTTTTGGTTTTCAGATCGATGGTGACGCCCTGCAGGGCATCGCTGATCGAGTTGGTGCTGCGTTTGATGGCCGTGCCGTTCACCATCAGCTCCGCGTCCTGCGGCGCGACCGTCTGCTTCATGGCGGTGGTGGTGCCGCGGGTGGCGTTGTAGTTCAGGATATCGCCCAGTTTGTCGTCATTGTCGACCTGGAGGGAGATCTTGTTGTTTTCGCCGGTGGTGGAAGAGCTGATCGCCAGCTGGTAGTCGTTGTCGCCGACGCGCATGATGCTGGCGGTGACGCCGGCCTTGGCGCCGTTGATGGCGTCGCGCATCTCAACCAGCGAGGTTTGATCGTCGCTGAGCGGGATTTTGGTTTCTTTCGGCGGGTTGCCGGCGGTGATGGTCAGAGAGCGGTTGGTGATGCCTTCTTTACCTAATTTTTCGCCCTGGTCGCTGACTTTCGCCTGAGTGGTCAGGGTTTGCGCCTGCGCCAGGTTCTTCACTTCCACCACATAGTTGCCCGGCACCGCCTTGGCGTTGGTGGTGATCTTGAAGGCGTCATGTTCGGTGGCGGTGGTGGCCTTGAAGAAGTCCTCTTTCGCCATCTCTTTGCTGAGGTTGTCGAATTTTTCCAACGCGCCCTTCAGCGTGCCGTAACCGGTCAACTGGGCTTTATAGCTGGATTGTTTGGTGGTGTAAGGGGTCAGGCGCTGTTGTTCCGCTTTAGTCAGCTTGTCCAGCAGGCCATTGAGGTCGAGTCCTGAGCCGAGACCTAATGAACTGATCGTTGCCATGGGTAATTCTCCTTGATTATGACTTTATTCGCTTTACGCGTTATCGGCCCAGTGATGAAAAAGTTTACCGAAAAAAACAAAAAACCGATGGCGCAATAGAAGAGGGAAAAACCGCGTTATTTCCGCCATTGCGGCGGACGCAAAAAAAATTAAAAAAATTCTAAAGGTTGTTAGGGGAGGGCCGATACCTGAGGGGACGGTGGTTGACGCCGTGGGCAAACAAGCCCGAACCTTTTAACTGTGTTGCGAAGAACGCAACTGACTCGTAAGGAAAGCAAACAATGGCACAAGTAATCAACACTAACAGCCTGTCTCTGATGGCGCAGAACAACCTGAACAAATCTCAGTCTTCTCTGGGCACTGCGATTGAGCGTCTGTCTTCCGGTCTGCGTATCAACAGCGCGAAAGACGATGCTGCGGGTCAGGCGATCTCCAACCGTTTCACCGCTAACATCAAAGGCCTGACTCAGGCTTCCCGTAACGCCAACGACGGTATCTCTCTGGCGCAGACCACTGAAGGCGCACTGAACGAAGTTAACGACAACCTGCAGAACATCCGTCGTCTGACCGTACAGGCGCAGAACGGTTCTAACTCCACCAGCGACCTGAAATCCATCCAGGACGAAATCACTCAGCGCATGTCGGAAATCAACCGTATCTCCGAGCAGACTGACTTCAACGGCGTGAAAGTGCTGAGCAGCGATCAGAAACTGACTATCCAGGTTGGCGCTAACGACGGTGAAACCATCGATATCGACCTGCAGAAGATCGATTCTGGCAAACTGGGTCTGACTGGTTTCGATGTAACCGAAAAAGGCACCAAAATTGGCTCTGCAATTGCCGATAAAGCCATGGTTAAAGATGACACCGGTAAAGATGTTGCTTTCGACCTGGCTGAATCTTCCAAAACTGGTGGCGCTTTAGAGAAAGCGACTCTGGTTTCCGGTAAAGACAAAGACGGTAAAGAAGGTTACTACATTCAGACTACTGATGCAGCGACTGGCGCAAAAACCTACGCTACTGCGAAAATCGACGACAAAGGCGTTGTAACCAAGGGTGCTGACGTTACTGACGTTAAAGATCCACTGGCAACCCTGGACAAAGCGCTGGCACAGGTTGACGGCCTGCGTTCTTCTCTGGGTGCGGTACAGAACCGTTTCGATTCTGTTATCAACAACCTGAACAGCACCGTGAACAACCTGTCCGCTTCTCAGTCCCGTATTCAGGATGCTGACTACGCGACCGAAGTGTCCAACATGAGCCGTGCCAACATCCTGCAACAGGCTGGCACCTCTGTTCTGGCACAGGCTAACCAGTCTACTCAGAACGTTCTGTCCCTGCTGCGTTAATCGTCTCTCCCGATTAACTGTCGCAAAGAAACCCCGCTTCGGCGGGGTTTTTTTATGCTCGCGCACCGCGCGGTTATTACATGGCGCAAATAAAGCCCGTTTTGTGCGACTGTTCAGCCGATTGGCATTTCGCCCCCTACGCATAATAGCGCTGACTCTCTTATCCGCAGGTTTAAGACATAGTGAGCGATCTGTATACCGCCGAAGGCGTGATGGACAAAAATTCTCTCTGGCTGCGCTACGTCCCGTTAGTGCGCCACGAGGCGCTGCGCCTGCAGGTCAGGTTGCCCGCCAGCGTGGAGCTTGACGACTTGCTGCAGGCCGGGGGAATCGGGTTATTGAACGCCGTTGAGCGTTATGACGCCCTACAGGGAACCGCCTTTACCACCTATGCGGTGCAGCGCATTCGCGGCGCGATGCTCGACGAGCTGCGCAGCCGCGACTGGGTGCCGCGCAGCGTGCGGCGCCACGCGCGCGAGGTCGCGCAGGTGATGCGGCAACTGGAACAGCGTTATGGCCGGCCGGCGAGCGAGACGGAAGTGGCGCAGACGCTGAATATCTCGCTGGATGAGTACCGTCAAATTCTGTTGGACACCAATAACAGCCAGCTTTTCTCTTACGACGAATGGCGCGAGGAGCATGGCGAAAACGCGGAACCGATGCTGGAAGGGCATGAAGAGGCCAACCCGCTGCATCACCTGTTGGAAGGCAGCCTGCGCCAGCGAGTGATCGACGCCATCGAGGCGTTGCCGGAGCGCGAAAAAATGGTGCTGACGCTGTATTACCAGGAAGAGTTGAATCTCAAAGAGATCGGCGCCGTGCTGGACGTCGGGGAATCCCGCGTCAGTCAACTGCACAGTCAGGCGATCAAACGGCTGCGTGCGCGGCTGGCGAACGATACCTGACGGCGGGCTGCCGCCCCCTCAACTCGATGACTCATGCGACAATCGGACTGCCCCTTATGCCAGGAATACTGTTGAAGAAACGGCCGCTTAGCCGTTACCTGAAAGATTACAAGCACAGCCAGACCCATTGCTCCCAGTGCGGTAAATTGTTGGACCGCATGGCGCTGGTGTTTCGCGGCAAGATAATCAATAAAGAAGCCATCGCGCGCATGGATCAGCCGATCGACGATGCGGTCTGGCAAAACGTGCAGCATGAGCTGACCGCACTGTGCCGCTTTTGCAGCGAGATTTCCTGCAACAGCCACCCGAGCTATTTCGACATCATGGCGTTCAAGCAGTATCTGTTCGAACAGACCGAGATGAGCCACAGCACCATTCGCGAGTACGTGGTGCGGCTGCGCCGGCTGGACGAAATGCTGGTGGCGCGTAATTACCCGGCAGACAAGTTCGCCAACTGCGCCAGCCATCAGCGCATTATCGACGATCTGCCTACCGCAGCGCACAACAACTACCGCATTGCGCTGCGCAAATACGATCAGTATCTCGCCTGGCAGCGCAGCTACTGAGATTTTCCCCGGCCGCTGGGCCGGGGTCTGCGGATCCCCCCGTGATAAAGGATGATTATTCAGTTCACATCTGCTAAATCTATCGGTTATCAGATGTTGATACTCGATTCCCTGGGGGGAAGTAGTGAACCTGCAACAACAACTGGCGCAATTTCCGCGTCTGGATCTGGTTGGCGTCGCCACGCCGCTGGAAAAACTGTCCCGTCTCTCCGATTATCTCGGCCGTGAAATCTACCTTAAACGTGACGATGTCACCCCTATGGCCCTGGGCGGCAACAAGCTGAGAAAGCTTGAGTTTCTGGCTGCCGATGCGCTGAGGCAAGGCGCAGATACGCTGGTTACCGCCGGCGCCATTCAATCCAATCACGTGCGCCAGACGGCGGCGGTGGCGGCGAAACTGGGCCTGCACTGTGTCGCGCTGCTGGAAAACCCTATCGATACCCGCGCGGAAAACTACCTGACCAACGGCAACCGCCTGTTGCTCGGCTTGTTCAACGCCGAAGTGGTGATGTGCGAAGCGCTGCACGATCCGCAGCAGCAGCTGGCGGAGCTGGCGACGCGCCTCGAGGCGCAGGGCTTCCGGCCTTACGTGGTGCCGGTGGGCGGCTCCAATGCGCTGGGCGCGCTGGGATACGTGCAGTGCGCATTGGAAATCGCCGAACAGAGCCAACGCAGCAACGTGGCGTTCAGTTCGGTGGTGGTGGCGTCCGGCAGCGCAGGCACCCACGCCGGGCTGGCGGTGGGGCTGCAACAGCTGCTGCCCGAAACCGAGTTGATCGGCGTGACGGTCTCGCGCACCGTGATCGATCAGTTGCCGAAGGTGGAACAAATCCAGAAAGCCCTGGCCTGTTCGCTGAATATCGACGAACTGGCGCCGATCGCGCTGTGGGACGATTACTTCGCGCCGCAGTACGGCATGCCGAATGAAGAAGGCATGGCGGCGGTGCAGCTGCTGGCGCAGCAAGAGGGGGTATTGCTGGATCCGGTATATACCGGCAAAGCGATGGCCGGTTTGATCGACGGCATCGCCCAGCGGCGTTTCCGCGACGAAGGGCCCATCCTGTTCGTTCACACCGGCGGTGCGCCGGCGCTGTTCGCCTACCATCCGCAGGTGTAAATGCCGCTTGTTATTCCATTTTGAACTATATTTATAAAGTTATATTCCTTTATGCGGGCGGTCGCACTGTTAAAGTGCTGATATCAAAAAAGATAAATAACACACAGGGGTGTTTATGATGTTTGCGAAAGTTCGTCGTCAATGGTTGTTGGGCGTGGTGGGTATTGCGTTGGCCGCCGGTGTAACGACGCAAACCTACGCCGCCGATAACCTGCTGCAGCAGGTGAAACAGCGCGGCACGCTGATCGTTGGGCTGGAAGGCACCTATCCGCCGTTCAGCTTCCAGGGTGAAGACGGCAAATTGACCGGTTTCGAAGTGGATTTCGCCAACGCGCTGGCGCAACATCTGGGCGTGAAAGCCAAGCTGAACCCGACCAAGTGGGACGGCATGCTGGCGTCGCTGGAGTCAAAACGCATCGACGTGGTGATCAACCAGGTGACAATCTCCGATGAGCGCAAGAAGAAGTATGACTTCTCCACCCCTTACACCGTTTCCGGCATTCAGGCGCTGGTGAAAAAGGGCAACGAAGGCACGATCACCAAGCCGGAAGACCTGAAGGGCAAGAAGGTCGGCGTTGGCCTAGGCACCAACTATGAGCAATGGCTGCGTGCGAACGTGCAGGGTGTAGACGTGCGCACTTACGACGATGATCCGACCAAGTATCAGGATCTGCGCGTCGGCCGTATCAACGCCATTCTGGTGGACCGTCTGGCGGCGCTGGATCTGGTGAAGAAAACCGGCGATACGCTGGCGGTAGCCGGCCCGGCATTCTCCCGCCAGGAGTCCGGCGTGGCGCTGCGCAAGAATAACCCAGAGCTGTTGGCCGCGATTGACCAGGCGATCGCCGAGATGCAAAAAGACGGCACGCTGGCGAAGATCTCCGAAAAATGGTTTGGCGCGGACGTAACTAAATAATGCACGAAAGTATTCAACTGGCGCTGGATTCAGCGCCATTTTTATTGAAGGGCGCCATACTGACGCTGCAGCTTAGCCTGGGCGGTATGGCGTTCGGCCTGTTGCTCGGTTTTCTGCTGGCGCTGATGCGCCTTTCGCCGCTTTGGCCGCTGTCGTGGCTGTCGCGCATTTACGTATCGCTGTTCCGCGGCACGCCGCTGATCGCCCAGCTGTTTATGATCTATTACGGTCTGCCGCAGTTCGGCGTTGAATTCGATCCCTTCCCGGCGGCGCTGATTGGCCTGTCGCTCAATACCGCCGCTTACACCTCAGAAACGCTGCGCGCGGCGATTTCGTCGATCGATAAAGGGCAGTGGGAAGCCGCCGCCAGCATCGGCATGACCCGTTGGCAAACCCTGCGCCGGGTGATCCTGCCGCAGGCGGCGCGCACCGCCTTGCCGCCGCTGGGCAACAGTTTTATCGGCCTGGTGAAAGACACTTCGCTGGCCGCCACCATTCAGGTGCCGGAACTGTTCCGCCAGGCGCAGCTCATCACCTCGCGCACGCTGGAAGTGTTCACCATGTACCTGGCGGCATCGCTGATTTACTGGGTGATGGCGACCCTGCTTTCCGCACTGCAAAACCGTCTGGAAGCCCACGTTAATCGCCAGGATCAGGAGTAGCGCATGAGTGCCATTGAAGTTAAGCAATTGACCAAGCAGTTCAAAGGTCAGACGGTGCTGCATGGGATCGATCTGGCGGTGGACGCCGGCGAAGTGGTGGCGATCATCGGGCCGAGCGGTTCCGGGAAAACCACCTTGTTGCGCTGTATCAACCTGCTGGAGGAGCCGGATTCCGGCACCATCCGCGTCGGCGATATCCGGATCGACGGCAGCAAGCCGCTGAGCAAACAGAAAAATCAGGTACGCGCGCTGCGTCAGCAGGTCGGTTTCGTGTTCCAGAACTTCAACCTGTTTCCGCACCGTTCGGTGCTGGAAAACATCATTGAAGGGCCGGTTATCGTTAAAGGCGAGGCGAAAGCCAGCGCCGAACAGCGTGCTCGCGCGTTGCTGGCCAAAGTGGGCCTGAGCGGCAAAGAGGCGGCTTATCCGCGTCGGCTGTCCGGCGGGCAGCAGCAGCGGGTGGCTATCGCGCGCGCGCTGGCGATGCAGCCGGAGGTGATTTTGTTCGACGAGCCGACGTCGGCGCTCGATCCCGAGCTGGTGGGGGAAGTGCTCAATACCATGCGCTCACTGGCGGAAGAGAAACGCACCATGGTGATCGTCACCCATGAGATGAGCTTCGCTCGCGACGTGGCCGATCGGGTTATCTTTATGGATCACGGCCGCATCGTCGAACAGGGCCCGGCGAAAGCGCTGTTCGCCAATCCGCAGCATCAACGCACCCAGCAATTCCTCGACAAGTTCCGGAATCAATAAGGCGGCGGGGGCGTTTCCCCCGACCGCATTCACTCCGCTTTCAACCATTCGTTTCGCGCGGCGGCGGCGAGAAATCCGCTGCGGCTGCCGTATCCCGGATATTGCCGAACCCGAAAGTCAATGCGTCTCGTAGCGCGCTGACGCGGCCTTTCAAGCAGAGTAATCCGTCTATGTTGTTATCGTCCATGAGCGACGCCCACCCTGTAAGGATAACAAGACGCTAACGGCCGATCGGCCTGCGGACAATAAAAAACCCTGCACGAGTGCAGGGTTTGCCTAGCGGTAAGCCCATCAGGCTGCAACGCGTGCAGCCTTGAGGATGCGTTAACCGATGGTCATCAGGCTGGCGTTACCGCCGGCGGCGGCGGTGTTGACGCTCAGGGAACGTTCGATCAGCAGGCGTTCCAACAGGATGTTGGTTTCACCGTGGGCGAAGCCCTGCACCGAGACGATGGCGCCGCCGCGCTGGGCGATCTGCTCGCACAGGGTGCGCAGCTGGTCGGCATCGCCGTGGTAGATGGCGGCGTCGAACTCGACCTTGTCCTGCTGCCAGTCTTTGCTGAAGGCGATGCGCGCCTGCACATCGTTCGGCAAGCGGCGGAACAGATTGCGTTGCAGTTCCGCTTCCGGCCACAGCGCGCAGCTGCCAACCGCCAGCACGGCGGCCAGCTGGATCAGCGCGTCGGTTTCGTTATCCGCCAGGCACAGCACGCGTTCACGCGGCAGCAGGGCATAGGTGTTGCGCTCGCCGGTCGGGCCCGGCAGCGGACGTACGGTGCCGCCCTGGCCCAGTTCCGCATAACGTTGCGCCAATGCCGCCAGTTCGCCTTGTTGGCTGGTGACCGCCCACTTCTCCAGCGATTGCAGCGCGCCCAGCAGCTGCGGCCGCGCGGTGGCTTCCATCGGGCGCTCTTCGTCCTGGCGGTGCAGCGTACGTTGCACCGCGTCGTCCGGACGGTTGGCCAGCAGACGGTACAGGTACAGCGGGCCGCCGGCTTTCGGGCCGGTGCCCGACAGGCCTTCGCCGCCGAACGGCTGCACGCCGACCACTGCGCCGACCATGTTGCGGTTGACGTACAGGTTGCCGACCTTGGCGCGTTCGGTCACCCGGGCGATGGTTTCATCGATACGGGTGTGAATGCCCAGCGTCAGGCCATAACCGGCGGCGTTGATCTGATCGACCAGCGCGTCCAGATTGTTGCGCTGGAAGCGCACCACGTGCAGCACCGGGCCGAAGATCTCTTTCTGCAGCTCGTCGAAGCTGTCGAGCTCGATCAGCGTCGGCTTGATGAAGGTGCCGCGCGCCCACTCTTTCTCATCCTGCGCGCTGCCTTTGGCGGCCTGGTATACCTTGCGGCCTTTGGCGCGCATCGCCTGGATGTGGCGTTCGATGCCGGTTTTGGCTTCGGCGTCGATCACCGGGCCCACGTCGGTAGACAGGCGTTCCGGGTTGCCCATGCGGCATTCGGCCATCGCGCCGCGCAGCATTTGCAGCGTGTGCTCGGCCACGTCTTCCTGAATGCACAGGATACGCAGCGCGGAGCAACGCTGCCCGGCGCTGTCGAAGGCGGAGGCCACCACGTCGGTCACCACCTGTTCGGTCAGGGCGGAGGAGTCGACGATCATGGCGTTCAGGCCGCCGGTTTCGGCGATCAGCGGCGTCGGACGGCCTTGCGGATCCAGACGACCGGCGATGCTGCGCTGGAGAATGCCGGCGACGTCGGTGGAGCCGGTAAACATCACGCCGCGGACGCGGGCGTCGTTAACCAGCGTTGAGCCGACGGTTTCACCCTGGCCCGGCAGCAGCTGCAGCACGCCTTGCGGAATGCCGGCTTCCAGCAGGATACGCACCGCCTGCGCGGCCACCAGCGGCGTTTGCTCGGCCGGTTTGGCCAGCACGCTGTTGCCCGCCGCCAGCGCGGCGGCGATTTGGCCGGTGAAGATCGCCAGCGGGAAGTTCCACGGGCTGATACAGACCACCGGGCCCAGCGGGCGATGGCTGTCGTTGGCGAAATCGTCGCGTACCTGGCCGGCGTAGTAGTGCAGGAAATCGACCGCTTCACGCACTTCGGCGATGGCGTTGTTGAAGGTTTTACCCGCTTCGCGCACCAGAATGCCCAGCAGGCTTTGCAGCTGGCTTTCCATCAGCTCGGCGGCGCGTTCGAGGATCGCGGCGCGCTCCGTCGGCGGTGTGGCGAACCAGATTGGGCCGGCGGCCGCGGCGGCGTCGAGCGCGCGGCTGACTTCGCCTTCGGTGGCTTCACGCACGTAGCCGACCACATCGCCCGGTTCGGCCGGGTTGATCACCGGCTGTTCGACGCCCTGATCCAACTCGGCGTCGATGATCGGTTCCGCGCGCCATGGATGGCTGGCGCTGGTGAGCAGGGCGCTGGACAGCGAAGCCAGACGCTGTTCGTTGGACAGATCCAGACCGCTGGAGTTGGTGCGCTTCTCGCCGTACAGCTCGCGCGGCAGCGGGATGCGCGGATGCGGCAGGCCAATTTGACCTTCGCTGGCCGCCAGCGCTTCCACGGCGCTGACCGGATCGGCCACCAGCTCGTCGAGTGGCAGGGTGGCGTCGGCGATGCGGTTGACGAACGAGGTATTGGCGCCGTTTTCCAGCAGGCGGCGCACCAGGTAAGCCAGCAGCGTTTCATGGGTGCCGACCGGCGCGTAGATGCGGCAAGGGCGGTTCAGTTTGCCGTCGGCCACTTTGCCCACCACCTGTTCGTAGAGCGGTTCACCCATGCCGTGCAGGCACTGGAACTCATACTGACCAGGGTAGTAGTTGTTGCCGGCCAGGTGATAAATGGCGCTCAGCGTATGGGCGTTGTGGGTCGCGAACTGCGGGTAGATCAGGTTCGGCACCGACAGCAGCTTGCGGGCGCAGGCCAGATAGGAAACGTCGGTGTACACCTTGCGGGTGTATACCGGGTAGCCTTCCAGGCCGTCCATCTGGGCGCGTTTGATTTCGCTGTCCCAGTAGGCGCCTTTCACCAGACGTATCATCAGGCGACGGCGGCTGCGTTGCGCCATGTCGATCACTGCGTCGATGGCGAACGGACAGCGTTTCTGGTAGGCCTGAATCACGAAGCCGATGCCGTTCCAGCCGGCCAACTGCGGTTCGAAGCACAGCTTCTCGAGCAGATCGAGCGAGATCTCCAGACGGTCGGCCTCTTCGGCGTCGATATTGATGCCGATATCGTACTGGCGTGCCTGCAGGGTCAGCGACAGCAGGCGCGGGTAAAGCTCTTCCATCACGCGTTCGTACTGCGCGCGGCTGTAGCGCGGGTGCAGGGCGGACAGCTTGATGGAGATGCCGGGGCCTTCATAGATGCCGCGGCCGTTGGAGGCTTTGCCGATGGCGTGGATAGCCTGCTGATAGGAAACCAGGTAGGCCTGGGCGTCGGCTTCGGTCAGGGCGGCTTCCCCCAGCATGTCGTAGGAGTAGCGGAAGCCTTTTTCTTCCAGCTTGCGCGCGTTGGCCAGCGCCTCGGCGATGGTTTCGCCGGTCACGAACTGTTCGCCCATCAGGCGCATCGCCATGTCCACGCCTTTGCGGATCAGCGGCTCGCCGCTCTTGCTGATAATGCGGTTCAGCGAGCGGGACAGATTGGCTTCGTTATGGGTCGACACCAGCTTGCCGGTGAACAGCAGGCCCCAGGTGGCGGCGTTGACGAACAGCGACGGGCTGCGCCCCAGGTGCGAGTGCCAGTTGCCGTTGCTGATCTTGTCGCGGATCAGGGCATCGCGGGTCGGTTTGTCCGGAATGCGCAGCAGCGCTTCCGCCAGGCACATCAGCGCTACGCCTTCCTGCGAGGAGAGGGAGAACTCTTGCAGCAGGCCTTGCACCATGCCGGCGCGGCCGTTTGCACTTTTTTGGTTACGCAACTTCTCGGCGATGCCGTAGGCCATTTTGTGAGTAGCCTGTGCAAGATCGGCGGGTAATCGCGCCTGTTCGAGCAACATCGGCACCGCTTCGGTCTCCGGGCGGCGATACGCGGCGGTGATGGCGGCGCGGGTCACCGACTGCGGCAGAATTTGTTCGGCGAAATCGAGGAATGGCTGGTGTGACTCTTCCTGCGCTTGCGGCATAATGTCGTCCGCTTCAGGCTGGCCCGCTGCGGCCAGCGCTGGAATTTCAGGAATATCGGTACCGCTCTCGAGACGCTCGAGGTAATTAAAGATGGCCTGCTTGATGAGCCAGTGCGGCGTGCGATCGATGCGCTGCGCGGCGCTCTTGATCCGGTCGCGTGTTGCCTCGTCGAGTTTCACGCCCATTGTGGTAGTGCCCATGCCTGTCCAACTCCTGTGTTTAGAACCTATCCCATCAGGCTAGACAAACAGCAGGCCGGAAAGCCTGTTGGGATAGGTTCGTGAGATGTGTGGTGTCAAGAATGCAGACAATATCCTGCATGTTGCAACTTTGTGCAACCTTGTTAAATCAGGCGGATGAGCGAAGTGTGAGTTTCATCGATTTTTTAACACGGGCAGTTGGCACGAATGTTGCGTTATTGAGCGAACGCGGCGGGGTTAATGATGCCGCAGGCGCTTTACCTTGCGGTATATAAGGGTAATAGCAAGGTGCAACTCATTTTGCTTGTCGTGAGTGCAACCTTTGAGCCCGGTAAATGTGACGCAGGGTAAACTTTGTGTAACTTTGTTGTTAAATATCTTGTTGGTTGATGAAAGGCTCATCTAGGATAACCGACGGTCAACAATTACGGGCAGAAACTATTTTACCTGCACTTGCTCGCAGGCTGTGCCACGTTCCGGCGCGGCGGCCAGTGAAATGCATTGCGCGTGGGTTTACCGGCGCCGGCTTGGCCGGAGCGAAACGCGAATAATAATGAAAGTGGAGAATTAAATGACAATGAGCACACCTATGCTGGTGACCTTCCTGGTATACATTTTCGGGATGGTGCTGATCGGCCTGCTTGCCTACCGGGCAACCAATAACTTTGATGACTATATTCTCGGCGGCCGCAGTCTGGGCAGCGTGGTGACCGCGCTGTCCGCCGGCGCTTCCGACATGAGCGGCTGGCTGCTGATGGGCCTGCCGGGCGCCATCTTCCTCTCCGGCATCTCCGAAAGCTGGATCGCCATCGGCCTGACCATCGGCGCTTACCTGAACTGGAAGCTGGTGGCAGGAAGGCTGCGCGTGCATACCGAAGCCAACAACAATGCCCTGACGCTGCCGGATTATTTCACCAGCCGTTTTGAAGACAACAGCAAGCTGCTGCGGGTGATCTCGGCCATCGTCATCCTGGTGTTCTTCACCATTTACTGCGCCTCCGGCATCGTGGCCGGCGCGCGTCTGTTCGAAAGTACCTTCGGCATGAGCTACGAAACCGCCCTGTGGGCCGGCGCCGCGGCGACCATCCTGTATACCTTCATCGGCGGTTTCCTGGCGGTCAGCTGGACCGACACCGTGCAGGCCAGCCTGATGATTTTCGCGCTGATCCTGACCCCGGTGATCGTGATCTTCGCCGTCGGCGGCATCGATACCTCGATGCTGGTGATCCAGGCGCAGAACCCGGCCAACCTCGACATGCTGAAGGGGCTGAACTTCGTCGCCATCCTGTCGCTGCTGGGTTGGGGCCTGGGCTACTTCGGCCAGCCGCACATCCTGGCGCGTTTCATGGCGGCGGATTCTCACCGCACCATCCGCAGCGCGCGCCGCATCAGCATGACCTGGATGATCCTGTGCCTGGCCGGCACCATCGCCGTCGGTTTCTTCGGTATCGCTTACTTTGCCAATAACCCGGATCAGGCCGGCAACGTGTCGCAAAACGGCGAGCGCGTGTTCATCGAACTGGCGATGCTGCTGTTCAACCCATGGGTGGCGGGCGTGCTGCTGTCGGCGATTTTGGCGGCGGTTATGAGTACCCTGAGCTGCCAATTGCTGGTCTGTTCCAGCGCAATCACCGAAGACCTGTACAAAGCGTTCCTGCGCAAAGGCGCCAGCCAGCGTGAACTGGTGTGGGTCGGCCGCGTCATGGTGCTGGTGGTGGCGTTGGTCGCCATCGCGCTGGCGGCCAACCCGGAGAACCGCGTGCTGGGCCTGGTGAGCTACGCCTGGGCCGGTTTCGGCGCCGCCTTCGGCCCGGTAGTGCTGATCTCGGTGATGTGGTCGCGCATGACCCGCAACGGCGCGCTGGCCGGCATGTTGGTCGGCGCGGTGACGGTGATCGTCTGGAAACAGTACGAATGGCTGGGCCTGTACGAAATCATCCCGGGCTTCATCCTGGGCTGTCTGGCCATTGTGGTGGTGAGCCTGATGGGCCGCCAGCCGTCTTCCACCATGACCGAACGTTTCGATCAGGCGGAAGCCGAGTACAAAACGGTATAACGCCGTTCACTGTCAGTCAGCAAGGGGCGCTCAGAGCGCCCCTTCTTTTTGCCTGTTCGCCACTGTCATTCAGCTGTAACACCTGGCGACATTTGATTAGAAAAAATCACGCTTGCGCCTCTTGTATTTCTTTTTGGCAGAATGATAATCACTCTCGTTGTATTTTACGTTTCTTTACATACTCGCCGCGGCTCATTGCGAGCCGGTTTTCTCTGCCGCCGCGGTCTTTTCAGGGGTGATTAGTTATGTTCGTTCCCTTTCTTATCATGTTCCGTGAGGGGCTGGAGGCCGCGCTGATCGTCAGCCTGATCGCCAGCTACCTGAAGCGCACGCAGCGCAGCCAATGGCTGGGCGCGGTGTGGATCGGCGTGATTGTCGCGGCGGCGCTGTGTCTGGCGCTCGGCATCTTCATCAATGAGACCACCGGCGAGTTCCCGCAGAAACAGCAGGAGCTGTTCGAAGGCATCGTGGCGGTGGTGGCGGTGCTGATCCTCACCTATATGGTGTTCTGGATGCGCAAAGTCTCCAGGTCGGTCAAGGTACATCTGGAAGGGGCGATCGATCAGGCGCTCAGCGCCGGTAAAGGGCAGGGGTGGGCGCTGGTGGCGATGGTGTTCTTCGCCGTCGCTCGCGAAGGGTTGGAGTCGGTATTCTTCCTGCTGGCGGCGTTTCAGCAAGACGTGGGCGCCGCAGCGCCGATCGGTGCGGTGCTCGGCCTGGTCGCCGCCATTGTGCTGGGCATGATGATTTACTGGGGCGGGGTGAAGCTGCATCTGGCCAAATTCTTCAAATGGACCAGCCTGTTCATTCTGTTCGTCGCCGCCGGGCTGGCCGCCGGGGCGATCCGCGCCTTCCACGAAGCCGGTCTGTGGAACCACTTTCAGGACATCGCCTTCGATTTCAGCAGCACCCTGTCGACCCATTCGCTGTTCGGCACCCTGCTGGAAGGCATCCTCGGTTATCAGGAAGCGCCGACGGTCAGCGAAGTGGCGGTCTACTTCCTGTATTTGATCCCGGCGCTGATTTTCTTCTTTCTGCCGCAGCGCGCGGAGCCGGCAGCGGCCCCGGCGCAACGTAAAATCAATCATTAATGTTTAATAGGGAATCTCGTATGTCTACTCCGTTATTTCGCCGCAAGGCGTTGCACGCAGCATTACTGGCTATCCCGGCGTTTGCGCTGAGCATCGACGCCTTGGCGGCGGACGTGCCGCAGGTCAAGGTCACGGTCAACGACAAGCAGTGCGAACCGATGCAGCTGACGGTGCCGGCCGGCAAAACGCAGTTTGTGGTGCACAACACCAGCCAGAAAAACGTCGAATGGGAAATCCTGAAAGGGGTGATGGTGGTGGAAGAGCGTGAGAACATCGCGCCGGGCTTTACCCAGAAAATGACCGCCACGCTGGAGGCGGGCGAATATGACATGACCTGCGGGCTGCTCAGCAACCCGAAAGGCAAACTGACTGTCACCGCAGCGGCCAACGGCGCCACCGACGGCAAGCCGAACGCGCTGGACCTGGTCGGCCCGATTGCCGAATACAAGGTTTACGTCACCAAAGAAGTCGATGGGTTGGTGAAACAGACCAAGCTGTTTACCGACGCGGTGAAGGCCGGCAACGTGGAACAAGCGCGCAAGCTGTATGCGCCGACCCGCCAGCACTATGAGCGCATCGAGCCGATCGCCGAGCTGTTCTCCGATCTGGACGGCAGCATCGACGCCCGCGAAGACGACTACGAGAAGAAATCGGCGGATCCGAACTTCACCGGTTTCCACCGTCTGGAGAAGGCGCTGTTTGCCGACAACTCCACCAAAGACATGGGTAAATATGCCGATCG
Source organism: Serratia sp. CY37869 (assembly GCF_052168895.1). Taxonomy (NCBI): domain Bacteria; kingdom Pseudomonadati; phylum Pseudomonadota; class Gammaproteobacteria; order Enterobacterales; family Yersiniaceae; genus Serratia; species Serratia sp. CY37869. Next base: position 1,033,900 of record NZ_JBJNLU010000001.1, read on the forward strand.
CCTGTACCACGATACCGTAGAGCTGCAAAAGCGCGTGAGTGAACTGACCTTCCCGCCGAGCAAAGTGGTGGGCGGCGCCGCCGGGCTGATCGAAGAGGTGGCGGCAAGCAAGATCAGCGGTGAAGAAGATCGCTACAGCCGCACCGATTTGTGGGATTTCCAGGCCAACGTCGACGGCGCGCAGAAGATAGTCAATCTGCTGCGTCCTTTGCTGGTCAAGGCCAATAAGCCGCTGCTGGACAAGATCGACGCCAACTTCAAAACCGTGGACACCATCTTGGCGAAGTACCAAACCAAAGACGGCTATGAGTCCTATGAGAAGCTGACCGATGCCGATCGCAATGCGTTGAAAGGGCCGATCACCACGTTGGCGGAAGATCTTTCCCAACTGCGCGGCGTATTGGGTCTGGACTGAGGCATACGGTTATGAGCAACAAGGCAGACCCGAATAACGGGCCGCATCCGCACTCTCAGGGAGCGGCGTCGCCTTCGCGGCGCCGTTTGCTGCAAGGGCTGGGGCTGGGCGCGCTGGCGTTGGGCGGCAGCCGCCTGGCGCAGGCGGCGGGTAACGCGGCGGAGCCGTTGGCGACGCCGCAGGATGAGCGCTGGCAGAAACAGCCGTTTTATGGCCGCCATCAGGCCGGCGTGCTGACGCCGCAACAGGCGGCGATGATGCTGGTGGCGTTCGATGTGCTGGCGACCAGCAAAGCGGATCTGGAGCGCCTGTTCCGGCTGCTGACCGATCGCATCGCCTTCCTGACCCACGGCGGCAAGGCGCCGGAGGTGGACGCCAAGCTGCCGCCGCTCGATTCCGGCATCATGGGGCCGGAGATTTACCCGGACAACCTGACCATCACCGTCTCGGTTGGCGCATCGCTGTTCGACGAACGTTTTGGTCTACAGGCGCACAAACCGCTGCGGTTGCAGAAGATGACGCGCTTCCCCAACGATGCGTTGGACGCCGCGCTTTGCCACGGCGACCTGCTGCTGCAGATCTGCGCCAACACCAACGAAACCGCTCTCCACGCGCTGCGCGACATCATTAAGCATTCGCCGGATCTGCTCAGCGTGCGCTGGAAGCGGGAAGGGTTTATCTCCGCGCACGCGGCGCGCAGCAAAGGCAAAGAGACGCCGATCAACCTGTTGGGGTTCAAAGACGGCACCGCTAACCCGAAAACCGACGACAAGCCGCTGATGGATAAAGTGGTGTGGGTCGGCGACAGCGTCGGTGAACCGGCGTGGACGGCGGGCGGCAGCTATCAGGCGGCGCGTATTATTCGTTTCCGCGTCGAGTTTTGGGATCGCACGCCGCTGCAGGAGCAGGAAACCATTTTCGGCCGCGAGAAGCACAGCGGCGCGCCGCTGGGCATGAAGCATGAACATGACGAGCCGAATTACGCGAACGATCCCGACGGCAAGGTGATCCCGATGGACGCGCACATTCGCTTGGCTAACCCACGCACGCCGGAAAGCCAAAGCAATCTGATGCTGCGACGCGGCTACAGCTATTCACTGGGGGTATCCAATGCCGGCCAGCTGGAAATGGGGCTGCTGTTCGTCTGCTATCAGGCCGATCTGGAGAAAGGTTTCCTGACGGTGCAAAAAAGGCTGAACGGCGAAGCGCTGGAGGAATACATCAAGCCGATTGGCGGCGGGTATTTCTTCGTGCTGCCGGGCGTGAAAGAACGCGGCGATTATTTGGCCAGCGGCCTGCTCAAGGCCTGAACCCGCAATGACGAGGCGGGCTCGCCTGCCTCGTTTTACGTTGACTTGCCTATTGTGCGGGACATTAAGCGACGGAGTTCAATTCAATCCGTCGCCTGCGGATTAAAAAATCTGAAGGGCACGCCGACTTTGGGTTGTGCAAATTTTAATCAAGAAACCAAAGTGTCATTCGCGGTTTTTAATTGTAATTCGTTGAAATTTATATGTTAAAAATTTTTATGGAATGACGTGTCGCGCGTGATATAGTGTTTTAGCGATAACTAAAAACCAAACATATAAAATTTTTTTACATTTTAGTAACGCGACAGGATTGAATGTCATTATACTGTAATCATCTGGCGGTAGTTTTCACACGGTGCACAGCTTGAAGCTGTAAATATCACTGCGGGGATCGCTAATGGTAAAGTCCTTGGTTGGGCTGGAAAGAAAAAATAACACATCCCCCCTGATTTCTCGTTGTAACGAGGGTTCTCTCTCCGACTCTCTTTTACCGGCAACTCCGCACTCTTATCGCTACCGAATCTCACCACTTTTTACTCCACATTTATTGATGCAGTCCGCGTTGTCCCGTGAAGCAACGGCGCTTAAGCGTTGCCGTCAATTCACATTGTCCCTTGGCTCTTATTGGCTCGGAGGAGGCCAAAACCTAATACGTGTGTGAAACATAATCGCGCGGCCTGGCCGTTGCGGTAGGTGAAACAAACTGTAAGGTGCCACTATGGGTAGACAGAAAGCAGTGATCAAAGCACGTCGTGAAGCGAAACGCGTTATTCGTCGTGACGCTCGTAGTCATCGCCAGCTGGAAGAAGAGTCTGTGACCTCGCTGGTGCAAATGGGGGGAGTCGAGTCTATCGGCATGGCGCGAGACAAGCGCGATAGCTCACCCATCGAGGCTAGAACCGAAGCTCAGGGTCATTACTTATCAGCCATAGAGAATAAGCAGCTGATCTTCGCCACCGGCGAAGCCGGCTGTGGCAAAACATTCATCAGCGCCGCCAAGGCGGCGGAGGCGCTGATCCATAAAGAGGTGGATCGGATTATCGTTACCCGTCCTGTTTTGCAGGCGGATGAAGACCTCGGTTTCTTGCCGGGGGATATCTCCGAGAAGTTCGCCCCTTATTTCCGCCCGGTGTATGACATTCTGGTACGTCGTTTAGGATCTTCCTTTATGCAGTACTGCCTGCGCCCGGAAATCGGCAAGGTAGAGATTGCGCCGTTCGCTTATATGCGCGGACGCACCTTCGAAAATGCGGTCGTTATCCTGGATGAAGCCCAGAACGTGACCGCCAGCCAGATGAAAATGTTCCTGACCCGCCTGGGGGAAAACGTGACGGTTATCGTTAACGGCGACGTGACCCAGTGCGACCTGCCGCGCGGCGTGAAATCCGGTCTCAGCGATGCCCTGGAGCGCTTCGAAGAGGACGAGATGATCGGCGTTATCCGCTTTGAAAAACAGGACTGCGTGCGCTCCGCTTTGTGCCAGCGCACGCTCAACGCTTACAGTTAACCTATCCGCTAATGGAAAGGCCGCTTCGGCGGCCTTTTTTATCGCCCCCCCATTTCACCTCTCGTTTAACCTTTGTGTAAATTATTGTGGTTTTCTGTATAGATTTTCGTTGAGTTAGCGTTAATGATTAATGGGTTCCAGATTGGCGCGCAGTTTGCCTGCGCCGCCAAAAGGACATTTTCTGGGGTGTGCGCCGCGCGGCGCATTGAGTGTGGGTTCCTTGCTGCGATTCAAACATGAAATACATCATTCTGCTTTTGCTTATTTTATGCGTCGTCTACGTGCATTACCGCGGGCGGGTGCGCTACAACGTGTGGCGTCAGCTGTCTGATCATTCCACCTTTACCGCACCGCTGAACGTCTTCATGTATCTGTTTTCCCGTGTGCCGACTACGCCGTACCTGAAGCCGGAGCAGTTCCCTGAGCTGGCGGTACTGCGGGAGAACTGGGAAACCATCCGCGACGAAGGACAGAAGCTGATGGAGATCCAGCAGATCAAAGCGTCCGATCAATTCAACGATGCCGGTTTCAACTCGTTCTTCAAGACCGGTTGGAAGCGCTTTTATCTGAAATGGTATGAAGACAGCCATCCTTCCGCCATGACCCTGTGTCCGCAGACCACGGAACTGCTGCGCAGCCTGCCTTCGGTCAAGGCGGCGATGTTCGCCGAACTGCCGGACGGCAGCCGTTTGCCGCGCCACCGCGATCCTTACGCCGGTTCGCTGCGTTATCACCTGGGGTTGATTACCCCCAACGATGACCGCTGCTTCATTGAGGTGGACGGTGAGCGCTACAGCTGGCGCGACGGTGAAGGGGTGATGTTCGATGAAACCTATCTGCACTACGCGGAAAACCAGAGCGGGCAGAATCGTCTGATCCTGTTCTGCGACATCGAACGGCCGATGCGCTACCGCTGGGCGCAGGCGGTGAATCACTGGCTGGGGCGCAACCTGATGAGCGCCGCCACGGCGCCGAATGAAGAGGGCGATCGCACCGGCGGCGTCAACAAGATGTTCAAATATATCTATGCGATACGCCGGGTGGGGAAACGCCTGAAGGCCTGGAACCGCACCGGTTATTACATCATCAAGTGGATTTTGTTCGGGGGGATCGCCGCGGCGATATTCTTCTCGGTATAACGAAGGCAGGGGCGCACAGAGTGCGCCCCTTTTTGATCAGGCGAAGATAGTCATCATGTAGGCGGCGAACAGCGCCAGGTGGGCGGTGCCGTTCAGCACGTTGGTGCGGCCGGTCGAGAACGACAGCTGGCACAGCAGCAACACCGTCAACATCACCACGATATGCGGCGTTTGCAGGCCGAAGATCAGCGTCTGCCCGGTCAGAGTAGCGATGATGGTCACCGCCGGCACCGTCAGGGAGATGGTCGCCAGCACCGAACCGAAGAACAGGTTCATGGCGCGTTGCACCTGATTGTTCAACACGGCGCGCAGCGCGCCCAGGCCTTCCGGCGACAGGATCAACAGCGCCACCAGGAAACCGGTGAACTGCGCCGGTGCATTCATCTTGGTCAGCAGGCCTTCCAGCGGATTGGCGTTGAACTTGGTGACGGCGATAACCGCGATCAGGTGCACGATGAGCCAGGCGGCGTGCCAGGCGCTGCTGTGGGAAGAGGGCTTGCCGTGGTGCGGGTCGCCATCGTCGTCTTCATGCTCGTACACGAACAGGCTCTGGTGGGTTTTGGTCTGGATCACCAGGAACACGCCATACATGGCGGCGGAGATCAACGCCACCAGCAGCGCTTGCCCGGTGCTGAAGTTACCGCCTGGCAGCGCGCTCGGGAACACCAGCACGATCACCGCCAGCGGGAAAATCGCCATCAGATACTGTTTGATGCCGCCCAGGTTGACGTACTGGGTGGCGAACTTGCGCCCGCCGAGCAGCAGCGCAAAGCCGACCAGGCCGGCGGAAACGATCATGATGATGGAGTACAGCGTGTCGCGCATCAGCGCCGGCGCGGCGTCGCCGGTGGCCATCAGCGCGGAAATCAGGCTGACTTCGAGGATCACGACGGACAAACTGAGGATCAGCGAGCCGTAGGGTTCGCCCAATCGGTGAGCCAGCACGTCGGCGTGGCGCACCACGCTGAAGGCGCTGCTGAGGATCCCCACCAGCGCGAGAATATTGATGCCGACGATCAGCGGAAAGTTATCGGTGCTGCCCCATAGATTTAACACCACCAGCGCGGCGATAGGGAAGATCAGCGAGTATTCGGTGTGGCGAGATTTGGTGGATCGGCCAGGATCGTGTTGCGACTTCATGAGGGTGGCACTCCTTCTCAAACAGCGTAGCCCGTCAGCGCCGGTCGCCGTGATACGGCAACGTTGCGTTTCCAGTAGGTATTTTATATTAGGATACACCCGCGGCGCCGGTGTGATGTTGTTTTATCTGAGAAAGCAATTGCTTGCTTATGTGATCAGAGTAACAAAAAAACCGCACGGGGTGCGGTTTTATTTACTTACTTTTACGCAATAACGCCAATTTTTAGCGTTAGATTTGAGAAAAGTCGTGTTTACTTGTTTAGCTCGTGGTTAATCAAGGAAAATGAGACCGTCAGTCGTCAATGTTGTCCATGATTTCATGCCGTTTATTGTGGTAACCCTCTTCATTTAGCCCCTCACGCCAGTAAGGCACGGCATAAAGACGATTACGATCGCATTGACGTTCGCGACGCAGGTAGCGGCGCAGCTCTACCACCAGGCGATCTTCACCGGCGAGCCAGAAGTGGCTTTCGCCCTGCGGCAGGGACTGTGCGCGGAACCGAGCGACCAACTCGTCGGTCTTCTCCGTGCCGCCGACGACCCAATTGACCTCAACGTCGGCGGGTTTCTTCAGGTCAATGACGTCAGCGTTGCTGTCGACGCGGACGAAAGCGCGTCCGGCACTGTGTGGCGGCAGGTTTTCCAGCAGTGCGGCCAGCGCAGGCAGTGAGGAAGGATCGCCCGCCAGGCAGTAGAAGTCGGCGGCCGGCAGCATCGGCTTGGGGCCGCCCGGGTTGCTGATGCCGATTTTATCACCGGCTTTCGCCTGGCGTGCAAAGTCCACCGCCGGGCCCTGATGATCATGAATGGCGAACTCGATGTCCACTTCCGCCAGTTCCGGGCGCACGGCGCGGATGGAATAGGTGCGCACGATCGGGCGCACGGCGTCCGCAGCCCAACGCGGGCCGTTTTCGGTCAGCGTCGGCAGGTCCGGCTGCGTCTGGCCGGCGAGCGGCAAAAAGACTTTGATGTGTGCAGCGGCGGCATTGGCCGGGTAGTAACGCAGATCGGGAGCGGTAAAGGTAATGCGGCGCAGGTGCGGCGTCATGTCCTGTACGCGGCTGACGGCGATCAGGTAGGGGGCGCGTGAGCGAGGGGCTTCGGTAGTCACGGGATTCTCCTTATAGTTCGTTTGGCGGTGAGTATAACATGTCGTTTGATAATGAGAATTGTTTGCTAATTGAGACGAAACCGCATGTGGGCTAGGCTTAAGGTTCACTCATCCTGAAAGGGGAGGCCATATGCCCTACCACAGCACGAACGACTTGCCGGACAACGTTAAGCATGTGCTGCCGGAACATGCGCAGGCGATCTATAAAGAAGCGTTCAACAGCGCCTGGCAACAATACCGGGATCCCGATGAGCGGCGCGGTGACGACAGCCGGGAAGAGACGGCGCATAAGGTGGCCTGGGCGGCGGTCAAGCAAAGCTATCGCAAGGGCGACGACGAACGCTGGCATAAAAAGTAACGAATTATCACGCAGTAAAATCGCGCAGACATTATGTGGAGCCCGGCAATTAATATTATTGCTGCTCAGTACAAATACTTTTTCACTTTAACGCCGCTTTGTAACTTGATTGCACGTCAGGAAAAGAATAAGGTCATTCTTATAAGGCGCGGTGATTGAATTAATAAAAATCCGCAGCCGAAAATAAAACATCAAAGGTTCAGCAGTGGCGAGGGAAGGCGAGAAATCGTATTCCCGGGAGGTAATATCAGTGTTAACGCGAGATTTTCTGCAAAAAGCGGATTGCAAAACTGCATTCGGCGCTATTGAGGAGTCGTTGTTGCTGACGCCTGAACAGCGTGCAGCCTCGTTGGATTGCACCTTATCGCGCCGGCCGGATCACAGCCCCGTATGGATATTCGGTTACGGTTCGCTGATGTGGAATCCAGTTTTCGAATCGGAAGAAGTGCGGCCGGCCACGCTGCAGGGCTGGCACCGGGCGTTCTGCATGCGCTTGACCGCCGGGCGCGGCACGCTGCATCAGCCGGGGCGCATGCTGGCGTTAAAAGCCGGCGGCCACACCACGGGCCTGGCGTTTCGTTTGCCGGAAAGCAAGTTGCGTGAAGAGTTGGAGCTGCTTTGGAAGCGCGAAATGGTGACCGATTGCTACGTGCCCACCTGGTGCGAGCTGCAGTTGGATGGCGGCGAGAAGGTTACTGCGTTGGTGTTCGTGATGAACCCGCAGCATCCGCTGTTTGAAGAAGACACCAGCTACCAGGTGATTGCGCCATTGATCGCCAGCGCCAGCGGCCCGCTGGGCACCAACGCGCAATATCTGTTTGCGCTGGATAACGAGTTGAAGCACCACGGCATGCAGGATGATTGCATCGGCGATCTGGTGCGCTGTGTACAGCAGTGGCTGCAGCAGAACCGCACCGGCGGCATCGGCAGCGAGGCCACCGCCTGAGGCTGCTGCGGGAATACGAACGGTGAGGGGCTCAGCATGCTGAGCCCTTTTTTTATATCTAATGCCTATATTTAATAACTTTAATTTGCGCAGCGATTGAAGGCATGTTTTTATTGTGGTTATCTATCCCGTTATTTTTAAAGTCATTAGCTGTTTTTTGTCAGTTTCCCACCCCACCTGCGAAGCAGAATGATCGACTTAGTATTAAATTGCATAAGTAAAGGTTATTTCTTATTTGTTCAGACTCGTCGGACTCCGTATCAATATGGCTAACGCTACTGGAAGAAACAGGGAGACGGGGATGAACTTTCAACAATTAAAAATTATTCGTGAATCGGCGCGCTGCAACTACAACCTGACTGAGGTCGCCAATACGTTATTTACCTCGCAGTCCGGCGTCAGTCGGCATATTCGCGAGCTGGAAGAAGAGCTGGGCATTGAAATATTCATTCGCCGCGGCAAACGGCTGCTGGGCATGACCGAACCCGGCAAAGAGCTGCTGGTGGTGGCGGAGCGCATTCTCAACGACGCCAACAACATCCGTCGCCTGGCGGACGTTTTCAGCAGCAACGACTCGGGGCAACTGCATATCGCAACGACGCACACTCAGGCGCGTTACAGTCTGCCGGGGGTGATCAAAGAGTTTCGCGCGCTTTATCCGCGGGTGCGGGTGGTGCTCAATCAGGGCAGCCCTGAGGAGATCGTCTCGATGTTGGCCGCCGGAGAAGCCGATATCGGCATCGCCAGCGAACGGCTGATGAGTGACGAATCGCTGGCGGCGTTCCCTTACTACCGCTGGCATCACACCATCCTGGTGCCGGAAGGGCATGAGTTGACGCGTCAGCCGCAGGTGACGCTGGAGATGCTCAGCACCTTGCCGCTGATCACTTACCGCCAGGGCATTACCGGGCGCGCGAAGCTGGATGCGGCGTTCAAAGCGGCGGGCCTGACCCCGGACATCGCGCTAAGCGCGCAGGACTCCGACGTGATTAAAACCTACGTCGAGCTGGGGTTAGGCGTGGGCGTGCTGGCGGACATGTCGTATGAAAAAGAGCGCGATCGCGGGTTGGTCAGTCTCAACGCCGAGCATTTGTTTGAGCCTAATACGGTATGGCTGGGCCTGAAACGCAGCCAGCTGCAGCGCAACTATGCCTGGCGCTTTATCCAACTGTGCAACCCGACGCTGTCGCTGACCGAAATAAAAGACAAGGTCTTCTCGTCGCAGCTGGACGCGGTGATTGATTACCAGATTTAACAACGCGTCATTGCCCTGCCGGACCGGATTGCTTGCGGGCTAATGCGGGATCAGTCGTCGGTACGTTCGATCAGATGACGTTTACTTTTTCTGAACGGGCCGATGGCTTCCCATTCCGGGAGTTCTTCGGGGGGGCGAGGGTTGGCCATCTCCCAGCGATGGTACTGACGTAGAATCTCTATGGCGATGCGTTTTTGCTCTTGAATGGAGAGCGTCGGGTCGGTCAGATCCTTATTTTTCATTTTTGCTTCCTTTTTGCGCGTTATTTGTACGCACCTTATCACATTTGGCACCGTATTTTTCCAGCGATTGTATGTACTTTTTCAGTGCGTTGAAGCTGGTTTTACATGTCATGGTACCGGGTATCACTTCAAAGGCGGCCTGACGGGTATACAGCGCCAACACGCGGTGATTAATGGCGTGGCTGATCAGCATGTCCGGCGGAGACGCCGGCGTCAGCCCCTGCTCTTGCAGGTTCAGGCCATACAGATACAGAGCCTGCAAGCAGTTGCGCAGCATATTGCCTTTCAGTGGATGTTGCGTTTCGCGCAAGGAGAAATTCTCCAGCGCGACAAGTTCGATAACGTTCTCGGCCTGGAGATAACGGCACAGACAAAAGCCTGCACGGCTCAGCGGGCTGGTTATTCGCCGGTAGACAAAAGCGAAACTTATGGGCATTTGGGCATGATATTTAAAGAGAGAGCGCCAATTTAACGTATGGCCGTTTTTTCTGCCTTTTTGCCAGCGCCGGTCTTGTACCGTCAGACGAGTCATAAAGAGATCCGACTCAAGCAGCACGCTGTTCATATCTGCCAATGTTTGCTCTATCGCTCTCTCATGCCGGAGTGAGAAGCCATTTTCTGATGGATGGTTTTCCATTTGCCCGTCCTTTGGGTGACCGAGCTCACGTTAATCACCCGATGAAACAGACTCAAACCTCGACTTTCATCGCTGCGAATCGCGCCGCAAAGACAATGGGCAATTGCTGCGAGGTGCCGCGAGAGTGCGATCGGCCGCGCAATCCTCGCTCTAATAATCAAAACCCCATCTATATACATAAAAAGAATATCTATAGTGATTTAAGTACCTTCAGCTGCCGATCGCGCTCGCATACACTCGCGAAATTATTATAAATTCCATCCGCTTGGAGAGTTTCAGATGAAAGCGCTCGTTCCTTCTTTGCTGTTTTTGGCCGTGGCGGCCAGCGTTGACGTACAGGCGGCGACGCCGGCCAACACGTTGGTGATCGCGCAGTCTATCGATGACGTGGTCAGCTTTGACCCGGCTCAGGGATTTGAGTTAACCACGGTGCAGTCGTTCAACAGCCTGTATCAACGTCTGATCCAGTCCGATCCGCACAATCCCGTCGATCTCAAACCGACCCTGGCCAGCCGTTGGCAGGCCGGCGCCGATAACCGCAGCCTGACCTTCAGCCTGCGCCCGGACGCCAAATTCGCCAGCGGCAACCCGCTGCGGCCGGAGGACGTGATCTTTTCGCTTTCACGGGTGGTGAAACTCAATCTCGAACCGTCGTTTATCCTGACGCAGCTGGGCTGGAACGCGAAGAACGTGGATCAACACCTGACCAAGGTGGATGACCATACGGTAAAAATCAGCTGGGATGAAAACGTCAGCCCTGCCTTCGTGCTCAGCCTGCTGTCGGCGCCGGTATCCTCGATCGTCGACGCCAAAGAGGCGCTGGCGCACCAGCAGGGCGACGATCTGGGGCACCAATGGTTGAACAGCCACTCCGCCGGCAGCGGCCCTTACAAAATCCGCACCTATGTGCCGCACGAAGTGGTTGTGTTGGACGCGAACCCCGGCTCGCCGGAAGGGGCGCCGACGTTGAAAACCATCCTGATCAAAAACGTGCCCGATCCGGCCGCGCGCCGTTTGCTGATTGAGCAGGGCGATGCCGACATCGCCCGCAACCTGGGGGCGGACCAGATGGCGGCCCTGAAGGGCAAGCCGGGCGTCAAACCGTTGGCCATTCCTTACGCCTCGCTTTATTTCCTGCAGTTCAACGCCAAGGCGTCGCCGGCGCTCGGCAACCCGGCGTTTTGGGAGGCGGCGCGCTGGCTGTTCGATTACCAAGGCATCGCCGACGATCTGCTGAAAGGGCAGTTCCAGAGCCATCAGGCATTCCTGCCGGACGGTTATCTGGGGGCGCTCAAGGAGCAGCCATACAGCTTCAATCCGCAGAAAGCCAAAGAAATACTGGCCAAAGCGGGGCTGAGCAACGTCAGTTTCCGTCTGGACGTCAACAACCAGCCGCCGTACCTGGATATCGCTCAGGCGCTGCAGGCCAGTTTTGCTCAGGGCGGCGTGAAGGTCGAACTGGTGCCGGGCATCAGCTCGCAGGTCTCCACCAAGGTGAAAGCGCTTAACTACGATGCGACGTTGACCTCCTGGGGGCCGGATTACTTCGACCCCAACACCAACGCGGCCGCCTTTGCCTACAACCCGGAGGACGGCAGCAAGACGCTGGCCTGGCGAGCCAACTGGCAGATCCCGGCGCTGAGCAAGTTGACGCTGGCCGCCACTGCGGAAAACGACACTGCCAAACGGGTGGCTGACTATCAGCAACTGCAGAAACAGGTGCAGCAAAGTTCGCCGTTTGTCATCGGCCTGCAGGCGCGCAGCCTGATCGCGGTGCGTGACAACCTCAAGGGCTATGTGCAGGGCATCAACCCTGACATGGTGTTCTACAGCAAGGTCAGCAAGTAATGGCCGCTGAACTCTCCGCCTCCGCCGGGCTAGCCCGGCGGTATTGGCGCTGGGGCGGGCGGCTGCTCGGCGGCGCGCTGTCGCTGGCGTTAACGCTGCTCGGCCTGCTGCTGTTCACCTTTATGCTGTCGCACCTGGCGCCGATCGATCCGGCGCTGCAGGTGGCGGGCGATCACGCCAGCGAAGCCACCTATGCGCAGGTGCGTCATGACCTGGGGCTGGATCAGCCGCTGCCGGTGCAATTTTGGCGCTATCTGGTGCACCTGGCGCACGGCGATCTGGGCATTTCGCGCATTACCGCCCAGCCGGTGCTGAGCGATCTGTTGCGTACCTTCCCGGCAACGGTGGAACTGGCCACCTGCGCCATTATTCTCGGTGCTCTCGGCGGCATTACGCTGGCGTTTCTGGCGGTGCTCAAACCGGGGAGCTGGCTGGATAATGCGGCGCGGTTGCTGTCGCTGGTGGGTTATTCGGTGCCGATTTTCTGGTTGAGCCTGCTGGGGCTGCTGCTGTTCTACGCCACGCTGCACTGGTCGGCGGGGCCGGGGCGCCTGGATGACATTTACTTGTACAGCATGGAGCCGCGTACGGGTTTCGTGTTGATTGACAGCTGGCTGTCCGGCGATCGCGAGATGTTCTACAACGCCATCAGCCACCTGTGGCTGCCGGTCGTGGCGCTGGCGCTGCTGTCGATGGCGGGCATCACCCGGCTGCTGCGCGCGGCGATGCTGGAAGAGTGCAATAAGGAATACGTGACGCTGGCGCGTTCCAAAGGCGCCGGCCGCCTGCGCATTCTGCTGCGCCACGTGTTTCCCAACGTGCTGGGGACGTTGATCACCGTACTGTCTCTCTCCTATGCCAGCCTGCTGGAGGGCGCGGTATTGACCGAAACGGTGTTCGCCTGGCCCGGCGTCGGGCGCTATCTGACCTCGGCGCTGTTTGCCGCCGACACCCCGGCGATCCTCGGCGCCACGCTGCTGATCGGCACCTGTTTCGTGCTGTTGAATACCCTGGCCGATGCCTTGACCTATCTAGTGGATCCGCGAACCCGATGAGCCAATATCTCTCTGAACACGAACCGCAAAGCGAGCCGGCCGTCGGCTATCGCACCGGTCAGCGGCTGACCACGCTGACGCTCGGCGCAGCGCTGGTGGCGATCCTGATCGTCACCGCACTGCTGGCCCCGTGGCTGGCGCCTTTCGATCCCAATTTGCAGCATATCGAGCTGCGGCTGCTGCCGCCTTCCGCCACGCATTGGTTGGGCACCGACGGTTTCGGCCGCGACTTGCTCTCCCGCGTGATTTACGGCGCGCGGCCGACGCTGATTCTGGTGTCGCTGATTCTGGTGCTGACCATTCCTATCGGTCTGCTGGTGGGCATCTGCGCCGGTTATCTCGGCGGCTGGGCAGAACGCATCTTGATGCGTCTGACCGATATTTTCCTGTCGTTGCCGAGCCTGGTGATCGCGCTGGCGTTCGTGGCGGTGATGGGGCCGGGGCTGATGAACGGCGCGCTGGCGCTGGCACTGACCAGCTGGCCGGCCTTTGCCCGCCAGGCGCGGGCCGAAACGCTGGCGCTGCGCCGCAGCGATTATCTGGCGGCGGCGCGCATGCAGGGCATCAACGAGCTGCGGCTGATGGTCGGCCACATTTTACCTTTATGCCTGCCCAGCGCGGTGGTGCGCGCGGCGCTGAGCCTGGGCGGCATAATCCTGTCCGCCGCCGGTCTGGGGTTCCTCGGCATGGGCGTCGCGCCGCCGACCGCCGAATGGGGCTCGATGGTGGCCGAAGGCAGTAAAGTGATTTTCGATCAATGGTGGGTCGCCGCCGCACCGGGCGGGGCGATCCTGTTCGCCAGCCTGGCCTTTAACCTGCTGGGCGATGGCCTGCGCGATAAAATGGATCCTCGTCATGGGCACTGATAACACCTTATTGACCGTTGAACGTTTGGCGATCGGCGTGCCGGGGCCGCAGCCGGCGGCGCTGGTGAAGAATATTTCGTTCAGCATGGGGCGGGAGCGGCTGGCGCTGGTCGGTGAGTCCGGCTCCGGCAAATCGTTGACCGCGCGTGCGCTGATGGGGCTATTGCCGCCGCCGTTGCAGCTGCGGGCGCAGCGCCTGACGCTGGGCGACGAAGACTTGACGCGCCTGAGCGAGCGCCAGTGGAGCCGACTGCGCGGCGACCGGGTGGCGATGGTGATGCAAGATCCCAAGCATGCGTTGAATCCCAATCAGCCGATTGGCCGTCAGGTGGAGGAGCCGCTGGTGTTGCATGCCAAGCTGAGCCGCGCCGAGCGGCGTGAAAAAGTGCTGGAGATGCTGGCGGCGGTGGGCTTGCCCGATCCGGTGGCGCTGTGTCGCCGCTATCCGCATCAGCTCTCCGGCGGGATGGGGCAGCGGGTGATGCTGGCCATCGCCCTGATCAACGATCCGCAGCTGCTGATTGCCGACGAACCCACATCGGCGCTGGATCACCAGATGCGCGATCAGGTGCTGCAGCTGATAGAAAATCTGGTGGCGCAACGTAATATGGGGCTGATCCTGATCAGCCACGATCTGCAGCAGGTGGCGCACCACTGCGAGCGGGTACTGGTGATGTACAAAGGCGAGCTGTTGGATCAGCTGCCGGCAGCAGAGCTGGCGCAGGCCACGCACCCTTATACTCGCACGCTGTGGGCGTGTCGGCCGAGCCGCGAGACGCGCGGCAAGCCGCTGCCGGTGCTGGATCGCGCGCTGCTGGAGGCATTGAAATGAGCGTGATTGCACTGGAGAACCTCAGCGTCAGCCATCGCCAGGGTTATGAACAGCGCACCGTGGTGCACGACGTTAACCTGCGTATCGAACCGGGCGAGTGCTTCGGCCTGGTGGGGCCTTCCGGCTGCGGCAAGTCCTCGCTGCTGTGGGTATTGGCCGGGCTGAACGACAGCTGGCGCGGCGGTTTTGAACTGCTCGGGCGGCGGCTGCAGCCGGGGCAGGCGTTCACCGGCGAACTGCGGCGTGAAGTGCAGATGGTGTTTCAGGATCCTTATGCTTCGCTTCACCCCAAGCACCGGCTGTTGCGCACGTTGTCGGAACCGCTCAACCTGCTGCAGGAAAGCGACATCGAACGCAAAATCAGCGCGGGCTTTCGCCAGGTAGGATTGGATCCGCGCCTGCTGGATCGCTATCCGCATCAGCTGTCGGGCGGCCAACGGCAGCGCGTGGCGATCGTGCGCGCCTTGCTGTTGCGGCCGAAGCTGCTGCTGCTGGATGAGCCGACCTCGGCATTGGACATGTCGGTGCAGGCGGAGATCCTCAACTTGCTCAACGAGCTGAAACAGGCGGGCGATCTGACTCTGGTGCTGGTCAGTCACGATGCGGATGTGATCGACCATATGTGCGATCGCGCGGTGGCGATGGCGCACGGCCGTCTCCTTGCCTGAGCCAATGCCCGTCAATGCGGCGGGCATATCCATCTTGGTAATAAATAAAGCAATTTATCGTCGTTCTTCTGTTAATTCTTACCCCCTACACTCGAAAAACAACGCAACCGCGTGATTGTGGAGAGTGTATCGATGAAACGGTTAATCCCAACCTTATTGTATGGCGCGCTGGCGACCGCTTTCGGCGCGCAGGCCGCCACCCCGCCGGATACCTTGGTGGTGGTCAGTTCGCTCGAGGGCATCATCAGCCTCGATCCGGCGGAGAGCTTTGAAACCGTCAGCTCGGCCAATCTGGTCAATCTCTATCAGCGCCTGGTGGCGCCGGATCGCGGTGCGCCGCAAAAGTTGGTGCCGGACGCCGCCGCCCGTTGGCAAGCGGGCGCCGATGGGCGCAGCCTGATCTTTACCCTGAAGCCGCAGCAACGTTTCGCTTCCGGCAATCCGCTGCGTCCCGAGGACGTGATTTACTCACTGGTGCGTGCGGTGAAGCTGAACAAGGCGCCGTCCTTTATTCTCGCTGAGTTTGGCTGGACGCCGGATAACGTCGAGCAGCAGCTGAAGAAGATCGGGGATAACCAGGTGCAGCTCAGTTGGTCGGCCAACATCGGCAGCGAGCTGGCGCTGCGGCTGCTGACGGCGAACGTGGCTTCGATCGTGGATGAGAAGCTGTTGAGCGAACACGCGCAGCAGGGGGACTTCGGGAACGCCTGGCTGCGCAACCATTCGGCCGGCGGCGGCCCGTATCGGGTGAATAACTATGTGCCGCATGAGGCGCTGCTGTTTGGCCGCAACGACTACGCGCCGTCGCCGGCCCGGCTGAAAACGGTGTTATTCAAGAACGTCAGCGATGCCGGCACCCGCCGTTTACTGTTGCTGAAGGGGGATGCCGACGTGGCCTACGATCTGGGCGCTGACCAGTTCGACTCGCTGCGCAAAGCGCCGGGCGTGCGCATTGAGCAGGCCGATGCGCCCAAGGTGTATTACCTCGGTTTCAATACCGGCAGCAAAGACAACCCGGCGCTGGGCAATCCGGCGCTGTGGCAGGCGGCGCGCTGGTTGGTGGATTATCAGAGCATCGCCGAACGGTTGCTGAAAGGGCAATATCGCGTGCATCAGGCCTTCTTGCCGCAGGGCTTGGACGGTGCGCTCGACGAGCGGCCGTTTAAGCTCGATGTGGGCAAGGCCAAACAGATCCTGCGCGATGCCGGCATCGCCGAGGGCACAAGCATCAGCCTGATCGTCATCAACCAGCCGCCGTATACCGACATCGCGCAGGCGCTGCAGGCCAGCTTTGCGCAGGCTGGGCTACGGCTGGACATTCATCCGGTGGTGGAGAGCGATCTGTGGGGCAAGATGCGCGGCCGCGATTTCCAGGCGATCTTCACCTATTGGGGCGCCGACTATCTGGATCCGAACACCAACGCCAGCGCCTTTGCCTACAATGTGCCGGGCGGGCCGAAGACCCTGGCCTGGCGCACCCAGTGGAGCATTCCCGCCATCAGCGCGGAAACGCGTGCGGCGGCTGCGGAAGGCGACAGCGCAGCGCGCAGCGCACGTTACGCCGCGCTGCAACGGGAACTGCAGGCCAGTTCGCCTTATGTGCTGGCGCTGCAGGGGCAAACGCTGGTGGCATTACGGGACAATGTTGAAGATGCCCGGGTGGATATCGCCAACAGCATGCTGTATTTGGATCGGGTGAATAAAACGCAGCCGTGAACGAAAAATGCCCCCTCGCCGCCGAGAGGAGAGGGGGCCTGGCCGGTGTTAACGCGGCGAGCTCACCACGGCGTGCCGGCGAGATTCAGCTTATTGAGGATTGTCGGCAGGCTGTCGGTCACCAGCGCCTGCAGATCGCCGTACCAAAACTGCTGCACGCCGACCTGGTTGATATACAGATAGGACGCGATGCCCAGAGAGAAGCACAGCAACGTTAGCAGCACCCGGCTTACCGCGTCTTTCAGATTGCCGCATACCATCACCATAAAGATCAGCACGAAGATCATCATGTTGAATGAATAACGGTTGGCCACCTCTTCAAAGCTGATGGTGGCGAAGAACACCGCGCAGTTATAAAGGAACATCAGGCGCACGGCATAGGCGGCTTGTACAAACTGAGGCGATGGCGCGCGGAACTTGTAGCGGGCGAATTGATACAGCGCCTCCACCACGCCGACGTACAGCAGCGTGATTTGGATTTTGCGCACCGGGTTATTACCGAAGTCGCCGCTGACGTAGGCTTCGGCGCGCGAGGCCAGAAAGTCGTTGCCGACGACGGCAATCAGTTTAGGCATCAGCACCGCGCCGCCGAGGTAACAGGCGGCGAACAGCGCCAGCACCGGCAGGGTGCCCACGGTGCGCCAGCGCGCGGGCAGCAGCAGATAGGGCAGAAACAGGAAAGCGGAAAAATGGCTGAAGGACGCCATCACGATCCAGAGCAGCATGCGGCCGCGGTGCTGCTCCGACACGGCCAGCACCAGGAAAGAGAGCGCCAGCCCCTGCCGCAACAGGTTGCCGTACAGCCCCTGGAAATTGTACTGGCAGCAGAACAAAAACAGGATCACGGCAAAGTAAGTGCGCGACAGGCGGTAAACGCCCAGCGCCAGCAGCGAAAAGCTGATAAGGAAGAAGGCGGCGAATGCGCCATTACCGACGCCAAACCAGGTGGCAGTCAGTTTAAACAACAGGTGCGAGACAAAGTCGGTGCCGGAAAACTGCGCCAACCAGTCCATCAGGCCGTAGCCGCTGTACTGCTGCATCTCAAGGTAGTAGTTCACCTTGTCGTTCATCACCGGCTCGAGGTTCTTCGTCGCCAGCGGCACCGCGGATATCACGGTCAGCAGCAGGAAGGCGGTGAGATTCAGCACGCGATCGGGTTGCTGGCGCAGCAGCATAAAGGCGGCGATCAAGCCGCTGCAAATCACCAACGATAAATAGGGGGCGAACCAAACGCCTGTGATGGCGACGGCGCCCAGCAGCAGCCATTGCACGGAAGAATGCGCCTGTTCGCTGTCGGGAAGGGCGGCGAGTGGCCTGACCGGGTTTTGCATGGGATGCTCCATGGCGTGATCCAGCTGGGGAACATAACACCGGGGCCTAAAGGGACACAGTGAGTTTTGGTGAAATAGGCAAAATTTCACCGGGTTATCATCCCTTGCCGGCAGCGGAAAAATGGCCGTCGGCGAGGCTGGGTAAAAACGGTGCGAAATGCGCAGAACCGCGTTCTGCCTCGATTTCATGTGAGGTTGATGCTGTGAAATAAATGAAATTCCACTGCGGGCCAGGTGAGCCGGGACCGGTCAGCAGGCATAGCCAGCCAGCCGCCGCTAACCCGATACCGAAAGGTTGCGGCGTTCGCCAGGCTCGGCGGTTGTGCAGGCCACGCGCCAACGCGATGCCCAATCCGAACGCCGCCGCCAGAAAGACCAGCAGTGGCAACATCGTCCAGCCGAGCCAGGCACCCAGCGCCGCCAGCAGTTTGAAATCGCCCTGGCCGATGCCGTTGCGCCGCTGCGTCAGCCGGTAGAGCGCATTGAGCAGCCATAACGCGCCGTAACCGGCGACGGCACCCAGCACGGCGTCTTCCAGCGGCGCCCAGCGAGCGTCAAGATTGCACAGTAGCCCGCCCCACAGCAGCGGCTGAGTCAGTCGATCAGGCAGCCACCGATGGCGCCAGTCCAGCCAGGCCAGGGCGATCAGGAGCGCCGCGGCCGGCGCTAACCCCCATCGAGGCGCTGCAGCCAGGCTCAGAGGCAACGTCGCCAACGCCAGCCCCAGTGCCGTCAGCAGGGGCCCCTGAAGGCGCAACCTCTGTGGGCGACCGTTGACGCCCTCCACGCGTTCCAGCCACGTAATGAGCGCGAAGGCGATCAGGCCCGCCGACAGCAGCGTGGTGAAAAACAGCGCGTGCCACAGTAAAGAAAGCAACATCCGGACTCCGCCAGTCGTAGAACAGACGGCTAAAATAACGGCAAAATGCGTATTTCATCAGGGGAAAACGCGGTTGGTTGTGAGGAATGCGCAGGCGTTCGCATCGCCACGCTGCGTATTGCAGGGGTGTACACTGCCCTGCGCGGTGGCGCGCAGCCACGGGGTACTGTGCTTTTTATCGGCAAAATCGGCGCTAAAATGCGGTGAATTCACCTGGCGGCCGGAATGGATCGGTAAAGGGTACAAGTGACGACGTCACTGGGGAGCGATTGGGGTTTATCCTATTGTTTCTGCTCGTCAAGCCGTTAGGCTATGAGGACATAGGCGCCCCCGCCGGGCTGGGGGGCGTGAGGTTTTTCAGCGCTGTCGCGGGAATGGCGGCGGCAAAGCAGTGGGTTGGCGTGCTCCAGGAAGGAGGGAAGCCAACGGTGTCATGAAAGACGTCATTCAGGCAGTACTCATCAAGACTAAAAAACGATTCTGGCGCCGACGCCAGACGGCGTGGCTGGCCGGGCCGCTGGTGTGGCTGGCCGGCGCGGCGCCCGCGTGCGCCGAATCCCCACCGGCGCCGGACAGCGTTATCTCTTCCGAACAGGCCGGCGCAGATCCGGCGGCGAACTTGCCCGAACTGGGCGGTGCGCCCGACGACGCCGCGCGCGAGAAGCAGTGGGCCGAGATGGCCAAACAGCTCGGCGAAAAAGATCTGAACAACGTTTCACGTCAGCAGATGCGCAGCCGCGCTGAAGATTATTTGCTGGGGCAGGCGACCGGCGCGCTGCAGCAACAGGCGCAAGAACTGCTGTCTCCGTTGGGAACCGCCCGGCTGTCGCTGAAGATGAACGGCGAGGGCGATTTTACCGGCAGCAACGGCCAGCTCTTCAGCCCGTTGTACGACGTCGATGGGTTGTTGACCTACAGCCAAATCGGCTGGCTGCAGCAAAGCACCGGGGCGCTCGGCAATGTCGCGCTGGGGCAACGCTGGATCGCCGGTGACTGGCTGCTGGGTTACAACACGGCGCTCGACAGCGATTTCGCCCGGCAGCGCAATCGCGGCAGCGTGGGGGCGGAAGCCTGGGGGGACTACCTGCGTTTCTCCACCAACTATTACTATCCGCTGTCGGCGCTGTCGCAACAGCCCGGCGATGGGGTATTTTTCAACCGTCCGGCGCGCGGTTACGACATCACGACGCAGGGCTATTTGCCGTTCTATCGCCAAATCGGCGGTTCGCTCAGCTATGAACAGTACCTGGGCGAGAATGTCGATCTGTTCGGCAGCGGCAAGAAACAGAACGATCCGCGCGCGATGCAGCTGGGGCTCAACTATACCCCGGTGCCGCTGGTGACGATGAAGGCGTTGCATAAGATTGGTGCGGGCGGGCAGAGCCAGGATCAGGTGGAATTGGCGCTGAGCTACCGTCTCGGGGTGCCGCTGGTCAAGCAGATTTCGCCGGAGTATGTGGCGCAGGCCAAGTCGCTGCGCGGCAGCCGCTACGATCCTGTCGAACGTAAAAACGTGCCGGTGCTGGAGTTCCGCCAGCGCAAGACGCTGCAGGTGTTCCTGGCCACGCCGCCGTGGAGCCTGCAGGCGGGGGAAACCGTGCCGCTGGTGTTGGAAATCAAGGCGTTGCACGGGATTTCTCACGTCAGCTGGCAGGGGGATACGCAGGCGCTGAGCCTGACGCCGCCGCACAATGCCAACGACCCGCAGGGCTGGACGGCGATCGTGCCGCCGTGGGATGACGCCCCGGGCGCCGCCAACAGCTATCGGCTGTCGGTCACGCTGGAGGACGACAAACAGCAGCGCGTGACGTCTAACTGGATAGAACTGAAAGTGGCGCCGCCGCTGACGGCGACCGCCGGTGATGAAGCGGATCAGCCGCCGATCCAAACCCTGACGCCGCCGCCGATCCCGGCGCAAACCGGGCCGCTGTACGGCGACGATTAACCGTTTTTACCCTGCAACACCCACACGGCGGCCTCGACGCGGGATTTCAGCTTCATCTTTTTCAGCAGGTGTTTGACGTGTACCTTGACGGTGCTTTCCGTGATGGTCAGGCGGCGGGCGATCAGCTTGTTCGGCAGCCCCTGGGCGATCAGCTTCAGGATATCCCGTTCGCGCGGCGTCAGTTGCTGAATATCGCGCTCGGCGCTTGGGCGGTTTTCCCGCAGGCTGGCGGCGAGGATCGGCGTCAGCGTTTCGCTGAGCACCATCTGCCCGGCCGCCGCCTGATGCAGCGCCTTCAGCAGATCCTCCGGCTCCATGTCTTTCAGCAGATAGCCATCGGCGCCCCGCTTGAGCGCGCTGACGACGTCGTCTTCATGGTTGGATACGCTGAACACCACGATGCGCCCCGACAGATCGGTCTGGCGCAGGCGATCCAGCGTTTCCAGCCCGTTGATGCCGGGCATGTTCAGGTCGAGCAGGATCAGATCCGGATCGTGCTGCTCCGCCAGCGCGACCCCTTGTTCACCGTTGCTGGCCTCGGCGATGACCTGCAGGCGAGCGTCCATGCCGATCAGCTGTTTTACGCCGTTGCGCAGCATGGGGTGGTCGTCGATCAGTAAGATGGTGGCGGCGGTTTCTGTCGTCATGGTGTCTCCGTTAGTCGATGGCGTGGTTATCCGGCGTGAAGCTGACCCGCACCTCGGTGCCGCCGCCGCTGCGCGGTAAAATGTCGCAGCGGCCGTGCAGGCTCTTGGCGCGATCGCGCATGATGATCAAGCCGTAATGGTCGGGGCGAGAGGTCTCGGCCGGCAGGCCGCGTCCGTTGTCGCATACGCTCAGGGTCACTTCGCCGCGTTTATTGATGACCTGAATGCTTACCTCGCTGGCGGCGGCATGCTTAAGGATGTTGCTGAGCGCCTCGCGGGCGATCTGCAGCAGGTGTATGGCCTGATAGGCCGGCACCGTGCGCGGCCCCAGCTGATAATCGAGGCTGATGGTCAGGCCCAGTTTGGGGTTGAACTCCGCGACCGTCGATTGCAGCGCCGCCAGCAGACCCGGTTCGGTCAACTGCAGACGGAAGGTGGTCAGCAGTTCGCGCAGTTGGCGATAGGCGCCGTTCAGCTCTTCACGCATCTGTTGCACCAGCGCCTGGCTGGCGGCAGAGAGCGTTTCCCCCTGCATCTGCAGACAGGCGATCTGCATTTTCAGGCAGGAGAGCGATTGGGCGATGGAGTCGTGCAGCTCGCGGGCGATCGCCGCCCGTTCCTCCATCAGCATCAGCTGCTGCTGGTGGTCGACCTGACGTTCGATGGCCAGCACGCTGGTCAGCTGTTCCACCAGGGTATTGATCAGTTGGCGATGTTCATCGTTCAGCGGTTGCTGCGGCGCATGTTGCGCCACGATCACGCCGTAGTCGCCGAGCTTGTCGCTCAGGCTCCAGCTCAGCGACGGATTGTTGGGATACTGGCGGTCGCTGTCGTTCAGGCAGGCGCTGCACACCGGGTTATGGCAATGCTCCGGCCTTAGCGGTTGGTTGCCGCTCAGCTGCAGCAGCGGTTCCCGGCTGTCGTTTTCATACAGCCGCACCTGAATGGCGCGCAGCGGCGTCAGGGTTTGCAATTGGTTGAGCAGCGGCGTCAGGCGACTGCACAGCGGCTCGCTGGCGTGCAGCTGGCGGCTGGCGCGATAGAGGAAGCTCAGCACCTGATTTTTCTGCTGCAGGTCGGCGGTCTTCTCGGCCACGCGCTGCTCCAGCCCGCTGTAGGTGGCCGACAGCTCGTCGGACATGGTGTTCAACGCGCCGCCGAGCGACGCCATTTCATCCTGATGGCCGCGCTGCGCAAAGCGGCGGCTAAAATCACCGCGGCCTACCGCCAGGGCCATCTCCACCAGTTGCCGCCAGGGATGCAGCAACCGGCGCCGCAGGTAGCAGGTGGTGCCGATCAACAGCAGCAGCGTCAGCGCAATAAAGCCGGCCTGCACCAGCGTCACCATCAGCAGGCGGCGTTCGGTTTGCCTGTCGATATCCGACACCAGCTTGTCCAACAACCGCACGAAGTGCGCGACCTGGGGCGCGGCGTCGGCCGGCTGCTGCGCGCTGCGCAGGCGAGGTTGCAGCGTCTGTTGCCAATAGTCGCGCAGGGCGTTGAAAGGCTGCGTCAACCCTTCCTGCTCCACCGAACGCTGCAGGTCGGGGCTGTTTTCGTCGCGCTCCAGTTCCCGGATCAGCGCTTCGTGCCGTTCATCCAGCGGCACCTGCGCCAGCAGCCGGTAGCTTTGCATGCGCAGCGAGCCGGCCTTGTTGATGGCGTGCGCGTTGCCCTGAATGCTTTGCGACATCCAGGCGGAAATCCCCATGCCGGCCACGCCCAGCATGCCCGACAGCAACATCAGCAGGGCGACCTGATTCACGATCGAAAGCGGGGCCAACAGGCGTTTCATAAGTGCGGATTCCTGGCGTTTGGCGCCGCTGAAGCTCAGGGGCGAAGGCGGCGATGGGGCTAAACAAGTCACGATTCAGCCGTATTTTTGATTATCCCTGCGCATAACCCCATACCTCGAATGAAGTACCCATTAGTTTCCAGGGGCGCGTCGAGACGGCAAGAAAACGAAAGTGATAGTGATTAGTTGATTGATTTAAATGGATTTAATTTTTGGTTAGGGCGTACCCCTAAGGGGATGAAGGCGCCATTTCCGCCGCCAACTACTTGCATGCGGGTTGATATACATCAACTTTGCCGCCGGGGCCGCCCCCTAGGGTGTGCGGAATGATCCCCCGTGTCTGAGGTTTTTATGTCGCAACTTGCAACGCCTTCATCAAAGAAAACCGGTGCGCTGATTCAGGACTGGCGCCCTGAAGACAGCGCTTTTTGGCAGCAGCGTGGCCAGCGCATCGCCACCCGCAACCTGTGGATTTCCATTCCGTGTCTGCTGCTGGCATTCTGCGTCTGGATGCTGTTCAGCGCCGTCGCGGTCAACCTGAACAAGGTCGGCTTCAATTTTACCACCGACCAGCTGTTTCTCCTGACGGCGCTGCCGTCGGTCTCGGGCGCCATTTTGCGCGTACCGTATTCCTTCGTGATCCCGCTGTTTGGCGGCCGTCGCTGGACCGCCATCAGCACCTGCTTCCTGCTGGTGCCCTGCCTGTGGCTCGGGTTTGCGGTGCAGGACAGCAGTACGCCGTACAGCGTGTTCGTCATTATTTCCCTGCTGTGCGGTTTCGCCGGCGCCAACTTTGCCTCCAGCATGGCCAACATCAGCTTCTTCTTCCCGAAAGCGCGTCAGGGCGGGGCGTTGGGGCTCAACGGCGGGTTGGGCAATCTGGGCGTCAGCGTCATGCAGCTGGTCGCGCCGCTGGCGATTTCCTTCAGCCTGTTCGGCCTGTTTGGCGGCACGGCGCAAAACCAGGTGGAGGGGGGCCAGCTGTGGCTGGAAAACGCCGCCTGGATCTGGGTGCCGTTCCTGCTGGTCGGCACGTTGGCGGCCTGGTTCGGCATGAACGATCTGGCGGCGGCCAAGGCATCACTGCGTCAGCAACTGCCGGTGCTCAAGCGTGGGCATCTGTGGATGCTGAGTCTGCTGTATCTCGCGACCTTTGGCTCTTTCATCGGTTTCTCCGCCGGCTTCGCCATGCTGTCGAAGACGCAGTTCCCCGACGTGGTGATCTTGCATTACGCGTTTTTCGGGCCGTTCCTGGGGGCGCTGGCGCGGCCGGTCGGCGGCGCGTTGTCTGACCGTTTCGGCGGTGTGCGGGTGACGTTGATCAACTTTGTGGTCATGGCCGTTTTTGCCGCGCTGTTGTTCCTGACCTTGCCGAGTGCGGGCGAGGGCGGGTCGTTCATCGCCTTCTACGGTATCTTTATGGTGCTGTTCCTCACTGCGGGGCTGGGCAGCGGATCGACTTTCCAAATGATCGCCGTTATTTTCCGCAAAATCACCGTCGATCGCGTTAAAGCGGCCGGCGGCAGCGATGAAAGCGCGCAGCGTGAGGCGGTAACCGATTCCGCCGCCGCATTGGGCTTTATCTCGGCGATTGGCGCCGCCGGCGGCTTCTTCATTCCGCAGGCCTTTGGCACCTCACTGGCGCTGACCGGTTCACCTGCGGGCGCGATGAAAGTGTTCCTGGTGTTTTACATTTTGTGCGTCGTGATCACCTGGACGGTGTATGGCCGCAAGAAAAAAGCCTGAGTGTCAAACGACTTTCTCTATCCCTCCCGACAGGGGAGGGATATTTCGTTCATACCGAAACTTCTCTCTTCTCCTCCTCAGTGAAATTTTCTGCCTTTAGGTAAAATTCTCACCCCCGCTTGCCGTTTTTTTCTTTTTTTATAGTTATATCTCTCAATGTATGAATCCTTTCTCACAAAAGGTTTATATTATTCACGCGGTTTTTTCGTTTTGTTGAGCGTGTTCTTACTATTAAACAATTAATGCTTTTTCCTGCGTTTAAATGAAATTGCTTAGGAGAATACCTAATTGATGTGCGTATTATAAAATCAGCAATAGGGTTTTGTCTTAGATGCTGCGCCCGTTGGATGGAATGAACGCCGGAGTTAAATCAGATAACTCTCATTCTGTTTTTTCCGTCTTTTTGTAGTCTATCTGACGTTCAGATTAGGTGGAAAAACAGAATGAATTCAGGGCGAAGAATGAAATTTCACAATTTCATTCGATTAACAATCAAGCAACGCCGTTAGTTTTTTCTTTCTAAATCAAAGAGGTGCTAGTTTGAATTTTACGGTAGCCAGGAAAGAAATCCATGTTACCAACAGGGAAATAGAGTCGTTTGGATAAACGGAACATCCTGAATCAGGCTTAATGTAAAAAATGAAATCAGAAAATTTTTATAAAAGCCAATATCCGATGAATGCAACCTGTTGAGTTTACATTTAATTTCTTGAACATTTTTTGATATTTCTATACAAAGTGTGCAGGACAGGCACGCTAAGGAAATTAAAAGTGAATCTTGATAAAAGAATAAAGATTAGGAATCTCGATGTTCTGACTCCTGCCGGGGAGAAATTCCGTCTGCGTTGGAAGGAGTATCAAATTCTTTCGCTGCTTGTCGCCAGATCCCCCGAGCTGGTTACCCGAACGGAAATTATAGAAAATATCTGGAAAGGAACCTATTGTTCAGATTCAACGATAAATCAAACAATTAAATCCATTCGTCAGAAAATTAGCGATTCGGAACACACGCTTATCAGAACCATTCCACGCTTGGGTTACAAGGTGGAAAATCAAGCGGCTTTTCACTTTATATCTGAAGATGAAGACTACGCCGATGATGATATATTAAACGGTAACGATGATATTGACGTTGATATTCAAGCGGAACTTTCTGAAAGTGAAAATGAATCGCCTGTAGCCAACGACGAGAAAATAGTTAAGCCGCGTAAATCGACCCTCGTTTCTGCGCCTGTTGCGGCGATGGATTCCTCTCAAGATCCGGCGCATGAAAAGAAGTCGCTATCCGTGCGCCGCTTTTTCAGCGTGCCTGCCAGTCGCGTGGTGAAATACCTGACGGTGTTCGCCTCGTTACTGGTTATTTCACATTTTTCATATGTCCTGGGCAACCAAACCCGTCCGCCGGTGATCAATGATATTCAGAACAACACGCGCGTGGTGTTGACGCTGACGCTGAATAATCCCCATACCAACAGCCCGCAAACGCTGTTCTGTCTGTACCAGGGAGAGAACATGGATCTGGCCACCATCGAATGTGTCGATCCTAAACAAGGCCAGCTGAAATTGCCGGTAAAATATGAGACCTCTTCCTCCACCGGTAAAGGTCGGATTAATCTCATATTGCCGAATAAAACCTTGCAATATCAAGTTGCTTACGATGTTAAAAATTAGCGCTGAATGAGGTTTTATCTATAGCGATAATTTTACATTTGATGAAATCTTTTATTTCATTATTTGTTATTTGAAAGCCAGGTTCGATTTGTCCAGTCTGGAACTCATTACCTAACGCGTATTAGCGCCTGTCCCAATCGGGTGACGGGAATAATGAGAACCTGCTGAGTGACAAATTATGGATAAGCGTAAAGTAGCTATTATCGGGGGTTCCGGTTTTATCGGAACACGCCTGGCGAAACGTCTCAGTAAGCGCGATGATCTGACATTGGTCATCGTCGATAAGCAACCCAGTGCACATTTTCCATCCCTTTATCAGTATGGCGATGTGACTCAACCTCAGACTTTGCAAGAACCGCTGGCGGGCTGTGACGCCATCATTAATCTGGCGGCGGAGCATCAGGACAATGTCGATCCCATTTCGCTCTATTATCAGGTCAATGTCGAAGGCGCACGTCATGTCTGCATGACCGCCTCTGCATTGAATATCCGCCAAATCATTTTCACCTCCTCGGTCGCCGTTTACGGGTTCGTCAAGCAGGAAACCGGCGAAGAAGGGCGTTTTGAACCTTTCAACCATTACGGCAAGTCCAAGCTCGAGGCGGAATATGTTTATGAGGCCTGGCGCAAGGCAGACGCCGCAAATAAATTGACCATCATCCGTCCGACGGTGGTGTTCGGCGAAGGCAACCGCGGCAACGTGTATAACCTGTTCCGCCAGATCGCCAGCGGCCGTTTCGTGATGATTGGCAGCGGCAATAATATGAAGTCGATGGCTTACGTCGAGAATATTGCTGCACGGTTGGAGCATGCGTTGGATCAGCAGTCCAGTTATCAGGTCAGCAACTATGTCGATAAACCGGACTTTACGATGAATCAGCTGGTCGACGTTATTTCCTCTTCATTGGGCAGGGAAAATAAGACGATTCGCATTCCTTACGCCTTGGGAATATGCGGCGCAACCGCATTGGATGTCGTGAGTAAAATAAGTCGCAAGAAATTTCCAATCAGTCGCGTCAGAGTGCAGAAATTCTGCGCCAGAACGCAATTTAAAAGCAATGTGCAGAATAATTTCGTGGCGCCGGTCGAACTTGATTCGGCAATCGAAAGAACCATTAAACATGAGTTTTCTGATAGATAACTTAATCGCACGCTGACGTTATTTCGATATTTTCGCTGACAAGCGGATAAATCTGCATTTTCAGGATTAGCGCATGCTGACTTATATCCTGGCCGGATCAATTTTGTTTTTGTTAATAGCGCATTGGGAGCTGTAACTCAAGGGCGGTAGCGTGCTTATTCGCTGGAGGAACGATGTTATATCAACTGAGCGTGATATTTGTGCTGGCGGTGGCGTGGGTGCTTATTGCCCGCCGCGCCGCCTTGGTGGTGGGGTTAGTGGATAAGCCCAATGCGCGCAAGCAACATCTGGGGCACATTCCGCTGGTCGGCGGCATCGCCGTGTACCTGACGCTGATGCTGATGACGCTGTGGCAACCCGCCTGGCTGCCCGAAAGCACGATCTACCTGCTGTGCATAACGGCGCTGGTGGTGTTGGGCGTGCTGGATGACCGCTTTGATCTGCCCGTGGCGCCGCGCGTCATGGTGCAGGGAGGGATCGCGCTGGCGATGATGCTGGCGGCAGGGATGCAACTCTCCTCGCTGGGTTATGTCTGGGGGCATCAGGAAGTGATGCTCGGCTATGGCGCGTTGCTGCTCACGCCGCTGGCGGTATGGGGAGCGATCAATGCCTACAACATGGTGGATGGCATCGATGGGCAGTTGGGCGCTTTGTCCTGCGTCACCTTCGTCGCGCTGGCCATCGTGTTCGGGCTGGGCGGCCGGGAAGACCTGGCGCTGTGGTGTCTGGGCCTGATCGCCGCTCTGGCGGCTTATCTGCTGTTCAACCTGAGTCTGTTCGGTGCGCGTAGCAAGATCTTTATGGGGGACGCCGGCAGCATGGTGATCGGCTTCAGCGTGCTGTGGCTGGTGTTGCTGGCGACCCAGGGACCGCAGGCGGTGATGCGCCCGGTGACCGCGCTGTGGCTGATCGCCATTCCTCTGATGGACATGGTGACGGTGATGGTGCGCCGCCTGCTGCGCCGCCAAAGCCCATTCAAAGCGGGGCGCGATCATTTGCACCATATTCTGATGCGTCGCGGACTGAATGCGCGCCAGGCGCTGGCGATGAGCACCATGCTGGCGGTGACGCTGGCCTGCATCGGCATCTGCAGCGAAGTGCTGAAACTGCAAGAGAGTTTGATGCTGGTGGCGTTTCTGCTCTGTTTTTGCGGCTATTTCGCCCTGTTGCGCGAGCCGCGTCAGGCGACGGTGTTCAGCGATAATCCGACCGTCGGCCGTTAATCCCCTCACGGGCTGCGGCGGCAGCCCGTTTATCACGGTACTTCCATGAATTTTCATTTGCCTCTTTTGATGCCGTTGGCCTTTACCTCCGCGCTGTTGAGCGGGTGTACGGTGATTCCCGGCTCACATTTACCTACCAGCGGAAAAGCCGTCGTCGTGCAGCAAGACGACGGTTTTGATTTGAATAACCAGGTGCAGGTCTACCGCATGTCGCCGATGTTGCTGCAGAAAATGCGGCGCGTAGAACCGGTCGCCCGGCCGAACCCGACGCTGGATCAGCGGCTGCAGAACTATCAATACCGTATCGGCGTCGGCGACGTGTTGAACGTCACCGTCTGGGATCACCCTGAGCTGACTACGCCGGCCGGGCAGTACCGCAGCGCCAGCGACACCGGTAACTGGGTCCATGCCGATGGCACGATTTTTTATCCCTATATCGGGCGAGTGGCGGTGGTGGGCAAAACCGTCACCGAAGTGCGCAGCCTGATCGCCGGCCGTCTGGCGCAGTATGTGGAAAGCCCGCAGGTGGATGTCAGCATCGCCGCTTTCCGTTCGCAGAAGGCTTATGTGACCGGTGAGGTGAAAACCTCCGGCCAGCAGGCGATCACCAACGTGCCGCTGACCATCCTGGATGCGATCAACGCCGCCGGCGGCCTGACGGAGAACGCCGACTGGCGCAACGTGGTGCTGACCCATCAGGGCAAGGATCGGGCCATCTCGCTGCAGGCGCTGATGCAGCACGGCGACATCAGTCAGAACGCGTTGCTGCAGCCGGGTGACATCCTTTACGTCCCGCGCAATGACGAACTGAAAGTGTTCGTGATGGGCGAAGTGGGCAAGCAAGCGACGCTGAAGATGGATCGCAGCGGCATGACGTTGACCGAGGCCCTCGGCTCTTCCGAAGGGATCAGCCAGACGGTCGCGGATGCGACCGGGGTATTCGTGATCCGGCCGAGCGGCGGCAAAACGCCGCAGCGGCTGGCGACGCTGTATCAGTTCGATCTTTCCGACGCCAGCGCGCTGGCGATGGGCGCTGAATTTCAGCTGCAACCTTACGACGTCGTGTACGTCACTGCGGCGCCGGTCGCGCGCTGGAACCGTTTGATCAGCCAGCTGGTGCCGACCATCAGCAGCTTTAACGATCTCAGCGAGGCTACCTTGCGCGTGCGCAACTGGTAAATCCGCAGGATGAATAAGGAACAGAAGATGAAGAACAATGCGCTGTCCGTGATGGTGGCCGAACAAGATGAAAAGCTGGAGTGGGAGCGTCTGGTAGGGCCGCTTTGGGATAACCGCTGGCGGATCGCCGTCGTAACCGGCGTGGCCGGCGCGCTGGGCGTCGCCTATGCCCTGTTGGCGACCCCGGTGTATCAGGCCACGGCGGTGGTGCAGGTGGAGAAACAGCTGTCCGGCGACTCGCTGCTGCGCGAAACGCTGGACAGCTCGATGGGGCAGAATTCGGCGACGCAGGATGAAGTGACGCTGGCCAAGTCGCGCTACGTGCTCGGCAAAACGGTGGATGCCCTTGGCCTGACGGTGCGCGTCGAGCCGGACTATTTCCCGGTATTCGGTAAAGGTTTTGCCCGACTGAGCGGCGAAAAGGCGCCGGTGCTGGATATCGCCACGTTAACGACGCCGCCGGAAATGGAGGGCGAAGCGCTGACGCTGACGGTGCGCGATGGGCAGCATTACGAGCTGAGCCATGACGGCGCCAAACTGTTCAGCGGCGCGGTCGGGCAGCCGGTGGCGCAGGGCGGATGGAACATGGCCGTCTCGGCACTGGACGCGGCGCCGGGCGCCAGCTTCACGGTGGTCAAAGTCGCGCGCCAGAAAGCGGTGGACGATCTGCGCAAAAATCTTGACGTAGTGCCGGGCGGTAAAGACAGCGGCATCATGACCTTTACGCTGCCGAGCGAAGATCCGCAGCGCGCCGAGGCGGTGCTGAAGAACATCACCGACAACTACCTGCAGCAGAACGTGGATCGCAAAACGGAAGAGGCGCAGCGAATGCTGGCGTTCCTGCAAGAGCAACTGCCGCAAACGCAAACCTCGCTCAACAACGCCGAAACCCAGCTCAATCAGTTCCGTCAGCAAAACGACTCGGTGGATCTGTCGCTGGAAGCCAAATCGGTGTTGGACACGCAGGTGCAGCTCGAAGCGCAGCTCAATGAACTGACCTTCAAGGAAGCGGAGATCTCCAAGCTCTATACCCGCGCGCACCCGGCTTACCGGGCGCTGCTGGAAAAGCGCGCCACGCTGGAAGCGGAAAAGGCGCGGCTGGGCAAACAGGTGCAGACGCTGCCGAAAATGCAGCAGGAGATCCTGCGTCTCACCCGAGACGTGCAGGTGGATCAGCAGGTTTACATGCAGCTGATGAACAAGCAGCAGGAGCTGAGCATCAGCAAGGCCGGCACGGTAGGCAACGTGCGCATCATCGATGAAGCGGAAACCGCCATTCGGCCGATCCAGCCGCAAAAGATGCTGATCGTGCTGTTGGCGCTGCTGCTGGGCGCCGGGGGCGCCGCCGCGGTGGTGCTGTTGCGCGCGGCCTTCCACCGCGGCATCAATGATATCGATACGCTGGAGAAACGGGGCATCAACGTCTACGCCACCGTGCCGCTGTCGCCGTGGCAGGTGAAGCGCAACCGCGAGCAGCGTCATCTGTTGCCCAAATCCGGCGGCCGGCGCCTGCCGATCCTGGCGGTGGCCGAGCCGACGGATCTGTCGGTGGAGGCAATCCGCAGCCTGCGCACCAGCCTGCATTTCGCCATGCTGGAAGCCAAAAACAATATTCTGATGGTCTCCGGCGCCAGCCCGGAAAGCGGCAAGAGCTTCACCAGCACCAACCTGGCGGTGGTAGTGGCGCAGGCCGGGCAGCGGGTGTTGCTGATCGACGCGGATATGCGCAAAGGCTTTCTGCATCGCTGGCTGGCCGAGGATGGACATCGCGGTTTGTCCGACATGCTGGTGGGCGACGTGATGGCGGAACAGGCGGTGCGAAAAACCGCCATCGCCAACCTGGACTTCGTGCCGCGCGGCCAGGTGCCGCCGAATCCGTCCGAACTGCTGATGCATCGCCGCTTCGCTGACTTCCTGCGCTGGGCCGGGCAACACTACGATCTGGTGCTGATCGATACGCCGCCGATTCTGGCGGTGACGGATGCGGCGATCGTCGGTCATCACGCCGGCACCTCGCTGCTGGTGGTGCGTTTTGAAGTGAACACCGTCAAGCAGATCGAAACCAGCATGCGCCGTTTCGAACAGAATGGGGTGGCGATCAAAGGCGTGATCCTCAACGGCATGGTGAAAAAATCCGCCGCCGATGCGGGTTACTACGCCTTTGCCTATCCGAGCCATCAGGAAGAAAAGGTGCCGTAAGCGCATGAAAGCGATGCTGATGAACTCTTTGTGGCTAATGCTGGAGCGGGTATCGCTGAGTCTGTCGGGGATTTTCGTTTCGGTGTACGTCGCGCGCTATCTCGGGCCGGCGCAATACGGTTTGATTAACTACTTGCTGTCGGTGATCGCCATCGCCGTGCCGCTGGTGCAGCTGGGGGCGGACGCGGTGCTGTTCAACCGCGTCGCCAAACGGCGCCGGAGCGGCATGCGGCTGATGCTGGCTTCGATGCGCATCCGCCGCCAGCTGTTTGCGCTGATCGCGCTGCCGCTGATGGCCTGGACGCTGTTGACGCAGGATCGCACCAACCAAATCATGATGCTGCTGATGTTGATCAGCGCGTATTTCTCCGTGCAGGACGTCTACAAAATCTATTACGACGCGCTGCTGAAGTCGAAGTTGAACACGTTGATCAACAACGTCGCGCTGTTGCTGTCGATCGTGATGCGGCTCGGCCTGGTGTACGCGCAATTGCCGCTGGTGTGGTTTGCGCTGCCCTATGTGCTGAGCAGCCTGCTGCCTTATGCGGTGCGCTGGGTGCTGTTCCGTCGCGAGCAGGCGCAGATGCCGGCGATCAGCGGCAGACACAAACGGCGCTACGGCCGCTACCTGTTCAGCGTCGGCTTGCCGCTGGCGATCTCCAGCCTGTCGATCGTCATTTATACGCGCATCGATCAGATCATGCTGGGCAACTATTTGGGAGAACACAGCGTCGGGCTTTACAGCGCCGCCATCACGCTGAGCCAGGGGTGGGTATTCGTGCCCATCGCGCTGATCATGTCGATGATGCCAGGCGTGGCGAACGCCGGTTCGGAGCAGGAACAAGAGGCGCGCATTCGCCAGCTGTATCTGATGGTGCTGGTGCTTTCGATGCCGGTGATCGCGGTGCTGTCGCTGTTTCCGCAGCAGATAGTCGCGCTGATGTTCGGCGAAAGTTACCGGCAAACGGCGACCATTTTGGCGCTGTGCTCGGTGACGTCGCTGTTCTCGGTGATGGGAACGGTGTCTTACCGCGCCATCGTGCTGTTCAGCGGCTATCGATTCATCGCCATCAAAATGCCGCTGGCGGCGTTGGCCAACGTGGTGATGAATTTCATCCTGATCCCGCGCTACGGGATCATGGGCGCGGCGATATCGACGTTGATCACGGAGTTTATTTCATTCTTTGTGCTCAACAGCTTTTTCAGAGGAGGAAAAATTACGCGTTTGCAGGTGACTTGCTATCGGTGTTTTCCGCAATTAATAGGGAAGGTACGAGAAATATATGTTAAATAATCTGGTGAAAGGGTTATACCGACGTATGCCCGATGCAATATATCATCAGTTAAAATACGCAATGTTTTTCCGCAAGGTGCCGCATCTGGCCCATCCGGTGGGGTACAGCGAAAAACTGATGCGTAGGAAAGTTTATCCACTGGCGATATATACGCAGCTATCTGATAAATATCGGGTGAGAGAGTATATCGAACAGCTATGGGGTAAAGAGTATTTGATCGATCTTTACGCGCACGGCAACGAATTTACGGAAGAGATGTATCAGCAGCTGCCCGAGTCGTTTGTGATTAAAGCCAACCATGGCAGCGGATATAACAAGCTGGTATTTGATAAAAGCCAAACCGGTTATAACGAACTGCGGGTGTTGACCAACAGTTGGCTGCGGCAAAGTTTTTATCAGGTTTATCGCGAGCGGCATTATAAAGATATTCCACCTTGCATCATGGTGGAAAGAATGCTGATCGACGAAGGGCAAATACCGAACGACATCAAGATCCACTGTTTTAATCTTGACGGTGAGGTGCGCTTCTTTATTCAGATCGATTATCAGCGCTTTATCGATCATCGCCGCGATTTCTTTGATGCGGACTGGAACCGCACCGAGATCCGCATGGGCGTGCCGAACAGCGACGTGCCGATGTCGCGCCCCAGCGGGCTAAAGGAGATGCTGCGGCTGGCGCGCCAGGTGGCGGAACAATTCTCGTACGTACGCGTCGATTTTTATCAGGTGCAGGATCGCATTTATTTTGGCGAGCTGACTTTCACCCCGGGGGCCGGATTACAACGGCTGATGCCAGAAACGATTGAACAAGAATGGGGAGGGTATTTTCATACGTAGCTGAAACAGGCCGTTGGCTGCGCGTACTCGACCCGAGGCGGGGGGATAACCGGGCAGGGATATGCTGCGATAACAAACTTTTTCTCTGGCATCAGGCTGCACTCGCCAGTTGATAATAGCTTTTGAGGTATTAAATGGACTTATCAATTGTTATTCCCGCTTTTAATAATTCAAACCATCTCGCCGCCACGCTGGCGCGCATGACCCATTACTGCGCCGGTTTTGATTATGAAATTATCGTGGTCGATTATTCATCGGAAGCCGGTGAGTCGGAAAAGATACACGGACTGTTGGCGGCGAATCATCGCGCCAGACTGCATGAAAGCCGGGTGCGCGGCAATATCGCCGTCGCCTGCAATATCGGTTTTCGCCTGGCGCGTTCTGAGGTGGTTTTTTTTCTGGAACCGGAAGATATGTTTGGCACCAATTATATCATCCGGCGCTTGAGACGGCATGAGGACACACGGATCGATATCGTGTTCGGCAATTACACCACGGTCAACGACAAGAATGTGCGCAGCTACGTGTTTAATTATCAAGAGGGCGTGGCCGGGGAAGATTTCTTATTTATCGAGATGGGGGATATTCGCACCTCGACCATCAGCGTGCGTAAGAAACAAGACCGGCGGTTTTTATTTCCGGAGTTTTTGGCCCGTTACCAGGACTGGGGATTTTTGGTCAACGCCACCAACCTGGGCGCCCGGGTGGTTCACGATCAGGGCGGTGGGGTGTTCATCCGCTGCGGCGACGAGGATCTGAACCGCTGCCGATTGAACATCGACGCCAGCGAACGCTTTATCGATACCTATCTGCAGGCCAGCGGCCGTTATATCAGCGGCTTTGCCTGTAAACACCTGCTGGCTTCGCTGTACAGCGAAGATCTGCAGGCTTTCAACTACTACTCATCGCGCATGGAGCGCCACACCCTGAGCGGCAAATTCAAGGCGATCAAGCTGTATGGCGACTGTCTGGCCAGGCTGGGACTGTTTCCATTGGGGGGGAGGCTGCTGCGCACGGCCCGCGAGGGATTACGGAGGTGACATGCAACCGCGGAAAATCGCAATTGTAATCGAAGACATCGGCGGCAAAGGCGGCACCGAACGGGTGGCCAGCAGCCTGGCCAATGCGCTGACCACCCGCTTCGGCCACCAGGTCGAACTGATATCCATCTGCGGGGATCGGGCGTTCTATCCGCTGGAGCCGGCGGTGACGCTGCGCTTCATGCGCGGCAAGACGCTGCTCTGGCCGTGGCGCCTGGCGCTGTTCTTACGCCGCGGCCGCTATGACGCCATCATCACCGTCTCGATGGGGAAACTCTCGGTGATCATGGTGCCTTACCTGCGGCTGTTGTGTCCCGGCAGCCGCTTGGTGCTGAGTGAACATGTCAGTTTCCACCAGTATCCGTGGCCGATGAAGTGGCTGAAGGTGCTGATCTACCGGCTGGGCGATCGCACCGTGCTGCTGACGCAAAAAGATCTGGCGAATATCGGCCGCTGGGTGCCCGCCCGCAAATGTCGGGTGATTGAGAACGTGTCGCCGTTTCCGCTGCGGGCGCCGCATCCGGAACAGCAACAGCCGGTGGCGCTGGCGGTCGGCCGACTGTGCCACCAGAAAGGCTTCGACCGGCTGATCGCCGCCTGGCGGCAGGTGGCGCAGCAGGCGCCGGAGTGGCGGCTGCACATCGTCGGCGATGGCCCGGATCGGGCGGCGTTGCAACGGCAGATCGCCGATTACGGGCTCGACGAACGGGTGCAGCTGCTGCCGGCCACCGCCGATATCGCCGGGCATTACCGGCAGGCGAGCCTGTTGCTGATGACCTCTCGCTACGAAGGCCTGCCGATGGTGCTGATCGAAGCCATGAGCTTCGGCCTGCCGCTGGTGGCTTTCGACTGTCTGACCGGCCCGGCGGAGCTGATCGACGATCGCGAAAACGGTTATCTGGTGACGGACGGCGACGTCGACACCTTCAGTCAGCGCGTCCTGGCGCTGATCGGCGACGGCGAACTGCGTCGCCGCTTCTCCCACCGTGCGTTGGAAAAGGCGCAGCGGTTTGTGCCTGA
This sequence comes from Serratia sp. CY37869, assembly GCF_052168895.1. Taxonomy (NCBI): domain Bacteria; kingdom Pseudomonadati; phylum Pseudomonadota; class Gammaproteobacteria; order Enterobacterales; family Yersiniaceae; genus Serratia; species Serratia sp. CY37869. The sequence continues at coordinate 1,070,894 of NZ_JBJNLU010000001.1, forward strand.
ACGTATTTACCCCCAGTGGCAAGAGCTTATCGTCTGAGGTAATCATCATGGAAAAAGTGTCCGTCATTATGCCGGCTTATAACGCCGCCGGTTTTATCCGCGAGTCGATCCTTGGCGTATTGAATCAAACTTATCAGGACTATCACCTGTATGTGATTGACGACGCCTCCACCGACAACACCGCTGAGGTGGTCAAGCCGTTCATTCACGATCGGCTGACCTACATCCGCAACAACGCCAATCAGGGGGTGGCCGAAACGCGCAATATCGCCATCGAGGCGGCGCGCGGCGACTACATCGCGTTTTGCGACAGCGACGATGTTTGGCACCCGAATAAGCTGGCCCGCCAGGTCGGCATCCTTAAAACCCAGCGTTACGACGTGGTCTGCTCGCACTATTACACCTTCGAGAATGACCTGGCGCAGGTGAAAAATTACCGCGGCGCCGGGGAGATCATCGCCTACCGCGACATGTTGAAAAGCAACTGGATCGGCAACCTGACCGGCATGTACAACCAGCGCCGGGTCGGCAAGGTCTACCAGCGCAAGGTCGGGCACGAAGACTACGTGATGTGGCTGTCTATTCTGGAGCGCGCGCGCAATCGCCTGGCGTACTGCATTCCGGAGCCGCTGGCGTTTTACCGGCTGTCCGCCAATTCGCTGTCCGGCAACAAGATCCGCGCGGCGGACTGGCAGTGGCAGATCTACCGTCGTCATCTGGGGCTCTCTTATCAAAAATCTTGCTACCTGTTCTTCTCCTACCTGTACAGCGCGGTGATGAAAAGACAATGACCAGCAAAATCTTGAACGCAGCCTGCGTGCTGATCGGATGCGGGCTGGCGGCTCAGGCCGGGGCGGCGGGCTGCGAGACCAATCTGCTGACCAACCCCGGCTTTGAGCAGGGACAGACGGGCTGGTCGCTGCCGCCGGCCAAGGTGGTCTCCGGCGGCCGCAGCGGCCGTGCCAGCCTGTACTACAGCAATCCTGACCCGGCGGAGTATCACCAGATGCTGCAAACGCTGCAGGTGAAAGCGGGCCAGACGATCGCGTTCGGCGTGTGGGTGCGCGGCGATAACCTGCGCGGCAAAGGCGATCAGCCGGGCGCCGGGGTGTACGTCGAAAGCTATGACGCCAAGGGGCGCCACCTGGCCGGCAGCTACCCGCAAGGCCTGCTGGGCAGCAGCGGTTGGCAGCTGGTGGAGGGCAGCTTCACCGTACCGGCAGAGGCCACCACCACCGTACTGGGGCTGTATATGCGCAAGGGCACGACCGGCAACGCCTGGTTCGACGATGCCTACGTTTGCAGCCAGCCGACGGCGCCGGCGTTGTATCAGATGCGCGCCGGCGGGCAATCGGCCTCCAGCCTGATTGAAGTGCAGCAGCCTCAGGAAGTGCAGGTGGAAAGTACGCTGCTCGATAGCCAACGCACCGCCGTGCGGCAGGAGAGCCGCCGCTACCATGTCGCCGAGCGTCAGCGCGTAGAGTTCTCGCTGCCGGCCAACCTGGCCGCCGGCGAGTACCGCCTGCAGCAGCAGGTGACGGACGTGGCGTCGAAGCACAGCCGGAGCAGCGAAATGCCGGTCAGCATCGGCGAGGCGCCGCCGAAAGTGGCGCTGGACGAGCAGGGCTATACGCTGCGGCAGGGCAAGCGCTTCTTTCCGCTGGGCATCTACATGTACGGCAACATGGCGACCGATGAGCATCTGGCGCGCATCCGCGACGCCGGTTTCAACACCGTGCTGAATTACAACTACGGCGCAGGGCGCGACCCGTACGCCTATTTCCGCAAAACGCAGCAGTACGGGCTGCAGGTGATTTTCTCGCTGAAGGATTTCTACCCCGGCCTCGACTCTGCGCCGAAAACGCGCCTGAGCTACCCGCAGTTGACGGCGTCTTATGTGGAGAAGTTTAAAACTCAGCCGAACCTGCTCGCCTGGTACATCAACGATGAGCTGGCGCCGAAGTACGCGCCGCAGATAGAGCAGATGCATCTGCAGGTGAAGCAACAAGACCCTGACCATCTGACCTTTCAGGCGCTGAACCAGACCGGCGCGCTCAACGCCTATTTCAACAGTTCCGACGTGTTGGCCAGCGATCCTTATCCGGTCGGACGCGATGCCGACATGACGCGCACGCTGGAATACTCGCGCCTGACGGTGCAGGTGGCGCGCCAGGCGAAGGGCGCCTGGCTGGTGATGCAGATCATGGATCACGCCGCCTATGAGCCGCACTGCAAGCCGCGCCAGCCGAGCGAAGCGGAGATCCGCAACCAGGCCTGGCTGGGGCTGATCGGCGGCGTCAAAGGGCTGCTGTTCTACTCCTATACCGACCTGTTCTACAAGCGCCGCAGCGGCGATTTCAACCAACAGGAATTCGACGGTATCTGGCAAGGGGTTGCCCGCGTGGCGCAACAGATCGACAGCTTCACGCCGTACCTGCTCTCGGGCGAAAGTGCGACGCTGTCCGGCAACAACACCGCCGTACCGGCGCGGCTGTTTATCGACGGCGAGCGCGGCCTGGTGCTGATCGCCAACCCGTACTATCGGCCGATGGCCGCCCGTTTTGACCTGCCGCCCGGCTGGCGCTGGCAGGGGCAGCCGCAGATCGACGCCAAATTGCCCGCGGTGGGCAGCAGCGCGCTGTGGGTGCAACGAGACACTAGCAATCAATAAGGATACCCGTTCATGACTATCACGCTAAGCCTGATCGTCCCGGTGTATAAGGTGGAAGCCTACATCGAAGCGTGCCTGGACTCGGTGCTGAGTCAATTGCCCGACTGGGCGGAAGTGATCCTCGTCGATGACGGCAGCCCGGACGGCTCCATCGCCGTCGCGCAAGAGGTGCTGTGCCGTTATCCGGCATTGAAAACGCAGGTCAGCATCCTGCGCCAGGATAACCAGGGGTTGAGCGCCGCGCGCAACGCCGGGATCGCCCATGCCGAAGGCGAATATCTCGGTTTTCTGGACTCCGACGACGTGCTGCTGCCGGGCTATTTCAGCATTTTGGGGCGCCTGCTGGCGGATAACCCGCAGGTGGAGATCGTGGCGTTCAACGCCCAGCGTTTCTCGCGGCTGAAAAACGGCAAGATAGAACCGGATGGCCTGATGGCGATCGTGCCCGGCAACGCCGCGCCACAGGAGCGCGAGCCGCATATGGCGCTGCTGGCGGACAGTTTTAACCGCAGCCTGTGGTACGCCTGGGCGCGGATTTATCACCGTTCGCTGTTCAACGACGCCGCGTTTCCGGCGGGGCGCAACTTCGAGGATATCCAGCTGATCCCGCAGCTGTATCTGAAAGCGAACCGCATCGTGGTGTGCGACACGCCGTTGGTAGGATATCGCGCTAACCCCAACGGCATCACGCGCGCGCCGAAGCGGCGGGATTTGGACGATCTCGATTACGCCATCGAGCGCGCTGACAGCGGGCGTCGCCGCGAGGGGGGGAAGGGATTCCACTCGGTGCTGTTCGTCACCACGCTGAAGGCGCGCCTGCTGGTCGGGCTGGACTTCTTCGGCCTGCGTGACGCGCTGCGGGAAACCGCCGAGCTGAAACGGCGCTATGCCCGGCTGCGGGCGGAGGAGCGGCAAATGCTGAGCCGCAAGAACCGCCTGTTCTACCGCAGTCCGCTGGTCTACTACCTGATGGCCAGTCTCTACAACCGTTTCGGGTGAATCTGACCGTGCCCGAACGACGATAAACCCGTGTGGAAGCCCATTATGAGTATCAAAGTCAGCGTCATTATTCCGACCTATGGCCGCAGCGAACTGCTGGCGCGCGCCATCGACAGCGTCCTGGCGCAAACCCATCAGCCGGTGGAGATCGTGGTGGTGGACGATAATCCGCCGGACCATCCGCAGCGCCAGGCCACCCGCGAACGGCTGGCCGGCTATATTGCCGCCGGGCAGATCGTCTATTGCCCGCGCGCGCGCAACGGCGGCGGGGCGCGGGCGCGCAACAGCGGCATCCTGCGCGCCACCGGGGAATACCTCACTTTTCTGGACGACGACGATTACTACCACCCGGAGAAGATCGCCCGTCAGCTGGCCTTTATGCAGCGCGGCGATTACCCCGTCAGCCTGTGCGATATGGATATTCTGCAGGATGGCCAAATCAACGCCGAGCGCTATTACCGCGCCCGCTGCGACGGGCTGGAGGACTTCATGCTGGCCGGCGTCGCTTACACGCCGATGATCATGCTGCGCCGCGAGGCGGCGATCGCGGTGCGCGGGTTCTTCAATACCCCGCGTTATCAGGATCATATCTTCATTTATCGCCTGCTGGCGGCGGGCATGCGCATCGGCACGTTGCACGAGCGCCTGGCGGTGCATAACGATCACGACGGTGAGCGTATTACCTCCAGCCCGAAAGGCATCATCGGCTATCACAACAAAATGCAGTTCGAGCGCCGGTTGATGCCGCAGATTTCGCCGCGGGCGCGCAAGGTGATGCGGCTGCGCCACACCTGCATCACGTCGCGCATCATCACCGACAGCCGAAGCCGTCTCGGCGGCGTGCTGCACGGCATGAAGGGCATCATCTATGTCAACAGCGGGGTGATGGCCGGCGTTTACATGAAGAACATTCTGCGCAACGTCTTCTTCCGCGGCGTCCCTTTCTGAAACCTGACGCGGGGTTTTCCCCCGCGTCCTACCCCCAAATACCCCGTCTTGCCTCCCGCCCGTTCACCTTCATCTTGATATTCTGATTTATTCGTTTTAATTCAAACAATTAATCCTATTCCTCGCCCCTATACTTTGGTGGTATTTCCCGCCCGACGCACGCGTCGCCCGCCGCTTTCTCTTGATCGCAATCAATTTGCCGTCGGTTGGCCGTCAGTAGGCTGGCGGCAGATTGAGCATGTCTTCTTATAACGACAAGAGCCTTCAGGAGCATTCCGGATGAGCAAATTTTTAGACCGTTTCCGCTATTTCAAGCAGTTGGCGGAGCCTTTTTCTGGCGATCACGGCCAGACCTTGAACACCAACCGCGACTGGGAAGACGGCTACCGCAGCCGTTGGCAGCATGACAAAGTGGTGCGTTCCACCCACGGCGTGAACTGCACCGGTTCCTGCAGTTGGAAGATCTACGTGAAGAATGGTCTGGTGACCTGGGAAACCCAGCAAACCGACTATCCGCGCACCCGCCCCGATCTGCCCAACCATGAACCGCGCGGCTGCCCGCGCGGCGCCAGCTACTCCTGGTACCTGTACAGCGCCAACCGGCTGAAATACCCGCTGATGCGCAAGCGGCTGCTCAAACTGTGGCGCGAGGCGAAAGCGCAGCACAGCGATCCGGTCGAGGCCTGGGGATCGATCGTCGGCGATGCGGAAAAAGCCAAAAGCTACAAGGTGGCGCGCGGCCGCGGCGGTTTCGTCCGCTCCAGCTGGCAAGAGGTCAATGAACTGATCGCCGCCGCCAACGTCTATACCGCCAAAACCTTCGGCCCTGACCGCATTATCGGCTTCTCGCCGATCCCGGCGATGTCGATGGTGTCCTACGCCGCCGGCGCTCGGTACCTGTCGCTGATCGGCGGCGCCTGCCTGAGCTTCTACGACTGGTATTGCGATTTGCCGCCGGCTTCGCCGATGACCTGGGGCGAGCAGACCGACGTGCCGGAGTCCGCCGACTGGTACAACTCCTCCTACATCATCGCCTGGGGCTCCAACGTGCCGCAGACGCGCACCCCGGACGCCCACTTCTTTACCGAAGTGCGCTACAAGGGCACCAAAACCGTGGCGGTGACGCCGGACTACGCCGAAGTCGCCAAGCTGTGCGACCACTGGCTGAATCCGAAGCAGGGCACCGACAGCGCGATGGCGCTGGCGATGGGCCATGTGATGCTGAAAGAGTTCCATCTCGATCGCGAAGTCGGCTACTTCCGCGACTACGTGCGCCGCTATACCGACATGCCGATGCTGGTGCTGCTGGAGCCGCGTGAAGGCGGCCACTACGCCGCTGGCCGCCTGCTGCGCGCCGCCGATCTGGTGGACGGACTGGGCCAGGAAAACAATCCCGAGTGGAAAACCGTCGCTATCGACAGCCGCAGCGGCGAGCTGGTGGCGCCGCAGGGCTCTATCGGTTTCCGCTGGGGCGAGAAGGGCAAGTGGAACCTGGAGCAGCGCGAAGGCAAGTCGCAACAGGAAGTTGAGCTGCAGCTCAGTCTGCTGGGCATGCATGACGACGTTGCCGAGGTGGGCTTCCCGTACTTCGGCGGCGCCGACAGCGAGCATTTCAACAGCGTGGCGCTGGACGAGATCCTGCTGCACAAGCTGCCGGTGAAACGCCTGCGGCTGGCGGACGGCAGCGAAGCACTGGTGACCAGCGTGTATGACCTGACGCTGGCCAACTACGGCCTGGAGCGCGGGCTGGGCGACGCCAACTGCGCCGCCGACTATGACGAGGTCAAGGCTTACAGCCCGGCCTGGGCCGAGCAGATCACCGGCGTGTCGCGCCACAACATCATCCGCATTGCCCGCGAGTTCGCGGAAAACGCCGAGAAGACCCACGGCCGTTCGATGATCATCGTCGGCGCCGGCGTCAACCACTGGTATCACATGGACATGACCTACCGCGGCCTGATCAATATGCTGATCTTCTGCGGTTGCGTCGGCCAGAGCGGCGGCGGCTGGGCGCACTACGTCGGCCAGGAAAAACTGCGGCCGCAAACCGGCTGGCTGCCGCTGGCGTTCGGCCTTGACTGGCAGCGCCCGCCGCGCCACATGAACAGCACCTCGTTCTTCTACAACCATTCCAGCCAATGGCGCTATGAAACCGTCGGCGCCGATGAGCTGCTGTCGCCGCTGGCGGACAAATCGCGCTTCGGCGGCAGCCTGATCGACTTCAACGTGCGCGCGGAGCGCATGGGCTGGCTGCCTTCGGCGCCGCAGCTGGGCGCTAACCCGCTGCGCCTGGCGGAGCAGGCCCGTGCCGCCGGCCAGTCGCCGGTTGAGTTCACCGTCGACAGCCTGAAGAGCGGCGCGCTGGGCTTTGCCGCCGAGCAGCCGGACAATCCGCAGAACTTCCCACGCAACCTGTTCGTCTGGCGCTCCAACCTGCTGGGTTCTTCCGGCAAGGGCCATGAATACATGCTCAAATACCTGTTGGGCACCGAGAACGGTATCCAGGGGAAAGATCTCGGCCAGCAGGGCGGCGTGAAGCCGCAGGAAGTGGAATGGCGCGAGCAGGGCGGCGAAGGCAAACTGGATCTGGTGGTGACGCTCGATTTCCGCATGTCGAGCACCTGCCTGTATTCCGACGTGGTGCTGCCGACCGCCACCTGGTACGAAAAAGACGACATGAACACCTCCGACATGCATCCGTTCATTCATCCGCTGTCGGCGGCGGTCGATCCGGCCTGGGATTCGAAGAGCGACTGGGAAATCTACAAGGGCATCGCCAAAGCCTTCTCCGAGGTGTGCGTCGGCCATCTGGGCCAGGAAACCGACGTGGTGACCTTGCCTATTCAGCACGACTCCGCCGCCGAGCTGGCGCAGCCTTACGGCGTGCAGGACTGGAAGAAAGGCGAGTGCGAACTGATCCCCGGCAAAACCGCGCCGCACATCATCGCGGTGGAGCGCGATTATCCGGCCACCTACGAGCGTTTTACCTCCTTGGGGCCGTTGATGGACAAACTGGGCAACGGCGGCAAGGGCATCAGCTGGAACACCCAGACCGAGGTCGATTTCCTCAAGCAGCTTAACTACGTCAAGGCCGACGGCCCGGCGGCGGGGCGGCCGAAGATCGAGAGCGCGATAGACGCGGCGGAAGTGATCCTGTCGCTGGCGCCGGAAACCAACGGCCAGGTGGCGGTGAAAGCCTGGGAAGCGCTGAGCAACGTCACCGGACGCGATCACCGGCATCTGGCGCTGAACAAGGAAGACGAGAAAATTCGCTTCCGCGACATTCAGGCGCAGCCGCGCAAAATCATCTCCAGCCCAACCTGGTCCGGCCTGGAAGACGAGCACGTCTCCTATAACGCCTGCTACACCAACGTGCACGAGCTGATCCCGTGGCGCACCCTCAGCGGCCGTCAGCAGCTGTATCAGGATCACGAGTGGATGCGCGCCTTCGGCGAAAGCCTGCTGGCGTATAGGCCGCCGATCGACACCCGCGCCGCGCAGCCGCTGCTCAACAGCAAACCGAACGGCAACAAGGAGAAGGCGCTGAACTTCCTGACGCCGCACCAGAAGTGGGGCATTCACTCCACCTACAGCGACAACCTGCTGATGCTGACGCTGTCGCGCGGCGGCCCGATCGTTTGGCTGAGCGAAGACGATGCCAAAGATCTGGGCATCGCGGACAACGACTGGATCGAGGCCTTCAACGCCAACGGCGCGCTGACGGCGCGCGCGGTGGTCAGCCAGCGTATCCCGGCCGGCATGACCATGATGTACCACGCGCAGGAGCGCATCGTGAACCTGCCGGGCTCGGAGATCACCAGCCAACGCGGCGGCATCCACAACTCGGTGACCCGCGCCTGTCCGAAGCCGACCCACATGATCGGCGGCTATGCGCAGCTGGCCTACGGCTTCAACTACTACGGCACCGTCGGCTCCAACCGCGACGAATTCGTGGTGGTGCGCAAGATGAACCGCATTGATTGGTTGGACGACGAAGGCAACGACTACGCGCAGGGCAGTCAGCAGGAGAACAGCAAATGAAAATTCGTTCGCAAGTCGGCATGGTGCTGAATCTGGACAAGTGCATCGGTTGCCACACCTGTTCGGTCACCTGCAAAAACGTCTGGACCAGCCGTGAAGGTATGGAATACGCCTGGTTCAATAACGTGGAAAGCAAGCCCGGCGTCGGGTATCCGCACGCCTGGGAAGATCAGGAAAAATGGAAGGGCGGCTGGATACGTAAAATCAACGGCAAGCTGGAACCGCGCATGGGCAACCGCGTCGGCGTGCTGGCGAAAATCTTCGCCAACCCGGACGTGCCGGCGCTGGACGACTACTACGAGCCGTTCGATTACGACTACCAGCACCTGCATACCGCCAAACAGGGCAAGCACCAGCCGGTGGCTCGCCCGCGCTCGCTGATCACCGGCCAGCGCATGAACAAGATCGAAAACGGCCCGAACTGGGAGGAGATCCTCGGCGGGGAGTTCGAAAAACGCTCGCAGGACAAGAATTTCGACAACCTGCAGAAGGCGATGTACGGCCAGTTCGAAAACACCTTCATGATGTACCTGCCGCGCCTGTGCGAACATTGCCTCAACCCGGCCTGCGTCGCTACCTGCCCGAGCGGGGCGATCTACAAGCGCGGCGAAGACGGCATTGTGCTGATCGACCAGGACAAGTGCCGCGGCTGGCGCATGTGCCTGACCGGCTGTCCGTACAAGAAAATCTACTTCAACTGGAAGAGCGGCAAGTCCGAGAAGTGCATCTTCTGCTACCCGCGCATCGAAGCCGGGCAGCCGACGGTGTGTTCGGAGACCTGCGTCGGCCGCATTCGCTACCTCGGCGTGCTGCTGTACGATGCCGACCGCATCGAGCAGGCGGCGGCGGTGGAGAACGACAAGGATCTGTACCAGAGCCAGCTCGATATCTTCCTCGATCCGCATGATCCAAAGGTGATTGCTCAGGCGCTGGCGGACGGCGTGCCGCAGGGCGTCATTGAAGCTGCCCAGCAGTCGCCGGTGTACAAAATGGCGATGGACTGGAAGCTGGCGCTGCCGCTGCACCCGGAATACCGCACGCTGCCGATGGTGTGGTACGTGCCGCCGTTGTCGCCGATTCAGTCCGCCGCCGACGCCGGCGAGCTGGCGCACAGCGGCGTGTTGCCGGACGTCGAGAGCCTGCGCATTCCGGTGCAGTATCTGGCGAACCTGCTGACCGCCGGCGATACCGAACCGGTGCTGCTGGCGCTGAAGCGCATGCTGGCGATGCGCCACTACAAGCGGGCGGAAACCGTCGACGGCGTGGTGGACACCAGTGCGCTGGAGCAGGTTGGGTTGAGCGAAACGCAGGCGCAGGAGATGTACCGCTACCTGGCGATCGCCAACTATGAAGATCGCTTCGTGGTGCCGTCGAGCCACCGCGAGCTGGCGCGCGAAGCCTTCCCGGAAAGCAAAGGCTGCGGTTTCAGTTTCGGCGACGGCTGCCACGGCAGCGACGGCAAGTTCAACCTGTTCAACAGCCGCCGTATCGACGCCATCGACGTGACCGCGAAAACCGCGCGGCCGGAGGATGCCTCATGATCAGCCTGAAAGTGATCGCCCGCCTGCTGGATTACCCGGAGCAGGTCCTGTTTGACCATCAGCAGGCGCTCATCGAAGCGCTGGAGCCGGCCAGCGAGCTGGATCTGCACCACAGCGCGCAGCTGATTCTGTTTATCCGCCGCCTGTGCGCCCGCCCGCTGCTGGACGTGCAGGCCGACTATTGCGAGCTGTTCGATCGCGGCCGCGCCACCTCGCTGCTGCTGTTTGAGCACGTGCACGGCGAGTCGCGCGATCGCGGCCAGGCGATGATTGACCTGATGGCGCAGTACCGCGCCGCCGGGCTGGAGATCGACAGCCGCGAGCTGCCGGATTTCCTGCCGCTGTACCTGGAGTATCTGGCCAGCCGCAGTGCGGCGCAGACGCGTGAAGGGCTGCAGGATATCGCGCCGATCCTGGCGCTGCTGGGCGCGCGCCTGCAACAGCGTGAAAGCCCGTATGCGGTGCTGTTCGATCTGCTGCTGGCGCTGTCCGGCAGCGATGCGCAGGCGCAGGCGCTGAAGACGCAGGTGGCGCAAGAGGCGCGCGACGATACGCCGCAGGCGCTGGATGCGGTATGGGAAGAGGAGCAGGTCAAATTTCTCGGCGAGCAGGGCTGCGCCTCCGCCCAGCAGACGGCGCACCAGCGGCGATTCGCCGGCGCGGTGGCGCCACAGTATCTGGACCTGACGGATGCGTTAACCGGAACCAAAGGACGCTAATTATGCAATTTTTGAATCAGTTCTTCTTCGACATCTACCCTTATCTGGCCGGCGCGGTGTTCCTGATCGGCAGCTGGCTGCGCTACGACTACGGGCAGTACAGCTGGCGTGCCGGCTCCAGCCAGATGCTGGATAAAAAGGGCATGCGGCTGGCGTCCAACCTGTTCCACATCGGCATTATCGGCATCTTCGCGGGCCACTTCCTCGGCATGCTGACGCCGCACTGGATGTATGAGGCCTTCCTGCCGATCGACGTGAAGCAGAAGCTGGCGATGATCGCCGGCGGCGCCTGCGGCCTGATGACGCTGATCGGCGGCGCGCTGCTGCTGAAGCGCCGGTTGACCAACCCGCGGGTGCGCGCCACCAGCAGCGTCGCCGACATCCTGATCCTGACATTGCTGGTGGTGCAGGTGTGCCTGGGGTTGCTGACCATTCCGTTCTCCGCCCAGCATATGGACGGCAGTGAAATGATGAAGCTGGTGGCCTGGGCGCAGGCGGTCGTAACCTTCCACGCCGGCGCTTCTGCGCACCTGGAAGGCGTGGCGCTGATCTTCAAGCTGCATATGGTGCTGGGCATGACGCTGTTCGTGCTGTTCCCGTTCTGCCGCCTGGTGCATATCTGGAGTGCGCCGGTAGAGTACCTGACCCGCCGTTACCAGCTGGTGCGCAACCGCCGCTGAGCCTGACCCCGCCGCCGCCGATCGCCAGCGGCGGCGCTATTCCGATAATTCTCCCGCCGTCTGCCCATTCTCGTCGCCTTGTCGTAAACTCACTATCTCAGTTATGTTACGTTTATGCTTCCGCCGACGGACGTCGGCCTGTGGTAGCCGATAACAAGAGATACCGCCTTGATGAAAGGCATTTTGGGACATAAAAACCGGGGATGATCCGTGTGGCCTTCGTGCCCTACGGGAGAATCGCTTTATGGATAGTCAGGTTAATCAATAACAATAATGACCACACAATTACGCTCACCCGAGCTGCTGCCTCTGAAAATCATCGCCACCGGGGCCGCGTTGCCGCCTAACCGCGTGGCGTCCTCTGCACTCGACGCTCGGCTGGGGAAAACGGCCGGCTACGTTGAAAAACGCTCGGGCATCGTTTACCGCTATCACGCCGCCGACGATGCCAGCCAGGCTGAACTCGCCGCCGCCGCGCTGCAAGATGCGCTGGCTCGCCGCGCCATGCCGGCGGACTCGATCGATCTGCTGATCTCCGCCTCGGCGATTTCGGTGCAGGCGCTGCCGTGCACCGCCGCGCACATTCTCAAGGTGGCGGGGCTGGCGCCGGGCACGCCGGGCTTCGACATCAACAGCAGCTGCGTCAGCTTTATCTCTGCGCTGCAGGTGGCGGCGGGGCTGCTGAACGCCGGGACGTATCGACGCATCGCCATCGTCTCGGCGGATCTCGCTTCACGCGGCATCGACTGGCAGCACGAAGAGTCGTCGCTGATCTTCGGCGACGGCGCGGCCTGTGCCATCGTGGAGCGCGGCGACGGCGGCAGCGGCATCCTCGCCAGCCTGGTGGAAACCTACCCCGCCGGCAGCGAACTGTGCGAGATCCGCGCCGGCGGCACGCGTCGCAACCCGCGCGCCGGCATGTGTGAGCAAGACTTCCTGTTTCATATGCAGGGCAAGCCGCTGTTCCGCCAGGCGTCGGCGCTGATTGAGGGTTACCTCGATCGGCTGTTGAGCGCCAGCGGCCTGACCCTGGCGCAGATCGCCACCGTGGTGCCGCATCAGGCCAGCCATCTGTCGCTCGAACATATGCGCAAACGGCTGCACGTCTCCAGCGAGGCGCTGGTCGATATCTACCGCCATCATGGTAATCAGGTGGCGGCGTCTATCCCGACGGCGCTGCATGCCGCCGTGACCACCGGGCGCTTCAATCCCGGTCAGCCGGTGATGCTGATCGGCACTGCCGCCGGGCTGGCGCTGGCCGGCATGGTGTTGCTGCCATGAGGGTGCTGGTCACCGGGGCGACCAGCGGGCTGGGACGCAACGCGGCGCAGTGGTTGCTGGAGGCCGGACATCAGGTGCGCGCCACCGGCCGCGATGAACGGGCCGGCGCAACGCTGCGTCGGCTGGGCGCCGAGTTTTGCGCGCTCGATCTGGCGCAGGCCACGCCGCAGCAGTGTCGGGAGCTGGTGACCGACTGCGAGTGGGTCTGGCACTGCGCGGCCAAGTCTTCGCCCTGGGGCGGCAAAGCGGAGTTTCACCGCATCAACACCGCGGCGACGGAGAAGCTGGCGGAGGCGGCCGGGCGCTGCGGCGTGCGGCGCTTCGTGCATATCTCCACGCCGGCAATCTACTTCGATTTTCAGCCGCATTACGATCTTGACGAGGGTTACCGCGCCCGGCGCTTCGCCAATCACTATGCCGCCAGCAAGTATGCGGCCGAACAACGCCTGTTGGTGCAGGCGAAGATCTATCCGCAAACCACCTACATTTTGCTGCGGCCGCGCGGCCTGTTTGGCCCGCACGATCGGGTGATCGTGCCGCGGCTGTTGCAGCAGCTCGAACGCGACCGCGGGGTATTGCGATTGCCCGGCGGCGGACAAGCGCTGCTGGATCTGACCTTCGCCCCCAACGTGGTGCACGCGATGGATCTGGCCAGCCGGCAGCGCGGATTGCCGTCCGGCGCCGTGTACAACATCACCAACCACCAACCGCAGCGGCTGGCGGAGATGCTGGATGCGTTGCTGCGTCAGGAACTGGGGCTAAGTTACCGGCTGCAGGCCGTGTCCTATCCGCTGCTGCATACGCTGGCCGGCGGCATGGAGCTGTGGGCGGCGCTGAGCGGCAAGGAACCGCTGTTGACGCGCTACAGCGTGGCGGCGGTGCATTTTGACATGACGCTGAGCCAGACCCGTGCGATCGAAGAGCTGGGTTACCGACCGCGTTATTCGATGGAAGAGGGCATTCGTCTGACCGGCGAGTGGCTGCGGCGGCAAGGGGGCGGACAGCATGGCTAAGGTCACCGTTTTTGAAGTGGGCTATTGCACGCATATCGGCTGCATGGCGCTGCGCGGCGCCGGATTCCGGGTGTGCAAATTCCCGGCGCGCGCCTATTTGCTGGAGGTGGGGGAGCGCCGCTGGCTGTGGGATACCGGCTACGCGCGTTATTTTCAGCAGCACACGCAGTCGGGGCTGTTCAGCCTTTACCGCCGCATGACGCCGGTCTATTTCGATCCGGCCGAGTCGTTGGCGCATCAGCTGCGCGAAGCCGGTTACGCCGAGGGGGATATTCAGGCGCTGATCGTCTCGCATTTTCACGCCGATCACATCGCCGGGCTGCAGGATTTCAGCCAACTCGACTTTATTTGCTCCGGCGAGGGCTGGCAGCAAACCCGTGGGCTGCGCGGTTTCGCGGCGCTGAAGCGCGCCTTTATTCCCGGCCTGATCCCGGCGGATTTCGAGAGCCGTCTGCAGTTTATGGAGTCTTTTCCTGCGGTGGCGTTGCCCGCGCTGTTGGCGCCGTTCGATCGCGGTTACGCGCTGCCGGGCAGTGAAGGGCAGATCGTGCTGGTGCCGTTGCCGGGGCATGCGGCCGGCCATATCGGCGCCTTTATTCTCACCGACGCCGGCTGGACGCTGCTGGCCAGCGACGCCGCCTGGTCGCCGCAGAGCTATCAGACGCTGCGCGGGCCTTCGCGCCTGGCCAATCTGGTGATGGACGACGCGGCGGCTTACACCCGCACCCTGGAGCGGCTCAACCAGCTGTGGGCGGGCGGCCAGGTCAACATTTTGCTGTGCCACGAGGGGGACCTGTGATCCCCTTCATGACCCTTTGGCACTATTTCCGCGCCCGGCGCCTGCGCTTTGGCGATCGTGCGGCGCTGGAGGCGCATCAGGCCCGACAGCTTGAGGGTTTTGCCCGCCGGGTGCTGAGCAAGAGTCCCTATTTTCAAGGCTTCAGCCGCCGGCCGTTCGCCGAATGGCCGCAGATGGACAAGGCGCTGATGATGGCGCAGTTCGACCGCATGAACACCGCCGGGCTGCGGCGCGATGCGGTGTTGGCCTGCGCGCAGCGCAGCGAGGCGGATCGCGATTTCACGCCGAAAATCGGGCGCTACAGCGTCGGATTGTCGTCCGGCACTTCCGGGCAGCGCGGCGTGTTTGTCGTCAGCCCGCGGGAACAGCAGGTGTGGGCCGGCGGCATGTTGGCGAAAATGCTGCCGGACGGGCTGTCGGCGGGCGAGCGCGTCGCGCTGTTTCTGCGCGCGGACAATAATCTCTATCACAGCGTGAACAACCGCTGGCTGAGCCTGGCGTTTTACGATCTGCTTGCGCCGTTCAGCGAGCATTTGCCCGCATTGGAACGGCAGGCGCCCAGCATCATCGTGGCCCCGGCGCAGGTGCTGCGCGCCTTGGCGCTGGCGGTGCTGGCCGGGCAGGTGAAATTGCCGGTCAAAAAAGCGATCTCGGTGGCCGAGGTGTTGGAAGAGCAGGACCGCCGCCTGCTGCTGCAGGTATTTCCGGCGGTCGGCGAAGTGTATCAGGCCACCGAAGGATTTCTTGCCGCGACCTGCGCGCACGGTACGCTGCATCTGAACGAAGAGTTTTTGCATATCGAGCCGCAGTGGATCGACGAACTGCGCTTCACGCCGTTGATCACCGACTTTACCCGCAGCACGCAGCCGATCGTGCGTTATCGGCTGGACGATGTACTGGTGCTGCGCAAGGAACCCTGCCCGTGCGGGCAACCGACGCGGGCGATCGCACGTATCGAGGGGCGGCGCGACGATCAGCTGATGCTGCCCGATGCGCAGCGGCAACCGCAGGCGGTGTTCGCCGATGCCTGCAGCCGAACGATCGCCAATGCGCTGCCGCTGACCAGCGATTACCGCCTGATCCAGCGCGGCGAACGGCGGTTGGAATTGATTGCCGATTGCAGCCCGGCGGCGTTGGCGCACTGTCAGGCGCAGCTGATGGCGCTGTTCGCTCGTCAGGGCATCGCCACCGATCGCCTCGAATGGCGGTTGACGGCGCAAGCGGTGCTGCCGCAGTTCGATCGCAAGCGGCGGCGCATCGTGCGCCGGGCGGAGGAGGCATGAAAAGCGCACTGTTCAGGCTATGGCACATGCTGCTGGGATGGGGCACGGTCGGCGTGGTGTATAGCCTGACCGATCGCCTGCAGGGGGCGGGAACCCTGTTGCCGCCGTCGGCGCTTGATCGGGCGATCCCGTTCTGCCCCACGGCCATCTGGCTCTATCTGTCGTTCTTCCTCATCGTCCCGGCGGGCTATCTGCTGGCGCCGCTGCCGCGGATCAAATGGCTGACGCTGGCGATGCAGCTGACCGCGCTGGGCGCCGGGGCGGTTTATCTGCTGTGGCCGACCACCATGGCCTATCCGCAGAACGATGGCGTCGGGATCAGCGCGCAACTGCTGGCGGCGTTAACCCGGGTGGACTCGCCGCAAAACTGCCTGCCTTCATTGCATATGGCGCTGACGGTGCTGGCGGTGTGGGCGCTGAGCGACGGCGAGCGCAAAGTGCGCACGGCGCTGTGGATGCTGTGGGGCGTGGCGATCGCGTTCTCGATTCTGCAACTGCGTCGGCATTTGTTTGTCGATTTGGCCGGCGGCGCGCTGCTGGCGCTGTTCGCCGGCTGGCTGGCCCTGCGCATGAAAACCCTGCGCAGGCGCGTCGTTAAAGGAGAAATGGGATGAGCGATCTGGCATTGCCGATAGTGTTCATGCTGTTCATCGTGGTGGCCGAGGCGGTGGCGCTGCAGTGGGGGCGTCGCGAGCCGGTCAACTGGCACGATCTGGTGTTCAACCTGAATTCCGGCCATATCATGCTGTGGCTGTTCCGCGGGTTGGAGATCACCTGCTACGGCTATGTGGCCGCGCATTTCAGCCTGGGGTTGCTGGATGCCTGGCCGCCACTGCTGATGTGGCTGTTCGCCCTGCTGGCGTGGGACTTCGGTTTCTACTGGCTGCACCGTCTGCACCACCGTTTCCGCCTGCTGTGGGCGGTGCACGTGGTGCACCATCAGGGCGAGCACTTTAATCTGTCGCTGGGGGTGCGCAACTCCTGGTATTCGTCGCTGACGTCGATCCCGTTCTTTTTGCTGCTGGCGCTGGCGGGGGTGCCGCTGTCGGTGTTCGTTGCGGTCTCTATTTTTCATTACAGCATTCAGCTGTTTAACCACAATGCGCTGACGCCGAAGCTCGGCGTGCTGGAAAACATCCTGGTCACGCCGGCGCATCACCGGGTGCATCACGTCAAGGACATGGCGTATTCCAATAAGAATTTCGGCGGCAGCTTTATCTTCTGGGACAAGCTGTTCGGCACCTTTTGCCCGGCATTGCCGAGCACGCCGTTCAGCTATGGCGTCGGCGGCGACAGGCCGTCCGCCAACCCATTCTGGGCGAGCAATCTGCCGTTCCTGCGCTATTTGCGCCTGGCATGGCGCCCGGCGCCGGGCCGGCCACGCGACCGCCGTTCGGCGTTCAGCGTTTTCAGCGGCGCCATGCTGTTGTTCTCGCAGGTGGTCGGTTACGTCTACCAATACGGTTACGGCTATAGCGACATCAGCTGGCCGCAAATGGCGCTGTTGGCGCTGCTGGCGTTGGGATCGGTGGCGCTGGGCGGCATGACGGAAGGGCGGCGGTGGGCGAGCGCCGTCTGGCTGCTGATCGCGCTGGGCATGCCGCTGCTGTTTATCGGCTATCTCGGTTGGCCGCAGCGCTATTGGCATATCGCCATGGCCGCCGTGGCGTTGCATGCCCTGTGCGTCGCGTTGGGCTGGGGAAGAGTAGCCGCACCGGCCGCCGTGGAGGAACCGCATGGCTGAATCATTGCCGCCGCTGCGTTTTCCCGCCGATGGCGAACAGGCCTTCCACCGCGATCTTAAGCGCGCGGCCCACGCCTGTCTGGCGGGCGATCATCGCTATGCCGATGCCGCGAGATTGGCCAAGGCCGCGCTGTTGCTGGCGTTGTGCGTCGGGTTTTACGCGCTGAGCCTGCTGCAGCATCAGCCCTGGGCGTTTTTCCTCTGCTATTTCCTGTTCGTGACCATGGGCATGCTGCTCAATGTCAACGTCAACCACGATGCTTCGCATAACGCTTTCCTGCGTGCGCCCTGGGCCAATCGGCTGGTGGGGCGGTTGGTGACGCTGCCGCTGGGCGTCGATCCGGACTACTGGCGCACGCGGCATGTGGATTACCACCACGTTTACGCCAACGTCGAACATTACGATCTGGATACCGAAGAGAACGGCTTTTTCCGCCAGACACCGTTCCAGCGCTGGCGGCCCCATATGCGCTATCAGCATCTGTACTGGCCGCTGATCGCCGCGCTCTCGCTGCCCTATATCGCCTGGATTTTCGATTGGTCCGATCGGCTCGATAAAACGCCGCTGCGGGAAAAACGCGTGCTGGCGGGGCGCGGCGGTTGGGCGCTGTTCGTGCTGTGCAAGCTCGCGCATCTGGCGCTGGTGCTGGTGGCGCCGCTGGTCGTGGGCCACTTGCACGGCATCGGCTGGGGCTGGGTGTTGCTGGCTTACGCGCTCAGCCAGATGTGCGCCTCGCTGCTGGTGGTGTTCTTGCTGCTGGGCACCCATTGGGCGCAGGCCGAGTTTTACCCGGCGCCGACGGGCGACAGCATGCCGCAAGGCTGGTATCGGCACAATTTCGCCACCGCCTGCGACTGGCAGCCCGAACCGCGCTGGCTGGAGCATCTGACCGGCGGGCTAAACTATCACCTGACCCATCACCTGTTTCCCGGCTGGAATCATCGCCACTATCCGGCCCTGGCTGCCGCGGTGGCGGAGGCCGCGCAGCGGCACGGCATGGCGTACCGCTGCATTGGCTATCGTGAACTGCTGGCGCAACAACAGCGCTTCTTGCGGCGGATGGGGCAGCCATGAAACCGCTGCGTCCGTTAGCCTATCGGCGCGACGACAACGGGTTGCACCGCGCGCTGATGCAGGCCGCCCAGCACTATCTGGCGACCCACGGCGATCACCGTTTCGCCGACGGCGGCATGCTGGCGAAGGTCGCGCTGCTGCTGGCTCTGTGCGGCCTGTGTTACGGGCTGAGCCTGCAGCAGCATAACGGCTGGGCGTTTTTCGCCTGCTACTTCGGTTTTATCTTTATCGGCATGTTCCTGACGGTGAACGTGGTGCACGACGCCTCGCACAACGCGTTTTTCCGCCGCCCCTGGGCCAACCGCTGGCTGAACGCACTGGTGAGCGTGCCGCTGGGGCTGGATCCCGACTGTTGGCGCGTGCGGCATGTGTTGTTCCACCATGCCCATAACAACATCGAACATTACGATCCCGATATCGACGCCAACGGCGTGCTGCGGCAAACGCCGTTCCAGCGCTGGCGGCCCTTTATGCGCGCGCAGCGTTACTATTGGCCGTTGGTGGCGGCGCTGACTTTTCCGTACTACATCTGGCTGTTCGATTGGTTGGACAGGGCGGGCCGCACCCGCGTGGCGGCGCGCATGGCGCAGCAGGGCGTACGCGGCTGGAGCGGGTTTCTGGCGGGGAAGGCGGCGCACCTGCTGCTGGCGCTGGCGATCCCATGTTGGCTGTTGCCGCCGGCTATCGGCATCGGGCAAATTCTGCTGGTCTATTTGCTGAGCCAGATGCTTTCTTCATTGCTGTTCGTGATGTTGATCATCGGCACCCACTGGGCCAAGGCCAACTTTTATCAGGCGCCGGCGCAGGGCGCGATGCCGCACGGTTGGTATCACCATGTGTTCGCCACCACGTTCGACTGGCAGACTCGGCCGCGCTGGCTGGGTTATTGGCTGGGCGGGGCGAACCTGCATTTGACGCATCATCTGTTTCCGCACTGGAGCCACCGCCATTACCCGGCGCTCAGCCGCATCATCGGCGAGGTGGCGCCGCGCTTCGGCATCGACTACCGCCTGCTGGAGCTGGAGGAGCTGTTGCGTCTGCAGCAACGCTTCCTCAGCGCGATGGGCCGCAAGCCGCACTAGCGTTGCATGCGAATTGTGCGAGGCGTTACGCAGTTCACTAATTGAACGATATTTGCCCTTCCAGTAGACTTTCCCTCTGTGAATCAACGGCCACAGGAGGTGGACTATGCGCAGCTTGCCGATTCGGTTATCGAACAAAATTGATGATGATCTGAACGATATCGCCCGGCGTCACGGGATGGAAAAAACCGAGGTAATCAAAATGGCGTTTGCACTGATTACCCTTGCCGATAAGTACTGGATGAAACAGGATGGTACTTCTCTTGGCATTGTACGGGAGAAGGGTGAACAGCTTGAAGCGGTGGGGCGGGTCGTGGAGATCTTCCCATGAACATCGAAAGCCGTAATCTGCGCGATGAGGCCAGCCAGGTTTATCTGGAGCAGGTCTTGGTCTTCGACGAAATGGAGCGGCTGCGCCTGGCACGCCAGGTGCTGTGCGGGATATTCGCGGTCAGCGTGGGCGTATTCGCCGCCCACGCGTATTGGGAGAAAAACGAAGCGCTGAATCAGGTGTTTGAGCTGGTGAAGATCGGCGCCTTGCCGCTGGTCACGCTGGTGGTCTCTTTTTACTTTCCCAACAGCGCGTCCAGATAAGGCGCCGCGTCAATGCGACTTCATGCCCGCCGCAGTCATCAGCAGGCGGAACAGCGAGGCAACCACGAACAGCCCCAGCACGCTGGCGCTCCAGATGATCACCAGCCAACCGATGCGTTTCCACCAGGGCGCCGGAGCGGCGGCTGCCGTTTTATCTTGCATAGCGTCCTCCTTCCTCAGTGATAGCCGTGTTCATGGCTGATCTTGCCGCGGAACACGTAGTAGCTCCAGAAGGTGTAGACCAGAATGATTGGGATGATGAACAGCGCGCCCACCAGCATAAAGCCGAGGCTCTGCGGTGGTGCTGCGGCGTCCCATAGGCTGATGGCCGGCGGGATCAGGTGCGGCCAGATGCTGATGCCAAGCCCGCTCAGGCCGAGGAACACCAGCAGCAGCGTCAGCATAAACGGCGAGTAGTGCGCGCCGCGTTTCACTCCGCGTTGAATTCCCCAGGCGCTGAGCAGCACTAGCAGCGGTACCGGCAGCAGCCAGAACAGGTTAGGCAGCGTAAACCAGCGCGCGGCGATTTCGGGATGCGCGATCGGCGTCCAGATGCTGACCGCAGCCAGCACCAGCAGCAGGATCGCCAGCAGCGGCGTCGCCAGGTGATACATGCGCGCCTGCAGGTCACCGGCGGTTTTCATCACCAGCCAGGTACAGCCGAGCAGGGCGTAGGTCACCACCAGCCCCAGCCCGCAGAACAGCGCGAACGGCGTCAGCCAGTCCAGTGCGCCGCCGGCGTAGGTGCGGCCTTCTACCGGGAAGCCGTTGATCACGGCGCCCACCACCACACCCTGGCTGAAGGTGGCGAAGAGAGAGCCCCAGATGAACGCTTTATCCCAGATATGGCGCTTCTCCGGCGTCGCCTTGAAGCGAAACTCGAAGGCCACGCCGCGGAAAATCAGCCCGATCAGCATCAGCGTCAGCGGGATCGCCAGCGCGTCGAGGATCACCGAGTAGGCCAGCGGGAAGGCGCCGAACAGCGCCGCGCCGCCCAGCACCAGCCAGGTCTCATTGCCGTCCCACACCGGGGCGACGGTGTTCATCATCAGATCGCGGTCGCCGCTCGCCTTCACCCACGGAAATAGAATGCCGATGCCCAAATCGAAACCGTCCATCACCACGTACATCATGGTGCTGAACACGATGATGACAAACCAAATCAGCGGAAGATCGATACCCATGTTCAGCTCCTGTCGTCCAGAGTGTCGTTGACCGCGGACAGCGGACGCGCCGGGCGGCCCTCGGTATTGTCTTCTTGGTGTTCATGCGGCTGCGGCCCTTTGCGGATCAGGCGCATCATGTAGGAGTAGCCCACGCCGAACACCGAGCAGTAGACGATGATGAACGCCAGCAGGCTGATGCTCATGTGCAGATCGCCGTGCGCGGACACCGCATCCTTGGTGCGCAGCAGGCCGTACACCACCCACGGCTGGCGGCCGATCTCGGTGGTGAACCAGCCCGCCAGCAGCGCCAGCAGCCCGGAAGGGCCCATCCACAGGATGAAGTACAGGAACGGACGCGACTGATAGAGCCCGCCGCGCCAGCGCAGCCACAGGCTCCAGACCCCGGCCAGGATCATCAGCATGCCCAGCCCGACCATGATGCGGAACGACCAGAACACCACGGTGGAGTTGGGGCGATCTTCCGGCGGGAACGATTTGAGCGCCGGCACCTGCTCGGTCAGGCTGTGCGTCAGGATCAGGCTGCCGAGGTAGGGCACTTCCAGCTTGAAGCGGGTCTCTTCACGCTGCATGTCCGGCCAACCGACCAGGATCAGCGGCGTGGCTTCGCCCGGCGGGTTTTCCCAGTGGCCTTCGATGGCGGCGATCTTCGCCGGCTGATGTTTCAGCGTATTCAGGCCGTGCGCATCGCCGATCAGCGCCTGCACCGGCGCGACGATCAGCGCCATCCACATCGCCATCGACAGCATCTTGCGCATCGCCGGCGTGTCGCGGCCACGCAGCAGATGCCAGGCGGCGGACGCGCCGACGAAGAACGCCGAGGAGAGGAAGGCGGCGGTAGACATGTGCAGCAGGCGGTACGGGAAGGACGGGTTGAAGATGACCTTCAGCCAGTCAACCGGCACCACTTGGCCATTGATGATCTCATGCCCCTGCGGGGTCTGCATCCAGCTGTTGGAGGCCAGGATCCAGAAGGTGGAGATCAGCGTGCCGAGCGCCACCATGCAGGTGGCGAAGAAGTGCAGGCCGGGGCCGACGCGGTTCCAGCCGAACAGCATCACGCCGAGGAAACCGGCTTCGAGAAAGAAGGCGGTCAGCACTTCATAAGTCAGCAGCGGCCCGGTAATGCTGCCGGCGAACTCGGAGAAGAAGCTCCAGTTGGTGCCGAACTGGTAAGCCATCACCAGCCCGGATACCACGCCCATGCCGAAGTTAACGGCGAAAATCTTTGACCAGAAGTGATAAAGCTCACGATAGGCTTCATTGTGCGTTTTCAACCATAATCCTTCCAGCACCGCCAGATAGCTGGCTAAACCGATGGTGATGGCGGGGAAAATGATATGGAAAGACACGGTGAAGGCGAACTGTATTCTGGCAAGTTCCAGTGCATCAAGACCCAGCATGGCGCCTCCTAGGGTTGAACATAAATTAACCTCTTGAGTATAGCTGTCATTTTTATGTGAAATGCTTGGCGTTAAGTTAAGCACGGAGTACAGTGCCTATAATAGTGACAGTTATTTTACTTTTTCATATAACAGTTAATGGTTATGACCCGATACGAGCAGCTTGCGCAGCAGATTAGAGAACAGATCCAGAACCGGGTGTGGCGGGCGGGCGACAAGCTGCCTTCGCTGCGCGAGAGCGGCAAACGCGCCGGATTGAGCCTGATGACGGTGGTGCAGTCTTATCAACTGCTGGAGAGCCAAGGGTGGATCGTCGCCCGGCCGCAGTCGGGCTACTATGTGGCGGCGCGTCCGCAGCCGCTGCCGCAGCCTTCGCGCGGCGAGAAACTGCTGCTGAGCGAGCAGGTGGACATCAACGCCTTTATTTTCGACGTGCTGCAGGCCTGCAAGGATCCGGACATCGTGCCTTTCGGTTCGGCGTTTCCCGACGCCACGCTGTTCGCCCAGCCGAAGCTGGCGCGGGCGCTGAGCAGCGTAGCGCGCAAGTTCACGCCGCACAGTTCGCTGGTCAACCTGCCGCCGGGCAACGACGCGCTGCGGCGGCACATTGCCCAACGCTATGCGCTGAGCGGCATGCAGGTCGCGCCGGACGAGATCGTCATCACCGCCGGGGCGATGGAGTCGCTCAGCCTCAGCCTGCAGGCGGTGACCCAACCGGGCGACTATGTGGCGATCGAGTCGCCGGCGTTTTACGGCGCGCTGCAGGCGCTGGAACGGCTGCGGCTGAAGGCGGTGGCGATCGCCACGCATCCGCAGGACGGTATCGATCTGGACGCGTTGCAGCAGGCGGTGGAGCAGTATCCGATCAAAGCCTGCTGGCTGATGACCCACTTCCAGAACCCGCAGGGCGCCACCCTGCCGGAGGCCAACAAGCAGCGTCTGGTGGCGCTGCTGCGCGAACGGCAGATCTGGCTGATCGAAGACGATGTCTATGGCGAGCTGTACTTCAGCGCCGAACGGCCGTTGCCGGCGAAGGCGCTCGACAGCGGCGGCCAGATCCTGCACTGCTCGTCATTTTCCAAATGTCTGGCGCCGGGCTTTCGCGTCGGCTGGGTGGCGGCGGGGCGTTATGCGCAACAGATCCAGCGTTTGCAGCTGATGAGCACCGTTTCCACCAGCGTGCCGACCCAGATGGCGCTGGCGGATTATCTGCTGCACGGCGGCTACGACACCCATCTGCGGCGGCTGCGACGCCTGCTGGCCCAGCGCCAAAGCGCAATGCGTCAGGCGATCGCCCACCATTTTCCGCCGACGGTGAAAGTCAGTCAGCCCGACGGCGGGTATTTCCTGTGGCTGGAACTCGACCCGGCGCTGTCGTCGATGGAGCTGTACCGGCGCGCACTCGCACGGGGTATCAGCATCGCGCCGGGGCGCATGTTCACCACCGGCGACCATTTCAACCACTGCTTCCGTCTCAACGCCTCATTTGAATGGAATGACCGCTTTGAAGAGGCGATAAAAACCTTAGCTAAACTTATCCGGGGGCTGGCGGCGGCCGGCTGAATCGCGTTTTTCCCGCCGCTTCGCCCCAGAAAAATTCATAATGCTTTTTTCGGCAATGGAATGCCGGTTTCGTTGTTAGACAGCCCTCCAGCCGCCCATTACTCTGCGATAAATTTTGTCACATTTTTATCAACGGGTAGACGAGGGGCAGTGGGTGAGTGGAATAAAAAATAAGCTAAACAAACTGTTGCGCTATCGGCTGACGCCGCTGGCGTTGGTCTGCGCGCTGGGATTGAGCACCGCCGCGCAGGCGGAAACGCTGGCCGAAGGCATTACGCCGGCCAGCGACGCCGCTCGGGTGCCGGCCGCCGCCAAACTGCGCAAAGATACCGTCGTGGCGGGCATCTCGGAGCCGCAGGGGATTTTCAACCCGTATCTGTTCACCAACGGCTGGGACGAGAACGTGACCGACGTAATCTTCAGCCGGCTGATCGGCCTGGACAGCCAGGGCAAACCGGAAGGGCGCCTGGCGGAGTCCTGGCAGGTCAGCCCCGATAATCTGACCTACACCATCAAGCTGCGGCCGAATCTGGTCTACAGCGACGGCTCGCCGCTGAAGGCCGACGATATCGCCTTTACCCTGACGCTGCTGCATGACCCGGCCTATGACGGCGATACCGATATCACGCCAGCGCACATTCAGGGCGGCGCCGAGTATAAAAACGGCACCGCGGCCGGCATCAGCGGGCTGAAGGTGATCGACGATCGCACCATTCAGATCGTCACCACCCAACCGGGCGCGACCACGTTGCAACTGATTGGCGGGCCGGTATTGTCGCGGGCTTACTACGGCAAAGACTATCAGCGCGGCAAGCTCGACGGCGTGCGCGCCTTGAACGGCAAGCCGCTCGGCAACGGCCCCTACATTTACGACAAGTACGTGCCGGGGCAGGAAATCCGCTTCCACGCCAACCCGAACTTCTACCTCGGCCCGCCGCCGATGGCGCGCTTTATCTATCGCGTCACCAACCCGGCCACCAACTTCCAGCTGTTCCAGACCGGTGAGACCGACTACGACGCCTTTACCGCCAAGCCGGACGATATCGAACAGCTCAAACTGCTCGGCTTCGCCAATATCAACCTTTACAGCTCGAGCGATTACAGCCGGGTTGATTTCAACCTCAGACGCCCGGCGCTGCAGGACAAGCGGGTGCGTCAGGCGCTGATCTACGGCCTCGATCGGCAAAAACTGATCGCCGTGGTGTACCAAGGGTACGGCAAGGTCGCCAACCAGCCGATTTCGCCGATCTCCTGGGCTTACGACGCCAACGGCATCAATCCTTACGCTTACGATCTCGATAAGGCCAAAAAGCTGTTGGACGAGGCGGGCTGGCAGGTGGGCGCTGACGGCATCCGGCAGAAAGACGGTAAAAAGCTGGAGCTGACGCTGCTGGTGACCAAAAAGCTGATCAACGACGCGCTGGTGCCGATCGCCAAGGATAACTACCGCCGGCTCGGCGTGGTGCTGAAACCGCAGGTATTGGATTTCAACGCGCTGCTGGCGCAGCGCAAGGCGGGCAATTACGACCTGGCGTCTCTCAGCACCAGCACGCTGAACGATCCGCACGACGGCGTACGCGACTTCATCAGCCGCGAGAGCGAGACCGGCTACCACAACCCGCAGGTGGACGCGCTGATCGCCAAAGCCAACGCCACGCTGGATATCGCGCAGCGTAAGCCGCTGTACCATCAGCTGTATCAGGTGCTGGCGGACGATCCGCCGGTGATCCTGCTCGGCAACCGCGAAATATTGAGCGCCAGCAGCGCGCGCGTCACCGGCTTTAAACCGGATATCTACAACGGACTGGTCGGCAGCCTGCCGAACGTCAAACCGGCGCCGTAACGCCCCGATGCCGCCGCGCTATTCCGGGCGGCGGCGATGGAATTCGCGATGAGAAATTTTATCCTGCGCCGTTTGTTGCAGACTATCCCGATGCTGTTGTTGGCTTCATTGCTGATTTTTTGCATCTTCGCCCTGGCGCCCGGCGACTTTATCGACGGCAATATCAACCTGACCGCGCAACGCGCCGCCGAGCTGCGGGCGCTGTATGGGTTGGATCAGCCCTTGTTCAGCCGTTACCTGCATTGGCTTGGCCGGCTGTTGCAGGGCGATCTCGGCTTCTCGCTGCAGTATCAGATCCCGGTCAGCACGCTGCTGAATCAATACATCTGGAACTCGTTCCTGCTGGCGGCGGTGGCGATGGTGCTGTATTGGGGCATCGCGCTGGCGGTAGGAGTGATCTCGGCGATGAAACCCTATTCGCTGTTCGATCATCTGATCACCGTGGCGGTGTTCGCCGCCATGTCGTTTCCGACGTTTTTCCTTTGCCTGTTGCTGATCAAATGGTTCGCCGTCGATCTGCACTGGTTGCCGGCGGGCGGCATGTTGCGCACCGGCAGCGAAGCGAGCGGGCTGGCCTGGGCGCTGGAGGTGGCGGCGCACCTGCTGTTGCCGGTGCTGGCGCTGGTGATGCTGCAGGCCGGCAGCCTGACGCGCTATTTTCGCGCCAGCATGCTGGAGGTGATCCGCATGGACTATATCCGCACCGCGCGCGCCAAAGGGCTCAGGGAGAAAACGGTGATCCTCAAACACGCGCTGCGCAATGCGCTGTTGCCGATCATCACCCTGCTGGGGTTCGAGCTGCCGGGATTGTTCTCCGGCGCGCTGATCACCGAAAAAATCTTCAACTGGCCGGGCGCCGGGCATATCCATATCGATTCGCTGGCGGCGCGCGATTATCCGGTATTGATGGGGTTCACGCTGTTTCTGGCGGCGTTGACCATTCTCGGCAATCTGCTGGCGGACATTCTGTACGCCTACGCCGATCCACGCATTCGCTTGAGGTAACACGATGTGGGTAACGCTGTTTTTCGGGCGCCGTCGCCGCTGGCGCCAGGCGCAGTTGCCGGCGCTGGCGCAGCTGTCTCCGCCGCCCGCCGCGCAGGCCTGGCGCCGTCTGCGTCGCCACCGACCGGCGATGATCTCGCTGGCGCTGCTGGTGCTGTTGGCGCTGCTGTGCCTGATTGGGCCGTCGCTGTCGCCGTGGTCTGACGACGCCGGCGATGTGCTGAACATCAATCAGGCGCCGAGCGGCGCGCATTGGTTGGGCACCGACTTTCTCGGCCGCGATATTTGCACCCGGCTGCTGCTGGCGGGGCGAATATCGCTGACCATCGGCCTGGTGTCGATGCTGCTGTCGGTGACGCTGGGTTATGTGCTGGGGGCGTTCGCCGGTTATCTGGGGGGCGTGGCGGATCGGTTGATCATGCGCTTCGCCGATCTGTTGATGACCATTCCCGGCCTGCCGCTGCTGATCATCATGGGGGCGATGCTGACCGAACTCGACGTGTCGCCGGACTACCGTATCTACATGGTGATGATCATGCTGAGCCTGCTGGGCTGGCCGTCGCTGGCGCGGCTGGTGCGCGGCCAGATCCTGTCGCTGCGCGAGCGGGATTTCATGTTGGCCACCGAAGTGCTGGGGCTCTCCACTCGGCGGCGCCTCTTCGGCCATCTGTTGCCCAATACCGTGCCGATTTTGGTGGTGGTCGCCACCATGGCGGTGGCCAATGCCATCCTCAGCGAGTCGGCGTTGAGCTACCTTGGGCTGGGCGTGGTGCCGCCGACGCCGTCGTGGGGCAACATGATGGACGCCGCCAATAGCCTGATCGACTTTCAGCGCCGCCCCTGGCTGTGGATGCCGCCGGGGCTGGCGATCTTCGTCACCGTGGTGGCGATCAATATCTTGGGCGACGGCCTGCGGGACGCGCTCGATCCGAAAATGAGCGGGGTAAAACGATGAGTCAACCGCTGGTGGCGTTCGACCGGCTGTCGGTGTCGTTTCATGGCGAGCAGGGGCCGGTGCGGGCGGTGCAACAGGTCAGTCTTGAACTGCAGGCCGGGCAAACGCTGGGGATCGTCGGCGAATCGGGCTGCGGCAAAAGCGTGACCGCCATGGCGCTGATGGGGCTGTTGCCGCAGCCGCTGGCGCAGGTAGACGGCGGTGAGATTCGCTTTGAAGGGCAAAACCTGCTGTCGCTGCGGGCATCCAAGATGGCCGATTTGCGCGGCAACCGGCTGGCGATGATCTTTCAGGAGCCGATGAGCGCGCTGAATCCGGTGTTGACCCTTGGCGAACAGCTGGTTGAGCCGCTGATTCGCCACCTGACCCTGTCGCCGAAAACGGCCTGGCGTCAGGCGATTCAACTCTTGACGGAAGTGGGGTTGGCGCGCGCGGAGGCGCTGATGCGCTGCTACCCGCATCAGCTTTCCGGCGGCATGCTGCAGCGCGTGATGATCGCCATGGCGATCGGGTGCCGCCCGGCGCTGCTGATCGCCGACGAACCGACCACGGCGCTCGACGTTACGGTGCAGGCGCAGATCCTGGCGTTGCTGCGCGAGCAGAGCCGGCGACACAACATGGCGATGATCTTGATCACCCACGATCTCGGGGTGATCGCCCAGATGGCCGATCGGCTGGCGGTGATGTACGCCGGGCGCGTCGTCGAGCAGGGAACGACCCGGGAAGTGCTGGACGAGCCGCGACATCCCTATACGCAGGGGCTGATCGCTTCGCGGCCGGTGCCGGGGCAGCGGCGACGCCGCTTGTACTCCATTCCCGGTCAGGTGCCGGATCTGGCGCGGCTGCCGGAGCATTGCGCTTTCGCCGAGCGCTGCGCGCAGGCCTCCGCTCGCTGCCGCGACGGCATTCCGCCGCTGTACGGCTCCCGTCAGCGTCAGTCCGCCTGTTTTCTCAATGCCGGAGGGCATCCGTATGTCGACTGAACCTTTGGTGGAAGTGAAAGGATTAAAGAAATATTTTCCGCTGCGCGACGGGCTGTTCGGGCGCACCACCGGCCAACTGAAGGCGGTGGATGATGTCAGCTTCAGCATCCGCAAGGGGCGCGTTTTCGGGCTGGTGGGCGAGTCCGGCAGCGGCAAAACCACCGTTGGCCGCACGCTGCTCGGCCTGCACGACAAAACCGCCGGTGAGGTGCTGTTCAAAGGGCAGGCGTTGGACGGCCTGAGCAAGGACGCGTTGCGCGCCCTGCGGCCGAAAATGCAGCTGGTGTTTCAGGATCCTTACAGCTCGCTGAATCCGCGTCTGCGCGTGGGCGACGCCATTGGGGAAGCGCTGTTGCAACACGGCCTGGCGAGCAAGGCGGAACTGCGCGAACGGGTGCTCGATACCCTGGCGATCTGCGGATTGTCCTCACAGCATTACGGGCGGTTTCCGCATGAGTTTTCCGGCGGCCAGCGGCAGCGTATCGGCATTGCGCGCGCGTTGATCCTGCAACCGGAATTTATCGTCGCCGATGAGCCGATATCGGCGCTCGACGTGTCGATTCAGGCGCAGATCATCAATCTGTTTTCCGATTTACAGGAGCGGCAGGGGGTGACGCTGCTGTTTATCTCGCACGATCTCGGCGTGGTGGAGCATCTGTGCCAGGATGTGGCGGTGATGTATCTGGGGCAGATCGTTGAGAGCGCCGATCGCGATGCGCTGTTCCGACAACCGCTGCATCCTTACACGCAGGCCTTGTTGGCGGCGGTGACGACGCTGGATGCGCAACGCGCGCCGGCGTGGGTGGCCGGCGGCGAGCCGCCGAACCCCGCCAACCCGCCGCGCGGCTGCCGTTTCCATCCCCGCTGCCCGCTGGCCACGGCGCAGTGCCGCGAACAGGCGCCGCAGCTGCGCAGCGTGGCGCCCGGTCATCAGGTGGCTTGCCACCTGGTCGGTTAGCGTCAGGACAGGTAGTGTTTCAACGCGCGCCCGGCCTGGTGGATCGCCGAATGCACCGCCGGGACGTGGGCGAGCGGGTTCAACAGGCCGTAGTCGTGGATTAGCCCGTTGTAGCGGGTAGAGGTGACCTCGACGCCGGCGGCGTCGAGCAGACGCGCGTAGGCTTCGCCCTCATCGCGCAGCACGTCCAGCTCGGCGGTTTGCACCAGCGCCGGCGGCAAGCCCCGCAGCTGTTCCGGCGTAGCGTTGAGCGGCGAGGCGTAGATGTCTTTGCGCTGCGCCTTATCGGGCGCATAGCTGTCCCAAAACCACTTCATCATATTGCGGGTCAGGAAATGGCCTTCGGCGAACTGATGATAGGAATCGGTATCAAAATGGGCGTGCGTAACGGGCCACAGCAGGATCTGGCAACGCAATGCCGGTAGGCCTTTCTCTTTGGCCATCAGGCTGACCACCGCCGCCATATTGCCGCCGACGCTGTTGCCGACCACCGCCAGCCGTGAACCGTCAACGTTGATTTTTTCGCCATATTCGGCCACCCATTCCGTGGCGGCGTAAGCCAGATTGATCGCCTGCGGATAGTGCGCTTCCGGTGAGCGGGGGTAGTTGACGAACACCGCCGCCGCGCCGGAGCTGTAAACCAGATCGCGCACCAGCCGTTCATGGGTGGGAAAATCGCCCAGCACCCAGCCGCCGCCGTGAAAGAACATGAATACCGGCAATGTCTCCTTGACCCTGGCCGGCCGCACCAGCTGCAGCAGAATATCCTGGCCTTCTACGTGAATGGTTTTCTCGCTGATCTCCACCTCGCGCAGCGGCACGTCTACGCTGCGCTGCGCCGCTTCCAAAACTCTGCGCGCCTCTTTGGGCTTCATTTGTTCCATAGGTTTACCGCCAGCGGCATTCAGCGTCTCGAGAAACGCGCGGATGTCGTGCTGGAGGAGAGGCCGGCTGAGATCGACGGTTCGTTTGGGCATGGTGACTCCTTGTGCGCAGAAGAAAAAGTGCGGTCAGAATCACAGTGTAGTCGTTGGCGCATAAAGCGGGAGCCGCGGCCGGCGGCGATCGGCGCGGTTCGTTTTCCGGGGCGCTGCCGATGGAATAGGCGCTTCGTCGCCGCATTGCCCGATCCTGGCGCAGCGCTGCACCGGGTTGGGGCAAAAAGTGTGATGGCGAGCAAATCGGATGAAATTATTTTTGCGAGCGCGATCAGAAATCCTGAAGTTTTTCGCAATTGAATAGGATTTCGCGAGCAATGATGATTTTAGGCCTTATTTTTTAAATTATGCATTGCAAATGCATATAAAATGAATAAATATGCATTATAAGCCGTTGTTTTAACGTAAAAAATAGCAAAATCCGGCAAAAATCCCGTTTTGGCACGATAGCTGCTCTACACTCTTTATCAAACGACATGTATTTTAACTGCTCGTTAACATTTACTCCCCGCTCAGGGACCGGATAAGCGCCATAAATAGTGAAAAACCGATTTTATGTAACAGATTTGTTTCTAAATCAGCGGTGAGAGACAGCATTTTCTCCGCCGGGAAAGTCGGTTTTGAGCAGCGGTTTTTTTGCATTGTGGCGGCCTAGCCGGGCTTGCGCGGTCCTTACAGTCAAAATTCAGCCTTTGCTGAGATTATGAGGTCACTATGGAACAGCCAATCGCAGTTACCCGCCAGTCTTTCGATGACTGGATGGTCCCGGTTTATGCCCCTGCCGATTTTATTCTGGTGCGGGGTGAAGGATCGCAGGTGTGGGATCAACAGGGTAAGTCTTACATCGATTTCGCCGGCGGCATCGCGGTTAACGCGTTGGGCCATGCGCACCCGGCGGTCAAGGCGGCGCTGGTGGAGCAGGCGGGCAAACTGTGGCATCTGGGCAATGGCTATACCAACGAACCGGTGCTGCGCCTGGCCAAAAAACTGATCGACGCCACGTTCGCCGACAAGGTATTTTTCTGTAACTCGGGCGCAGAAGCCAACGAAGCGGCGCTGAAACTGGCGCGCAAACATGCGCATGACCAGCACGGCGCCGGTAAAGATCAGATTGTGGCGTTCAACAACGCGTTCCACGGCCGTACGCTGTTTACCGTGTCCGCCGGCGGCCAGCCAAAATATTCGCAGGACTTTGCGCCGCTGCCGGGCGGTATCACCCATACGCCGTATAACGATCTGGCCGCGGCGGCCGAGCTTATCAACGATCGCACCTGCGCGGTGATCGTCGAGCCTATCCAGGGCGAAGGCGGCGTGCTGCCGGCGGAAGCCAGTTTCCTGCAGGGGCTGCGTGAACTGTGCGATCGCCATAACGCGCTGCTGATCTTCGACGAAGTGCAGACCGGCGTCGGCCGCACCGGCCACCTGTATGCCTATATGCAGTACGGCGTGGTGCCGGACGTGCTGACCACCGCGAAAGCGCTGGGCGGCGGCTTCCCGATCGGCGCCATGCTGACCACCGATGCGCTGGCGAAAACGCTGGGCGTCGGCACTCACGGCACCACCTACGGCGGCAACCCGCTGGCGACGGCGGTGGCGGGGGAAGTGTTCTCCATCATCAATACCCCGGAAGTGCTGGAAGGCGTCAAGCAGCGCCACCAGTGGTTCATCGACGGGTTGAACGACATCAACCGTCAGTATCCGATCTTTGCCGAGATTCGCGGCGGCGGTTTGCTGATCGGCTGCCAACTGAAGAAAGACTATGCCGGCAAAGCGAAGCAGATCACCCAACTGGCCAACGAAGAAGGCGTTATCGCGCTGATCGCCGGCCCGGACGTGGTGCGTTTCACGCCGTCGCTGATCATCCCTGAGCAGGATGTGAAAGAGGGGCTGGCGCGATTCGCGCGCGCCGTGGCGCGCATTTGCAGCTAATCAGCGGGCTGCGCCTTCATCGGCGCAGCCTGATTCAGAAGAGGTTCGCATTATGATGATTATTCGCCCTATAGAGCGCCGCGATTTGGCGGATTTGCTGACGCTTGCCGGCAAATCCGGTATCGGTCTCACGTCGCTGCCGCAAAATGAAGATACCCTGTCGGCACGCATTGAGCGGGCGTTAAAAACCTGGCAAGGCGAACTTCCGCAAAGTGACCAGTGTTATTTGTTCGTGTTGGAAGACAGCGAGCGCCGGCAGGCGGTGGGGGTCTGCGCGATCGAAGTGGCCGTCGGCCTGGCGGAACCCTGGTACAGCTTCCGCGTCGGCACGCAGGTGCACGCTTCCAAACAGCTGAACGTCTATAAATCGGTGCCGACGCTGTTCCTCAGCAACGACCATACCGGGCATTCGGAACTGTGCACGCTGTTCCTCGATCCGGACTATCGTCACGGCGAGAACGGCAAGCTGCTGTCGAAGGTGCGTTTCCTGTTTATCGCCGCGTTCCGTGAACGCTTCTCCCGCCGTCTGATCGCCGAGATGCGTGGTTTCTCCGATGAAAACGGCCGTTCGCCGTTCTGGGAGAGCGTCGGCCACCGTTTCTTCTCCATCGAGTTCGCCAAGGCGGACTACCTGAGCGGCACCGGACAAAAAGCGTTTATCGCCGAACTGATGCCGAAACATCCGTTGTATGTCGATTTCCTGGCCGAAGACGCGCAGAAGGTGATCGGTGAAGTGCACCCGCAAACCCTGCCGGCGCGCCGCCTGCTGGAGGCGGAAGGCCTGAGCTATCAGGGCTACGTCGATATCTTCGACGGTGGCCCGACGCTGGAAGCCGAAATCGACCACATCCGTGCGGTGAAGCAGAGCCGCCTGGTCAAAGTGGTGCTGGATGACACGCCGATGCGCGCCGATGCGCCGGTCCATCTGGTCGCCAACGACAACTATCAGAATTACCGCGCACTGTTGGTCAATGCCGATCTGTATGACGACCGCCTGCATATCAACGCCGCCACCGCTGCGGCGCTCGGCGTCGAGCAGGGCAGCCCGGTGCGGGTACTCCCCCTTATTGCACAGGAGAAAGCATGATGTCCCATCCTGCACTGTTGATTAACGGCGTCTGGCGGCAGGGCCGCGGCGCGGAGTTCGGCAAGGCCGATCCGGTCGGCAATCAGCCGCTGTGGCGCGCCAACGCCGCCGACGCCGATGACGTCGCCGCCGCCTGCGAAGCCGCGCGCGCCGCATTTCCCGACTGGGCGCGTACGCCGTTCGAGCAGCGCGAACAGCTGGTGAAACGCTTCGCCGCTTTGCTGGAAGAACATAAACAGTCGCTGGCGGAAACCATCAGCCGCGAGACCGGCAAACCGCGCTGGGAAACCCTGACCGAAATTCAGGCGATGATCGGCAAGGTGGGCATTTCACTGCAGGCCTATCAGGCGCGCACCGGTTTTAGCCAGACGGCGATGGCCGACGGCGCTTCGGTGCTGCGCCATCGCCCGCACGGCGTGCTGGCGGTGTTCGGGCCTTACAACTTCCCCGGCCATCTGCCGAACGGCCATATCGTGCCTGCGCTGCTGGCCGGAAACTGCGTGGTGTTCAAGCCGAGCGAACTGACGCCGCTGACCGCCGAGGAGACCCTGAAGCTGTGGCTGAAGGCCGGTCTGCCGGACGGGGTGATCAATCTGGTGCAGGGCGGCCGGGAAACCGGCGAGGCGCTGGCGGCCAGTGCGAATATCGACGGCCTGTTGTTCACCGGCAGCGCCGGCACCGGTTACCACCTGCATCGCCAATTGGCGGGGCAGCCGGAGAAGATCCTGGCGCTGGAGATGGGCGGCAACAACGCGCTGATCGTCGATGGTTTCGAGGATCGCGACGCGGCGGTCAACCTGGCTATCCAGTCGGCGTTTATCTCCGCCGGCCAACGCTGCACCTGTTCACGCCGCATTTTGGTGAAGCAGGGGGCGGAAGGCGACGCCTTTATCGCGCGTTTGGTTCAGGTGGCGGGCGAGCTGCGCGTCGGCCGTTGGGATGCCGAACCGCAGCCGTTCATGGGCGGCGTAGTGTCGGCGGCCGCGGCGGAAAACATGCTGAAAGCGCAGCAGCGCTTGCTGGCGCTGGGCGGTAAATCGCTGCTGGCCATGCGTCTGCTGGAGCCGGGCAGTTCGCTGCTCAGCCCGGGCATCATCGAGCTGACCGGCGTGGCCGGCGTGCCGGACGAAGAGTACTTCGGGCCGTTGACCACGATCGTGCGTTACCGCGATTTCGACGAGGCCCTGCGGCTCGCCAACCAGACGCGCTACGGCCTGTCGGTGGGATTGGTCTCGCCGCAGCGCGAGCTGTTCGAGAGGCTGCTGCTGGAAGCGCGCGCCGGCATCGTCAACTGGAACAAGCCGTTGACCGGGGCGTCCAGCGCGGCGCCGTTCGGCGGCGTGGGGGCTTCCGGCAACCATCGCCCAAGCGCCTTCTATGCGGCGGACTATTGCGCCTGGCCGATGGCGTCGCTGGAAAGCGAAAGCCTGTCGCTGCCGGCGACGCTCTCGCCGGGCTTGTCGTTCCGTTAATCGTCTGCGGCGGCGTCATGGCGTCGCCGCAGGCCATCCCCAGGGGATAGCCATGTCAGGATATGAAGTCAATTTCGACGGTTTGGTGGGGCCAACGCACCACTATGCCGGGCTGTCGTTCGGTAACGAGGCCTCTACGCAGCATCAAAACAGCGTATCGAACCCGCAGCTGGCAGCGAAGCAGGGGCTGCTGAAAATGAAGGCGCTGGCCGATCTCGGTTTCCAGCAAGGGGTATTGCCGCCGCAGGAGCGGCCGCATTTGCCGATGCTGCGTCGCCTGGGCTTCAGCGGCAGCGATGAGGCGGTGCTGGCGCAGGCGATGCGTCAATCGCCGCGTTTGCTGTCGGCGCTCAGCTCGGCGTCCTGCATGTGGACCGCCAATGCGGCCACGGTGTCCCCCTCGGCGGACAGCGCAGACGGCAAGGTGCATTTCACCGCCGCCAACCTGAACAATAAATTCCACCGCGCCATTGAAGCGGAAACGACCACCGACGTTTTGCGGGCGATGTTTAACGACGACCGGCATTTCGCCCACCATGAAGCGCTGCCGCAGGTGGCGTTGTTTGGGGACGAAGGGGCGGCCAACCATAACCGGCTGGGCGGCGATTATGCCAGGCGCAGCGTGCAGGTGTTCGTTTACGGTCGCCAGGAGTTTGGCGGCGAAACGGCGCCGGCGCGTTATCCTGCGCGCCAGACGCGCGAAGCCGGTGAGGCGATCGCTCGCCTGCACCAATTGGACGAGCAGCATACGGTCTTCGTGCAGCAAAACCCGGCGGTGATCGACCAGGGCGTGTTCCATAACGACGTGATTGCGGTCAGCAACCAGAACGTGCTGTTCCACCACCAGCAGGCGTTTTACCGCCAGCAACAGGCGCTGGATGAAGTGCGCCGCAAGATGGCGACGCTGGACAGCGAGCTGGTGGCGATCGAAGTGCCGACGGAGCGCGTCTCGGTGGCGGACGCGGTGGCGACTTATCTGTTCAACAGCCAAATTCTCACCAAGCCGAACGGCAAGATGATGATCGTGGTGCCGGAAGAGTCGCGCCAGCATGCCGGCGTGTGGCGTTATCTGAACGAGATGGTCGGCAGCGGCGGCCCGATCGATGAAATCCGCGTGTTCGATCTGCGCGAAAGCATGCGCAACGGCGGCGGCCCGGCCTGCCTGAGGCTGCGGGTGGCGCTCAACGATCAAGAGCTGCGGGCGGTGAATCCGCGCGTCATGATGAACGATCGGCTGTTCGCGACGCTGAACGAGTGGGTGGATCGTCATTACCGCGATCGCCTGACGCAGGATGACCTGGCCGATCCGCTGCTGCTGCGCGAAGGGCGCGAGGCGTTGGATTCGCTGACGTCGATCCTCGGTCTCGGGTCCATCTATCCGTTCCAACGATAAGGGAGGCTGCATGATCGATCTACTGCCCCTGACGCTGGAGGGGAAAGAACCCGCCGAATGGCAGGGCGAAACGCCGCAGCTGCGCTGGCGTTGGCTGGGGGAAGGGGTGTTGGAGCTCACGCCGCGGCAGCGTTATCGCCAGGCGTTGGTGGTGTCGGCGGGCGTACACGGCAACGAAACCGCGCCGATTGAACTGCTCAATCAGTTAATCGGCGATCTGTTGAGCGGCCGCTTGCCGCTGGCGGTGCGGCTGTTGGTGGTGCTGGGCAACCCGGCGGCGATGCGGGCGGGCAGGCGCTATCTGCACAGCGACATGAACCGCATGTTCGGCGGCCGCTACCGCAACTTCGCCGCCAGCGGGGAAACCGCGCGCGCCCAGCAGTTGGAGCGCACGCTCGCCGCTTTTTTTGATGGCGAACAGGCGGCGCGTTTCCATTACGATCTGCACACCGCCATTCGCGAGTCGCATTTGCCGCGCTTTGGCATTTTGCCCTTCCAGAAGCGCCCGTACAGCGAACCGATGCTAAAGCTGCTGGATGCCGCCGATTTGGATGCGCTGGTGGTGCACAGCGCGCCGGGCGGGACTTTTAGCCACTACTCCAGCGAACATCTCAATGCGGCGAGCTGTACGCTCGAGCTGGGTAAAGCGCGGCCGTTCGGCAGCAACGATCTGCAGCAGTTTGCCGCCATCGATCGCGCTTTGCGGGCGGCGGTCAGCGAGGGGCCGTTGCCGGAGCGCGCGGGCGAGGCGATCCGGGTATTCCGTGTGATGCATTCGTTGATCAAACACAGCGAGGATTTCAAGCTGTACCTGGATGATGACACGGCCAACTTCACCGAGTTGAAACCGGGGATGTTGCTGTGCGAGCAGCCGCAGGAAGACTATCGCGTTGGCCAAGAGGGCGCGTGGATTCTGTTCCCTAACCCCACTGTGGCGCTGGGCTTGCGTGCTGGAATGCTGTTGAGCGAAGTTTCCCGTTCTACGCTGTATTGATTTATCCTCGGTGGCGCCGTCAGCGCGCCGCCGTTATTCTCCCCATTATTTCATTCTGCTATTTCCCGCTATTTTAATTGCCGTAAGGCGAATTTTATTCGTCCTATAGGGATTTCTTTACGTGAATGAATAAAGGCCGTATTCAGCCGTTATCGGAAAGCCTTAATTGCCTGGTGACTTTGTTAAGATAAAAATGTGAAATAAGTAACGTTTTTAATAACCATGCTAATCTTGTTGTTACTTTTGAATCGCGCAGAAAGCACGCAAAACGAAACCAAAATGCACTAAATTGGTGCATTGCACCGTTTTGGTTATAAGTTATGTGATAAAAATTTCTTATATTCAATGGGTTATGCATTCTCTTTTTTGAAATATATGGTTACAAATAAACATGCTTTCTCCTCGTTGTTTCATGAACTTTTTGATTTTAAGTTTTGATTCATGATGCTAATGTCACATCACCCCAGCATTAGGGGAGCTCATAAAATACCAAAAGATAAAATCACAGCCCAAATTATAAATTGGGCGTGACGGGCAGGGTTCTAATTATAATATCTAGGAAAATAAATGATGAAACGCAGTGTATTAGCCTTAGCTGTCGCCCTCGGGGCGGTCACCTCCTTCGCCAACGCGGCTGAAATCTACAATAAAGATGGCAATAAACTCGACCTGTACGGCCGCGTTTCGGCCAAACACGTTTTCAGTAAAGATAAAAGTGAAGACGGAGATAAAACGTACGTTCGTCTGGGCTTTAAAGGCGAAACCCAGATCAACGATCAGTTGACCGGTTACGGCCAGTGGGAATACAACGTTCAGTCCAACCACGATGAAGCGCAGGGCACCACCGGCACCAAAACCCGTCTGGGCTTCGCCGGCCTGAAGTTCGCCAACTATGGCTCGTTCGACTACGGCCGTAACTACGGCGTGGTGTACGACGCCGAAGCTTATACCGACATGCTGCCGGAATTCGGCGGCGACTCCTACAGCTACACCGACAACTACATGACCGCGCGCTCCAACGGCCTGGCGACCTACCGCAACCGTGACTTCTTCGGTTTGGTGGAAGGCCTGAACCTGGCGTTGCAGTACCAGGGTAAAAACGACGGTGACGGCCGCAGCGTGACCAAGCAAAACGGCGACGGTTACGGCATGTCTCTGGACTATCAGGACATCGGCGGCACCGGCATCGGCGTCGCGGCGGCGTTCTCTGATTCCAACCGTACTAGCGACCAGAAAGCGCTGAAGTATGGTAAAGGGGATAAGGCCACCGCCTGGACCACCGCAATCAAATATGACGCCAACCAGGTCTATCTGGCGGCCATGTATGCCGATACCCGCAACATGACGCCGATCAGCGGCAATGGCGTCTCCGGCTTCGCCAACAAAACGCAGAACTTCGAAGTTGTGGCCCAGTACCAGTTCGAAAACGGTCTGCGTCCGTCTCTGGCCTACGTGCAGTCGAAAGGCAAGGATATTGAAGGGATTGGCGATGTCGATCTGGTGAAATACGTGGAAGTGGGCGCGACTTACTACTTCAACAAAAACATGTACACCTACGTCGACTACAAGATCAACCAGTTGAACGACGACAACAAACTGAAGCTGAGCACTGACGACATCGTTGCCGTCAACCTGACCTACCGCTTCTAAGCTGCAATTCCATTACCCTCATCCTGTGTCGGGATCGGTAATCAGGCAGGGCGCAAGCCCTGCCTTCGTTTGTATCGCGCGCTCAGCCTTTTGGCGCCAACCCCACCAACTCGATGGCCGAACGCAGCGCGGCAAACCGCTGCTGATCCTGCTCTCGCTCTATCTCTGTCACCAGCTGCGAAAGAATATTGCCGCCGGATACCTTTTTATGGTTTTTGATTAACTGCAACACTGCGTCGCCTAACGCCAGGCTGACGTTGCGCAGCAGAATTTCATATTGCTCGTTGGAATGAGCCGATGCTGACATGACCTTTCTCTGTCTTTCTTCTTCGGGAGCCGCAATTTAGCAAAACAGCGGCCTTATGCCTCGGAGGAAGATGCAGTTTCCGATGAAATCAGAAATTCCTCAGCATCAGGCGGGGAGGGGATCAAAAATCCGAGTATTCGCTGGCCGGCAACCAGAAGCCGTCAATAAATTCTTCCATGGGATAACAGCCGGCGTGACGCAGGTTCTGTTCCTTCATTGCCACCAGGCATTGCGGTTCGTCGCGCAATATGTCCACCACCATTTCACTGCAGCCGCCATCCAGATAACAGACAAACATCACCAATGCGTACATCTTGCAGCCTCCTTCGTCGAGCCGCCTTGTCTGCAACAGTGTAGGTAAAAAAGCGCGATTTTTCAGCATCATTGCGCGATAAAACGCCAATGAGGCGCCGCAGACGGCACTTTCGGAATTCTCTAGCCGTTTCTGGGGGCGAGAGCGGATGGCAGATCCTTTTGACGATGCTAAGCTTAACAAGCCTTACATCAACGCATTAGTGCAACCATCAAAAGGAGTGAATATGGGCTTGTTTAACTTTGTCAAAGAAGCGGGCGAAAAACTGTGGGACACAGTCACCGGCAATGCCTCCGCCGAAGATCAAAGCGCCAAACTCAAGGAGCATCTCGATAAGAGCGGCCTGCCGGGCACCGACAAAGTCGATGTGCAGGTGGTCGATGGGAAAGCGGTGGTGACCGGCGATGCCGTCAGCCAGGAGCTGAAAGAGAAGATTCTGGTGGCGATCGGCAACGTAGCGGGCATCAGCGGTGTGGAAGACAAGGTGGCGGTAGCGCAATCCGACGCCGAGAGCCGCTTCTATACCGTGAAGAAGGGCGATACGCTGAGCGCAATCTCCAAAGAGATGTACGGTAACGCCAATCTCTACAACAAAATTTTCGAAGCCAACAAGCCGATGCTGTCGAGCCCGGACAAGATCTATACGGGACAGGTGCTGCGTATCCCGCAATAACGCCTCTGTCTCCCCTGGCCCGGCGATGTGCCGGGCTTTTTTTTGCCTCCGCTATAAGCATCTCTTATTTCCCTTCCCTCTAAATAAAAGTTACACATACCGTGTGCCTGCGCTCGCCGGCCCGCGGCGGCGGTGTTGACCCTGGGGGGGAAAGTTGGTAGCGTCATGGCCCGGTTGCGGACTGAGCAGCCGAAGGGGGATTTCGCTCCCCCATTCTGAGGGGGTGTCTTGCCCCATCAAACAGCAATGCAGCAGTTGAACGAGTGAAAGCCGATTTAGTGAAACAGCAGCGTAACGCCTTGACGGATAAAAACTACAGAGAAACCTTGGGTGATGCGCAATTTGCGATCGTCGTTTTGGCGATTGCGTCCTGCTCACTGATCATTTTTACGTTGGCGGTCACGCTGTGGCTGACCTGACGTCATTAACTAGGGGAGAGAAAATGGAGCCCAATCTCCACGATGAAACCAAACTGTTGGCGATTATCGGCCTGTTGGTTTCTGTACTGCTGGTCGTGTCGATTCTCTTCGGAGTGACTTATTTCTCCGATCTCAGGCATGCCCACGACGATATCGATATTAAAAGCTGCTACATCAAAACACCTTAATCCGCGTGAGCGCGGCTGAGCGTCGTCGCTCTCCAGGGGGCGTTGTCCTGTGCTAAGCTGGGGCGATTATCCTTGGCGAATCGGCGCCATTCAGGAGGTCTTTGCGATGAGTCAGTCACGTCCTACGCGCTTTTCACCCTCACGCGAGTGCCCTGTCGTTGACGGCGCGCGCCAGATCCAGCGTATTGCCGTGCGCAATGCTGAAGTGGGTGGCATTCCTATCAACCGCGCGTTGCCAACCCGGGAGCGGCGCACCGTCGGCGCCTGGTGTTTTCTCGATCACGCCGGCCCGACGGTATTCAACGGCACCGCGCCCGGCATGGACGTAGGGCCGCATCCGCACACCGGTCTGCAAACCTTTACCTGGATGATCGAGGGTGAGGTGCTGCACCGCGATAGCCTCGGCAGCGAACAGTTGATCCGTCCGGGGCAGGTCAATCTGATGACCGCAGGGCACGGCATCGCGCATACGGAACAGTCGGTGGGCGAGGACCGACGACTGCACGCCGCACAATTGTGGATTGCGTTGCCGGCCGAATATGCCGACATGGCGCCGCGATTCGATCATTATCCCGATTTGCCGCAGTGGCGGAATAACGGCGTGAATCACCGTTTGCTGGTCGGGGAATTTGGCGCTTATCGTTCACCGGTGTTTACTCTTTCGCCATTAATCGCCATTGATATGGAATGGCAAGAGGCGGCGACGGCGCAATTGCCGCTGCGCGATGATTATGAAATCGGCTTTTTGCCCCTGATTGGTGCATTTGAACTTAATGGTGAAACATTTTCACCTGACGCATTCACCTATTTAGGCATGGGTAATAACTCTATTGAGTTAAATGCAGAGAAGGGCAGCCGGGGATTATTAATCGGTGGAGCGCCGTTAAATGAAGAGATCCTTATCTGGTGGAACTTCGTTGGCCATACCAAAGCGGAAATTATTCAGGCTCAGCGCGATTGGGAGCAGGAAACGGATCGTTTTCCGGCGGTCAGCGGTTATTCCGGTGAGCGCATGGCCGCGCCACGCCTGCCGTGGAGCGAAGTTTGATAGCGTTAGGATATAATCGCCGAGATTATTCGACTTATTTCGCTCTAATAACGCGCAATAAATGTGATCGCGGCTCCAGCTTCACGACAATATAAAGTTTCTCAACGAAATAGTGATCTGACGCATATAATGATAAACGGAAGAAGATTAGGATAATCCTCAGGAAGTCAGGTTGTCTCCCGTTAGTCTGATGTCAGTGAGGTCATTATGAGCCAAGTTCTTTATCGTGCAAGACTGTCCCATGTCGTGGTTGCCACGGCGCTGTTTTGGGTCTCTGTCGCGGCATTGTTGGTTGCCGTATTACACTAACCTCAAAAAATGACTCCTGCATAAACCCGCTTCGGCGGGTTTTTTTATCTTGGATGGTGAGCGATATTCACCCATCACTTATACTTGACGGCATCCCCATTTCGCTATTTGGATAATCATGAAGCTCATTGCTGACATTGTTCTGCTGCTTATCGCGGCGCTCCACCTTTATATCCTGGTATTGGAAATGTTCCTGTGGTGCGCGCCGATCGGCAGGCGAGCATTCGGGACGACGGCGGAGTTCGCCGCGGCCACGCGGGTCTTGGCCGCCAACCAGGGGCTGTACAACGGTTTTCTGGCGCTGGGCCTGGTATGGGGCTATTGGCGTGAAGATGTGGCGCTGCAGCTGTTCTTTCTCGGCTGCGTGCTGGCGGCCGGTGTGTTCGGCGGGCTGACCGCCAGCCGCAAGATCCTGTGGGTGCAGGCGTTGCCGGCCGCGATCGCGCTGCTGGCGGTCTGGGGCGCGCGTTAACCCGCCGGTTGACGGCGGGCGAAAATCAGGCGGATTTTTGGTGAATGACGTGCAGCGGCGGATCGATGTGCAGATCGACGCTCAGATCCTGGCGGAAATCGTAAGGCGTGATATTAAAACGCTTTCTGAACATGTAGGTGAAGTGGGACTGTGAGCCGAAGCCAAAGTCCAGGGCGATATCGAAAATCGACGCTTCACTGCTGCGCAGTTGATAGACCGCGCCGGCCAGACGGCGTTCACGAATGTATTTGCCCAGCGAAATCCCTGTCGCTTCTTTGAACAGCTTCTGCATGTGCCACAGCGAGTAGCCGGAGTACTCGGCCAGCTCTTCGAGATGGATCACTCGTCCGAGGTGAGTTTCGACCCATTTGCTGAGGGCGCAGACCAATGAGAGATGGTGTTCTTGTATCATCAGTGCGTCAGTGTGAGATCTACATAGCGGTGAAGTATACACAACTTGCCGCCGCGGACAAAAAACGCCGCCGATGACGGGGCATGATTCGGAAAAACCGTTGAACCGCCGCTTGTCAGCCGAAAGGAAAAACGGCTAATCTGAGACTGTCGCCGCCGCGGTGGGTGACGCGGAGCAGACCGCAGCAAGAACCGCCAAAACAGAGTCAGCCGTAACAACTCAACGTTGATGGGGTGATCGCATGTTAATGACAGTGATTATTACTCTGGTTGTAATCGTGGGCGTCGGCGCTTTTATGGCGACGCCGGTGATGAGCATGAAAAATGCGGAAGGTGTGGGAGGTGAAGAACCGTG
The DNA here is from genome assembly GCF_052168895.1 of Serratia sp. CY37869. NCBI lineage: Bacteria > Pseudomonadati > Pseudomonadota > Gammaproteobacteria > Enterobacterales > Yersiniaceae > Serratia > Serratia sp. CY37869. Next base: position 1,115,216 of record NZ_JBJNLU010000001.1, read on the forward strand.
AGAGCAAGCAGAGATGCACGCCGCTGAGCGGGGTGAGCGCTAATCGGGAAAGCCTGGGCCAGAAACCCGGGCTTTTTGTTGCCTGGCGGCTTAAACGTTTTTACGCTCGACGGTTTCCTCTCCCCAATAAAGCTGGTCGGCGGTGGTTTTGGCAAAAGCCTTTTCCAGCGCTTCATCGCTGCCTTCTTCCCAGATCTTCTGCGCCAACACTTCATCGTTCCCTGCCAGTTCAAAAATAGCTTCGGCAATTTCCACCGAAGTTTCACGCACTGTTGCCCAGGATTTCACATTGTGATTCGCCATAACTATCTCCTGTTGGTTGTGGCTTAGGTTACGGATGTTTTTATCACCGTCATGCTGCAAGTATAGGCTAATCTGCCGCGGGCTTTTGCCCGGCGGTGCGCAGAATGGGGAAAAAGGCGGGGAGGGCGGGCAATGGCGCAGGCGGCATGCTATTCTGTGCGGCGTTTGAATCAAGAGGGAAAGTTATTATGTCTGACATGCTGAGCAACGAGCAGGAATTGGCTTCCGATCTGGTCGCTTGCCAACTGGTCATTAAACAGATTCTGGACGTTATCGACGTGATTGCGCCGACCGAAGTGCGCGACAAGATGGCGGGCCAGCTCAAAAGCATCGATTTCTCCACGCATCCCGCCGGCGCCGATCCGGTGACCCGCAGAGCGATTGACAAGGCGATTGCGCTGATCGAGTTGAAGTTTACCCGCGATTGAGGCGGAGCCGCCGCAGAGCGACGGCGTCGGGCGGTGGCGGTTAATCCACCACCGTTTCGATTTTCTTGAACAGCGGGCAGTCGGTCACGCCGATGAAACCGTTGTCGCCATTGACGTACTGGGCGATCGCCACGTTGCGCGCCGTCAGGTATTTGCACTGCAATCCCAATCCGCCGACGTTCTTGTTGCTGCCGATCAGCACGCCGTAGCCCGAGATCAAAAAGCCGCCGTAAATGACCGCCAATACCAGTACCCACTTAATCAGTCTGCTCATTGCGTTTCCTCGTTATCCCTGAGGGTTCATCTAGCCACGGCGCCAGCGCGAGGGCAAGGGTAACAGTCTGAAAACCGGGCGATAGCCAGAAATCTAAACGACAAGTTAAACTTCGTTTAACTTTGCTGTGATAACATGCGCGATAGACCATCCTGATAACAATGAGGCTGCTAAATTTGTTGCGAAAAAAAATCCTCGTGATAATGACGGCCGTCGCTGCCTGCCTGTTTTTCTACCTGTTGGCGCTGGACAGCTATTGCGACGATGGTGGAAATTTTGCGCTGGGCATCTGTTCGGTGACGCGCTTCGTACCCTGGTAAGCAATTTTTGGCAGGGATGTTCGCCCGGCCGCCGCGAGTGTTAAGATGGCGGCCTGAATTTCGCAGTAGATAGGGTTGTCCATGTACGATTTAGGTTTTGGCCAGAACGGCCTGTTGTCGTTGGCTCTCGCCGCCGTGGCGTTGCTGGTGGGGCTCTGGGTTTGGTTCCTTGTGAACCGCGCCAGCGTGCGCGCCAACGAGCAGATTCGCCTGCTGCAGGAAATTGCCGAGCAGCAACGTCAACAAACGGCGCTGTTGAAGCGTTTGGCGCACAGCGCTCGCGCCGACGGCGGCGATGCTGATGACGACGATCTCAGCCCCGCGCTGGATTTTAAAGGTTTTATCCCCGAACGTTGAACACCTTGCTCCGGCTGGCGCTGCGCCGCCGGGGCGCTTCAGTAAAATACCATGCCCTGATACGGTTTTTCCCGGCATGCCGCCAGGCGGCTGGCCAGATCGCCGGCATGGATCTCCAACTGATGCCCATCAGGATCGAGAAAATAGAGCGACTCGCCCTCGCTGCGATTGCTTTTCCACTCTTCTGCGCCGCTCTGGCGAAGCCGCTCGCTGACCCGTTCAATGTGTTCCGGCGCGACGCTGAAGGCGTAATGGGTGTAATCACGCGCCCGTGGTTGCGTGCGCGCCTCATCCAATGACAGACACAGCCACAACGCCCCCAATGACAGATAGGCGCCGCCTTGCCAGCGGGCGTGAGGGGTGAACCCCAACAGATGGCGGTAAAAATCGAAGCTGCGATCGAGATCGCTGACGGCGAGCGTCAGGTGGTTGAGGCCGGTCAACATGCGTGCGTTTCCTGGGCGCTAAACAGACGAAAAGTGTACGCAGAAGGGGAGAAAAGTTAAAGGGGGCGAAACATTAGTGCAGATAATGTGAAAACCAGCGACGCTGTCATAAAACTGTCTTACAGACATCGTAATGTAGCGCCAACCTTACAAAAGATGGATAAAGCCGATGATTAAATGGTACGAAGAAAGCGATGCCGAAGTGAACCGCAGCATTGCGCTGCTGACCGGGGAGAACCCGGACAAGTGGTATCCCTACGGCGGCGTAAAAGGTAAAGATTACTGCAAGAATCCCTCCGACGCCTGGCCGATCATTTGCGCCAACAAAATCAGTCTGAACCCCGACAACCACAGCGACAGCCCACAGTGGCAGGCGCGCATGAGCACCCAGGGCGGTGAATGGCAGGCCGACAGCGCCAGCCCGCTGCGCGCGGCGATGATCTGTTTTCTGATGAGCCGACAGGCTAACTGATTCGCAAAAATACCGGTGATTGGTAAGAGTTTCTCCTTTTTCTAATAACAGAGCTGTCGTTGGCGGAGGCTGTTTATGAAGCGCATTATCAAAGGTGATAAAAACTTGTCTCATCTGGTGATTGCCCATGCGGCGATCGATCGTCATGCCGAAAGCTTCGGCCAGCGCCGTCAGGGCTGGCCCTCGACCTATCTGATAAAATATCAAAACGATCGCGTGGCGGTGGAAGTGGTTACGCGTCGCCAATCTTATGTCGCCACGCTGATGATCGGCGCGCGCAACCTGACCAAACTGTGCGGTATGCCTGGCTGAACGCCGCCGTTACCCGCTCTCCCTCGGTTAAAAAATCGCGCTCCGGTCTGCCGTCTCGGGGCGCTACTCCTTGATGCTCACGGGGTTAAGTGTTAAAAAGCCGCCCGCAGATACATTTATTGATTGGTGAAATCTTGGCCGATAACGGCAAGGAGGTACGCCATATGAGGATAAGATGGGCGGTCAGCATCAGGATACCCCGCTAAAACGCGGATTAAAAAACAGACACATACAGCTTATTGCCCTCGGGGGCGCCATCGGCACCGGTTTATTTCTCGGCATTGCGCAAACCATTAAAATGGCCGGCCCCGCCGTGCTGTTGGGCTACGCCATCGGCGGTTTTATCGCGTTTTTGATCATGCGCCAGCTGGGCGAAATGGTGGTGGAGGAGCCGGTCGCCGGATCTTTCAGTCACTTTGCCTATAAATATTGGGGTGATTTCGCCGGTTTCCTTTCCGGCTGGAACTACTGGGCGATGTTCATTCTGGTCGGCATGGCGGAATTGACCGCCGTCGGCATCTACATTCAGTACTGGTGGCCAGAGATCCCCACCTGGGCGTCCGCCGCGCTGTTCTTTGTGTTGATCAATCTGATCAACCTGGTGAACGTGCGCCTGTACGGCGAAACCGAGTTTTGGTTCGCCATCATCAAGGTGGTGGCGATTGTCGGCATGATCGTGTTTGGCGCCTGGCTGTTGGCCAGCGGCAACGGTGGGCCACAGGCCAGCATCACCAACCTGTGGCAGCAGGGCGGCTTTATGCCGCACGGCTTCTCGGGGCTGGTGATGGCGATGGCGGTGATCATGTTCTCGTTCGGCGGGCTGGAGATGGTGGGCATCACCGCGGCGGAAGCCGCGGATCCGCGTCGCAGCATTCCTAAAGCGACCAATCAGGTGGTGTACCGTATTCTGATTTTCTATATCGGTTCGCTGACCGTACTGCTCTCGCTTTATCCGTGGGGGCAAGTGGTGGAGGGCGGCAGCCCGTTCGTGCTGATCTTCCATGCGCTGAACAGCAATCTGGTGGCGACGGTGCTCAACGTGGTGGTGCTGACCGCCGCATTGTCGGTCTACAACAGCGGCGTTTACGCCAACAGCCGCATGTTGTTCGGGCTGGCCAGCCAGGGCAATGCGCCGAAAGCGCTGACGCGCGTCAACAAGCGCGGCGTGCCGGTCCTGTCCATCGCGCTGTCGGCGCTGATTACCTCGATCGGCGTGCTGATCAACTATCTGATGCCCGGCAAGGCGTTTGAGCTGCTGATGGCGCTGGTGGTGTCCACCCTGGTGATCAACTGGGTGATGATCTGCCTGGCGCACCTGAAATTCCGTGCGGCGAAGAATCGTCAGGGTGTCATTCCGAGCTTTAAGGCGCTGTGGTATCCGTTCGGCAACTATCTGTGCCTGGCGTTCCTCGGCCTGATTTTAGTGATTATGTATTTCAGCGAAGGGATCCGCATTTCGGTGCTGTTGATGCCGGTGTGGGTTGCAGTGCTGTGGGGCGGATTCATGCTGACGCGCCGCAAAGGCGCCAAGCGTTAATCTGCGCGCGGAGGCGTATTGCGCCTCCGCGCTCTTCTCGTCAGCTGCGCGGCATAAAGGCGCGCCCCTCACCGTCACCCCGTCCCAGCAGTTTCCGGCACAGCAGCAGCAGGGTGCTGATGACGTCGATGGTCACCACGCTGAGCATCAGCAGGGTCAGCATGAAGAACCCGAGCAGCGAACCGCCAAGCAGCACCAGCGGTGCAGGCACGCGCACGCGGCGCAGCTTCATGGCGAAATACATTTTCCAGTATTGCTTCTGCGCCAGCAGCGCGCTGCGAATACGGCGCCCCAGGCCTGCGCCTGATTTGCGGGATGTCGAACGACTCATAACTTCTCCTTTTCTGTATGCCCTACAAGTCAATCACAAAGTTCTTAAGAGAGTCTTAACGGGCTCTTGGCGGCCCTGGCTGTCTCACCGAAGTGAGACAACAGCATACGGCAAAAGCTCCCTCAATGCAGCGCACGGCTGACGAAGTGCGAGCTTCATCGGGTTTGTTACACTGAAAGTCATGCCCGTGCAGGGCGCTGAGGGTCGGGAGAAGACGCTGGATGAAAAGAATCAACCGTTATTACGACGCGGCCAAGGCGCATCACACGCCGGAGGGATTTCGCAACCCGGAACCTTCGCGGCGTCAGGAGGGGGATCTTCAACGTTGGCAAGATGAGCGCAAGCGCCAGGGGTTGCCCAAGCCGCCGCAGCAGGGCTACGCGCAATTTACCGAACGCTGGTGGCAGCCAGCCGATCTCAGCGGCAGTGGCGACAGCGTCTGGTGGTTGGGGCATGCCTCGATGCTGCTGCGGTTGAGCGGGCGCTATATCCTGATCGATCCGGCGTTGTCCGAACGCGCATCGCCACTGAGCTTTTACGGCCCGAAGCGCAGAACGCCGCCGCCGCTGACGGTGGAGCAACTGCCGGCGGTGGATGCGGTGCTGATCTCCCATAACCATTATGACCACCTTGACAGGCGCACGGTGCGGCAATTGGCGCGGCGTTTCCCTCAGGCCGAGTTCATCGTGCCGCTCGGCTTGAAGCGCTGGTTCCGCCGTTATCGGCTGAAGGTGCATGAGCTGGACTGGTGGCAGAGTCTGCCGTTGGGCGAGCTGACGGTCTACGCCACGCCGGCGCGGCACTGGAGCATGCGCACGCTGTGGGATCGCAATCGCTCGCTGTGGTGCGGCTGGGTGATCCACCATCCGGCGCTACGGTTTTATTTTTCCGGTGACAGCGGCTATTCGGAACGGTTGGCGGAGATCGGTCAACGGCTGGGGCCGTTCGACGTGGCGGCGCTGCCCATCGGCGCCTATGCGCCGCGCTGGTTTATGCAGGAGCAGCATATGGATCCGCAGCAGTCGGTGACGCTGTACCGTCAACTGAATCAGCCGCGCGCCATTCCCATTCATTGGGGGGTGTTCGAATTGGCGGATGAATCGCTGGACGAGCCGCCGCAGCAGTTGAACCTGGCGTTGAGTGAAGCGGGGCTGGAGCAGCATCAATTCCATCCGCTGAAGATTGGCGAGCGCATCGCGTTGCAGGACTCACCGTCTGCGTTACCTCATCACCACCCGGCGGCGCTGCGGGATGAATAAAACCAACGGTTTGAAAGCGCGGCTGTAATTAGCCGAATTGATAAGCGCGGGTGGTGATTCAAATAACCCCCTTGTTTTCAGGATTTAATTCAACGTTGAACTTTCGTTATTGATAAGACTATTCCGGCTATTGAGGTTAATGATATTCGGATTATTTATGATGAACCCACCGGCAAGCGGGAGAGGTGTCGGCGCTTTGCATGTTTATGCATCCGTTGTGCAGGGCGGATGCGTCACCGCTGGCCCGTTCGCCGTGCTCGCCCGCGCCGTTTGGCGGCAGGGCTGAAAGCCGATGATGAATGGGCTTTCCGGCGGTAAATGGTCGGAGGAGCGATGAATAAATTGGCCCCCGTTCATCGATATTCAAATGTTGCATATCAAATTCCATAAAGATTCAAATTTTTTAACGCTATAAGCGGCAAAAAAGCGGAAATGACGAGACAGATAGGCGTCAATACGATGAAAGTTTTGTTAAAACGCCAGCAGAATGCGGGGTCTGGCGCAGTGATTTTAGCAAGCAGAAAATAGCCGATGCTTCAACATCTTTTGGCCTATTTAAGCAAATGTGGCTCTCGACCGTTTCAAATATGTGCGACATGTCGTTCAGTGATTAAAAATGGCTTGCCATCGCATACAGAGTATGTGATAACGCATCTGGGTAAAACGAGGTACAGTTCTGTATATGTGTGGCATTTTCAGTAAAGAAGTTCTGAGTAAAGACGTTAGCGTTGAATACCGCTTCTCTGCCGATCCTTATCTTAGTGCCTCAAGCAGTAACGACTCTAGTTTGTCTATGTAACGCCTACGGGCGGTTTAAACAATCCAAAGGAAATACTCAAGATGGCAAAGATCAAAGGTCAAGTTAAGTGGTTCAACGAGTCTAAAGGTTTCGGTTTCATCACCCCGGCTGACGGCAGCAAAGACGTGTTCGTACACTTCTCTGCAATCCAGGGTAACGGCTTCAAAACCCTGGCTGAAGGCCAGAACGTTGAGTTCGAAATCCAAGATGGCCAGAAAGGCCCATCTGCAGTAAACGTTACTGCTATCTAATCAGCGTCAGCTGTACAAAAAGCCCGCCTTCGCGCGGGCTTTTTCGTTTCCGTCATTCGGCGACGATGACGATGCCGGCGTACTGGTTGCGGCCTTTAATGCCCGGATGCGTCGGATCCTGCGCGCGCCGATGGCTGTTGCGGCGATAGCTGGTGTATTTGAAGCGCTGCGGCCGCTGCGGATCGACGTCCGGCGTGCAGATAGTGCAACTGCCTGAGCGGTCAACGGCGGCGAAGCCGAGTGCCGTCAGCTTGTATTCGGCGATCGCGGCCAGATCCAGATGCCGATAGTGCGGGCTGATCAGCGTAGCGGGCAGCGGCAGACGCTGTTTAAAGTTTTCCACCAGCGCTTCGTCAACTTCGTAACAGCACGGGCCGGCGGCGGGACCGATGGAGGCCACCCAATCGGCGGTGTCGCCGTCCTGGCGAATGCGGGCCGCCATCTGTTCCAGAATACCGTCCAGCAACCCGCGCCAGCCGGCGTGCACCGCCGCGATGGCGCCGCCGTCACGACGGCTGAACAGCACCGGCAGGCAATCCGCCGTCAGCACGCTGAGCAGAATGCCGGGCTGGCGCGTGTAGAAGCCATCGGCCTCACCGCACGTCTGCGCCGGTTGCAGCACATCGACGATGCGGGTGCCATGCACCTGCTTCTTTTCCGGCAATGTGGCGCTGTAGGGCAGCAGATGCCCCGGCAGCAGCGCGAGTTTGCTGCCGAAGCCGTGCTGAATGTGGGGCACCGCATCGAGCAGCGCGGAACGATCGCTCATAAATTATTTTCACCTGCGTGAGAAAACAGACTCTCAGTGTAGCCAGCTTTTTCCCCGCTTGGCCAGGTGTTGTTGGCGATGAAAGCGAGCGGGGATGCGCCTTGCATCAAACCGGCGCCTTCTTTAGACTAGCCGCGCCCTGTCTCTCTGGAAGCCCATTCATGTCTTATCAATGTCCCCTGTGTCATCAGCCGCTGCATTTTTCGTCTCAACAATGGCGTTGCGACAGCAATCATCAGTTCGATCAGGCCAAAGAGGGCTACGTCAATCTGCTGCCGGTACAGCACAAGCGATCGAAACAGCCGGGAGACAGCGCGGAAATGATGCAGGCGCGGCGCGCGTTTCTCGACGGTGGGTATTATCAGCCGCTGCAAGCGCAGGTGGCCGAGTGGCTGGATGTGGCGCTGGCGGCCGATGCTGGCGCGTTATTGGACATAGGCTGTGGGGAAGGGTATTACACCGCCGCCGTGGCCTCACGGCTGGCCCAGGGGCGCAATATGGCGGTCTACGGGTTGGACGTCGCGAAGGTGGCGATCCGCTATGCCGCCAAACGTTATCCGGCGGTCTCGTTCTGCGTCGCCTCCAGCCACCGTTTGCCGTTCGCCGACGGGGCGCTGGATGCGGTCTTGCGCATCTACGCCCCTTGCAAGGCGCAGGAGCTGGCGCGGGTGGTGAAGCCGGGCGGCGTGGTAGTGACGGTTTCGCCGGGCCCGCGTCATCTGTACCAGCTGAAAGAGCGGGTGTACCAGCAGGTGCAGCTGCATGCCGAACAGGACGAACAGTTCGATGGGTTCGACTGCGAGCGCAAAGAGGCGCTGGCCTATACGATGACCTTGCCGGGCGCGCAGGCCGCCAACCTGCTGCAGATGACGCCGTTCGCCTGGCGCGCCACGCCGGAAGTGCAACAGCGGTTGGCCGAGGGCGGGGAGTTTGTGTGCGAGACGGATTTCGTCCTGGCGCTGTACCGACGTCGCGCTTAAAAGGCGCGGCGTCCAGAAACAAAAAAACCTGCCGCGGCAGGTTTTTTTGCAGTTCGGTCGCCTCAGGCCAGGTAGCCGAGGTGTTCCAGCAGGATGTTGACGCCGATACCTATCAGCACCACGCCGCCGAGGATCTCGGCGCGTTTGCCGAGCAGCGGGCCGATAAAGCGGCCGATCATCATGCCCAGCGTCGCCATGATCATGGTGGCGCAGCCGATGGCCATCGCGGTGTGCACGATATTCACCTGCAGGAAGGCCAGGCCGACGCCGATCGCCATGGCGTCGAGGCTGGTGGCGATGGCGGTGGCGACCAATAACCAGAAACCATGGCGTTTGACCTTCTCTTCTTCGTCGGGCCTGTTGCGCACCCCTTCGACGATCATGCGCATGCCGAGAATGAACAGCAGCGAGAAGGCGACCCAGTGGTCCCATTCCATGATGTATTGGCTGGCGAACAGGCCGATGGCCCAACCGATGAGCGGGGTGATCGCTTCCACCACGCCGAAGATCAGGCCGGTGCGGATCGCTTCGCGAAAACGGGGTTGATGCAGGCTGGCGCCTTTGCCAATTGAAGCGGCGAAAGCATCCATGGACATGCCGAAAGCGAGAATAAGCGTTGCTGAAAGGTTCATGTGAAATAGCCTCGGCCGGGTGGCTCCATATACACGTAACCCACCCCCAACCAAACGACGGAGTTACGTGTCTATGGTCTCGCCAACCTTACCTGGCTGCCCGCACCACGTTTCATACGGCGAAACGAGTATGTTGATACGGGCGTTTCTGGTTTTTATTCTCCAGAAACCGGCTACTCCCCAATGACGGCGCAACCTTACCATATTATTTCAGCCATCGACAACCTTATTCTTTGGCTATATTGGCTCTTAATTGAGACTCGTTTTCATTAATCTGAGTTCATGCGGGAATATAATGTAGCCGGGGGTAACAATGTTGCGGAAATAATAGTCAGAAAGGAAATGGCGCTGCCGATTAATTGTCCACAAGCAGCGCGGGGTTTGAGCGATAACGGAATGGATTTATTTTTATTTATTGATTATCAACGAAAAAGTGATAAATCTTCTCCAGGTCGTCCAGGTGAGTTACCTGAACCAACAGCCGGCGCTGTTCCAGGTCGATGGCCAGAATGCCATCCTCCGATAAATTCATGGCTTTAATGCGGTTATATTCGACAAACACATTGGCGAAGAAAAAACCGTGCGCTTTAAACACCATCTTGGGCGAGCGAATATAAGCGATATAGATGGCGAGCAGCGCCAAAGAAATAAGCAGGTAAGTGGTTAATGCCGCGCCGTTGGTGGTGACGTTGCGGTAAATCAGAATGGCGATCAGGCCGACGAAAATCAGGCTGTCGAGCCGGTTGCGGCGTTTGAGCGGCACTTTGAGCCGCGTTTTGCCTTTCAGCAGATCCATGCCGAATTCGTCATACAGCGAATACAGCAACAGCAGGGCGATGAACAGCATCAGTACGGCGTCGGTCAGTGACATCTCTTGCTCCACACATAAAAAAGCCGGGGGTTGCCCCCCGGCCGTTCCGAACGATTACAGGCCCAGCAGGCCAATCCAATAGCCAAAGATACCGATGACGAAGAAGCCGATGATGATCCACAGCGCGTTGACTTTCTTGCGCAGCAGCCACATGCAGGCGAAGGTCAGCAGCAGCGGCACCAGGCCCGGCATCAGCTGGTCGAGGATAGTCTGCACCGTGGTGACGTTGGTATGCCCGGTCTGGTCGGTTATCTTGGACACCACCAGCGGGATATTCACGTGCGTCCACTTATTGACCAGCGCCCCCATCACAAACAGGCCGAGAATGGACGCTCCTTCCGTCAGTTTTTGCAGGAAACCGCCGCCCATGTCGTTGACGATATCCACCCCTTTGCGGTAACCGTAGGCCACGCCGTAGTAGCGGGTCAGCAGGCGCACCAGGTTGAATAGCACGAAGAACAGGATCGGTCCGAGCAGGCTGCCGCTCATGGCGATGCCGGCGCCGAGCGCGGCGAACACCGGCCGCACGGTGCCCCAGAAGATCGGGTCACCGACGCCTGCCAACGGCCCCATCAAACCGACCTTGATGCCGTTGATCGCGCCGTCGTCGATCGGCGCGCCGTTGGCGCGTTGCTCTTCCATCGCCATGGTCACGCCGAGCACCGGCGCCGCCACGTAAGGGTGCGTGTTGAAGAACTCGAGATGGCGTTTGATCGCCTGTTTGCGATCGTCATTGTTTTCCGGATACAGGCGACGGATCACCGGCACCATCGAGAAGCAAAAACCCAGCGCCTGCATGCGTTCGAAGTTCCATGACCCCTGGAACAGGTTAGAGCGCAGGAATACGCCGCGAATGTCGGCCGGCGTGAGTTTCTTTTGAGCAGTTGTATCAACCATTTCTCTCACCTATTCCTAGTCGAGTTCGTTATCGAGATCGTTCGCGTTAGCCGGGCCGGCCTGGACAACCTGAGATTTGTTGTATTTCGGGCTGAGCTGGATATACAGCACGGCCATCACCACGCCGATGACGCCGAGCGCCACCAGGTTGAAGTTGGTGAAGGCGGCGGTAACGAAACCGAGATAGAAGAACGGCATCAGGTAGCCGGCGCGCATCATGTTAATCACCATTGCGTAACCGACCACGACGATCATGCCGCCGGCGATGTTCAGGCCGCTGGTGACCACTTCCGGGATCGAGTTGAGCAGGGCGTGTACCCCGGCGGTGCCGACCGAGATGGCGACGATGACCGCAGGGATGGCGATACGCATCGCCTGCAGCAGCAGGGCGCCGATATGGATCCAGGTGATGGCGCGCAGGCTGCCGCGCTCCGCCGCGCTGTCCGCCGCGTGCTGGAAGGCCACGGTGAGGGTGCGCACGATGATGGTCAGCACCTGGCCGGCCGCCGCCAGCGGAATGGCCAGCGCGATACCGGCGCCGACGCTCTGCCCACCGGCGATGACCAGAATGGTCGAGATGATGGACGCCAGGGCGGCATCCGGCGCGACCGCCGCACCGATGTTCATCCAGCCGAGGGCGATCATTTCCAGCGTACCGCCGATGATGATGCCGGTTTTCATGTCGCCGAGGATGAAGCCGATCAGGGTACAGGCGACCAGCGGGCGGTGGAACTGGAACTCGTCGAGGACGGAACCCATCCCGGCGATACAGGCAACGATAAATATCAGCACAATCTGAAGAGTGGTGATCTCCATTGCACTTCTCCTATGACCAAAAAAGCTCTGAGTAAAATAATCAGCGGCTGGCGCCACTAATTGAGTTTGTTAATCAGGTCCATCATTTTTAGCCGGCTGTCGGACGAGACCTTACGCACCTCCAGCTCGATACCGCGGTCGTTCAGCTTCTTAAACGCTTCGATATCTTTTTCATCGACGGAAACGGCGTTGTTCACCTGAGTTTTCCCCTGACGGAACGCCATGCCGCCGATATTGACGGATGTAATCTCGACGCCGCCTTCCACCAGACGCCAAACGTCGGTCGGGTTGGTGAATAACAGCATCACGCGATCGTTGGCGTATTTCGGGTTGTTCCAGACGCGGATGGCCTTCGCCACGTCCACCACGTGAGCGGTGACGCCCGGCGGGGCAACCTGGGTCAACAAGGTCTTGCGCACATGGTCGGCGGCGACCTCATCGCTGACGACGATGATGCGGCTGACGTTGGTCTCTTTGGTCCAGCGGGTGGCGACCTGGCCGTGGATTAAGCGATCGTCGATACGCGCCAGGCCGATTTTCATGTGATCGTTCGGCCCCAACGGCGCCTGAGGAGCAGCGGCTTTCGGGGCGGGTGCTGCGGGTTTTGCGGGTTCTTCTTGCGGTTTTTTCAGCGCTTTCACGCCTTCACGGCCGGTTTCCAACGCCAGCGCCACCAGTTCATCGAAAGCGGGGTTATCGTCCCGCGCCATGAAGGTTTCCACCAGCATCGGGATGTTGACCCCGGTGACGACCTCATAGTTGTCTTTATCGACCGCAATGCGGCTGGCGGCGTTGAACGGGCTGCCGCCCCAGGTATCCACCAGGAACAGCACGCCGCCGCTGGTATTCAATCCACTGATTTTTTCGTTGTACTTGACGATTAACGTTTCGGCATTCTCACCGGGAACGAAGTCTATAAAGGCGACGTTGTCCTGCTCGCCCAATAGCATCTCCGCCGTTTTCAGCAGTTGTTCCGCTGCAGCCCCGTGTGTGCCGATGATAATAGCTATTGCCACTCGCTACCTCCTCGTTGAACTCCAGGCACGGTGTATATCGTTCTTCCGTGCCGTCTTGGCAGTCACTTCCGCGGTTCAGATACATTATGGTAGAAAAAAAGAAACGCACGCCTAACATTTCTCACGCAGTTTCAAATGCCTGTGCGCGATACTTCAAGAACGCGTCATTTATTTTAGTGAGTGAAAAAATATTTTTTGTGACGCTGCTCCGCTATTGAATGCTCGGATAAATCTTAGCGGTCGTGGGCGAGATGACAGGGCGCAACCTTAAACCGCCGTTGAAAAAGCCGCTTTGTCCGCCAGAAAAATCCTGATACAGTAATTTCCTCTTTCATCACTAAGGAGTGAAGGGCCTCAGCCCTCCCTATGGACTGTCACCGAAGTTACTGTTTTTCCAGGTTTCACCCGCCACCTGCTGGCGTTACATATGCTGTTCGGCCGCTCGGCCACCACCCGGTAATCCCATCCCGTCACCTTGCTATTGTCGACTGCGCCCATGCAGCGGCGGCATCGTCACGTCTGAGCCTCCTGCGCTCGTTCCCACTTTTCTCTGGAGTCTGATATGGAATTTTTAATGGACCCCTCTATTTGGGCGGGGTTGCTTACGCTGGTGGTGCTGGAAATCGTGCTGGGCATCGACAACCTGGTGTTCATTGCCATTTTGGCCGACAAGCTGCCGCCGAAGCAGCGTGATAAAGCGCGCATCATCGGCCTGTCGCTGGCACTGCTGATGCGTTTGGGCCTGTTATCGGTGATCTCCTGGATGGTGACGCTGACCACGCCGCTGTTCAGCGTCGGCGATTTCAGCTTCTCGGGCCGCGATCTTATCCTGCTGTTCGGCGGGGTGTTCCTGCTGTTCAAAGCCACCATGGAGCTGCATGAACGGTTGGAAGGGCAGACGCACCAGGACGGCGCCAACCGCGGTTACGCCAAGTTCTGGGCGGTGGTGGTGCAGATCGTCATCCTCGACGCGGTGTTCTCGCTCGATGCGGTGATTACCGCCGTGGGCATGGTGAACGATCTGCCGGTGATGATGGCGGCGGTGGTGATCGCGATGGCGGTGATGCTGTTGGCGTCCAAACCGTTGACTAACTTCGTTAACGCGCACCCGACCATTGTGGTGCTGTGCCTGAGCTTCCTGTTGATGATCGGCCTGAGCCTGATCGCCGAAGGCTTCGGCTTGCATATTCCTAAAGGTTATCTGTACGCCGCGATCGGCTTCTCGATCCTGATTGAATTGTTCAACCAGATCGCGCGTCGCAACTTCATCAAGCATCAGGCGCGTCGCCCGATGCGCGAGCGCACCGCGGAAGCGATCATGCGCCTGATGGGGCAGCAGCGCGCGCAGCAGACGGACGATGCGGTCGCCTTGCCGCGGGATGAAACCTTTGCGGAGGAAGAGCGTTATATGATCAGCGGCGTGCTGACGCTGGCCTCGCGCTCATTGCGCAGCGTGATGACGCCGCGCACCGAGATTTCCTGGGTCGATTGCGAGCGCTCTCGTGAAGAGGTGCGCGAACAGCTGCTGGACACGCCGCACAGTCTGTTCCCGGTGTGCCGCGATTCGGTGGATGAGATTGTCGGCGTGGTGCGCGCCAAGGATCTGCTGGTGGCGCTGGAGCAGGGTGAAGATATCGCCGAGTTCGCCGCCCGCACGCCGCCGATCGTGGTGCCGGAAACCATGGACGTCATCAAGCTGTTGGCGGTGCTGCGTCGCGCCAAAGGGCGTCTGGTGGTGGTCACCAACGAGTTCGGCGTCGTGCAGGGGCTGGTGACGCCGCTGGACGTGCTGGAAGCGATTGCCGGTGAATTCCCGGACGAAGATGAAACCCCGGACATTGTGGCGGAAGGCGACGGCTGGCTGGTGAAGGGCGGGACCGACCTGCACTCGCTGGAACAGGCGCTGGCCTGCGATGACCTGGTGAGCCCAACCGCGGACTACGCCACCCTGGCGGGGCTGCTGTTGGCCCACTACGGCCAGATGCCGGTGGTGGGGGATACTATCGAGCTGAACCACCTGCGTTTCGATATCGTCGACGTCTCCGAATACCGCATCGAACTGGTGCGTGTCACCCGCGTCGTCTTTGACGAGCCGACGCAGTCGTAACCCGTTCGCCGGAGGCTCAGGCCTCCGGCGGATCCTCTTGCGCATGCCTGACGCGCGATTCGTACTGTTGCAACCACAGCGGGAAAACGTGGATCGGCATCGGTTTGGCGAAATAATACCCCTGCAGGGCATTGACCTCGCGTGAGCGCAGATAGTCAGCCTGTTCCGCCGTTTCTACCCCTTCAGCCACCAACTTCAGCTTCAGCCGCTGCGCCAGCGTAATGATGGTGTCGGTCACCGTGGCGTTTACCGCGTCGGTGCCGATGGCCGCGGTAAACCCGCGGTCGATCTTCAACACGTCCGGGCTGAGGTTTTTCAGGTAGCTCAGCGAACTGTGGCCGGTGCCGAAATCGTCGATGGCCAGCATGATACCCATGTCTTTCAGCGTCCGGATCTGGTCATGCTGGATGGCCGACAGCGCGGTGCGCTCGGTCAGCTCCAGCATCAGTGACGGCATTGGGTGCGCCGGCAGCCAAATCTGGCGGATATCGTCGATGATGTTGAGCGTTTTAAAATGTTCGGCCGCGACGTTGATGCTGATATAGAACGACGGCCGCGGCGGGAATAGCTGCAGATTTTCCGTCACGGTGTTCATCAGATAGCGGGTCAGCGGAAT
This sequence comes from Serratia sp. CY37869, assembly GCF_052168895.1. NCBI lineage: Bacteria > Pseudomonadati > Pseudomonadota > Gammaproteobacteria > Enterobacterales > Yersiniaceae > Serratia > Serratia sp. CY37869. Next base: position 1,131,009 of record NZ_JBJNLU010000001.1, read on the forward strand.
GATCAGCTCATGCTGCTCGGCCAGCGGGATAAACACGTCGGGCGAGATCCACCCCTGCCGTTTCTTTTTCCAACGCAGCAGCATCTCGACGCCGGCGCAGCGGCCGGTATCGCTGTGAATGATCGGTTGGCAGTAAACGCGGAACTCCCGGTGGGTAATGGCATGGCCGATGTGATAAGACAGGCTCATACGGTTAGCGGTGAGCAGGTAGACCACATAGGCCGCCAGCAGGCTGATCAACAGCGCCAGAGGAATATGGCGCGGCAGTGCGGAAAACGCCAGCATGCCGACCTGCGGGCCGAACAGCGAAATCGAGAACGGGTACCGCTCGGAACCGGCGGTGTAACGCAGATCGTTGGTCAGGGTGTCGCGGCGCAGGATTTCACGGCGTCCGTATTCCAGGCTGCTGTCGGCTACGTTCAGCACCATTCGCTGAACATAAGGCTCCTGCGGTTCGAGTAAAAAGTTCGATAACAGCTCGATATTGAAGACGTGCAGAACGCCGCTGGTTCTATCGCCGGGGGAGGGTGTCCACATCACCAACGTGGGCAGTCCTTTGCTCACCGCCAACGAAGGGCGCAGCGCCAGCTTGACGTTGCTGTTGACGAAAATCGGCAGCACGGCGGCCAACTGATAATGACGGGCGCCAAACAGGCTGGAGCAGTAGATGACGCCATTTTTTACCAGCAGCATGGCGCGCAGCGCCTGATTTTGCGCAGCGCGAAAGCGTAGGGTCGATGAGACGTTCTCGCAGGGTTGTTCCAGCATGTCCATACTGCGTTCCGCCTGCAGCTGTGCGGGGGACAGCAGCTGGTCAATCTTGCCGACGGTGCGGGTGGCCAACGTTTGCTGGCTCTGCTCGATGCTTTTGACCTCTTGATAGTAACGGGTATACAGCGATACCAACAGAATAGCCGCGCCCACCGCTCCGGCCAGCAGCCAACGGTAGTAACGATATTGGGACGCGGCGAGGTGGGTCATCAACATCCGGTAAATCCTTGTTCGGTAATCCAGCTCCGAGTCACGGTCAGGCCATAGATCCTTAAGTTGCGCTCGGCTAATTCTAGCCTGAGGTTATACAAGATTGATGGTAACTCAGTAAATTATTTCGATTTGGCAAAACAGAAGGTCAATTTGCAGGCTAACCGCCGGATCGATGAGAAAAATGCAGGATTTTTTCTGGTGACATTGTCACAAAAACGCTCAATGAATTGATTACCCATAAAAAACCCCGCCGGGTGGCGGGGTTGTCGGTCAGTCGCATTGCACCTTGATAGCCAGGCCGCCGCGTGATGTTTCTCGATACTTGGCGTTCATGTCTTTGCCGGTTTCATACATGGTCTCGATCACCTTATCCAGCGAAACGCGCGGTTCGCTGGTGCGGCGCAGGGCCATGCGGGCGGCATTGATCGCCTTGACCGAGGCGATGGCGTTGCGCTCAATGCACGGCACCTGCACCTGGCCGGCGACCGGATCGCAGGTCAGACCCAGGTTGTGTTCCATGCCGATTTCCGCCGCCACGCATACCTGCTCAGGGCTGCCGCCCAGCAGTTCGGCCAGGCCGGCCGCCGCCATGGAGCAGGCAACGCCGACTTCACCCTGACAGCCGACTTCGGCGCCGGAAATGGAGGCGTTCATCTTGTACAGCGCGCCGATGACGCCCGCCGCCATAAAGTAGCGGATATAGATGTCCGGGCTGACGGACTCGATGAAGTGATCGTAGTAAGCCAGCACGGCAGGCACGATGCCGCAGGCGCCGTTGGTCGGCGCGGTGACGACGCGGCCGCCGGCGGCGTTTTCTTCGTTAACCGCCAGCGCGAACATGTTGACCCAGTCGATCACGTTCATCGGATCGTTGGACAATTTATCCGACGCCACCAGCATGCGGCGCAGCGCGGAGGCACGGCGCGGCACGCGCAGCGGGCCCGGCAGCACGCCTTCGGTGTTCAGACCGCGATCGATGCAGGCGCGCATGGTTTGCCAGACGTTACCGAAGTAGGTGTCGATCTCTTGCTTGCTGTGCAGCGCCAGTTCGTTCTGCATCACCATGCCGGACAGCGACAGCCCGGTATCGCGACAGTGGTCGAGCATTTCGCGCGCGGAATTGAACGGATAAGGCATTTGCAGTTCTTGCTCGGCGGCCTTGCCGAAGTTCTCTTCATCGACGATGAAGCCGCCGCCGATAGAATAATAGGTCTTGCTGTACACTTCTTTATCGCCGGCGAAGGCGTGGACCTGCATACCGTTTTCGTGCAGCGGCAGGTTGTCGCTGCGGAAGACCATGCCGCCGTCGCGCGGGAAATCGACTTCATGCAGGCCGTTGGCCAGCATCAGGCGTTGACGTTGTTCTACATCGCGAATAAAACCCGGAATGCTATCGATATCGACGGTGTCCGGCATGTTGCCGGCCAGGCCGAGAATGATAGCGATATCGGTATGGTGACCTTTGCCGGTCAATGAGAGTGAGCCGTAAACGTCTACGGCAACACGCGTGATAGAAGGCATCAGGCCTTTATTTACCAGATCGTCGACAAACTGTTTGCCGGCTTTCATCGGTCCAACCGTATGAGAGCTGGACGGGCCGATGCCGATCTTAAACATGTCGAAAACGCTAATCACGCTAAAACTCCTTAAAGAGACGTATTGTTATGGCTGCGGCGGTTAAAAACCGCGCAGGGAACAGCGATATTGTAAAAGGGCCGTGCGGGTTCGGCTGCCTTTTTCGCATGAAATTAAATAATCCGTGGTGTCGCTTTTTTTACTGATTACCCGGGGCGAACCCTTGTGCGGGGCATCCGCTTTCGCCCAAGCTCCATTAACGGTAATCGCGCCAGCTTTCCTTGCTGAACGCCGCCGGCTTAATCCCTGTTTCTACAGTGGTTTATCTCGGACGGTGGTATTTTACAGGTATTTCGTAAGGTTTAAGAGAGGGTTTACAGTTTTTTTAAAACCATTCAACCGGAACGGTAGTTGAAAAAGCGATCAAATGAAGTGATTTCGATCGCTTTACCCGCAGCGGAGGCCGGCAACCGTGCCAGATTGCGAGTCAGATCACGCAATGCCGGCTAAATACTGACTTGCTGCGCCAGGCGGCGAATGATGGCGGCGGTCAGCCCCCAGATAAACTGGCTGTGGTACCAGGAAAGGTAAATCCGGTGCGTATGGCCGGCGCGATGAATGTCCAGCGGGTAGTAACGCGACAGGGTCAGCGCCTCCCGCAAAGGCATTTCAAACACGTCAGCCACTTCGCCTTCGTTGGCGCGGAACTGCACGTCCGGCGAGACCAGGCCGACGATAGGCGTGACCTGAAATCCGGTGCTGCTGTCGAGCGGCGCCATTTGGCCGAGTATGGTAACCGCCTGTGGCGGTATCGCCACTTCTTCCTGCGCTTCTCGCAGCGCCGTCACGATCGCCGACCCGTCTTCAGCGTCGGTTTTACCGCCGGGGAAGGCCACCTGGCCGGCATGTTTGCGCAGCGAGTCGGCGCGGCGGGTCAACAGCAGCGTCGGCTCGGCGCGACAGACGATCGGGATCAGCACCGCGGCCGGGCGCACATTGTGCGAGATCTGCGCCGCCTGCGGCAGCTGCAGTTGGAAACGGCTGATAAAGGCGTGCAGTGAGGCCGGTGCATTTGGTGGGATCACGATTGGGCGCACTCCCCGAGCTGCGGCAGAATGCGGCCAACCTTGTCGAAGGTCTCCTGATATTCCGCCTGTTCCTGGCTGTCCGCCACGATGCCGCCGCCGGCGGAGCAATGGATGCGGCCGTTTTCGGTGACGAGCGTGCGAATAGTGATGTTGGTGTCCATGGTGCCGCAGGCGCTCAGGTAACCGATGCTGCCGCAATAGGCGTTGCGACGCTGCGGCTCCAGTTCTTCGATGATTTCCATCGCCCGCACCTTGGGCGCGCCGGTGATCGAGCCGCCGGGAAAGCAGGCGCGCAGCAGTTCGGTCGCCGAGGCGGTGTCCGGCAGGGTTGCGGTGATGGTGCTCACCAGGTGGTGCACCGCCGGGAACGGCTCCACGACGAACAGTTCCGGCACGCGCACGCTGCCGGGCTGGGCGACGCGGCCGATATCGTTGCGCAGCAGATCGACAATCATCAGATTTTCAGCGCGATCTTTGGGCGAACCGGCCAAACGACGAGCCTGTGCGGCGTCTTGTTCCGCGTCCGCCAGCCGCGGCAGCGTGCCCTTGATCGGGCGGGTTTGGATGCGCTGCTGCTCCAGCCACAGGAAGCGCTCGGGAGAAACGCTCAAAACGCTGTTGTGAGGCAGACGCAAGAACGCGGAGAACGGCGCGCGGTTGCTGGCGCTCAATTGGCAAAACGCCTGCCATTCATCTCCCTGATAGTCTGCGGAGAATCGCTGCGCCAGATTGATTTGGTAACAGTCGCCGCTGCGCAGGTAGTGCTGAATGCGTTGGAACTTCTCGCCGTACTGCTGCCGGCTCATATTGGCGCGCCAATCGCTCAGCAGTGTGAAAGGGCGTGCCGCAGGCGCGGTTTGGCTATTGAGCCAGCGCCAGCGCTGTTCCACGTCGCCATAGCTGAGCAGCGTCAGCGTTTGCAGCCGGTGGTCGGCGATCAGCGCCCAGTCATAAATGCCCACAGCCATGTCCGGTAAGGCGAGGTCGGCTTCGGCCAACTGCGGCAAGCTTTCCACCCGCCGCCCAAGATCGTAGCCGAACAGCCCCAGTGCGCCGCCCTGAAACGGCAGATCCGGATTAAAGGCCGGTTGCCAACCTTGCGCCACCATCTGCTGTTGCAACAACTCAAACGGATCTTGTTGCGACCGTATTGTTACGTCGTCACTTATGATTTCCGTGGTGGCGCCATGAGTCGTGAGAGTAATGCGCGGCTGCGCGACCAGAATATCGAAGCGGTTGTGCGAATGGTCGGCAAAGCCCGAGTGCAGCAGCATCGCCCAAGGCTGCGATGAAAGCGGGGCAAAAAGCGTCATCAGGGCGCTGCGATGGTAGGGCAAAGACTTTATGTTTGGGGCGGTTACGCTCATGAACGTCAATAAACCTGGCTGTGAAGACGGCAATATCTGGCGGCTAGTGTGCCATAGACGGCCATGGCATGCATGTTTTGCCATGCGAGACATGCAGCACACCTCACATAAACGACAGTTCAATAAACCTGAAATAAGGCATTTTTTGCGCCATTGTTTATACTTCGATATGTTAAAAATTTAACGTCAAAATAACTGAAAGCATTTTTCACCGAGGGCGCGAGACCCGAGAAATATAAAGACAACTCGTTAATTTCACACTTTTATTGTTGCTCGCTTTTATTAAGCGGGCGATGCGAAACGGTTTTGCCTGTGTTTTTTAAGGTGGCCGTCTTGTGAAAGTTATTCCTTGTTGTGGAACGCTTTTCTTGTAGAAAGCATGAAAAGACAAACAAGATGAATCTTATTTGGCTCGCGGCGGAAATGTGAATGTTCGCGTCATATTTTCGCTCGGGCGCTGAAGCGATTTCTATTTTTCAAAAAAATAAAATTATCATTTTGTTACATTATTATTGAAGAGCTGCCTATGTCGTTAATGCTGAGCGTCATCGTCCCGATGCACAATGCGGGAGAACTGTTAGAACCTTTCCTGGCTTCGTTGCTTGCTCAACGAGAACAGCGGTTGGAGGTGATCATCGTTAACGATGGTTCCACCGACGGTTCGGGGGAGGTCGCCCACCGCTATGCGGCGGCGCATCCGCATATTCGGGTTATCGATCAGGCGAACGCCGGCGTTTCCAATGCGCGTAATGCCGGGCTCGCCGTTGCCCGAGGAAAATACGTGGCGTTTCCCGACGCTGACGATCTGCTGGCGCCGGAAATGTATTCCACGCTGCTCGAGCAGGCCGAACGGCACCAATTAGACGTGATGCAATGCAATGGCGAACGCTATTTTGCCAGCCAGGACGAATTGCAGCCGATTTTTCCTCAGGAGCGTTTACGCACCACTGATGTTATCACTGGCGTTCAATGGTTCGAACGCGCGTTGAAATCGCGAAAGTTTATTCACGTTGTGTGGTTGGCGATATATCGTCTCGATTTTATCCGCCAGCATCGGCTCTATTTTGAACCGGGCTTACATCACCAGGATATTCCCTGGACGACGGAGGTCATGTTTAATGCCAAGCGGGTCAAATATTTAAGCACGCCGCTGTACCGCCAACGGGTGCACGACAAGTCGATCAGCAATCGCCGCCGCACCGGCAAGGCTAACGTGGATTATCAGCGCCACTATATGAAAATCGTCGAAATGCTGGAGCGGCTCAACCTGCGTTATGCGAGCACCATCGCCATTCGGCCGGCGTTCCATTGGCAGATCACCCGTGAAGCGCTGGGGATTTGCCACAGCATTCGCCGTGAGCCGGATCCGGCCGCTCAGAATCAGATTACCGAAGAGTTTTACCAACGTGGCATCGACAGAGCGATGCTCGCCAATGCGCGCGGCGTGAAGCAGGGGTGGCATGTCATGCTGTGGCGGCACCGTTTAAAGCAGTGGCGCAACGATAACGGCTGTTCACAGCCGGCCTGAGGCACAAGACGTTGGGATCCGCCGCGTTAGCGCGTATACTCCTTCTCCCTTTTGCCGGAGAGAACGACACATGCATGCAGGTATGCCATTACTGAGCCACGCGGAGCAGCAGGAAGCGGCGGATCGCATCCATCAGCTGATGGAACAGGGCATGAGCAGCGGTGAGGCCATTGCTCGCGTTGCGCAGGAAATTCGTGAGAAGCATCAGGGCGCGCATGTCGCGGTGCTGTTCGATGACGAAGACGAACAGCAGGATGCCGCGCCGGAGGCGTCGCGGGATGACGATGCTGAAGAAGACGAAGACTATTGATGTTATCGGGGCCGCGCAAGCGGCCCCGTCAGTTTTAGCGGTTGACCGCTACGGCGGCGGCGGCCTGTTTCGCCAGCTCCACCGCGAGTTCCGTGGTGTCCGCCGTCGCCAGCGCTACACCCAGGCGGCGCTGGCCGGCGATTTCCGGCTTGCCGAACAGACGCAGCTGGTTGTGCCCGCGCAGCGCGTTTTCCAATCCGCTGAAGCGTACATCGGTGCTGGTGAGCTGTGGCAGGATCACCGCCGAAGCGGAAGGGCCGAACTGGCGGATAGCGCCGATCGGCAAACCGAGAAACGCGCGCACGTGCAGGGCGAACTCAGACAGATCCTGTGAAATCAACGTGACCATGCCGGTATCGTGTGGGCGTGGCGACACTTCGCTGAAGATCACGTCGTCGCCACAAACGAACAGCTCCACGCCGAACAGCCCGAAGCCCCCCAGGGCCTTCACCACTTTCTCGGCGATAGCCTGGGCCCGGCTCAGCGCCGTAGCCGACATGCGTTGCGGCTGCCAGGACTCGCGGTAATCCCCATCCTCCTGACGGTGCCCGATCGGCTCACAGAAATGCACGCCATCCACGGCGCTGATGGTCAGCAGCGTAATTTCAAAATCAAATCTTACCAGCCCTTCGACGATCACCCGGCCACCGCCGGCACGGCCGCCCTGTTGGGCGTAATCCCAGGCGCTTTGCAGCTGTTCGGGCGTGCGGATCAGGCTCTGGCCTTTGCCGGAAGAGCTCATCACCGGTTTGACGATGCACGGGTAGCCGATATGCTCGACCGCCTGACGGAAGACCGTCTCGCTGTCGGCAAAGCGGTAGCTGGAGGTGGGCAGGCCAAGTTCTTCCGCCGCCAGTCGGCGGATGCCTTCACGGTTCATGGTCAGGCGCGTGGCTTCGGCGCAGGGCACCACGCGATGGCCCTGGCGTTCAAGTTCGACCAACATGGCGGTGGCGATCGCTTCGATTTCGGGAACGATATAGTCCGGCCGCTCGTGTTCGATGACGGCTTTCAACGCGTCACCGTCCAGCATATTGATGACGTGGCTGCGGTGCGCCACATGCATGGCCGGCGCATCGGCGTAGCGATCGACGGCGATCACCTCCAGACCGAGGCGCTGGCATTCAATGGCGACTTCTTTACCCAGCTCGCCTGAGCCGAGCAACATGACGCGGGTGGCGGAAGGGCGCAGGGCGGTTCCAATCGTTAACATAGTTTCGTACCTGGATCGGTGAAAGTAAGCGGATTGATGATCGGCGGGCAGTATATACGAAAACGATTGCGCGCGCAGCCGCCGCGCCGTTTTTGTTGCTAACTGGCTGTTTTTATAAAAAACAGAAATATTTGCCCTGTATGAGCGATTGTGCGTTAATAACCGACGGCGAAAGAAGACCTACTTATCGAAAGGTTTTCGCGTCTCGTGCCGTCAAGGCAGGTTTATCAAGTAAAGGAAACACAAATGAGCAAGATCACTGGTCACGTTAAATGGTTCAACGAAAGCAAAGGTTTCGGCTTTATTACCCCTGCCGACGGCTCTAAAGACGTTTTCGTTCATTTCTCCGCTATCGTCAGCGATGGTTTCAAGACCCTGGCTGAAGGCCAGCAGGTTGAGTTCTCCATCCAGGACAGCCAACGTGGCCCAGCCGCAGCCAACGTCGTTGCGATTTAACGACTGCGTTGCCAAGAAACCCGCCGCCGGCGGGTTTTTTTATGCCCGCACCCCGTAACGCCGCCCATCTCTGTTATCATTTACCGCTGATTCGGCGCTTACCTGCGGGCGCGCCGCCATTCCATTCGTCACATAAGAGTTATCGCCGTGAGCACAGTTTCTTTTTCTTCCCTGCCGCTGCCAGCCGAACAGTTGGCCAACCTCAACGAACTGGGGTACGCCGAAATGACGCCGGTACAGGCCGCCGCATTGCCCGCCATCCTGCAAGGGCGGGACGTGCGCGCCAAGGCGAAAACCGGCAGCGGTAAAACGGCGGCCTTCGGCATTGGTCTGCTGAACAGTATCGTCGTCGGTCAGGTCGCCACGCAGGCGCTGGTGCTCTGTCCCACCCGCGAGCTGGCCGATCAGGTGAGCAAAGAGCTGCGTCGCCTGGCGCGTTTTACGCAAAACATCAAGATCCTGACGCTGTGCGGCGGCCAGCCGATGGGGCCGCAGCTCGATTCGCTGGTGCATGCGCCGCACATCGTGGTGGGGACGCCGGGCCGTATCCAGGAACACCTGCGCAAGAAAACGCTGCAGCTGGACGAGCTGAAGGTGCTGGTGCTGGATGAGGCCGATCGCATGCTGGACATGGGGTTCGCCGACGACATCGACGATGTGATCAGCTATACGCCGCCGCAACGTCAGACGCTGCTGTTTTCCGCCACGTACCCGGCAGGCATCGAGCGCATCAGCGCGCGCGTTCAACGCCAGCCGCTGAGCGTCGAGGTGGACGATGGCGAAGCGCAGACCTCCATCGAACAACGCTTTTATGAGACCACGCGCGATCAGCGCCCAGCGCTGCTGGTGTCGGCCATTCGCTATCATCAACCCGCGTCCTGCGTGGTGTTCTGCAATACCAAGCGCGACTGTCAGACGGTGCTTGAGGCCCTGGAGGCCCGCGGCATCAGTGCGCTGGCGCTGCATGGCGATCTGGAACAGCGCGACCGCGACCAAGTGTTGGTGCGTTTCGCCAACCGCAGTTGCCGGGTATTGGTGGCGACCGACGTCGCCGCACGCGGGCTGGATATTAAAGAGCTGGAGCTGGTGGTCAACTACGAGCTGGCGTTCGATCCCGAAGTGCATGTGCACCGTATTGGCCGTACCGGCCGCGCCGGCATGAGCGGGTTGGCGATCAGCCTGTGCACGCCGCAGGAAATGGCGCGTGCGCACGCGATTGAAGACTATCTGCAGATGAGCGTCGACTGGTCGCCGGTGTCCGAGCTGAGCGGGGCGGCCAACGGCTCGCTGGAGGCGGAAATGGTGACGCTGTGCATCGACGGCGGCCGCAAGGCGAAGATCCGTCCCGGCGATATTCTCGGGGCGCTGACCGGTGATGCCGGGCTGACGGCGGCGGAAGTGGGCAAGATCGATATGTTCCCGGTGCATGCCTATGTCGCGATCCGCAAAGCCAGCGCGCGCAAGGCGCTGCAACAGTTGCAGCAGGGCAAAATCAAAGGCAAAAGCTGCAAGGTGCGGCTGCTGAAATAAGCCAAGGGCGGGCGGCGGTTTGCCTTCCCGCCACGATCTATTTATACTGTATATAATAACAGTAATTTGAGTATTTGAGGACGCACGCATGGCGGTTGAAGTTAAATATGTGGTGGTGAGAAACGGTGAGGAAAAAATGACTTTCGCGAGCAAGAAAGAAGCCGACGCCTACGACAAAATGCTGGATCTGGCGGACAACCTTGGGGAGTGGCTGCAGCAGGCGCCGCTGAACCTGGATGACGAACAGCGCGAAGGGCTGAGCTTCTTCCTGGCGGAAAACAAGGATGCGCTGGGCCTGATTCTGCGCGGCGCATCGCCGGCGGAAACCCTCAAGAAACCGGCGGAAAGCAAAGCGAAAAAAGCGGCCTCTACCCCAAAAGAGGGATCTGCGTCAGAAAAGCAGGCGGCATAATGACTTATGTTGCGGTGTTGTGATGAAAAAGGATCTAAAATGAGCCGTGAAATAACTTTCTTCAGCCGCTTTGAGCAAGACATTCTGGCCGGGCGTAAAACCATCACCATTCGGGATGCCAGTGAATCGCATTTTGAACCGGGCGAGGTATTGCGCGTTAGCCGCAATGAGGACGGCGTATTTTTCTGCTTTATCGAAGTGCTGTCGGTAACGCCGGTGCGCCTGGATGCGCTGACCGAACGCCACGCACAGCAGGAGAACATGTCGCTCGGCGAACTGAAGCAGGTGATCAAGGAAATCTATCCGGGCCTGGATGCGCTGTTTGTCATTGAGTTCGTCAAACGGTAACCCTTTGCCGAAGCCCTGTTGTGAGCCAGGGATGGGCGCCCGGATAGCGCTAATCACAACGGGAGGACATATGAAAAAAACGGGTTTGGCTATCGCCTTGTTGGCCATGATGGGAGCATCGACGACGGTGTGGGCGCAGGATCACGAACAGCGCGCCGCCAAGGTGGGGCAGTGTGCGGGCCTGCAGCCGGCGGATATCGCCGCCCAGGTCAAGCGCGACTTCTTGCAGAACCGCATTACGCGCTGGGAGTCGGACAAAAAGCTGCTGGGTACCGCAACGCCGATTGCCTGGGTTAGCCCGGATGCCATCAGCGGCAAGGATCAGGTATGGCAGGTGCCGTTGACGGTGCGTGGCACCAAGGCAGATAAAACCTACAACGTGACGCTCAACTGCAACACCGGCGAAATCGCCTACAGCGCCCCACAGTAACGCTTTCCCGGCAGTAAAAAGCCCGCCGAGCGGCGGGCTTGATGTTCTCAGGCGGCGTCAGTCGCTGAACGGGATCACCAATTCACCCGGTTTCACTTCCAACCCTTTCGCCAGTTTTTTCGCCAGCGCTTCGGTTTTGCTGTTGTCAGGATTCAGCACATAAGCCGGCTTTTGGTCGAAGTAGGATTTCAGCGACTGGTTCAGATACGGCGTCAGCGCTTTCATGACCGTCTGCATTTTTTCCGGTTGCACGCTGTAATCGGTCAGCTCCATGTCCTTCAGGAAAATGGCGCCCTGCGCCCGGTCATAAACCGGCTGCGCCTTCAGCGTCAGCTTCAGATCAGCGGTCTGCGGGCCGAGAATCGACGTGATGTTGACCTTGGCGTCGCCGGAAAGGGTGACTTTACCCGGTTCGCTGCGGCCGATCTGGCTTTGCAACTGAGTCAGCACGATGTTGGCGTCCAGCAGGCCGGGCACGCCGATTTGCTTCTGATAGTCGTTATGTTTCTGCAGGTAGTCATTCACTTCCTGTTCACTCAGGGTGTACTGGGTCAGTTGATTGCAACCGGCCAATACGCCGGCGAACAGCAGGGCGGCTGCGCCCATCAGGATCTTCTTCATTAATGCCTCATTGCGACTGCTGGCGAAAAGTGCTGCAGATAATTGATTAATCATTATAAACGCTCCGCCTGCGCGTGAAAACGGCAGGCGGCGGTATGGCGGGAATAGTGCGCGTAAAACAGGGCGAGACCTATCGGATAACGCCGAAAGCGTCAGCGCCGTAATCGCAGCGCCAAGAGGATCACGCCGGCCAGGCAGGCTGCGCCTCCCAACAGCGGGAACAGCGGAATGCCCCACAGCCGCAGCGACGAATGCATCAGATAAGGCGCCAGCCCCAGGGCAAAAGCGGCGGTGACGATGGCGATGGCCAGGGTAACGGCGCTGCGCTCCAGCGCTTTGCTCAACTGACCGAGGTTCTTGACGTTAATGTCGGCATTGAGCTGCCCGCGTTTCAGGCGGCGCACCAACAGCCGCAGGGTTTGTGGCAGCTCCTCTCCGGCGTCGAGCGCTTCCCCGCCCAGGGCCAAGAGTCGTTGGCGCACGGCGTCAGGGGCATAGCGTTGCAGCACCGTTTGTTGCAGCATCGGTTTGAGCGTGGCGACGATGTCAAAGGCCGGATCCAGCCGGTGCAGCACGCCGTCGGCGGTGATTAAGGCCTTGAACAGCAGCACCAGATCCGGCGGCAGCGCCAGCTGGTGCTCACGCGCCATCACCAACAGGTCAGTGAGGGCTTTGCCGAGCGTCAGGGTGGCGGCGGCCTGCTTGTCGAGAAAGTTTTGCGCCGCCAGCTCCAGGTCCATCAGATCCAGCGGTTCGCTGTCCGACCAGGCGATCAGCGTGTTGACGATGCCTTCGGACTGACGATCGGCGATGGCCTGCAGCAGCAGGAGCAACTGGTTGCGCCGCCGTTCGGACAGCTGGCCCACCATGCCAAAGTCGATGAAGCCGACGCGATCGCCGCTCAGCGCCATCACGTTGCCGGGGTGCGGATCGGCGTGATACAGCCGGTGCTCCAGCACCATGCTCATAAAGGCACGGGCGCCGCGCTGCGCCAGCAGCGGGCCGTCAAATCCCGCTTCCGCCAACTGCCGGGGGTTCTCCGGCGCGGTGCCGGGCAAGTATTCCTGCACTAACAGACGCGGGGAAGACCATTGCCAATAGATTTTCGGCACGACCACGTCGGGTTCACGCGCAAACATGCCGGCGACGCGATCGCAGTTATGCCCTTCATGGGTCAAATCCAGTTCATGATTGAGCGCCGTCGCCAGCGCTCTGACCATCTGCCGTGGTCGATAGCGCGCCAGCGCCTGACTCTGCTGCTCCACGGTTTCCGCCAGCGAGGCCAGCAGCCGCAGATCGGCGTGAATGGTTTTTGCCAGGCCGGGGCGCAGCACTTTCACCACTACCTGTTCGCCGCTGTGCAGGCGCGCGCGGTAAATTTGCGCCATCGACGCCGCGGCCAGCGGTGTGCGATCGAATTCGGCAAACAGGTGCTCGGGATCATCCCCGAGATCGGCGATGATCTGCGGCGCCAGCATTTCCCATGGCAACACCGCCGCCTGGCTGTGCAGACGATCCAGTTCGTCGGTCCAGGCCGGATCCAGCAGGTCAGAACGCGTGGCCAGGATCTGGCCGAATTTGACGAAGGTTGGGCCGAGCGCCTCGAGCGCTTCGCGCAGCCGCTGAGGAAGGGGCTGCGCACTCTGCCGCGCGGGCTCACTGCGGGCGCCACGCAGCAACGCCCCCAGGCCCAGCAGGCGCAGAACGTCTTGCAAACCATAACGAATCAGAACGGAAGTAATTTCCTTCAGCCGCGCCCGATCGCGAGCGGTGGCGAGCACCATTTTCAGCATCAGTACGCCATATCCTTTTTGTGACTGTCGAACGTTATTGTTCCATATCCAGCAGCAACGGCACTTCGCTGCGCTGCGCCATGCGGTTGCGGTAGGCTTCCACGTTGTCCGGCAGGGCAACCCCGGCGACGATCGACAATGAGCGCAGCAGCGGGAACAGATGAATATCGTCCTCAGAAAGCTCGCCGTTCACGGCGTCGGCGGAGACGATCAGCGGTGACAGCGTTTGCAGGTCGGCCTCCAGTTCGGCGATCAGATCGGCGCTGTTGGCGAGATGCTCGGCGAAATCACCGATTGACGCCTGCTTTTTATCGATAAAGTAACGGCGGGCGCTGTCGGTGGCAAATTCTTCGAAATCGGCATGCGCAATACGCGGCAACAGCAATTTTGCCGCATAACTGTCGACCCGGCGCAACCACTCGGCGATGGCAGGGTTGGTGCGGCCGGTCAGCACCGGTTTGCCGTCCAAGCCATCGACATAGCGCACGATATCCAGGCTTTCCGGCATCGCTTCGCCGTCGTCTTTGATCAGGATCGGCACCATTTTTTTGCCAATCAGATTGAACGGGGTCGTCTCATCGTCGTTGAGCAACGTGACCAGGCGAATCGGCAGATGTTTCAGGCCGAAAATAATGCGGGCTTTAACGCAGAATGGGCAATGATCGTAAATGAACAGTTTCATGCTTGCTCCGGGTTGTCAGGTTTTAACAGCAATAGTTACCACAGCTTATCGAGGCTGTCTTGAAACGCGTGTGTTGGATGGTGCGTTATTGCGATATTGCCCGCGCAACAGGCGCGGGCGAGGGGTGCTATTTCTTGACCGGTACCGAGTTGAGCACATCGATCAGGTGAATGCGGGCTTGTTCCAAATCGATCTGATCGCGTTCGTTGGCGGCGGTGACGACCTGCAGCTGTTTGATAATATCGTTTTTCAGGCCGGCGTCGCTGGCGAGGATATGCGCCAGCGCCTTTTCCACCAGGGTGGAGCGCGCATAAATCATGCGCAAGTTCAGTATCATATGTTCGAGTAGTTGCGGTAATTTGGCTTCTTCGCTCATGCCGACGGGCTCCTGTGGGTGTTTTTACTAACAGGATAGCAGCTGTTGCCGATTCGGCCGGATTTCTATGGCGTTAGCCGCCGCGCAGTATCACCGACGCGTTGCGCCGCGGGCTGAATTGCCAGTACAGCGCCAGCAGCGTGGCGAAGCCGACGGCGCCGAGCAGCAGCCAGGGCAGCTCCGGCATGTTCATCATCCGCCCGGTATCGTACATCCAACCGCCGCCGGTATATCCCAACGCACCGCCCAACGCCAGCCCGAGGCGGCTGAAGCCCATGTAGCTGCCGCGCGCCCGCGGATCGGCCAGTGACGCGCTGAGCGTTTCGCGCGCCGGCTCGGCGATGATCGAACCCAGATAGAAACAGCAGATCAGCGTGAACACGCCTTGCAGGCTGCTGGCAAGGCCGATCGGCAGCAGGCTGAGCGTCATCAGCAGCAGGCCCGCCATCAGGCGTTGTTCAAGCCGAAAATGTTTTTCACCCCAACGCGCCAGCGGATAGAGCAGCGACAGCGACAGCGCCGCTTCGATCGCGTACATCCATTTCACCGCCGCCGGTGAGCCGGCAATTTCATTGACCACGATCGGCAGCATCAGCATCACCTGTACCGCCAGCATATAGTAGCCGGTCAGCGTCAGGACATAGGTGAGGAAGCGGCGATCGCGCACGACCCGCAACATGCCTTCTTTCATCGGCACGCGCACGGTGGAGATGCGATAAGCCGGCAGTAACCAGGCGTTCCAGCCGGCGGCCAGCACGAAGATCGCCGCCCCGACCCAGCAGACAAAGTGGAAATCGTATTGCAGCAGCCAACTGCCGATCAGCGCGCCGACTACCGCGCCGGCGCTGTCCTGCATCATCAACAGCGAGAAAAAGCGGCCGCGTTCGTGCGGACGGGTCAGTTTGATCACCAAAGCGGTGCGCGGCGGATCGAACAGCGTGCCGCCGAGGGCGGACAGCGCGCAGGAGAACCACAGGATCCACGGCGCATCGGCCATCGCCATGGTGGCGAAACCGGCGGCGCGCAGCAGCATGCCGGTGACGATCATCGGCTTGGCGCCAAAGCGGTCGGCGACCGCGCCGCCAAAGATGCCGAGCCCTTGTTGCAGCAACTGACGCAAACCCAGCGCGATGCCGACGATCAGCGCCGCCCATCCCAGCTGATCGACGAAGCGGATCGAAATAAGCGGGAACACGACAAAGAAGCCTAAAACCACCAGCAGGTTGTCGAGCAACAGAAAATATTTACCCAAGCTGCGCGCTTGCGACACCAGAGACATGCATCACCATGAGCAATTAAGAGAGAGGGGGAAGGCAACTCCACCATTCTCTACCCAATTGGCGGACGGCGACAGGGGCGGAGTAGATAATATTTTTTTATCGTCAAGGTGTTACCTGAACTGCAAAATTGGCGGAAAAACGCCGTAAAACGCGTATTCGGCGATTTACTGAGCGGCCGGTATTTTACCTCGGGGGCGGCCTACGGTTATATTGAATGCAAGGGAGCGCGGTTCTGAGGCGCTATTGGCAACATAAAGTCATGGCCTCAGATCGGCGTCGGATAATTATCCACGACGCTTCCTAATAAATACTTCTTATCGAACCGTTTTGACCGCGGGGGAAATGATGTTCGGCTACCGCTCTGCATCGCCAAAAGTACGTCTTACTACCGACCGGATGGTGGTCCGTTTAGTGCATGAACGGGACGCCTATCGTCTGGCGGACTATTATGCCGAGAACCGGACCTTTCTCAAACCCTGGGAGCCGGTGCGCGATGAAAGCCATTGTTATCCGTCCGGCTGGCAGGCGCGCCTGGGGATGATCGCTGAAATGCAAAAGCAGGGCAGCGCCTACTATTTTATCCTGCTCGATCCGGAAGAGCAGGAAGTCCGCGGCGTGGCGAACTTCAGCAACGTGTTGCGCGGTTCGTTTCACGCCTGCTTCCTCGGTTATTCGCTGGGGGAGAAATGGCAGGGGCAGGGGTTGATGTTCGAAGCCTTGCAGTCCGCCATCCGCTATATGCTGCGCCAACAGCGCATGCACCGCATCATGGCCAACTATATGCCGCATAACCAGCGCAGCGGCGCATTGCTGACGCGTCTGGGATTCGAACGCGAAGGTTACGCCAAAGATTACCTGCTGATCGACGGCAAGTGGCAAGACCACGTTTTGACGGCATACACCAATAAAGAGTGGCTACCCCCACGTTGAGGCCAAACGATGAAATGTGAATTGAACGCCAAAGAGGCCCGGGTCATCGGCTGCCTGTTGGAAAAACAGGTGACGACGCCGGACCAATACCCGCTTTCGCTTAACGCCATTACCCTGGCCTGTAACCAAAAGACCAACCGCGAGCCGGTGATGGATCTGAGCGAAAGCGAGGTGCAGCAACTCCTCGATCTGTTGCTGCGCAAACATTTCCTGCGCACCCTCAGCGGGTTCGGCAATCGGATCGTGAAATACGAGCAGCGGTTTTGCAATTCCGAGTTTGGCCAGCTGAAGCTCTCTCCCGCCGAACTGGCGGTGATCGCCACCTTACTGCTGCGCGGCGCGCAAACGCCGGGCGAGCTGCGCACGCGCACCAACCGAATGCACGAGTTCAGCGATGTCAGCGAGGTCGAACAGGTGCTGCAGCAGTTGACCACGCGCGAAGACGGCCCGTTCGTGGTGCGCCTGGCGCGCGAGCCGGGCAAGCGCGAAAGCCGCTTCATGCATCTGTTCAGCGGGCCAATCGATGAGGCGCCGCCGGCGCTCGAGTCGGAGATCGACGGTGAATTGAGCGCCAGGGTCAGCGCGTTGGAAAACGACGTGGCGGAGCTGAAACGGCAGGTGCAGCAACTGTTGGCGAGGGAAACGCATGACTAAATTGCGCGTGGGCGTGGTGGGGCTGGGCAGCATCGCGCAGAAGGCCTACCTGCCGATCCTCAGTCAGGCGGCGGACTGGACGCTGGTGGGCGGCTTCTCGCCTAATCAACAGAAAGCGCAGCCGCTGTGCGACAGCTACCGCATGGCCTGTTTCCCTCGGCTGGACAGCTTGGCCGAACAGTGCGATGCGGTCTTTGTCCACAGCAGCACCGCCAGCCATTTTTCGGTCATTGGCGAGCTGCTTAACCGTGGCGTACATGTTTACGTCGATAAGCCGCTGGCGGAAACGCTGGAGCAGGGCGAGCAGTTGCTTGAGCTGGCCGAGCGGCGGGGCAAAACGCTGATGGTGGGGTTCAACCGCCGTTTCGCGCCGCTTTACCGCCAACTCAAGCAGCAAATGAATCAGCCCGCCTCCATTCGCATGGATAAACATCGGGCGGACAGCGTCGGCCCTCACGATCTGCGTTTTACCCTGTTGGATGATTACCTGCACGTGGTGGACACCGCCCTGTGGCTGGCGGGCGGAGGCGAGCAACTGCTGAGCGGCAGCGTGCGCGCCAACGCTGCAGGCGAGATGCTGTACGCCGAGCACCACTTCGCCTGTGGCGATACGCTGGTGACGACCAGTATGCATCGCCGCGGCGGCAGCCAGCGCGAAAGCGTGCAGGCGGTGACAGACGGCGCGCGGTATCAGTTGACCGATATGCGCCACTGGCTGCGCGAAGATGCGCAGGGCGAGTTGGAACAGCCGGTGCCGGGTTGGCAAAGCACGCTGGTGCAACGCGGTTTCGACGGGGCTGTGCGGCATTTCCTCTGCGCCGTCGCCAATCAGAGCGCGCCGGAAACCGGCGGCGAGCAGGCGCTGGTTGCGCAGCGGGTGGTCGAGCGTTTGTTACGCGATAACTCTATGTAACATATGGCGGTAGCTATTCTTTTCCGGATGCGTAAACTGAGCCGATTGTTTCACTGACGCCTGCTGTTGCAGGCGTTGATATTTACGGTACCTATCAGACAACCACATGAACCTACTCAAATCATTGGCTGCCGTCAGCTCGATGACGATGTTTTCGCGGGTGTTGGGCTTTGCCCGCGATGCGATCGTCGCGCGCGTGTTCGGGGCCGGCATGGCAACGGACGCCTTCTTCGTGGCGTTCAAACTTCCTAACCTGCTGCGTCGTATCTTTGCCGAAGGCGCATTTTCGCAGGCTTTCGTGCCGATCCTGGCGGAATATAAGAGCCAGCAGGGCGAGGAAGCGACGCGCACCTTTATCGCCTATGTCTCCGGGCTGTTGACGTTGGTGCTGGCGGTGGTGACGGTGCTGGGGATGCTGGCCGCGCCCTGGGTGATCTATATCACTGCGCCGGGCTTTACCGATACGCCCGACAAGTTTGCGCTGACGTCGGCGCTGCTGCGCATTACCTTCCCCTATATTCTATTGATTTCGCTGGCCTCGCTGGTGGGGGCGATCCTCAATACCTGGAACCGTTTCTCGATCCCGGCCTTTGCGCCAACGCTGCTTAACGTCAGCATGATCGGCTTCGCGCTGTTCGCCGCGCCGTATTTCCACCCGCCGGTGCTGGCGCTGGCGTGGGCGGTGGTGGTCGGCGGCGTGCTGCAACTGGGCTATCAGCTGCCGCACCTGCGCAAGATCGGCATGCTGGTGCTGCCGCGCATCAAATTGGGCGACGCCGGGGTCTGGCGGGTGATGCGCCAGATGGGGCCGGCGATCCTTGGGGTGTCGGTCAGCCAAATCTCGCTGATCATCAACACAATCTTCGCATCGTTCCTGGTGTCCGGCTCGGTGTCCTGGATGTACTATGCCGACCGCCTGATGGAGTTTCCTTCCGGCGTGCTGGGCGTGGCATTGGGCACCATCCTGCTGCCGTCGCTGGCCAAAAGCTTCTCGAGCGGCAACCACGACGAGTATTCGCGCCTGATGGATTGGGGGCTGCGCCTGTGCTTCCTGCTGGCGCTGCCGAGCGCCATCGCGCTGGGTATTTTGGCCAAACCGTTGACCGTCTCACTGTTCCAGTACGGCAAGTTCAGCGCCTTTGACGCGGCGATGACGCAACGTGCGCTGGTGGCTTACTCGGTGGGGCTGATGGGGCTGATCGTGGTTAAGGTGCTGGCGCCGGGCTTTTATTCGCGTCAGGACATCAAAACGCCCGTCAAGATCGCCATCATTACGCTGATCATGACGCAGGTGATGAACCTGGCGTTTATCGGTCCGCTGAAGCATGCCGGCCTGGCGCTGTCGATCGGTTTGGCGGCCTGCCTGAACGCCGCGCTGCTGTATTGGCAGCTGCGCAAGCAGAAAATCTTCCAGCCACAGCCGGGTTGGGCGCTGTTCCTCACCAAGCTGGTGATTGCCGTACTGGTGATGTCGGCCGTGCTGATTGGCTTGATGTGGCTGATGCCGGCCTGGGATCAGGGCAACATGCTGGAGCGTTTGCTGCGCTTGGCGGCGGTGGTGGTGGCCGGTGTGGTAGCCTACTTCGGCGTGCTGGCCGGGTTGGGTTTCCGCCCGCGTGATTTCGCGCGCCGGGTCGTCTGAGCCGAGTGAAAGCGTAAAAAAAAAAGGTCGCCACGGCGACCTTTTTGCTTTTCCGCGCGGCGCGGTTTACATGCGCTCGACGGTTTCGATGCCCAGCGTATCCAGGCCGGTTTTCAGCGTTTTGGCGGTCAGCAGCGCCAGCTTCAGGCGGCTCTGACGGGCTTCTTCGCTGTCGGCGTTGAGGATCTGGCAGTGCTCGTAGAAGCCGGAGAACAAGCCGGCCAGATCGTACAGGTAGCTGCACATGACGTGCGGCGTGCCTTCACGCGCGACGGCGGTGAGCACCTCTTCGAACTGCAGCAGGCGAGTGGCCAGCGCAATTTCACGCTCTTCGGTCAGGATCAGCGGCAGCGTCAGGCTGCTTTCGTCGATCCCGGCGCGTTTGAATACCGATGCCACACGGGTATAGGCGTATTGCATGTAAGGCGCGGTATTGCCTTCGAAGGCCAGCATGTTATCCCAGTCGAAAACATAGTCGGTGGTGCGGCTTTTCGACAGATCGGCGTATTTCACTGCGCCGATACCGACCACGCGAGCGATGGTCTTCATTTCGTCTTCCGGCATGTCCGGGTTTTTGCCGGCGATCAACTGCTCGGCACGTTCGATGGCTTCATCCAGCAGATCGGAGAGCTTCACGGTGCCGCCTGAGCGGGTTTTGAACGGCTTGCCGTCTTTGCCCAGCATCATGCCGAACATGTGATGTTCCAGCGAGACGGACTCCGGCACATAACCGGCTTTGCGCACGATGGTCCAGGCCTGCATCAGGTGCTGATGCTGGCGGGAATCGATGTAATACAGCACGCGATTGGCGCCCAGGGTCTCGTAGCGATACTTGGCGCAGGCGATATCGGTGGTGGTATAGAGGTAGCCGCCATCCTTTTTCTGGATGATGACGCCCATCGGGTCGCCGTCCTTGTTCTGGTATTCGTCGAGGAACACCACGGTGGCGCCTTCGCTTTCCACCGCCAGCCCTTTGGCTTTCAGATCGGCGACGATGCCCGGCAGCATCGCGTTATACAGGCTTTCGCCCATCACGTCGTCTTCGGTCAGCGTGACGTTCAGGCGGTTATAGGTCAGCTGGTTTTGCGCCATGGTGATGTCGACCAGCTTGCGCCACATTTTCAGGCAGTATTGATCGCCGCCCTGCAGCTTCACGACGTAAGCGCGTGCGCGCTCGGCGAACTCGGCGTCTTCATCGTAATGCTTCTTGGCTTCGCGGTAGAACTGCTCGAGATCGGACAAGCCCATATCGCTGGCGTTTTCATTCTGCATTTTTTCCAGGTAGGCAATCAGCATGCCGAACTGGGTGCCCCAGTCGCCGACGTGGTTGGCGCGGATCACTTTATGGCCCAGAAACTCCTGAGTACGCGCTGCGGCGTCGCCGATGATGGTGGAGCGCAGGTGGCCGACGTGCATTTCTTTCGCCACGTTCGGCGCGGAATAGTCGATAACGATGGTTTGCGGTTCAACCGGCGCAATGCCCAATTTCGGTGCGTTCAGCACCTGGTCGGCCTGGCGGGCGACCCAGTCGCTGTTCAGGAAGATATTGATAAAGCCGGGGCCGGCGATTTCCACTTTACTGGCGACGTCGCCGAGATCCAGCAGTTGCACCACTTTTTCCGCCAGCTGACGGGGCGGCATGCCCAGCTTTTTGGCGACTGACATCACGCCGTTGGCCTGGTAATCACCAAACTGCGCCTTGGCGGATGGGCGGACCTGCGCTTCGCAATCCGCTGGCGCGCCAGCGGCGATCAGCGCCTGGCTGACTTTATCTGAAAGAAGAACCTGAATATTCACCGGGTTACCTTAATGACGAACGAGGGGCCGAAACCAGCCCCCGAGGGATTCAACGGTGGTGGCCAACGGCGCGCGGGCGGCGGCGACCTCCACAAAACAGCCTGCAATTGTAACCGATCTGAGGGAGCCCGTCAGCAGTTGGCGCGACCGCAGCGATGAAACAGTTGCGGAGGCGCGCGTTATTGCCGTGGGGATAAAAGATGGACAACCGAGAGAAGATATACGGTGGAAAAAATGAGGGGCTAGCGTTTTTTATTGCGGCGACCGGAATCCAGCGTATTGGTGCTGCGAGATTTAAAATGACGGTAGATGGCGTATACGGCGATAATTATCAACACCAAGGATATCGTCAGCAATAACATAATGATCATCTCTAATTTAAATTTCCCCCAAAGTAGCCGAGTTGAGTGGGTGAATCAATTGCCCGGCATTAAATTAAGATAATCCTTAGTTTTCCATCATTTTTTGCGCTGCATTCTCTTTGTTTACAATTGGTTAAACTTCATTTTTTGTGTGACTTATATAAGTGGGTGAGGTTTGATTAAGCGAAAAAAATCAATCGATTTAGCCCGCAGGTGGCGGAGGGTTTTGTGCAAAATAACTTAAATCTTACTGTCATAAGGAAATGATATAATGGCCTGCGAAAAATCCTATTTTTTATTTAATTGCCGAATTAATAAGCTGCCATCTCAATAAGCGCTGGGTTTTTCGTCCCCCATCCAGAACCGAAAATTATGCTGTACTGCCGCTGAAAAATCTCGCCACTCTGGCGAGCGCCGTCGCCACCGTGTAAATTACGGCCTTTAACTTTGCGCTCGTTGTTTTGAGGTTTCTATGACCAATCCCTTGCAGGCCATTGCCGAGCTTGACGATCTGAGGCTCGACCTGCCGCGTTTCGAGCAGGCGTTGCAACAATTCGCCGCCAGATTGCAGCTTGACCTGTCCTCGTTTACCGCCGATCACATTTCCTTGCGCTGTCACCAGAACGCTACCGCCGAACGCTGGCGCCAGGGATTGATGCAGTGCGGGACACTGTTGTCCGAATCGATGATCAACGGGCGGCCTATCTGTCTGTTTGATTTACAGCAGCCGCTGGCCGTGGGGCCGTGGCGGATAGATTGCGTCGAGCTGCCGTATCCCGGGGAGAAACGGTATCCGCATGAAGGGTGGGAACATGTCGAGCTAGTGCTGAGCGGCGATCCGCAGACGTTGCACGCCCGCGCGCTGAGCCATCTCGCTGATGAAGCGTTGCTGGCGCCGGGGATCAAACTGAAGCAAAGCTCGCCAAAAGGCGAGGGCGAGCGGTTGCCGAACCCGACGCTGGCCATCACCGATGGAACGGTCACGATCAAGTTTCATCCTTACTCAATTCGAGACATTGTCGCCAGCGAGCAAGGCTAGTCGAACAGCGTGGCGCAGGCCCGCGCCATGCGATCGAGCGCTTCATCGAGCAGAGCCCGCCGGCAACCGAAGTTCAGTCGTACAAAGCGCCGATCGCCGAAATCCAAACCGGCGCTTAATCCAACGCCCGCGCGCTCGAAGAACTGATGCGGATTGTCCACCGGCAACGCGCCGCAGTCGATCCAGGCCAAATAGGTGGCTTCAATCGGCAACAACTTCAATCCCGGCATGGCGTTGATGCGCTCTGTCACCCGATCGCGATTGGCGCGCAGATAAATCAACTGCTCGTCCAGCCAGGGTTGCCCGTATTGATAGGCCGCCTGGGCGGCGACCAGCGCCAGCAGATTGACCTCCGGCACGATGCCGCTGCGCGCGCGTTTCAGCTTTTGTCGCAGCGCCTCATTAGGGACGATCGCTATCGAGGCGCCCAGCCCGGCGAGATTAAACGCCTTTGACGGCGACATCAGCGTCACGCTGCGTTGGGCCGCGTCTTCGTTCAGGGTGGCGAAAGGAATATGCCGTGCGCCGGGTTCAAGCAGCAATTCGCAGTGGATTTCATCCGAACAGACGATTAAATCGTGCTCGCGGGCGAACTGATGGTGCTGCGACAGCTCTTCTCGACGATAAACGGTGCCTCCGGGATTTTGCGGGTTGCACAGCAGCAGGAGCTTCTCATTGCCGCTGAGCTGCCCATGCAGCGCGGAAAAATCCAGCACCCAACGTTGGCCTGTTGCCGCCAGCGGTACCGAGAGGTGCTTGCGCCCGGCGAATTTGGCCGCTTTGCGAAATGGCGGATAAATGGGGCTGGGCGCGAGCGTGCTCTGATGTTCTTCGGTGAAGGCGCGCACGCACAGGTTCAGGCCGCACACCAGGCCGGGCAGGAAAAGGATCCATTCAGGCTTGATGTGCCAGCGGTAGCGCTCTACCATGCGGCGGGTAAAAACCTCAAGAAGATCGGGGGATGGGTGCGTGTAGCCGAACACGCCGTGCGCCACGCGCCGCTGCAAGGCGTCGATGACCGCCGGCGGGGAGGCGAAGTCGCTGTCGGCGACCCACAGCGGAATGATGTCGCTGTCGCGATATTTATCCCACTTAACGCTGTCACTGTGACTGCGGTCTACCCATTGATCAAAATTGAATGCCATAGTTACAACCCTGAGCCGGTTTATGCCTAAGCATGAGCCTACGTGAGAAATGAAGAAATGAACAATTGCCGCCGTATGTTGGCCGTTATCTGGGGGTGACAATGATAAAACTGGAAGTTTGTTGCTTTAGCGTCGACTGCGCGCTAACGGCCGAACGGGCGGGCGCCGATCGTATCGAGTTATGCGCCAGCCAGAGCGAGGGCGGATTGACGCCGAGTTATGGCACGCTGCGTTTGGCGCGGGAACGGGTTTCGATTCCGGTTCATCCGATCGTACGCCCTCGCGGTGGCGATTTCTGTTATGGCGCGGTGGATTTCGAGGTGATCAAGCAGGATATCCGCCAGATCCGCGAGTTGGGATTCCCCGGCGTGGTCGTCGGCATGCTGGACGAAGAAGGGCATATCGATCTGCCGCGGATGCGCGAGGTAATGACGTTGTGCGAAGGGATGGCCGTCACGTTCCATCGCGCATTCGACATGTGTCAAAACCCGATGGTGGCGCTGGAGCAACTAACCGACCTGGGCGTGGCGCGCATTCTGACTTCCGGTCAACAGCAGAGCGCCGAACTGGGCCTGCCGCTGTTGCGTGATTTGCGTCAGGCCAGCCAGGGCCCGGTGATCATGGCGGGCGCCGGCGTGCGTCTGAGCAATTTGCACAAGTTTGTCGATATCGGCCTGCATGAATTGCACAGCTCTTCCGGCCATCTGGTGCCATCGACCATGCGTTATCGCAAGGCGGGGGTCACCATGTGTTCCGATAACGAGTTTGACGAATTTAGCCATTATTGCGTGGATGGCGAAATGGTGGAGGCGATGAAAAACGCGCTGGCCTTGGTTGACCCCTTGGCGCAAAGCGCATAAACACGCAGCTAACCGCGTTTGATAACCGGTTTCCGGGCCGTAAGACCCCTTTGCGTGTCACTGAGCCTTCGGCGATCACGCAAGTACCAGGCCCCGGCGTTTTGCCGGGGCTTTTTTTATGCCGCGAGAGACTATTGCAACGTGTCAGGCGAGAAGTCAAAGATTTCACCCGGGCTAATGCCGCAGGCTAAAATGCGCACTGTATTATTGCCGTTACCGGGATTGATCAGGATATCGTGGATGGTGCGGTTATTATTCATGACAAACCGCGCATAATAGAGGTTCCCGATGCGCATCCAGGGGATGGCATTATTGCTCTCGATCGTGTCAGTGTAGTCATCGTTGAATGAACGGGCCCAGATACCGGTCGAGGCTTGTGCGGTAGATTGTTCACCGATATAGGATGCGATGGCCCAGAATGTCCTTAATCCCATGCTCCGATGGATGCGCTGGCCCAAACCTTTATAAGCCGGGTTGTCGCCATTGGCCGTCAGGGTATTGCTATCCGCCGTCAGATTCCCATCAATAAACCAGCCTACAGGCTGTTTGTCAGCACCGATGGCGATCATATTGCTGTTCGTCAAACAATTTAGCGGAGCCGCATGTAGCTGATAGCTGCGTTGCGCAATGCTCAGTGTGCCTCTAAGAATGTTGTAACCCGCTTCATTGTTCAGACTGCCGTTCGTCCACATTGGCATGACGGTGTTGCTGAATGAAAGTTGATACCCGCCGTTCGCTTCGAAGCGAATGGCCTGAGGGGAGAGTGAACCCTTCGGTCCATTAGCGGTAGCGAAGTTAACATTGCTGATTTGCACTGGGGTGATATTTGATTGGCCAGTAGACTTTCTTAATACCAGGAACCCTCCAACGATATCACCATAGTCATTAATATAAGAACCGTTGGCGATTTGAATATTGGCGGAGGAATCCGAGTCGATATCAATTCCGGTACCATTTCTGTCTGCCATGAAATTGCTCAGGCTAAGGCCGCCTAAATAGGAGGTTCCTTGTGTTGTAGTTTTGATAAAGATCTTTTTGCCATAAGAGAACACATTCACCATAAACGTATTGTCGTGGCGATCGAGATTGAAAGCACAAGAACCGGCTACGGCGATAGAGGCAGTCACCGCGTTTTCTGTCGGGCGCACGACGTTGGCATTGACGTGAACATTGGTAAATCTGTTGATGTCCCTGCTTTCATAAACCCTGTAGTCGCAGCGTACTGCCCAACCGTAGATATTCTCAAAGCTGTTGGCTTCTCCACGAGCTTCAACAAAATCATAGGCGCCTACATAACGGCAGTTGGCGACTGACAGAGCGCCGGTTGCGGTAATGGTGGCTCCGTATGGAACAAACGCCTCCGGCTGGGTGGCAGTATATTTCTGATCTGGATAGAGGAACGACCAACCATCAAAGACAACGTTCTTATCGCAGGCGAAACAAACCGTACCTGCCGGCTTTTTGATGATGAAAGCACTATCGTCAGCAAGGCCTGCCCGATTAGGGCCATTGTTTGTAAGACTTGCAGGGCCTTGAGCAATACCGCGGCGGGATCCTCTGACTGTGACGCCATTTGCGACGTTGATAGGTTGAGTGCTGGTCAGCAGATATTGAGCATTTTCCGAAGCATAGACCACTTTGTTTTTTAAACTCGCGGCATAGTTTAATGTCGCGCTGATTGCCGCGTCAGAGGCGAAAGTGCCACTGGGATCGGCGCCGAAGTGATCGAAGGTAAGCTTAGTGTCCAGTCGTTTCCAGCGGGCTCCGTCTGCAGTAACCACTACGGTACCGTTATTGTCCGTACTGGTTGTATCCGTTTTCGCATAATAGAATTCGCCGCCGCCGGCGAAACGTCCGGTGGAGTGAGAAACTAAAAAGACAATCTGATCGTCTGTCGCGGGTGTCAGATTACGCAATTCACTGATGTTATTCACACTAATCATATTGCCCATGATATCTCTCCTGTTGATTGGCAACATGATTCTCAATCAGGGTGGACGTTTTAAAAAGCCGATGAGGTTTGTTGGGCGCTGATACAGTATGAAGGTCAGGCTGCGGTGTTCGGAGCATGGATTAGCTTGTTACTTTGTAAAGACACCGCGCCCGTTCCTGCGCTGTTTATCGGTCGGTCAGGCGCCATCTCTTCTCTTGCGCTCGTCATGCCCTGCTGATAAGTTTATGAGTTAAAATCCTTTAAATATCATAATATTAAATGATTTTTTGGTATGTATTGTCGTGGTGAATGATTTGCGCTCTGCCGTTCATCACCGCGTCTGCATTTCTATACCTATTCACCGCCGGTTTTTATGGCCGGAACATCACAGCACCAATGAGGAGAGCCGTCGGCGCAGCCACAGAGCACGTCGACGGCGGACTTTACAAGGAGATAACGATAATGACCCGAACGGCACACTGTTTGACCGCTGCGCTTTTGCTGACCTTGGCCCTGACCGGCTGCCAGACCACCAAGCGGCCTGTTTCTACCTTAAGTAAGCCCCCCAGCGCAGAAGAAATTGCGGAGCAAGACAAACGGCAACGTGAGGCCGAACGCATGCAGCAGTGCCAGCGCGAGCTGGATGCCATGCGCGGCATGGATAACGAAAAATACCAAAAATTCAAACGCGAATTCGATGCTTTGATGGGCGGCGCCGCGCAGTATGCCGGGGTGCGTCAGCGGGTCAACACGGGGACGCAGGAAACCGTTGACGCCCTGTATCGTTATCGCACCAGCCGTCTGTGCGCAGACATCAGTTCTGCCATGATGACCGGTCTGGCTGAGCGTGGAGAGCGCACCCAATGACCCCGCGTGCGAGAAAGGCGTTACTGAGCCTGATGATACCGTTGGCGTTTGCGCCGGCGGTGGCCGCTGCGGATGACGATGTGCCGGCGTTATTGCAGTTTGCCGAGCGCTACCAGCGGCAGGATGCACCGGCCGCGGAGGCTGATGCCGCCGTCACGCAACCCCAGGCCCCCCAGAAGTCGGCATCCCGCCAGGTTCAAACGCGTGAGGCGACGGCGAAGAAGAAGCAGCTGGCGCAGTGGCAAAAGGCGTTGCGCGAGAAAGATGCCCGACTGGAGCAACAGCAGGCTTCCATTCAATCACTGCAGCAGGAGCTGACCGCGTTGCGCGTCGCGTCTTCCCTGGCGGCTGCCGATAAACCGGCTTCGGCGCCCGATCTGAGCGCGTTGAGCGACTTTGCCAGCGGCGTGCGACAGGCGCTGAACCTGACGCCGCAGGAGCGTAAGGCTCAGGCGCAAATCGCCGAGGCGCAAGCGGCGTTAGCGCGGCAAAAGCAGCAAACCGAGGAGCGGGATCGACGCATCGCATCGCTGGAGCAACGGTTGGCGGCGTTGCCAAAACAGTCTGATAACGCGCAGCAACAGGTTTGGCAGGAGAAACTGGCGGCGGCGCAAGCTGCCAACGATAAAGCGCGCCAGCGTTATGAACAGGACCGAAAAGCGGCCGCCGCTGAACTGGAACAGCAGAAGGCCGAAGCCGCCAAGGCGCTCGGCGTACTGCAACAACAATTGGCGCAGTTGCAAAAAGAGCAGGAAAGCCAACGCCAGCAGGGTGGGCAGCAAGAGAAAAACCTGAAGATGGCGCTCGAGCAGCAAAAGGCCGAGGCCGCCAAAACGACGGGGGAACTTCAGCAGCAGTTGGCAGCGCTGCAAAAAGAGCGTGATGACCAACGCCAGCAGGCCGAGCAGCAAGAGAAAAACCTGAAGATGGCGCTGGAGCAACAAAAGATCGAGGCCGCCAAAGCGGCGGGTGAACTTCAGCTGCAGCTGGCGCAGCTGCAGGAAAAAAACAAGACGCAAACCGAACAAGCTAAAGCGTTGGAACAACGTTTGGCGGTGGTAACGGCGGAAAGCGCGCAGGCTGCGCAGCAACGGGATAAAGCGGCGCAACAGGCGGATAAAACGGCGACGGAGCTGGCGGCCGCGCATCAGGCGCAGCAAGCCTTGCGTGAGGAACTGGACGGGCTGAGATCGCGGGCCAAATGGCTGCCGGATAGGCAAGCGCTGAAGAAAAAGCCGGAGCAACAGAGCTATGCCGCCGGTGTCGCTTTGGGGCGCGATATTCAAACAATGCTGGCGGAACGTAAAAATTGGGGTATCACGCCCGACAAAACCGCGCTGCTGGCGGGCGTGATCGATACCTTCAACGGCCATTACCAGTTGAGCGATGCGCAGTTGACCAGCGCACTGGCGGAGTCGGAAAAAGCGGTGAACGACGCCAGAAACCAGGCTGCGAAGACGCAGACCAGCAAAGGTGAGGCGTTCGTCGCCGAGTTCCAAAAGAAGAAGGGCACGCAGAAGTCGCCTTCCGGTTTCTGGTATCGCATCGATTATGCGGGTGATGAGGCCATTACGGAAAACGCGCGGGTGGATATCGTGGTGAAAGAAAGTTTAACCGACGGTCGCGTGATTCAGGATATGGATCGCAGTGGGAAGGTGATGTCCCAGCCGCTCTCCGCCTATCCGCCGTTGTTCCGCGAGGCTATCGGCCATCTGAAAAATCACGGCTCGCTGACGATGGTGGTACCGCCGGCGTTGGCGTACGGTGAAACTGGCTATGCGCCGCAGATCCCGCCAAACGCGACGATGGTCTATGAGCTGCGGATTGTCGATGTCAGTAACGGGTGAAGGCGGGCCGGCGCAGGCCGGCCCGATTAGCGCGCGCTAGGGCTTTTTGGCGGTCAGCACGGCGCGCAGCGGCGCCGGATAGCCTTCGACCGTTTTACTGCGATCGTTCGGATCGAGGAATTCGGCCAACGATTCGCTGGTCATCCAGTCAGTGCGTCGCTGCTCTTCGAGGCTGGTGACGCACATATCGGCGATCTTCACGTCGACAAAGCCGCACTTCTCCAGCCAGCATTTCAGCGCTTCGGCGGAAGGAATGAAATACACGTTGCGCATCTGCGCATAACGATCGCCCGGCACCAGCACCTGGTGACGGTCGCCTTCCACCACCAGCGTTTCCAGCACCAGCTCACCTTCAGCCACCAGCTGATTTTTCAACTGATAGAGATGATCGAGCGGCGAGCGGCGATGATACAGCACCCCCATCGAGAACACGGTGTCGAACGCCGCCAGATCCGGCAACTGCTCGATGCCGAGCGGCAGCAGATGGGCGCGCTGATCGCCGCCCAACAGTTTGCGCACGGCTTCAAACTGGCACAGGAACAGCTGCATCGGATCGATACCCACGGCGAAGTGTGCGCCGGCGCCAATCATGCGCCACAGGTGATAGCCGCTGCCACAGCCGACGTCGAGAATGGTGCGGCCGGCCAGCGGAGAAATGTGCGGCAGTACGCGATCCCATTTCCAGTCGGAATGCCATTCGGTATCGATATCGATGCCATACAGCGAGAAGGGCCCTTTGCGCCACGGCATCAGGGTGCGCAGCATTTTCTCGATGCCTTCAAGCTGGCCCGGCGACAGCCCCGGCTCCATCTCGGCGCGCACGCCGTGCAGCAGATCGAGACGGGTGGGAGTCAGCGTCGGCAAATGCTCTACCGAGTTGAACCACTGCTTGAATTTGCCGTGCAGCGATTCGCGCTGCCAGGCGCTCAGCTGAGCGGGCAGCGTATCCAGCCAGTGGCTGAGGGGGCTCTTGGCAATCCGCTGATAGAAGTCACCAAACTCGATCATTGCGCATCCCCCGCTTTCAGAGCGATCAATGAACCGAAGTTGAAGCACTGGAACCACACTTCGGCATGCTCGAATCCGGCCTGTTGCAGACGCGCCTTGTGCGCTTCCACCGAGTCGGTCAGCATCACGTTTTCCAGCATGCTGCGTTTTTGGCTGATCTCCAGCTCGCTGTACCCGTTGGCGCGCTTGAAATCGTGGTGCATGTTAAACAGCAGCTCGCCGACTTCGGCGTCTTCAAAGCTGAACTTTTCCGACAGCACCAGTGCGCCGCCCGGGCGCAGGCCACGATAAATTTTTTCCAGTAGACGCAGGCGATCGGCAGGTTCGAGGAACTGCAGCGTAAAGTTCAGCACCACCATCGAGGCGTCTTCGATATCGATGTCGCGAATATCGGCTTCGATGACGTCGACCGGCGTGTCGGCGCGGAAGGCGTCGATATGGCGGCGGCAACGTTCCACCATCGCCGGCGAATTGTCGACGGCGACGATAGTGCAGCCGGGCACCCTGATATTCCGCCGCATCGACAGCGTCGCCGCGCCCAGCGAGCAGCCCAGGTCATACACCCGGCTGTCGGGTTGCACAAAACGTTCGGCCAGCATGCCGATCATCGAGATGATGTTGGAATAGCCGGGAACGGAGCGTTGGATCATGTCGGGAAACACTTCGGCGACGCGTTCGTCGAAGGTCCAGTCGCCCAGTTTGGCGATGGGGGCTGAGAAAAGAGTATCGCGGTTTGGCATAGCGGCAAATCAGTTCAGAATTCGAAGCTGCGTAGTCTAACAGAAAAGCGTAAAAAAGCGGAGCGGAAGCAGGCGGCGCGGCCGCCTGATGATAAAACGGGATCAATGCAGGCTGAAAATCAGATCCCAGGGCAGATAGAAGATATTTGCCAGAACCATCAACAACAAAGAGATGTAGGTCGCGGCCATGCCCGAACGACGCCAGCGAACCTCGCGGTTGCGCAAACCGTAGTAATGCACCAGTCGCCCGGCCATCAGCATCAGGCCGCAAAGGTGGATCATCCAGATTTCTGCGCCGTTCATTTCCATAATCACCAGCAATACAGCAGCGATAGGAATGTATTCAACGGCGTTGCCATGCACGCGGATGGCGGTCTGCAATTCGTAAAAACCGCCGTCGCCGTAGGCTACGCGGTACTGCATCCTTAATCTGACAACGTCATAAGAGAGTTTGATCAACAACAATGCGCCGAGCACCACATAAAGCGCGCTTACCATTTTTAACTCCGTTCCCTAACCAAAACTGGCAGCCAGCATCATAGCCGTCATTGTATTCACTGTCGCGGGGAAATATTTGATGTTATTGGTCAGATTAATAGGTCAAAACAGTGCATCTTGCTCTGGCCAGTCCGGCGGCGCAGGCAAATCGGGGATCGCCCGGCGAAGCTGCTGCCAAATTTTTTGCGCTTGCTGGGGTGAATCGCCGTTGTCCGGCGTATGAATAAACAGATACGGTTGATGCTGTTGCTGCCACAGCGGCAGTTTTTGCTGCCAGGCTTCGAACCAGCGCAGGTTGTCGGCCAATTGGTCGCCGCCGATAAAACGCACCAGCGGTTGGTCGGCGGTGACTAACGCGTGCACCGGCAGCTTCGGTTTTTTCTGCTGGGCATCGCGCACGGCGGCGGTATTAGGGGCGGCGTGATGCACCGGGCGGCTGTCGAGGATCACCCGATTGATGCCGCGCTGATGCAGCCCCTGATTCAACGCGCGCTCTTCCTCGCCTTTGGCGAAAAATGCCGGATGACGCACTTCGACGCCGTAAGTGAACTCCTGCGGCAGGCTTTCGAAGAACTGCCACATGCGCGGCAGCTCATCGGGGCCGAAGGCGGCGGGCAACTGCAGCCACAATTGCCCGATGCGTTGATGCACCGGACTCAGGCAGTGGTAAAACGCCTGCAGCTCGGCGGCGCAGTTGCGCAGGGCGGCCTTATGGCTGATGTCCGACGGGAATTTGAAGCAAAAGCGAAAATCGTCGCCGGTCATGTCGCGCCAGCGCTGCACGATTTCCAGCTTCGGCAGCGCATAGAAGGTGGTGTTGCCCTCCACGCAGTTGAAGTAGCGGCTGTAATCCGCCAAGTCGCGCAGCCCGATACGGTTCCAGGCTGCATGTTGCCACTGTGGCAGTCCGATGTAGATCACGGCTCGTCTTCCTTTACTTGTGCTTGGCTTATCAGGCTACAACTTAACGTTACCGGTCGAGCGCGGCAAGAATTTCGCCGGTGTCGCGCACCCGCGCCAAACGCGGGAAGATGTGTTCGAACGCGAAACGGTGCATTTCCGCGTTCTGCGCGCTGCAGACGTCTTCGGCGATCACCAGCTCATAGCCGTGTTCCCAGGCGGCGCGGGCGGTGGATTCCACGCCGATATTGGTGGATATGCCGCCCAAGACTACGGATTTGATGCCGCGACGGCGCAGCTGCAAGTCCAGATCGGTGCCGTAGAAGGCGCCCCATTGGCGCTTGGTGATCAGAATATCGCTGTCGCAGACCGCCAGCGGCGCGGGGAACTCCCACCAGGTGGCCGGCAAACCGCCGGCGGGCGCGGGAGCCGGTTTATCCACCGGTTGTTTCAGCGCCTCGGCGAAGGAGTCTGACCAACCGACGCGCACCAACAGCACCGGCGCGCCCAGCATGCGAAAACGCGCGGCCAGCAGGGCGGCGTTCGCCACCACCTGGTCGGCGCCGTGCGGGCCGCCGGCGTAGGGCAGAATGCCGTTTTGCAAATCGATCAGCACCAGAGCGGTGGTTTGGGCGTCAAGTTTCAGCATGGATTTCATCTCGTTGCGAAGTGGATAAAAACTGTTCGGCGCGTCGGGCGAGCTGCGTTCGGCGCAAAACCGGGGGAGAATCAGGCTACGTGAAAAAACTGTCGCAGGTTAATGGGAAATTTGTTAACCGATGTGTTGATTCGAACAAAAACGCGCCATTTAGTGCAGTAACAATGCTGTGTTCGCACTTATCGGGCGGATGAATTTCCTTTATAATGACTCCCTTTTTTCAACACTCTTTAATCCAACGACCTATGCCGATTTATGAATATGCATGTGGTGCTTGCAGCCATCGGTTAGAGAAATTGCAAAAATTTTCCGATGCGCCGCTGGCAGACTGCCCGGCGTGTGGGCAGCCCGCGTTGACCAAGTTGATTTCATCTTCCGGTTTCCAGCTTAAGGGCACCGGCTGGTATGCGACGGATTTTAAACCGGGTAACAAGTAGAATTTATCAGATAACAGCCGCGCGACAGGGGCGCACTAGCCCGGCGCGGCATCGGCTGTGTAAAAGGATAGCGTATGCGTACTGAATATTGCGGGCAGTTGAATCTGTCCCACGTGGGCCAGGAAGTCACTCTGTGTGGTTGGGTCAATCGTCGTCGCGATCTCGGCGGCCTGATCTTTATTGATATGCGCGACCGCGAAGGCATCGTGCAGGTGTTCTTCGATCCGGACGAGAAAGTGGCGTTCGACAAGGCCTACGACCTGCGCAATGAGTTCTGCATCCAGATCGTCGGCACCGTGCGTGCGCGTCCGGACAGCCAGATCAATAAAGATATGGCCACCGGCGAAGTGGAAGTGTTTGCCCACGCGCTCGAGATCATCAACCGCTCCGAGCCGCTGCCGCTGGACTCCAACCAGGTCAACAGCGAAGAAGCGCGCCTGAAATACCGCTACCTGGATCTGCGTCGCCCGGAAATGGCCGAGCGTCTGAAGACCCGCGCCAAAATCACCAGCTTCGTGCGCCGCTTCATGGACAGCCACGGCTTCCTCGACATCGAAACGCCGATGCTGACCAAAGCGACGCCGGAAGGCGCCCGCGATTACCTGGTGCCGAGCCGCGTGCACAAGGGCAAATTCTACGCGTTGCCGCAGTCTCCGCAGCTGTTTAAACAGCTGCTGATGATGTCCGGCTTCGATCGTTACTATCAGATCGTCAAATGCTTCCGTGACGAAGACCTGCGTGCGGACCGTCAGCCTGAATTTACCCAGATCGACGTCGAAACCTCCTTCATGACCGCCGACCAGGTGCGTGAAGTGATGGAGAAACTGGCGCGTGAACTGTGGCTGGACGTGAAGGGTGTGGATCTGGGCGATTTCCCGGTCATGACCTTCGCCGAAGCGATGCGTCGCTTTGGTTCCGATAAGCCGGACCTGCGTAACCCGCTGGAGCTGGTGGACGTGGCCGACCTGGTCAAGGACGTCGAGTTCAAAGTGTTCTCCGGCCCGGCCAACGACGCCAAAGGCCGCGTGGCGGCGATCCGCGTACCGGGCGGCGCACAGCTGACCCGCAAGCAGATCGACGAGTACGGCGCTTTCGTCAACATCTACGGCGCGAAAGGCCTGGCCTGGCTGAAGGTCAACGACCGCGCCGCCGGCATGGAAGGCGTGCAGAGCCCGATCGCCAAATTCCTCAGCGCGGAAGTGCTGGAAGCTGTCCTGGCGCGTACCGACGCGCAGACCGGTGACATCCTGTTCTTCGGCGCAGACAGCTTCAAGATTGTCACCGATGCGATGGGCGCGCTGCGCCTGAAGCTGGGGCGCGATCTGGGGCTGACCCAACTCGACAGCTGGGCGCCGCTGTGGGTGGTCGACTTCCCGATGTTCGAAGAAGACGAAGAGGGCGGCCTGGCGGCGATGCACCACCCGTTCACCTCGCCGCGCGACATGAGCCCGGAAGAGCTGGCCGCAGCGCCGGTCAACGCTATCGCCAACGCTTATGACATGGTCATCAACGGTTACGAAGTGGGCGGCGGTTCGGTGCGTATTCACCGCAGCGAAATGCAGCAGACGGTATTCAGCATTCTGGGCATCGACGAACACGAACAGCGCGAGAAGTTCGGCTTCCTGCTGGACGCGCTGAAGTACGGCACGCCGCCGCACGCCGGCCTGGCCTTCGGCCTGGACCGTCTGGTGATGCTGCTGACCGGCACCGACAATATCCGCGACGTGATCGCCTTCCCGAAAACCACCGCGGCGGCCTGTCTGATGACCGACGCCCCGAGCCTCGCCAACCCGGCGTCGCTACAGGAGCTGGCGATCAGCGTGGTAAAGAAAGCCGGTGCGGAACAAGAGAGCGAGTGATGAGTTATAAGCGCCCTGAATCTATCCTGGTAGTGATTTACGCGAAATCCAGTGGTCGGGTGCTGATGTTACAGCGGCGCGACGATACCGAGTTCTGGCAGTCGGTCACCGGCAGTCTGGAGCAGGATGAGTCGCCGCCGCATGCCGCGCGGCGTGAAGTCATGGAAGAAGTCGGCATCGATATCGAAGCAGAGCACCTGCCGTTGTTCGATTGCCAACGCTGCGTGGAGTTTGAACTCTTTGTCCATTTGCGACATCGCTATGCGCCGGGAACCACGCGCAATAAAGAGCACTGGTTCTGTCTGGCGTTGCCCGAGGAGCGCGATCCGGTGATTACCGAGCATCACGCTTACCAATGGCTTGAGGCGGCCGAGGCCGTGAAGTTGACCAAGTCGTGGAGCAATCAGCAGGCGATTGAAGAGTTCGTGATCAATTCAGTCCAGTAGTTTTTTTCGGAGATTTTTTATGGCAGGTCATAGTAAGTGGGCCAACACAAAGCACCGTAAAGCGGCGCAGGACGCCAAGCGCGGTAAAATTTTCACCAAGATTATTCGTGAGCTGGTCACTGCCGCGAAGCTGGGCGGCGGCGATCCGGATTCCAACCCGCGTCTGCGCGCGGCGATGGACAAGGCGCTGTCGAACAACATGACGCGCGACACCATGAACCGGGCGATCGCGCGTGGCGTGGGCGGCGATGATGATACCAACATGGAAACCATCATCTACGAAGGCTACGGCCCTGGCGGCACCGCCGTCATGATCGAATGCCTGAGCGACAACCGTAACCGCACCGTGGCGGAAGTGCGTCACGCCTTCACCAAATGCGGCGGCAACCTGGGTACCGACGGTTCCGTTGCCTACCTGTTCACCAAGAAGGGCGTAATCACTTACGCACCGGGCCTGGATGAAGACAGCGTGATGGAAGCGGCGCTGGAAGCCGGTGCGGAAGACATCGTGACCTATGACGATGGCGCCATCGACGTGTTCACCGCCTGGGAAAGCCTGGGCGCGGTGAAAGACGCGCTGACCGCGGCGGGCTTCGAAGCCGAAGCGGCGGAAGTGTCGATGATCCCATCGACCAAGGCCGACATGGACGCGGAAACGGCGCCTAAGCTGCTGCGCCTGATCGATATGCTGGAAGACTGCGACGACGTGCAGGAAGTTTACCATAACGGTGAGATCTCCGACGAAGTGGCGGCGACGCTGTAATCCGGTAAAACGGGCGCCGCCATCAGGCGGCGCCGTGCATGCAAGGTGGATGTAGATATGGCGATCATACTCGGTATCGATCCCGGCTCACGCGTCACCGGCTATGGCCTTATCCGCCAGCAGGGGCGCCAGTTGAGCTATATCGCCAGCGGCTGCATCCGCACGGTGGTGGACGACATGCCGACGCGGCTGAAGCTGATTTACGCCGGCGTCAGCGAGATCATCACCCAGTTTCAGCCCGACTTCTTCGCCATCGAACAGGTGTTTATGGCCAAGAACCCGGATTCGGCGCTCAAGCTCGGCCAGGCGCGCGGCGTCGCGATCGTCGCGGCGGTGAATCAGAATCTGGAAGTGTTCGAGTATGCGGCGCGGCAGGTCAAACAAACCGTGGTCGGCACCGGCGCAGCCGAAAAGGCGCAGGTGCAGCACATGGTGCGCTCGCTGCTCAAACTCTCGGCCAACCCGCAGGCGGACGCCGCCGATGCCCTGGCCATCGCCATCACCCACTGCCACCTCAGCCAGAACGTGCTGCGGATGAGCGAAGGGCGGCTTAACCTGGCGCGCGGGCGTTTGCGCTGACGCGAAGCGATGATTGCTCAGGCTGGATATTCATCCAGCCTTTTTTATGTTATAAGCTTTACCAGCAACGGCATGGCAGGGCGCCATGCCCGGTCATTCTGCAGGAGGGTAAATGATAGGTCGTCTCAGAGGAAATATTCTGGAAAAGCAGCCGCCGCTGGTGTTATTGGAGGCGAACGGCGTGGGCTATGAAGTGCACATGCCGATGACCTGCTTTTACGAGCTGCCGGAACTGGGGCAAGAGGCCATCGTGTTTACCCACTTCGTGGTGCGCGAAGACGCGCAACTGCTGTATGGTTTCAACGATAAGCAAGAACGCGCGCTGTTCCGCGAGCTGATCAAGGTCAACGGCGTCGGGCCGAAACTGGCGCTCGCGATCCTGTCCGGCATGTCCGCGCAGCAGTTCGTCAGCGCGGTGGAGCGTGAAGAGATCACCGCGCTGGTCAAGCTGCCGGGCGTGGGCAAGAAAACCGCCGAACGCCTGGTGGTAGAGATGAAAGACCGCTTCAAAGGGCTCAACGGCGATCTGTTCAACAGCAGCGAGATCAGCTTGCCGTCCGCCGCTGAGAAAGCGCCTGAGGCGGATGCGGAGGCCGAAGCGGTCTCGGCATTGGTGGCGCTGGGCTATAAGCCGCAGGAAGCCAGCCGCATGGTCAGCAAAATTGCCAAACCGGGTGCCGACTGCGAGACCCTGATCCGCGACGCGTTGCGCGCTGCTTTGTAAGGCCGCTAAGAGGTAGATAATGATTGAAGCCGATCGCCTGATCTCCGCCGAACCGCTCAACGAGGAAGAAGTCCTCGATCGTGCCATTCGTCCCAAGCTGTTGACCGAATACGTGGGCCAGCCGCACGTGCGCGAGCAGATGGAGATTTTCATCCAGGCGGCCAAGCAGCGCGGCGACGCGCTCGACCACCTGCTGATCTTCGGTCCGCCGGGGCTGGGGAAAACCACCCTGGCCAACATCGTGGCCAACGAAATGGGCGTGAATTTGCGTACCACCTCCGGCCCGGTGCTGGAGAAGGCGGGCGATCTGGCGGCGATGCTGACCAATCTTGAACCGCATGACGTGTTGTTCATCGACGAAATTCACCGTCTGTCACCGGTGGTGGAAGAGGTGCTGTATCCGGCGATGGAAGACTATCAGCTGGATATCATGATCGGCGAAGGGCCGGCGGCGCGCTCGATTAAGCTCGATCTGCCGCCGTTTACCTTGGTGGGCGCAACCACCCGCGCCGGTTCGCTGACTTCACCGCTGCGCGATCGCTTCGGCATTGTCCAGCGGCTGGAGTTTTATCAGGTAGCCGATCTGCAGCACATCGTCTCGCGCAGCGCCGGCTGTCTGGGGCTGGAGCTGTCCGACGAGGGCGCCCATGAAGTGGCCCGCCGCGCGCGCGGCACGCCGCGTATCGCCAACCGTCTGTTGCGCCGGGTGCGCGACTTCGCCGAAGTACGTGCCAACGGTGTGATCAGCGGCGCGGTGGCGGCGCAGGCGCTCGATATGCTCAACGTCGATGCCGAAGGCTTCGACTATATGGATCGCAAACTGCTGTTGGCGATTATCGACAAGTTTACCGGCGGCCCGGTCGGGTTGGATAACCTGGCGGCGGCGATCGGCGAGGAGCGTGAGACCATCGAAGACGTGATCGAACCGTTCCTGATCCAGCAGGGCTTTATCCAGCGCACGCCGCGCGGCCGTCTGGCGACGCAGCACGCCTACCGGCATTTCGGCCTCGAACGCGAAGCGTAAGTTTTTAATCCGCCAATAAGAAAGGGCCGCAGATGCGGCCCTCGTCATATCCCGGCTTTAATCAAGCCTGCTGTTTTTTAAACAGGCTCAGTGTGAACAGCACGGCGGCGCAGAGCACCACCGAAGGGCCGGCAGGCGTATCGTAAAACGCCGAGAAGGTCAGGCCACCGGTAACCGCCACCATCCCGAGCAGCACCGCGATGCCCGCCATCTGCTCCGGCGTGCGCGCGAAGCGGCGAGCGGTGGCCGCCGGGATGATCAGCAGCGAGGTGATGATCAGCGCGCCGACGAATTTCATCGCCAGACCGATGGTCAAGGCGGTGACCAGCATCAGCACGGTGCGCGCCCGCGCCAGATTGACGCCGTCGACGTGCGCCAGCTCAGGGCTGATGGTCATCGACAGCAGATCGCGCCATTGCCACCACAACACCAATAGCACCACGGCGACGCCGCCGGCGATCATCACGATGTCGCTCAGCGTGACCGACAGCAGATCGCCGAACAGATAGGCCATCAGGTCGACCCGCACGTTGGACATCAGCGCCACCACCACCAGCCCCAGCGACAGCGCGCTGTGGGCCAGAATGCCGAGCAGCGTATCCACCGAGAGCTGCGGGCGGCGCTCCAGCCACACCAGGGCCAGGGCCAGCAGCAGCG
The DNA here is from genome assembly GCF_052168895.1 of Serratia sp. CY37869. NCBI lineage: Bacteria > Pseudomonadati > Pseudomonadota > Gammaproteobacteria > Enterobacterales > Yersiniaceae > Serratia > Serratia sp. CY37869. Next base: position 1,171,284 of record NZ_JBJNLU010000001.1, read on the forward strand.
TAATGGCGATCACCGCATAGAAAGGATTGATGTCCAGCAGCAGACCGAAGGCGACGCCGAGCAGCGAGGCGTGCGCCAGGGTATCGCCGAAGTAGGACATGCGGCGCCAGACCACAAAGGAGCCCAGCGGCCCGGCGGCGCCGGCCAACAACACCCCGGCCAGCCAGCCGGGAAGTAACAATTCGATCATGCTTCGCGGCTCCCGGTTTTCTTCAAGACAATTCTTCCCTGCAGGTCGTGACGGTGGTTGTGATGGTGGCGATACACCGCCAGCTGCTCTGCGCCGCGGTTGCCGAACATGGCGATGAATTCGGGATGCATCGACACCACCTCCGGCGCGCCGGAGCAGCAGATGTGCTGATTGAGGCACAACACCTCGTCGGTTTTCGCCATCACCAGATGCAGATCGTGCGAGACCATCAGCACGGCGCACCCCAGCTCCTTGCGCAGCTGATCGATCAGATCGTACAGCGCCAGTTGGCCATTGACGTCCACCCCTTGCGTGGGTTCGTCCAGCACCAGCAGCTGCGGTTTATTCAGCAGCGCTCGCGCCAGCAGCACGCGCTGGTTTTCGCCGCCGGAGAGCTTTTGCATGGGCTGGTCGAGCAGGTGGGCGGCGTGCACGCGTTTGAGCGCCGGCAGAATGTCGGCTTTCTTTACGCCCGGCTTCAGGCGCATAAAGCGGCTGACGGTCAATGGCAGGGTAGCGTCGAGGTGCAGCTTTTGCGGCACGTAGCCGATGCGCAGATCGGGCTCACGCTCCAGCGTGCCGGCGGTCGGTTTTACCAATCCCAGCACTACGCGCACCAGCGTGGATTTACCCGCGCCGTTCGGGCCCAGCAGGGTGAGAATACGGCCGGGCTGCAGGCTGAGGGAAATATTCGACAGCACCTTGCGGCTGCCGAAGGCGACGGAGATATTTTTTAGCGTTATCAGTGTAGACATCTCGAGATTACAGGTTGCAGAACGAAGCGAATGTTATAATATCACGCCTTGTTGATGAAAACGATGGGATTACTGATGATGGCACAGAAAAATAAATGGCTGCAGCGCACGCTGCTGGCCAGCGCACTCGTGATGGCCGGCCCGCTGAGCAGCGCTTCCGCGGCGGTGGTGACGACGATTCGTCCGCTGGGCTTTATCGCTTCGGCTATCGCCGACGGCGTGACGCCGACCGAGGTGCTGCTGCCGGATGGCGCTTCGCCGCACGACTTCGCGCTGCGGCCTTCCGATATTCAGCGTTTGCGTTCTGCCGACCTGGTGCTGTGGGTCGGACCGGATATGGAAGCGTTCCTGACCAAGGCGCTGGTGCCTATCTCGGCAACCCGCAAACTCGCCATCAGCGAACTGCCCGCGGTGAAGCCGCTGCTGATGAAAGGCGAAGATGACGACGATCATGATCATGCAGGCGAGGCGCATAACCATGCTGATGACGATCATGGGCATCATCACGGCGAGTACAATATGCACGTTTGGCTGTCGCCGGAGGTGGCAAAAGTGACCGCGATCGCGATTCACGACAGATTGTTGGAACTTATGCCGCAAAATAAGGACAAATTAGACGCAAACCTGCGCCAGTTCGAGAATCTGCTGACGCAAACTGACAAAAATGTTGGTAACATGCTTACGCCTGTGCAAGGTAAGGGTTATTTTGTTTTTCATGATGCTTACGGCTACTTTGAGAAACACTACGGTTTGAGTCCGCTGGGCCATTTCACCGTCAATCCCGAAATTCAGCCTGGAGCACAGCGCCTACACCAAATTCGAACACAGTTGGTTGAGCAGAAAGCGGTATGCGTTTTTGCTGAGCCACAATTCAGGCCGGCCGTAATCAATGCCGTCGCCAAGGGTACCACTGTGCGTTCCGGAACGCTGGACCCGCTGGGCATCGGCATCGCGCTGGGGAAGGACAGCTACGGGAAATTCCTGACACAGTTGTCAAGCCAGTACGTGAGCTGCCTGAAGTAAGCTTATGAGGATAATATCGAGTGCAGCAGATAGTCCGAACTATCGCTCTGGCGTATAACAACCTGCCACGGCCCCACCGCGTCATGCTGGGGTCGCTGACAGTCGTCACATTGGCCGTCGCTGTTTGGCGGCCTTTTGTTTACCACCCAGAACACAATCCCATCGCCAAGAGCGTCGAGTTAGAATCCAGCCAGTTGCGGTCATTGCTCCCCGAAGCCAGTGAACCGATAGATGCCGACCAACCCACCCCCGATGATGAAATCCCGCAGGATGAGCTGGACCAGAAGGATGCCGGCGATGATGGCGTGCATGAATATGTGGTTTCCACCGGCGATACCCTCGGCAGCATTCTGACGCAGTACGGCATCGATATGTCGGATGTCACGCTGCTGGCTTCGCAAAACCGCGATCTGCGCAACCTGAAGATCGGCCAACAGCTGTCGTGGACCGTGAACGAAGCGGGCGATCTGCAGCAGTTGACCTGGGAGGTTTCTCGTCGCGAAACCCGCACCTACGATCGCGTCGGCAACAGCTTCAAAGAGTCGAAAGAGGCGCAGCAGGGCGAATGGCGCAACAATGTGATCAGCGGCCGCGTTAACGGCAGCTTCGTCAGCAGCGCCGGCGACGCCGGGTTGAGCCGTAACGAAATTAATGCGGTGATCAAGGCGCTGCAATGGCAGCTCGATTTCCGCAAACTGCGCAAGGGCGACCAGTTCTCCGTGCTGATGTCGCGCGAACATTTCGACGGCAAGAAATCGCAAAGCCAACTGTTGGGCGTGCGTCTGCGCACGGGCGGCAAAGATTACTATGCGATCCGCGCCGAGGACGGCAAGTTCTACGATCGTCAGGGCTCTGGCCTGGCGCGCGGCTTCATGCGTTTCCCAACCATGAAACAGTTCCGCATCTCCTCCAACTTCAACCCGCGCCGGGTGAACCCGGTGACCGGCCGCGTGGCGCCGCACAAGGGCGTCGATTTCGCCATGCCGGTCGGCACGCCGGTGCTGGCGGTCGGCGACGGCGAGGTGGTGATCGCCAAGCGCAGCGGCGCAGCGGGCAACTATGTGGCGATCCGCCACGGCCGCCAATACACCACGCGCTACATGCACCTGAAAAAGCTGCTGGTGAAACCGGGCCAGAAGGTGAAGCGTGGCGATCGCATAGCGCTCTCCGGCAACACCGGCCGCTCCACCGGGCCGCACCTGCACTTTGAACTGTGGACCGGTCAACAGGCGGTGAACCCGCTGACGGCCAAACTGCCGCGTTCCGAAGGCCTGAGCGGCAAAGACCGCAGCGATTATCTGGCGCAGGTGAAGGAAGTGGTTCCTCAGCTGCAACTGGATTAACGTCCCCTTTTTCCGGCGCTCCGGCGCCGTTAATTTCATCGGCCTGATTGCGGGCCGATGCTGTTTTATCTGGGCGGTTCGCGGTTGTTAATTGCAAAATTGGTGATGGCAATTATGATTAGCCGAATTGCTAAGCGAAGAGCATGTGCATGCAAAACGAGAAGAAATCGAACGTAGAGTTCATCCCGCAGTTTCAAAAAGCCTTTTTATACCCGCGCTACTGGGGCGTGTGGCTGGGAACCGGCCTGATGGCCGGCGTTTCTCTGGTGCCTGCGCGCCTGCGCGATCCGATGCTGGGGGCGATCGGCACACTGGCCGGCAAGCTGGCGAAAGGGGCGCGTCGTCGTGCCCGCATCAACCTGCTGTATTGCTTGCCGGAACTGCCGGAAAGCGAGCGTGAGCACATTATCGACCAGATGTTCGCCTGTGCGCCGCAGTCGATGGTGCTGATGGCGGAACTGGCCTGCACCAAACCGGAAAAAGTGCTCAAGCGCGTGCGTTGGCACGGTGAAGAGGTGTTGGACAAGATCCGCGCGGAAGGGCGCAACGTGATTTTCCTGGTGCCACATGGCTGGGCGGTGGATGTGCCGGCGATGTTGATGGCCGCGCGCGGTCAACCGATGGCGGCGATGTTCCACAATCAGCGCAATCAGCTGATCGACTACCTGTGGAATGCCGTGCGTCGTAAATTCGGCGGCCGCATGCACGCGCGCAATGACGGCATCAAACCGTTTATCAGTTCGGTTCGCCAGGGATATTGGGGTTACTATCTGCCCGATCAGGATCACGGTGCTGAGCACAGTGAGTTTGTCGACTTCTTCGCCACCTATAAGGCGACGTTGCCGGCGGTTGGGCGGTTGATGAAAGTGTGTCGTGCGGCGATCGTGCCGTTGTTCCCGGTGTACGACGGCAAAACCAGCATGCTGGATATTTATATTCGCGAGCCGATGGACGATCTGGCCGAAGCGGACGATCCGCGCATTGCCCGCCGCATGAACGAAGAGGTGGAGAATCTGGTGGGCCCGAACCCGGAGCAGTACACCTGGATCCTCAAACTGTTGAAGACGCGCAAGGAAGGGGAGATTGAACCCTACTCGCGCGACGATCTGTATCGTTAATCCTATCTACCGCTAACGCCGGTCGGGCCGCACCCTGGCCGGCGTCACTTCAGATGTGCACCATACAGCCGCGCGCCCGCAGGATCTCAATGACGTTGGGCGTGTGGGTGAAATCATTCCAGCGTAGATCCAGCTTGCGCAGCCGGCTCAGTTCACCGAGGCTTTCCGGCAGATCGCTCAGGCGGTTGGCGCGCAGATCCAGACTTCTCAGCGCCGTGAGCTCACCGATATTTTCCGGCAGGCGCGTCAACTGATTAAAACGCAGGTTCAGCTCGCTCAATCGCGGCAGGCGGCAGAAGGCTGCCGGCAGTTCGGTGATGGCATTGTTGGCCGCATCGAGTATTTCAAGCTCGCCGAGCAGAGCCATTTCCGCCGGCAGCGTGGTCAGGGCATTTTTCATGATATGCAACTCGCGCAGCGCGCGCAGTTGCCCGATTTCGCCGGGCAGGCTGCGGATGCGATTGTTGTATAAACGCAGCTCCTGCAACGCCGCCAGCCTCGGTATTGCCTGCGGCAAGGCGGTCAGCTGGTTATCGGTCGCGTTGAGGTAAACCAACTGCTGCAGTTGCGCCAGCGCACGCGGCAGGTCGCTAAAGCCGTTATCGCTCAGGTAGAGGTATTTCAGCCGGTGCAGCTGCCCCAATGTTACAGGCAGTTCGCTCGCGCGGTTGTGACCAAAATCGAACATCTCGAGCTGTTGCAACTGACCAATCTCCGGCGGCAGACGGTCGAGCTGATTGCAAGAGATGTTCAGCACCCGCAGATTCTGGTGCCGGAATAGGGGAGTAGGGAAGGCCGTCAGCTGATTGTTGTACAGGCTGACCTTGCGCAGCGCGTGGCCAGCAAACAGCGATTCGTCGAGCTGCGTCAGGCCGCGTCCATCGAGCTCGAGCTCATCATAGGTCGAGGCGGGATTGTGCTGGTGGAGCATGGCGTTCTCCGTCGTAATGGCAGTGTCAGAGCAAAAAAAATGCCGGCCTAGGTGAGCCGGCCGGCATTTCGTCTGCGGCGTGAATTACTCGACGCGCAGGATACGGCTGGTATTGGTGGTGCCGACGGTTTCCATCACGTCGCCCTGGGTGACGATCACCAGATCGCCGGAGACCAGGAAGCCTTTGTCGCGCAGGCGATTGACGGCTTCGTTGGCGGCGATGACGCCGTCTTTGTGGCTGTCGAAATACACCGGCGTCACGCCGCGATACAGCGCGGTCAGGTTAAGCGTGTGCTCATGCCGCGACATGGCGAAGATCGGCAGGCCGGAGCTGATGCGTGACATCATCAGCGCGGTGCGGCCGGACTCGGTCATGGCGATCAGCGCGGTGACGCCTTTCAGGTGGTTGGCCGCATACATCGAAGACATGGCGATCGCCTCTTCGATATTGTCGAACTGCACGTCCAGACGGTGTTTGGAAACGTTGATGCTCGGGATCTTCTCGGCGCCCAGACAAACGCGCGCCATCGCCGCCACGGTTTCCGCCGGGTATTGGCCGGCAGCGGTTTCCGCCGACAGCATGACGGCGTCGGTGCCGTCCAGCACGGCGTTGGCCACGTCCATGACTTCGGCGCGGGTCGGCATCGGGTTGGTGATCATCGACTCCATCATCTGAGTCGCGGTGATCACCGCGCGGTTCAGAGTACGGGCGCGGCGGATCAGTTTCTTCTGGATCCCGACCAGCTCCGGATCGCCGATTTCGACGCCCAGATCGCCACGGGCGACCATCACCACGTCGGAGGCCAGAATGATGTCGTCCATCGCTTCGTCGCTGCAGACCGCTTCGGCGCGCTCGACCTTGGACACGATCTTGGCGTTGCAGCCTGCGTCGCGCGCCAGGCGGCGAGCATAGTTCAGATCTTCACCGGTGCGCGGGAAGGAGACCGCCAGGTAGTCGACGCCGATCTTGGCGGCGGTGACGATGTCCGCCTTGTCTTTTTCGGTCAGCGCTTCGGCCGACAGGCCGCCGCCGAGTTTGTTGATGCCCTTGTTATTGGACAACGGGCCGCCAACGGTGACTTCGGTAAATACTTTCATGCCCTGAACTTCGAGCACTTTCAGCTGAACGCGGCCGTCGTCGAGCAGCAAGACGTCGCCCGGCACGACGTCGGCAGGCAGGCCTTTATAGTCGATACCGACTTTTTCTTTATCGCCTTCGCCTTTTGACAGGTTGGCGTCCAGCAGGAATTTATCGCCCACGTTGAGGAAGATTTTGCCTTCCTTGAAGGTGGAAACGCGGATTTTCGGCCCTTGCAGATCGCCAAGGATAGCGACGTGACGTCCCAGTTTGGCAGCGATTTCGCGAACTTTGTCTGCGCGAGCCTGGTGATCTTCCGGGCTGCCGTGGGAGAAGTTAAGCCGAACTACGTTGGCGCCGGCGGCAATGATCTTTTCCAGATTATTGTCGCGGTCTGTAGCCGGACCCAGGGTGGTAACGATTTTGGTTCTTCTGAGCCGTCTGGACATGTATTACTCCGTTGACTGGTGAAGCAAATATTGGTGTTGCGATAACGTCGGATAACGAAACCAGGCGTGAAATGTAATTTTACAACACTGATATTTCACCCGGGTTACCCGCATGAGCGTATTAACAGGGTACAGCCTCTGATGTCGCCATTCAAATGTCTGTTGAACGGCGACTTTTTTCTTCGTCGGGTTACGAGTCAAAACTGTTGGGAATGACTACGCCTTTATCAAAGCGCGATTCTTTGAGCGCTTCTTTGACCCGCTTCAAGTTATCTCTGAATTTAGCCCCTCTGCGCAAGGTAAATCCGGTGGCGAGCACGTCAATGAGCGTTAATTGCGCGATCCGCGACACCATCGGCATGTAAACGTCGGTGTCTTCAGGCACGTCGAGCAGCAACGCGAGGGTCGCCGCCTGGGCGAGCGGGGTGTCGCGCGAGGTGATAGCCAGTACCGTGGCGTCGTTTTCTCGCGCCAGGTGGGCCATTTCCACCAGGTTCTTGGTGCGGCCGGTGTGAGAGATCAACACCACCACGTCGCCCTCGCCGGAGTTCATGCAGCTCATGCGCTGCATGACGATGTCATCGAAGTAGACCACCGGAATATTGAAGCGGAAAAATTTGTTCATCGCGTCGTGGGCCACGGCGGCGGAGGCGCCCAGGCCAAAGAAAGAGATCTTTTTTGCCTGGGTGAGCAGGTCAACCGCACGATTGATTGCGGCAATATCCAAATTTGCCTTTACTGTATCCAGGCTGGCCATCACTGATTCGAAGATCTTGCTGGTGTAGGAATCGACGCTGTCATCTTCCTCGACGTTGCGGTTCACGTAGGGCGTGCCGTTAGCCAGGCTTTGGGCGAGATGCAGTTTGAAGTCGGGAAAGCCTTTGGTATCAAGGCGACGGCAAAAACGGTTGACGGTGGGTTCGCTGACGTCGGCCATGCGCGCCAGCGTGGCGATGCTGGAGTGAATGGCGGTCTGCGGGGAGGCCAGGATCACCTCGGCGACTTTCCTTTCAGATTTGCTCAGGAGCTCCAGATGGCTCTGGATTTTGTCCAGCGTATTCATATAACGAGAGTCACTCATGGTTTTATCCCTGTGGCTTTCAAGCAACAGCGCCGAATTTCGCCCGTGTTCGCCGTGCAAGCAGACGCCAAACGAGCGGCTGTAACCTGAAATCGATAGGGTATGTCGATTGCAAACAAAGGAGAAATCAATGCCGGTTTAGTGAAAATATACTACGTGCTGGTAACCGTTGGCAGTCTCGACAGGGCGTATGCAGGCTTTTTTCACCAGAATATGACCTGTGTCTAACTTTCATAATGGTAACAGAGCGTCAAAAAAGACGAAAAATTACAGTTTTGCCCGCCTGTGAGGGCGCCGGCGCGCAGTGGCGCTACCACTGAGATCTTAACGTCTTTTTTCTGCTTCTGCGCCGGGTTTGCTGGCCGTAGTCAAACAGAGTACATTAGTAATGTAAGAAAATTACAAATATCCTGCAACGAGGAGATGAACATGGCGGTAACCTCTACAGCCCAGGCGTGTGACCTGGTTATTTTCGGCGCGAAAGGTGATTTGGCGCGCCGTAAGCTGCTGCCTTCCCTGTACCAGTTAGAGAAAGCCGGACACATCCACCCGGATACGCGGATCATCGGCGTCGGCCGCGCGGAGTGGGATAAAAAAGCCTATACCGAAGTGGTCAAGGAAGCGCTTGGCACCTTCATGAAGGAAAAGCTGGATGACGAACTCTGGGCCACGCTGAGCGCGCGCCTGGACTTCTGCAATCTGGACGTCAACGACAGCAAGAACTTTACCAAACTCGGTAAAATGCTGGACCAGAAGCACCGCACCACCATCAACTACTTCGCCATGCCGCCAAGCACCTTCGGCGCCATCTGCAAAGGGTTGGGCGAAGCCAAGCTGAACCATGAGCCGGCGCGCGTGGTGATGGAGAAACCGTTGGGCACCGATCTGGCGTCCTCCCGCGTGATCAACGATCAGGTGGCGGAGTTCTTCAACGAGTCCCAGGTCTACCGCATCGACCACTACCTCGGCAAAGAGACGGTGTTGAACCTGTTGGCGCTGCGTTTCGCCAACTCGCTGTTCGCGTCCAACTGGGACAACCGCACCATCGATTCGGTGCAGATCACCGTGGCGGAAGAGGTGGGCATCGAAGGGCGCTGGGGCTACTTCGATCAGGCCGGCCAGATGCGCGACATGATCCAGAACCACCTGCTGCAGATCCTGACCATGATCGCCATGTCGCCGCCGGCGGATCTGACCACCGACCGCATCCGCGACGAGAAGGTGAAGGTGCTGCGTTCGCTGCGCCGCATCGATCAGACCAATGTACGGGAAACCACCGTGCGCGGTCAGTACACCGCCGGTTTCGTTCAGGGCAAGAAAGTGCCGGGGTATCTGGAAGAAGAAGGGGCGAACAAGAGCAGCAGCACCGAGACCTTCGTTTCCATCCGCGTGGACATCGACAACTGGCAATGGGCCGGGGTGCCGTTCTATCTGCGTACCGGTAAACGTCTGCCGACCAAATGCTCGGAAGTGGTGGTGTACTTCAAGAATCCGCCGCTTAACCTGTTCAGCGACTCTTATCAGCAGCTGCCGCAAAACAAGCTGACCATTCGTTTGCAACCGGACGAAGGCATCGAAATTCAGGTATTGAACAAGGTGCCGGGGCTGGATCACAAGCACCGCCTGCAGACTACCAAGCTGGATCTGAGTTTCTCGGAAACCTTCAACCAGGAGCACGTGGCGGACGCCTACGAGCGCCTGCTGCTGGAGACCATGCGGGGCATTCAGGCGCTGTTCGTGCGCCGTGACGAAGTGGAAGAGGCCTGGAAGTGGGTCGACTCCATCATGGACGCGTGGAAAGCCGACAACGAAGCGCCTAAGCCTTATCAGGCGGGCACCTGGGGGCCGGTGGCCTCGGTGGCGATGATCACCCGCGACGGCCGTTCCTGGAACGAGTTCGAGTAATGCGCAATGCCGGCAGCCCGTCTGCCGGCTTTTTTTTGCCTGCGATCTGCGCGTGGGCCACATCACTTACGGTACGGCCGGACGTTCGCGCGTTTGCGCGGAGCCCTGTGGCAGGGGCGTGCCATTGTTAACCGCGAGTAATGGAGAAAGAATGATGAAAAACTGGAAAACCAGCGCTGAACAGATCCTGACGGCGGGGCCGGTGGTGCCTGTTATCGTGATCAACACGCTGGAGCAGGCGGTGCCGCTGGCGAAAGCGTTGGTTGCCGGCGGCGTGCGGGTACTGGAGGTGACGCTGCGCACCGCCTGTGCGCTGGAGGCTATCCGCGCTATCGCCCAAGAGGTGCCGGAGGCGATCATCGGCGCCGGTACGGTGATCAATCCACAGCAGCTGCGGGAGGTGACCGAGGCCGGGGCGCAGTTCGCCATCAGCCCGGGGCTGACCGACGCTTTGCTGCAGGCGGCGACGGCGGGGTCAATCCCGTTGATCCCGGGCATCAGCACCGTATCTGAACTGATGCAGGGCATGGATTACGGCCTGCGCGAATTCAAATTCTTCCCGGCGGAAGCCAACGGCGGCGTGAAGGCGCTGCAGGCGATCGGTGGCCCGTTCCCGCAGGTGCGCTTTTGCCCGACCGGCGGCATTACGCCGAACAATTACCGCGATTATCTGGCGCTAAAAAGCGTATTGTGCATCGGCGGCTCCTGGCTGGTGCCGGCCGATGCGCTCGAAAGCGGCGACTACGCGCACATCACTGAACTGGCGCGCAGCGCCGTCAGCGGCGCCGCGTTGTAACCCGCGCCAGGCCTGGGGTTGGCGCTTATTTGCTCACCCGCGGATCTCGCAAGGCTCAACGCTCCGTTGGGCCTTTTTTAATTTTTATCGCGATTAACTTTCTTATTTTTAACCCATTTTTTTCTGATTTTTTATGAAAACGGCAGTTTGCTTTCTTATTTTGGCTGTGGTAAAAATATCTCAGTTGAAAATTTTACTTTTATGAGGATATTGGGCAAATCGCACGGTGTGCGGCTGATAATAGAGAACTATTATGATGACTATTAACGGAACTACCCTCAGAACCTCTACGTGCCAACTCTTCCTGTCTGCGATCCTTGCCAGTGAGCATCACTGGTGCAGCGAGCTATAGCGTCTTTCTCCCTTAACCGGTGCTGGTAGCGGGCTTACGCCTTCGCTCTACCGTTCAGCCGGACAAACATTCTTTTTGCGTTTGGGTCAGTTTATCCCCAGGGATCTCTGCGTCTTGCGCGCCGTACTGCGGCCGTTCGACGAGATAAATCGGGATAAATATGCCTTGGCGCGCGTTATTCGCCGTTTGGGAGAAAAATTATGATTTATTGGATCTTTTTAGGTTTGGCCATCATGACCGAAATCATCGGCACCTTGTCGATGAAATACGCCAGCGTCAATGGCGGCATGATCGGGCATATCGTGATGTACGTGATGATCACCGCGTCTTATGTGTTGCTGTCAGTAGCGGTAAAACGCGTGGCGTTGGGCGTAGCTTATGCGCTGTGGGAAGGTATCGGCATTCTGTTCATTACCCTGTTCAGCGTGCTGTGGTTCGACGAGCCCATTTCGGCGCTGAAGGTACTGGGTCTGGCTACGCTGATCGCCGGTATCATGCTGGTGAAATCCGGTACCCGCAAAGAGCGAAAACAGGTCAGCCCGCGAGGTGACAACCATGCAACAGTTTGAGTTGTACCACATTGGGTTCCTGGGATTGGCCATCGTGCTGGAAATCATCGCCAACATCTTCCTGAAGATGTCGGACGGTTTCCGTAAAATTTGGCTGGGATTGCTGTCGCTGCTGTCGGTACTCGGTGCGTTCAGCGCCCTGGCGCAGGCGGTAAAGGGCATCGATCTGTCAATCGCTTACGCGTTGTGGGGCGGTTTCGGTATCGCCGCCACCATCGCCGCAGGCTGGATCATGTTCGGCCAGCGGTTGAACGCCAAAGGCTGGATTGGCCTGGCGCTGCTGTTGACGGGGATGGTGATCCTCAAACTGTCCTGATAGCGGGCAATAAAAAACCGCAGGCGTTGCCGTCTGCGGTTTTTTTTCGTCTGCGCGAGGCTTACAGCGCGGCGATGATTTTGATTTCCACCTTGTACTTCGGATTCATCAGCTGAGCCTGCACGGTGCAGCGCACCGGCGCGCTGCCGGCGACAACCCAGGCGTCCCAGGCGGCGTTCATCGCGGCGAAGTCGGCGGTATTGGCCAGGAAGATGGTGGCATCCAGAATACGGCTTTTGTCCGACCCTACACGTTCCAGCAGCACGTCGATGGCGGCAAGGGCGTTGGCGGTCTGCGCGGTCGCGTCATCGTCCAGATTCTCAGGCACGCTGGTGTAGTAAACGGTCTCGTTGTGCACCACGGCTTCGGACCAGCGCTGATCGGGATCAATTCTTTCGATATTCATTTGCTTATCTCCATATCATAGTCCCGCTAAGGGTAGCACAGCCGGTGATGAAAAAGCGCGGCGATAAAGTGGGTGGTAGCCGGGCGGCAGGCTTGGCATAATCACCGCTGAATGACACCGGCAGAGAGACAGCGTGACAGACGATTTTGCAACAGACGGCGCATTGGCGCAGGCTATCAAGGGATTCAAACCGCGTGAGCCGCAGCGGCAGATGGCGCAAGCCGTTACCGAAGCGATCAATTTCAAGCAGGAACTGGTGGTGGAAGCCGGCACCGGCACCGGCAAAACCTTCGCTTATCTGGCGCCGGCGCTGCGTGCCGATCGCAAAGTGATCATCTCCACCGGTTCGAAAGCGCTGCAGGATCAGCTGTATGCGCGCGATCTGCCCACCGTCGCCAAGGCGCTGAAGTACAAAGGCAAGCTGGCGCTGCTGAAGGGGCGCTCCAACTACCTGTGTCTGGAGCGTCTTGAGCAACAGTCGATGGCCGGCGGGGAGCTGGCGGGGCAGACGTTGATCGATCTGGTGCAACTGCGCAAGTGGTCGTCGCAGACCAAAGAGGGTGATATCAGCACCTGCAGCGAAGTGGCGGAAGACAGCTTCGTCTGGCCATTGGTGACCAGCACCAATGACAACTGTCTCGGCAGCGACTGCCCGCTGTATCAGGATTGCTTCGTGGTCAAAGCGCGCCGCCGCGCGATGGATGCGGATGTGGTGGTGGTGAACCATCACCTGTTCCTGGCGGATATGGTGGTGAAAGAGGGCGGCTTCGCCGAGCTGATCCCGGAAGCCGAGGTGATGATTTTCGATGAGGCGCACCAAATTCCCGACATCGCCAGCCAGTATTTCGGCCAGCAGCTCACCAGCCGCCAACTGCTGGATCTGGCGAAGGACATCACCATCGCCTACCGCACCGAGGTGCGCGATGCCGCCCAACTGCAAAAAAGCGCCGACCGTCTCAGCCTGAGCACGCAAGATTTCCGTCTGAATCTGGGGGAGCCGGGTTTTCGCGGCAACCTGCGGGATGTGCTCGGCGAACCGAACGTGCAGCGTGCTTTGTTGCTGCTCGATGACGCGCTGGAGCTGTGTTATGACGTCATGAAACTGTCGCTGGGGCGTTCGGCGCTGCTGGATGCCGCCTTTGAGCGCGCCACGCTGTACCGCGCGCGTCTCAAACGCCTCAAGGCGGTGACGGAACCGGGCTACAGCTATTGGTATGAGTGCAATTCGCGCCACTTCGTGTTGGCGCTGACGCCGCTGACGGTGGCCGATCGTTTCCGCGAAATGCTGGACGAGAAGCCGGGCAGCTGGATCTTTACCTCGGCGACGCTGTCGGTCAACGATCAGTTGGGTCACTTCACCGAACGGCTGGGGCTGACCAAGGCCAAAACGCTGCTGTTGCCGAGCCCGTTCGACTATGCCAAACAGGCGTTGCTGTGCGTGCCGCGCTTTTTGCCTTCGCCGAATCAGCCCGGCGGGGCGCGCCAGCTGGCGCGCATGCTGCGCCCATTAATCGAAGCCAACAACGGCCGCTGCTTCTTCTTGTGCACATCGCACCAGATGATGCGCGAGCTGGCGGAAGAGTTCCGCGCCACGATGACGCTGCCGGTCTTATTGCAAGGGGAAACCAGCAAAGGGCAGCTGTTGGCACAGTTCGTCGCCGCCGGTAACGCGCTGTTGGTGGCGACCAGCAGCTTCTGGGAAGGGGTGGACGTGCGTGGCGATGCGCTGTCGTGCGTGATCATCGATAAGCTGCCGTTTACCTCACCGGACGATCCGCTGCTGAAGGCGCGCATTGAAGATTGTCGCCTGCGCGGCGGCGATCCGTTCAATGACGTGCAGTTGCCGGATGCGGTCATCACCCTGAAACAGGGGGTGGGCCGTTTGATCCGCGATACCGACGATCGCGGCGTGCTGGTGATCTGCGATAACCGTCTGGTGATGCGCCCTTATGGCGAGGTGTTCCTCAATAGCCTGCCGCCTACGCCGCGTACCCGCGATCTGAAGCAGGCGATCGCCTTCTTGCAGGCCGCTGATACGTCGGCCACGTGAAAGATGAAGGGCTTACGGGGCTGTGCTACAATGCGCGCCCTGTATGAAAAACCCAGTTTTATTCCCGCCAGAGGTTGGCATGTCCACGCGAATTTTAGCGATCGATACCGCGACGGAAGCCTGTTCCGTCGCCGTCTGGAATCAAGGCGAAATCCACGCCCTGTTTGAGCTGTGCCCACGCGAGCATACGCAACGTATTTTACCTATGGTGCAGCAGGTGCTGGCGGAATCCGGCCTGGCGCTCAACCAGCTCGATGCGCTGGCCTTCGGCCGCGGCCCCGGCAGTTTTACCGGGGTGCGCATCGGCATCGGCATCGCTCAGGGCCTGGCGCTGGGTGCCGATCTGCCGATGATCGGCGTTTCTACGCTGCAAACCATGGCGCAGGGCGCCTGGCGCGTCAGCGGCGCGGAGCGTGTGCTGGCGGCGATCGATGCGCGTATGGGCGAGGTCTACTGGGGGCAGTTCGAGCGTCAGGCCGACGGCCGCTGGTTGGAAAGCGAAGGCGAGGCGGTGCTGTCGCCGGCGCAGGCGCTCGAGCGTGCACAGCGCCTGCAGGGCGAATGGGCCCACGTCGGCACCGGCTGGCAAACCTACCCCGATCTGGTCAACGGTTCCACGCTGAGCGTGCGCGACGGCCAGATGCTGTTGCCGCAGGCGGAAGACATGCTGCCGCTGGCGCTGCACGCCTGGCAACAGGGGCTGGCGGTGGCGGTGGAAAACGCCGAGCCGACCTACCTGCGCAATGAAGTGACCTGGAAAAAACTGCCGGGCCGCGAGTAATCGCGGCGTTATTGTGCTGATGTTGATGCCGGGCGATGAAGGCCTGCAACTTGAGCGCTGAAACGCGGTCAAAGTTACAGGCATTTCAGGAGATTGCGACCATGTTAATCCGCACTGCAAGTAAAAAGCTGTCGCTGCTGGCCGTCGCCTGCGGCGCGCTGGTTCTGACCGGGTGCGTCACCGTACCGGATGCGATCAAAGGCTCCAGCCCTTCGCCGGTGACTCAGCTTTCCTCGGTACAAAATGCACCGAACCTGTTTACCGGCGCGGAAGCCCGCTTTGGCGGCACCGTGGTGAACGTCGCCAACGAACAAGGGCGCACGCTGCTGGAGATCGCGGCGGTGCCGCTCGACAGCGGTGCGCGGCCGATACTGGGTGAACCGTCGAACGGCCGCTTGCTGGCCACGGTGAACGGCTTCCTCGAACCGGTCGATTTCAAAGGCCAACTGGTGACCGTCGTCGGCCCTATCACCGGCCTGAAAGAGGGGCGGATCGGCATGACGCCATATCGCTTCGTAACGATGAACGTGACCGGTTTCAAGCGCTGGCATCTGGTACAGCAGGTGGTGATGCCACCTGCGCCGATGGGCCCTTGGGGCTGGCGCGGTGGCCCGTGGGGACCCGGCTGGGGCGCCGGCTATGGCTGGTACAACCCCGGCCCGGCACAGGTGCAAACCATCGTAACCGAGTAACATACGCTTGATGTGAACAAATTTGACAGGGCGGCTCAGGCCGCCCTTTTGTTTTTTGGGATAAGGAATATCCGACAATTAGTGACGTACATCGCAACCTGAGTAATGTTTAAAACCCGAACTGGTCTGCTGAGTTAAAATATTGTTATGGTTAGGCTGCGAGTTTGAGGGCTGCGATGATAATTAGTAATGATTTCAGGAGTAATACCTTGGATAAGGTCTGGTTAAAACGGTATCCGGCAGATGTGCCCGCAGAGATTGATGCCGATCGCTATTCGTCGTTGATCGAAATGTTTGAGCATGCCGTGCAGCGCTATGCCGATCAGCCCGCCTTTATCAATATGGGCGAGGTGATGACCTTCCGCAAACTGGAAGAACGCAGCCGGGCTTTCGCGGCTTACCTGCAAAATGAGCTGGGCCTGAAGAAGGGCGACCGCGTCGCGCTGATGATGCCTAACCTGTTGCAATACCCCATTGCCCTGTTCGGCATTCTGCGTGCCGGCATGGTGGTGGTCAACGTCAACCCGCTGTATACCCCGCGCGAGCTGGAGCACCAGTTGAACGACAGCGGCGCCAGCGCCATCGTCATCGTCTCCAACTTTGCCCATACGCTGGAAAAAGTGGTGTTCAACACCCAGGTCAAACACGTGATCCTGACGCGCATGGGCGATCAGCTGTCGGCCGCCAAGGGCACGTTGGTCAACTTCGTGGTCAAATACGTTAAGCGTCTGGTGCCGAAATACAACCTGCCGGACGCCATTTCCTTCCGCAGCGCGCTGCAGCGCGGCCGCCGTTTACAATATGTAAAACCGGACATCATTAATGCCGATCTGGCTTTCCTGCAATACACCGGCGGCACCACCGGGGTGGCGAAGGGGGCGATGCTGACGCACCGCAACATGCAGGCCAACCTTGAGCAGGCTAAGGCCGCCTATTCGCCGCTGTTCCGTGAAGGGCAGGAGCTGGTGGTGACGGCGCTGCCGCTGTATCACATTTTCGCGCTGACGGTGAACTGCCTGCTGTTTATCGATCTGGGCGGGCGCAATTTGCTGATCACCAACCCGCGTGACATTCCGGGCCTGGTGAAAGAATTGGGCAAATACCCGTTCACCGCCATGAGCGGAGTGAATACGCTGTTCAATGCGTTGCTGAACAACGAAGACTTCCACAAGCTCGATTTCTCTACGCTGCGTTTCTCGGTCGGCGGCGGCATGTCGGTGCAAAAATCGGTGGCCGAGAAGTGGGAGAAAACCACCGGCAAACACCTGCTGGAAGGTTACGGCCTGACGGAGTGCGCGCCGCTGGTGGCCGGCAACCCTTACGATCTTAAACACTACAGCGGCAGCATCGGTCTGCCGGTGCCGTCGACGGACATTCGGTTGGTGGACGACAACGGCCATGACGTGCCGCCGGGCGAGCCGGGCGAACTGTGGGTCAAAGGGCCGCAAGTTATGTTAGGCTATTGGCAGCGCCCGGATGCCACCGACGAAGTGCTGAAAGACGGCTGGCTGGCGACCGGTGATGTGGTGACCGTGGACGATCAGGGATTTGTGCGCATCGTCGACCGCAAGAAAGACATGATCCTGGTATCGGGTTTCAACGTGTATCCGAACGAGATTGAAGATGTGGTCAGCCAGCACCCGAAAGTGCTGGAATGTGCGGCAATCGGCGTGCCCAGCGAGGCCTCCGGCGAAACGGTGAAGATCTGCGTGGTGAAGAAAGACGCCTCGCTGACCAAGGAAGAGCTGTTGACCCATTGCCGACGCCACCTGACCGGGTATAAAGTGCCTAAAATTGTTGAGTTCCGCGATGAACTGCCGAAGTCGAACGTCGGCAAGATTTTGCGGCGAGAATTGCGCGATGAGCAAAAAGCGCCTAAGCCGGCCGATGCCGCCTAGGTTTTGCTTTCGCGTCAGCCTATCAACAACGCCGGTGAATGCCGGCGTTGTTGTGTTTGAATCCTACAAGAGAATGATGTTTTGAATTATCAGTTGATCACTACCGATGCCGGATTGCAGCAGGTCTGCGAGCAGGCGAGAAAGCATGCCCAGGTTGCGCTGGACACCGAGTTTGTCAGAACGCGTACCTACTATCCGCAGCTGGGCCTGATCCAGCTTTACGACGGTGAACAACTCTCCCTTATCGATCCTCTGCCGATCAAGCACTGGCAACCGTTTATCGAGCTGCTGGCCGACACCGCCGTGGTGAAGTTTCTGCATGCCGGCAGTGAAGATCTTGAAGTGTTTCTCAACGCCTTTAAAACGCTGCCGACGCCGATGATCGACACTCAGATCCTGGCGGCCTTTACCGGTCGGCCGCTCTCCTGCGGCTTTGCGACGCTGGTGGCGGAGTACATGAAGGTTGAACTGGACAAGAGCGAGTCGCGCACCGATTGGCTGGCGCGCCCGCTGACTGAAAGACAGTGCGTGTATGCGGCCGCCGACGTGTTCTACCTGCTGCCGATGGCCAAACAGCTGGTGCAGGAGACTGAAGAGGCCGGCTGGACCGCTGCGGCCAATAACGAGTGCTTGCTGCTGTGCCAACGCCGTAGCGAGGCGCTGGCGCCGGAAGTGGCCTATCGCGAAATCAGCAATGCCTGGCAGTTGCGCCCGCGTCAGCTGGGGTGCCTGCAGAAGTTGGCGGAATGGCGGTTGCGCCAGGCGCGCGAGCGCGATCTGGCGGTGAACTTCGTGGTTCGCGAGGAGAACCTGTGGCAGGTGGCGCGCTTTATGCCGTCTTCGCTGGGAGAACTGGATTCGCTGGGCCTGAGCGGGCCGGAGATCCGTTATCACGGCAAAACGCTGTTGGCGCTGGTGGCCGAAGCCGAAGCGCTGGAGGAGTCCGAGTTGCCGGCGCCGTTGGCTAACCTTATCGATCAGCCGGGCTACAAGAAGGTGTTTAAGGACATCAAGGCCGCTATCGCCAGCGTCAGCGAGCAAAGCGGGTTGAGCAGCGAGCTGCTGGCATCCCGTCGCCAAATTAACCAATTGTTGAACTGGCATTGGAAACTGAAGGACGGCGAGAGTCGCCCTGAATTAATCAGCGGCTGGCGCGGCGATTTATTAATGGCGCCGTTGCAGGACATCCTGAAAGATTATTAATCGCTGGTTATCACCAGGGCAGGGTAGGGAAACTCTGCTCGGGTGAATATAGGCAGGAAATAATGCGTTGAAGGTAAATCTGGCCAGAATTTACTTTAAACGAGGTGGCGGCAAAGTTAATTGGGAATTGTCCCAAAGGGAAAAATCGATTTTTTGCTGCCGATAATGCTTAATAACTGGATACACATACAGTTACCCCCTGCATAAAATATACAGGGGGTAATTAATGCGTCGCAATCATTTAGCTGCTTCTTCCGATTCCGGTAATGTCACGTTAAGTTCAAGTACCGAAATATCGTCCCCTTTCTGCTCGAACTGCACATGCAGCATTTCAGGATCGATCTGAATGTATTTGCAAATAACCGCCAGAATATCGCGTTTCAAATCAGGCAGATACGGGGGCTCACTGTCCCCGCGACGACGCTCTGCGACGATAATCTGCAGCCGTTCCTTGGCTATATTGGCTGTCTGTTTTTTGCGGGACAGAAAGAAGTCTAATAAGGCCATGGTTTATCCCCCAAAAAGGCGTTTCAGGAAACCCTTCTTCTCTTCTTCAATGAAGCGGAATGGGCGTTCTTCCCCCAACAAGCGGCAAACGGTATCGTCATACGCCTTACCGGCGTCTGACTCGGCATCCAGAATGACAGGCTCACCCTGGTTGGAAGCACGCAGTACGGACTGGTCTTCCGGGATCACACCCACCAATGGAATGCGTAGGATTTCCAGCACGTCTTCCATGCTCAGCATGTCGCCACGGCTGACGCGGCCCGGGTTGTAACGGGTCAGCAGCAGGTGTTCCTTGATAGGCGATTCGCCTTTCTCGGCGCGGCGCGATTTGGAGGAAAGGATGCCCAGGATACGGTCGGAGTCGCGTACCGAAGAGACTTCCGGGTTGGTGGTGATGATAGCTTCGTCGGCGAAATACAGCGCCATCAGCGCACCGGTTTCGATACCGGCCGGTGAGTCGCAGACCACGAAGTCAAAATCCATCTCGCCGAGATCGTTGAGGACTTTTTCAACGCCTTCACGGGTTAACGCGTCTTTGTCGCGTGTCTGCGAAGCCGGCAGGATATAGAGGTTTTCAGTGCGTTTGTCTTTGATCAACGCCTGATTCAGCGTGGCGTCGCCCTGAATCACGTTCACGAAATCATAAACTACCCGACGTTCGCAGCCCATGATCAGGTCAAGATTACGCAGGCCGATATCGAAATCGATCACGACGGTTTTCTTGCCTTTCTGGGCCAGGCCGGTAGCGATGGCCGCGCTCGAAGTGGTCTTGCCAACGCCCCCTTTACCCGATGTAACAACAATAATGCGTGCCATGAAATGGATTCCTTGTCAAAAGGGCTTAATTTAAAGGTTGTATGGTTAAAGCGTTATCCAACAGGCTGAGTCGTACGGCCTGCCCGACGTAATCGGACGGGATTTGGTCGCTCAACCAGTACTGCCCTGCGATAGAGACTAGCTCAGCCGCCAGGTGGGTGCAAAAAATCTGACATTGCGTGTCGCCTGACGCGCCTGCCAGCGCGCGACCGCGCATCATGCCGTAGACATGAATGTTGCCGTCGGCAATCAGTTCGGCGCCGGCGCTGACGCTGCTGGTCACGATAAGATCGCAGTTGCGGGCGTAAATCTGTTGGCCGGAACGGACAGGGGTGCTGATGATACGCGTTTTGGCGGGGGCGTTGTCCACCACCACGGGCGCAGGTGCAGGCTCCGGCGCCGCCATTTTCTGGCCTCTGCCTTCGCTCAGCAACGGCAGCCCGGCACGGGCTATCGCGCGCTTTTGACGCTCATCTCTGCAACCGCTGATACCCACAACGCGCAGACCTGCCGCCGCGACAGCCTGTTGAAGTTCTTTCCAGTTCGCATCGCCATCCAGCGTTGCGACGTTGATAACAACAGGGGCGTTTTTCAGAAAAGCGGGCGCTTGCTCAACTTTTTCCTGTAACGCCTGGCGTATTACCTCGGGCTGCGAATTATGCAAATGAACAACCGATAGGGTAAAACTGCTGCCTTTTAGCTCAATTGGCGATTGTGACATCTATCCTGACTCAGTCTCAGCAACTTTAAATCCCCGGAATACCACTCGGGGTGCGATATTCCGATGTACTATAAGCATGTTATAGTCAGAGTTATATCCAGGCAAGACGCTCCCTCAATTAAATAGAGTTAAAAAAATGCTTTGTGTGATCTATAGAAGCCCGAAACGCGATCAAACTTATCTTTATGTCGAAAAAAAAGACGATTTCTCTCGTGTGCCGGAAGCGCTGATGAAAAGTTTCGGCGTACCGCAATTCGCCATGATGCTTTCACTCGATGAACGCAAGAAATTGGCCTCGGCGGATATCGAAAAGGTGAAACAGGCGCTGAAAGACGAAGGTTATTACCTGCAGTTCCCGCCGCCGGTGGAAAACCTGCTCAATCAGCATTTGGCGGGCGACAAGGCCTGAGACCGCCGCCACGGTCAGGGGAGGCATGATGACACGTTCGGCGAGAAGTACCGCGTTGGCCGTTTGGCTGGCGCTGGGCGGTGCGATGATGCCGGGCGCACCGCAGGCGGCGCAGGAGACGACGCTGGCGACCAGCGGGCGCGATCCGGCGCAGTTCTCGGCGTATGTCGAGCAACTGAAGCGCCGGGCGCGGGAACAGGGCATCAGTCAGGCCACCCTTGACCGCGCCTTTGCGCAAATCCACTTCGTCGATCGGGTGATCAAGGCCGACCGCAATCAGCCGGAGCAGAAGATCACTTTGGATGATTACCTGCGGCGGGTGATGTCGCCCGCCAAGGTGCGGCAGGGGCGTGAACTGTACCGGCAGCGCCATGCGCAATGGCTGCGGGCCAGCGAACGCTATCGGGTGCCGGGGCGCTATATCATCGCGCTGTGGGGCATGGAGAGCGCCTATGGCAAGATCCAGGGGCGGGAGGACGTGGTGTCCGCGCTGGCGACGCTGGCGTTCGAAGGGCGCCGCGAGGCCTTTTTCAGCCGGGAGCTGCTGGCGGCGTTGCAGATAGTCGAACAGGGGCACGTTGGCGATACGCCACTGAAAGGGTCCTGGGCCGGCGCGATGGGGCAATGTCAGTTTATGCCAAGCTCCTTCCTGCGCTATGCGGCGGACGGCGACGGTGACGGGCGCATCGATATCTGGAATAACATTGACGACGTTTTCGCGTCCACGGCCAGCTACCTGTCTAAAGAGGGCTGGCAGCCCGGCATCGGTTGGGGGCGCGAGGTCAAACTGCCCGCCGGCTTCAATCGAGCCGAACTGGGCCTGAAAGACGCGCAGGCGCGCAGCGTCAACGACTGGCAGAAACGCGGCGTGCGCCGTGCGGATGGCCGCGCGTTGCCGCACGCCGTGCAGCGCGGCTGGATCATCGCGCCGGATGATCTGCAGGGGCGGACCTTCCTGGTCTATGATAATTTCCGCACCCTGATGCACTGGAATCGCTCTTACTATTTCGCTATCGCCGTGGGTATGATGGCAGACGCGATCGGGCATTGATCCGGCACACCAATAATCGGCTTGGCGCGCCAAGCCTCTACAGTTTGGGAGAAGCGGTATGTATCAACACAGAGACTGGCAGGGTTCGCTGCTCGATTTCCCGGTGAACAAGGTGGTCTGCGTCGGCAGCAACTACGCCGATCACATCAAGGAAATGGGCAGTGCGGTGTCCGTCGAGCCGGTGGTGTTTATCAAACCGGAGACGGCGTTATGCGATATCCGCCAGCCGGTGGCCATCCCTAAAGAGTTCGGTGCGGTGCATCATGAGGTAGAGCTGGCGGTACTGATCGGCACGCCGTTGAAGCAGGCCAACGAAGATCGCGTGGCGCGTGCGATTGCCGGTTACGGCGTGGCGCTTGATCTGACGCTGCGCGATCTGCAAGCCGGTTTTAAAAAAGCCGGTCAGCCGTGGGAAAAGGCCAAGGCCTTCGACGGTTCCTGCCCGATGTCGGGATTTATCCCGGTGGCGGAATTCGGCGATCCGCAAAACGCCGAGCTGTCGTTGACCGTCAACGATCAACTGCGCCAGCAGGGCAATACGCGTGACATGATCACGCCGATCCTGCCGCTAATCAGCTACATGAGCCGTTTCTTCACGCTGCGCGCCGGCGACATCATCCTGACCGGCACGCCGCAGGGCGTAGGCCCGATGGCTTCCGGCGACATGCTGAAAATCAGTCTGAACGGTAAAGCGCTCAGCACCCGGGTGATCTGATCGCTGTTGGCCGCCGGCATCGTCGGCGGCAAAACTTGCATCTCGCGGCTAAAATGTCTATATAGTCCCCCCTCGAACCTGTGCGCAGGTGAGTTATCCATTTACCGAAACCGGACGCTAACATGTCACAACTCGCTTTTTGGCAACAGAAAACGCTGGCGGAAATGTCAGAACAAGAGTGGGAATCGCTGTGCGACGGGTGCGGGCAATGCTGTTTGAATAAGCTGATCGACGAAGATACCGACGAGATTTATTTTACCAACGTAGCCTGCAACCAGCTCAACATCAAATCCTGCCAATGCCGTAACTACGAGCGGCGCTTCGAGCTGGAAGAGGACTGCATCAAATTGACGCGCGAAAACCTCACCACCTTCGATTGGTTGCCGCCGACCTGCGCCTATCGCCTGATCGGTGAGGGCAAGCCGCTGTTCCCCTGGCACCCGTTGCTGAGCGGCTCCAAGGCGGCGATGCACGGTGAGCGCATCACGGTACGGCATATCGCGGTGCGCGAGAGCGAAGTGGTGGACTGGCAGGACCATATCCTCAACAAGCCGGACTGGGCCAGATAACGCCGGCCCCCTTGCGCAGCAAGACGCGTTTTCATGCAAGAGGGCGGCGTGTCAGGACACACCGCCCTCTGCAATTGCGCTAACCGGCAGGCGTGAGGTTATGGCATAAGCCGTCACTTCACTCCTTTTTGTCGCGGCGGCGCCAGTTGGCCAGATTTTTCAGCGGCTGCTTCACGTAAGGGCTGGCTTTAATCAGGCTGAACAGCAGTTTATTTACCGCCGTCCCCACTTTGTCCATCGGCCGGTCGATATCGAGAAACAGCACCGCACGCAGTTCGTCGGTATCATTGCGCACCTCGTGTTCATAAGAGTCATCAAATAAAATGACCTTGCCTTCATCCCAGTGCAGGATCTGATCGTCGACGCGGATCCAGAGCTTTTCCCGATCCTTTGGCACGATCAATCCCAAATGCGCGCGCACCACGGCACGAGTCGGGCCTTTGTGGGGGACGATGTGATAGTGCGGCTTAAGGATCGAAAACATGGCGGTGCGCATGCCGGGGATCTCGCTGACCGCCTGTGCGGTGTGCGGACAAATGGCGCAGTTCTCATCAACGCGCTGCCCGTAGACAAATAGCCCGAAGGTTTTCCAATTATCCCCTTTGGAGATGCGTTTCTGATCCGGTGATATTTGGTGGAACGCGGGGATGTCCTCCGGGTGCTCCAGTAACCGATCCAACTCTTGGCGAATGGCAGGCCAACGGGCTTCCAGCGCCGTCACCCAATTAAATTCATGATTACCGATCCGCGGCGTAGTGGAGATGAGCGAATGGCGAGTCTGAAATTCGCCGTTCCAGCGCAGGAATTTTTTCCCTGCTTTGAGCAGCATGCGCCGCAGGAACGGGCGCTGAGACGTGGGGGGAAAGGTGCTATCCGGCATAAATCGTGTCCTTGATATCATTGGCCTACTGCATTCAGCATAAGGAAAGAATCACGAACGATTTTAATCATTAGTGCGCGAGCGATGGCCGATGAGTGATACCGCGCAGAGTTAAATTTGAATGATTTATTTAAAGGCAGCGGGGACTGACGGTTGGGGGAGAAGGAAAAAAGCCCCTGCAAAGATGAGGGGCAAGACACACAACAACACCAGGGAAATCGGTAGTACTCACTTTGCCGATACTATAAGGATTTTATGGGCAAACTTCACCAAAATATTGTGCTCTGAATGTGACAAAGACGCAGTCGTTCATAAATAACGGTAATTTATTGATGCCCGCAGGCCGTGAGGAAAGTGCCTGCACAGCATGTGTTGGCCCGCTGGCAACGCAGAAGTTTAATGTTATGTAAATTACGCGCTTAATCGAGCCAGGATGCTTCTTTTTAAACGATAAGTTGGGTAATTTGGCCGCTCTCCCGCAAGTTCGAGAGCATAACAATGAAAATGGTCCGTCTGTTTGCCGTAGCTGGGGCACTGATCGTGCTCGTTTACTTCCTTACACATACCTGAAATGGGGTTATCTCTGAATTCAACAGTAATACCCTAAAAAAACGGCGCCCTGAGGCGCCGTTTTTTGTTTGTTGGCCTATCAGCGGCCGAACAAATCGCGGCGGCGTGGGCGGACAAATTGCGCGATCAGCACAATCAGCGCCACCAGCAGATAGGCACCGAAGATACCCACCAGCCACTGTGGCATTTCCAGCGTCAGGAACTGCCATTGACGCACGGAACAGTCACCGGAAGCGTGGAACACCGCAGGCAGCCATTTATCCAGCGGCAGCCAGGACGGGAAGCTGACGAAGAAATCGCAGGTATTGAACGGCGAGGGGTGCAGTTGGATCATGGTGTGTTTCCACGCCAGCTGTACGCCTTCCCAGGCGCTGTAGATCCACAGCAGGATCGCCACATAGCGCAGCGGCGTTTTCGGCGCGATGGCGCCCACCAGTGAGGCGCCGAGGATGCCGAACAGCGCGCAACGCTCGTAAATGCACATGACGCAGGGCTGCAGCAGCATAACGTGCTGGAAATAGAGCGCGACCAGTTCCAACACCAACGCTGTCAGGGCCATCAGCAGCCAGGCGCCGCGTCCTTGTGAACAGCGGTTAAAGAATTGCAACATATCTAGATTCTTCCATGCAGTAAGCAATTGAACCGGCAGTGTAAACCAATTCCCCCTCGCTGCCAGCCACCTGGGCCGGTTTCAGCGTAAAAATAGTCGGTTTACCCTGCCGGCGCCGCATCAGTGGCCGATGGCGTCGACAGGCGGCAGCGTCAGCCAGTGCCACTGTGTCAACAGTTCGGTCGCCGGCTCCAGCGTGAACTGTACGCACAGCAGGCCGACCACGGTCAATACGATCGTATAAGGCAGAGCCATCCACACCATGCGGCCATACGACAGACGCACCAGCGGCGCCAAGGCCGACGTCAAAAGGAACAGGAACGCCGCCTGGCCGTTAGGGGTCGCGACCGAAGGCAGGTTGGTGCCGGTATTGATGGCGACCGCCAACAGTTCGAACTGTTTCAGCGCAATGGCGCCGGTTTCCAGCGCGGTGCGCGCTTCGTTGATGTAAACCGTGCCGACGAATACGTTGTCGGAAACCGACGACAGCAGACCGTTGAACAGGTAGAACAGCGAAAGCTGAGAAGCGGGCTCGGCGCGCAGTACAAACTGGATCACCGGGCTGAACAGGTGTTGCTCAATGATCACGGCCACCACGGTGAAAAATACCGTCAGCAGGGCGGTGAACGGCAGCGCCTCTTGGAACGCTTTGCCGATGGCGTGTTCGTCGTTCACGCCGCACAGCGATGTGGCGAGAATGATGACCGACAGGCCGATCAGCCCAACTTCCGCCAGGTGGAAGGCCAGCGCCAGCACCAGCCAAACGCCGATCAGCGCCTGCATCACCAGCTTGAGCCTTTCTTGCTTGCTGCGGCCTGCGGTGGCCTTGCGATCATACTCTTTCAGCACCTCACGCACCGCTTCCGGCAGTGGCGTGCCGTAGCCAAACAGGCGAAAACGCTCTACCAGCCAGCAGACCAGCAGGCCGCATGCCAGCACCGGCAAAGTGACCGGCGCCATCCGCAGGAAGAAGTCGATAAAGCCCCAGCCCGCGCTTTTGGCGATGATCAGGTTCTGTGGCTCGCCCACCATGGTCATGACTCCGCCGAGCGCGGTGCCGACGCCGGCGTGCATCAGCAGGCTGCGCAGAAAGGCGCGGAATTGCTCCAGCGTCTGCTTGCGCTCTTCGCCGGTGAAATCGCTGTCATCGCCGATGTCGCCGTCGGAGCGGTTCGACGTCACATTGTGATAGATGGAATAGAACCCCGTGGCGACGCTGATCACTACCGCGACGACCGTTAGCGCATCGAGGAAGGCGGAAAGGAAGGCGGCCGCCAGGCAGAACGCCAGCGACAGCAGCGTTTTCGAGCGGATATTGAGCAGCAGTTTGGTGAACACGAACAGCAGCAGTTGCTTCATAAAGTAGATGCCGGCCACCATAAAGACCAGCAGCAGCAGCACTTCCAGATTGTGTTCGATTTCTTGCGAAACCTGCGCCGGGCTGGTCATGCCGATGGCCACGGCCTCCAGCGCCAGCAGGCCGCCCGGCAGCAGCGGGTAACATTTCAACGCCATCGCCAGGGTAAAGATGAACTCGATCACCAACAGCCAACCCGCGAGAAACGGGCTGGCGAAAAAGAACACCAGCGGGTTGATCGCCAGGAAAATGAGAATGGTCAGTTTGTACCAGTCGGGAGATTGCCCCAGGAAGTTTTTGAGCAGGGCGCTGCGCAGGGTTGTTTCCATTGTCCTTTATGCATCCTTAAATCAGTCGTAGCACGTACCCTAACAACGCGGCGGGGGCGGGCGCAACCGGAGCTTGTTTTACGGCGGCAAATTTCTCAGGGCCGGTGTTTTTGCGCGTTTTTTGCCACTTTATGCACACTTTCGTTTATTGTTTTTCGCTCACGCTATGTCATGTCTGTGTGATCTGGTATGATGAGCTGATTACTTTTACTGATTTTATCGTCGCAACGGAACGTCAAACACATGGTCATAAAGGCGCAGAGTCCTGCCGGTTTCGCGGAAGAGTACATTATTGAGAGTATTTGGAATAATCGCTTCCCCCCTGGCTCTATTTTGCCCGCGGAGCGTGAGCTTTCGGAGTTGATTGGCGTCACGCGCACCACGTTACGTGAAGTGTTGCAACGTCTGGCCCGCGATGGCTGGTTGACCATACAGCATGGTAAACCGACCAAAGTGAACAATTTCTGGGAAACGTCCGGCCTCAATATCCTTGAGACCGTGGCTCGTCTCGATCACAAAAGCGTCCCGCAGCTGATCGATAACCTGCTGTCCGTGCGTACCAATATCGCGTCGATCTTTATTCGCGCTGCGGTGCGCAATCATCCTGAGCAGGCGCAGGAAGTGCTGGCGAAAGCCGCCGAGGTGGAAGATCAGGCGGATGCCTTCAATGTCCTGGACTATGAGATCTTCCGTGGTCTGGCGTTCGCTTCCGGCAACCCGATCTATGGCCTGATTTTCAACGGCCTGAAAGGGCTGTACACCCGCGTGGGCCGTTACTACTTCTCCAACCCGGAAGCGCGCAAGCTGGCGCTGACCTTCTACAGCAAGCTGTCTACGCTTTGCCATGAGAAGCTGTACGACCAGGTGATGGACACCGTGCGCAACTACGGTAAAGACAGCGGGGCGATTTGGCAGAGCATGCAGGGCACCATGCCGAGCGATCTGACCGAAGCGCGCCGCTGATGCCGTGCGAATGACATAATAAGGGCGCCGTGTTGGCGCCCTTTGTCGTTATGGCGGTTACAGCGGCGTAGGCCGCGGCGGGCAGCGGTCGAGCAATTCCACGCTGCCGTCTTCGTTTTGCTGCTCGAGGATCACGTCGAAGCCCCACAGGCGATGCAGGTGCTTCAACACGTCGCGGCGGCTCTTATCGAGCGGCGCGCGCTCCTGCGGGATGTAGCGCAGCGTCAGCGAACGGTCGCCGCGCAGGTCTACGTTCCAGATCTGAATGTTCGGCTCGTGGTTGCTCAGATTGTATTGAGCCGACAGCTCCTGGCGGATTGCCCGGTAGCCCGCTTCGTTATGGATCGCGGCAATTTCCAGGTAGTTGTTGCGATCGTCGTCCAGCACGGTAAACAAGCGGAAGTCGCGCATCACTTTGGGCGACAGGAACTGGCTGATAAAGCTCTCATCCTTAAAGTCGCGCATGGCGAAGTGCAACGTGTCCAACCAGTCTTTACCGGCGATGTCCGGGAACCAGTAGCGATCTTCCTCGGTCGGCGATTGGCAGATGCGCTTGATGTCCTGGAACATGGCGAAGCCCAGCGCGTAGGGGTTGATGCCGTTATAGTATGGGCTGTTGTACGGCGGCTGATAAACCACGTTGGTGTGGCTGTGCAAAAACTCCAGCATGAACCGCTCGGTCACCCGGCCTTCGTCGTAAAGATGGTTAAGGATGGTGTAGTGCCAGAAGGTCGCCCACCCCTCGTTCATTACCTGGGTCTGTTTTTGCGGGTAGAAATATTGGCTGACTTTGCGCACGATGCGCAGCACCTCACGCTGCCACGGTTCCAGCAGCGGCGCATTCTTCTCGATAAAATAGAGGATATTTTCCTGCGGTTCGCTCGGATATCGGCGCGCCTGCTCAGGCGACTCTTCGCGCTCGACGCGTGGCAGGGTCTTCCACAGCGTATTCACCTGGCTTTGCAGATACTCTTCGCGGCTTTTCTGGCGCGCTTTTTCTTCCACCAAAGAGATTTTTTGCGGGCGTTTGTACCTGTCGACCCCGTAGTTCATCAGCGCATGGCAGGAGTCCAGCAGCCGTTCCACTTCTTCGACGCCGTAGCGTTCTTCGCACTGGCTGATGTAGTGGCGAGCAAACAGCAGGTAATCGACGATGGAGCTGGCGTCGGTCCAACTGCGGAACAGGTAGTTATTCTTGAAGAACGAGTTGTGGCCATAGCAGGCGTGCGCCATCACCAGCGCCTGCATGGTGATGGTGTTCTCCTCCATCAGGTAGGCGATGCAGGGATTGGAGTTGATGACGATTTCATACGCCAGCCCTTGCTGGCCCTGTTTGTAGCGCTGCTCGGTTTCGATGAATTTTTTGCCGAAGGACCAATGGGTATAGTTGATCGGCATGCCGACGCTCGAATAGGCGTCCATCATCTGTTCTGAGGTGATCACCTCGATCTGATGGGGGTAGGTGTCGAGCCGGTAATGCTTGGCGACGCGGTCGATCTGCTCCAAATACACCTGCAGCAGTTCGAACGTCCAGTCCGGTCCATCGCTCAGACGTTTATCATCCTTAACCTTGTCATGTGTTGAAGTAGTCATCAGCGCACCCTCATTATTCACGGGCCTTGCTCAAACGGCAGACCCTGTAACAAGCATAGTTCAAGTCATAATTAACCATTGCAAATCAGTGAAATAAAAATGCCGGTACGCAAAGGGGCGAACGGCGGTCGATCCGGCGCCCGTCCCGGCAGAAGGCGGTGCAACACCGCGCATCTTCTCCGAGTATAGCCCTGCGGCAGGGGCGTGCAACACATTGCCTGCTGTGCGACAGGGATTGAAAACTGTTATGTTATATTGTAACTTTTCATTTTTCTCAATAACGGACAAGGAGCGCGTTTTGACGAGGCATTTGGGCAAATTGGCAGTGGCGCTGGCGGCGCTGTTCATCAGTGGGCAAACGTTGGCTCACGGGCATCATTCACATGGCAAGCCGCTGACGGAAGTGGAAAAAAAGGCGGAGGGAGGCGTGTTCGACGATAAAGACGTCAAAGATCGCGACCTGGCGGATTGGGAGGGCGTATGGCAATCCGTGTATCCGTATCTGATCAATGGGGATCTTGACCCGGTGTTCAAGAAGAAAGCGGCGCAGGATAAGAGCAAAACCTTCGCAGAGGTGAAGGCGTATTACCGCAAAGGTTACGCCACCGATGTGGATACCATTGGCATTGAGAACGGTATCATGGAATTTCACCGTGGCGACCAATCCAGCGCCTGTCAGTACAAGTACGCCGGGCATAAGATCCTAACGTATGTCTCCGGTAAGAAAGGCGTGCGTTATCTGTTCGAGTGCCAGGATGCCGACAGCCAGGCGCCGAAATTCGTACAGTTCAGCGATCACATTATCGGGCCGCGCAAATCGGCGCATTTCCATATCTTTATGGGCAACACGTCGCAGGAGGCGTTGCTGAAAGAGATGGATAACTGGCCGACCTACTACCCATTCCAGCTGCAGACCAAAGAAGTCGTGGACGAGATGCTGCATCATTGATGCTTCTCTCTTCTGCCACCACAAGCCCGCACGCGTGGGCTTGTGGTCAGTCGAACGACCTGATTTGCAGGTAATCGTCCGTGACGTCCATTTCAAATAGCGTTTCATCCGCCAATAAAGTGGCGCGCATACGATCCCGAGCCGCTCGGTACCGTTCATCCAGCTGAATATCACCGGCGTTTTCCCATGCCGAGCGGCTTGGCCACTGCGCATAGCCGATATATTTGCCGTTCACCTCCCGATGCAGGCGCGAGCCCAGGCTGCCGCGTTGCTGATAGATGCCCTGCGTCAATTCAAGCCAGGCCTGGCGAAAAGCGTGTTCGTGTCCGGTTTTGACTGAGAACTGATAGAGAGCGATGAACATGCGAGGTTCTCCTGAATAGCGACAGTATGAACTCTGGGCGCGGCTGGGGGCTTGAACGTTCATATCGTGCTGCAGCGAAAACAAGATGGCGCCACAGTGAACGCCGCTTTATTCCAACAGTAAAAATAAGGCTATTAAGGGCTGAAAATTTACGCGATTTTTCTGCTGCAGCGGGTGGTGCCGTTATTTGCCAGTTGTTTTGGTATTTTTTGTTTTTGTGGTTTTTTATTCTATTTATAGGTTAGCTGATATTTTTATATTCTGTTAAATCCATGTTGCTTATCACGCCAATTTTCCATGACATCAATGATAGCAATGCTAGCGAATCAGGGGTGACCTCGCGCCATAAACCCCCTTAAACCGTATCTTATCGCTATTTTCTGGCGGCTATTGCAAATGCGCGGGCCATCGACGATAAATTAATTGTGAATATTGTCACGTTTGATGACGAAGTTGTTGGACGGATTTTTTCACTGAGTTAATTTCCTGTTAGCAGAAGATTGTGCTTTGTGAAGCCTTGGGCTGGAGTCAGCGATGCGAGTGGTAATTTTAGGTAGTGGAGTGGTGGGCGTAGCCAGTGCCTGGTATTTGGCGAAGGCTGGGCATGAGGTGACGGTGATCGATCGTCAGCCTGGCCCGGCACTGGAAACCAGCGCGGCGAACGCCGGGCAGATTTCACCGGGCTATGCCGCTCCCTGGGCGGCGCCGGGCGTGCCGCTGAAGGCCATTAAGTGGATGTTCCAACGCCATGCGCCGCTGGCGATCCGTCTCGACGGCAGCAGCTTCCAGCTGAACTGGATGTGGCAGATGCTGAAAAACTGCAACACCGAACACTACATGACCAACAAAGGCCGCATGGTGCGCCTGGCGGAATACAGCCGCGACTGCATCAAGGCGCTGCGGCAGGAAACCGGCATCCAGTACGAAGGCCGTCAGGGCGGCACGCTGCAGCTGTTCCGCACCCAACAACAGTTCGAAAACGCCGCGAAAGATATTGCGGTATTGGAAGATGCCGGAGTGCCTTACCGATTGCTGGAGGCCGGCCAACTCGGCAGCGTTGAGCCTGCGCTGGCGCAGGTGGCGCACAAGCTGACCGGCGGCCTGCAGTTGCCGAACGACGAAACCGGCGATTGCCAACTGTTTACGCAACAGTTGGCGAAGATGGCTGAGCAGGCGGGCGTGACCTTCCTGTTCAACCGCAGCGTCGACCGTCTGTTGGTGGAGGGGGACAAGATCGCCGGCGTACAGTGCGGCGAGGAAGTGTTCAAAGCCGATAGCTATGTGGTGGCGTTCGGTTCGTACTCCACGGCGCTGCTGCGCGGCCTGGTGTCTATTCCGGTTTACCCGCTCAAGGGCTATTCGCTGACGATCCCTATCGTCGATGAGGCGGCGGCGCCATTCTCTACGGTACTGGATGAGACGTATAAAATCGCCATCACGCGCTTCGACCAGCGCATTCGCGTCGGCGGCATGGCGGAGATCGTCGGTTTCAATACTCAGCTGGAGCAAAAGCGGCGAGAAACGCTGGAGATGGTGGTGCGCGATCTCTACCCGAACGGCGGCAGAGTGGAAGACGCGACGTTCTGGACCGGCTTGCGCCCGATGACGCCGGACGGCACGCCGATCGTCGGCCGCACCTCGTTGAAAAACCTGTACCTCAACACCGGGCATGGCACGCTCGGCTGGACCATGGCCTGCGGTTCCGGGCAGTTGTTGTCCGATCTGATGTCCGGCATTACGCCGGCAATCCCTTCCGATGACCTGGCGGTGGCGCGTTACAGCGCCGGATTTCGCCAGCAACACGCGGTTCCGCTGAACGACGTGCATCCCGCACGTTAATCGTCGACGCTGTCATAGACTTTTTCGGCCACGCGCAGGCGCGCGTGGCCGCTGTACGCTGCCCCAAGGAGAAGCGATGCCCCGTCCGATAACCGCCACGATGCATCTCGGTGCAATTGAAAACAACCTGCAGGTGGTGCGCCGTTTCGCCCCCGGCGCCAAAGTCTGGGCGGTGGTCAAGGCCAACGCCTATGGCCACGGCATCAAACACGTTTGGCGCAGCATGGCGCACACCGACGGCTTCGCCATGCTGGATCTGGCCGAAGCGGTGTTGCTGCGCGAGTCCGGTTGGCAGGGGCCGATCCTGTTGTTGGAAGGCTTCTTCCAGCGACAGGATCTGGCCTTGCTCGATCGTTATCGCCTGACGACGGCGGTGCACAGCGACTGGCAACTGGCGGCGATCGCCGACGCAAAGCTGAGTGCGCCGCTTGATGTCTATCTGAAAGTGAACAGCGGCATGAATCGGCTGGGGTTTGCGCCCGAGCGCCTGCATGAGGTGTGGCGCAGGGCGCAGGCTGTCGCCAATATTGCCGAGCTTACGCTGATGAGTCACTTCGCCACCGCCGACGGGCCGGAAGGCGTAACTCAGCAGATGGCCACCATCGAGGCGGCGGCGGCCGATGTACCGCTGCCGCGTTGCCTGGCCAACTCGGCCGCTACGCTGTGGCATCCTGCGACCCACGGCAGCTGGGTGCGCCCTGGGATCATTCTCTATGGCGCTTCGCCGAGCGGATGCTGGAACGATATCGCATCGACGGGGTTGCAGCCGGCGATGACGCTGAGCAGCGAGATCATCGGCATTCAGCAGCTGAAGTCTGGAGATCGCGTGGGCTACGGTGGCCGTTACAGCGCCGCCGGCGCGCAGCGTATCGGCGTGGTGGCCTGCGGTTATGCCGACGGCTATCCGCGTCATGCGCCGACCGGAACGCCGGTATGGGTCGATGGCGTGCTGACACGCACCCTGGGAACGGTATCGATGGATATGCTGGCGGTGGATTTGACGCCCTGTCCCCACGTTGAACTGGGCGCCGAGGTGGAGCTGTGGGGAAAACGCCTGCCGGTGGACGAGGTGGCCACGGCGGCAGGGACGTTAGGCTATGAACTGTTGTCGGCGTTGGCGGCACGGGTGCCGGTCGTTACCGAAGCCTGAGCCGCGGCTCAGGCGACTTTTCTGATCTGTCCTTTAATCTGCTTGCTGAGCCGCCGCGCGTGCAGCGCCAGCAGGCAGCCCGCCAGCATGACCAAAGCCAGCGACAGCTTCGGTTGCAGCGGCAGCGCCATCGCCAGCAGCCCCAGCGCGGCGCCCCCGGCCATCTGTACGAAACCGACCAGTGCGGACGCGACGCCGGCCTCATTGGAGTACGGTTCCAGCGCATAGCTGGTGGCCGGGCCCATCACGAACGCCAACCCGGCGCAGGCGCTGGCGACCGGCAGCATATACGCCAGCCAGTGCGCTTGCGCCGCCGCGGGAAGCCACATGACGCCCAGCAGCAGGCCCAGGCAGCCCAACCCCATCAAAATGCCGCCGGTCGCCAGACAAACCGGGCGGCCGACTTTGTGGATGATGCGGTTAGCGAAGAAGCTGACCAACATGATCCAGAAGCCGTTGGCGCCGAACACCAACGAGAATTGCAGCGGAGTCAGGCCCGCGGTGCCCATCAGCACGTTAGGCGCCAGAGAAACGTAGGTCAGCGCCATGCCCATCGCCCCGGAGTTCACCACCGCAAAAGAGAGGAAACGCCGTTCGCTGAGGATGCGCGCGTATTGGCGCACCGGCAGCCCTTTGACCGGCACGGTGTCGGCGGGGCGAGTTTCCGGCAGGCGCAGCGCGATGAGCACCAACACCAGCAGCGCGTAACTGGCCAGGAACCAAAAGGGCGCGCGCCAGCCGAAGGCTTCGGCGAGCAGGCCGCCGAGCAGCGGCGCCAATGCCGGGATGATGTTCAGCGTGCCGTTGAGAAAGCCGAAGGCGCGGGCGGCGTCGTCGCCATTCAGCCGATCGCGCACGCCGCTGAAGGCGACGACGGCGGTGCAACAGACCGCAACCCCTTGCAACAGGCGCGACGCGATGAAGATCGTCGGGCTGGTGGCCAGTGCCGCCATTGCCGCGCCGATCGTGTAGAGAATAATGCCGGCCAGCGCCACCGGTTTGCGGCCATAGTTATCCACCAACGGACCGGCGATGATTTGACCGAGGCCGAGCACCAGAATAAACAGCGAAATGGTGGATTGGATCAGCGCTTCACTGCTGCCCAGGCCGGCGGCGATGGCGGGAATGGTGGGCAGATAGAGATCGATGCCCAATGGGCCGAGCAGCACCAGGCTGAGAAGCAGAAACAGGAACTTTTGCATAGCAGGAAAGGCACGTCCGAGTGACAAAGAGGGCTAGAGTAGAGATTCTGGCGGCAAATGAAAAGGGGCAAAGCGGGTCAGCGCTGCGCTCCCGGGCGGAGATAAAGCGCCGAGACGGTATCGGCCACATAACGGGCCTGATGGCGAGCGTCATCCAACGCGCGATGCGGCATGCCTTCGAACGGACGGGTCTTTTTCGGGTTAAAGCCGTGCAGTTCCGCCAGCGTTATCACCGTGCGCACATCCTGGGTATCCCAGAATTTCCACGGACAGGGCATCTCCAACTGCTGGAAGGCGTGTTCGAGGATCGCGCAGTCGAACTCTTTACCGTTACCCCAGACCTTTACCGTATCGGTGCTGTTCATATGGATAAAACGGCTGAGACTGCTCAGCACGCGCTTGAGGCTCTCGGTGCCGCCGAAGGCCAGCTTGCGCGCTTCATCGGATTGTTTCGCCCACCAGGCAACCGTGTCCAGGCTTATGGTTCGCCCCGGCTGATCTTTCTGGCTGCTGACGGCGGCCTCGAATTCGGCGCCAAGTTCCCCGGTGCGGGGATCGAAAAACACCGCCGCGACCACCAAAATCACGGCGCTGGGTTTTATATCCAGGGTTTCAATGTCTAACATCAGATGGTGCATCGGCGTTTCCGGTGGTTGGCGTGGTGGCTTAATGTTACTACAGAACGTGCGACGATGCGGCCAGTGCGCACATGAAATCCTTTTAAAGCGCCTCGTTCAGGTTAT
Organism: Serratia sp. CY37869; assembly: GCF_052168895.1. Lineage (NCBI taxonomy): Bacteria > Pseudomonadati > Pseudomonadota > Gammaproteobacteria > Enterobacterales > Yersiniaceae > Serratia > Serratia sp. CY37869. The sequence continues at coordinate 1,207,557 of NZ_JBJNLU010000001.1, forward strand.
GATGCTGGAGATACTCTTGTCAGGTTGGTCGCTATCGGTGAGAACGCTTATCTTTATTTTGTGCATGGTTGGCTACTTGCTGCTGCTGGGCTACCTTAGCGTGTTCGTCACGGACAAGATCTGTGAGAAGGCAGGCAACTACACCAAAATATGCCGCATCGTAGACATTTCAGAGCCCCATATCCCCAGATAGCACCGCGTTTAGCCGAGGTAATCGGTGGTGATCAGCGGGGTCAGGATCGCCGCCAGCGCCGCGAGCGTCGTCCATTGCCGCCAGCCTAGGCGAGCCAGCCAGTCATGCCGCTGTGGCGGCGTGGCCAGCTGCCCGACGGCCACGGTGCCGGTCAGCAGCAGCGTCAGAATCAGCAGCACCAGGCCACGGCTCACCAGCGTGAACTCAATGTGCAGCACATTGGCGTAATACAGGCGCATCAGAATAAAATAGCCCAACAAGATCCAGGCGAAAACGACGTTTTTCTTGAGCACCTGTTGCAACATCAGCGCGAGAAACAGGCTGTGAAACAGCGATAGCAGCGGGGCTTCGATCGGATGCCGAACGCAGACGTTGTAGACCGCCATGTAAATGTTGAAAACCAGCAGGATATAGATCACGTAAATATACCAGCCGTAGATCACTTTGAGTTTTTTGGCGCTCGGCGGCAGGGAGAGTGCGTCCGGTTTCATTAGGGCCTCCTGATGACGCCACGCAAACGCTGCAGTTGAAGGCGGCGCGTCGGCATCGTAATTTATAATCCACAGGGTATATATCACCCGAGCGCTAAATGAGAATTAAACGCTGAACCGGCTTTATTCCCGCGTTTGCGCGGAACTATTTTTGGCCCGCAGGGTCGATTGGCGAGCGATCGCCAGGCGATTCTCGCACTGAGATGAAGCAAGCAATACGCTGATATGAAAGATTATAAAAACACGCATGGCACCAGGCTGCTGCTGATATTCACCCTGGCGTTTTACATCCTGTTGCCGCCTGTGCTGACCGCCTGCGTCTTCACCCGTTTCAATCTTAATCCCTTCGCGATCGTCAAATTCTTGCACTTTAATCCGTTCTTCGCCGATCGGGGCATACCCGGTTATCAGACTTTCCTCTACCTGCTGATGCTTTGGTTGGGGGGGAATATTTTGCTATGGCTGATGGTATGGGGCGCGGGGCGGCTGTACCGCCGTTGGCGATCGCGGCGCGGCGAATAGTCTACCCCCAAGTAAAACGTTACGCGGGGAAATGGCCTTTCATTTAACAATGCGCCGTATCGTCACTTGTTTCGCTGGTGAGGGGCTGCGTCGTCGGCTGACCCATTCCATTAGCACGGCTGTTTAAAAGCATCCGTGGCGGCACAGCCGGTTAGGGCGTTAGAACAGCGAAAACAGCAAGACGACCGGCAGACTCAACGGCCAGGTTAACCCGATGGTCAGCGCGCTGATGCAACGAATTTTGACGGTGTCCCTGCTTACCAGGTAGGTGAAAATCATTGAAACTAACAGACCAATAAAATAACAGTATTGCGTTGCAACCCACAGCGACGACATGAAACTCGTTCCCAGTTGTATTTTTACGCGCGAATTTTAGGAGCTTGGCGGGCGATAATCAATGACCGAAGGCCGTTAATTCATGCCTTTATCCATAAGAATGCATAATTTATTTCTATAAAGAATGTAAGGTTATTAACGGCTTTATGCTTATTACGAAAAGAAATCAACAACATAGTTACCGGTAACATTTTGAGATTGTCAGCCTGATTTCAGGCGGGAACGGTGTGAAGAAGGAAAATAGTCATTCAGACGTCCGGAAACGCGACGAGGCTATCACTCATAAATATTATTTATGTTTTAGTGGGCGGGCAGACGAAGGCGAGATCGCGTTGCGCCGGCGAGCTTTGGGTTCTTTTTAGCTGTCGACGGGCGAATGATGGGATAGAAACATGCGGGGAGAGGGGTTTTTAGCGCATTGTCCGGATGCGCTGCCGGTCAGCCAGGAAGGGGGGTTTGGTGTTGCTGTAGGTTTAATGAATGTTAAGACCGTAGACGAACAGCCACGAAAACAGCAGCGCCAGCAGGCATGTCATCAATACGATGGAGATCATTTCCTTCACAACTTCATTCCTTTTCCCGATGAACCAAATTTACTTGTCTTTGTTTTTGCGTGGGATTTTAGATCGGTATGGGTAAAAATCCTAGTTTTAATCCCGTTTTTTGCACTGCCGCCACGGCGTACGCTGCCTCGGCAAGTCATGACGATGCCTGTAAACCGAGCGCCTTAACCCGTCGTAGCTATTGCCGAATACCGCAGTGCTAACTATATAAATGGAGATCGCGCGACGTCGCCGGCTGCAAGGCGCGTCCCTGTAGGGCGGCTGTTGATCAGTCTACAGCGCCTCCAAATGAGATGAAGAGGTCGGCAATGAGCACAAAACCAACCATCGTGCTGGTGCACGGATTCTGGGGCGGCGCCGCGCACTGGAGTAAGGTGATTATCGAGTTGTCGCGCAGGGGCTATTCGGCGATTCATGCGGTGGAAATGCCGCTGACCTCACTGGCTGAGGATGCGGAACGGGCGCGCAAGATGGTCGCGCAGCAAGCGGGACCGGTATTGTTGGTGGGGCACTCTTACGGTGGCGCGGTGATCACGGAAATGGGCAACCAGCCTAACGTGGTCGGCCTGGTCTACATTGCCGCGTTTGCGCCGGATGCCGGTGAAAGCCCCGGTGGCATTACGCAAGCGCATCCTCCCGCGGCAGTCGCGAATCTGATTCCGGACAGCGACGGTTATCTGTGGATCAAGAACGACAAGTTTCACGAAAGCTTTTGCCAGGATCTTACCGCCGACGAGGCTCTGGTGATGGCGGCGACGCAGAAGGCGCCATTGGCCGATACCTTCGGCAACCCCCTCGGTGAGCCCGCCTGGAAACATAAACCGTCGTGGTATCAACTCTCCAGCGACGACCGTATGATAGCGCCGGAGAACCAACGGCGTATGGCGCAGCGGCTGCAGGCTAAGAAAGTAATGGTGCTGAAGGCCAGTCATGCCTCGCTGGTTTCCCATGCCGATGACGTGGCGGGATTGATTGACGAAGCGGCCGGTTCAAAATAAAACCCGGGCAGAAACGCGCTTCGGGCCAAAAAAGAGGCACCTTGCGGTAAAGGAGTGCTTCGCTTCGCATTAGGGATAAGCGCTGATATCGCTGCCGGAGTTCATTATTAACAGCATAATTAACACCACGACGGCGGCAATAATGGCGTAGATTTCCGCCTTGCGCATATCGATCTAGCGCCCGTTAACGCCGATCATTTCTATTGCCGCGCGATGCAATTTTTGAAAATACTCGTCGTGCTGTTGTTCAACTTCCTGAATAAGACTGGCCAGCAGATTCTGTTTGGTGATCGGTTTGTTGGCGATGAGCACCAGCAGCACGCTTTTGCCGAGCAGGCAGCAGATTTGCTTATGGTATTCATCAACATCATTCTTGTTGAGGCCATAGAGGGTGTAATCGATCATGGTGTCTAACCTGCTGACAGGTAAATTGCCCGCCGAAGCGGGCTGAGAAGCCATAGAAAATAAAATGAGTCAAATTTCGCTTAGGGTGGAACCCGATGCGTGTGTTAACGATAACTGAATGGGAATATTCCCATCAAGACGCATGAGGGAGGATGTGAAGGTTTAGGAATAACCTCAGAAGAAATAATAATAGAGGTCGTCATTCGGGATAATGCGGCTTATTATTTTGCCGGTGAAGGTCAAAATTTATGTGTGAGGGATATATCAGGGTGAAAAAGAAACAGCCGGAAAACGGGTTCTCCGGCTGCTATGATTACCGCGATATTATTCACGCGGTCTGTTTGCGGAACAGTTCGCGGAATACCGGATAGATATCGTCCGGTTCGCGGATATGCTGCATGGCGAAGTTGTCGAATTTCGCTTGCAGATCTTCGTATTCGCGCCACAGCGTTTGGTGAGCGCGGCGAGTGATTTCGATGTAGCTGTAGTACCGCACCATTGGCAGGATCTTCTTCGCCAACAGCTCGTGACACAGCGGTGAATCGTCGGCCCAGTTGTCCCCGTCCGACGCCTGCGCGGCGTAGATATTCCATTGCGCCGGATCGTAACGCTCTTCGACCACGTCGTTCATCAGTTTCAATGCGCTGGAGACGATGGTGCCGCCGGTTTCCTGCGAATAGAAGAACTCCTGCTCGTCCACCTCTTTCGCCTGGGTGTGATGGCGAATATAGACCACCTCGACGTTTTTGTAGGTTCGGCTCAGGAACAGATAAAGCAGAATGTAAAAACGTTTGGCCATGTCTTTGGTGGCCTGATCCATCGAACCGGATACGTCCATCAGGCAGAACATCACCGCCTGGCTGGAGGGCTCCGGCCGACGCTCGTAGTTTTTGTAACGCAGATCGAAGGTGTCGATAAACGGCACGCTTTCGATTTTCTTGCGCAGTTCGGCAATCTCTTTGCGCAGCCGCTCTTCTTCCAGCAGTTGCACCGGCTCGGTGTTTTCCAACTGGGTCAGCGCGTCTTCCAGTTCGTGCAACGCGCGCCTTTTACCGGCGGTCATGGCGGTACGCCGCGCCAGCGAGTTTTGCAGCGAACGCACGACGCTGATGTTGGCCGGCACGCCGTTAGCGGTATAGCCGGCGCGGTGGGTTTTGAACTCGGTCAGCTGCTTGTACTGATTCTTTTTCAGGTTGGGCAGGGCGAGATCCTCGAACAAAAGATCGAGGTACTCGTCTTTGGATATCTGGAAGACGAACTCATCCTGACCTTCACCGTCCTGGCTGGCGTTGCCCTGGCCGCCGCCACCGCCTGCGCCGCCCTGAGGCCGTTCGACGCGATCGTTCTGCACGAAGTGGTCATTGCCCGGGTGAACGCGATGGCGCGTGCCGCCGCGCCCCTGATGAAACATCGGTTCGTTGATATCGTCAGTGGGGATAGAGACTGACTCCCCGCTGTCTACGTCGGTGACCGAACGCTTGTTGATGGCTTCGGCAATCGACTGTTTGATTTGCGACTTGTAACGGCGCAAGAAGCGCTGGCGGTTCACCGTGCTCTTGTTTTTGCCGTTCAGCCGCCGGTCAATGAAATAGGCCATACTTCCCCCAAACGACGTTGCCAACTCTTCATGTCCCGGCCGCGGCAGCGCAATGTGTCAGCCCCTCCGTGGGCTGCGCTGCAACGTCCATGACTGTGGACATGGCCCTGATAATGCCGCTTACCTGAGGCGTTATGAGGATTTTCTGACCCGCAGATACCATTCACACAGCAGGCGCACCTGCTTGCGGGTATAGCCTTTCTCCATCATGCGATCGACGAAGTCGTCGTGTTTTTTCTGCTCGTCCGTCGATGTTTTGGCGTTGAACGAAATCACCGGCAACAGTTCTTCGGTATTGGAGAACATCTTTTTCTCGATCACGGTGCGCAGCTTCTCGTAGCTGGTCCAGTTCGGGTTGCGGCCGTTGTTATTGGCGCGGGCGCGCAGCACGAAGTTCACGATTTCGTTGCGGAAATCTTTCGGGTTGCTGATGCCGGCCGGTTTTTCAATTTTCTCCAGTTCGGCGTTCAGGGACTCGCGGTCGAACAGCTGGCCGGTGTCGGGATCGCGATACTCCTGATCCTGGATCCAGAAGTCGGCATAGGTGACGTAGCGGTCAAAAATGTTCTGTCCGTATTCCGAGTAGGATTCCAGATAGGCGGTCTGGATCTCTTTGCCGATAAACTCGGCGTATTTCGGGATCAGATAGCCTTTCAGGTGCTCCAGGTATTTCTCCGCCAAATCCTGCGGGAACTGTTCGCGCTCGATCTGCTGTTCCAGCACATAGAACAGGTGCACCGGGTTGGCTGCCACCTCGGCGTGATCGAAGTTGAATACCCGCGAGAGGATTTTAAAGGCGAAACGGGTGGAGAGGCCGTTCATGCCTTCGTCAACCCCGGCGTAGTCGCGGTATTCCTGATAGGACTTGGCTTTCGGGTCGGTATCTTTGAGGCTTTCACCGTCATACACGCGCATTTTCGAGTAGATGCTCGAGTTTTCGGGCTCTTTTAGCCGCGACAGCACGCTAAAGCGCGCCAGCGTTTCCAGCGTGCCCGGCGCGCAGGGCGCATGGGTCAGCTCACTGTGATCCAGAAGCTTGTCGTAAATTTTGATCTCTTCCGACACGCGCAGGCAGTAAGGCACCTTGACGATATACACGCGGTCGAGGAACGCTTCGTTGTTCTTGTTGTTACGGAAGGTCACCCACTCGGATTCGTTGGAGTGCGCCAGAATAATGCCGCTGAACGGCAGGGCGGAGATGCCTTCGGTGCCGTTGTAGTTGCCTTCCTGGGTTGCGGTCAGCAGCGGATGCAGCACCTTGATCGGCGCTTTGAACATCTCGACGAATTCCATAATCCCCTGGTTGGCGCGGCACAGGGCGCCGGAATAGCCGTAGGCGTCCGGATCGTTCTGCGCGTGGTTCTCCAGTTTACGGATGTCCACTTTACCGACCAGTGCCGAGATGTCCTGGTTGTTCTCATCGCCCGGCTCGGTTTTGGCGATGGCGATCTGTTCCAGAATGGAAGGGCGCACTTTCACGACTTTAAACTTAGTGATATCGCCACCAAACTCATGCAGGCGCTTCGCCGCCCACGGCGACATGATGGTGCCGAGATAGCGACTTGGGATATTGAACTCTTTTTCCAGGATCGTGGCATCTTCCTGCGGATTGAACAGGCACAGCGGATGATCGTTGACCGGGCTGCGTTCGCCGTTGGCGCTGAGGGTGTAGATGGGCACGCGCTGCATCAGCGCTTTCAGACGTTCCGCCAGCGAGGACTTGCCGCCGCCCACCGGGCCCAGCAGGTAAAGGATCTGTTTCTTCTCTTCCAGGCCCTGAGCGGCGTGTTTCAGGTAAGAGACGATCTGTTCGATGGCCTCTTCCATGCCGTAGAACTCTTCGAAGGCCGGATAGCGTGCGATCACGCGGTTGGAGAACAGGCGCGACAGGCGTGATTCTAGCGCAGTGTCGACCATCACAGGTTCACCGATAGCCATCAGCAGACGTTCGGCCGCGTTGGCATAGGCACTGCGATCTTGCCGGCAAATGGTAAGAAATTCCTGCAGTGTGAACTCTTCGTCCTTGGCAGCTTCGTAGCGCTGGCGATAGTGGTCAAATATGTTCATGATGCCCGTCCTTTCGTTATTAGCACAGGTTAAAGAGAGCGTGTGATAGTGTTCTGGCTCCCGAAAGATGAGAATACGCCTGAGTACAGCAACCCGTATGCCAACTTGGTGCGCTTATTATCGCGAGTTGCGCTGTATGCCACTGGGCCCAGGATAAATTCACCTTCTGATTTAAGCTTAGTTTGCTTGCCGGAAAATTTCCTGCCGTAGAAAAAGCTTTTTTTAAGTCATATCAATGACTCAGTTATTGCCGGGATAACCAAATGCCTTGTCTGGCGCGGCCTGCGGCATGAATCGTCATCGTTCCGCCATGATTAATTCATAATTCCGCTATAAGTTATTCGATCTTGGTCGTTTTCTATTGTAAAGATTAGGCGCGTAACTAAATTTTCACATAAACTATTGCGGCTATTAACCCTGTAATTTATGGAAAAAGAACCAGTGAAGATTTCAAAACTCAAAACGCTAGCAATTATCGCTTCCGCAATGGTTTGTGCGCAAAGTGCCCAGGCGGGAACCTGGTCACTGGGTGCTGCCGCGCTGGTTAGCCCGGACCCGTATCGCGGTTATCAGGATCGCGTTTATCCGGTGCCCGTCATCGACTATGAAGGTGACGACTTCTACTTCCGTACTCTGACCGCCGGTTACTACCTGTGGAAAGATCAAGAAAATCAGCTGAGCATCATGGGGTATTACACGCCATGGGGCTACCGTCCGGGCGACAGCGACGACGATCGCATGAAGCGTCTCGACAAGCGTCGCGGCACGCTGATGGCCGGCCTGGCCTATTCACACAACGCAGAGTGGGGCACCATTCGCACCACCTTCACCGGCGACACGCTGAACTACAGCAACGGGCTGGTGGGCGATGTGGCTTATCTGTACAAGTTTGATCTGGACGCGTTGACGCTGGTTCCGGGCGTAGGCGTGATGTGGAACAGCAAAAACCAGAACAAATATTACTATGGCGTCAGCGCCAATGAATCGCGCCGCAGCGGTCTGGACAGCTACACCCCGAGCGATAGCTGGGCGCCGTATCTCGAGCTGAGCGCCAATTACCAGATCAACAAGAGCTGGAACGCCTTCTTCCTCGGCCGCTATGTGAAGTTGTCGGATGAAGTGAAAGACAGCCCGATGGTGGATAAATCTTACACCGGTTTGCTGATGACGGGTGTGAGCTACACCTTCTAATCGCGCATTGCACGATAAGTGTGCATGGTGTGCATCAAAAAGGGGCGCGAGCGCCCCTTTTGCACATCCGTAGTGCGCTGACGCGCACGGGGTTTCAGGCCTTTTTACGGCTGCGGAAGGTCACACCCAAACGGGCGGGTTGTTCGCCGGCGGCGACCAGCGGTTTGCTGACGCGCCCGGTCTCAACGCAGACCATGGTCTTGTAACCGTCGTTCGGCATGTCTCCCATGCTGCAGGACAGCTCTACGCCGGGGTTCCAGGCGATAACGTCGCTCATATGATGGTGATGAACCTCGATGGTGCGTGCGAGCGCCGGATCGCGGATCAGGCTGAAGGCCTCCGGACGGGTATAGACGCGGTCAGTTTGGCCGACGAAGGTCACTTCGCCCGTCTGACGCGCTTCGACGCCGCCCGCCACCTTATCAATATAAGGTTCGCCCAGGCCCGCCACGCTGACCCGATCGATATCGCCAACCTGGAAGTAGCTGTGCAGCGCCGCCGTGGCTTGATAATCGCCGTGCGATTCCAGTTCGATCTCGCACTCTTCACCCAGCTTGAAGCGAGCAATCAGCGTGAAGGCGTGCGGCCACAGCTTGCGGGTCTGCTCATTGTCTTTCAGCGTAAAGGTCAGGATGACGCCGTTGTCATCTTCATCGTGCGCCGTCAGGCTCCAGGGCTGGTTGCGGGCGAACCCGTGGGAGGGTTGCGCCACCGGGCCGAACCACGGCCAGCAGATCGGCACGCCGCCGCGGATGGCCTTGCCTTTGGCGAAAGGCGTGTTGTTGCTGAGCCAAATCACCGGCTGCTCACCGCTGGGCTGCCAGGCCAGCAAATGGGCGCCCTGCAGCGCGACCGCCGCGCGCACTTTCGGGTGCGACACGACCACCACGCCCAGCTCATCGAGTTGGCGCTGGCTGATGTAAGGAGAAATCTGTTCGGAAACGGGCAGGGTGAAAATTTTCTCGTTCATTTCATAACCTATTGTTTGCCGGAAATAGAAATGGACCCTATTAGCTTTCGGGTCACAACCAGGCCCTCAGGCGCATGCTTAGACAGTGACTGAGGTGAGTGTGTGCAGCGAACAACGCTGTGACTCGAAAGATGACGGGTAAAAAAAGGGCGACAAAAAAATGTCGCCCTCATTATCAGCTTAACATCATGCCATTACTTGGAGATGTGAGCGATCAGATCCAGAACCTTGTTGGAGTAGCCGGTTTCGTTGTCGTACCAGGAAACCAGTTTCACGAAGTTGTCGTTCAGTGCGATACCGGCTTTGGCATCGAACACGGAAGTCAGCACTTCGCCGTTGAAGTCGGTGGAAACCACGTCGTCTTCAACATAGCCCAGAACGCCTTTCATAGAGCCTTCAGCGGCGTCTTTGATGGCTTTCTTGATTTCTTCGTAGGTAGCCGCTTTTTCCAGACGCACGGTCAGGTCAACAACGGACACGTTAGGGGTCGGTACGCGGAACGCCATGCCGGTCAGTTTGCCTTTCAGCTCTGGCAGAACCACGCCAACCGCTTTCGCTGCGCCGGTAGAAGAAGGGATGATGTTCTGGGATGCGCCGCGGCCGCCGCGCCAGTCTTTGTGAGACGGGCCATCAACGGTTTTCTGAGTCGCGGTGGTGGCGTGAACGGTGGTCATCAGGCCTTCAACGATACCGAAGTTGTCGTTGATGACTTTAGCCAGTGGCGCCAGGCAGTTGGTGGTGCAAGAGGCGTTGGACACGATGTCCTGGCCGGCATATTTGTCAAAGTTGGCGCCGCGAACGAACATTGGGGTCGCATCTTTGGATGGGCCAGTCAGAACCACTTTTTTAGCGCCGGCGGTGATGTGTTTACGTGCGGTTTCGTCGGTCAGGAAGATACCGGTCGCTTCAGCAACCACATCAACGCCCACTTCGTTCCACTTCAGGTTAGCCGGGTCTTTCTCTGCGGTAACACGGATGGTTTTGCCGTTAACAACCAGGTGGCCGTCTTTAACTTCTACCGTACCGTTGAAACGGCCGTGAGTAGAGTCATACTTCAGCATGTAAGCCATGTACTCTGCGTCCAACAGGTCGTTGATTGCAACGATCTCGATGTCAGAACGCTCTTGAGCAGCACGGAAAACAATGCGACCGATACGGCCAAAACCGTTGATACCTACTTTGATAGTCATATATTCCACCAGCTATTTGTTAGTGAATAAAAGGTTGGTTGTAAAATTACAAAAACCTTACCCAGCGTCAAGCGGAATCGTGTCAATACTTGCGGCAAGTCAAACCGGAAGGGTGGTTTTGCACGCTTATTGCACAGTCCATTTGCGCTCGGCCTCATCCGTTATATGGGGACAAGCCGCCAAGTATAAAGTCAGCATACGCAAGATGTGTGATCGCTATCACATATCATCGTGACGTGGCCTTTATGGGCTACAGTTTAGGCCAAAAACCCCTGCAGCGGTGTTAATTTTTTGTTATTATTAATCATTGTTTTCGTTGACATTATCCACATTCAGAGATAAGCACAAATGGCTAAAGAGACAACCCCCGCTCATCCGGTCACGGAACTGAATGAAATCCAACGTTATGTCACGCAACAGCGTGGCACCGAAGCGCCGTTTAGCGGCAAATTGCTGCATAACAAGCGTGAGGGCGTGTACCATTGTCTGTGCTGTAACCAGCCGCTGTTCTATTCCGAAACCAAATACGATTCCGGCTGCGGCTGGCCCAGCTTTTACGAGCCGGTTTCCGCCGATGCAATCCGTTATCTTGATGATAATTCACATAATATGCATCGTGTTGAAATCCGCTGTGGCCACTGCGACGCGCACCTGGGGCATGTATTCCCCGATGGCCCGCAGCCGACCGGTGACCGTTACTGCGTCAATTCCGCCTCGCTGAGTTTCACCGATGGCGAAAATGGCGATCAAACGGCCGGTTAAGCGGTAATTTAACCAACAAAATCGATTCAGCTAATTATTCTTCCGTAAGCGAGAAGGGCCCTGATGGACGTGAAAGATCTGATTGCGGCGATGACGCCCGAGATATACCAACGCCTGGTGCAGGCGGTTGAACTGGGCAAATGGCCGGACGGCGTGGCGCTGACGCCGGAGCAAAAGGAAAACAGCCTGCAGGCGGTGATGCTGTGGCAGTCGATGAACAACGTCGATCCGCAGCATATGAGCATCGGCACCGACGGGCAGATCGTGATGAAGAGCAAACAAGAGCTGAAGCAGCAGTTCGTTGCCGAGCCGCTGGTGAAACTCAAGCCGCAGTAAGGCTCCACCCCTAAAGCGGGGCGATGTCGCCATCGCCCCGTCGATTCAACGTTTCTCGCCCTTTATGCCCAGCGATTCCGCCAGCTGCTGCGCCAGCCGGTTGTTGTCGTCTGCGCCGTATTCCCAGAACATCGCACCGCCCAATCCCTGGCTTTTAATATAATCGGCCTTGATGGCCACCGAACGCGGGTTCTCGTACGAAATGGCGAACAGCGGCTTGCCTTCGGCGGATTGCAGCGTCAGGTATGGCACTTTGGCGTCGTCATCCCAGTGCTCGCGGAAACGCTGCTGCGGATCGTTGAGCAATTTGTTGACGATATCGCGGTATTTAAAATAAGTGTCTTTGCTGAGATCCAATCCCAGCGTGCGGAACAGGGCGATTTCTCGCGCGCTGAAGTAAGGCTGCGTCACCGGATGGTTGGCGGCATCCGGTTTGTCCCAGTCGATGCCCGCCTCGGTCGCCCGTTTCGGTACCCGGCCGTAGAAACCGATACCCAGGTTCATCTGCGCCGGTTTCAGACCGGCGGCCAGATAATGCTTTACCACGTTATCGGCGCTGTAGCGATCGGCGGCGGCTACGGTTGGCCAACGCGTTGAATCGTACAGGTTGGCATTGAAGTACTGCGTGCCGTAAGCCATGTCGTAGGTCATCAGATTGATGTAATTGAGGTAGGGCGCAATATTTTTTACATCGACCCATTCACGTGGGCTTTTGACGTTGGCGCCAACGGCGATGGTCAACAGTTTGCCTTTACCCAGCGTCTGATGAAGCTCTTTCAGCAGCAGGGTGAAGTTGTCGCGGTCTGCCGGTTGGCTTTCCACCAAACCCCATGCGCCGTTTACCGGGTATTCCCAGTCCAGATCGATCCCATCCAGCCGGTACTGTTCGATCACCTGCAACGCGGAGCGAATGAAAATCGCCCGGTTTTCCGCGGTGGCGGCGGCGCCGGAGAAACCGCGTGCGCCCCAGCCTCCGACCGACAACAGCACTTTCAGCTCGGGGTTCTGTTTGCGCAGCACCGGCAGACGTTGCAGATCGGCCGTGACTTTCGGTGACAGGTAGATCTGGTGGCGGCGAGCAGGGTCTTTCAGCGCCGCATTGGTTTCGTCTTTCTCGTCGTTGTAGATCAGGCCAAACGAATAGTTGAGGTGGGTGATTTGCGTCACGTCCAGCTTGTCGATGTCACCACCGGGGCCGGCGGTGACGTCGCCGCCGCCGTTGAAGTAGCCGACGGAGAGATAGGCCGCCTGAGCCGCGCCGGTACCGGCGATAGCCAACTGCACCGCTGCCAGCAAAGGCAGCAGTTTTCGGGTTATTTTCATGTTTGTCTCCTTGGGATCGGCAAGGCCGACCGTACCGCCAGTAGCGGTCACAATAAAGCCGGGCTCAGCGGGCCCCGGATGCGTATAACCGATTGACGCCAAAAGCGTCGCTGCCATAACAGCAAAAGCGCCTGCCGGTCACAAGCGGCTGGAGGAGAAGAAAAACAGCATTGTGAGCGGCGTCGATATTTTCGCCGCCGCGCAGAGAGGGCGCCGATAGCGCCCGGCAGGATTTAATTGGCGAGAAATTGTGACAGGGTAACCAGTTGAGCGCCGGCGCGCGCCATCTCCTGCAGCGCCCGCTCACTGTCGTCCGGCTGCAGATTCACGCCGCGGCAGCCGTCGACGATCACCTGCGTCGGATAGCCGGCAGCCAGCGCATCCAGCACGCTGAACTTCACGCAATAGTCGGTCGCCAGGCCCATGATCGCCAGCCGCTGAATGCCCTGCGATTGCAGCCAGCCGTGCAGTTCGGTCTGCGCCCGATGGCCGTTATCGAAGAACGCGCTATAGCTGTCGATGTCCGTATCCTGCCCTTTGCGAAAGACGGTATTGATGTGTTGCCGCTGCAGTTGAGGATGAAAATCGGCGCCGAGGCTCCCTTGCACGCAGTGCACCGGCCACCACACCTGCGGCAAGCCTTCCAGCTCACCGAGGGTGCCGACTTGCGCATCGGAGTTCACCGCAAAGCTGCGGTGATTGGCGGGATGCCAGTCCTGGCTGGCCACCACCGGTTCGCCGCGCGCCAGGCAGGCGGCGATCGCCTGATTGGCGACCGGGATGACGGCGTCGCCCTCCGTGACCGCCAGCGCGCCACCGGGGCAGAAATCATTTTGCAGATCGATCAACAACAGGGCCGTTTTCATCGCCGCTCCAAAGATCGGTAGGTTAACCGTTGATGCTCAGCTCGCCGCGCAGATCTTGCTGCATCAGGGCGCGGATTTGTTCCGGCGTCAGCGGCTGGCTCAGCAGGTAGTGCAGCTTGGTCAGAGCGGCTTCCACCGTCATGTCGAAACCGCTGATCACCCCGGCGTGCGCCAGCGCGTTGCCGGTGGCGTAGCCTTCCATATTGACGCGCCCGGAGATGCACTGCGTCAGGTTGACCACCACGATGCCGCGTTCGGAGGCCGCACGCAACTCGTCGATCAGCTCGGCCTTCTGCGGCGCGTTGCCGACGCCGTAGGAACGCAGGATCAGCGCCTTGACCGGCTGCAGCAGGAAGTTACGCACCACCGCGCCGGAAATGCCCGGATAGATAGTGACCACGCCGATCGGCTGCGGCGTGATGTCATGTACCTGCAGCGCGCCGTTGCAAACCGGGCTGTCGATGCCGTGCTGGCGACGAATGTGGATACCGGCTTCCAGCAGCGGCGGCAGGTTGGGTGAAGCGAAAGCGTCGAAGCCATCGGCGTGCGCTTTGGTGGTGCGGTTGCCGCGGAACAGCTTGTTGTTGAAGAACAGGCTGACTTCGTTCACCGGATGGTTGGCCGCCAGGTACAGTGCATTCAGCAGATTGGTTTGGCCATCGGAGCGCAGCTCCGCCAGCGGAATCTGCGAGCCGGTGACGATCACCGGTTTGGCCAGGTTCTCCAGCATGAAGGAGAGCGCCGAGGCGGTGAACGCCATGGTATCGGTGCCGTGCAGGATCACGAAGCCGTCGTAGCGATCGTAGTTCTGTTTGATGTCGTCGGCGATGTGCTGCCAGTCTTCCGGCGTCATGTCCGAGGAATCGATGAGCGGCGCGTATTCATGAATGGTGAAATCCGGCATCTCCGGCCGATGGAATTCCGGCATCAGCGCCAGCTGACGCTGCAGGTGGCCGGAAACCGGAATATAGCCGTGCTCGGAACGCTGCATGCCGATGGTGCCGCCGGTGTAGGCGACGTAAATGGATTTCTTTTGCATGGTTATGATTTTAACAAAGATAAGATGGGCTGAATTATAGGGACATGGCGGCAGAAAAAAAGCCCGGCGGAGGCCGGGCTGCAGAATTATTTGTTAGCGGACTTCTCCGCAGGTCAGACAGATCGCGTAGCGGTTCTGCGGATCGTTCAAGTTATTGAACAAACCCGGCTGCTCTTTCACCGCATTGGCGACCGAGGCCAGCGGGGCAGGCAGCATGGCCTGAATCGCCGCCGGCAGCATGGCGTGAATGGAAACGCCGAACTGGCTGAGCACCATATCGCTCAGGCTCGGGGTGTCGACGAACCAGTCGAGCTGCCACTGTTGCAGTTTCGCCAGCTCAGCGGCTTTCTTCACCGCGTCGTCGAAATCGCCCAACTGATCGACCAGGCCGTTGGCCTTGGCGTCGCTGCCGAGCCACACGTGGCCCTGCGCGATTTGGTCAACCTGCTGCGGGGTCATCTTGCGTGATTTGGCGACCAGATCGAGGAAGTTCTTATACCCGTTTTCGATATTCAGCTGCATCATCTGCGAGAACTCCTGCGGCAACGCCTTGGTGACCGCGATATCGGCCAGCGGGGATGTCGCTACGCCGTCGGTGTGCACGCCCAGCGTATCCAGGGTTTTCTCGTAGGTATTGATGATGCCAAAAATACCGATGGAGCCGGTCAGCGTGCTCGGGCTGGCGATGATGTAGTCGGCCGGCGTCGAGACCCAGTAACCGCCCGACGCGGCCATGCCGCCCATCGACACCACCACCGGTTTGCCGGCGGCGCGCACGGCGGCCAGCTCGGAGCGGATCACTTCGGACGCGCTGACGCTGCCGCCAGGGCTATTGACGCGGAACACCACGGCTTTGACGGCCGGATCCAGACGGGCCTGACGCAGCTCGGCGGCGGTGGTGTCGCCCCCGACGTTGCCCGGCGTCTGCGGGCCGTCCATGATGGCGCCGTTGGCGAACACCACGGCGATCTTGCCACCCTGGTTGGCGTCCGGCTTCGGCTGGTAGTCGTAGATGCTGATGGCGTTAAAATCGTTCGCCTGTTTGTCCCAGCCGAAGGTTTTGACCAGCTGATTTTCGATCGCGGTGCGCGACGCCAGCTCGTCCACCAGCTTATTGTCCAGCGCATAGCGGGCGGTGTCGCCGCCTGCCGCCTGCAGGCCGCTCAGCACGCCGGCGGCGCCGGGGAACAGCTGCTGCGGCGTCAGCTGCCGGTTGGCCGCCACGGTTTCCAGATAGTTCTGCCACAGGCCGCCAATCCAGCGGCTGTCCGCTTCGCGCGCCGCCGGGGACATGTCGTCGCGGATCAGCGGTTCGACCGCCGATTTATAGGTGCCGACGCGGAAGATATTGGTGGTGACCTTGAGCATGTCCAGCAACGACTTGTAATACAGGTTGTTGGTGGCGAAACCGTGCAGATCGACCGCGCCCTGCGGCGAGAGGTAGACCTTGTTGGCGTAGCTGGCCAGGTAGTATTGCGTTTGATTGTAACTGTCGCCGATGGCGAAGATCGGTTTGCCGCTGTCGCGGAACTCGCGCAGCGCTTTGCCGATATAGCGCAGCGAGGGCTGATCGGCGCCGGCGAAGTCATTTAGCTGCAACACCATGCCGGTAATGTTTTTGTCGTCTTTGGCCTTGCGGATGCTGTCCACCACGTCGAACAGCGAATTCTCCTGCAGGCGGCTGCTGGAGGCGCCCAACAGTTCACGCCCCCATTGCCGCACTCGGTTGTTTACCGAAGGCTGATCGACCACCACACCGCTTAAATCGACCAACAGCGCGCCGCGCGCCGGGGCCGTCGAGGTGGAGGAACTTTGGAAGGACAGATAGATGCCGACCCCAACCAGGATCAGCAGGACCAGGAACAGGTTAAGGATCAGTTCCCTGATAAAATTCAGCAGACGCCATGTCCACCGGAAAATGCCGGCAATAATTTGCCACAATGTGCGCATGTGCTCTCCAACAAGAGTCGAGAATGTTCCGTTATCCTAATGAGCGGCCGGGTAAATGTCAGCTTTAAATCGTGGCACACAGACGCTATCGCCGAGGCTGTAACTCGCCGTTTAGCTATGTTAACGTGGCCGGAATGAAAATTGTTATCAGGAGTTTACGATGGATGCTCTGGATCTTTTATTGAATCGTCGCTCGGCTTCGCGCCTGGCGGAACCGGCGCCGGCGGGGGAAGTGCGCCAAAACATCATCAACGCGGGCCTGCGTGCGCCCGATCACGGCGCGCTGCAGCCGTGGCGTTTCGTGATGATCGAGAATCAGGGCCTGGAGCGTTTCAGTCAGCTGCTGCAGGCGGCGGCGAAGCAGGATCAGTTGGATGAAGCGGCGATCGAAAAAGCCACCAAGGCGCCGTTCCGCGCACCGCTGATCATCACCGTCATCGCGCATTGCACTGAAGAGACCAAGGTGCCGCGTTGGGAGCAGGTGGTTTCCGCCGGTTGCGCCGTGCAGGCGATGCAGATGGCGGCGCTGGCGCAGGGCTTTAACGGCATCTGGCGCACCGGCGCCTGGACCGAGCATGCGCTGGTGCGTGAAGCCTTCGGTTGCCGCGAGCAGGACGAGATCGTCGGTTTCCTCTATCTGGGCACGCCGCAGCTGAAGGCCGCCACTAAAGTGACGCCGCCGGACAGCACGCCTTTCGTCAGCTATTTCTAAGTATTATCCGACGGGGCGCGGCGAAAATGCGCCAAACCCCGCAAAATTGCATGGTTTCTGAGCAGGCCGTTCGCTTATCGGCGGCCCGCTCTTATCAATCCCCTCGGCAAGCGCTACCCTATGTTATCTTGAGTGCCGTTATCGAAGGGAGTGGACTATGACATCGCCAGCGATCCGTTTAACCCAGTACAGCCATGGCGCTGGCTGCGGCTGCAAAATCTCACCGAAAGTTCTCGAAACCATCCTGCACAGCGAGCGGGAGAAATTTGTCGATCCGCGTCTGCTGGTCGGCAATGAAACCCGCGACGACGCGGCGGTATATGACATCGGCAACGGCGTCGGCATTATCAGCACCACCGATTTCTTCATGCCGATCGTCGACGATCCGTTCGATTTCGGCCGCATCGCCGCCGCCAACGCCATCAGCGACGTGTACGCCATGGGCGGCAAACCGATCATGGCGATCGCCATTCTCGGCTGGCCGATCGCCAAACTGCCGCCGGAGGTGGCGCAGCAGGTGATCGACGGTGGGCGTTTCGCCTGCCAGCAGGCGGGGATCGCGCTGGCCGGCGGCCACTCCATCGATGCGCCTGAACCTATCTTCGGCCTGGCGGTCACCGGCGTGGTCAATACCGAGCGGGTGAAGAAGAACAGCGCCGCGCGGGCCGGGGCTAAACTCTATCTGACCAAGCCGCTGGGCATCGGCGTGCTGACGACCGCCGAGAAGCAAAGCAAGCTGCGCCCCGAGCATCATGGGCTGGCGACGGACGTGATGTGCCGCCTTAACAAGCCGGGCGCCGACTTTGCCGAGGTGGCGGGCGTCACGGCGATGACCGACATCACCGGTTTTGGCCTGCTGGGCCACCTGAGCGAGGTATGTCAGGGTTCCGGCCTGCAGGCGACGGTCTGGTTCGATCGGGTGCCGAAGCTGCCGGACGTCGAGGCGTATATTGCCGAGGGCTGCGTGCCGGGCGGTACCGGGCGCAACTTCGACAGCTATGGCCATCTGGTGGGAGAGATGAGCGATCTGCAGCGCCAGTTGCTGTGCGATCCTCAGACCTCCGGCGGTTTGCTGTTGGCGGTATTGCCGGAGGCGGAAGCGCAGGTGCTGGCGATTGCCGAACAGCATGGCATTACGCTCAACGCCATCGGCGAGCTGCATGTGGCATCGGCCGATAAGCCGCTGATCGAGGTCGTGTAGTGTCCAACATGCAAGGAAGGCCGGACAGCGACAATTACCAACGCATTTTCCTGCAGGACGTGCCGCTGATTGACGTGCGCGCGCCGATCGAGTTTCAGCAGGGCGCCTTCGCTCAGGCGCTGAACCTGCCGCTGATGATCGACAGCGAGCGGCAGGCGGTGGGCACCTGCTATAAACAGCATGGGCAGCAAGCGGCGATAGCGCTCGGCCACAGTCTGGTGAACGGCAAACTGCGCGAACAGCGCACCGCCGCCTGGCTGGCGGCCTGTGCGCAGCGGCCCGAAGGCTATCTCTATTGCTTCCGCGGCGGTCTGCGCTCGCAGCTGGTGCAGCAATGGTTGCATGAGGCCGGCGTCGAGTACCCGCGTATCATTGGCGGTTATAAGGCGCTGCGCAATTATTTGCTCGGCGTGCTGGCGCAAAGCGCAGCATTGCCGATGGCCCTGGTGGGCGGCAATACCGGCAGCGGCAAGACGTTGCTGGTCAACGAACTGGCCGACGGCGTCGATCTGGAAGGTGCGGCGCGCCATCGCGGTTCATCTTTTGGTCGAACGCTGGCGGGCCAGAGCTCGCAGATCGATTTTGAGAATCGTCTGGCTGTGTTATTGCTGAAAAAACAGCATGGTGGCAGCCGCCGTTGGGTGCTGGAAGACGAAGGGCGGATCATCGGCAGCAACAATTTGCCGCTGCCGTTGTTCAATGGGATGCAGCAGGCGCCGGTGGCGGTGATCGACGATCCGTTCGACATTCGCCTGGCGCGTTTGCAGGCGGAATATATCGACGGCATGCGCGAACAGTTCGAACAGGCCTATGGCATGGAAGAGGGCTGGCGACAGTACGACGACTATCTGCACCACGGCCTGTTCGCCATACGCCGCCGCCTGGGGCTGGAACGCTTCCAGCAGCTAACGCAACGACTGGAAGCGGCGCTGCGGACACAGCGGCTCAGCGGCCAGGGCGAGGCGCACCGCGAGTGGCTGGCGCCCCTGTTGCAGCAGTACTACGATCCGATGTATTGCTATCAGTTGGAAAAGAAAGCCCAGCGGATTGTCTTCCGTGGGAACTATGCAGAAGTAAGAGAATTCTTGATGACGTTCAGCCAGAAAAACGGTGAATAATGCGACTGTTCATAGCCGAGAAACCGAGTTTGGCGCGCGCCATTGCCGACGTATTGCCCAAGCCGCATCGCCGCGGCGACGGGTATATCGCCTGCGGCGGCAACGATGTGGTGACCTGGTGCGTCGGCCACCTGTTGGAGCAGGCTCAGCCTGACGCTTATGACAGCCGCTATGCGCGCTGGTCATTGGCGGATCTGCCGATCATTCCCGAAAAATGGCGGTTGCAGCCGCGGCCTTCGGTCAGTAAACAGCTCAACGCCATTAAAAAGTTGCTGCTTGAAGCCGATGAAGTAGTTCACGCCGGCGACCCGGATCGTGAAGGGCAGCTGCTGGTGGATGAGGTGCTGGACTACCTGGATCTGACGCCGGAAAAACGCCAGAACGTGCGCCGCTGTCTGATCAACGATCTCAACCCGCAGGCGGTGGAACGCGCGGTTGAACGCCTGCGCGACAACCGTGACTTCATCCCGCTGTGCGTGTCCGCCCTTGCGCGCTCACGCGCCGACTGGCTGTACGGCATCAATATGACCCGCGCTTATACGCTGCTGGGCCGCAACGCCGGTTATGACGGCGTGTTGTCGGTGGGCAGGGTGCAGACGCCGGTGCTGGGGTTGGTGGTGCGGCGCGATGAAGAGATCGAAAACTTCGTGCCGAAAGACTTCTTTGAGGTCAAGGCGCACATCGTTACGCCGAAAGAAGAGCGTTTCGTGGCGCTGTGGCAGCCCAGCGAGTCGTGCGAGCCTTATCAGGACGAAGAGGGGCGCTTGCTGCACCGGCCGTTGGCGGAGCACGTGGTCAAGCGCATCGAGGGCCAGCCGGCGCTGGTCACGTCCTATAACGATAAACGGGAATCAGATACCGCGCCGCTGCCGTTTTCGCTCTCCACGCTGCAAATCGAAGCGGCCCGGCGTTATAACCTCAGCGCCCAACAGGTGCTGGACGTTTGCCAGCGGTTGTACGAAACCCATAAATTAATCACCTATCCGCGTTCCGACTGCCGCTACCTGCCGGAAGAACATTTCGCCGGCCGTCACGCGGTGCTGAACGCCATCAGCGTGCACCAGCCTGAGCTGTATCCGCAGCCGGTGATCGACAGCGATCGCCGCAACCGTTGCTGGGACGATAAAAAAGTCGATGCGCACCACGCTATCATTCCCACCGCCCGTGCCGGCAAGATTAATCTGACTCAGGATGAACGGAACGTGTATGGGCTGGTGGCGCGCCAGTATCTGATGCAGTTTTGTCCGGATGCGGTATTCCGCAAATGCGTGATTGAGCTGGATATCGCCGGCGGCAAATTTATCGCCAAGGCGCGTTTCCTGGCGGAAGCCGGTTGGCGTACGCTGCTGGGCAGCAAGGAGCGCGACGAAGAAAACGAAGGCGCACCGCTGCCGGTGGTGGCTAAAGATGATGAGCTGCTGTGTGAGCGCGGTGAGGTGGTGGAGCGCCAGACGCAGCCCCCGCGGCCGTTTACCGACGCCAGTCTGTTGTCGGCCATGACCGGCATTGCGCGCTTCGTACAAGATAAAGCGCTAAAGAAAATCCTGCGGGCGACCGATGGTTTAGGTACGGAAGCGACGCGAGCGGGGATCATCGAATTGCTGTTCAAACGGGCGTTTCTGTACAAGAAGGGACGCTATATTCACTCCAGCGAAACCGGGCGCGCGTTGATTCACTCGCTGCCGGATCTTGCTGCGCGTCCTGATATGACGGCAAACTGGGAGGCAACGCTGACGCAAATCAGCGAGAAATCCTGCCGTTATCAGGACTTTATGCAGCCGTTGGTCGGCACGCTGCAAGAGCTGATTTATCAGGCCAAGCAGAGCCGGGCGAGCATGGCGTTCCGTGGGTTGCCGCCGCCGCCTTCCAGCGGAGGCAAAAAACGCAGGAAAAGCGCCGGCAAGGCGCAGGAGAAGAGTGAATGAAGCACGGACTCAATGGGGTGCTGGCTGCCGCTGCCCTGGCCTACTGCGGCCTGGCGGCCGCCAACCGGGGCGATGTGGACGTGGTGTTGCCGGTTTCGCCGGAGATTTGGGGGACGGCGAAAAACGGCGCCAATTCGCCACCGGCGCAACCCTGCAACCGCTGTTGCGTCTACCAGAATCAAAACTATTCCGAAGGCGCGGTGCTCAAAGTCGAAGGAGAAGTGCTGCAGTGCGTGCGTGAGCCTAACACCATCGGCACCAACCCCTTGATTTGGGTGCGATTGAAGAAGTGACCATGTAACCTATCGCCGCGCTCAGCGTGCATCGCCTTGCGCGGCGATATAGTCCGCCAGCAGTGGAACGTCGGCCGGGGCCAGGGTATATTCCTGCGCCTGTTGCGGCGTGACCCACACCAGCGCTGAGTGACAATGCAGCTGCAATTCACCGGAGAACTCCGCGACTCGCCAGGCGTGTAGCCGGATGAGGCGTTCGCCTTGCTGCCACTGATTGCAGCCCACATAGTTGCCGATACGGGCGCAAATCCCCAATTCTTCATCCAGTTCGCGCGCCAGCGCCTGCGGTTGGCTTTCACCCGGCTCAACTTTGCCGCCGGGAAACTCCCACAGACCGGCCTGATCGCTGTCTGCGCCGCGCTGGGCCAGCAAAATGCGGCCATTTTTTTCCAGAATGGCGGCTACCACGTCGATAATTTTCATTGGCTTCACAGAGTAAAACCCCGGCGGACGCCGGGGTGATGGGGTTACAGCGTAAATTCCGCCCAGACCGGCGCATGGTCGGAAGGTTTCTCCATGCCGCGGGTTTGGTAATCGATGCCGGTGGCGATGCAGCGCGAAGCCAGCGGGGTGCTGGCCAGCAGCAGATCGATACGCAGGCCGCGGTTGTCGTCGAACCCTTTGGAGCGGTAGTCGAACCATGAGAACTCGTCGTTGCGCCCCGGGTTGGCGTGGCGGTAGGTATCGACCAGCCCCCAGTTCAGCAGGCGATCCATCCATTCGCGCTCTTCCGGCAGGAAGGAGCATTTACCGGTGCGCAGCCAGCGTTTGCGGTTGTCTTCGCCGATGCCGATATCGTAATCGCTGGGGCTGATATTCATGTCGCCCATGATCAGCACCGGGGATTCCGCCGACAGCTGCTGCTCCAGGTAGTTTTGCAGATCCTGATAAAAGCGTGTTTTAGCCGGGAATTTGATCGGGTGGTCGCGGCTTTCACCTTGCGGGAAGTAGCCGTTGATCACCGTCAGCGTGCCCTGCGGCGTAGCCAGATCGGCCATGATGATGCGACGCTGCGCGTCTTCTTCATCGGTCGGGAAGCCGCGGCGCACGGCCAGGGGCTCCGCTTTGGTCAGCAGCGCCACGCCGTAATGGCCTTTTTGCCCGTGATAGAACACGTGATAGCCGTGCTGGCTGACTTCTTCCAATGGGAACATGTCATCGTGAACTTTGGTTTCCTGCAGACCGATCACGTCGGGCTGGTGCTGTTCGATAATTGCCGCCAGCTGATGCGGACGCGCGCGCAGTCCATTGATATTAAAAGAGACAAACTTCATGAGCGGTGCCGTTTTCACGAGAAAAATGTGCTGTGATAGTAGCAGAGTTTGGCGGGAAATGTAACGCAGACAGCGGCGAGCCCGCTGACTGCGCAGCCGGCATTATTTCGCCCAGCGGTCGTAATTTTTGGGTTGATAGTCGTCAAACTGTTGCAGCAGCGTTTGCGCCGATTCGCTGATGTGCAGCGTACCGAGATAGTCGTGGCGCATGAAGCCCTGATCGGCGACGTGTTCGAGGAACTGGCTCAGTGGGCGGTAGAAACCGTTGACGTTCAGCAGGCCGACCGGTTTGTTGTGATACCCGATTTGCCCCCAGGTCCAGATTTCAAACAGCTCTTCCAGCGTGCCGATGCCGCCGGGCAGGGCGATAAAACTGTCCGCCAGCGCCGCCATACGGGCTTTGCGCGTATGCATGTCTGGCACCACTTCCAATTCAGTCAGGCCGCGATGCGCCGTTTCCGCTTCAACCAGGCGCTCGGGGATAATGCCGACAGCTTCACCGCCCGCCGCCAACACCGCGTCCGCCACAATCCCCATCAGTCCTTTTTTGCCGCCGCCGTAGATTAAACGGCGTCCCTGTGCGGCCAGCAATTGCCCCAGTTGGCGAGCCTGCTCGGCATAAGCGGGATTGACACCTTCGCTGGCGCCACAAAAAACGCAAATATTGTTTCGCATCCACCTGTTCCTTACTGCACTAAAGAAGCCAGTGGTATAGCGAATTGTCGGCCGGAGTTCAAGTTACGGGCGAAGGAGCGTAATAAAACGTCTGGATGAAAGCGGTTAATAAGGGGAGATAACTTGATATATTGATACGAGAACATTGGATGCAACGTGTTGGATGCGATGTGCTTTAAGTGGGTTTTGGGATTTTCTGTAAGAGATGGTGGTGGGGGAAGGATGATTCGTCGCTGCGCGACTCACCCTGCGGGCCGCGCTGAAGCGCGTTGTCTCACTGCGTGAGACTCGAACCTTGGTCGAAGCTTCTTATCCTTCCCCAATACGGAGCATTATGAATGCGATGTGCTTTTAATTCGGTTTTGGGATTTTCTGTAAGAAATGGTGGTGGGGGAAGGATTCGAACCTTCGAAGTCAGTGACGGCAGATTTACAGTCTGCTCCCTTTGGCCGCTCGGGAACCCCACCATGGTATTCATGGATTTGCTGATTTTTTAAGGAATGGGCTAAATTCCTATTGTGTGCTTCTAAGGATGACCGCGCTAAAGCGCGTTGTCTCGCTGCGCTCGGCTCGAACCTTGTCGAAGCTTCTCATCCTCCCCCTCGGCGTTTAATGATATTTCAGCTTTCGCTTCAAGTTCATCAACAGAGAGAAGATGGTGGTGGGGGAAGGATTCGAACCTTCGAAGTCAGTGACGGCAGATTTACAGTCTGCTCCCTTTGGCCGCTCGGGAACCCCACCATATACATGGCTATTTAACTGGCCTTGCTTGCGAGAGCGCTGTCTCGGTAAGCGGGGCGCATCATATCAAATGAAGCGGATGTGTAAAGCATTGAAATGCAGAAAATGAATCGTTTGCCGTTTTTTTATTCTTGGCGGTGCATCCCTGAACGAAATGCACCGATTTATTGAGCGATTACAGAATAACGGTGCGATTGCCGTAGACGAAGACGCGCTGCGCCAACACCTGATACAGTGCTCGGCTGAGCACGTTTTTCTCTACGTCGCGGCCGGCGCGCATCATATCCTCGGCGGAATAGGTGTGATCGACGTGGATCACGTCCTGCATGATGATCGGGCCTTCGTCGAGATTGTCGTTAACGTAGTGAGCCGTGGCGCCGATGATTTTCACGCCGCGTTCGTAGGCCTGGTGATAAGGCCGCGCGCCGATAAACGCCGGCAGGAACGAATGGTGAATGTTGATCACCTGATTCGGATAATGTTGCACAAAGGCCGGCGTCAGCACGCGCATATATTTGGCCAACACCACGTAATCCGGCTGATATTGATCGATCTTGGCCGTCATTTCGCGGTCGTGCTGTTCGCGCGTCAATCCTTCGTGGCTCACCAGATGGAAAGGAATATCGAAACGCTCCACCAGCGTTTGCAGCGTGTCGTGGTTGCCGATTACGGCGGCGATCTCAACGTCGAGGCCGCCATAGGCGCTTTTCATCAACAGATCGCCCAGGCAGTGTGCCTCTTTGGTGACCAGCACCACGATGCGCCGACGTCCGGTGCTGTGCAACTCACGCAGCGAACCTTCCGGCAGGGCGCTGTCCAGATCGGCCAGCAGCGTGTTGTCGTTGAAAATGCCTTCCAGCTCGGTGCGCATGAAGAAACGCCCGGTGCGGTGATCGACGAACTCATTATTCTGGACGATATTGAGCTCGTGTTTGTAACAGATGTTGGTGATCTTGGCGATCAGCCCTTTGGCGTCCGGGCAGATGGTGCGTAACACTTTTCGTTGTACATTTTGGTGTGGCATGGGTTTGAGGATCCTGTCTGATACTGAACGGCCTGTCTGCGCAGGCGTTAACGTGAAGCGCCGGCCGGCTAGCGCCCGCAGCACTTCTTATATTTTTTCCCTGAGCCGCAGGGACATATCGCATTTCGGCCGGGCTGGGGTTTGCTGCCGTCGATATAATACCAACGTTGATCGCGACGAAGGAAGCGTGAGCGCTCATGCATCGCCTGGGGCTCGCCGCTTTCGCCATCGGTGAAGCGGGCGATGAATTCGACGAAGCCTTCGTCCGGCTCATGGCCGGTTTGCTCCTCGACGATCGTCAAGCCCAGCCATTCGGTGTTTTTGAAACTGTCGACGATCGCATTGCGCCATGCTTCGGCGCCGCAGTCGGGGTGCCAGGTGGCGATCAGATAGTCGACGTTATGATTCACGTAGGCGGTGAAGCGTGAACGCATCAGTTGGCCGGGCGTCGGCGCCGGCTGACTGCCGCTGATAAAAGGGGCGCAGCACGCGTTATACGCCAGTCCGCTGCCGCATGGGCATGATTCGGGCAAAATAACTCCTGAGAAAACGAGGCTGAAAATGAATTTAGCGCATATGTTACCTAACAATATTCGTCAGTGACAATCTACCCTGAAAGCAGAGAACACCTTTTACCGAGAGGATGGCGCTATGCGGCAAATCAAGATCGGACTGGCGCTGGGGGCGGGCTCGGCTAAAGGCTGGGCGCACATCGGCGTGATCAATGCGTTAAAGAAACTGGGGATTGAGGTCGATATCGTTGCCGGCTGCTCTGTCGGTGCGTTGGTGGGGGCGGCATTCGCCAGTCACCGTTTGCCGGTGATGGAGCAGTGGGTGCGGTCGTTCAGCTATTGGGACGTCATTCGTCTGATGGATTTTTCCTGGCAGCGCGGCGGTTTGTTGCGCGGCGATCGGGTGTTCACTGCCGTCGGGCAACTGTTGAAGGTCAATGATATTGCCGAATGTGCGCTGAAGTTCGGCGCCGTGACGACCAATCTCAGCACCGGCCGCGAACTGTGGCTGACCGAAGGCGATATTCATCAGGCGGTGCGCGCTTCTTGCAGCATGCCAGGCCTATTGGCGCCAGTGTGGGCCGACGGCTATTGGCTGGTGGACGGCGCAGTGGTCAATCCGGTACCGGTGTCGCTCTGCCGGGCGCTGGGCGCCGATATTGTCATTGCGGTCGATCTGCAGCATGACGCGCATTTGATGCAGCAGGATCTGTTCTCGATACGCGGCGAGGACGAAAGCCCGGACGATACGCCTGCGGAGACCTGGCGCGGGCGCCTGCGGGAGCGCGTCGGCAGAATGCGCAAGCGCAAACCGACGACGGCGCCGACGGCGATGGAGATTATGAGCACATCGATTCAAATGCTGGAAAATCGCCTGAAGCGCAACCGGATGGCGAGCGATCCGCCGGACGTTTTGATCCAGCCTTTTTGCCCGCAGATCTCAACGCTGGATTTCCACCGCGCCGATGAAGCGATCGAGGCGGGGTTGCTGGCGGTTGAAAAACAACTGGATCGGTTGTTGCCGTTGATAAAAAATAGATAATTCTCGGTTCTTGGTTGGCAATGCGCGGTTGGTCTGTTTCAGACGAGCATAAGTGACCTTTTTGAGCCACTATTACACTATGGAAAGGGACGAGGCTCGGCTGATGGCATTACCACTCACTCACAAGCGTATCTTGATCGTTGAGGACGAACAGGTTTTTCGTTCCGTGCTGGTCGGTTATCTGACCTCGCTGGGCGCTGAAACCGGCGAGGCGACCAACGGTTTACAGGCGCTGAGTGCCGTCGATGACTTCAAGCCGGATCTGATTCTGTGCGATCTCGCGATGCCGGAAATGGGCGGCATCGAATTCGTTGAACACCTGCGTCTGCAGGGGCTGCAGATCCCGGTGCTGGTGATCTCCGCTACCGACAAGATGGCGGACATCGCCAAGGTGCTGCGTTTGGGCGTACAAGATGTGCTGCTGAAGCCGCTGACCGATCTCAATCGCCTGCGTGAGGCGGTGCTGGCGTGTTTATACCCCAATATGTTTACCTCCCAGGCGATTGAAGAGGTTGAGCTGTTTCAGGATTGGGACGCGCTGAGCAAGAATCCTTCCGAAGCCGTCAAACTGCTTAAGCAATTGCAGCCGCCGGTACAGCAAACCATTGCGCATTGCCGGATCAACTATCGCCAGTTAACCACGGGCGAAAATCCCGGGCTGGTGCTGGATATCGCGGCATTGTCAGAAAAAGACCTGGCGTTCTATTGCCTGGACGTCACGCGCGCCGGTGATAATGGCGTATTGGCGGCGCTGCTGTTACGCGCATTATTTAATGGGTTGCTGCAAGACCATCTGGCTAATCAACAACATCGCCTACCGCAAATGTCGGCATTGTTAAAGCAGGTTAATCAATTATTGCGGCAGGGGAAATTAGACGGCCAATTCCCGCTGTTGCTGGGATATTATCACGCCGAAAATAAAAACCTGATTCTGGTTTCCGCCGGGCTGCATGCCAACGTCAATACCGGCGACAATCAAATTCAGCTGAGCAACGGCGTGCCGCTGGGCACGCTGGGCGCCACCTACATGAACCAGATCAGTCAACGCTGTACGGCCTGGCAATGTCAGGTATGGGGCAGCGGCGGCCGATTGCGGCTGATGCTCAGCGCTGAATAATGGACGTTGATCGGCGATATCTTAAGCTATTCACTTATCGGTAATTAAACCGTCTATTTCTTCTCCCGATTATCAGAACGGGTAATAGTCCTAAATGTTTTCTATTTGTGTTCTGGTTAATGCCAGGCGCGCATAAGCTGGTATACTCCGAAGGTTTTTTTATATCGAGCCCAAGCTCATAAAATGAGCGCTTCAGCTTTAAGAGAGGAAATAATGCCTGCTGTAAATCGCAAAGTCAGAAAAGCCGTGATCCCGGTTGCAGGCTTGGGTACGCGGATGTTGCCGGCCACCAAAGCCATTCCGAAAGAAATGTTGCCGCTGGTTGATAAACCGCTGATCCAATACGTCGTCAATGAGTGCATTGCGGCAGGGATTAACGAGATTGTGCTGGTCACCCACTCCTCCAAGAACTCGATCGAAAACCATTTTGATACCAGTTTCGAACTGGAAGCGATGCTGGAAAAACGCGTCAAGCGTCAACTGCTCGATGAAGTGCAGTCAATCTGCCCGAAGGGCGTTACCGTGATGCAAGTCCGCCAGGGGAATGCCAAAGGCTTGGGGCACGCGATTATGTGTGCCTACCCGATGGTGGGCGATGAACCGGTCGCGGTGGTGTTGCCGGACGTGATCCTTGATGAATACAGTGCCGATCCGAAAAAAGACAACTTGCACGACATGCTGCAGCGCTTCGAAACCACCGGCATCAGCCAGATCATGGTTGAACCTGTGCCGCATAAAGATGTTGGCAACTACGGCGTAGCCGACTGTAAGGGCGTCGAATTGCATCCGGGCGAAAGCGCGCCGATGGTCAGCGTGGTCGAGAAGCCGTCGCCGGAGAAAGCGCCTTCCAACCTGGCGATTGTCGGTCGTTATGTCCTCTCCGCCGATATCTGGCCGCTGTTGGCGAAAACGCCTCCGGGCGCCGGCGACGAAATTCAGCTGACTGACAGTATCGAAATGCTGATGCAGCAGGAAACGGTGGAAGCGTATCACCTGAAAGGCGTGAGCCATGACTGCGGTAACAAACTCGGTTACATGCAGGCCTTCGTGGAATACGGCATGCGCCATGCCAGCCTGGGCAAAGAATTTTCTCAGTGGCTGCAACAGGTTGTTGCCGCTGACAAGAAGTAATTGAGTGATCTTTCGTCTTAATTTGAAAAACTAGGATTTTCACATGAAAGTAACAGTTTTTGGTATTGGTTATGTGGGTCTGGTGCAGGCCGCCGTACTGGCTGAAGTAGGCCATGACGTTATGTGTATTGACGTCGATGAGCGAAAAGTCGAAAACCTGAAAAAAGGGAATATCCCGATTTTCGAACCGGGTCTGACGCCGCTGGTGCAGCAAAACTATGAGGCCGGCCGTCTGCATTTCACCACCGATGCCAAAGCGGGCGTGGCGCACGGGACTATCCAGTTCATCGCCGTCGGCACGCCGCCGGATGAAGACGGTTCCGCCGATCTGAAGTACGTCACCGCGGTGGCGCGCACTATCGCCGAGCACATGACCGATCGCAAAGTGGTGATCGACAAATCCACCGTGCCGGTCGGTACGGCGGACAAGGTGCGTCAGGTGATGGCTGAAACGCTGGCGAAACGCGGCAGCAACGTGCCGTTTGACGTGGTATCCAACCCGGAATTCCTGAAGGAAGGCGCGGCGGTGGCAGACTGCATGCGTCCTGAGCGCATCGTGATCGGTACCGACAATAAAGATGTGATCGAGCCTATTCGCGAGCTGTACGAACCGTTTAACCGCAATCACGATCGTATGATCATGATGGATATCCGCAGTGCGGAGCTGACCAAATATGCCGCTAACTGCATGCTGGCGACCAAGATCAGTTTTATGAACGAAATGTCCAACCTGGCGGAAATGCTGGGCGCGGACATTGAGAAAGTGCGTCAGGGCATCGGTTCTGACTCACGCATCGGCTATCACTTCATCTACCCGGGTTGCGGCTACGGCGGCTCTTGTTTCCCGAAAGATGTCCAAGCGCTGATCCGCACGGCGGAGCAGATCGGTTACCAACCGAAGCTGCTGCAGGCGGTAGAGCAGGTCAACTATCAGCAGAAAGACAAGCTGAACAGTTTTATCAACGACTACTTCGGCGGCGATCTGAAGGGCAAAACCTTCGCGCTGTGGGGGCTGGCGTTCAAGCCGAATACCGATGACATGCGTGAAGCTTCCAGCCGCGTGCTGATGGAACAGCTGTGGGCCGCAGGCGCCACCGTTCAAGCCTACGATCCTGAGGCGATGAACGAAGTTCAGCGCATCTATGGCCAGCGTGACGATTTGAAGCTGGTGGGCACCAAAGAGGCTGCATTGCACGGCGCCGATGCGCTGGTTATCTGCACCGAATGGCAGAACTTCCGCGCGCCGGACTTTGATGTGATCAAGGGCGCGTTGAAGCAGCCGGTGATCTTCGATGGCCGTAACCTGTACGATCCGGAGCGTTTAGAGAGCCGCGGTTTCACCTATTACGCAATTGGCCGTGGCGCCTCGATTAAACCGGTTATTTAAGGAGTGAGCATGAAATTCCTGGTTACAGGCGCCGCAGGGTTTATCGGTTATCACGTTGCAGAGCGTTTATTGACCGCCGGTCATCAGGTTGTCGGCATTGATAACCTGAATGATTATTATGACGTGGGCCTGAAAATGGCCCGTCTGGACAGGCTGGCGGATAAGCCGGGATTCCGCTTTATCAAGCTGGATTTGGCCGATCGTGAAGGCATGGCGGCATTGTTTGCCGAGCATCAGTTCCAGCGAGTCATTCATTTGGGGGCTCAAGCCGGCGTACGTTATTCGCTGGTCAATCCGTTGGCTTATGCCGATGCCAACCTGATCGGTCATTTAAACGTTTTGGAAGGCTGCCGTCATAATAAGGTTGAGCATTTACTTTACGCCTCTTCCAGCTCGGTATATGGCCTGAATCGCAAGCTTCCATTCGCCACCGAAGATTCTGTCGATCATCCGGTGTCACTGTATGCGGCGACTAAAAAAGCCAATGAGCTGATGTCCCACAGCTATTCCCATTTATACGGTCTCCCGACGACCGGGCTGCGGTTCTTTACCGTATATGGTCCCTGGGGGCGTCCGGATATGGCGCTGTTCAAATTTACCAAAGCCATATTGGCCGGGGAGAGCATCGACGTATATAACCACGGTGAAATGCACCGCGATTTTACTTACATCGATGATATCGCCGAGGCGATAGTGCGGTTGCAGGCGGTTATTCCGCAGGCGGATCCGTCATGGACCGTTGAGCAGGGCTCGCCGGCAACCAGTTCCGCGCCGTACCATGTTTATAATATCGGCAATAGTGCTCCTGTTAAACTGATGGAATATATCAGCGCTCTGGAGCAGGCATTGGGGGTAACGGCCCGTAAGAATATGCTGCCGATGCAACCGGGCGATGTGATGGATACCAGCGCGGATACGGAAGAGCTTTATCGTGACATTGGTTTTAAACCGGAAACCAGCGTTGAAGAGGGCGTGAAGCGCTTTGTTGACTGGTATAAGGCATTCTATCAGGTTCAATAATTGAACGAGGATAAATGCGATAGAAGGGGCCTTTAGGTCCCTTTTTTTTCGCTGCGCTCTCATGTACGGCGCAAAAGCGAATTAGGATATTTACTAAAAGGAGAGAGGAATGACGGGATCAGGGTTATACGCTCTAAAAATGAAAAGGCCCCCCGCAGGGAGCCTTTCAGATACGGACTGAATCGCTATTACAGCAGGAAATCATCCAGAGATTTACCTTGCTCTTCGATTGCTTTCTTAATCACCGCAGGAGTACGGCCTTGGCCGGTCCAGGTTTTCAGTTCGCCGTTTTCGTCTTTATATTGGTATTTAGCTGGACGTGCTGCACGTTTTGCTTTGCCGGCAGCCTTGTTGGCAGCCATGGTTTGCAGCAGTTCATTTGGATCGATACCGTCAGCAATCAGCATTTCGCGGTATTGCTGCAGTTTACGAGTGCGTTCTTCGATTTCTGCTTGAGCCTGGCTGTCTTCTTCGCGACGTTCGTTCACAACAACTTCCAGTTTCTCGAGCATTTCTTCCAGCGTTTCCAGTGTGCATTCTCTTGCCTGGGCGCGCAGAGTGCGGATGTTGTTCAAAATCTTTAATGCTTCGCTCATTGTCCTAGTCTCAAATTATATTGGTGGGGGGCGTCTCGATAATAATAGAGTGCTCTTTTCTTTTCTGCAATAGCCAAATTGGCTTGAATACTCAAATTTACCTTTAAAAAAACCGTTAATCGGATCAGTCCGACTAATAATAGGAAGGGCTGTTAACTATTACCCTTGGCACGCTTAAGTCAAAATTTCAGCAGACAGGCTTTAAAAGGCGCGTATCACAAGGCTTTCATCGATAAGTTATCGTAGTAATTTATATCAATATTACAATGAGTTCTGTGGGCTTAATCACGCCACGGCAGGCCAGACATTGTAAACAATAGGGGTATATAGGTAAAGATTGCGTCAGTAAACCTTGGCGCGTCGGCGCAGGTGATTAAATGCCCGGTATTGGGCTCGCGTATAATAGACGGGGGGCTCCGCCGCGGCTGCAGCGCCAGCGAGAGGGAATGGGCAAGTCGGCATTAATGGGCAAATCACCGGGCTTAACCATTAGCAAGAATTAATAGTGATGACAGGCATACATTATCCTGTAAATAGCTGTAAAAAGAACAGGCCGACAGAACGATATGTTTCGCTTGAAAGCGCATTATTACGGCGAACGCAATATTCGTTCGCTTTGGGCTGAGGCGGAGGGCAGGTTATGGTACACTTACCGTCCTAATCAACATTTTGAATATTTCTTATACCATCGGAGTTGCGGGGCCATGGCTCAACTTTATTTTTATTACTCTGCGATGAATGCCGGCAAGTCCACCGCGCTGCTACAGTCTTCATATAACTATCAAGAGCGCGGTATGCGCACGCTGGTGTTCACTGCGGAGATCGATCACCGCTTTGGCGTAGGCAAAGTCAGTTCGCGCATTGGTTTATCCTCGCAGGCGCAGCTCTATAACAACGACTCGATGCTGTACGCCATGATCCAGCAAGAGCATCAACAGCAGCCGGTGCATTGTGTGCTGCTGGATGAAAGCCAATTCCTGACCAAAGCGCAGGTTGAGCAATTATGCGATGTGGTGGACCAACTGGACATTCCCGTATTGTGTTACGGCTTGCGTACCGATTTTCTCGGCGAGTTGTTTACCGGCAGCCAATATTTGCTGGCCTGGGCCGATAAGCTGGTGGAATTGAAAACCATCTGTCACTGCGGGCGTAAAGCCAACATGGTGTTGCGGTTGGATGAGCATGGCAAGGCGATGCACGCCGGCGAGCAGGTGGTGATTGGCGGTAACGAGAGCTATGTCTCCGTCTGTCGCAAGCATTATAAAGAGGCGATCCACTCCCTGGAGTAGGGGCGAAAATGCCGCCAGCGCCCGCTGAGGCGTTTTGGCGGCGGGATAAGAAAAACCGCGCGCCAGACGCAATAAAAAACCCGCCATTCGGCGGGTTTTTTCATCGGTTCACGGAACCGTTATTTCTTGGGCTTCTTTACTGCGGTTTTGGCTGCGACCGGTGCAGCCGCTTCCTCTTCCACCGTTTCGCTGAACTCGCGGCCATAGAAGGTATCCAGCATGATTTGCTTGAGTTCGGCAATCAGCGGATAGCGTGGGTTGGCGCCGGTGCATTGGTCGTCGAAAGCGTCTTCCGACAGCTTGTCGACTTTCGCCAGGAAGTCGGCTTCTTGCACACCCGCCTCACGGATGGAAGCTGGGATGCCCAACTCGGTTTTCAGCTCGTCCAGCCAGGCCAGCAACTTCTCAATCTTCTGCGCGGTGCGGTCGCCCGGTGCGCTCAGGCCGAGGTGGTCGGCGATTTCAGCGTAGCGGCGGCGCGCCTGAGGGCGGTCGTACTGGCTGAAGGCCGTCTGCTTGGTCGGGTTGTCGTTCGCGTTGTAACGAATGACGTTGGAAATCAGCATCGCGTTAGCCAGGCCGTGCGGAATGTGGAACTCCGAACCCAGTTTGTGCGCCATGGAGTGACAAACCCCGAGGAAGGCGTTGGCGAAAGCGATACCGGCGATGGTGGCGGCGTTGTGCACGCGTTCACGGGCAACCGGGTTCTTCGCGCCTTCTTTATAGCTGGCCGGCAGATACTCTTTCAACAGTTTCAACGCTTGCAGCGCCTGGCCGTCAGAGTATTCGTTCGCCAGCACCGACACGTAGGCTTCCAGCGCGTGGGTCACCGCATCCAGGCCGCCGAAGGCGCACAGGGATTTCGGCATGTTCATCACCAGGTTGGCGTCGACAATCGCCATGTCTGGGGTCAGCGCATAGTCGGCCAGCGGGTATTTCTGCCCGGTGGCGTCGTCGGTCACGACGGCGAATGGCGTGACTTCCGAACCGGTGCCTGACGTCGTGGTGATGGCGATCATCTTCGCTTTCACGCCCATTTTCGGGAACTTGTAGATACGCTTGCGGATGTCCATGAAGCGCAGCGCCAGATCCTCGAAGTGGGTTTCAGGATGTTCGTACAGCACCCACATGATTTTCGCGGCGTCCATCGGCGAACCGCCGCCCAGCGCGATGATGACGTCCGGTTTGAAGGAGTTCATCTGCTCGGCGCCTTTACGCACGATGCTCAGCGTCGGATCGGCTTCCACTTCGAAGAACACTTCGGTTTCGATGCCGTGTGACTTGAGAACCTTGGTGATCTGGTCAGCATAGCCGTTGTTGAACAGGAAACGGTCGGTCACGATGAAGGCGCGTTTCGCCCCGTCGGTCGCCACTTCTTCCAGCGCGATTGGCAGCGAGCCACGGCGGAAGTAGATCGATTTCGGAAGTTTATGCCACAACATGTTTTCTGCTCGCTTCGCTACAGTTTTCTTGTTGATCAGGTGCTTAGGTCCGACGTTTTCAGAGATGGAGTTACCACCCCAGGAACCGCAACCCAGCGTCAGCGAAGGCGCGAGTTTGAAGTTATACAGGTCGCCGATACCGCCCTGAGAAGCCGGGGTGTTGATCAGGATGCGAGCCGTTTTCATTTTATCGCCGAAGTAGGCGATGCGAGCCGTTTGGTTATCCTGGTCGGTATACAGGCAAGAGGTGTGCCCGATACCGCCCATGGCGACCAATTTTTCGGCTTTGGCGACGGCGTCTTCGAAGTCTTTGGCGCGGTACATTGCCAGCGTCGGCGACAGTTTTTCATGGGCGAAAGGTTCGGACTCGTCGACCAGCTTCACTTCGCCAATCAGCACTTTGGTGTTGGCCGGCACTTTAATGCCCGCCATCTCGGCGATTTTCGGCGCGGATTGCCCGACGATGGCCGCGTTCAGGCCGCCGTTTTTCAGGATGATGTCCTGCACCGCCTTCAGTTCTTTGCCCTGCAGCAGATAGCCGCCGTGGGAAGCGAAGCGCTCGCGTACCGCATCATAGATAGCGTCAACGACGATGACCGACTGTTCGGAAGCGCAGATAACGCCGCTGTCGAAGGTTTTGGACATCAGGATAGAGGCGACCACGCGTTTGATGTCTGCGGTCTCGTCCACCACGACCGGCGTGTTACCGGCGCCTACGCCGATTGCCGGTTTGCCGGAGCTGTAAGCGGCTTTCACCATGCCCGGGCCACCGGTGGCCAGGATCAGGTTGATGTCAGGGTGGTGCATCAGCTGGTTGGACAGCTCGACGGTAGGTTGGTCGATCCAACCGATGATGTCTTTCGGCGCGCCGGCGGCGATAGCGGCTTGTAGCACGATGTCGGCGGCTTTGTTGGTGGCATTTTTCGCACGCGGGTGCGGCGAGAAGATGATGCCGTTGCGGGTTTTCAGGCTGATCAGCGCTTTGAAGATCGCGGTAGAAGTTGGGTTGGTGGTAGGAACGATACCGCAAATCAGGCCGATAGGTTCGGCGATGGTGATGGTACCGAAAGTGTCATCTTCAGACAGGATGCCACAGGTTTTTTCATCTTTATAGGCGTTGTAGATATACTCGGAAGCGAAGTGGTTTTTGATCACTTTGTCTTCGACGATACCCATTCCGGATTCTTCCACGGCCATTTTGGCCAACGGGATACGGGCATCAGCAGCGGCGAGGGCGGCAGCGCGGAAGATTTTATCCACTTGCTCTTGAGTGAAGTTGGCATATTCGCGCTGGGCTTTTTTGACACGTGCGACAAGCTCGTTCAGTTCAGCGACATTCGTTACAGCCATAATGCTCTCCTGATAATGTTAAACTCTTTCAGTAAATAAGCCGTGCGAGCCACTAGTATAGTCGTAACGGGGATAAGCGGTGATGAGAATACCGGGGTCTTCCCGCGTTATTTCTTCGCATGCTGCTGATTTGCTTAAAGAGCTTCACCCTACGCCAACCGGAGGGGCAGGCAGTGAGGAGAACGGAACGGCCTACTTTGTTCTACTCCCTGACTACGACTAAGAGCTTACCCACTGTTGGGTAGTTGATTTGTGATCTAAATCATGAAAAGTGCAAGCTGACACCTTTCAGCTTGGTGTTTTTGAGAGTGATTCTCAATAACTGTGATCGGTGACTCT
Source organism: Serratia sp. CY37869 (assembly GCF_052168895.1). Lineage (NCBI taxonomy): Bacteria > Pseudomonadati > Pseudomonadota > Gammaproteobacteria > Enterobacterales > Yersiniaceae > Serratia > Serratia sp. CY37869. The sequence goes on from NZ_JBJNLU010000001.1 coordinate 1,244,544, forward strand.
TTTTTCAACATAAAAAATCAAAAGGCCATACATCACTTTAACAAAGGGCATTTGTTTTGTTGCCTAACTTGCTGGTAGTCAAAAATGCTGCTCTGGCCGGATGGATTACCCGCGGCAATTCCATTACATTAGCGCGCATAGTCAGCACACCTTTACAGCAATTAACGCGGAGCCATCTGTGGGCCAATCTCTGTTGGATCTTTCCGGCTTTATCAAGTTCTTTGTCGGTCTGTTTGCGCTGGTCAACCCGGTGGGCATCTTGCCGGTGTTTATCAGCATGACCAGTTACCAGGCGGAAGCGGGGCGCAATAAAACCAACCTGACCGCCAACCTGTCGGTTGCCATCATTCTATGGACATCTCTGTTCCTGGGGGAAGGGATATTGCGGATGTTCGGCATCTCCATCGATTCGTTCCGCATCGCCGGCGGTATTTTGGTGGTGACCATCGCCATGTCGATGATCAGCGGCAAGCTGGGTGAAGATAAGCAGAACAAACAGGAGAAATCGGAGAGCGCGATCCGCGAAAGCATCGGCGTGGTGCCGTTAGCGCTGCCGTTGATGGCGGGGCCGGGGGCGATCAGTTCCACCATCGTGTGGAGTTCCCGTTATCACAATTGGCAAAGTCTGCTCGGCTTTACGGTGGCGATCGCCTTATTCGCTTTTTGCTGCTGGTTATTGTTCCGCGCCGCGCCGCTGTTGGTGCGTTTGCTTGGGCAGACCGGCATCAACGTGATCACCCGTATCATGGGCCTGTTGCTGATGGCGCTCGGGATCGAATTTATCGTTACCGGCATTAAGGCGATATTCCCCGGCCTGTTGTAATCGCTCTCGTTTGGCCGCGCCTCTGTCCTTGAGCGCGGCTAAAATTAATTTTAAAAGTTAAATTATTTATTGGTTCGCATTATTATAGTGCACAAGATGAATAAAATTTATGCCATTGCACTCTTATGTTGCATAAATCTCATGTTGCTGCTTAAAAAAAACGCTAAGCGTTATTTAAGACACTTTTCTTTCCCCATTTCCGCGCGTTTTCTCCTCGTTAAACGGTAAAGCTGTTGTTAAATTAATCACATCATTCTGTGGGGCTTGTCTCACTTTCATCCAGGTGTTATTAGTGATTAACCGCCTGTAGGCAGGTGTTTGTTCTTTGAATGGCTGGTTTGTTAACTGAATGTTTCTTTGTGCGGCAATGGTATTGCGCCGACAGTTTCAAATGAAACTAATTTTGAGTTTTCTCCTTTAAAATCAAAGTTGTTTTCATGTTTTCCTTTGCCCTTCATCACAAGGGCTGGATCGGGCTTGGTGCGATAAAAGAGAATTGCTTAACATTTTTGTAAAATTTATTGGCTATGGAATTTGGCTTCTGCTAATTTCCGAGCAACTTTCCCGTGGTCAATTAACTGAAATGCGCCATAAAAACGGGAATGATTTTTGCTGGTATCCGTTTATTTAGAATTCTTATAAACACTTCACAAACTTCGATAAGCGATGCTTGTCGGTGAAAAGGAGCCTCGATTATGCAGCAAACCCTGAAGCGCACTTCTTTGACCTTGTTGATTAGCGGCGCGTTGAGCGTCATTGCCGTAAATAGCAGTTTGGCGGCGGAGGTTCCGGCCGGCGTCCAATTGGCGCAGCAGCAGAATATTGTCATCAACAACGGCAGCGAAGTGGCTTCATTGGATCCGCATAAGGTCGAGGGCGTACCCGAAAGCAATATCATTCTTAACCTGCTGGAAGGGCTGGTGAGTACCGACGCCAACGGGCATGTGGTACCGGCGGCGGCGGCGAGCTGGGAAAACCAGGATTATCGGCAATGGACCTTCCACCTGCGCCCCGGCGCGGTATGGAGCGACGGCAGCCCGGTCACCGCGCAAGACTTCGTCTACAGTTGGCAGCGCCTGGCCGATCCGAAGATCGCTTCTCCCTACGCCAGTTACCTGCAGTACACCAAAGTCGAGAATATCGACGACATCCTGACCGGCAAAAAGAGCCCGCAGACTCTCGGCGTCAAGGCGCTGGACGATCAAACGCTGCAGGTGACCCTGAGCGAACCGGTGCCGTATTTCATCAGCATGCTGAGCCACACGTCGCTCAAACCGGTCAAACGCGCGGTGGTGGAGAAATTCGGCGATAAATGGACGCTGCCCGCCAACTATGTCGGCAACGGCGCTTACCGCCTGAAAGAGTGGGTGGTGAACGAGCGCATTGTGCTGGAGCGCAGCCCGAGCTACTGGAATAACAAGCAGACGGTGATCAACCAGGCGACCTTCCTGCCGATCGCTTCTGAAGTCAGCGACGTCAATCGCTTCCGCAGCGGCGAAATCGATATCACCAACAGCGCCATTCCGCCGTACCTGTACGTCAAAATGAAGCGCGAGGTGCCCGAGCAACTGCACGTTAACCCTTATCTGTGCACTTTCTATTACGAACTCAATAACCAGCGGGCGCCGTTCACCGATCCGCGGGTGCGTGCGGCGGTGAAGATGACGCTGGATCGCGACATTATCGCCAACAAAATCATGGGCCAGGGGCAGATCCCGGCCTACAGCCTCACGCCGACCTTCACCGAAGGCGCCAACTTCACGCAGCCCGCGTGGGCCGGCTGGAGCCAGGAACAGCGCAACGCCGAAGCCAAAAAACTGCTGGCGGAAGCGGGTTACAGCGCCGCCAAGCCGCTGAAGTTCTCGCTGCTGTACAACACCTCCGATCAAAACAAACAGCAGGCGATCGCCGCCGCATCGATGTGGAAGAAGAACCTCGGCGCCGACGTCACGCTGCGCAACCAGGAGTGGAAGACCTCGCTGGAAAGCCGCCATCAGGGGCAGTACGACGTGGCGCGCGCCACCTGGTGCGGGGATTACAACGAGCCGAGCGCCTTCCTGAACCTGGTGCTGTCCAACAGCAGCATCAACACCGTGTTTTACAAGAGCCCGGCGTTCGACGCCATCATGGCCGCCACGCTGAAGGCGCCGGATGAAGCCGCGCGCGCCGCGCTCTACCAACAGGCGGAAACGCAGTTGGACAAAGACTCCGCATTGATTCCGGTGTATTACCGCGTCAGTGCGCGTTTGATCAAACCGACGGTAGGCGGGTTCACCGGCAAAGATCCGCTGGACTATACCGACGTTAAAAATCTGTACATCATCAAGCAGTAAAAGGGGTATTCCTCACGCTGAACCGCAGGGGAATATGGGGAAGGCCCGCCGCCGCATTCGTTCCGCAGCGGCGGGAAAACAGAGTCCGCTTACGGGCAACGCAGGTTCCACGAAGAGCCTGTGATAATAAAAAACTGGAGTCGATAAGTATGACCAACATCACGAAGAAAACCCTCATTGCCGCCGGCGTCATCGCCGCGCTCGGCATCACAGCAACCACCTCCGCCTTCGCGGCCGACGTTCCTGCAGGCGTGCAACTGGCCGACAAGCAAGAAATCGTCAAAAACAACGGTTCCGAAGTGCAGTCGCTTGACCCGCATAAAATCGAGGGCGTGCCGGAAAACAACGTGACCCGCGATCTGATGGAAGGCCTGGCGAACAACAGCCCGGACGGTTCCATCGTGCCGGGCGTCGCGGAAAGCTGGGATAACAAGGATTTCAAAGTCTGGACCTTCCACCTGCGTAAAGACGCCAAATGGTCCAACGGCAAGCCGGTGACGGCGCAAGATTTCGTTTACAGCTGGCAGCGCGTGGTGGATCCGAAAACCGCGTCGCCTTACGCCAGCTACCTGCAGTACGCCCACGTAGAAAATGTCGATGACATCATCGCCGGTAAAAAAGACAAGTCGACGCTGGGCGTGAAGGCCATCGACGACCACACCTTCCAGGTGACCCTGAGCGAGCCGGTGCCTTATCTGGTTGAAATGACCCCACACTACGCCATGAAACCGGTCTATAAGGACGCGGTAGAGAAGTTTGGCGAGAAGTGGACGCTGCCGGCCAACTACGTCAGCAATGGCGCCTACAAACTGAAAGACTGGGTTGTCAACGAACGCATCGTACTGGAACGTAACCCGGAATACTGGGATAACGCCAAAACCATCATCAATAAAGTGACGTTCCTGCCTATTTCGTCGGAAGTGACCGACGTTAACCGCTACCGCACCGGTGAAATCGACATGACCTACAACAACATGCCGATCGAACTGTTCCAGAAGTTGAAGAAAGAGATCCCGAAAGAGGTGCACGTCGATCCTTATCTGTGCACCTACTATTACGAAATCAACAACCAGAAGGCGCCGTTCACCGATGCGCGCGTGCGTGAAGCGCTGAAGCTGGGCATGGACCGCGACATCATCGTCAACAAGGTGAAAAACCAGGGCGATCTGCCGGCCTACAGCTTTACGCCGCCATACACCGACGGCGCCAAGCTGACCCCGCCGGAGTGGTTCGGCTGGACGCAGGAAAAACGCAACGAAGTGGCGAAGAAACTGCTGGCGGACGCCGGCTACGGCCCGGGTAAACCGCTGACCTTCTCCCTGCTGTACAACACCTCCGACTTGCACAAGAAGCTGGCGATCGCCGCCGCCTCCATCTGGAAGAAAAACCTGGGCGTGGACGTGAAGCTGGTGAACCAGGAGTGGAAAACCTTCCTGGATACCCGCCATCAGGGCACCTATGACGTATCGCGCGCCGGCTGGTGCGCCGACTACAACGAACCGAGTTCGTTCCTGAACATGATGCTGTCCGACAGCAGCAGTAACACCCCGCACTACAAGAGCGCCGAGTTCGACAAGCTGATGGCCAACGTGTTGACCGCGAAGACCAAAGACGAACGCGCCGACCTGTATCAGAAAGCGGAAGTGCAGCTGGATAAAGATTCCGCCATCGTTCCGCTGTATTACTATGTGAACGCCCGTTTGGTGAAACCTTACGTCGGTGGCTACACCGGCAAAGACCCGCTTGATAACGTGTACGACAAAAACCTGTACATCATCAAGCATTGATACGGTAAGAGCCGGCGGCGCAGGCCGCCGGCCCATGTTGAGAATAATAAGCCGTCATCAGGCTGTCGCACAGGGTTAGGGCAATGCTGAAATTTATACTTCGTCGCTTGTTGGAAGCGATCCCGACACTATTTATCCTTATTACCATCTCATTCTTCATGATGCGCCTCGCGCCCGGCAGTCCATTTACCGGGGAACGCGCATTACCGCCGGAAGTCATGGCGAATATCGAAGCCAAATACCATTTGAACGACCCGATCTGGAAACAGTACGGTCATTATCTGGCGCAGCTTGCGCAGGGAGACTTCGGCCCGTCCTTTAAATACAAGGACTATTCGGTCAACGATTTGGTGGCCAGTTCTTTCCCGGTGTCCGCCAAGCTCGGCCTGGCCGCGTTTCTGTTGGCGGTGGTGCTGGGCGTTAGCGCCGGCGTGATCGCGGCGTTGAATCAAAACACCAAATGGGACTATACGGTGATGGGGTTCGCCATGACCGGGGTGGTGATACCCAGTTTCGTGGTGGCGCCGCTCTTGGTGCTGATCTTCGCGATTACGTTGAAATGGCTGCCGGGCGGCGGCTGGAACGGCGGCGCGCCTAAGTTCATCATCTTGCCGATGGTGGCGCTGTCGCTGGCCTATATCGCCAGCATCGCCCGTATCACGCGCGGCTCGATGATTGAAGTGCTGCACTCCAACTTCATTCGCACCGCGCGCGCCAAAGGTTTGCCGATGCGTCGGATCATTTTCCGCCACGCGCTGAAGCCGGCGCTGCTGCCGGTACTGTCCTACATGGGCCCGGCGTTCGTTGGGATCATCACCGGCTCGATGGTGATCGAAACCATCTACGGTCTGCCGGGGATCGGCCAGCTGTTCGTTAACGGCGCGCTGAACCGCGACTACTCCCTGGTGTTGAGCCTGACCATTCTGGTGGGCGCTCTGACCATTCTGTTCAACGCGATCGTCGATGTGCTGTATGCGGTCATCGATCCGAAAATCCGTTATTAATCTGGAGCACGCGAATGATGTTGACTAAAAAGAACAGCGAAGCTCTGGAACACTTCAGCGAGAAGCTGGAAGTGGAAGGGCGCAGCCTGTGGCAAGACGCGCGTCGGCGCTTTATGCACAACCGCGCGGCGGTCGGCAGCCTGTTCATTCTGGCGCTGATCACGCTGTTTGTGGTGCTGGCGCCGATGCTGTCGCAATTTGCCTACGACGATACGGATTGGGCGATGATGTCCGCCGCGCCGAGCATGGAATCGGGGCACTACTTCGGCACCGACTCCTCCGGGCGTGATCTGCTGGTGCGCGTGGCGATCGGCGGGCGCATCTCGCTGATGGTCGGCGTGGCCGCCGCGCTGGTGGCGGTAGTGGTGGGTACCCTGTACGGCGCGATGTCCGGCTATCTGGGCGGTAAGGTCGACTCGGTGATGATGCGCCTGCTGGAGATCCTCAACTCCTTCCCGTTCATGTTCTTCGTTATCCTGCTGGTGACCTTCTTTGGTCAGAATATCCTGCTGATCTTCGTGGCGATCGGCATGGTGTCGTGGCTGGATATGGCGCGTATCGTGCGCGGGCAAACCCTTGGCCTGAAGCGCAAGGAGTTCATCGAAGCGGCGCTGGTGTGCGGCGTCTCCACGCGCAACATCGTGCTGCGGCATATCGTGCCTAACGTGCTCGGCGTGGTGGTGGTGTATGCCTCGCTGCTGGTGCCGAGCATGATCCTGTTCGAATCCTTCCTCAGCTTCCTGGGGCTGGGCACGCAGGAACCGTTGAGCAGCTGGGGCGCATTGCTCAGCGACGGCGCCAACTCAATGGAAGTTTCACCGTGGTTGCTGCTGTTCCCGGCGGGTTTCCTGGTCGTCACTCTGTTCTGTTTCAACTTTATCGGCGATGGCCTGCGTGACGCCCTCGACCCGAAAGATCGTTAAGGAGTGCAACCATGAGCACCATTGAACATCCTCAACTGCAAACCGCCGCCGGCATCAAAGCGTCGCCGCTGCTGGACGTGAAAGACCTGCGCGTCACGTTTTCCACCCCGGACGGCGACGTGACGGCGGTGAACGATCTGAACTTCGATCTGCGCGCCGGTGAAACGCTGGGCATCGTCGGTGAATCCGGCTCCGGCAAATCGCAGACCGCGTTCGCCCTGATGGGGCTGCTGGCCAGCAATGGCCGCATCGGCGGCTCGGCCAAATTCAACGGCCGTGAAATCCTCAACCTGCCGGAAAATCAGCTCAACAAACTGCGGGCCGAGGAAATCTCGATGATCTTCCAGGACCCGATGACCTCGCTGAACCCTTATATGCGCGTTGGCGAACAGCTGATGGAAGTGCTGATGCTGCATAAGAAAATGAGTAAAAGCGAAGCCTTCGAAGAGTCGGTGCGCATGCTTGACGCGGTGAAAATGCCGGAAGCGCGCAAGCGCATGCGCATGTACCCGCACGAGTTTTCCGGCGGCATGCGCCAGCGCGTGATGATCGCCATGGCGCTGCTGTGCCGGCCGAAGCTGCTGATCGCCGATGAACCGACCACTGCGCTGGACGTGACCGTCCAGGCGCAGATCATGACGTTGCTCAACGAGCTGAAGCGCGAGTTCAACACCGCCATCATCATGATCACCCACGATCTGGGCGTGGTGGCCGGCATCTGCAACAAGGTGCTGGTGATGTACGCCGGGCGTACCATGGAATACGGCAGCGCGCGCGAGGTGTTCTACCAGCCGAGCCACCCGTATTCCATCGGTCTGTTGAACGCGGTGCCGCGTCTCGACGCCGAAGGCGAGGCGTTGCTGACCATTCCCGGCAACCCGCCGAACCTGCTGCGGTTGCCGAAAGGCTGCCCGTTCCAGCCGCGCTGCCCGTACGCCATGGAACAGTGCGCGAGCGCTCCACCGTTGGAGCAATTTGGGGAAGGGCGCCTGCGCGCCTGCTTTAAACCGGTGGAGGCGTTGGTATGACAGCAGTAACCGACAAGAAAGTGCTGCTCGAAGTGGCCGATCTGAAAGTGCATTTCGACATTCATGACGACAAGCAGTGGTTCTGGCAGCCGCCGAAAACCCTGAAGGCGGTCGACGGCGTTACGCTGCGGCTGTTCGAGGGGGAAACCCTGGGCGTGGTCGGCGAATCCGGCTGCGGCAAATCCACCTTCGCGCGCGCCATCATCGGCCTGGTGAAGGCCACCAGCGGGCGCGTCGCCTGGCTGGGTAAAGATCTGCTGGGCATGAGCGACGCCGACTGGCGCAAAACCCGCAGCGATATCCAGATGATCTTCCAGGATCCGCTGGCTTCGCTCAACCCGCGCATGACCATCGGTGAAATCATCGCCGAGCCGCTGCGTACTTACTACCCGAAAATGCCGCGTCAGGAAGTGAAGGACAAGGTCAAGGCGATGATGCTGAAGGTCGGCCTGCTGCCTAATCTGATCAACCGTTATCCGCACGAGTTCTCCGGCGGCCAGTGCCAGCGTATCGGCATCGCGCGCGCGCTGATCCTCGAACCGAAGCTGGTGATCTGCGACGAGCCGGTCTCCGCGTTGGACGTGTCGATTCAGGCGCAGGTGGTGAACCTGCTGCAGCAGCTGCAGCGCGAAATGGGGCTGTCATTGATCTTTATCGCCCACGATTTGGCGGTGGTGAAACACATTTCCGATCGCGTGCTGGTGATGTATCTGGGCCATGCGGTGGAGCTGGGCACCTATGACGAGGTGTACCACAATCCGCAGCACCCTTATACCAAGGCGCTGATGTCGGCGGTGCCTATTCCGGATCCGGACAAGGAGAAGGAAAAGCAGATCCAGCTGTTGGAAGGGGAGCTGCCTTCGCCGATCAACCCGCCGTCCGGCTGCGTGTTCCGCACCCGCTGCCCGATCGCCGGGCCGGAGTGCGCCAAGACGCGCCCGCTGCTGGAGGGCAGTTTCCGCCATGCGGTTTCGTGCCTGAAGGTCGATCCGCTGTAATGCGCCGCTAGCCGGCAACAAAAAGCCCCGCTTATTCAGCGGGGCTTTTTTTATCCGAAACGTTAGCGGTGAATCACTCTTTCCACAGAATGTGACACAGCTTGTGGTCTTTCTCGCGGCAGATCAGCACGCGGGCGAATACGTCGTTGATCGGCTCGCCGTCGCTGTCCGCCAGACCGATCACCACTTCGGCGAAGAAGTCCGGGTTCAGGTCGTAATCCACGTGCTCGCTCCAGTCTTCGGATGGGTCGTACAGTTCTGCGCCGCCGCGCTCTTCAAACTGCAGATTGAACAGCAGAATATCCGCCGGATCCAGATTGTCGCCGGCCAATTCGAGGAAGATGTCGTAGGCCTGTTCCAGCGTTTCGTCTTCGGTAAGGCGGTTATTCAAATCCATAAAAAAATCCTGATAACAAATGATTTGGCGCTATTAAAGCACGCTCGCCGCGGCTTTTACAGCAACGGGCTGAAAAAGTAGAACAGGCGCTCGACCAGGCGGTGCCAGAACGGCCGCTTCAGCCACTCTTTGGCGTTCAGCAGCTTGGAGCGAGCGATGTAATCTTCCTGCACGCAGGCCAGATCGCTGCCGAAGCCGTCGTCGTCGATCACCAGGGTGATTTCGAAATTCAGCCACAGGCTGCGCATATCCAGATTGACGGTGCCGACCAGGCTGAGCTGGCCGTCGACCAGCACGCTCTTGGTGTGCAGCAGGCCGCCTTCGAACTGATAGATTTTCACGCCGGCTTCCAGCAGCTCGGAGAAGAACGCGCGGCTGGCCCAGCGCACCATCATCGAATCGTTGTCGCGCGGCACGATGATGCTGACCTCGACGCCGCGCAGAGCGGCGGTGCAGATGGCGTGCAGCAGATCGTCGCTCGGCACGAAGTACGGCGTGGTCATGATCAGCTGTTCGCGCGCGGAATAAACCGCGGTCAGCAGTGCCTGGTGGATCATTTCCTCGGGGAAGCCGGGGCCGGAGGCGATCACCTGAATGGTGTGGCCGCTTTCCTGCTCGAACGGCATGATGTTGACGTCCGGCGGCGGCGGCAGAATGCGCTTGCCGGTTTCAATTTCCCAGTCGCAGGCATAGACGATGCCCATGGTGGTGGCCACCGGGCCTTCCATGCGCGCCATCAGATCGATCCATTGACCGACGCCCGCATCCTGTTTGAAATAGCGTGGATCGACCATGTTCATGCTGCCGGTATAGGCGATGTAGTTGTCGATCAGCACCACCTTGCGGTGCTGGCGCAGATCCATGCGGCGCAGGAATACGCGCAGCAGGTTGACCTTCAGCGCTTCGACCACTTCGATGCCGGCGTTGCGCATCATCGCCGGGTAGGGGCTGCGGAAAAATTGCAGGCTGCCGGCGGAGTCCAGCATCAGACGGCAGTGTACGCCGCGCCGCGCGGCGGCCATCAGCGATTCGGCCACCTGATCGACCAGGCCGCCGGGCTGCCAGATATAGAACACCATTTCGATGTTGTGGCGCGCCAGCTCGATGTCGCGGATCAGCGCTTTCAGCGTGTCGTCGGTGGTGGTGAGCAACTGCAGCTGGTTGCCCTTGACGCCGTCGATGCCCTGGCGGCGGTTGCACAGCTGGAACAGCGGTTCGGCGACTTTACTGTATTCGGTGGCGAAGATGCGGCGACTCTCTTTCAGCTCTTTCAGCCAGCGCGCGGTCGACGGCCACATGGCCTTGGCGCGCTCGGCCCGGCGCTTGCCCAGATGCAGCTCGCCGAACGATAAATAGGCGACGATGCCGAACAGCGGCAGAATATAGATAACCAGCAACCAGGCCATGGCAGAGGGAACCGCACGGCGTTTCATCAAAATGCGCATCGTCACGCCGGCGATCAGCAGCCAGTAGCCGAACACCATGAGCCAACTGATTACGGTATAAAATGTTGTCATAAAGGCGAAAAATCCCGTTCGCAAACCACCAATGATGAGTGTACGCACAGATCGGTCAAGGCGAAACCTTTTATCGGCGCTTATGTTACATAAATATGATGAAGTTAAGGCACTTGCCGAAATCGAAAGGGCGGCTTTTAGCGGCGCGGCGCCTGCGATGTCGCCGATAACGGCGACTTGGATCGCGGGCTGAAAGGGCTATAATGCCCGCGGTTGGCATTAGACGAACGAGTGACGGAATTATGAGACGCAGTAGAAATGAAGTGGGCCGTTGGCGAATGTTGCGGCAGAGCCAACGCCGTCGGCATCGTTGGCTGGAGCGCCAGTCTTGCAGCAATCGCCATATTATCCGGGTGCGCCGTCGCCTGGACGATCAGCATCGGCGCGCGCTGCTGTTTGCGGTATCCTGCGAGTGGTAAAACGAAAACAGTCCCGTGAGGGACTGTTTTGTTATGGCGCCTGGGTTTATTTGCCGAGGTAGGCGTTGAGCATCCAGACCTGTTTTTCCTGCTCTTTGATGTAATCGCTCATCAGCGACGCGGTGCCTTCGTCGCCGGCGTCCGCCGCGACCGTCAGCAGTTCACGCTGCTGTTGCAGCAAGATTGAATACCCTTCCAACAGGCCGCGCAGCGTGCCCTTATCATCGGTCACATTGGTGTGTTCCTTGATATCGGCGGTTTTCAGATAGTCGCTGTAAGCGTGGCGCGGCTGCGAGCCCAGCGTCAGAATGCGTTCCGCCAGCTCATCCACCTTGGTCAGCAGATCGTTGTAAGTTTCTTCGAATTTCGCGTGCAGCTCAAAGAATTGCGGGCCGGTAATATTCCAGTGATAGCCGCGCACATTCATATACAGCACCTGATAATTCGCCAACAGCGCATTTAGCGCTTCGGCGAGTTTTGCCGATTGTTTACTGTCGAGGCCGATATGGGTTTTCGCTGCTTTCTTCGCCGTTGCCATAATAATCTTCTCCTGATTATTCGTTCCAAGGGTAGACAGAATCAATTTCCATAGCTGTTACAGTAACCGGATTTATCGCAGGGTTAAACACGATAACAGGCATCATTGCCATCGCTCAAACCGATGACGATAAATCCGTCGAGCAAATTGCCGAATCAGTTTACGCAGGATCCGCAGGCGAAAAAAGCCGCTTTTATCGGTTACTTGCGCAGCGCCAGTTTTACCACGCCGGCGCCCAGCGCCATTAACAGCGCGGCGGCGATCAGTACCATGATAAACGCGCGATCGAAGGCCAAACGCGCCAACTGCGTCAGCTGCTGCGCGCGATCGGCCGCCATCCCGGCCGCCAGGCGCAACGCCTCGTCGATGCTGTCGTAGGCCAACTCGCTGACCGGCAGCTCCGCCGGCAGCGCCAGACTATGGCTGTAGACCGCCGTCATCAGCCCGCCGAGCAACGTCACGCCCAGTACGCCGCCCAGCTCGTAGGAGACGTCTTCGATAGAGGCCGCCATACCGGATTTCTCCTCCGGCGCGTTCAGCATGATGGCGGTGGACGCGGCGGTGATCACGCCGCCGAGACCAAAGCCCACCAACGCCAGGCTCACCAGCTGCAGCGCTATGCTGCTTTGATACAACAGGGCGAGGCCGGCGATGCCGAAGGCGGTCAGGGCGAAACCGCCGAGGATGATGCTGCGTTCGCCATAGCGCGGCAACAGTAAACCGGCCATCGGCCCCGCCAGCGCCGAGGCCAGCGGGATCGGCAAGATGAACAGCGCCGCCTGCAGCGGACTGAGGCCGAGCACCAGCTGCAGGCGTTGGCTGAGCACCAGCTCGACGCCGATCAGGGCCACCATCGACAGCAGCGCCACGCCGATGCCGCCGGCGAACAGCCGGTTGCGGAACAGGGAGAAATCGATCATCGGGTGGGCGCTGCGCTGCTGGCGACGCACGAACAGCGCCAGGAACAGGATGCCGATCAGGGCCGCTGCGAGCAACGCGCTGACGTCAGGCGCCGGCTTACTCAGTTCCTTCAGCGCATAGATAGCGCCGACCAGACCGATCATGATTTGCACCGAGCCGACGATATCGGCGGGGCGCGGGTTATCGCCGCCGCAGCGGGGGATCAGTTTCCACGCCAGCGGCCAGACCAGCAACACCACCGGTACGTTGATCAGGAACACCGATCCCCACCAGAAATACTCCAGCAGCAGGCCGCCGACCACCGGGCCGATGGCCGCGCCGCCCGAGGCCACTGAAGCCCAGATGCCGATCGCCAGCGCGCGTTCGCGTTCGTCGGTAAAGACGTGGCGCACGATGGACAACGTGGCGGGCATCATCATTGCCGCGCCAACGGCGAGGAACACCCGTGCGGCGATCAGCCATTCGGCGGTTGGCGAAAAGGCGGCGCACAGCGAAGCGACGGCAAACACCGGCAGCCCGGCGAGGAACAGCCGCTTATGGCCGACGCGATCGCTCAGCATGCCGGCGCCGGGCAGCAGCCCGGCGACCACCAGCGGGTAGGCGTTGACGATCCAGAGTTTTTGCGAGGCGCTGGCGTCCAGCGCCTGGGTTAAACGTGGCAGAGCGGTATAGAGCACCGTCATGTCGATAACAATCAGGAAAAGGGCGCTGGCGACCATCGTCAGGATCAACCAGCGGTTCTTGGCGTACATAAGTCATAATCCAGTTTACGTGGGCGGCGCGAAGGCGCCGCCATTGCGGTAACCCTCCGGCGATGCCGGGTGGTATACTGGTGATAATATATATCCATACGTTCGTATTGAAAAGAGGGGTTTCTTAATGGGACGTCAACGCAGCATCGATCGCGACAAGGTTTTGGACACCGCCGAAGAGATCGTCGCCACCCAGGGCGCCGCCGGTTTAACCATCGACGCCGTCGCCAAAGCGATGGGGATCTCCAAGGGCGGGGTGCAGTATTGCTTCGGCAGCAAAGACGCCCTGATCGACGCGATGTTCGATCGCTGGGGCAGCGCCTATGAAACGCTGTTCGCGGAGATCGCCGGCGACGATCCTTCGCCGCAGACCAGCGTGCGGGCGCATATGTTGGCTACCCAAAGTTCGGATCAGACCGCCAGCGCCAAGGCCGCCGGGTTGATGGCGACGCTGATTCAAACGCCGGAGCATCTGGCGAGCACGCGCGAATGGTATCGCAGCCGCATCGCCGGGCTGGATTTGACTACCGAAGAGGGTAAGCGCGCGCGGCTGGCGTTTCTGGCCACCGAAGGCGCCTTTATGCTGCGTTATTTCGGTTTGATGGATATCGGCCAGGCGGAATGGGAAACGATGTTCGCCGATATGCAGGCGTTGATTTTAACGGGCAGCGCCTATCGCACTGATAGCTAGTAAAGCGTGCGGCGAAAGGCGTATGTTTATCGCACAAGATATTCCCTCGAAGAACTTTTTAGCCAGCCCCTCCGTGCTGGCTTTTTTTTTGCCTGCGGCAAGCTTCGGAGCAAAGGCCCCCTGAGTGCAGGGGGCGCCGGACATTACTTGCGCGCGTCCAACAGTTGCTGGGCATTCTCTGCGGTGACGACGGTCCACGGAATATAATAATGCTTCTGCGTGCCGCCCTCCCATTTCAGATCTTTGGCGTACTGTTTCCAGATATCCGACTGTGGTTGATAACTTTCCCCTTTCACGGCGCGCAGCGCGACGTCGATGGAACCCTGCATCTGGCCTTTGGCATCTTGCAGGATAGAGACCATTTCACCGGCCTGCACCGCATGAATCGCGTCGGAAACGCCGTCGACGCCGGCAATCGCGAAGTCCTTCACATTCAGGCCGGCCCCTTTAATCGCTTCGATGGCGCCCAGCGCCATCTCGTCGTTCTGGCCAATCACGCCGTTGATTTTGCCCCGGTGTTTCTGCAGCCAGTTTTCCATCAGCGGCTGCGCTTCAGCGCGTGACCAGTTGGCCGTTTTACGTTCAAGCACGGTCACCTGGCCGGCGCCGCACTCGGCAATCGCTTTATCATTGCCCTTGCCGCGCTGGATCTCGCCGCTGCCGCCTTTCGGGCCTTCGATAATCACCACGTTCACCTTCTGGTTCTTGCAGTCGAGTTTGTCCAGTACGGCTTTGGCTTCCAGATACCCGCCCAGCTCGTCATTAGACACCACTTCAGACGTCATCGCGTCCGTGTTCAGGCGCGCGTTGGTGACCACCACCGGGATTTTGGCTTCGTTGGCATTGGTGACGATATCGATATTGGCCTCAAAATCCATCGGGTTGACGATAATGGCATCGGCGCGCGTCTGGATAGCGGTGGCGGCCTGATCGTTTTGCACCGATGCATCATAACGCCCATCGTAGAAAGTCAGTACGGCTTCGCCGCTTTTCACCGCCGGGTGTTCCTTGCCGAACCTTTCCATCAATTGCACGAACTCGGCTTTGTTGCCGTACATCAATACCGCGATTTTAACCGGGGCGGCCTGAGCCGCCGACAGGCTGCCGAACAGCATGGCAGAGGCAAACAACGCTATCTTGGTCTTATTCATGGTTTTCTCCTGGTAGAGTTGGGTCTGATGTTATTAATCGCGCTGTTGCTTACGCGATGGGTCGAGCAAGACGGCAAGAACGATCAATGCGCCTTTGATAATTTGTTGGTAGTACGATTGCACGCCGAGCAGATCGAGGCCGTTATTCATCACCCCGATAATCAGCACGCCGAAGAAGGTGCCGACCAGCGTACCGACGCCGCCGGCCATGCTGGTGCCGCCGATCACCACCGCCGCGATGGCGTCCAGCTCATACCCAGCGCCGGCGTTGGTTTGCGCCGAACCGGTGCGCGCGGTGAGGATCAGGCCGGCGATGCCGGCCAGCGCGCCGCACAGCGTATACACCAGTATTTTGATGCGCGTGACGTTAATCCCCGAGGTGCGCGCGCTTTTCGGGTTGCCGCCGACGGCGTAGATGTAGCGCCCGAAGAGGGTTTTATTCAGCACGAGCCAGGCGAGGGCGAACAGCACGATGAAGATGATGACGGGCACCGGAACGCCGCCGACATAGCCATTGCCTAACCAGCGGAAATCGCTGTTCAATTGCGATACTGGATTGCCGTTGGTGGTCAACATGGTTAACCCGCGCGCCGCGGAGAGCATGCCCATGGTGACGATAAACGGCTGCAACCGGTAGCGAGCCAACACGGTGCCGTTCACCAGGCCGCAGACGATGCCGATCCCCAGCGCCACGATCAGCGGCGCCATAACGGCGGTCGCGGTATCACCGATAGCCAATCCGCTATTGTTGGTGGCGAAGCGGGCGGCGACGATGCCGCTTAACGCCAGCACCGAGCCGACGGAGAGATCGACGCCTGCCGTGATGATGACGAAGGTCATGCCTATCGCCAGAATGCCGTTGATCGAGACCTGGCGCAGTACGATCAGGGTGTTTTCATTGCTGAGAAAATAATTGCTGCTCCAGGCTCCCTGGGCGACCTGATATTCGCCAATCAGCGCCACGATCAGGCACAGCGCGAAAAAGGCGATGATAATGCCGTATTTGTGCATACGGCGCTTATTGCGGGTGAAAAATGACATTCCTGGTGATAAGGAGTGGGCGCTGCTCATTTTGTTTTTCTCTCTCTGTTAAACCGCAAGTTTCATCAGTGCTGCCTGAGTCGCATCGGCTGCCGCAAGCTCGCCGGCCAACTGCCCGTCACGAAACACCAGGATGCGATCGCTCATGCCGATAATTTCCGAAAGCTCGGAGGAAACCATGATGATCCCTTTGTTTTGCAAGGCGAACTCCGACATAAATCGATAGATCTCTTTCTTGGCGCCGACGTCGATACCGCGCGTCGGCTCGTCGAGCAACAACACCTCCGGCTCCAACAGCGCCCAGCGGCCCAGCACCACTTTTTGCTGGTTGCCGCCGCTCAGGTTGCCCACGGGCTGTTCGCCATCGTGGGTTTTAACGTTAAAGCGCTGGATCATGTCGCGGGTTCGCGCTTGCTCCCGTTTTTCGCTGACGAACCCCATTCGGCTTATGCCGGCAAAAGAGGCGATATTGATGTTTTCACTGACGGAACGGCACAGCACCAGGCCGGTTTCCTTGCGATCTTCCGTCACGTAGGCAATGCCGCTGTCGATGGCCTCTCGCGGGGAATGGCGGTTAAGCGTCTTGTCGCCCAAGCGGATCGTGCCGCTGTCGGCATGCTGAATGCCGAAGATAAGATCGAGAAACTCGCTGCGGCCCGATCCCACCAGGCCGTAGATGCCCAGGATCTCACCGTGCTTAAGCTGCAGGCTGATATCCTTTATCTTGCTGCGCCAACACAGGCCGTTGACCTCCAGCAAGACCTCTTCGCCGGGTTGATTGAACTTGGCGAACTCGCTGTCGTACTCGCCGCCGATAATGTGTTCGATCAGCTGCTCACGGGTAATGTCAGCGATATAGCCTTCATGGATATAGGCGCCGTCGCGGAAAATGGTGTAGCTGTCCGCGATTTGGAATATCTCGGACAAACGGTGGGAGACGTAGATAATGCCTTTACCTTTCGCCGCCAGTTGCTGAAGCGTCTGAAAGATTTTTTGCGCATCCTCTTCGCCAATCGCCGAGGTGGGTTCATCCATGATGATGATGTCGGCATTGGCGTGCGACAGCGCTTTGGCGATCTCGACCAGTTGCTGCTCGGCGACGCTCAGGTTGCGCATTTTTTCTCGGGCGTCGATCTTGAAATCAAGTTCCTCGAGCAGACGGGTGGTGCGTTGGTTGAGCGTCGCAAAGTCGACGAAACCCAGGCGTCTCGGCTCGCGGCCCAGCCAAATGTTTTCGGCTACCGTCAGGTCCGGGATCGCGCTCAGCTCCTGCTGCACGATGGCGATGCCGGCATTGAGGGCTTCCCGGGGATGATGAAATTCACAGCGTTGACCATTGATAAAAATGTCGCCGCCATCGGGTTGAATAAAGCCCATCAGAATGCTGAGAAAGGTGGATTTCCCCGCGCCGTTGCCGCCGCACAGGGCATGGATGGATCCGCGCCGCAGGCAAAACTCGGCGTTCTTGAGCGCCACGACCGGGCCAAAGGCTTTCCTGACGCCACTGACTTCCAGCAGGTAGGCAGGGGCTTGCGTATGGGGATCTCGCGTCACGATTGAACCTCCGGGTATGTCCGCTGCAAACGCTGCAGGTACCGTTGATAAAGCGTCTCGTATTGCGTTTGCCTGTCGGCGTTTGGCGTCGTGCGTGTGGCTTCATCCAGGGAAACGAAGCGTTGGCACAGTTCAGCCAAGAGCCCGGCGGCGTTCTGGTGCGGGCGATCGGCCAACGACGTCGCCCACATCGCTTGAATGGCGCCGCCCAGCGCGGCGGTCTCTTTGACGTTCAGGCAGACCACCGGGCACCCCATCACGTCCGCGACGATTTGTCGCCAGGCGGCGCTGCGGGCGCCGCCACCGGTGAGGCGGATCTCGCGCGTTTCGATGCCCTGGCGGCGAAACAGCTCGATGCCATAGCGCAGGCCGTAGGTGGCGCTTTCAACCACCGCCAGGCAGAGATTGGCGCGAGTAAAATTGTCGCTATCGAGGTTATGCAGGCTGGCGCGCGCGTGGGGCAGCGGGGGAACGCGTTCGCCGTTGAAGAACGGCAGCATCTCGACGCCGCCGGCACCCGGCGCCGCCTGCGCCAATAAGCGGTTAAAGCCGTCAAGATCTTCGTCCAGCAGCGTCTGCATGGCCGTGGTGGCCGAGGTGACATTCATGGTGCATATCAAGGGCAGCCACCCG
Organism: Serratia sp. CY37869; assembly: GCF_052168895.1. NCBI lineage: Bacteria > Pseudomonadati > Pseudomonadota > Gammaproteobacteria > Enterobacterales > Yersiniaceae > Serratia > Serratia sp. CY37869. The sequence continues at coordinate 1,263,054 of NZ_JBJNLU010000001.1, forward strand.
TTGGTGCTGGAGCAGAAACCGGCAATCATGTCGGATTCCGCCACAACGGGCGCGGCGGACCAGGCGAATAGCGTGCCGGAGGTGCCCAGGCTTAGGGTAACGGTGCCGGCCTCGATGTTGCCGGAACCGATAGCCGCCATCATGTTGTCGCCGCCACCGGTCGAGACCCGAACTGCCGGGCCAAGGCCGAGCTTTTCCGCCGCGAAGGGGCGCACCGTGCCGATGCAGCATTCCGCGCTTTTGAGCGGCGGCAGGGCATGCCATAAACGGCCGCTGTCATCGATAAGATTGACGGCGGCTTGACTCCAGCTACGGGCGCGCACATCGAACAGCCCGGTGCCGGAAGCATCGCCATATTCCGCTACACGCTCCCCGGTCAACCAGAAGTTCAAATAATCATGCGGCAGCAGCACGGTGTGCAGTTTTGCCCAGAGCGCCGGATGGTGCGTCTTGAACCAAAGGATTTTTGACGCGGTATAACCGGTGGCGACCCGCAGGCCGAGCTTGTCCAGCGAGCCCTTGGCGCCGCCGAGCCGCTGCAGCAGCAGTTCGTTTTCCTCCGCGGTTTCGGTATCGCACCACAGCTTGACGCTGTGCAGCACGTTGCCGTCTGCGTCCAGCGGCACAAATCCATGCTGTTGGCCCGAGACCCCCAGAGCGTTAATTTCCCCGGCATCAATACCGGCGTTAGTCACGGCTTGGCGAAACGCGGTGACCAACGCCTCAATCCACCAGTCGGCCTCTTGTTCGCGCCGGCCATTGGCTTGGCTGATGAGGCGGTGAGGGGCGCTGCCCTCACCGAGGATCACGCCCTGTGTGCTGTCGACAATCACGACTTTCGTGCCTTGCGTACCGCAGTCTATGCCAGCATAGAGCGCCATAGGATCACTCCATTTCCAGCATGATTTTGATGTCCGAGGCATATCCCGCCGCCGCGCGCTCGAAGGCGGCCACGCTGTCGGAGAATTTGTAGGTTTGGCTTATCAACGGTTGGACGCGCAATTTGCCGCTGCTCAACAACCGCAGCGTGCGCGGATACATGTTGGCGTAGCGGAAAATGGTCTTGAAGGTGATTTCCTTGGCCTGCGCGGCGACGATATCCATCGGCGCGGCGTCGATCGGCATGCCGACCAGCACGGCGGTCGCCCCTGGCGCCGCATGTTCGGCCAGCGTAGCGATAGCCGGTTTTGCGCCGCTGCATTCAAACACGATATCGACGCCATTGCCGCTGGTGAGCGCAGCCACTTTCCCCGCCAGGTCGCCGGTTTTGATATTGACGGCGTGCAGCCCTTCATAGCTGGCCGCCACGGCGAGTTTCTCGTCAAACAGGTCGCAGATAATGACGTCCGAGCAGCCACCCGCCAGCGCCGCGAGGGCGGTGACCACGCCGATCGGCCCAGCGCCGATCACCAGCGCGATATCGCCGGGTTTGATCCCGGCTTTGGTGGCCGCTTGCATGCCGATGGCCAGGGGTTCAACCATGGCGCCTTCAGCGAAACTGACGTTGTCCGGCAGTTTGAACGTGAATGCGGCGGGGTGGATGACGGTTTCGCGCAAACAGCCGTGCACCGGCGGCGTCGCCCAGAAGCGAACGGCGGGGTCCAGGTTGTAAATCCCGGCGCGCGTCTGCGCCGAGTTGAGGTCGGGAATGCCGGGCTCCATGCAAACGCGATCGCCGACGCTGAGGTGAGTGACGTTTTCACCTGTCGCGAGCACCACGCCGGCGGCCTCATGGCCGAGCACCATCGGGGCTTTGACCACAAACGGGCCAATGCGGCCATGCTGGTAATAGTGCACATCGCTGCCGCAGATGCCCACGGAATGAATTTTTATCTTTACATCGTCGGGCCCCAGCGTTTCGGCCAGTTGGACGTCCTCGATAGCGATTTCCCCCGCTTTGGCCAGCACTAATGCTTTCATATTGCCTCCTGGTGAATCATTTTTATGGTAACGGTATCATTTCAATGCGGCGATAGTGAGCTAATGCGGGTGGTTAAACTGTGATCAATGTTGGAATTACTCGACGAGAGTTAATTTTGCTGGCGGGTTGTTATTCAATATAGCGATGGTGGTCACAAAATCGGCGTGGCAATGACGGTTTTAATATCGGCCTGTTGATATCGATACCGTTACTTTGCCGGGGGAATGATGAACAAACAACAAAGCGCCAGAGCCGCTACGCTGGAGTATTTGCGCCAGGCGGACATTATCTTGACCGAAGAAGAACAGCAACGCATTGAAATTGCGACGTTTGGTCTGGCCGACTATCCCGCGTCCGGGTTGCAGCTGCTGACCTACGTCAACTCACCTCGGTATTGCGCGAAAGAGCTGGTGCTGTTTCCTGGGCAGACTTGCCCGGAACATTTACACCCTCCCTTTGCCGGCACGCCCGGCAAGCAAGAGACGTTCCGTTGCCGTTGGGGAGAGGTGTTTTTGTTTGTCGATGATGAAAATCTGACGCCCAACGATCGCGGCGGCCAACCGGTATGCCGGGTGCCAGAGGGTGCGGAGCAGTGGTATACCTGTCATCGCTATATCCTCTTGCGGCCGGGGGAACAATACACCATTGCGCCCAATACCCGTCACTGGTTTCAGGCGGGGAAGCAGGGCGCGGTGGTGTCCGAGTTCTCTTCCGAGAGCCGTGACGAGCTGGATATTTTTACCGATCCGCGAATTAACCGTCTTGCCGGCGTAAACCATTAGCGCCAAGAACAAAGTTCTGTCATGATGCCGGGAATGATACAAAATGATACCTTCAAGCTAAGGAGCTGCATTTGGCCGTGGGTCGAGGACGGAAAGCGACGCTGGCTAGCGTCGCCGCACAGGCGAACGTCAGCAAAATAACCGCTTCGCGGGCATTTTCACAGCCGGACAAGGTCCATCCGGAAACGTTGAGGAGAATTCGGGAGACCGCCGCCGAACTCGGTTACGTGGTCAATGCCGCGGCGCGCAATCTGCGGGCGAAAAGCAGCAGAACCATTGGCATCGTCAACCCCGACATGGCCAACCCATTCTTTGGCGGCCTGACGCGCCTGATGACGCTTGAAGCGCAAAAGATGGGGTACGACACGCTGGTGTTCGACTCCTATGAGTCTCAGGAAAGCGAAGACAGAATCATCGACAAACTCATTGGCTACAACGTCGATGCGATCATTCTCTCGGTCATTTCCAACGATCATCTGTACCGGCCTTCCTACCTCAAACGTCTGGAAACGCTTAATATACCGGTGGTGTTGATCGATCGGGAATTGGAGAGTCACCACTGCAGCGGGGTGTATATTGATAATCTGGATTGCGGCCTTCAGGCGGGGCGTTGGCTTCTGGAACAGCAGGCGCAGCGGGTGGTGGTGATCTCCGGGCCGGAGAATTCCAACGTTGCGCGTGACAGGGTCACTGGCTTGCAGGCGGCATTGCAAGGGAAGGTGGCTTCGCTCGACGTGCGGTATGCCGATTTCTTTATGGATGTCGCCTGGCAAGAGACGAGCCGCTGGCTGGCCAATAACCCCGCCCCCGATTTTTTCGTCGGCTGCAATAACCAGATCTCGCTGGGCATCATCAAGGCCTGTATCGAACATCGGTTGCCGTTGATGCAGGACGTGTCGTTGTTCAGCATCGATGAGGTTTCACATGCCGAGATCTACGGTTTCCATTTCCCCTGTGTGTCACACGACTTGCAAGAGATCGCCTGGCAAGCGTTGAATCTGGCGATCCGCCGTATTGCCGATCCTGAGATAAAGCCGGGCAAGGTGGTGGTGCGGGGAAAACTCGTCGTGTAACGGTGCCGGCAACGTGTAGCCGACATCTCCGTTAACCTTATCTGCCATTATTCATTTCAGCGCGTTCAGTCCGGCCCCTCATCGGGGGGCGGATAAGCAGCCACAAGCCGCTCCCCGCCGTTGCTGCGCCCAGCAGCATGGGCCAGGAAAGGGGCTCATCGAACATTAACCATGCCCAGCAGAAGGTGACGAAGGGGCTGAGGAACAGCAGGCTCGTCACACGCAATGCAGAGGTATGCCTAAGGCAGAACCAATACAAACCGTAACCGGCCAGGGTGGCCAAAAGCGCGGTCCAAAGCACGCCGATAACCAACCCTGTCGTCATGGTTGGCAGCAGCGGGCTTTCTGCGCCTGCCAGTGGGGCAAAAGCCAGCGCTGAAATCGCGCTTTGTATCCCCAACCTGGCGGGCAGGCTCACCGCTTGCGCTTGCGCCTGCGGCAGCCGTTGCTGCCACAGCGTCGCCAGTGCCAGTGACAGCATCCCCGCCAGCGGCAACAGGTAGCTCCACAATGGCGCACTTCCCCAGGAAATAGCACCGCCCGTCGCCAATATCACCCCGAGAGAGCCTAATGCCAGGCCGAGCCAGACGCGGCCATCGGGCAGCCGGCGTAGAAACAGCATGTTCAAGAGTGCGGTGCCGAGAGGGAGCAAATCGGCGATGAGCGCGGCCAACCCGGTCGGCACGCCGTACTCGATGCCTTTACTGACGCCGGTCAGGTATCCGGTCATGGCAAGCAGCCCGATCCCGGCATGAGCGGCTACCGACTGCGGCGAGGAGCGCCTGATGGCGCGAAGGCTAAACGGCATCAGCAGTAAAGCGACCACGACACAGCGCCAGAACGCCACCAGCAACACCGGCGCGTAATCGGCGGCGAAACGGATGCCGACAAAGCCCGAGCTCCAGGCGACGATCAGCAGGACTTCCGCTGCCGGCAACCAGACGGCGGCTTTGTCGCCCACCTTATCGCGGCAGGAAGGTGGACGAAATTCTGACAGGGGCATGGTGATCTTCTCCTTTTTCCCCAAGGGTAGTGAGCCGCTATAATTTAATAAATCGAATAATTTTCGTTCAGTTGTTTAATGGAGTTAAACCATGCGGCCAACCCTGGACATTAATCTTTTGCGCACTTTTCACGCTATCGCCCGTTTGGGGCAATTTCGTGCGGCGGCGACCTTTGTTCATCGCAGCCCAGCCGCGGTGAGCGTTCATATTCAGCGTCTGGAACAGGTCGTGGGCGGCCGCTTGCTGGAGCGCGACAATCAGTCCGTCGTGTTGACGCCCTTAGGCGACAAACTGCTGGCCTCGACGCTCGGGCTGTTGAATGCCCACGACGATATTCTGCGTGAGCTGCAGGGCGCACCGCTGAGTGGGCACATCAAGCTGGGAGTGCCTGATGAATACGCATCACATGTCATGCGCGATGTGCTGCCGGCGTTTGCCACCCGTTTTCCTGCGGTGATGCTGGAGGTTTCTACGGCCGCCAGCCAGGCGTTGGTTGAACAGATCGGACGCAACCGGCTACAGCTGGCGTTGGCGGTGCTGCCGATGGGGGGACTGCGCCAGATGCCGCTTGCGGTGACTGCGCCGGTTTGGGTTGGCTGCCGCCGGTTGGCGCTGGATATGGCCCAACCGATACCATTGGCGTTGCATGCCGCCGATTGCCCTTACCGAGAGGCTATGATCGATGCATTGAGCGGGGCGGGAAGGCATTGGCGAGTGGTTGTGAGCAGCCCTTCGGCCAGCGTGGTGGCTGCCGCCGTCGAGGCAGGATTGGCCGTCACGCTGCTCGACCGCGCACGCGTGACGGCGGCGATGCGGATCCTCGACGAATTGCCGTCGGTCGCTCCGCACGAAGTGCAGCTGCTGCGCTCTGCCGCTGCCGCCGGTCAATCGGCGGTGGCGATGCTGGAAAGCGTTATCGGTGAGTATTTCCGGGGCGGAACATGAATATCGACCGCGCGGGGAAGACGAACCGAGCGCGACGGTGACGCTGAGGTGTGGCTAGCGCCGGAAACGCCGTATAGCGGGGCGTTCCCGGTATTCGGAGGGCTGGAAATCAGAACACCTGTTTGAACGGCTTCACCGTCACGTCGGCGTAGACGCCGGCGGCGACGTACGGATCCTGCTGCGCCCAGGCCTGGGCTTCCGCCAGTGAGGCGAACTCGGCGATCACCGTTGAACCGGTGAAGCCGGCGGCGCCGGGATCGTTGCTGTCGATGGCCGGGTTGGGGCCGGCGACCACCAGACGGCCGGCGTCACGCAGCGCCTGCAGGCGCGCCAGATGTGCCGGGCGCACCGCCAGACGGTTTTCCAGTGAGTGGGGAACGTCTTGCGCGTAGATCAGATAAAGCATATTTCACCTGTAAAATCATGGCTATAAAACGGTGCTACCAAGGTAGCGCAAAAGGCGCGGCAGGGGAACGGCGCGCGGTGAATTTATGGGGGGGATTGGCGCTTATGCCTTGAAGCCGCTACTTTTTATTCGTATAGTGCGGCGCGCTTAAACAGATATGCCATTGAGGTGAGGACATGACGGAACTGGTAAGGGAAAAACTCGATTTGCCTGCGGGCAAAAGCAAACTGCTGCTGCATTCTTGCTGTGCGCCCTGTTCCGGCGAGGTGATGGAAGCGATCCAGGCGTCCGGCATCGAGTACGCTATTTTCTTCTATAACCCCAACATTCACCCGCAAAAAGAGTATTTGCTGCGTAAGGAAGAGAACATCCGTTTCGCCGAAAAGCACGGGGTGCCGATCATCGATGCCGATTATGACACCGACAACTGGTTCGAACGCGCCAAGGGCATGGAACATGAGCCGGAGCGCGGCATTCGCTGCACCATGTGCTTCGACATGCGTTTTGAGCGCACGGCGCTGTATGCGCATGAGCACGGTTACGACACCATCTCCAGCTCGCTCGGCATCTCGCGCTGGAAGAACATGCAGCAGATTACCGACTGCGGCATTCGGGCGGCGGAAAAGTATCCCGATCTGGTGTATTGGGATTACAACTGGCGCAAGAAGGGCGGCGCGGCCCGCATGATAGAGATCAGCAAGCGCGAACGCTTCTATCAGCAGGAATACTGCGGCTGCGTCTATTCGCTGCGCGACACCAACCTGCACCGCAAAGCGCAAGGGCGGCCGCTGATCAAACTGGGCGTGCTCTACTATGGTGATGAAGAATAACGCTTAATTACCGCAATCCACCCGCTACGGCGGGTTTTTTATTTTTTAGCGCCGTCTGAACGTTAACGAAGCGTGTTGATTCGGCGGTAAAAAAGCAACGTTCAGGTTAATATCCTTATGAGTTTGCTGGTTTTCGCCGCGGAGACTGACGATTAAAGCGATAGTTTGCCTTTCGTTATTGAATATGATTGCTATTTGCATTTAAACTTGGCGAACCAGAGGAAACAGAATCATTATGCCGCTAAAAAAGATGTTCCTTAATCGCCGTATATCCGTGCCTTTCGTCTTGTCCGTAGGCCTGCACAGCGCCCTGGTGGCGGGACTGCTTTACGCTTCGGTAAAAGAAGTGGTTGAGCTGCCAAAGCCTGAAGAGGCGCCGATCAGCGTCATGATGGTCAACACCGCCGCGATGGCTGAACCGCCGCCGCCTGCTCCGGCAGAACCGGAGCCGCCGCAGGTGGAACCTGAGCCGGAACCTGAACCAGAACCTATTGTGGAGCCGCCGCCGAAGGCGATTGTGAAACCGGAGCCGGTCAAGCCGAAACCGAAGCCCAAGCCAAAGCCGAAGGTAGAAAAACCGGTGAAACCGGAGCCGAAGAAGGTCGAGCCGCGCGAGCCTTCGCCGTTCAATAACGACTCGCCGGCCAAACCGATCGATAAAGCGCCGGTGAAACAAGCGCCCGCCGCGCCGGTACAGGGCAACTCGCGCGAGGTCGGGCCAAAACCGATCAGCCGTGCGGAACCGATTTATCCGCCGCGCGCCAGAGCCTTGCAGATCGAAGGCAACGTGCGGGTGCAGTTCGATGTCGACAGCGATGGCCGCGTGACCAACGTGCGCATCTTGTCGGCTGAGCCGCGCAACATGTTCGAGCGTGAAGTGAAACAGGCGCTGCGCAAATGGCGGTATCAAGCCAAAGAAGCGAAGGATCTTATCGTCAATATTCGTTTCAAGCTGAACGGCACCACCGAAATGAACTGATTTCGGTTTGCGCCAAGAAAAAAAGGGTCGCCTCGGCGACCCTTTTTGCATTTGCGGCGCAGCCGCAGGCTTACTCTTCGAAGCCGACGCGGAAATTCATTTTACCCTCAGGCAGCGCGCGCGAGTTGCCTTCCGCATCGACCGCCACGTAGGTGAACACCGCTTCGGTCGCCCGGTAGCGTTGGCCGATTGGGGCGGAGGAGACTTTCTTTACCCACACTTCGATATTGATGGTGATCGAGCTGCGCCCGGTGCGGATGCAGTGCGCATAGCAGCAAACCACGTCGCCTACCGCCACCGGTTTCAGGAAGGTCATGCCGTCTACGCGTACCGTCACTACGCGCCCCTCGGCGATCTCTTTTGCCTGGATGGCGCCGCCGATGTCCATTTGCGACATCAGCCAGCCGCCGAAAATATCGCCGTTGGCATTGGTATCGGCCGGCATCGCCAGCGTGCGCAGCACCAGCTCGCCGCTGGGTAAAGGTCGTTGTTGTGTCATAGCAGTCTGCTTTTAAAAGGAGGGAATCACATCATACTGCCCGCGGCAAGCGCCGCAGGCATTAACAAATTTGTAACTATTTTTTCTGTTCTGCCGGCATGTGCCGGTAAATATAGATGCCGCTGAGCAGGGTGAATACCAGCGTCAGCACCGTCAGGCCAAAGACTTTGAAATTGACCCAGACGCTTTGCGGCAGCCAGAAGGCGACATAGATGTTCGCCAGGCCGCAGGCCAGGAAGAAGAGCGCCCAGGCCAGGTTGAGATTGCTCCACACTTTGTCCGGCAGCGTCAGCTCTTTGCCCAGCATGCGCTGAACCAGCGGCTTTTTGAGCACCCACTGGCTGATCAGCAGCGCCAGCGCGAACAGCGCGTAAATCACCGTCACTTTCCACTTGATGAATAAATCGTTGTGGAACACCAGCGTCAGGGTGCCGAACACCAGCACCATCAGGAAGGTGATCAGCGTCATCTTCTCGACCTTGCGGTATTTCACCCAGGTGAACACCAGCGCCAGCGCGGTGGCGACGATCAATGCGCCGGAAGCGACGTAAATGTCGTACAGCTTGTAAAAAGCGAAAAAGACAATTAACGGGAGGAAATCAAGAAACTGCTTCATAAATCAATCCATCATCTGTTCATCGGCCGACTATACCGGATTCGGCGAGTTCTGTGTACCGCCGGGCGCTGCCGATTATCGGCGTTTGGCCGGCGGATTTCTGCCGCGAAAGCAGGAATTTGCATAAACTTACGCAAGAAAGCACGGGCGCATTGCCAGCGCTGGCCGCAGATCGCATAGTAAGTGCCATAATAACCAGATAATTTACCGCGGAAAACAGCATGCAGTGGAAATCTCTCCAGGCCCTGACGCCTGGTTTGACGCATTTATTGGGCTATCAACGCAGTTGGCTCAAACCGGATATGCGCGCCGGTCTTTCCGTCGCCGCCGTCGCCTTGCCGGTGGCCATCGCCTATGCCGAACTGGCCGGGGTTAGCCCGGTGGTGGGGCTTTATTCCTGTATCTTGCCGATGGTGGCCTATGCGCTGTTCGGTTCGTCACGCCAGCTGATCGTCGGGCCCGATGCCGCCACCTGTGCGGTGATCGCCGCGGTGGTGACGCCGCTGGCGGCGGGCAATATGGAACGCCATTGGCAGTTGACCATCATGATGACCGCGATGATGGGCGGCTGGTGCCTGTTGGCCAGCCGGTTCAAGCTGGGGGCGCTGGCGGATCTGCTGTCGCGGCCGATCCTCAGCGGGCTGCTGAACGGCGTGGCGCTGACCATCATCGTCGATCAGATCGGCAAGGTGTTGGGGTTCACAGTGCGCCCGGCGCAGCTGATCGAGCGCATCTACGCGCTGCCGGCCAACCTGTTGCACAGCGACTGGCTGACGATGGCGGTGTCCTTGCTGACGCTGGTGACGCTGCTCGGATTTAAAAAATGGCGGCCTAACTGGCCGGCGCCGCTGTTCGCCATCGTGCTGGCGGCGTTCGTCACCTGGGCGGGCGGATTGCAGCAGTATGGCGTGGTGACGGTGGGCGGTTTCAGCGGCGTGTTGCCGATCGTCCAGTGGCCGGACTTTCAGCCCGGGCTGCTGCGCGACATGGTGATCCCGGCGCTCAACCTGGCGGTCGTGAGCTTTGTCAGCATGATGCTGACCGCCCGCAGTTTCGCGGCCAAAAATGGCTATGAGGTCAACGCTGACGCTGAGTTTCGCGCGCTGGGGATGGTGAATATCGTCTCCGCATTGTCGCAAGGCTTCGCCATCAGCGGGGCGGATTCGCGCACCGCGGTGAATGACGCCAACGGCGGCAAGAGCCAGCTCGTGTCGATCATCGCCGCCGCGGTGATCGCTTTCGTCTTGCTGTTCCTGATGGCGCCGCTGCAGTTTATTCCGGTGGCGGGATTGGGCGTGGTGCTGATGTATGCGGCCTGGTCGCTGCTGGATTTTCGCGGCATCTGGATCTTGCGCCGCCGCAACGCGCAGGCTTTTCGCCTGGCGATATTTACCTTCCTCAGCGTCTTGTTGGTCGGGGTGATCAGCGGCATCGGGCTGGCGGTATTGCTGGGGCTGATGCAGTTTCTGCACACCGTCTTTCGGCCGACGGAACAGCTGCTGGGCGTTAACGACGAAGGCATGATCCATTCCATGGGCAACAACAATGGGGTGAAGGCGGTGCCCGGCGTCATGATGTATCGCTTCAATTCGCCGCTGACCTACTTCAACGTGGCCTACTTCAAACGCCGCATTCTCAATTTGGTCGACAGTACGCCATTCCAGCCGCGCTGGGTGGTGGTGGACGCGGTGGCCAGCTTTACCCATGCCGATATCAGCGTGCTGGCGGCCATCGACGAACTGAAACGCGATCTGTTGCAGCGTAACGTCAAACTGGTGCTGGCCGGGCGCCGCACTGAACTGACGCGCTGGTTCCGCATCAATCGGTTGGGGCGGGACAAGGAGCTGATTTTGGTGCCGGATCTCTATCTGGCGCTGAAGCTGATTCAGAGTAAGGAACAGGCGGAAGCCGCCGCGGTGGGGTAAACAAAAAGGGGCGCGCCGAAGCGTGCCCCTTGGGTTTTGGTTGCGTCGGCGTTAGCCGCGCAGCAGCATATACAAACGGAACAGATAGATCAGCAGCAGGGCGGAGACCAGGTTGCTTAACGCGGTCAGCACGACGCTGGCCACGTTCGGCGTCAGCACTGACAGATGGCTCACTAAAAACAGCACCAGCAGCTTGGCCGCCAACCACAGCATCATCGCCGGCACAATCACGCGCGCATTGGCGAAGGCCAATTTGCTGCTCAGCTTGAGCGAAGCGAAGACGCCTTTCTTGTCGACGGAGGCGATCACTGGCGCCAACGCGAAGGCGATAGCCATGATCACGCCCGGCACCACGAACAGCGTCAGGCCGAGCTGGATCAGCAAGGTGCAGATAAACAGCAGCAGCAGCAGGCGCGGCAGATCGGGCGCCGAGGCGCCGAGCGCGCGCAGGGCGCTGGTGCGTTGCCCCTGAGACACCAGACGGATCAACGTCAGCATCCCCCCGACCAGCAGCACGTTGCCGACCAGCGCGGAGAATGTGGCGGCGGCCGACACTTTCAGCAACACCATCTGCTGTTCCGGCGTCATCTGCTGGATCACGTCCTGAATGCCCATGCCGGTCGACGACGCGAAATCGCTGGTGGAGGCGGCCAGCGTCGCCAACTGTTCGGCATCGGGGCTGAAAGCTTGGTTCAGCAGCACCGAGATAAACGCCGTCAACAGCGCCAGCATCAGGATGCTGGCCAGTTGATTGCGTAAAAAGTTAAAACTGTCACGGTACAAAGCGTTGGCCGTGATAGGCATGCAGACTCCTTGGCGTCGAGAAAACAGAGATAAATCAGTGGGTGATTGTACCCTGTTCCACGCCGCTGTGGCACCCCGCGAATTGCACTACGTCTATTTCTTCAACGATCGTCGTCTCAGGCAGCGACAGCGGCAAGGGCACCGGCAAGGGGGGCAGGCCGTAGCGTTCTCGAGCGCGATCGCAGGCTTCGTTGCGCAGGCCGTTTTCACCGGACTGATCGAACTCTCTGCACGGGCTTGGCCGATTAAGATAAATCGAGCACGACACGGCTTTGCCAATCTCGCCGTCCAGCGCGGTGCAGCGCGGAGACTTGCTGTTGGTCCCCTGCATGCAGCGCAGGAACGGGGTCAGAGGCTCCGTCAGGGAAAGGGGAACGGTGCCGCCGCCGTCTTCGGCCTCGGCCCAATAGAATGACACTCGAAAATAACCGCAGCATGCGCCGCAGCTGACACAGGGATTAAGGATTTCGCTCATCTTGATTGCCCGCCGACTCCTCACGGCACCAACCAAAACCAACACGGAAGATGAAATTACCTCAGCCGTATTTTTTTCCGCAACTGAAATTTGAACATGCAGATAATTTGCAACAAAATCGTTTTTTTGATGCAGATCAATCCTTGATTTATTAAGCGGTTAGGTAACCTTGTTTTTGGTGGGATTTTAAAATTTTACACATAAGATGTGATCTCGATGGGATCACAAATACCCGAAAGTAGGTATATTCCCCCTCGAGAGATTAACCACACAAATGGAATGGATAATGAAAAAGACAACTCTGGTGGTATTGGCGACGATGATGGCGCCTATGTTGGCAAGTGCGCATCAGGCCGGTGATTTCCTGTTCCGTGCGGGCACCGCGACGGTGCGTCCAAATGCGGGCTCGGACAACGTATTGGGTTTGGGATCGCTGGATGCGAAAAACAATACCCAGCTCGGTTTGACCTTCGGTTATATGGTGACGGACAACATCGGCGTTGAGTTGTTGGCCGCGACACCGTTCCGCCACAAGGTTACCCTGGGCGGCACCGATCTGGCGACCGTTCATCAACTGCCGCCTACGCTGATGGCGCAATACTACTTCGGTGACAAGCAGGACAAACTGCGTCCTTATCTGGGCGTCGGCGTTAACTACACCACTTTCTTCGACGAGAAGTTCAACGACTACGGCAAAAGCGCCGGGTTGAGCAACCTCGATCTGAAAGACTCCTGGGGCGTGGCGGCACAGGCCGGTCTGGATTACAACCTGGATGAGCACTGGATGCTGAACATGTCGGTGTGGTGGATGAACATCGAAACCAAAACGCGTTTCAACGACGCGAACGGTGGGCACCACAGCTTCGATACGCGTTTGGATCCGTGGGTGTTTATGTTTGGGGCGGGTTATCGCTTCTGATGAAGGCCGCAAACAGGGAGGCATTGCGCCTCCCTGTGTCGGTATTATTTAACCTGCATGACGTTCTCAACAGATTTCACGCCGGCCACGCCGCGTGTGACCTGCACCGCACGGTTGGCGTCATCGCTTGACGTCACGAAGCCGCTCAACTGCACGCGTCCTTTAAAGGTTTCCACGCTGATTTCGCGCGACTTGATGTTTTTATCCGCCAGCAGCGCCGATTTCACTTTGGTGGTGACCACGGTGTCATCGATATAACCGCCTGTTCCCTCTGATTTCGCCGTCGGTGCGCAAGCGCTCACCGCGACCGCCACAACGGCTGCCATGCACAAGGCCGAAAGGGTTTTAAACAGCTTCATAAATTACTCTCCATGCAATGTTATGGTTGAAATTCGATGCGGTTTTTTCGCCGCAGCGAGCGCATTCCCCAAATCAAACGAAGAAATGCATAGCGAACAATGTTTATTGTGAGACAAGACGCGGGTTTGTTCAAATTTTTGCTGTAAATAAATAGAACAAACTTTTAGGGGAAACAAGCTGTTAAGGCGAGCGCCGGCAAGGCGCTCGCCGAAGGGGATCACGCGCGGGTCGCGTGTTTCATCGCGCTGACGAAGGCCGCCAGCTTGGTCAGCATTTCCGCCGGGTTGGCATGGTGCCGTTCGATGATTTTGACGATTGCCGATCCGGAGATGGCGCCGGCGGCGCCGGCCTGCAGCGCAGCCTTCACCTGCTCGGGCTCGGAGATGCCGAAGCCCTGCAGCGGCGGAGCGGCGTGATACTCGCGCAGCTTGTTCACCAGGTGATGCAGCGGCAACTGCGCCCGGCTTTCGGTGCCGGTGACGCCGGAACGCGACAGCAGGTAGGTGTAGCCGCGACCGTGCGACGCGATTTCACGCAGCAGATCGTCATCGGCGTTCGGCGGGCAAATGAAGATGGGCGCGATACCGTGGCGCACGGCCGCGGCGCGGAACGGCGCCGATTCTTCAAACGGCACGTCGGCGACCAACACTGAATCCACGCCCACTTCCGCACAGCGTTGGTAAAAAGCATCGATGCCTTTATGGAACACCAAATTGGCGTACATCAGCAGGCCGATGGGAATGGTCGGGTGCTTCTGACGAATGGCCGCCAGCAGCTCGAAACACTGGGTCGGCGTAACGCCGGCGGCGAAGGCACGCAGCGTCGCGCTCTGGATGGTTGGGCCATCCGCCAACGGATCGGAGAAGGGGATACCCAGCTCCAGCGCGTCCGCGCCGGCTTCGATTAGGGTGTCGATAATCTGCAGCGACAGCGCCGGATTAGGATCGCCCAGCGTCACGAACGGGACGAAGGCGCCTTCCTTGCTGCTTTCCAGACGCGTGAACAGTTGCTGATAACGTTCCATCAGATTTCTCCCCGTGCTTTCAAAATGTCGTGAACGGTAAATATGTCTTTGTCGCCGCGGCCGGACAGGTTGACCACCAGGATTTGCTCTTTTTGCGGCGTTTCACGGATCATTTTCAGCGCGTGCGCCAGGGCGTGTGAAGATTCCAGCGCCGGGATGATGCCTTCATGGCGCGACAGCGCTTTGAACGCCTCCAACGCTTCGTCGTCGGTGATCGACACGTATTCGGCGCGACCGGTGCTGTTCAGGTAGGCGTGTTGCGGCCCGACGGACGGGAAGTCCAGCCCGGCGGAGATTGAATAGGATTCTTCAATCTGGCCTTCGGCGGTCTGCATCATCGGCGCCTTCATGCCGAAATAGATGCCGACGTGGCCATGCTTGAGCGGTGCGCCGTGCTGGCCGGTTTCGATGCCCAGACCGGCGGGTTCCACGCCGATCAGCCCAACGTCGGCGTTATCGATAAAATCGGCGAACATGCCGATGGCGTTGGAGCCGCCGCCGACGCAGGCGATGACCGCATCCGGTAGGCGGCCTTCGCGCTCCAGCACCTGCGCTTTGGTCTCTTCGCCAATCATGCGCTGGAATTCACGCACGATGGTGGGGTACGGGTGCGGGCCGGCCGCGGTGCCGAGCATATAGTGTGCGGTTTCATAACTGCCGGACCAGTCGCGCAACGCTTCGTTGCAGGCGTCTTTCAGCGTGGCGGAGCCGCTGTGCACCGGGATCACTTCCGCGCCCATCAGCCGCATGCGGAACACGTTCGGCGACTGGCGCTCAACGTCTTTGGCGCCCATATAGATACGGCATTTCAGGCCGAGCAGCGCGCAGGCCAGCGCCGACGCGACGCCGTGTTGGCCGGCGCCGGTTTCCGCGATGATCTCGGTTTTGCCCATGCGCTTGGCCAGCAGGGCCTGGCCCAGCACCTGGTTGGTCTTGTGCGCGCCGCCGTGCAGCAGATCTTCCCGCTTCAGATAGAGCTTAGTGTTGCTGCCGGCGGTGAGATTTTTGCACAGCGTCAGCGCCGTAGGGCGGCCCGCGTAGTTCTTCAACAGATCGATGAATTCCGCCTGAAACGCCGGATCGCGCTGAGCGCTGACAAAGGCTTCTTCGAGTTGTTTCAGGGCCGGCATCAGAATTTGCGGTACGTATTGACCACCAAATTCGCCGAAGTAGGGGTTAAGCAGCGTCATGAGAGTTCCCGTCATTATCCGTTATTAATGTAGAGCCGTATTCAGTAAGCGCGCAGGGTTTGGAAGACCGAGGCCAGGCGCGCGGGATCTTTGATACCCGGTTCGCTTTCCACGCCGGAATTGAAGTCCAGCCCGGCGCAGCCGAGCTTGGCCGCTTCGACGCAGTTGTCGGCGCGCAGACCGCCCGCCAGCATAACGTTGGTCAGATCTTCGCCTTGCAATACCGACCAGTCGAAGCGTTGGCCGGTGCCGCCTGCGCCGTTGTCCAGCAGATAGCGATCGACATGCTGCAGATCGCGCGCCGGCACCTGTTCTTTCACGCTCAGCGCTTTCCAGATGCGGCAATCGGCCGGCAAGCGGGCGCGCAGGGCGCTGATATAGGCCTGGTCCTCCGCGCCGTGCAGTTGCACCGCCTGCAGACCGAGGCGCTCTACGGTCAGCGCCACGGTATCAAGCTGGGCGTCGCAGAAGACGCCGACGTACTTCAGCGGCGCGCCGGAAATGACTTCGCGGGCGCGGACGATATCCACATAGCGCGGCGAGCGGCCGACGAAAATCAATCCGCCGTAGATGGCGCCGGCCTGATACGCGGCGGCGGCGTCCTGTGGGCGAGTCAGGCCGCACACTTTATTGTCGCCCAGGATCACACGGCGCACGGCGGCGCGCAGATCGGGTTCCGACATCAGCGCGCTGCCGATCAGGAAACCGTTGGCGTAGTGGCTGAGCTCGCGGATCTGCCCGTAATTGTTGATGCCCGACTCGCTGATCACCGTCACCCCATGCGGCACGCGCGGCGCCAACTGCCGGGTGCGGTCCAGATCGATGCTCAGATCGCGCAGATCGCGGTTATTGATGCCGACCACGCGGGCTTCCAGCGCGATCGCCCGCTGCAGCTCTTCTTCACTGATCACTTCGGTCAGCACGCCCATATTGAGGCTGTGGGCCACCGCCGCCAGCTGGCGGTACTGTTCGTCGGTCAACACCGACAGCATCAGCAGGATAGCGTCGGCCTGATAGTAGCGCGCCAGGTAAATCTGATACGGGTCGATGATAAAGTCTTTGCACAACACCGGTTGGCTGACGGTTTTGCTCACCAGCGGCAGGAAATCAAAGCTGCCCTGGAAGTATTTCTCGTCGGTCAGCACCGAGATCGCCGAGGCGAAATCTTTATAGACCGTGGCGATCTCCACCGGATCAAAGTTCTCGCGAATCAGCCCCTTGGAAGGCGAGGCCTTCTTGCATTCGAGAATGAAAGCCGTACGGGTGCCCTGCAGCGCGTGGTAGAAGCTGCGTTCGCTCGGTACGATGTCATTCTGAAAGCCGGCCAGGGGCTGTTGCTGTTGTCGCGCCGCGATCCATTGCGCTTTGTCGCGGACAATCTTGTGTAGCACGGTTTCCTGCATCATTTATCCTCTTGCCGCCAGTGCGATGACACGCTCATAGGCCTGCCCGCTGTTGATCATATCCAGTGCCTGCCGCGCATTTTGGCGCAGGTCTTCATGTCCGAATAACTTCAGAAGCAACGCGACGTTGGCCGCGACCGCCGCAGCGTGCGCCGGCTCGCCTTTACCTTGTAACAGCCGCGCCAAAATGTCACGGTTTTCTTCCGGCGTGCCGCCCAGCAAGGCCTCCAGCGGATAGGTTTCCAATCCGAAGGACTGCGGGGTAAGCTGATAACTGCAGATTTCGCCGTTGTTCAATTCCGCCACGTGCGTCGGGGCGTGGATCGCCACCTCGTCCATGCCGCCGCCGTGAACCACCGCCGCGCGCTGATAGCCCAACACGCGCAGGGTTTCGGCGATCGGCAGCACCAGTTCCGGGCTGTAAACGCCGATCAGCGCCAGCGGCGGACGCGCCGGGTTGATCAGCGGGCCCAGCACGTTGAACAGCGTGCGGGTCTTCAACTGCTGGCGTACCGGCATGGCGTGACGGAAGCCGGTGTGGTACTGCGGCGCAAACAGGAAGCACACGCCAAGATCGTCCAACGCCTTGCGCGCCTCTTCCGCCGGCAGATCCAAGCGGATGCCGAATGCCGCCAACAGATCCGAAGAGCCGGAGCGGCTGGAGACGCTGCGGTTGCCGTGTTTGGCGATTTTCGCGCCGCACGCCGCCGCCACAAAGGCGCTGGCGGTGGAAATATTGATGCTGTTGGTGCCGTCGCCGCCGGTGCCGACGATATCGGCAAACAGATAGTCAGGGCGCGGGAACGGTTGAGCATCTTCCAGCAGCGCTTTGGCGGCGCCGGCGATCTCTTCCGGGCGCTCGCCGCGGACTTTCATGCTGATCAACGCCGCCGCCAGTTGGCTCGGCTCCAGTTCGCCGCGCACGATGGCGCTGAACAGCTGTTGGCTTTCCTGCTGGCTCATCGATTCAGCGCGGTACAGTTTCTCAAGGATAGGTTGCATCGTCGTGTTCCTTTTATGACTTCGCCAGCGCCCAGGCCAGGGTCTGCTCAAGCAGGCGCGCGCCATGGGTGGTCAGAATCGATTCCGGGTGGAACTGGAAGCCGCATACGCGGCGGCGATCGTCGCGTACCGCCATCACCATCTCGCCGAACCGGGCGTTGACGGTCAGATCGGCCGGGATGTTGCTGCCGACCAGCGAGTGGTAACGCGCCACCGGCAGCGGGTTGGCCATGCCGGCGAACATGCCTTCACCGTCGTGAACGATCGCCGAGGCTTTGCCGTGCAGGATTTCCCCCGCCTGGCCGACCTGGCCGCCATAGGCTTCGACGATCGCCTGGTGGCCGAGGCAGATGCCGATGATCGGCAGCCGGCCGCGCAGGCGTTGCAGCAGTTCCGGCATGCAGCCCGCTTCGGAAGGGGCGCCGGGGCCCGGCGACAGCATCAGCACCGGCTGTTCCATCTGCGCCAGACGCTCGATGATCACCTCGGCGGCGATCTGGTTACGGTAAATCACCACCTGGTGGCCGCTGGCGCGCAGCTGATCGACCAGGTTGTAGGTAAAGGAGTCGACGTTGTCGAGCAGCAGGATATCGGCCATCAGAACACCTCCTTGGCATGGTGCGCAGTGGCGATGGCGCGCAGCACGGCACGGGCTTTATTACGGGTTTCGTCGGCTTCCGCCTGCGGGATGGAGTCCAGCACGACGCCGGCGCCGGCCTGCACGGTGGCGATGCCGTCTTCGACGTAGGCTGAGCGAATGACGATGCAGGTATCCAGATCGCCGGTGGCGGTAAAGTAGCCTACCGCGCCGCCGTAGCTGCCGCGGCGCGTGCCTTCGGAGGCGGCGATCAGCTGCATCGCCCGCACTTTGGGCGCGCCGCTCAGGGTGCCCATATTCATGCAGGCCTGGTAGGCGTGCAGCACGTCGAGATCGGCGCGCAGGGTGCCCACCACGCGGGAAACCAGGTGCATGACGAACGAATAGCGATCCACTTTGGTCAGGTCGGCCACGTAGCGGCTGCCGGCCTGGCAGATGCGCGCCAGATCGTTGCGCGCCAGATCGACCAGCATCAGGTGCTCGGCCAGCTCTTTGTGGTCGGTGCGCATTTCCAGCTCGATGCGGCTGTCGAGATCCAGATCCAGTGAACCATCGGCTCGGCGGCCGCGCGGGCGGGTGCCGGCGATCGGGTAGATTTCGATCTGGCGATTGCCCGCGTCGTATTTCAGCGCGCTCTCCGGCGAAGCGCCGAACAGGGTGAACTCGTCATCTTGCATGAAGAACATGTACGGGCTGGGGTTGTTGTCTTTTAACGTCTGGTAGGCCGCCAGCGGCGCCGGGCACGGCAGGGAGAAGCGGCGCGACGGCACCACCTGGAAAATCTCGCCGTGACGGATCGCTTCCTGCAGCCCGCTGACCACCGCGCCGTACTCTTCGTCGCTCTGGTTGCAGCTCAGCTGCATGTTTTCCAGCTTTTGGTGCGGGATTGGCTGCGGGGTTTGTTTCAATTCGGTCTGCAATTGCGCCAGACGCTGCTGCAGGCGTTGTATTTCACTCGCTTGCTCGCTGAAGACGCTGGCCTGCAATCGGGCGGAACCGCGTTGATGATCCAGCACCAGCAGGGTTTCCGCCAGATAGAAGCAGAAGTCCGGGCAACGTTGATCCTGGCGCAGCGTCGGCAGGTTTTCGAAACCGGCGACCAGATCGTAGGCGAACAGGCCGCCCAGCATCACGGCTTCACGCTCGTCCGCCGGGGAGTCGACCAGGGTCAGCAGCGTGCGCAGCGCGTCGAATACCGACAGGGAGCGCAGGCGCGCGTCTTCGTCCTGCACCTCGTCGATCGCCGGGAAGGTCAGCTCGCGGCCGTTTGGGCGCGCCTGAATGCTGACCTCGGGCGGCAGCGCTTCGTCCAGCAGCGGCAGCAGCGCCGCGCCATTGGCGGTGAGCGCCTGCACGCTGACGGTGTGACCCAGCGCGGTGATGCGCAGCGCGCTGTCGATCACCAGCAGGCTCTGCAGATTCTGTTTACTGTTGATTTCCGCCGACTCCAGCAGCAGGGTGGCCGGCCGGGCGCCGCACAGCTGGTGGAAAAGGGTGGTGGGATCGCCCCGGTAACTGGCCTGCGCCTTCAGTAATGTCAATTGTGGTTTGATGTTCATCATCGGTGGTTCCAGTGAATTCTGTCCATAAAAAAGCCCGCATCAGGTGCGGGCTCAGGAAATCTGCATTGTCAGATGACAGCTATGCGCGATTACACCGCCCGCAAGAGGGAGGTACGCCACCAACCGTGAAGAGAAATGTATGTGTTCATTTGCAGACTCTCTTTGTTAACTCTCATCCGACACGGCCACTGCCGTGAACTTGTGTACTAGTTAACTGGTTCGCGAGGGCAAAGTCAACCCCCTTTTTGTACAATGTTTTAGCGGTCAGCGTGAATTCTGTTCATCATCCCGCCCGCGCGCCCAACCGGGGCAGAATAGATTTCCGTCCGGCCGCCGATCGCAGGTATGATAGAAAACCAAGCCATTGCCGGATAGCCGTTTTGACAGACAGTAACCCTCAATCCACCGCTTTTACCCTGTACGATCTCCACAGCCATACGACCGCCTCCGACGGCTACCTGACGCCGACGCAGCTGGTGCAGCGGGCGGTAGAGATGCGCGTGGGGGTGTTGGCGATCACCGATCACGACACGACCGCCGGGCTGGCCGAGGCCGCCGCCGCCATCGCGGAGCAGGTGTTGCCGTTGCGGTTGGTCAATGGAGTGGAAATCTCGACGCTGTGGGAAAATCATGAAATCCATATTGTTGGGTTGGGTATGGACGTCGCGCATCCGGCGCTGGTGGCGCTGTTGGCGGAACAAACCGAACGCCGCAACCGGCGGGCGCAGGAGATCGGCGTGCGGCTGGGCAAGGCGCGTATTCCCGACGCCTATGCCGGCGCCCAGCGCCTGGCCGGAGCCGGCGCGGTGACCCGCGGCCATTTCGCCCGTTACCTGGTGGAGATCGGTGTGGCGGACAATATGGCTCAGGTGTTCAAGAAATACCTGGCCAAGGGGAAAACCGGCTATGTACCGCCGCAGTGGTGTACAATAGAACAAGCCATTGATGCGATTCATCAATCGGGCGGCCAGGCGGTGATGGCGCACCCGGGCCGTTACGATTTGACCGCGAAATGGCTGAAACGCTTGCTGGCGCATTTCGCCGAACACGGCGGCGACGCCATGGAAGTGGCGCAGTGTCAGCAGGCGCCGCATGAGCGCACTCAGCTGGCGAAATACGCGCAAGACTACCGCCTGTTGGCCTCGCAAGGCTCTGATTTCCATCAACCTTGCTCGTGGATCGAACTGGGGCGCAAGCTGTGGCTGCCGGGCGGCGTCGAGCCGGTGTGGCGCGATTGGCCGCAGCCGGGCCAGGCGGTCTGATTTTACGCGCGTGGCAACGCGCGCGGGCATTATTTTAGGAGCAAGTCATGAGTCAGCTTTTTTATATTCACCCGGACAACCCGCAGCCGCGCCTGATCAACCAGGCGGTAGAGGTGCTGCGCAAAGGGGGGGTGATCGTCTATCCCACCGATTCCGGCTATGCGCTGGGCTGCATGCTGGAAGAGAAGGCGGCGATGGAGCGCATTTGCCGCATCCGTCAGCTGGACGGCAACCACAACTTTACCCTGATGTGCCGCGATCTGTCCGAGTTGTCGACCTATGCTCACGTCGATAATACGGCGTTCCGTCTGATCAAAAACAATACGCCGGGCAACTACACGTTCATTCTGAAAGCGACCAAAGAAGTGCCGCGCCGCCTGATGAATGAAAAGCGCAAAACCATCGGCCTGCGCGTGCCGTCGAACCCGATCGCGCTGGCGCTGTTGGAGGCGTTGAACGAACCGATGATGTCCACCACGCTGATGCTGCCGGGCAATGATTTCGCCGAGTCCGATCCGGAAGAGATCAGCGATCATTTGGGCAAGGTGGTCGATCTGGTGATCCACGGCGGCTTCCTCGGCCAACAGCCGACCACGGTTATCGATCTGACCGAATCCTCGCCGGAAGTGGTGCGCGAAGGCGCCGGTGACGCGGCGCCTTTCCGCTGATGTAAAATATTGCCACCTTGCCCATTGTCTGAAAAACGGCTGAAGCGACGCTATTTCGCGTGAAAGCCGCTATTCTTGAAGACTTCAGAATTGATAATGGGCAGGATGCGCAGCAATGATTAAACAGGTTTCTTTTTTAGCGGCCTTATTATTTTCCTCAATGGCGAATGCGGGTTTTTATTCGGGCAGCGGTTTGCTGGCGGAATCCGGCGGTTACGTAAAAAATAAAAGCGGTGAAGCCACCGTGGCCGAAGCGCTGAATGGCGGCATGTTTATGGGATACGTCGCCGGCGTATTCGATACCTATTCCATGCAGGGCAATCGCAATATCTGCCCAGAGGCCGGAATGAGCATCGGCGTAGCCGCCGACGCGGTAATGCAGTACTTGAACGAACATCCCGAGCAACTGCATTATTCCGCACCGTCGGTGATTATGCTGGCGTTGAGCGCCGCCTATCCCTGCGTGCGCCATTAAATTCCCATTCCAATAAGTGCGCATTTTTTCATAAGGTGCGCTCGGGTCTTTTCCGCACGAACTTCAATAGATCATGACCTGCTGCGCTGTCACCCTTAGCCCGTCGGTAATTCCCGAACGGGTCGGGGAGAGACGCGCAGGAGGTAATATGACCGCATTTCACAGTGCCAACATGACGCTCGATTATCAGGATATCGGCTCAGGGCCGCTCACGTTGGTGTTGCTGCCCGGCTGGTGCGAACCGAAAACCGTGTTTGAGCCGTTCATCGCGCTGGCGGCCGACGGTTATCGGACGATCAGCATCGATTGGCGTGGCCACGGCCTGTCGTCAAAAGCGGCGGAGATGTCGCTGACGGCGGACGATTTGCTGGAGGATGTGCGCCAATTGCTGACGGCGCTGCGTTTGGACAACGTGATCACCCTGTCGGTGGCGCACGCCAGTTGGTTGGCGGTGGCGTTGGCCGAGGCGTTGCCGCAGCAGGTGCAGGGCATGGTGTTTCTCGATTGGATCATGACGCAGCCGGAGCCAGCGTTCTTTGCGGCGGTGAGCCGCATGCAGCAGCCGCAGCAGTGGCTGGCGGCGCGCGACGCCTTGTTCGACTTCTGGCAGGGCGGCATCCGCCACGATCGGGTCAAATGCCATCTGGAGGTCGAGATGGCGCAGGAAGATGACCGGCTCTGGCGCGCCGCCGGCGTGGCCATCGAACAGGCCTACCGGCAGTTCGGCTCGCCGCTGCAACGCCTGGCGGGAATGAGCGCGCCGCCGCCGTGCCGGCATATTTACTCGCTGGATCGCCGCGATGACTATCTGCGGCAACAGCAGGCATTTGCCGCCGAGCGGCCGTTTTTCTCCGTGGCGCGTTTAGAAGAGGCCCGCACTCACCTCGGCATTCTGGAGCGGCCCGACGCGGTGCTGAGGGCGGTGGAGGACTTCTTGGCGCCGTGAACGCCGCTTGGGGGCACCGCCGATAAAGTGGGTTTCAACACCTTAGAAAGCCTGTATAATGCGCGGTTCGATCTTGATAAACGTATTATTACCGTTGCGGCGATTGGCCGCGGCGGTTATCCCCCCGACGCCTGTGAAGGCGACATTAGAGGTTGCTCAATGAGCGAAAAGTTACAGAAAGTATTAGCGCGCGCCGGGCACGGCTCGCGTCGTGAAATCGAAACCATGATTGAAGCCGGGCGCGTCAGCGTCGACGGCAAGGTCGCCAAGCTGGGCGATCGCGTTGAAGTGACCCCGGCGATGAAAATTCGTCTGGATGGTCATGTCCTGTCGATCAAAGAGTCCGAAGAGGTGGTCTGCCGCGTGCTGGCTTACTACAAACCGGAAGGTGAGCTGTGTACCCGCAGCGATCCTGAAGGCCGCCCGACGGTGTTCGATCGCTTGCCGAAGCTGCGCGGTTCGCGCTGGGTGGCGGTAGGGCGACTGGACGTCAACACTTCTGGTCTGCTGCTGTTCACCACCGATGGCGAACTGGCCAACCGTCTGATGCACCCAAGCCGTGAAGTGGAACGCGAGTACGCGGTGCGCGTGTTTGGCCAGGTCGACGATGCGAAAGTGAAGCAGCTGAGCAAAGGCGTGCAACTGGAAGACGGCCCGGCCGCGTTCCGCACCATCAGCTTCCAGGGCGGTGAAGGCCTCAACCAATGGTACAACGTGACCCTGACCGAAGGCCGCAACCGTGAAGTGCGTCGCCTGTGGGAAGCGGTGGGCGTGCAGGTGAGCCGCCTGATCCGCGTACGCTACGGCGATATCGATCTGCCGAAAGGCCTGCCGCGCGGCGGCTGGGCCGAGCTGGATCTGCCGGCGATCAACTACCTGCGCGAGCTGGTTGAATTGAAACCGGAAACGGTCAGCAAGATGCCGGTGGAGCGTGAGCGCCGCCGCGTGAAGGCTAACCAAATCCGTCGCGCGGTCAAGCGTCACTCGCAGGTGGCCGGCAGCGGCCGTCGCAGTGCGCCGGGCAGCAAACCGAGTAAATCGGGCAAACCGAGCAAACGCAGCTAATCCCGTCATTCTGGCCCCGTTCGGGGCCAGAACGTTTTGTTACCAATCGATCCCCTGTTGCGCCTTGATGCCCGCGTCGAACGCGTGTTTCACCGGCCGCATCTCCGTAACCGTATCCGCCATTTCCAGCAGCTCGCGATGGCAACCGCGCCCGGTCAGTATCACCGTTTGGTGCGCAGGGCGCTGCCGCAGCGCTTCTTTGAGCTCTTCCAGCTCCAGATAGCCGTAGGTCAACATGTAGGTCACTTCGTCCAGCAGCACCAGATCCAGGCCGCTGTCGGCCAGCATGCGTTTGCCGTGCTGCCACACCGCCTGGCAGGCGGCGGTGTCGCCTGCCTTGTTCTGCGTCTCCCAGGTGAAGCCGGTAGCCATCACCTGAAATTCAACGCCATGTTGCTGCAGCAGATTCTTTTCGCCATTGGGCCACTCGCCCTTGATGAACTGGATCACCCCGGCGCGCATGCCGTGACCGACCGCGCGGGTGACGGTGCCGAAGGCGGCGGTGGTTTTGCCTTTGCCGTTGCCGGTAAACACCAGCAGCAGGCCGCGGGTGTCCTGCGCCGCGGCGATGCGTGCATCGACCTGTTCTTTCAGGCGCTGCTGGCGCTGTTGATGACGATCTTCCGCCATGAAACGCTCCTTATTATTCGGCCGCGCCGGGTTTGCGGTTCGGCTGGGCGTCGAAGCTCATGCCGGTTTTTCGCCGGCTGTCCTCGCCCATCAGATACAGGTACAGCGGCATGATGTCAGCCGGGGTTTTCAGCTTGTTTTTGTCTTCGTGCGGGAAGGCGGATGCGCGCATTTTGGTGCGAGTTCCGCCCGGATTGATGCAGTTTACCCGCAAATTACGATTTTTGTATTCATCGGCCAATACCTGCATCATGCCTTCGGTGGCGAACTTCGACACCGCATAAGCGCCCCAGTCGGCGCGGCCGGTGCGCCCGACGCTGGAACTGGTGAACACCAGCGACCCGGCGTGGGATTTCAGCAGCAGCGGCAGCAGCGCCTGAGTCAGCATAAAGGTGGCGTTGACGTTAACCTGCATCACCTCTTGCCACATGGTTATCGACAGGTCGGCCATCGGCGCAATGTCGCCCAGCAGGCCGGCGTTGTGCAGCACGCCGTCCAGGCGCGGAATTTGGCGCGCCAGATCGTCGGCTATCTGCCGGCATTGCTCCGGCGTGGCGTGCAGCAAGTCGAGCGTGACCACCAGGGCCGGGGCGCCGCCCTGGGCCGCGATCTCTTGTTGTACCGCCAGCAGTTTGCTCTCGGTGCGTCCCAGCAGCACTAACTGGGCGCCGAAGCGAGCGTAGGTCAGCGCCGCTTCGCGGCCGATGCCGTCTCCGGCGCCGGTGACCAAAATAATGCGTTGTTCGAGTAGATCTTGTTTGGGTTGGTAATGCACGATAAATCCTCGCCTGGGTGGCTGTTCTCCCGCGTATCGTGGGGAGCAAGGGTGAAACGCGCGGCCAGGGCGGGAGCGAGAGCTCGACCTTCTGCGGGCCGCGCAGCGAATCTGTCTCATCATATTGATGAATAATGGGTGTTATATGCCTTAATCCGTACGCATTTTCAATGCGTAGCAGGCTGAAATGACATTCTTTTGTAACAAAAGCGGCGCGGCGGCGGCTTGGTTCGGCCTTGAATCGTCCCCATAGTGACGTGCAGAACGCAATGAATTTTCATTTAGCCGCGACAGCAGGCGCTGCGGTTGGCTAAAATGGAAAGAATCATACTAACAACCTGTAAATAAAGGCGGAATCTGTGGAGTTTATATCTGTTTATGGCCTGTTTCTGGCCAAGGTCGCCACGGTGGTGCTCGCCATCGCCGCGTTGGCCATCCTGGCGGTCAGTCTGGGGCAACGCAAGAGCCGTCAGAAAGGGGAGCTGCAGTTGACCGATCTCGGTGAGCAGTATCGCGAAATGCAGCGCGATATGCGCCTGGCGCGTATGGATACTGCCGAGCAAAAGATTTGGCTGAAACAGTTCAAGAAGCAGACCAAATCTGATGACAAATTGAAGAAGCAGCGCGCCAAATCCGGCGCGGTGGAAGTGGCCAAGCCGTGCCTGTACGTGTTGGACTTCAAGGGCAGCATGGATGCGCACGAGGTGACGTCGCTGCGCGAAGAGATCTCCGCGGTGCTGGCGGTGGCCTCGGCGCAGGATGAAGTCCTGCTGCGTCTGGAAAGCCCGGGCGGGGTGGTGCACGGCTACGGCCTGGCGGCTTCGCAGCTGGAGCGCTTGCGCAAAGGCGGCATCCGCCTGACGGTGGCGGTGGATAAAGTGGCGGCCAGCGGCGGCTACATGATGGCCTGCGTCGCGGATCGCATCGTGGCGGCACCGTTCGCCATCATCGGTTCCATCGGCGTGGTGGCGCAGATCCCGAATTTCCACCGCCTGCTGAAGAAGAACGACATCGACGTGGAGCTGCATACCGCCGGGCAGTTTAAACGTACGCTGACGCTGTTCGGTGAAAATACCGAGCAGGGGCGCGAGAAGTTCCGCGAAGATCTGAACGAAACGCACGAGCTGTTCAAACGCTTCGTGCACGAGCAGCGCCCGTCGCTGGACATCGACAGCGTCGCCACCGGTGAGCACTGGTTCGGGACCCAGGCCAAAGAGAAAGGCCTGATCGACGCCATCGGCACCAGCGACGATTTGTTGATCGCCGAGTTGGATAACCACGAAGTGATCGCCGTGCGCTATGCGCGTCGTAAACGTTTGATGGATCGTTTCACCGGCAGCGCGGCGGAAAGCGTCGATCGTTTGCTGTTGCGCTGGTGGCAGCGCGGGGAAAAGCCGTTGTTGTAAGGCGAGAAGAGCAGGAATCAACGGGGGCCAGGCGCCCCCGTTTTGTTTTCTCAATCGACCAAATGGTATTTTTCCGAAAGCAGGTGAGCCAAATGTTTAAACATATTAAATACGGCGGTGGTTTTGGCGGTGGGCAATCCATCGGCATCTAAAAAGTATTCGCCGCGAAAAACTAAAACGCCGCTTTTTTGTTCAACGTCGGTGGCGATCATGCCGTGCAGATAATCTTCGTGTTGGCGGATAATGTTATTTGCTTCCGCCAGCAGGGCCTCGCGGCCGATAGGTGCAGTATTCTTGTACATTTATTAGACTCCAAACAAAAAACGCTGCGCATATTCTAACGCCGGTTCGCTTTTATCCGCAAACCGACTAAGGTTTATTTGCCGTCTGGATGGCCATGGGCGGCGGCCGGTTGGCGAAATCTGCCTTTCCGTGCTAATTAGGTTGCGTGACGCTTTTTATCAGGTACAGTGTGGGATTTTGCGGCGTCGGGTGGAAGGTTTTGTTTACGCCATGAATAAAAATCACGCAGCCATACTTCTGGGGCATGGGTGAATAGCAGGCAGGATCAACAACTTGCGTTTAGGTTGAGCAGTTGGGCAACCAAAAGAAAAAAATCTGTTGATCTCTTGCCAGACTGCCGCAATATAAAAAAAGAGACACGAATTGCCGCGGCACGGCGAGATAAAAGACTTCTTTTTAGAAGAAATAAATTAGGTAAAGGTAAATATGGGTAAAGCTCTCGTAATAGTTGAGTCCCCGGCAAAAGCCAAAACTATTAATAAATATTTAGGAAGTGACTACGTGGTGAAGTCCAGCGTCGGTCATATCCGTGATTTGCCGACCAGTGGCTCAGCCAGCAAAAAGAGCGCTGACTCAACCGAAGACAAAGCCAAGAAAAAAGTTAAAAAAGATGAGAAGGCGGCGCTGGTAAATCGCATGGGCGTCGACCCTTACCACGGCTGGAAAGCGCATTATGAAATCCTGCCGGGTAAAGAAAAAGTGGTCGCCGAGTTAAAATCGTTGGCGGAAAACGCCGACCACATTTATCTCGCAACCGACCTTGACCGCGAAGGGGAAGCCATCGCCTGGCACCTGCGGGAAGTGATCGGTGGGGATGACAAACGCTTTAGCCGCGTGGTGTTTAACGAAATCACCAAAAACGCGATCCAACAGGCGTTCAAACAGCCGGGCGAGCTGAACATTGACCGCGTCAACGCGCAGCAGGCGCGCCGGTTTATGGACCGCGTGGTGGGCTATATGGTCTCGCCGCTGCTGTGGAAAAAAATCGCCCGCGGCCTGTCCGCCGGCCGCGTACAGTCGGTGGCGGTGCGTCTGGTGGTTGAGCGCGAACGCGACATCAAGGCGTTCGTGCCGGAAGAGTACTGGGAGCTGCATGCCGATCTGCTGGCGAAGGGTGAAACCGCGCTGCAGATGGAAGTGACACATGCGCACGACAAACCGTTCAAGCCGGTCAACCGCGAGCAGACGCACGCCGCGGTCAAGTTGCTGGAAAAAGCCCGCTACACGGTGCTGGATCGCGAAGACAAACCGACCAGCAGCAAGCCGGGCGCGCCTTTCATTACCTCCACGCTGCAACAGGCCGCCAGCACCCGCCTGAGCTTCGGCGTGAAGAAAACCATGATGATGGCGCAACGGCTGTATGAAGCCGGCCATATTACCTATATGCGTACCGACTCCACCAACCTGAGCCAGGATGCGCTCAACATGGTGCGTGGCTACATCGGCGACAACTTCGGCGATAAATACCTGCCGAAAGCGCCGAATCAGTACAGCAGCAAAGAGAATTCGCAGGAAGCACACGAAGCGATCCGTCCTTCGGACGTGAACGTGCTCGCCGAGCAGTTGAAAGACATGGAAGCGGACGCGCAGAAGCTGTATCAGCTGATCTGGCGCCAGTTCGTTGCCTGCCAGATGACGCCGGCGCAATACGATTCCACCACGCTGACGGTGAAAGCCGGCGATTATCAACTGCGCGCCAAGGGCCGTACGCTGCGCTTTGACGGCTGGACCAAGGTGATGCCGGCTCTGCGCAAAGGCGATGAAGATCGCACGTTGCCGTTCGTCGAAATCGGCAGCGAGCTGGATCTGCAGAAACTGATCCCGAGCCAGCACTTCACCAAGCCGCCGGCGCGCTACAGCGAAGCCTCGCTGGTGAAAGAGCTGGAGAAACGCGGCATCGGGCGTCCGTCCACTTACGCCTCCATCATCTCGACCATTCAGGATCGCGGTTATGTGCGGGTGGAAAGCCGCCGTTTCTATGCCGAGAAAATGGGTGAGATCGTCACCGATCGCCTGGAAGAAAACTTCCGCGAGCTGATGAACTATGACTTCACCGCCCGCATGGAAGACGGCCTCGATGAGGTCGCCAACAACCAGGCCGAGTGGAAAGCGGTGCTGGACGAATTCTTCGTTGATTTCAGCGAGCAGCTTGAAACGGCGGAGAAGGATCCGGAAGAAGGCGGCATGCGGCCTAACCAGATGGTGATGACCAGCATCGACTGCCCGACCTGCGGCCGCAAGATGGGCATCCGTACCGCCAGCACCGGGGTCTTCCTCGGCTGTTCCGGCTACGCGCTGCCGCCGAAGGAACGTTGCAAAACCACCATCAACCTGGTGCCGGAAGCGGAAGTGCTCAACATCCTCGAAGGCGACGACGCGGAAACCAACGCGCTGCGCGCCCGCCGCCGCTGCCAGAAATGCGGTACGGCGATGGACAGCTATCTGATCGACAACCAGCGCAAGCTGCACGTCTGCGGTAACAACCCGGCGTGTGACGGCTATGAGATCGAAGAGGGCGAGTTCCGTCTGAAAGGCTATGATGGCCCGGTGGTGGAGTGCGACAAGTGCGGCTCGGAAATGCACCTGAAAATGGGGCGTTTCGGCAAGTACATGGGCTGCACCAACGAGAACTGCAAAAACACCCGCAAGATCCTGCGTAACGGCGATGTCGCGCCGCCGAAGGAAGATCCGGTGCCGTTGCCGGAGCTGCCGTGCGAGAAGTCCGACGCCTATTTCGTGCTGCGTGACGGCGCTGCCGGCGTGTTCCTGGCGGCCAACACCTTCCCTAAATCGCGCGAGACCCGCGCGCCGCTGGTGGAAGAACTGGCTCGCTTCAAGGATCGTCTGCCGGAGAAACTGCGCTACCTGGCCGATGCGCCGGTGGCGGATGCCGAAGGCAACAAAACGCTGGTGCGTTTCAGCCGTAAAACCAAGCAGCAGTACGTCTCCTCTGAAAAAGACGGCAAGGCGACCGGTTGGTCCGCGTTCTACGTGGACGGCAAGTGGGTCGAAGGCAAGAAGTAAGGCCGATGTCCTGCCCGCAAGATGAAAAACCAGCCCTGGCGGCTGGTTTTTTTATTGGTGAAAAGGGGCAAACGGATCTATCCTTTGCTGTTTTTATCCCTCCGACACCGCCGTTTCACGTTGATACCCATGCAAAATAATCGTTATCATAGTGTGACGCGGATCTATACTTGAAGCTGCATCGTGGTATAGTGGTTATATAAAAAGTTTTTTTATTATTAAAGCTTATTAACAACGGCGTTTTCTTCACCATCAGGGTAGAACACGGGGTTTATGGCTTGTGAGTTTCAGCATACCGGGGCGACACCGATATACCTGGCTGCGGGTAAGCCGCAGTGTTTAACCTAGGATGGTATAAGATATGAAATTGCAGCAGCTTCGTTACATTGTGGAAGTGGTTAACCACAACCTGAATGTCTCCTCGACGGCAGAAGGGCTCTATACCTCTCAACCCGGCATCAGCAAACAGGTGCGCATGCTCGAAGATGAGCTGGGCATCCAGATTTTCGCCCGCAGCGGCAAGCACCTGACCCAGGTCACCCCGGCCGGCCAGGAAATCATTCGCATCGCGCGTGAAGTGCTGTCCAAGGTCGACGCCATTAAAGCCGTCGCCGGTGAACACACCTACCCGGACAAAGGCTCGCTGTACGTCGCCACCACGCATACCCAGGCCCGCTACGCCTTGCCCAACGTAATTAAAGGCTTCATCGAGCGTTACCCGCGCGTCTCGCTGCACATGCATCAGGGTTCGCCGACGCAGATCGCCGAAGCGGTCTCCAAAGGGACCGCAGATTTCGCCATCGCTACCGAAGCGCTGCACCTGTACGACGATCTCATTATGCTGCCGTGCTACCACTGGAACCGCGCGGTAGTCGTGAAGCCCGATCATCCTTTGGCGGGCAAAAGCAGCATCAGCATTGAAGAGCTGGCGGCTTACCCGATCGTCACTTACACCTTCGGCTTTACCGGGCGTTCGGAGTTGGATACCGCCTTCAACCGCGCCGGCCTGACGCCGCGCATTGTCTTTACCGCCACCGACGCCGACGTGATCAAAACCTACGTGCGTCTGGGATTGGGGGTGGGGGTGATCGCCAGCATGGCGGTGGATCCGGTGCAGGATCCGGATCTGGTGACGGTGGATGCGCGTGATATCTTCACCTACAGCACCACCAAGATCGGTTTCCGCCGCAGCACCTTCCTGCGCAGCTACATGTACGACTTCATTCAGCGCTTCGCGCCGCACCTGACGCGCGATGTGGTAGACAGCGCGGTGGCGCTGCGCTCCAACGAAGAGATCGAAGCGATGTTCAAGGACATCAAACTGCCAATTAAGTAACCATCGACGATATCAAATCAATCCCGGTTAGGCGCCTGCCTAACCGGGTTTTTTTTAGCCCGGAAATCCGTACTGATTACAGTAAATGCGTGGTATCACAATGAAAAAAAGTCTCTGGATTGTTCTGTTCTTGTTGCTAACCTTTTTGTTGTTGCGCTACCTGCCAGACGGAATTTTCGACAGCTTCGTTTCCAACAACATAGAAATTAGCGGTGATGGTGAAATAGGGATGAATAATTTCGACTCGGCTGTCATTGCCATTAAATTGGGTGTCTCTGCTATCATTGCTGCAGTTGTGCTCCCAGTATGTCGCCGCCTGGTGCGCAAACCCCGCTAAAGCCGCGAGATTCTTGCTGCCAAAACGCCGCCTCGTTGCGGCGTTTTCGTTGACGCGTGGCCTAACCCCTTGGCTGCGCTCGCACTTCCTTCTTCTTGATTGTTCTCACCTATCGCTGTGATCAAATCGTGTTGTTATCAAAACGTTAACTTATCTTTGTGGTATCTTTAAACAAGACCTCACTGATTACCCTGTTTTAATCACAATAAGAAATGGAGGAGCTATGTCGTCCGATCTTCGTGAAACAAGTCTGGATAAGCTGGTTGCGCTGAATAGCGAATATTACTACTACAGTCTGCCGCTGGCGGCGAAGCAGCTGGGTGATATCGACCGGTTGCCGAAATCAATGAAAGTGCTGTTGGAGAACCTGCTGCGCCATGTGGATGGCGATACCGTGCAGGTTGACGACCTCAAGGCCATCGTCGCCTGGTTGCAAACCGGCCATGCTGACCGTGAGATCGCCTACCGTCCGGCGCGCGTGCTGATGCAGGATTTTACCGGCGTTCCGGCGGTGGTGGATCTGGCGGCGATGCGTGAAGCGGTGCGGCGGCTGGGCGGCAATGTCGACCAGGTGAACCCGCTGTCACCGGTGGATCTGGTGATTGACCACTCGGTTACCGTCGATGAATTCGGCGATGACAACGCCTTCGAAGACAACGTTCGTATCGAAATGCAGCGCAATCACGAGCGCTACACCTTCCTGCGCTGGGGGCAGAAAGCCTTCAACCGTTTCCGCGTGGTGCCGCCGGGCACCGGCATCTGCCACCAGGTCAACCTCGAATACCTCGGCCAAACGGTGTGGCACAGCGACGAAAGCGGTCGCCGCGTGGCCTATCCGGATACGCTGGTGGGCACCGATTCCCACACCACCATGATCAACGGCCTGGGCATTCTCGGCTGGGGCGTCGGCGGTATCGAAGCGGAAGCGGCGATGCTGGGCCAGCCGGTGTCGATGCTGATCCCGGACGTCGTCGGCTTTAAGCTGACCGGCAAGCTCCGCGAGGGCATTACTGCCACCGACCTGGTGCTGACCGTCACTCAAATGCTGCGTAAGCACGGCGTTGTTGGCAAGTTCGTCGAGTTTTACGGCGACGGCCTGGCCGATCTGCCGTTGGCGGACCGGGCGACCATCGCCAATATGTCGCCGGAGTTCGGCGCCACCTGCGGTTTCTTCCCGGTAGATGACGTCACGCTCGGCTACATGAAACTCAGCGGCCGCAGCGCCGAACAAATCGCGCTGGTGGAAGCCTACGCCAAGGCGCAGGGCATGTGGCGCAACCCGGGGGATGAGCCGGTATTCACCAGCTCGCTGGCGCTGGATATGTCGACGGTCGAGGCCAGCCTCGCCGGGCCGAAACGCCCGCAGGATCGCGTTGCGCTGCCGAATGTGCCGCAGGCGTTCAGGGCCGCTACCGAGTTGGATATCGGCGGCCACAAGACCAAGGCAGACAGCAAACCCTTTACGCTGGATGGGCAGCAGCACGAGCTGCACGACGGCGCGGTGGTGATCGCGGCGATCACCTCCTGCACCAACACCTCCAACCCGAGCGTGATGATGGCGGCTGGCCTGCTGGCGAAAAACGCCGTCAAGAAAGGGCTGCGCAGCAAGCCTTGGGTAAAAACGTCGTTGGCGCCGGGTTCCAAAGTGGTGACCGACTACTTCGACAGCGCCAAGCTCACCGCTTATCTGGAAGAACTGGGGTTCAACCTGGTGGGATATGGCTGTACCACCTGTATCGGCAACTCCGGGCCGCTGCCGGATCCTATCGAGCAGGCGATCAAAGAGGGCGATCTGACCGTGGGCGCGGTGCTGTCGGGCAACCGTAACTTCGAAGGGCGCATCCACCCGCTGGTGAAAACCAACTGGCTGGCCTCACCGCCGCTGGTCGTGGCGTATGCGCTGGCGGGCAGCATGAAGATCGATCTGACCAAAGAGCCGCTGGGCGAGGGCAATGACGGTCAACCGGTCTACCTGAAGGACATCTGGCCGAGCAGCCAGGACATTGCTCAGGCGGTGGAAGAAGTGCGCACCGAGATGTTCCACAAAGAATACGGCGAAGTGTTCGATGGCGACGCCAACTGGCAGGCGATCCAGGTGACCGGTTCGGCGACCTATCAATGGCAGGAGGATTCTACCTATATCCGCCATCCTCCGTTTTTCAGCACCATGAAGGTGAAGCCGGATCCGGTGCAGGACATCAAGGACGCGCGCATTCTGGCGATTCTGGCCGATTCGGTGACCACCGACCACATCTCGCCGGCGGGCAACATCAAGCGCGACAGCCCGGCGGGGCGTTACCTGAGCGAGCACGGCGTGGCGCCGCAGGACTTTAACTCCTACGGTTCGCGCCGCGGAAACCACGAAGTGATGATGCGCGGCACCTTCGCCAACATCCGCATCCGCAACGAAATGGTGCCGGGCGTGGAGGGGGGCTATACCCGCCATATTCCGTCGCAGCAGCAACTGTCTATCTACGACGCCGCCATGCAGTACCAGCAGGAGCAAGTGCCGCTGGCGGTGATCGCCGGTAAAGAGTACGGTTCCGGCTCCAGCCGCGACTGGGCGGCGAAAGGGCCGCGCCTGCTGGGCGTGCGGGTGGTGATCGCCGAATCCTTCGAGCGTATTCACCGCTCCAACCTGATCGGCATGGGCATTTTGCCGCTGGAGTTCCCGCAGGGCGTGACGCGCAAAACGCTGGGGCTGACCGGGGACGAGCAGATCAGCGTCGGCGGCCTGCAACAGCTGCAGCCGGGCCAGACGGTGCCGGTACATATCACCTATGCCGACGGGCGCAAGGAGGTGATCGACACTCGTTGCCGCATCGATACCGGCAATGAGCTGACCTACTACGAAAACGACGGCATCCTGCACTACGTAATCAGGAAAATGCTGTAAATCGGGCAGTAAAAAGGGCGCCGCAAGGCGCCCTGATTGTTTTCACCGTGGCGGCGATCACTTCTGGTCGAGCAAATGGCCCATTTTGGCGGCCTTGGTGGCCAGATAGTGTTCGTTCTTCGGATTGCGGCCGACGATCAGCGGCACGCGCTCGCTGATATTGATACCGGCTTCGGTCAGGATCTCGACCTTTTTCGGGTTGTTGGTCAGCAAGCGCACCGCGTCGACGCCCAGCAGTTTGAACATGTCGGCGCACAGGGTGAAGTCGCGTTCGTCGGCGGCGAAGCCGAGCTGATGGTTGGCTTCCACGGTGTCTGCGCCCTTATCCTGCAGGGCATAGGCGCGGATCTTGTTCAACAGGCCGATATTGCGGCCCTCCTGGCGATGATAAAGCAGGATGCCGCGGCCTTCTTCGGCGATCTGCTCCAGTGCGGCTTCCAGCTGAAAACCGCAGTCGCAGCGCAGGCTGAACAACGCGTCGCCGGTCAGACATTCGGAATGCACGCGTGCGAGCACCGGCGCTTCACCGGAAATATCACCGAATACCAGCGCCAGATGATCGTGCCCGGTCGCCAGTTCTTCGAATCCTACCATCAGGAAATCGCCCCAAGGTGTCGGCAGTTTAGCCTCTGCCACCCGTTTAAGCTGCATGTCACTCTCCACAAAAACCTACGATTCAATCATTGTCGCGCATCCTAAGTCCGGTCAGTGCATTGACCAAGACTAAAACGTGCTACGCCGATCTCTATTTCGTTAATTATCGGCTATTTTGCCACAACTTCTTGCCGGGCGGTGCTCAGCAAACCAGCAGATGGCGTTTTCTGGCCACCTATTATTGCGATAGGTTGTCTATCTGTTTAATTTTTCGCGTGTTATCAATATTGCACTCTTGTTACACTGCAGCCTGATTCACGCAGAGGAAAACGGGAATGTATGAGATAGCAAAACGCACGGCGGGCGGCGCGTTGCTGCTGCTGTTGATGCCGCTGGCGGTCTGGGTATCCGGCTGGCACTGGCAACCCGGCGGCAATGACCGGCTGCTGAAAGCGCTGTACTGGGTGACCGAAACCGTGACCTCGCCGTGGGGCATTCTGACCAGCGCGATCCTCTGCGGTTGGTTTTTGTGGTGCCTGCGCTTTCGGCTGAAGCCGGCCATCGGTCTGGCGATGCTGCTTTTCGCCGCGCTGTTGATTGGGCAGGGCGTGAAGTCGTTGATCAAGGATCGGGTGCAAGAGCCGCGTCCTTTCGTGGTGTGGTTGGAGCAAACCCACGGCGTGGACGGCAAGTATTTCTACTCGCTGCAGCGCAAAGAGCGCAGCGCGCTGGTGCGCGAGCAACTGCAAGACCAGACGCTGGTGCCGGGCTGGCTGCGCAAGCACTGGCAGTTTGAAACCGGCTTTGCTTTTCCGTCGGGGCACACCATGTTCGCCGCCACCTGGGCGCTATTGGGGGTAGGGCTGCTGTGGCCGCGCCGCCATTACAAAACCGTCGCGATCCTGATGGTGTGGGCGGCCGGGGTAATGGGCAGCCGCTTGCTGCTGGGCATGCACTGGCCGCGCGATCTTGCGATGGCCACGTTGATCAGTTGGTTGCTGGTGGTGATCACCTGCTGGCTGGCGCAGCGCTGGTTCGGTCCTCTGACGCCGCCGCCGCAAGAGCAGCAGGAAATCGCGGCGCGCAAGCCGGAGAAATGAACGTTATGTGACCATGTCACAAAAAGCGCGGCGCCAGATCGGCGCCGCATTAACCGCTTACATTTTCCCGCCATTGCAATCCGCGCCGTCGCCCCCATATCCTTATAAATTCGACGTTTTGAGAAGCTTTCTCATCAATTTGTTCGTTAAAGCCGTTTACTGCCGAATATGCCAGCAGATATGTGGTTTTATCGTGCCGCAGGGTTTCCCTGCCGCAACGGGAAATGCTAACTTAAGGGTTAGGGACGCCACGTTTTGGCATCGTTCATCCGATTCACTCGGCATCGCGGGAAAGAATGTGAAATATTTGCTGATTTTTTTGTTGGTTCTGGTGATCTTCGTGATTTCCGTCACCTTGGGTGCGCATAACGATCAGGTGGTCAATTTTAACTATCTGGTTGCGCAGGGCGATTATCGCGTATCGACCCTGTTGGCCACGCTGTTTGGCGCCGGTTTCATTCTCGGCTGGATCATTTGCGGTCTGTTCTATCTGCGTACGCGCATTGCGCTGGGCCGCGCCGAGCGCAAGATCAAAAGGCTGGAGCTGCAGCTTGAGCAGCCCGCTGAACCGGCGGCTCAGGCCGTTGTCAGCAAGGAATAACCCTCTATGTTAGAACTGCTGTTTCTGTTGCTGCCCGTGGCTGCCGCGTACGGTTGGTACATGGGGCGCAGAAGCGCTCAGCAGGATAAACAGCAAGAAGCCAACCGCCTGTCGCGTGAATACGTGGCAGGGGTGAACTTTCTGCTTTCAAACCAGCAGGATAAGGCGGTCGATCTGTTCCTCGACATGTTGAAAGAGGACAGCAACACCGTTGAGGCCCACCTGACGTTGGGCAACCTGTTCCGCTCGCGCGGCGAAGTCGACCGCGCTATCCGCATCCATCAGGCCTTGATGGAAAGCGCTTCCCTGACCTTTGAACAGCGCCTGTTGGCGGTGCAGCAGCTGGGCCGTGACTATATGGCCGCCGGGCTTTACGACCGCGCGGAAGACATGTTCAGCCAGTTGACTGACGAAGCGGATTTTCGCGTCTCGGCGCTGCAGCAACTGCTGGTGATCCATCAGGCGACCAGCGACTGGCAGAAAGCGATCGACGTGGCGGAAAAGTTGGTCAAGCTGGGCAAAGAGAAACAACGCGTTGAGATCGCGCACTTTTATTGTGAACTGGCGCTGCAGGCGATGGGCAGCGACGATCTCGATCGGGCGATGAGCCTGCTCAAGCGTGCGGATGCGGCCGATAAACAGTGCGCGCGCGTGTCCATCATGTTCGGGCGCATTTACATGGCGCAAAACGACTACGCCAAAGCGGCGGAGTCGCTGCAACGCGTATTGAGTCAGGATAAAGAGCTGGTCAGCGAAACGCTGCCGATGCTGCAGGAATGCTACCGGCACCTGCCGGAACAGCAGCACAACTGGGCTGATTTCCTGAAGCGCTGCGTGGAAGAGAACACCGGCGCAACCGCCGATCTGATGCTGGCCGAAATCATCGAGCAGCACGAAGGGCGCGACGTGGTGCAGGTCTATATCAACCGTCAGCTGCAGCGTCACCCCACTATGCGGGTGTTTTATCGGCTGATGGATTATCACCTGGCGGACGCTGAAGACGGCCGTGCGAAAGAGAGTCTGCTGTTGTTGCGCGATATGGTCGGTGAGCAAATTCGCACCAAGCCGCGTTACCGCTGCCACAAATGTGGCTTCACGGCGCACTCGCTCTATTGGCATTGTCCGTCGTGTCGCGCCTGGTCATCGGTTAAACCGATCCGCGGTCTGGACGGACAATAGCGCGGCGGTGAGACAAAATAAAACGGGGCGATTGATCGCCCCGTTTTTCTATGTTCATCGCTTACTTTTTCTTGCCGCCTTTAGCGCCGGTTTTCAATAGCTGACGCAGCTTCTTCAGCTCTTTCTGGCTCAGAGGCTGTTCGATTTCTTCTTCGGTGCTTTGATTGTCGATCTCGCCGTGGTGCAGGTCGTCCGCTTTCTTGGCCGGTTTTTCTGCCTTGACGACGGGCGCGTTGAAGCTGCTTTCCAGGCGCTGGCACACTTCCACGCTCAATGAAAATTCGTTTTCAGCGGCGGCGGCGCGGA
This sequence comes from Serratia sp. CY37869, assembly GCF_052168895.1. Taxonomy (NCBI): domain Bacteria; kingdom Pseudomonadati; phylum Pseudomonadota; class Gammaproteobacteria; order Enterobacterales; family Yersiniaceae; genus Serratia; species Serratia sp. CY37869. The sequence continues at coordinate 1,302,274 of NZ_JBJNLU010000001.1, forward strand.
TTTTCTCCTTCAGTGCCAGAGGAATTTTAATGGTAAGTGTTGATATCTCGCTCATTTTGAAAGCCTTTCTGCAGGAAGATGCCTTCAAGCTAAGCCACTGGCGATCGGGTGTCTAGTGTGTAATAAAAATTTAATATTTTTGTAACAATAAAGGGCGGGGCAAATGCGGGGTTTTCAAGCGGGAAACAGAGACAGGGCCCGAAATCTCGGGCCCTGTACCGGAAACCTTATTTGTAGATGATCGCGGTGCCGCTCAACATGTTGTTACCGCCGGCGGAGATAATGCGGTAGCTGCTGGCGCCCTGAGCATCTGCTTTAGCGGCCAGTTTTTTCTCCAGGCTGCTGAGGGTGGTTGCGTGGCCTGCGGAAACGACGCCGGTCGCGGTCAGGCTATCGGCCTGCTGGCTGTTGATCGGCTCAGCGGCCAAAGTGGCGAAAGAGGTCAGTGCGATAGCGGCAGCGGCTGCAAAATATTTGATGATTTTCATGGGTGACTCCAGTCTGTTTATTTAGGAAGGAAGCCATTCGCTTCCGATGTGGTGAATAATAAAGCATCTGGGCCGATTGAAAATCTGATAATGCTGAGTAAGTAATTCAAAATATTTGATTGATAATTTACGCATCTTTACGGCGTTTTACGCTGCGTGGTTTATTGCTGACGCGCTTACGTTGACGCGCCATGACAAAGACGCAAGGTAACATGACAGAGCGCTGGTGCGCGCTGTGGCTGGGATTTCTGGCCCCTGGCATGTAGAATGCGGCGGTCAGTTTCGCGGGTGAGTCCCTGATTATCTCCATTTTACAGAAGGTAGAAGAAATGAAGTCTGAAAATAACGCTAATAACAATGACTTAAAATCATCTCCAATCGTTGTGGCGTTGGATTACGCCGATAAGAACGCTGCGCTGGCGTTCGCCGACCGTATCGATCCGCAAGACTGCCGGCTGAAAGTGGGCAAAGAAATGTTCACGCTGTTTGGGCCGCAGCTGGTGCGCGATCTGCACGGGCGCGGCTTCGACGTATTTCTTGACCTGAAATTCCATGATATTCCCAATACCACTGCGCATGCGGTCGCGGCGGCGGCCGAGCTGAGCGTTTGGATGGTCAACGTCCACGCCAGCGGCGGCGCGCGCATGATGACCGCCGCTAAAGAAGCGCTGGTGTCATACGGGGCGGATGCGCCGTTGCTGATCGCCGTCACGGTGCTGACCAGCATGGAAGCGGAAGACCTTCGCGGCATCGGCATCGAGGCCAGTCCGGCAGAACACGCCGAGCGCCTGGCGCGCCTGACCCGCGACTGCGGGCTGGACGGCGTGGTGTGTTCGGCACACGAAGCGCAGCGCCTGAAGGCCGCCTGCGGGCAGGCTTTCCAACTGGTGACGCCGGGGATCCGCCCTGAAGGCAGCGCGGCGGGCGATCAGCGTCGTATTATGACGCCGGTGCAGGCGCAGGCCGCCGGCGTGGACTATATGGTGATTGGGCGTCCGATCACCCAATCTGCGGATCCGGCCGCGACGCTGCGCGCGATCCGCGCCTCTTTGGCCTGAGGAAGCGATGATGAATGACGATAACAGCCGTCTGGTGTATTCCACGGACACCGGTCGCATCAAGCAGGAAGAGGTTAAACCGCAACGCGCCAAAGGCGATGGCTTCGTGCGCATCCAGCGCCAGAGCAGCGGCCGCAAGGGGAAGGGCGTGTGCCTGATTACCGGCGTCGATCTGGATGATGCCGCGCTCGACAAACTGGCGGCCGAACTGAAAAAGAAATGCGGCTGCGGCGGCTCGGTGAAAGAGGGAGTCATCGAGATCCAGGGCGATAAACGCGATCTGCTCAAAGAGCTGCTGGAAGCCAAAGGCATGAAGGTCAAACTGGCGGGCGGTTGAGGCGAATCGCCATGCCGCAGTGCAATGCTGCGGCATGGCTAGAGGTTGTTGCTGCCGGGGGTTAACCCGTTAACGGCGAAAGAACCATAGACTTAAAGTAAAACAGACCTGAAATCATCGTTATTGGTTAATACGTCAAAGCGCCGAGGCGCTTTTGCCCGCCTGTCGGCGGAGGAGCATCGGGCAGGTTATTTGCCAACCTGGTGACCGATGATGCCCCCCACTGCAGCCCCACCCAGCGTGCCCAACGCGCTGCCGTCTGTTAGCACTGCGCCGCCGACTGCACCGGCACCGGCGCCGATAGCGGTGTTGCGATCGCGTTTGGACATGTTGGAACAGGCGCTCAGTGAAAACGCCAGAGTCAGAGCCAGAGCGGCGGTGGCGAAACGTTTATTGATAATCATCATAATGACTTCTCCTTAGCATTGGCTATATGGAAGTGCCCTATAAGTATAGGCGTTAACCATAAATCAGGCCTGCTGTTGATTCCCATACGGTATCGATATAAAAAATGGCATTTTTTGTTAACGGCCGAATAATTAGCGGGTTACGGCCCAAAAGTTACCGAAGCTGAGTATAGGTTTCTCGGGAAGGATAAACAGGTAAATAGTCTTAAAATCCCGCTGCGCAAGGGAAACGGCGGGCGGCGTGGCCCGCGCGGCGCGTTATTCGTTGACCAGCTCCACCTGTACGCCCTGACGTTTCAGCTGATGCTGATACTCCAGCGCCAAACGTGAATCGGTGATCACCCGGCTGATTTGCCCCGGCTGCGCCAGCGGGTTAGGCTGGATCTGGCCGAATTTGCTGGAATCCGTCAGCACGATATTCTCCACGCCCTTGGCCAGCACCGCGCTGACCACATCGGCGCGCATCATGTCGCGGCCGGTAAAGCCGGTTTCGGCCTGAAAGCCGTCAATGCCGATAAACGCTTTGTTGAAATGCACCTGCTGAATGCACAGCCGTGTGAGCGGGCCGACCACGGTCTCGCTTTTCTTCTGGTACATGCCGCCCAACACAATCACGTCGCAGTCGGTTTCTTTGAGCAGGTTGGCGATGTAGTGGCTGACGGTGATCAGCGTAATGCGCTTGCGTTCGGCGATGTAGCGCGCCAGCAGGGCATTGGCGCTGCCGCTCTCGATAAAAATCGTCTCGCCGTCGTTGACCTGCGCGGCGGCGTACTGCGCCAATCGTTGCTTAAGGGTGAAATTGGACATCATGCGGGCGTCGACGTCGTCGCTTTCCAACGCCACGGCGGAGCCGTGCACCCGCTTCAGATAACTGCGTTTTTCCAGCAGGTTGAGATCCTGCCGGATGGTGACTTCCGAGACGCCCGAAGCGCGCGCCAGCTCATTGACGCTGATCCGGCGGCGATCGTTAACCAACTGCAATATGGTCTGTTGTCGTAAATTCATATCGGCCTGATGATGCGGCCGCCAAGGCGCGGCCGCTAAGAGTCAAAGGTTTAAAGAGTATGTTCTGTGCGCGCAATAATATCATCCTGCGCCTCAGGGGATAATGCGGTAAAGAAGGCGGAATAGCCAGCTACGCGAACCACTAAATCACGATATTGGTCAGGGTGTTGCTTCGCCGCCAGCAGCGTGTCGCGCGACACGATGTTGTACTGCACATGCCAGCCGCGATAGCTCTCGAAGAAGGTGCGCAACATCAGCATCAGCTTCTCCCGATCGCGCGGGTTGTCCAGCGTCGCCGGGTTCAGCTTTTGGTTGAGCAGCACGCCGCCGAGGATCGCCTCGGTCGGCAACTTGGCGAGCGAATTAAACACCGCCGTCGGCCCCAGGTGGTCGGTGCCGGACGCCGGGCTGGCGCCTTCCGCCAGCGGCGCGTGCGCCTTGCGGCCATCCGGCGTGGCCAGGGTGGCAGCGCCGAAGGGCACGTTGGCCGAAATCGACGAGGTGCCGGCGTAATAGCCGCCGCCGATCGGCCCACGGCCGAAGCGGGTGTTGCGATACTGTTTCAGTTCTTCGATGTAGGTTTGGTAGGCGCGCACCAGCAGCCGATCGACCTCGTCTACATCGTTGCCGTATTTGGGCGCAGCGTTAAGCAGCCTCTGGCGCAGCTGCTCGCCATCCAGCCCGGCGAAGTCTTCGGCCAGCGCCGTCGCCAACTGTTGCTGGCCGATCGCCCCTTGGTCGAACACCAGTTTTCGCACCGCCGCCAGGCTGTTGCCCAGGTTGGCGATGCCGACCTGCAGGCCGGAAACCCAATCGTATTTGGCGCCGCCTTGCTTGATGCTTTTGCCGCGTTCAATGCAGTCATCCACCAGCGCGGAGCAGAGGATATCGTGGGCGTTCTCCTCCAGCACGCTGTCTACCACGCACTCGATCTCGATCGACTTGCGCGTGTAGTAGCGGATTTGCCGATCCCAGGCGGTTAAGACCTGCTCGAAATCGGCGAAATTTCCTTTGGACAGCGCCTGTTCCTGCGGCAGGAAAATCTGCCCGGACGTGGCGTCGCGGCCTTGTTCCAGCGCCGCCAGCAGCACGCGGGCGAAGTTGATGAAGCTCATGCCGGTGCAGCGATAGCCCCATTTGCCGCCGACGGCGGTCTCGATACAGCCGATGGCGGCGTAGTCGTAAGCGTCCTGCGGTTCGACCCCCAGCTTGATGAACTCGGGAATGACGATTTCGTCGTTATTGAATGCCGGCATGCCGAAGCCGCAGCGGATCACCTGTACGCAGGCGTCGAGGAAATCGGCGCTCATCCCGGCGTGGTAACGCACGCTGAGGTTGGGCTGGGTGGAGCGCAGGCGGCCGCAGGATTCGAGAATGGCGTAGGACAGCGGATTGACCGCGTCGCACGGCCGGCCATCGACCAGTTTTTGGCCGCCGATGGTGACGTTCTGGTACAGCGGGCTGCCGGCGGAGGCCTTGGAGTGCGAGCCGGAGCGGATCTTGTTGACCTCCAGCAGCTTCAGCCAGCAGCTGTGCAGCAGCTCGATGGCGTTTTCCCGCGTCAGGTTTTGCTCCAGCTCCACGTCGCGCCGATACCAGGGATAGAGATACTGATCGAGGCGGCCAAAGGAAACCGAATGGCCGTTGGATTCGATCTGCAACGTCAGCTGGATGAAATAGCACAGCTGCAGCGCCTGCCAGAAGGTTTGCGGCGGGCGATGGGCGATCCGGTCGCAGTTGTCCGCGAGGGTCAGCAGCTCGGCGCGCCGCCAGTCGCGGGCTTCGTTTTGCGCCATGTCGCGCGCCAGGCGGGCGAAGCGCAGGATGTGCCCGCTCAGCGCCGTCAGCACAATATCGATAGCGTTGAGAAACTGCGCCTTGTGCAGATCTTCCCACTCGGTCAGACGCAGGCGGCTGCGGCGCGCGTTCACTTTTTTACGCAGGCCATCGAGGCCTTGTTCCAGCAGCAGCGGGAAGTTGACCGCCAGATGGGCGTCGCCGGAGGTCATATTGCCCTCGGCCTTGATGATGCCGGTGGCCAGCAGCGCCTTTTGTTCGTCGGTGAACATGCCGTAGCAGCGATCCTGCACCGTTTGGCCGCGCCACCAGGGGCACAGACGATGCAAAATTGCCTTGTTCTCGTCGCTAACCGAAAAACCGGCGCCCGGCCGGTCGGCCAACTGGTCTATTTCGTTTTCTATCCAGCCGACGGTGTATTCGGGGAAGATCGGCGCGGCGCGCAGCTCGCTGGCCTGGTTGCCGACGATCAGCTCGTCGTTGGCGATCCAGATGCTGCGTTTCGCCAGATGGTTGGCCAACGCCAGGGCGCGGCGCACCGGCAGCGGCTTGTCCTGATGCTGCTGATAGGCCTCGGTATAGTGCTGCGCGCGTTCGGTGCACACCGGCGGTTTGACGATGTGAATCAGCGCATTCTTATGCGCCTGGATACGGGCGCTCAGGGTAGTCAAATCCAACGTGGTCATAGTGTTATCCTCGCAAAATGGCGGTCAGGCCCTTGGCGCCGGCATAGTCTTCGGCGAAGGCCAGCAGGTCGGGTGCGTCCAGTGGCGTGCGTGCGGCATGGTAGGGTTCGCCGAGCAGGTGGTACTTGTTGATGCCAAGCGTGTGGTACGGCAGAAAGTGGATCTCCGACACGCCGATCTCGTCGGCGGCGAAGTCGACGATGGCACGGACAGAGCGGCGATCGGCGTTGAAATCGGGGATCAGCGGCACGCGTACGGTCATTTGCGCGCCGTGCGCCGCCAGCCGACGAAAATTGCTCATCACCCGGCGGGCGGAACCGCCGGTCCAGGCTCTGAAGCGCGCTTCGTCGGTGTGTTTGAGATCGGCCAGCAGCAGATCCAGCCACGGCAGCGAAGGGGCGATATAACGCCATGGGACGTGCAGGCAGGATTCGACGGCGGTGTGGATGCCGGCCTCGCGGCCGCGCCGCAGCAGGTCCGCCGCGATGTCCGGCTGCATAAAGGGTTCGCCGCCGGACAGCGTTAAACCGCCGCCGCTGCGCAGGTAGAAAGGCTTATCCCGCATCACCTCGGCCATGATATCGTCGGGGTTGATCGGGCTGCCGCACAGACTGAGTGCGCCGGTCGGGCAGGCGGCGGCCAGGGCGGCATAATCGTCTGCGCTAATCAGCTCGCGTTGCAGCGTCAGCGGCCCGTCGGTGCGTTGCAGCCCTTGCGGACAACGCTCGGCGCACAGCGTGCAGCCGCTCAGGCACAGACGTTCGTCAAACAGCAGGTCTGCGTGGCGCGAGCGGCTTTCCGGGTTCTGACACCACCGGCAGCTCAGCGGGCAGCCTTTTAAAAAGACCACGCTGCGGATGCCCGGGCCGTCATGGGTCGAGTAGCGCTGCACATTGAAGATCATGAGTCACCCGTTTGGCGTTGCTGTATCTTTCTCCATTAAAGATGTTTCGAATGAAAGTTGAGTTGATTTTGATCAAAAGTTAGCGCGGTTTTTGCCCTATGATGATCAGAGTTTGAATCCGCCCACAGAACATGACACAGGAGTCCGTGATGGAGCTTTATCTCGATACCGCCGATGTGACCGCGGTAAAACGCCTGGCGCGCATTCTGCCGCTGCACGGCGTCACCACCAACCCGAGCATCGTGGCGAAGGAAGGCAAGCCGATCTGGGAAGTGCTGCCCGCGCTGCGCGACGCCCTCGGCGGCACCGGCAAGCTGTTCGCACAGGTAATGGCGACCGATGCGGAACGTATGGTGGCGGAGGCGGCGCTGCTCAGCCAGCGGGTACCGGGGCTGGTGGTGAAAATCCCGGCGACCGCCGAAGGGCTGGCGGCGATCAAGAAGCTTAAAACGATGTCCATTCCGACGTTGGGCACCGCGGTGTACGGCGCTGCACAGGGGCTGTTGGCGGCCTTGGCCGGGGCGGAATATGTGGCGCCTTACGTCAACCGGGTGGACGCGCAGGGCGGCGACGGCATCGAAATGGTGCACGAGCTGCAGCAGCTGTTGAGCCTGCATGCGCCGTCGGCGCAGGTGCTGGCCGCCAGTTTCAAAACGCCGCGCCAGGCGCTGGAGTGCCTGTTGGCGGGCTGCCAGGCCATCACGCTGCCGGTGGACGTCGCGGAGCAGTTCCTGAATGCGCCGGCAGTGCAGGCCGCAGTCGAGAAATTCGAACAGGATTGGCAAGGGGCGTTCGGCTCCACGCTGTTAGGCTAAAGCCAGTAAAAAGGGCGCCGCGGCGCCCTTGCTTGATGCTCGGTTCGTTTAGCTGCGGCCGGCCTCTTCCCTCAGCGCGGCGCCGACCTCGTGCGCCGTCGGCTGTTCGGCGCGCAGCGCCCGGCGGATCGCGAAGAAGGCGGCGATCAGCATGGTCACCGCCACCAGCATAAAGAACCCGCACAGCGCGGCGTTGATCTGGTTGCTGAACACGATGGTTTCCATGTCTTTCAGAGACTTGGCCGGCGCAATGATCGTGCCTTGCTCGATGCCGGTGGAGAACTTCTTCGCCTGCGCCAGGAAGCCGATGCTCGGTTTTTCGTGGAAGATCTTCTGCCAGCCGGCGGTCATGGAGGTCACGAACAGCCAGGCGGTCGGCAGAATAGTCACCCAGGCGTAGCGCTGCTTTTTCATCTTGAACAGCACCACGGTGCCGAGGATCAGCGCCATCGACGCCAGCATCTGGTTGCCGATACCGAACAGCGGCCACAGGGTATTGATGCCGCCGAGCGGATCGACCACGCCCTGATACACGAAGAAACCCCAACCGGCCACCGCCACCGTGGTGCCCGCCAGGTTGCCGAACCAGGAGCGGTTATTGGCCAGCTGCGGCACCGCCACGCCCACCAGATCCTGCACCATAAAGCGGCAGGCGCGGGTGCCGGCGTCGACGGCGGTCAGGATGAACAGCGCTTCGAATAGAATGGCGAAGTGGTACCAGAACGCCATCATCGCCCGGCTGTTGAACACCTCACTGATGATGTGCGCCATGCCCACGGCGAAGGTCGGGGCGCCGCCGGCGCGCGACAGGATGGCGTTCTCGCCCACCTCTTTGGCGATCAGCGCCAGCGTTTCCGGCGTGACGATAAAGCCCCAGCTGTTAATGACCTGCGAAGCATTTTCCACCGTGGTGCCGATCAGCGCCGCCGGCGAGTTCATGGCGAAGTAAACGCCCGGATCCAGCACCGAGGCGCAGATAAGCGCCATGATGGCGACGAAAGATTCCATCAGCATGGCGCCGTAACCGATAAAGCGGATGTGGCTTTCGCGCTCCACCAGCTTCGGCGTGGTGCCGCTGGAGACCAGCGCGTGGAAGCCGGAAATGGCGCCGCAGGCGATGGTGATGAACAGGAACGGGAACAGGGCGCCGGCGAATACCGGGCCGCTGCCGTCGATAAAGCGCGAGACCGCCGGCATTTTCATCTCCGGCATGGCGAAGACGATGCCGATGGCCAGGCCGATGATGACGCCGATTTTCATAAAGGTGGAAAGGTAATCGCGCGGCGCCAGCAGCAGCCACACCGGCAGCACCGAGGCGACGAAGCCGTAGATCACCAGCACCCAGGTCAGGGTGGTGCCGTGCAGCGTGAAGAACGGTCCCCAATAGGGATCTTGCGCCACGTTGCCGCCGTAAACGATCGCCAGCAGCATCAGCACGAAGCCAATCACCGAAATTTCAGCGATCTTGCCCGGCCGGATAAAGCGCATGTAGATGCCCATGAACAGGGCGATCGGGATGGTGGCGGCGATGGTGAACAGCCCCCACGGGCTGTCGGCCAACGCTTTCACTACCACCAACGCCAGCGCCGACAGGATGATGATCATCACCCCCAGCGCGCCGAGCATGGTGATCACCCCGGCGAACGCCCCCAGCTCTTGCTTGGCCATTTCCCCCAGTGAACGCCCGTCGCGGCGCGTGGAGATGAACAGCACCAGAAAATCCTGCACCGCGCCGGCCAACATAACGCCGACCAGGATCCAGATGGTTCCCGGCAGGAAGCCCATCTGCGCGGCCAGGATCGGCCCCACCAGCGGCCCGGCGCCGGCGATGGCGGCGAAGTGGTGGCCGAACAGCACCCATTTGTTGGTGGGCACGTAGTCCAGGCCGTCGTTGTGGCGTTCGGCCGGGGTCAGACGGCGGTCATCCAGTTCAAAGACCTTGTCGGCGATGAACCGGCTGTAGAAGCGGTAGGCGATGCTGTAGCAGGCGACGGCGGCGACCACCAGCCAGACGGCGTTGACGTGCTCGCCGCGGCTGAGCGCCAGCATGGCGAAGGCGAAGGCGCCGACCAACGCCACCAGCAGCCAGATAAATCCGGACCTGATGTTTCTCATGAAATAACTCCTTGGCGTGCAGAGGTAAAATCGACGTTGTTATTAGGAATGACGTTTTAACAGTAGAAGTTTTGCCGCCGAACCGTGGCAGGTCGGATGAGAAATGTGAAGCAGGTGGGGTTTTAGTGTAAAAACAACGTGATGAAACACCGCTGGCGCAGGCTGCGGCCCATGCGCTTCCCGGCAGAAGTTCATTCTGCACTTTCACTTCGCATACAGCGAATCATCGCCGTTTTTTATCAGAGCACGGCGTCTGGCGGCCTATTATTTTATCTGGCGAGGCGCGCCGAAATAAAATTACTCATGCCGTGTTATACCTTTATTTCAATTCGCACTTTTATTCATTCATTAAATAAATAATAAAGCTACGAAAGGAATTTAATTATGATAAATAAAGTCATTGAAGGGTATTTACCGCAGCTTACGGCCATCCGGCATGATATTCACCAGCATCCCGAGTTGGGTTTTGAAGAATTTCGCACCAGCGATCTGGTGGCGGATTATCTAAGCTCGTGGGGCTATGAGGTACACCGCGGATTGGCGGGCACCGGCGTGGTGGGGACGCTGCGGGTGGGCGACGGCGTTAAACGCCTCGGACTGCGCGCCGATATGGACGCCTTGCCGATCGAGGAAAACAACGGCAAACCCTGGAGCAGCAGCGTGGCCAACCGCATGCACGCCTGCGGCCATGACGGCCATACTACTATGCTGCTCGGCGCCGCCCGCTACCTGGCGCAAACGCGCAACTTCAACGGCACGCTGCACCTGATTTTCCAACCGGCGGAAGAGATGCTGAACGGCGGCGCGCGCATGGTGGAACAGGGGCTGTTCGAACGCTTCCCCTGCGATGCCATCTTCGCCATGCACAACATGCCGGGGATGCCGCTCGGCGAGTTCTTCTTCCAGCACGGCCCGTTCATGGCCTCGATGGATCAGTTCAACGTGCGGGTGCAGGGGCGCGGCGGCCACGGCGCCATCCCGCAGCTGGCGGTCGATCCGGTGCTGGTGGCCTCGCATATCACCGTCGCGCTGCAGAGCATCGTTTCGCGCAATATCGATCCGCTGGAGGCGGCGGTGATCACCGTTGGCAGCATCAAGGCCGGCGAGGCGGCCAACGTGATCCCGGATAGCGCGGAGATGAAGCTCAGCGTACGCTCGCTGGATCGCCAGGCGCGCGCTACGCTGCTGGCGCGCATTCCGGCGCTGATCGAAGCGCAGGCGGCAAGCTTCGGCGCCCACGCGACGGTGGAACACGTTAACGGCACGCCGGTGTTGGTCAACGACGAAGCGATGACCCGTTTCGCCCACCGCGTGGCGCAGCAGCAGTTCGGCGCCGCCCGCGCGCACTACGGCGCCAGGCCGCTGATGGGCAGCGAAGACTTCGCCTTTATGCTCGATGCGCATCCGCAAGGCTGCTACCTGATCATCGGTAACGGTGACGGCGAAGGAAGCTGCATGGTGCATAACCCGGGATATGACTTTAACGATGGGTGTCTGGCGGCCGGCAGCCAGTATTGGGGAGCGTTGGCGGAAGCGTATTTAAAATAAATTCGAAGAATAATAACAGGGAAGATAATGATGAGTGAAAATACGGCGGCGACGCAACCAACAATAAACGCGCCCGCGAGGGTAGGCGGCAAGAAAGTGATATTTGCCGCCTCCTTCGGCAATGCGCTGGAGTTTTTCGATTTCGGTATCTATAACTTCTTCGTTATTTATATCAGCGTATTGTTTTTTCCCCCCTCGAGCGATCCCAATTTGGCGTTGCTGTTGGCGTTCGCCACGTTTGGCGTCAGTTTTTTCATGCGGCCGCTGGGCGGCATTCTGATCGGCGCCTATGCCGATCGCCATGGCCGCAAGCCGGCGATGATCCTGACGATTTCACTGATGAGCCTCGGCACGGCGATGATCGGCTTTGCGCCGACCTACGCCAGCGCCGGTTATTGGGGAACCGTCACGCTGGTGGCGGCGCGTTTGATCCAGGGCGTGGCGGCGGGGGGCGAGGTGGGCGCATCGATGTCGTTGCTGGTGGAGTCGGCACCACCTAACCGGCGAGGCTTCTATTCCAGTTGGTCGCTGGCGACGCAGGGCATCGCCACCGTGGTCGGCGGCGTCACCGCGCTGGCGCTCAGCGCGGCGTTGCCGGCGATCTCCGGCGAGCCGAACGCCATGGCCGAGTGGGGATGGCGCATTCCGTTCTTTATCGGCGTGGCGCTGGCGCCGCTCGGTTGCTGGCTGCGTCTCGGATTGGAAAGCGACCGGCCGCCGGTGTCGCGGGCTCATGAACCGCCAGCGCAGCTGCGACGGCACTCGCGAGCGGTGGTGCTCGGCGTGATGCTGACCATTGGTGCCACCGTCGCCACTTACATCTCGATGTATTATCTCGGCACTTACGCGGTGAAATACTTAGGCATGCCGCAGGCCTACGGCTATGCCGCGATGCTGCTGGCGGGGCTGGTGACCTTCGGCGGCAGCCTGTTGGTCGGGCACTGGTGCGATCGCTATGGCCGCTTGCCACTGATCCGAGGCTCGCGCATCGCTATCTTGATCGTGGCCTTGCCGGCGTTTTGGTGGCTGAGCGCCGCGCCGCATCCGGCGGTGCTGCTGCTGATTGTCGCGATATTGGTCGGATTGACCACGCTCGGCTCGGTGCCGACCATGCTGATGATTTCGGAGCTGTTTCCGCAGCGCATTCGCGCATTGGGGTTTGCGTTGGTCTACAGCCTCGGCGTGGCGATTTTCGGCGGCTTCGCCCAATATATCGCCTCGCAGTCGATCGCGTTGAGCGGCTCGCTGCTGGCGCCCGCCGTCTACCTGATGCTGGCGACGCTGGCTTCGTTGGCGGTGCTGCCATTGCTGCGTGAAACCGGCGGTAACCCATTGCGTTAGCGAGCGCGGACGAAAAAAAACGCCGGCGGTTTTCACCGTCGGCGTTTGGCGTCGCTACCGTTTCAGGCTGGCGTTCAGGCCGCCGGCCGGGCGATCACGCTGCGGGTTTCCATGCGCACTTCGGCGATGGTGACCTGCAAGGTATCGCTTTGGCGATAAACTACTTCGCCTTTGATCTGCACGGTGCCGGTTTCCTGGCTGCACTGCATCTCGTCACGCACCGCGTGAATAAACGGCGCCGGGATGAAGGCAACCGCGCCGTTGTCCAGCAGGCGCACGCGCAGGCCGCCGCGTGTCACGTCGATGATCTCGGCGTTGAAGCGGGTATCGGTACCGGCCTTGTCCTGCAGGAAGCGGGCGTACAGCCAGTCGCCGACGTCGCGTTCCGCCATGCGGTTCAGGCGGCGGCGTTCCGCCAGTTGCACCGTCACGTCATCCTGCGGTTTTTCCGCCGGCTGCTGGTTGATGATCGCCTTCAGCAGGCGATGGTTGACCATATCGCCGTATTTACGGATCGGTGATGTCCAGGTGGCGTAAGCCTCCAGACCCAGACCGAAGTGTGGCCCCGGCGTAGTGCTGATCTCGGCGAAGGTCTGGAAGCGGCGGATGCGGCTGTCGAGGAACTGGGTCGGCTGCGCATCCAGGTGGCGGCGCAGTTCGCAGAAACCGTCGAGGGTCAGCAGCTTCTCGGCTTCGGCTTCGACGCCGTTGGCCTGCAATACGGTGACCGCTTGCTCAACCAGCGCAGGATCGAAACCGGTGTGCACGTTGTACACGCCGAAGCCCAGGCGATCGCGCAGCACGATGGCGGCGCAGACGTTGGCGGCGATCATGCACTCTTCAACGATGCGGTTGGCGCTGCGGCGCTGCTCGGTAACGATCTCCAGCACGTCGCCTTTTTCACCCAGCACGAAGCGGTAGTCCGGGCGATCTTTGAATACCAGCGCATGCTGGTGGCGCCAGGCGTTGCGCGCGTCGCAAACGCGTTTCAGCAGGGTGATCTGTTGCGCGATGGCGTCGCTCGGCGGTTGCCAGCCGGCAATGCCGTCCAGCCAGTCGGAGACTTCGTCGTACACCAGTTTGGCTTTGGATTCGATCTCGGCGGCGAAGAACTGAATATCTTCGCCCAGCGCGCCGTCGGCGGCGATGGTCACGCGGCAAGCCAGCACCTGACGGCGCTCGTTAGGGCGCAGCGAGCACAGGTTGTCCGACAGATCGCGCGGCAGCATCGGGATGTTGAAGCCCGGCAGATAGTTGGTGAAGGCGCGCACGCGGGCGATATCGTCCAGCTTGCTGCCTTGTTCTACGTAGGCAGTAGGATCGGCGATGGCGATGGTCAACTGCAGCGAACCGTCACCGTTGTCGGTCACGTACAGCGCATCGTCCATGTCTTCGGTGCTGGCGCTGTCGATGGTGACGAATTCTAGCGCGGTCAGATCTTCACGCACCAGCTCAGAGTCCGGCTCGCTGAGGGCCTGCATCTCCGGCGCCTCTTTTTCCAGGTTGTGACGCGCCAGCGTCACCCACCACGGGGCGAAATGGTCTTCACCGTCGGTGATAAACTGGGTCAGGTCGGCGTTGAAGCCGCGATCGCCTTTCAGCGGATGGCGGCGCATTTCCGCCACCGCCCAGTCGCCGGCCTGGAAGTTGTGGGTCAGTTCACGCACCGGGCGGCACGGAATCGCGTCTTTCAGCAACGGATGATCGGGCACGATGGACAGACGATCGTCGCGCTTTTGCACGCGGCCGACAAAGCGCGACAGGAATGGCTCGACCAGGGTTTCCGGCTCGGCGATTTCGCGCTCTTTCTCGGTGTGCAGGGTGGCGATAATGCGATCCCCGTGCATGACTTTCTTCATGTACGGCGGCGGAATGAAGTAGCTTTTTTGACCGTCTACTTCAAGAAAGCCAAAGCCTTTCTCAGTCCCTTTCACTACGCCTTCAACGCGCGGGGTCTGAGAGTGAAGTTGCTGTTTTAGCTGCGCCAGCAGCGGGTTATCTTGAAACATATCGTCCAGTGAATGGGTTGTGAGTGGCAAGATTTGCGGCTGACAGTTTTACGCGAATCACCCGCTGCGAGCAAGCCTAACGTCACGGAACCCCGCGTTGCCGCGCGATTTTGCGCAAGATTGGTCAATCGAAGGGCGAACGATGAAAAACCCCGGCGCGCAGGCCGGGGTGAAGGAGGGGGACAATCAGTCCTGCAGCGGCGTCGGCTGCAGGATTTCAATCCAGTAATCGTCCGGATCGCGAATGAACGCGACGTAGTTCATGCGGCCTTCATGCAGGCGTTTCTGGAAGGTGACGCCCAGGCGCTCAAAACGCTCGCAGGCGGCGCGCACGTCCGGCACCGTGACGCACAGGTGGCCAAAGCCGCGCGGCTCGCCGTTGCCGTTGTGGTAATGGAAATCCGCCTGATTTTCGGTGCCGTGGTTATGGGTCAGCTCGAGAATGCCCGGTTGGCTCAGCGCCCAGCGTTTGCGTTCGTCGTCATCCTGCGGGATCTGCTCGCGCGGGCTGCGCGTCAGGTAGCAGATGGTGAAGGCGGCCTCTTTGAATTCTTCCAGATAGACCGGGGTAAAACCCAGTACGCGAGTGTAGAAATCCAGCGCGGTGGTCAGATCCTTCACGCGGATCATGGTGTGGTTGAACACGTAACCGTCGGTTACCGCGTCCGGTTGGGCCGCCACGCCGGGCAGCGTCAGTAAATCATTCAGTGGCATCAGAGATCCTCCTCAGGGTGTCGGCAGACTGTAGGTGAAATCAATGCTAATCTAAAGTGATTGTTTTTAACTAAAACACTAACTAAAAGTGAATGAGAGATGAAGCTGAGCCAGCTGAAGTTTTTCTGCACCGTGGTGGAGCGCAAAACCATCGCCGCCGCCGCGCGTGAGTTGCACTGCGTGCCTTCCAACGTCACGCTGCGGCTGCGCGAGCTGGAGGAGTCGCTGGGCGGCGAGCTGTTTTTCCGCGACAAGAACCGGCTGTACGTCAATCCCAAAGGGCGCCTGTTCTATCAGCAGGCGCGCGACATCGTGGCGCAGGCGGAGCGCAGCAAGCAGCTGTTCGCCGGCGAGCATCAGCATGGGCTGCTGAACCTCGGGGCGCTGGATTTCTCGCTGGTCAGCCATTTGCCGGCGCGCATCGCCCGGCTGCGCCGTTTACAACCCCATCTGCAGATCAACGTGCTCAGCCGCGATTCATTGGTGCTGGAGCGCATGCTGATCGACAGTGCCCTCGATCTGGCGATCACCGACGGCCCGATTGAACATCCGTTGCTGGCCAGCCAAAAGGCGTTTGACGAACGGCTGGTGATGCTGATGCCGGCCGATGCCGGGCAGCCCGATGCCGCCACGCTGGCGGCGCTGGAATTTTACACGTTCAGCCGCGAATGTTCGTTTCGCCTGAAGGTGGATCACTGGCTGGCCTCGCGCGGGCTGAAACCGCGCATGACGCTGGAAATGGAGTCTTATGCCGCGATGGCGGCCTGCGTGCAGGCAGGTTGCGGCGTCG
Source organism: Serratia sp. CY37869 (assembly GCF_052168895.1). Classification (NCBI taxonomy): domain Bacteria; kingdom Pseudomonadati; phylum Pseudomonadota; class Gammaproteobacteria; order Enterobacterales; family Yersiniaceae; genus Serratia; species Serratia sp. CY37869. The sequence goes on from NZ_JBJNLU010000001.1 coordinate 1,318,288, forward strand.
CTTGCGTGCCGGGTTCTTTGCTGCCGCAGATTTTGCCCGCTCCGGGGCTGAAGGTGGTGGAAATGGGCGAGGAGGGCGTGAGCGATCTGTACTTCGTCTGGCGACGGCATCAGCTGTCCGACGAATTACAGACCATCCTGGCGATATTGAAGCGCCCGGCGTGAACCGGGCGCGCGTTTTCAGGCAATGCGCAGCGAGGGGTGCTGTTCGCTGCGGCGAATCGCCACCGGGATCGACTTCGACGTCGGGGTGCCGGTGCCGTCGCCGAAGCTGGCCAGCGGCACCAGCGGGTTGGTTTCCGGGTAGTAGGCCGCCAGGTTGCCACGCGGAATGTCGTAACTCACCAGCTTGAATCCGTCCACTTTACGCACCACGCCATCGTTCCACAGAGTCTCTATCTCAACCCGTTCGCCATCCTGCAGGCCCAGCGCCGCCAGATCTTCCGGATGGATGAACAACACTTCGCGCTGGCCGTAAACGCCGCGGTAGCGGTCATCCAGGCCATAGATGGTGGTGTTGTACTGATCGTGCGAGCGCAGCGTTTGCAGGGTAAACGGCGCTTGCACGTCGCCCAGTTGCGGGAACAGGGTCGCCGGCAGCGCGGCGGCGCTGAATTCCGCCTTGCCGCTCGGCGTGGCAAAGCGCAGTTCGGCGGCGGCATTGCCCAGGTAGAATCCGCCGGGCTGCTCGCAGCGACGGTTGAAATCCTCAAAGCCGGGAATGGTGGCGGCGATATGATCGCGGATCAGCGAGTAGTCGTCGGCCAACTCCAGCCAGTCCAACTGCTGCGTGCCCAGCACCGCGTCGGCGATGCCGCAGACGATCGCCGTTTCCGAACGTTGGGTATCCGCCAGCGGTTTGCCGATGCCTTCCGAAGCGTGAACCATGCTGAAAGAATCTTCGACCGTGATGTACTGCGAGCCGCTGGCCTGCATGTCCAATTCGGTGCGGCCCAGCGTCGGCAGGATCAACGCGTCTTTGCCGGTCACCAGGTGGCTGCGGTTAAGTTTGGTGCTGATGTGTACCGTCAAATCGCAGTTGCGCAGGGCGCGGGCGGTGCGCTCGGTGTCCGGCGCCGCGGCGGCCAGATTGCCGCCCAGCGCGATCAGCACTTTCACTTCGCCGCGCAACATCGCTTCGATCGCTTCCACCGTGTTGTGGCCCACCGCGCGATTGGCGGTAAAGTTAAAGTGGCGTTCCAGGCTGTCGAGCAGCGCCTTGGGCGACTTCTCGTCAATCCCCATGGTGCGGTTGCCCTGGACGTTGCTGTGGCCGCGCACCGGGCACAGACCGGCGCCCGGTTTGCCCAGTTGCCCGAACAGCAGCTGCAGGTTGGTGATTTCACGCACCGTCGCAATCGAGTGCTTATGCTGAGTCACGCCCATCGCCCAGGTGCAGATCACCCGCTCGGCGCCCTGGTAAGTGGCCGCCGCCTGGCGCAATTGCGCCTCGCTCAGGCCCGACTGCGCGGTAATGGTCTGCCACTCGGTCGCATCCACCTGCGCCAGGTATGCCTCTACGCCGACGCTGTGCCGTTCGATAAACGCCAGGTCGAACAGGGCGGGTTCACCGGCGGCCAGCCGCTGGCGGTGGGTTTCCAGCAGCGCTTTCACCATGCCGCGCACCGCCGCCATATCGCCGCCCAGATTCGGTTGGTAATAGGAGGAACTGATCGGCGAGGATTTTGGCGTCAGCATCTGCACCGGATCCTGCGGATCGGCGAATCTTTCCAGCCCGCGCTCGCGCAGGGTGTTGAAACTGACGATGCGCGCGCCGCGTCGGGCGGCGTTTTTCAGGCTGTGAAGCATGCGCGGGTGGTTGGTGCCGGGGTTTTGACCGAACACGAAGATGGCGTCGGCTTTTTCGAAGTCATCGATGCGGATGGTGCCTTTGCCGACGCCGATGCTTTGCTTCAGCCCGACGCCGCTCGCCTCGTGACACATGTTGGAGCAGTCGGGGAAATTGCTGGTGCCGAGCATGCGGCCGAACAGTTGATAAAGGTACGACGCTTCGTTGCTGGCGCGGCCCGAGGTATACAGCTCGATTTGATTCGGGTTGTCCATTGCGTTGATGTGCCTGGCGATCAGCGCCAGCGCGTCCGGCCAATGAATAGGCTCATAGTGGTCGGTTTCGGCGTTGTAGCGCATCGGATGCGTGAGGCGCCCCTGATATTCGAGGAAATAGTCGCTCTGCTGCTGTAGGGTGCTGACGCTGTGCGCGGCGAAGAACTCAGGCTCGACGGCGCTGCGCGTCGCTTCCCAACTGACCGCCTTGGCGCCGTTTTCACAGAAGCTGAAGGTGCTGTGGTTGTCGTCGCCCCAGGCGCAACCGGGGCAGTCGAAGCCGCGCGCCTTGTTGACGCGCATCAGGTTGCGCATGTTTTTTAGGGTTTGTTTACTGTCGAGGACAAAGCGGGTGGTGGCTTCAAGCGAACCCCAGCCGCCCGCTGGGCCGGTATAAGGCTTGATTGACGGTTTGAATTTCATGGTGACACTTCGCAGGTGGTTGTAGCTAAAAAGTAAACGCTTTTTTATGCGTCTTGCGTATTTATGTCACAAGTTTAGGGGCGCGGCAGGCAGGCGTCTAATCGAATGGGGCAATGGCGGCATAGAGCATATCTATCGCAGGCGGACGCTGACTTAAACAAATGGTTGCATAAAGACACCCGCTGCAAAAGAGTAATGGTTTCGCCTGAAAGTGAATTCATGCAGTCTATCTCGCGGATTATATTGGCATTTTATTTAGCCTGCGGGCCTGAGGAACACAGCGTGAAGCGTTCAGTATCAGTGGTGATCGGCGGTATCTTACTGCCTTTAGCGGCGCAGGCGGCGGAAACGGCGTCCCATTTTTCCACCATGACCCCACCGGCGATAGACGCCGCCTCTTACGTATTGATGGATTACACCACCGGCCAGGTGCTGGCGGCCGGCAATGCCGACGAGCGGCGCAATCCGGCCAGCCTGACCAAACTGATGACCGGTTTGGTGATCGACCATGCGCTCGATGAGCATAAGATTGGCCTCGACGATGTCGTCACCGTGGGGAAAGACGCCTGGGCGCAGGGCAACCCGGTGTTCAAAGGCTCCTCGCTGATGTTCCTGAAGCCTGGTGACAGGGTCACGGTACGCGATCTCAGCCGCGGCATCATCATCGATTCCGGCAACGACGCCTGCGTGGCGATGGCGGACTATGTGGCGGGCAGCCAGGCCAACTTCGTCAAGCTGATGAACGAGAAGAGCGCGCAGCTGGGATTGCAGAACACGCATTTTGAAACGGTGCACGGGCTGGATGCGCCGGGCCAGTTCACCACCGCCGGCGATCTGGCGGTGATTGCGCGCGCCATCATCATGAGCGAGCCGGCGGAATACCATATGTACAGCGAGAAATCGCTGACCTGGAACGGCATCACGCAGCAGAACCGCAACGGCCTGCTGTGGGACAAGACCCTGCACGTCGACGGACTGAAAACCGGACACACCGCCTCGGCCGGCTTCAACATCATCGCTTCCGCCACCGAAGGAGATCGCCGTCTGATCGCCGTGGTGATGGGCGGCAAAAGTTCAAAAGGCCGCGAGGAACAGGCGCGCAAGCTGCTGAGCTGGGGGCTGCGCGACTTTAGCACGGTACACCTGTTCAGCGCCGGCCAGAGCCTGGGGGAAGAGCCGATCTGGTATGGTGAAAGCCACCGCTTGCCGGTCGGCAGCGCGCAGGACCAGTCGCTCAGCCTGCCGAAAAACGAGGCGGACAAGCTGAAGGCGCAGTACGTGCTCAACGTTGCGCGGCTGGAAGCGCCTGTCAACAAAGGACAAAACGTCGGCGAGATCCGCATCAGCGACAATGGTCAGGTGGTGAAAACCCTGCCACTGGTGGCGCTGCGGGCGGTGCCGCAGGGCGGGGTGTTCTCCCGCCTGGCGGATTACGTGAAGCTCAAACTCTGACTCACCGGGCGGGCGACGGCGCCCGGTGGTATACTGGTGCGAATGCCGATCATTGAGCCGCGCTATGGATATTAAACAACTGATTTATCTGTGTAATTTAGAACGGGAGCGCCACTTCGGCCGGGCGGCGGAAGCCAGCTTCGTCAGCCAGCCGACGCTGTCCATGCGATTGAAAAATCTGGAAAAAGAACTGGGCGTTTCGCTGATTAACCGCGGCAACCATTTCGGCGGCTTTACCGCCGAGGGCGAACGGGTGTTGGCGTGGGCGCGCGAGATCGTCTCGGTCTACCAAGGGCTGAAACTGGAGGTGGAGTCGCTCAAGCACGGCTTGCACGGCACGTTGCGCCTCGGCGTGGTGCCACAGTGCAGCATCTCGGTGGCGGAAATGCTCAAGGCGGTCAGCGAACGTTATCCCCATCTTGATTATCGGTTGGCGGTGCTGAGCGCCGATCAGCTGCTGGAGGCGCTGACGGCGCACACCGTAGATATCGGCATCGGCTTTTTCGAGCTGTCGACCTTGAAAGAACTGCATTTCCAATCGCAGCCGCTGGTGGAAACCGGCGTTGAGCTGGTGTTTCATCCGCAGCATTTCCCTAAGCTGGTGGGGGATGCGCCGTTGCCGCTGGAGGCAGTGGCCGCCTTGCCGCTGTGTCTGGCCGAGCCGACGCGTTATTTCCGCCGCTATCTCGATCAGCATTTCCGCGACGCTGGATTGACGCTGCACCCGCGGCTGGAAACTACCTCTATCTTCCAACTGCTGGAGGGGATTTTCGTCGGGTTGGGCTGCGGGTTGTTCCCGCGCGGCCAACTGCAATCGCCGCTGATGCCGGCATTGCAGCGGCGTCCGGTGGCCATCGCCGCCATGCCGCGTCATGCGGCGGTGGTGGTCGATATGTCGGAGCGCGCCACGCCGTTGGCGCAGAAGTTTTTCGATGCCGCCAGCGAGTGGTTGCGGCGGCAAAATGGATAGAAAAATTTAAGTTTATCCCGTGCCCGGCAATGATTATGGCCCCTAGGGGCCATAATCATTTCTCTTCTAATGGTTGCTGAAATACGTGTTAATTGCCGACGGTAATAGTCGGATCCCAATAGAAGTAACCTAATAGTTTTTGGTCTCCGCCGTTTGGTCGATAATAAAGGCCAAATTGAATGCAATAGTTTTCCGTGCCGGTATTGGTAATGTCAGCCTGTATGAACCAATAGGTTTGGTTGGTGAAAGTGACGGGGAATACGGTATTTTGCGCAGGCATCATCGAGCTGCGCGTGTACATTTTGAATGTCGGGTTGGAGAAAACCTGGGTGCCGCTGCCAAACTGCGGCAGCCCATAGATCAGGACGCCGGCATCGAAATTTGCCGATTCGGAAGTGCCGGTCCAACGGATGACGTCGCCGACATTGGCTTTAAAATTCAGGTCCGCCGTGCCGGAGCCGCCGATCACCTGTTCGGAAGTGACGACCATATAGGCATATTGGTGGCCGATGCCCGTCGGGCTGCCGGCATCCTGACTGGGGTTTTTATTCTCGAATGCTTCTATCAGCGCATCGGTATCGATGACGACAATAACGTTAACGATATTGTTGCTGGATTTAAGTTCTTGTTCAGACATAAGTTAGCCTCACAATATTTTTTGCTGTGATAGAAAGTGAAAATAATGGGGTTGATGGCAGCCGTTTATTGAATGGATATTTAAAATGAGGAGTGACAACGGCGCTATCGGCTTAATCATAGAGACTAAATAACAAGGCAGCCACCGGTGAAAATGTAGAGAAATTAATGGGTGCCTCTATTAATTAGCAGGGTTAAAACCTTGTTTTGATGATTCTGAGATAAATGCAGTTACAGAATGAGAGGCGAGCACGAACTGCCTATTATCCTGTTTGTAGTGATAATTTTCTCGAAGTGCGACGGGAGAATAAAATAGAGAAAAATGGAGTTTAACACTAATTTAATTAAATTATTTGGTTTTAAATTTGAAATTTAAATGATTATTGATATTTATCTCTAAAAAGGACGGGCGATGAGTTAGCGGCAAAATGGGCCGCCAACTCATTGATAGATTACAGGGCAGTCTGTGCCGGTTCCGCATCGCCCAGCGTTTGGCGCAGGCGGTTTTCCCAGGCGTAGAGCGCGACGGTGAGGATCACCTCCAGCGCCTGCGCCTGATCCAGGCCGCTGTTGAACAGCGGCTGCACGCTCTGCGGGGTGAACTTCTCAGGTGCGCGAGTCAGCTCGGCGGCGGTGCGCATCACTGCGAGTTTTACCGAATCTTCGGTATACGCCAGCCCCTGAGGCAGCCCGGCGAACAGCGCCTGAACCAATCCCTCATCCTGCAATTCTTGCGCGACGGTGGCCGCGCAGTAACGGCTGCCGTTGATGCGCGAGACCGCCAGCGTCGCCAGCGCCTTGAGGCGACTCGATAACCCATATCCTTCGGCATTGATGCCGTTGAACACCCCGTTGCGCTCGCGCAGGGTGGCGGCGTCGTGGGCTAACAGCAAATAATAAGATTCGGCGCGCGCCTGCGGGTGACTTTGATCCAACACATCAAGCTGTTCGGCGGCGGCGGTTTCCGCGTCTATCGGTGGCAGGCGGGCAGACCAATTCAGTTCGTCGGCGCTGAAAGCGATGCCATCGGCGTCTTCGACGTTAGGAAAGCCGGGCACTACCACCGCCGGGCGGCCGGCCAACGCCGCGACGCCGGCGACCACGCGCGCTTGATAGCTGACAAAACCGATCACCTGCGAAAAGGTGACAATATCCGCCGGGCTCAGCCCGACGTCGGCGAGTTGTTGCAGCGCCTTGCGGCAAATCAGCGTGGGCTGGCTGGCAAGCTGGCGGGCATATTGGGTGATCTGAGCAAGGCGGATATTGCTTTCCCGGGAGGCGTCCGGGCTGTGCAGCGGGGCGAGGCGGGCGGCGTAGTGGCTACAAAGCGATTGCACGCCCGTCACCTGAGCGACGGTCAACGCGGTGCTGAGGCGATCGTAGGGTGACAATGTCACGTATCGTGACAGCGGCACCTGGTCGGGAAACAGCGCGTGGTAACCGGCCAACGAGGCGCTGAACACCCCGGCGCGAGCGCTGAGCGCATTGTTTAAGGCTTCATCGGCGAAGGCGCCCAGCCCCAGCAGAAAGCGATCGCGAAGGGTGGCCGCCTGGGGTTCCAGCGGCGCATCGCCCCGCACGCTGCTTTGGGTTTCGTGATACCACTGGGCATTATGTTGTCGACGGAGTCGTTCCATAGGTCAATCCTTAATCATGATCAACAGCCGCCGCTGCGCGCGGCAGCGTCGGCTGGACAAAGAGGCAACATGCCCGCAGGCGGGGCGAAAGGCGGTTTTAGCGCAGCTCATCACAGCAGAGGGCGTGGCCGTAAACAGAAAAACCGGCTGCCAGCGTGAGCAGAAACTGCGTAAGGCGGCGATGGCGAATGCTGTTCATCAGTGCGATATCCTGTCGTATGAGAAGTGCAACGTAGGGGATATCCTCACCGATCGCCCTGGCGAGATAAAATAATGTTACGGACTAATCAATAACTGAAAGGAATAAAATATAAGGATATATAACAAGAATGTAATTTGCATGTGCACTTTCTTGCTAAGCGGCAGGCGCGCAAGGCGATAAAAAACCCGCCGCAGCGGGTTTGAGGTGAAGGCGTGACTCAGAAGCGGCCGCCGTCGCGCCGCCAGGCATCGGCGGTCAACGCTTCGCCGAAGTGGCTGGCGATAAGACGCTTGGTCAATTCGTGCAGCGGCGCCGCCAACACCTCCGCGGTGCTGCCGCGCTCGACGATTTCCCCTTCGTGCATCACCAGCACCTGGTCGCTGATATGTTTCATCATGCCGAGGTGCTGGGTGACATAAATATAGGAAATGCCGTGTTTTTCCTGCAGTTCCAGCATCAGGTTGATGATTTGCGAGCGCATCGACATGTCCAGCGACGCCAGCGCCTCATCGGCGACGATCACCTTCGGTTGCAGGATCAGTGCGCGGGCCAGCGCGACGCGCTGTTTTTGCCCGGAAGCCAGCATGTGCGGATAGTAGTAGGCGTGATCCGGCAGCATGCCGACCTGGCGCAGCGTTTGGTTGATGCGCTGCTCGCGCTCGGCGGGCTCAAGATCGGTGTTCAGCCGCAGCGGCGCATCCAGCAGCTGGCCGATGCGCTGGCGCGGGTTGAGCGAGGTGCTCGGATCCTGAAAAATCATGCGAATACGCTGGCTGCGGTAACGATAATCGCCGAATGCCAGCGGATGATCGTCGATCAGCAGCTCGCCGGCGGTGGGTTCCACCATGCCGGAGAGCATCTTCGCCAGCGTGGATTTGCCGGAGCCGTTCTCGCCGATCACCGCCAGCGTCTGGCCTTCGCGCAGGGTAAAGCTGACCGATTTCACCGCCTCGACGTGCTGGCGGCGGAACAGCCCGGTGCGGTAGCGGTAGGTTTTGCTCAGGTTGCGCACTTCCAACAGCGTTTCCATGTTATTGCTCCTCCATGTTCAGCGGGAAGTGGCAGGCGAAGAAGTGGTTTTTGACCGGGCGCAGGCGCGGCGTTTCGATGCACTTCTTCTGCGCGTAAGGACAGCGCGGCCCCAGGCGACAGCCGATCGGCAGGTGTTCCAGCGAAGGAATGGCGCCCGGCAGCGTATTCAACCGGCTTTTGTGCGGCAGCGAGCGGCCGAAGTCCGGCATGGCGCGGATCAGCGCCTGGGTGTAAGGGTGGTGCGGCGCCGCCAGCAACTCTTCGCACTGGGCGCTCTCCACCGTTTGCCCGCAGTACAGCACGTTCACCCGATCGGCCCACTTGCTCATCATCTGTAGGTCGTGGCTGATCAGCAGAATGGTGGTGTTGTTGTTCTGGTTGAGGCGCGCCAACAGACGGAAAATCTGCGCCTGCGTGGTCGGTTCCATGGCGTTGGTCGGCTCATCGGCGATCAGCAGGCGCGGTTGGTTGGCCAGCGCGATGGCGATCATCACTTTCTGGCACTCGCCTTCCGTCAGCTCGTACGGGAAGCTGCCCATGATGTCGTCATGATCCTTGATGCCGACGCGGTGCAGCAATTCGATGGCGCGGCGTTTGCGCCAGTTGAAGCGCTGCCACCAGTGGCCCTTATAGGTCCAGCCTGGGATGGCCTGCGCAAGCTGGCGGCCGATGCTCTCGGAAGGATCGAGACAGGACTGCGGCTCCTGGAAGATCATTGAGACGTTGTGGCCCACCAGCTTGCGCCGCTCGCGCGGGCTCAGCTGCAGCAGATCGATGTCGTCGAAACGAAAGCGATCGGCGGTAACGCGCCAGTTGTCTTTGGTTACGCCGCAGATGGCCTTGGCGATCAGGCTCTTGCCGGAGCCCGATTCGCCCACCAGCCCGCGCACTTCGCCCTCGGTCAGCGTCATGCTGACGCGATCGACCGCCTTGACCGGCCCTTCGGCGGTCATAAATTCAATCGTCAAATTGCGGATATCGAGTAACGGCATTATTCCACCCCGGCATTGATTGCGCGGCGCATACCGTCGCCTAACAGGTTAACCAGCAGCACGCTGACGAGAATGGCCGCGCCGGGCAGCATCACCGTCCAGGGCGCGACGTACACCAGCTCGAGCGAATCGCCGAGCATCGCTCCCCATTCCGGCGAAGGCAATTGCGCGCCGAGATCGAGGAAGCCGAGCGCGGCGATGTCCAAAATGGCCATCGACAGCGCGCGGGTGAACTCGGTCACCAGCACCGCCGCGATGTTCGGCATGACCGCGTACCACAGGATCTGCAGCGTGGAAGCGCCGTCAAGCCGGGCCGCCACCACGTACTCTTTCTCCAGTTCGTCGTGCACCGCGCTGTAGATGGTGCGCACCATGCGCGGCAACAAGGCGAGCCACACCGCCAGCATGGCGTGTTCAAGTTTGGGGCCGATAAACGCCACCACCACGATCGCCAGCAGCAGCGACGGAATCGACAGCAGGGTATCGAGGATGTGGTTGAGCACCGCCGAGCGTAGCCCGTGGGTGACGCCGGCGAACACGCCGAGGATCACGCCGCAGAACGCCGCGGCCAGCGTCACCGCCAGCGCGGAACCGAAGGTGGCGGCGGTGCCGGTCAACAGGCGGCTGAGGATGTCGCGCCCGAGATCGTCGGTGCCGAGGAAGAACGACACGTTGCCGTAGCGCGACCAGGACGGCGGCAGCAGTTGATAGCCGAGGAACTGCTGATCCAGCGCGTAGGGCGCCAGCAGGCTACCGAACAGCGACAACAGCAACAGGGCGATCACGCCGTAAAAACCGATCATCGCCAGCGCGTCGCCGTAGAAAATCCGCCAGGTGTAGCGCAGCGGGCTCGGCATCTTTTTCTCGCGGTATACGTTATCGAAGGGCATACCATTCCTTATGTTTCAGCGGGTTGGTTGCCGCACCCAGAATGTCGGCCAGAACGTTAATGGTGATCACCAGCGTGCCGACCACCATCACGCCGGCGGAGATCGCCGCATAGTCCTGTTGGCGAATGGCGTTGATCAGCCACCGGCCGAGGCCCGGCCAGCTGAAGACCACTTCGGTGATCATCGCCAGCGTGAGCATGGTGGAGAACTGCAGCCCCAGTTTGGGCACGATCGGCGGCAGCGCGTTGTGCAACACGTGGCGACGAATGATGGTGAAGCGCGACAGGCCGCGGGTGGCGGCGGCCTTGATGTAGTTTTGGCTCAGCACGTCGTCGGTGCTGATGCGCATCAGCCGCACCACTTCGGTGGTGGGTGCCACCGCCAGCGCGGCGATCGGCAGGATCATGTGGCGCAGGGCGCTGCCGATCATCTCGGCGCGATACGGCGAGTCCGACAGCCAGGCGTCGATCAGCGCGAAACCGGTGATGGGCTTCACCTGATACAGCAGATCGAAGCGGCCGGAAACCGGCAGCCAGCCGAGATGCAGCGAGAAGAACAGCATCAGCAGCAGCGCCAGCCAGAACACCGGCATCGAAAAGCCCAGCAGCGCGAAGGTGCTGATGGCGGTGTCCTGCCACTTGCCGCGCAGCACGCCGGCGATGATGCCCAGCGGAATGCCGATAAACAGCGCCAGGGCGAAGGCCAGCAGGCACAGTTCCATGGTGGCCGGGAACACTTCGCGCAGCTGTTCGCTGATCGCCTGGCCGTTGATGCTGGAGACGCCGAAGTCCCAGTGCAGCAGGCTGACGAAGTAGAATTGATAGGCGTCCAGCAGGGCGGCGCCGTTCAGCGGCGCGCGCGGCGTGAAATAGCTCAGACTGAAGCTGACCAGCGTCAGGAAGAACAGCGTGATCAGCAGCAGCAGAATGCGGCGCAGGGTAAAGATAATCACTTTTTCACCTCCGGCGCGGATTCACGGTAAACCCCGGCGAACGAGGCGTTGCCGAACGGGCTCAGCACCAATCCCTTGATGTCGTAACGATAGGCCTGCAGGCGCAGGGAAGACGCCAGCGGCAGCACCGGCAATTGCTGCTCGAGGATTTTCTGCGCCTTGCGGTAGTTGTCGATGCGCTGAGACAGCTGCTGCGACAGCAGCGCGTTCTGCAGCACTTCGTCGAAGCTCGGGTCACACCAGTGAGCATAGTTGGTTTGCGAACGGATTGCCGCGCAGCTCAGCAGCGGCCGGAAGAAGCTGTCCGGATCGTTGCTGTCGGTGGCCCAGCCGGTCAGGGTCAGATCGTGGTTCATTTCCATCAGGCGCGCTTCCTGGAAGCGGCCCTCCACCGGCACGATGGTGACGTTGATGCCCACCTGGCCGAGGTCGGCCTGGATCAGCTCGGCGGTTTTCAGCGGGCTCGGGTTGTAAGACTGCGAGGCGGTAGGCACCCACAGCTTCAGGTTCAGCTGGCCGACGCCGGCCTGCCGCAGCATCTCGCGAGATTTGGCCGGATCGTACTCGGTGACGTGCGCGTCGTTGTCATAGGCCCAGGAGGCGCGCGGCAAGATCGAGGCGGCGGTTTCCGCCGTGCCGTAATAGATAGACTGCATCAACCGCTGGTTGTTGATCGCCAGCGAGATCGCCTGGCGCACATTGAGGTTGTCGAGCGGCGGTTTGCGGGTGTTGAACGCCAGATAGGCGATGTTCATCCCCGGACGCAGCGTCAGGCGCAGGCGCGGATCGTCGCGCAGGATAGACAGCTGGCTGGCCGCCGGATAAGCCAGCACGTCGCATTCGCCGGTCAGCAGTTTGGAGAGGCGGCCGGTACCGCCGGCGCCCAGATCGATCACCACCTGCGGCATGCGCGGCAGCCCTTTCCAGTAGGCGGCGTTGCGCGCCAGGCGAATATATTGCCCCGAGCGGTATTCGTTGAGCAGGAACGGGCCGCTGCCGACCGGCTCGCGGTCGATCAGCTCCTGATGGCCCTCACGCGTCAGCAGATCGGCGTACTCGGCGGACAGCACCGGCGCGTAGTGGGTCGCCAGATGCCACAGGAACGAGGCGTCCGGCGACTGCAGGCGAATCTCCACCGTATAGTCGTCGAGCTTTCTCACGCTCTGCACCGAATCGCCGAACTGCAGGCTGTCGAAATAGGGGTATTCGCCGCCGTTCACGTCGTGATACGGGTGTTTCTGATCGAATACGCGGGCGAAGCTGAATACCACGTCGTCGGCGTTCATCTTGCGGGTGGGCGTGAACCAGGCGGTGGTCTGAAACGGCACGTCCTTGCGCAGATGGAAGCGGTAGGTGGCGCCGTTGTCCAGCACCTCCCAGCTCTGCGCCAGCTCGGGGATCAGGCGATAGGTGTAGGGGTCGACGTCCAGCAGGCGATCGTACAGCTGGGCGGCCAGGGTATCCACCGTCAGGCCACTGCTGGCCATTTGCGGGTTGAAGGTATTCAGTATGCCGCTGACGCAATAAACAAAGCCGCTCTGGCGAATGTCCGGCAGCGGCGCCGCGCTGGGCGCGGGCGGTGTTGTCGCGGCCAGGGCAGAGCCCGTCAGGCACAACGACAGTATCCAAAAGGGTAAACCACGCATAGAGGCTCATGGGTTAATCAGCAATAGCGTTAGTGTATCGCACTCTGACCAGCAGCCCAATCCATTGAGCAAAATCGCTGAGTTTTCTGCGACTTGATTGATCAGCCCGTTCAGCGGCAAGAAAAAAGTTTTCCATGTTATGTTATAATATAACAAAATCATGTTACCGTTCCCCGGCAAAGTCACAATAACGCAAGGGGATGTATGAACGAAGTTGCACTTCCACCACGCCGTTCGCTGCCGGATGCTCAGGCATGGCGCGGCGAAATGAGTGATGTCGGGCTCGATTGGGTCGGGATGCAAGGGATCGCGCTGCCGCTGGAGCTGGCCGGCAAGCCATTGATGGCGAAGGTCGACGCCGGTATCAACCTGCGCGCCGAAGCAGTGGGCGAGCGCGGCATTCACATGTCGCGGCTGTATCTGGCGCTGGACGAGTTGACGCAGGGCGAGCTGACGCCGCAGCGCATCGGCCGAACGCTGCAGGCCTTTTTGGCTTCGCAGCCGGAACACAGCGATCGCGCCAGCTTGTCGATCGGCGGCGAGCTGTTGCTGTCACGCCCGGCGCTGCTGTCGCCGCAGCGCGGCTGGAAAGCCTATCCGCTGCGCATCGAGGCCACTCTGACGGATACGCTGACGCTGGCACTGATCGTCGGCGTGCCTTATTCCTCCACCTGCCCGAGTTCGGCGGCGCTCAGCCGTCAGTTGGCGCAGCAACAGTTCCAGTTTGATTTTGAACAGGCGGCGGAGCGGGTCAGCCAACGGCAGGTGAGCGAGTGGCTGCTGGAGCAAGGGATGCCGGCCACCCCCCACAGCCAGCGCAGCTGGGCCTGGATCACCGTGACGCCCGAGAATGAACGGGCGTTTGAGCCGGTGAAACTGATTGATCGCATCGAACACGCGCTGGGCACGCCGGTGCAAACGCTGGTGAAACGCAGCGACGAACAGGCCTTCGCATTGGCCAACGGTCAGAATCTGATGTTTTGCGAGGACGCGGCGCGCCGTCTGTATCGCATGCTGCGCAGCCAGTGCGACTACCGCGCTTTTTCGCTGCGCGTCGAGCATCAGGAGAGCCTGCATGCCCACAATGCGGTGGCGGAGCTGAGCTGGCGGGGAGAACACCATGCTGCGTAAAAACCCCAGTGGCCATCTGCCGCAGGTCTCGCCGCTGGCCTACATCGATCCCACTGCCATTATTTGCGGCCGGGTGATCGTCGAAGACTTCGTTTACGTCGGCCCTTATGCGGTAATTCGCGCCGACGAGTTGAACGCCGTCGGCGACATGGAGCCGATCGTCATCGGCTCGCACTCCAATATTCAGGACGGCGTGGTGATCCATTCCAAGAGCGGGGCGGCGGTGACTATTGGCCGTTACAGCTCGATCGCCCACCGCGCCATTGTGCACGGCCCGTGCCGCATCGACGATCGGGTGTTTATCGGCTTCAACAGCGTGCTGTTCAACTGCCACGTTCAGTCCGGCTGCGTGGTGCGCTACAACGCGGTCGTGGACGGCGTAACGCTGCCGGAAAACCGCTATATCCCCTCGACCGAGCGCGTGGGGCCGGACAGCGACCTGTCGCGCTATCGCCAGGTCGATCGCGGCGCGCTGCAGTTTTCGGAAGAAGTGGCCGCCACCAACGTCGAGCTGGTGCGCGGTTACCAGGCATTACGCAATGAATTTTAATGAGGTCCCCATGAAACAACTTCCCGTGACCGTGCTTTCCGGCTTTCTCGGCGCCGGCAAGACTACGGTGCTGAACCACATCCTGAACAACCGGCAGGGCATGCGCGTGGCGGTGATCGTCAACGACATGAGCGAGGTGAATATCGACGCTGCGCTGGTGGAGAATGAAGTGCGCCTCGATCGCCAGCAGGAGAAGCTGGTGGAGATGAGCAACGGCTGCATCTGCTGCACGCTGCGCGAAGACCTGCTGGTGTCGGTGCGCGAGCTGGCGCAGGACGGGCGCTTCGATTATCTGTTGATCGAATCGAGCGGCATCTCCGAACCGCTGCCGGTGGCGGAAACCTTTACCTTTGAGGATGAACAAGGGGAAAGCCTGTCGCAGTTCGCCCGGCTGGATACGCTGGTGACGGTGGTCGACGGGGTGAATTTCATCCGGCAATACCAGCAGGCGCAAAGCCTGCAGGAGGCCGGCCAAAGCCTGGGCGAGGACGATCTGCGCAGCGTGGCGGACCTGTTGATTGAGCAAATTGAATTTTGCGACGTGATCCTGGTCAGCAAGACCGATCTGTTGACGCCAACGCAGCAGGGTGAAGTGATGGCGCTGCTGGCCAGCCTGAATCCCGACGCCCGCATTGTGCCGATCGCGCCGGGCAAACTGCCGCTGGAGGCGGTGCTGAATACCGGCAGCTTCAGTTTTGAAAAGGCGCAGCAGGCGCCCGGCTGGCTGAAAGAGCTGCGCGGCGAACACGTGCCGGAGACGGAAAGCTACGGCATCAGCAGCTTTGTCTATCAGGCGCGGCGGCCGTTTGCGCCGGACAAGTTCTACCGCGTGATCAACGGCGACTGGGGCGGCGGCAAGCTGCTGCGTTCGAAAGGCTTCTTCTGGCTGGCGACGCGGCCGCGGCAGGCCGGGCAGTGGAGCCAGGCCGGCGGCATCGCCCATTACGGCCTGGCGGGCACCTTTTGGCGCGCGATCCCGCAAGACAATTGGCCGCAAGATCCGCAAACGCGGGCGCATATTCAGGAGAAATGGGTGGAGCCGTTCGGCGACATGCGCCAGGAGCTGGTGTTTATCGGCCAGCACTTGCAACAGGCGGCGATCGTGCGTCTGCTGGACGACTGCCTGCTGAGCGACGACGAAATGGCCGCCGGCGTGGACTATTGGCTGGAGATGGCAGACCCGTTCCCTGAGTGGTAATTGCGCAATCTTCGTGTGGTAATGAGAAAAATTCTCAACAAAGTGCTTTACAGACGATACTGATAACTATTATCATCGCCTGGCAGTTCACGGAAGGCCACAGTTTGCGGCTCTGATGTGGAAGGCACGACATTGCTCACATTGCTTCCAGTGTTTTTTAAGCCAGCTCGGGTGCTGGCTTTTTTTTTGCCTGTTTCAGACCGGAAACCTCGCCTGGCGAGCCGCCATGCTCCACTTTTTTCTTTTTCGCCGCGTAACCTGGACGATCTCGACAGAAGTTCGGGGTTTCATGCATTCACAGTCCCGTGACGGAATTTCATACTCCTTCTCATCGACGCGCCGGCTGCGTTTGGCCGGCCACTGTTAACCGTGAGGAGAATGCCTGTGATTACCCAACAAACCCCCATCAAGTCAGGATTCGGGCCCAAAACGACCGCCGGCGAGGTGCTCGCGAGCCAGGATCTGTCAGGCACGCTGGCCATCGTCACCGGTGGCCATTCAGGCCTCGGTCTGGAGACGACGCTGGCGCTGGCCGACGCCGGCGCACGGGTTATCGTCGCTTGCCGGGCACCGGCGGCAGCCAAAGCGGTGTTAGGGCTGAGCGCCGGCGTCGAGATCGCCGAACTCGATCTCGCCGATTTGAACAGCGTGCGTCGTTTCGCTGCAGACTTTACCGCATCGAGCCTACGGGCGGATATCGTCATCAATAACGCCGGGGTGATGGCATGCCCGGAGGCGCGGGTGGGGAACGGTTGGGAAAGGCAGTTCGCCACCAACCATCTCGGCCACTATGCGCTGACTAATTTGCTGTGGCCGACCATTGCCGATGGCGGGCGGGTGGTCACCGTCTCCTCCGCCGGGCATCACCATTCGGCGATCCGCTGGGAAGATGTGCAGTTCGAACGCGGTTACGACAAGTGGCTGGCGTATGGTCAGTCGAAGACGGCGAATGCCCTGTTCGCCGTCTGGTTGGATCTTCTGGGCCGCTCGCGGGGGATCCGCGCATTTAGCCTGCATCCGGGTAGCATCGCCACGCCGCTGCAGCGGCACATATCGAGAGCAGAGATGATAGCCCTGGGCTGGATGGACGAAGAGGGCAATCCGGCCGATCCCGATGCCCTTAAAACGCCTCAGCAGGGGGCTGCTACGCAGGTCTGGGCCGCCACCTCACCGCAGTTGCAGGGATTAGGGGGCCTCTACTGCGAGGATGGCGATATTGCCGGCATCGCCGCCCACGACAGTCAGGCGCTGGTCGGCGTGAAGGAATACGCGATCGACCCGGAACAGGCGCAGCGTCTGTGGGCGCTTTCGGCATCGCTGACCGGCATTGATGCCTTCGCCTGACCAGGCCGCTAATCGGATAAGGGGGAGCCCATGATGTCGATGATGAAAGAAAAAAATCTGGCGATATCCAGCATGTTTTTCATGCTGGGGCTGTGTTTCGGCAGTTTGAGTTCAAGGATGGCGACGATCAAGGGAGGGCTTGCGTTGTCTGACGGCGTATTCGGCACCGTCCTGTTCGCCATGTCGGCCGGCGTGGTCGTGTCGCTGCCGATATCGGGATGGGCGATCGCCAAACTCGGCAGCAGGGTGGTCGGCGTCGCGGCTATTCTGTTCAACGCCACGCTTTTGCTTCTGGTGCCCTTCGCCGCGACGGTCCTGCAACTGGCGGTGCTGCTGTTTTTATGCGGGTTCGCTTACAGCGCGGTCAATGTCTCGAACAACATGCAGGCCAGTATCGCCGAGGCGGTCAGCGGTAAAACGAGGCTGCCGTTCTTTCACGGTATATGGGGCGTGGCGGGGTTCGTCGGCGCAGGGATCGGGGCGTTAATGATCGGTCGGGATGTCGCCTTGCCGCTGCACTTTGCGGGCATAGCGGCGGTGGCTCTGATGTCCGCCTTGCTGTGTCGGCGGGCATTGTTCGACAAACCGGAACTGGAACAGACCGGGCGCGCTTTCGCCATCCCGGACCGCTCGCTGTTCAACTATGGCCTGATCGTTTTCTGCTCGATGGCTTGTGAGGGCATTATGTATGACTGGAGCGTCGTTTATTTTCAGGACGTCGTCTCGGTCGATCGAAAATACATCGGCCTGGGTTTTACGGTATTTATGGCGGCCATGACGATCGGCCGGCTCATGCTGAACCGGTTCGTGGATCGGATCGGAGTGAGAAGAACGTTGCAATGGGGCGGGATGCTGGCATTCACCGGCATGACGCTAACGACCTGGTTACCGGGTTTGGTGACGTCGATAATCGGTTTTTTCCTGGTTGGGCTTGGCATTTGCGCCATTATTCCGCTGGTTGCGGGGGCGGCCGCAAGGTCTTCTTCCATGGCGCCAAGCGCCGCCATCGCGGCAGTGCTGACCATCGGTTTTCTGGGGACGCTGATCGGGCCGCCGTTAATCGGGTTCTTATCCGAAACTGTCGGTTTGCGCTATGCCTTTCTGGTCTGCGTCGCGTTGTCGCTCGGCGTCATTTATCGGGCAGGAAAAATACCGCTGTGATCTTACAAGAAGGTGATTCATCGGCGGGCTATCCGCAGATAGACGTGACCGTCGAGAAAGGCCGGCCTCTCCAGGCGGCCGTTCTCAGGCCACATCTCTCAACCTGGGGCTAATAGCTGACGGCCGGGAAAGACCGGCACCCAATCCCCGCGTTGCTAATCCTCGTCTTGCTCGCCGTTTTGCAGCAGCGCATGCTTTTTCAGCATACCGCGTAGCTGATGGTAGGTGAGCCCCAGCAGCTGCGCCGCCTTGCGCTGGTTGAATCGCCCTTGCTGCAGCGCTGCTTCGATCAGCGCCTTCTCTTGCTCCAACTGCCAGTTTTTCAGCTCGAGCGGCAGCGCCGGCAACGCGCTGGCGCCTTCAGGGGCAGGCGTAAGCGGTGTGGCCTCGCGTGGCGCAAACGGGTTGATGACGATCTCATCCAGCGGGTTGTCGCTGTCGCCGTGACGATAGACCGAACGTTCCACCACGTTTTTCAGTTCGCGCACGTTGCCCGGCCAGCCGTAGTTGAGCAACGTCTGCCTGGCGCGTTCGGTAAAGCCGGGAAACAGCGGCAGCGCCAGCTCACGGCACATTTGAATGGCGAAGTGCTCGGCCAGCAACATGATATCGGGCCGGCGTTGGCGCAGCGGCGGCAGCTGCACCACGTCGAACGCCAGCCGATCCAGCAGATCGGCGCGGAACTTGCCCGCCGCCGCCAGCGCCGGCAGATCGTCGTTGGTGGCGCACACCAGGCGCACATCTACCCGCAGCGGCTGGCTGCCGCCCACGCGTTCCAGCTGGCCGTATTCGATCACCCGCAGCAATTTCTCCTGCACCAGCATTGGCGCGGTCGCCAGCTCATCGAGGAACAGCGTGCCGCCGTCGGCGCGCTCGAAGCGGCCCAGATGACGTTTCTGCGCACCGGTAAAGGCACCGGCCTCGTGGCCGAACAGCTCGGAATCCAGCAGGTTTTCATTCAGCGCCGCACAGTTGAGCGAGATGAACGGCCCTTGCCAACGGTTGGAGAGGTAGTGCAGACGATGGGCGATCAGCTCTTTACCGGTGCCGCGCTCGCCGATCACCAGCACCGGTTTGTTCAGCTTTGCCACCTGGGAGACTTGCTCCAATACTTCGACAAAGGCGTTTGCTTCGCCCAACAAATTCTCTGGCTGTTCGTTCATGATGAAATTCGCCAATGTTTGGTGAAAATAATCACTCTACAGCAAGCGCGCAGAGAGTCAAAAATAAAGAGTTGTTGTTTTTCAATTAGATAAAAGTTGGCACGGGTTTTGATTATCTCTTTGGGCAAGCTGTACGACTTAACGCGGCGCTTCAGACGCCATCAGAACCAAGAGGAAGTGAATTATGGGTATTTTTTCTCGTTTTGCCGACATCGTGAACGCCAACATCAACACCCTGCTGGACAAGGCGGAAGATCCGCAGAAGCTGGTGCGGTTGATGATCCAAGAGATGGAAGACACGCTGGTTGAAGTCCGTTCTACGTCGGCGCGCGCGCTGGCGGAGAAAAAGCAGTTGCTGCGTCGCATCGAGCAGGGTGAAAGCCAGGTAAGCGACTGGCAGGAAAAAGCCGAGCTGGCGCTGCGCAAAGATAAAGAAGACTTGGCCCGCGCGGCGCTGATCGAAAAACAAAAGGTTGCCGACCTGATCGCCACGCTGACGCAGGAAGTGGCGACCGTAGAAGAAACGCTGGCGCGCATGAAGAGCGAAATCGGTGAGCTGGAAAACAAGCTGACCGAAACCCGCGCGCGGCAGCAGGCGCTGGCGCTGCGCCATCAGGCCGCATCTTCCTCGCGCGAGGTGCGCCGTCAGCTCGACAGCGGCAAGCTGGATGAGGCGATGGCGCGTTTCGAACAGTTCGAACGTCGCATCGACCATATGGAAGCCGAAGCGGAAAGCATCGGCATCGGTAAAAAGAAGTCGCTGGACCAGGAGTTTGCTGAGCTGAAAGCCGATGACGCCATCAGTGAGCAACTGGCGGCGCTGAAAGCCAAGATGAACCGCTCCGAGTAAGGCGAACCGCGGCCACACGCCGGAGGTGGCCGCCTATCCAGGATCCGATAAGAAGGAATAACAATGAGTGCTTTATTACTTGCCATTCCGCTGACAATTTTCGTGCTGTTTGTCGCGCCGATTTGGCTTTGGCTGCATTACAGCAATCGGCAACAGACCGGCATCCAGCTGAGTCAGCAAGAAATGCAGCGCCTGGCGCAGCTGGCGGAAGACGCCAAACGCATGCGTGAACGCATTCAGGCGCTGGAAGAGATCCTCGATGCGGAACACCCGAACTGGAGACAGTCCTGATGAGCATGACGCTGGGCAGTAAAAAGCTTTATCGCGTACCCGAAGAAGGCATGGTAAAAGGCGTCTGCGCCGGTCTGGCTCACTATTTCGACGTGCCGGTGCGCCTGATCCGCGTGATGGTGGTGCTGTCGCTGTTCTTTGGGCTGTTTTTCTTCACGCTGGTGGCCTATATCGCGCTGGTGTTCGTGTTGGACGAAGCGCCGGCCAGCCGTTTCGAGGGCGAGCATCAGAAGACGCCGCGCCAGTTGCTCGATCAGCTGGAATATGAGCTGGGCAGCGGCGAACAGCAGCTGCGTCAGGTCGAGCGTTACGTGACGTCCGACACCTTCGGCGTTCAGAGCCGCTTCCGCAAGCTGTAACTCTTCTTGCGATATCCGGCCTGTGCAGGCCGGGTATCTTCTCCGCCGTCATCCCGTTGAAGATCATCTTAATCGTCTTGTGCCGGAGGGCATTGTCATGAATAAAATTGATGTCGCGAACGCCCCCAGAACGGGTGGATTTAAATCAGGAGCGGCGGCAATGTTGAAGACATTGGCTAAAGTCATCATCATAGCGTTATTGAACTATGGCCCGGCGGGCGCCGCCGGCTGGCTGTTGAAGACCGTCGGCCGCAAACCGGTGCGCTTCGTGCTGGCGCTGGTGCTGGAACCGCTGTTCCGTAAAGGCCTGAACAAGGCATTCGGGCGTTACGTCAAGGAGAGCAATGAAACGACTGCAAAATGAGTTAACCTCGCTGGTCAACCGCGGAATGGATCGCCATCTGCGCCTGGCGGTGACCGGCCTGAGCCGCAGCGGCAAAACCGCCTTTATCACCGCCTTCGTCAATCAACTGCTGCATGTGCACAGCGGCGCGCGCATGCCGCTGTTTTCACCGGTGCGCGAAGAACGCCTGCTGGGCGTCAAGCGCATCCCGCAGCGCGATCTCGGCATCCAGCGTTTCACCTACGACGAAGGGCTGGCGCAGCTGTACGGCGCGCCGCCGGCCTGGCCGACGCCGACGCGCGGCGTCAGCGAAATCCGACTGGCGCTGCGTTACCGCTCCAACGACTCGTTGCTGCGCCATTTCAAAGACACCTCGACGCTGTACCTGGAGATCGTCGATTATCCGGGCGAATGGTTGCTGGATCTGCCGATGCTCGAGCAGGATTACCTGGCCTGGTCGCGGCAGATGACCGGGCTGCTGCAGGGGGAACGCGCCGAATGGGCCAAGCCCTGGCTTGACCTGTGTAAAACCTGCGATCCGCTGGCCCCGGCCGACGAAAATCGCCTGGCGGCGATCGCCCAGGCCTACACCGATTATCTGTTGCGCTGCAAAAGCGAAGGTCTGCACTTCATTCAGCCGGGCCGTTTCGTGCTGCCGGGCGACATGGCCGGCGCGCCGGCGCTGCAGTTTTTCCCGTGGCCCGATGTTGCCGCGGTGGGCGAGTCGAAACTGGCGCAGGCCGACAAACACACCAATATCGGCATGCTGCGCGCTCGGTTCAATTATTACTGCCAGTCGATCGTCAAAAACTTCTATAAAGAGCATTTCGTCCGTTTCGATCGGCAAATCGTGCTGGTTGACTGCCTGCAGCCGCTCAACAGTGGCCCGCAAGCGTTCAACGACATGCGCCTGGCGCTGACCCAACTGATGCAGAGTTTCCATTACGGCAAACGCACGCTGTTTCGCCGCTTGTTCTCGCCGACCATCGACAAACTGATGTTCGCCGCCACCAAGGCGGACCACATCACCGCCGATCAGCACGCCAATCTGGTGTCGTTGCTGCAACAGCTGGTGCAAGAGGCGTGGCAGAACGCGGCGTTCGAAGGCATCAGCATGGATTGCGTCGGCCTGGCCTCGGTGCAGGCGACCGAGAGCGGCATTGTCGATCATCAGGGGCAGCGTATTCCGGCGCTGAAGGGCAATCGCCTCAGCGACGGCGCGCCGCTGACGGTGTTCCCCGGCGAAGTGCCGGCCCGTTTGCCGGGGCCGGCGTTCTGGCAAAGCCAGGGATTTCACTTCGATGAGTTTCGCCCGCGTGCCATGAGCGTGGACAGCCCGTTGCCGCATATCCGTCTGGATGCGGTGATGGAATTTTTACTGGGAGACAAATTGCGATGAGCGAGCCGATCAAACCGCGTATCGATTTTGACGAGCCGTTGCAGCCGCCGCAGGAACCGACGTTGCGCGCCGGCGTCGCTTTCGACGCCGAGCAGGCGGAGAGCTTCTTTCCGGCGGCGCCGGAGCTGCAGGAGGAGGAGGAAGAAGGGCGCGCCGAGGGCATCATCAACGCTGCGCTGAAGCCGAAACGCAGCCTGTGGCGCAAAATGGTCACCGCCGGGTTGGCGCTGTTCGGCGTCAGCGTGGTGGCGCAGGGCGTGCAGTGGGTGCATACCGCCTGGGTGCAGCAGGACTGGATCGCCATGGGTGGCGGCGTGGCCGGCGGCCTGATCGTGTTCGCCGGCGTTGGTTCGGTGGTCACCGAATGGCGGCGTTTGTATCGGCTGCGCCAGCGCGCGGAAGAGCGCGACGTGGCGCGCGAGCTGTTGCACAGCCACGGACTGGGGCAAGGGCGCGAATTCTGCGAGAAACTGGCGCGCCAGGCCGGGCTGGATCAGGGGCATCCGGCGCTGCAGCGCTGGCAGGCCTCGCTGCATGAAACCCAAAATGACCGTGAAGTGGTGGAGCTGTACGCCAAACTGGTGCAGCCGGTGCTCGACAACCAAGCGCGGCGCGAAATCAGCCGCTCCGCCGCCGAATCGACGCTGATGATTGCCGTCAGCCCGTTGGCGCTGGTGGATATGGCGTTTATCGCCTGGCGCAACATCCGTTTGATTAACCGCATCGCCGCGCTGTACGGCATCGAACTGGGCTACTTCAGCCGCATTCGTTTGTTCCGACTGGTGCTGCTCAACATCGCCTTCGCCGGCGCCTCCGAACTGGTGCGCGAAGTGGGCATGGACTGGATGTCGCAGGATCTGGCGGCGCGGCTGTCGGCGCGCGCGGCGCAGGGCATCGGCGCCGGGTTGTTGACCGCGCGGCTGGGCATCAAGGCGATGGAACTGTGTCGCCCGCTGCCGTGGCTGGAAGGGGAGAAACCGAAGCTTGGCGATTTCCGCAGCCAGCTGATCGGCCAATTGAAAGACACGCTGAAAAAGAGCGACGGCAAGGCCAAATAACCCCGCGACGGCGCTCCTGGCAGCGCCGTTATTTCACCGGCGCCAACGCCGGACGTAATCGAGACTTGACGATAGTCGATCCCCCTGCGCTTGCGTGATAAATATCTGCAAAATTAAATCTTTCTGTGATAACTCTCTGTTTGTGGGCTAAAATGACGCCGATGCTGTTATTCGCTTGCGTTTAAAATCAGCAACCACGGCAATAAATCAGAGTTCTGTCAACTTTTGCTGACAGATCGCTTCTACCGCCCGGTGCGAGGGAGTATCATCATCGCTAACGATCCCCGCACCTGCAGAGATAAGGCCAACACTGATGCGTTTGGAAGTATTTTGCGAAGACCGCCTCGGTCTCACTCGAGAATTACTCGATCTTTTGGTATCGCGCAGCATTGACTTACGTGGCATCGAGATCGATCCCATCGGCCGCATTTACCTCAATTTCTCCCAGCTGGACTTCGATACTTTCCGCGCGCTGATGGCGGAGATCCGCCGCATCGCCGGCGTGACCGACGTGCGCACCGTCAGCTTTATGCCTTCCGAACGCGAGCATCGCGCGCTGCGTGCGCTGCTGGAGTCGATGCCGGAGCCGGTGTTCTCTATCGACATGAAGGGCAAGGTCGAGCTGGCCAATCCGGCGGCGCTGGCGTTGTTCAGCCTGAACGAAGACAAGATCCGCAACCAGACCGCCGGGGCGCTGATCGGCGGCTATAACTTCAGCCGCTGGCTGGAGAGTGAGCATACGGCGCCGCACTCAGAACGGGTGGTGATCCGCAGCCAGGACTTCCTGATGGACATTACGCCTATCTATCTGGAAGACGAACAGCAACAGCCGGCTGCGGTCGGCGCGGTGGTGATGTTGAAGTCCACCGCGCGCATGGGCCGCCAACTGCAAAATCTGTCGGTGAACGACGATACCGAATTCGATCACATCGTCGCGGTGAGCGCCAAGATGCGTCACGTGCTGGAGCAGGCGCGCAAACTGGCGATGCTCGATGCGCCGCTGCTGATCGTGGGCGATACCGGCACCGGCAAGGATATTCTGGCTCGCGCCTGCCACCTGCGCAGCCCGCGCGGCAAACAGCCGTTCCTGGCGCTGAACTGCGCCGCGCTGCCGGATGACGTGGTGGAGAGCGAGCTGTTCGGCCATGCGCCGGGCGCTTATCCCAACGCGCTGGAAGGCAAAAAGGGCTTCTTCGAGCAGGCCAACGGCGGTTCGGTGCTGCTGGATGAGATTGGCGAAATGTCGCCGCGCATGCAGACCAAACTGTTGCGTTTTCTCAATGACGGCACGTTCCGCCGGGTCGGCGAAGAGCATGAGGTGCACGTCGACGTGCGCGTGATCTGCGCCACCCAGAAGAACCTGACCGAGCTGGTGCAGCGCGGCGAATTCCGCGAAGACCTCTATTATCGCCTCAACGTGCTGACCATCACCATTCCGCCGCTGCGCGAACGCCCGCAGGACATCATGCCGCTGACCGAGCTGTTCGTGGCGCGCTTCGCCGATGAGCAGGGCGTGGCGCGGCCCAAGCTGGCGAACGATCTGGGCAGCTTCCTCAGCAAATACGGCTGGCCGGGCAACGTGCGCCAGCTGAAAAACGCCATCTACCGCGCGCTGACGCAAACCGAAGGCTACGAACTGCGGCCGCAGGATATCGTGTTGCCGGAGTTCGAGGTGGAGATGTCGCTGGGCGACGAGGTGCTGGACGGTTCACTGGACGACATCAGCAAGCGTTTCGAGCGCTCGGTGCTGACGCGCCTGTATCGCACCTATCCCAGCACCCGCAAGCTGGCGAAGCGGTTGGGCGTTTCCCATACCGCCATCGCCAACAAGCTGCGCGAGTATGGCCTGAGCAGCCGCAAAGGCGGCGCTGAAGGCGAAGAATAAAAAAGGCGCCTTGCGGCGCCTTCCCGTGTATCCAAAGCCGGCGTTCGTCGGCTTTATTATTTCAGCGCTGCCAGCGCTGCGTCGTAATCCGGCTCGGTGGTGATTTCGTTCACCAGCTCGCTGTACAGCACGTTGTCCTGGCCATCCAGTACCACGACCGCACGCGCGGTCAGGCCCGCCAATGGACCTTCGGCGATTTCAACGCCGTACGCCTGTTTGAACTCGGCGCCGCGCAGGGTGGACAGCGTGACCACGTTGCTCAGGCCTTCCGCGCCGCAGAAACGAGACTGGGCGAACGGCAGATCGGCGGAGATGCACAGCACCACGGTGTTATCCAGGCCGCTGGCCAACTGGTTGAATTTACGCACCGACGTCGCGCAGACGCCGGTATCGATGCTTGGGAAGATGTTCAGGACTTTGCGTTTACCCGCGAAGCTGCTCAGCGCTACGTCTGACAGGTCTTTGGCAACCAGCGAGAAGGCCTTGGCCTGTTCGCCCTGCTGTGGCAGTTTGCCCGCTACGCTGACCGGATTGCCTTGAAAATGTACTGTCTGAGTCATTGCTAGATTCCTTTTACAGGTGTTTATACAAAGGGTATGAACCTGATAAAACGGCGCGCCGGCGGCGGCTGTTAACATCAGGTTCACACCCTGACGCCAGTTTATGACAAGCGGGGCGGATTGGATATCAAAGTTTGCTAAATAGTTGTATATATTAGGCTGTTCTATAAAACATCACCGGCGCATCAGCCTGCCTGGATGCGCAGTTTTCGCTCAGGAGCCGTTATGAGAGACATGCGTTTTTACCCGGAAGCCTGGCCGCTGCACACCGCCTTCGTGATCGCGCGCGGCAGCCGCACCGAAGCCAGGGTGGTGGTGGTCGAAATCGAACAGCAGGGCGTGCGCGGCGTCGGCGAATGCACGCCGTATCCGCGCTATGGCGAGAGCGAGGAATCGGTGATGACGCAGCTGGCAGAGATGGCGCCGGCGATCGCGCAAGGCATCACCCGCGAACAGCTACTGACGCAGATGCCGGCGGGCGCGGCCCGCAACGCGCTGGACTCGGCGCTGTGGGATTTGGAGTGTGGTCTGCACGGGCAGAGCCTGTGGCAGCGCAGCGGCGTGACGGCGCCGGCGCAGATCCGTATGGCGCAGACCGTCAGCATCGGAACGCCGGAAGCGATGGCCTTCGCCGCGCGTGAGCTGGAGCGGCAGGGCGCCACGCTGCTGAAGATCAAACTCGACGATCACTATATCAGCGAGCGGCTGGTGGCGATCCGCGCCGCGGTGCCGCAGGCGACGCTGATTGTCGACGCCAATGAATCCTGGCAGGCGGAAGGGCTGGCGGCACGCTGCCAGCTGTTGGCCGATCTCGGCGTAGCGATGCTGGAGCAGCCGCTGCCGGCCGGTGACGACGCCGCATTGGAACACTTTATTCATCCGCTGCCGATCTGCGCCGATGAGAGCTGCCACACCCGCGCCGATCTGCCGCGGCTGGCGCAACGCTATCAGATGGTCAACATCAAACTGGACAAAACCGGCGGCTTGACCGAGGCGCTGGCGCTGGCGCAGGCCGCGCGCGAACAGGGATTCGCCATCATGCTCGGCTGCATGTTGTGCACGTCGCGGGCGATATCCGCCGCCTTGCCGCTGGCGCCGGCGGCGCGCTTCGTCGATCTGGACGGCCCGACCTGGCTGGCGCGGGACGTCGAACCGGGTCTGGCGTTCGAATGCGGGGCGATCGTCGATCTCGCCCCGTAGGGATTAATTCGGGTAGGTCAGCAGTTCGGTCATGGCGTCGATGTAGCGCTCGCTGGCGGCATCGGCGGAGATCGGCGGGAATTCGGCGGTGATGCACGGCAGCGACAGATCCGCGCACCAGCTGCCGAACGAACCGGGCGTCTCATAGCCGACGCTGGTCACCAGCGGGAGTTCGAACTTGTGCGACAGCCAAACGCCGAGCCGCGAGCTGGCGGGATCTTCGATGCAGGCCAGCGGCTCATGGAACGACACCACCCAATGCGGCTTCAGGCGATGGATCAGATGACACAGCGCCTGGGTTTCCGGTTCGGAGCCGGGGCGCCCGCCGGTGGAGAGCCTGACGTCGCGCACCGGCGCCGCGCTGTTCCAGCGATAGACGGTGTCCCCGGAGCGCCAGTTGGCGGCCGGGAAGTTGCGGTTCAGATCGACGCCGTTGGCATTGGCGCGCAGCCCCAGCTGACAGCCGTCGGGGTTGACCGCCAGCACCACGTGGTGGCGCAACTGTTCGGGGGCGATGCTGCGCAGCGCGCAGGACAGGGTTACGATGGCGGCGCTCTCATCGCCATGGGTGCCGGCGATGATCAGCCCGGTTTCCGGGCCGCTGACCGCCGCCGGGAAATAGAGCAGCGGCGCGCCCAGCAGCGAGCTGCCGTAGTTCTCTCCTGCGACGGCCAACTGGCCACGTTCACTGCGCGGTCGATGTTCGGTCATGGTGTTGTCCCTGAGTTAAAGGCCGAGAGTCATTGTCATTTTATTCAGTGTATTACGCTTTGAGACATCTTTCCCATCGCAATTGTGCGGCGTTTGCGCGATCTGTGATGCGGTAGCGGCGAAAACGCCAATTAAACCGCACCTGGCCTGAGGCTGTTGTTATACTAACGGCAGAGCTAAGCCAATCACCCGCAAGAGGATTTAACATGCCAGTAGCCAGAATCATCGCCAGCTATAGCGAAAATGAAAATGACACCATCACGCTGCTGTGCGGCGTAGACGCTGAAAACCAGATCCGTCAGGGGGAATGGTTCGGCGTGGTGAAAAATGACGACGGGCGCGGGGACGAATCGAACTATCCGTTCACCCTGCATATCGATTACCAGAAAGATGCCTTCTATCTCGACTACGGCTACGACGACGCGGATGCGCGTCAGCTGCAAAAAACCGATATCTCGGCCCGTCCGCTGGCTGAGAAAGGCTTTTTCACCGTGTTCGATGAAGAAGAGGGTGAAGAGTTCAGCTACCGCATCAACAGCATCCACCTGTACGACTGACGGTCGCTGCCGCAATCCCACCCGTGCCGCCCTGCGCCGCACGGGTTTTTTATCGCCTGAATCGCACTTTTTGCAACTTCTCGCCCGCGGGCTCTAGGCCGGATGGATCTTGTGCTATATGATAAAAAATTCAGATGGTTAACGGGGGACAAATCATAATGACGGGAAAAAAAATGCAACGGGGTTTTCGTTTGGCGCTCTGCGCGGCGGCGATCGGCGCCTGTATGAGCAGCGCCATGGCGGCGCAGGTTCCCCCGGGCACCGCGCTGGCGGACAAACAGGAAATCGTGCGCCACATTAAAGACGAACCGGCCTCGCTCGATCCGATCAAAGCGGTTGGCTTGCCGGAGGCTCAGCTGGCGCGCGATCTGTTCGAAGGGCTGGTCAATCAGGACGCCAACGGGAAAGTGATCCCCGGCGTCGCCACCCGCTGGCAGACCAGCGACAATCAGACTTATATTTTCCATCTGCGTAAAGACGCGCGTTGGTCAAACGGTGACCCTGTCACGGCAAAAGACTTCGTTTACAGCTGGCAGCGGCTGGTAGAACCGAAAAATCTGTCGCCGTTCGCCTGGTTCGCGCAACTGGCGGGGATCCAGAACGCCGAGCAGATCATCAGCGGCAAACTGCCGGCCGATCGCTTGGGCGTATCGGCGCCGGATGACTACACGCTCAAGGTGCAGTTGGACAAGCCGGTGCCGTACTTCGTCAGCCTGACGGCCAACTTCAGCCTGTTCCCGGTGAACAAGGCGGTGGTGGAAAAATACGGCAATGACTGGACCAAGGTCGGCAATCTGGTGGGCAACGGCGCGTTCAAACTGCAGGAGCGGGTGGTGAACGAGAAGCTGGTGCTGACGCCTAATGACCATTACTGGGATCATGCGCGCACCGTGCTGACCAAAGTGACCTTCGTGCCGATCAACCAGGAATCCAACGCCACCAAGCGTTACCTGGCGGGTGACATCGACATCACCGAATCCTTCCCGAAAAACATGTATCAGAAGCTGCTGAAAGACATCCCGGGGCAGGTGTACACCCCGGATCAGCTCGGCACCTATTATTACGCGTTCAACACCCAGCGTGCGCCGACCAACGACGTGCGGGTGCGTCAGGCCTTGTCCTACGCCATCGATCGCAAGATTATCGCGGAGAAAGTGTTGGGCACCGGTGAAAAACCGGCTTATCACTTCACGCCGGACGTCACCGCCGGGTTCAAACCCGAGGCGAGTTTGCTGCAACAGCAGCCGCAGGCGGAGCTGGACGCGCAGGCCAAGGCATTGCTGCAGGCGGCCGGCTACGGCCCGAACAACCCGCTGAAGCTGACGCTGCTGTATAACACCTCGGAGAGCCACCAGAAGATCGCCATCGCCGTGGCCTCGATGTGGAAGAAAAAGCTGGGGATTGACGTCAAGTTGCAAAACCAAGAGTGGAAAACCTACATCGACAGCCGCAATACCGGCAATTTCGATGTGATCCGCGCCTCCTGGGTGGGTGACTATAACGAGGCGTCGACCTTCCTGTCGCTGCTGACCTCCACCCACAGCGGCAATATCGCCAAGTTCAAGAATGCGGACTACGACAAGCTGCTGGCGCAGGCGGGGCGGGAAACCAACCCGGCGGCGGTGACCGCCGATTACAACAAGATGGAACAGATCATTGCCGATCAGGCGCCAATCGCGCCGATATACCAATACACCAACGGCCGCCTGATCAAACCGTGGGTAAAAGGCTACCCGATCACCAATCCGGAAGATGTGGCCTATAGCCAAACGATGTATATCATCAAACACTGAATGGGCTTATTTATCGCCCCCGCGCAATGCGGGGGCGTTATTTTCTCGGCGGCGAAACCACGCGGCTAATTAATTTTTCCATGCGATAAACCCCGTTTAATAATAAACAGGGTTGCCATCATCACATTAATATTGTCTATTTCAGAGAGCGGTTACGCTTACAGACAGTCCCGCATGGCGTCCACCACTACGCGGCCGCTCATATCGGTCTGAGTAATGCGGTAGCTGGTGGGATAAGAACGACGGGTACTGAAACGATCGTGGACGGAGACCTTGCCAATCTGCAGACCGGCGGCGTTTTTCACCACAAACTCACTGATCTCTTCCTGGCCCTGGTTTTGCAAATGGATATTGCTGATTTTTTCCAGCGTATCGCTGGCGTTTATTTTTAAATGGTCGCGTAACATAACTACCTCCTCGTAGTGAGAAAAGTATATGCCCCTAAAATTTGCGCTGAAACAGCTTTGTGTTGATTTATTATTATCATTTTGAATTAAAATTGATAGCAATATGTTAAGTCATAATAATAACGGTATTACCAGCGCTTTATCGGCGATATTGTCTGATTTATCGGCAATGGTTTATTTCAATGCCGTTATTATTAGTCTGCATTAATGGAGAACAGCGCTTGCCTGGCCGCCGGCGCGGGAAAGACGCAGGCGACGTTGTGTCCGCAGCCGGGAACGAGGGTTAACCGATGCGGCTTCTCCGGCGCCAGATAG
This sequence comes from Serratia sp. CY37869, assembly GCF_052168895.1. Classification (NCBI taxonomy): domain Bacteria; kingdom Pseudomonadati; phylum Pseudomonadota; class Gammaproteobacteria; order Enterobacterales; family Yersiniaceae; genus Serratia; species Serratia sp. CY37869. The sequence goes on from NZ_JBJNLU010000001.1 coordinate 1,349,458, forward strand.
CGCCGGTCATAGTCGGCATAGGCCAGGGCGCGCTGCAACCGGTAGGGACCCTGCAGCTGGGCGGCGCAGGATTTGTCGAGTATGCGATAGTAGGCGCCCGGCGCGGTGCCGGTATCACCGTCTGCGGCCAGGTAGGTGATATCCGCCGCCGCATAGCGCCGGCGGGCTGCGTCGGCGGTGCGCTGCAGGTGAGCGGGAAGCGCTTCCGGACCATATTTCCACTGGTTAGCCTGTGGGCACTGGCCGGCGTCCAGCGTGTGCCAGCGGAAGCGACAGTTTTTTTCACTGCCACAGCGCTCCGGATGAAGGGGCTGGGGACGCAGGTTGTCAAAATAGAGCCAGCTGCCCGGATCGGCGACGACATAGCGCAGGCGCACTCCGTCCGGCGGGTCGGCGAAGCCGACATAATGCTGCACGAATTGGGCGCCGGCGGAGAAACCGGCGACGGTGATCGACTGCAACGACGGCCAGCGCCGTTTCAGATCGGCCAGCAGGTTATCCATGGCGTTGAACGAGCCGGTTTTCCCGCCATTATCCAAACCGCCTTCGATCCAGGAGCCGCAGTGCCACAGGGCGTCCCCCTCTTGCGGCGCCTGTAGCCCGGCGGAACGGCAGCGGGCGGCAAGCGTCTCCGGCACCTGGAACAGCGGGGCGACCAGCAAGCTGTTGTCTCCCGCTCCCTGCGCGGCGTCGATCGCCGCTTGCAATGTCTTGGCGACATCGCGCGGGTGGCCGTGCATCACCACCAGCGCGGTGCGCGGCTGGGGGGAGTGAGCGTGCGCGACAAAATAAGGCAGTGAACCCGCCGCCGTCGGCGCGTGATAGGGCGTGGCGAGGCGTTCTAACACCGGCTCTGCACAAGCCGATTGGGCGAACAGCAGCAGGGCGGCCATTGCGATGCAACGCAGGCGGCGCATTCTCGTCAGGTTCGGCGCAGCGCAGCGCGCAGTTGTCTCAGGACTTCCCGGCATCGTTGTTCCTCACGCGCTCGTTGATAGTAGCGATAAAAGGCGCGTTCCGAACTGAGGTTGCCCGCGCGTGCCAGCTGCCTGAAGGTCAGGTATGCCAGGCTGAACATAATGATAATAAATAATAAACCGGGGAACAGCAGCTGCCAGCCGTCGGTGATGCGCGCATTAGGCAGATAGCGGAGTGAATAGGGCGTAATCAATACCCCTAACTGCTGCAGTCCCCATTGAGTCAACGCAGGGAACAGCACCAGCAACGTAACGAACACCAAATACAGCAAGAAATAGCGACAGGAAAGCAAGAAACGCTTGAACGCGTTATTGGCGCTTGGCCGCAAAACGAAGCCTGCGGGCGTGGCGCGCAAGATTTGCTGACGGCCACCGGTGAAACGATAGCGTTCCAGCGCCGCTACGCTATCCGGCAATGCCAGCAGCAGCTGCAGCGCAACAAGGCCGGCGCTGCGGTTGCCGATATAGTCGCGAAACCGCAACAGACGTATGGGGGCGCTTTGGGGCTTCTCGACGGATTCGAGCAGGTTTAACAGCTTATCGTGGTTTTCCCGCCGAATGCGAAAAGGCGTTTTGACCACGGCGATAAACAGCGTAATGACGGTCGGTAGGACGATTTTCAAGATATCTGCGGTGCTGATTTGTAACATGCGAGTTTCCTCTCGGGCTGTCTTGCGTTCCTGGCAGCAGAAGTATAGACCACGCTTATGGGACAACATGAAAACTGGCGTTACAGCTTGGTCTTTGATCTCCAAGGCGTTAACGCTAGACTCAGCAACATAAGCAAGACTGAGGGGATAAATGAATGGATGTGATTGAGGGGAGCGAGCTGCAGGTCGCCGACGCGGTCTACGCCTACCAGCTGGATGGCAAGGGCGGCGTCACGCCGATCGAGCGGGATGACAAGATCACCTGCGACGCGCCTTGCTGGCTGCATCTTGATTACGCGCACCCGGCCAGCGCCGAATGGCTGAGCACCACGCCGCTGCTGCCGGACTCGGTGCGCGAAGCGCTCTCCGGCGAAAGCTCACGGCCGCGCGTCAGCCGCCAGGGCGAAGGCACCATGATCACGCTGCGCAGCATCAACTTTAACGCCAACTCACGGCCGGACCAGTTGGTCACCATTCGCGTGTACATCACCGATAAACTGATTATCTCCACGCGGCACCGCAAGGTGTATTCCATCGATCAGGTGGTGAACGATTTGCAAAGCGGCGCCGGGCCGACCAACAGCGGCAACTGGCTGGTGGAGATTTCCGATGCGTTGACCGATCACACCAGCGAATTCATTGAGGATCTGCACGACAAGATTATCGATCTGGAGGACGCCTTGCTGGAACAGCAGGTGCCGGAGCGTGGCCAGCTGGCGTTGATCCGTAAACAGCTTATCGTGCTGCGCCGTTACATGGCGCCGCAGCGTGACGTTTTCGCACGGCTGGCCAGCGACCGCCTGCCGTGGATGAGCGACGACGATCGCCGCCGCATGCAGGACATCGCGGATCGCCTGGGGCGCGGGTTGGACGATCTGGACGGCAGCATCGCGCGCACCGCCATCTTGTCCGACGAAATTACCACGGTGATGGCCGACGCGATGAACCGCCGCACTTACACCATGTCGCTGTTGGCGATGGTATTTCTGCCGACCACCTTCCTGACCGGGCTGTTTGGCGTCAACCTTGGCGGCATACCGGGCGGCGGCAACCCCTTCGGTTTCGCGGCATTTTGCCTGATGCTGGTCGGGTTGGTGCTTGGCGTCGCCTGGTGGCTGAAGCGCAGCCGCTGGCTGTAGGCGAAAATGACGAAAACCCGGTTAACATTGAGCAAAATCAACATTTAGCCGGGGGAAATGGGGCATGATCTCTCTCGCAGGTGAATGCAACGTCAAGCGATGGGCGTTGCGCTCCATAATTGTCTTACTTTCTTATTTTTGAATTACTGCATAGCACATTTGATTCGTACAATGCCGGTTTAATCACCGGCATTTTTTTATTCGATTTCTCTCTTCCTCAGGCCGCGCTTTCATCCCAGAAGCTGGCTTCAATCTTGTGCCCATCCAAATCACGGACAAAGCAGCCGTAGTAAGCCTCACCGTAGTGCGGCCGCGAACCGGGCGCGCCTTCATCGACGGCGCCGGCCAGCAGCGCCTGGCGATGGAATTCATCCACCTGCTGCTTGCTGGTCGCGAAAAAACCGACGTGCGTGCCGTTGCCGGGTGAAGCGGGCTGGCCGTCGATCGGCACCTGCAGCCAGAACTCCGGGTAGTCACGGCCATAACCGATCGCGCCGGGATGCTCCAGCACCCGTCGGCAACCCAAGGCGGCCAGCGTGCGATCGTAAAAGGCCGCGGCGGCGACGAAATCGTTCGAGCCCAGCGAGACGTGGGACAGGCAGGGGGTGATATTCATTGCGCGATCTCCATATGACTGTATAAATGCACAGTATAGGGTAAAAACGGCATCGCCCAGCAAATTATGCGCAAACTGTGAACAGGATCGAGATCGTCGAGAGAGGGAAAAGATCGCCGCTCGCAGGGTGGCGAGCGGCGAGGGGACTTATTTGATTTCCAGCACGTCCAAACGCGCCGGCACAGGCGCCGCGTCGTCCGAATCTTCCGGCTGCCAGCCGACCGGCTGCATCGGAATGTCTTCGCGATCGAAGGCCAAATCGCCGCCGTCCACCACCGCGCTGCCGTGGTGAATGCCTTTGAAATCGAACAGATTGATATCGCTCAGGTGCGAAGGCACCACGTTTTGCATGGCGCTGAACATGGTTTCCAGCCGGCCTGGGTAACGTTTGTCCCAGTCGCGCAGCATGTCGCCGATCACCTGGCGCTGCAAATTAGGCTGAGAGCCGCACAGATTGCATGGAATGATCGGGAACGCTTTGGCGATCGAGAAACGCTCGATGTCTTTTTCGCGGCAATAGGCCAGCGGGCGAATGACCACGTGCTTGCCGTCGTCGCTCATCAGTTTGGGCGGCATGCCTTTCATCTTGCCGCCGTAGAACATGTTGAGGAACAGCGTCTGCAGAATATCGTCGCGGTGGTGGCCCAGCGCGATCTTGGTGGCGCCCAGTTCGGTGGCGGTGCGATACAAAATGCCGCGGCGCAGGCGCGAGCACAGTGAACAGGTGGTTTTGCCTTCCGGGATCTTGTCTTTAACGATGCTGTAGGTGTTTTCTTCGACGATCTTGTACTCCACCCCCAAGCCTTCCAGGTAAGCAGGCAGAATATGCTCAGGGAAGCCGGGCTGTTTCTGGTCGAGATTCACCGCCACCAGCGAGAAATTGATCGGCGCGCTCTGCTGCAGATTGCGCAGGATCTCCAGCATGGTGTAGCTGTCTTTGCCGCCGGACAGACAGACCATGATGCGGTCGCCTTCTTCAATCATATTGAAATCGGCGATCGCTTCGCCCACGTTGCGGCGCAGGCGTTTTTGCAATTTGTTCAGGTTGTACTGCTCTTTTTGGCTAACGGATTGCTTTTCTGACATTTAAATCGTGCTCATTCTCAATGGGGGGCACTAGGGGCATGGCGTTGTAGACCGCGAGTTTACCATTCAACCGGCCGATTTTGATCATTATTCATCATCCAGCTTCCACGCGCCCGACGCGAGGCCTGTATGGTACGGATTGCGCGCAGGAATGCCAGCAGGTTTTATTGCTACGCCTTACGTCAACGGTAAAAGATCAGGGCGCGAATCGCTCGCGCCCTGAGGGAGGTTACTCAGCGGCGGACTTTTCCGCCTTGCCGGCCAGCAGGCTGAGGAAATCGTATTTCTCCTTCAGCTCTTTCTCGGCGGCCTGATACAGCGCGCTGGCCACCTCCGGCTGCTGCGCGTTCAGGCGGCGGAAACGCTGTTCTTTTAGCAGCGTTTCCGACAGGTTGCTGTTCGGCGGCCGTGAATCCAGCGCCAATGCGGCCTTGCCCTCGGCGCTGCGGCGCGGATCGAAGCGGTACAGCGGCCAGAAGCCGGTGGCGGTCAGCTGTTTCATCTGATCGTGGCTGAGCGCCAGATCGTAGCCGTGCTCTTCGCACGGGCTGTAGGCGATGATCAGCGACGGTCCCGGATAGGCCTCGGCCTCCTGAATCGCTTTCACCGTCTGGTTGAGCTGCGCCCCCAGCGAGATCTGCGCGACGTAAACATGGCCGTACATCATCATGCTGACGCCCAGATCCTTGCGCGCCTTGCGCTTGCCGTGCTCGCCGAATTTGGTCACCGCGCCGAGCGGCGTGGCCTTCGACTGCTGGCCGCCGGTGTTGGAGTAGCACTGGGTGTCGAGCACCAGCACGTTGACGTTCTCCGTCAGGCTGAGGACGTGATCCAAACCGCCGAAGCCGATGTCGTAGGCCCAGCCGTCACCGCCGATCAGCCAGATGGATTTATCCACCAGATAGTCGGCGTCGGTCGCCAGCTGGCGCGCATCTTCACCTTCAATACTCGCCAGCAGCGCGCGCAGTTCGGCGATTTGCTTGCGGCGCGGCTCCGGCGCCACGTCTTCCATCTGCAGGGCATTGACCAACTGCTCCGGCAGCTGCGGCGCCAGCGAATTCAGCAGGCGCAGCACCCGCGCGCGATGTTGATCGACCGTCAAACGGAAGCCCAGGCCGAATTCGGCGTTGTCTTCGAACAGCGAGTTGGCCCATGCCGGCCCGCGCCCTTCGGCGTTGGTGGTGTACGGCGTGGTCGGCAGGTTGCCGCCGTAGATCGACGAACAGCCGGTGGCGTTGGCGATCAGCAAACGGTCGCCATAGAGCTGGGTCAACAGCTTGATGTACGGCGTTTCGCCGCAGCCGGAGCAGGCGCCGGAGTACTCGAACAGCGGCGTGATCAGCTGCGAGGTGCGAATGTCGATGCGTTCCAGCTGCGCCGTATCGATTTCCGGCAGCTGCAGGAAGAAATCGTAGTTGTCTTTTTCCGCCGTCAGATTATCGAGGCGTGAGGCCATATTGATGGCCTTGATCTCCGGGTTCTGGCGATCTTTCGCCGGGCAGACCTCGACGCACAGGTTACAGCCGGTGCAATCCTCCGGCGCCACTTGCAGCACGTATTTTTGCCCGCGCATATCGCGCGCTTTGACATCCAGCGACTGCAGGGAGGCGGGGGCGTGTTCCATCTCCGCCGGCTGCACGACCTTGGCGCGAATGGCGGAGTGCGGACAGGCGGCGACGCAATGGTTGCACTGGGTGCACAGGTCGGGCTGCCAGACCGGGATCGCTTCGGCGATGTTGCGCTTTTCCCACTGGGTGGTACCCACCGGCCAGGTGCCGTCCGGCGGGAAGGCGGAAACCGGCAGCGCATCGCCCAGTCCGGCCAGCATCGCGGCGGTAACGGTTTTGACGAAGTCAGGCGCGGCGTCCGAGACCACCGGCGGGCGCATCGGGCTGCTGTCGTCGACCGGCTGCAGCGGGATTTCAATCAGCGCGCCGCGGGTGGCGCCCAGCGCCTGCCAGTTGCGCTCGACGATCTCCTGGCCTTTGCTGCTGTAGCTGCGGGCGATGGCGTCCTGCAGCTGTTGCAGCGCCACGTCGCTCGGCAGGATCTGCGTCAGATGGAAAAACGCCATCTGCATGACGGTGTTGATGCGCGCGCCGAGCCGGCATTCACGCGCCAGCTTGGCGGCGTTGATGATGTAGAAACGCGCCTGGCGTTGATGCAACAGCGCCTGTACCTCCTGCGGCAGGCGCGACCAGACTTCGTCGGCGCCGTAAGGGGTATTGAGCAGGAAGGTGCCGCCGGGTTTGAGGCGCTCAACCATCTGGTACTTATCGATAAACTGCAGCTGGTGGCAGCCGACGAAATCCGCCTGGCTGACCAGATAGGCCGAATTGATCGGCTGCTCGCTGACGCGCAGGTGCGAGACCGTCAGGCCGCCGGCCTTTTTGGAGTCGTAGACGAAATAGCCCTGCGCATACAGCGGCGTGGCGTTGCCGATGATTTTGATGTTGTTCTTGGTGGCCGAGACCGAGCCGTCGCTGCCCAAACCGTAGAATAGCGCTTCCAGCGAGGCGCGCTGCGGCAGGATTTCGTCGCTCAGCGGCAGCGAAAGGCCGGTGACGTCATCGAAGATGCCGACGGTGAAGCGCGGGCGCGGCTGCGGCTGGGCCAGCTCGCGAAACACCGCCAGCGCGCAGTCCGGGCCGAACTCCTTCGACGACAGGCCGTAACGGCCGCCGATCACTCGCGGCAGCGTGGCGCGCTCGCCCCGGCTGTAGGCTTCCGCCAGCGCGGTCATCACGTCCAGATACAGCGGCTCGGCCAGCGCGCCCGGTTCTTTGGTGCGATCGAGCACCGCGACGCTGCGCACGCTGTCCGGCAGCGCGCCGAGCAGGTGTTTGGCGGAGAACGGCCGGAACAGCCGCACTTTCAGCACGCCGACTTTTTCGCCGCGGGTCAGCAGGGTGTCGATCACTTCTTCGCAGGTGCCGGCGGCGGAGCCCATCACCACCACCACGCGTTCGGCCTGCGGGTGGCCATAATAGTCGAACGGCCGGTAGTGGCGGCCGGTGAGGGCGGCGAAAGCCTCCATGGCGTCGATCACGTGCTGGTCGGCGGCGTCATACCAAGGGTTGGTGGCCTCGCGCGACTGGAAATAGGTGTCAGGGTTGGCGGAAGTGCCGCGCACCACCGGATGATCCGGCGACAGCGCCCGGCGGCGGTGGGCGTCGATCGCCGCCTGCGGCAGCATGTGCCGCAACGTATCGTCGCTGAGCGGTACGATTTTATTGATCTCGTGCGAGGTGCGGAACCCGTCGAAAAAGTGGATGAACGGCAGGCGCGCGTTGAGGCTGGCGGTCTGCGAGATCAGCGCGAAATCCTGCGCTTCCTGCACGCTGCCGGCGCACAGCATGGCGCAGCCGGTCTGGCGCACCGCCATCACGTCAGAGTGATCGCCGAAGATTGACAGCGCGTGCGTGGCCACGGTGCGTGCGGCGACGTGCAGCACAAACGGCGTCAGCTCGCCGGCCAGTTTGTACAGCGTCGGGATCATCAGCAGCAGACCCTGCGATGAGGTGAACGAGGTGGACAGCGCGCCGGTCTGCAAGGCGCCGTGCACGGTGGCGATCGCGCCGCCCTCCGACTGCATTTCCACCACGCGCGGGATATCACCCCAGATGTTTTGCCGGCCATCGCCGGACCAGGCGTCCGCCTGCTCCGCCATGGTGGAACTTGGCGTGATAGGGTAGATGGCAATCACTTCGTTGGTGCGATAGGCCACGGAAGCGACTGCATTATTACCATCTGTAGTTATCATCGACATTACCTTTTCATTGCTCACAAAGCCGCGAAAGCGCACTTTCGCAGTAATGGAAAAAAGTCTAACAGAGGGTTTGAACGCGGCTTTATCGCGTTTGTGTGGCGGGCGATAAATCGGCAAGCGTATCCGGCATCGCTATTTGCATCGCCGGTTGAGGTCCTTCAATAAATTGTTTTCGCCGTTTAAAGACAATTTATTTCCGGCGCGTCATAATTGCGCATCGGTAAACTGACAGAAGAAAACCATGAGCGGATTTATGTATTTGACGATGGCGATAGTCGCGGAAGTGATCGCCACCACCATGTTGAAAGCCTCCGAGGGCTTTACCCGTCTGTGGCCGTCGCTGCTGGTGGTGCTGGGCTACGGCGTAGCGTTTTGGGGGCTGTCGATGGTGGTCAAGAGCATGCCGCTGGGCATTGTGTATGCGATTTGGTCGGGCATGGGGATCGTGCTGGTGTCGGTCGCGGCGGTATTCGTTTATCAGCAAAAATTGGATTGGCCGGCGATTGTCGGCATGGGATTAATTATTGCCGGCGTGCTGGTAATTAATTTACTGTCGAAAGCCTCTGTGCACTGAATGTTATTTTGATGTAAAAAAAGCCGGCGTGACAGCAAGTCGCGCCGGTTGAAGAATTCAGCCATCATTCACTGAAAATAGTGGAATGCTAATTAGTTAGCGCCGTCAGCATAGACGCAAATATCATCCTCTCCGGTAGCAAAAAATGCGCCGTCACGCCGAAAGCACGCGGGGTTAATTAATACCGATATCATGCGAAGAAACCCCGTCGCCGGCAACGGTGACGTTATCACTTTCTCTCTGCGGCCGGGGCGGGCGGTGGGGGCCGCTGTCACGTTTAACCTCCCGCAATGGGGGCGGAAATATTCTGCAAACAAAATAAATGTCCGGCCGGTGCAAAAAAACCACAAATAATGGCCGGAATATATTTTCATTATTTATATATCGAGCTAGATTAAACAAGTTTGCATCAAAGATAGCGAAACGTGTCCGCCAAGTGACGCGCGTTATTGGCAATGGCGATTTTACACAGCGCAGTTCCGGGTTCAGGAGTGGGATAATGACGACATCAAAATGGCTGCTTGCCAGCGCCGTGCTGCTTTTAGCCGCCTGCAGCAGCAACAACGAAGAGCCAGTACAGCAGGGCAACAGTGCCAGAATCAATACGTTGCAGACCAGCGCCGGTTGCGCGGCGGTCGGCGGCGTCACCACCATCGCGCACAACTTGAACGGTGAAGCGTTGCGCATGTGCCAGATGCCGAACGGCAAACAGTGTGAGGAACGCACGCTGGGCCTGGGCAGCTGCGCCGGGTAAGCCCACGGCGCCAGGCCTGGCGTCCAGAATCAATATACCCAGTCGCGCAGGGCATAAACCAGCGTGTGGCCGCTGCCGTTGAGCGTCAGCTGCTGCGCGCTCAGCGTCACTTCGGCGCCGTTTTCCAGCACGGTGCCGATCACTCGATCCCAGCGATTGCGCTGCTCATCAGGGCACAGCCTGCGCGTCGAGGCCAACGGTTTTACCGTCAGTACGCCGTCGCGTAATTGCCCCTGGCCGAAAAAGCGGTTGCACATCGCGCCGGACACATGCAGGTTCTCGCCGAACTCCAGATTGAGCAGGACGCCGCCCGTTGGGGATTTTGCCGCTTCGCCATCGACGCTCTGCAACACGAAATTATGATGCATCAGATCGCCGGGCGTAACGGTCGCGGGTGGTTTCATGCTGCATCCCCCCAAGACCAGCGCCGCAAGGGCGGCCGTCGTTGTTCTCATCGTCGCGCTCTCAAATAAACAGGGCGCCGCAGGGGGCGCCCCGAAATGCCGTTCACGCGTTCAACTGGTTCGGGCAGGCTTCGCCGCGATCCAATTGGCTGATGTTCTGCAGCGTGGTTTGCGAAATGCTGGTCAGCGCCTCTTCGGTCAGGAAAGCCTGATGGCCGGTGAACAGCACGTTGTGGCAGGCCGACAGGCGGCGGAACACGTCATCCTGAATCACGTCGTTAGACTTGTCTTCAAAGAACAGATCGCGTTCGTTCTCGTAGACGTCCATCCCGAGCGCGCCGATTTTCTGCTGCTTCAACGCGTCGATGGCGGCGGTAGAGTCGATCAGCGCGCCGCGGCTGGTGTTGATCACCATTACGCCGTTTTTCATCATCGCGAAGGCGTCGGCATTCAGCAGATGGTGGTTTTCCGGCGTCAGCGGGCAGTGCAGGGTGATTACGTCGGATTGCGCGTACAGCGTTTTCAGGTCGACATACTCTGCGCCCAGTTCCAGCGCCTGTTCGCTGGGGAACGGATCGTAAGCCAGCAGCTTCATGCCGAAGCCTTTGAGAATGCGCATCGTCGCCACGCCGATTTTACCGGTGCCGATCACGCCGGCGGTGCGATTGTGCATGTTAAAGCCGATCAGCCCTTCGAGAGAGAAATTGGCGTCGCGGGTGCGTTGATATGCGCGGTGAATACGGCGGTTCAGGCACATCATCATGCCTACCGCGTGTTCCGCCACGGCTTCCGGCGAGTAGGCCGGCACGCGCACTACCTTGATGCCCAGCGCTTTGGCGGCGTCCAGATCGACGTTATTAAAACCGGCGCAGCGCAGGGCGAGAATTTCGACGCCCAGCGCCGCCAGTTCTTCGAGCACTTCACGGCTGCCGTCGTCGTTGACGAAGATACACACCGCCTTGCAACCGGCGGCCGTTTTGGCGGTTTTTTTACTGAGTAAAAAGTCGAAGAATTCCAGCTCATAGCCAAACTGCTGATTCACCAGTTCGAGATATTTACGGTCATACTGTTTGGTGCTGTATATCGCCAATTTCATCGTGGTTTCTCCACCGTGATTTTGTGATCAATTTAACAGATTTTAGTAAATTCGACAATTGGTTAGCCACGCTGCAGGGCTGCTGTGGGCTGACGACGGTGAAGGAAAGGCGACGGTGAGGCGGGCGACAAAAAAATCCCCACGGGGGTGTGGGGAATGGCTTCTCTAGTACACAGTTAGCTAGCAGCTAAACTTTTATTAGAATGCTTGCAAGACTATTAATCATCAACGGTAACAACAATAACAAAAGTCTGAAAACTGTCCTATTTATGTGATGTATATGTAACGAAAATCTACAACTCCGCGCACGCTTGCGCCAAAAGGGTGCAAATCGCCTCTGCGACCGCGCTCAGCTTCACCCTATGTCAAATTCGTGCCATCATTATTGTCAATTCAGGCATAGACTTAACCAATGCCTAACACAGGAACGAAGCAATCATTTAATGACCAGGCGATTGAAAGTATTCATAGGGACGGTGGCGGGCTGCGCAATCCTGGTGCTGGCGTTGTGGCAAACCTTGCCGCGCTGGCTGCCGGGGGTGTTATCGCATTGGTTGCCAGCGGGAAGCCGACTGGAGTTGCAGGGCAAATTGCATTGGCGCCAGGGCGGCCTGACGTTGGCGGGGGCGCGTTTCACCGCGCAAGATTGTCTGCTGGCCAGCGTCGGGCCGACGCGGCTGGCTTATCGGCAAGGCCGCTGGCAGCTGTCGAGCGATAAGGTCAGCGTCGATAGCGCCTGTTTGTCAAAACTGCCGGGCGGCGACGCCAACAGCGCGCCGCTTGCGCTCGATCAACTGCAGCGGCAGCTGCCGCCGCTGGATCTCACCATTCATGACCTCACGCTCATTCCCTGGCAGCGTTATGCCGGGAAGCTGCAGCTTTCCTCCGGCTCTGACGGGCAACGTCTGCATTATCGGGGGCCGAATCTCAGCGCCGAGGCGCAGCTGGATGAAAAACAACAGCTGACGTTGCACAGCCTGACCGTCATTCCGCCCAACAGCGCGCAACCGCTGCGCCTCGCCGGCAAGATAACCATTCCGCTGGATCTGGCCAGCCTGCCGACGCAGGGCGCGCTGCAGGGTGAAATGCAGACGGCCTATCTGGAAAAACCGGTTTTGCTGGATATGCGCTGGCAACAGCAGCAGGGCGTGTTGACGGTGAGCGAGAAAGGCGACGATCGGCCGCTGGCGGTGCTGCCGTGGGAAGTGACCCCGCAGCGGGTCAGCATCAAGCAGGGCGAGTGGCGTTGGCCCTACAGCGGACAGCCGTTGAACGGCGGCCTCAGCATCGCGCTGCACGACTGGAGCAAGGGACTGGATGAAACGGAGATCAGCGCGCGGCTGAACGTGATCACGGCCGGCCACAACGGCAAGGGCAATGCGGTGCTGACGCTTGGGCCGGGCAAGGTGGGGCTGACCGACAGCGATCTGCGGTTCCAACTGACCGGCCAGGCCAATCTGGCCGACTTCTCCGCTACCGCGTCGATCCCGGGCGTGCTCGGCGGCAGCATTCTCAACCCGACGCTGGTTCTGCAGCCGGGTTCGTTGCTGCGCCTGTGGGGCAAGGTGACGCCGGAAATGACGCTGGAAGAGGCGCGTTTGCCGCTGGCGGGCGTGAAGGTGACCGCTGCCGGTATTACCGGCCGCCTGCAGGCGATTTTGAGCGCCAGCGGCAGTTACTGGGGCCGCTTCAAGCTGCATCTGGACGGCCAGGCGCAGGATTTCTGGCCGGACAAGGGCCACTGGCAATGGCGCTACTGGGGCAATGGCCGCTTGCCGCCGCTGCAGGCCGCCTGGGACGTGGCCGGCAGCGGCAGCTGGCGCGACAGCGAGTTGGTGCTCGATAAACTCTCCACCGGCTTCGATAAGTTGAAGTACGGCCTGGTGACGGTCGCCGCGCCGCGCTTGAGCCTCAACCAGCCGCTGCGCTGGCGGCGTGATGAACAAAGCCCGCAGTTCAACGGTGAGCTGCAGCTGGCGGCGGATAAGGTCAGCTTCAGCGATGGCGGTTATCTGCCGGCGCCGGTGCTGGCGCTGCAGGTGAACGGCCGTTCGCCGGACAGTTTCCAGATGCAGGGCAAGCTGCAGGCGCAACAGATCGGTCCGATCGCGCTGCGCGGCCGTTGGGACGGCGAACGTCTGCGCGGCGAAGGCTGGTGGCCGAAACAGTCGCTGAAGGTCTTCCAACCGCTGCTGGCGCCGGATCTCAATCTCACGCTGCGCGACGGCGAGTTTTACGCGCAGTCGGCGTTTTCCGCCGCCCGCGAACAAGGGTTCGAGGCCGGTGGCCACTGGGTGGTGAAAAACGGCGGCATGTGGCTGAAGGACGGGGAGATGAGCGGCCTGGATTTCATCCTGTCGTACCGGTTCAAGCAGCATCACTGGCAATTGGGAGCTAAACAGCCGGTATCGCTGCGCATCAAGTCTTTCACCAACCTGTTCGAGATGCAGAACATTTCCGCCGATTTGCAGGGCACCTATCCTTATAGCGAAGGGCAGCCACTGACGTTGAGCAACGTCGGCGTGGACATGCTCAACGGGCATATCAGCCTGTCGGCGCTGCGGTTGCCGCAGCATGACGCCGCAGTGCTGAAGCTGGACAAGGTCGATCTCAGCGCGCTGTTTACCGCCCTGAAACCGAAGCAGTTCGCCATGTCCGGCCGTGTCGACGGCGAGTTGCCGCTGTTCCTGAACCATCCGAAGTGGCTGGTGCAAAACGGCTGGATCGCCAACGCTGGCACGTTGACGCTGCGCCTGGACAAAGACATGGCCGACGCCATCGGCAGCAACAACCTGGCGACCGGCGCGGCGATCGACTGGCTGCGCTACATGGAAATCAACCGTTCGCATGCCCGGGTCGATCTCGACAACCTGGGCGAGCTGACGCTGAGCGCGCGCATCGACGGCATCAACCCGCAGAAAAGCGCTAAGCGCGAGGTGATCCTGAACTATCGCCATCAGGAAAACGTGTTTCAGCTGTGGCGCAGTTTGCGCTTCGGCGACAATTTACAGGAGTGGCTGGAGCAGGCCCTCTCACAACCTGGGGAGCAACAATGAAAATCATGAGTGTGTCGACGCTGGCAGCGGTGCTGTGCGTTTCGCTGCTGAGCGGCTGCGTGCCGCGCATCGAGGTGGCGACGCCTAAGGATCCGATCACCATCAATATGAACGTCAAGATCGAACATGAAATTCATATCAAGGTGGATAAGGACGTCGAAAACCTGCTGAAAACCCAAAGCGGTCTGTTCTAGGAGCCGACATGAAAAAACGTTATTTGTGGCTGGCCGGCGCCGCCTGGCTGTTCAGCGGCCTGGCGATGGCGCTGACGCTGGATGAGGCGAAGCAGCAAGGGCGGGTGGGGGAAACCCTGAGCGGCTACATCGCGCCGGTGCAGCAGGACGCCGAAACTTTGGCGCTGGTGAAGCGCATCAACGCCGGCCGCGCCGAGAAGTATCAGGAAGTGGCGGACGGCAACCATATCGCCGTTGATGAAGTGGCGCGCATGGCCGGCCAGAAGCTGGTGACGCGGGCGCAGAGCGGCGAGTATGTGCGCGGCATCAACGGCCAGTGGCTGAAGAAGTAAAAAAAAGCGCGCCGTCTGGCGCGCTGAATGATACGGATAGATGATTATTATGAGGGTAGTGCAGGTTTGACAAGGCTTGCCTCTTGTCCGGCAGGGGCATGGCGCCCCTGCGCTGGCTCTTACGCGGCAACCACCTGAGACAGGGCCGCTTTGGCGTCTTCCTGTGCTTTGGTCGCCACTTCCGGACCGTAGGCGATGCCTTCCGCGAAGACGAACTCCACGTCGGTGATGCCGATGAAGCCCAGGAACAGACGCAGGTAAGGTTCCACCAGGTCGGTTGGGGTGCCTTTATGAATGCCGCCGCGGCTGGTCAGGATCACGGCGCGTTTGTTTTTCACCAGGCCTTCCGGACCGTTTTCGGTGTAACGGAAAGTCACGCCGGCGCGGGCGACCAGATCGAAATAGTTTTTCAGCTGGGTCGGGATGTTGAAGTTGTACATCGGTGCGGCGATCACGATAACGTCATTGGCCTGCAGCTCGGCGATCAGTTCGTCCGACAGGGCCAGCGCTTCTTGTTGACGCGGAGTCAACGGAGCATCGGAAGGACGCAGCGCGCCAACCAGCTCGCCGTCCAGCACCGGGATTGGCTGTGCGGCCAGATCGCGCACGGTGATGGTGTCGCCGCTGTGGGCGTTGCTCCATTGCTCTACGAAGAAATCGGCCAGTTGGTTAGACTGAGAGTAGGTCGCCAGGATGCTTGATTTCAGAACCAATACGTTGCTCATCGATAATTCCTTACGTTGTGACAGTGACATCAGGACTCAGCGTCCCTTGCATGAACTACATGCTATTCACATTCCCCCAACAGTGATAGCGCAATATTTCGAGATCTTCGTTCGATTTTATTGAATAACCTGCCGAGGCGTTACTCGCGAAAGTAGGGGGAAAAAGCCGTTTGTGATAGGCTGTGCGGCTAAAGCAAAAAAATCGCTAAAAAAACATTAAACCGTTGCTAAGCCTGGTCTTGGCCACGATGAAACAAGGAACACCGAACGTGAAATCTCCGCTCGAGGCACTGCCGGCCCAACTGGGCGAGCTGATGCTCCGCGATCAACAACGCCTGCGTCGTCGCCTGCAGGGCGCACGAAAAATCAAAAATCCCGATGCCCAGCTGGCGGTCGCCGCCGAAGTGGAAAGCGACATCGCGACGGCGCGGCAAAAAGTGCAGGCGCGCGCCGCGTCTTGCCCGCGCATTACCTATCCGGAAAGCCTGCCGGTCAGCCAGAAAAAGCAGGACATCTTAAACGCTGTCCGCGACCACCAGGTGGTGATCGTCGCCGGGGAGACCGGCTCGGGGAAAACCACCCAGTTGCCGAAGATCTGTCTGGAGCTGGGGCGTGGGGTGAAAGGGCTGATCGGCCATACCCAGCCGCGCCGCCTGGCGGCGCGCACCGTCGCCAACCGCATCGCCGACGAGCTGGAAACCCCGCTCGGCGGCAGCGTGGGCTACAAGGTGCGCTTCAACGATCAGGTAGGGGAAAACACCCTGGTCAAGCTGATGACCGACGGCATTTTGCTGGCGGAGATTCAGCAGGATCGCCTGCTGATGCAGTACGACACGCTGATCATCGATGAAGCGCACGAGCGCAGCCTGAATATCGACTTTATTCTTGGTTACCTGCGCGAACTGCTGCCGAAGCGCCCGGATCTCAAGGTGATCATCACCTCGGCGACCATCGATCCGCAGCGTTTCTCGCGCCACTTCAACAATGCGCCAATCATCGAGGTTTCCGGCCGCACCTACCCGGTGGAGGTGCGCTACCGCCCGGTGGTCGACGACGGCGACGATACCGACCGCGACCAGCTGCAGGCGATTTTCGATGCGGTAGATGAGCTTGGGCGCGAAGGGCCGGGCGACATTCTGATCTTCATGAGCGGCGAGCGCGAGATCCGCGATACCGCCGACGCTTTGAACCGCCTCAATTTGCCGCACACCGAGGTGCTGCCGCTGTATGCGCGCCTGTCGAACAGCGAGCAGAACCGGGTGTTCCAGTCGCACCACGGCCGCCGCATCGTGCTGGCCACCAACGTGGCGGAAACCTCGCTGACGGTGCCGGGCATCAAATACGTCATCGATCCGGGCACCGCGCGCATCAGCCGCTACAGCTTCCGCACCAAGGTGCAGCGCCTGCCGATCGAGCCGGTGTCACAGGCCTCCGCCAATCAGCGTAAAGGGCGCTGCGGCCGCGTGTCGGAGGGGGTGTGCATCCGTCTGTACTCCGAACAGGATTTCCTCTCGCGGCCGGCGTTTACCGATCCGGAAATTCTGCGCACCAACCTGGCGTCGGTCATTCTGCAGATGACCTCGCTGGGCCTGGGCGACATCGCCGCGTTTCCGTTCGTCGAGGCGCCGGACAAGCGCAACATTCAAGATGGCGTGCGCCTGCTGGAAGAGCTGGGGGCGATCACCACCGCCGATAACGGCCACTATCAGCTGACGCCGCAGGGCCGGCAGCTGGCGCAGTTGCCGATCGACCCGCGTCTGGCGCGCATGGTGCTGGAAGCGCAGAAGAGCGGCAGCGTGCGCGAGGTGATGATCATCACCGCCGCGTTGTCGATTCAGGATCCGCGCGAGCGCCCGATGGATAAGCAGCAGGCCTCGGATGAAAAACACCGCCGTTTTGCCGACAAAGATTCGGACTTCCTGGCGTTCGTCAACCTGTGGGATTATCTGCAGGAGCAGCAAAAGGCGAACTCTTCCAGCCAGTTCCGCCGGCTGTGCCGCAACGATTTCCTCAACTACCTGCGGGTGCGCGAGTGGCAGGATATCTATACCCAGCTGCGCCAGGTGGTGAAAGAGCTGGGGCTGCCGATCAACAGCGCGCCTTCCGACTACCGCAGCGTCCACACCGCGCTGCTGACCGGCCTGTTGTCGCACATCGGCCAGAAGGATGCGGACAAGCAGGAATACACCGGCGCGCGCAACGCCCGCTTCTCGATCTTCCCCGGCTCCGGCCTGTTCAAGAAGCCGCCGAAGTGGACCATGGTGGCCGAACTGGTGGAAACCAGCCGCCTGTGGGGGCGCATCGCCGCGCGCATCGAACCGGAATGGATCGAGCCGCTGGCTCAGCACCTGGTGAAACACAGCTACAGCGAACCGCACTGGTCGAAGTCGCAGGGGGCGGTGATGGCCAGCGAAAAGGTCACGTTGTTCGGTCTGCCGATCGTCGCGGCGCGCCAGGTCAATTACGGCGCCATCGATCCGCTGCTGTGCCGCGAGCTGTTTATCCGCCATGCGCTGGTGGAGGGCGACTGGCAGACGCGCCATGCTTTCTTCCGCGAAAACCAAAAGCTGCGCGCCGAAGTGGAAGAGCTGGAGCATAAATCGCGTCGCCGCGACATTCTGGTGGACGACGAAACGCTGTTCGGCTTCTACGATCGCCGTCTCCCCAACGACGTGGTGTCCGGCCGTCATTTCGACAGCTGGTGGAAGACCGCCGCCAAACAGCAGCCCGACCTGCTGAACTTCGAAAAAGAGATGCTGATCAAGGATGGCGCCAACAAGATCAGCGCGCTCGACTACCCGAACTTCTGGCATCAGGGCAACCTCAAACTGCGGCTGAGCTATCAGTTCGAACCAGGCACTGACGCCGACGGCGTGACGGTGCACATCCCGCTGCCGATCCTCAATCAGGTGGAGGAGCAGGGGTTCGAATGGCAAATCCCCGGCATCCGCCGTGAGCTGGTGATCGCGCTGATCAAATCGTTGCCGAAACCGGTGCGTCGCAACTTCGTGCCGGCGCCGAACTACGCCGAAGCGTTCCTTGGCCGCGTAACGGCGCTGGAATTGCCGCTGCTTGACGCGCTGGAGCGCGAGCTGCGGCGTATGACTGGCGTGACCGTGTCACGTGATGACTGGCAGTGGGATCAGGTGCCCGATCACCTGAAAATGACTTTCCGCGTGGTGGGCGAGAAAAACCAGACGCTGCGCGAAGGCAAAGATCTGGCCGCCCTGCGCCTGCAGTTGAAAGAGAAGGTGCAGGAGACGCTGTCGGCGGTGGCCGATGACGGACTGGAGCAGAGCAACCTGCATGTCTGGAGCTTTGGCCAATTGCCGGCGTTCTACGAGCAGAAGCGCGGCGGCTATTCGATGAAAGCCTATCCGGCGCTGGTGGATGAAAAGGACAGCGTGGCGATCCGCCTGTTCGACAGCGAAAGCGAACAGCAACAGGCGATGTGGCAGGGCACGCGCCGCCTGCTGTTGTTGAATATTCCTTCGCCGATCAAATATCTGCATGAAAAGCTGCCGAACAAGGCCAAGCTGGGGCTTTATTTCAACCCGTACGGCAAGGTGCTGGAGCTGATCGACGACTGCATTTCGTGCGGCATCGACAAACTGATCGCCGAACACGGCGGCCCGGTTTGGCAGGAGGAAGACTTTGCACGGTTGCAGGAGCAGATCCGCGCCGAGCTGAACGACACGGTCGTTGAGGTGGCCAAGCAGGTTGAACAGATCCTGACGGCGGTCTTCAACATCAACAAACGGCTGAAAGGCCGGGTGGACATGTCGTTGGCGCTGGCGCTGTCGGACATCAAGACCCAGCTCGGCGGGCTGGTCTACCGCGGCTTCGTCACCGGCAACGGATGGAAACGGCTGCCGGACACGCTGCGCTACCTGCAGGCGATCGAACGCCGATTGGAGAAACTGGCTATCGATCCGCACCGCGATCGCGCGCAGATGCTGCGGGTGGAGCAGGTGCAGCAGGCGTGGCAGCAGTGGCTGAACAAGCTGCCGCCGAAGCGACAGCAGGAGGAAGAGGTGAAAGCGGTGCGCTGGATGATTGAAGAACTACGTGTCAGCCTGTTCGCGCAGCAGCTGGGCACACCTTACCCGATCTCCGACAAGCGCATTCTGCAAACCATCGAACAGCTTTCGGGCTAAGCTCAGGCGCGCCGGCCGGCAAACGGCCGGCGCAGCGCAAGTTGAAATTCAGGAAACAGAGAAACAGCAACGGCGCTTGATGCGCCGTTGCGAGAGCTACTTGCCTGCCGCCAGGGCGTCCAGCGCCTCGCGGATGCCGGGCACCGCCAGAGCGCGGTTATCGGCGCGGTAACGATCTTTCGCCGCCGGCGCCGAACTCTGGATGGCGATCAGCTGCCAGCCGTCGGCGGTTTTCAACAGCAGCGGTGAGCCGCTGTCGCCGGGCAGGGTATCACACTGGTGCGACAGCACCCCTTGCTGGGCCCAGCCGGTCACCTTGCAGTTTTGGTGGCTGTAGAGGTCATCAAGATGGTCCTCCGGGTAGCCCGCCTGGGTGATCAGCCGTTTGGCCTGTTTCAGGGCCTGAGTCAACGCCTTGCTGTCGCCTTGCCACAGCGGCAGCGGGGCGATCGGCAGCGGCGTTTTGTCTTTCAGCCGGATCAGCGCAAAGTCATAAGCGGCGGCGGCGGGCGGCACGATCCAGCCGTCGCCGTCCGCTTTCAGCTTTTTGCCCAGTTTGCTGTCGATCAGAGTTTCAATATTGTCGGTTTGATACTGCCATGATTTATCGCCCGCCACGAAGCGCAGGGCGACGGCTTTATCCAATTGTCCCGGCGGCGCCAGCACGCAATGGCCGGCGGTCAGCGCCAGGTGTGGGGAGATCAGCGTGGCGGTACACAGATTGCCGCTGGCGGTTTCGACCTGGCCGATGGCTTGCCACGGCTGGGCGGCGGTATCCGTGACCTTGATTCGTTCATCTTTGCCGAAAAACAGACGCGTTTGCTCGGCCTTGGACGGGCCGTCGGCGCGTGCCGCCTGGGAGGCGATGAGCGGGAGTGAGCACAGCAACAGTAAAACGGATATGCGCATAGATCTCTTGCCTGACAAATACGGATCATCCATAAACACACTGAATGCTAACTATAGACTGATTTAGCAGCCATGTGGATGGGCAATAACTGATTTTTCAATAATTTCCCGCCGGCGAGGCGACAGGCTACAGATAAAAAAAGACGGCGATCAGTCCACAGAGGATCAGGGCGGTCAGAATGATCTCGAACAGGTAGCGGCGCAGCATCAATGAGAACCCCCCGGATGAAAAAACACCCGGTGAACCGGGTGTCGTGCACGTCAAGCCTGAAGCGGTGAGGGGAACCTCACGACATTACGCTTTTTTGTGGCTGGCTTTCTTGTGGTGCTTTTTAGCCGCCTGGGCTTTTTGCGCCGGGGCTTTTTTGCCGGCTTTCTTGTGATGCTTTTTGGCCGCCTGAGCTTTCTGTACCGGGGCTTTCTTGCCGTGGTGTTTCACCTGAGCTTTAGCCGGCGCAGCGGTGGCGGTGGTTGCGGTAGCCGCAGGCGCGGTAGTGGTGGCAGCCTCGGCAGCGAAAGCCACGGAAGACAGACCCATTGCAGCGGCAACAACCAGAGCTAATACTTTTTTCATCGCAGAATCCTCAACATGACTTTTGGGTATCAACCCCACTGCGGGGCCGTTGAGATGATAGTAGGCAAACGGCGTCCGGCTTTCCGTGAGTGATTGGTTTCGGCTTGTAACCTAATGTACAGGGCGGCTGCGGCAGGAGGGATTGCTGCTATAATGACCGTCAGGCTCGATAAAAGGGATTTAAAATGAACGAGATAACGGTTCGTTGTGGCGTGACGGAACAGGGTGAGGTGCCGCTGGCCTATGAAGACTGGGGCGATGAGGCGCATCCGCCGCTGTTGTTAATCATGGGCATCGGCGCGCAGCTTTTGCTGTGGCCTGACGATTTCTGCCGCGCTCTGGTCGCCAAGGGATTTCGGGTGATCCGCTACGACAACCGCGACGTCGGCCTTTCCGGTAAAACGCGGGCGCAGCGCAAGACGCCGCTGTGGCTGTTGATGTTGCGTGCTCAGCTCGGCTGGCAAACGCCGGTGCCTTATACCCTGGCGGATATGGCGACGGACGCAGCGCATCTGCTCGATCATTTACGCATTCCTCAGGCTCATGTCCTTGGCGCCTCGATGGGGGGGATGATCGCCCAGGTGTTGGCCGCCGAATACCCGCAGCGAGTCGCCTCGTTATGCATCTTGTTTTCCAGCACCAATCAACCGCTGTTACCGCCGCCGGCGCCTTCGCTGCTGTGGTTGCTGGTGCGCCGGCCTGCCGCCGATATGACGCTGCAGCAGCGCCAGGAAGGGATGAAGGCCTTTCTGCGCGCGCTTGGCACCGCGACTTATCCGCCGGAGGAGGCGGAGCTGGATGTCCTGGTGAAGCGATTGCTGAAGCGGGGCGTGGATCCGGAGGGCATGCAGCGGCAACTTTCCGCGCTGCTCGGCAGCGGCGATCTGCGGCGTTACAGTCGGCGCATCGCCGCGCCGACGCTGGTGATTCACGGCGATCGCGATCGGCTGGTGCGCAAGGCCGGCGGGGTGGCGATCGCTCGAGCCGTCGCCAACGCCAGATTGCAGATTATGCCGGGCATGGGGCATGATCTGCCCGCCGCGTTGAGACCACAATTGGTGACGATGATCGCCCGTCATGCGCTGGGATGAGAGGCCGATAGGGGCGCGGCTGTTTATGGTTTTAGTTACAACATACTATTGGTGAGTAGCAACCCGCCACCCTGTAGCCAAGGCGTTGCCGGCAAGGAAAGCGCGCTATGTAGCATTATTAGGTCAAGCAGGGGAAAAAGGGCGCGGCCGTGGCCGCGCACGGGGAGAGATTACAGGTAGCGGTTTTCCAAATGCTGGCGGAAGTAGCGCGGATTGAGCGCTTCACCGGTTGCATTGGCGATCAGCGTGTCGGTCGGGAAACGGCTGCCGTGGCGCCAGATGTTATGCTGTAACCAGTGGAACAACGGCTGCAGATTGCCGGCGGCGATGTCCTCGTTCAGCGAAGGCAGGGCCTGACGCACGCTGTGGAACAGCTGCGCGGCGTACATCGCGCCGAGAGTATAAGTCGGGAAGTAGCCGAAGGCGCCGTCGGTCCAGTGGATATCCTGCATGCAACCGTTGCGGTAGTTGCCGATGGTATCGAGGCCCAGGTAAGCGTGCATCTTTTCATTCCACAGCGCCGGAATGTCCTCCACTTCGATCTCGCCTTCGATCAGCGCTTTTTCAATTTCGTAGCGCAGGATGACGTGGGCAGGATAGCTCACCTCGTCGGCGTCGACGCGGATCAGGCCCGGTTTCACCCGCTGGTTGAGGCGAATGAAGTTGGCTTCTTCCAGCGCCGGCTGTTCGCCAAACTGCGCGGTAACCAGCGGACGCAAGATTTTCAGGAATTCATTGCCGCGCGCCAGCTGCATTTCGAACAGCAGGCTCTGCGATTCGTGGATGGCGGTGGAGCGTGCCAGGGCGACCGGTTGGCCAAGCAGATCGCGCGGCAGGTTCTGTTCGTAACGGGCGTGGCCAGTCTCGTGTACGATCCCGAGCAGCGCGGTCAGGAACTCTTTCTCGTTGTAACGCGTGGTGATGCGCACATCCTCCGGCACGCCGCCGCAGAACGGGTGGGCGCTGACGTCGACGCGGCCGTTGTCGAAGTTGAAACCGAGCAGCTTCATCACGCTCAGGCTCAGCTGGCGCTGGGTGTCCACATTGAACGGGCCCTGAGGCGCCAGGCAGGGTTCATTGGCCTGTTTGGCCACCACGCGCTGCAGCAAATCCGGCAGCCAGGTTTTCAAATCGCCGAAGATGCGATCGAGATCGCTGCTGCGCATGCCCGGCTCATACAGGTTGAGCAGGGCATCGTAACGGCTGGTGCCGGCCGCCTGCGCGCGGATCCGCGCCTCTTCCCGGCTGAGTTTGACCACGTCGCGCAGATTCTCCGCGAAGCCATCCCAGTCGTTGGCCGGGCGCTGGGCGCGCCAGGCGTGTTCACAGCGGGCGCCGGCCAGCGATTTGGCTTCGACCAGCGACGCCGGCAGCAGCACCGCGTCTTCATACTGGCGGCGCATTTCGCGCAGGTTGGCGCGGTCGATCTCGTCCAGCGTCTCTTGCTGCGCGCGATCCAACAGCGCGCCGGTGCTTTGTGCCGTTAAAATCTGGTGCTGCAGCACGCTCAATTCGGCCAGGGCTTCGGAGCGCGCCTTGCTGCCGCCCGGCGGCATCATGGTTTGCATGTCCCAACCGGCGATGGCGGACAGGTGGCCGAAACGCGACAGCCGGCTAAAAAGCGCGCGCAGGTGATCGTAAGCAGATGTGTTGGAAGGTGCAGATGTCATTATTATTCGGCTCCAATGAGAAGGGTCCGGCGGTATTACGCCAGATCGGCTTTTAAACTGAATGTCGGCTTCACCGGCCAGCAGAAACGGAAGCTGGCGCCGCCGAGCGAACTGCCTTCGACGAACACCTGTCCCTGGTAGGCGACGGCGATGGAATGGACGATGGCCAGCCCCAGCCCGCAGCCGCCGGTGGCGCGATCGCGGCTGGGATCGAGGCGAACGAAAGGCTCGAACACCCGCTCGCGCTCTTCCGGCGGGATACCCGGCCCGTCGTCCTCGACCTGCAAACAGGCGAGATCGCCGTCGAACCACAACCCAACGCGCAGGCGCTGCTCGGAATAGCGCAGCGCGTTGTTGACCAGGTTATCGAGCACGCGCTCCATCAGGCGCAGATCGACGCCGCCGAAGTCGCCGACGTGCGGGATGTCGAGCTGGATGTCGCGTTCCTGATGGATAAGGCGGATATCATCGACCTTGTCCTCCAGCCACTTTGGCAGATCGATGGGTTCAATGTTTAGCGCAACCTGCGGCCGATCCAGGCGGGCATAGGTCAGCAGCTCGTCGATCAGCGACTCCAGTTGGCCGATATCGCGGTTCAGCGCCTGCTGCTCGCCTTCGGACAGGTTATCGCTCATCTCGAGCCGATAACGCAGGCGCACCAGCGGCGTGCGCAGCTCGTGGGCGATGCCGTCGATCAGCTGTTTCTTGCTGGCGATCAGGGTGTTGACGTTGTCGGCCATCTGGTTGAACGCCACGCCGAGCCGGCTCAGGCTGGAAGTGGGATCGAAGTGGGTGCGTTCATCCAGATGCCCGGCGCCGAGCCGCTGGGCGGCGTTTTCCAGTTTGAGCAGGTCTTGCCAGTGCGGCCGCATCCACAGAAACACCGGCAGCGCCAGCGACATGCCGATAAACACCAGCAACACCAGATCCAGCAGACGCATCTGGTGCAGATAGAACAGATAAGGAATGGGGCCGACCACCAACACATAGTGGCTGCGCGGAATGCGTTGCATAAAGGTGTACTGATCGTCGAGGGCGATGATTTCACCCAGCCGCAGCCGCTTTTTCAGATCCTCGCTCAGTTCCTGTTTGCCGAGCGGTTCGATATGAAGCTTGAACGACAGATTGAGATCCAGCGTGGCGATAGTCTTGTTCCAGTCCTTCAGCGGGATTTCGCGCAGCTCGCTGCGCATCAGGTACAGCGAGCTTTTCATCAAATCGTCCATCGACTGGCGGCCGGCGCGCTCGGCTGTCACCTTGTACACCAGGCCGACCAGCATCGCCATCACCAGAAAACAGACGAACAGCAACAGGAAGAACTGGACGAAAAGTTTTCTCATTGTTGCACCGATGCCCAGGCGTTAGGGGCGAACAGATAGCCCTTGTTGCGCACCGTCTTGATACGGAAAGGCTCCAGCGCGTTGTCGTACAGTTTGCGGCGCAGGCGGGAGATCGCCACGTCGATGCTGCGGTCCATGCCGTCGTAGCTCACGCCGCGCAGGTTTTGCAGCAGCGCCTCGCGATCCATGATCTGCCCGGCGTGGGTCGCCAGCTCCCACAGCAGATCGAAATCCGAGGTGGACAGGGTGATGGTTTCCTCGCCCAGCGTAACCTGACGGTTGACCGGATCGATGCACAGCAGCCCGAAATGCAGCGCGTTATGCTGAGTAAGCGGCTGAACCGACTCTTCTTTCGGCTGCTGGCTGTGTTGACGCAGATGCAAACGCAGGCGCGCCAGCAACACCGCCGGCGGCGTGGTTTTCAGGATATAGTCGTTGGCGCCCATCTCCAGCGACAGGATATGGTTCATGTCGCTGTCGAGCGAGGTCAGCAGCACGATCGGGCCGGGGAAGGTGGGGCGCAGATCGCGGCACAGCGTCATGCCGTCTTTGCCGGGCAGCATGATGTCCAGCAGCACCAGATCGGGTTGCTCGCGCTCGATCCGCGCTTGCGCGCTGTCGCCGCGCGGTTCGATCAGCACCTCGATATCGTGTTTGCCCAGATAGGCGGCGATCAGTTTGCCGACTTCAGGATCGTCTTCCACAAAAACAATTTTATGCATATGCCCGTGTTTTAATAAGAAAAGCGGATTTCAGCATAGCGCGGCCCGCGAGCTTGCGCCAAGCGGATCTTTGCGTCAGCGCAGCGGCCGCCCGCCGTCGACGCCGTGGGTGCGGCCGGTGACGTAGCGGCTCTCCAGCAGGTAGTTCACCAGATTGACCACTTCGCTCTCGCCCGGCGCGACCTTCATCAGCGACTTCGCCAGCGCCTGCCGACGATAAGCTTCGTCGTCGCCCGGATTGAAGATGATCAGCGCCGGCGCGATGGCGTTGACTTTGACTTCGGGCGCCAATTTGCGGGCGAACGACCGGGTCATGTTGTCCAGCGCGGCTTTGCTGGCGGCGTAGGCGATATGCTTGTCGCTGCCTTTTTCCACCACATAGTCGGTCAGATGGATAATGTCGGCGCCGGCCTGGCCCTGGCCGGTCAGGCAGGACTCGAGCAGTTGATTGAGCAAATAGGGCGTGTAGACGTGAATTTGCAGCATCGCCGCCATGACCTGTTCCGGCGGCACCTCCGGTGACTCCGCCTGCCAGGCGCTGGCGTTGTGGATCACCGCGCGCAGCTTGGGCGCGGCCTGCCGCACCTGATCGGCGAAACGATAAATGCCTTCATGGGTGGAAAAATCGCCCTGAATGCAGCAGGCGCCCAAGGCTTTCAACTCGGCCATCGCCGGATATTCGCTGCGGTAGGCGATGATGACCGGAACGCCGCGCTGGAGAAACGCTCTGGCGAGCGCCAGCCCTATGCGCCGTGCGCCGCCGGTAATCAGCACCGGGGCGGAGTTGTGGTGTTCCATTGATTAAAGCTCCTGGACAGACTGGCAAACAATAGGGGAATTATGCCATCATACGGCGGAAAGTCGTTAAAGCTTCGCATGATTATCCATTTCTGGATATAAGATCCCCAATGCATTTCAGGTTGCCCCCGGCGGCGGCTTGAAAGACCACGGGTTAACACTGGCCATGAGAGGAATGAGGGGATGAACAGCAATCACCTTGCATCCATCGCGCGCAGTGAGAAAATCTGTTTCGACTATATGGATTTTCTGTCCGCATCGTGCAGGAAGCACTGGCGCTTTGTTGATGCTATTTATGGTGTGATGCCGATCTTCGGCATGGTGTTGAAATCGCGCGTGACCACCTCGCAAACGCGCAAAGAGCAGTTAAAAGAGTTGGCGCTGCAGGTGGTGTCGACGCAGGTCAGCGATGAAACCAACATCGTGCGCCTGATTGACCTGGCGCAGCAGCAGGGCCTGGCGGTGTTTGATATTCAGTTGCCTTATGCGCTGGAGGCTCAACAACTGGCGGCCATTCAGAAAGAGTGTGCGGAAGGCATTGCGATTACTCTGGTGGGTGAACGCATGACCGTCGCGATCCCTCCCAAAAGCTGACCGGGCATCAACCCGGCCGCCCGTTCATGGTTAGGCAATTGACTCGTCGCGATGGCCTAACCATGAACGTGATGTCTCACGCCGCATGACGGCCGGCGTCTAGAGCTGGGTCCCGGCATTCGGGCCGGAGCGCAGGGTATAAATACTGTCTATATGAATTAACACCGCGTACTTCGGCGGCTTCATTCCGTTTTTTTCCGCAAACGTCAACGCATCGTCAAACGGCTTGCCCGCCAGAAACAGTTCGGGCGTGCCAACGAAGCGGTAACCGTCCAGCGCCTCGCGATCGATGACCACAACGGCCATTTTCGAGCCGGCCTTGATGTTTTTCAGCGTTTGGCCACCGGTATTTTCGTTGTAAATCAGCGTACGGTCATCATAGAGGCGCAAAGAGCGCTTGGGGCCGATATCGGGAACGCCGTTCGGGCTGCTGGTCGCCTGCACAGGCAGCTGTTTAGCCAGCATCTTCTTCATCTCGTCATTCAATTCATTCATTACAGATGGCCCTCAGATTGGTGTGTCACTTTTAATGCAAGGTAGCGGAAGCGTTGGCCGCCGGCGCGCAGACGCTGGTTTCCGGCAACCGGTATTCGCGCAGCAAGTGCAGGGTTTCAATCCTGAAGCGCAGCAGGTGCCGTTCGGCGATCTGCTGCATCTGTTCGCACAGCGACGTATCGTCCAACAGTTGCTCGATAGCGACTCGGGCCTGATGAACATGCAGCTCGACGCCGCGCAGAGGCTTCTGCCGCAGGCGCAGATGGGTAATGTTGTTGAACGTGACGATCAGCGCGGCAAGGGCAGACTCGAAAATATTCAGCGCTTCAAATCTGGCGGTATAGTCCGCATTCAGCCAGGGCTTCTCGGCGATGATCGCCTGAGCCCCCTCCAGCGCCTGTTGATAGCGCGCCATCGCTTGGCGATCGTGCCGCTGATTAAACGCCATGTTGCCCTCGGCGATCAGCGCCTCCCAGGCGGTAAACAAAGGTAATGCGTGCAGCAGTTTCTCAGCCATGAAATGCCTTCCATTTTCAGCCTGTCTTCATCCGCCGCCTGACGCCTCTCGCCAGGGGCACTCGCGTCTTACCACTAATCAATAAATGATAATGATAATTAATTGCATTTGAGATCGCAAGCGAGACGCATGGCTGACTGTGCAAAGGGGGGGGAACGCGGTAGCAGGGGAAAAAGAGGAAGCAAAATGCGGCTGACGGGCAGCCGCATTGACGGGACACTTTAGTGCAGCATAAACCAGCCGGCGGGTAGCGTGGCCACCAGCAGCAGTAAGATGCTGCCTTTTTCCAGGCGATTCAGCAGATTGATATCCTGATGGCCGCGGCGGGCGTACATGAACACCAACAGGCCCGGCGCATACAGCAGCACCGACATCAGCAAGTGCATCAGCCCGGAAGCGTACAGCAGCCATAAACCATAGACGCAGGCGCCGGTGGCGGCGAAGATCAGGCGCTTGTCGCGGCGACGGTAAGCCACCTTGAACAGAAATGCGCCGACCAGGAAGTAAGGCACCAGGATCATTTCCGACGCGATGGTCAACAGCGAGTTGTAGTTGCTGCCGGTCAACCAGATCAGCACCAACGCCAGCTGCACCGCGATGTTGGTCAGCCACAGCGAAGACGATGGGGCGTGATGGCGGTTCTGTTTGCCGAACACGCGTGGAAATGCGCCGTGCTGTGCGGCCAGCAGGGGGACTTCCGCCGCCATGATGGTCCAGCTGAGGTAGGCGCCGCACACGGAAATGATAAGACCGGCGGCGATGATCACGTCTCCCCACGGGCCAATCAGTTCCACCATCAGCACTGCCATCGACGGGTTGCGCATGTCGGCCAGTTCGCTGCGCGGCACCACGCCCAGCGACAGCAAGGTGACCATCAGATACACCGCCAGCGCCGACAGTACTGCCAACATGGTCGCGCGGCCCACGTCCTTCTTATTGCGCGCGCGCGCGGAAACCACCACGGCGCCTTCCACGCCGATAAACACCCACAGGGTGATCAGCATGGTGTCCTTGACCTGTTCCCATACCGGCTTGCCGAGGGCGATCCCCTGGAAGTCCAGCGTGAACACGTCCATTTTAAAGGCGATCGCCGCCAGAACGGCGAACATCCCCAGCGGCAGCAGCTTGGCGAGAGTGGCCGCAAGATTGATGCTGGCGGCGGTTTGCACGCCGCGCAGCACCAGCGCGTGCACGATCCACAGCAGGGCGGATTCGGCGATCAGCGCCTGCCAGGTATTGCCGTCACCGAGAATAACGTTGCCGCCGCGATCGGTGAAAATGCTCAATGCCGCGAACACGATCACCAGATACGAGACGTTGGCGATTACGGCGCACAGCCAGTAACCCCAGGCAGAGCAGAAGCCCATCAGCTCGCCGAATCCCTCTTTGGCGTAGGTGAAGATGCCGCCGTCCAGATCCGGGCGCAGACGCGTAAGCAACAGCATGGCAAACGCCAAAAACAGAATGCCGACGCCGGTGATCCCCCAACCCAGCAGCAGCGCGGCGGGGCTGGCGACCTGCGCCATGTTTTGCGGCAGACTGAACACGCCGGCGCCCAGCATCGAGCTGAGCACCAAAGCGGTTAGCGCGGTAAGACCGAGTTTTTTTTCCAATGACGGATCCTGAACGCAGAATAAACAACTGGAAGGGAACTGCTTGGCGGCAACAATGTGTTAACAACCATTGCGCTAATAGACAATAGCCCTAAAAATTGGCGCAAATTCTACGGAGGGATGATTAGAGATGCAATGATTGAATATGCGGAATTTACAAAAAACTATTCAACGAGCGGCGAAAAGAGCGGCAATAAAAACGGGCAGCTCAAGGGCTGCCCGATGGTAAACCGAAAAGCGGGTTTTATTTGAACAGATCGGCGCTGACGGTCAGGTTGCCGCCGCTCTTGTTCTGCCACTGGCGAGTGACGTGGTAGTACTTGGCGCCTTTCTCGGCCGCGCGTTTCGCCACTTCGGTGGACACGTCGGTCATGCTGTTGAAGTGGCCGGTGAAGGTGACGGAATCGAATGGCACCATCTGCGCGGCGGTCACGTTGTTCACTTCCTGAATCTTGGTGCCGTTAGGCAGCGTGACGGTATAGCGTTGGCCGGTAGAGGACTGGGTTTCGAAGAAACGGCCCACTTCGCGGCTTGGTGAACCGGAAGACGCGACGCCAGGAATTTCGACTTTCGCGGCTGCGGCGCCGCCGGCGGCCAGCGCGGCGCGGCCGGCGTCAGAATCGGCCGGTATGGCGTCCGGGCTCTGCACGCGGCGTTTCGGCGCATCGGCCTTATAGATGTAGGCGGTGACGAACTGGTTGCCGCCGGAGTTGGCGTCAACCTGGCGCACGATGAAGAATGAGGCGGCGCCTTTTTTCTGCGCTTCTTTGGAGATGGCGTCGTTAATGTCCGGCTGGCTGCGGTAGAAACCGCTGACGCTCACGGTATCGTAAGGCTCCAGCAGGTAGGCTTCCTCTTTAGGCAGTTCATTCACGCCGTTAAATACGCGGTATTTTGGTGTTTTGCTCACTTCTGGCGCATCTTTATGATAAAGGTCTGCGGTGACGCGCCAGTTGCCGCCGTTGTTGCTGTTGTTGCTGTCCTGGATATAGAAGGAATCGGCACCCAGTTTGTCTGCACGGCGGGATACGGCGTCGACGGCTTCATTGATCGCATTGAAGCGGCCGGTAATCGTGATGCGATCAAACGGCTTCAGCGCCGCTGCTTTCTCAGGAGTTAACTCTTGCGCCGCATGAGCGGACAGCGCGGTGAGTGATAACAAGGCTGACGCGATGATCGTGGTCTTCAGCTTCATAAAAAATCCTTTCGCCTAGCGCATTAACGTTTATAACGTACTGAACTGTTTAAGTGTAATTCAGCCGTCGATTATTACATGTAATTCTGAAAACTGTCTCAGCATTTTATGTTATCCCGTGCGACAAATCCTTGACGGTGACGCGGGTCGCACGGATGGCGCCGCCGCCATAAGTTTCCATAATAAAGGCTTTGGTGTCATTAGTGTTAATTATTCACAAAATGATAACTTTTATGCTTATCCGCCCCGCATGGCGATAAATCGTTACGCCGGGCGCAAACCTCTAACCATGCAGAATGTGCTGTTCTGTATGCATTTTTTCACTGTAAATTGCGATTTGTCATATCGCGCCCGGCGTTTTTATGTAAAAACAGGGCTGAATGCGTAAGCAATTATGGATCATCGACCTTATTTTCAGTAGGTTATAGTTGGCGTCTGAAATCAGTGCGGGCAAGTTGACGCCTCGCTCGCCGATGGCGCCGTTCTATGGGCAGGAAAATAATAAACATCATCCAAGACAGGTGAGAAGGGAACATTATGCGTATTGGTGTACCAAGAGAGCGGTTGGCCAATGAAGCCCGGGTCGCAGCCACGCCGAAAACGGTGGAACAACTGCTGAAGCTGGGTTTTACCGTCGCGATTGAACGCGGGGCGGGCAAACTGGCCAGTTTTGACGACGTCGCCTACGAAGCCGCCGGCGCGGCGCTGGTCGACGAAAACGACGTGTGGCAGTCGGATCTGATCCTGAAAGTCAACGCGCCGCAAGACGACGAGATCGCCTTGATGCGCGAAGGCAGCACGCTGGTCAGCTTTATCTGGCCGGCGCAAAACCCCGAGCTGATGGCCAAGCTGGCGGCGCGCAACGTCACCGCGCTGGCGATGGACTCGGTGCCGCGCATCTCGCGCGCCCAGTCGATGGATGCGCTGAGCTCGATGGCCAACATCGCCGGCTACCGCGCCATCGTCGAGGCGGCGCATGAGTTCGGCCGCTTCTTCACCGGCCAGATCACCGCCGCCGGCAAAGTGCCGCCGGCCAAGGTGATGATCATCGGCGCCGGCGTGGCCGGCCTGGCGGCGATCGGCGCTGCGGGCAGCCTCGGCGCCATCGTGCGCGCCTTCGACACCCGCCCGGAAGTGAAAGAGCAGGTGCAGAGCATGGGCGCGGAATTCCTCGAGCTGGATTTTGAAGAGGAAGCGGGCAGCGGCGACGGTTACGCCAAAGTGATGTCCGAAGCCTTTATCAAGGCAGAGATGGCGCTGTTCGCCGCACAGGCGGCGGAGGTTGACATCATCGTCACCACCGCGCTGATCCCGGGTAAACCGGCGCCGAAGCTGATCACCAAAGAGATGGTGGCGTCGATGAAGCCGGGCAGCGTGATCGTCGATCTGGCGGCGCAAACTGGCGGCAACTGCGAACTGACCGTGGCCGACACCATTACCGTGACCGACAACGGCGTGAAAATCATCGGCTATACCGATCTGCCGAGCCGCTTGCCGACACAATCTTCGCAGCTGTACGGCACCAACCTGGTCAACCTGCTGAAGCTGCTGTCGAAAGAGAAGAACGGCGAGATCGATATCGATTTCGACGATACGGTGATCCGCGGCGTTACCGTGGTGCGCAGCGGTGAAATCACCTGGCCGGCGCCGCCGATCCAGGTTTCCGCCCAGCCGAAAGCGGCGCCCGCCGCCGCACCGGTCGCCAAACCTGAAGCCAAGCCGACCTCGCCGTGGCTGAAGTACGGCCTGATGGCTCTGGCGATCCTGCTGTTCGGCTGGCTGGCGGACGCAGCCCCGAAAGAGTTCCTGTCGCACTTTACCGTGTTCGCGCTGGCCTGCGTGGTCGGGTACTACGTGGTCTGGAACGTCAGCCATGCGCTGCATACCCCGTTGATGTCGGTCACCAACGCGATCTCAGGGATTATCGTGGTCGGTGCGCTGCTGCAAATTGGCCACGGCGGCTGGGTGAGTTTCCTCTCCTTTATCGCCGTGCTGATCGCCAGCATCAATATTTTCGGTGGGTTCACCGTCACTCAGCGCATGCTGAAGATGTTCCGCAAGAACTAAGGGGTAACAAATGTCTGGAGGATTGGTTACAGCTGCATACATTGTTGCCGCTATTTTGTTTATTTTCAGCCTGGCGGGCCTGTCGCGTCATGAAACGTCGAAGCAGGGCAACCTGTTCGGCGTCGCCGGCATGGCGATAGCGCTGATCGCGACCATTCTGGGGCCGGATTCCGGCAACGTCGGCTGGATCATCATCGCCATGATCATCGGCGGCTCGATCGGCGTCTATCTGGCGAAGAAGGTCGAGATGACCGAAATGCCGGAGCTGGTGGCGGTGCTGCACAGCTTCGTTGGCCTGGCCGCGGTGCTGGTCGGTTTCAACAGCTATCTGGATCACGGTGCGCCGATGGAACCGGTGATGGCGAATATCCATCTGACCGAAGTGTTCCTCGGCATCTTTATCGGTGCGGTGACCTTCACCGGGTCGATCGTCGCCTTCGGCAAACTGCGCGGCATCATTTCTTCCAAGCCGTTGATGCTGCCGAATCGCCACAAGCTGAACCTGGCGGCGCTGGTGATCTCGTTCCTGCTGCTGGTGGCGTTCGTGCGCACCGACAGCGTGGGCTGGCAGGTGGTGACGCTGCTGCTGATGACGGCGATCGCGCTGGCGTTCGGCTGGCATCTGGTCGCCTCGATCGGCGGCGCCGACATGCCGGTGGTGGTGTCGATGCTCAACTCCTACTCGGGGTGGGCGGCGGCCGCGGCGGGCTTCATGCTGAGCAACGATCTGCTGATCGTCACCGGCGCGCTGGTGGGCTCTTCGGGGGCGATCCTGTCTTACATCATGTGCAAGGCGATGAACCGCTCGTTTATCAGCGTGATCGCCGGCGGTTTCGGCAGCGACGGTTCATCCACCGGCGATGCCGAAGAGATGGGCGAATACCGTGAAACCACGGCGGAAGAGGTGGCCGAGCAGTTGAAAAACTCCACCTCGGTGATCATCACCCCGGGCTACGGCATGGCGGTGGCGCAGGCGCAGTATCCGGTGGCGGAAATCACCGAAAAACTGCGGGCGCGCGGCGTGAAGGTGCGCTTCGGCATTCACCCGGTCGCGGGGCGCTTGCCGGGCCACATGAACGTGCTGCTGGCAGAGGCGAAGGTGCCGTACGACGTGGTGCTGGAGATGGATGAAATCAACGACGATTTCCCGGATACCGACACCGTGCTGGTGATCGGCGCCAACGATACGGTGAACCCGGCGGCGCTGGAAGATCCGCGCAGCCCGATCGCCGGCATGCCGGTATTGGAAGTGTGGAAAGCGCAGAACGTGATCGCGTTCAAACGGTCGATGAACACCGGCTACGCCGGCGTGCAGAACCCGCTGTTCTTCAAGGAGAACACCCAAATGCTGTTCGGCGACGCCAAAGACAGCGTGGAAGCGATTTTGCGGGCGTTGCAGAAGTAAAATTGGGCAACCAAAGAAAAACGGGCCGCTTTTCAGCGGCCCGTTTCTTTATGTGCGAAGCCTAATCTTCGTCGTCGTGTTCGTCGTCTTCATCCGCCTCGATCGGGCAGTTGAAGTTTTCCGGTTTAATCACCAGCAGGTCGCATTTCAGATGATCGATCACATGTTCCGCCGTGTTGCCGATAAAGGCGGCTGAAATACCGGTGCGGCCCAGGGTGCCCAGCACCACCACGCCGGCCTGCAGGTGTTCGGCCAAATCGGGGATCACCTCTTCCTGCAGGCCTTTTTCCACGTGGGTGAACTCTTCCTTAATGCAGAATTTTTGCCGCAGCGCCTTCATGGCGATCAGATGCTGGCCGCGAATGGCGTCGTTGTAGACGCTCGGGTCGAAGTCGGGCAATTCGATGGCGATGTTGATCGGGGTAACGGGATAGGCGCCGACCAGGTGAACCTCGGTCTGGTTGACGTTTTGCGCCAGTTCGACGGTTTCTTGCACCAGTTTGATATTGAGCGGGTCGTGATAGGGTTCTTCGCTGGCCAGATTGACCGCCACCAGCGCCTTGCCGCCTTCCGGCCAGGGCTGGTCTTTCACCATCCACACCGGGCAAGGGCATTTGCGCAGCAGGTGCCAGTCGGTGGGGGTAAAGATCACCGACTCCAACCGGTCGTGTTGGTGCGCCATTTTCAGCAGCAGGTCATGTTGGCCGGAAAGCACTTCCTGAATGATGGCTTCGAAGGGGCGGTTATGCCAGACCACTTTGATTTCGATCGGCACGCCGTCGTTGAGATAGAAGCGGCACTGCTCGTTGATCCAGGCGGCGCGTTGGCTGATCACACCTTGCCGCATCGCCGTTCTTTCATCCGGGGAGAGCAGGGTCGTCATTTCGTAAGAGAAGTCATAGATGGGCAGGAAGGCCTTGATGCGCCCGCCGTTCCGTTTTACCAGGTACACGGCGCGGCGCAATGCCGGCTGATCGTCCTGATTGGGGTCAATAGCCACCAGAAGATTCTGATACTTCGCCATAGGGCCTCCTTACAGCTGAAATCAACAGTCTGTTAATTTACAGAGTAACCCAACATTGAAAAACAGAACAACAACAGAAGCGTGCCGGATCAACAATTTCGGGGAAATGGTGATCCGGCAGGAGAATCAGGCGTTGACGGTCACGTTGATACGCGGCGTACCGGCCAGCACCGACAGAGCGTCGGCGTTTTCGATGGTGATGTATTTGCCTTTCACGCTGAGGATTTCGCTTTTCTGGAAGCGGCCCAGCAGCCGGCTGATGGTTTCCACCGTCAGGCCGAGATAGTTGCCGATATCGCCGCGGGTCATGGTCAAACGGAACTCGCGCGGAGAGAAACCGCGCTCCGCAAAGCGGCGCGACAGGTTGTAAACGAACGCCGCCAGGCGCTCTTCGGCGTTTTTCTTCGACAACAGCAGGATCATGTCCTGGTCGCCTTTGATCTCGCCGCTCATCAACCGCATGATCTGCTGACGCAGGTTTGGCATTTTGCCGGACAGATCGTCGAGGGTCTCGAACGGAATTTCGCACACCATCGAGGTTTCCAGCGCCTGGGCGAAGCTTGGGTGCTTCAGGCCACCGATGGCGTCAAAGCCCACCAGGTCACCCGCCAGGTGGAAGCCGGTGATCTGCTCGTCGCCTTGCTCGGTGATGGTGTAGCTCTTGATGGTCCCGGAACGGATCGCGTACAGCGATTTCAGCTCGTCGCCGGCCTTGAACAGGGTCTGGCCTTTCTGAATAGGCTTTTTCCTCTCGATAATGTTGTCGAGCTGATCCAGCTCGTGGGCATTAAGGGTGAAAGGAATGCACAGCTGGCTGATGCTGCAGTCCTGGCAATGGATCGCACAACCACCAGACTGGATACGACGAATCACGCGTTTTTCCGGGATCATAGATTACGCTCATTCAATAATTGATATGAGTCAATTTTAACATCTTTTGCCGCAGCTGATAAGGGTAGCATTAGTCTGAATAGGGGCATTGTGTGCGAATTTTACGCACACATGCCGCCGATTATTCTGTAGGGGACTGAAGTTATGAGTATTATTTGTGACTTATGCGTTTTATTCACACAAGTTATTCATAGGGCCCAGCGGCCTGCGAGCGTGGCGTTGAGCAATGGGCTTTATTAAGCGTCGCCAAACAATGGCGCCGGATAATCGCCTGGCGCGGCTACAGCAGGCTTTTAGGCAGGTAGCCTTCGTGCTGCAGCAGCCATTGTTTGCGCTGTACGCCACCGGCATAGCCGGTCAGTGCGCCTTGCGAACCGATCACTCGGTGGCAGGGCACGACGATGCTGATCGGATTTGAACCGTTGGCCATGCCGACCGCGCGCGAGGCGGTCGGACGGCCGATGCGTTGCGCGAGCTGGCCGTAGGTCAGGATCTCGCCGCAGGGGATTTGGCGCAGCTGTTGCCAGACGGTGCGTTGGAACTCGGTGCCGGCGGTCATCACCGGCAACCGATCGATAATGCTCAGTTCACCGGCGAAATAGCGCTGCATGGCGTCGGTCAGCCCGCTGGGATCGCGCTGTTCGCGCAGGGTGAACCGATCGGCGCGGTAGTGGGTATTCAGCAGCTTCATCAGGCGCGCTTCGTGATCGGTCCAGTCAATCGCCCGCAGGCGCCCCTGTTCATCGGCAATCAGCACCAGTTCTCCCACCGGCGTGGCGGTACGATCAATCAAAAAAGTCTGCATCTGGATCACTCCTCGGTTTGGTAGGGCGATTATCGCATGAAACGCAAGGGAGCGATGGCGGATTTCGGACATGCTGATGGGCGACCGCAGGGTCGCCCGAATAGCCGGCTTACGGTAAGTCGGGGAGTTATTGTGTGATAAATTTATAAAATAAATTTATAAGTCATCAAGACAAGTTGTGTCTTGTTTATTATTTCAGCAGGCAGTAACGCTTTGTGGTTACTTATAGCTGATGGTCACGCGTTTTAAATGGGGATCGTTATTCACCATCTCACTGCTGACGGCAGAAACTAATTCTTTTGGCATCGCTTTTAACGAAGAGGATATATACCCGTTCTGATATTCCGTCACTTTACCGAAGCAGCTGGAGATAAGCTTTTCATCCTGATGTTTGACGGTGCATGCAGGCGTGGTAATGGCGCCGGTGAAGCGTACGACGCCAGAGGCGACCTGGCTGCCGGAAAGCGGTTTTGCTTGCAGAGCGAAGGGCAGAATGACCAATGCGCTTAATACAGCTAAGTAATGGTTCATACGCTGTTCCTTTCAGAGTAAAAACACTGCCAATTAAAAAACAAGCGCGCTTGTTTTCATCAAATAAGCTATTTCGCTTGGCGAAATAAAAACGAATGGGCAAAAATCCTACTGCCTGCATTCAATGAATTTGATAATAGAGAGGTAGGATGAGTAAAACCATGATTTGGATCATAGTGAAGACCGGTTAATGGTTTCAGGCGCGGGCGGGATAACAGGCTGTGATCGTTCTCTCAGGAAAGCGGAAAATGGCGGGATGTTTTCGCCCCCGTGGTGCAGCCACTGAAACCGGGGGCGGGCGTGGGGTTACAGCATGCCGCTGCTGCCGCAGATGCGGATCTTTTCCGCCACCACTTCTTTCATCGCCAGCTTGCCGGGGACGATGTATTTGCGCGGATCGTTGGCATCCGGGTGCTGTGAAAAGTAGCTTTTTACCGCATCGGCGAAGGCGATTTTCAATTCGGTGGCGACGTTGACCTTGCAAACGCCGAGCGAGATCGCGCGCTTGACCATCACTTCCGGAATGCCGGAGGCGCCGTGCAGCACCAACGGCACGTCCACCTGTTCGCGGATCAGCGCCAGGCGTTCGAAGTCCAGCTTCGGTTCGCCGTGATACAGGCCGTGGGCGGAACCGATCGCCACCGCCAGCGAATCGATGCCGGTGGCGGCGACAAACTCGCGTGCCGCCACCGGGTCGGTATAGAAGCTGTCCGCCGTATCGACGATCAGATCGTCCTCTTGCCCGCCCAGGCGGCCCAGCTCCGCTTCCACGCTGGCGCCGTAGCGATGGCACAGGGCCACTGCGGCGGCCACCTTGGCGATATTCTGCTCGAACGGCAAATGGGAGCCGTCGATCATGACCGAGCGGATGCCGCTTTTCACCTTGTGCTCGATGTCATCGAGCTCTTCGTGATGATCCAGATGCAGCGCCAGCGGCAGATCGTAGCGGTGCGCGGCCGCCTGACATATACCGATCAGGTAGTCGGTGCCGGCATAGCTGAAGGTGCCGGGCGTGCCGGCCATGATCACCGGCGAGCGCAGCTCGGCGGCGGTCTCCGCCACCACCTGCACGGTTTCCAGATTGTGAACGTTAAACGCCGGAACGGCGTAACCCTGGCGCTGCGCCTTGAGCAGCATGTCTCGGTTGGCTATCAGATACATGGGATCTCCTTACTGCACGGGGGAAGGAAAACGGTAAATCGTCACGCCTTTCACCACCCGGTTAACCTCGCCGGTCGGGCAGGGGTTATCCGGGGTCAGCCCCAGCGCCAGCGAACTCTCGAAGGCCAGCATCTGGGTGAACAGCAGATACGGGAACAGCAGCCAGATATCGTCTGCCGCATCGTGCATATGCAGCAGGGTATCGGCGAGGGGTTGGCGCCCGCCGGTCAATCCGACCAGCTGCATCGCCTGCCCATCGCGCTGCAGCTCGTTCCACAGATCGCGGTCATACTGGCGGGCGTAGTCGTCGCGCGAGAACATCAACACCACCAGCGTCTGGCCGTCGACCATGAATTTCGGACCATGACGCAGGCCGAGCGGCGAGTCGTAGCGCGTAACGATGCGCCCGGCGGTCAGCTCCAGCATCTTGAGCGAGGCCTCTTCGGCAAGGCCGGTAAAGCAGCTGCCGCCAAGGGTGATGTAGCGGCGGAAGCCGCCGGCGGCCAGCGCCTTCACCTGCGGCTGCAGCGTTTCTCGCAGTGCGCGGCAGCGCTGCACCATGGCGTGCAGCGGCGCCTGGGCGGCCTCGAGCGACAGGGGGCCGAGCAGCAGCGCGGCGCTCAGCATCATGCAGCTGAAGCTGGAGGTCATGGCGAAGCTCTGATCGTTAGAACCTTGCGGCATCACCAGCGAACAGACGTTGTCGCGCTGATGTGCATACTGCGCCAGCTTGCTGTCCGGGTTGCACACCAGCATCAGGTGGTAGCTTTCCGGCAGCAGTTGGTCGGCCAGCTCCACCGTCGCCACGCTCTCCGGGCTGTTGCCCGAGCGGGCGAAGGAGACCAGCAGCGTCGGCCGCTCAGGGTCGAGATACTGCAGCGGGTTGGCGACGATATCGGTAGTGCCGTAGGCCACCACGTCGCGGCCGGTGCGTTCGCGCAGCCAGGGGGCCAGGGCGCGGCCGGCGAACGCCGAGCTGCCGGCGCCGCACAGCACGATCTGCAGGCGCGGATTGACCAGCAGCGGCGCCAGAAACGGCTGCCATTGCGCCTGTTGATCCTGCAGCTGCCGGTGCAGCGCCGCCCACAGATCCGGCTGTTGCCAAATTTCTGCGGCGGTGTGCCAGGCGTTGCGCTGCTTCAGCCAATTCGCCTCGTAAGAGAAATACGCGTTCATGATGACAGCTCCTTAAAAATCCTCGGTTAACGGTCGGCGATAATCACGTCGATCCCTAAAGGGTGCAGCGCCTGCAGACAGTGTTCCGGAATGCGGCTGTCGGTGACCAGGCGGTGGATCTGGCCGATGTCGCGATCGTGCAAAAACTTGTGCGGCCGAATTTGCTGGCGTCGGCGAGGGTGTGTTTGACGTCGCGATTGATGTGGATGGTGACGCTGGAGACCGAAAGCAGCTGGCTGAGCGGTTCCACGCGCGACGCGCCTTCGCGGCACAGCGGGTCGATAATTAATTCCCGGCGTTTTGCGGTAGTGATCATTAACGCAGACTCCTGATTTACCTGTAGCCGTGCCCGACCGCGGCTTAATAAGCCGCAGCGATACCGACCGGAGCGCTTTCAGTTGTTCGTGGCGAATTACAGCAAACGAAACACTGAAATGCAATCGATTAATTTTAAAATATCTATATCTATCAGTTGGTTATATTTGATTTTGCTTTCGTTTGAGCGCCAACCGAAAGCAGCGTCAACGCAAAGTGAAAACGGCAAATTCGTTATTTTTCAGTCGACAATTCCCGGCATTTAATTATTCAGTCCGTCGAGGCCGAAAGCCGCAGCGATAATTCGGCAGCCGCCGGGCTTTCACTGTTTTTTTATGCCGGCGCGTGTAATAGCGCCGCATTGCAGCGGGTGAGGGTGAACGACAGCGGCCATGCGTTTCCCTCCGGCGATCCGTTCGTGGCCCATCCCGGCGAGGATCTGCAGCCGATAGCGCCTGCGTGAGGCGGTGAACCGCCGCATTGAAGCGTTGCTGGCGCCGATGTGAGGAGAAGTGGGGGCGAAAATGCGTCTTTCGCTCCCAAATCGCCATTACTTTGCTATACCTGATAGTCGATGGATTCATTTTATTGTCATGTGACTGACATGTCAGAGTCATGGCTCTGGCTTAAGTTTGCAGCGACTACGTCAGGAGATAACGCGATGTTCAGCCTGGATTCTCTGTTGCAAGATGCATTTCCACACCGCAATACCCCTGCCTGGCAGCGCAGCCTGCTAAGAACCCTTCTCTTCGAAAAAGAATTCAAACAGTTCGCCGCCGACTATCCCCACCTGAAAGGGCTCGATCTGATCGAGCAGGTGGTGGACTACTTTAACCTCAGCTGCGAGCTGGTGGACGGCGATCTGGAAAACATCCCCAGCCAGGGGCCGGTGGTGCTCGTGGCCAATCACCCGATCGGCTCGCTCGACGGACTGGTGCTGTTGCGCGCCGTCGCGGCGGTGCGTCCGGATGTGAAAGTGGTGGCCAGCCAACTGCTGACTTACATCGAACCGCTGCGCAACCTGTTCGTGCCGGTGGATAACGTCGCTTATAAAACCAGCCGCAAACAGATAGAAGGCATGCAGCAGCAGCTGGACAATCAGGGCGCGCTGATCCTGTTCCCGGCCGGCGAAGTGTCGCGCATGAGCCCGAAAGGCATCCGCGACGGCCACTGGCATACCGGTTTTCTGCGTCTGGCCGCCAAGGCGCGCGCGCCGATCGTGCCGATTCATATCAGCGCGCGCAACAGCAACCTGTTCTACTTTACGTCGCTGGTCTATCGTCCGCTGTCGACGCTGCTGCTGGTGCGTGAAATGTTCCAGCAGCGGGGCGGGCGCATCAGGATCCGCATCGGCGGCCGCGTGCCGTTCGCCAACTGGCACGACGGCCACACCAGCGCCAAGGATCTGGCGGAGCGCTTTCGCCGCCACGTGTATCGCCTGGGCCAGGGCAAACCGGGGCTGTTCGCCAGCGAATCGCCGATCGCGTTGCCGGAAGAGCGTCTGGAGCTGAAAAAGGCGCTGGCGAACTGCGAAAGACTGGGGGTGACGCCGGACGGCAAAACCATCTATCTCTATCGCCGACATGATGAAGCGCGCACGCCGATCCTGCGCGAGCTGGGGCGCCTGCGCGAGATCGCTTTCCGCGCGGTGGGGGAAGGATCCGGCCGCCGCCGCGATCTGGACAGCTACGACGACGATTATTATCACCTGGTGCTGTGGGATGAAGAGGAGCTGGAGATCGTCGGCGCCTATCGGTTTATCCCCACCGCCGAACAAATCGCGCGTAAGGGCCTGGAGAGCATCTACAGCAACAGCCTGTTCCACTATGATCGCGATATGGAACCGATCCTGGCGCAGGGCATCGAACTGGGGCGCAGCTTCATTCAGCCGGCCTATTGGGGCAAGCGCGGGCTGGACTATTTGTGGCTGGGCATCGGCGCCTATCTGTCGAAATACCCGCAGTACCGCTATCTGTTCGGCCCGGTATCCATTTCCGGCGGCATGCCGCTGGCGGCGCGGGATCTGTTGATCGCCTTCTATCGGCTCTATTTCTCGCCGGACCACGCCTTCGCGCAGTCGCGTCGTCCTTATCCGGCGTCGTTGCCGCAGGTGCTGGCGCAGTTTGCCGGGGATAACTACCAGGAAGATCTGGTGCGGCTGAAGAGCCTGCTCAGCAACATCGGCTGCTCGATCCCGACGCTGTACAAACAGTACACCGAGCTGTGCGAACCGGGCGGGGTGCAGTTTATCGACTTTGGCACCGATCCGGCCTTCAACAACTGCATCGACGGCCTGGTGCTGGTGGATACCTCGCGGCTCAAGCCGTCGCGTTATCAACGTTATATTGCGGTGCATCAGCCGCAGGAAGCCGAGACGGCATGATCGGCGTCTGACTCATGCCTTTTTGATCTAAGTACGACCTTGGGGCCGGCGACGGGATAGCGCTACGATAAACGTTTTGCTTTCCACCGCCGGAGCCTTTCATGCCTCATTCGTTTATCCCGCCGTTATTGTCCGCCGATGAACCGCCCGCCGCCGCCGTTGAAACCCCGCGCGGCAAAGCGCCATTTTTGCTGCTGTGCGATCACGCCGGCAAGGCGATACCGCAATCCCTCGGGGATCTCGGCTTACCGCCGGGGGAGATCGAGCGCCACATCGGTTGGGATATCGGCGCGCTGGGCGTATCGCGCCATCTGAGCCGCCAACTGGACGCCACGCTGATTCATCAGCGTTACTCACGGTTGGTGATCGACTGCAACCGGGCGCCCGGCATCGCCAGCTCGATCCCGCATTTGTCTGAACTGACGCCCATCCCCGGCAATATCAGCATCGACGCCGAACACGCGCTGGCGCGTGAGCGCGAGGTATTTTTGCCGTATCACCACGCCATCGACGAGCATCTGGGGCAACGCCAACTGCGTGAACTGCCGACGGCGGTGATCGCCATGCACAGCTTCACGCCGGTGTTCAAGGGCCAATCGCGCCCCTGGCAGGTGGGGCTGCTGTTTAACCGCTACCCGGAATTTGCGCTGCTGTTGGCTGAACTGCTGCGTGAAGAGGGGGATCTGCAGGTGGGTATTAACGAACCTTATGCGATGACGGACGCCACCGATTACACGTTGCCGGTGCACGCGGAGCGCCGCGGTTTGCCTTACGTCGGCATCGAAATTCGCCAGGATTTGGTCGCTGACGAACGTGGGCAACAGGCATGGGCGAAACGTTTCGCGCGCCTGCTGCCGCAGGCCTGGCAACGCTGGCAAATTTGACTTTAGGAATATTCCCAGAGATGATAACCGTAAGGAATACGTAAGACGTCATTAGAAAAAAAGTCAGGAGACACGTGTGGAGCACAGCGATAACGGACTGTTTATCAAACGGGAGCGTTTTGAAGTTCTGGCGATTCTGCGAGAAATTTGCAAACAACGCACGCCGCTGCGCGTAGAAAATCAGCAGCACCGGTTTCAAAGTCTGTTATTGAGCGTCGGGCCGGACAATATCGTGTTCAGCGGTGAGGAAGCCTCGAGCGCCATCGACGGCGCTTGCACCATCGTGATTGAAAGCAACGACGCCAAAATCGAGTTTTCCGTCCCCCAGGCGGAGCTGACCGAACATCAGGGCGTACAGGCCTGTTCGACCCGGCTGCCGCAGGAGCTGGTCTATATCCAGCGTCGCCGTCAATTCCGCATCACTACGCCGCACTGGCGCCAATTCTTTTGTACCGGCGAATACCCGGACGGCACGCCGTACGAGCTGCGGATCCACGATCTCTCCGCCGGCGGCGTCGGTTTACGCTTCGACGGCCCGCTGCCGGATTTCTTCCAGCCAGGCTTGCAGTTCAAGAAAG
Organism: Serratia sp. CY37869; assembly: GCF_052168895.1. NCBI lineage: Bacteria > Pseudomonadati > Pseudomonadota > Gammaproteobacteria > Enterobacterales > Yersiniaceae > Serratia > Serratia sp. CY37869. The sequence goes on from NZ_JBJNLU010000001.1 coordinate 1,393,725, forward strand.
CGGAGCTGGATCTGGGCAGCTACGGCAGCTTCAAGGTCAACATGGAGCTGGTGGTGGTCAACGACGATCAGGAAACCGACGATAACGACCAGGTGGTGCACTTCTCGCGCCTGTCATGCCGCTTTCTTAAGCTCGGATTGGCGATGGAGCGCAAAATTCAGAGCGCCGTGTTCGCCTTCGAGCTGGATTTCAACAAAAAGAAAAAACGCTGATAGTTATCAGGGGCAGTGCGCTGCCCCTCTGACTCGCCCGCGGCCTTAGGGGTTAAGCGCCCGCAGGCTGCCGATCTCTTCCCAACCGAAATGCGCCGCTTCGGCCAGTACGCCGCACACTTCATCGCCGGCGGCAACCACTGCCGCGTCGAGCGCAGCGCCCTGCAGCAGATGGCTGACCAGCAACGCGGTGAACAAATCGCCGGTGCCTTTGACCGCCGATTTGACCTTCGGATGAGTAAAGCACTGCGTTTCCTGCCGGGTGACCAGCATCAATCCCACTTCGTCTTCGTGTTGCGCTACGCCCGGTGCGCTGGTGACCAACACCCATTCGGTGGTGTCGTTCAACAGCGCCTGCGCGGCGTGTTGCGTCTGCTCGCGGCTGCTCAGTTGCCGGCCGCACAGCTGCTCCAGTTCGAAACCGTTCGGCGTCAGGCCGTTGGCCAGCCGCAGGAACGGCGAGCGATAGCAGTTGACGATGCGTTCATCCACGTAGATCCCTTCACCGTAATCGCCCATCACCGGATCGATATAGATTTTTATCTGCGGATTGAGCGAGCGCACCCGCTGCAGCCAGTTGGCCAGAATATGGCACTGCATCACGTCGCCCAGGTAGCCGACGATCACCGCCCGTGTGCGCTTCATGACGCCGCGGGCGATCAGGTCGTCGAGAAAACCGCCGAACCAATCGCCGGAGATGACGCCGCCGTGCGGTTTGCCGTAATAGGGCGGGCAGCCGAACAGCACGCTGGGCACCTGCAGCGCCTCCAGTCCCTTTTTCAGCAGAGCGCGGTAGGCGATGCCGTTGCCGACGCTGCCGTAGACCACCTGAGATTGAATGCTGATCACGTCAATAGACGGTGACCGCAAAGGTGAAGCCTGTTGCATGAGTTACTTCCTTGGTTCGTTGTTATCCAGCCAGCGCGCGAACACCTGCCGCGCGCGCTGTTCCAGCTGCGCGCCGTGGCGCGCGGCCTGGTCGCGCAGGGTCTGGGGCGCGATGCCGGCCAGTTCCAGCTCGCAGGCATGGCCAATCAGCCAGCGTTCGATATCGCGATAATCCGCCTCCAAATGGAACTGCAGGCCGAGCGCGAACCCCTGATAGTCGAAGGCCTGATGCGGGCATACCGCCGTGCCGGCCAGGCAGCGGGCGCCGTCCGGGATCATGAACATATCCCCGTGCCAGTGCAGTACCGGCGTGTCGGCCAGCGGCGCCAGCACCGACTCCTCTTCCGCCGGCGGCGTGGTCAGCGGGGCGAAGCCTATCTCTTTCACGCCGAGCGAAATAACCTCAGCGCCCAGCGCCTGGGCGATCACTTGCGCGCCGAGGCAAACCCCGAGGGTCGGCCGCCGCTGCGCCAGGCGCTGTTTGACCAGCGCGAATTCATGGTCGAGAAAATCATACCGCTGCTCGCCGGAAAAGTGCTGAGCGGCGCTGATCGGCCCGCCGAGCACCACCAACAGATCGGTCTCTTCATTATTGATAGCACGAATATCATCGCGGCCGGCATCGTAATAATCGATCTGATAGCCGCGCAGTGACAGCAGGGAACCGAGGATGCCCAGGTTTTCAAAGTTGACGTGCCGAATGGCGACGGCTTTTTTCATTGTTTAACCTCGCTAGCGTGAGTGAAGGGGATCAGCGCCAGCGACTCGCCCAGCACCGTGATGCCTTGCGCGCCGCTCTGGTAGACGATGCGGCGTTCGCTGACTTGGCTGAGCTGCACCTGATAACCCTGTGCGGCCGGGAACAGCGCGCAGGCCTGCTCCAGCTGATCGGCTGCCCACGGGGTGAACAGCTGCAGGCGGGCAAAGGCTTTTCCTGCATACTGAATGTCGAGCACGTAATGTTTATCCATGGAACCCCTTACTTTTGGCCGCAGAAACTGCTAATCTTATTTGAACTAGTACAAAAGGATTTATGTATGGCTTCATTGTATGCAAAAGGCGGCGGCGCTGTCCAGATTGCCGAGCAGATCGCCGCACGCATCAAAAACGGCGCGCTGCGGCCGGGCGAACTGTTGCCGCCGGTACGCCAGCTGGCGGCGGAGCTGGAGGTCAATCCGAATACCGTGGCCAGCGCATACGCCAGATTGCGCGATGCCGGCCTGGTGGCGACGCGCGGGCGGGCGGGTACGGTGGTGCTGGAGCCGCCGCTGGCGGCGGTGAGTGCGGCCTATACGCCGCGCCAGGTGCCGGCGGGGATGTGCGATCTGGCCAGCGGCAACCTGGATGCCGCTTTGCTGCCGGCACTGAGGCTTGGCGCGGCGGAGGTGTTCCCGCAGCAAAACGGCTATGACATCAGCGGCGACCTGCCGGTATTGACCGGTCTCGGGCGTGAGTGGCTCGGGCGCCAGGGCGTGGCCCTGGGGGAACCGGCGGTGTTTTCCGGCGCGTTGGACGCGATGGAAAAGGCGCTGCGCTGCCATGCCCAGCCTGGGGCGGCGGTGTGGGTGGAAGATCCCTGCTGGCCGCCGCTATTGACGCTGCTGCGTCACCTGCGCCTGCGGCCGCTGCCGCTGGCGGTGGATGAACAGGGCTGTCGGCTGCCGGAGAGTGGCACGGCCGACGCGGTGATCCTGACGCCGCGCGCCCATAATCCGACCGGCGCTTCGCTTTCAGCGCAACGTGCGCAGCAGTGGCGAGGTTTTCTGCGCGGCCATCCGCAGTGTCTGGCGATCGTCGACGATTTCTGGGGGCCGCTGTCGCAACAGCCGCTGCATCTGCCGTTCGACGGCGATCGCGGCCTGTACGTGCTGTCGCTCAGCAAGTTTCTCAGCCCGGATCTGCGCATCGCGTTGGCCTGCGGCAGCCCGACCTTGCTGCAGGCGATGCGCGCCGATCAGTACATCAGCGAACGCTGGGTCAGCCATATCTTGCAGCAGATCGCCGCCAGACTGTGGGAACAAGCCTTGCAGGAAGGGCAATTGCAGCGGGCGCAACAGGCGTATCAGGCCAGACGGGACGAGCTGGTCCAGCGGCTCAATGCGTTGAATCACACGGCGCTGGCGGTAGGTGAAGGGCTGCATCTGTGGGTGCCGGTGCGTTCGGAAACCGCCGCCGCGCAGCTGATGGCGCAGCGGGGATGGCTGGTGCAGGGCGGTGAACCTTTCCGCCTGAAGTGCGGTCCGGCGCTCCGCGTCAGCCTGGCGAACGTCACGCCGTCGCAGTTGGCGCCGCTGGCGCAGGATCTGGCCGACGCCATGCGGGCCAGTGCGGCGATTAACTAGGCCGGCGTCAGGCTCTCCTCCGCCAGCAGCTGCAGTGAGGTTAACCGGGCGGTCGGTTCGGCGATCGGCGTGTCGATGATGAATTCTTCCACGCCGTACTGCTGCTGCAGTTGCGCCAGTTGCTGATGCACCTGCTGCGCGGTGCCGAGCAGAATATGGCTTTCCCGCGGCTCGATGCGGTAGTCGGTGGCGCCGGCCTGCTGCACGAAACTCTCCGCCTGCGCCAGGCTGCCGACGGTCACACTCTGCTCACCGGCAATGTGCACGCGGTATTGCCGAATGTCGGCCGCCAATGCCGCGGCCTGTTCCTCGCTGGGGGCCACGATCGCCGCCACCGCCAGCAGCGCCTTGCGGCCGCCGCTGTGTGCGGCGTAGTGCTCCAGCGCGTCGCGGATATCCTGCGGATTGCCGTTCAAATGCGCGGCGAACACGAAGGCCCAGCCGGACTCGGCCGCCAGCGTCGCGCTTTCTTTACTGGCGCCGAGCAGAAAACGCTGCGCGCCCTGCGGCGGCAGCGGTGTGGCGCTCAGGCCGGGCTCGGCGTCGTCGTTCAGATAGGCGGTCAACTGCGACAGCTGCTGAGGAAAGTCCGGCTTGCGTTGCCGATCGTGGGCCGCCTGCAGCGCCTGGGTTGCGAGCGGCAGCCCGCCGGGCGCTTTGCCCACCCCGAGATCGACGCGTCCCGGCGCCAGAGCCGCCAGCAGGTTGAAGTTTTCGGCCACCTTGTAGGCGCTGTAGTGCTGCAGCATCACGCCGCCGGAGCCGATGCGAATGCGCGTCGTCTGGCCGAGCAGGTAGCCGATCAGCACTTCCGGCGACGGGCAGGCGAGCTGCGGCGTGTTGTGGTGCTCCGCCAGCCAGAAACGCCGATACCCCCAGCGTTCCGCCCGTTGCGCCAGCTGCAGCGTGCGCGCCAGCGCCTGCGCGGCGCTTTCCCCGTCGGCGATCGGACTTTTTTCCAATATGCTCAAGGCATAAGCCATTTTTCCCGCTCCTTTCATCATCAGATATGCCTGACAAATACCATGCGGGCGGCGCGCGGCTTAATACTGATTGGCGATAGGATATTCCATTGATCCAAAACGGATTTGGATATGCGCAGAACGGTAAAGCGCCGCGATTTTACCGCTCCAGCCAGGCCTTCAGACGAATGGCGTCACGGTAGTGGCCGTAGCGCGGCTGCGCGCCAAGCAAGATCATCACCACCGGCTGCCCTTTGATGGTGGTGCGCATCACCAGGCAGTGACCGGCCTCGTCGGTAAAGCCGGTTTTCTGCAGCTGGATCTTCCAGGCCGGGTTGTTGATCAGACCGTTGGAACTGCGATAGACCAGCTGGCCGCGGCCAGGACGCACGATCTGCTGCTTGTCGGTGCTGAAGCGGCGAATCAATGGATAGCGATAGGCGTGATTGGCCATTTTCAGCAGATCGCTGGCGGTGGCTACGTTGCGCGGCGTTAGCCCGGTCGGATCGTAGAAACGGGCGCGTTTCATGCCGATGGCGCGCGCTTTCTGATTCATTTTCGCCACGAAGGCCTTGCGCCCGCCGGGATAACTGCGGCTCAGCGCCGCGGCGGCGCGGTTTTCCGAAGACATCAGGGCGATGTGCAGCATGTCGCGGCGGCTGAGCACCGAGCCGATGGTCAGCCGCGAATGGGTTTTTTTCAGCAGATCGCGATCGGCGGCGGTGACTTTGAGTTGACTGCCCATGGGGCGTTTGCTGTCCAGGGCGACCATGGCGGTCATCAGCTTGGACAGAGACGCGATCGGCAGCACGCGGTTCGGTTGCTTCTGATAGAGCGTTTTTCCGGTACGCTGATTGACGACCAGCACCGATTTGGCATTCAACACCAATGGCGCCGCGGCGGCATGGGCGGGTGCCAAAACGAACAGCAGGCTGAACAGGGCGGCGGCGCCGAAGCGCCGGACGGACAGACGGAGAACAGGGAGAAATAAAAGCATAGCGACGGCAATAGTGACCCTAAGTGATTAAAAAATATCAAAAGAGTCTGCCCGGCAAATGTGAAGGAAATAGGGTGATAATCGCTCAAACTGTTACAGCAATCCCTTTTGCCGCAGCGTGAAGCGGGTGGCTTCGTTCAGATCGTAGTCCGCCAGGCGTTCGCGCGGCACCCAGGCGTAGTCGTCGAATTCATCGTTGATCGTCACGTCGCGGTTGGCGGCGTGGCAGTCGAAAATCAGGTAAATCATGTAGATTTGTTCCCGGCTGCCGTCGGCGTAGGTTTTGATGCGCACGTCGTCGCGGAAGGTCCAGGGCGTGATGCTGTCGAGGATCAGTGCGGGGCCCAGTTCTTCGTGCACTTCGCGCCGCAGCGCTTGCTCTATCTGCTCACCCAGCTCGACGCCGCCGCCTGACAGCGCCCACTGGCCGGGAAATACGCCCTTGTGCGCGGCCATTTTGCACAGCAGGAAGGCGTTATCGTTTTCAATCAGCGGGCAGACAATGATGCGTTGGCGCATGGAGGACTCCTGTCAGAAAGCAAAGCCGCAGGATAGCAGATTTGGCGGCGCAGGGCGGGAAGGTCGATCGCATTCTGTGCGGCGGCGGGAAATCCGGTCGGCATTTGTCATGGGGTTGCCTCCGGCTTTGTTTTCTTCAACGGGAAATCAATCGCAGGTGTTATTAAGTATCAATTCGAATAATTTCGCGTCAGGATAAAGCAGGGATTTTAACCTATCATGGAGTTGATAACGTATGCCTAATGGAATAAAACCGCTGTGCCTGATGACTCTGCTGCTGCTGTCGGCCTGCCACAGCGCGCCGGTCAGCCAGCCCCCTCAAGACGCCACGGCGACAGCCCCTATCGATGCCACCAAATCGTTGTTCCCGCTGGGAAACTATTCGCAGTCTGTCGATAAATGGTTGCCGCCTGGTCCGCAGCAGCGGATGCCTGTGATGGATGCCGCCACGCAGCAACGTCATTTTTCCGCCCTCAAATCTCACTATTTTGGCATGGGGCCGAACGATGAATCCCCCTGGAATCCGCATTACATCGCTGCCGTCCTGAACCGCGAAGCGGAAAGCCACCGTGATGCCGCAATGGATAAATACCTTGGCCGTGGAAGTGTCTCCTGGGGGGAAAACTTCAGGACTCACACCGACCGCTGGAAACAGCAAGTCAGAGATAACGCGTCTACGGACATTAGCCAGGTTTATCATTCTTCGGCCCGAGGCATTGCGGTCAGGGAGACGCTGGTCAGGATCCTGCCGACGGACGATCCGGCTTATGACGACCCTCGCCTGGCTGGACAAGGTTATCCCTTTGATAATCTGCAGGATTCGTCTATCCGCCCCGGCACTCCGGTATACGTTATTACGCAAAGCCGCGATAAACGCTGGAAATACGTCATGTCGCCTACGGTGATCGGTTGGGTGCATAGCGAAGACATCGCGGCGGCGGATCAGCGGTTTGTCTCAGAATGGCTGGCGCTGGCGGGGAAAAATCTGGGGGCATTCATTAAACAGCCGGTTTCGGTGCAAACGGGCGGCCAGTTTTATTTTACGGCGCGCCACGGCACGATTCTGCCATTTTACCGTCACCGACAGGGCCTTTTTGTGGTCGCCGTGCCGGTACGCCGAGAGGATGGCCGCGCACAGATGCGCCGGGTCGTTGTCAAGAAGGGGGAATTTGCCGCCATGCCGTGGAAAATGACGCCCGAACATCTTGCCGTACTGATGCGGTCAATGAGCGGCAGGCCTTATGGCTGGGGGAACTATAACTTCAATAATGACTGCTCCGCCGAACTGCGCAGTCTGTTGATGCCTTTTGGCCTCTTTCTTCCCAGAAATTCCGCCGCGCAGATACAGGCGGCCACCCGGGTGGTTGATCTTGCTCAAGCGAACACCAGTGAACGGCTGCGCTATCTCAAAGATCACGGCAAACCCTTCACCACGCTGGTTTACATTCCGGGCCATATCATGCTGTATATCGGTAATGCGCTCATTGACGGCCAGGTTGTGCCGATGACGTACCAGAATATCTGGGGGCTGCGCCCGGCAGATTCAAAGCGCCGCAGCATTATCGGCGGCGCAGTCTTTTTCCCGCTGCTGGCGACCTATCCTGAAGATGCGAGCCTGATGTCGCTGGCGGGCAAGGCGCAGTTTAAACTGGGATTTATTGAATAGCCCTTTCTTTAGCTGATAAAGCGACCGCGAATGCGGCCGCTTGTTGTGCGGCGACAAATCGAACTGCGCTAATTACCTAGCCGGCGCTGGATAATTTTATCATGCTCATCCGTCAGGTTAGCGTAATTCCAAATAAATAATCCGCCAAGGTTAAAGTCCAAAACCTGATCGATAAAGTAATTTAAATTCCAGTCGGTCAATCCTTTGGTCGTCAGGGCCAGAATGCATTTTTTATTTTCGGCCCCGTTCGCCAACGATTGTTTTAATGCCGGGATCACATTAGCGAGAATATCGTCATTGCTCCACATCGCTGCCGCATAACAGTAATGGATAAAGCGGTCGCATTGGTCTGATTGAATGATTTTTCTGACTTTCTCGTTGAGCTTGTTGCCATTTTCCGTATTGGGGTGGTTGTAAGAATAACCGGCAATAAAACCAAAGCTGGTCTCTTTCCCGGCCTCTTTTAGCCGTTTCATGGCTTCGATGACCCGTTCGGTGTTCATATTGCATTCGTCATCAAAATCGACGCCATCCCAGCCCCGATCGACCGTGGCCGCGACGATCCTCAACACTTCATCCTCATTGGCCGGCTTTTGCTGCGGGGAGCATCCGCCGCCGCCGTAAACCCATAGCGTCTTTCCGTTAAAGCCGGGAAGCGTATCGGGTTTGTTTTGTTTTTCCGGACTCCATCCTGGCTGGGCTGAGGTGCCTGTGGTTAAGCCATCAAGGTTGGTTACCATGCCGTACATCATGACATCGAACGCTTTATGCGGTTGGCCAGCCAGAGACTGGCTCCATCCGCCCGTAATAAACTTGTTCATTGTCGTTATCTCCTTATTGAGCGTGTTCCTTAAATGAATGTGTCTTGCATGATGGAGGGTATCAGCCGCTATATTCATTTAGCCATTGTGCGGTTGCTGAACGGGCAAGGGATGAAAATTTTTTAAAATGAAATGACGTTTTTATGACGGAAATATTAATGAGCAAGAGCGTTGAAAATCATTAACGCCGAGCGATAAAGATTGTTATAACAGCGTGGACGATCTGGGTTAACGGCAATAGGCAGGATAAGGCGTTATGGTGCAAAGGGCAGCGGAAAAGATGCACAAGCTGGATTTTGATGATGAAGTGACCGGGCTGATCTACGGCCATGCGTTTCGCTCCGGCGAGCCGCCGGCGCGCCTGAACTCGCAGCAGGTTTGCCTGGCTTACCAAACGTTGTCGCCCGGCGACGGTTTTATCTGGCTGCACCTCAATCTCAACCACGCGGCGGCGGAGAAGTGGCTGAAAAACCATTTCGCCATTTCCGATTTTTTCTTTCACGAAATTCGCCACGGTTCCCACACTACCCGCATCGAGCGGCAGGGCGACGATCTGTTCGCCGTGCTCAACGACGTGATCTTCCACCCTGAAGACAACAACCCGGAAACGGCGACGCTGTGGCTGTATTGCCGCCGTGGGCTGGTGGTGACCGTGCGTCATAAACCGGTGCGATTGATCGAGCGGTTGCTGGGCCGCCTGACGGCGCTGCAGCTGGCGTCGTCCACCGAACTGCTGGCGCACCTGCTGGAAGAGCAGGAGGATGTGCTGGAGCAGGTGGTGCGGCAGGCCAACCAGTATGTCGATACCATCGAGGATCGTCTGCTGACGAGCCGCGTTAAACGCAACCGCGCCGAGCTGGGGCGCATGCGCCGCATGCTATTGCGCTTTCAGCGCCTGTTGGCGCCGGAGCCGGCCGCGCTGTTTCGCCTGTTGAACCGGCCGCCGAGCTGGCTGAGCCGTGAGGTGGTGCAGGATCTGCGGCAGTTTACCGAAGAGTTCACCGTGGTGTTGAACGATCTCGCCAGCCTGACCGAACGCATTCGGCTGCTGCAGGAAGAGCTGGGCGCCAAACTGATGGAGCAGAATAACCGCACGCTTTACACCCTGACGGTGATCACCGTGCTGGCGTTGCCGATCAACATCGTCGCCGGTTTTTTCGGCATGAACGTCGGAGGGATACCGCTGGCCAGCAATCACCACGGTTTTATCCTGCTGGTGTTGCTGGTCGGCAGTTTTACGCTGATCGCCGGTTATCTGGCGTTCAGGCGCAGGGACGAGTCGTAATTACAGGCGGGCGCGGTACTCTTCTTCCAGCCGGGCATGGGTGCTCCAGAACGGCTGCGGCGCCCGATCGTGCAGGCGATCCAGCAGAATATCCAGATGGGTATGCCAGCCGCCGGCGACGCTGAGCATCTCGTCGCGGTTAGCCAGGCGCCGGTGGGTGACCGTTAGCAGCACCGCGTTTCCCTGTTCCGTCAACTCGAAGGTCACTTCGGAAGGGCGCCCCTGCTCCTGTTCGGCCCAGGTAAAGCTCAGCAGGCGCGGCGGGAACAGGCAGGTGATGTGGCCGCGGTTGCTGACGCAGCCGCCATGCTGTTTGTACTTGGCCGGCGGTTGCTCGTGCTCGCCCGCCAGATCGGAGTTGCGAAACTCCAGCTCCAGCGGCGCGCCGTTTTCCAACTTCATGGCGCCGGCCGCCAGCCAGGTGGCGCGCTTGTCGGATTCGGTCAGGTAAGCCCACACCCGCTCGATGGGGCCGGGCAGCAACCGCTGGATGCGCAGCGTACCGGGTTCGATAATCATGCCGTAATCATTCATGGTTCACTCCTTGGGAGGAAGCTGTTCGGGCTGCAGCAGCGCCTGTTCGAGCGCATCCAGCCGTTCAGTCCAGAAATGTTCATAGGTTTGCAGCCAGTGCATGGCCTGCGCCATAGGCTCGGGTTCGAGCCGGCAGATATGGTTTCTTCCTTGCACGGTGCGTTGCACCAGGCCCGCATGTTCCAGTGCTTTCACGTGCTTGGAGGCGCCGGCGAACGACATCTGCAACGGCGCGGCCAGTTCGCCGATGCTGCGTTCACCGCCGGCCAGCGCGCGTAACATCGAGCGGCGGGTCGGATCGGCCAGCGCATGAAAAATGGCGTCCAGCTGTGAGGAAGATAATTCAACCATATGGTTGAATATAGATCAGGCAGGCTAATATTCAACCGTTTTGTTGAATATTTTTTGCCCCGGCGCCAAACCGGGGCGAGGATCAGGCGTCGGCGTGCGCCAGCAGGGCGTTGAGCAACACATCGGCGCCGGCGGCGGCCCAGGCGGGGGTGATATCTTCCCGCTCGTTGTGGCTGATGCCGTCCACGCAGGGAATGAAGATCATGGCGGTCGGGGCGACGCGATTAAGGTAACAGGCGTCGTGGCCGGCGCCGGAAATCATGTCGCGATGGCGATAGCCCAATGCCTGCGCGGCGTGACGCACGCTGCCAATACACCCCGGATCGAAGGCGATCGGGGGATACTGGAAGATGCGCTCGGCCCGGGCGGCCAGGCCGCCGCCGTTGACCTCGTTTACCGCCGCCAGTAGGCGCTGCTCCATCTGCGCCAGAATAGCCTCCTGCGGATGGCGGAATTCGACGCTGAAAAAGACGCGCCCCGGCACCACGTTACGCGAATTGGGGGTGATTTGCGCCATGCCCACCGTGGCGCGCGCGTCGGGCGCGAAATCCCAACCGATGCGGTTGACCGCCGTGACCAGCGCCGCAAAGCCAAGCAGGGCGTCGCGGCGCCGATCCATCGGCGTGGTGCCGGCATGGGCGCTGAAGCCGACGACCTCCAGTTCATACCAGCGCTGCCCTTGTGCGGCGGTGACTACGCCGATGTCGAGATGCTCCGCTTCCAGAATCGGCCCCTGTTCGATGTGCAACTCGAAGGCGGCATGGATCGGCGTACCGCCCACCGGATACTCGCCGGCGTAGCCGATGCGCTCCAGCGCGTCGCCGAGGCTGACGCCGTGCTCGTCGCGGCGCGTCAGGCCGTATTCCAGGTCGAATACCCCGGCGAACACGCCCGAGGCGATCATCGCCGGCGCGAAGCGCGCGCCTTCTTCGTTGGTCCAGTTGATCACTTCAATCGGGCGTTCGGTGACGATCTGCCGATCGTTAAGGGTACGAATAACCTCTAATCCGGCCAGCACGCCGTAGATGCCGTCGAAACGGCCGCCGCGGGGCTGCGAATCACCGTGCGAGCCGGTGACGACCGGCGCCAGCTCGGGGCGAGCGCCTTCACGCCGCAGGAACATGTTGCCCATTTTGTCGACGCGTACGGTGCAACCCGCCTCCAGCGCCCAGGCGCGCAGCTGATCGCGCGCTTGCCGATCTTCTTCACTCAGCGCCAGCCGGGTGACGCCGTTATTGGCGATGGCGCCGAACTGCGCCATCGTCTGCAGGCTTTGCCACAGGCGCTCGCCGTTGACTCGATACGTCATTGATCTTCTCCCGGCGTTTTAGCGGTGTAGCGGAAATCGCAGCAGGGGGCGCCGGACATGATGGTCTGGCTGCGCTGCAGGTCGACGTCAGGGGCATAGCCAACGATAAACTGACTGTCGCGAGCGCAGGAGAGCAGGTGGCCGATCTCCCCCAGCCCCATCTCGTGATACATCTCGGCGTAGCGGCAGCGGGTGACGTTATAGTCGAAGTGCTGCGCGTCCTGATTGATCACCTCGACGCGCAGCGCATCGTCTTTTTCCCACAGGTACTGCAAGGCGGCGAAGCTGCGCAGATCCGCGCCGTTCGGTTCCTGGGCGGCGAACTGTTTGCCCGCCTCGATGGCGGCATTCTCGATGGCTTCGCCGATTACCGCCTGAGCGCGCGCCTTGCCGATTTCACGCACCAGAATCTGGTAGATCGGCTTGATGATCTCCGCCTCGATCTTTCTGCGGGCCAAAATGCCCAATTCGTTTTTTGCACAGCTCATCGCCTTGCTCCTCTTGATTTATTGTGACTTGGCGCCGCCCAACACGGTTTGCGGCTGCCATTTGCCGTCAACCACCCGGTACAGGGTGAAGCTCGGCTGTTGCAGGTTGCCTTGCGCATCGAAGGCGATGTCGCCGGTGACGCCCTGGTAATGTATGGCGCGCAGTTTCGGCAGATAATCGGCCGGATTGGCCGAATCGGCTTGCTCAATGGCGGCGATCAGCACCCGGGTGGCGTCGTAGGCGAAGGGCGCATGCAGTTCGATGTGGGTGTGATAACGATCGCGGTAGGCTTGTTCAAACGCCTTGCCGCCCGGCATCTGTTCCAGCGGTAGCCCCGGCTCCAGCGCGACGACGCCTTCGCCTTCCCGCTGCGCCAGCGTCAGGAAGGTTTGGCTGACGAAGCCGCCGGCGCCCATCAGCTGCGCGTTCATGCCCAGCTGTTTCAGTTTGCGCGCCAGCGGCGCCGCCTGCGAATCCACGCCGCCGAAGAAGATCAGATCGGCGTTTTTACTGCGGACGGTGGTCAGTACGGCGCTGAAATCAACGGTCTTGTCATCCACATACTCACGGGTGACCGGCTGCACGCCCTGGGCCTGCAGCGATTTGATAAACTCGTCCGCCAGCCCCTGGCCGAAAGCGGTGCGATCGTCTATCACTGCGATGCGCTTGGCTTTCAGCGTCTTCACCGCATATTGCCCGGCGTAGTTGCCGCCGTCGTCGTCGTGGCCCATCACGCGAAAGCTGGTGTCAAAACCTTGCTGCGTGTAGCCGTGACCGGTCGCCACTGGCGCCACCTGAGCGATGCCGGCGTCGTGATAGATGCGCGCCGCCGGGATGCTGGTGCCGGTGTTCCAGTGGCCGACCACGCCGGCGACGCCTTCGTCGACCAAACGCTGCGCCACGGCCACGGCGGTGCGCGGGTCGGACTGATCGTCCTCGGACACCAGCTTGAAGGTGACCGGTTTGCCGTTCAGCGTCGGTTTCTGTGCGTTAGCGTCGGCGATCGCCAGCCGTGCGCCGTTTTCGAGATCTTTGCCGATGCGCGCGGAAGGGCCCGTCAGCGGCCCGGCAAGACCGATCAACACGGTGTCGTCCGCCAGCGCCGGGAGGCTCAGGATCATTGTCATGGCGGCCAGCGCCAACGGCTTGATGCGAATGTTCTGCTGCATGTCATACTCCTGGTGCGGTTAAAGGTAACAACGGTTATTCACCCAAATAGATCCGTTTGATTTTTTCATCGTCCAGCATGTCGGCGGAGCGGCCGCTGTGGCTCAGGCTGCCGCTGTCCAATACGTAGGCGCGATCGGTGGACGCCAGCGCCAGGCGGGCGTTCTGCTCGACCAACAGCAGCGTGACGCCGTCACGGGCTAACTGCTTGATGACCGAGAAAATGGCCTCCACCACAATCGGCGCCAGCCCCATCGACGGTTCGTCCAAGATCAGCAGCCGCGGGCGGCTGAGCAGCGCGCGGCCCATCGCCACCATCTGTTGTTCACCGCCGGAAAGCAGCCCGGCCGGTTGATGCAGGCGCTCGCTCAGCCGTGGGAAGGTGGCGCACACGCGTTCGAAATCTTGCCGCACCGCCGATGCGTCACGCCGCGCATAGGCACCCAGCTGCAGGTTTTCTCGCACCGTCAGGCGGGTGAAAATGCCGCGTCCCTCCGGCACCATCACCAGCCCTTGCTGCAGCAAGCGGTGCGGCGGCATGCCGCGAATCGAACGGCCGTCGAACAGGATGTCGCCCTCAAACGGCTGCAGGCCGGTCAGCGCCCGCAGGCTCGAGGTTTTGCCCGCGCCATTGGCGCCGATCAGCGTCACCTGTTCGCCGGCGCTCACCGTGAAATCGATGCCTTTGACCGCATGAATGCCGCCATAAGACACTTTGAGTCGTTTAACGCTCAGCAGGGCTTCAGACATGCGCGCCGCCTCCCAGATAGGCTTGAATGACCGCCGGTTCGCGCCGCACCTGAGCCGGTTCGCCTTCGGCGATCGCTTTGCCGTAATCCAGCACCGTCAGCCGATCGCACAGACCCATCACCAGCTTGACGTCGTGTTCGATCAGCAGCAGCGTTTTGCCGCTGTCGCGGATGCGCAGCAGCAGTTCGCGCAGCGCCACTTTTTCTCCGGCGTTCATGCCGGCCGCCGGTTCGTCCAGCGCCAGCAACCGGGGCTCGGTCGCCAGCGCGCGGGCGATCTCCAGCCGCCGCTGATGGCCGTAGGCGAGATCGCCGGCGCGGTAATGGGCGAATTGGCTGATGCCGACGTACTCCAGCAGCGCATGAGATTTATCGCGCACCGCCTGTTCCTCCTCCCTGGCGCGACGGTGCCGGGCGATCGCCGCCCACAGGCCGTTGCGGGTGCGCACGTGGCAGCCGACCATCACGTTTTCCAGCACGCTCATTTCATTGAACAACCGCAGGTTTTGGAAGGTGCGGGCAATGCCGGCCTGCGCCACTTTGTCGATCGCCTGGGGCTTATAGCGCTGGCCCGCCAGGCGGAACTCGCCCGCGTCGGCGCGATACAGGCCGGTGATCAGGTTGAAGCAGGTGGTCTTACCGGCGCCGTTCGGCCCAATCAGGCCGTAGATTTCCCCCTGGCGGATGCTCATGCTGACGTCATCCACCGCCGTCAGGCCGCCGAAGCGTTTGCTGATATGGTGTAAAGCGAGCAGCGGCGTCATGCGGCGTTCCCCCGTGCGTGGCGGGCCGGCCACAGGCCCGCCGGGCGATACAGCATCACCAGGATCAGCGCCAGGCCGTAAAACAGTTGGCGGATGATTTCCGGGTCGATCAGCACCTGGCCGAATAGCGCCTGCTGCAGCGGCCCCATGCTGCTGCGCAGCAGCTCCGGCAGGGCGGCCAGCAGCAGCGCGCCCAGGATCACGCCGGGGATGTGCCCCATGCCGCCGAGCACCACCATCGCCAGTACGGCGATCGATTCCTGCAGGGTGAACGATTCCGGCGACACGAAGCCCTGAAACGCGGCGAACAGCGCGCCGGCCACGCCGCCGAAGGTGGCGCCGATGGCGAAGGCCAGCAGCTTGAAGTTGCGGGTGTTGATGCCCATCGCCCGCGCGGCGTCCTCGTCTTCGCGGATCGCCGTCCACGCGCGGCCGATGCGCGAGTTCTGCAGCCGCAGGCTGATAAACAGGATCGCCAGCAGCAGGGCGGCGAACAGGTAGTAATAGAGATACAGGCCGGAAAAACGCACGCCGAACCACTCATGCATGCCGGAAAACTTCAGGCCGAACAGGCTGACCGGGTCAATGCCGGAAATGCCTTTGGGGCCGTTGGTGAGGTTGACCGGGCGGTCGAGATTGCGCATCAAAATACGCACGATCTCGCCGAAACCGAGCGTGACGATCGCCAGATAATCGCCGCGCAGCCGCAGCGTCGGCGCGCCGAGCAGGATGCCGCACGCCGCCGCCAGCAGCGCCGCCAGCGGGATCAGACCCAGCATCGACAGGTGCAGCCCGTCGGGGAACCACTGCAGCAGCAGCGGGAATTGCTGTGTCAGATGCGGTGACGACAGCAGCGCGGCCAAATAGGCGCCGACGGCGTAAAAGGCGATAAAGCCCATGTCCAGCAACCCGGTCATGCCCACCACGATGTTCAGCCCGAGCGCCAGCATCAGGTACAGCAGGGCGAAGTCGACGACCCGCACCCAGTAGTTGCCCCCGGCGGCGCCCGCCACCCAGGGCGCCAGCAGCAGCGCGAGAATGAACAGCGTCAGCCCCAGCCTGGCGCGGCGCGGCGTGGCCAGAGGAACGGGAGGAGTCAAAACGGTCATGGTGATGTCCTTATGCGCGCGTGGCGATGCGTTCGCCCAAGAGCCCGGAGGGGCGGAAGACCAGCACGGCGATCAGCACCAGAAACGCGAACACGTCCTGGTAGTTGCTGCCGAACACGCCGCCGGTCAGCTCGCCGAGATAGCCGGTGCCCAGCGATTCGAACAGGCCCAGCAGCAATCCGCCGAGCATCGCGCCGCGCAGGTTGCCGATGCCGCCGAGCACGGCGGCGGTAAACGCCTTGATGCCCGGCAGAAAACCCATCGAGAAACCGGCGTTGCCGTAGTTGCTGGCCATCATGATGCCGGCCACCGCCGCCAGCGCGCCGCCGAGCGCGAAGGTCAGAACGATGATGCGGTCAGGACTGATGCCCATCAGGCCGGCGACCTGCGGGTTTTCCGCCGTGGCGCGCATGGCGCGGCCGAAACGGCTGTGTTCGACCAGCAGCCATAAGCCGGCCATGACCGCGACGGCCACCGCCAGCGTGACGATCGCCGTGCCGGTGATCACCGCCGGCGCATGCCCGCCGCTGCCTGCGGTCAGGGTGATGGGGGTCATTGGCAGCAGTTGCGGAAACATCAGGGGATTGCGTGACCAGATCAGCATCGCCAGGGTTTGCAGCAGCAGCGAGACGCCGATACCGCTGATCAGCGGGGCCAGGCGCGGTGCATTGCGCAACCGGCGGTAGGCGAGACGCTCGATCGCCATCGAGGTGATGGCGCAGACCGCCATGGCGAACAGGGCCGCCAGCAGCAGCGTGGCATACGGCGGTAACGCGGGAAAGTGGTGTTGCAACAGGCTTATCGCCGACAGCGCGCTCATCGCACCGACCATCAGCACGTCGCCGTGCGCGAAATTGATGATGCGCAGGATGCCGTACACCATGGTGTAACCGAGCGCGATCAGCGCATAGATGCTGCCGAGCATCAAACCGTTGACGGTTTGCTGTACCAGCGTATCCATAGAGAGAGTCCGGAGATAATGAGTCAGGAGGGTCACAGTAGAGAATTTAAAAAAATTGTAAAATACGGAAAAATACTTTCTTATACAAAAAACGAGTGATTTTAATGCGTTGATTTTTATGTATATTGAATCCATTCCTTCAGTGTCGATTTCCCAAAAACAGTCAATATATGAAAAAAACAGAACAGTACGATGAGCCATTGCCGATGCTGCCGAACGATCCGCCGCTGCGCGCCGTGCGGGCGTTCGAAGCCATCGCGCGCCTGGGGGGCATCAGCGCGGCGGCTAACGAGCTGATGATTTCGCCTTCGGCGGTCAGTCATCAACTCAAAACGTTGGAGGCATTTTTGCAGATGCCGTTGACCGAACGGCAGGGGCGTAACCTGGTGCTGCGCAGCGAGGGGCGGGAGTATTACCGTTCGATTCGCTCGGCGTTCAACGTGCTGCGCCAGGCGACCGAACACGTGCGCGAGCAATCCGCGTCGCGGCAGGTGACCATCAGCCTGATCCCGCTTTTCGGCATGGGTTGGTTCATTCCGCGGCTGCGCGGTTTCCTGCGCGAAAATCCGGATATCGACATCAATGTGGTCTACGCCAACCACCGCAATTACCTGAGCGACGCCGCCGACCTGTCGATCCGCTTTGGGGTCGGGCAGTGGACCGGCTATCGCAGCGAGAAGCTGATGTCCGGCAAAATGGTGCCGGTGTGCAGCCGGGCATTCAGTAAACTGCATGGTTTGCTCGATACGCCGGAGCAGCTGGCGACGCTGCCGCTGCTGCACGACGAGGAGCGCAATACCTGGATGCAATGGTTTCAGCAGGCCGGCGTCAAGCGTCCGCTGCGCAGTATCGGCCCGATGTTTGAGGACGGATTGTTGACGTTGGCGGCGGTGCAGGCGGGGTTAGGGTGCGCGTTGATGCGTGAACCGTTAATCGCCCAGTACCTTGAAAGCGGTGAGTTGATCAAAATGTTCGATCTGCCGATCGACGACGGCCGCGATTATTACCTGTGCGCTCGACTGGATAGCGAGCTGTCGCAGGAAGGCGAAAATCTGCGGCAGTGGCTGCGCCGCGAAGCCGATGAGAGCCGGCTCGCGTAACGCCGGGCGGAAACAGGGGGGAGCCGGACGTTCATTTCACTTTCCCACGACGCACGCCACGCCAACAGGAAAGTAATAGGCCCTCCGGGGTGGGCGTTTTTAAACCGTTGCTCACCGGCGATGATTGCTGAAGCTTCAACGCGCGATGCTGTCACTGGCGAAGATGACGGCTATGCTTAACTTGCCGATCACGTGGCGCGACGGCCACAAAGTGACAATAATTCCCACTCTCAGCGCAACGTCAAGGAGCGAGCAGATGTCTGTCGGCAATGATACGGAAACCGTGAATAAGACGGGGCTGTCGCCGCTGGCGTTGGGCGCATTGGGCGTGGTGTTCGGCGATATCGGCACCAGCCCGCTGTACACCCTGAAAACCGTGCTGTTTCTCTCCGGCGATGCGCCTTCGGCGCCGGTGATCCTTGGCCTGCTGTCGCTGATATTCTGGACGCTGGTGATCGTCACTTCTCTCAAATACGCCATGTTCGCCATGCGCATCGGCAACCGCGGCGAGGGCGGCATCATGGCGCTGATGTCGCTGCTGGTCAGCAAGCGAAAATCCCGGCCGCTGGTGCTGTTCGCCGGCCTGTTCGGCGCCGCGCTCATTTACGGCGACGGCGCCATCACGCCGGCCATCTCGGTGCTCTCGGCCCTCGAAGGGCTGAACATCGTGCTGCCGGCGTCGCAGCCCTTTATTCTGCCGGCGGCGGTGGTGATTTTGCTCAGTCTGTTCGCCATTCAGCCGCTGGGTACCGCGCGCATCGGCCGCGTGTTCGGGCCGATCATGGCGCTGTGGTTCCTGTCGATCGCTGCGTTGGGCGTGTGGGGCATCATCCAGCATCCGGCGGTATTGCTGGCGCTGAACCCGCTCTACGGCATTCACTTTCTGTTCTCCAACGGACTGACCAGCTTCCTGGTGCTGGGCGGCGTGTTTTTGTGCGTCACCGGCGCCGAAGCGCTGTATGCCGATATGGGGCATTTCGGCAAACGGCCGATTTGGCTGGCCTGGTTCGGCATCGTTTTTCCCAGCCTGTTGCTTAACTACGCCGGTCAGGCCGCGCTGATCCTGAGCGGCGCCGATGTCACGCAGAACATCTTCTTCCGTTTATGCCCGCCGGCGCTGCTGATCCCGCTGGTGATCCTGGCCACGCTGGCGACGATCATCGCCAGCCAGGCGATCATCAGCGGTGCGTTTTCCATGACCCGGCAGGCGATCCAACTGGGGTGGCTGCCGCGGCTGCGGGTCAGGCAAACCACCGAGGAAAGTTACGGGCAGATCTACATTGGCGCCATCAACTGGCTGCTGATGGTGGTGACGCTGTTCCTGACCGTGTTCTTTAAATCGTCGGACAATCTGGCCGCCGCCTACGGCATCGCCGTCTCGTTGACCATGATCATGACCACCGGCCTGCTGTTCGTCGCCATGCGCGAGGTGTGGCGCTGGGGGCCGATCGCCAGCCTGTTGGCGGCGGGCGGTTTCTTCGTGGTCGATTTGAGCTTCCTGACGGCCAACATGACTAAAGTGCTGCAGGGCGGTTATATCCCGCTGCTGTTGGCCGCCGCGGTCTATACCGTGATGCTGATCTGGCATCGCGGGGTGCTGGCGGCCGCGCGCACCCTCGGTGAAACGACAGTGCCGGTAGAGGATTTCCTGGAGAAAATCCGCCGCGAATCCGTGCCGCGCGTGCCGGGCACCGCGGTATTCCTGACTCGCAGCCTGCAAGGGACGCCGCCGGTGATGAAATGGCAGGTCAAGCGTAACGGTTCGCTGCACGCCAACGTGCTGGCGCTCACCATTGCCATCGTCAATGAGCCGCGGGTCTCGAATGCTGAACGGTTGGTGATGCGCGAGCTGTTGCCGGGCTTTTGGTGCGGCGTGGCCAGCTATGGCTTTATGGAGCGGCCTAACATCCCGCAGCTGTTGCAGCACGTCGAGGCGCAGAAATCCGGTCTGAACTTCGACGAGGCGACCTACTATCTCGGGCACGAGACCGTGGTGCGCCGCGAAGCGAACGACCGGTTGCCATCCTGGCAGCGCAACCTGTTCGCGCTGATGGTGCGCAACGGCATGCACGTCACGGATTATTACTACCTGCCCAGCGATCAGGTGGTGGAGATTAGCCGCCGCGTGCCGGTATAGGGCGCGAAAAAGGCATCGCCGCAATTGCGGCTTGCATCACACAACGCGGTTTGCATTTCATTCCTGGCCGCCATAACCTGACAAGAAACGGATTGTTACTGACGCGATCAGGCAAAACCTAACTTCTCTCCCGGCATCGAACATGGCCGGATGGGCGGTTAGGTTTTTTTTTTGCAAAAGGAGAAGGGAATGAAACTTGTCGTCGCTAATGACTACCAGGAAATGAGTGAGCTGGCCGCCAGCCTGTTGTTGAGTTACATGCTGCGCCCGCAGCGCGTCAATCTGGCTATCACCGCCGGCTCGACGCCTAAACGGATGTATGAGTTGTTGGCTCCGCGCGTCAAGGGCCACGCGGAATTCGCCAACGCGCATTACTATAATTTCGATGAAATTCCTTACGCCGGCCGATCGGGCTATGGCGTCACCATGGAGAATCTGCACCGTATGTTCTTTGGCCCGGCGGCGATCCCCGAGCGGCAACTGCACGTCTTGAATTCGGACAACTACCTGCAGCACGATCGGCGTATCGCCGAAGATGGCGGGCTGGATGCGATCGTGATGGGCGT
Source organism: Serratia sp. CY37869 (assembly GCF_052168895.1). Lineage (NCBI taxonomy): Bacteria > Pseudomonadati > Pseudomonadota > Gammaproteobacteria > Enterobacterales > Yersiniaceae > Serratia > Serratia sp. CY37869. Next base: position 1,414,653 of record NZ_JBJNLU010000001.1, read on the forward strand.
CGGGGCGGACGGGCATTTCTGCGGCAATCTGCCGGGCACCACCGCCTTCGAAGACCGCACCTGTCGGGTGCCGGTTTCCGCCAGGCCGGATCTGGCGGACATTTTGCTCAAAGAGGTGGGCGGCCGCACTGAATGGCTGCCCGATCATTACGTCACCCTGGGGCCTGCAAGCGTGATGGCCGCCAAAAAGCTGGTGCTGCTCGTCAACGGTTCGCACAAAGCGGACATTTTGCGGCGCATTGTCAGCGGGCCGGTGGAGAGCGGGGTGCCCGCCAGCATTTTGATGCTGCATCCGGACCTGTTGATTATCGCCGATCGGGAGGCCGCGGCGCTGCTGCCTTAAGCGTTCATCCGGCGCATCTCGCCTCAGAACCAACGGTCATAACCTGCAACCAAAGCGTCTTTCCCTGCGGCGCAGAATCGGGCTAGAGTGCTTTTTTTCATGCGCCTGGGGGATTCCGATGCTGTTCGATTTAAACCAGCAGGCGGCCGAACTGCCTGAGGCCTGGCGCTCTGCCGTGCTGGGCCGCGTCGGTGCGGCCAATATCAAAGTGCTGCGCATGGACGCGCGCAGCATTGCGGATGAAGTGCATGATTACAGCGAAGGGTTGCTGGTGATCAGCGGCCACCTGCGGCTGCAGGTGGCGGGGGAAGAAGTGGTGGTGCGGGCCGGTCAGCTGTATCAGGCCGCGGCCGGCGTGCCGCACCGCGTGTTGCCGGGCAGCGAAGGCACGCTGGTGATTGTCGATTTGCCGGAAGATCAAGTGCCGTCGTTGGTGGGCTGAGGCTGCGCCAGAAATCTGACAACGCCCTGGAGAAAGCGTTGTCTGCCGGCGTTATCTCTATCGAGATGGACAAAATGTGTCGCTTCAGGAATGACCAGCTTTTCGGCTGAAGGGGCATCTTTCATGATGGCGTCAACATCCTCGGGCCGGCTCCAGAAATCCCGCCCCGAGCGAACAACCAATACGGGAACGGTTGTTAAGGCTGTTGCGGACCACTGTTTTCTGCCCATCGCCAGTTCAAAGCTGTCAGCCATTGCACCGGTCGGTGCGCGGAAGCTGTGTGGCGTTCTGCGCTGCGAGGTATTGTCCGATGCCAGTGCGGCATCACCGTAAGCGCGTTTAACTGTTTCATCACGCCACTGTGTTTTATCCGCCACGGGAATGCTGTTATCCCAGGCGACAAACAGACTGTCTCGCGTGTTGAGGCTCCAGCCGCCAAATTTGGCGGCGTTGAAGTGCCCGGGATTTTGAGGATCGTCCAGCGGCGATCCCTGGCCCAGCAGCGGGTGGTGGGCGGTTCCGCCATAAAGCGTGTTATAGAGCACCAGCCGTTCCACATTCTGTGGATATTGGGTTGCATAAGCGCCCGCCCAGTGCCCTCCCGTCGCCCATCCCAGGATATTAATGCGGGGCGCTCGACTCCATGCCTGAATAGCCTGCACGGCGCGATCGATATCGGTTATGGCGTCCGCAGTGCGGATCAACGGCGCTGACTGGTTAGGAGGGCTGTCCATCGCGGCCGGCCGGCTGGATAACCCATATCCCCGCAGATCGAGGATATATACCCGAAAACCGGCTAACGCCAGATCTGCAGCCAAAGAGCCGCCCTTGACGGGCAAATCAAAAGAGGCCAGGCCGGGAACCCGTGCGCCATGAATCAGCAGTACAGGTTTGCCCTCAGATTTCAGGCTGACTTCCCTGACGTGCAGTTGCTCTCCGCCCGCAAGCAAAATGTATCTGTCTGTTCGATTTACCGGTGTGGGGATTTCATTTTCTTTTGATGCAGCCAGCGTTGACGACGCTGACATGATAAGGAGGGCTAGCAACGTATTTAGGTTTCGATAAGTCAGTGACAACGATCTGAGTATGTTCATTGTTATTTCTGCTCCACGAATATATACAGGAAGCATCTTCATGTGCTCCCCTTGACGTGTCTAATACTATTGTGGCGCTTTCTTAATATATTTTAGGTATCACGACATGCTTACTCTGCGTCAGCTCCGCCAATTTCTTGTGGTTGCGGAAACAATGAATGTCCGGAAAGCGGCCGAGCGTTTGCATATGGCTCAACCCCCGCTGACAAAAGCGATCCGTCAAATGGAAGAGGTTTTGGGCACCCGGCTTTTTGAGCGAACCAATCGAATAACGGCATTGACTCCCGCCGGGGCAGTGTTGCAGAAGGAAGCGGTTACGACGCTCATGCAGATGGAACGGTCGATGTTACTGACACGACGCGCTGGCCAGGGAATGACGGGGGCTTTGCGCATCGGTTTTGTCGCTTCCGCCGTCAGACATCTGCTTCCCGAAATGGTCGCCCGTTTTCACTTTTCCTGTCCGCAGGTTGTTCTTGAATTGAAAGAAATGACGACGGCGCGACAGGTTGCGAGCCTTTTGGAAGACACGATTGATATTGGCATTGCGGTTTTACCTGTTCCTGAATACGCCATACCGAAACTGTCTTGCCATCCATTTTTTAGCTGCCCGCTGATTGCCGTTTTGCCGAGTAAACATCCTGCCGGAACAAGCGGCGTTCTTTCGCTTTCTGCCCTGGCCAGGGAGCCGTGGGTATTGTTTCCTGAGCAAGAAGGGCCAGGTCTCTATCGCGCTATCATTGAGGCCTGCGAAAAGGCAGGATTTGCTCCTGAGGTTGTTCAGCGAGCCGTACAGATGGAAACGATAGTCGGCCTTGTTGCTTCGGGATTAGGAGTCAGTCTGGTCCCTGAATTCATGCAAAAAAGCGGCTGGGCAAACGTTTCTTTTTGTCGGCTTAGTGGAGAACAGATCCCGTATCAGGTTGCTCTGATTCACAAGGCGGAAAATATCAATCCCCACGTCGCGGATTTTGTCAAAAACGCAGTTCCTCCACAGCCATAGGTAAAACGCGCCTGAGTTTGAACCGCATTCAAGAATCGATTAGGCGCGGTCGCCCAAGGCCGTCAGCGCCACGTTTACCGCCGCCAATAACCGCGCCTCGGTGACGCCGTCACGCGCCTGAATCGACAGGCCGTGCAAGAAGACGGCGAAATAGTCACCCAGGCTGTCGGCGTCGGTGTCGGCCGGCAATTCGCCGGTTTGCACCGCCTGCCGCAGCCGTTCGACGATCTGCTGCGTGCGCTGCAGCCGATGCTCTGCCAGCCAGGCTTTGAGCCCGTCGTTTTCCGCGCTGACGCTGGCGGCGGCGGAGACCACCATGCAGCCTTGCGGCAGATCGGGCCGGCTATAGAGCCGCACGGCGTCTTCCAGCAGGCGTTTGAGCGCCGGGCGAATGCCGCTTTCCGTCGCGAAGGCGCGATCGGCGAAGCCCCCTTCGGCGGTTTCATAACAGGCAATCGCCTCGCGAAACAGCTGCTCTTTGGAGCCGAACGCTTTGTAGATGCGTGCGGAAGCGATGCCCAACTCCGCCACCAGATCCGACATCGAAGTGCCTTCGTAACCTTGCCGCCAGAATAAGTTTCGCGCCTTCAATAGCGCCTGTTCGCGATCGAACTCGCGCGGTCTGCCTGCCATTCGCTGCTCCAATTTACCTGCCATTCAGCGACATAGGATCGCTTAAATCGACGGGAATACCAATGCCTTTATAAATTTCGCTTGCGGTCGCCGCGCTTTGCTCCTATTGTTTGTCAATCGACAACCAATAGGAGTTTACGATGAAAACCCTCAAAGGTCCAAGCCTGCATCTCGCGCAATTCAGCGATGACGCGGCGCCGTTCAACAGCTTGCCCGCCATTGCCGAGTGGGCGGCGCGGACCGGTTTTACCGCCTTGCAGATCCCGGCCTGGGATCGGCGTTTATTCGACGTGGCCACCGCTGCGGAAAGCCAAACTTACTGCGACGATTTGACCGGCATGTTGGCGGAGCAGGGGTTGGTGGTCAGCGAACTGACCAGCCATATCTTCGGCCAGCTGATGGCGGTGCACCCGGCTTACGATGCGCTGTGCGACAGCTTTGCGCCGCCGGCGCTGCAGGGCGATCCCAAGGCCCGCGGCGAGTGGGCGCTGCAGCAAATGCTTTTGGCGGTGAAGGCGTCGGCGCGGCTGGGGCTCAGCGAACTGGGCACCTTTTCCGGTTCGCTGGCCTGGCCCTATCTGTTCCCGTTCCCGCAGCGCCCTGAAGGATTGATTGACACCGCGTTCAACGAGCTCGCCAAACGCTGGCTGCCGGTGCTCGACGCCTGCGAGGAGCAGGGCATCAATCTATGTTATGAAATTCACCCGAGTGAGGATCTGCACGACGGCGTGACGTTTGAGATGTTTCTGCAGCGCGTCGGCAACCATCCGCGTTGCCGGGTGTTGTTCGATCCGAGCCACATGGTGCTGCAGCAGCTTAACTATCTGGAGTTTATCGATATCTATAAGGACGTTATCGGCATGTTCCACGTTAAGGACGCCGAGTTCAATCCGACCGGTCGTCAGGGCATATACGGCGGTTATCAGTCCTGGATCGATCGCGCCGGCCGTTTCCGCTCGCTGGGCGACGGCCAGGTCGATTTCAACGGTATTTTCTCCCGTTTGACGCAGTATGGCTATCCGGGCTGGGCGACGCTGGAGTGGGAGTGCTGCCTGAAAAATCCGCAGGACGGCGCTCGCGAAGGCGCGGCCTTCATTCGCGATCGCATTATCCGTGTCACCGACAAAGTGTTTGATGACTTCGCCGGTGCGCCGGTCAATCCTCAGCAGATCAATGCGTTGCTCGGCATTCGCTGAGCCTGACCCCACAGGGAGTTAACCCCATGAAACACAGTCAAAACGAGATCCTGTTGCAGGATCTCGCGGCGGAACACGTCTATACCCAGGTCAACGGCCGGCGCCTTCACTGCGTGGTGGCCGGCGAAGGGCGGCCGGTGCTGCTGATCCCCGGCTGGCCGCAAACCTGGTACACCTGGCGTTATGTGATGCGCGCCTTGGCGGCGGCCGGTTTTCAGGCGATCGCCGTCGATCCGCCGGGCATCGGCGACTCTGACAAGCCCGCCGGCGGCTACGACACCGGCAGCATCGGTGCGGCGTTGCACGCGATGATGGCGCAGCTGGGCCATCAACGTTACCAACTGGTAGGCCACGATATCGGCATGTGGATCGGTTACGCCATGGCGAGCGATTTCCCGCAGGCGGTGGAGCGTCTGGTACTGACGGAGGCGGTGATCCCCGGTCTGGCGCCGCCGCCGCCGATTTTCGTCGCGCCGGAGGAGAATATCTTCCTGTGGCATTTCATGTTCAACCAGCTGGCGGATTTGCCGGAGACCCTGACCCAAGGGCGCGAGCGGGAGTATCTTGGCTATATCTTCAACCGCTGGTCTTATCGGCGCGATCGGGTGGCGGCTAAGGTCTATATCGCCGCCTATTCGGCGCCGGGCGGCCTGCGCGCCGGATTCGACTATTACCGGGCGATCCCGGAGACCGTTCGCCAGAACCGGCTGCGCGCCGCCACGCCGTTGACGATGCCGGTGTTGACGGTGGGAGCGGAGCACGCCACCGGCGACGCGCCGCTGACGACGCTACGGGGCAATGCGCGCGATCTGCGGGGCGAAACGGTCGCCGGCTGCGGCCATTTCATCACCGAGGAGTGTCATGAGGCGTTTATCGCGCTGATTGCGCCGTTCCTGGCGGGAGAGCAACATGCCGCTTGATGAACGCATCGCCGCCTTTTTGGCGGCCTCGGCCGACGCGCCGCCACCCGCGTCGTTGGCGGACATGCGGGCGGCCACGGAAAGCGGTTTGCGTCTGCTGCAGGGCGCACCGCAACCGAGCGGCGGCGTCAGGGATTTTACGCTGGTCGCCACCGATGGGCACCGGATTGCGCTGCGCGCCTATCTACCGGCGGGGGAAAGGCGCGCTGCCGCACAACCGGCGATGCTGTTCGCCCACGGCGGCGGCTGGTGCCTCGGTTCGCTGTCGCTGTATGACCAGCCCTGTCAGGCGCTGGCTAACGCCACCGATCGGATAATCCTGTCGGTCGATTATCGACTGGCGCCGGAGTTTCCTTTTCCACAGCCGCTGGAAGATGTCTATCAGGCGCTCTGTTGGGCGGCGCAACAGGCGCCGCAGTTAGGGATTGACGCTGACCGTCTGGCGGTGGGCGGCGACAGCGCCGGGGGCAATCTGGCGGCGGCGGTCGCGCTGTTGGCGCTGGATCGCGGCGGTCCGCACATTGAACGTCAACTGCTGCTGTACCCGGCGCTCAGCCGCGAAATGGTGACGAAGAGCTATCGCGAATTCGCCGAGGGGCATTTTTTGACGCGCGACGCGATGGTGTTTTGTTGGCAGCAGTACCTGGCCCAGCGACGCGATCCGAGCGCCGAGCCGCTGCACGCCGCCACGCTGCGCGGATTGCCGCCGGCCACTATCCTGAGCTGCGAATATGATCCGCTACGCGATGAGGCCGAACTGTATGCGCAGCGGCTGCGTGAAGCGGGTGTGGCGGTACGCTGTGAACGGTTGCCGGGCATGGTGCATGCCTGCATTCACATGTTGGGGCTGACCCCGGCGGCGCGGCGCCTGTTCGAGCTGGCTCGCGAGTAAAAAGTTCACGCTAAGACGCGATGAACCATTCTTATCCCATTCGTTTGATGTTGTGTTATGAAAGGCAATGAAAATAGTGAGATAAGCAGGGTGTTGGGCGCCCTTGAAGACGCCGAACGCAGGCATAGCGCATTAGGAGAAACCGCCATGGACGGCGGTTTCAGGTGAGACAGGCAGGGACGCCTGTCGCAACCGGCCTCAATGCGGTATGGCGGAGAGAGGGAAGTTGGCAAAGCCAACCGTCTGATAGGGCAAAGGCGCGGGTTGCCAGGGGCCGCGCCTTCGGCCCCTGGCTCGGTCGAAGCGTATGAGCTTCATGGCGCATCTCACCTTTATCGACCGAAAACTGCACAAATACGTTCAGAAAAACGCTAACTAACCAGGATTACCCGCATTGCGGGGCTTCTGGCTATTCATCCGACGTGCGATTAACGACCGGCGACGGTGACAAAGCGCGTTTCCAGGTAGGACTCGATCGCTTCGCTGCCGCCTTCGGTGCCGTGGCCGGAGTCCTTCACGCCGCCAAACGGCGTTTCCGGCAGGCCGAAACCGATGTGGTTGATGCTCAGCATGCCGCTCTCCACGTCGCGCCCCAGCGCATTGACGGTGGCGATGTTGCGGCTGTAAGCGTAGGCGGCCAGCCCGTACGGCAGGCGATTGGCTTCGGCGATCGCCTCGTCGTAGGTGGCGAACGGGCGTAGCAGGGCGACCGGGCCAAACGGCTCTTCCGACATGGCGCGCGCGCTCAGCGGCACGTCACGCAGCACCGTCGGCTCGAAGAAGTTGCCTTTGCCCGCCACGCGTTTGCCGCCGGTGCTGGCCTTCGCCCCGTGGGCGATAGCGTCTTGCACCAGCGCCTCGATATTGTCGACGCTGCGGCCCAGCACCATCGGCCCCATCGTCACGCCGTCTTCTAGCCCGTTGCCGAGCTTGAGTTCACGCACCGCGGCGGTGAATTTCTCCACGAAGGCTTCATAAACGCCTTGCTGGATCAGGAAGCGGGTCGGGGCGATACAGACCTGGCCGGCGTTGCGGAACTTGGATTGCGCCAGCTCTTTGGCCGCCGCGTCGAGATCGGCGTCGTCGAAGATCAGCACCGGCGCGTGGCCGCCCAGCTCCATGGTGGCCTTTTTCATATGCTGGCCGGCCAGCGCAGCCAGATGTTTGCCCACGCGGGTGGAGCCGGTGAAGGAGATCTTGCGAATGGTCGGATGCGGGATCAGGTATTCCGAGATTTCCGCCGGGGTGCCGTACACCAGCGCGATCACCCCGGCCGGAATGCCGGCGTCGGCGAAGGCTTTGATCAGCTCAGCCGGTGAGGCCGGCGTTTCTTCCGGGCCTTTGACGATGATTGAACAACCCGCCGCCAGCGCGGCGGACAGCTTGCGCACGATCTGGTTGATCGGGAAGTTCCACGGCGTGAAGGCGGCCACCGGGCCGACCGGCAGTTTCAGGGTTTGCTGCTGCACGTCGCGAGCGCGGGACGGAATAATCTGCCCGTAGGTGCGGGTGGCTTCGCCGGCGAACCACTCGATCACGTCGGCGGCGTTGAGAATTTCGATTTTGGCCTGCGCCACCGGCTTACCCTGTTCCTGCGTCATGATGGCGGCGACGGCGTCGGCGCGTTCGCGCAGCAGCGCAGCGGCTTTGCGCATCAGGTTGGCGCGCTGGTGTGCGGCGGTGTTTCGCCAAACGTTAAACCCGCGTTCGGTGGCGGCCAGCGCCAGATCGAGATCCTCTGCGGCGGCGTGCGCCACTTGACCGATGATCTCGTCGGTAGCGGGGTTGGAGACCGGCAGGGTTTTTCCGGCCAGCGCGCTGCGCCATTGTCCATCGATATACAGTTGAGTATCCGGATACATTGTTGCCTCTTGTTTGCGGAGTGTCAGGGGCCGATGAGCTTCGCGATGCGGCCCGTCTGAAAGGGACAGGGACCTTAACCCTACGCCGAATGGCGCCGATCGTCCAGGCGAGGGGCACGAAAGGACCAGGGCGGCTACTCAACCGGCGATGTTTTGGCTATGCTGAGCAGATTGTCAGCACGGATGAGGAGGTCGAGTGCAAGGGGTTCCACAACAGTTTCCGTTCGAGAAGGACAGCGCGCAGTTCCGGCATTTGTCGCATCTGCCCGGCGTCGAACTCTATCAGGCGCATATCGAACGCTATGCCTTCGAGCCGCATACCCACGACGCCTTCGCCATCGGCACCGTGGACACCGGGGCGGAGCGCTTCCGCTATCGCGGGGCGCAGCACCTGGCGGCGCCGGGCGCGCTGGTGCTGATGAATCCTGACGAGCTGCATACCGGCGAAGCCGAAACGCCGGGCGGCTGGTGTTACCGCATGCTCTATCTGGCGCCCGAGGCGCTGGAGCAGCTGTCCGGCGATCGGAGCCAGTGGTTCACCGATGCGGTGCGCCACGATCCGCGGGCGGCGCAGCGCCTGTCCGCCATTCTCGCCGCGCTGTGGCAAACCGACGATCCGCTTATGCTCGACGGCCTGCTGTTGGAAGCGGTGGCGTTGCTGCAACCGCACATCCGCACCGGGCGCCGGGAGAAAGCCGAGGCGGCGCACCGTTTCGAGGTGGTGAAAAGCTACCTGCACGATAACTTCGCCGAGGCCATAACGCTCCACCAACTGGCCGAGCTGGTGTCGCTCAGCCCGTACCATTTCCTGCGCAAGTTCAAGGCCGAATATCACGTCTCGCCGCAGCAGATGCTGATGGCGATCCGGCTGTCGCAGGCCAAACGCATGCTGGAGCGCGGCATGCCCGCCGCACAGGTGGCGGCGGCGGCGGGGCTGACCGATCAGGCGCACCTGACGCGCGCCTTCGCCAACCGTTACGGCGTCACGCCAGTGCGTTTCCAGAAACAGGTGAAATTGGGCTAAAACAGCAACCTGCTACAATAATTCCTCCCCGCGTTTTCGTTACTCTGCCGCTGTCTTGTCGGGCGGGTTGGCCGCACCGGCCGTTTGTCGGAGTTGTTATGTTCATTGGCGTTGTGTTTGCCCTGGCCGCCGGGCTGATGTGGGGATTGATTTTCGTCGGTCCGTTGCTGGTACCGGACTATCCCGCCGCGCTGCAGTCCACCGGGCGCTATCTGGCCTTCGGGCTGATCGCCTTGCCGCTGGCGTGGTTCGATCGTCGCCGCCTGCGTAAGCTGCAGCGCCAGGATTGGTGGGAAGCGCTCAAGCTGACGGCTATCGGCAATCTGCTGTACTACCTGTGCCTGGCCAGCGCCATTCAGCGCACCGGTGCGCCGGTGTCGACCATGATCATTGGCACCTTGCCGGTCGTGATCGCCATTTGCGCCAATCTGTTTTACGGCCGGCACGACGGGCGCCTGGCCTGGGGCAAACTGGCGCCCGCACTGCTGTTGATCGTCTGTGGATTGGCGTGTGTGAACGTCGCCGAGCTGCGCGGCAATGCGGTGCCGATCGACGGCTGGCGCTATCTCAGCGGTCTTGGGCTGGCCGTGTTGGCGGTGGTGTGCTGGACCTGGTTCCCGCTGCGCAATTCACGCTGGCTGCGGGAGAATCCGACGCAGCGTCCGGCCACCTGGGCCACGGCCCAAGGGCTGGTGACGCTGCCGCTGGCGCTGCTGGGCTATCTGGCGGTCTGCGGTCAGTTGGCGCTGAGCGAGCCGGCGTTCGCCTTGCCGTTCGGCCCGCGCCCTGAGGTGTTTATCCCTCTGATGCTGATCATCGGCGTGTTCTGCTCCTGGCTGGGGGCGCTGTGCTGGAACGAAGCCAGCCAGCGGCTGCCGACGGTGTTGGTGGGGCCGCTCATCGTGTTCGAAATTCTGGCGGGGTTGGCGTATACCTTTCTGTTGCGCCAGGCCTGGCCGCCGCTGCTGACGCTGGCGGGCATCGTCTGTCTGATGGCCGGCGTGGTGTACGCCATGCGCATCAAACCGCAGCCAGTGGTGGTGGCGCTGGAGGACAAGCCGAGGTGACGCCCGCCGTGGCGGCGGGCGTGAGGGTTAACGCTTGCTGTGGTGAATGATCTCTTCGGCCACGTTGCGCGGCGCTTCGGCGTAGTGGCTGAATTCCATGGTGTAGGTGGCGCGGCCCTGCGACATCGAACGCAGGGTGGTCGAGTAGCCGAACATCTCGGACAGCGGCACCTTGGCGCGAATTTCCTTGCCGCCGCCGCCCGGGATATCTTCCATACCCTGCACCAGACCGCGGCGTGAGGAGAGATCGCCCATCACGTTGCCGGCATAATCCTCCGGCGTTTCTACTTCCACCGACATGATCGGCTCGAGGATCACCGGATCCGCCAGGCGGCAGGCGTCCTTGAAGCCGAAGATCGCCGCCATGCGGAACGCCTGTTCCGACGAGTCGACGTCATGGTAAGAACCGAAGGTCAGGTGCACCTTGACGTCCACCACCTGATAACCGGCCAGCACGCCGTTATTCAGCGCCTCGAGCACGCCTTTTTTCACCGCCGGGATAAACTCGCCGGGAATGACGCCGCCCTTGATCTCATCGAAGAACTCGAAGCCTTTGCCGGGTTCGTTCGGCTCGACGGTCAGCACCACGTGGCCGTATTGCCCTTTACCGCCGGATTGGCGCACGAACTTGCCTTCCACGTCGGCCACCCGTTTGCGGATGGTTTCGCGGTAAGACACCTGCGGTTTGCCGGTGGTGGTCTCCACCCCGAACTCGCGGCGCATGCGATCGACGATAATCTCCAGGTGCAGCTCGCCCATGCCGTAGATAATGGTTTGGCCGGATTCTTCATCGGTGCGCACGCGGAACGACGGATCTTCCGAAGAGAGCCGCTGCAGCGCGATGCCCATTTTCTCCTGATCGCCCTTGGTCTTCGGCTCGATCGCCTGGGCGATCACCGGTTCGGGGAAGGTCATGCGCTCCAGCGTAATGATGGCGCCGGGATCGCACAGCGTATCGCCGGTGGTGACGTCCTTCAGGCCGACGCAGGCGGCAATGTCGCCGGCGTGCAGTTCGTCGATGTCCTTACGATCGTTGGCGTGCATCTGCACGATGCGGCCGATACGCTCCTTTTTGCCCTTGATTGGGTTATAAACGCTGCTGCCTTTGGCCAGCACCCCGGAATAGACGCGCACGAAGGTGAGTTGGCCGACGAACGGGTCGGTCATCAGCTTAAACGCCAGCGCCGAGAATTTTTCGTTGTCGTCGGCTTTGCGAGTGATGATTTCATCGTGTTCGCCGTGGCCCTCCATCGGCGGCACGTCGAGCGGCGAGGGCATCAGCTCGATCACCGCGTCCAGCATGCGCTGCACGCCTTTGTTGCGGAACGCCGATCCGCACAGCATCGGCTGGATTTCGCCGGCGACGGTGCGCACCCGCAGCCCGTGAACGATCTCCTCTTCGCTCAGCGGCACCTGATTGAGGTATTTCTCCATCAGTTCTTCCGACGCTTCGGCGGCCGCTTCAATCATGTTTTCACGCCACTCCTGCGCCGATTCGCGCAGGTCGGCCGGGATCTCTTCGAAGCTGAAGTTCATGCCCTGCGAGGCTTCGTCCCACAGAATGGCTTTCATCCGCACCAGATCCACCACGCCGCTGAAGCGGTCTTCGGCGCCGATAGGAATAACGATCGGCACCGGGTTGGCTTTGAGGCGTTCGATCATCATTTTGCGCACGCGGAAAAAGTCCGCGCCGATGCGGTCCATCTTGTTGACGAACGCCAGCCGCGGCACTTTGTATTTGTTGGCCTGGCGCCAGACGGTTTCCGACTGCGGCTGGACGCCGCCCACCGAGTCATAGACCATGACGGCGCCGTCCAGCACGCGCATTGAGCGCTCCACTTCAATGGTGAAATCGACGTGCCCGGGGGTGTCGATGATATTGATGCGGTGCTGCGGATAATTATGCTGCATGCCGTTCCAGAAGCAGGTGGTGGCCGCCGAGGTGATGGTGATGCCGCGCTCTTGTTCCTGCGCCATCCAGTCCATGGTCGCCGCGCCGTCATGCACTTCGCCCAGCTTGTGGCTGACCCCGGTGTAAAACAGAATCCGCTCGGTGGTGGTGGTCTTGCCGGCATCGATATGCGCGGAGATGCCGATATTGCGGTAACGTTCGATAGGGGTGGTGCGAGCCATAATCAACCTTTCTTAGCCGCGTGAAGGAGAGCGGCTTAAACAGCATGGATAATGATGATAATCCTCATAGGGTTATCCGCCGGATCGCAGAGCCTTGCTCTGGTCACAAACTAATCGTAGTTGAAGGCGTTGGTTTTTTTAAGCGATGGTTGTGATAGATGAAAGTTTGCACGCACAACGGCGCCGGCGCAGAAAAGGGCGAAAAAAAAGGCCCGTAACGGGCCTATTGTCGTAGGGCGCATTCGCCGCTTATTTGCGTCCCAGCAGGAAGCCGAAAACGATGCCGACTGCCGCCGCAACGGCTACGCCGGCCAGCGGGTTGGCTTCCACCTGCGTTCTTACGCTGTCCGCTGCGTCACGGGCGGCATAGCTGGCCTGGGAGGCGTACTTGCGCGCCGCGCCGCGCACCTGATGCTCCGGCGAATCGACGGCTTTACCGAACGCTTCTTCTACCGCGCCTGCGGCTTCATTGGCTTTGTCTTCCGCTTTACCAAACATGCTGCTCTCCTGTTCCTTGTGGGTTAACGAACTCTAAGCCTAGCAGGTGAACGGCGTTTTTTGCAGCATTCTGTGCGTTATAAGATCAATCCGAGCAAAGAAAAGTCTTTCCATACGCACGACGTCGGCTTCACCCGCGCATTTTTTTATGTTCTATTGGCTAGCGGTTTAACCGAGTATCGTTACCCTTTGACCGATTCGTTGAGTTGAAAGGACTCCCCATGTCAGTACTGCGTATTCTGGCGCTGCTCGCCGCGACCGCCGCCGCGTTGCCCGCCCAGGCCAAACCTGCGGCTCACGGCGCGGCGCCCGAGAACGGCGTTCGTTGGCAATCTTGTCTCAACAGCGGCTTTCAGCGTTGGTTCGATGAAGCGCCGCAGGCGGGGCTGCGCTGCGGCTACCTCGACGTGCCGTTGGTTTACGCTACGCCTCCCGCCCATTCGGCGCAGGCGGGGGAACCGACCGTGCGTCTGGCGCTGACCCTGCTGCCCGCCACCGGGCCGAAAAAGGGCAGCGTCGTGGTGATCAGCGGCGGGCCGGGCCTGCCGGGGATCAATCCTTATCTCGGCAACGACGCCCACGTCGCCAAACTGCGTAAATCCTACGACATCATCGGTTACGATCCGCGCGGCGTCGGTCAATCGACGCCAAAAATTTCCTGCCAGGTGGCCGAAGGTGACGAACTCCCTGAACCGGACGACAACGACGTGGCCGGCGCGGAGAACCAGACGCGCACCCTGATCGCCGCCTGCATCAAACAGACCGGCGCGGACGTGCTGCAACACATCGGCACCGACGAGGCGGTCAACGATCTGAACGCGATCCGCCATGCGCTGGGCGAACCGGGGCTGACGGCGGTGGCGTACTCTTACGGCACCAAGGTGGCGGCGCTGTATGCCGAACGTTTTCCGAAGAAAACGCGCGCGCTGGTGCTGGACGGGGTGGTGGATCTGGCGGAGGACGATTTCACCCAGCGCATGAATCAGGAGCGAGGCTTCCAGCAAAGTTTCCTGCGTTTCGCCGCCTATTGCGGAAAAACCGACAGCTGCCAGCTTGGCGGCGGCGCCAATCAGGCGCTTCAGCGTTATCATGCTTTGCTGCGCAAGCTGCATGAGCAGCCGTTCGTCACTGCGGCGGGCTATGAGATCTCCGCCGACGATGTGCTGACGGTGACGCGTTCGCTGCTGTTGTGGCCGGAGCGCTGGCATGAACTGGCCACCGTACTGCGTCAGCTCGATGCCGGCATCGCCGGGCAACAGGTTTCCGATCTGATCGACGAAAGCTATTCTCCGGATGCCGATGATGCCCTGAACGTCATCACCTGCGCCGACGTCGCCAACCCAACGGCCGATCCGCAGCTGTTGCGCAGGCAGCGGCAGGAGATCAATACCGCCGCTTTATATGCCCACTATCTGCCGCTGCACGAGTATCCGCTGGAAATGTGCGATCTGTGGCCGTACCGCGGCAAAGATCGGCCGCACATGCCGGTGGCGTCCGCCGCGCTGCCGCCGCTGCTGTTCGTCGCCCAGCGCTACGATCCAACCACGCCGTACCGCAATGCCCAGGTGATGGCCTCGGCCTTTAAAAGCCCGCTGATCACCCGCGAACGCGACGGACATACGTTGGCGCTGAACGGCATCGACAGCTGCGTCGACGAAAGCGTGGTGGAGTATCTGCTGGCGCCGAAAAAGCCGCGCCGCGACAAGGTTTGCCGCTGAGGAGGCCGGGCGTTGGCCCGGCCTGACAGGCAAATCGCGCGTGTTTTAGAATTTCACCTCTTCCGCCAGCGCCAGCGTCACGAACGGCCCCGACAGGGTCTGGTTATGGTGACGGATAATGGCGTCGGCGCCGAGCGCCGCCGTGTCCGAACAGCTATGGGCATCGGCGGCCAACACCAGGTCAAATCCCAACTCCGCGCCGCGCCGACACGCGGTGTCTACGCAGTATTGCGTTTTCATTCCCGAAATCACCAACCGACCGATGCCGGCTTGCTTAAGCCGCTCCGCCAGGCCAGTCCGGTAAAAACAGCTGGGATGGGTTTTATCGATGAACCAGTCGGCTTGCGCATCGGTGTCGAGATCGGGGTGAACTTGCCACAGTGGACTGTTTGCGGCGATAGGTGAACCTGCCGGGCCGGTGTGGCGAATAAACACCACGAGCGCATTCGCCACGCGTGCGGCGCGTATCAACGCATGGGTCTTCGCCAGAAGGGTTTCGGCGGCGAACGGGGGATGGTCCGGCGAGGCGAACAGGCCGACTTGCATGTCGATAACCAGCAGGGCGCTGCGCGGTGCGGGGATAGTTGGCATAGGTCTTCTCCGTAATGAAATTGCCGGCGGGCACGGAGAAATAAAAAAACCCGGCCATGGCTGGCGGGGCTTGGGGATACGTCGTTAGCTGTTGCGCACCCGTGCAGCCCGCCATTGCGTGGCGGTTGCGGTGGTGGTGGTGGTGAGGGCGTACGCGATGCGATTCATGCCATTGATAATGCGCGGTGGTGAGGGGAACGTCAAGGGTCGCTCCCCACACTTTCAGCCGGTGAAAATATGCGCTTGCCCCATCACGTTGAGACTGACCTGCGCCCCGGGCCGCAGGCCTTCGCGGCTGACGGTTTTGATCTCGAGCTGCGCGCCGTCGGCGGCCATTTGCAGATTGAGGGTGGAGACGAAGCCGGCGAAATCGATGCCGGTGATCACCGCCTGGCCGCGCTGCGCCGGATCGGACAAACCGATTTGAATCTGCTCCGGACGCAGCATGATGCGCGCCGAGCCGCTGCGTTGGCGATCGTCGACGGCGATGCGCCCCAATGCGCAGTCGGCCCAGCCGTGCGCCAGCTCGGCGGTCAGCACCAGCGTTTCGCCAAGGAAACTGGCGGTCGGTTCATCGACCGGGCGCAGATAAAGATCCTGCGGCGCGCCCACCTGCGCCAGCCGACCGTTGCGCATGACCGCCACCTGATCGGCGAACGACAGCGCCTCGCTCTGATCGTGGGTGACCAGGATCGACGCGACTTTGGCCTCCGTCAGCAGTTCGGCCACCGCTTTGCGGGTGGCGGCGCGCAGGCCGGTATCCAGCGCCGAGAACGGCTCATCCAGTAACATCAGCCGCGGTTGCTGCGACAAGGCGCGCGCCAATGCGACCCGCTGTTGCTGTCCGCCGGACAGCTCGTGCGGCCACAGGGCGGCCAGGCGACGATCCAGCGCCACCATCTCCATCAGCGCCTCGATGCGACGCTGTTTCTCGCGCTTGCTGCCTTTGAGGCCAAAACCGATGTTGCCGGCGACGGTAAAGTGCGGGAACAGCGCGCCATCCTGCGGGACGAAGCCGATGCCGCGCAGGTGCGCCGGCACCCAGCCGCCGCCGTTGCCCATCGCTTTCCCCTGCAGCAGAATTTGTCCGCCGTCGGGGATTTCAAAACCGGCGATGATGCGCAGCAGGGTGGTTTTGCCGGAGCCGGAAGGGCCGACGATCGCCGTGCGGCTGCCGGCGGCAACCTGCAGGTCGATGTGTTCCAGCACCCTGATGGCATTGTAAGATTTTCCGATACCGTGCAGTTCGAGCGTGCTCATAGTCCCGCCGTACGTTTAGATTGAGAGTAAAGAAGCCAGGTGAGCGGCAGCGACAGCGCCACCATAATCAGCGCATAAGGCGCGGCGGCAACATAGTCTATCTCGCTGGTCAGCGCCCAGAAACCGGTGGCCAGCGTGCGGGTGCCGTTCGGCGCCAGCAGCAGCGTGGCGGTCAATTCATTGGCGATCGCCAGGAACACCAGCGCGGCGCCCGCGGCGGCGCCCGGTGCCGCCAGCCGCAACGTGGTGCTCCACAGCGCCTGCGCCGGCGATTTGCCCAGGCTGCGCGCCACGTTTTCCAACTCCACCGGCGCCTGCGCGATGCCGGCGCGCAGGTTGATCAATGCTCGCGGCATAAACATCAGCAGATACGCCAGCAGCAGGGTGATTTCGGTTTGGTAAATCGGCCGGAAGCTGTGAATGGTGATGGTCACCAGCGCCAGCGCCACCACGATGCCGGGCAGCGAACTGGTCACGTAGTTGCAGCCTTCCAGCACCCGGTACAGGCGGGCTGGATAGCGCACCGACAGCCAGGCCATCGGAATGGCGCACAGCGTAATCAGCAGCGCGCCAGAGGCGGACAGCGACAGCGTTTGCCACAGCGCGGGCCACAGATCGGCGTTGCGCCATACGTCGAGGCCGCCCAGCCACAGCCAGCGGACCAGGGTGATGAAAGGCACGCCCAGCGCCAGCGCGGTCAGCGCGATCGGCAGCAGCAGCGCCAGCGCGGCGAGCGGCGCTGACAGGCGACGCGGCGTTTGGCTGCGGGCGCTGCCGGAGCCGACGCGGGCATAGCGCGCGCGGCCGCGGCTTATCGCTTCAAGCAACAGCAGCCCCAGGCAGCACAGCACCAATACGCCGGCCAGCATGTTGGCCGCCGGACCGTTGAAGGTCGACTGGAACTGATCGAAGATGGCGGTGGTGAAGGTATCGAAACGGATCATGGCGTACAGGCCATACTCCGCCAGCAGGTGCAGCGCGATCAGCAGCGAACCGCCCCAGACCGCCAGCTTCAGCTGCGGCAACACCACGCGGAAAAACACCGCCGGCGGCCGGGAGCCGAGCGAGGTGGCGACGTCTTCGATACCGGGATCCAGACGGCGCAAGACCGCGGCGGCCGGCAGGTAGATAAACGGAAAATAGGCGAGCACCGAGATGAAAACGCCGGCGCCCAGGCCGTGCATCGACGGCACCAGACTGATCCAGGCATAGCTTTGCACAAAGGCCGGCACCGCCAGCGGCGCGGTCGCCAATACCGCCCAGAGACGGCGGCCCGGCAGCGTGGTGCGTTCGGTCAACCAGGCCAGGGCCACCCCCAGCACGGCACAGATCGGCAGCGTCAGCACCACCAACAGCAGGGTATTCAACAGCAGCTCCGCCACGCGCGGGCGGAAAACCAGAGCTTTGACCGTTTGCCAGCCGGTTTCAAACGCTACGCCGATAACGAATCCCAGCGGCAGCAGCGCCAGCAACGACAGCAACACGGCGCAGGCCACCACGATCGGCCCCGGCCGCGGGTGACGAGGGATAGTGGAATAACGCCGCGCGGTCTGCGCGGCGTGGGTACTCAGGTTTGACATAACGATCAAAAACTCTCGGTTTGCCGGCGGGCCTTACAGCAGGCCGGCCTCGGTCATCAGTTCGACAACTTTCTTACTGTTCAACTGCGCGGCTTCTACCTTCGGCGCGTCCAGATCTTTCAGCGGCACCAGTTTCGGGTTGGAAGCCGCACCGACGCCGACGGCGTATTCGAAGGCATTATTGGTGCGCAAGATCTCCTGGCCCTGTTTGCCGGTGATCCACTTGATGAACGCCTGCGCCTGCTGCTGATGCTTGCTGGAAGCCAGCACGCCGCCGCCGGAGATGCTGACGAATGCGCCCGGATCCTGATGTTTGAAGTAGTACAGCTTGATGTTGTTGCTGTTCTCGCCGGTTTTAGCGCCATCCACGAACGGGTAGTAGTGATAGATCACGCCGCTGTCGACCTGGCCGGCATTGACCGCTTTCATCACCGTGCTGTTGCCTTTATAGGCGGTAAAGTTGGTTTTCATCGCTTTCAGCCAGTCCAGCGTTGCTTTCTCGCCTTTCAGCGCCAGCAGCGCGCTGACGATCGCCTGAAAATCGGCGCCCGATGGCGAAGCGGCCCAGCGGCCTTTCCATTCCGGCTTGGCCAGATCCAGCAGCGACTTCGGCAGCTGCGCGTCGGTCAGCTTGGCCGGGTTATAGACGAATACGGTAGAGCGGGCGGCGATGCCGATCCAGCGGCCGTGGCTTGGGCGATATTGCGGCTCTACCTGGGCCAGCGTCGCGGCGTCCAGCGGGGCGAACAGCTTGGCGTTATCCACCAACACCATCGCCGGGGAGTTTTCCGTCAGGAACACGTCGGCAGGCGAGGCGCTGCCTTCCTGCACCAGCTGATTGCCCAGCTCGCTGTCGCCGCCGTTGCGCAGCGTGACTTTGATGCCGGTGTCTTTGGTAAAACCGTCGACCCAGGATTTCACCAGATTTTCGTGCTGGGCGTTGTAAATAACGATGCCCTGGTCGGCGGGGGCCGCCTGAGCGCCGAAGGCCAGCATCATCGAGGAGGCGAGCAGGGCCACGGGGCCGAGGGATGAAATACGCAGCTTCATGCAGTTATCCTTTTTAGCGTTCGAATGAGGAAAACGAATATCGCCTGGCAAGCGCAAGCAGCCCGATTTTAGCCAAGAACATCCATAATGATAGTGAAAACGATTCGTATTAAATTATTTTTGACGATCGCTCACAAAATGAATTGCCCTAAGGATAAGTTAAGTTTCGGCTGGAATAATCTGTTTTGATTGTCTGAATAGAATTGGGGCGCGTTACCTCACAGTGAGCGGCCACCTGCCATCGCAGGCAGCCGCCCGTCAGGCTTGCTTCTTGTCACGCCAGCACAAACTCACCGTTGCCAACGCCGAAGAACTGCCCGTTGATGCTGCTCGCCCACTGCGGCGGATGAACCAAAGAGGCCAGCACCCGGCCATTCTCCAGCAGCGTCAGGACGATCGAACCGGGGTTGATGGCCAATTGTAGGGTTAACGGAACGCCGATCAGATTTTCGGCATCGGGTACGGTGCCTTGCAAATAAATCGTCGGGATGTTGATGTTACCGTCTGAGCCAGTGCCGGTGGCCTGGCCGACAAAACGCACCGATGTACCGTTTGATGGGGCATTGGGACCAATATTGGCAGGCTGCGCGGAAATTTGCACGGTCTCCGCATGTGGCGCGCAGCCACACCCACAGCCACAGCCCTGGAAGCTGAAGTAGCCGCAGATATTTTGTTGGCACCCGCATCCACACAAGGATTGCGGATGCACTTGCTGGTTGAACGCCGGTTTCAATTGCGGATGTTGGTTGAGCAGCGCCTGACGGCTCTGCACTTCCGCGTTATAAGCGTCACGTGATTGTTTATTCAATGCGTTAGCCTGTTCAGGCGTAATATCTTGCAGTGAAGGCATATGTAAACCCCTATGATTTTTGCTGAGTTAGTCTGAAATGCATATCACGCTGAATCCGGTTAGCCACCAGACAGGTAATTGCATCTGAATGGAAATAGTTATTGCCGTCGGCAGAAGAACGGTATGGCAACCAAACCGTTACATCCTATCCTTTCGGCACGCGTTTATATATTTGGATTTGTCTTCTGGTAATTATTTCTTATTAAATCATTCGCCAGTTATTGGTTTGATAACCAACGGCGGCCTCGTGTTAGTCTCGAAGCCATTTAAAGGTAGTTAGGTGTCACGGAGATATCAAGTGGGTTTCCTACTGTTATTTTTACATTGAAAAGCAACTTATTTGGCATGTCCATTATTTTGATTTTAACCTTTTTCGTAACCGATTAATTAATATAGGGTAAGTGAGGGTGTTTTTTAATTAATTGATTTTTATGAAGTTAAACTGTAGTTATCTTTTTTTGTGAATATTCTTAATATATTCATTGAGGTAACGGGTAAACGCGGGTTTGCATTTGACTTATATCAGTTCTTTGTCGAATCTGTAATGGTTATTAACCTGTTTCAATATTGACGACTTGTTATCCACTGGCGATCTTTTTCTTCAGTCTTTTCATGTCGTTCTTCAGCGTTTCGCACAGGCATTAATAACACGGGCCGCCAACGCGAATTAAGAATTATATTCACCAAAAAATAGTGAGAGAGGTGTCTATGTCTAATGGACCGTTTTATACCAATCCGATCGTGGTTATCGATGTAGCTAATGATTGCGTGCATGTGGAGATGGCGATCGATGGAGGACTATACGAAAACGTATTTCCGTTATCGGTAGCGGCTAATGAACCCTATCCGAAATTGCTGGTGAATCTGGCGATCCAGGCGCAAGCGAGCGGTAAATCATTAATGGTGTGGGGGGAGCCCGGCCCAGAACCGGTTAAAGGCCTGCCGCTGTTTGGTATCACGACCGTGAACATCAAGTAGGGGACGGCAACGCGCATTGTGTTGAAAGCGGGAAGCGCGGTGAGGGATATTCCTTTGATAATGAAAGAAATTCAACACCGCTTTTGGTTATGACTCATAGCGATTAATGATTTAATTTATTCCACTGCCACATTGCATATTGAACGCGATAAAACACTAATCAGGGATATCGACGTGAAATATTCATTTAATGGCAAGAAATTGGCTGGTTTAATCCTCCTGGCTTTTAACGCGACGGCAGCTCAGGCTGCCGACGTACCGGCGGGCGCTAAACTGGCGCCGGTACAGGAATTGGTGCGCGCCAACGGGTATGAACCGGCGACGCTGGATCCGAACCTGGCCGAGAGCAATGTGGAGTTCTACATCTTCAACGATTTGTTCGAAGGTTTGCTGCGCGTCGGGAAAGACGGCGAAGCGATCCCGGCGCTGGCGCAGAAATGGGAGCACCAGGGCAACGTCTGGATTTTCCATCTGCGGCCGCAGGCCAAATGGTCGAACGGCGATCCGGTGACCGCCGACGATTTCGTTTACAGCTGGCGGCGCCTCACCGATCCGAAAACCGCGTCGCCGTACGGCAGCTATCTGGCCTCGGCCTATGTGCTGAATGCGGCGGCGATCAACGCCGGCAGCAAACCGCCGAGCGAGCTGGGCGTTAAAGCGCTGGACGCGCACACCTTGCAGGTGACGCTGTCTGAGCCCAACGCCTACCTGCTCAAACAACTGGTGCATTTTCCGGTTCTGCCGGTCAACCGCAAGGTGGTTGAGCAATACGGCAAAAACTGGACTCAACCGGCGCATTTTGTCGGCAACGGCGCGTTTCGTCTCAGCGAGTGGGTGGTGAACGAAAAAGTGGTGGTGGAACGCAATCCGCTGTATTGGGATAACGCCAACACCGTGCTCAACAAGGTGACCTTCCTGCCGATCCAGGGGTTCCCGGAGGTGGCGCGTTTCCGCGCCGGCGAGGTGGAGTTGGGCTATACCACGCCGCCGGAACTGTATCAGCAGCTGAAAAAAACGCTCGGGGATCAACAGCTGGTGACCTATCCGCTGCTCTCCACCAGCTATTTCGCCTTCAACAACCGCCAGACGCCGTTTAACGACCTGCGGGTGCGCCAGGCGCTGAACCTGGCGCTGGACAAAGAGATCATCGCCGGCAAGGTGCTGGGATACGGCCAGCAGCCGGCCTGGACCTTTACCCCAACGGGGGCGGGCGGCTATCGCCTGCAGGCCGGCGCCGCGGCCGGTTTGACGCCGGAACAACGCCACGCCCAGGCGAAACAGTTGTTGGCGGAGGCCGGTTTCAACGCCGAGAATCCGCTGCGCTTTACCGTGTTGTACAGCAATGACGCCACCATCAAGAAGATCGTCATCGCCGCCGCCGCCATGTGGAAAAAGAACCTCGGGGTGGAGGCCGGCTTGCAAAGCCAGGAGCGCAAAGTGACGCTGGATAATATCAACCGCGGCCAGTACAGCGTAGCCTTTACCCGCTGGCTGGCGGATTACGACGATCCTTCTACCTTCCTGAATGTGTTCCGCGCCGACAGCAGCGAGAACAGCCCCAAATACCGTAACCCGGAATACGATCGCATTCTGCATCAGGCGACGGCGGCGCCGACACCGCAGCAGGTGCAGCAGTATTTCCAGCAGGCCGAGGCGGTGCTGGCCGTCGATACGCCGGTCGCGCCGGTGTACTACGAAGCCAACGCCACGCTCATCAAACCCTACGTCAAGGGGATCGACTTCACCCGACAGGGCGCCCTATACGATAAAAACGTCTACATTCTCGCGCACTGATAAATAAAAAAACGGCTGATTTATATCAGCCGTTTTTATAGATTCGCGTTTAATAAAAATATCCTAAATACTCCATAAACGACGGGCAATCTTTTCTTCCCGCCGGATAAAACAACGCCTATACTGCGCCGGTAGTTTATATGCAGTATCTCGTTTGGCGAGGCTCCTATACAAACACAGGTTACTGATCTGACGACATCGAGAGATGCCCAAGGTTAAGACAGGCTTTATCGGATTAAGGTTCAGCCCAAAGTAACTTCCGAGCAACAATTCGGATACGTTGTATAGTGCTAAAACCTGGACGCGGAGATAGGCAGTCTGCACTCCCTCTGTGGTTACGCCCCTATGCGATTCGCTGTTGAAGTTCACAACAGAAATAGGGACTGACAAAATGATCAAGTCACATCAATACTCTTCTTCTCCGGCGCTGCGCGCGACTGAAACTCTCGATGAAACTTCGGTCGCCGGTTATATGAACGCCGATTTTATTACCGTTCCCGCGACGATGACGGTCACGCATGCCCGGGAATATTTACTTTCACAGCTAAAAACGGACGAAATTCCCACCCGGGTCTTTATTACCGCAGACGATTATCATTTGCGCGGCACGCTGTCGGTGAAAAAACTGCTGCAGTGCGAAGAACAGGATAAAGCGGTCGGCGTAATGATGGATTACAGCTATTTCCAGGTTTCACCCGACGACGATCGCAACGACGTGGCGCATCTGCTGGGCAAAGGCGGTTTGGACGTGGTGCCGGTCGTGGCGAACAACACGCTGGTCGGCGTGCTGGGCGAGCGCGAGATCGCTCGGCTGGTCGAAGATGAAAACACCGAAGACGCGCAGCGTCAGGGCGCGAGCCTGCCGCTGGACAAGCCTTATCTGGAGACCAGCCCGTGGGCGCTGTGGCGCAAACGCTCGGTGTGGCTGCTGATGCTGTTCGTGGCAGAAGCATACACCGGCAACGTGCTGAAAGCGTTTGAAGATCAGCTCGAAGCGGCGATTGCGCTGGCGTTCTTCATCCCGCTGCTGATCGGCACCGGCGGCAACAGCGGTACCCAGATCACCTCGACGCTGGTGCGCGCCATGGCGCTGGGCGAGGTCAGCCTGCGCAATCTGGGCGCGGTGATCCGCAAAGAGGTCACGACCTCGCTGCTGATCGCCGTCACCATTGGTCTGGCGGCCTGGGTGCGCGCCTGGATCATGGGCGTCGGCATGGAGGTGACGCTGGTGGTCAGCCTGTCGCTGGTGGCGATCACCGTATGGAGCGCCATTGTTTCGTCGATCATCCCGATGCTGCTGAAACGGCTCGGTATCGATCCGGCGGTGGTGTCGGCGCCGTTTATCGCCACCTTTATCGACGGCACCGGCCTGATTATCTATTTCAAAATTGCCCAGCACGTCCTGGGAATTTAAACGGGTCCCGCGCTTGAAAGTGCGGGAATGTTGAAAAAAAGAGGAGGACGTTAAAAAACCATGGACACCGACCAACCCCGATATTTAACGCAAGGGGATTTTATCGATAACATTTAACCTGAGGACAAAACAATGGGAAACATGACTATTTTTATGGGATTCCTGGCAATGATCAGCTCACTGGGCCTGTTGGCGGCCTATATGAGCACCAAATGGGATGATTGATGAACGCTAAAGATCCGCCTAGATGCATCCTCCCCGTAACCGCTATTTATTATGGGGAGGATTTAGCGGCGCGCTGAACGCGCGGCCTGATACGGGAGTTGATAATAATGACGATTCTTATTCTGGGATTGCTCTATGCCATTTTAATGATTTCGGTGGGGGTGAATGAGATTTATTTTTATTCCACCGGAAAATCCAATTTTCTTACTAGCCTCATGCTGACTTTCTCTGGCAGTATGCTGCTGATCGCCTTTGTCTGGCAATTATCCTCTAAAGTAAAAAAATAAATCACCGTCCGAATGTGAGCAGCATAATGCAAAATGAAAAACAGGCCGTGGCCAGAAACTCGATGATCGCCAGCGGGTTGCTGGCCACGGGCAAATTCGTCGCCGGCATTTTTACCGGCAGTATTGGCCTGATATCCGAAGGGATCCACTCTTTCACCGATTTTATCGCCACCAGCATCACCTGGCTGGCGGTGCGCATCAGCGATAAACCCGCCGATGACGATCACCACTTCGGCCACGGCAAGGTGGAAAACCTGGCGGCGCTGTTCGAGGTGTTGCTGTTGCTCGGCGCCGCCGGTTGGATCGTCTACGAGGCGGGCGGCAGCCTGCTTGGACAACCGCATGAGATAGTCGCGGCGCCGGTGGTGATCGCGGTGCTGCTGATTTCCATCTGCGTCGATTTTTTCCGCGTGCGGGCGCTCAGCCGCGTCGCCAAGGCGACCGACAGCGCGGCGCTGGAGGCGGATGCGCTGCATTTCTTCTCCGACATGCTTTCGTCCGGCGTGGTGCTGCTGGGCATGGTGTTTGTGCTGCTGGGCTTTGGCCGTGCGGACGCCATCGCCGCGCTGATCGTCGCCGGTTTTATCTTTGTCGCGGCAATCAAACTGGGTAAACGTTCCTTCGACTCGCTGATGGATGCCGCGCCCGCCGGGGCCACCGAGGCGATTCGCGCCACGCTGGACAGCTTCCCGGCGGTGCTGGCCTGCGACAGCGTGCGTATTCGCAACGCCGGCGCCGTACTGTTTGTCGAGATCACGGTGGCGGTGTGCCGCACCTTGCCGCTGGAGCGCATCGATGCGTTGAAGCGAGAAATCGTCGAACGGCTGCGGCAGCAGTATGCCAAGGCGGAGTTTACCGTCATCGCGGTGCCGCAGACCCGCAGCGACGAAGACATGGCGACGCGCATTCGGGCGATCGCCGCCAATCACGGCGCGCAGGTGCAGAACGTCACCTTGCAGCAGTTGCCGACGCACATGGCGATCGGCATGGATCTGGCGGTGCCGGCCAACGCCAGCGTGGCGCAGGCGCATGATATCGCCACGGAGATAGAAGGGATCCTGCGTCAGGCGATCGGCGAGGACACCGAGATAGAGACCCATCTGGAGCCGCAGACGCCGCACTGGCTGGCCAGCGAGGATGTTTCCGCCGCCGAGCTGGCCGATATCCGGCTGATTTTGCAGTCGGCGCTGGAGCAGGGGGATAAGGTGCAAGACGTGCACAACATCCGGGCGCGCAGAACCGACGGCGGCATCATCGTCAACTTCCACTGCCGGGTGTCGCCGGCGGTAACCATCGCCGCCGCGCACGATGCGGTCGATCGGGTCGAGCGGCGGCTGCGCGCGCTTTATCCGGCCATCTCACGCGCGATAGGGCACGTCGAGCCGATCAAGCCCGGCGTTTGAATCAGCTCGGCCAATTGCGGATAGAGCGCCGCGTTGGCCAGCAGCAGCGGGTTGCCGCGTCGCAGCCCGTTGTGGTGCATAAAGTCATTCGCCACGCCGCCGGCTTCGCGCGTCAGCACCAGCCCAGGCAGGCTGTCCCAGGCATTCATGTGCGGTTCGTAATAGCCCAGCAGCCGACCGGCGGCCACCTGGGCGGTCATCAACGCGCCGGAGCCGCTGCGCACGAACATGCCGCCCGCCTGCAGCAGGCGACAGAGAAAACCGCTGAATTCCGCCGCCGAGGCGCGAGGTGATATCCCGACGCCCATCACGCCATCCGCGACGCTGCGCCCGGCATGCACGCCGATCGGTTCCCCGTTGAGGAAAGCGCCTTGGCCGCGGCAGGCGCGGAACATCTCGCGGTGATTGGGATCGTAAACCACGCCGATCGTCGGCTCACCGTCGATCACCACGCTTATCGCGATACACCAGGTATGCAGCCCGTTCAGGAAGCAGGCGGTGCCGTCGATCGGATCGACGACCCAAAGGCAGGCCGCGCTATCGTTGGTGCCGCCGCTCTCTTCGCCGAGAAACCCATCCAGGGGAAACCGCCGGTTAATCATGCGGCGGATCAGCGCTTCGACGCGGCGGTCAGCTTCGCTGACCACGTCCTGCAGCCCCTGTTTAAAGTCAACCGCCAGGGTTTGCCGCCTTTGATAAAAGCTGAAAGCGAGATCGGCGGCGGCGCGGGCGATCTCGCGCGCAAAGCGGTAGCGCGCCTCGATGTCCCGTGGGGAAAGTGAAGTCATGGCAGGCTCGATAGCAAAGAACGAATCGGTTTACCCTGCCATAAAAGGATGAAAGTAATGTGTCGCTCAGGGCGGCGGGGATGAAAAGCGCAGCTGCATTATGGCGTCGGGGGCCGAAAGTGGTTGAGTCATGACCCCGGTCGGTACTACCGTCCGCCAAAACGCCAGCCCGCGCGGATTATCCTGGCTGACCGACAGCGACCAACCGCCAGGATGCTGCGCGAACAAGGCGCGGGCAGCCCGTTGCCCCATCCCGTTGCGTCGCCATTCGGGCTTGATGTAGAACTCCGCCATTTCGACGGTGGCGCTATCGATACGCCTGACCAACGCGAACCCGGCGGTTTGCCGATCGCTCAACATCAAATAAGGGTAGCGGCCGGCCTCGCGCCAGTAGAGCGACAAATAGGGGTAATCGCCATCGACGCCCAGCTCGCGAAGGCAATCGGACAGCATGGCCGCCAGCAGCGGCCGCTGCGCGAGTGAGGCCTGCTCAAGGGAAAATGCCATGTCGCACTCCGTCAAAAAACAGGCCGCCGGATGGCGGCCTGTCAAGGTTAGCCCAGATTCAACCGGGCGGTGATGTCGGCAATCTCGCGGCGCCAGCGCGCCTGAAGCTCCGGTTTTTGATGCTTCGGTTTACGCGCCAGGTCGTCCTCCAGTTTGCTTTCGAGGGCAAACAGGGCGGTCAACAGCGCTTCTTCGCCTTCCAAGCGCTCGTCCGGCGTCGGGGCGTCTGCATCGGCCTTGCCTGCCGTCGGCAGCGCCGGCGCTTCGCCCGCCAGGCGCTGATACACCGGCGCCAGATCGTGCCACTCCTCCAGTTTTTGCTGGTCGATCAGCCAAAAGCGGTTGCAGCTCTGTTCGATCAGCATCCGGTCATGGGTGACCAACATGACGGCGCCGGCGAACTGGCGCAGCGTTTCCGCCAGCTCTTCTTTGCCTGCCATGTCCAGGTGGTTGGTGGGCTCGTCCAGCAGCAGCAGCGAATGGTTGGCCAGCGTCAGGCCGACGAACAGCAGCCGCGAACGCTCGCCGCCGCTCAGCGAACGGATCTGCTGATGGTGGCGCAGGTAAGGGAAACCGGCGCCGATCAGCGCCATTTTCCGCTGTTCCTCGGTCAGCGGCGCAAACTGCGCCAGCGCTTCGCTCAACGTGTCTTCATCGCGTAGCTGTTGCAGGCTCTGATCGTAATAGCCGATGCGCACGCGCGGATGGAACAGCGCCGGGCGCTGCGTTTGTTGCTGATACTCGCGCCACAGCAGGCGCAACAGCGACGATTTTCCGCAGCCGTTGCGCCCGACGATGGCGATGCGATCGCCGCTTTTCACGCGCAGATGTTCCAGGCTGAACAGCACCGGCGCATCCGGTGCCGGGCGCACCGCCCAGTGCGGCAACGCCAGCAGGCGATCGGCGTCCAGCGCTTCTCCCTGCAGCCGCAGCCGCCATGGACTGCCGGCGGTCAGGGTGGTCTGTTCTTCCTTCAACCGATCGACGCGCTTCTCCATTTGCTTGGCCTTGCGCGCCAGATCTTCGTTGTCGTAGACCTTGCCCCAGGTCGCCAGGCGCTTGGCGCTTTTTTCCACCCGGTCGATTTCCTTTTGCTCGGCGTGGCGCCGCTGTTCGTCCGCGGCGTCCTGTTCCGCCAGCGCGGTGCGCGCCGCAGAGCAGGGCAAACGGAAGAACTGCAGCGTTTTGTCGCGCAGGATCCAGGTGCAGTTGGTTACCTGGTCGAGCAGGTAGCGATCGTGCGACACCAGCACGAAGCTGCCGGTCCAGTTACGCAAGAACTGTTCCAGCCACAGCAGCGTGGGCAGGTCCAGGTGGTTGCTGGGTTCGTCGAGCAGCAGCAGATCGGGCTGGCGGATCAGCGCGCGCGCCAACAGCAGCCGCGTATGCTGGCCGCCGCTGAGGGTGCCGGCGGTCAGCATCCAGCTCGCCGGTTCAAACCCCAGCTCGGCCAGTAACGCTTCGCAGCGCCAGCGTTCGCTGAGGTGTTGGCCCGCAGGCAGCCGCGCCAGAACCGCATCCAGCAGGGTGCTGGTGTGCAGTTCCGGCGGCAGGTGC
Organism: Serratia sp. CY37869; assembly: GCF_052168895.1. Classification (NCBI taxonomy): domain Bacteria; kingdom Pseudomonadati; phylum Pseudomonadota; class Gammaproteobacteria; order Enterobacterales; family Yersiniaceae; genus Serratia; species Serratia sp. CY37869. Next base: position 1,443,759 of record NZ_JBJNLU010000001.1, read on the forward strand.
TGCTCGATGCGCGCCATCAGACATTGATGTGACAATGTCACCGTTCCGGTGTGCGCAGGCAGGTCGCCGCTGAGAATTTGCAGCAGGGTGCTTTTGCCGCAGCCGTTATCGCCGATCAAACCGATGCGGTCGCCTTTTTTCAGGCTGAAGGAAATCTCGCTCAGCAGGACGCCGAACGCGTTGTCGTAACCGACAGATTGTGCAGACAGTAATGTGCTCATTGCTTACTCAAGAGTTACAGGCATAACAATGCCTATCGTCAAACATTGCTGACGATAACCCGGTAAGCCGGAGGGAAGATCCTGGATTTTAGTAAGCTTCGCTCAAGCTGGGTTATCGCAGCGCGATACCGGTAATGCTTGAGCGGCGACGATTACCAAAGAAGTGTGAGTGAAAAACCAATTCACACGTCAGCATAGTAAGTCTCCTTTTATTGGTTGCAGGTTAATCGGTGGCTGGATTATAGAGCGCTTCATGCCGTATCGCCAGTGTAAAAGCGCCCGAATAATCAGCAAGCTAAGGCGAGCGCGGGCGCGTGGCACACAATGGGAATAATTACTGTATTTCGGCCGACATTAAGCAGCTATTATAATTAGCGTTTATGGTTAAGCGACGGTTCATCCGCCGCCTGTTCGTCTGTCTATCAGATAATGATGCTGAGCACTGAATTTATGTTAAAGCCTCGCCCGTTCCTGCTGTTGTTATTATTGCTGTTGGGTATGCAACTGACGCCGTTCGCCGCCGTCGCCGCCACCCAGGATGATCCCGCCGCCGAAAGCGCGCCCGATCCCGCTACGCAGTTGAAAGCCGCGCAAAAGCAGTTGGACAGCATGAAGCAGCTGGTTTCCAAAGCGACGACCGACACCCAGCTCAGCAAGCTGCGGTTGGCGACGGACGATCTGGTCGCCAGCATGGATAAATTGTCCGCCGATCTGCAGCCGGTGCAGGAAAAACTGCAGGCGCAGCTGGACGTGCTGGGGCCGGCCCCGGCGGCCGGCGCGCTGCCGGAAACTCCCGCCGTCGCCCAGCAGCGCAATGCGCTGAACAGCAGCAAGAAGCAGTTGGACGATGCGGTAAAACGCGCGCAGGCCATCAAGACCAGCGCCTTCGACCTTGGCCAGCAGATCAGCGATCTGCGTCGGGTGGCGTTCAAAACCCAGCTGGCGCTGAACACCGGCAGCATTTTGGGCGTCAAATTCTGGACGCCGGTCGTGCAGCCGTCAGCGGATGACGTGCAGCGGCTGGACCAGTTCAACGCCGAGATGAAAGCGGCCTGGGACGCCAGTTGGCAGGACGAATGGCGGTACGGCACGCTGGCGTTGCTGGCGCTGGCGGTGATCGTCTGGTCCTGGGGGCGCTATTTGTCCGAGCGTTTCCTCGCCTGGGTCAGCATTCGTTTCCTGCCGGACGGGCGCTTGCGCCGCAGCTTTATGGCGATCATCACCGTGGCAGTGACGGTGATCACCACCTCGATTGCGCTGAACCTGCTGTATTACGTCTTTATCCGCGTGCAGCCGCTGCCGGTGATGCTGGAAGACTTCGCCGAAGGCTTTAACCGTCTGGGGATTTTCTGCGCGCTGATCGCCGGGCTGGGGCGTGCGGCGCTGTCGCTGAATCGTCCGTCGTGGCGTTTGGCTTCGCTGGACAATGAAGTGGCCGCCGGGCTGCGTTACTTCTCGCCGCTGCTGGCCGGTCTGGCGCTGGCGTTCGGCACCGTGGAGCTTATCAACAACGTCGTCAGCGCCTCATTGGCCACCACCATCTTCGGCAACGGCCTGGTGGCGGGGTTGATCGGCATGGTGCTGCTGGCGGCGCCGCTGCGCGGCCAGCGCATTCGTCGCCGTCTGGAGCAGCAGGGCGCGCACCTGGAAAAACGCACGCTGGTCGGCGGGCTGGTGCATATCGTCACCCTGGTGTGTTCGGTGGTGATCCTGCTTTCACTGCTCGTGGGCTATATCGCTTTTGCCCGCTTCCTGACCTACCAGCTCATCTGGGTGGTGCTGGTGCTGATGGCGTTCTACTTCATGGTGCTGTTCGCCACTGACCTGTGCGCCGCACTGTTTTCGCCGCAGACCGTCAGCGGCAAGATGCTGAAGAAAACGCTCAGCTTCAAGGATCGCCATCTGGAGCAGGTGGCGATCATCACCACCGCGCTGGCCAAATGTTCGCTGTTGCTGTTGATGATCGTCGCGTTGTTCAACGGCTCGTTCGGCAGCACCACGCCGGGCTCGCTGATGGAGAAAATCGTCTCGATCCTGACCGGCGAAGGCTTGCAGCGTTTCAACATCGTGCCAGGCAACCTGCTCAACGCCGTGATCTGCCTGGCGATCGGCATCTACATCCTGCGCGCGGTGCGGCGCTGGCTGGGCTCTGAGCTGCTGCCGAAGACCATTTCGGACGTCGGCATCCGCGCCTCGCTGGTGACGCTGTTCAGCAATATCGGCTATGTGCTGGTCATTCTGATCACCCTGGCGGCGCTGGGCATCCAGTGGAGCAACCTGGCGTGGATCGTCAGCGCTCTGTCGGTCGGTATCGGTTTCGGTTTGCAGGAGATTGTGAAGAACTTTATTTCCGGCCTGATCCTGCTGACCGAACGCCCGGTGAAGGTCGGGGATATGATCGGCATCGGCGGCGTGGAAGGCGACGTGCGGCGCATCAACGTACGCGCCACCGAAATTCAGCTCAGCGACCGCTCCACCATGATCGTACCGAACTCGCAGCTGATCTCACAGAACGTACGTAACGCCACCATGGGCAACGCGCAAGGCGTGGTGACCATTGCGCTGACGTTCCCGACCTCGATCGATCCGGAGCAGGTGCGCAATATCCTGCTGAGCGCTTATAACGAGTACGAAACCATTCTGGAGACGCCGGCACCTTACGTGCGCTTCAGCCAGTTGGGGCCGGACGGCATTATCCTGAGCGTGACTGGCTATGTGCCGAGCCCGCGCATGGTCGGCGCCACCAAAAGTGAACTGCTGTTTAACATCCTCAAGCTGTTGCGCGCTCAGGAAGTGAGCCTGTCCAGCCCGCAGGAGGTGGTGTTCATGAAGCAGCAGGCGACACGATATCAGGCTAACGAAGAGGAACACTCTTCCTAGTTCTGCCATGAGGCGGCGGGTCGTTCATCAACGGCCCGCCGAACGCGGCTAGTACATCGACGGCTCCACGGACTGCGAACAGTCGCTGTTGGCGCCGGAGTTGCTGCAGGTGTAGGGCTCATTCGGCGACGCCGGCGGCGCATTCGACGGGCCGCCGCCGCCGCCGATACAGCCGCTCAGCAACAACGTCAAAAGCACCAGCGTTATCTTTTTCATCTCTCCGTCCTCCATTGCGATTCCTCCTTTAAGTATATGTCGGGAAAGCGAACGCTACCGCCCGCCAGTGCGATCTATACTCCTTGGATGCCGTTTCGCCGCACCGCGCCGGCGAACGAGGGGGGAAAGATGCACATCGACGACGATTTGACGCGCTTTGCCGCGTTAGGGGCGCCGCCCTTACCGCCGGGAGCCCGGCAGGGTTATATAGACCACGACGGCGCGCGTATTTGGTATGCCGCCTATGGCGACGGACCGGCGGTGATCCTGTTGCACGGCGGCCTGGGCCACAGCGGCAACTGGGGGTATCAGCTGCCGGCATTGCGGGCCGCCGGGTACGGGGTGTTGCTCATCGATAGCCGCGGGCACGGGCGCAGCACGCGCGACGCCCGGCCGTATCGTTACGATCGGATGGCCGATGATCTGTTGGCGGTGATGGCGGCGCTGCAAATACCCCACGCCGCGCTGGCGGGCTGGAGCGACGGCGCTTGCGTCGCGCTCATCGCCGCCCATCAGGCGCCCGGGCAGGTGGACGGCGTTTTTTTCTTCGGCTGCAATATGGACGCCAGCGGCGTTAAACCGTTGGCGCCCAGCCCGATCGTCGAGCGCTGTTTTGCGCGCCATGCGCAGGACTATGCCGCCTTGTCGCCGACGCCGGACGATTTCGAGGCGTTCGTCGCCGCCGTGAGCCTGATGATGAGCAGCCAGCCGGACTACCGCGCACAGGATTTGGCGGCCATTCGCGTGCCGGTGACGATCGTTCACAGCGAACACGATGAATTTATCCGCGCCGAACATGCCGCCTATCTTAGCCGCAGCATTCCCGGCGCCCGTTTGACGACGCTGCCGGGCGTCAGCCATTTCGCGCCGCTGCAGCGGCCCGCGCTGTTCAACCGCGCGTTGCTGGATTTTCTCGCCGATGTGATGTGCCGCGGCCGGCGCAAAGAAAACGGGCGCCAAACGGCGCCCAAGGCATGACAGGTTAGAAATCGACCGTCGCCTGCAGGCTCAGGCTGCGCGGTTCACCCTCAATCACGCGTAAATTACCGGCGCTGGAGGCATAGTACTCGCGGTTGAACAGGTTTTTCACATTCAGTTTCAGCTGGGTATGTTTCCCAAGCAGCTTGCTGTCCCAGGCGACAAAGGCATCCGCCACGGTATAGGCCGGCATGGTGAAACTGTTCTCCGGATCGCCGGCTCGGCGGCCGACGTAGCGCGCGCCGCCGCCAATGCGCACCTCGCCGGGCACCACCGGCAATGTCATGCGGCGGCTGAGGTACAGGCCGCCCATGTTGGTTGGGGCGTTGACCAGCCGATTGCCGACGTTGTCCGGGTTGAGGTTGTCTTCGACGATCTCGGTCTTGTCGTAGCTGTAGTTGGCGGTGAGATCCCAGTTGCGCGCCACTTCCCCGTTCAACTCCAGTTCGACGCCGGTGGAGCGCGCTTTGGGGATACTGCGGGTCACGCCGTTGATAAAGATCGACATGTTGCTTTCATCAATGCGATAGAGCGCCAGCGTGGCGTCAAACGCCGGGGTGATCTGCCATTTTCCGCCCACCTCATAGGTGGTGCCGGTTTCCGGCGTGGCGACGTTGCCATTGTCGTCGATGGCGGTGGACGGCGTGAACGAACGGCTGTAATTGCCGTACAGCGACAGGCTCGGCGTCAGCTTATACACCAACCCCGCCTGCGGCAAAAACTGGTCGTCTTTGTCATTGAGCGTATTTTTTGGTTTCTGGAAACCGTTGCTGTTGTTCTGGTAATACGACTGATAGCGCGCGCCCAGCACCGCGATCCATTGATCGGTAAGATGAATGCTGTCCTTGGCGTACAGCGAACGGCTGAACAGCGTGGCGCGCAGGTTGCTTGACGCGTCGCTGTAGGTGGTGCTGTCGGTGATCGGCGTTTCGCCATACACCGGGTCGTACATGTTGAAGGTCTTCGAGACCTTGCCGCGGTAGGAATAGGCCTTGTAGGTCTGATTTTTCTCGTAGTCCACGCCCAGCAGCAGATCGTGCTGCATGCCGAACAGCTGGGGCGAACCGGTCAGATCCCAGGAGTAATAGTGGGTTTGATGATTGAAACCGCGGTTGGCGTCGGCGCGGCGCGAGACGATGCCGGTCGTGGTGTCGACCGCGGTGGCGCGCACTTCGTTGCTGTCGTAACGGCGTTGCAGCCAGGCGTAGTTGAACCGGGTCGTCCAGATCGGATCGAGCGCGTACTCATAATGGGCGTTCAGACGTTTGTTCTTGCCCCAGGCATGGTTCGCGTAGTCATCCAAGCGGCGGTTATAGGGCACATCGACCGGTTTGCCGTCGATAAATGCGGTGCCGCGATCGTAAGGAATGTCGTACTTGTATTCGCTGTAGGCGATGTTAAAGGAAGCCTGGTCGCCGAACCAACTGAGCGAGGGGGCGATCAGCGTGTGTTCGTCGCTGCCGAAATTGCGCCAGTAATCTGCGTGCTGGCGTTCGGCGATCAGGCGAAAGGCGAAGCCGCCGCCCAGCGGGCCGGTCACATCGACGCTGCCGCTGCCGCCGCCAAAACTGTTGGTGGCGCCGCTGATGCGGATGTTCCAGTCATACTGCGGTTTTTTGCTGATCAGATTGATGACGCCGCCGGGGCTGAGGATGCCATACAGCAGCGACGCGGAACCTTTCAGGACCTCGACGCGATCGGTGGTGGCGTCCATGCTCAGCCCTTGGTTGCTGCGCACGCCGTCGATGAACACCGAGCCGTCGGAGTTAACCCCGAACCCGCGTTTGACGAAGCCATCCTCGGTGCCGCCGAGCGTGTTGCCCTGGGTGACGCCGCTGACGAATTTCATCGCGTCATTGACGCTTTTGACCTGGAAGTCGTCAATCACCTGTGAGGTGACGACGCTGACCGATTGCGGCAGTTCACCGATTGGCGTGGCGGTTTTGCTGCCGGTTGAGGCGGTATCGGCGCTATAGCTGCCGGCAGGCAGGGCGGTGGCGGTCACCGTGATGGCGTCTTCCTTTTTTGCGTCGGGCGCGGCGGCGATCGTCAGGGCGGGAAACAGGCCGGCGATCAGGGGCAGCGTTCGGAAAACGTGATTTTTTTTGTTTTTGTTGGGGCGGCGAAGAACTGACTGGTGCATATAATTCCATGAAAAAATAATAAATAGTAACAATTATCATTATAATTATCATTTATAGGTTTTGAATAGAGAGGAATACCGGTATCCCTTCATTGCACGATTTAATTTTGTCATTAGGGAAAAAGACGGCGATTTTGCCGGTAAAAATTCGGATGGATGGCAATAACGATCGCAGTGACGGGAGGGACGCGGCAGTTTGTTCGTCGGAAGGGTGATTCCTGTCAATATATTGATACACAAATATATTTTCCCTTGATGAATAAACAGGTGTCCGGGCAGGAAAAACTGGCAATAATAGGCGGGTCGGCCGTTTATCTTCTCCTCATCGTCGACGGTTGTGACACGCAAAGACTGTCACCTTACGCTAGCGGAAGTCTCTGGATCCAAGATGCAAACCACCTCGTTGTCCGATACCCGGAAAATCTGGCCCGCGCTCAGCTTTTTTTTGCTGGTGTTCGCGCTGTGTCTGTTGGGCATCGTGAGCCGGCCCGGCAGTTTTCTGGCGATATTCTGGCCGGCTAACGCCGTGCTGCTGGCCGTTTTGGTGCGCCGCTCACGGTGGGCCACGCGCGCCGATTGGGGCATGGCGGTGTTGGGGTATCTGGCGGCGGATCTGCTGACCGGCAGCTCGCTGGAAAAGGCGCTGTTGTTGAACGCCGCCAATCTGGCCGGCGTGGTGGTAGGGTATCTGTTGTTCATGCGCCTGCCGCCGCCGGCGCGCACGCTGCAGCGTGGCGCTTCCAGCATGTATTTGTTCGGTATCTGCCTGGCCGCTGCCGCCGTTACCGGCGTTGTGGGCGCGGCGGCCTCGCAGTGGCTGTTCGGCCGACCCTATCTGACCTCGCTGGTGCTATGGTTCTCGTCTGAATTCACCAACTACGTCACGCTGATGCCATTCATTCTGGCGTTTCCCGTCGATTGGCGGCATCGGCTGCGCGCGGCCTGCAGTATGCTCTCGCAGCGCAGCCAGTGGCCAATTGCGGGGCGAAAACTGGCCGTGTTGGCACTGCTGGTGTTGGCGGCGGTGTGCAGCGTGCTGATTGGCGGCCCCGGCGCGGTGATCTTTCCCATGCCGGTGCTGCTGTGGCTGGCGATGTCCTTCTCACTGTTCTGCACCATGATCGCGGTGCTGGTTTACGTGCTGTGGTGCCATCTGGCGATCGATTTCGGGTTGCTTAGCACCACGCTCGACATGAAGGTGCTGCAGAACGCGGTATCCATGCGCCTGGGCATCGCGCTGCTGGCGCTGGGGCCCATCGCCGTGGCCAGCATGAACTATGCGCGCAACGCGTTGTTACGCACGCTGGAGCACGTGGCGAATCACGATGCGTTGACGCACGTGCTGACGCGCAATGCGTTTATGCAACGCGGCGAACGGTTGATAGACCAAAAGGGCGAGCTGGTGTGCGTCATGATGCTCGATATCGACTATTTCAAATCGATTAATGACCGTTTCGGCCATGCCGGCGGCGATCAGGCGCTGATGGCCTTTACCCGCGCGATCGCCGCCGATCTGAGCGTCGGTGACCTGTTCGGCCGCATGGGGGGCGAAGAGTTCGCCATCGTTTCGACGCTCGGCCAGCCGCAGCAGGGATGGCAATTGGCCGAACGCCTGCGGCAACGCATCGAAACGGAGTCTATCCTCATGCCGGCCGGGCATCCGCTGCAGATCACCGTCAGCATCGGCATGGTGACCTGCCCGGGCGGTTCCGGCCAAAGCCTGGCGGATCTGCTGAAGCTGGCGGATCTGGCGGTGTACAAAGCGAAAAACGCCGGCCGCAACCGGGTCGCCACACCGGAATCGTCTCCGCCGGCCTGTCACGGCCGCTGAACTTCCGATCCGCGCTGCGTGCCTGCGGTCTAAACTGGTAAGGGACGCGGGCATTTCCGCCTGCGCCGAACCGACTGTCCTTAATCAGACAAGAGGATGCCAGAATGAAATACGTAGACGGGTTTGTGGTGGCGGTGCCGGCCGCCAATAAGGAGGCTTATCACCGGTTGGCGGCGGCGGCAGCGCCGCTGTTCAAAGAGTTTGGCGCCACGCGCATCGTGGAGTGCTGGGGCGATGACGTGCCCGATGGCAAGCTCACCGACTTTCGCGGCGCGGTGAAAGCCCAGGAAGACGAAGTGGTGGTGTTCAGCTGGATAGAGTACCCCTCCAAAGCGGTGCGCGACGCCGCCAATGAGAAAATGATGAACGATCCGCGCATGAAAGCGCTGGGCGAGATGCCGTTCGACGGCAAACGCATGATCTTCGGCGGTTTCGCGCCGATCCTCGATGCGTAAAGGAGGCGCAGATGGCCAGAATTACGCAACATCTGTGGTTTGAAAAAGACATGGAAGCGGCGCTGAATTGCTACGTCGCGCTGATCCCCGGTTCGTCCGTGAACTGGTTTTCCGATCTGCCGGCGGATACGCCGAGCGGCCCGGCCGGCAGCGTGAAGCTGGCCTCCTTCACTCTGGGTGACCAGCGCTATGCGGCGATCGAGGCCGGGCCGTTGGATCCGTTCAATCACAGCTTTTCCGTGATGGTGGAATGCGACGATCAGGCGGAGGTTGACCGGCTGTGGGATGCGTTGAGCGAGGGCGGCGAGGCGGAGCAGTGCGGCTGGCTGCGCGATCGCTGGGGGCTGTGCTGGCAGATCGTGCCGCGGCGCCTGACCGAGCTGATGAACGACCCCGACGCCGCCCGCGTGCGGCGGGTCACGGAAGCGATGCTGCTGATGGGCAAAATCGACATCGCCGGGTTGGAAGCGGCGGCGCGCGAGTAGCGCAACGCTCACAGAGGGAGAGAACGGATGCACCGAGAGCGGCACAGTATTGAACGCATCGGCTGGCTGCGGGCGGCGGTGCTCGGCGCCAACGACGGCATCGTCTCAACGGCCAGTCTGCTGCTGGGCGTCGCGGCGGCCAGCGCCTCGCATTCCACGCTGATGATCGCCGGCGTCGCCGGGTGGGTGGCGGGCGCGATGTCGATGGCCACCGGCGAGTATGTGTCGGTCTCGTCGCAGGCGGATACCGAAAAGGCCGCGCTGGCGGAAGAGCAGGCGGAGCTGCTTGAAGACTACCCGGGGGAGTTTCGCGAACTGACGTCAATCTACGTGCATCGCGGTCTGGATCCGGCGCTGGCACGGCAGGTGGCGGAAAAGCTGATGGCGCATGATGCGCTGGAGGCGCACGCGCGCGACGAACTGGGTATTTCCTCCGCCACCCGCGCCCGGCCGCTGCAGGCTGCGTTGGCGTCGGCCCTGAGTTTCTCCCTCGGCGCGCTGTTGCCGCTGCTGGTGGCGATGTGGGTACCGGTCGCCTGGACGCGGCCGGCGCTGGTGGCGTCGGCGCTGATTTCCCTCGGCGTTCTCGGCGGCATCGCCGCGAAAACCGGCGGGGCGCCGATCTTGCCGGGCGTGGCGCGCATCCTCATCTGGAGCGCACTGGCGATGGCGGTTTCTTCCGGCGTCGGCCTGCTGTTTGGCGTGACGGCCGGCTAACGTCGCGCTTGCATCAATCTAGTGCACCTCAAGCTCAGAATTTATCATTTGTCAGCCGCCGGCGTTCGCGGCAAGGTGACGGCAACGCCAACATCAGTCAGGGACACTTATGCAGAAATCACAGATCCTATCGTGGGTCGCCCAGCATCCGCTGTTGCAACGCATGGTCGCGCTAGAGCCGATCACCTGGTTCAATCCGCGCGCGACAACGCTGGCCGCAGGGTTGCCCCACGTCGGGTTGACCGCCGCCGACGTCGCCGACGCGGAGCAGCGCCTGGCGCGTTTCGCGCCTTATCTTGCCGCGGCCTTCCCGGAAACCCAACCGACAAAGGGGATCATCGAATCCGAGCTGGTGGCGATCCCGGCCATGCAGCTCGCGTTGGATCGGCGCTATGGGCAGACGTTGGGCGGGCGCCTGCTGTTGAAAAAGGACAGCCATCTGCCGATTTCCGGCTCAATCAAGGCGCGCGGCGGCATCTATGAGGTGCTGACGCATGCGGAGAAACTGGCGCTGGAGGCGGGGCTGCTAAAGATCGGCGACGACTACGCCCGACTGTTTTCCGACGAGTTCCGTCAATTCTTCAGCCAGTACCGCATCGCCGTCGGATCGACCGGCAATCTGGGATTATCCATCGGCATCATCAGCGCCCGGTTGGGGTTTGACGTCAGCGTGCACATGTCGGCGGACGCGCGGGCGTGGAAAAAACAGAAGCTGCGCGACAATGGCGTGACGGTGGTGGAATACGCCGACGATTACGGCGTGGCGGTCGAACAAGGGCGCAAACAGGCGGCGGACGATCCGAGTTGCTTCTTTATCGATGATGAAAACTCGCAAACCCTGTTCCTCGGCTACGCGGTGGCTGGCGGCCGCCTGAAGCGGCAGTTTGCCGAACAGGGTATCGTGGTGGACGCGCAGCATCCGCTGTTCGTTTATCTGCCGTGCGGCGTCGGCGGCGGGCCGGGCGGAGTCGCCTTTGGCCTCAAGCTGGCGTTCGGCGATCATGTTCACTGCATTTTCGCCGAACCGACCCATTCCCCTTGCATGCTGCTCGGCGTCTACAGCGGGTTGCATGACGGCATTGCGGTGCAAGATCTCGGCATCGACAACCGCACGGCGGCGGACGGACTGGCGGTGGGGCGCGCCTCCGGTTTTGTCGGCCGGGCGATGGAGCGCCTGCTGAGCGCGTTTTACACCCTGAGCGACGAAGAGATGTTCGCGCTGCTCGGGCTGTTGGACAGGCACGAGCATATCCAGCTGGAACCCTCCGCCCTGGCCGGCATGCCCGGGCCGTGGCGCGTTGCCGCTCACGCGCGGCAGCTCAGCGAGCAGGGCGTGAGCGCGGAGAGCCTGGCCCAGGCGACGCATCTGGTATGGGCGACCGGCGGCGGCATGGTGCCGACGGCGGAAATGGCGAAATACCTCGCCGCCGCGCAAACGGCGCCGTGAGTCAATAGCGCCGAGGCTTGCGCTCGTTTCCTGTTTTTAGGCGGCGAGCGCGGTTTGACAGGCGCCGGTTCCCTCCGGCCCAGGGTCAACGTCAGACCGGGCGCTCATGATGTTTTTAAAATGTTAACAAAATCACAACTCCCCATGCCGCAGTCACGGCTTAAATCTCCATATCCAATTAATAGTAAATAAAATTATTTTATTTACCGCTTTCTGATGTTCGTTTATCGCACGCTTATTTTTTTAACAATATTGAAGCATTTGCCGTGGGGTGGTTTGATTTGATTGTCGATTAACGAACTATATTCCGATAATCGCACAAATTAACCCTCTCGCCGGCTCGCAGCCGGCTGTTCCGTGCGGCGAGGTTTGCCGCACTCTCTGAGGAGCAAGCCATGCCGCATGATAACAACGTAGAAATTCGAGGGTTTATCGATAACCAGCCATTTTCTCGCTACCAGTGGTTGATACTGGCTTTGTGTTTTTTGGCGGTCGCGCTGGACGGTTTCGATACCGCCATTATCGGCTTCATCGCCACGTCGCTGGTGCAGGAGTGGGGAATAGACAAAACCGCGCTGGGGCCGGTAATGAGCGCCGCTCTGGTCGGTCTGGCGGTAGGCGCGTTGGCCGCCGGCCCGTTGGCGGATCGCATCGGCCGCAAGAAAGTGCTGGTGATTTCGCTGCTGCTGTTCGGCGGCTTCAGCCTGCTGACCGCCTTCGCCGGCTCGCTTTCGGCGCTGACGCTGCTGCGTTTTTTGACCGGGCTGGGACTGGGGGCGGCCATGCCGAACGCCGCCACGTTGATGTCGGAATATGCCCCTCAGCGCTGCCGAGCCCTGATGGTGAATCTGATGTTTTGCGGTTTCCCTCTCGGTTCGTCGCTGGGCGGTTTTTCTTCCGCCTGGCTGATCCCGCATTTCGGCTGGCAGAGCGTGCTGGTGCTGGGCGGCGTTATGCCGTTGCTGCTGGCGCTGGTCCTGATCGCCGCCTTGCCTGAATCCGTGCGCTTCATGGTCGCGCGTGGCTATGCCGCAGAGCGCATCGCCAAGGTGCTGAAGCGCATTGCGCCGATCCGAATGACGCCGCCGCCGCACTTCATGTTGCAGGAAGAGGGGCTGGTAAAGGCAGCGTCGCCGCTGGGCATGATCTTTTCGCGTCGCTATCTGCTGGGCACGTTGATGCTGTGTCTGACTTACTTCATGGGATTGATGATCTTCTATCTGCTGACCAGTTGGCTGCCGCTGCTGATCCGTGAAACCGGCGCCTCCGTTACGCAGGCGTCGCTGATCACCGCGCTGTTTCCGCTCGGCGGGGGGCTCGGCGTATTGATTATCGGTTGGTCGATGGATCGCATGAACCCGCACAAGGTGGTGGCCGTCGGCTATTTGCTGACCGGTTTGTTCGTCGGCATCATCGGCTATGTCTATACCTCTCCGCTGCTGATGGCGCTCACGGTGTTCATCGCCGGCACCTGCATGAACGGCGCCCAGTCATCCATGCCGGCCCTGGCGGCCGGGTTCTATCCCACCCAGAGCCGGGCGACCGGCGTGGCCTGGATGCTCGGTCTCGGGCGTTTTGGCGGCATTCTGGGGGCGATGAGCGGTGGCGTGCTGATGCAGATGCAGCTGTCGTTCAGCACCATTTTCACGCTGTTGGCCATCCCGGCGCTGATCGCGGCGCTGGCGCTGCTCGCCAAACACCTTTCCGGCGGCTACCCGGCGCTGCCGGCGCCGCTCAACAAAATGCTATGAGGGAGTCATGCTATGCGCACACAGGTTGTGATCATCGGCGCCGGTCCGGCCGGCTTGATGTTGTCCCATCTGCTGCACCTGCAAGGTGTGGAATCGGTGGTGTTGGAAACGCGCAGCCGGGAGGCGGTGGAATCGACCATTCGCGCCGGGGTGCTCGAACAGGGGACCGTCGATCTGCTCGAGCAGACCGGATTGGGGGAGCGGATGCGGCGGGAAGGGGCGCGGCATCAGGGGATCCGCTTGGCGTTCGGCGGCCGGCAGCACCGCATCGATCTGGCCGGATTGACCGAGCGCGCCGTCACCGTTTATGCCCAGCACGAAGTCTTGAAAGACCTGATCGCCGCGCGTCTGGCGGCGCAGGGCCATCTGTTTTTCGAGGTGGAGCAGGTTGAATTGAAGGCGCTGGACAGCGCGCAGCCCGAGGTTCACTACCGTCATGGCGACCAGCCGCGCCGGCTGCGCTGCGACTTTGTCATCGGATGCGACGGATTCCACGGCATCAGCCGCGCGGCGATGCCCGGCGGGCTGCGGCAGGATTACACCCGCACCTATCCGTTCGGCTGGTTCGGCATTCTGGTCGAAGCGCCGCCGTCCAGCGAAGAGCTGATCTACGCCTGCCATCCGCGCGGTTTTGCGTTGATCAGCACCCGTTCGCCCGGCGTGCAGCGCATGTATTTTCAGTGCGATCCTGCGGAACAGGTCGATCAATGGTCGGACGATCGTATCTGGCGCGAGTTGGAGCAGCGGCTGGAAAACCATGAAGGCTGGACGCTGAAAAAGGGCCGCATATTTCAGAAAAACGTGGTGGGCATGCGCAGCTTCGTTACCGAACCGATGCGCTACCGGCGCCTGCTGTTGGCGGGCGACGCGGCGCATATCGTGCCGCCGACCGGCGCCAAAGGGTTGAATCTGGCCATGGCCGATGTTTGCCTGTTGTCCCAGGCGCTGGAGACGTTTTACCGGCGAGGCGACTGGCAACGGCTGGACGATTACAGCGACACCGCCTTGCAGCGGGTCTGGCGCGCCGAGCATTTTTCCTGGTGGATGACCCACATGCTGCACACCCGGCGGGAAGACACGCCTTTCGAACACCGGCTGCAACTCTCAGAGTTGCAGTACACGGTGAAATCGCGCAGCGCCATGACGATGCTGGCGGAAAATTATGTCGGGGCGCCATTCCCGGCGATATAAGCGAAAACGCCCATGCCGTTCGGCATGGGCGAGAAGGGGCGTCACCGCCCCTGAGCTGCGGCGGTTACAGCTGTTCGCCGTTGCTGGCGATCACCCGACGATACCAGTCGAAGCTTTTCTTGCGCGACCGTTCCAGCGTGCCGGTGCCGTCGTCGTGTTTATCGACGTAGATGAAGCCGTAGCGCTTGCTGTACTCGCCGGTAGTGAACGACACGCAGTCGATGCAGCCCCACGGCGTATAGCCGATCAGGTCTACGCCGTCTTCAATCACCGCTTTTTTCATCTCTTCGATATGGGCGCGCAGATAGTCGATGCGATAGTCATCGTTGATCTGGCCATCCGCTTCCACCTTGTCGAAGGCGCCGAAGCCGTTTTCCACGATAAACAGCGGCTTCTGGTAACGTTCATACAGCACGTTCAGCGAATAGCGCAGCCCGACCGGATCGATCTGCCAGCCCCAGTCGGAGGCTTTGACGTGCGGGTTCGGCACGTTGCCCGGGAAGCCGAACATGCCGTCGCTGCCGTCCACCGCGTTGGCCTGCAGCGCATTGCTCATGTAATAGCTGAAGCCGATGTAATCGGTGCAGCCCTCGCGCAGGATCTGCGCATCCTGCGGCTGCATCTCGATCTTCAGCCCTTTGCGTTCCCAGTCACGCAGCAGGTAGCTGGGGTAGTAGCCGCGCATTTGCACGTCGGTATACAGATAGCGCTGGTGCATCGCTTCCACGGCGTACATCACGTCGTCCGGCTTGCAGGAATAAGGGTAGAACGGCACGCAGGCCAGCATGCAGCCGATCTTGAATTCCGGGTTGATCTGATGGCCGAGTTTGACCACCTGCGCGCTGGCGACGAACTGGTGGTGCAACACCTGGTACAGCGTCTGCTCGGGGTTGTCTTCCTGGGTATAGTCCACGCCGGAACAGCAGTAGCCGAACAGCGGGTAGCGGTAGTTGCTCTGGTTGTTGATTTCGTTGAAGGTCATCCAGTACTTCACTTTTTCGCGGTAGCGGTGCATCACCACTTCGCTAAAGCGCACGAAGAACTCCACCACCCGGCGATTTTTCCAGCCGCCGTAGGCTTTTACCAAATGGTAAGGCATTTCGAAGTGGGACAGGGTGATCACCGGCTGGATGCCGTATTTCAGCAATTCGTCGAACAGGTCGTCGTAAAACTGCAGGCCGGCTTCGTTCGGCGTTGCTTCGTCGCCGTTCGGGAAAATGCGCGTCCAGGCGATCGAGGTACGAAAACACTTGAAGCCCATCTCGGCGAACAGCGCCACGTCCTGCTTGTAGCGGCCGTAGAAGTCCACCGCTTCGTGGTTGGGATAGCGATAGCCGTCGAGCACGCCGTCGGTCATCACGCGATCCACGCCGTGCGAACCGCCGGACAGCACGTCGGCGATGCTTGGCCCTTTGCCGCCCTGATCCCAACCGCCTTCAACCTGGTGCGCGGCGACCGCGCCTCCCCACAGAAAATCTTTCGGCAACTGTTTCATCGTCAATGTCTCATCTTATTTAATGAAGGGTAATAACGTTCGCGTTGCCAATAGAGTAACAAGACCGAAAGAAATGTCACGATATAACAAATCGCCGTAAAACGTGATTTGTCACAATAAAAAAACAGCCTGTTTTATTTTATCGCGTTCATTCTTCCCAGGCGCTTGCCGATGGTTTCAATAATATAAAGCACGGGGATTTGCGTAGTAATATTATGATGATCGCCGATCAAGTGTTGCGGGACGTGATAAGACAGATTGAAGTCAGCCAGCCGCGCCAGCGAAGAGGTTTCGTTGTTGGTGATGCTGATGATTTTACAGTGGTGCAGGCTGAACTGGCTGGCCAGCCGCAGGATTTCTTCGGTTTCGCCGGAAACCGACAGCATGATCGCCACTGCGCTTTTATACATATCGCTGTTGACGGGATAATAAGGATCGTCGATATGGGTGCTGAATTTTCCGACGTTGGAAAAGAAACGCGCGCCATATTTCCCCAGGGCGCCGGAGGTGCTGATGCCGACGAAAATAATTCGCTCGGCGGCGGCGATATGCCGCACCGCTTCATCGAGCAGCTGATTAAATTCATCGTTGCTGACGCTTTTAAAAAAACTGAGAATTTCGCCGATGCCGGAATCGACCGGCGGCGCATCGGTTTGCTCCAGATACAGTTTGAAACGGATGCGAAATTCCGAATAGCCGTCACACCCCATTTTTTTGCAAAATCGCAGCACGGTGGTGGTGGAGACGCCGGCGGCCTCGGCCAGTTCGCGGATGGTCATGTACATCACTTGATTCTTGTGTTTGCTGACGTAGTTATAAACCATCAGCTCCAGGGCGTTGAGCGCGGCGATTGCTTTGTGGGTAAACATGAGTCGATCCGGCGGCTGAAAACGGGAAGCGTATCTGCGGGTTAACATAGCAAAATTCCCCGCTGCTGGCACTGCCGAACAAAAAAGAAAAGCCGCACCAGTCAGGGGCGGCCCAGGGTTCACGACGAACAAATAAAGCAAAACGTTCCGGAAGACATGCCATGAAAACGCGTTTCATCACACAGGGTTAGCATAGGTCAGCTTACTCCGGCGGCAAAATGCCGGTTTCTGCTTTCTAAAGCCAAAGCGCGGCAAAGGCTACGGCGCCTCGGGCTTATCTTCGGACCAGCGGGCGGCGTTGACGTCCACCTTACCCGGCAGCAGTCCGATGGCGGTGAATTTATCCGCCAACTGCTGCTGCTGTCTGAACACCTCCGGCGACATGCGCTGGCTGCCGAACGGCATGCGGGCGATGGCTCTGGCCCAAATCGCCTGATCCAGGCCGGTGCTCTGAGCGAGGATCGCCGCCGCTTCCTGCGGATGGCCGTTGGCCCAGTCGCTCAGCGCGCCGAGCTGTTGAATCACCTGCTTGGCGCTGTCCGGGTAGGTTTCGGCAAAGCGGCGGCTGGCGAGATAGAAGGTGTAGTGCGGCACCAGACCTTCCGCGTCTTTCAGCCGGCGGGCGTTGGCATGGGTTTCCACCTCGGCGTAGTAGGGATCCCAAATCACCCAGGCGTCGACGCTGCCGCGCTGGAAGGCGGCGCGGGCATCGCTCGGCGGCAGATAGACCGGCGTGATGTCCTTGTAGCTCAAGCCGGCCTGTTCCAGCGCGCTCACCAGCAGGTAATTGACGTCCGACCCTTTGTTCAACGCCACGCGTTTGCCTTTCAGATCTGCCACGGAGCGGATCGCCGAATCCTGCGGCACCACGATGGCTTCGGTTTTCGGGCTGGGCGGCGAATGCGCCAAATAAACCAGATCGGCCTTGGCGGCTTGCGCGAAGGCCGGCGGGGCGTCGCCGGTCGCCGCCAGATCGATGCTGCCGACGTTCAACCCTTCCAACATCTGCGGGCCGGCGGGGAATTCTATCCAGCGAACCTTGACGCCCTGCGGCTCCAGGGTTTTCTCCAGCGTGCCGCGGTATTTCAGCAGCGCAAAAATGTTGGCTTTCTGGTAACCGATGGTGATTTGTTGCGGTTTCTCCTGCGCGCCGGCCGGCAGGCTAAACAGGCCGAGCAGCAGGGCGGCGATCAGCGGCGTTGTGAGTTTTCTCATCCTGATTTTCCGATAGGCGAAGTGAACGGTAGCGATGACGCGCTGGGCGTAACGCCATGAAACGGCATTTAAATTTTCCTGCGGCGGGATAAGGGCGATGATAATGAGCGGCGCAGTGGCGTGTAAAGCGCCCGCTTATGCTGAATAATGCCTTGCTTAGCCATAAATCAGCTTAAGCGGGAGAGGGTGAGCTCGACGTTATGCCGCGTCACGCTCGCGCGAACGCGCCAGCAACAGCGGAACCAACAGATAGAGGGCGGCGGCCAACGCCCAGACCAGGCCCGGCCAGACATCGCGCGTGGCAGCGTACAGCGCCGTCGCCACCAGTGGCCCCGCGACGCCGATCAGGCTGCCCATGCTGGCCAGCGTCCCTTGCAGCTCGCCCTGATGATCGTCGTCCACCTTTTGCGCCATTAACGCCTGCAGCGCGGGCAGCGCCATACCGCCCGCCGCGAAGAACGGCAGCAAGGCGAAAGGTGCCCAGCCGCGCGTGGCGATCGACAGCAGCGCCAGGCCCATTGCGTCGGCGGCCAGGCCGATCAGCAGCGCCTGGCGTTCGCCGAGCCGCGCGACCAGCGGGCCGATGGCGAAGGCCTGCGACAGCGCATGGCAGGCGCCGTAACCGGCCAGCGACAGGCCCGCCACCATCATGCTCCAGCCGAAACGATCCTGACCGTATAAAATCCACAATGTGGCCGGCGCCTGCGAAACCAGCGCCATGATCAGGTAAATGCCGACCAGCGGCAGCAGGCCAGGCTTGCCGTGCAGCCGTCGCAATGACGAAAAGGGATTGAGGCGGATTTTCTCGGCGGCGCGGGCGCGCGGTTTACGCGATTCCGGCAGCAGGAAAAACGCCATCGCCAGGTTGACGGCGTTCATCGCCGCCGCCGCCAGGAAGGGCGCATGCAGATGCCACTCGCCTAGCGAACCGCCGAGCAGCGGGCCGACGATAAAACCGACGCCGAATACCGCGCCCACCAGGCCGAAACGCCGCGCGCGTTGACCGGCCGGCGTAATGTCGGTGACGTAAGCGGTGGCGACCGCCATGTTGGCGCCGGTGATGCCCGCCAGCAACCGGCCCAGATAGAGCCAGGCCAGCGTCGGCGCGAACGCCATCAGCAGATAGTCGGCCGCCGCGCCGGCGAGCGAGATGAGCAGCACCGGCCGCCGGCCGAAACGATCGCTCAGCGCGCCGAGGATCGGCGAGAACAGAAATTGCATTAACGCATAGGCCGCCAGCAGGGCGCCGTAGTGCAGGCTGCCGGCGTCAAGACCGCCCAGCGAACGTAACAACGCCGGCAGAATCGGCATGATCAGACCGATGCCCACCGCATCCAGCAACACCGTCAACAAAATAACCAGCATGGGTTTTTTCAAAATTGTGACTCTAACAGTGATAGAGTATTGAGTATTCCACAGTTACCCTATCAGTGATAGAGAGATGAGCGAAAAAAATACTGCGACACGTTTAACGCGAGAAACCGTCCTGCGCGGGGCGCTGGCGTTGCTGAACGACATCGGCATCGATGCCCTGAGCACCCGCCGCCTGGCGCAACATTTGGGCGTGCAATCTCCCACGCTCTATTGGCATTTCAAGAACAAGGCCGAGCTGCTGAAGGCGATGGCGGAAACCATCATGCTGGATCACCGTGAAGAGGTGCCCGCCGACATGCCCTGGCAGGATTGGGTTGTCACCAATGCCGGCAACTTCCGTCGGGCGCTGCTGGCTTACCGCGACGGCGCGCGTCTGCATGCCGGCACCCGGCCGCAGGAGCCGCAATTCGCCGTCATTGAGGCCAAGGTGGCGCTGCTGTGCCGGGCGGGGTTGACGCCGGAGCGCGCGGTAAACCTGCTGTTCGCCGTCGGGCGTTTCGTGGTGGGCTGGGTGCTGGAGGAACAGCAAATGCAGCCTGACGATCCGCTCAATGACGCCGACCGCCGCCGTTATCCGCTGCTGTGCCAAGGCTGGGAAACATTGCAGGAGAAGGGCGCGGATGCGTTGTTCGAAGCCGGGGTGCGGCTGTTGGTCGACGGCGCCGAGGCCGGACTGGCGATCGACAATAATCACGGGCGGCAATCATAAAAGCGCGCTTATCTATCGGAAATTTATAGAAAATACCCACTTTTCGTTAAAGCCATGGCGGCTACATTCCCTTAACATCGTCAAGTCTTTTGATGATAATTATTAGCACGCTGCTCAATTATTCACCGCAGTGATGTTACGGATTAAATCCGTTTGTTTAAGGGATAGTTTCACCATGGAAATCAACGTTAATGGCCGGGTGGTTCCGCTCGGCAATCTCGCGCCCGACACGCCGCTGCTGTACGTTTTACGCAACGATCTGCACTTGAATGGCCCCAAATATGGCTGCGGCCTGGGGGAGTGCGGCGCCTGCACGGTGCTGATCGACGGCGTCGCCGCGCGTTCTTGCTCAATGCCGCTGGCCGCCGTAGGAAGCAAGTCCGTCACCACGCTGGAAGGCCTGGGCACGCCGGAGGCGCTGCATCCGGTTCAGCAGGGGTTTATCGATGAGCAGGCGGCGCAGTGCGGTTACTGCGCCAACGGTATGATCATGACGCTGGTCGCGTTGTTCGAACGCGAGCCGGATGCAGATGAACAAACCATCAAGAAAGAGCTGGCCTACAACCTGTGCCGCTGCGGCACCCACCTTGAGATCTTGCGCGCCGCCGAGCGCGCCCGCGATCTGCTGGCTGCGCGGAGGCAAGCATGAGCCACCTCGAACTAACCCGCCGACAGTTGCTGCAAGCCGGCGGTGTGGTGATGGTCAGCAGTCTGCTGCCCGCGCCGTTTAACGCCTTCGCCGCCGAGACGGTTGCATCGCCTGCCGATCTGCCGCTGGATCGGGTGGACAGCTTTATCAGCCTCACCGCCGACGGCCGGGTGACGGCCTTCAATGGCCATGTCGATCTCGGCACCGGCATTCGCACCGCGCTGGCGCAGATCGTCGCCGACGAAATTTGCGTGCCGTTCGAGCACGTCACGATGATCCTCGGCGATACGCAACGCACGCCGGATCAGGGGCCGACCATCGCCAGCGCCACCATCCAGGTCACGTCGGTGCCGCTGCGGCAGGCGGCGGCGCAGGTGCGACATATGCTGACGGCGCTGGCGGCCAAAGCCTTCGAACTGCCGGCCGACCAGCTGACGGCGGCGGCGGGACAGGTGTTTGTGACCAAGCACCCGGGGCGTTCCTTGAGCTATGCGCAGCTGGCGAGCGGGCAAAATCTGCATGTGACGCTGGATAAAAACGTGCCGCTGAACGGTGAACAGCAGGGCCGCTATGTCGGCCGCGCCGTCGCCCGGGTCGATATTCCGGCCAAGGTCAGCGGGGGGCTGACCTACGTGCACGACCTGCGCTTGCCCGGCATGCTGCATGGCCGGGTGGCGCGCCCGCCTTACGCAGGCGCCGACAGCAGCGCGCCGCTGGGCGGCGGCCTGTTGTCGGTGGATGAAAGTTCGATCGCGCACCTGCCGGGCATCGTGAAACTGGTGGTGATCAACGATTTCATCGGCATTGTGGCCGAGCGCGAAGAGCAGGCGATCGCCGCCATGCGCCGGCTGAAAACCGAATGGAAACCCTGGGCCGGCCTGCCGGACCTGTCGCCGGAGGCGCTGCCCGCCGCGCTGGAAGCCAACCCGAAAACCGACCGCGTGCTGCGCGATGATGCGGGCACGGACGAGGCGTTGGCATTGCTGCATACCGAAGTGCGGGCGGACTATGTCTGGCCTTACCATCAGCACGCCTCGATCGGCCCCTCCTGCGCGGTAGCGGAGGTCAAAGACGGGCGGGCGCAGGTGTGGTCCGGCACGCAAAACCCGCACGATCTGCGCAAAGATATCGCCAGGCTGCTCGAGCTGCCGTCTGAGCAGGTGCACATCACCCGCATGGAAGCCTCCGGCTGCTATGGCCGCAACTGCGCCGACGACGTCTCGGCGGACGCGGCGCTGTTGGCGCGGGCCACCGGCCGCCCGGTGCGGGTGCAGCTGATGCGTGAACAGGAATCCGGCTGGGAGCCGAAGGGCACCGGCCAACTGATCCGGGTGCGCGGCGGCCTCGACGCGCAAAATCGGGTGGCGGCTTACGAGTTGAAAACCAGCTATCCCTCCAACAATGCGGTGACCTTGCCGCTGGTGTTGACCGGCAAGGTGGCCAACCGGGCCGACGTGCAACAGATGGGCGATCGCACCGCCATTCCGCAATACGCGTATCCGCACATGCGGGTGATCTGTCAGGACGCCGCGCCGATCGTGCGGGCGTCGTGGATGCGCGGCGTTTCGGCGCTGCCCAACGTGTTCGCCCATGAATCCTGGATCGACGAGCTGGCCTGGCGCGCCGGCGAGGATCCGATCGCGTTTCGCCTGCGTTACCTGAACGATCCGCGCGCGGTGGCCTTGATTGAGGCCCTGAAGCGCCAGGCTAACTGGCAAGACGGCCCGGCGCACCGCTCGCGCGCCGCCGGGGCCGAAGTGGTGAGTGGCCGCGGCTTCGCCTATGCGCGCTATTTCCACAGCAAATTCCCCGGCTTCGGCGCCGCCTGGGCGGCCTGGGTGTGCGATCTCAGCGTCAATCGCCTTTCCGGGCAGATCACGCTCAATAAAGTCTTCGTGGCGCATGATTGCGGCCGGATGATCAATCCGGCCGGGGTGCGCCATCAGGTGCACGGCAACATTATCCAATCCGCCAGCCGGGTGCTGAAAGAGTTTGTGACCTTCAACGCGTCGGGTGTGACGTCATTGGACTGGGGCGGCTATCCGATCCTGCGCTTTGACGAATTGCCGCAGATCGATATCCAACTGATCGACCGCCCGGACGAAGCGCCGATGGGCGCAGGAGAGTCCGCCTCGGTGCCGAGTGCGGCGGCGATCGGCAACGCGCTGTTTGACGCCCTCGGCGTGCGCCTGCGCGAGGTGCCGTTCACACCGGCGCGGGTGCTCGCCGCGCTGCGCGCTCAGGCCGGCCATTAACCCCCCGTAACGAACAAGGACAGCAAAGATGAGTAAGATGAAAAAAATCGTCGGGTGGGGCGGCGTCACGGTGATCGCCGTTGTGGTCGCCGGCGTGGTCGCCAGTTGGCAGCCGGAGATTGCGCCGCTCGCCGCCGATGCGACCCACAGTTTCAGCGAGACGCAGATCGCGCGCGGCAAAACGTTGGCCGATCTCGGCGACTGCGCCGTGTGCCACACCCGTGCGGGCGGCGAGCGCAACACCGGCGGGTTGGCGATGGAGATCCCCTTCGGCACCATTTACACCACCAACATCACGCCGGACGTGGAAACCGGCATCGGCAGCTGGAGCTACGCGGCGTTCGAACGCGCCATGCGCCACGGCGTCGATCGCCAGGGCCGCTATCTCTATCCGGCGTTTCCCTATACCGCCTTTACCCGCACCCGCGACGACGATCTGCAGGCGCTGTATGCCTATCTGATGTCGCAGCCGCCGGTCAAGTACCGGCCGCCGGCCACCGATCTGCACTTTCCGTTCAACATTCGCCAGGGCATCTTTGCCTGGAACCTGCTGTTCCTGACGCCGGGCGCGATGCCGGAACAGGCGACCCAAAGCGCCGACTGGAACCGCGGCGCGTACCTGGTCGAAGGGCTGGGGCACTGCAGCGCCTGCCACTCGCCGCGCAACGTGTTGTTCGGCGAGAAAACCGGCGGCGAGCACCTGGCCGGCGGCGTGGCGGAGGGATGGACGGCGCCGGCGTTGACCGGCCGCTCGCCCGCGCCGCTCGCGTGGACGCAGCAGGATCTGGTCGATTTCATGCGCACCGGCTACTCGGCCAACCACGGCGTCGCCGCCGGCCCGATGGCGCCGGTGATCGAAGAAGGGCTGTCGCGCTTGCCGCAGGCCGATCTGCAGGCGATCGCCGTCTATCTGCGCAGCTATCATCCTGAAACGGCGGCGGGCGCTACGGCGACAACGTTAAACGCTCAGGCGGAGCGCCAGGTGGAGCCTCTGAGTTCGGCAGGGGCGCGGCTGTTTTCCGGCGCCTGCATGGCTTGCCATGCGCAGGAAAAAGGCGCGCAGATGGCGGGGGTGCGGCCGTCTCTGGCGCTGAACACCAACCTGTTCGCCGACGCGCCGGACAACGCCATTCGCGTGGTGCTGGACGGCATACAGCGGCCGGCGAACGCCGAGCTGGGCTATATGCCGGGCTTTCGCCATAACCTGAATGACGCGCAGATCGCCATCCTGCTCAACTACCTGCGGCAGCATTACGCCGGTCAGGCGCCGTGGCCGGAATTGGCGGCGCAGGTCAGCCGTTTGCGCGCCGAAACCGCGCAGAAATAGCCGCCTGGGGCTGGACAGCCGCGCCGCGTTGACGACAATAGACCTTTTCACATGGACAGAGGCAGTAAAATGAATACGTTAGACGCGATCCGCCAACGCCGCGCCACCAAGCAGTTCGATACGCAGCACGTGATGACGCTCGAAGAGAAAAAAGCGCTGTTGAACATTGCGCTGCAGGGCGCTCCTAGCGCGTTTAACCTGCAGCACTGGCGCCCGCTGCTGATCGAAGATCGCGCGCAGCGCGAGAAAATTCGCGAGGCGGCGTGGGGGCAGGCGCAGGTGACCGACGCGTCGATGCTGGTCGTGCTGTGCGGCGATCTGTCGAGTTGGGAATCGAAGGTAAAAACCGTTTGGGCCGACGCGGCGGAGCCGGTGCAGCAGTTCATGATCCCGGCCGTCGATCAGTATTATCGCGGTAAACCGCAGGTGCAGCGCGACGAAGTGATGCGCAGCAGCGGCATCTTCGCCCAGACGTTGATGCTGGCGGCCAAGGCGCAGGGCTACGACTCTTGCCCGATGGACGGTTTTGATTTCGACGCGGTGGGCGAGATTATCAATAAGCCGGCGCATTATCAGATCGCGCTGATGGTCGCTATCGGCAAGGCGGCGGGGCAACCTTACCCGCGCATCGGCAAGCTGCCGTTCGACGAGGTGGTGAAAACCGATCGCTTCTGAGCTGAACGGTGAATGACAAAAGGGAAGGCTTGCGCCTTCCCTTATTTTTTTATGACGCACAGTTCGTTCCAGTAACTGAAACGGATGCGCCGTTGCAGGCGGTGATGCCACATAGAACACTCCTTCTACCCTACACGGTTTAAATAAATAGCACCGCGCCGGGCGCAAGACGAATGCCTTATTGTGCATAGCTTGCCCGCCGGATGGGATTAGCGGTATTTATTGACGTTGGCCACGGCGGAATCTAAAGACGTTACCTTATATTTCCAATAGGTTATTTTATTGGCCTGCGCTGCGCCCACCGCACCGAAATAGGTTTGCCACGCCGTGGCGCTGGTCAACAAATCGCTAAACATCTGCCCCAGGTCGGTCACGCTCCAGACGGTACGGTAGCCTTTCACCGCAGAAGGCGCCGGCGGCGTATGTTGAACATAGCCGCCAACCGAATACCGGTTCTCGTAGGCCATAAATACGGTGTAAACCCGTCCGTGCGGCGCCGTATGCTGGTACCAGGGGATCACCACAAAATGGTGGACGGGCGGGCCAATCATGAAATGCCAAACGGCGGTTTCCGAGTTCGCCCCAGAGAACCCCAGCGCGATATTGATATTCTTTTGCATGTCACGGTTATTTTCGATCGTGGTTCCGGCCCCGCTATCGTCCTGCGTTTTGCCATAAACGGCCCGGCTCATTTGGGCGGGAACGCCAGGGCAATTATTTATTGCCATCAGAGAATTATTGCTGACGATGGCATTGATTAATGTCTCACCGGTATTGCCCATATTGATATTTCTCCACACGCAAGGTAAATATTCTAATTATTTTCATGCTTAATAATTAGAATGGATTAAATAGGCTGAGTGGCGGCATCGATAATAAGGTTAGACATAAAACGCCTTCGGCATTCGTTTATGCTCATTTATTTTTCTGTCTCACGACGGCAGGCTCGGCTGCTGTTGAGATTGAATGGCGTTTATAAAACATCATGCCCGCCGCGGCGCCCAGGATCGCCAGCGTGCCCAGCAGCTGCAGCAGGCTGAGACGGTGCCCGAACGCCGCCCAGTCCACCACGATCGCCACTGCCGGGTAGATAAACGACAGCGCGCCAACCAGAGCGGTGGGGATTTTCTGGATAGCGCCATAGAGCAACGTGGACATCACCCCGGTATGCACCAGGCCGAGGGTCGCCAGCAGCAGCCAGTCGAGCGGTTCTGCGGGAAGGTGGGCCAGACCGGCGAACGGCGCCATCGCCACCGCGCCAACGGTCAGTTGAATCAACACGATGAGCTGCGGCGGCAACGCGGCCAGCTGTTTGACGATCGCTGCCGCCAGGGCGTACATCAGGGCCGCACCGAGCGCCAGCGCCACGCCCAGCAGATAGTCGCCATCGCCGCCACCGCTCTGCCGGCCGGTGACGATCAACACCATCCCGGCGAACGCCAGCAGAAGCCAGCCCAGCCGATTAGCCGTCAGTTTTTCGCCGAACAGCAGCGCTCCCAGCGCCACCAACATAAACGGTTGAACATGGTAGGTCACGGTGGCGACAGCGATCGAGGCATGCGCATAGGCGGCAAACAATAGCGTCCAGTTGAGCACCAGCGCGAGGCCCCCCAGGACGGCGAAAGCCAGCTGCCGCCGGTTGATGGCGCCTGATTTCAGTTGCCCAAGCGCGGCGCAGGTGGCCAGCATCGCCAGCGCGCCGAACGCGCAGCGCCAAAACACCACCGTGGCGGGCGGCTGCCCTAACACGATCACCGGCCAACCGACGGTGCCGGAGATCGTCATGGCGAGGATCATTTGCACTGCGCCGCGCGTTTTCGTTTTCATGTCGTTTCCCTCGCGGCCTGACCGTGCTTGTGGTGAAGTCGCTTAATCATTAAAATGAACAATCGAACATTATGATGAACATGGTTGACGGCGTTCGTCAAGTCGAACAAATGAATGGTATAACGAACAATGAGCGAGAGCCTAATGCAGAACATCACGCCGATCGGCCTCTTGTCGGCGGCAATCCGCCGTGAGCGGGAGCGATTGAACCTGTCCGTCACCGAACTGGCGAAGCGCGCGGGTATCGCCAAGTCCACGTTGTCGCAGCTCGAAGCCGGCAGCGGTAATCCCAGTCTGGAAACGCTGTGGGCGTTGGCGATGGCGCTGGATGTGCCGGTCAGCCGACTGATTTCGCAACCCAGCAGGCAGGTGCAAGTGATCCGCGCTCATGAGGGGACCGCGGCGGTGTCAGAGCAGGGCAACTACGCCGCCACGTTGCTGGCCACTTGTCCACCGGGCGCGCAGCGCGACATTTACCGGCTGCGGGTGCAGCCCGGCGAAGTCAAACTTTCCCGGCCGCATCCGCCGGGCACCGTCGAGCATGTGATCATCAGCAGTGGACGGGCGCGCCTTGGCCCGGCGGATCAGCCGCAGGTGCTGAGCGCCGGGGATTACATCAGTTACTCCGCCGATCGCGAGCACGTTTTCGAGGCCCTGGAGCCGGAGACCACCGCTGTGATGCTGATCGAGCAGGGCTAGCACGGCGTTGACGGTTCGTTTATTGAAAATGATTCTCAATTATATTAGTGTGCCCGCCTGTTTTGACGCCGGGGCAGACGCGTAGCCCGGCGTCGCCGTTTGTTGCCCTTCAAGGACCGAAGATGAAAATCGCTATTCCTTCCATACTGTTACTCGCCGGTTTGACGGCGACGCACCCGGCCACCGTGTTGGCCGCTGCACCGCCCGCCGCGGCGGATCAGGGCCAGAACGACACGGCCAACAACGATTTCAGCTTCGTGCGCTATCGCGCGGATTACCGCGTTAACGCCAACGCCACCAACGTGAAGGCGGAAAGCTACGAAGTGCTGCTGAAAACCAAGGCGGCGGTCGAAAAATTCAGCCAGATCCGCCTGAGCTACAGCGAGAAAATGGAAACGCTGGAGGTGGTCGCCGCCTATACGCTGACCGCCGACGGCCAGCGCCACGATGTGGCGCCCGATCGCATTTATACCCAGGAAAGCTATTCCAGCGCCACGGCGCCGCTGTATGCCGATCGCAAGGTGCGCGTCATCGTGTTCTCCAACCTGGCGCCGGGCTCGCGCGTGGTGTACGAACTGCGCCGCACGCAGAACACCCCGTATTTCCCTGACTATTTCGGCCTGTGGGAGACGTTCAGCGTTTTCGATCAGTTCGACGACGCCGAAGTGACCCTGCAGGCGCCGGCCAAGCTGCCGATGCATATCTTCACGCGCGGCGTCGAGGGCGGGGACCAACCGCAAATCCGCAACGGCCAGGCGCACTGGCGCTGGCATTATTCGCGCAGCGCGCCGATGAAGGCGCAAAACTGGGCGGCGGACAGCTGGACCTTCAGCCCGACCATCATGGCCAGCACCTACCGCGAGTGGCCGCAGTTGGCCAAGGCCTACCAGCTGAAGGCCGGCGCGGCGGCGAAGGTGACGCCGGGCATTCAGGCGCTGGCGGACAATATCACCGCCGGTATCAGCGATCGGCGCGAGCAGGCGGAGGCCCTCTATCGCTGGGTGGCGCAAAACATTCGCTACGTGGCGGTGTACCTGGGCAACGGTGGGCTGGAGCCGAATTCGGCGCAGAGCATTCTCGATAACCATTACGGCGACTGTAAGGATCACGTGGTGATCCTGGAGGCGCTGCTCGCCGCCAAAGGCATTGAAAGCTCGCCGGTGCTGATCGGCATGGATGAAGGCCCGATACTGCCTAAAGTGCCGCTGCTTGGCCGCTTCAATCACGCCATCACCTACGTGCCGGAATTCAAACTGTACCTCGATTCCACCAATCCCTGGGCGCGTTTCGGGCAACTGCCGGAGGGCGATTTGGGCGCACCGGTGCTGCTGACGCGCGACGCCAGGCTGGCGCGCACGCCGGGCAG
The DNA here is from genome assembly GCF_052168895.1 of Serratia sp. CY37869. NCBI lineage: Bacteria > Pseudomonadati > Pseudomonadota > Gammaproteobacteria > Enterobacterales > Yersiniaceae > Serratia > Serratia sp. CY37869. The sequence goes on from NZ_JBJNLU010000001.1 coordinate 1,472,534, forward strand.
CGATGAGCAGCCGGTCAAGAGCGCGCTGAACGTCGATTTCGTGTTCGACAAGGCGGGCAATCTGCGCGGACAGACCGAGCGCCGGCTGAGCGAAGTGGAAGAAATTGACCTGCGGGGCTACTTCTCGCAGATCAACCGTCAGAATCGGGCGCAGGCCGAAGCGACGATCATGTCCGCTTCCGGCATCGACGGCAACGGCGAAGTGGCGATGAACAGCGATCCGCTGGATCTCAAAAAGCAGTTCGGCTATCGCTTCCGCTTCAAGGCGGACGACTACGTCGATTTCGGCGTGGTGGGCGGCATGACGTTGCCCAACCCGCCCGGCGGCAAATCGTTCCGCACGCTGTATACCACCACGGCGGCGCCGGGCAACGAAACGCCGTTCTACTGCACCGCGCAGCGCTACGACGAAACCTACCGTCTGCAGCTGCCGGCCAACGTGCCGATCATCGCCATTCCGAAAGATCGGCAATTCCGCAATGCGGCGGGCGACTATCGCGTCGAGTGGCGGCGCGACGGGCAGCAGGTGACCGTCAATCACCGCCTGCAGGTGAATGCCATTCGCGGCAAGGAAGCGCTGTGCCAGGCGCAGGATTACCCGGCATTCCGCGAGCTGTTCCAGCAGGTGCGGCGCGGTTTCCGCGGCCAGGTGGTGTACGGCGAATTGGCCAACGGCAAATAAGCCGCTGCCCCGTCGCGCTAAGCGGCGGGGCGCACGCCTCAGTTGAACTCGCCCGCGACCTCGGACCACAGGCTGACGCGGCAGCCGCGCGCGGCGAAAGCGTCCATCTCGCGCTTGATGCCGCCGCTCTCTTGCCAACCCGGCAAATCGAGCACGATCAACTCATCCATCGCCGCCATGAACAGGGCGTCGATCGGCGCCCACAGCTTGCCGATGGCGGTTTTGTCTAGCTCTTGCAAACACTGGTTGATCGGATGCGACATGCTGACCTGACTAAAAACGGCGCTGCCGGCGCGCACGATAGCGGCGGCGACGTCGTTGCAGGCGATAAAGCGTTGCTGCACGACGTTGGCGTCGGTGTGGCTGTAGGGGCAGGCTAAAAATATTTTTCTCATTAGCGTTTGTTCTCTCAATAATTGTTGTCAGGGACGAAAAAAGGGCGCAGCTTCCCCGTGAGGCGGCGCCCCGTTTATTTTTATGGCTTAGGGGTAAATTTAACGAGCGGCGGCGGCGATGGCCGTCGATTGCCTTTGCGTCTGTTCTTTTTCCAGCAATTCAGCCTCCGGCACCGAAATTTTTATGGCGATCAGCACGGCGATCATGCCACCGAGGAATTTGCCCATCATGATCGGCAACACCAGCGAAGGTTGGAAGTTGGCGGTAAACGCCAGGTGATCGCCCAACGTGGCCTGTGCGCAGATGCCGAAGGCCACGCACAGCACCTTATCGCGGGCGCGCATGCCTTTGAACAGGTGATAAACGGCGATGATATTGGCCAATACCATAATAAAGCCCAGCGCGCCGGTATCCGATAAACCGAGCTTTTTACCGATGAAATGCATCGGCTTGCGGCAATAGCGCTGGAATAAATAACAAATGGGGAATGTGCCCGCCAACATAATGCCGATATAACCGGCGATCTCGATAGCGCGGAATAATTCGTCTTTGTCGGCAAATAATGGATCGAATACCCAGCCGCCGAACACCTTTTTAAACACACCGGTGAAATGCTCGATGATGCACAGCGCCAACACCAGCTTGATAAAGGCATCCGCCGCCTTGCCGAAGATCAGGAATCCTTTCACCATCGCCGCCGGCCGCAGCTTCAGCCCCAACGCCAGCAGGAAGCACAGGGCGAACAGCGGGGACAGCAGCCGCAGCGCCTGCAGCAAGTCCAGCTGCAGATAGTGCGCGGCAGGTGACGTGGTGGAGATAATCTCCCTGACCGGCAGGTTATTGAAGGTGATGGTCACCAGGGCGATCAGCACGGCGAACGGAATGCTGATCAGGCCTGCCATGGCACCCAGCGCCAGATATTTATGGTCGTCGCGGTTCAGCATGATAAGCCCGACCGGGATCAGGTACACGATGCTGGCACCCGAGGTGTAGCCCACCAACATGGCGACGATCCACATATCGCGGTTGGCGGCAATGGCGTCGGCCAGCTGATAGCCGCCCATGTCCACGGCGATCACCGCCAGCGCCGCGATCGAGGCGTCGGAGCCGAGCGCCGAGAAGAAGGGGCCGATGCTGTACATGATCAGGTAAGAGATGATCGGGATTGCGGCCATGATGCCAGCCTGGGCGAGAAACACCGGGCCGATGGCGTGAATGCCGTTGACGAATTCGCGTCCCAGCTCGCCTTCCGGTTTGACGATCGACGCCAGCGCACCGATCAGAGTGCCGGCCATGATGATATAGATGATGAAATTACCGAACTCAGCCATGGTGTTCCTCCTGCGATGAACGTAAGCCGCGCGAGCGCGCGATGATTTCCTGATAGCGGGCAAACCAGCCCGCCATATCGACCTCGGCGGGTTCCGTCACTTCATAGCGGTTGAGCACCTTGAGCGGATGTTCCACCCCCAGTCCTTTACGCGCCAACAGCGCAACGCCTTGGGCGGTGATCTCCTTATTGGTGGGAGAGACGATGCGCTTTTGGATCAGGTTGGCGAGAAACTGCGTGAAATAGCGGTTGGCGGACAGGCCGCCGTCCACCGAAATGCTGTCGCCGATCGGTTTCAGTTTATCCATGGCGTTGATCACCTCGGCGGAACGCATGGCGATGCCTTCGAGGATCGACTGCAGCAGATCCTTGCGCTCGGTCTCCAGCGACAGCCCGGCCCACATCCCGGCAGCGGAGCGGTCCCAGTACGGGCAGGCCAGTCCGGAGAGCGCGGGCACAAAGGCCAGGCCGCGCGCGATGGCCGGCTGAGAGGGGAAGTCGCCGAATTCATCGAAATCGTTGAACAGGCCGATCTTTCTCGCCCAGTTAATGGCGGAGGCGGCGTTATAAACGCCGCCGTCCAGGCCATACACCGGCTTGCTGTCGGGCAGCTTCCAGCACAGCGTGGGCAACAGGCCGGACTCGCCGGCATCGATCGGGCGCGGCCCGGTGATCGCCTGTAAAAAGGCGCCGGTACCGAAGGTGATCTTCATCTGCCCCGGTTGATGGCAGCCGTGGCCGTATGTACCGGCAAACTGGTCGACGATGCAGGCCGTCAGCGGCACCGGTTTGCCGTTGAGCGCGACGTCGCCGAAGTGGCCGATGTTGTCTCTGACCTCGGGCAGGCTGTCGATCGGCACGCCGAACAAACGGCACAGCTCCTCATCCCACTGCAGGGTATGAATGTTGAACAACGAGGTGCGCGAGGCCGAGTTATAGTCGGTAAGATGCCGGCCGCACAGGTGGAACAGGAAGAAGGCGTCCATGGTGCCGAGCCGCAGGCGGCCGCGTTGCGCCAATTGCCTGGCGCCCGGGGCGTTGTTCATCAGCCAGCCCATCTTGCTGGCTGAGAAGTAGGTATCGAGCGGCAGACCGGTTTTCGCCGTCACCAGCGGCTCAACGCCTTCGCGTTTCAGCCGCTGGATCTCCGGCTCGGTGCGCTGATCTTGCCAAACGATGGCGTTGTACAGCGGCAGGCCGCTGTCGGCGTCCCAGGCCAGCAGGCTTTCGCCCTGATGCCCTAAACCGATGGCGTCCACCATGTCGCACTGGCTGAGACAGCGGCGGATATTCGCCAAAATCTCCAGGGCGTCGTGTTCCACCCAGCCCGGATTGGGGGTGATCTGCTTGTGCGGCATGCTGGCCGGTGAATGGTGCCTGCCGTCTTCGCCGAACACCACGACCCGGGTGCCGGTGGTCCCCTGATCAATCGCGGCATAACGTTGATTCATCATTGCTTCGCTCTCTTATAGGTTTTGTTTTTTTATTGTGCCTGGTGTTGGTTGTGTGACTGTTTTAATAATCTATCTTCAATTTCACACACAAAAGCAACATAAATCACAAGATAAAATAACCCCGCGTGATCGACCTCATACTTTTTGCTTATCACCGCCTTTTGCGGCTTTTTTTTGGGAGTTATGTTGTTTTTGTCATTTCAAATGCGGTTATTGTGTGGTTTTATTGTGGTTATCACATCAAAACGGGACATCAGCATGATGGAAGAACAAACGGGTTGGGACATTGTCGTGATTGGCGGCGGTGTGGTCGGGTGTGCGGTATTCCGCAAATTCTGCCTGATGGGCGCCCGTACGCTGCTGTTGGAAAAAGGGGGCGATATCCTGTCCGGCGCCAGCAAAGCCAACAGCGCGCTGCTGCATACCGGCTTCGATGCGCCCAGCGGCAGCCTGGAACTGCATTGCATGCAGGCCGGGTACCGGGAATTTATCGCCATCCGTGAACGAATGAATCTGCCGCTGTTGCCCACCGGCGCGCTGGTCGTGGCTTGGGACGAGCAGCAGTTGGCGGCGCTGCCCGCGATTGTGCAACAGGCGCACGACAACGGCGTGCTGGACGTGGCGCAGATCGACGCCGCCGAGCTGTATCGCCGTGAGCCGCAGCTGGCACCCGGCGCGTTGGCGGCGGTAGAGGTGCCGGGCGAGAGCGTGATCGATCCCTGGAGCACGCCGCTGGCTTACCTGACACAGGGCGTTAAACACGGCGGCGACTATCGCTTCAATACCGAGGTGACCGGCGCCGAACACTTGCCGACCGGCTGGCGGCTAACCAGCAACCGGGGCGAGTTTCACGGCAAAATCGTCATCAACTGCGCCGGCAATCAGGGCGACCGGGTAGAAAGTTTCTGCCATCAGCCCGAGTTTGAAATTCGCCCGCGCAAAGGGCAGTTCCTGGTGTTCGACAAGGCCGCCGCCGGGCAGGTCAACGCCATTATCCTGCCGGTGCCGACGACGATCACCAAAGGGGTGCTGCTGTCGAAAACCATCTTCGGCAATTTGCTGCTCGGGCCGACCGCCGAAGAACAGCAGGATCGCGAGACGGCGACGGTGGACGAAACCAAAATGCGCGAGCTGATCGAACAGGGGACGCGATTGCTGCCCACGCTGGCGAATTACAGCGTCACCGCCAGCTATGCCGGATTACGCCCGGCGACTGAACAGAAACACTACCGCATTCAGCACTATCCCGATCGGCAGTGGATCTGCGTGGCGGGCATTCGCTCCACCGGCCTGACGGCGGCGCTGGGCATCGCGCAATATGTGGAACAGCTCTATCGCGACCACTTTACGCCGTGCTTCACGCCAAAAACGCCGGAGACCGTGTATTGGCCGCAAATGCCGATGCTTGCCGACTACGCGCTGCGCGATTACGCGCGCCCGGACAACGGCGGCATCGTTTGCCACTGCGAGCTGGTGACCCAGCGGGAGATCGAGGCGGCGTTCGATTCCGCCGTGCCGCCAGAGTGCATCGGCGGGCTGCGGCGCCGCACGCGCGTGATGATGGGGCGCTGCAACGGTTTTTATTGCAGCAGCCGGGTGGCGGAAATGGTAGGCGATCGTTTTGGCCAGACGCTGGCCGTAGGGAGCATTGATGAAAACTGAGTATCAGGTGGCGATTGTCGGTGCCGGGCCGGCCGGGATCGCAGCGGCGACCGCGTTGCGGCAGGCGGGGATCGAGGATGTGGTGCTCCTGGAACGGGAACGGCAGGCGGGCGGTGTGCCCAGACACTGTCGGCACCCCACCTTTGGGCTGCAAACGTTTTATAGGCCGATGCTGGGATCCACCTATGTCGATAAAATACTGGCGCGCGCCGGGCAGGTGGAGATCCGTACCGGCGTGACGGTGCTCGCCATCAAGCCGGACGGCGAGCTGACCATCACGGACTGCCGCGGCGTCAGCACCTTGAAAGCGCAGCGGGTGATCCTGGCGACCGGCGTGCGCGAGACGCCGCGCCATCCGCGTCTGGTGAGCGGGCTGCGGCCGCAGGGCGTACTCACCGCCGGTGCACTGCAGCAGTTCGTCTATCTGCGCGGGCTGCAGCCGGGCAAGGCGCCGGTGGTGATCGGCACCGAGCTGGTCAGTTTCTCCGCGCTGTGGACGCTGCGTAACGCCGGCGTGCGCGCCGTCGCCATGATTGAAAGCGGCGGCAGACCCGTCGCCTGGCGTCTGAGCGCGCTCTATGCGCGTCTGATGGGAGTGCCGATCCACTACTATTCGCGTGTGACCGATATTGCCGGCCGCGATCGGGTTGAATCTATAGAAGTGGAAAATCGCCAGGGGGAGAAACGGCGCATCGCCTGCGACAGCCTGATCTTCACCGGCCGCTTCACTGGGGAGTATACGCTGATCCGCCAGAGCCACCTGGCGCAGCGGCCGGACAGCGGCTGTCCGTTGACCGATCAGTTCGGCCGCTGTTCCGACGCCGCCTATTTCGCCGTCGGCAACATGTTGCACCCGGCGGACATGGGCGACCAGTGTTATCAGGAAGGGCTGCGCGTCGGCGAGGCCGTTGCCCATTCGCTGCAGCGCACGCTGCCGCCGGCGCGGCAAATCCTGCCGGTGCGGCACGACGAACGGATACGTCTGACTGCGCCCGCCCGTGTGGCGCTGATCGGCAATCCCGCCACGGTCACGATCAATATGCGCGTGGAACAGGCGGTGTCCGGTTCGGTGGTGGTGCGGTTGGGGGAGAAAGTGCTGTACCGCAAAACGCATCGTTGCCTGCCTGAACGGCGGATCCTGCTGCGCAATATCGTCTTGCCAGCCGAGGCTGAGCGTGATGCGCTGCACATCAGCATAGAATCCGCCGGGTGAACGACGGCAACGGCTTGCGTCTAACGCCCTGAAACCCGTAGTATTCCGTCAGTTAACGCCGCAAGTCTCGGCGGAGGCAGTCACTCTTACTAAAGGCAGCGAGTGTAATGTGAATGGATATCTCTAATTCCGTGGAAAGGCGCAATGAAATACTGGCGCTGATCCAGGCCAACGGCCGGGTTTACGTGAATGAGCTGGCGGATAAATTCCAGGTTTCGCAGGAAACCATTCGGCGCGACCTGAACAAGCTGGAAGACTATCGGCTGATCAAGAAGATCCACGGCGGCGCGGTGAGCAGCCAGTTTAAATTCGAGCATGAATTCAACGAGCGGGCCAAAATCGCCGAGGCCGAGAAGCGCGCCATCGCGGAGAAAGCGGCGACGCTGCTCCAACCGGGCGATACGGTGTTCGTGGATTTCGGCTCCACCACGCTGGAGTTTGCCCGGCAGTTGGCGACGATCGATCAACTGACGGTCATCACCAACTCGCCGCTTATCGCCAACGTCTGTCTGGAAAATGACTCCATTGACGTGGTGCTGATCGGCGGGCAGTTCATCGACTCCAAAATGGCGTGCCTGGGCGCGATCGCATTGAATAATATCGAGGCGTTTTTCGCCGACTACGCCATCATCGGCGCCGGCGCGGTCAATCTGCAGACCGGCGTGATGGATCAGAACGTCAATGAAGCGGCCATCGCGCGCAAAATGATTGCCCAGAGCCGCAAGTGCATCGTGCTGGCCGACGAAAATAAGCTGCGCGGGCATGCGATGACGCTGGTGGCCAAATGGCCCGAGGTCGATTATCTGGTGACCTCCGACAGCGGTAACGCATTAGAAGGCTTGGTTTTCCCCGCCAACGTTAATGTGTTGGTGGCGCAGGTCTAAAGGGGGAGAAGCCTTTCTCCATGCGGAGAAAGGCTCAAACCGCTTCCGTCAGGCGATATCGACCGCGCGCACCTCTTTGGATCTCAACTTCACGCGGATCGGCACCGATTTATACGAAGGCGTGCCGCTCTCCTCATCGATATAATGCAGCGGCACCAGCACGTTGGCCTCCGGGTAGTAGGCGCCGACCGAACCGGCTGAGATGTTGTAGGCGATCACCGTGATGCCTTCCAGGCGCTGGGTGCTGCCGGGCAGCGCCGTTTCCAGATCGACCACGTCGCCATGTTCCAACCCCAAACGTTGCAGATCGCTGTCATTCATGAACAGCACGTCGCGCCGGCCGAAGACCCCGCGGTAGCGATCGTCCAGAGCATAGATGGTGGTGTTGTACTGATCGTGGCTGCGCAGCGTGATCAGCCGCAGCGTATCTTTGTCTGCCGTTGTCTCGTCCTCATGCAGCCCGCTGAATACGGAAAACATCGCCTTGCCCGTCGCCGTCGGCCACTGGCGCTCAGTCGGCGGCAGCGGCATGCGGAAACCGCCGGGTTGGCGAATGCGCGCGTTGTAATCGTCGAAGCCGGGGATGGTTTTTTCGATCAAATCGCGGATCACGTCGTAATCTTCGATCAGTTCATCCCAGGGCACCTTGCTGGCGGGCATCACCGCTTTGGCCATGCCGGCCACAATGGCGGGTTCCGAACGCAACAGCTCCGACGCCGGTTTTAATTTGCCGGACGAGGCGTGAACCATCGACATCGAATCCTCCACCGTCACCGATTGTCGCCCGCCGGCCTGCATGTCCAGTTCGGTACGTCCCAGGCAGGGCAGAATGAGGGTTTCTTTCGCCACCAACAAATGGCTGCGGTTGAGTTTGGTGCCGATATGCACGCTTAATTCCAGCGCTTTCATCGCCGGGAAACTCTGCTCGGGGTCCGGCAGCGCCACGGCGAAGTTGCCGCCCAGGCAGATCAACGCCTTCGAGGCGCCGTCGATCATCGCCTGCATGCATTTCACGGCATCGTGACCGTGGGCTTTGGGCGGCGTGAAGCCAAACACCGTTTCCAGCTTCGCCAAAAAATCGGCCGAGGGTTTTTCGGTGATGCCGACGGTGCGGTTGCCCTGCACGTTGGAGTGGCCGCGCAGCGGGCAGATGCCGGCGCCCGGTTTGCCGATGTTGCCGCGCAGCAACAACAGATCGGCAATCAGGCGTACGTTGGCGGTGCCTTTATTGTGCTGCGTAATGCCCATGCCGTAGGTCACGATGGTGGCGTTGGATTTCGCGTAAGCGGCGGCGACCTGTTCCAGATCCCGGCGCGCCAGGCCACTCTCCGCCTCAATCGCATCCCAACCGGTGGTCTTCAGATCGGCGGCAAAATCCGCAAAACCTTCCGTGTGCTCGGCAATAAAGGCGTGGTCCAGCGCATTGCCATGTTCGTCATCCAACTGCAGCAGCGCTTTGGCGATGCCTTTGAGCGCTGCGGCGTCGCCGCCGGCTTTGACCTGATAGTAGGTGGAGGCGATAGGGGTCGAACTGTAGGTCGCCATTTCGATGACGTTTTGCGGATCGGTGAAACGCTCGAGCGCCCGCTCGCGCAGCGGATTGAACACGATAATCGGCACTTTTTTGCGCGCCAGTTCATGCAGCGTGCCCATCATGCGCGGGTGATTTGTGCCCGGATTGTGCCCGATGGAGATAATCAGCTCCGCGCTGTCAAAGTCGTCCAGCGACACGGTGCCTTTGCCGATGCCGATCGACTGAGGCAGACCAACGCTGGTCGGCTCATGGCACATATTGGAACAGTCGGGGAAGTTATTGCTGCCAAATTCCCGCGCAAACAGCTGGAACAGATAGGCAGCCTCATTGGACGCCCGGCCGGAGGTATAAAACTCAACCTGCTCCGGCGGCAGCGTCTGCAAAACGGCGGCAATGCGTTGAAACGCCTCATCCCAGGCCAGCGGGCGCAGCGTGTCGGTCCCGGCGTCATAGAACAGGGGCGTGGTCAGGCGACCATAATCCTCCAGTTCATAGTCGGTTTTCCGCAGCAGTGAGGTCACGGTATTTTGCGCCAGGAATTCGGCCGTCACGCGTTTGCTGGTCGCTTCCCAGGTCACGGCTTTGGCGCCGTTTTCGCAAAACTGGAAGGTGGATCGATGTTCTTTATCCGGCCATGCGCATCCCGGGCAATCAAACCCGTCGGGCTGATTGGTGCGCATCAGCGTTACCGGCGCCTCCAGGGTATCCATCTGTGTGCGCACGGCGATGGCCGTCGCTTTCAGCGCGCCCCAACCGCCGGCGGGCCCATCGTAGGGATGAACCCCGGGCACTGCTCGTCTTTTCGCCATTATTGATTGCCTCCGACACCGCTTACGATAAATGCAGGTGATTGATTTACTATGAATATTATCCTTATCGTCCAAGGCGGACCGCAGGCGCCGTCGTCGTTGAACGCAGGCCTGTCGATTCAGTATAGATGAGTGAAAAAGGAGACAGCGGCCATCTGTGCGGGGAGAGCGGCGGCCCGTCTAATCGGAGGCGGGCCGCCGGAGGGTTACTTTTTCACCACCAGCCCCACGCCGCGGCCGCGCGGATCGGATGCGGTTTCCGGCGTGCGGCCATCGATGCGGATAGCCTGAATATCTCCCATGTTCCAGCCCTGGTCTTCGAGGGTGTAACCCATGGCCTTCAGCTCGTCCGCCGGTTTGCCGGTCAGCGGCGCAAAGCTGTCATAGTAGACGGTGTCCTTCGGCAACAGCTGATGGTGCACGCGCTGGGCGGCCACCGCCTGCGCCAGCGGCAGATGGTAATCGTAGAGATTGTTGATCACCTGAAAGATCGAGGTGAAGATGCGCGATCCGCCCGGCGTGCCGATCACCAGGGTGACGTCACCGTCGCGGGTGATGATGGTCGGGCTCATCGAGGAGAGCATGCGTTTGCCCGGCTCGATGGCGTTGGCGTCGCTGCCCACCACGCCGAAGGCGTTGGCGACGCCGGGTTTGGCGCTGAAGTCGTCCATCTCGTCGTTGAGCAGGAAGCCGGCGCCTTTGACCACCACGCCGCTGCCGAAGTCCCAGTTGAGCGTATAGGTGTTGCTGACCGCGTTGCCGGCCGCATCGACGATCGAGAAGTGGGTGGTTTGGTGGCTTTCCAGCCCCGGCCGCACCTGCTCGGTCGGCGAGATCGCCGTCGGGTTGATCTCGGCGGCGCGTTTTTGCAGGTAGTCGGGGGCGATCAGCTGCGCTTCCGGCACGTTAGTGAAATCCGGGTCGCCGAGGTAGTCGGCGCGATCGGCGAACACGCGTTTTTCGATTTCCGCCAGCAGGTGGATATAGCGCGCCGAGTTCAGCGGCACGCCCTTGAAGTCGGCGGCGCGATCTTCTTTTATCCCCAGCAGCTGCGCCAGCGCGATGCCGCCGGAGCTGGGCAGCGGGGCGGTATACACGGTGTTGCCGCGCCAGCTGATGCGCATCGGTTCACGCCATTTCACCCGATAGTCGGCCAAATCCGCCGCGCCGATCAGCCCGTTATCGCGCTGCATTTGCGCCACCAGCAGGCGGGCGGTTTCGCCGTGATAAAAATCGTCGGCGCCCGATTTGGCGATGCGCTCAAGGGTGGCGGCCAGCTCCGGCTGTTTGAACACCGTGCCGGGCTTCATGGCGCCGAAATAGTCGCCGAAGTTGGTTTTACCGGCAAACAGCTTGTTGGCGTCTTCGCGGTACTGATACTGCTGATCCGCCACGGTGAAACCTTGCCGGGCGTAGCCGATCGCCGGCGTCAGCAGTTCGGCCCACGGCAGCTTGCCGAAGCGTTTATGGGCTTCCCACAGCCCCAGCACGGTGCCCGGCACGCCGGCGGCGCGACTGCCCACCAGGCTGAGATTCTCGATCACTTCGCCTTTCTCGTTCAGATACATAGTTTTGCCGGCGGCCTTGGGCGCCACTTCGCGGTAGTCGAGGAAATAGGGTTTGCCGTCGACGTACAGCGTCATAAAGCCGCCGCCGCCGATATTGCCGGCTTCAGGGTAGGTGACCGCCAGGGTAAAGGCGGTGGCGACCGCCGCATCGACCGCATTGCCGCCGGCCTGCAGAATGTGCGCGGCGACTTTTGCGCCATACTGATCCGGAGCGGCGACCGCGCCGGCGGTCAGATCGGCGGCAAAGGCGGCGGGAACGGTGCAGGCCAGGGTCACACTCAGAGCTATCGTTTTCAATAAACCGGCAGACATAGAAGATCCTTTTAGCGATGTTCAGTTATCAGGTGAATTCAACTAATTATTTTTGAAACAGCGGGTTAGCGCGTTTTATTCGGGCTGTTGCGGCGCTTTATTGAAAGTAGCAGCGGCCAGGCGGGGCCGCCTGACCAGAGTAGCAAATCGTGATATGGCGCGTTATGCGTCGGCCGGCAGCGTCGATTGCAGCCATTGGCAGAAGTGCCGGGCGAGCGGATTGTGTTCGCTGTCGCGATGCAGCAGCCACGCCCAGTTGGCGCCGCGCACGCGTTGCTCGGTTAACGGATGCAGCAACCCGGCGTCACGCGCTTGCTGCGCCAACAGCTGACTGACCAACGCGATGCCCAGCCCCTGGCAGGCGGCATCCAGCAGCAGGCCGGGATCGGAGAAATTCAGCCCGCCGTCGCGCTGGCCGACGTGCGCGCCGCCCGCCACCGTCCAGTGGCTCCAGTCCATTTCGCGTTCGCCGTGCAGCGTGACGCGCTGCTCCGCCGCCAGCGCCAATAGGCTGGGGTGGCAGGCGGGATAAAGCCGGTCGGTGCAGAGAACCTTAAAGGTGCAGTCCGCCTGCGCGCTGAGATCGTCGCGGATCGCCAAGTCGATGCTGTCCGTCGCCATATCCGGTGGCTCGAAGCTGGTGAAGAGCCACAGATCTATCTGCGGATGCCGTTGGTTGAACTCGCCCAGCCGCGGCGTCAGCCAGTGGCGGGCAAAGGCCGGCGTCGTGTTGACGATCAACTGATTGGGTTTGCGGTACTGGTCCAGACGACGAATGCCGACGGCCAATTGTTGCAGCATTACCTGCGCGGTGCTGAACAGATCGTGGCCGGCATCGGTCAGAGTCACGCTGCGGCCGGTGCGGAAAAACAGCGGCTGTTCCAGAAAAGCCTCGAGGCTGCGGATCTGCTGGCTGATTGCCGACTGGGTAAGGTGCAGCTCTTCGGCGGCCTGATGAAAACTGCCCAGACGCGCCGCCGCTTCAAAACCGCGCAATGCGCTTAACGGGGGCCAGTGTTTTAACATTATCAATAAGCCTGTCTAATCAGATATCCACTAAATATATCGTTTGTCGCAGCGGCAGGGGAAGACTAGCATGAGATTCAATTCCCGGAGAGCGAAAAAACCGGTTAACCAGTTGAATTTAAATTAATTAAAAGGGGGCATTTATGTCAACGCGCCGCACCTTTATCAAGCAGCTTTCGGCGGTGGCCGGCGTCGGCTTGACGGCATCATTGGGTATTTCGTTACGCGGTCACGCAAAAGCTGTGCTTAATCCGGCCTGGCGCTTGCCGGATGAAGGGGAACCGCAACAGCGGGCGTTTATCGCGTTCGGCGCGCAGCGCGCGATTTGGGGCGACTTCACGGCGGACGTGCGGGCGGCGCAGGGGCGTATCGCCCGCGCCATCGCCGAATTTCAGCCGTTGACGGTTTTTTGCCGCGAGCGTGAACGGCAATTGGCCGAGGTCACCTGCGGCAGTCACAACGTCAGCTATGTCGTCACCGAGCTGGATGATATCTGGATGCGCGACATCGGCGCCAATTTCGTCGTCAATGATGCCGGCGAACTGGGCGCGGTGGATTTCAACTTCAACGGCTGGGGCGATAAGCAGCAGCATGCCAGGGATGCGCGTCTGGCAGGGTTTGCCGCCAGGCGATACGGCGTCGCTCAACCGCGCCGCAGCGCACTGGTAGGCGAAGGCGGCGGCATTGAGGTGGATGGGCGCGGCACCGGCATCATGACCGAGAGCAGTTGGGTGAATGCGAACCGCAACCCGGGCTGGAGCAGGGATCGGGTTGAGCAGGAGCTGAAGGCGATGCTCGGCCTGCGTAAAATTATCTGGCTGCCGGGCATTAAAGGCCGGGACATCACCGATGCCCACGTCGATTTTTACGCCCGTTTCGTGCGGCCGGGCGTGGTGGTGGCCAATCTGGACACCGACCCGGCCTCTTACGATCATGCGGTCACCCAGACGCATCTGGCGATCCTCAAGACGGCGACCGACGCCGACGGCCGCACGCTGCAGGTGCATACGCTCTCGCCGCCGCGGGCACCGCGCGACAGCCGTTTCAGCCGCCGCAATCCCGATTTCGCGGCGGGCTACATCAACTATTTCGTTATCAACGGCGCGGTGATCGCCCCGGAGTTTGGCGACCCGCAGGCGGACAAGGCGGCGTTTGAACTGCTGTCGGCGCTCTATCCGCAGCGCAAGGTGGTGCAGTTGGAGATCGACGCGATCGCCGCCGGCGGCGGCGGCATTCACTGCGTGACCAGCCAACTGCCGGCGCCTGGCAAACCAGACTAGTGAATGTTCAAAAAATGCGCACGCGGTTGTTTGTCGCCATAGGCTGTGGTTGGCTGAGTGGGAACAGAAGGAGGCCATAATGAACGACTCATCCTTGAGCATTCCCACCTGGTATCGCGATCCGCACGCAGAGCAGGCCATGGCCGAAGGCCATGCGCCCATCTGGCGGCATCTGCTGAGCCTGGTGCCGGAACGCGAACTGTCCGGCGTCAGGGTGCTGGACTTCGGCTGCAATCAGGGCGGTTTTTTGCGCCTGTTGCATCAAATTCGGCCATTTAGTGAGGGGATCGGCGTTGATATCGCCCGCCAATCCGTCGAACAAGCCAACCGCCTGAAAGGAAACCTGCCGATCGTTTATCAGACCGACACGCGGTTGACGGGTTATGAGAACCACTTCGATATCGCCTTCAGTCATGAAGTCATCTACCTGATTGAAGATATCGCGCAGCATGCCGCCGATATGCTGCGGGTGCTGAAGCCGGGCGGCGTTTATTATGCGGTGACCGGTTGCCACACCGACAACCCGCTGTGGCCGCAATGGCGCGAAAGGGTGGCTGAACAGACGCATACCGTGGTGCAGGATCGTTCTCTGGACGATTATGCGCGTATTTTCTCCGCCGCGGGGTTCCAGGTCTCTGCCCGCAGGCTGGGTTTTTCCGGCTTCGTGCCCTATGAGCCGGACGGCTGGATGCCGACTGTTTCGGCAGCGATCGACTACTATTGGCACACCAAAACGGTGTTTAGGCTGGTTAAACCCTAAAAATCCCACGCGGCGCTCGGTACGCCGCCGCTGACGAGATAAGATGACGAAATTTATGATGGACCAAGACGCTAAAACAATGGACTTTCGTTTAATCACACGGTTGTCCCTGCTTATGGGGGCGCTCTTGACGCCTGTTGGAGGGGCCACTGCGGCCATGCTTACGCTCGAGAATCAGGATCCGGCGGCGGTGTACCTTATTCAGGATGCGAAGCTGATTCAGGAGCGTGAGGGGGTGAAGATCGCCGAGCGCTCATACCGTTATTTCGAACTTAAGCTCGCCGACAATCTCCAGTATGAAGGTTATATCACCCGCTGCGCCGACGACTATGCCGATAAATTGAATGAACAAGATCGGCGTGAATTAAACCGCTGCACTGAGCAGGTGATCGACGACCTGGATCGGTTGATGGAAAAGACCGCCAACGTGACGTTCTACGATGGCGGCACGCAAAACGTTTATCGGGGCGAAGAACATTCAACGCCTTATTATTACTATTCGTTCGCCCGCGTGGCCAATTATTATCAAACCGACGATGGGCGCCATCCCCTGTATGGCCTGGTTTATCGCTGCAAGCAGCCGGCGAGCGATGCTCATCGGGAGCAAGAGCCTGATACAACTGAAGCGGCGCCGCCCCCGGCTGAAGTGGAACGCTTTATTGCATTGGCTAAAAACCGCTGCGGCAATGTGCTGAAACCGCGCTGAACGAGATTGCGCCACCGTTTTCCGCTTCGAAAAGATTTTACGCAATCCTTACGCAACCCTTTCAGAAGCGCATTCCGGCATTCGATATATTGAGAATAGTCATTCTCAATAGGATCGTATTGCAATGCAGAGGAAAACGCTTTTGGCGCTGGGGCTTTCGCTGTCGCTGGCCGCCTGCGATGGGCAAAACGCCGGCGCGCCGACGGGCGCAGGCGGTGAACGGGAGGTCGGCGTCGTCACGTTGCGCGGCCAGTCTGTAACCCTGAGCAGCGAGTTGACCGGTCGGGTTAACGCCACCATGACCTCCGACGTGCGGCCGCAGGTCGACGGCATCATCAAGCAGCGGCTGTTTACCGAAGGGGCCGAGGTGAAAGCCGGGCAGGTCTTGTATCAAATTGACCCCGCCAGCTATCAGGCCAGCTACGATCAGGCCGCCGCCCAGCTGAAAAACGCTCAGGCCACGGTGCAATCCACCCGGCTCAAATCGCAGCGCTATGCGGCGCTGGTGAAAGAGAACGGCGTTTCCAAACAGGACGCAGACGACGCCAAAGCCGCGTATCTGCAGGCCGTGGCGTCGGTGGCGCAGTATCAGGCGGCGCTGGAAACGGCGCGCATCAATCTCGCCTATACCCAGGTGCGGGCGCCGATCGCCGGCCGCATCGGCATCTCGTCGGTGACGCCGGGCGCGCTGGTCACCGCCGGCCAGACTGATGCGTTGGCCACCATCCGCGCGTTGGATCCCATCTATGTCGATCTGACCCAGTCCAGCGCCCAGTTGCTTAAACTGCGCCGTCAGCAGGCCGCTTTGCAGCGCGGTGCGGTCACGCCGGTCGCCATCAAGCTGGAGGACGGCACGCCTTATGCCCACGCCGGCAAGCTGGAGTTGACCGAGGTGGCGGTGGATGAGGCCACCGGTTCGGTCACGCTGCGCGCGGTGTTCCCCAACCCCGAACATGAGCTGTTGCCCGGCATGTACGTCCATGCCACGGTGGATAACGGCGTCGATCCCAAAGCCATCCTGGCGCCGCAGCAGGGCATCACCCGCAACGCCAAAGGGGAAGCCACCGCGTTGGTGGTAAACGAGCAAAACAAAGTGGCGCAACGCACCGTCAGCGCCGAACGGGTGGTGGGCAGCAACTGGCTGATCGACAGCGGGCTGAACGACGGCGATCGCCTGATCGTCGAAGGCACCAGCAAGGTGACGATCGGCGCCGCGGTGAAGCCGGTAGACGTCTCGGTCGACAAAACCCAACGCGGGGAGCAGTGATATGGCGCAGTTCTTTATCCGGCGTCCGGTATTCGCCTGGGTGATCGCCATCATCATCATGCTGTGCGGTCTGATGTCGATCAATTCATTGCCCGTCTCGCAGTACCCGGACGTCTCACCGCCGCAGATCGCCATCTCCGCCACCTACCCGGGCGCGGACGCGGAAACGCTGGAAAACAGCGTCACCCAGGTGATTGAGCAGCAGCTCACCGGCCTGGACGGCCTGCTGTATTTCTCGTCGACCAGCAGCGCCAGCGGCTCGGTCAGCATCAACGTCACCTTTGAGCAGGGCACCGATCCGGATATCGCTCAGGTGCAGGTGCAAAACAAGGTGCAGCAGGCGGAAAGTCGTCTGCCGAGCGCCGTTACCGCGCAGGGCGTGACGGTCAAAAAATCCCAGAGCAGCTTTCTGCTGATCGTCGGGCTGTATGACGAAAGCGACAAGGCGACGATGGCCGATATCTCCGACTATCTGGTCAGCAACCTGCAGGATCCGCTGTCGCGCATCGAGGGCGTCGGGGACGTGCAGGTGTTTGGCTCGGAATACGCGATGCGCATCTGGCTGGATCCGACCAAACTGGCGAGCTTTTCGCTGATGCCTTCCGACGTGCAGACGGCGATCGAGGCGCAAAACACCCAGGTGTCCGCCGGCAAGATAGGCGATCTGCCGGCCGCCGCCGACCAGCAGCTGACCGCCACGGTGAAGGCGCAGTCGCGGCTGCAAACGCCGGAACAGTTCCGCAATATCATCCTGAAAAGCGACAGCAGCGGGGCGCTGGTGCGGTTGGGCGATGTGGCGCGGGTTGAGCTGGGCAACGAAGACTACTCCGCCAGCGCGCACCTCAACGGCCACCCGGCGGCGGGGATCGCGGTCAAGCTGGCGGCGGGCGCCAACGCCCTGAGCACCGCCAAGCTGGTGAAGGCCAAGGTGGCGGAGTACCAAAGCGCCATGCCGCAGGGCTACAAGGTGGCCTACCCGAAAGACAGCACCGACTTCATCAACATCTCGATCGAAGAGGTGGTGAAAACGCTGTTTGAAGCGGTGGCGTTAGTGGTGGTGGTGATGTTCGTGTTCCTGCAAAACCTGCGCACCACGCTGATCCCGACCATTACCGTGCCGGTGGTGTTGCTGGGCACCTTCGGCGTGCTGGCGGCGTTCGGCTATTCGATCAATACCCTGACGCTGTTCGGCATGGTGTTGGCGATCGGGCTATTGGTGGATGACGCCATCGTGGTGGTGGAAAACGTCGAACGGGTGATGCGCGAAGATAAGCTGCCGCCGCGCGAGGCGACGGAGAAATCGATGCGCGAAATCACCGGCGCGCTGGTCGGCATCGCGCTGGTGCTGTCGGCGGTGTTTCTGCCGATGGCGTTCTTCGGCGGCTCCACCGGGGTGATCTACCGCCAGTTTTCGATCACCGTCGTCTCCTCGATGGTGTTGTCGGTGGTGCTGGCGTTGACGCTGGCGCCGGCCTTGTGCGCCACGTTGCTGAAACCCGCGCACGACGCGCAGACTGACACCGGGCTGCTGGGCAAATTCAACCGCGGTTATGACCGGTTGCAGGCGAAGTACGCCGACAAGGTCGGCGCAGTGATCCACCGGCCAACGCGCTATCTGCTGCTGTACGGCCTGCTGTTGATCGCCGCCGCCGTAATGTATCTGCGTTTGCCGACCGGCTTCCTGCCCAACGAGGATCAGGGCTCGGTGATGGTGCAGTACACCTTGCCGGCCGGCGCCACCAACGCGCGCACCTCGGCGGTGAGCGAGGCGGTGACCGCCTATTTTCTCGACCAGGAAAAGGCCAACGTCAGCACCATTTTCACCATCAACGGTTTCGGTTTCAGCGGCAGCGGGCAAAACGCCGGCATGGCGTTCGTCAGCCTCAAAGACTGGAGCCAACGCGGCGGCAGCGAAAACACCGCCGACGCCATCGCCAAACGCGCCATGGCGCACTTCGCCTCGCTGCGCGACGCCCAAGTGTTCTCCATGAGCCCGCCGGCGATCGACGGCTTCGGCCAGTCCGACGGCTTCACCTTCGAACTGCAGGCCAAAGGGGCGACCACCCGCGCCGAACTGCAGGCGATGCGCGATCAGATTGTCGCCGCCGCCGCCGGCAATCCATCGCTGTTGGCGGTGCGCGCCAACACCTTGCCGGACACCCCGCAGCTGCAGGTGGCGATCGACAACGGCAAACTGCAGGCACTCGGCCTGAGCGCCGCGGACGTCAACAGCACCCTCAGCAGCGCGTTCGGCAGCACCTACATCAACGACTTTATCGATCGCAACCGGGTGAAAAAAGTCTATATGCAGGGCGACGTGCAGTACCGCGCCAAGCCGGAAGACCTCGACCGCTGGTTTGTGCGCGGCACCAACGCATCGGGCGACAGCAGCATGACGCCGTTCTCCGCCTTTGCGTCTTCGCACTGGATCTACGGCCCGGAGAACCTGTCGCGTTATAACGGGCTGTCGTCGTTCGAGATCACCGGGCAGGGCGCCGCCGGTGTCAGTTCCGGTACGGCAATGAGCGAGATGGAGAAACTGGCGGCGAAATACTCCGCCGGCAGCAGCTATTCCTGGAGCGGGCTGTCCTATCAGGAACGGCTGACCAGCGGCCAGGCGTCGTCGCTGTACGCCATTTCGCTCATCGTGGTGTTCCTGTGCCTGGCGGCGCTGTATGAGAGCTGGTCGATTCCATTCGCGGTCATGTTGGTGGTGCCGATGGGCGTGGTGGGCTCACTGCTGGCGATCACGCTGCGCGGGCTGGAAAACGACATCTACTTCCAGGTGGCGCTGCTCACCATCATCGGGCTGTCGGCAAAGAATGCCATTTTGATCGTCGAGTTCGCCGAGGAGATGCACCAGCGGGGGGAAACGCTGATTGGCGCGGCGGTCCACGCGGCGCGCATGCGCCTGCGGCCGATCCTGATGACCTCGCTGGCGTTCACCGCCGGGGTGCTGCCTCTGGCGGTATCCAGCGGCGCCGGCGCCAACAGCCGAATCGCCATCGGCACCGGCATTATCGGCGGCACGATCACCGCTACCGCCTTGGCGATCTTTTTTGTACCGCTGTTTTATGTGTTGGTGCGCCGCATGTTTACCCGTCGGCCCACCAACTCGCCGTCGCAGGCAGGAGAATAACGTGTTGCAACGAGTCATGATGTTAACTTTACCGCTGCTGCTGAGCGGGTGTCTGTCGCTGGATCCGCACTACCAGCGCCCGGCGGCGCCGGTGCCCGCCAACCTGCCGCAGGGCGAGGCCGCCGGCAAGCAGGCGTTGAGCTACCCGGACGTCGCCTGGCGCGACTATGTGCAGGACGCCAGGCTGCGGCAGGTGGTGGCGATGGGGCTGAACAGCAGCCGCGATCTGCGTGAGGCGATCGCCAATATCGCCTCGGCGCGCGCCCTGTACGGTGAGCAGCGCTCGGCGCTGTTCCCGACGATCAACGCCACCGCCGACGGCAGCCGCGGGCGTTCGCTGAGCGGCAACGGCAATGCCACCGCCATCAGCCAGAGCTACGAAGCGCAGGGCGGCGTCAGCGCGTTCGAGCTGGATCTGTTCGGCAAGAATGCCAGCCTGTCGCGGGCGGCGTTCGAAACCTATCTGGCCAACTCGGAAGCGGCGAAAAGCACCCGTCTGACGCTGATCGCCGATATCGTCACCGACTGGGTGGCGGTGGCGGCCGAGCGCAGCAATCTGGCGGTGGCGCAGCAGACGATGGAAAGCGCCAAACGTTCGCTGGACGTGACGCGCAACAATCAACAGCACGGCATTTCGTCGCTGGTCGACGTGGCATCGGCGGAAACCGTTTATCAACAGGCGCGTTCGGACGCCGCCAGCTACGCCACCCTCGCCGCGCAGGCGAAAAACGCGCTGGATTTGGCGGTGGGGCAAAGCGTGCCGGAAAACCTGCTGCCCGGCGGTATCGATGCGCTCGGCGAAATCATGCGCAATCTGCCGGCCGGGGTGTCTTCGCAGGTGCTGCTGACGCGGCCGGATGTGCTGCAGGCCGAGCATAACCTCAAATCCGCCAATGCCAACATCGGCTCGGCGCGTGCGGCATTCTTCCCGTCGATCAGCCTGACCGCCAGCGGCGGCGTGGGCAGCGGTGAACTCTCGTCGCTGTTCAGCCACGGCGCCGGCGTCTGGTCGTTCGCCCCGAGCATCAGCCTGCCGATCTTCAGCGGCGGCTACAACACGGCTCAGCTCAACTACACCCAGGCGCAGAAAGACCTGTATGTCGCCACCTATGAGAAAGCGGTGCAGACGGCATTTCAGGAAACCGCCGACGCGCTGGCGCGCAAAGCCACGCTGCAGGAACAGCTGGCGGCACAGACCGGCTATGTGGCGGCGGCGCAGCAATATTATCGCTTGGCCGAACTGCGTTACCGCCAGGGCGTGGACAGCTACCTGACGCTGCTGGACGCGCAGCGCACGCTGTATACGGCGCAGCAGTCGCTGATCGCCGCACAGCAGACCGCGTACGACAATCAGGCGACCCTGTATAAAGTGTTGGGCGGCGGGGTTGCCGCCGAGCGGCAGGGGGACGGCGTCATCGCCGATAAGGCGGCGCTCAGCCGCTAACCGTCGACCGCGCACGCCGCGAGTTGGGCGGCGCGCGGTTTACTTATGGAAAGTGTAAAGAAACGGAAAACCCGCGCGGCGGCCCGAACTCGCCGCGGCGGGCAGAGTCAGACAGATAATTGCATTCACCTTTTCTTCATATCGGCTCGAGGTCGTCATGGCAGAAGACATTCAGCAACAGGTCATCGCGCTTATCGCCGCATTCAACGCACCAGGGCGGCAGAAGAAGGGGGCGGTCATCACCCCGGAAACCGAGATTAACACCGCGCTCAACCTGTCGTTCAGCGACTCCAACACGCTGATGCGCCGCTACTTCGATACCTTCGGCGTCGACAGCAGCAATTACAACCACGAGCTGTATTTCCAGCCGCCGAGCAATACCGGGCGCTGGTTTTCCCCCTCCGCCTGTAAAGAACACACCCGGCCGCTGTGCGTATCGATGCTGGTGCGCTCGGCGCGCGCCAAACGCTGGCTGTACGACATCCATTTTCTTATCGAGCAATTGCGCTAGCGCCAGGTTACTGCTCCAGCAGCTCGGCGAACTTCGCCAGCCACTGCGGATGCGCCGGCCAGGCCGGGGCGGTGACCAGGTTGCCGTCGACATGCGCCTGATCGATGCCGATCTCCGCATAGTGGCCGCCGCCGAGCCGCACCTCCGGGGCGCAAGCCGGGTAGGCGCTGCAGGTGCGGCCCTTCAACACCCCAGCCGCCGCCAGCAGCTGCGGGCCGTGGCAAACGGCAGCGATCGGTTTTTTGGCGGCGTCGAACGCCTGCACCAGCGCGATCACGTCGGGATTCAGGCGCAGGTATTCGGGCGCCCGACCGCCGGGGATCAACAGCGCGTCATAGTGTTCTTCTTTGGCGGCGGCAAAGTCGGCGTTCAGGGTAAAACGATGACCGGGTTTCTCGCTGTAGGTCTGCGCGCCGTCAAAGTCGTGGATCGCGGTCTGGATGTAGTCGCCGACGGCTTTGTCGGGGCACACGGCATCCACCCAATGGCCAAGCATTTGCAATGCCTGAAACGGCACCATGGTTTCGTAATCTTCGGCGTAGTCGCCGACCAGCATCAGGATTTTTTTCTTGCTCATGATCACAACTCCAGCAGGAGGGGGAATGCCTAAGGTATAGCCCAGCGCCCCTGGGAATGCGAACCGTAAAGCGCCTATCTATACTCGTGATACTGCGGCGCTTTCTCGCCGCTCAACCCAGGGAGGATCCCCGATGCTGAATCTGGCTACCTTGCTTGAAGAAAGTGCGCGCACCTGGCCGGAACGGCCGGCGGTGATACAGGACGATATACTGCTCAGCTATCGGGCGCTGAATGAAATGGCCAACCGGGTGGCGAATTTGTTGGTCGCGCGCGGCGTGCGGCCCGGTGAACGGGTGGCGCTGGCCTGCACAAACCGGCCGGAGTTTCCGGCTATCTATTACGGCATTCTCAAAAGTGGCGCGGTGGTGGTGCCGCTGAATATTCTGCTTAAAAGCGCAGAATTCGACTATTACCTGGCGGATTCGGCGGCGGTGGCGCTGTTCTGTTTCGAGGGCAGCAGCGGCCTGCCGTTGGGGGAAGAGGCGCTGCGGGCGGCGGCGAAGGCGGAGCAATGCCGTGAGGTGTTTATCATCGGCGATCGGCTGCCGCTCGAAGGCGAACGTTTCAGCACGGCGATAGCCGCACAGGCCACCGAGTTCGCTTCGGCCGCGACGCTCGAAAGCGACACGGCGGTGGTGCTGTATACCAGCGGCACCACCGGCCGGGCCAAAGGGGCGGAGTTGACCCACGCCAACCTGGTGCTTAACGCGCTGGGATCGGTGAGGCTGTTCGACGGCTCGGAAACGGATCCCGATCGCCATCTGGTGACGTTGCCGCTGTTCCACACGTTTGGTTCGACGGTGCAGATGAATGCCGGATTTTCCGCCGCCGCCACCCTGGTGCTGGTCGAACGCTTCGACGCCGCGCAGGCCATCGCGCTGATGCAGCGGCACGGCATTACCTTTTTTGCCGGCGTGCCGACCATGTATTGGGCGTTGTTGAATGCGCTGGATGAGCATACGGATATCGAGCGCCTGCGCAGCACGCTGCGTATGGCGGTGTCCGGCGGGGCCAGCCTGCCGGTGCAGATCCTGGAGGATTTCTCGCGCCGCTTCGGCGTCAACATTCTCGAAGGGTATGGGCTGTCGGAAACCAGCCCGGTCGCCACCTTTAACCATCCGCACCGCGTGACCAAACCCGGCTCCATCGGCCAACCGATCTGGGGCGTGGAGGTTCGCTTGCTCGACGTCACCGGGCAACCGATCGACGGTGTCGATCAGGTGGGAGAGATCGCGGTGCGCGGCTACAACATCATGAAAGGCTATCTGAACCGCCCTGAGGCGACGGCGGAAGTGCTGGAAAACGGCTGGTTCCGCACCGGCGATCTGGCGCGCCGCGATGCCGACGGCTTCTATTTCATCGTCGATCGGGCCAAGGACATGATCATTCGCGGCGGGTTCAACGTCTATCCGCGCGAGATTGAAGAGGCGCTGATTCGCCATCCGGCGGTGTCGTTGGTGGCGGTGATCGGTGTCGAGCATCCTTCGCTGGGTGAAGAGATCAAAGCGGTGGTGGTGTTGAAAGAGACGGAGGAGCCGATCGAGGAAGAGGCGCTGATCGCCTGGAGCCGGGAGAGGCTGGCGGCGTTCAAGTATCCGCGTATCGTCGAGTTTGTCGAACGCTTGCCGATGACCAGTACCGGTAAGGTGTTGAAACGCTGTTTGCGCTGAGGAAAATCCGGCCTGCCGGGGCAGGCCGGGAAACGGGCATCAACCTGGGTAGATGCCACGCTCTTTACGTGCGGTCAGGATGCGCTCACAAGCCACGATATAAGCGGCGGTGCGCAGGCTGCACTCTTTCTCTGCGGCCTTGTTCCAGACGTGGACCATCGCGTCGGTCATGATCTTGTCCATACGCTCGTTGATCTCGGACTCGCTCCAGAAGTAACTCGCCATGTCCTGCACCCACTCGAAGTAACTGACCGTTACGCCGCCGGCGTTACAGATAACGTCCGGAACCACGGTGATGTTACGGGAACGCAGAATGTCGTCCGCTTCTGGGAAGGTTGGGCCGTTAGCCCCTTCCAGCACCAGCTTGGCGCTGAGGATTTCGGCGCGCTGACGGGTGATCTGGCCTTCCAGCGCCGCAGGGATCAGGATGTCCATGTCAACCGACCAGAACGCTTCGCTTTCGATCTCGCTGGCGCCTGGGAAACCGGCGATCTGCTTGTGCTTGGCCTGGTATTCGGTCAGCGCGGCCAGATCGATGCCGTTGGCGTTGAACAGGGTTGCGGAGTGGTCCTGGATGGTGACGACGCGAGCGCCGACGCCGACGAACAGGCGAGCCGCTTCGCTGCCCACGTTACCGAAGCCTTGCACCGCCACTTTGGCGCCTTCGATCTGCACGCCCAGACGCTTGGCCACTTCGCTGCCGGTGACGAACACGCCGCGGCCAGTCGCTTTCTCACGGCCCAGGGAGCCGCCGAGGTGGATTGGCTTACCGGTTACCACGCCGGTGATGGTGGTGCCGTGGTTCATGGAGTAGGTATCCATCATCCAGGCCATCACTTTGGCGTTGGTGCCGACGTCCGGCGCAGGAATGTCTTTCTGTGGCCCGATGATGAAGCCGATTTCGCTGGTGTAGCGGCGGGTCAGTCGCTCCAGTTCACCTTCAGACAGTTTGAACGGATCGACGCGGATGCCGCCCTTGGCACCGCCGTACGGCAGGTTGACCGCGGCGCACTTGATGGTCATCCAGGCGGACAGGGCCATCACTTCGTTCAGATCGACGTCAGGGTGGAAGCGGATACCGCCTTTACCCGGCCCGCGCGACAGGTTGTGCTGTACGCGGAAGCCTTCGAAGTGACGGATGGTGCCATCGTCCATCTGCAGCGGGATATCGACAATCAAAGCGCGTTTAGGGTGACGCAGCGTATCAACCCAGCGTGAGAGGTCGCCGAGGTAAGGGGCGACGCGATCGATTTGTTGCAGATATGTAGCCCAAGCGGTGGTGCTGCTGTCTGAAGCGTAGGATAGCTTTTCCATAACCAACCTTTATATTTTAGAGGTATTTATTTCGTTTAACCGTGGATTAGCAAGCGCATAACACTTTGCGCCGCTAAATTTACCACTAATTATGCCGGTTGTTAGCCCCCCGCTCATCGGGCCAGCGGACGGTTTTTCGCCGCCTGCAGGGCGGTAAATGAATAGTTAATTACTTTTCGCCGGTCGTTAGCGGGCGCATGCATACTTTATGCATATAAAACGCATAAAAACCCTTTATATCTATTTTTCAGAAGCTTGAATGTGATCAAAAAGTTTCATTTTATTTAACTGCTATGTTGACAATGGCGTTTCCCCTCGGCAGCGTTAAAATCCTGTTAAAACGCCGTCTGCCGCCGCGTTTTGCCTTGGCAGCGAGAAGCATGATTCGGGGCTGTTTTACTGTATTGCGGCAGAAGAGTGGGCTGAAAAGCGTGTTCACCTGAAACGGACGGGTGACCGCGAGCGGCCGGCCACCCGTTCTGGTTTGGCGAATCAGCGTTTAAAGAAGACCGCGCCGCGGTGGCGTGGTCATCCGATACGCATTAGGCGCCGGTATGCTGATAGCGTTGTAATTCCACCGGTTCAGCGCCGATACTCGCCAGATATTCTTTGACGGACGCCGGCGCGGAAGCTTGCGTAAATTGGTAGATGTTTTCATCCGCATCCAACAGCGTCTCCCATTTTACAATGTTCACCCAGCGAGGCTCATTGTCTACGCTGATGCCTGAGTCACGCGAAATAAACCCGTTCTGGTTCGAGATAAATTCCTCTTCAACGCGCTTGTCCAATACGGCAAACGCTTCAGGGCTGAGTGAGGCCGGCAGTTTAAAACTTGAAATTTCAATAATGTAGCTGTTGGCGGAACAGTCCGCCTTGGATTCATAATTCATAATAAAAGTCCTTTAAATTAAATTGCTTATACAACTCAAATTAAGCTGCATCCTTATTGCAGTACTGCAGGTTAAATTTATTCCTGATGTCTGAAATAAATAATTAGGAATAATCTGAATTGGCGCTTTGCTTTATGCAAAACATGATGATTTGTATGAGATTTTTCTTGCATAAGGGAGTTTGCTAATCAACTTGCCAACGGCCTTAAGCAATAATTCAATAACGGTGGTGCGGTTATTAATGTCATTGGCAAAGGGGCGGTTTTTAAATAAAAAAACGGTAGATGAACGGCGTGGTTAACCTATTTCCTTTTCCTCTTTGAAGGGGCGGGCGTTATTTCGCCGGCGACCGGCAATGGCCAATCATGCCCCCCCGTCGGGATAAAAGGTCACTTGCGGCGCAGCCGGTGGTGAGGGGGAAAACAACGCCATCCGCTCGGCAAGCGGCGGCAACTGCGGTATGCTAAGCGGCTGAACAACAAACCAAACCGGGCTATACGGAGACACCCCAGCGTGGCGAATTCTTCTTCTCAACTTGAACTGTTGCGGTCGGTCGCCGACGGCATCGCGGCCCTGTTTTTCCCGAATGCGGAAGTGGTGATCCACGATTTGGCCGCCAACAAGATAGCCTACCTGGCGAACAACCTGTCGAAGCGCAAACCGGGCGACGACGCGGGGCTGGAAGATTTCACGTTTGATGGCGGCGCCAACGTGACCGGCCCCTACGAAAAGCTGAACTGGGACGGCAAAAAGATGCGCTCGGTGAGCATCGCCGCGCGCAACGAGCAGGGTAACCCCAGCTATCTGCTGTGCATCAACCTGAGCACCGCGATGTTCGAGGACGCCCGCAACGCGCTGGATATGTTCCTGTCGGTCACGCGATTGCAGCCGCAGCCGCAACAGCTGTTCAAAGACGACTGGCAAGAGAAGATCAATACCTTCCTGCATGACTGGCTGCGGCGCGAGAACGCTGCGCTCGGCGCGCTGAGCCGCGAACAGAAACGGCGGCTGGTCAGCGATCTCTATCATCAGGGGGCGTTCAAGGCCAAAAGCGCGGCGGACTATATCGCCAACGTGCTGTCGATGGGGCGCGCCACGGTGTACAAGCATCTGCGGGAATTGAAGCAAGAGTAAACGCGGCGGGAAAGGTGGAAGAAAGGGGCGGCGATGGCCGTAAACCTGACTGGCATTTTTTATCCGGTCTCTGTCAGCGCCGTGCAGGAAAAATTGCCGTAAATACCCCGAATTTCTCTGTTACCACAATGAACGGCAATTGGAGGGGCCGAAGGCGCGGCCCCTCCACCCGCGCCTTCGCTTAACACCGTCTGTCCGCTATGCGGATACCCTCGCCGCGTCTGCATTGTCGGGCGGGTCGGCTGCGACAAACGTCCCTGTTAGTCTCGCCTCAACCGGCCTTCCCTGGCCGGTTGCCCCTGACAACGCCGTCTTGCTCGGCAGCCGGTGATGCGCGCCCAAGGTCAACACCTGAGCTGGCAGCTACCGGGAAATCTGTCGCTTATGAGGTTGTGGTAGAGAAGTTGGAGATGAGCGCGGTGTTGGGCGCCCTTGAAGACGCCGAACGTAGGCATAGCGCATTAGGCGAAACCGCCATGGACGGCGGTTTCAGGTGAGACAGGCAGGGACGCCTGTCGCAGCCGGCCTCAATGCGGTATGGCGGAGAGAGGGCAGTTGGCAAAGCCAACCGTCTGATAGGGCAAAGGCGCGGGTTGCAAGGGACCGCGCCTACGGTCCCTTGCTCGGTCGAGGCGCATGAGTTTCATGGTGCATCTCACATTTATCGACCGAAATACGTCACCAATACCTTCAGAAAAAAGCTAACTGACAAGCATTACGGCGCTGGCCGCCCCTTTTCGTTACCAGCGGTAGTTCACCGAAGCGATGACGCTGCGGCCGCTGCCGTAGAAGCAGGCGTACTCGCCGCTGCAGGATGAAACGTATTTCTTGTCCGTCAGGTTCTGCACGTTGAGCTGCAGCGCCGCACCGCGCAGCGCCGGCGAGGCCTGGCCGAGATCATATTTCACCATGGCGTCGTACAGCGTGTAGTGCGGCACATCGTACTGGCCGGTGGCGTCGGCCGGCGCATCGCCGATGTAACGCACGCCGCTGCCGACGGTCAGGCCGTTGAGCGCGCCGCTCAGGAAGCTGTAGCTGCCCCAGGCGGACGCCGCGTGGCGCGGAATGCCCGCCGGGCTGTGGCCGATTTCGTCCGCCGAGTTGGAGTCTTTGGTCACCACGTCGGTGTAGGTGTAGGCGGCGATCAGCTTGATCTCCGGCGTCGGCTGAGCGTGCACTTCCGCCTCAATCCCTTTGGATTTCACCTCACCGATCTGCTCGTAGGCGGAGGTGAGGCGGTTATAGGACGCCACATTGCGCTGGGTGATGTCGAACCAGGAAAGGGTCAGCAGGGTGTTGCCGCCCGGGATCTGGTACTTCACGCCCACCTCGGTTTGTTTGCCGGTGGTCGGCTTGAGCGGGTCGGCGCCCGGCGCGCTCGGGTACAGGTTAGGATCGAACGAGGTGCTGTAGCTGACGTACGGCGAAATGCCGTTGTCGAAGGCGTAGAGCAGGCCCGCACGGCCGGTGAACTGGGCATCATTGTAGGTCTGCTCTTTGCCGCCGCTGGTGCGATCGCGGGTGTTGACCTGCGACCAGTCCTGACGGCCGGACAGCAGCAGGTTCCAGTTATTCCACGCCAGCTGGTCCTGCAGATACACCCCGACCTGATTCAGCGTCTTCAAATCGCTGGAAGCCAGCGCCAGCGTGCTGCCATCAATGCTGGGGCGAACCGGGTTGGCCCAGTCGATCGGGTAATCGTTGCCGCGATCGCGATACATCTTCGAATCGATATGGCTGTAGCGGTAATCCAATCCGCCCAGCACCGTGTGCTTCACCTCGCCGGTGTCGAACAGGCCCTTCAGCTGGTTATCCACGCCAAACTCGTTGGTCATCTGCGTTTCATGTTGCGCCATGCGGGTGACGGTGTGGTCGTTGACCTTCGAGTTTACGTTATAAACCAGATATTTATAGTCCTCATCACGGTGGGTGAAACGCAGGTTCTGGGTAAACGACAGCGCATCGCTGAAGTTGTGCTCGAGGCTGTAGCCGATCGACGCCTGCTCGCGCCGCGACTTGTTGAAGCTGGGTTCGCTGATGTTGAAGTCATAGGGCACATAGCCCGCGCTGGTCGGGAACAGCGTGCCGGCGCGCGGCAGGAAGTTGCGCGATCCGGCTTTCGGATCGTTCTGGTAGCTGGTCAGCAGCGTAAAACTGGTGTCTTCGTTCGGCAGCCAGGTGAAGGCCGGGGCGATGGCCACCCGTTGCTGCTTGCTGTCTTTGACAAACTCATGTTCGGTTCTGGCGATACCGTTCAGGCGATAGAACAGGGTGTTGTCGTCGTTGAGTTTGCCGCCGAAGTCGAACGCCGTTTCCGCCAGATGACGGTTGCCGGTGCTGAATTTAACTTCGTGAATGCTCTGGGCAGTAGGGCGTTTGCTGGTCATCACCACCACGCCGCCGGGGCTGACCTGGCCGTAAAGCACGCCGGCCGGGCCGTGCACCATTTCCACACGCTCCAGCAACCAGGGATCGATCTGCCCGGCGCCGCCGTTTTGGCTAGAGAGGCCAAAGTGCAGGCCGTCGAGCAGCTTGGGCGCGTAGCGGAAGCCGCGGCTGATCACTTCGTCATTGCGGTTGGAATTGCCGCGATAGGTGGTGACCACCCCGCTGGTGTAGTTCAAGGCGTCGGCGACCGACGCCGGTTCCTGGTCGTTCATTTGCTCGCGCGTCACCACCGAGATGGACTGCGGGGTTTTGCTCAGCGGGGCGGCGGTTTTGGTGCCGGCGGCGCTCTCTTTGGCGACGATCCCTTTGACGGGCGCGGTCACGCTGCTCTGCGCGTCGGCGGTCACCACCATCGTCTCGTCCGCCGCGGCAAAAGCGTTTTGCGCGAAGGGCAGTAGCGCCAGCGTCGCCCCCAGCAACAGCCGGTTGGCGGACATCGCCTCTGTGCTATCGTTTTCTATCCCTTTGTTTCTAATATTCATTATCTCTCCTGCATGCCTACTTTTGTGTGTAATGCCACCCTGATAAACCCCGCAATGCCGATGAATACGCTTTCCCTCGTCGACGCGGAGACGTCGCGTTTGCACGACGGCAAAAATCCGACAAATAGTATTGAAAATGATAATGAGTATCAATACGATTGTCAGGTTTTGTAAAAGTCACGCACGTTATGTAAGGGGCGCTATGGAGTTTTTGCCGGAAAAGAGGCCAGAACACGGCCATGAGGGATTGGCGGCGCACTGGCTGCGTGAGGCGGCGGCGGGGCAACCCGCATGGTGGCAGAAGGTTGCCGCTCATGGCACGCCTGTCGTCGACGCGCACGATGAACAGCACGTCAGAATGACCTGGCTATGGCGCGATCCTGCCGGCGACGAGCGGCTCTCGCCGATATGCCGGGTCTATGCCGATATCAACGGCATTACCGACCATCACAGCACGTCCCCCAGCAGCCTGAAAAGGCTCCCCGGCACCGACGTTTGGTACGGCGCGGCCGTTGTCGATCGCCGCTGGCGCGGCAGTTACAGCCTGATCCCGATTACGGCGCGAGATCTTCCTCCCGTCTTTAGCGACGACGAAACGTTGCGCGATCGCCAGCAGCGCGCCTGGTGGGTATCGCTGTTCCCGTTGGCGATCGCCGATCCGCTGAATCGCACCTCGCTGGGGCCGGCTTATCGCCCGCGCGCCGTTTCCCTGGCTCAGGGGCCCGACGCGGACGACCAAAGCGCCTGGCAGGCCGCCGATCGGCCGTTGGATGAAGCGCGGCTACAGCTTTTTCACTGGCACAGCGCACGGCTGGGCACCCGGCGGCGCGTGTGGCTGTATGCCGCCGGCGAGGCGGCGGACAACGCGAACCGCCCGCTGGTGCTGCTGCTCGACGGCCAGAACTGGATCGAAAGGCACGCATTGCTGCCGGTGATTGAGAACGAGACCGCAAAAGGGCATCTGCCGCCCGCGTGCTGGCTGCTGATCGATGCGATCGATGGCGAACACCGGGAAAAAGAGCTGCCTTGCAACGCCGCCTTTTGGCAGGCGGTGATCGACGAACTGCTGCCGCAGGCGCAGCGGCGCGAACCGTTCAGCGAAGAGGGGGCGCGCACCGTGGTCGCCGGCCAGAGCTACGGCGGGCTGGCGGCGTTATACGCCGGCCTGCACTGGCCCGAGCGCTTCGGCCATGTGCTGAGCCAGTCCGGCTCCTTCTGGTGGCCCACGGTGCAATTCGTTACCCAGTTCGAAAAACGCCACGAGTTGGAGGAAGGCTGGTTGATACGCCAGGTTCGGCAGCGCGGCGCGACCGCGCCGACGCTCACCGTGATTCAGCAAGCCGGCGATCGGGAGGCGGACATCGAATTCGTCAATCGCCAGATGCACCAGGCGCTGACGGCGGCCGGGCATCGTGCCGACTACCGCGTGTATTCCGGCGGGCATGACGCGCTCTGCTGGCGCGGCGGTCTGGTGGACGGCGTGCGCCGGCTGCTTTCCGCAATGAAGTAATTCCACATTTTGACAGACAGGTAAGGCAAATGACTCAGGAACAACAAAACCCGTTCGATGACGAAAGTCTCCGTTTCTCCGTGTTGGTCAACGCGCAACAGCAGTACTCGCTGTGGCCGCAGTTTGCCGATACGCCGCCGGGATGGCGCGTGTTGATGGGGCCGGCGTCGCGCGGTGAATGTATCGACTATATCGAAGCGCACTGGCAGGACATGCGGCCGGCGTCGTTGAAAGCGGCGGATGCGCCGCGTTAATCGCCGCACAGCCACATCGCTACATTCCGTTTGAGGAAAAGGACAGACACCATGTCAGAAACGCTTTCTTTGCCGGATACTCAGGTCGAGTATCGGGATTATCCGCTGGTTGCGGCGCAACCGGGGATCTGGATTGCCGACCAAATCGCGCTGCGGCGCAACAGCTTTGCCGTGGCGCACTACACCGAACTGCACGGCGATATCGATCGTTCGGCGCTGGAGCGCGCGATTCGCCAGGGGCTGGCGGAGGCGGATACGGTTCAGGCGCGCTTCTTTGAGGCGCAGGACGGCCAGCCGGTGCAACGTTTACCGCTGAACGCGGATCCCGCGCGGGTGCTGGCGCCGGAGTGGTTTGACTTCAGCGCGCGGCCAGACGCCGAACAGGCGGCGCTGGCGCTGATGCACGACGATCTGGCGCAGGATCTGCCCGCGGACGGCGAGCGCCCGCTCTATCGCCATGCGGTGATCCGCATCAGCGCCGATCGCTGGTTCTGGTACCAGCGCTTTCATCATCTGACCCTGGACGGCTTCAGCTTCGAGGCCATCACCCGCCGGATCGCCGATATCTACCGCGCGCTGCGCCACGGGCTGTCGCCGGCGGCCTCGCCGTTTACCCCGTTCGGCAAGGTGGTGGAAGAGTTTCAGCAATGGCAAACGTCGCCCGCACGCCAGCGGGCGGCCGAATTCTGGCGGCAGCATCTGCGCGATCTGCCGTCGCCGCTGTCATTGGCGACGGAAAACCGCGAGGTCGAACCGGGCGCTCGGCCGCTCAAACAGGCGCTGGTGCTGCCGGAGTCGCTGTTTGACGAAGCGCTGCGCGATGCGGCGCTGCAGTCGTTGCAACCGGCCGATATCGTCACGGCGGCACTGGCGATGTATCTGGCGCGCATGAGCGGCGAAACCCGGCTCTCCATCGGTTTTCCTTTCATGCGCCGCATGGGCTCGCAGGCGCTGGCGGCGATCGGCCCGGTGGTTAACGTGCTGCCGCTGCTGCTGAACGTGACGCCGGAGATGTCGCTGGCGGACGTCTGCCAGGCCACCGCGGCGGAAATCAAACAGGTGCGGCGCCATCAGCGCTATGAGGCGGAGCAGATCAAACGCGATCTCGGCCTGGTCGGCGGCCATCAGGAGCTGTACGGCCCGGTGGTCAACGTCAAGGTTTACCACAGCGCCTTGTCCTTCGACGGTCAAGCGGCCGTTACCCATACGCTGGCGATGGGGCCGGTCGACGACCTCGAGTTTGAGATCGGTTTTCGAAGCGGCGTGCTGACGCTGTCGTTGGTGGCCAACCCGGCCAAATACGCGCCGCGCACCTTGCAAGGCCATGCGGAGCGCATTGGCCATTGGTTGCAGCAACTGGCGCGGCGGCCGCATCAGCCGAACGGTCAACTGGCGCTGGTCAGCGAAGGGGAGCTGCGCCAACTCGCGGCCTGGGGGCGCGGCGCTGAGCTGACGCCGCCGGCGGGCATGGTGTCGATCATGGACGCTTTCCAGCGTCAGGTTGAGCGACAGCCCGAGGCGTTGGCGGTGACCTGCGGCGATGTGCGCCTCAGCTACCGTCAACTCAGTGAACGGGTGATGCAACTGGGGCGCGTGCTGATCGAAAGCGGCATCGGCGCCGAAGACGTGGTCGCCATCGGCATTCCGCGCTCGGTGGACACGCTGGTCGCGCTGTTTGGCGTGTTGGCCAGCGGCGCGGCATATATGCCGCTCGATCTGGATTATCCGCGTGAACGTCTGGCGCTGATGTGCGACGACGCGCGGCCGGTGATGCTGCTGACCCACAGCGACACGCGGGCCAACATGCCGGATCTGCCGCAGATCATGTGCCTCGATGAGGCGCAATGCCGGGCGCGCTGCGCGGCCGCCGAGGCCGCGCCGATATCGGACGAAGAGCGGCGCGCGCCGCTGAACGAGGCGCATCTGGCCTACATGATTTACACCTCCGGTTCGACCGGCAAACCCAAAGGCGTGATGTCCACGCACCGCGGGCTGCTGAACCTGTTCTTGTCGCATCAGGCCTCTCTATTCGGCCCGGCGATTGAAAAATTCCAGGCTCGCCGCGGGCGGCGTCTGCGCGCCGGGCATACCGCTTCGTTCTCTTTCGACTCCTCCTGGGAGCCGCTGTTCTGCATGATGATGGGCAGCGAACTGGTTATCTTCGATGAAGAGCTGCGCCGCGACCCCTGGGCGTTGCTCGAACAGACCCAACAGACCCCGATCGATCTGCTGGATATCACGCCGTCGTTCCTCTCGCAGTTGGTGGATTGCGGCCTGCTGAAGGGACAGTTTCCGCTGCCGGCGTTTGTGATGATCGGCGGCGAGGCGGCGACACCGACGCTGTGGAACCTGATGCGGCAGCATCCGGAAGTCGAGATCCATAACTATTACGGCCCGTCCGAATACACCGTCGATACCCTCGGCGCGCCGGTCACGGCCGCAGACCAGCCGGTGATCGGGCGCCCCCTGGCCAATACCGAAGTCTGGCTGCTCGACAGTCGCCTGCAGCCGGTGCCGATCGGCGCGGCGGGGGAACTGTACATTTCAGGCAAGGGCATCGCGCGCGGTTACCTGCGCCGCCCGGATCTGACGGCGGCGCGCTTTGTCGCCAATCCGTTCGCCGACGGCGAGGTGATGTACCGCAGCGGCGATCTGATGCGTTGGAGCGCGGACGGCCAGCTGGTGTTCATTGGCCGTACCGATCACCAAATCAAGGTGCGCGGCTTCCGCGTCGAGCTGGGTGAAGTGGAGAGCGCGCTGGCTGCCTTGCCGGACGTGGGGCGGGCGGTGGTGATCGCCGAGCCGATCGGCGCTACCTATCGCCTGATCGGTTACTGCTCGGTGCAGGATGACGCGCGGCGCGCCTCACCCGCGCTGCAGAGCGAGCTGCTGGCGCAGTTGGCGCAGCGTCTGCCGGATTACATGGTGCCGGCGATCCTGGTGGTGATGCCGGAGCTGCCGCTTAACGTTAACGGCAAGATTGACCGTCAGGCGCTGCCCAAACCGCAGGAGACGCTGGCGCAAAGCCTGCGCGAGCCGGCCACCGAGCAGGAAAGGCTGATTTGCCGCGCCATGGCGCAGCTGTTGGGGATGGAGCGCGTCGGTGCCGACGACGATTTCTTCGCGCTCGGCGGCGACAGCATCTCGGCGATGGGGCTGGGCACCGCCCTGCGGCGCAACGGGTATCTGCTGCGGCCGCGTGAGATCTTCGCGCTGCACACCCCCGCGCGCATGGCGCAGGCGATGCAGCCGCTGGCCGTTGGATCTCAGGCCGCGCGCAGCGTGCAGCAAGGCCCGATCGACGGGCTGCCGATCCTGCACTGGTTTGCCGAGACGGGCGACATGCATCGTCTCTTCGCGCACGGCGTTTTCCTGCGCGTGCCTGCCGAATTGCAACCGGCACAGCTGCGTTATGCGTTGGAACAGCTGCGTACGGCACACCCGGCGCTGGGCGCGCGGATCCGCGACGGCCAGTTGGTGGTTGAAACCGCCGCCGCCGGTGAATTGATGCAGCGTCATCCCGTATCCGGCGATCTGGAAACCGCGGCGGAACAGGCGTTTGATGCCGCGCTGGCGCGCCTCAATCCGGCCGAGGGCAGCATGATGCAGGCCATCTTGTTACAGCGTGACGGGCAGAGCCTCGGGCTGGTGCTGGCGATCCACCACCTGGTGGTTGACGGCGTTTCCTGGCGCATCCTGCTCGACGAACTGCGGCAAGCGGCCGACAGCGCCATGCAGGGGCAGCCGATCGCGCTGCCGCCGGAGGAAACCTCGCTCTATGAGTGGTCCGCGCGTTTACGGGCCGACGCCAAACGCCGGGAAACCGAGCTGCCGTTCTGGCGGCAGATGCTGGCGGACGGCGTGCCGCGCTTGGGGCGCCGCGCGCTGGATCCGCAGACCGATCGTCTCGCTTCGGTGAGCGAACGGCGCACGCTGCTCGACAGCCGGCTGACCGCCGCGCTGCTGGGCGCCTTGCCGCAGGGATACCGCGCTCAGGTCGAAGAGATCATGCTGTGCGCGCTGGCGCTGGCCTGCCGGCGTCATTTCCAGGCCGCTTCGCTGCGCTTTTCGCTGGAGTCGCACGGCCGCGCCGAACTGGACGATAGCCTCGATCTGGCGCGCACCGTCGGCTGGCTGACGGCGGAGTACCCGCTGTGCATCGAACTGCATGACGCCGAACACCACGAGGCCGTGCGCGCGGTGAAACGGGTGACGCGCGCGGTGGCCGATCGCGGCATCGGCTATGGTCAACTGCGCTATTTACATCCGCAGCGTGACGAACTGGCCGCGCTGGCGCAGCGCAATGCGCCGGAGATTTTGTTCAACTACCTCGGGCGCTTCGGCCAGGATGAGGGACACTGGACGCCGCAGCGCAGCCGGACCCGTTTCCGCGACGCCTTCGCAGTGGCGCAGGATACGCAGCAGGCGCTGTGTTACGGGCTGGAAGTGAACATCTTTGTCGAAGAGCGGCGCGACGGCGCGTGTCTGGCGATCAACTGGAGCTGGCTGGAGGCCATCTTCAGCGCGAGCGACATCGAGGCGCTGCATAGGGGCATCGAGCAGGCCGTGCGTGCGCTGTGCGAGTTTGCTGAACGGCATCCCGAACGCGCAGCGGCAACGTTGACGGCGGCCGAGATCGCCCAACCGAACGTCGACGATGAAACGCTGCGCGCCTGGGAGCGGGAGTATGGGCCGTTGGCCGATGCGCTACCGCTGTTGCCCTTGCAGCACGGCTTGCTGTTCCATGCCCAGACGGCGCAGCAGGGCGGCAGTTATAACTCGCTGACGCGCCTGAGCCTCTGCGGCGAACTGGACGCGCCACGGCTCCAGCAGGCGCTGGATGCGGTGATCCGCCGCCATCCGCAGCTGGCCGCCCGGTTCAACCGCGAGGGCGAACCGCTGCAGCTGATACCGCAGGAAAGCCATTGGCCGCTGGACAGCCTCAGGCTGCCGCCGCTGTCCGCCGAACAAGAAATGCAGGCGCTGAATGAGCTGGAGCAGAAAGAGCTGCAGCGCGATCTGTTTAACCAGCCGGGCGCGATGCTGCATGCGCTGTGGGTCAAACACGGCGAGAGCGAACGCTGCACGCTGTTCCTCAATGCCCACCACCTGATCGTCGATGGCTGGTCGACGCCGGTGGTGCTCAACGATCTGATGCTCGCATTGCGTGAAGGGATAACGGCGTTGCCGCCGCTGCGTTCGAACTATACCGATATCGTGCGCCGCCTGGCCGCGCGGGATGCCGACGCCTCGCGCCGCATCTGGCGCGAGACGCTGCAGGACGTGCGGCCAACGCTGCTGTTTGGCGAGGCTCAGGACGACCGCGTGTTTGAGCGGGAAATGACGCTGCCGCCGGCGGAGGAACAGCGTTTGCTGACCCTGTGCCGCGAACGCGGGCTGACGCTCAATACCGTGATGCAGGGTATCTGGGCGCTGCAGCTGGCCGGCTGTTGCGGCCATCAGGACGTGGTGTTCGGCTCGCCGGTTTCCGGGCGGTTTGGCCAGATCGACGGCGTGGAAGAGCACGTTGGCCTGTTCAGCAACACGCTGCCGGTACGCGTACGGCTGGAAAACGGCCGGCCGTTGACGGAACAGCTGACCGCTCTGCAACACCGGCAGATTGAACTGCTGGAGCACGACGATTTGGGATTGGGTGAGATCCAGCACCTGGCCGGCGCGGGCACGCTGTTCGATACGCTGTTGGTGGTGGAGAACTACCCGGACAACGATGCCTTGCTCGGCGGCACAGGTTCCCTGCGCTGCGACGCCATCCGCAACAAAGGCTATACCCACTATCCGCTGACGTTGCTGGTGCTGCTCGGCGAGCGTCTGCGTCTGCTGATGGAGTACCGTGACTCGGTGCCGCAGCCTGAACGCTTCGCCGCGCGGCTGATGGCGCTGCTGCAACAATGGATTGCGCAACCGGATCTGCCGTTGCCGCGCTGGCAATTGCAAACCCCGCAGGAACAGGCGTTGATCGCGGCGGTCAACCGCACCGCACAGGCGGTAGCGGACACCACCTTGCATCAGGCGATCGCCGATCAAGCTCGGCGCACGCCGGAACGCATCGCGTTGCAGGATGCCGGGCACACCCTCAGCTACCGTGACATGCAGCGCCAGGCCGCGCTGTTGGCCGAACAGCTGACGGCGGCGGGCATTCAGCCGGGCGATATCGTCGCGGTGGCGTTGCCGCGTTCCGTGCGCCTCAGCCTGGCGCTGACGGCGATTGTGCAAACCGGCGCCGCCTGGCTGCCGCTGGATACCGGTTACCCGGATGAGCGTCTGGCCTACATGGTGGCAGACGCCAAGCCACGGCTGATTATCACCGAGAGCGCCTTGGATGCCCGTTTTGCCGCGCTGGCGCCGACGTTGCGGTTCGATGCGCTGGACGACAGCGGGCGCGAACCGATGCAGCGCGCACCGGCGGGGAACGGCGATTATCCCGCCTACGTCCTGTATACCTCGGGCTCTACCGGGCGGCCGAAAGGGGTGGTGGTGAACCACCGGGCGATCGTCAACCGTCTGTTCTGGATGCAGCATGAGTATTCGCTCGATGCGCAGGACGTGGTATTGCAGAAAACGCCGTGCAGCTTCGACGTTTCCGTCTGGGAGTTCTTCTGGCCGCTGATGGTCGGCGCGCGCCTGGTGATGGCGCCGCCGGAGGCGCACCGCGATCCGCAGGCGCTGACGACGTTGATCGACGACTATGGCGTAACCACGCTGCATTTCGTTCCGTCCATGTTGGCTATCTGGGTTGAGGCGCTGAACGAACGTGCGCCGCAGCGCGCCGCCGCCAGCCTGAAACGCGTGTTCTGCAGCGGTGAGGCGTTGTCGTGTGAACTGGCATCCCGCTACCAGGCGTTGGTCGCCGCGCCGCTGCATAACCTGTATGGCCCGACGGAGGCGGCGGTTGATGTCACCTATCAACCGGCGTCCGGCGAGGCATTGGCGGCGGTGAGCGGCGCCGGCGTGCCGATCGGCAAACCGGTCTGGAACACCCAACTGAGCATTCTCGACGCCATGCTGCGGCCGGTGCCCGTCGGCTGCGCCGGCGATCTCTACCTGCGCGGCATTCAGCTGGCCGACGGCTATCTGCATCGGCCGGGATTGACGGCGCAGCGGTTTGTCGCCGATCCCGCCGGCAACGGGGCGCGCATGTATCGCACCGGCGATATCGCCCGCTGGCTGGAAGACGGCAGCGTCGAGTATTTGGGGCGCAGCGACGATCAGCTGAAGATCCGCGGCCAGCGCATCGAACTGGGCGAAATCGAACAGGCGCTGCTGGCGCAGCCGGGAGTAGCGCAGGCGGCGGTGCACGCCATCGAACTGGGTGAGGGCGCGACGGGGCTGGGCGGCGCCGATATGCGGCAGTTGGTCGCCTGGCTGATCGCCCAGCCGGGCGTGACGCTGGATACCGCCGTCCTGCATCAGGCGCTGGAGGCGCGTTTGCCGGCGCACATGATGCCGGTCAGCTATGTCATGACCGACAGCTTCCCGCTCAGCGCCAGCGGCAAGCTGGATCGCAAAGCGTTGCCTCGGCCGCAGCTGAGCCCGCAGAGCGGCCGCGTGCCGCACAGCGACAGCGAGCGCCTGCTGGCGGCGCTGTTCAGCGAACTGCTGGGGCGCGAGACGGTGTATGCCGACGACGACTTCTTCGCGTTGGGCGGCCACTCGCTGCTGGCGATGCGCCTGGCGGCGGAGCTGCGTCGGCGCGTCACCCGGCCGTTGAGCGTCGGGCAGATCATGTTCGCCCGCAGTCTGGAGAAAATGGCGCACCTGCTCGATGATGCGCAGGCCGCCGGCTCGGCCGAGAGCCGCGGCGTCGGCGAGTGCCTGCAGCTGCGGGCGGGCCAAGGCCCGGCGCTGTTCTGTCTGCACCCGGCTTCCGGTTTCGCCTGGCAGTACTCGGGGCTGAGCCGTTATCTGCCGGGGAGCTACCCGATCATCGGCCTGCAGTCGCCAAGGCCGGATGGTGCCATCGCCACCTGCGAGGACATTGAGCAGATGGTCGATCGTCATCTCGCCACTCTGCGCCGCCTGCAGCCGCAGGGGCCTTATTACCTGCTGGGCTATTCGCTCGGCGGCACGCTGGCGCACTCGATGGCCGCGCGTTTGCAGCAGCAGGGCGAAGAGGTGGCGTTCCTCGGCATGCTGGATACCTATCCGCCGGAAGGCCAGGACTGGACCGGCCCCAGCGAGGAAGAGGCGCAGAAGGAGGTGGCGCAGGAACAGGCCGAGTTTATGGCGGAAGATCATGGCGATCCGGCGCTGATGGCGGAGAAGGCGGCGATGTTCGACAGCATCGTCGCCAACTACCGCGACGCGGTGCGCCTTCTGTCTCAGGCGCGCAGTCAGCGTTTCCACGGCACGGCGACGCTGTTCGTCGCCGACCGGACGCTGCCGCCGGAGATGGACATCAACGCCGTGTGGGCGCCGTATCTGGATGGGCTGATCTGTCATCACCAAAGCTGCGAGCACGCGGACATTCTGTCGCCGGCCTCGCTGGAGACGCTCGGGCCGCTGTTGCATTCGCTGCTGACGCGGCAATACGGATTGGTATAACGCAACCGGGCCGGGGCGTGCGTCCCGGCCCGCACTAAAACATGATATGCAGGACACTATGGCCAGACCTTCTTTTTTTCTTGATTTCAGTTTGCTGAGAAGCAATGCGCATTTCCGCGCGATTTTCTGCGCCCGCATGCTGTCGGTGTTTTCCCTCGGCATGCTGGCGGTGGGGGTGCCGATTCAGATCCAGGCGATGACCGGCTCCACGTTGCAGGTGGGCGTGGCGGTGGCGCTGGACGGCGTGGGCATGTTTATCGGCCTGATGCTGGGCGGGGTACTCGCCGATCGCTACGATCGCCGTAAGCTGATCCTGTTTGCGCGCGGCACCTGCGGGCTGGGCTTTGTCGCCCTGAGTCTGAACGCCTTCGCCCCGGCGCCTTCGCTATG
Organism: Serratia sp. CY37869; assembly: GCF_052168895.1. Lineage (NCBI taxonomy): Bacteria > Pseudomonadati > Pseudomonadota > Gammaproteobacteria > Enterobacterales > Yersiniaceae > Serratia > Serratia sp. CY37869. The sequence continues at coordinate 1,513,744 of NZ_JBJNLU010000001.1, forward strand.
GGCGCTCTACCTGCTGGCGGCCTGGGACGGGTTCTTCGGCGCGCTGGGCATGACGGCGCTGATGGCGGTGATCCCGCTGCTGGTCGGGCGTGAAAACCTGGCGGCGGCGGGGGCCTTGAGCATGGTGACGGTGCGCATCGGCGCGATCCTGGCGCCGGCGCTGGGCGGGATTATCATCGTGTTCGGCGGCGTCGGTCTCGCCTTCGCCGTCGCGGCGGCAGGGACGCTGGGCACCCTTGTGCCGCTGGTGCGCTTGCCGACGCTGCTGCCGCAGCAGCAGGAGCCGGAACACCCACTGCGCGCGCTCGCCAGCGGCTTCCAGTTTGTCTGGCGCAATAAGGTGGTCGGCTCGGTGGTGTTGCTGGGGATGTTGATGAGCATCGTCGGCGCCGTCAGGGTACTGTTTCCGGCGCTGGCGCAGGACGCTTACCACGTCGGCGCGTCCTCTATTGGCCTGATGTACTCCGCAGTGCCGCTCGGTGCGATGCTGGGTGCGCTAACCAGCGGCTGGGTGGGGCGTTTCCCTCGCCCTGGGGTGCTGATCCTGATCGCCGCTATCGTCGCGTTCACCGCCATCGCGTCACTGGGGCTGTTCAGCCATCTGGCGCCGGCGCTGCTGGCGCTGGTGTGTTACGGCTACGCCAATGCCATCGCCTCGCTCTTGCAGTTCATGCTGATCCAGAGCAATACGCCGGATCATCTGCTGGGGCGGGTGAACAGCCTCGGCACCGCGCAGGACGTGACCGGCGATTCGATCGGCGCGCTGGGGCTCGGTGTACTGGGCAGGGTGTTCACCCCATTGATGAGCGTGCTGTCGTTTGGCGCATTCGCCGCAGTGCTCGGCGTGCTGGTGGCCTTCAGCGTGCGCACGCTGCGCCAGTGCCGGCCGGCGGACGCGTTGGTCGAGCACGATGAGCCGGCTCCGGCAACCTCAGCGGCGGCGGACAACTAACCCCTCACGGCGCCGGCTGTTCCGGCCGGTGCCGCTCCCCCCAGTCGCACATCATGTCGATCACCGGGATCAGCGAACGCCCGCGCTCGGACAGGCTGTACTCCACCTTGGGCGGGATCTGCGGATACTCCTTTCTCACCACCAGACGGTCTTTTTCCAGCTCTTTCAACGTCGAGCTCAGCGTCTTATACGAAATGGTGCCGATGCAGCGCTGCAGTTCGTTGAAGCGCAATACCGGCTTATACAACGCCAGCCAGTAGAGAATAATCATTTTGTATTTACCGTTGATCACCGACAGGGTGTAGCCATAACCGGTGTCTTCAAGGCTGATGCCCGTAGGGCTGCAGTGGGATTCGGCGGTCATTTACACTTTCTCCAGGGTAAGTATGTGTCGTGAGTGTGCGTATTTTACATTCTGTCAGCATACCCTAAGATGCGTCGAAACACCTGACTGGAGAGATCAGTATGAAAACGTTGGTGGTAGTGACACATCCCGATATGGCGAACTCGGTGGTCAACAAACGTTGGCTGGAGGAACTGCGGCGCTATCCGGCGCTGTATACCGTGCACGAACTGCATCAGGCCTATCCGGACTGGCAGATCGACGTCGCCAAAGAACAGCAGTTGATTGAAGCGCATGACAACATCGTGCTGCAGTTCCCGATTTACTGGTTCAGCAGCCCGCCGCTGCTGAAAAAATGGCTGGACGACGTGCTCACCTACGGCTGGGCCTACGGTTCTCGCAGTGGCTATAAGATGCAGAACAAGAAACTGGCGCTGGCGGTCACGGCGGGCGTGCGCGCAGAAGATTACGCGCGTGAAGGGCGTTATCGCTACTCGCTGGAGGAGATCTTCCGGCCGTTTGAAGTGACCGCCGATTATGTGCGGGCCGACTATGCTTCGTTCTTTGCCTTTTACGGCAAGGAAGCCGCTTCGGACGGGACGGCAGAGCAGGTTCAGCAACACGAGTTGGACAGCAGCGCGCAGGGCTATCGGGCATTTCTCGCCGCCCTGAATTAAGGGCACGCCCCGGATGCGCCCGGGCGTGCGCATCCGGCTACTCGATGTGAACGCCGAAACCGTCTTGCCCCGGCGCGAGATGCGCTTTCAGCGTCAGCTGCGGGATCAGATAGTCACCGGCGTTCTGCCGCCGGAAGCGGATTGGCTCGGCGTTCCACAGATTATCCAGCCGCTGCCCGAGCTGCTCGCACAGGGCGGCAAAGCGTGCCTCATCGGTTTTGCCGGCGCGGTAGGTGACGAACGGCGGCAGCACCTCGAACCCTGGGTAGTGCAGCATGCCGTGCTGGATCGGGAACAGGATATCGTCGATCGGCCCGTTGATGCCGCGCGGGGCGTAATGGGACTCCCAGCCGCCGGCGGTGACGATCAGCATCGCCCGTTTGCCCGCCAGCGTCCCCTCGCCGTAACGGTCACCCCAATGGGTGTCGGAATGCTCACCGACGCCGTAGGCAAAACCATAGGCATAGACACGCTCGAACCAGCCTTTGAGGATCGCCGGCATCGAGAACCACCACAGCGGAAACTGCAGCAGCACCACGTCCGCCCAGCGCAATTTTTGCTGCTCCCGTTCGATATCGGCGCTCTGCACGCCGTTAGCAAACGCGCGCTGCGAATCCAGCGAAGGATCGAAACGGGGCCCTGATGCGCCTTCCAGGCTGTCGTCGGCGTCAAGCGCCGCTTTCCACTTCATGGCGTACAGATCGGACACCTGTACCTGATGGCCGGCCTGCGCCAGGCGATCAACGGCGAAGTTTTTCAGTGAGCCGGTCAGCGACAGCGGCTCCGGGTGGGCGTAAACAATCAGCACATTCATAACAGCTCTCCTTGGTGTGAGAGCTGCAGGTTAGGGCGTTAGTCGGTATATTAGAAATGAATTACCGTTATCCCAGGTATAACCATGAATAATTTAAGGCGGCTGGATCTCAACCTGCTGGTGACGCTCGACGCGCTGCTGGCGGAGCACAACGTCACGCGCGCGGCGCAGCGGCTCAATTTCTCCCAGCCGGCGGTCAGCGTGCACCTCGCCAAACTGCGGGCGATCTTTGACGATCCGCTGCTGTTGCCCGGCCCGCGCGGCATGCGCCCGACCGCCAGAGCGGAGCAGCTGCGGGAACCGTTACGTCAGGCATTGGCGGCGCTCGAGTTGGCGGTGACGCCGGCGACGCCGTTCGATCCCGCCGTGGCGACCGATACCTGGCGCGTGGCCGCCTTCGACTACGGCGAATCCACCATCGTGCTGCCGGCGCTGAACGGTTTGCGCACGGCGGCGCCGGGCACCCGGCTGGCGGTGCTGGAAATCCCGCCGTCACGCATCGCCAAACGGGCGGAACAGGGGGAGATCGATCTGGCGTTTCACACCCGCGAAGGGGCGCCGCCCGGTCTGCGTCAGCGCACGCTGTTCAGTGAACGCTATGTGCTGGTGGGCCGGGTCGGCCACCCCAAGCTGCATGCCAGGCTGACGCCGGCGCAATTTTGCCAATTGGAGCAGGTGATGGTCTCGCCGGACGGCGGCGGGTTCTATGGCATGACCGACAGGGCGTTGGCGGACGTGGGGCTGACGCGGCGGGTGGTGCTTTCCGTGCCACATTTTCTGTTCGTTATCTCGGTGCTGACGCAGTCCGATTTGGTGGCGATGCTGCCGGAGCGGCTGGTGCGCAACCAGCCTTTATTACAACGGCTCGAGCCGCCGCTGGCGGTGCCGGGCTTTGAAATGACCATGCTGTGGCACGAACGATCGCACCGGGATCCCGCTCACCGGTGGCTGCGCGAACATATCGTGCGTTCAGTGTGAGCGGGTTGGCGGGTTAAAGGGAGAAGCGTTTTTTGACTCTGTCGATCGGCGTGCCATCGCTGAGCGGCACCTGCGGCAAACGGTCGTAATCGCGAAAGCCCATTTTGTGATAGTAGGCGAGGCCACCGACGTTATCCGCCCGAATGGTGGCGTTGATGTGCTTGAAACCGTGCGACTTCGCCGCCGCTAATGTGGCAGGGAACAACGCACTGCCGACGCCGCGCACCTTCGGCGACAGGCGGGAGAAGGTGGCAATATCTGCGGTATCGGGCGGCAGGGCATCATCTGCGCTCAGCGCCTGGAAGCCCACCAACAGCCCATCCACCTCCGCGACCTGGCAGCTCAGCGCATTGCTGCCGCTGATGAACCATTCGCTGAATTCGGCGGGGGTGAGGGGCGTTTCTATCGCCGTCGTGCCGCCGGCGCCGATCACGTCATTCAATAACTGCGTCAGGGCTTCAGCGTCTTGCGGGGTTACCGTTCTGATCTTCATTGCGTTGCTATCTCCTATGATGAATCGGCTGGAACCATCGAAAGAAGATAGACGCAGGCGTCCGATAATGAAATATCAGAACGTGCCGGACCAAAAGACAGTGAGAGGAATTACATGAACAGGAAGCGGTCGGCCAGCGGAACCCCACGTTCGAGGCGCGGCGGCAACGCGTCGTCGCGATCGTCAGGCCGAGCAGCCTGCGGCGCGGCGTCTTCGGCTTTTTCAATCATCAGCTCGCCGAGCAGGGCCAGAAAACGAGTGAGCTTTTGCATATTCCCTCCGGATCCTTGATTACATTGAGAGTGATACTAATCGCCGCTCAACCGAATGGGAAAAACTTAAAACTCATATCCTAAGAACCGGATCGCATATCGCCTGACCGGGCGACGGTTGCCCATCGCCCGGTGTACGGTTTAGAAGGTGACGTTAACCTTGGCCCACAGGGTGCGGCCCGGCTCATTCACCGCGCTGTTGGCCGAATACCCGAAGGCGCTGTTGCCCGCCAGGTTGAGGTGTTCGCTGTAGGTCTTGTTCAGGATGTTATCCAGACCGGCGCTCAGCTTGACGTTTTTATTCACCTTGTAGGCGGCGTTAGCGGAAAGCACGCCGAAGCCGGCGCTTTCGGCAAAGTCTTTGCCTACCACGTTGCCTTCGTTGATCGCCACGCGGTGTTGGCTGCTGACCAAACGCCACAGGCCGGTGCCGCTCCAGTCGCCGTACTCATAGGTGAGCCCCAGACGCGCCTCCAGCGGCGGGATCTGCGGCAGCGGCCGGCCGTCGCTGGTGTTTTTGCCCCAGGAGTAGGCCAGGCTGGCGTCGGTTTTCCAGTGCTCGCTCAGTTGATAACCCATGCCCATTTCGCCGCCCATGATGTTGGCGTTGACGTTATCGGCCTGGCTGAGACGCGCATTGTGCGGATCGTATTTGAACAGGATGAAATCATCGACGCGGCCCACATAAGCGGAGACCCAACCGTTGAAGCGCTTGCCGTTGTATTGCGCGCCGATGTCGAGCTGCGTGGTTTTCTCGCTCTTGACGTTGGAGAACGGATCCTTGCTGCCGTTCGGGCCTAGCTTCGGCGAGAACAGCTCCCAGTAATCCGGGAAGCGTTCGGTATAACCGACGCCGGCATACAGCATCAGCGGTAGCTCGGCCAGCGTATGCTCCAGGCGCATAAAGCCGCTCGGCAGGGTATCTGAACGTTCCACATCGCGGCCGCTGCGGAAGTTCTCCACCAGGGTGCGATCGAGACGCGCGCCGCCGATCAGCTTATCCTGATCGCTGGTGGACCACGTCAGCTCACCGAAGGCGCCGTAGCTGTTGAACTGGGCGTCTTTTTCCCAGCTACCGCGGCTCATGCTGCGGTGGGTATTGGTCTGCGTGTCCAGGCCGCTTTCAAGCTTCACGTCCTGCCACTGCCAGGTGCCCATCACGCGGCCGCCGACGGTGCGGCGATCGAGCTGCATCGTCATGCCGGAAGACATCATGTGCCCGCCGTGGCCCCCCATGTTCATGCCGCCATGCCCACCATGGCCGCCCATGCCGCCGCTGCCCGGCGAGCGCAGGGTCACGTTGTCCATCACGTGGTTGGCGTAGTTGTAGTAGACCTGCGCTTCCAACTTATCCAGCACCTCGCCGATGTTGGATTTCTCCACCCGCATGCCCAGGCTTTCGCGTTTGAACTGCGAACCGTCCATGCTGCGGCCGGCATAGCGCGCTTCGCCGTTGCCGCGCCCCATCGTCACTTCCAGCAGCGTGTCGGCATCCGGCGTCCAGCCGAGCGCCAGATCGCCGTTCCATTTGTCCCAGCGCGATGGCACGCGCGTATTCGTTCCGTCCTGGTAATCGTTGGCGCGCGACTTGTTGGCCATCACCCGCAGGTAACCTTGTTCGGCGCCGAGGCTGGCGTCGATATTCTCGTCCCAGCGGCCATTGGAGCCGGTCAGCACGCTGGCGTTGCCCTTGATGCCCGGCTTGTCGAAGCGCGGACGTTCACGTTCGAAACGCACCGTGCCCGCCGACGAACCCGGCCCCCACAGCACCGTCTGCGGCCCTTTGGTGATGGTCAGCAGATCGAAGCTTTCCGGCGAGATGTAAGAGGTGGGCGCATCCATTCTCGATGGGCAGGCGCCGAGCATCTCCGAACCGTCAGTGAGAATTTTCAGCCGCGAACCGAACATGCCGCGAAATACCGGATCGCCGTTGGTGCCGCCGTTGCGGATCTGCGAAAAACCGGGAATGGTTTTCAGATAGTCCGAACCGTCGCTGGCGGGCACCGGCTGACGCGGGGTTTTCGGTGATGTCACGATGGTCAGCGGAGAGTAGAGCGGCGCTGTGACGGTGATCACGTCGCCATCATTAACCTGTGCGTCGGTAGGGTGCTGATGCGCCTGCGCCGCGTGGCCGGCCAGCAGGAACAGCGGCATGGCGGTGGTGATGGCGCGGGTAACGGCGTTCTTTTTATAAGTCGGTTTAAACATCATCTTTCCTTAAGCTAACTCTTTTCCGTTCTTGGCCGTGGGATTATTCAGGCGTGGGGCGGCCTGGCGAAAATCACCATCGGAAAATACGGGGGTTAATTCCATCAACGTGGAAATAACCGGATTAATAATGTCGTCTCGATGATTAACCGTTGGGCGAATTAATTCCGCCGGGTTGAAGCGATCAACGGCAATACAGAGAGCGGCAATGGGCTTATTGTTAAATCAGAGGAAAGAGACGGGGGGCGCGCGCGGCTGTAATTCGGTATGAACGACGTGGGCAAACAGGGGAACGAGATAATGAGTCGGCGGCGGGCGCGAGGCCAGAGATTGAGACCAGAACAGCGGGGCGTGGCTCACGTCCAGCAGCGGCGCGTGCAGCAACAGCACGCAGTAGCCGCAGGCGCTGTCGTCCATCATCATCGCCATGTTGTGGTGGCCGCCGCCGTGCTGCATCATCGGCGATGCGGCCTTTTCCGGCGCGGCCGGCGGCGAATGCATATCATGATGCATCGGCTTCGGCATCGCCATGCCGCAGTCCGCCATGACGGTCGTTTCAGCACTTCCGGCGCGCGCATGCTCCAGGGATCGCGAGACCACCGGCGCAATGAACAACATCAGAATGGCGAACATCCCTAACCAGGCGGCGGCCCGGTTACGTGATGCAGGGGGCTGAATTAACGACACAATCAACCTAAAAAAGGGTTAACACAGGGGAGGGAATTGTACTGGTTTATGTCGAAATGTTAAAACCTTTTATTTCTGATCAACGATCTGTTGATGAATATATTATCGAATGAGCGCTTTAATTCTGACCGACGGCTATTATTTTTGCGCCAATAACGTGACGGGGATAATATTAATGACGAAAAAACTGGCGAGAACGATTATTCCGCTTTATGACGATCTGGCTGGCGCTGAGGAGTGAGTGACAATGTCACGGGCGAGTTCACCGGAACCCGCCCGTAACCTTACTTCGCGCTGACGCGCCAGACAGTGTTGCCGACGTCATCCGCAACCAGCAAAGCGCCGGTCTTATCGACAGCCAGCCCCACAGGGGCGCCATAGAGTTCCTTCTCATCATCGGAGACAAAGCCTGTCACCACGGCCTTGAGCTTGCCAACCGGTTTGCCTTGTTCAAACGCCACATAGCTGACCCGATAGCCGTTCAGCGGCGAGCGATCCCAACTGCCGTGCTCGCTGATAAAAGCGCCGCCGCGATAGTCGGCCGGCAGAGCGCTCGCGGTGTAGAACAGCAGCCCCAGCGGCGCGACGTGCGAGCTGAGCGCGTAATCCGGCTTGATGGCTTTCGCCACCAGGTCCGGCCGCGGCGGCTGTACCCGTCGATCGACGTGCTGGCCGAAATAGCTGTAAGGCCAGCCGTAGAAACCGCCGTCTTGCACCGAGGTCAGGTAATCCGGCACCAGATCGGCGCCGATTTCGTCACGCTCGTTGACAATCGCCCACAGCTTGCCGCTTTGCGGCTCCCACTGCAGCCCGGTCGGGTTGCGCAGGCCGCTGGCGAAGATGCGGCTGGCGCCGGAGGCGGTGTCCACTTCTAGCACGGCGGCGCGCCGGTACTCTACGGCCAGGCCGTTTTCGGTGATGTTACTGTTGGAACCGATGCCGACATACAGCTTTTTCCCATCCGGGCTGGCCAGCAGGGCCTTGGTCCAGTGATGGTTGATGGTGTCCGGCAAATCGGCCAGTTCTTTGCCCGGATCGCTGATGCGCGTTTCGCCAGGCTGATAGGCGTACTGCATGATATTGCCGGTATTGGCCACGAACAGCGTATTGCCAATCAGCTGGACTCCGAACGGGGAATCGAGCCCCTCGAGGAACACGTGCTTTTCCCAGTTGCCGCCGGCGGTCGGGCGCAGCAGGGTGATGCGATTGCCCCCTTTGCCGCCTTTACCGGATTGGCCTTTCACCAGGCCGGCGATCAGCTGCTTGGGCGTGCTCACCGCTTCCGTGCCCGGCCCGTTGGCCTCCACGACCAACACGTCGCCATTGGGCAGCGTGAGCAACTGACGCGGATGAAGCAAATCGTCTGCCACCTTATCGATTTTCAAGCCTTCCGCCACTTTCGGCGTCTGATCTTGTTGCCAGCCAACGCCCTTAGGCACCTGCATCGGCGGCATCAGAAAGTCTTGCGCCGCCGGCAACGTCGGATCCGGGCCCATTTGTTGCTCTGGCGAAATGACGGCGCTGTTATCGCAGCCGGCCAAGGCCAAAACGGCGGAAAGGGTGAGCGCCAGAGATGAGAGCTTCATGAAAACCTCCTTATTTTGCGCGGGCGCCAAGGGCCAGCAGAATATTCGCCAGGCTGAGCAGCGCGACCACGATCGCAGACAGCACCAGGCCTTGGGGCACCACGGCATACGCATCCCGGCTATGCACGAAAGCGTTGATAATGGCGAGAACGATGGCCAGCAAATTCAGCCAGAAATGGAGTTTGACCGACGCTCCCCGCAGCCGAGCGCTGCCGAACCATACCTGTACCAGGTTAATCAGGCGGGGAATGATGGCAAAAATCAGGCCGATGGCAATTAGCCAACTTGCGCCATTGACCCACTGAATATTAGCGGTACAGGCATAAATGATGTCGAAAATCAGCGCCGCGGTGAAAAATCCGTAAGGTATCGGGTTGAGCCATTCATAGACGGCCACTGCGGCCGCTGAGGGCCTTGCTGTCGTTTGCGTGGTCATGCAGGCATCTCCATGAAAAATGATGGGTAAAAAGGCCATTGGCCCCTTAAAGCTTTGTTCAGATCCAGCGATTTGAACAATTTTGATTCTCATTTTTAGCATGCGATGTTAAAACCGAAACCATCACTTCGGCATTATCAATGGCTTAGCAATATCAGGAGGCAGGGCATGAGCATAGAACGCGTTCAGCGTTTTCTGGCCGAGCACGCACCGGAGACGACGGTGACGGTGCTGGCAAAGAACACCGCAACGGTGGCGCTGGCGGCAGAAGCCTTTGGCGTGGAGAGCGGGCAGATCGCCAAGACGCTTTCGTTTCGCGTTAACGGCGATGTGGTGCTGCTGGTGATGGCGGGAACTGCCAGAATCGACAACAAGAAGTACAAGCAATTCTTCGGCGTGAAGGCGCGTATGCTGCCGGCGGAAGAGGTTGAAGCATTAACCGGCTATCCGCCCGGCGGCGTTTGTCCCTTTGCCGCACCGGAGGCGGTGAGGATCTACTGCGATCATAGCCTGCGCGTTTTCGATGAAGTGCTTCCGGCAGGCGGCAGCGATAACTCTGGCGTGAGAATTGCGCCACAGCGGCTGGCCGGCATCACGGGAGCGGAGTGGATTGACGTGACGGGGTAACTAATAGTGACGCCGTCACAATACGTTATGTTAAATACAGAGTCTTTTCTCTGTATAATTATTTGTTTTTAAATGGAAAACTAGGCTATCGCATTGTGGCAAACCGCCTCGATATTATGACCATCCGGACCAATGACAAACGCCGCATAGTAGTGGGCATGATAATTGGGGCGTAAACCGGGCGCGCCATTGTCTTTGCCGCCGGCGCTTAACGCGGCGTGATAGAACGCATCGACCTGTTCACGGCTGCTTGCGGTAAATGCCAGGTGCAGATGCGCCGGTTTTTCATCGGTCTGAAACAGGCATAATGACACGTTACCCCGATCGGGACACAGCTCAACGCCATAATCGGGTTCACCTTCGGCAACGATCTTTACGCCCAGCGGCGCCAGCGCATTAAGGAAAAACGCTTTGCTCAGAGCAAAGTCGCTGACGCCAAATTTCACATGGTCAAACATGGGGATGTCCTGGAGTGTGGAAGAATGTTCCCATTCAGTATAGCCAACGCCATGAAGGCCACCGGAAACGGTGAAGACGAACGCCAGTACGCATTTGGCAGGCAGAAGTTGTTCATTTTTATGGCGCGTTTTGGTGAAATCTGCAGTATCGCAGTAGCCATGTTTTATCAGATTTCACGTAGCGCGATCAAAAAGGCGGGGGGATTTCGCCTCAATATCCCCAGAGATGTATCGCTATAAGCATGCCCGGTCATCATTAATGGCAGAACGCATTTATCTATGATCCTCAGTGGGTGGAACGTGATAAAGCTGAAACTTCGCGAGATACTGGCTGGCGTGTTAACGGCAGTCCATCACATCGGCAGAGTTGGCTGGCGGCCAAACCAACGATTGATAATTTTGCTGGGCGGTTAAGCGGCGTTGGAACGCCAGGTACCGAAATCCTGGGAAGCGGCAAGCGCATGCCTCACATGCATGCATTTACTGCAGGAAGTGAACAGGCGACAGGCATTGGGTGTTCAGAGATTTTTGCGCAAACATCATAGTGTCGCTCAGCAATAAGCGGCAATGGCAATGAAGCCTGCAGCGAAAACTCGACGGCTTAAGACCAGCTGAAAAACGAATTCGTTCAACGGCATGAGCAACGGGCGTTGAAATGGTTGGCCACAGGAGAAAACCCATGATCAAGCCAGGACGCCAGAATCCACGTATAACCACATGGGTGCGCATAATGTATATTATGTTAAATTGCATTATTGGATACGCACCGCCGTTAGCCTGGCCGTCCTTTCTCACCTCACCTTCAAGCCTTATCAGGCTGCTAACCTTTTTTATGTTTAAGCCCATCATCAGCCCGTTCAGTTTCAGCACCTCAGTTTAATCCTCGGTCGGTGTGCCCTGATGAAACCGCATCTGCCAACCGGCCTTTTCCGTCAGCATCCAAATCGACGACCGTTCTGTGCAACGAATGGCGTTGCCCTGCGCGTTGCGTTGAAAACTCTTATACGTCAGCAACACGGCGCCTTCACTGATTTTCGCCAGCGTAAAACCTTCGGCAACAATCTGCGGATGCTCAGTTTCCATTTCCAGCGCCGCAACGGTCTGGCGTTTGTCATAACGCAGACCTGAGCGAGCAATCTCTTCAAAGTCTTCATGCAGCAATGCCGCGACGCGCTGCGGATCGCGGCGCACCGATGGCTGATGCAGTTCAACCTCAAGCGTCTGGATTTGGCTAAACAACTTTGCAGAATGCGTCAAAATGCCCTCCTTTTTGATCGCGCTACGTGAAATCTGGCAAACTTCGGCAGTCAATCTACACCAGAATGACACTCGTGAAACCTGACTTTGCCATGGCGCCCCCAGCGGTACTCGCCACCGCTGGCTATGGGGCATCTGAAGGTAACACTTTCTCTTCTATAGAGTTTTTTTTATCGCGACGAGTTCTCATTAAACCTCCAAAGTGACGACGTCACCAAAAGGAAAAACCTCACGCCTGTTTCTCTCCCAGGTGCGACCGCCGAACCCGCAATTCCCCATGCCGCCAGGCGCCGTCTGCCGTGGTGCGATTATCGAGCAGGCGATTCAAGGCTTCTTCGACCAGCCGGTCGATGCGTTGGCTGTAGCTGGTCAGCGCCCAGTTGGCTGATCCGGCCTCGTCGATATCGTCGAAACCTACCACGGCCATTGCAGACGACGGTGTCACTTGCCTGAGCGCTTCGAGCGCCCCCAGCGCCAACACGTCGTTCTCGCAGAACAGCGCCTCAACCCGCTCGCTTTCCGGCGTTGCCTGCAGGTATTCGCTCATCAGCTGGAAACCGCGTTGGCGATCGTAGTGGCCAGCCGTGAGCACCCGATCCAGCTGAAAGCCAGAGGTTATCAGCCTATCGCGGTAGCCTTCCATGCGCAGCAAATGGCTACTTTGCGTGTCTGGCCCCTTCATGTAGCCAAAGCGCCGATGCCCTTGTTCTATCAGCAACCCAGCGATCTCTTCGCCGGCGCGGTAGCCGTCGATGTTCACCACATCAATGTGTTCACTTTCCGTATTGCGGCATACCTGCACCAGCGGGATCTGATGCAGATCTTGCGCAATCGCCGCCCACTCTTGGGTTAACACCGTCGCCAGGAACAAAATGCCATCGACCTGCAGCTGGTCGGCCATCGCCATTACCGCCCGGTAGTTTTCCCCCGCGGTGATGTTCAACAGCAGCGCCATATAGCCGCGGGTTTGCAGTTGTTTGGTGACCATATCGAGCATCATCATCGAATGCGGGTTCTTCATTTCGTCGATGGCCACGCCGATGATGTGCGTGCGTTTTTGCGACAGGCTGCGCGCCAGCAGATTGGGTCGATAGCCCAGCTCGGCCGCCGCCGCCAGTACGCTTTCACGCGCGCTGTCTGAGATCGACGCACCGGGCGTAAAGGCGCGCGATACCGTCCATTTAGAGACGCCGGCCTTTTCGGCGACGTCGCTGGCGGTGGCTTTGTGGTGTTTCGTCATGGTTGCGTCGATCCCTGCTTCGGTGAAGTCACACTATACCCTGCTCGCTCAGATCCCCTAAGCGCCTGCCGGCATACCTGCTGCGATTATGTCCCGTTTTTGCACCCGATTGCAATTTGTTATGCAACCGGGTGCAAAACATAAAGAGTTTGTGATCGTCCGCGCTGTTTTCACCTTTCCCCTGTTGACCAAATTTTATCCATGGCCGACATTCACGGTGGCATTCAGAGACTCATCGCCGTTTTGTCTCCTGTTTTGCACCCGGTTGCAAAACACTGTTTTTACATAACACCTCTCTTCTCAACAGGATACCGTAATGAAAAAAACCAGACTGTTGTTGATGTTAGCCTGCTCGCTGTTTGTCGTGACCGCCCAGGCCAAGACCTACCAGGTCGGCGTGGCGCTGGCCAACTTCGCTCTCAACTTCGTCTCTATCCTGCGCAGCCAAATGGCGCGGGAACTGGTTGCGCAGCAGCTGCAAGGCCAGTTCGTTGATGCCAAAGGCGATGTCGCCCTGCAGGTGCAGCAGGTAGACGATCTGATTAATCAGGGCGTGGACGCCATTATCCTCAACCCGGTCGATACGCAAGGCGTTCAGCCGATGATAGCGGCCGCCCAACGCGCCGCTATCCCCCTTATCTTCGTCAACCGCAAACCCGAAGTGCCGCTGAGCGGCGCGACGGCCTACGTCGGCTCCGATTCGGCGCTCAGCGGTCGCCTGCAGATGGAGGCTCTGGCGAAAAAAATGAATTACCGCGGCAACGTGGCGATCCTGATGGGCGCCCTCTCCAACGAAGAAACCCGCGAGCGCACCCGCGCGGTGGAGGCGGTGATCGCCAAACACAAAGAGCTGAAAGTGGTAGAGAAACAGACTGCGAAATGGCAACGCAATGAAGCGGTCGACGTGGTCTCCGGCTGGTTGCTGAACGGCGTACCGATCGATGCGATCGCCGCCAACAACGATGAGATGGCCATCGGCGCGATCATGGCGCTGAAGCAGGCCAAAAAGAACGGCGTACTGGTTGCCGGTATCGATGGCACGCCCGACGGCCTGCAATTTATCAAAAACGGCGACCTGGCGGTGACCATTTTCCAGGATGCCAAAGCCCAGGCGATCGGCGCGGTGCAAGTGACCCGAGCGATGTTGGATCACGCCAAAACCGAGTCTTACAACTGGGTGCCTTATGCCACCGTGACGCGAGAAAACTACCCGCAATTTGCGCAAATGAACCAGAAATAAACCGTTGCCACTCTCTTTTTCAACCCACTTTGCACCCGAGTGCAAAACCACAGTATCAGGAGTCAGCATGTTAAATGGTGAAAGAAGCATCCCTCGCCCGCTGCGTTGGGCGATGATCGGCGGCGGCCGCCTCAGTCAGGTGGGCTACAAGCACCGTTCCGGCGCACTGCGCGACAATACCGCCTATCGGCTGGTTGCCGGCGCTTTTGATATCGACGCGGCGCGCGGGCGTGAGTTTGGCGTCAATCTCGGCGTGCCCGCTGAACGCTGCTATGACGACTATCAGCAGTTGCTGAAACAAGAGGCCTACCGCGAAGATGGTGTTGAGGTGGTGACCATCGCCACCCCTAACGGCACCCACTATGAAATCACGCGCGCCGCGCTGAATGCCGGCCTGCATGTCATCTGCGAAAAACCGCTGTTCTTCACTACGGCGGAGGCGAGAGAAATCAAGGCGCTGGCGGCGGAGAAAGGCCTGATCGTCGGCGTAACCTACGGCTTCTCCGGGCATCCGCTGCTGATGCAGATGCGCGCCATGATCGCGAACGGCGACATCGGCGAAATACGCATGGTCGAATTGCAGTACACCCATGGCTTCAACGCCAACGAAAGCGCGGACACGTTCGAGGCGCAAAAGTGGCGCGTCGATCCGAAAATCGCCGGCCCCTCCTTTGTTCTGGGTGATATTTCTACCCACACCTTCTACATCTCACAGCTGGTGATGCCCGACATGAAAATTGCCTCCCTGCTGTGCGATCGCCAGAGCTTTATCCCTTCCCGCGCCCCGCTGGAAGACAATGCCATGGTGCTGATGCACTACGAAAACGGCGCCGTCGGCCGCATGTGGGCCTCCGCCATCAACGCGGGCGCGATGGACAGCCAAAGCATTCGCGTGGTGGGCGCACGCGCCAGCCTGCAATGGAGCGATTCCACGCCCGGCGAATTGCGCTATGAGATCCAGGGGCGGCCCAACCAAACGCTGCACCACGGCATGCCCTATCTGGACGACAGCGCGCTGGCCGAAGAGCGGCTCGGCGCGCTGCATACCGAAGGGCTGGCCGAATCCTGGGCCAATATTTACCTCAAGTTCGCCATCGCCATCAGCGCCAGCCAGCACGGCGATCGGCAAACGCTGGCCACGCTGATCTATCCGGATATCGATGCCGGGTTAGAAGGCGTGCGCTGGATTGAAAACTGCGTTCGTTCCGCCGACAACGGCGCCACCTGGGTCAATTACCGATAAGGAAAGCATCATGAAACTTTCATTCTGTACCGACAGCCTGGGCCATTTGCCCTTCGAGCCGATGCTGGATCGGTTGCTGGAGCTGGGGGTGCGCGGCGTGGAAATGACCACCGGCGGCTGGTCTCCGGCGCCCCATCTGGATACCGACGATCTGCTGGCCAACCCGGCCAAACGCCGGCAGCTGCAGCAGGCCCTGGCCAGCCGCGGCATGGAGATCGCCGCGCTCAATGTCTCCGGCAATCCGCTCGATCCGGGCGAGCTGGGGCAGCGCCATCTGCGCCAAACCGACAATACGCTGGAGCTGGCCGGCCTGCTGGGGGTGAAGAAGATCGTCATGATGAGCGGCCTGCCCCCGGCCAGCCCGCATGACACCATCCCCAACTGGATCACCTATACCGTCAGCTGGCCCCCTACGGTGAAAAACTGTCTGGACTATCAATGGAATGAGGTGGCGATCCCCTATTGGCAGGCGCTGGTCGCCCGAGCCAAAGCGTGCGGCGTCGAGCGCTTTGCGCTGGAAAACTTCAGCGCCATGCTGGTGTGGAACCCGGAAACGCTGTTCCGGCTGCGAGAGGCCGTTGGCCCGATGGTGGGTCTGAACCTCGATCCCAGCCACTTGATCTGGATGGGCGCAGATCCCATCGCGGTGGCCCGCGCCCTTGGGCCCGCCATTCACCATGTGCACGGCAAAGACGTACGCCTTGAGCGCGGCGTCGTCGAGGTTAACGGGCTGCTGGAGACCAAACCGATAGACGAGGTAGCTGACCGGGCCTGGAATTATGTCGCCGTCGGCTGCGGCCGGGATCTGCAGTGGTGGAAGGAATTCTTCTCGGTGGTGCGCATGATGGGTTACAACGACTGGGTGTCACTGGAAATGGAAGACTTGACCATGTCGGTCGATGCCGGCATCGCCTCTTCCGTTCAGGCGCTGCAGCAAACCCTCAGCCAATAAATATCCTGCGCAGCGGCCACGGCCGCTGCGCCACCCAGTGAATTGCCAACCGCTTACAAACACCATACCGGCCGGGCGCCCACCGTCGCACTGGCATGCCCAGCGCCATGGCTCAGGCACAGCGTTCTCAGCCCGGCACCCGCACCGGAATACCAGGCGCCGCCTCGCATCAGCATGCGTTCGCCGTAGTTGCGCAGATAAACCTGATCGCCGTCCGCACACCGGTGATGCGGTACAACGCCGAGGATTTTCAATATATCCGGCACCGACTCTCCACTTGCCGCACCAATACGCCCGAACTCATCATCCATCAAACCTGACGGATACCCATTGTCATGCGGATCGCCGTTGAAATGCCGGATACGGTCCGAAATGCGCGGCGTGCCGGCATTGCCGGTAAGACTCGGCGATGAAGCATCGAATTTTGCGGTTCCCGGGCTGCCGGGAGGTAGCCACTCGCCTGTTGCCAGCTCGACCGCGCGCCAGCGTTCGTCTTCATTATCGGTCATCGGCATCGCGGCGTCATTGTCCGGTAAAAGCAGGATTTCCCCCGCGACCAATTTCAGCCCGTGTTGCCATTCCCAAAGGTTGCCGCAGAGATCGCCAATACCGTGCGGCGTACCGTCATGATACCAGGCAGCCGGACCGGATGCGGTAAACGTTGTCGGATCGCCCTGCTCATCGCCCACGACACCGCCGTCACATCGCTTGCCATACTGGCGTCGATCGCGATGCGATCGCCCACTCTCGGTATTGCCTAACTCCGGCCAGCCATGATGACGGCACCAGAACATCAACGCGGCCCATTCGGCGTTGGTGCCAATGTGCCAGCCGCGTCCATTGCGAGCCGCCGCCTGTCGAAATGCGGCCAGGTCATGCCAGCTGGCCGGGGCCGTCTCAGGTTGGCTGACCAGTTCGCCATGGATCAGCGTGCCGGGGTAACAGCCGTAGAAGAAAGCCTCTTTTCGCTGACCGTTGACGATAAACGCCGGATGAACCGCCTCGCCTAACCCTGATGTGACCTCTTGCAGCGTAAAACGAGGTATCACATGCATATAGCTGGGCTGCCCACTTGCGGTGTAAAGCACGGTGCGACGCCCTTGCGATTCGGCCTCTACTTTGCAACGCAAAGCGTCTTTTACAATAATCATGGAGTTATGTGCCCGTTAAAAAAGCCGAGGCCGGGAAAGCGCAGGCTCCCCGGCCCATTTCTTACGCCACCATGGCGGCGGATTTGATCGGTTGCAACAATTGTCCAATATCGCAATTGAGCAGTTGAGCGCGCTGCAGCAACTCCTCCGTCTTGGCGCCAATCACGGAGTGAACATAGGCGTTGACCTGCTCCTGGTTCATTTGGTTATAACGGTCGGTAAACGCCATTTCGATGCTGTCGCAGATCACTGCGCCGGCGTTGCTGACGTAGTCCGGCAGATAGTGAATACCGCGCGCCAACAGCCGCTGTTCAGCCTGTGGCGTATTAAACGGTGAGTTGGCGCTGCTCACCACCCAGCGGGTATTCAGCTGTTCAATATTCTGTGCATTCAATACGTTGGACATCGACGCGATGCACAGCACCTCGCTGGGTTGCGCCCAAAGTTCCTCTTCGCTCACGCGGCGCACCCCCGCAGGAAATTGCGCTGCGGGGTTGATGTCATAGGCCGTCACCTCACAACCGAACAGCAGGCTTTGTTTCGCCACTTCAGTGCCGACCTTGCCCATACCGTGAATGGCAATGCGCGCGCGAGGCAAATGATTGAGCCTCAGCGTCAACACTTTTTTCATCGAACTCCAGACGCCGTAGCCGGTTGCCACCGATGTATCGACTTGTGGGCTGTCCATGGCATTCAGGATCCACGGCGTAAACTGCCGCAGATAGTCCATCTCTCGATTGCCGGTATTGATATCGCATCCCGTAAACATGGTGCCGCCATAGCGATTGAGCAGAGCGCCTATCGCTTCAAGCACTGCCGGTTGCTCTTGGGGAGAACGTTTGCTGTTCACCACGATTTTGCCGCCGCTGAAGCCGGTATTGTACAGCCCGTGCTTCAGCGACATGCGCTGCGCCAGCATGATCGCCTCCTCTTCCTGCTGCTGCCGGGACGCATAGTTTCGCCAACGGATACCGCCATTGGCCGGTAGCAGCTTGATCTGCGACGAGTAAGCCAGGGTGAATGACGTTTCGTCATCGATTACGACCGTTTCTATCTGGTATTGGTTATGTGTATTCAGCAATTCATTGTTAACTGACATAATTTGCCATCCTGTTTTAATGAGAATCTTGCTCGAATGCTCCAGCCTGGTCCAACTGTTGTTTAATGCCCCACGGCGTAGGCCGCTTAAGAAAATCGGCCATCCCTATTGCCTTGCCAAACTCTTGCTCCAACATCGCCAGCAGGCGCAGCGCCATCAGCGACTGCCCGCCGGCGTCAAAAAAGTCACAGTGGTTAGAATCGGGGTTCACGCCGGTCACATCCCCCCAAACGCGCCAGATAAGCGCCATCTGGGGATCTGACTGGCTTGTTGCCGCCGGCGTTCGCTCGGCTTGCGGCCCCTGCCTGTCCCGTTCGCCCAACCACCAGTGCGCCGGATCGAAGGGATACATCGGCAATGCGATGCGCGAAGGCGGCAGTTGCCACAGGCGGCGCCAGTTAACGTTGACGCTGGCGCGCCAGATTTTTTGCAGCGCCTGGATCCATACGGCACCTTCATTCTGCGCTTCGTCGCGACGCGGCAAGGTTCGCACCGCGGTCACAGAACCGGCGGATTTCAGCTGTGCAACCAACGCCGTGAGCGTCGAACCCGGCCCAACTTCGATAAACAACGTCTTGCCGCGCTGCGGTAGCTGCTGCAAGGCGCGGTGGTAATTGACCGGTTCACGGGCATGACGCGCCCAATAGCGGCCGTCAAGTGCCGAACATTCGACTTCGGTCGCCAGCAAGGCGGAGACGTAACGTACCCCCGTCGCCGATTCACCCGGCGGCGGCGCAATATCGGCCAGCTCGTCAAGAATGGGATCCATCAGGGTCGAATGAAACGCATGTGAAACATTCAAGGCTTTGCATCGCACGCCTCGGTCTCGCATCTGGCGTTCGCAAGCGCGAATGGCTTCAGCGGTGCCGGACAGCACGCAGCCGTCATCACTGTTTTCTGCCGCTAGCGATAGCTGATGACTCAACCAGGGCTGAACCTGTTGAACGCTCAGCTCTACCGCCAACATCATCCCGGACGGCAACCCGGCCATCAGACGCCCACGATGAGCGGCGAAAACCAGCGCCTCTTGCACCGAGAACACCCCAGCGGCCCAGGCCGCCGCAATTTCGCCGAGGCTGTGCCCAATGACCCAATCCGGCTCGACGCCGTAATGCATCAGCAGTTCGGCCATGGAGATTTCGACGGCGATCAGCGCGGGCTGCGTCAACGCGGTATCGTTAATCGACTCGGGCGCGGCCTCTCCGGTAAATAACGCCGAGAGATCCAGTGCGGCTTGCGTTTGCACTATCTGCAGTTTGTCGTTCATCAGTTTTCTGAAGGTCGCGTCCTGCGCCATCAAATCGCTGGCCATACCGATAAACTGGCTTCCCTGGCCAGGGAATTGGAAAACTATCGACAAGCGCCCTTTCCCCGTATCCATCATGTTTTCTTTCACGCTCAACGCGCCCCGATCGTCTATCTGCAAGGTGCCGCGATAGCGCAGCGACTTTCTTCCGCTTTGCGCGCTCCAGGCCAAGCGTTCGTCGTTTTCGCCGTGCGGTCGCTGCAGATAGCGTTTTACCAGCCGATGCCAGGCCTGTTCTGACTGTGCGCTGATCGGTACGACGGTGGAGGACAATGAGGCCGCTGTTCGCGCCGGCGGCATGACAGGCGGCCTCGCCAGTACGACATGCGCATTCGTACCGCCAATACCGAATGCGCTGACGCCGATGGCCTGGCGCGGATCCTCGCGATCCCACCGTTGAGCGGAACAGATAAACTCAAACGGACTCTCCGCCAATGCCATTTCCGGATTCGGTGAGCCAACGTTGATCTGCGGCGTGAGCCAGCCATGCTGAATTTGCAGGGCGGCCTTAATCAATCCCGCCATGCCGGCGCAGGTTTCCAGGTGCCCGACGTTAGCCTTGACTGCGCCGATGGCGCAGAACCCCCGTCGTGTCGTATGCTCTCGGAAAACGCCGTTCAGCGCCTCGAATTCGATGGGATCGCCGGCCAGAGTGCCCGTACCGTGGGCTTCGATGGCGCGAAAATCCTCAGGCGTCAACCGGGCATCGTCCATCGCCTGGCGCAGCAGGCGTTGCTGGCCATGCAAACTGGTGGTGGTAAAACTGACTTTGCGCGCGCCGTCATTATTCATCGCCACGCCTTTGATCACCGCGACGACGTTATCGCCGGCCGCCAGCGCATCACTCAGGCGCTTCAACACCACCACACCGACGCCGCTGCCGAATACCGTACCGCTGGCATCTGCGGAAAATGGCCGGCAGTGCCCATCGGTGGAAAACACCATGCCTTGCTGCGCAAAATAGCCGTCGTTTTGCGGGATCCTTAGGGTACAAGCGCCTGCTAACGCCAGGTTGCAACGGCCGCTGCGCAAGGCGTGGACCGCTTCGTATACCGCCACCAGCGAAGTGGCGCAGGCGGCTTGCACGTTGCACACCGGCCCCCCGATGCCCAGATGCCAGGCCACCCTGCTGGTGAGGTAATCTTTATCGCTCATTATTTGCCGCTCGAACGGCGAAGGATTGAGTTTATCGAGTAGCTCGGATCCTTGCGCCTGACGTAAATAGTCAGAGCTGCTACAGCCGGCGAACAGCCCGGTATCCTCAAGTTCCCCCGGTGTCACACCGGCGCTTTCCAGCGCGTGCCAGGCGCATTCCAAAAAGAGCCGCTGCTGGGGATCCATCAGCAGCGCATCGCGCGCGCTAATACCGAAGAATCCTGCATCAAAGCGAGATATGTCGCCGGCCACAGGCGCGGCGACGGGAATATATCCCTTGTCGACGGCATCATCCCGATCGTTATCGACGCGAACCAGGGATTCGACACCGTTGATCAAATTATGCCACCAGCTTTCGATGTCCTCGGCGCCCGGGAAACGGCAGGCCATGCCAACCAGGGCGATATCCCGTTCATTGCTGTTCACCTGCTGCATGAAGGTTCTCCGCTCAGAAACGCAATGCGCTGATGTCCCAACGGGGCTCTCGTTCCGCCAGCAGATCGGCGCAAATTTGCCCCATCAGAGGCGTAAATTTGAACGCCCATCCTCCTGCCGAGACCACCAGATGTTCGCCGCCGTGGCAGCGGCCCTTGGCGCTGTCGAGATAGAATTGGCGCGCCGGATCGGTGGGCAACACGGCCAGACAGCTTGCAGCGGAATGCTGTTTATCCGGTTCGAGGAACGGCATATGCCGGCGGGCAAACTCCAACGCGCGCTCCACGTGCTGCGGGTTTGCCCTATAGCCAGGCGCATTGGCTTCGGTGATCGGATCCACTTCGAAATCGGTCCCCAGCCGATCAAACCCATTGACGGACCAAGGGTTGGGCGGGAAGCCATAAAACAGGTTGCTGTCGCTCTCCACCGGCGGTTGGAAAGCAAACCAGAAGGGATCGTTGGCTCCCAGGCGCTGGCTGCGCAGCATGCTGATGCAGGCCATCTCATAGGTAGAAAGCGCAAGTTCAATATCCAACTGGCGCAGCAGTTTCTTGCTGCCCGGCCCACTGGCAACCAGGACTTTACGGGCGCGATAACGGTTTTGCGTCGTCAGCACCGTTGCGCCCCGAGCATCGGGCTCCACGGCCTTCACGCATTGCTGGAACTGGAACTCCACGCCGGCTTCGCTGGCCAGCGAGTAAAGCGACGCCAGGGTGCCTTTAACGTCGATCACGCCGCCGTCTTGCTGCAAGAAACCTTCATAGTTGCTGTCCAAGCCGGTGAAACCATAGCGCCGTTCGATTTCACGCATCGTCAGACGTTCATAAGGCAACCTCATTTCATCCATTGAAAGCATGGTTTGGCGGATTTGCCCCTCATTGGTCCAGACATCCGCATCGCCGAACCATAGGCTGCCAATGCGGTGGATCAGTTTTCTGTCCGCCTGTTGTTCCAACTGCCGCCACAATTTGTCGGCCTCCAGGGTAAGGCGGAATATTTCCAGCTCCGAATATTGCAAACGCCAATGGCGCTCCTCCCCGCTGGTGCCGGCCAGTTGCGTAAATAACGCATGTTGTTCCAGGACCAAAACCTTATGGTCGCGATGCTCTCGCGCATAATTCCATGCGGCGGCCAGCCCGATGGGGCCAGCGCCGATAATAATGACATCCCAGTGTACCGACGTGTGCATACCTATCCCTCGTAATGGATATTGTGTGTGTTTGATAAAATTATTTTTTAATTAAGCTTTTAATCTGATCCAGCGGCAACAGGACGATCAGCGTCAGATATTTTTCTCGCGGAATATCCTGATAGAGCTGACGAACGCCGATCTTCCCCATGACATCCCCGCTAACGCCGGCGGCGAACAACGATTGCCATTGCCCCGCCCAAATCGCACTGGAATTCCAAATGCCGGCGGTTTCGATTCGCCCCAGCGGCGTCTCGGCCGTCTCGTGGTACCAGGAAACCACGCTGTCGTCCGGCAGTGAGGCGATTTTCCACCCCTGGCCCTTCATCGTGCCGATATCATGCCCCTGCTTATCCACCAACCGATCGATATGTGAATTGGCATCGCCAACGTTAGGGACATTATCCGCTTTTGCTTTAAAGGTAATATTTGCCATTTCGATAACGGAAAGCACGGTGGCATTGTTATAGCCGTCTTTCGTCGCCAAAATATGCTCAATATCGTTGGCCTCTTTACCTGAACTTATTAACTGGCGAACATAATCGCCAAGCGCGATCAGCTCAGACAATACATTATTATTGCCCTGTATAATTTCCATGAAATATTCCTTTTAGACGTTGTTAAACGGTCAAGGCTTCAGATTGTTTGAACCACTCGCGCCCTTTTTCTCGATCGATATCGGAACCGGCGTCGGCAAAGAGTGTGACAACCCGTTGATCCGCACTCAGCGTTTCTGCCAGCTTACAGGCCGTTTTCCAGTTGGCGGCGGAAGATGCGCCGATTTTAACGCCGGTCAACTGATGGAACTCGTGCATCGCGCTGAGCGCTTCCCGATAGGAAACCGGATTGAAAGGCGGTTCCTGCGGCATCAACTTACTGATGAAAGGCTGACGGAAACCGAAGCCCAACCCGCCGGCTCCGGCAAATTTAGGTTCACCGTTCGGCGCAGACAGCGTACCGTAAGGCAGTTCGCGCGGCGTGCTGCCCCACACGATCAGCTGTGGGTTATCCTGACGCAACGCGGCGGCCACCCCCGACAAGGTCCCGCCGGTCCCTACCGCCGATACCCAACCGTCGATGCGCTCACCCTCCAGCTGCCGGCGAATCTCTGCGCCCGTCGCATGCTGATGTACGGCGGTGTTGACCAGGTTAAGATGCTGAGAAAGCAGCGTCCAACTGCCATCTTCATGCGCAATCTGCTGGCTGCGTGCAATGACGCCGAGCAGGAACTGATTGCGATCGACCAGAGTAACGATGGCTTTATCGGCTTTTAACGTGTCGATAAGCGGTTGCGGAGACGAATCCGGGATCACCACTTGCACCGCTATCCCGCACATATTGCCAAGCTTGGCCAGGGCTTTCGCCATATTGCCCCCCGAGGAATCGAGCAACTTCAATTCACCGGCGGCGAAGTCGTGTTGATTGATGGCATCGCAAAACAGACCGAACGCGGTGCGGTCTTTCACCGAGCCAAACGGATTCTCAAACTCAAACTTGGCGTAAATCGACGCCTTTCCCTTTGGCGACGGCACTTCAACCAGCGGAGTATTGCCTAACGTCGCATAGAATTTTTTCAACTGGGGGAACAGAGCGAAGGCTTTCTCCGTATCCGGTGCGCAATCCTGTGGGTTAAACAGCTCAAAATTCATCAGAGGTTCCTTTAAAGCCATACGTTGACAAATAAGCCAGCGTTACCGGAGCAGCTGGCGGAGAAACGCAGCGGTGTCCTGCGCGAAATAAAAGTGATCGCCCGCGAGGAATTGCACCCGGCTGCCGGGGAGTTCTTTTTCCCACAGCGACAGCGCGGCGCGGCTAACCAACGGATCGTTATCACCGCCCAAAATGCGTGGCTGCATGTCGGGCAAAGGTTCTGCGCTGAGCGCGCCCAACAGCTGTAGATCTTGCTGTATCAAGCGGGTGACAAGCGGGCGAGTGATCTCATCCAGCGACAGTGCGCCGCTGCTTTCACTGAATGTCAGGATGTCGCCCAACACCTCTTGCCGCAGGCTTTCCTGTTGAAGTATTTTCAGTTCAGAGGGGGCGCGCTGGGCCGACAACACGGCGTCGATGTTAAAACGCGACGCTTGTAACGCCGCGGCAACCTGCAGGGCAAACAGCGCGCCCATGCTATGACCGAAAATCACCACCGGCGCGATGCCCAGCGAAGAATGCAGCGCATCAACGCAGCGCGTAATGGCTCGCTGCGCCGTTTCCCAAGCCGGCGCGTCTTGCGCGTCTTCTCGGCCGGGGTACTGCACGATGAACAGATCCACCTCGTCCGGCAGCAGATCACGCCAGTGCTGGTAGAACGCAACGCCGCCGCCGGCATGTGGAAATACGACCAATTGTTTGCTGACCGGTGAACTGCATGGGCGGCTGAGCCTCACCACGCAACCGAGAGACGTGCGCAATGGCGTCATGAGTTCAACCCCGCCGTATTTTTGACCGTCTGTTCCTGGCGCAGCATGTCGCGCAACGTCACGCGATCTATCTTGCCGATCCCTTTCATCGGAATGGTATCGATGACAATCAGCCGCTCCGGCGCCTTGAACGCCGCCAGCCCTTCTTTCTCAAAGAAGCGGCGCAATGCGCTGAGAGTCAGAGTGGTATCTGTGCTGGTGACAAACAGACAAGGCACCTCACCGTAGAGATCGTCCGGCATACCAACGCAGGCGGCTCGCACCACGGCAGGATGCTGTTCAGCCAACTCCTCTATCTCATTGGGACTGAATTTCTCTCCCCCGCGGTTGATCGAGTCGTTTACGCGGCCGTCGATGAAAATGTTGCCCGCGGCATCGACGTGCGCCAGGTCGCCGGTACGGTAGAAGCCGTCCGCCGTAAACGCGCTACGATTAGCCTGGGGATTTTGGTAATACTCGGTGAGCGTATAAGGGCCGCGGGTGATCAGTTCGCCTGATTTGCCCACGGGCAAAGGACGGCCGTTTTCGTCGACGATCAGTACTTCATCATGCGGGCTCAACGGCCGGCCCTGAGAGCTGAATCGCAGAGTGTCATCATCGTCAATCGAGTTAAAACACAGCAGCCCTTCGCTCATGCCATAGCACTGCTGCAGGGTAATGCCGAGGTTGCGGGAGGCGGAGGCCGCTAGCTCAGGCGTCACCCTGGCGCCACCCACCTGAACATGCCACAAAGACGTCAGGTCGCGCGGCGTTTGCCGCTGCAGTTCGCTCCATTGAGACAGCAACGCAGGCACCAGCGTGGTGTGCGTCACGCCGCATTGCTCGATCACGTCCAACGCCGTTTCCGCCGACGGGGCGTCGGCGAGCGCAACGGCGCCGCCGCGAGAAAGCGTACCGAGTATACCGGGGCAATTGATGACAAACCCATGCGAAACCGGCATCGCGGCGAAATAGACCGAATGGCTGTCTAAAGCAAACACGTCACAGCCGCACTCGATCATATAGCTGTAGCCGCCATTTTTACGGGCAATCGCTTTAGGTAAACCGGTGGTGCCGCTCGAGAGCAACATGACGGCGGTATCCGACGGCGTCATGGTGGCGGCGTGAAGTGGCGGCGCGGGCGTCAAAGGCGAACAGAAATGTTGCAGGTTTAGGTAACGAGTGTCGTGCCCGGCGTCATCGTAGTCTTCGACCAATATCACATCGATATTGAGACCTTCGGCCAACAGCGTCTGCAAAGCGGCAAGTGGGTTATAGCGACGGGAACCTCGCTGCAGGGCAAATACTTTTGGCGCCGTCAGATGCAGAATGTGCCTCAGCTCTTTTTCTCGATAAGAGGGTAATATCGGCACTGGGATCGCACCGAGCATCAACGAAGAGAGCATGATGACAACCGCTTCACGGGTGTTGCGCAATTGATAGGCGATCCGATCGCCCTTCACCACGCCCAATTGACACAGCTTCAAAGCGGCTGAAGCCACCGCACCGTTCAGCCAGTCGTAAGTGTAAACCTCCCCGTGTTCAAAAAGCGCCGAGCGCTGTCCATGTTGTTGAAGGGCCAGCAATAAACGTTGGTTGATCGAATCCTCAACACTAACCATAGCGACTCCATAATGAGTTAACTCACTGTTTGACTGTTATCTTTCTCAATCACAATTCGTTAAACAAACAGCTTTCGGCACCTCGGTCAGGCGGCGCCATCACTTCTGTATTGGCTCAGAATGAAAAGCAAAACGGACTCAAAAACACTTCATTTTCTGGCCGACATCAAACACCATGACCGACCGTCAGTCAATTACCTTGGCGTTAATTATTTGTAGATCTTATGTTTCACCCCTATCATGTCGTTTTAATCTCCTTTATAAACAACACATTATAAATAATACTTTTTTTTATACTTGCTTATGACATTTCAGAAATAAGCTGTTCTAATGAATAGTCTCGCCCTCCCCACAGCGATGGCGCGTTAACACAGCGGGCTTTCAGCAGGGCTTGCAATGCCACCGTTTCCGCCGAACTGAGTGCTAAATCTTGACGCAACTGCCAGCTGCCATCCGCCTCTTGCAGCACATCTTCAGGTACCCCCACCTCAGCCAACAGCGCCAACAAATCATCCAGAGTCTTCATAATGTTATCCAATCGTTAAATGGTATTGATAATTATTCATATTGACCGTCAGTCGGTCAATGAGTATTTTAACGCTTGCCTGAGATGACCAGACTCCCGCCCTCGCAGCGAGACTCTTACTTAAAGAGGGATTTTTTTTTGAATAAATTCAACGGATTTCGCCTGCGGAAGGCTTATCTTTGCCCGTTATTGCTGGGCATGATGCCCTGCCTGACCCTGGCGGCCGATGAAGAGTCGATCTGGGTGGTCGCAGAGGGTTCCTCCTCAGACAATGCCCCACAGGGTTATGCCGCACAGCAAGCGACGGTGGCGACCAAAACCCGGTCACCGTTGGTCGACGTGCCGCAATTTGTCTCGGTGGTCAATCGCCAGCAAATGGACGTGCAGTCGGCCGACACGGTTAGCCAGGCGTTGCGCTACAGCGCCGGCGTTGCCGTGGAACGTTTCGGCGCCTTTTCCAGCGGCGTGGACTTCGCCAAAATGCGCGGTTTTGAGGCCGACTACTACCTGGATGGATTGCGCGTCATCGGCAATACCGGCATTTGGGGACCGCAAATTGAAACCTGGGGAGTGCAAAGCGTTGAAGTCTTGCATGGCCCTTCATCCTCGTTATACGGCCAGGGGGGCGCCGGCGGCGTTATTAATATGATTTCCCGACGCCCTTCCACCGCCGAGTCGAATCAGCTTAAATGGGATGTCGGCAATGACCGCTCACACGCCCTCAGCCTCGATTCCACCGGCGCGCTGACCGATGACGAACAGTGGGTGTACCGCTTCGATGGCCTGGCGGCCACGCGCGGTTCGCAGATCGAAGACACCAGGCAAAAGCGCCTCTTTCTGGCGCCCGCAATCACCTGGCAACCCAATGATCGCACGCGCTGGACCGTGTTGGCTCACTATCTTCGCGAACCCCAATCAGGCTATTACAACACCCTTCCCGCCCAGGTTTTGGGGCTGTTGCCCAATCCGCACGGCAAGATAGATACCGATAGAAATTACAGCGATCCCGCGCACGAGCACTCGAGCCGTACGCAATACGATATGACCTCGCTGCTTGAATTCGAATTGAACGATCGCTGGCGCCTAAAGCAAAACCTGCGCTATTCCCACGTAGACTCGACGGTGCGGCGCGATTTTACGCGCGACATCACGCCGGACAAGGGACTTTTGACGGCGGTTTATCAGGACGCACCGAGTCAGGCGGACAGTATCGTGATGGATAATCAGGCCGAGACGTCATTCGTTACCGGCGCCATCGTCCATCAGGGGTTGGCCGGGATCGACTTTCAGGCCGGTAAATTGGATAAAGACTGGTGGGGATCGCAAACCGTGACGTTTGATCCCTGGTCCGAACAGTACCGCCCTTCATTCGAACCTATCCCGGTTTCACGCACGTCGACAACGCAACGCTTCCAGCGCACGGGCTTATACGGACAGGACGAAGCCAGCTGGCGCGGATGGCATTTGTTGTTGGGCGCCCGTCATGACTGGTCACGCATGCGTACCAGTGACAATCTGGCCCATACTCAAACGCAAACCAATGACGCAGCCTGGAGCTATCGCGCCGGGTTGAGCTACCCGTTCGACAATGGCCTGGCGCCGTGGGCCAGCGTCTCTACCGCCTTCGATCCGTTGACCGGCACAAACGCTCAAGGCACGCCGTTCAAGCCAACCCATTCCACTCAGTATGAGATGGGGATGAAACTGCAGCCTCCCGGCAGCGCAACGATGACCAGCCTGGCGGTCTACCAACTGACGCAGCGCGATGTGAACACCATCGATCCCCTTAATCCCAGTTATTACACCCAAACGGGTGAAGTGCGTTCTCGCGGCGTGGAGCTGGAATCACGGGCGGCGGTGACCGATAACCTTAATCTGATGCTGTCCTATGCCTGGGTCAACAACGTCGTGACGGAGGCTAACGATAGCACGCAGGGGAAACATCCGGTGGGGGTTCCGGCGCAGACCGGCTCGATGTGGCTGGACTATCGCTTTACTAAAGGGCCGCTGCAGGGGCTGCTTATCGGTGGCGGTACCCGCTACCTGGGGGCCAGTTGGGGAGATGGCGCCAACACCTTCAAAGTGCCCGCCGTTTGGCTCGGCGATATGACCGTCCGCTATACGCCGGGTGCCTGGGATCCTCGTCTGTATAATCTGGAGCTGGGACTGACGGTCAACAACCTGACCAACAAATCTTACATCGCCAGTTGCACCAGTGCGCCTTACTGCAGCATCGGCATCGAACGCCGCATCATCGGTTCGATAAGCTGGTATTTCTGATGCACAGACGACGTTTTCTTCAGGCGGCCGCTTTGCTGGCACTTTCTTCGCCTTCACGCTCTCTGCGCGCCCAGGCTGATACACAGATCGTGACCGATATCGTCGGGCGTACGGTGACTTTACGCTATCCTCTGCGGCGTATTTTCCTGGCGGAAGGCAACCTGTTTTATACCGTCGCGGCGCTCAACCCACGCGCGCCGATGGAAAAACTGGTGGGTTGGCGAGACAATTTCCGCACCGCCGACCTGGACAGCTACCGGCTGTATCTGCGCTATTTTCCCGAACTGGCCAAGCTGCCGGCCTTCGCCGGCGTGCAGCAAATGCAATTCGATCTGGAAAGGTTGATCGCCTTGCGGCCCGAAGCCATGTTGCTCAACGCGAATACGCGTTCTGTGCTGGAAACGAGCGGCCTGATGGCTAAGCTTACGGCGGCGAACATCCCCGTGGTGTTTGTCGATATGAGCATCGGCCTGATGAACAACAGCGCCAGAAGCATCGCCATCATGGGGCAGCTGTTTGATAATCCGCAAAGTGCACATAGCCTGATTCGCTTCCGCCAGCGTCATCTCGATACGATCCGCGACACGCTGATGAAACGGGCTCCGCCGCGCCCACGCATAATGATGGAGCGCGCCGCCGGATTATACGAGGATTGCTGCCTGTCTTGGGGCAATGGCAACTACGGCGAGATGGTGGATAGCGCAGGAGGATTCAATTTGGCTCAGACGCATATTCACGGCGTTTACGGCGCATTGAGTCAGGAAACGGTGATCGCTTCCCGGCCCGATAAAATCGTCGTGACCGGCAGTAACTGGAGTCATTACTCGCCCCACGGTGACTGGATCAACCTTGGGCCAGGCGCAGATTTGACGCTGGCAAAAACGCGGCTGGAAAAATTGATGCGACGCCCGGCTTATCGCACCCTGGCCGCGGCAAAGAACGGACAGGCGTACGCCATCTGGCACCCGTTTTACGATCACCCTTTTAATTTCGTCGCGATCGAACGTCTGGCCACTTGGTTCCATCCGTCGCTGTTTGCCGGCGTTGATCCCGAAGCGACTTTTGCTGAACTCTTCGCCCGATTTCTTCCCATTCCGTATCAGCCCGGTTACTGGGTGTCGCTCAAGGCGGCGCCGTAAACGATCAGCGACATCCCAGCAAACGCATGAATTCCTGCGCCAGCGCAGGCCCCAGCCCTTGGCGGTCGGCGTCGGGGTTGACCATGACGTCATCCACGGCACCATGCATGCCGTGATACATCAAGATGGCGGTCAGATGCGGATTCTCCAGACGCCAGGCGCCCGCCGCTGCGCCATCGTTTAAAATCGTCAGGATCTGCTCCAGCACGGCATCACGATCCTGATTGCCTCGGGTATGATAATGATGATCGTGATACAACGCATCGTGCAGTTCCATGCCTTCAAAATAGGTCGCCACGCCGGCATCACACCAGGCTCTCAGACGCGCCAACCAGTCATCCGGCGCGCATTCATCGATAGCCAGCTGAATTTTCTCGATAAAGTGATTGGTGAAACGTATACGTAAAGCGGACAACATTTCATTTTTGGACGGAAAATAGTGGTAGAAGGTCCCTTTGGCGACGTTGGCGTCGCGGACGATATCGCTGATGGTGGTCGCTTCAAACCCTTTTTCGATAAACAGCTTCTGCGCCGCATCCATCAATTCATCCAAGCGCACTTCCGCCGGTTTGGTTCGAGGCTGTGTTTCTTTCATCTTCTCTTTTGTCTTCATATCAACATCCACTAGGAGTCCAGCGGCCATCGTAACCAATGTTGTTGCCATTGACCAGCCGGCCTATCTCAGTGAAATCAATATTTACGCTCCATTGACCGACGGTC
Organism: Serratia sp. CY37869; assembly: GCF_052168895.1. Classification (NCBI taxonomy): domain Bacteria; kingdom Pseudomonadati; phylum Pseudomonadota; class Gammaproteobacteria; order Enterobacterales; family Yersiniaceae; genus Serratia; species Serratia sp. CY37869. The sequence continues at coordinate 1,545,228 of NZ_JBJNLU010000001.1, forward strand.
AGTCATAATATAGGATGAGAATAGTTTTCACTTTCACCCCCATCTCAATAAGGAGCCCCACTATGTCCGGTATGCGCAGGATTTCGCTCGTTGCCGCCATCTGTCTGGGTACATTTATGGCGTCGCTTGATATCAGCATTGTCAATGTGGCGCTGCCCACGATGCTGGAATCGCTGCAAACCGACATGTCGGGCCTGCAGTGGGTCGTTGACGCCTATGCCCTTTGCCTTTCCGCGTTAATCCTTTCCTCCGGTCCGCTGGGCGACAGATTTGGCCGCAAGCGTATTTGGCTGTACGGCGTTGCATTGTTTACCGTCGGTTCGATCGTTTGCGCATTCGCCTCCTCTCTCGGCATGCTGCTGACGGGCCGGGTGATACAAGGGATCGCCGGCGCAGCCGTTATCCCTGGGGCATTGTCGTTATTGACTCATGCTTTTCCGGAGGAACAGTTGCGCACCCGCGCGATCGGGATCTGGTCTTCGGTCAATGCCCTTTCGCTGGTGATTGGCCCGGTTTTGGGCGGCTTGCTGGTGCATACCACCGGTTGGCCAGGCATATTCTGGATCAACATTCCGGTCGGGATCGTCGCGTTGATATTGGGCGGTTGGGGGCTGCGAGAAAGCTCGCATCCTGAGCACGCTGCGCTTGACCCGCTGGGGCAAGGGTTGAGCATCTTGTGGCTTGGCGCGCTGACCTACGGGCTGATTGCCGCCGGAGAATTCGGTTGGCACAGTGTGCAATCGCGTTTTCCGTTGTACGCCGCCCTGGCGCTGTTGGCGCTGTTTCTCTGGGTGGAAACGCGGGTCAAACGCCCCTTGCTGCAGCTGAGCCTGTTTCGCAACGCCGATTTTAGCGGCTATAACCTCGCCTCTTTTGTACTCGGTTTTTCCGCTTACAGCAGCGTCTTCTTCGTCTCGCTATTTCTGCAACAGGCCCAGGGCTGGAGCCCCGCCGACACCGGTTGGCGCATGGCGCCGGAATTTCTCGCCATGGCGCTGGCCGCTTCCGGTTTTGGCCGCCTGTCCGCCAAACTGAGCGTGAACTCGCTGATGATCGTCGGTTATGGCCTGATGGGCGTTGCCCTGCTGTTGCTGACGCAGCTGCACGCCGATTCGCCTTACGCTCTGGTGGCGCTCTATTTGGCCCTGCTTGGTTTCGGCATGGGGCTGTCCATGCCGGCGACAAGCGCCTTGGTGATGCGCACCGTTGCGCCGCAACGTTCCGGGATGGCGTCGGCAACGATGAACGCGCTGCGACAAACCGGCATGACGCTGGGCATCGCCTTGTTGGGCACGCTGATGAGCATGAAAGCGGTGACCACCTTGACTGCGGCTTTGCAAACGCAAGGCGTGGAACAGGCCGCCGCAATCGCCCGGACGGCGGTCATCGAACAACAGCAAACGGCCGTTGATGCATTGAGCGCGAGCCGCATGCAAGCGCTGACGCACAGCGCCTTCGCCGATGGTTTCGGGATCGCCATGCTGTGTGCCGGATTACTCAGCATCGTGATGACCGTGTGGCTGCTGATCATGCTGCATCCGCGTTTCCGTCTGCATCCTCAGGCCGGAAACGCCGTGCTGAACAAGTCACCTGAACGACTGAACGAGGAATGAACATGACAAAATTATCGGTCGACCCGATCGAAGAATTGATCGCTTTCGCTTCGCAGGTAGATGCGTGCATGATTCCCCCCGCCGTCCTGGCATTCCAGTGTAAACGGCTCATGGATAATCTTGGCTGTCTCGCCGCCGGCTACGATCAAAGCGGCGTTGACGCGGCGCTGTCGCTGGCCAGACGCTGGAGCGGCAACGCCGAAGCCAGCATTATCGGCAGCGAAGAGCGGCTCGCCGCGCCTCAGGCGGCGTTTGTCAACGCCGTACGCGCTCGCGCGCTCGATTATTGCGACGTGCTTTCTCCTGGCTGGCACCCCAGCTCCTCGGATATTCCTGTGGCCTTGGCGGCTGCGGAACTGTCGGGTGCTTCCGGCCTCGACACCTTGGCTGCGTTGGCCGTTGGGCAAGACTTCGCTCAACGCATCAACCTCGCCGCGCAGGCGAACGGCTTTTTCTACCGCGGATTCGACTCGAACATCCTCGGCCTGTTTTCCGGCGCAGCGATCGCCGCCCGCCTGTTGCGCCTGGACCTGCACGCCTTTACCGACGCTATCGGCCTGGCTTTCGATTTTGGCATCGGCACCTTCCAACACTATCAGGACAAGACGCTGGCGGTACGTATCAGCCAGGGATTGGTGGCTCGCCATGCGCTGGAAGCGGTTTTAATGGCGCAGGCTGGAATAAGTGGCCCTAAACGCGTCCTGAGCGGCGAGAACGGATTTTTCAATCTCTATGCCCCGGGCGAACCCGACCTGGGATTGCTGACCCACCACTTGGGCACCGCCTTTCTGGGTGAAGAAGCGACCTGTTTCAAACTCTACCCGCACTGCAGCATTCTGCTGGCGCTGACCGAAGCGCTGTTGAACGACGGCCCGCATCGGCAGTTGTCCGATCCCGCACGGGCGAAGATCACTCTGCATGCCTCGCCGACCATGCGCATGGTCTGCGGCGCGCCATACGAGCCGCAGAAAACGGCCGAAATCGATGCGCAATTCAGCGCGCGTTACATCATCGCCAACGCGCTGCTGCGCGGCCAGGCCAGCGCACGTGAATTCAGCGCGGCTTCAGCGACAGAACCTACGGTCGTTGCTCTGGCGCAGCGTATCGAAGTTCATGAACAACATGCCTTCGATAGGTTTGACCGCTTCGAACTACACATCACGCCGGAGCAGGGTGATACGCTGCGGCTCGAGGCCGAGTTTGGCCGCGGCTGGCCGGAGAATCCGGCCGACATGCAGGATATTCGTGAGAAATTTCTTCACTGCTGTGCGCAATCACCCAGTGAGGGATTACGCCTCAATGCGCGAAAACTGATGGCCTGCATCGAGAATCTGGTCGAAGCGCCTTCGTTACAAGCCTTGTTGGCCGCAACGCGAGAAGTGCGCTAGTCCCGACGCACTCCGCCGGCGTCAAAGCGGCGATCGCCGGCCCCCTCACTTCGGCGCGTAAATCTCTCTGAGCGTGGCGATCACTTTCGCCACGTTTGGGTCATCGATGCGGTAAAACAGGGTTTGCGCTTCGCGTCGGTACGTTACCAGACCTTCATTGCGCATTTTCGCCAGGTGCTGCGACAGCGCCGATTGGCTGAGCGGCACCAACTGTTGTAGCTCCCCCACGGCGATCTCATCGTGTTTCAATAGCAGGCAAAGCACCAGCAAACGGTGTTCGTTGCCTATCGCTTTCAACAGCCTGGCGGCCTCAATCGCCCCTTCATTCAAAAAGGGATCCTGCTTAGCTTTTGCATTCATGGTCAATCACGGCCCCGTCATCATTCAGCCGCATTATAGCGGCTTTCAGGCGCCGGCACAGCATTACATTAGCATCCATTAAATTAGATATTGCTAATTTATATAATTCTAATATAACCTTGTATTCAAGCCGAGCGGCTCTCCCTGAGGCCGCAGGCTCTTTCCCAACACAAGTGAGAATGCGTTATGAATATGCCAACCCTGGTGTTGCTGGCGTTTGCCGGCTGGACATTATTGATTCTATTCGGCACCGTCGGCGTTTATCGCTGGTCCCGAATTTTAACCGGCCGCGCCACAGTCAGCGAATGGCAAGCGAACAAACCGCAGGGCAGCGATGGCTACCAGCGCGCCATTGCGGCGCATCGCAACTGCATTGAAAATTTGCCGGTTTATACCGCCCTCGTTGTGGCGATAGCCGTATTTCAGGTGGAAAGCACGACGCTGAATGTCTTGTCTCTGGCCCTGCTCGGCGCGCGCATGGCGCAGAGCCTGGTTCACATCGGTTTCGAGCAGACGGAGAAAGTCGCCACCTGGCGCTTCGCTTTCTTTTTCACGCAAATCGTCACGATGATTTGGATGGGGATAGAGATCGTCAGGAGCCTGCCATGACGATCACGAACCTGGCAGAGCCCCATGAGGTGACCCGTTTCCTCTATGACGCAGACAAACCCGAGGGGCAGCGGGCCATCCTCTACTTTTCCGCCTCCTGGTGCCGCCCTTGTCAGAATATGCAGGGGATCGTCGAACAGCTGCACCGTCACGCCAACGAGATCGCCTTCGGCCGCATTGACGTCGCGCAGGCGCCGACGGTCGCCCCTGCGTTCGGCATCAAGTCCGTGCCCTCCCTCGCCCTGTTTGAGGATGCGCGCCTCATCGCAATCATCGCGGGCGAGGTTCCCTTGCAACGGCTGTTACACCGGGTGGCGACGGCCTTCGCCGGCGTTACAGCATCCACTCGATAGGCAGCCAGCCGGCCACGGTAAGAACGATGCGTTTTACCCAGCCGGCGCCGGGTTCTTGCTGGTGCACCTCGGTGTGGCCGTCTTCGAAGGCTTCTTTCCACACCATTTTGCCTTCGGGCGTCAATACCGGCCGATAGGCGGCGTATTCGAGCGGGCCATCAAACAGTTGGCGGGTGTCGGCCGCCAGCGACGGGCTATCGATCAAGAATCCCATTTCGCAGTTCAGGTGCGCCGAGCGCGGATCGAAATTGAACGAGCCGATAAACACCCGTTTGTCATCGATGGCGAAGGTTTTAGCATGCAGCGCCGCACCGGACAGCCCCAGCGGCTTGAGTTCCTTGCGCCCCGTCGGTTGCCCGGCGCGCAGCTTCAGCTCGAACAGCTCGACGCCCGCCTGCAGCAGCTCACGCCGGTATTTGGCGTAGCCGGCGTGGACCACCAGCACGTCGGTGGTGTTCATTGCGTTGGTCAGCACGCGGATGGATTTTCCCTGTTTGGCAAGCGATTCAAAGAAGGTTGCCCCTTCCCGCCCCGGCACGAAATAGGCGGAGACCAGATCCAATTGCCGGCTGACGCCGCCGATGATCTTGCCCAGCTGCGTCACCATCAAGCGATCGCGCGACGCTTTGCCCAATCCTTTCGCCGGATCGTCGGCCACCAGCTCTACCTGGGTGAATTCCGGCTGCACGGCGCCATCACGAAAGCGCACCGCACTGGTTTCCAGCTGCACCGCCAATTTACGGGCGCGCTCGCTGGTTTCGGTTGCGGCGGCCTGCGTCAGGAATGCCGAGAGGTTGCCCTGGCCCCGGATAATTTGCTCAACGCCGAATACCGAGGCGCTGTTCCAGTAGCGATCGAAGACATCGGCGGTCTCCGCCACCACGCTGCCGACGCTCAACACGTCGAGATCGAGGAAATAGTTCTCGTCACCGACCTGGAAATACTCATCGCCAATGTTGCGGCCACCGATGATCGCCACGGCGCCGTCGACGATGTAGGACTTGTTATGCATGCGCCGGTTCATGCGCATAAAGTCGAAGGCGTAACCGGCCAGCTTCGGCGTACGCACGGTAGACGGGTTGAACAGACGGATCTCGACGTTTTTCTGCGCGTTCAGCGCCGCCAGCGTCTCATCCATGGCGACGCCGTTATCGTCCAGCAGCAGCCGCACACGCACGCCGCGTTGGGCCGCGTCATACAGGGTTTTCAGCAGGATCTGCCCGGAGGTGTCGTTATGCCAGATATAGTACTGGGCATCGATCGACCTTTCCGCCATCCGCGCCAACGCCAGGCGGCTGGCGAACGCATCGTGGCCGCTGACCAGCGGCACCACGCCGCTCAGGCCGGGATGCGCCGCCATCTGTTCGGCGGCTCGCGCCGGCAATAGCGCGGCAGGATCCGCCGGCAATGCCGCCTGCGGCAGACGCTGCGAAATATCCGGCAAACGAAAGATGACTCTTGCCGCAATAATGGCGATCGTCACGGCGATAATCAGGTACACGACAATTTTTATCACGGGAAGCGGCCTCGGAGGTTGACTGCTTTGCTTTATACGTCATTAGGTTGCTTCAATCTATAGGAGAAGCGCGCTCTGCAATACGGCTATAGCGTAAAGCGCGAAGGCGAAACGCCAAACAGTTTTTTAAACGCCACCGAATAGGCGCTGTGGCTCTCATAACCGCTTTCGAAAGCGGCGTGTATGATGGAGTGGCCGGCTAACAGCAGCGGAATGGACGACAGCAGCCGCAGACGCTGTTTCCACTGGCCAAAGGTGATGCCGGTTTGTTGAGTAAAGTGACGCTGGAAGGTTTTCGCGCTGATCGACAGTGAATCCGCCCAGATCTCAATGCCGCGATCGTCGGCCGGCGTGATGACCAACTGCCGGCAAATGGCGGCCATTCTCGCTTCCATCGGCCAAGGGAGATGCAGCGCCAGCTGTGGCTGCAGGCTCAGTTCCTCGAGGAACAGCGCTCTGAGCAGCGCGTGGCGTTTGGTTTCCTCGCCCTCGGGCGCCAGCGTCGCCAGTTGGGCGATCAGCTCCCGCAGCAGCGGTGACACCTGCAAAACGCCGTCGCGCAACGGCAACCGCGCGGCGGTGAATTCATCGACAAAAATCCCGTAAACGCAGATATTGCTCTGCATGACCAGCTGATGCTCCACCCCCGGCCGCAGCCAGACCGCGGTGGTTGGCGGCACGATCCAACGCCCGCTGCCCGCCTCGACCGCCATCACTCCCTGTTGCGAATAGAGCAAATGGCAACGTTTATGCGAGTGGAAAGGAACGACAAAGCCTGCCGGATAGTGTTTCACCAGCCCTGTCACCTCGAACGAGGAATTCTCGTGGCTGCTCAGGTTGATGCGTTTCGTTTCGGCGTTGTCGACTTCGAATCCCATGGTCGTTTGTCCCTTTTGATAACGCGAATGTCTTTTATTTGATAGAGAGGCCGCATGATCCTCCATATAGTGACGTTCTCGCAAGCCACACCAGGGGCCTTATGCGAATAAACTCACTATGACACCCACATTTCATCGTTCTGCGTGGTAACGGGGCGATGACATTGTGCATGCGCTGCACAATGGCGGCAACGTTGCGGGGGCGACGGAGGCCGAAAGTGATGGAAAGGGAAAGCGCGGTGGATTGAATCAGGAGGTTTATGCCTAGTCAGCAGGTAGCTTAGCCTGGGGGGCGGCTCAATGCTGAAGGGATAGGGAGAGCGCCTAGGCTCTCCGCTATCCCTTCTTGTCAATACGTCAACGGGCCAGTTCGGCGCCGTCCAGCTCGGAAATCGCCAGACAAATCACTTCCGTTATGGCCTCTACCGTATAGGCGGTATTGGCAGGAATGATTAACATCTCATGAGGTTGCAGCGTCTGATCGTCAACCTTCAGTTCACCGCTCAGCACCATCAGTTTCACCCATCCCGGATGAAAACGCGCCGGTTGTCGGCTGCCCGCATCCAACTTCAGCAACGCCGTATGGCCCGGCGTCTCCCGTTTCAAAATATGAAAGCGCACCCCATCGTAAGGCATGTTTTCGTAATGCAGTGACGCCAGTGTTCTCTTATGCATGGTAAGTGTCCTCGTGACCTGTGAGTAGCTGCTCCGCCTTCGGTCGCCGTAAAAACGTTTGGCGGCTGTCCCTACCGAAAGCACCGTCTCGCAGCCTCTTGGCGAACGGATTAACTGTCGTGCTTGCAGCGGCCTGTACGGCCACCGCTTCATGCCTAACCTGCCTCAGGCATGCTAATAAATATATAAGAGCCTCGCCAACGGCGCAAAAAACCACTGCAACGTTGAGCGCATTACGGTGTTAATCCGTAGTCGGAAAGATTATCCAGCAGCCCGATCAGAGAGAAGAACAGCGCCGTTTGCCGAGGATCGCGCCAGCCATCGGCAAAGTCCGCCATCAGCCACAGGACTTCGTCGAGAAACAGATGCTCTACCGCCTGATGCCAGCTTTGCACTTCGCCGGCCGTCAACGCGACAGACTCACCGTATCCCGTCAAAAACAGCCGCCATTCCCGTACGGTGAACACGCGGTCGGGCGCCGAGTCCAGCGCGTTGTGGAACAGCAGCAGGACCAGCGCCAGATCGAACACGCGCGGCAAAAACAGCGCGTTATCGGGGTCGATCAGCACTGGCCTATCCTGCGCGACATAAATCAGATTATCGGCTTTAAAGTCATAGGGCGTTTCCACGCAAGGGAGATCCCGTGCGCTAAGCGCCGTCTGCCGCCCGGCAATCTGCAGCATACGCGTTTTTAGCGCCTCGATGTCGAGCGTCAGCCCCTGGCTTGCCGCATGACTGGCGATCTCGTCCAGATCCGCTGAGATATCGTCTTCAGTCAGTGCATACTCGTCATAAACCGCCAGCCCAGCGTTATTGTCTGCCGAAGATAACGCGTGGATCCTTCCCAACAGCCTGCCCGCCGCGATAATCTGCTCATCGCGGCCCGCATATTTTTCTCCCGCCACAAAGGGATAAACCACCCACATACTGCCCGCTATCTCTTGCGGACAGGCCGTCGGCGCCACGACGTCAACGCCCTGACGACGCAACGCGGTGAGATACGCCGCCAGCGCCTGGGCTTCGCCCGACGTCGGACGGGTGCGCTTCAGGACGTGCTCCCCTATCTTATACACCGGCGCATAGGGATAAAGACTGAGCGGCGGCTGCGCGGTATCCAGCGCGAACCGACCGGCAATCGCGATGATATCCCCCCCTTCACCCCCATCATCAATAAATCGCGCCGGGCGGTAACCGTGAGGAATGGCGGGATTAACGCCGTGCAACAGCTCGTCGCTGACCAGCCGACCCAACGTCGGAGCGCACATCACGGCCGGATGCATCACCGCCACATAGAGACAGGTGACGCCCAGCGGCCCGAGGATGGGATAACCGTCGCGCGGCCTGGGGCGCAGCCCCACCGAACACGCCTGCAGTTGCAATGGCGCCGAGCCGTGCAGGCGGTTTTGAATCGCCGATCGCGCGTCCTCTTCCACGCGTTTGACATCGCCGCCCGCAGGATAATCCTCCGCCGCGAGCAGATCGCCATTTTGCGCATGACGCACTTCGATGTCGTCGCCCGCAATCAGCGTGTTCACCGCCTGCGCCGCCGCGTGATAGCGCAACAAAATTGCCGGCGACGCCTCGATCGGCAACGAGAATTCGCTGCCGTCCAGCAGCGCCGAGATCCCCGTACCGCAGGCGAGCACTACCCGTTCGGCGGCGATCGCGCCCTCCTCGGTAACGATGCCGGTTATCTGACCACCGGCCTCGCGCAGAAATCCGCTGACCGCACGTCCCAGAAGCAACTCGCCGCCCAACGCGCCTACCCGTTCGAGCAGCCGCTGTGTCACTTCTTGCGGATCGACCGCGCCATCGCGCGCCGCAAAATAGGCCTGGCTATCGAGCAGCCCGAGCGACGGCTCCAGCGCCATCACCTCGGCGGAGGACAGACGCCGATTGTCGGGGTTTTGCGTCGCCGGCGCCTGACCATAGCTGAGCGCGCCGGACCAATTCACCCACAATTCCGGGATCTCCTGCGTCAGCCGCACCCAGTCAGCCACGATCTCGCGCCGCAGAAACGCGTCGGGAGCGCCCTCTGGCACGCCTTCGCTGATCCAGCCGAACGAGCTGCCTGTGGCCCCCGCCGCGGGATGCGCCTGCTCAACGACGATAACGCGCTGCCCCTGACGCGCGAGATGATAGGCGATCGATGCCCCGACAATCCCGGCGCCCACGATAACAATGCGTGATGATGTTCCATTCATTTAATGATGTCCGTACCTCATTTCAAATGTTGTCGCCAAAGCAAGCAGGCCGCCAGACAGGCTACCCCGCCGCCGCAGGCCAATACGGCATAAGACGCGCCCCAACTGTGGGTGGTATCCATCACCACGCCAAAGGAGAAAGGGGCGAACGAACCGATGCCGAACCCCAGCAACGATCGCCAGCCCATCACGCTGCCGAGCTGTTGCGGCAGCACGTTGTCCGCCATCGCGGCCGACAGCACGCCGGAGTCGCCGAGAATAAAGAAACTGCCGATGCTGACGAGCAGCAGCGTCCAGCCCGGCCCCCAGTTCGCCGACCCTCCCATCAGCAGCGAACCCAACGCGCCGGCGGCGCCCATAAACATCAGCACCGACGCGCGATTGAAATAGTCGGAAACGGTGCCGACAATCAGCGTGGCGATCATGCCGGCCAGGTGGATCACCGCCGCGACGATCAATCCGGCGCTGAGCGGATCCAGAGAGAAACCGCTCAACGCCTCGCTGACCAGGCTGGGCGCCCAGGCCCAGTTGCCGAGCAGCTCCCAGCTGTGGGCGATATACCCGATCAGCAACAGCAGGGTCGCATAGGTGATAGCATAGCTCTCACGTTTCGTCTTCCTCCCCAGCGTGCGCGGCTGCGGTTCCCGATAACCGACCAGGGCCAACGATCCCGCCAGCGCTCCCAGTAACGCACCGGCGGCGCACAGAGAAAACGCCACGCCGGCGCCCCAGCGCATGGCGCTCCAACCGGCGATGAAAACCGACAGAAAATACCCCAACGAACTGGCCGCCAGCACCATGCCGATGGCATAACCGCGCCGCGCCGGACCGTTCATCCCCATCGCCAACAGCAGCGCCGGCGTATAAGCCCCGCCCTGCGTCAAACCGACGAAGGCCATCAACACCAACGCGCTGAGATAAGAATGGGCAAATACGGCGAACAGCATCAACGCAGCGGCGCCCAGCCAGGAGAACAGCAGATAAACCCGGCGGGCGCCCAACGAATCACACCACCAGGAGGCCACCAGCAACGCCAGGGCGTTGGTCAGGCTGAACACCGTCTGCACTGTGCCGGCCGAAGCGGCGTCGAGTTGCCACTCGCTCCTGATGGTCGGCAGCGCGCCGGCGAACATCATGGTGCCCAGACACAGACCCGCCCGGCTCACGCAAAGCAGATAAAAAGCCCGCATTTCAGCGCCGCCTCCCTGCCAACCGCAGGGGGAGAATAACGCCATTAACACGCATGACCGATAGCCAAAAGATCCGCATCATAAACTCAGCAATCAGAAGGAGATGCCTCATCATAGTGAGCAAAATCAAAGGCTGACAAACGATCTTTCTTCCCCCATTTGGTTGAGCTAGACTCAACCTATGAAAAAAATCCACTCCCTGCCGCACCTGTCCGCTTTCGAAGCCGCCGCCCGTCTCGGCAGCTTCAGCGCCGCTGCGGATGAGCTGTTTCTCACCACCGGCGCGGTCAGCCGCCATATTCGCAGTCTCGAAGCACAGCTGGGGATCACGCTGTTTTATCGCGGACACAAATCCGTGCGGCTGACGCAGGCCGGTGAGAACTTTTCCCGCACCGCGTCCCGGGTCATCGGCGAACTGTTTGCTGCGGAGAGCGCGCTGAAAGCGAGCGCCGGCCAGCAGCGGCTGGTGGTGCACAGCCTGCCGACGTTCACCATGCACTGGCTGATGCCGAAGCTGGCGGCATTCAATGAGCGTCATCCGGGGGTCGCGATTGATATCACCACCGGCATCGGCGCCGTCGATCGCAATACGCCGTTTGACGTGGCGATCCGACGCGATCCCGCGCACTTCTCAGGGCTGAAAGCGATCCCTTTCCTGCAGGAAGACAGCCTGCTGGTCTGCAGCCAGAGCTATTTGCACGCCAGACCGGTCATTGCGCCGGACACGCTTGGCGAGCATACCGCCATCCGCATCCGTGCCCGGGAAGATTTGTGGCGCAGCTGGCTGAATGCTTATCCGACGGCGCTGGACGCTTCGCCGCCGCCGCTCACGCTCGATCATACCTTCGCCGCCATTCAGGCGGCCGAAGACGGCCTGGGGCTGGCCGTTGTGCCTTATTTGTTCTGCGCCAAACACCTGTCGTCCGGCCGACTGGTGTCGCCTTTCCCGACGCTGACCATCCGAACCGGCGTCTATTCTCTGCTGCTGCGCGACCGGGACGATGACGTCGTGAGAACATTCGCCGCCTGGCTGCGCACTTACCAGGCCTGACCGGGTGACGACATTGACGGACAGTCATGGCCTGCGCCTGGGTGAGAATCGCCGGCGATTTCCGGTTGGCGCGCCATGAGCGGCGCTGCCTCAGGCATTTCGCCGCTGCTGCCCGTGAATGTCGACGAGCGCGCACAGCTTTTCCAACGTCACCGCCGGTGAAAAATAGAAGCCCTGTACGACATCGCACCGATACTCGGTCAGGTAGTGGAGTGACTCCAGGTCTTCCACCCCTTCCGCCAAGACTTCATAGTTGAGTTTATGCAGCATATCGATGATGCTTTGCACGATGATGCGGCTTTCCGCATCGCTCTTCAGCAGTCTTATCAGGGAGGCGTCCAGTTTGACGACGTCGGCGGGGATATGGCGCAGATAGTTTAAATTGCTGTAGCCGGCGCCGAAATCATCCAGCGCGATGCGATGCCCGTTGGCCTTGAGCGCATGCAGACAGGCCAACGCCGCGCTGCTTTCCTGAATGCGTTGCGACTCCAGGCATTCTATCTCAATGTCCCCCGCCTGCAGCCCGCGCCGGGTGATGGCTTCATTCAACCGCGCCGCAAAGTGCCGCTCGGCCAGATTGCCGGCCGTCACGTTGATCGAGATGGGAAACGCGATCCCCGCTTCACGCATCAACAACAACTGTTCAATCGACTGCGCGATGACAAACTCGGTCAACGGTTTGATCAGCGAGGTATTTTCCACCAGCGGAATGAACTCCCCCGCCGGGATCGCCCCCCAACGTTCATGCAGCCAACGCAGCAATGCTTCCGCGCCGACGATCCTGCCGCTCGCCAAATCAATCTGCGGTTGGTATTCCAAAAATAGCCCGCGATTATTTTCCTTCAGACTCTGCGCCAACTCATTAAAAATATTGAAATTATGCTTGCGCGCCGCATCCTTCGGCTCGCTATAGAGGGAGACGGCTCGCCCCTCGTCGATCGAATCATGCAGCGCGCTGGTCGCCTGGCGCAAAATCTCGGGAGGATCGGCATGCGGCGCGGAAAACAACGCATAACCGGCATTAAGCTCCAGGCGCAGCGGCACGGCGCCTCTCACTTCGTGATGCAAACGGTCGGCGCAACGCAACAGATCGCGCTTCGCCTGCGGCATGTGCTGCGCCTCGATAATGACGGCGAAACGTCCGGGCGCGATGCTGTACAGCATGCGCTCACTGAGAAACATCTCTTTCAGGAAATGGCTGATATCCCCCAGCAGTAACTCTACCGTAGACAGGCCGAAAGAACGCGCCATCTCGTAGGCGTATTGGATATCTATCGTATCGAACAGCAATAACGCGTATTTGCCCGTGTCCAGTAAATTGCCGAGTTCCCCCATCAGCCGCTGTCGATTGGGCAAGCGAGTGATGGCATCGACCAGGCCGATCTCACTCTGCGCTTCGATCAGCTCGCCGACGATGGTGGCCATGCTGCGCAGCAGTTCGACCTGACGGCGAGTCAGATGCTTTGGCTGCGAACCCACGAGGCAGAACGCGCCGATCGTATAGCCTTCGCGGGTGCACAGCGGGATGGCGGCGCAGTGGCGGATCGCCGCGGCGCCGTTGACCATGGGATCCGAGGCAAAGCGTTCATCCGCATGGGTGTCCGGACAAATCAACGCCTCGCCGCTCAGACGAACGAAATTGAACAAGGGGCTGACGAAATCGATCTCCTCGAACCCGACGTCAATGTGCTCGCGGATCCAAATCTTGCGCGTTCCGTGCAGGTAAATGAGGCAGCCCTCGGCCTGTAACAGCTTGCGGGTGATCGTCAGCACCTGATGGATCGCGTCGTCATGGCCGGCGCCCAACCCCGCCAGCGCATCGATGGCCGCCAGGCGCTCGTCTTCGTTCTTACTGAGATGTCGTAACATTGGCTCATAGCTCACAGATGGCGTAAGTGCCTTTGCCGGCGGATTTCGCCTGATACATCGCGCCGTCGGCGCTGGCCAGCAGCATTTCCGGCGTCACGTCCCCACTCGCAGAGATAGCGGCGCCAATGCTGGCGGACAGGCAGACCTTCTGCTGACCGATCTGCGAAATACCGGCCAGCTCCGCCAACACCTTTTCGCAAAACGCGCTGACCTCAGGCCGCGGCGCTGTCAGCGGCCACAGGATCACCGTGAACTCGTCGCCGGCCAGGCGCGAGACGCTGTGCCGTTCGTCGGCGCAAGCGCTGAGCAATTTGGCGAACGTCTTCAGGATCAGATCGCCAAAGTCATGGCCGTAACTGTCGTTCATGCCCTTAAAACCATCGAGATCGATGAACAACAGGGCCATCTGCCGCTGATGACAGCAGACTTGCAACGTGCCCGACAACCGGCGCAGAAATGCGCGTCGGTTGGTCAACCCGGTCAGCATGTCGTGCGTGGCGTCATATTCCAATCGTTGCTGCAGCCGCTTCAACTCGGTGATATCCATGGAGAGAATGTAAAAGCCCTGAGCCTCGCACGGCACCAGCGTGGTATGGATCATCAGCAGCCCCTGCTGGGTCTGCAATTCGTTTTCGAAGCTGACCATTTCGCCCGCCAAAGCCCGCGCGATCATCGGCCGGGCCATCTGATACACGCTTTCCCCCATGAACTCGCGCACCGTCATGCCCTGCAGGCTGGCCTCTTCCAGACCAAACCAGGTCTTATAGGCGCTATTGGCGAACAGGTAGCGTTCATTGGCGTCGATTTGGCTGATTAACGCCGGCATATTGTCGGTAATGGCGCGCAGGCGTTCTTTTTCCGCACTGAGCTGAGATTCGGCGAGCACCCGGGTTTCTATCTCTTCGTTAAGCTGTTTGACCACTACGTTAAGCTCATGCGTACGAATTTCGACGCGTTCTTCCAGCTCATGCTGCAAGGCATACAGGTCGGCCTCCGCCGCCTTGCGCTCGCTGATGTCGACGATGACCGAGATGAAATGATCCGGCTTGCCGTTCGGCAGCCGATTGAGCGCCACCGTCAGTTCCACCCATACGATCGTGCCATCGGCGCGGAAATAGCGTTTCTCCAGCGAGTAGGTGTCGATCTCGTTTCTCAGCAACTGCTGCAGTTTTTCCAGATCGGTGTTGAGATCGAGCGGATAGGTAATGTCCTGAAAGGTGCGATCCATCAGCTCGCGCTCGGAGTATTGCAGCATTTCACAGATGCGCGGATTGACCCGCAGCCAATACCCCTGCAGCGAAACCAGCGCCATGCCCACCGCCGCCTGAGAGAAAGTCTGTTCGAATAACGCCTCCGTGCGCTGCAGATCGGATTTCAGGTTTTCGGTATAGACGTTGCGTTCGATGCTCTGCAGATACTCTTCCACCACCGCGGCGAAGTCACGCAGGTCGGCCAGTTTATCTTGAGGAAACGGCTGCGGGTGACTGTCGATAATGCATAGCGTGCCGAGCGGCAATCCGTCGAGGGACAGCAGCTGTTGCCCGACGTAGAAGCCGATGCGCGGGCCACCGACCACCAGTGGGTTATCGAAAAAGCGCGGATCCTGCGCGGTATCGGGCACCACCAGCGCTTCGCGTTGCAGGATGGCATGGCCGCAGAACGAGATGTTGCGCGGCGTTTCCCGGACATCCAGGCCATAACGTGATAAAAACCATTGACGATCGCGGTCGATCAGTGACACCAGCGCAATGGTGACGCCGAAATATTTCGCAGCCAGCCGCGTGATGCGATCCAGCTTTTCTACTGAGTTCGAATCCAGCACGTTCAGCGAATCCAATACCGACAGGCGTTCGGCTTCGTTTTCGGGGAAGCATGGCTCGAGCATGTTGACTCCCATTGTGACACCCACGGATCCGGTGCAGCCGGCCGGCGTGATTCCGTTCAGCCTATCCGTCGGTTAGCGGCAAATATCCTTGTCCATCATAGACTCACTCAGTATCAATCCGATTATGCATTCTCGCCAGCTTTGCCGGGCGTTGCGTTTGCCACCGCGCTGCGCTACAGTCGTTCACAAGGTGATGGTGTTCCACCTTTCCCAACCGCCGCGTTCGCTCGAACCGGATGATGACGCCTGATATACAACTTCGCTTTATTTTTTAGGCAGGTATGTCAGGAGTCGCTATGAATGAAATCTCACGTATTAGCCCTTTTCCGTCCCAGCCTGATCTCGCCGTGCGGGAAATGCCGCTGTACGTTTTCGGCCATAAAAATCCCGACAGCGACAGTATCTGCAGCGCGCTGGTGGTCGCGGACTGGCTCAATCACCTCGGCAAACCGGCCGTCGCTTTCCGCCTTGGCGAATTGACGCCGGAAACCCGCTACATACTGGCCGCCGCCGGCGTACAAGCGCCTGCGCTGCTGACAGACGATCTCCGTGACCGCAAAGTCTGGCTGGTGGATTTTACCGACGTCGAACAAGGGCCGGCCTCATTGCCCGACAGCGATGTGGTCGGCGTTATCGATCATCACCGGCTGGGCACCTTGATCACCCGCAACCCGCCCGATGTCTGGATCCGCGCCGTTGGCTGTTGCGCCACCGTGATCCTGTCCATACTGACGTCAGATACGCCGATGCCGCTTTCTTCCGCCCAGGCCACGCTGCTGCTGGGCGCGATTTTGAGCGATACCGTTGCGCTGAGCGCACCGACCGCCACCGAACAGGATCGGGTGGCGGTCGCGCGGTTATGCGCAATCTCTCACGTTGACTATGACGCCTTCACCGCCGGATTGCTTGCCGCCAAAACCGATCTTTCGGGGCAATCCGCCCCGCAGTTGCTGCACCGTGACGCCAAGAATTACCGCATCCATAGCGTCTCGCTGCTGCTGTCGCAGATAGAAGTGCGGGCTATGAGCGATATCGATCCGCTGTTGCCCGCGCTGCAACAGGCGCTCGAGCAGGCTAAGCAGGAGGCCGGGCTGGAGATGGCCGCGCTGCTGGTTACCGATATCACCCGCCACCGCTCTACCCTGTATTTCTCGTCGAACCGGGTGCTGGCCATTCGGCAGGTGTCGCTGCCCGGCATGACGAGCCGGAAAAAAGAGGTTTTACCGTGGTTAACCCTACAGATTGCTAACGCAGGGAGATAAGTCATGTCGCTCTATCAACATGCTTTACTGCTGGTGCAGGATGAACGCGACGGCCGGCTGCTGTTACGCCATGCCGAACGCCTCAATCAGCAGATGAATACGCGCATTACCGTGGCGCACATCAGCGCCGACTATGCCGAGCTGGACTACCTCAGCGATGCACAAACCAAAGATCGCCAGTCCAGCGAGGTGATCGCTGCCAAAGCCATGCTCAGCCGGCTGGTGGAAGACTGCACAATCCCCCTGGAGGTGCGCGCAATTGTCAGTATTCACCGCTTCGAAGACATCGAGGCCCTGATTGCCCGTGAAGGCGTCGATCTGTTGCTGCTCGGCCATCAGAACCGTCCGTTCGGCGTCTTTGCCTCCTTCGGCTTCGAGTTCATTAACCATTTGTCGATCGACGTGCTGATAAAGCACGTGCCCACTCCCTAGAATGAGGTGATCATCCATGAGCTATGAAATTGAAAACGTAACCGCCAGAGAGATTCTGGATTCGCGCGGCAACCCCACCGTCGAAGTTGAAATGACTGCGGCGGGCGTCGTGGCACGGGCTTCGGTTCCCTCCGGCGCCAGCACCGGTTCACGCGAGGCGGTGGAACACCGCGACGGCGATCCGCACCGTTACGGCGGCAGAGGCGTACTGGAGGCGGTGCAAAGCGTCAAAACGGCGATCAATGAAGCGCTGCGCGGGGTAGATGTACGCCAACAAGGGGAGATTGACCGCCGGTTGATCGCACTGGACGGCAGCGAGAACAAGAGCCGATTGGGGGCCAACGCCCTGCTTGGCGTTTCTCTGGCCGCCGCCCGCCTCGCGGCGCAATTGTCGCAGCTGCCGCTGTATCGTTATCTGGGCGGTCTCGGCGCCAACCTGCTGCCGGTGCCCTGCATGAATATCATCAACGGCGGCGTGCATGCCCGCTGGCAAGGTGCGGACTTTCAGGAATTTATGATAGCGCCGCTGGGCGCGCCGTCGCTGCGCGAGGCCGTGCGCTGGGGCAGTGAAGTTTATCAGGCGCTGCGCCAAATTCTGTTGGAGAAAGGCCTGTCGGTCGGCGTTGGCGACGAAGGCGGTTTTGCGCCGGCGGTTGCCTCGAACCGGCAACCGCTGGAGCTGATCGTGCAGGCGATAGAGAAAGCCGGTTATCAACCGGGAGACGATATCGCCATTTGCATGGACCCGGCCTCGAGTGAATTCTATGCCAACGGCAAATACCGCCTGCGCAGCGAAAACGCTGAACTGGATGCCGAACAGATGACGGCCTATTACCAGCGGCTGGTGCAAGATTTTCCCATCGTGTTGATTGAAGACGGTTTGGCCGAGGACGACTGGGCGGGCTGGCGCATTCTCAGCGACGCCCTGGGCGATCAGGTGGAACTGGTCGGTGACGATCTGTTCGTCACCAACGTGAAATACATCCAGCGCGGGATTGATGAAAGATTGGCCAATGCGGCGCTGATCAAGCTGAACCAGATTGGCACGCTGAGCGAAACTTTCGCCGCCGTGCAGCTTTGCCAGGCAAATGGCTGGGGCGCCTTTATCTCACACCGCAGCGGCGAAACCGTCGACAGCTTTATCGCCGATATGACGGTTGCGATGCGAGCTGGCCATGTGAAAACCGGCGCGCCGTGCCGCGGCGAGCGGATCGAAAAATACAATCAGCTGATGCGCATCGAAGACCAATTGGGCAGCGCGGCGGTATATGCCGGGCGCGCCGCCTTTAAACACCGTTAATCTTTGCAGGCCGGCCACGCACCGGCCTGTTTTTCATTTTTTGCGCGGCATAATCCCGCCACGCCGGATTCCAACAGAATGCGCCGCGTCGCCATCAACGTCTCACGCTGCTCGTTCAGCGTCGCCATCATCCGTTCGATTTCCGCCAGCCGGCTGTCGACGCCTTGCATCAACCCATCCTGATAGGCGCTGCCCTGCAGCGCCAATACCCCGCGGATCGCCTGCAGCGAGAACCCCAGATTCTGGCCGATTTGGATCAGGTGCAGCCGCTCCAGCGCGCTTTCGCTATACACCCGATATCCGTTAACGCCGCGCACCGCTTTGGGCAGCAGACCCTGCTGTTCGTAGTAACGTATCGCCGAGGCGGCCATGCCGGCGCGCTCCGCCAACTCTCCGATTTTCATGCCCTATTGACCTTAAAGTTAACTTTAAACCTAGTATAGCGCCATTCCCCCTGCGACAGGAACGTACCCGATGTTTACCCCGCTTATTCTGCCCAACGGCAGCCGCTTACCCAACCGTTTGGCCAAAGCCGCGTTGGAAGAAAATCTGGCCGATGAAGGCCAACTGCCCGGCCCCGCGCTATGGCGTCTGTATCGCCACTGGGGTATCGGCGGCGCCGGCCTCATCATCACCGGCAACGTGATGATCGACGGACGCGCCATGACCGGCCCCGGCGGCGTGGTGCTGGAACAGGATACGCCGCTCGAGGCGTTCAAAACCTGGGCGGCGGCCTCGCGCCAGGAAGGCGCGCAGGTATGGATGCAGCTCAGCCACCCGGGCCGTCAGGTGATCGCCAACATGGGCGGCAACGCCTGGGCGCCCTCCGCCATCCCGATGGCGATGGGCAAGTACAGCAAGGCGTTCGCACAGCCGGAGGCCATGAGTGAAACGCAGATTGCCGAGGTGATCGCCCGCTTCGCCGCCAGCGCGCACGCCGCCGAAAAGGCCGGGTTTACCGGCGTGCAGATCCATGCGGCGCACGGCTACCTGATCTCCCAGTTTTTGTCGCCGTTGGCCAACCAGCGCAGCGATCGTTGGGGGGGCGAACTGGCGAATCGCGCCCGTCTGCTGCTGGAGGTGGTGCGCGCGGTGCGCCAGCGTGTCTCGCCAGACTTTTGCGTGGCGGTGAAGCTCAATTCAGCCGATTTTCAGCGCGGCGGCTTTTCGCCGGACGAGGCCCGACAGGTATTGTTGATGCTCAACGAACTGCCGGTCGATCTGGTGGAGTTGTCGGGCGGGAGTTATGAAAGCCCGGCGATGCAGGGGGAAGCCGCAGACGACAGCACCCTGGCGCGCGAAGCCTATTTTCTGACCTTCGCCCGCGATCTCGCCGCAGTAGCGCGCATGCCGGTGATGACCACCGGCGGCATCGCCCGCCCGTCGGTGGCGCAACGGGTGCTGAACAGCGGCGTCGCGGTGGTCGGCATCGCCACCGCCATGGCGGAAATTCCCGATCTGCCGCGCCGCTGGCAAACCGGCGAAGCCCCTCATGCGCTGCCCGAACCGGTAAAATGGCGCGACAAAACGCTGACGCTGCTCGCCCGCATGGCGCTGATCAAGCGCCGCATGCACGCCCTGAGCCGCGATCGGACGCGCAACGTGCGTTACTCCCCGCTGTGGTCGCTGCTCATCGATCGGTGGCGCACCCGCCGCACTCTGCGGCGCTATCATGCCTGGTTACGGCAACGTTAATGACCGCGGCGCTGGCAGACACGCCGGCGCCGCACAAAAATCCCGCTGTTTTGATCGCGCTACGTAAAATCTGCAAGAAATCACCACTCTGGATACTGCGCTTTTAACGCTCGGCTGCTTATATTCATCACAAATTTTGTGTATATAACCGCTATAGGACTTAAGGTGGTGAATAGATGAAAATAAGCCGCTATTTTCTATTTATGTTATTAATCGGAAATTCACCTTAATAATAAATGCATTAAAGAAGCAGCCAAAGGAAAGCAGAAAAGGATTTTTACGCAATGTTAAAGAAATGTTGTTTTTTGCCGGTAAAACCAACGGTCAACAAATCAACAACATATTGATGAGCCTAAGAAAAAACTAAACAATTCAAAACAAAATCGGCTATTGAGTCCCAGGCGAAAAAGCCATATATTGGTCGCGCTTTTCACAAGGCAGTTACTTTTCTAATTCATTAATTCAATCGTTGCGTCTTGAGACCTTCGGTTGTAGGAGAGATATGATGACGGATAAAGTCCGTATTGATACTTTAGTTGCAAACTCATTAAACGGAAACAATGAAACCTATTTGGCGCGTCAAGCCGAATTTGAGTCGAATGTTAGGAGTTATCCGCGCAAATTGCCGTTGGCAATTGCGAAAGCCCAGGGCGTTTGGATCACTGATGTTGAGAATAATCAATATCTTGATTGCCTGGCCGGGGCGGGAACGTTGGCTCTTGGACATAATCACCCCGACGTCCTGCAAAGCATCCAAAATGTCATTACCAGCGGCTTGCCGTTACATACTCTCGATCTCACGACCCCGTTGAAAGATCGTTTCTCCGACTACCTGCTCTCTCTGTTGCCGGGCGAAGGCAAAGGGTACTGCCTGCAGTTCTGCGGCCCGTCCGGCGCCGATGCGGTGGAAGCCGCGCTGAAGCTGGCGAAAAAACACACCGGCCGTTCCGGCGTGATCAGCTTCTCCGGCGGCTACCACGGCATGACCCACGGCGCGCTGTCGGTCACCGGCAACCTGTCGCCGAAAGCGGCCATCAACGGCATGATGCCGGAAGTGCAATTCATGCCTTATCCGCATGAATACCGCTGCCCGCTGGGCATCGGCGGCGAAGCCGGCGTCAAGGCGCTGACCTACTACTTCGATAATTTGATCAACGACGTGGAAAGCGGCGTGCGTAAACCGGCGGCGGTGATCCTGGAAGCCGTTCAGGGCGAAGGCGGGGTTAACCCGGCCCCGGCCGAGTGGCTGCAGCGCATTCGCAAAGTGACGCAGGAACACGGCATTCTGCTGATCATCGACGAAGTTCAGGCCGGTTTCGCCCGTACGGGCAAGCTGTTCGCCTTCGAACACGCCGGCATCGAGCCGGACATCATCGTGATGTCGAAAGCGGTCGGCGGCGGCTTGCCGCTCGCGGTGCTGGGCATCAAAAAAGAGTTCGATGCCTGGGAACCGGGCCACCACACCGGCACCTTCCGCGGCAACCAGCTGGCGATGGCCACCGGGCTGACCACCCTGCAGTACCTGAAGGAGCATAAGGTCGCCGACAAAGTGGCCGCTCAGGGCGAATGGCTCAAAGGCAAGCTGGCCGAGCTGCAGAAACGTTATCCGGTGATTGGGCACGTCCGCGGTCTGGGCCTGATGATCGGCATCGAGATCGTCAAGCCGAACGAAGCGCAGGATCACATGGGCTGCTACCCGGCCGATGGCGAGCTGTCCGCGCTGCTGCAGAAAAAATGCTTCGAATCCGGCTTGATCCTGGAGCGCGGCGGGCGCAATGGCTGTGTGCTGCGCCTGTTGCCTTCCCTGCTGATCACCAATGATGAGCTGGGTATTTTCCTGGATAAATTTGAGCAGGCGCTGTTGGCCGCCGGCGTCAAGCCAGTCTGATTGGAGCGAATGACCGCGATGTCCAAGTTAAACCCGATTCTGGCTTCCTCGGCGCACAGCGCCGAGGCTTACCGCCAGGCGATCGCACAGAGCAGTGAAGCCGTCGTGCAGTGGCTGCAACAGCCCGAGATGTATCAGGGCAAAAGCGTTGCCGAACTGCGCGAGCGCATCCAGCTCGACTTTACCCCGCAAGGCCTGGGCAACCAGGCGGCGATCGAGCGCGCCATCGAGTACTTTTTGAAAGACAGCCTGTCGGTGCACCACCCGCAGTGCGTGGCGCACCTGCACTGCCCGAGCCTGGTGATTAGCCAGGCCGCTGAAGTGCTGATCAACGCCACCAACCAGAGCATGGACTCCTGGGATCAGAGCCCGTCGGCCACGCTGATCGAAATGAAGCTGATCGAGTGGCTGCGCGCCCAGGTCGGTTACCAGCCCGGCGACGCCGGGGTGTTCACTAGCGGCGGCACCCAGAGCAACCTGATGGGGCTGATGCTGGCGCGCGATGCATTCTTCGCGCGTCAGGGCCACTCCGTGCAACAGGACGGTCTGGTGGGCGATCTGCGCAAGCTGAAAGTGTTCTGTTCTGAAAACGCCCACTTCTCGGTGCAGAAGAACATGGCGCTGATGGGCCTCGGCTACCAGTCCGTCACGCTGGTGAAAACCGATCGCTTCGCCCGCATGGACGTGAACGATCTGGCGGAAAAACTGGCGCAGGCCAAGGCTAACGGCGAGCAGGTGATGGCGATCGTCGCCACCGCCGGCACCACCGATGCCGGCGCGATCGACCCGCTGCGCGATATCGCGCGGCTGGCGGCGGAGCAGAAAATTTGGGTGCACGTGGATGCGGCCTGGGGCGGCGCGCTGCTGCTCTCCGAGCAGTACCGCGACTACCTGGACGGCCTGGAGCTGGTGGACTCCATCACCCTGGACTTCCATAAGCAGTTCTTCCAGACCATCAGCTGCGGCGCCTTCCTGCTGAAAGACGAGCGCCACTACGAGCTGATGCGCTATCAGGCGGCCTACCTGAACTCCGAATTCGACGAAGCGCAAGGCGTGCCGAACCTGGTCTCCAAATCGCTGCAGACCACCCGCCGCTTCGATGCATTGAAGCTGTGGATGGGGCTGGAAGCGCTGGGGCAGAAGCAGTATGCCGAGATCATCGATCATGGCGTCTCGCTGGCGCAACAGGTGGCGCGTTACATCGCCGATCAGGAATCGCTGGAACTGGTGATGCAGCCGCAGCTGGCCAGCGTGCTGTTCCGCTACCGTCCGGCGCCGCTGGCGGCGAAAGGCGACGCGGCCGTCGCGCTGTTCAACCAGCGCATCGGTGACGCCTTGCTGGAGTCGGGCCGCGCCAACGTCGGCGTGACCGAGTTCGATGGCGTAACCTGCCTGAAGATGACGCTGCTGAACCCGATCGTAACGCTGGAAGACATCAAGCTGCTGCTGGCGCTGGTCGAGAAAACCGCGCAGCAGCTGCCGGCGTAACCCTCCGCCACTGCGCATTAAAAGCCGATAACCCCCAGGTTATCGGCTTTTTTATTGCGCTCACGCCATGCACGCACTCAATCCGTAGACATGTTTTCCCACGACGTTGCTTGCTCGTCCAGCTCGATTTCCAGAGTTTCCAAAAAACGCGCCGTCATCATGTAGTGCCCAATAATTAATGACAGCTCAGCAAGTTGAACCTCATCATAGTAATGTCTGACCGCGTTAAATGTTTCGGCAGAAACCTTCACCCGCTTCACACATTCATCGACAAAATGCAAGATGGCCGTCCCTCTGGCATCGACGCCAACTCCCTGCTCTATTTTCTTGATATCGTCATCGTGCCACCCTGCAAGGATCGCCAGCGGATAGTGTTGCATACGCTCATAAGCGCTGTGGCTTAACGCGCCAACCCTTAATATGATCATTTCCCGATCTTTATCACACAGTCGCCCGGCCGGAAAAGAAGCTCCAAGGGAAAGATATCCCTGCGCCGAGCGACTGGTTTTCAACAGACCCAGCGTAAGATTGGCGGGAAAACGGGCATATTGTTGCTGTTGCTCAGCCGTTAATTCACGCACTGCCGGCAGTTTTATTCTGGCCATCGCTTATTCTCCCGCTTGAGCTTCGATAATTGCAATCGGGCGCGCCCATCCGGCGGAAGCCTGATAAACCTTGACTGGCAGACTGATCACGCTAAATCCGCAGGGCGGCAGCAATTCAAGATTGCACAGCTTTTCAATCTGACAATAAGGATATTTACTGCCGGCATAGTGCCCTTCCCAAATAAGCGAAATATCGCCGCTTTGTTCAAATTTGGTGCGCGTATGGCTGAATGGCGCGTCCCAGCTCCAGGCATCGGTGCCAACCACTCTGACGCCGCGTTCAGTAAGATACAACGTCGCCTCACGGCCCATGCCGCAACCGCGATGAATGAAATCTTCACTACCGTAACGCCCACCGGCCGCCGTATTGACCAGAACAATATCGCCGACGGCGAGCGGATGATCTATTCTTGCTAATTCACTCTCAATATCACGCGCAGTGACCACATAACCGTCGGGAAAATGCCGAAAATCCAATTTGACGCCAGGGCCGATACACCATTCCAGCGGTATTTCATCAATGGTTTTTGACGCAGAGCCGTCGTCCATATGCGAATGGTAGTGATACGGGGCGTCCATATGCGTCCCCGCGTGGGTGCTCATGCGGACGAACTCCACCGCCCAACCCTCCTGGCGTGGCAGCGCCAGGGGATCAAGACCGGGAAAGGATTCCGCCAGTTGCAACGCTCCGTGCTTGTTATCAACATACTCGATTTCCGGCAGAAAACTTTCCGGATCGGAGGCGATCCCGCTCATCAGCGGCACCGAAAGATCAATGATTTTACCGTACATATTGTTACCTTTATCCAGGGGATGACCTGCCCAGAATAAGTTTTCCCCAAAGAATAGAAATGCCGATTATCAGACAACTTATTGTTATAATAGGAAGGCGCAGCCATGAGCGGACAGGAATGAGCGATGAAATCATCAGAATTGACCGGCGAAGCCCCAATATCGATTTGGTTCAGAAATAAATTCTGGCCGGCAGGAACGCATTTCCCTTTACAGGCGTTGCCCTGGGGTAAACTGATGTATTCCATGAAGGGGTTGGTGGAAATAAAAATTGAGAACAATATTTATTTATCCACACCGGAATATGCCATTTGGCTCCCCGTTAATACCGAGCATGAATCCGTCGCAAAGAGTGCAATTAACTATGTCATTCTTCATGTCAGTCCCTCGCTATGCCAATCTTTACCGAGCAAACCGCAAACCCTACGGCTGAATAAGGTCGCCAAAGCGGTGTTGGCCGATTTTTCAGAAAGGCACATTGGCTATCCGCAAACGTCTCAGGACCAGACGTTGGTAACCGCGTTGCTTGAGCAGCTGGCGCTGTCGGAGCGTTTTGACAGCTATCTGCCGCTCGGCAGCGACGACGTTATCAAGATCATGACGGAAAAGATGAGCGCCGCCTCGCACCATCTCAACACGCTGGCACAATGGTCGGGCATGCTGGGCTTGAGTGAGCGTACGCTGTCGCGGCGATTTCTCGCCGCTACCGGCATCTCTTTCAATGAATGGAAGCTGAGAAGCAAAACCCTCATGGCGATGAGGCTGTTGCAGGAAGGGAAAGCCGTCAAATATGTCGCCTCTACCCTGGGGTATAACGATCCTTCCGCCTTTATCGCCATGTTCAGACGACAAACGGGCCAGTCTCCCTCCGGTTTTTTAGCGGTAAGTCATGGCACATCGAAAACAGGCTCAGGCATAATGCATGGCGACTGATGCAGCATTAGCACGCACAAACTGCATCGAACGCCTTCCCCCTATTCAGCACGACAGGATGCGCACGCATGACAGACCCTGATTTCAACCTGCTGATCGCGCTCGACGCGCTGCTGACGGCGGGCAGCGTTGCCGGCGCGGCGCGACGTCTCGGTTTAAGCGCCTCGGCGATGAGCCGTACCCTCAGCCGACTGCGCACGGCGACCGGCGATCCCCTGCTGGTGCGTGCCGGCCGTCATATGGTGCTGACGCCCTACGCCGAAACGCTGCGCGAGCGGGCGCGGCACGCGGCGTTCGAAGCGCACGCCGTGTTGCGTCCGGCGCAGGGGACATTGGATCCCGCCGCGCTGGATCGTACCTTCACGCTGCGCGCCAACGACGGCTTTGTCGAGGCCTTCGGCCCGGTGCTGATCGCCGCCGCCGCCGAACAGGCCCCGCGAGTGCGGCTGCGCTTTGCGCCCAAGCCGGAGAAAAACGACCGCCCCCTGCGTGAAGGTCTGGTCGATCTGGAGATAGGCGTACTGGGTGACATGGGCCCGGAAATCCGCCTGCAGGCGCTGTTTCGCGATCGCTTCGTTGGCGTGATGAGAACCACGCATCCGCTGGCGCAACAGCCGGAGATCGGCGCCGCCGACTACGCCGCCTGCGGCCACGTGGTGGCCTCGCGCAGCGGGCGCATCCTCGGGCCGGTAGATGCCGCGCTGGCGGAGCTGGGGCTGACGCGCCAGATTGCCGCCGTGGTGCCGAGCTTCCCGGCCGCGCTGGCGGTGGCGCAGGCCTCGAACCTGCTGGCGCTGTTGCCCGCCTCCTTCCTGCAGGCCCAACCGGCCGACGGCCCGCTGCGCGTCTTCGAGCTGCCGGTGAAAACGCCGCCCATTACCGTCTCGCAAATGTGGCACCCGCGCCTGGACGCCGAGGCGGATCACCGTTGGCTGCGGCAGCTGGTGCTGGCCGTTTGTCGCCAACGGGTATAGGCACTGCGCGCAGTGGGTGACAATGTCACAAAGAACCTTACCGCGCCACACGCCCGTTTAAATCGGCTAAATACGCGCAGAACATGTCCGCCATCGCATCGGCATAAGACGCGATCTCGGTATCGGTTCGCGGCGTTTCGGAGAATTGCTTGCCCGCCGCCCCCAACGTGCCGACGATCAGATCGCCCGCCAACCGACGAGTGAACGGCGGCACATCAGGCAACGCTTCGCACATGAAAACCTGCACGATACCCTTGCCGGTCGCCTTCACCGCCTGTGCCTCCGGCGCATCTCGGTAAAGCGGCGCCGCATCATTCAACGCTACGCGCATCTGCGCTTCTTCACATTCCGAACGGATAAATGCCTGCGCCAGCAACCGCAGGCGCTCGTACGGCGTTTTCTCGCGGTCGGCCAAAATACGGCTCAGCATATCGGTGGTCTGTCGCCATTCGTCGCTCTGCAAACGAAACAGGATTGCCGCCTTGTTGGGGAAATACTGATAAAGCGACCCGACGCTGACGCCGGCACGTTCAGCCACTCTGGCGGTAGTGAAACGTGCCGCCCCCTCCTGCGCCAAAACCTGAATAGCAGCGGTCAGAATGGCGGAAACCAGTTCGGCAGATCGCGCCTGTTGTGGTTGTTTTCTCGAGGAAATTTGCTTACTGCGGCGTTCAGTCATAGCGGACGGCCAATGCGAATAGAGGAATACGAATAGTTCGTCATATTATAGCGGCATGCGCTAACGCGCTCCATTTACGACAGGAAATTAGCCATGAGTACCCTGACCACTGCCCCCTTAGCGCCGCTGCTAAGCCGCCTGTTTCAACAGGCATCCCGCCGCTCGCCGGCGCTTGCCGCCCTGTTCCGCGACGTGCCGGACGCAGAGCAAAGCCGGCTGATGCAGAGCAAAACCGAGTATCGCGAACTCTACCACCGCCTGAAGGATTTCCCGCTGGCCGTGTCGCCGGCAACCGGCGCATTGCTGTATATGTTGGCGCGCGGTTGCCGGGCGCAAAACATCGTCGAATTCGGCACGTCGTTCGGCATTTCTACTCTGCACCTGGCCGCCGCACTGCGCGATAATGGCGGCGGCCGATTGATTACCTGCGAGTTTGAACCGAGCAAAGCGGTGCAGGCGCGCAACAACCTGACTGAAGGCGGCGTCGTCGATCTGGTGGAGATCCGCGTCGGCGACGCCCTGGAAACGCTGCGCGACGATCTGCCGGCCACGGTCGATCTGCTGTTGCTCGACGGCGCCAAGGGACTTTACCCCGATATACTCGACCTGCTTGAGAACCGTCTGCGGCCCGGCGCGCTGATCGTCGCCGATAACGCCGATGACAGCCCGGATTACCTGGCGCGGGTTCGCGCTCCAGCGTCGGGCTATCTCTCCACGCCGTTCGCGGATGACGTCGAGCTGTCGATTCGGCTTTAAAATCCCCATTGAGCGAGGGTTGTTCCCCCTCGCGCGATGGGAGAACATAGCGTTCACGATGCCTGACTCAGTGAAGCGCCCATGACACTTCCCCCTCTCTGGCCCGTGTTCGACGGCCATAACGACCTGCTGCTCAACCTGTGGCTGCAGCATGACGACGATCCGGCCACCGCCTTCTATTCCCGCGTCACGCCGGGCCACCTCGATTTCGCCCGCATGCGGCGCGGCGGATTTTTCGGCGGGCTGTTCGCGGTATTTATTCCCCCGGTCAGCTATATCGCCCAGATGCGCCACCAAACGCAGGACGAGGCGCAGGCCACCTTCGATCCGCTGGCGATCGCCGAACGGCAAATCGCCATCCTGCAGCAGCTGGAGCAGGCTTCTCAGGGGCAACTGCGCATCTGTCGCACCGCCACCGAGATAGAACAGTGTCGTCTCAACCGACAAATCGCCGCGGTGCTGCATATTGAAGGCGCCGGCATGATCGATGCGGAGCTGACGCAGCTGGCGGCCTTCTACCGGCTGGGCGTGCGCAGCATCGGGCCCTTCTGGAATCTGCCGAACGCCTTCGGCACCGGCGTCAGCGGGCCGTTCCCCGGATCACCCGATACCGGCCCCGGCCTGACGCCGGCCGGTGAAGCGCTGATCCGCGCCTGCAACCAGCGCCGCATCATGATTGACGTCTCGCACATGAACGAGAAAACCTTCTGGCAAACCGCCGCGTTGAGCACCGCACCGCTGGTCGCCACCCATTCCAATGCCCACGCCCTCTGCCCGCAGCCGCGCAACCTGACCGACGCGCAGCTGGACGCTATCGCCCAGAGCGACGGTATGGTCGGCGTCAATTTCGGCACCGCCTTCCTGCGGGCTGACGGAAAACGTGACAGTGCAACGACCGGCTTAACAGAAATTGTTAAACACGTTGAGTATTTGATCGCTAAACTTGGTGAAGATCGCGTGGGATTTGGCTCTGATTTTGACGGGGTTAACGTACCGCAACCGTTGGAGGACGCCGCAGGCCTGCCGCGCCTGACGCAAGCGCTCAAGCAGGCGGGGTTTGACGACCGGCTGCTGGAGAAGCTGACCTGGCGCAACTGGCTGAACGTGCTCTCCGCCACCTGGGGTGAATAACCCGGTTACGCTTTAACGGTTGCGATCTCCGTCACATTTCGTCAACATTGAGCCAGCCGAATGCGAATTTTTCTCATTGGCTTCGAACTATCACGATGCATGCAAAGGAGCACCGCTATGACTACCTGGACCAAACCTGAGTTTGTTGACCTGCGTCTGGGGCTGGAAGTGACGCTGTACATTTCCAACCGTTAATCGCCTGTCTGCCCGCCTTTCGCGCGGGCATTTCTTTCCTTCTTTTTCTGGTTCAGACATGCAGATAAAAGTTCTCGGCTCGGCAGCGGGCGGCGGCTTTCCCCAGTGGAATTGCAACTGCGACAACTGCCGGGGCGTTCGCAGCCACAGCATCAACGCCACGCGCCGCACGCAGTCTTCCATCGCCGTCAGCGACGACGGTAAAAACTGGGTGCTGTGCAACGTTTCCCCGGACATTTGCCATCAGCTGCTGGCCTCGCCCGAATTGAACAATCCCGACGTGCTGCGCGGCACCGGCATCGGCGCGATCGTGCTGACCGACAGCCAGATCGATCACAGCGCGGGCTTGCTCAATTTGCGTGAGGGCTGCCCGCATCAGGTCTGGTGCACCCCCGAAGTGCACGACGATCTCAGCACCGGTTTCCCTGTGTTTCCCATGCTCTCTCACTGGAACGGCGGGTTAATCCATCACCCTGTGACGCCCGGCGAACCGTTCCACACGGCGGTCTGCCCAAACGTGCGCTTCACCGCCATTCCGCTGCTCAGCAACGCGCCGCCCTATTCGCCGTACCGCGATCGCCCGCTGCCGGGCCACAACGTGGCGCTGTTTATCGAAGATACCGCGCGCGGGGTCGGTCTGCTGTACGCGCCGGGCCTGGGTGAGCCGGACGAGGCTTTGATGCCCTGGCTGCGCCGGGCGGATTGCCTGCTGATCGACGGCACGCTCTGGCGCGACAACGAGCTAGCCAACGCCGGCGTGGGGCGCAATACCGGCAAAGACATGGGGCACCTGGCACTGGCGGAAGAGCACGGGCTGGCGGCCCTGCTCAGCACCTTGCCCGCCAAACGCAAGATCTTGATCCACATTAACAATACCAACCCGATCCTCAATGAAGACTCCGCGGAACGGCAGAGCCTGAGCGCCGCCGGCATCGAAGTGAGCTGGGACGGCATGAATATCGAACTGTAGGGAATCGCCATGACGCAACCACTCCCCCTGACTCCGCAGGCATTTGAAGCGGCGCTGCGCGCCAAAGGCGCTTATTATCATATCCACCACCCGTATCACATCGCGATGCACAACGGCGAAGCGACCCGTGAGCAGATCCAGGGCTGGGTGGCCAACCGTTTCTACTATCAGACCAGCATTCCGATCAAGGATGCGGCGATCATGGCCAACTGCCCGCAGCCGGAAACCCGTCGCAAATGGGTGCAGCGCATTCTGGATCACGACGGTTACGGCGGCAGCGAAGGCGGCATCGAGGCCTGGCTGCGCCTCGGCGAGGCGGTTGGGCTGCAGCGCGACGCCCTGCTATCCGAGCAACTGGTGCTGCCCGGCGTGCGTTTCGCGGTGGATGCCTACGTCAACTTCGCGCGCCGCGCCTGTTGGCAGGAAGCGGCCTGCAGCTCGCTGACCGAATTGTTTGCGCCGCAGATCCACCAGTCGCGCCTCGACAGCTGGCCGCAGCACTACCCGTGGATTGACGCCGCCGGCTACGGCTATTTCCGCAGTCGCCTCGGCCAGGCTAACCGCGACGTGGAGCACGGGCTGGCGCTGGCGCTGGACTATTGCGATACCGTTGAAAAACAGCAGCGCATGCTGGAAATCCTGCAGTTCAAGCTGGATATTTTGTGGAGCATGCTGGACGCCATGAGCATGGCCTATACCCTGAACCGCCCGCCTTACCACAGCGTGACCGCCGCGCGGGTCTGGCACAATCAGAGGCTGGTGTAATGACACTGAATCCTGAACACACCCCCGTCTTCCGCCGCGGCTACCGCCTGCAATGGGAGCAGGTGCAAAACAGCCACGTGATCCTCTACCCGGAAGGCATGGCCAAACTGAACGACAGCGCCGCCGCCATCCTGCAGCTGGTTGACGGCAACACCACGCTGAACGGCATCATCGCGCAGCTGAACGCCCGCTTCCCCGGTGCCGAGGGGCTGGCGGACGACGTGCTGGCGTTTTTCCAGCGCGCCTACGAACAAAAATGGGTGACCTTCCGTGACTGAGCCACGCGCGCCGGCGGTAAATCCGCCGCTCTGGCTGCTGGCGGAGCTGACCTATCGCTGCCCGCTGCAGTGCCCCTATTGCTCCAACCCGCTCGACTTTGCCGCGCAGGAAAAAGAGCTGACGACCGAGCAATGGATCGCGGTGTTTCGCCAGGCGCGGGCGATGGGCAGCGTACAGCTCGGTTTCTCCGGCGGCGAGCCGTTGGTGCGTAAAGACCTGCCCGAGCTGATCGCCGCCGCGCGCGATCTCGGGTTTTACACCAACCTGATCACCTCCGGCATCGGCCTGACCGAGAAAAAGCTGCAGACCTTCGCCGACGCCGGGCTGGATCATATTCAGATCAGTTTTCAGGCCAGCGACGAAACGCTGAACGCCGCGCTGGCGGGCTCCGCCAAGGCGTTTCAGCAGAAGCTGGCGATGGCCAAGGCGGTCAAGGCGCTCGGCTATCCGATGGTGCTTAACTTCGTCTTGCATCGCCATAATATCGGCCAGATCGACCGCATCATCGAACTGGCGATCCAGCTGGATGCCGACGACGTCGAGCTGGCGACCTGCCAGTTCTACGGCTGGGCGCACCTGAACCGTGAAGGCCTGCTGCCGACCCGCGAACAGATCGCCGATGCTGAAGCCGTGGTGAAACGCTATCGCGAGCGCATGGCTGCCGACGGCAAGCTGGCCAACCTGCTGTTCGTCACGCCGGATTACTATGAGGAACGCCCCAAAGGCTGCATGGGCGGTTGGGGGGCTATTTTCATGAGCGTGACGCCGGAAGGCATGGCGTTACCCTGTCACAGCGCCCGCCAGTTGCCGATCGCCTTTCCGTCGGTGCTGGAGCACGATCTGCAGCATATCTGGTATCACTCCTTCGGCTTTAACCGCTATCGCGGCTATGACTGGATGCCTGAGCCCTGCCGTTCCTGTTCGGAGAAAGAGAAAGACTACGGCGGCTGCCGCTGCCAGGCGTTCATGCTGACCGGCGACGCCGACAACGCCGATCCGGTGTGCGGCAAGTCGCCGCACCATGGCACCATTCTGGCGGCGCGTGAAGCGGCGAATCGCTCGCAGATCGGCATCGATCAGCTGCGTTTTCGCAATCAGACCAACTCCCGATTGATCTTCAAGGGCTGACGATGACACTCGCCGCCTCGTGGCAGCTCGATAACGGTTTGGCCGTCAGGGCGATTAGCACCCCTGACGCCGAGGCCGCCGCCGCGCTGGTGCGCATCGAGGCGGGCAGCTTTCAGGCGCCTGCCGCCTGGCCGGGCCTGGCGCATCTGCTGGAGCATATGCTGTTTCGCGGCAGCGTGAACTTTAACGCGCAGGATGGGCTGATGGGCTGGACGCCGGCGGTCGGCGGCCGGTTAAACGCCACGACCCAGGCCACGCAAACCGCGTTTTTCTTTGAGGTGGGCGCCGAACAGCTGGCGGAGGGGTTGGCCAGGCTGATCGATATGCTCGCCGTCCCACAGCTGGCGGCTGAGGCAATCGCCCAGGAGATCGAGGTCATCGACGCCGAATATCGCCTGCTGCGCGCCGACGTTGAAACCCGCTGCGAAGCGGCGCAGCGGCAGATGTTCAGCGGCATTGACGCGTTGCACCGCTTTCATATCGGCAGCCGCGCCGCTTTCGGCAGCGATATTCCCGCGTTGCAGCGGGTGCTGCGGCAGTTTCACCACCACTATTACCGCGCGCCGAACATCACGCTGTGGCTGCAAGGCCCGCAATCGCTCGAGCAGTTGCATGCGCTGGCGCAGCGCTACGGCGGCGCCTTGCCGCCGGGCAGCATCGCGCCGCCCGAGGCATTGCCGCCGCTGGCCGCCGGGCAAGATTACACGCTGTCTCTCCCCGGCGCGCCGCAGCTGCGGTTGGTGTTTGCCCTGCCGCACTCCCGTTCACGCGGCTGGCTGCGGCGGCTGGAGCGTTTATTGCTGGACGAAGCCCCTGGCGGGCTGCTGGCACGGCTGCGCGCTCACGCGTGGGCCGACGCCGTTAGGCTGGATTACGCCCGCTGCGCTGAAAACAGCGCCCTGCTGAGTTTTATTTTTACCGTCAATCACGGCTCGGCGTCTGAAGCCGCCCACATCGAAAGCGCCTTGCTGGCCTGGTTGCAGGCGCTTATCGCGCTGACACCGGCTCAGCTTGCGCATTTCGGGCAACTGGCAAACCGCGATTTCCACCGTTTGGCGCCGCTCGATCAGTTGCGCGCCAGAGCATTTGGGCTGCCGCCGGTGGAGCCGAACGACGATTGGCCACGGCATATTTCGGCGCTGATTAGCGCGCCGCATCGCCGTCTGGCCATGCTGCCTGAGGGAGGCGGTGAAACGCGTGAAATTCAAGGGCTGCCGTTGGCGCTCGCGCCCTTCGTCCGCACCGTGCCGACGCCCACAATAGATCCTTTCCGCTTTTTCTCCACCTCGGCGGCGCTGCCGATCCCGCCCCTGCCGGCCGGCCAGGCGCCGCTGCGGCATCTGCACCCCGACGAAGCGCAGCCGGTGCTGCTGCTGCGCCCATCGCCGCATGGCGCTCTCAGCGAAGAACAGGCCTGTGGTTTGCAGGCGGCATTGCGCCCTGGAGCGGCCGAGTTAGCCCATCGGGAGGGACATTTAAGCTTCGAGCGCCACCAGGGCGTGTGGTTGTTACAGCTGGCGGGCAGCGCAGCGCTGATCTGCCACGGTCTGAACGTCGTGAATCGAGCCCTGGCGGCGCTGCCGCCGGCCGTCATCAACGAGGCGGCGAGAAACCTGCGCCACGCGCAGCTCAAAGCGCAAAACGATATCGCCATTCGCCGCCTGTTAGCCCAATTGCCGGCGGCGTTGAGCGTATCAACGGCAACGGCCCCACTCTGGCATGCCACCCTGGTCGGCGGCGACGGCGAGTTAAAACGGCGGCTGTCGCATTTGCTGTATGACTTTCCTTTTCCCATAACCGACGAGGCTCAGCGGCCGGCGCCTCTGCATCACCACCCCGTCACCCTGACGGAAAGCGGCGCAGAACACGCCTTGCTGCAATTTTACCCGCTGCCGAACGACGAAGCCGAAGGGCGTTGGGCGCTGCGCGTGCTGGCCCGGCTTTACGCGCCGCGTTACTTCCAGCAGTTGCGCGTCGAGCGCAACGTGGGTTACGTGGTGCAATGCGCCTTTCATCGCAGCGCCGATGCCGAAGGCCTGCTGTTTGCACTGCAATCCCCGACGTTCGCCGTTGCGCAGCTGCGGCAGTTAACCGACGAATTCTTGCTGCAGATGCGCCATGAACTGGCGCACCTCGGCGCCGGCGAACTGGCGCTGGCGCAACAGGCGCTGCGGCAAAGCGTGCAGCGCCTCAGCGCCGAGCCGTTGCAACGCGCCCGGGAAATCGCCCTGGAAAATCGCCACCGGGTGGCGCAGGTTGCCTCTCTGCCTGCCGCGCAGCTCGTACACTGGCAGAAACGGATATTCCTCTAAGCCAAACCGAGGTTGTGCCGATAACGTCGGCTTTTCCCTCATAAATGCAGTTACATATCCTTAACAAGCGCACCTCCATCAATGTTACAATAGTCGCCAATAACGACCTTTTCACCTTTAAGAATCAGTATGTTATTGGAGATTATTCAATGTCAGATGCCAATGCACGTTCGGGCATAAAACTTACGCTGTGGTGTTGCCTGTTGGGCATCATCCTGGCCGCCACCGGCCTGTTCTTCACCGTCGCCGGCGGCAAACTGCTCTCGCTGGGCGGCAGCGCCTACTTCCTGATTGCCGGCCTCGTCATCCTGCTGTCGGCCATTCAGTTTTTCCGCCGCAAGTCCTCAGCGGTTTGGCTGTTCCTGGCGGTGTTCATCAGCACCGTCATTTGGGCGCCGTTGGACGCCGGTTTTGATTTTTGGCCGTTGATTTCCCGCCTGATGGTGCCGACCGGCCTGATGCTGCTGGCCTTCCTCACCTGGCCGGCGCTGCGCAAGCGCGAAGGCAAAGCGCCGTTGGCCAAGCCGGCTTACCTGCTCTCCGCCTTGCTGGCGGTCGGCATGGTCGGCGCCTTTGTCCAAATGTTCCAGCCGCATCCCACCGTTGCCTTCAGCGGCCAGCCGCTGCCGCTGATCCCGGTTGATAAAGCGCAACAGCAGAAAGATTGGGATAACTACGGCAATACGCCGGGCGGCAGCCGTTTCGTCGCGCTGGATCAGATCACCCGCGATAACGTGCGGGAGCTGAAAGTCGCCTGGACGTTCCATACGGGTGACATCCCTATCAGCCCTGATGGCAACGGCGCGGAAGATCAGCAAACGCCGCTGCAGATCGGCAACCGCATTTTCCTGTGCACGCCGCATAACAATGTGATCGCCGTCGACGCCGACAGCGGCAAAGAAATTTGGCGGCGAGAAGTCAACGCCAAGTCGCAGGTATGGAACCGCTGTCGCGGCCTGGCCTACTTCGACGTCAACAAGCCGTTGCCCGCGCCGAGCGTGCCGGGTTCAACCCCCGCCGCGCCCGTCGCGCTGGCGGCCGGTGACAGCTGCCAACGACGCATATTGATGAACACCATCGACGCGCGCCTGATGGCGATTAACGCCGACAACGGCGAATTCTGCCAACACTTCGGCAACCAGGGCGTGGTGGACCTGAAGGCCGGTCTGGGCGACGCCGCCGATCCTAAATATCAACTGACGTCAGCGCCGACGCTGGCCGGCACCACCGTGGTGGTCGGCGGGCGCGTTGCCGATAACGTGCAAACCGATATGCCCGGCGGCGTGCTGCGCGGCTTCAACGTGATCACCGGCGAAATGCGCTGGGCGTTTGACCCGGGCAATCCGCAGCCGAACGCTGCCCTGAAACCGGATCAACACTTCGTGCGCAGCACCCCGAACTCCTGGGCGCCGATGTCGTACGATCCGGCGATGAACACGGTCTTCCTGCCGATGGGCAGCTCCTCCGTCGATCTGTGGGGCGCCAACCGCAACGCGCTGGATCACCGATACGGCGCCTCGGTGCTGGCGCTCGACGCGACCACCGGCAAAGAGAAATGGGTCTATCAGACCGTGCATAACGATCTGTGGGACTTCGATCTGCCGATGCAGCCCAGCCTGCTCGACTTCCCGATGCAGGACGGCACCACCCGCCCTGCGTTGGTTATCGGCACCAAAAGCGGGCAGATCTTCGTGCTGGATCGCCATACCGGCAAACCGCTGACCGAAGTGAAGGAACTGCCGGTGAAGACCCGCACCATTCCGGGCGAGCAATATTCCGCCACGCAGCCGTTCTCCGTCGGCATGCCGCAGATTGGCGCGCAGAAGCTCAGCGAGTCCGACATGTGGGGCGCTACGCCATTCGATCAATTGATGTGCCGCATCAGCTTTAAATCGATGCGTTATGACGGCCTGTTCACCGCGCCGGACACCGACGTTTCCCTCAGCTTCCCCGGCTCGCTGGGCGGCATGAACTGGGGCGGTCTCTCTACCGATCCGAACAACCGTTATATTTTCGCCAACGATATGCGTCTGGGTCTGTGGGTGCAGATGATCCCGCAGAAAGCCGACGCAGGCGCGCCGGCCGGCAACGGCGGTGAAGCCGTGAATACCGGCATGGGCGCGGTCCCGCTCAAAGGCACGCCGTATGCCGTCAATAAGAATCGCTTCATGTCGCCGCTGGGCATTCCTTGCCAAAAACCGCCGTTCGGCACCCTCTCCGCCATCGATTTGCAGACGCGCAAAGTGGTGTGGCAGGTTCCGGTAGGAACGGTGCAGGATACCGGGCCGTTCGGCATCAAAATGCGCGCGCAGATGCCGGTCGGCATGCCGACGCTGGGCGGCACGCTGGCGACTCAAGGCGGCCTGGTGTTTATCGCCGGTACGCAGGATTATTATCTGCGCGCCTTTGATTCGTCCACCGGGCAAGAGCTGTGGAAAGCGCGCTTGCCGGTCGGCAGCGGC
Organism: Serratia sp. CY37869; assembly: GCF_052168895.1. NCBI lineage: Bacteria > Pseudomonadati > Pseudomonadota > Gammaproteobacteria > Enterobacterales > Yersiniaceae > Serratia > Serratia sp. CY37869. Next base: position 1,582,865 of record NZ_JBJNLU010000001.1, read on the forward strand.
GGCACGCCGATGAGTTACGTCTCGCCGACCACCGGTAAGCAGTATGTCGTCATTTCCGCCGGCGGCGCACGTCAGTCGCCGGATCGCGGTGATTACGTCATCGCCTACGCGCTGGATAAATAATCGCCGGAACGCCGGTTAAATAAAGCGGCGCACCGCGCTCAATGGGCATTTAGAGGGAGACGTTGCATGACGTCTCCTTTTTTTTGGGTTTATTGCCTGAACAGCAGAATATTAACCATCCGTTTCATTTTCATCCCTTTTCTTCTATTTCTCTTACGGCGATACAGCGCGCGCCACCGGCGCCGGTGATACTCACAGGCAATTGATATGTATAAGGTAAAAAATAATAAAATGAAGAGAAATTCCATGTTTCGGCCTAAATCCTTTTAGTCATTTCAGATGATTATCATCAATTTTTCTAACCAAAAGAATTAGAAACATCCTGTTCTAACGCGCCTTTATCCTGTGAAGACACCGCCGCCCGGCCTGTCGCTTCCGCGCGCCCCATAAAAAACCCCCATCGTTGCGATGGGGGCTGAGTAGCGTGAAACGGATCAACGGCTATCAGAAGCGCCAGGTCAGACCGGCATTGACGCTGTTGTCCTGATGGTTGGACGACAATTGCCCGCCGTAACCGAGGGACAACACGGCGTTTTTGTTAACCCAAACATCGACGCCCGCCTTCAGAACCGCCCCGTCACGGGAAACGGGGACGCTGTTCACGTCGAACGCCGCATCGCTGCGTTTGAACATCAGCTGTGTTTTACGCTCCAGCTTGCCGTACTGATGTTGCCAACCCAGCTCGCCGCGCAGCGCGATCGCCACGCTGTCGGTCTGCCATTGCGTATCGGCGCGCAGGCCCAGCGTCGAAGCGGTGGCGGACTGACTTTGCTTATCGCCGCGCAGCGCCGCCGCTCCGCCTTGCTCGTTGATCCCCTCGTTGCGATAGTGGGTGTACGCCAGGTTGGCGAACGGCTCAAGATTGACCACGTCGTTGCTCCAATCGTAACCGCTTTCGATAAACAGCTGACCGGTGCGCGCGTTATAGCGGGCCTTTTCGCGATCCGCCTGCGCGCCGTAGTTTACCGAGCGTGACGTGTCGATGCGATGCCAGGTATAGGTGCCGCCCGCTCGCAGCGCCAACGCGCCGAAACGTTTGTCGCCGTACAGCCCCAGATGGTAGTTGTCGCTGTGAGCATCTGACTGATAGCCGCCATCCAGCGACGTGCGGGTATACCCGGTCATCACGCCCAGCCGGCCGTCGTCAAACAGTTCACTATCCAGACCCAACAGCACGCCATAGGTGGATGTCTGGTAACCGGTGGCGTTGTCGTTGCCGGAAGCATGCCCCCAGTTGCCCAGCAGTTTCGCCCAGGCGCCATTATCATCCGCTTTGATATCGGAAGCGGTGCGGCGGCCTTCAGCCTGGCGCAATCGCTCGGTGGCGGTATCGCGCAAATTACGGCTTTCGTTGATCTGGGCGGAAGCCATATCCGCGTGGATCTGGCCGGACAGTTGACGGGTCGCCTGCTGCAATTCTCTGGCCGAAGTGAAGCCGAGGAAGCTTTCATAAACCGGATGGCCGGCCACGGGGCTCGTCGCTTCGGTAACGGCTGTCGCCTCGCCTTCAACGCCCTGCAGTGCGGTTAGCGCTTCAGCGGTAGGCGCCGCGACGCTGCGTTTGGCCGTTTCCGTGACCGGTTCCGTGGCGTTGAGCGTTTCCACCGCCCGGGCGACCGCTTTCTCGTTTTCGGTGCTGGCCAGGCTGTCAAAACGGGCGGCGGTGCGCGTGATCCCAAGGCCGACGTCATTGCCCTGATAGTCCAGCGTCACGTTGACAAACGGATACGAAGGATTGGCGTTTTCGAAGCGGCCGGTCACGCCATCCGTCGTCGTCAGGATGGTGTATTTATTGCCCAGCAGGCTTTGCGCCTCATTTTGCGACAGCAGGTTTTTGCTGTGCTCCAGGCTGACGTTCACACTGCCGCCGTAGAGGAAAGCGCGCCGCGCTTCGATTTTATCGCTGCGGCCATTGTCTGCGACCTCCACGTTATACTGCGAGCCGCGATCAAACACGGCGTCATGCAACACGTGCAGCGTACCGATGCCATTTCCCGGCGTCACGCTGCCGCCCCGAACCGCTCTGAACGCCCCCACCGTGCCGTCGCCGGCCAGCGTGCCGCTATTTTCGATATAGACATTGGACGCCACCGAACCGTTGATCGCCAGTACGCCCTGTTTCACCCAGGTGTCACCGCTGTAAGTATTATTGCCTAACAGCGCCAGCGTACCGGCGCCCGTTTTGGTCAACCCGCCGTGGCCGCGGATGTCATTGCTCCACGAATCGAAGTCGCATTCGCCCGACGTGCAACGCCGCTCAACCGGGGTTCCGGCTTCGACGATATTCCCCAGACCGGGGATATTCACCACGAACTGTTTTTCACTGTAGGAACCCGGCACATAGAATTCCTGCGGAATATCCTCTTGGGTGATAAACATCTTCGGCCCGTTGATCGCATCGCGTAAATTGACGCGGCCCCAGCCGAATAAATGATCAATGCCGGCCTCGCCTAAATCGGTGGCGGTGGTTTTGATGACCGCGGATATTTGAGCGGCGCTCATATAAGGGAAGCGCTGCATCAATACGGCGGCAAATCCGGTGACGTGCGGCGCCGCCATTGAGGTGCCCGACATATTTCCGTAATCGGGTTTAACCGTCAGCTCGCCTTTATTATAGGCTTCGCGGTTCACCGCCCCGCCGGTATTGGAAACCAGCTCCCCTACGCTGCTGTAAATACTGCTGCCCGGCGCTGACACGCAAAAACTGGCCGTATGTCCGCAGCTGGTTGAGGAAACGCTTAACTTATCGTTATTACTCAGATTGGTCACGATCAGATAATTGTTTAATACCTCAGGGAAAGCATAGGGAAGTGACTTTTGCGCCTCAGGAATATTGTAGTTATTGTAATTGCCTGCCGAGAAAACGATCAGTTTGCCATGCTTGGCGGCGCGCAGCAGCGTCGCCATGGCGCTGTGCCCGCCGGTGGGCACGGGTTGCTCGCTGCCCCATTCCAGGTTGGACTTATTGCGCATCACTTCATTGATGACGTCGGTTTTCACCCACGCCACATAGTCAGGCCGCCCGTTCGGCAGCCAAATGGTGTTGCCATTGGCATCCTTTCTGACCGCCGGTGGGATCCCCCAGCTGTTATTGATAACCCGGGCTGGGCTCTGGATCAGTTCTTCGCGGCCGTTGCGGTTGCCGAAGTCGTTCAACTTGGCGCCGATAATGTCCGCGTCGTAGGCGACGCCATGCATACCGGAGCCGTCTCTTTTGGCGGCTGCAATACCGGCGACATGCGTGCCATGCGTGCCGAATGACATATTATCTTGTTTATCATACGAGAAATTATAGCTGCCGTTATCCAGCCGCGTCAGTTTACCGGCGAATTCCGGATGAGAGAGAATGGCATCATCAATAACGCCAATCGTCACGCCCTTTCCGGTATAGCCTCTGGCATAGGCGAACTCGGCGGAAATAGCCTCAAGCCCCCATTGGCGATTAAACTCTGCGTTTTTCCAACTGTCGGGCGAACCTAATTGTCCTGGTTCCCGATAAGCGGCAAGAGATGAATGAAGAGACAAGCCATAACAACCCAGAAACACGCAATACGCTAACTTCAATTTTTTATTAAGTATCATTTTACGCTCCATGTTTATTTATACCCAGAAGAAAACTGACGTTTTAACCGCGCTGAAACCTCCTATGATCGTGAAACGACAGATAACGCATGCCTGCCCGACGCGGGCCGCATAAAACAGGCTGAGTGATAAAAATTCGGGCGTGCGGACATGAAGATGTCACCACGCCATACGCTTAGGGCGTAGAAGTGCAGACAGGTGGCGAATGTACGTTTGCCGGCGATAAACCCGGCGCCGTTATACCGGCACGGCTCGGCCATCCGGCCGAAGCGCGAGAATCAGGCTGTGGGTGCATCTCGCTTAATTATCCAGTTTTGTTAATGATTTTCATTCGCGAGGCTATCTTATACGTAAGTAAAGTGTCAACAGATGAAACAAAACATTTCTTGATTTGCATCATAACTTTCACCGCAAACGTCGGCGACAGGTGCGTCGGCCACCGCTGAACCGGGCATAACATGGCGCTTTTTACCGCCCGGCATGCGGATTTTGTCAGTCATGATGCATAAGAGAGGCGGTATGACGAGTGAAAGAGCAGCAGAAAGACTGAACATTTCCTCAAAAAGAAACATCAGGTTTGATTACTTTTTTGCGGTTATTAAACCGCCTGGTCGGAGCACTTATTTTTCGATGCAATATAAGAGGGGCTTATAAATAACAGGAGTATTCCTAATGCGTTCTTGCGTAATCTATTTCATGCTACCAGGCCGATTTTTAGCCGCGCCCGCTGGCTATTCCCATTTTCATTGGCAAGACTATATTGAAAGAGGCTCTGCTATAGAGCAAGAATATGGGTAATTTTCCGAGGAAATACCGCATGAGCCTGTTGCCCGAGCAGACCAATAACAAAAATCCGATCGACCTCTACAGCGAAATCGTAGACGACTTGCCGGGTCTGATCTGCTTCGGCAACCGCCTTGGCGGTTACTTCAACAAGCAGTGGCGCGACTATACCGGCGCAATCGCCGGTGAGCACGGCGCCGCAGACTGGCTCGAGGCCCTGCACCCTGACGATCGCGAACGCCTGGCCGCGCAATGGCGCCAGGCCATCGTTGCCCTCTCCTCGTTCGCCGGCGAAGCCCGTCTGCGCGAGCGCAGCGGCGCCTACCGGTGGTTTATGCTGGCGTTTAACGCCCGCCAGGACGGCAAGGCGCTGGAGCCCAGCTGGTACCTCACCGCCACCGACATCCATCCGCAAATGCTGCAACGCCAGCAAAACGTTCAGGCGCTCTCTATCCAGCAAGACATGCTGGACGCCAGCGTTGACTGCATCAAAGTGATCAATCGCGACGGCACGCTGCGCCACATGAACCGCTCCGGCAGCCTGGCGCTCGGCCTCGATCCGGCGCAAAAAGAGTTTGGCATGCCCTGGCTGGGGCTGTTGTCGCCCGAAGTTCGCCGCCGCGGCAGCAAAGCGTTGCGCAGCGTCAAAACCGGTAAGAATGCGCGCTTCGCGGGATTGAGCGTGACGCCGCAGGGCAAAAAACAGCATTGGGACAACATCCTCTCTCCCGTCAGCGATGAGCACGGGGTCGTGGCCGAGATCTTGTGCGTCTCACGGGATGTGACGTCGCAGCGCGTGATGGAGCAACGCCTGCTGCTTGCCAGCGAGTATGACGAACTGACCGGCCTGCCCAACCGGCGCCTCTTCAAGAAAAAGCTGAAGCAAGAGATGAAGCGCGCCCTGCACGGCAACAAGTCGCTCGGGCTGATGCTGCTGGATCTTGACCATTTCAAACTGGTGAACGATACGCTGGGCCACGCGGCGGGCGATCATCTGCTGCGGGTGCTGGGCAAAAGGCTCAGCGCCTGCATGAATACCCATTCGTTCGTCTCTCGCCTCGGCGGCGACGAGTTCGCCGTCGTGATCAGCGACGTCGAAAACGAGCAGGATATTTTCCGCATCGCCAACAAGTTTCTGCTGCAGCTGGAGACGCCGATCACCCACGGCGGCAAGACGTTGCATTGCGGCATGAGCATCGGTGGCGCCATCTATCCCAAAGATGCCCGCGATGCGTCAGAGCTGATGAAGTGCGCCGATACCGCGCTGTATGAACTGAAAGAAGGCGGCCGCGGTGGCGTCTACATGTTCGACAGCAAGATGATGGACAAAGCCCGCGCCCGCGCCAGTCAGCTCAACTACGCGCGCCAGATCGTGCGCGATAATTGCATTCGCCCCAACTACCAGCCGAAGGTCAGCCTCGCCGATGGCAGCATCGTCGGCTTCGAAGCGCTGCTGCGCTGGCATTGCCCGCAAAACGGCATACAGCTGCCGGCGACGGTCAGCGAGGCCTTCAACGACTATGAACTGGCGACCAAAATCAGCGAAGCCATGCAGCTGAAAGTCTTCGCCGATATCGCCCGCTGGCGCGCGGCCGGCGTGGCGGTGCGGCCCGTTTCGCTGAACGTGTCGCCGATCGAGTTTTTACGCGACAACTACGCCGAAACCTTCCTGCAACGCCTGCTGAAGTTCCACATTCCCCACCACCTGATCGAACTGGAAGTGACCGAACACGCGTTCAACAAGCACGGTTCGAAATACGTACTGCGCGCGCTGCACATGCTCAAAGAGATGGGTATCCGTATCGCGCTGGACGACTTCGGCACTGGCCACTCCTCGTTCAGCCATATCATGGACTACCCGCTGGACTGCATTAAGCTGGACTGCGACTTCATTCAACGCATGAACACCGAACCGGCGATCCTGGCGATCGTGGAAAGCATCGGCATTCTCGGTCAAAAGCTGTCGATCGATATCATCGCCGAAGGCGTGGAAACCGAGCAGCAGCGCCAAACGCTGTGCGAAGCCGGTTTCCATATCGGCCAGGGGTTTTTGTTCAGCCCGGCGGTGGGATCCCAGCAGGTGCCGACGCTGCTGCAGGCGATACTTCAGCCTGCCGAAGGCGGCACGGCGAATCGTTAAATCGGCATCGCATGCCCCACATTCGGGGGGCTTGATCCCCCCTCTTTTCCTCTGCTTGTTTCACGCCTCCCGCACCGGAATATTTGTGAGAGCCCTCACAAAGCATAAACGTATCTTTACATTTTTGAACGGTTAAGCTTCCGTTCTGTCAGATTTGAGTGTATTCCAGAGCGTCAAAACGATTCTTTTTCCACTCAATTGGGAACGTTACCGGAGACTTGTTAAGAAATAGTTAATTTAAATCAATGCACTACAAATAATAGCAGGAGGTACTGCGATGCACGAAAGGCAAGAGAAGAATGCAATGTTCATTTCGTTCGATGCCGTCTCGGTCTCGGGGATCACGGTGGAAGCAATGAAGATTGCCAAACGACTGCAAGCCTGTGGATTTCGCTCTTATCTTGATTTGGGATACGACATCAAGATTGATAAGGGAAACTTTAATAAACCCTATCAGCATGAGCATGACATCTACCGCGATGTCTTTACGCTGGTCCGCCTGGACGACATCACGTCGATTCCAGATTACCACCCCGCCTTTCTCGAGTACGCGCACGCGGCGTTGATCGGCCAGAAAACGCCCATTGACGAGCAAGAAAAAGCCGCTTTGTTGCATACCATCGCGTTGACGGCGCGGCAACTGGCGGATCGCCTCATCGCCCAATGGGAAGCGCTCGCAATCAGCCATGTGGTGGTGGAAAACGGCACGCTGCCGGAAAACATCATCTATACCAAAGCGCTGTACCTGGCGATCGAAGATTATGGCCGACGTTATCGACTGACGCGTTTCGTCATCTGGCGCGATCATGACCTGATGTGGAACAGCGAAAAAAGGTGCTCAAATACGGCCCACCGCCTTATTCTCACGCCATCAAACCTATCCCTTCAAAATACATTACCTATGTCACGCTCAATCACGATCTGAAGCAAAAGCTGGAGGCCTGGTGCAATCATGATGTCCATGTCGAGGTAAAGAAAAATACCTATGACTTCTCGGATAGTCACGAAAGAACGAATGTCAGAAAGCAGATGAATATTCGCGACAATGATCTTCTCATTGCCAGAACCACCCGCATCATCCCTCAGAAAAGATTGGACCGCGATATTATTCTGATCAGCCGGCTGAACGATTTATTTATCCGCGACCACAACACGCGACGCGCCTATTTGGCGATCGCCGGCAATGAATATGAAAATCCGTCATGTTATCTGCAACTCGCCAAATTGGCGCAGGAACTGAATGTTCTCCCCTATGTCAAATTCGTCGGCATGCTTCCTCATGTCGATATGCGCTCGGAAAACGACGCGTTTTGCATAGAGGACCTCTATCACTCTTGCGACCTGGTCTCTTTTCTCACCTCGTATGATTATGATAGCTATGGCAATCCTATCGGCGAAGCGATCAGTTGCCGCCGTTGCTATATCACCACTCGCTACGAATATTATCACGAAGTCTACGGCCGGCATGGGTTTGAAGCGCCCGTCATGCCGATCTCCGAGTTACAGGATGGGCCGCCGAACGACGAATTCATCCAGGAAGTCTACCGGTTCATTAATAACAAGGAGAAGATGAAGCGCGTGGCGGAAAAGAATTACGCGCTGGGCAAGCGGATTTTATCCAACAACGTCATGGAGTTCTTAAATATCAGCTAATCATCGAATGACGTGAAATTTAACTTTCAGACAAGCCATTTCTAACTGTGGACTTTCATTAGCCCTTGGAGGATCTATGCGTGATACTGTTTTTGTGTCTGTCGTACTGCCCGTTTATAATGAAAGCGACCGTATTGAGGCGGTTTTACTTTCGCTGTTCAATCAGCACACCAAGAATGAATTAATCACCCACGACACTTACGAACTGATTGTCGTTGATAACAACTCCACCGATGATTCCGTCGCTAAAATAAACGCGTTTAGTGAAAGGCATCCGGCTATGGCCATTCATGTTATCGCCGAAACGGTGCAGGGTGTCTCCTCGGCCAGAAAACGCGGCATGGACTATGCGTCGCTGCGTTCTAAAGCCCGCGACAGCCGGCTGGGAAATAAACGCAAGCACTATATCGTTTCCGCCGATGCCGATTGCACCGTGGATGCATTTTGGCTTTACGAGCTGGTGAATACCATGATCGAGCAACAAGGCGACCTGGGCACCTGCAACTATTACTACCCTCCCGCAGAGTTTGAGCACCGCCCCAACCTGTTCCGCGAGATCCAAAAAACGCTGCGTCTGCGCGAATTTTCGTTCTCCCTGTTCGGCGGCTTCCCCGACGGCAAAGGGTTCGGGGTGGAGCGCAGCCTGTATGACGCGGTAGGCGGCATCGAAATCTTCTACCAGCTCAACCATGGCCGCTTTGTCGAACACCTGTCCGACGACTGGGACTTCGGCATTAAGGTCATCGCCTACGGCGGCAAGCCGGTTTACGCTCGCCATGCTTACGTTGAGATCAACAGCCGCCGGGTGGACACCATTCTCGATGAGGTGATCAACGGCATCGCCTACGGCAAGGACGGCATCATTATCATGAAGGACGTCCGGCCGGACGTTGAGCGGCAGAAAACCGCGCTGGCGGACGCCACATCGGCGGAGGCGAAACTGGCCTGGGACTACTCGGTCAAGGACTTCACGCCAAAAAATATCTTACTGCCGGTGCTGCTCAATCCGTATCTGCTGTTGGAAAACAGCGAAGTGCGCGATTTCTTCTCCGGCCCGCTGGCCGACAGCCTCTACCGTCGCATTCACGAGCTGAAACACGAGATGCGCCTCATCGATTTCAAACCGATCCATGCCTACAAAACCCCCGCCTATCGGCTCTACCTCGAATTTCGCGATGCGTTGTTTGCCGCCATGCGGCGCGCCGTCGGTGACGATATCGGCTTCCCGCCCGCATTGCCGGCCTGCTTCGATACGGTCAAAGACGAAGATTTCACCCGCTTTGTTTATTACTTCTGTGAAGACCGCGAGTCCGGCGAAGCCCACAACTATTTCGGCAACGGAGGGGTATTCTGATGAACGACGAAGCCTTGCACTCATTGCTGGATATCGATGAAAACTATCCCACGCCGCGGGTGAACGCGTTCCTGGCGCAACCGGAAAACCGGGCCTTTCTGGAGTACGTCCATAAGGATCCGTTCGGCTGTCACGTGTTCCCCGGCGATCTCGTCGACTACCCGCTGGCCGCGTTTTTTGCCGATATGGAGGCCGACATTCGCCAGGCGGGCAAAATCCACCTCTGGGCCTATATCCCGACCTGCCGCTATCGCTGCCATTTTTGTCAGTACCCCACGGTGATCCTCAATCCCAAGGCGCCCGCCTCTCAGGCGGTATTCCGCGATTTGGTCGATTTCAACATCAAGGAAGCGCAAATGTGGCTGGCGCGCGTGCCCAGCCTGGCCGAAGTGGAAATCGGCGAATTCAACGTCTTTGGCGGCACGCCGTCCTTGCTGCCGGAGCCGGAACTGCGCCGCATGATGGCCTTCTACTTCAGCCACTTTAACTTCACCAACGCCACCCTGCGCTTCGAAGGGGAGCCCGGCACCCTGAACAAAGCCTATCTGGCACTGCTGAAAGAGCTCGGCTTCAGCAAAATCAGTTTCGGCACCCAATCCTTCAATGACGACATCATCACCGCCTGCGGGCGCATGCACTCGGCCGAAGAGTGCGTGGAGACCATTCATCATGCGCGCGCGCTCGGCATTGATTGGGTCAGCGTGGATCTCATTTACGGCATGCTGGGCCAAAGCGTGGACGACGTGAAATACGACATGGAAAAAACCCTCGAGCTGAATCTGTCGCACGTCGTCTGCACCAAGCTGCACATGGATGAGTTTATTAAAAATCGCACCGGCGTCTCGGGCGAGCGCGAAAGCCTGTGGCAGAAAAAGGGGCTGATCAGCATCAACAACCTGCGCTTCCCTGGCCTGGGCAAACAGTACCAAATGCGCGAGCTGGTCGAGAACTACCTGAATGGCGGCTATACCGAACACCCCACCATGTACTTTCACCGCAATGATCAACAGCCGGAAAAGTGGAAAGCGCTCATCACCGATCTCGACAAGCAGTATCCGGAAGTGGCGATCGGTTTGGGCGGCAGCTCCAAATCGACGCGATCCGAAGCCATCAACATCACCGGTTACAAGAAGTACAAGGAGGCGCTCAACCAAGACCGCCTGCCCATCGAGGAAAGCCGCGGTTTCTCCCCGATCCAGCGTGAAGTGAACGCCTTCAAAATGGCGCTCTCCACCTTGCTGCCGGTGGACGATCGGGTGTTTAAACGGCGCTTTGACGGCAACAGCCTGTTTGCTAACCCGGTCATCCGCCGCACGTTGAAAATCCTGGTAGATAAAGCGCTGGTCACTGTCGATGGCCCGTGCGTGACGCTCACGCCCATCGGCGTCACGCTGGTCGAAGCCATTATCAATACCCAATTTTCCGCCGCATTCGCCAATCAGGAGTGAAAGATGACGACGACAGTCCCCGATCCCAAACCGGTATTCAGCTTCTATTACATCGGCATCGATACCGAAGCCGGCGTCACGCCACAACAGTTTGAAACCTTCGTGCGCGAACAAGGCGTGCATATCCCCTGTTATCCCGGCTGGCGCTGGACGTTGCTGCGCGGCCTGCGCGGCGAACGCGTCGGGCAATACCTGATGCTGTACGAGATTGACAGCGCCGAGCAGCGCGATCGTTACGTCACCGCCACCGGGCAGCGAACGGCGCACGCGCACGAATTCTGGCGGCGGCATGCCGCCGCGCAGGAAATCCTCGCCGAGTGGCGAAAACTGGGCACCTACAGCCTGCTGCCGACGCTGTTCAGCGATTATCGCCTGCTGGCTGAGAACAGAAAAAGCGACGTGCCGCCCGGCCCGCGCTACCGGGAACGGCCGGGCGAACCGCCCGAGGCGCGCATTATCGGCATCCACAATCTGGCGCTGCGCGAAGGCGTGACCCCGGCGCAATTCGAACGCTTTATCGCCGAAAATCACCATCGCATTGAGGATTATCCGGGCTGGAAGTTTCACTTGCTGAAGGGAGAGCGCGGCAATCGGCTCGATCAGTACGCGGTGATGATGGAAATCGTCAGCCTGGCGGCGCTGGACGTGTTCTATCCGGAGCCCGATATCGCCACCGCCGAAGCGGCAACCTTCGCCAAAGCGCATCGCGACACCAAGCAAATGTATGAAGAGTGGAAGCAACTGGCGTCATTTTCCGGTTCACCGCAGATTTATACCGATTATCTGTCCGTCGCGCAGAGCCGATCGTCATGATGCTGCCTTGGCTAACCGGCGAGGCCGCAGAGAATCATCGCCGGCAAATCGCCACCCGAGCGATCTTCTTCCTCGCCGGGTTGGGCATGGCCGCCTGGGCGCCGTTGATCCCTTTCGTGAAAGCGCGATTGGGCATCGATGACGGCGCGCTCGGTTTGCTGCTGTTTTGCCTCGCCGCCGGCTCCATGGCGATCATGCCCTTCGCCGGGTATCTGATCGCCAAACTGGGGTGCCGCGCCGTGTTGCTGGGCGCTGGCGCCTTGCTGTGCGTCGACTTGCCGCTGTTGGCGTTACTCGATGAGTCGCTGTTGATGGGGGCGGCATTGGGGGTATTTGGCGCCGTCAACGGCATCATGGATGTGGCGATGAACTCACAGGCGATAATCGTCGAGCGGGAGAGCGGCCAGGCGAAAATGTCCGGTTTTCATGGCTTCTACAGCCTTGGCGGCATTGCCGGCGCCGGCGGCGTCAGTCTGTTGCTGCTGGCGGGTCTCGCCCCGGTCCAGGCCATCGGCCTGATCGCCCTCCTCATCGCGATCCTACTGCTGATCGTCGCCGGCGATTTACTGGCGCACGGCGGCATCGGCGAGCGGCGACGGGGCGGCGCGCGGTGGGCGCTGGCCCACGGCAAGATCCTGTTTATCGCCCTGCTCTGTTTCTTCGTGTTCCTGACCGAGGGGGCGATGCTCGACTGGTCGGCATTATTCCTGCATGCCGAGCGCGGCGTGGCCAAATCGCAGGCGGGGATCGGGTTCACGCTGTACGCCGTCGCCGTGGCCTGCGGGCGGCTGTATGGCGACAGGCTGATCGGCGCAATCGGGCGCTACCGCACTCTGTTGCTCGGCAGCCTGTGCGCCGCGGCGGGCGTGCTGTTGACCGTCACCGCCCCTCTGGCATCGGCCGCCTTTGGCGGGTTGATGCTCGCCGGCCTGGGCATCGCCAACATCGTTCCCATTCTGTTCAACGCCGTCGGCAATCAAAAACAGGTGCCGCCTGGCCAGGCGTTTCCGGCCGTGACGCTGGTCGGCTATCTCGGCTTATTAACCGGCCCGGCGCTGATCGGTTTTATCGCCAATTACACCAGCCTGGCCCTGGCGTTCGGCTGCACGTTGCTGTGCCTGTTGCTGGTCAGCATCAGCGCCAAAGCCGTGACGAACACATCTCACTAACTTAACTTGCGAGGATCGTTTAATGCATGCATCAACCACGCCGGTTTTCTCCCTGCACTACGTGGGAATCAACCTGAAACGGGGCGTCGCCTCGGAGCGTTTCGAAGCGTTCGTTCGCCATAAGGGCGTCGCCATCCCGGCCTATCCCGGCTGGCGATGGACGCTGCTGCGCGGCCTGCGCGGCGAGCGTGAAAATCAGTACCTGATGGTTTATCAGGCTAAAGACGCCGCCACCTACGCGCGCTATATCGACGGCAACGGCGAGCTGACCGACGAGGCGCACGCCTTTTGGCGACAGCGTCCGGAGGCCGCCGCGCTGATTGAGGAGTGGAAAACCTTCGCGACCTTCGCCGAACTGCCGACCCTTTACACCTGTTACCGTCTGGTGGCCGAGAATAGCCGCAGTTCATTGCCGCCCGGCCCCAATTACCGCAGCGAACCAGGGAAGGAAAGCATTCAGCGTGTCATCGGCATTCATAACCTGGCGCTTAAAGCGGGCGTCTCACCCGAGCGGTTTGAACGGTTCATTACCGACAACATCCACCGCGTGGAAGACTACCCGGGCTGGAAGTTTCACCTGCTGAAGGGCCAGAGCGGCAACCGGCTGGACCAATACGCGGTGATGCTGATCATTGAAAGTCTGGCGTCGCTCAACGCGTTCCATCCGGAGCTCGATGTCTCAACCGAGCAAGCGCTCAGGTTCGTGGCCGAGCATCAGGACACCGAACGCATGTACGACGAGTGGAAAACACTGGCGTCGTTCTCCGGCGCGCCACAAATCTACACGGATTACCTGGCGATTGGCGGCAACGAGAATGACGCCCATCCGGCGTAAACCGCGCGGCGGCGTTGAGCGCCGCCGCTTTCACGGCCGCCGTTCGCCGAACGGCGCCAGCTTCATGCCGATAAGCGTCACCACGCAGATGAGCGCCCCGGCGTAGAAGGTGGAGGCGGAACCGAACAGCTCCCACAGGGTTCCGGCCCCGAGACTCGCCAGCAGCAGCGCCACGCCGCTGATCAGATTGAACATGCCGAACGCGGTGCCGCGCAGGTGCGCCGGCGCGATATGCGCCACCATCGCCGCCAATAACCCCTGGGTCATGCCCATGTGCACGCCCCACAGCGCGACGCCAAAAAGCACCCCGCCCCAATGATCGCTCTGCGCCAATACCAGGTCGGCGGCGATCAGTACCAGCAACCCGGCTTTCAGCAATCCTTCATGGCTCATGCGGTCGGACAGTTTTCCGAACGGATAGGCCGAGCAGGCGTAGACCAGATTCATGGCGACCATCACCAGCGGGATCAGCGCCAGCGGCGTGCCGCCCTGCTGCGCCTTCAACACCAGGAACGCTTCACTGAAGCGCGCCAGCGTGAAGATCGCGCCGATGCTCACCACCCACCAATAGCTGCGCCCCAGCAGCCGCAGGTTGGCGCGAGTGATCGGGTTGGTGCGCTTGTGGGTTATCGTGGCGGCCGGCTCTTTCAGGCCGAAAAACAGCAGCGCAATCGCCAGCGCCGCCGGGATCGCCGCCACCCAGAAGATGGCGCGAAAATCGTTGTGCCACAGCAGCATCAGACCGACGGCCAGCAGCGGCCCTAAAAAGGCGCCGACGGTATCCAGCGACTGGCGCAGCCCGAAAGCCGCGCCGCGAATTTCCGGCGGCGTCACGTCGGCCACCAGGGCATCACGCGGCGCCCCGCGAATGCCTTTGCCCACGCGATCCAGCAGGCGCGCGCTCATCACCATGCCGGACGACGACGCGATGGCGAAAAACGGTTTGCTGATGGCGCCCAACCCGTAGCCCAGCAGCGCCAGCCCTTTACGTTTGCCGAGGTAATCGCTGAGCACGCCGGAGAACACCTTGACGATCAACGCCGTCGCCTCCGCCAGCCCTTCGATCAGACCGATGACAATCACGCTGGCGCCGAGCGTCGTCGCCATAAACAGCGGCAACAGGCTATGGATCATTTCCGAGGAAACGTCCATCAGCAGGCTCACGCCACCCAATACCCACACGCCGCGCGGTATGCGGCCCAACGTAGCGAAACGCGACGGCATGGTTCATCCTCGATCGGTTCAGCGCCGCCAGAGGCGCCTCATGATTTTTCCAAGATTGGTTAGTTGATTTTGTTCGTTCACAGATCTGCAGCCTTTAGAGATAGTGCAACGACCGTGTGACATCCATAATAATGAAGGTAATTAACATAATGATATATAGCAAAAAGATGATAGTGATTGCGGCGCTGCTGAGTTTTTCCGCCGCCGCCGCACCGGGCGTGGATCTCGTCGCCAACGAAACGCCGATCCACACGGTGAAGAGCGCCGAAGCCGTGGCCAAAATCCCCGCCGGCTTCCGGTTCGTGGAACCCGGCACGCTGACGGTGGCCATTTCCCTGCTGGGCAGCGGCCCGCCGTTCGGCCTGTACGCCCGCGACAATAAAACGGTGATCGGCAGCGAGGCGGACATCGCGCGCCTGGTGGCCGACGGTTTGGGGCTGAAACTCAGGCTGGTGCCCACGTCGTGGGAAGACTGGCCGCTGGGGGTGGCCTCCGGCAAATATGACGCCGCGGTTTACAACATCACCGTGACCAACGAACGCAAGACTAAATTCGATTTCGCCACCTATCGGCAGGATACGCTGGGCTTCTACGTCAAGTCCGACAGTAAAATCACCCAGATCAAAACGGCGCCGGATATCGCCGGTAAAAAGATCATCGTCGATTCCGGCACCAATCAGGAAGCGGTACTGCTGGCCTGGGACAAGGAGAACCGCGCCAAGGGATTAGCGCCGCTGCAGCCGGTGTACGTCACCGATAAGGCCGCCTCCACGCTGGCCATTCAGTCGGGCCGCGCCGACGCCACCTTCGGGCCCAACGTCTCCGGCGCTTATCAGGCGCGGCTGACCGGTAAAACCCGGCTGGTGGGCATCGTGCCCGGCGGCTGGCCGAAGACCGCCAACATCGCCGTCACGCTGAAGAAAGGCAACGGCCTGGTGGACGCGGTGCAGGCTTCGCTCAACAGCGCCATCGCCAACGGCAGTTATCTGCAGGTGTTGGATCGCTGGGCGGAGAGCGACGAGAAGATTGCCCATTCCGAGATTAACCCGCCGGGACTGGGGGATTGAGAGAGCAACAAACAGGCCCCGCGCAGCGGGGCCTTCTTATCACACGACTGTATTATTGATTAGTACATAGTCTCAGATTCAACTAGCTGCAAAATTCAATGAGAAGGGTCATTAGATCGACATATGAAAAACTTCAGCTGACTTTTTCTATGAGCGCACCTTAGAATGCAAATCATGATAATTAATCCAGTTTGAATAAATTAAATGAAAAAATATAAACAAGGTCAATAACAATGCAGCTGTAATTTTGACAGACAGAATATGACATTAATTTACATTCAGCAGACTATCTGGTTGAATGTGAATTTAACTTTGATATTATATGAACCACAAACATTCAGCGTTTTGAAAGGGAAGAAAATGAGCGTAAGTACTATTACTATCCGTAAATTACTACAAGCAGTATCTGACGGCGAAATCCGGATCCCTGCATTTCAACGAGATTTTGTTTGGGAACCCGATAGAGTACAATTTCTAATGGATAGTCTTTTTAAAAAATACCCAGTAGGAACCTTGCTGTTGTGGAAGACAAAAGAGAAGCTTGAACATGATAAAATGTTAGGGCCATTTAACTTGCCAGCTCCAAAAAAAGATTATCCAATTGATTATGTCCTTGACGGACAACAAAGAATAACCTCAATATTTGCCACATTTCAAACTGAATTGGAAAAAGATAAGAGTTTTGGAAATTGGCTAGATATATATTTTGATATTGATGCAAAGAGTGATGTTCAAGACTCTCAGTTTATTGCCTTAGAAAAAACTGATGTAAAAAAAAATCATGTCCCTCTAAATCTACTTTTTGACATACAGAATTTCGGTAAATATGTCAGAGAGTTTTACGACCAAAATAGGATTCGAGAAATTGACGAACTACAAGCTGCTTTTCTTGATGTGCAAATCCCTGTTGAAACTGTTGAAATAGATGATCACTCAAAAATAGCGATCATATTTGAAAGAGTGAACAGAGGGGGAATGCCTTTAGATACATATCAACTGCTTTCGGCTTGGACGTGGAGTGGTGATTTTGATTTAAGGGCAAAGTTTGAGGAGCTGGGGGACGACTTAGATGATCATGGTTATAAAGAACTCGGCGATGAAGCAGATTTATTATTAAAATGCTGTGCCGCAGTAATAAAAGGCGATGCTTCAGCTAAATCTGTTGTTGAGCTTAATGGGACAGAAGTTAGGAATAAATTTAAGAAGTTTCAGACAGGTATTTTAGGGGCTGTTGAATTCTTAAAAAAAGACTGTAAAGTCGCCTCATTTAAAAACTTACCTTACAAATCAATGCTAATACCATTATCTCGTTGTTTTTCAACTGAAAAAAGATCAGGTTTCCATCCATCTTCAAAGCAAAGGCAAGCTTTAGTGAAATGGTTCTGGCACAGTTGTTTTTCTCGTCGCTACTCAAACAGTGTCGATACGGCTGTAAAACTAGACGTGCTAGCTATGGATAAACTTCTAAAAAACGACTTAGCCGATCTGGAGTCTAGGACATATACTGTGACGCCTGATTTTTTCACAAAAAACATATTCCAAATGACCTCAGTAAATACCAAGACATTCATACTTTTCCTTGCCAATAGGAAACCTCTTTCGTTCCTTTCAGGTTCAAAAGTAGATTTAGAGAAAGTATTGTTAGCATGTAATAAAAGAGAATACCATCATATATTCCCGAAAGACCATCTTGAGAAGAAGCTCAAGCTAAAAAATAAAGTAGATATATATCCGTTGGCAAATTTCTCGTTCTTATCAAAAAGAGATAATGCATCAATTCAGAATTCATCGCCATCTGAATATGAGAAAAGAATTGATCCTGATAAAAAAGAAAAAATATTAAGCTCATCTTACATCCCTAAAGATGGATTAAGTCTACCATACAAGGACTTTATAAAGGCACGAAGCATTCTATTAGCAAAAGAGGCAAACAAGTTAATCAGCTAGCAATAAAAATACTGGCCATGAATTGAAACGCATGGCCATATTAATCTATTATATAAAATCATGAGAAAGATAATAAAATATAATAATTAACATTATAAAAATATATTTCATCGTCATTTTATACCGCTTTTCGCCTCCCCAGCTTGCGGTACAGCGTGCTGCGCGAAACGCCGAGCGCCTTCGCCGCCCGGCTGAGATTGCCGCCCGCCCTGTCGATCGCCGCCTGCAGATCCTCGCCGCCGGCGTCGGCGCATGCCTGGCGCGGCGACAGTACCGCGATCGACTGCGGCAGATCGTCCAGGGTGATCACCGCGCGATCGTCCGCCAGCGCCAGCAGCACCTTGAGCGTACTTAACAATTGCCGCACGTTGCCGGGCCACGGATAGCGCGCCAGCATCGCCAGCGCCTCCGGCAACAGGCGAATGTCGCGCCGTTCGCCGCCCAGCTCCCGCCACAGCTGCAGAATGAAGGTCTCCAATTGCGCCCGCTCTCTGAGCGGCGGGATGCGCAGGCTGTATTCCTGTATGCGATACAATAAATCTTCGCGAAACGCCCCCGTTTGCACCTGCCGATGCAGATCGTGGTGCGTCGCGCAAACCAGCGCGAAATCGACCGCATAGGCGCTGCGGCTGCCGAGCGGCGTGACCGTTTTCTCCTGCAACACCCGCAGCAGACGCGTTTGAAGGCCCGCCGGCATGTCGCCGATTTCATCGAGGAACAGCACGCCGCCGTCCGCCTCGCGGATCTTGCCGATATAGCCTTTGGGGTTGGCACCGGTAAACGCCCCCGGCGCATAGCCGAACAGTTCGGACTCGATCAGCGGTTCCGGCAGCGCCGCGCAGTTGATCGCCACAAAGTTGCCGTTGCGCCAGCGACTTTCCTGAAACAGGCGGCGGCTGAAGTGCTCCTTGCCGCAGCCGGTTTCGCCGGTCACGCACAGAGAAAGGCCGGCGTTGAGAATACGCAACGCTTTCTGATGCTGCTCGTCGTGCCGTTCCGCCGGCGGCGTCGAACGCAGAGCGCTAACGCGGCGTTGGGGCGCCTCGAGCAGCGAATAATAGTGCCGTTGATTGCCGGCCAGCGTCTGGCGCGGCGCGCCGGAGGGTTGCCGCAACAGATCGGGGAACAGCTGAGCGAATTCAAGCGAGCCGAATGCGGCCGGCGAGAGTTGGAACTCGACCATCGCCAGCCGATTGGCGGCGATCAGCACTTCGTCGTGAAACACCAGCAGCAGTTCCTGCGCGCTGCCCAGGCGCCCAGCGTCGGCGTGCAGGCGCAGCGTCCAGTGACGATCGGCGATCGCGCTTCTGACCCAGCGGTGTTCGATATGGCGCACCGCCTGCATGATCAGACGCTGCGCATCAGGATACGGGCGCTGGGCCGGGGCAGAGAGATCCAGTATGCCGGCAATATGGCCATCCGGCCGGTAGATCGGCGCGGCGGTGCAGTTCAATCCGGCGTTTTGGTTGAGAAAATGCTGATCGCCGCGCACTTCGCAGAAAGCGCCCAGCGCCAGCGCAGTGCCGATGGCGTTAGTGCCCCGCTCCGCTTCTCCCCACTGGTTGCCCGGCGCCAGCGCAAAGCGCGACGCCTTGTGCAGAAAATCGTGATTGCCACGGGTTTCCAACACCAGCCCGTCGGCGTCGGCGATCACCACGATGGCCGGTTGACGCGTAATTTGCGCGCCCAACTGTTCGATCAGCGGCTGTACCCGTTGCGGCACCCAGTCGTTGCGGCTGCGCAGTTCTTCGAGCAGACCGGCTTTGATAAACGGGATATGTTGATCGGCGCGCGTCAGGCCGTAACTGCGGCTGCGCTGCCAGGATTCCGCCAGCGGGTGGGTCAGCAAACTGGCGCTCTCAGTGAGCAAGCGATCGTCAGGCAACATGCGTTTCTCCCCCGGCTGCAAGTGTTGCAAATATGTATCATGGATGTGTATCAGGCGTTGCGACACGGAACACAAAAAATCATCGGCGGCAGCGGCACCGCTCGATTGGCTTACCCACATCAGTGCTTAACATTTTAATAAATAGCCATTTTTTAAATAACGCTACGTCCGTCGCTAATCTGGCACGGGGCGTGCTTCTCTGTGCTGCGGCGACAGGCCGCACTCACAGGCGCAGCGCAATAGCGCCGGTTATCATCTGCAGAGAGGTGCTTCACATGAAATATGTTCACCCCGGTTTGCCTGGCTCGCTGGTTTCGTTCCGTCAACGCTATGGCAACTACATTGGCGGCAAATTTGTCGAACCGGTATCCGGCAACTACTTCACCAACACCTCGCCGGTGACCGGCCAGCCGATCGCCGAATTCCCGCGTTCCGACGCCAAAGACATCGAGCTGGCGCTTGACGCGGCGCATGCGGCGGCGGACGCCTGGGGTAAAACCAGCGTGCAGGAACGCGCCAATGTGCTGTTGGCCATCGCCGATCGCATCGAGTCGCGGCTGGAGATGCTGGCGCTGACCGAAACCTGGGACAACGGCAAACCGATCCGCGAAACCCTGAATGCCGATCTGCCGCTGGCGGTCGACCATTTCCGCTACTTCGCCGGCTGCCTGCGCGCGCAGGAAGGCACCGCGGCGGAGATCGACCAAAATACCGTGGCCTACCATATCTATGAACCGCTGGGTGTGGTCGGCCAGATTATCCCGTGGAACTTCCCGCTGCTGATGGCCGCCTGGAAACTGGCGCCGGCGCTGGCCGGCGGTAACTGCGTGGTGCTGAAACCGGCGGAACAGACGCCGCTCGGCATCAGCGTGCTGATGGAAGAGATCGGCGATCTGCTGCCGCCGGGGGTGCTCAACGTGGTGCAAGGTTTCGGCGCCGAGGCCGGCGAAGCGCTGGCGCGCAGCAAACGCATCGAAAAAATCGCCTTCACCGGCTCCACGCCGGTCGGCCGCCACATTCTCGCCTGTGCGGCGGAGAACATCATCCCCAGCACCGTCGAGCTGGGCGGCAAATCGCCGAACATTTATTTTGAAGACATCATGCAGGCGGAGCCGGCGTTTATCGACAAGGCGGTTGAGGGGTTGGTGCTGGGCTTTTTCAACCAGGGAGAGGTTTGCACCTGCCCTTCACGCGCGCTGATCCAGGAGTCCATCTACCCGCAGTTCATGGAGAAAGTGCTGGCGCGTATCGCCACCATCCGCCAGGGCGATCCCTTCGACACCGAGACCATGATCGGCGCCCAGGCGTCAAAACAGCAGTACGACAAGATCCTGTCCTACATCGACATCGCTAAAAACGAGGGCGGCAAAATCGTTGCGGGCGGCGAGCCCGCTCAGCGCGGCGACGAAGTGCAAAACGGTTTCTACCTGCAGCCGACGCTGATCACCGGCGACAACAGCATGCGTTTCTTCCGCGAGGAGATCTTCGGGCCGGTGATTGGCGTCACCACCTTCAAGGATGAGGCCGAAGCCCTGGCGCTGGCCAACGACACCGAGTTCGGGCTGGGCGCCGGGCTGTGGACCCGCGACATCAACCGCGCCTACCGCATGGGACGTGCGATCAAGGCCGGCCGCGTATGGACCAACTGCTACCACCTGTACCCGGCGCACGCCGCGTTCGGCGGCTACAAAAACTCCGGCATCGGGCGCGAGACCCACAAGGCGGCGCTGTCGCACTATCAGCAGGTGAAAAACCTGCTGGTCAGCTACGACGCCAAACCGCTGGGCCTGTTCTGAAGCCGGCGTAATGAGATAACAAGAAGGCCACCCGCAGGTGGCCTTCTTTTTTCGCGTGGCCTACTTCGCCATGCCGAGATCGATCACCATGCGACCGCGAATGGTGCCCGCCTTCATCTCCTCGAAGATGGCGTTGATATCGCCCAATGGCCGTTTGGTCACTTTCGGCGTCACTTTGCCTTCGGCGGCGAACTGGAACGCCTCTTTCAGATCTTCGCGCGTGCCCACCAGCGAACCCACCACCTGAATGCCGTCCAGCACCAGGCGCGGAATGCTCAGATCCATACTTTCCGGCGGCAGCCCCACGGCCACCACTTTACCGCCGGCGCGCACCGCATTGACCGCCGAGTTGAAGGCGGCTTTCGCCACCGCCGTCACCACCGCCGCGTGAGCGCCGCCGGTTTGCTGCTGAATGATCTCCTCCGCGTTTTGCGTTTTGGAGTTGATAGTCAGATCGGCGCCGATCTGTTTGGCGAACTCCAGCTGGCCATCATTGACGTCGATGGCGATCACTTTGGCGTTAAACACGTTCTTGGCGTACTGCAACGCCAGGTTGCCCAGCCCGCCCAGGCCATAGATGGCGATCCACTGCCCCGGCTTGATATCGGAAATCTTCACCGCCTTGTAGGTGGTGACGCCGGCGCAGGTGATGCTGCTGGCGGCGAAAGAATCGAGCCCGTCCGGCACTTTCACCGCGTAGTCCGCCACCACGATGCACTCTTCCGCCATGCCGCCGTCAACGCTGTAGCCGGCGTTTTTCACCGAGCGGCACAGGGTCTCGTTGCCGCTGACGCAGTATTCGCAGTGGCCGCAACCCTGGTAAAACCAGGCGACGCTGGCGCGGTCACCCACTTTTAACGAGGTGACGCCCTCACCGACGGCGGAGACCACGCCGATGCCCTCATGCCCCAACGTAATGCCCGGCACCTCGCCGAAATCGCCGTTTTTCACGTGCAAATCGGTGTGGCACACCCCGCAACACTCCATTTTCAACGCCGCTTCGCCGTGCTTCAGCGGGCGCAGCACTTTATCCTGAATGTCTACGGTATGGTTTTTCGTCACTACGGCAGCTTTCATGGTGTTTTCCTTAGCAGTGTGGGAAGTACAGTTGTTAATGTAGTGACTGTATTCGGCGAGGGCAAGCGCCGCGTGTTTTGTGTAAAAACAAATAATTAAATATGAATCAGTCTGATTATTTCATAAAAAACCATTAACAGACGGCGCGATCGCCTTGAGATTGACAGCCGTGAACAATCGCGCCTCTCTGGCTTGATTTACCCCTTGAAGCGATTAACAGGGATTTTGAGGTAGTGCCGCCCATCATCTTCGCAATCAGGCAGAACGCCGCCGCGAATGTTGACCTGCAGCGCCATCAGCATCAATTCCGGATGCGGCAACGTGGCGTCTCGCTGCTTTCTTTGCGCGATAAATTGGGCTTTATCCATGTTGGCCACCCAGGGGTTGTTCTCGCGCTGCTCTCGCACGGTGCTTTCCCAGCGGGCCTCACGCCCCGCCGGGCGATAATCGTGGCCGGTAAACAGGCGGGTATCCGCTGGCAGGCTCAAGATCCGCTGCAACGAATCCCACAGGGCTTCCGCATTTCCGCCGGGGAAATCGGCCCTTGCGGTGCCGCTGTCAGGCATGAAAAACGTATCGTGAATAAACGCCGCATCGGCAATGTGATACGTGACGGAAGCCAGGGTGTGGCCAGGAGACAGCAAGACTTCAGCGCGCAGGTTGCCGATAAAAAAGACGTCCCCATCCGCAAACAGCGCATCCCACACGGTCTCGGCGGGAGGCAGTTCCTTCAAATTATAGATGTCTTGCCACAGCCCCTGCACGGCGGTGATTTTTTCGCCTATGCCGCTGAGGGCGCCGGTTTTCTGCGCCAGCCAGGTTGCGGCAGAAAAATGGTCGGCATGCGGGTGCGTATCCAGCACCCAGGCCACGCCCCATCCTTGCTGCCGGATAAAGCTCAAAATGGTGTGCGCCTGCTGATGCGATACCGTGCCCGATCGGCGGTCAAAATCCAGTACCGGGTCGATGATGGCGCAGCGACGCGCCTCGGGATCGGCGACGACATACTGCAGGCTGCCGCTTTCCGGCTCATAAAATGCGTGCACTTGCGCATGAGACTGAACGGACTGATGCCGGCGATACCAGCTGAGCGCCTTATCGGCATCCGCGCCATATTCTTCGCATTGGCTGCGGAATCGCGCTTCATCGATCCGCCCTTCGCGCAGCGCATGCAGCAGAGCAAGGCAGGCTGAGCGCGCCCCGCTCCGGCAGTGCGCCAGGGTCTTCTTGCCCCGCCGCAACAGGTAATGGAAGGTATAAACGGTCTCCCAGGTCAGCGTGTCGAACGTGTAAGGAAGATAGACGTAGTCTATGCCCATGCCTTCAGCCAGCGTTTTCTCTTGCTGATGGGATAGATGCTCCCCCGGTTCTTCATCTGGCCGGTTGTTGACAATAAGCCGGTAGCCTTGTTGATGCAGGGTAGCGAAATCACTCGCTGCGGGCGCCCCCGAAAAGGAGAGCTGATGATGGTATGTACGGATGCGCATATTTTTTCCTTCTGTCTTATAAGCTTTTAAAAAGCATATAAAGGGCCAGCACCAAGAGCATGGCGGCGTAGAGCACACGGATAATGTCCTCGCGTTTCTTCAGGCGCTCGGTGAGCGCAACCCCCACGACGCCCCCCAGAACACCGCCGACGATCAGCCAGCACGTGATGACGAGCGACACCTTGCCGGACAAGGCATAGCTTGCGCTCGTCGATAAACCCATGGCAGAAACCACCACCAGCGAGGTGGCCACCGCTTCAAGCAGCGAAAAGCGGAAAAACCAGAGCAGCGCCGGCACCACTAAAAATCCGCCGCCGATACCCAGAAAGCCGGCCACCGCGCCGAGCGCCAACACGCTGGGCCACACGATGGCGGGATGAAAGGTTGCATCCGGGGAAGCCAACCCGTTGCCGGCCCGGTGATTTTTTTTCAGCGTTAATCCGGCGACAATCAGCATCAGCAAAGCGAAAGGCAGGGTTAGATAGCGCCCGTCCGTGATTTTTCCCATCTGTGAACCTGCCAGCGTTCCTGCCACCGCGACCAGCGACACGACAATGCCGGTTCGCCACCGGACGTTTCCTTTGGCGGCGTGCGCAAAAAGGTTGAGCAGCGCACTGACGGCGACGGACATGGCGCTGGTGCCTATCACCAAATGCGTATCCGGGATTTGCACCATATACAGCAGCAGCGGCACACAAACGATGGAGCCGCCTCCGCCTGTCAGGGCCAAGAGAAATCCGACTATTCCTCCGGTTATCACCAATAACATCAGGGTATAAAAAGTAAAATGGAAAAAATCCAATGCGTTAATTCCTGAACGGTGTTTGTGGCATTTATTAACGATCAGTTCGCATTGATTGTCAAATAACTTATTACATTTAGCTATTACATATAGCTAAATCGAATATGTGATTTTCAATATAACCATAAGTTCTATGAATTCCCTTTTAATCTGGGCATTAACCCCCTACTTTCTTATGAAAGGAGGCCTGCATGAAACCGGAAAAAATAAACACCCAGAAAAAAGTTGTTGTTATTGGCGGTGGTTCATCTGGAATAAGCGTCGTGGCAAGCATAAGGAAGCGAGTTAAAGGCATTGATATAACGGTAATTGAACCTGGCGACTGTCATTATTATCAACCGGCATGGACCCTGGTGGGCGGCGGGCTTTTTGATATCAATGAAACGCGGCGTTCCATGCGCGCCGTCATCCCCCCAGGAACCGCATGGATTCAGGATAGCGTGGTCAGAGTGGAGCCCGGCCCAAAATATGTCGAGACCCGCCAAGGGCAGAAAATAAACTACGACTTCCTTATTGTTGCCTGCGGCCTCGTTTTACGTTGGGATAAAATAGAGGGTCTTGAAGAAACGTTGGGAATGAATGGCGTCACCTCTAATTATCGTTTTGATCTTGCGGAATACACCTGGAAACTGGTTCGTGAAATGCAAGGCGGCGAGGCGATATTTTCTCAACCACCAATTCCGATAAAATGCGCCGGCGCGCCGCAAAAAGCCTTATACCTTTCATGCGATCACTGGCGGCGACAAGGTGTCCTTAATAATATTAACGTCAATTTTTGCCTGGCGGGCGCGGCGGTATTCGGCGTGCCGCAATTTGTTCCTCCGCTGACCGATTACTTGAAAAAATACCGCGCACAGGTCAACTTCCGGCATAATTTAGTTCGCGTTGATGGGCAGCGTCGGCAAGCGACCTTTTCTCTGGACGGTGATGAAGAAGGCAAACGCGAAGTGACACTGCCCTTCGATATGCTGCACGTAGTGCCGCCGCAATCTGCGCCGGCGTTCATTTCGCAAAGTGGGTTGTCTGACGAGTCAGGTTGGTGCGACGTGGATAAATTCACCCTACGGCATAAGCAGTGGCAGACGATTTTTGCGGTTGGCGACTGTTGTGCCACGCCAAATGCCAAAACCCTGGCGGCGGCTCGCAAACAGGTGGTGGTGGTGGCAGAGAACATCGCGGCGCAGCTTAACGGCGCCCCTGATGCGGCACGGTATGATGGTTATGGCTCCTGCCCATTGACGGTAGAGAAAGGCAAGGTTGTTCTGGCGGAGTTTGGTTACGACAGTAAATTGCTCCCCACCTTTCCTCTGTTCGACAACACGCATCCCAGCCGTATGGCATGGTGGCTGAAGGCCTGGTTTTTACCCAAATTTTACTGGGCGGGCATGTTGCGCGGGGTCGAATGGTTTGCCAAAAGCAAACCATAGCGACCGTCATCGTTATCCGCGCCTCGCGGCTTCCGCAGGCGCTTGACTATTTGGCGATACACAGCCACCATCGCTTGCGAGCCATCAGGCTGATTGCAAGCCGTCACCACTAACCGGTCGATCAACGATGAAAAATGCCCCCGCCGTTACGATTCACTACTGTTCACAATGCAATTGGTTGCTGCGCGCCGGCTGGATGGCGCAAGAGCTGCTCAATACCTTCGGCGACGATCTCGCCTCCGTCACCCTGATGCCGGGCACCGGCGGGGTGTATCAAATCAGCGTCGATGGCGTGATGATTTGGGATCGCAAAATTGACGGCGGCTTCCCCGATGCGGCGCAGTTAAAGCAGCGGCTGCGCGATCACAGCTTTCCCGAGCGTTCCCTCGGCCACAACGACGGCAAAAAAGCCCGGCACTGAACGGCGTCAGCCCGCCGCCGGCGGCCGCGCGCCGAGAATGCGCGGCATCACTTCTTTCATCATTTCCATGAACTTGCGCAGGCGAGCCGGGTAATAGCTGGCGTAGGGATATAGCAGGTAGATAGGCAGCGGCGCGGCGCGCCAGGCCGGCAACACGGTTTGCAGCGCCCCGTCGGCCACATCGTCCCGCACCAGCCAGGAGGAGACAATCGCGACGCCCAGCCCCTCCAGCGCCGCCTTGCGTACCGCGTACAGGCTGTCGGTGCTCAACCTCGGCGTGATATCGAACCGCCCCTGCTCGCCGCGCTCAGCATGGGTCAGCACCACTTCATTGCGATAAAAACTGTTCAACGCCAGCCACGGCAACCGCGCCAAATCGTCAAGACAGCGAACCGGTTCTCGGCTCGTCAGCAGCGCCGGCGACGCTACCGTGCTGCGCGGCACCTCCGCCAGCAACACCGCCACGACCGACGGATCGGTCACCGCACCGACGTGAATGGCGCAATCCACGCCTTCGGGAATAAAGTCCGGAGAATGATCGTTCAGCGTCCACTCAACGTAAGTTTGCGGGTAGCGCCGCAGGTACTCGCCCAACGGACCGATCAGCTGATCCTGGCCGAAAGCGTGCGGCGCCCGCACGCGCAACACCCCGACCGGTTCGTCGCGCGCGCCGCCCAGCCCTTCTTCCAGGCTTTGCCATTGCTCGATCAGCCCCCGCGCCTGGCGGTAACAGCGCTCGCCGTCGTCGGTCAGTTTGAGGGCGTGAGTCGTCCGCTGGATCAGTTTGGCGCCCAGCAGCTGCTCCAACGCCTGCAGACGCCGACTGATCGTCGGTTGTGAGGTGCCCAGCTGCTGCGCCGCCGCCGACAGGCTGCCGCTTTCGACGATGCGCACCAGCGTATGCAGCAAAGTTATGCGGTCGCCGTTGGGTAAATTAATTTTATTCATACGTTAAGTGTATAACAGTTTTACCTGCGAGGGGGCTACAGCGGAATGAAGCAAGCGGTAAAAATGGCCGCACATTCACTTTGCAGGGATCTTTGCCATGAGCACCACCGCCACTAACGGCGCCCCGTCCGCCAACGTCGTGTTTCTGCTGGCCGCCGGCGCCGGTCTCAGCGTCGCTTCAATCTATTACAGCCAGCCCATGCTCGGCATGATGGGCGCCGATTTCCACGCCGGCGTCGCCGATGCCGGCATGGTGCCGACGCTGACCCAGTTGGGTTATGCGCTGGGCATTTTACTGTTGGCGCCGCTGGGCGACCGGTACGATCGCCGGCGGATCATTCTGATCAAAGGCGCGCTGCTGACGCTGACGCTGCTGCTTTGCGCGTTTGCCGCCTCATTCCCGCTGTTGTTGCTCAGCAGCCTGGCGATAGGCCTGACCGCCACCGTCGCCCAGGACATTATCCCCGCCGCCGCCACGCTGGCGCCGGAGGCCAGCCGCGGCAAAACCGTCGGCGCGGTGATGACCGGGCTATTGGCCGGTATTCTGCTGTCGCGCGTGTTCAGCGGCGCGCTCGCCGAGTTCGCCGGCTGGCGCAGCGTTTACGCGCTGGCGGCGCTGGGCGTTTTGCCGATCACGCTGGCTATCTGGCGCATGTTGCCGCGTCTTCGCCCCCATAACGCGCTGAGTTACCCCGCGCTGCTGCGCTCGCTGGGGCATCTGTGGGCCGCGTATCCCGAGCTGCGGCGTGCAACGCTGGCGCAAGGCTTTCTGTCATTGGGCTTCAGCGCTTTCTGGTCAACGCTGGCGTTGATGCTGGCGGAGCGCTACCAGATCGGCAGCGCGGCGGCCGGCGCGTTTGGTCTGGCAGGGGCGGCGGGTGCGCTGGCGGCGCCGTTGGCGGGAAGCCTGGCCGATCGGCACGGCCCTGACGCCGTGACCCGCATCGGCGCGGCACTGGTCCTGGCCGCCTTCGCCCTGATGTTTCTGCTTCCGCTGTTGCCGCTCCCGGCGCAGCTGGCGCTCATTGCGCTGAGCGCCGTCGGATTCGATCTGGGCATCCAGGCGACGCTGATCGCACACCAGACCATCGTCTACGGTCTTGATCCGGCGGCCCGTAGCCGCTTGAACGCCCTCTTGTTCACCGGCGTATTCATCGGCATGGCGACCGGCGCCGCCCTCGGCAGCCGCATTCTGGCAAGCGCGGGCTGGCCGGGCGTCGTGGCGCTGGCAACGGCGGCGGGGGCCGTGGCGCTGTGGATCCGCTGCGGGCGCAAAACGGCACGCGTAGCGGCCTGATATCGCCCTCTACTGGCGCAAGCGGTTGATTTCACCCAGGCCTCTTGCGCTATACTGAGCGCCCTTTTTGCTACGCATTCAAAACAATTTTATGATGGAACGCTTGCTAGAAAACGCGATGTACGCCTCCCGCTGGCTGCTCGCGCCGGTTTATTTCGGCCTTTCACTGGCCCTGGTCGCCCTGTCTATCAAATTTTTTCAGGAGATCCTGCACGTCCTGCCCAACATTTTCTCCGTCGCTGAAGCCGATCTGATCCTGACCCTGCTGTCGTTGGTCGACATGGCGCTGGTCGGCGGGCTGCTGGTGATGGTGATGTTCTCCGGGTACGAAAATTTCGTCTCGCAGTTGGATATCACCGAAGGAAAAGAAAAGCTGAGCTGGCTGGGCAAAATGGACGCCACCTCGCTGAAAAACAAAGTCGCCGCGTCTATCGTCGCCATCTCGTCCATCCATCTGCTGCGGGTGTTTATGGACGCCAAGAACGTGCCAGACAACAAGCTGATGTGGTATGTGATCATCCACCTCACCTTCGTGCTCTCCGCCTTCGTGATGGGTTATTTGGACAAAGTGACCCGCTCCAAGCACTAAACGCGCCGCCACGCCCGATCGTCAGGATCGGGTGTCTTTCCCTTCTTCGCTGTTTCCCAACCGTCGTCGCCGTCATGTCTTTCATCTGGCACATCTGATGATAATTTTATTATAATGTCATTACACTCATTTTGGACCGAACGCCGGCCATCGCGCCGGATTCGCCGCAGACAGGATCACGCTCCCCCATGCCATTACATGGTCACCCCCTGCAATTCCACGATATTCAGGCGATTCTGCCTCATCGCTATCCCTGTCTGTTGGTCGATCGCGTGCTGCCCGCCGGCACCTGCATCGCCGAAGGGCGGCTGAGCGCCATCAAGAACATCACCGCCAATGAGCCGACGTTCTGGAGCGGCCATGCGCGCTTCGCCGGTTTTCCTGGCGTGCTGTTGGTGGAAGCGCTGGCGCAAAGCACCGGTCTGCTGGCGCATTACTATCTCGGGGCGCTTAACGAAGGGGAACATTACTACTTCGCTTCCATTCAGCGGGCGCGGTTTTATCGCGCCGCCCGTCCCGGCGACCAGGTGTTGATGGAGGTCGCCTTTGTACGCCGGCGCGGCGCGATCGCCCGCTTCACCGGCCGTGCCAGCATCGATGGCCGGCGCATTTGCACCGCCGATTTCATGTGCGCCCGTAAGTAAACAGGCCGCTTGCCAAAGGAGCCCTGCGAATACCATGTCTCTGGTTGACAGCTTACTCAGAACCCTCGATTTCTCCCCGCGTGGCCAGGTGATCGCTCGCGAAGCCGACGCCTGGGGCGAAATCATCGTCTCCGATCACAAGGACTACCGCACGCTGCGGTTTGACGGCATCTGCGAGCAAAGCAAGATGAGCCTCAGCAACCCCGCACAGCCGATCCACAACTACATCAAAGCGATGCTGATGGCGGTGGCCTGGCAGCCGCCGACGTCGGCGTTGATCCTGGGGTTAGGCGGCGGCAGCCTGCTGCGTGCGCTGCACGCGCTCGATCCGGCTATGCGCTTGGAGGTCGTTGAGCTGCGCGCCGCGGTGATCGCGGTCGCGCGCCGCTATTTTACGCTGCCGGCCACCGACACCATCAGCCTGCGCACCGCCGACGCCATGGACTTCGTGCGCCCGCCCGCCGAAACGCGTTACGATCTGATTTTCTCCGATCTTTATTCGGCGTTCGCCATGGATCCGCAGCAAGGCACCCAGACATTCCTGGAGAACTGCGCCGCGCGGCTGAATGACGGGGGCTGGCTGGTGCTGAATTACCACGATCTGCCCGACGAAAACAGCCTGCTGTACCACAGCCTGCACCGGATATTCGCCACCGTGCTGTTTTGCATCGCCCCCAGCGGCAACGTGATCATTTATGCTACGCCGGCCCAGGTGTCGCTGCCGCTCAGCACGCTGCGCACGCTGGCCGCCGGCAGCGGCGAGCTGTTCAACTGCGAACTCGGCTACCTGTCACGCAAGATAGAGCGGCTGCATTTCCGCTAAAGACGAGCGGCGGCGCGGTCTGGCTGGCCGCTTCGCTCACATGGTATTATCATTCAGTCATCATTCTCTGGAGGATCCTGATGGAAAAGAAAACGGCGCGGCTAACGGTGCTGATTGACCCGGACAAAAAGAAAGCCCTGGAAGAGCTGTGCCTGCAGCAGGATGTCACCCCTTCCCAGGTGGTGCGCCAGCTGATACGCGATTATCTGCACAAGCATCAGGTGGATTATCCCAGCCAGCCGACCCACGCCAATCCTCGCGTAGAGAGCAATTGAGGCGGCCCGCCCCACAAACCGTGAAGCGCGCTTTGCCCCCCTGCGCGCGTCCCTAATCCGAATCCTCCACCGCGGTCTGTCCATCCTGCGCTATCGCTGCTACTGTTTTATCCGTTCATTATTCTCTCTTGGGAAAGGAAACGCGCCATGTTCAGCCATATTACCGTCGGCGTCAGCGATCTGGACGCCGCCGCCGCGTTCTACGACGCCATTTTGTTGCCATTGGGTTTACAACGGCGGGAAGTGACGCCGGACGGCGGCCCCGCCGCCCGCTGCTGGGTGATGCCGGGCCAAACGCTGCCGCGGTTTTATGCCTACCAACCCTTCGACAGACAGCCCGCCAGCGCCGGCAACGGCAGCATGTTGGCCTTTCTCGCCGCCGACGAGCTGGCGGTTAAACGCGCCTACGCCGCCGGCCTGCTGGCGGGTGGCAGCAGTGAAGGCGAACCCGGCGAGCGCGCGCACTACGGTAAAGGCTATTTCGGCGCTTACCTGCGCGATCCCGACGGCAACAAGGTCCATGTGGTTTACCGCGGAGATCTCGCCTGATGAAATGCTCGGTTTACATCGCCACCAGCGTAGACGGATTCATTGCCGGCCCGGACGGCGACATCGATTGGCTGCTGCGGCCCGAGTACGCGGTGTCGTTGCTCAATGGCCTGAGTTTTGAAGCGTTTATCGCCGACATCGACGCGCTGGTGATGGGCCGCCATACCTATGAAAAAGTCCGCGCCTTTCCCGAATGGCCCTATGGAGAACTGCCGGTGGTGGTACTGTCGACGCAATCCGCACCGCACGGCGCAGAGCCTGTCCGCTGGATGAGCGGCGAACCGGCCAGCGTCGTGGCGCGGTTGGCCGAGGCCGGCTGCCGTCACCTGTATATCGACGGCGGCCAGACCGTGCAGCGTTTCCTGCAGGCCGGGTTGATCGACGAATTGACGATTACGCGCGTGCCGCTGCTGCTGGGCGGCGGCATTCCCTTGTTCGGCGCCGATGCCCCTGAGCAGCGCCTGCGTCTGCTCGCCGTCACCCAGTCGGACAACGGTTTCGTGCAAGAACGCTACGCCGTTCAGCGCGCGTCATAACGCAGCGCCAGTCGGCGGCCGCCGAAGGCGATAAGTAATGCCGCCAACGCCAGCAACGCCGCCGCGCCGTAGGTGACGCGCATGCCGTAAGCCGCGGCCGCCGCGGCGCCCGCCACCCGCTGCGAGGCCAGATAAAACAGCGCCCCCATCGCCGACGCGCCGGTGATCGCCCCCAGATTGCGCGCCAGATTGACCATGCCGGCGATCAACCCGCGTCGTTCGGGAAACAGGTCCTTCATCAGCACCGTGTTGTTGGCCACCTGAAACAGCGCATAACCGGCGGTCAACAGCGCGATCGGCGCGACATAGCCGAGTACGCCCCAGCGGCACAGCAGCGACAGCAATCCCGCCCCGGCGGCCACTGCCGCCAGCCCAAGCTGGGCGATGCGTTGCGATCCAAAGCGATCCACCAGATAACCCGCCGGAATACCGGTCAGGATCGCCACCGCCGGCCCCGCCGACATCACCAGCCCCACCTGCGCGGCGCTTAACCCCAGCGCGCGCGACAGATAAAACGGCCCGACCACCAGCGTGGCGGTCATCACCGTCATGACCAACGCGCTGGCCGCCAGCCCCGCCGTCAGGGCCGGATGGCGAAACATCGTCGGCGCCAACAGCGGCGACACGGCGCGGCGTTCCACGCGGATAAACAACCCTGCCGCCAACAGAGCGCCCAACATCAACGCCAGGTTAAGCGCGCCGAAATCACCGCGTCCCAGAGTCATCGCCAGCGAGTAGCAAAGCAATGCGCCGCCCAGCAGCAGCGTGCCAGCGCGGTCGAACGGTTCAGGGCGCGTCGCCGCCCGCGCCCCATCCGGCAAGTATCGCCAGGCGAGCCACAGCGCCAGTAGCCCCAGCGGCAGGTTGATCAGGAATATCGTTCGCCAGCCGAAGCCGGCGATCAGCGCGCCGCCCAACGACGGCCCCAGCGCGGTGCCCACGGCCGACATAGTGCCGAGCAGCCCCATCGCGCGGCCGATCTTTTCCGTGCCCAGCGCCTCGCCCGCCAGCGCCATGGTGATTGACATCATGACGGCGCCCCCCAGCCCCTGCGCCAGGCGCGCCGCCAGCAGCAGCCACAGCTGCGGAGCCAACGCACAAGCCAGCGAAGCGGCGGTAAACAGCGCGATGCCCGCCAGCAGCAGGCGGCGGCGATTGAGGCTGTCACCCAAGCGGCCGATGCCGATGATGCAGGTGGTGACGGCCAGCAAATAGCAGAGCAGCACCCACTGCACTGCCTGGAACGAGGCATGGAATGCGGTGGCGAGCGCCGGCAGCCCGACGTTGGCGATGCTGATGCCGAGCGATGACAGCAGCATACACAGAGAAAGTGCGGCCAGTATGCCGCGGACGCCCTGCGGCGAGGGATGGGATAACATGATAAGCACTCCTGACATAGACTGAGGCTTAGCCTATGTCAGGGGCTGGGATGGCGGAAGACGCATGCGATGCACTGTATCAATGCATCTGACGCCTTATCTGGCGCGATGCGTTACCAGGCGGCGATCTCCGCCTCGGTGAGCGGCAGCGTTTGGGTTACGCCGGTTTCCGCCGCCAGCGTGGCCGCTTCCAGCACCGCCATCACCGCCAGCGCCTGCGAAGCGGTGACCGGATTGGCGCCGGCGCCGCGCAGCGCGTCACGCACCTGGACGTAATATTGGCGCTGATCGCCATCCGGCGTCGGCAGCGTGCGCACCGGTTCCGTGCCGATAAACAAGCTCATCGCGTCGTCGTCTTTACCCCACTCAGCCGAACCCGGCGTTACGCCGGTCAGCAGTTGGCTCTCCTGCCCGTCGGCGCGCGCTTTGACCACGCTGCCTTTATCGCCGTGCACGGTAAAGCGCGCGACGCCGCCCGCCACCAGCATGCTGCCATGCAAAATCACGCGGTGCGTCGGGTAGTTCAGCACCACATGCGCCCAGTCATTGATCTGCGCATTGGCGCGCAGCGTGGCGATGTTGGCCTGCACGCTGTGCGGCAAACCGAACAGCTGCAGCGCCTGATCGACCATGTGCGGCCCCAGATCGAACCACAGCCCGCTGCCCGGCAGATTCTGCTCGCGCCAGCGCACCCGCACTTCGGGGCGGTAACGATCGATGTGCGACTCAAAGTGCGTCACCTTGCCGATCAGTCCCTGCTCGATCACCTGCTTCACGCCCAGGAAATCGCTGTCCCAGCGGCGATTCTGGAATACCGACAGCAGACGGCCGTGTTTCTCCGCCGCGGCAATCAGCGTGCGCGCCTGCGCCAAATCCAGCGTAAACGGCTTATCCACCACCACGTGCTTGCCCGCTTCCAGCGCAGCCAGCGCCAGCGGCGCATGGGTGGCGTTCGGCGAAGCAATCACCACCAGGTCCACTTCCGGCAAGCGGATCGCCTCCAGCGGATCGGCGATCACGCGCACGTGCGGCAGATCGGCATGGACTTTGGCGGCATCGCGCGAAGCCACCACGCTCAGCACCAGACCCGGCACCGCGTTAATCAGCGGCGCATGAAACGCCTTGCCGACAAAGCCGTAACCAATCAGCGCCACCTGCAACGGTTGAGCGTTATCGTTCATCAGGGTTCTCCTCTAGCGGTCGTCGGCGACGACACAAAGTTCAATCATTGATTGCTCGTCCAGGTTATCCCACGGGCGATCGGTAAACAGGCGTTGGATCTGCGCCAGATCCGCCACGTGATGCGGCTCGCAGCGATCCAGCTTCATATGGTCGGCCACCAGCCAGCGCTCGCCGCTGTTGGCCAGCATGGCGCGTTTAACCTCTGCATCAGCCTCTTCGCCGGCGCTCAGCCCCAGCTGAGAATGCACCGCGCAGGCGCCCAGCAAAGCGATGTCCGCGCGGTAGCGTTCCAGCAACGCCAGCGTCGCGCTGCCGGCGAACAGCCGTTGGCGCGCGTCCCACTGGCCGCCGAGCAGGATCAGTTGGATCTCCGGCTTATCGCTCAGGCACTGCGCGATATCCAGCGAGGCGGTGATCACCGTCGCCGGGCCGCGCAACGCTTGCGCCACCGCCAACAGCGTACTGCCCGCATCCAGCATCAGGGTACTGCCGGGCGGGATCTGCGCGGCCACCGCGCGGCCGAGCCGCTGCTTGACCAGCGGCAACAGCGCCGCGCGCGCCTGGCGCGGCATGCCGGACGGTTCGAGCGCTATCGCGCCGCCGTGATGTTTCTGCGCCAACCCCTGCCGCTCGAGATCG
The DNA here is from genome assembly GCF_052168895.1 of Serratia sp. CY37869. Lineage (NCBI taxonomy): Bacteria > Pseudomonadati > Pseudomonadota > Gammaproteobacteria > Enterobacterales > Yersiniaceae > Serratia > Serratia sp. CY37869. The sequence continues at coordinate 1,618,762 of NZ_JBJNLU010000001.1, forward strand.
GCCAAGTCGCGGCGCACGGTATCGACCGAAACACCGATGGCGCTGGCCAATTCCGCCACCGCCGCCTGACCGCGTTCGCTGAGCAAATCCAGTAAATGGCGCTGTCGTGCCGCTTTGTGCATGGGATTATTCCGCATTAAAAAAGCATAAAACGGCAATATACAGCAGATAACAGCATTGGAGAAGCCGCAATTGTGCGCACCGGAGATCAAACATCTTTTCCCCTGCGGGACGATGATGAAGACATAACGCATAACAATCCGGAGAAACGCATGAACATCGATCTGACGTTTGAAGACCTGAGCGCCCGCGCCGCGCAATACAACGCCCGCGCTTCGGTGGAGGATTTTGACGCCTGCATGGCGGACTATGCCGCGCTGGCGCAGCGCGCCAAAGCGCAGACGCCGGGCATTTACGATCTGCGCTACGGCATGAGCGCCGCCGAGCGTCTCGATCTGTTCCCGGCCAGCGCACAGCCCGCCCCGCTGCTGATCTTTATCCATGGCGGCTACTGGCATTCGCAGCGCAAAGAGGAAGCCTGCTCGATGGCCGCCGCGTTCGCCCGCCGCGGTGTGGCGGTCGCCACGCTGGAATATACGCTGGCGCCGGAAGCGACGCTGGCGGAGATCGTGCATGAGGTGCGCAGCGCCGTCGCCTGGCTTTATCATCACGGGGCGCCGTTCGGCATCGATCCGGCGCGCATTTTCGTCAGCGGCAGTTCGGCCGGCGGCCACCTGTGCGGCATGCTGATCGCCGACGGCTGGCAGCAACGCTATCGCCTGCCGCCCGATGCAATCAAAGGCGCGCTGGCGCTGAGCGGCCTCTACGATCTGCGCCCGCTGTGCGATATCTACATCAACGACTGGCTGCACCTGACGCCCGAACAGGCGCAAACTCTCAGCCCGCTGTTTTTGCTGCCGGCGAAAGCGCATGCGCCGCAGATCCTGCTCGACGTCGGCCACCGCGAAACCCAAGGCTTCAAAAACCAGACGCAGGCCTATTATGACGCCTGCCTGGCGCGCGGCCTCGACGTCCACCTGCTGGCCGACCGCCACTGCAATCACTTTACGCTGGTCAACGAGCTGGCGGATGCGGAAAGCGCGATGTTTCGGCAGGTGATGGCGATGATCGACGCAACGGCGCGTTCATAGAGAGAAAGGGGGAAATAAGGGAGTTATAGCCGGGGGCCGATAGCCCCCAAGCATACAGATTCAGCCGTTTTTGCGGCCGATAGCGGAAAAGACGTTGAACACTTCACCCAGGCCGTAAATCGCGCCGAGCAAGACGGCCACCATTACCGGCACCAGGACCACCACGGTGGCCAAGCTTTCAATCATTTCTAACATCGTTCTCTCCTGGTTTATAAGCACAGCGAATCTGCGCCGGAAGAAAAGGTTTCCGGCCAAACGGTCGATTATCGTGGGGAGGCAGTCTAAAACGTGAGCTACATCACACTTGATGCGAGCTAATGTAACTTACACAATTACATTAACGCAATGCAAAAAATGCTCTGCGCGGAACGGGGTTTGGCGTGATTTTTTATTGCGTATCTGCTTGATATTGCGGTGAACAAGGGACGAAGGGATAGCCGGCGCGCAGCTCGACCTGCCCGGCCATTTCGGCGATGCTGGTCTGCGCCAGGCTGGCTTCCAGCGCGTGACCGATGCGCGCAAACTCTTGCTCCAGCACCGGGGTAATGGCGTGGCCGATATAGCACGCCTCGTTAGGCCGGGTGCGATGCAGCGTGAAATAAGGTTGATCCTCCACCGCGCGATACACGTCCAGCAAAGAAATCGCTTCCGCCGGCCGCGCCAACAGCGCCCCGCCGCCTTGCCCCATCTGTGAATAGGTCAGCCCCGCCTCCGCCAACGCCCCGAGAATGCGCCGCACCACCGTCGGATTGGTGTTGACGCTGCGGGCGATATCTTCGGAACGCACCGTCTGGCCGCGACACAGCGTGATGTTGGTCAGAATATGGATGGCAACGGCAAATCGCGTAGAGGTAGACACCTTGGCACCTGCTCAGAGTTTCGCTTATGTCGGATTAAAACATAAGGAAAGCGTATCAATTTCCGGTAATACACATAATGAGTAGGGATAAGTGGAATGTCAACCTGCCCCGCCCGAAGGCGGCGGCGGCTCAGGCTTCGGTACGGATCGCCGTGACTTTGTCGGGATAAAATGCCAGATGATCCTTGATCGCCACCACGGCGTTGTAAGGCATTTCATAGCTCCAGGCCACATTGTCCCCCTGTGGGTCGTTCAGCGTGAGGGAGAAATAACTGCAGTCGCCCTTATAAGGGCAGTAGCTCACATGCGTGCTTTTATGCAGCAGCCGCATATTCACATCCTCACGCGGAAAGTAAAACACCGGCGGATAGTTGGCTTCCTGCAAGATGAGTACATGACGGCTGTCGGCCAGGATTTGGCCGGCGCCGCGCACCACGACCCGCGTCGGATGGCGGGTCAGCGTAATCGGATGGTCCGGGCCGGGAATTTTCACCGGTTTGCCGGATGCGGAAACGAGCTCGGACATGGCGGCCTCCAGCGTGTGCGCCCCGCCCCTCGTGAGGCGTCTTCCCAGTATAGCCGAACGGTTTTGCCGACGGCCGCACATTCGGCGAGCGATCGCTTTTCACCGCGCCAAAATTAAGAATTTTTACCTGTTCGATTTTCTTTCGGAGGAATACATTCATCCCAACTTCTACCGGCGAGTTAATCGGATTATTTTTAATCCATTAATTAGCCAATTTACCAGGAACTCATTATGAATATTAAACGTGCCGCGGGTGTGTTGGTGGTGGTAATGGCGACGCTTTCCGTTACCGCATGTGGGCATATGTCCAATCGCGATCGCAACACGGCGATCGGTGCGGGCGTCGGCGCCGTGGGCGGCGCGGTATTGACCGACGGCAGCACGCTGGGCACCCTCGGCGGCGCAGCGCTGGGCGGCATCATCGGCCACCAGACCAGCCGTTAATTCTCCCGCCAAAAATAACCTCCGCAGGCCGACGCTTTTTTAATCCACACGCGCCGGCCTGCTTTTATTTACTCCGCTGAAATTCCTCAGGGAGCGGACCTAAATAAATAACGTTAAGCGCGGCTTTATTATTCATTAACCTGCATCGGAAGTATTTATTGCGCCGGCAGCCTGAAACGCGCCATCGCTTTTTCCAATCGTTCCGATTCGCCCTGCAGCAACTGCGAAGCCTCGGTCACCGCGTTCACCACGGCGCCGGTTTGCCGCGCCACCTGATTCAGCCCGGCGATGCGCGCCGTCACGTCCTGAATGCTCTCCCCCTGATTGAGCGACGCCAGCGAGATCTCCCCCATCAGTGCGCTAAACGTGTTCACCAGATCGATAATTTGACGCAAATTGCCCGCCAGCAGATCCACCGCTTGCGACCCCTGATCGATTTGCTGCAACGAGCGGTTGATCAGCTGCTGAATATCGCGCGTAGAATGGCTGCTCTTCTGCGCCAGCAGGCCCACTTCTTTAGCGACAATGGCGAAACCGCGGCCGTGAACGCCGGCGTGCGCGGCCTCGATCGCCGCATTCAGCGCCAGAATATTGGTCTGAAACGCCACGCTGTCGATCAGCGCCACAATGCCGCGCATCTCGGCCGATTGGTTGACGATCCCTTGCATCGAGACGTTGACGGTTTGCATCATCTTTTCACCGGCGCCGGCGCACTGCCTGGCCTGTTCGGTGCGTTGATTGGCCAGCTGCGCGTATTGGCCGTTTTCTTCCACCCGCGCCGCCAACTGCTGCACGTGCTCGGTCGCCAACTGCAATTCGCCGTCCTGCTTCGCCGACTGCGCCGTCAACTGTCGATTGCCGTCCGCCAGCCGCCCGACGCCGTTCAGGATCCCGCTCGCCGCATCGCGCACCTCACTCACCAGCCGCTGCAGGCCGTTTTGCATGTGGCCAATGCTGGTTTGCAACTGACGCATTTCGCGGTTAACCGCCCGTTCAGACGGCAACGGCCGCGAAAGGTCGCCGGCGGCCAGCACGTTGAGATGGGCGATCGCCCTTTGCAACGGTACGATCACCCAACGAGCAACGCCGAACCACACGCCCAAGGCGATCAGCGCCAACGCCGCGAGCGCGCCAAGCGCATAGGTTTTGGCCTGCTCCAGCGCCGCCAATTGCCGCACGTTGACGTCATCGCCGCGTCGTTCGTTCAGCGCCTGATAAGCGAGATACTTCTCGTTGAAATCCGCCTGAAAAGCCTGGATCGGCACGGCGAAAAACGCATCGATGCTGTCGCTGCGTTGCAGCCCTTGCGCCTGCTCCTTCAGACCGTCATAGAACAGGCGATAACTGCCTTTCAGGGCGTCAGCGGCCTCGGGCGCCGTCGCGCTCAGGCGCTCAAACCGGGCGAAGGCCTGCTCTGAAGCCTGCAACGCCGCCAGCGATTCATCCAGCAGGCTATGCCAGCTGCCGTCGGAGCCGGTGGCTTTATCCTGCAGATAGTAAATGCCCGCACGGTTCAGGGTATCGCTGGCCGTCAGCAGCGACAGCCTGGCGCGATCCATCGCCGCCTGCTGGCGATGCAAGGCGTCGCCCGTCACCAGGTTAATCTTGGCGTCGCGCAGAATATTGGAAATAAATACGGTGGAAAACAATTGCAGCAGAGAAAATAGCGCGATAACGCAAATTACGCCGCTTAATAACCCCATGCTTTTGCCGAAGCCAAACGCGCGCGGCAGCGCGGGCGCAGGTTTTGCCCCGCGGCCAAGTGTCAGTTTTATGTTCATGATTTTTAGTCGGTAATACCAGGATGCCGCGAGTCTAACGAGCATTGATGACACGACGATTACAGCCCCCATAGACGGGTGTTGCCGGGTTCGGAATGCGTTGAAATCATGTTAAGGCGTGAACGAAAGAGGGAATTGTCTTGGTGAGAAAATAAGCTTCTCTGCGAATCGCCAAATAAGAAATATTATTTTAGAAACAGAGAAATTCATTCAAGTCGAATATCAATCAATATTTCAAGGCATATCCATAATAAATACTGCCGTAGGTTAAACTCGTTGTATTGAAGCGTGGGTCAGACATTTTCTGACCCACTCACTTCCCGCTTAAATCCTCACCCTTTAACCGACGACACCACATTGAGCGGCTGGGCATCCGGCAGGATATTCATGTGCTCCAGCACCTGGGCCATGATCTTGCCGAACACCGGCCCGGCTACCGAGCCGCCGAAGTGCTTGCCGGCTTTCGGGTTGTTGACCATCACCACCAGCGCTACCTGCGGATCGCTGGCCGGCGCCACGCCGGCGGTATAGTTGATATAGCCGCCGTCGTATTTGCCGCTGGGGCCCATTTTCTCGGCGGTACCGGTTTTGATCGCCAAACGGTAGCCGGGCACCGCAGCGCTCACCCCACTGCCGCCCGGCAAGGCGTCGCTTTCCATCATATGCACCACGGACCTGACCGTATCGGCCGGCAAAATGCGTTGCCCCATCACCGGCGGCGTCACCTTAGTGATCGACAGCGGCCGATAAATGCCGAAGGAACCGATCGCGGCATACTCGCGCGCCATTTGCAGCGGCGTCACGCGCAGCCCATAGCCGAAGGAGAACGTGGCGCGTTCGATATCGGCCCAGCGCTCGCGATGCTGCGGCAGGTAGCCGCTGCTCTCGTTGCCGATGCCAAGCTCGGTCGGCCGCCCCAGGCCAAAGCTGCGGTAGACCGCCGGCAGCACCGTGGCCGGCAGCGCCAGCGCAATGTGCGATACCGCGATGTCGCTCGATTTTTGCAGCACGCCGGTGATGGTCAGCTTCGACCAGTGGCCGACGTCCTTAATCAGGTGACCGTTCACCCGATACGGCGTGGTGTCCAACACGGTATCCGGCCGAATCAGCTTATGTTCCAGCCCCACCATCACCACGACCGGTTTCACCGTCGAACCCGGTTCGAAGCTGTCGCTGCTGCACACGTTGCGGATATCTTTCGCCGGCGTGCTGCCATAGTTGTTCGGGTTGAACGACGGGTAGCTGGCCATGCCGAGGATTTCGCCGGTGTCGATTTTCACCAGCACCGCACAGCCGGAGTCGGCCTGGTTAGCCACCACGCCGTCGCGGATCTGCGCATAGAGCACGTACTGGATAAATTTGTCGATGCTGAGCGTCACATTCGGCGGTGGAACCGGATCCACGCTTTTAATCACGCCGATCACCGCACCGCTGCCGTCCTTCTGGTAGACCCGCAGGCCGTTTTTACCCTGCAGCAACGGGTTGAAGCCCAGCTCGATGCCCTCCAGCCCCTGATTGTCCTGGCCGACGATGCCGATCAGGCCGGCCGCATCCTGGCCCATCGGATAGAAGCGGCTGAAATCCTGCTCGGTGCTGACGCCGGTCAGGTGCAGTTTGCTGATATAAGCGGCGTTGTCGTCCTCCACCTTGCGCGCCAGGTAGACAAAGCGTTTGTGCGCGTTGCTCTGGATCAGATGCTGCACGTCCGCCAGCGGGATCTTCAGCACGTTGGCCATGCTCTGCCAGCGTTCGTTGCCGGTATCAGTCTGGGTATCGAGAATATGCTTCGGATCCAGCACGATGTCTTTCGACGACACGCTGACCGCCAGCGCCTCATTGTTGCGATCGGTGATCATGGCGCGGTTGGTCGGCACTACCTGGGTGCGAATCGAGCGCTGATCTGCCTGGTTCGCCAACTGCTGGTGTTCCAGCAGTTGCAGGTAACCGACCCTGAACGCCAACAGAAAAAAACAGACCAGCATGCCGGCGCAAATCCAGCCGAAACGAACTGTGGAATAGGTTTTACCGCTCTTTTTGGTCGATGGCGCCACTGTTGTGTTAACCCTGCGTTTTTATTCGGTTTATCGTGTTATTTCAGTCTACCTTGCCGGAAATGGTCAGGAGATTGCAGTTTGTAAGAAAGTAAAAACAAACCGCATCACCGTTGCACATCCGCACTGTCGTTTAACTGCGGTTTAGTTTGCGCCGCGTCGCCGGGCTGGGGCGCGTTGGCCGGATCGAAAATGTGGTCGAGGATCGCGCGCGCGGTCGGCCCCGCCACCACGCCGTCGCCGCCGCCGTTTTCCAGGATCAGCGCCATCGCCACCCGGGGGTTTTTGTAGGGGGCGAACAGCGTATAAAAGATGTGATCGCGCAGCCGCACCGGTATCATTTTGGCGTTGTAAGTCTGGTTTTGCTTCAGGCTGAACACCTGCGAGGTGCCGGATTTAGCGGCAATCTGGTACGGCGCGGTATGGAACAGCTTGTATCCGGTGCCGTTCGGCAGGTTGGCCATGCCATACATGCCGTTGCGCACAATGCCCCAGTAAGGCGAACGGGGATCGCCAATCTGCAGCGCCTGCGTCGGTGGCTGATAACGCGTGACCCGGTTGCCCTGCTGCAGCGAATACAGCAGGTGCGGCGTTTTCACCTTACCGTTGTTGATCAGCGTAGTCAGCGCTTTCACCATCTGAATAGGCGTCGCCACCCAATATCCCTGGCCGATGCCGACCGATACCGTATCCCCCTGATACCAGACTTTTTTGTGCACCTTCAGCTTCCAGTCGCGGCTTGGCAGCACGCCGCGGTACTCTTCGTTCAGATCGATGCCGGTCGACTGGCCGTAACCAAACTGGCTCAGCCAATGGTGAATGCGATCGATGCCCATCTCATACGCCACCTGATAAAAGAAGGTATCGGCGGACTCTTCTATCGCTTTGGTGACGTTGAGCATGCCGTGACCGGTCTTCAGCCAGTCGCGATAGCGCCGCTCGGTGCCGGGCAGCGTCCAGGTCGGCGCGCCGAAAAAGGTGGTGGTGGGCGTGATCACCCCGGCAAACAGCGCCGAAACCGCCATGTAGGGCTTCACCGTCGACGCCGGCGGGTACAGCCCCTGGGTGACGCGGTTGATGAGTGGCAAATCCGGGTTGCGGAGCAGCGCCTTATAGGCCTGATAGCCGATGCCTTTGACGAAGGGATTGGGATCGTAACTGGGGCTGGAGACCATCGCCAGAATGCCGCCGTCGCGCGGATCTTCCACCACCACCGCGGCGCGTTGCCCCTTCAGCACCGATTCGATGTACTGCTGCAGCGGCAGATCCAGCGTCAGGTAGATGTTTTTGCCGGCCTGCGGCGGCTGCTCCTTCAGCAAGCGGATCACCCGCCCGTGGTTATCCACCTCCACCTCCTGATAGCCGGTGGTGCCGTGCAGCTCGGACTCGTAATAGGCCTCGATGCCCTGTTTGCCGATGTTGCGATCGGCGGCATAGTTCTCGCTCAACCCGGCCTTGTCCAGGCGCTTGAGATCGCTGTCGTTGATCTTCGACACGTAGCCCAGCACGTGCGCCAGCTGCGCGCCGTAAGGATATTCGCGCTGCTGATAGGTATCGATAGTCACCCCGTCGAAACGGTATTGATTGACGGCGAAACGCGCCACCTCGGTGTCGTTCAGCCCCGCTTTTAGCGTTATCGGCTTGTAGCGGCTGTTGTGGTGCATGTCGTCGCGAAACGCGCTGATATCTTCCGGCGTCAGATCGACGATCGGCGTCAACGCCTGCAGCAGCGCCGATATATCGGTGATTTTGCTGGGCGTGATCTCGATGCGATACAGTGTCACGTTTCGTACCAGCGGAATGCCGTTGCGATCGAAGATCAGCCCGCGGCTTGGGGCGATCGGCAACATCTTGATGTCATTCTGGTTGGAGCGCGTCTGGTAAAAGCCGTGCTGGCGAATTTGCAGCCGGTAGAGGTTGACGACCAGCGCGCCGAAACAGACCACCACCAGCGCCAGCGCCACGGCCGCCCGGCGGATAAACAGCATCTCTTCCGCGGAGTGGTCGCGAATTTTTTCTTTTAACAGGGCCATGCGGAGCCGATACCTTTTGCGTCACATTTCCCCGCAAAATCAGGGAACTGAAAAGCCGGCAAGCATAGCGTTATCGGGCGCGACGCCCCATGAAAAGGTTGCTAATGAAATGGCATAACTGTTTCAGCATATTGGAATGTTACCGGCGGCGATTTTTTCACCGCGCGCCCCATTGAGCCGCCGTTCCTCTCAATGCTACAATGTGATCCTTATCACACTATTACCGTTATTCTCCTCCGCATTTTCCTGTCGGCGCCCTGCCGGATGCGGCTTTTTGTTACATAGGATCGAGTTCGATGAGTACCATTGCCACCGGTTTAATCATGATGCGCTGGGAGTTGCTGAGCGCCGTGATGATGTTCTTCGCCAGCCAGTTAAACGTCGTTTGCCGTAAAACCAGCCGCAATGGCATGGCGTTCATGTTCAGCAGCCTGGGCCTGTTTACCGCCTGCTGGTTCGTGATGGGCCTGATGGGCATTCACTTCACCCTCGAAGCCTTCTCCCAATTCTGGTCATCGGCCTGGGATCGCTACGTGGACGTGGTCAGCACCATGCCGGTCGATTGGCCGATGCCGTAATCTCGCCGCTGGGGGGCAACTCAGGCCGCCCCTGCAATCAGTCCGCTTCCGCAGACGGCGCCGCCGCCAGCCGCGCCATCAGCGCCCCCGCTTCGAGCAACAGCGCCTGCTCCCGCTCGGACAGACAGCTTTCCATCGCCGCCAGCAACCACGCCTCGCGTCGGGCGCGGCTTTGCTGCAGCAAACCCAGCCCGGCGGACGTCAGCCGCACCCGCACCCGGCGTTTGTCTTCGGCATCCGGTGTGCGCACCAGCAGCCCATCGGCTTCCAGCTCGCGCAACGCGGCCGCCAGGTTTGAGGAGCGCATACGCTCCGACTCCGCCAGCAACGACGGCGTCGCCTCGCCGCCATGGCGATCGATAGCCCCCAACAGCATCAGCTGGGCCCAGGATTTTTCGTCGCTGCGCGACTCGCGCCGCATGCGGCGCACCAGCGACATTAACTGCGTGCGCAGCAGCGTCACGTCTTCAGGATGATCTTTTTTCATTGGCATCAGTCGATAACGTTCAGTTTGTCCCTACTTTCACATCGCCGGATCGCGCAGTCAATGGCGCCCCGTTCGGCCACCGCGCGCTTCTGGCTTAACCCATTTACCTATGATAATATAGCTATTAATATATAGCAAAAAGACACTGCAGCCGGCAGGGTTACGTTTGCTCACGCATTTGCCCCCTCGCTGACTAATTTGCAGTGTTATTATTATTTTGCTTAACAAATCCCTCCTCATTCAACGTGGTACGATAAGCCGATGGAAGCGTGGAAAGTCAATCTGATCTCGGTCTGGCTCGGGTGTTTCTTCACTGGGCTGGCGATGAGCCAAATCCTCCCTTTTCTGCCGCTGTACGTCGAACAACTCGGCGTCAGCGATCATCAATCCCTCAGCCTGTGGTCCGGGCTGGTATTCAGCGGCACCTTTTTGGTCTCGGCGGTGGTGTCGCCGCTGTGGGGCAGCCTGGCCGACCGCAAAGGCCGTAAGCTGATGCTGCTGCGCGCTTCGCTGGGCATGGCGATCGTCATCGCGCTGCAGGGGCTGGCCACTAACGTGTGGCAGCTGTTCGCGCTGCGCGCCCTGATGGGGCTGACGTCCGGCTATATTCCCAACGCCATGGCGCTGGTCGCCTCGCAGGCGCCGCGCGATAAAAGCGGCTGGGCGCTGGGCACACTCTCGACCGGGCAGATCTCCGGCGTGATCGCCGGGCCGCTGCTGGGCGGGCTGATGGCCGACCATCTGGGGCTGCGGGTGGTGTTTTTCGTCACTTCCGGGCTGATGTTCGTCAGCTTCCTGGTGACGCTGTTCCTGATTAAAGAGCGGCGCATCACGGTGAAAAAAGCGGATCAGCTGAGCGGCAAGGCGGTATTCCGGTCGCTGCCCTATCCGGCGCTGATCGTCACCCTGTTCGTTTGCACCCTGATGATTCAGCTGGCCAACTCCTCCATCAGCCCGATCCTGACGCTGTTCATTCGCGAACTGTCGGGCAACGTCAGCAATATCGCCTTCGTCAGCGGCATGATCGCCGCCGTGCCCGGCATCGCGGCGCTGATCTCCGCGCCGCGCCTCGGGCGGCTCGGCGATCGCATCGGCACCGCGCGCATTCTGATCGCCGCGCTGCTGTTCACCACCGGCCTGTTCGCCGTGATGGCCTGGGTGAATACGCCGCTGCAGCTGGGCATTCTGCGTTTTCTGCTGGGCTTCGCCGATGGCGCGCTGATGCCGGCGGTGCAGGCGCTGCTGCTGAAGTATTCCTCCGATCAGGTGACCGGGCGCATCTTCGGCTATAACCAGTCATTTATGTATCTGGGCAACGTGGTCGGCCCGCTGCTGGGTTCGGGCATTTCGGCGATGATGGGGTTCCGTTGGGTGTTCGCCGTGACGGCGGTATTGGTGCTGTTCAATGCGCTGCAGCTGCGCCATCAGTTCAAAAAAGTGCAGCTTAAACGCGCGGGATAGCGGGGAATGCGAGGGAAGCGCCTCAAGCAGTGGCGGGACAATGACGCCCATCAACCGTGCCGCCACTGCCAAAGGCGGCCGTAGCCTACTCGACGCGATGAACGTTTGGTATTTATGTAAGTAAATAAAGTGTTGCAGGCGCGTAGAGGGCCGCCGCAGCGGCCCTTTTGCATCAGAACATGGTGTTGTCGTTGGCCGATTTTTCCGGCACATCCTGATTGACGTCCCAATGCTCGGTGATTTTCCCCTGATCGTTCACCCGATAAATATCCACGCTGGCAGTGCCGCGATCCTGCGGGTTATTTTGATATTTGACGTGAACGTAGACCAGATCGCCGTTGACCGCGCTGCGGTATATTTTAGCGCTGTACTGCGGGTTGTCTTTGAAGGTCTGGCTGAAGAAATCGAGGAACGGCTTGATGCCGTCGCCGACGAACGGGTTATGCTGCTTGTAGTTTTCCACAATCAGCTTCCGCGCCACGCCGATGTCATGGCGGTTGAAGAAGCCCGCGTACAGATCTTCCACCACCTTCAGCTTTTGCTGAGCATGATGATAACCGCCCTTGCCGGCCGATTTGTAAGACGCCGCCTGATCCGTTGACAGCGCCGGGTAACTCGCCAGCAGGCCGCCGACGATCGCACAGGTGATCAATGCCTTTTTCATAACTGCTCCTTAGTTTCCTGAGTGACCTACAATTTTCAGCTGCCCTTTCAGATGGGTGAAGCTGCCGTCCTTGGCGGCGATGTTGGTGTACACCTCGCCGCGCTCGAAGTCCTCGATATGCGTCACGTTGTCGCCGGACTGCGGCTCATGCCAGTAGACCATGTAGACCTTCGGCCGAATTTCCACCGCGGTGTACTGCACGGTATCGGTGATGCCCTGCGACGCCTCGCCGATGCCGGTGAAGGTCATGGTCTTGTCATCGGTAAAATCCAGCTTGAAGGCGAAATCGCCAAAGGTCACCTGCACCACTTTACCAACCGCAATAAACTGCCCGTGTTTTTCCGTCATCGTCGCCGCCTTACTGTTTGTCAGGGAGGTTTGCGCCGCCGTAGCGGCAGGCAATGCCAGGGGGAAAGTCAGGGCTATCGCCAGCGCGATACCCGTTCGCTTCACTGTTTTCATCGTTCCTTCTCCTTTCCGTGGTTGAAAACGAGAATCATTATTATTTCTTAACGGTTAGCGGAAATATAAGAATAATCTCTATTCCCATCAGGCACCTGACGACGCCAAAAGAGGGTAAAAAATCGCCGTGAAATGGCGTGGCAATAGCGCGTTCTGACCCTTGGTTTTTACGCAATGAACGGGATTACTGTTTTCAGGATGAGGGATAGCTCGGGGATTCGGTAGGTCTATAGCGCAGATAGCTTTAAGCTAATGCGAATTTGTTCTTAATCCGCCCGCCGCAGGGAAACGGCGGCGAACGGCGCGGCGTTTAACGCAGCCAGGGCGTATAGGTGACGCCAACCAGCAATCCTTCCGGGCTGAGCAACCGGGTAACGCTTTGCCCCCACGGCTCTTCACGGTTGGCGGCCAGCAGCCGATAACCGCGATCGATTAGCCCTTGGGTGGCTATCGCCATGTCGGCCACGTCAAATTCGATCCACGCCTGCGGCGCCGCGAGATCCGCCGGCCAGCGATCGTCGCCAAAACAGGACTGCGCCGCCTGCGCCAGCGGCCACAGGGCGAAGTGTTTCACCCCGTCCAGCGCGCCCTGCTCGGCCAGCAGATAGCTCTCATTGCCCGGCATCGGCTTAAGCGGCAACCCCAGCGCCTCGACATAAAACGCCTTGCTCGCGTCGCTCTCACGCGTGATGGGCCCGAATCCGGCGACGAACAACACGCCCAGGCCCGCAAATTGTTGTTCCATGCTTACACTCCCATCCGGTTAGCGCCCCTGCCGCACCTGCAGCGGAGCAAATCCATAGGCCGCCTTGAAGCGGTTGCTGAAATGGCTGGCGGAGCTGAAGCCGCACGCCAGCGCGATCTCGGTGATCGGCTGTTGGCTATGCCGCAACAGCTGTTCCGCCCGTTGCAGCCGCGCGCGCATCACGAACTGGTGCGGCGCCAGGCCGGTGGCGTGCTTGAACATGCGGGCGAAGTGGTACTCGCTCAATCCAGCCTGCGCCGCCAGATCGGCCAGCAGCAGCGGCCGATCGAGATGGCTTGCGATATATTCCCGCACCCGCCTGGCTACCGCGGGGGCCAGGCCGCCGCGCGCCTGCGGCAGCGTCCACTGCAGCTGGCTGTAGCGTTGGATCAGGTGCGACATCAGCAGGTTCGACGCGCTGCTGAGCGCCAGCAGATTGGCGCTGTCACGCCAGTCGCAGTTAAGCAAAAACTGGCGATACAGCAGCGTAATTTGCGGATCTTCGCCAAAGCTGCGCGGCTCTACGTTGATCGCCGCCGGGCTGCGATCCCAGGTTTGCTCCGCCAGCCGGCGCAAATGCCCGTCGGTGCAATACAGATGCACGAACGACAGATCGCTGCGCACATCCCAGGTAGATGCATACTGGCGCGGCATGATGCAGAACCGATCCGGCCCGCCGCCGTTGCGCCAGCCGCCCGGCACCTGCTGGTAGCACTCATAGCCGTCGGCGACGTACAGGCTCAGGGTATGGTGGTCGGCGCTCTCCTGCGTGACGCGATCGTTGCAGTTGGACCAGGCCGCCAGCTCCACGCCGGTGCCCAGCAGCACGCGGCCGTGCAACCGCGCTTTATGCTCACGCAGTGTTTCAAACGCCTGATAGTTGGACATCGCCGGCCCCGTTGTTCGACATGCCGACAGTGTAAAGAGTGGCGCCTCGGCATGCCAGCGGCCGCCCCGCGCTTTTGGCAAAAAAAGCGCAAGAATATGCAACTGGGCGCAAGGCGCTGCAAGCGCGGCCGCACGCCAAAGCGGATACTGCGCCATCGGCTTTTTCGGAGTGAATAGAATGAATGCGCTGTTGTACCTCGCCGTGGTGCTGATTTGGGGCACCACCTGGATTGCGATCACCCTGCAACAAGAAGGCCCGGTGGCCATTCCCGTCTCGATCGCTTACCGCTTCGCCATTTCCGCCGCGGTGATGTTCGCCGTGCTGTTGCTAACGCGCCGCCTGCGCCGCATCGCCCCGCGCGATCATTTGTTCTGCGTGTTGCAGGGCTGCTGCGTGTTCGGTTTCAACTTCTTCTGCTTTTACCACGCGGCGGCTTATATCAGCAGCGGGCTGGAATCGGTGATCTTCTCGATGGCGGTGCTGTTCAATGCCCTCAACAGCCTGCTGTTTTTCCGCCAGCGCCCCAGCCCCAACCTGCTGCCGGCGGCGCTGCTGGGGTTGACCGGCATCGTGGCGCTGTTCTGGCAAGATCTGGCCGCCACCCGCATGGCGCCGGAGCTGCTCAAAGGCATCGGTCTGAGCGCGCTCGGCACCTACGGCTTCTCGCTGGGCAATATGATCAGCGCGCGTCATCAGCGCCGCGGGCTGGATATCTTTTCCACCAACACCTACGCCATGACCTACGGCGCGATGCTGATGGCGCTGATCGCCCTGGCGCAGGGCGCATCGTTCCAGATCGAATTCAGCAGCCGCTATATCGGCTCCCTGCTGTACCTGGCTGTCTTCGGATCGGTGATCGCCTTCGCCGCCTACTTCAGCCTGCTCGGCCGCATCGGCGCCGGCGCGGCGGCTTACAGCACCCTGCTGTTCCCGCTGGTGGCGCTGACCATCTCGACGATCTACGAAGGCTACCAGTGGCACTTCAACGCCGTGCTGGGGCTGTGCCTGATTCTGCTGGGCAACCTGGTGATGTTCGCCAAGCCGGGGCTGAGGTGGCGACGGGCAGGTATGCCAAAACAAAATTCAACCCTTTGAAGCCATTGGCGAATATCGTTATCATCAGGTTTTGTTGATAACGGATGATGGCCAATGCTCAGAAGCGATGATGTGACACCCCGCGCCTACAAACAGGTGGACGTTTTCACCGCCACGCCGCTGCTCGGCAATCCTGTGGCGGTGGTGCTGGAAGCCGAAGGGCTGAACGACGCGCAGATGCTGGCATTGGCCCGTTGGACCAACCTTTCGGAAACCACCTTTGTGCTTAAACCGACGCACCCGGCGGCGGATTATAAGGTGCGCATCTTCACTACCGAAAAGGAGCTGCCCTTCGCCGGCCACCCGACGCTGGGCACCGCACACGCCCTGCTGGAAGCCGGATTGGCGCCTAAACGCCCCGGAACGGTGATGCAGGAATGCGGCGTCGGCCTGGTGGCGATCAATATCCTGCCGGAAGGCGCATTGGCGTTCGCCGCGCCCGAAGTCAGTTTTCGCGCGATGGCGGTTGAGGAAACAGAACGGCTGATGGCCGCTTTACAGCCGGCGGTGATTGAAGCCGATACCCTGCCGGTTATTGTCGACATGGGCATCCGCTGGCTGATGATGCGCCTGCCGGATGCGCAATCTTGCCTGGCGGTGATGCCGGATCAGGCTATGATCGAACAGTTGCAAACCGCCTGTGATGTGGATGGCGTAGTGATTTATGGCGCCTGTTCTGCGGCCGAACCGGCAGATTACGAAATGCGCGCATTTATGGTGGAATGCGGCGCCTTGATCGAAGATCCGGTAACGGGCAGCGCCAACGCCTGCCTGGCGCGCTTGCTGAAGGCCAACCGCTTCCCCGACGGCGACCGAACCGCGCAGGGCTACCTGGTGCGCCAGGGCACCCAACTGAAGCGAGATGGCCGCGTGAGCGTGCGCTTTATTGACGGCGAGCCCTGGATCGGCGGGCAGTGCTGCACCCTGATTAACGGCACATTGGGTATTTAGTATGCCTCCTACCGTTTCGAACTTTTTCTGCGGCACAAAATGCCGCCATTATTCATACAATATTTTAAAACTACCTGTAACATCGAAAACATGATCATAGGTACTTAACGCAACCCTTGCTTTTCCTGAACTGTATTCCTCCAGCAGGTCAAAGCTTGACTCTGAATACTTCTCATAAGGATAGTCATCGACTTTATAGATAGACATCCTTTCTATATCACTAAAAAAGAACTCTATTTTCACATCAGCCTCATTCAAAACCTCTAACTCGCATGCCGATGACGAAAGCAACGCTTTAATTTTAAATGTGAAAGGAGAAAGACTCACTTCATGTTCAGAGATAATCAAGGCATCTCGCCCTTGAATGATCCCATACTTAGTCTTTATTGCTTGCACCTTCATCTTTAGCTCACTCTCTACTTAAATGATAACTAAGAAAGACATTGCGCTGTATATTCCAGACAAGCTAGTCGTCATATCGGTTAATTTCAATACCGCACTTTTCAGAAGCATTTTATCCCCTGGGAGTTGGTCTCTTCTGCTACTCAATCCCAGCGGATCCACCCACATCCGCGGGTTCGTAGTAGCTGAACTGTAGTGCAGACCGCTTTCGTCGTCCTGATATTGCCCGGCGTAGCACAGCGGCTTCTGGTATTGCGCGCCCTGCCGCTTCGCCGCGTTGGTTACCTCCAGCGGCGCGCTATTCAGATCGGTTTGATACCAATCCGCCGAGCCGCTGTCGCCCGCCTGCTCCAGCGCCGCCAGCGGGCTCGCCGGATCGTTATTTAAAAGTCCATCAGTGCATAAAGCCGAGCATTTAAAATTAGCAAATCAAAATCAGATCAATATTCTTTATAACTAATTTCTAAGCAACGATACAAACTCTTTAAATGCTTCTATTACAGTTCCCTCGTCTGATAATTCTCTTCGTTCATTAATTATATAGTTCCCGGTTTCAACATCAATGATCTCCAACATACAAGATGCATCATCCCACACCGTAAAACGCGCAATCTTCGTATCGTCATCTATATCAACAACCAGACTATCTGTAAAATCATTAGCATTGTACTTAACTTCATAATGGCTATTGGATAAGATCCAATCACTTATTTTTTTGAGCATGTTGAAATTCCTGATTCTGTTTTATGAGCCTTAACCTCAATGTTTTTCACAGTCGGCATTTCTGGTACTGGTAGCCCCTTACGTTTGGCTAATCGCCCCTCCAACGAGTCAGGACCAACTATTTTTGCCCAACCTTCATTTGTCTTGATTAATGATCGTACAGGCACTTCGAATTCAACGTACATAGTACCCGGTTTAGCTTGTTTTCCAAACGCATCAATATTTGCAGGTGATGCTACATGGGTTGTTCCCGTTGTGCTTTGCACAACCTTACCTGTGGAAACCATTTTTTCATATTCTGCCGGATCCTGCGTGGTGAAACGCCCCACCTCGGGTTCGTAGTAGCGGAACAGGTTGTATAGTGCAGGCCGCTTTCGTCGTCCTGATATTGCCCGGCGTAGCGCAGCGGCTGCTGATATTGCGCACCCTGCCGCTTCGCCGCGCCGGCCACCGTCTGGCCCTGCAGCAACCGGTAGCCCTGCCACAGGAAACGGGTCGTCTGTTCGGTTTTGCCCTTATAGCGCAGCGGCTGCTGGTATTGCGCGCCCTGCCGCTTCGCCGCGCCGGCCACCGTCTGGCCCTGCAGCTTGCCGAAGGTGTCGTATTGCCCGGACCAGCACAGGTTGCCCGCCGCGTCGGTCACCTCCAGCGGCGCGCTGTTCAGATCGGTGTGATACCAGTAAATATCCGCCGAGCGGCTGTCGCCCGCCTGCTCCAGCGCCGCCAGCGGGCTCCACGGGCTGGCCGGATCGTAGCTCCAGCTGCGGCGGCTGCCGTCGTCGCGCTGCTCCTGCAGCAACCGGTAACCCTGCCACAGGAAACGGGTCGTCTGTTCGGTTTTGCCCTTGTAGCGCACCGCTTTGCGACTGCGGCGACCCAGCGCGTCGTAATGGTACTGCGCCTCGAATTCGCCCTGCGGGCCGCGACCGTGCGCCTGCACCAGCCGGTTGTCGGCGTCGTAGCGGTAGTGCTGTTCGTAAAGGCCGTTGCGCCGGCTGATCAGGTTGCCCCAGGCGTCATAACGGTAAAACAGTTTTTGCCAGTGCGTCAGACGGTTGTCGGCGATCGGCGCCAGCGGCAGGTGCGCGTCGATGTCGTTCTGCGGGCTGCGCTCGCCCAGTAGGTTATCCGCCAGATCGTACACCAGCCGCGCGCCCGGTTTGCCCTGATTGGGTTCGCGGTGTTGCAGCAGGCGGCCTTTGATGCAACTAATAATCTAATGCTTTTACTCTTCCTTTTTTATTTTTAAAGAACCGAATATCTCCTTTTCAAGCATCTACCTTACATCTCATATTCAATGTTTCTCAAATTTGTTGTGAAACTCTAACAATCTTTATCACCATTGACTATCTTATTAATTTCAGGTCGCCACACCTCCCCCCATTTTTTCTCCAAATTCACAGAATAGTTTTCAATTGAATAATAGTCATCTTTATCATTGTGGGATGTGAAACACTGATCAACACCATTAACAACCCATGACAGCAAATTTAAAACATCCTCATCTCGATTGTTTACCTTAACAAACAACTCTGATTTTTCTATTAAATCAATTAATAGTCGCTCATCAAAAAAAGCATCCTCAAATAGAGAGTAACAAAATGTACCTTCAATCAAATCATCTTTGTTTTTTAAAATATCACATTTTAAATTATCATTCACTTTAACACCCCGGACCTTTTCTTTTTGCAGCTTTAATTGACTTTTTCTCATTGTAAGAACCATCCAAATTAAACACTCCTTTGGATTTATCCAACGATGAGAAGGTTTCATAGTGATCTTTATGGAGATTATCCAAATAGAAGTAATCACCTTTTTTAAAGGTCACATCCCCAACTTTAACTTTACTAGTTATCTTATAAATCTCAGCACCTTGGAACTTTTTCCCGGTTGTCGTAGCAGCATCGCCTACGATCTCAAGGAAGCTCAGCCCAAATGGATCTATCCAAGTTAAAGGATTTGGCCCATAAGCATATAAATTCAGCCCACCTTCCAACCCTATCGGATCCTGCGTGGTGAAACGCCCCACCTCGGGTTCGTAGTAGCGGAACAGGTTGTAGTGCAGGCCGCTTTCGTCATCCTGGTATTGCCCGGCGTAGCGCAGCGGCTGCTGATATTGCGCGCCCTGCCGCTTCGCCGCGCCGGCCACCGTCTGGCCCTGCAGCTTGCCGAAGGTGTCGTATTGCCCGGACCAGCACAGGTTGCCCGCCGCGTCGGTCACTTCCAGCGGCGCGCTGTTCAGATCGGTGTGATACCAGTAAATATCCGCCGAGCGGCTGTCGCCCGCCTGCTCCAGCGCCGCCAGCGGGCTCCACGGGCTGGCCGGATCGTAGCTCCAGCTGCGGCGGCTGCCGTCGTCGCGCTGCTCCTGCAGCAATCGGTAGCCCTGCCACAGGAAACGGGTCGTCTGTTCGGTTTTGCCCTTGTAGCGCACCGCCTTGCGGCTGCGGCGGCCCAGCGCGTCGTAATGATACTGCGCCTCGAACTCGCCCTGCGGGCCGCGGCCGCGCGCCTGCACCAGCCGGTTGTCGGCGTCGTAGCGGTAGTGCTGTTCATACAGGCCGTTGCGCCGGCTGATTAGGTTGCCCCAGGCGTCATAACGGTAAAACAGTTTTTGCCAGTGCGTCAGACGGTTGTCGGCGATCGGCGCCAGCGGCAGGTGCGCGTCGATGTCGTTCTGCGGGCTGCGCTCGCCCAGTAGGTTATCCGCCAGATCGTACACCAGCCGCGCGCCCGGTTTGCCCTGATTGGGTTCGCGGTGTTGCAGCAGGCGGCCCTCGGCGTCGTAACCGTAGTGCACTTCGCCGCGCAGCGCGTCGCTCACCCCGGCCAGCTCGCCGCGGCCGGTGTAGCGATAAGCGCGCCACAGCACGCCGTCTTCCGGCCGGGTCAGTTTGTCGTGGCCGAAGGCGCTGCTCTGCCAGCTGCGGCGGCCCATGGCGTCGTAACGCCGCTGCTGCTGCAGCGCGCCCTGGCTGCGGCCGGTTTCCCGGTGCAGGCGATCGCGGGTGAACTCGCTCACCACCTGCTGGTTGAATTTGATGGCGCTGGCGTGGCCGGAACCGTAATACAGCCACTGCAGGCGATCGCCCTGGGGCAGCGTCAGCGCCTGCAGGTTGGCCAGCGCATCCCATTGGTATTGCAGTTCGCCATTCACGCCCTGCTCGCCGAGCAGCCGCCCGGCGGCGTCATAGCGCATCTGCACGCTGTCCGGCTCGATGCCAAGCGCCGCGCCGCTCGCCGTCGGCAGGCGGTTCAGCTCGCGCAGCCGCCCCATGGCGTCGAAACGGTAATGCCATTCCGCGCTGGCGTTGCCGCGCCAGACCAGTTGCCCGGCCTCGTCGAAGCGGAAGCGCTGTTCGCGCTGCGTCAGCTCGCCCGCGCTGCCCGGCAGGCCGACCTCACGGTGCTCTTCCAGCAGCCCGGCCGCGCCGTAGCGATAATAGTGGCGGGTGTCGTCCGGGCGCTCTTCGGTCAGCACGCGGCCCACCGCATCGTAGCTGAAGCGGTATTCGCCGCCGTTGCCGTTCTCCAGCCGCGTCAGCCAACCCTGCGGGCTGTAGTGATAGCGCCGGGTGCGGTTGATGCGATCGGTGATGCTGACCGGCAGCCCCAGGGCGTTGTACTGCCAGCGGGTCTGGCTGCCCAGCGCGTCCTGATGTTCGGCCAGCTGGCCGTGCGCGTTCCAGTTAAAGCGCTCTTCGCCGCCGTCCGGGTGGATCAGGGTATGCAGGCGGCCGCCGTTATCCCACCGGTAGCCCGTCTGGTGGCCTTCGGCATCGGTCTGCGCCGTCAGTTGCCCCAGCGCATCGTAGGTATAAGCCGTGACGCTGCCGGAACAGTCGGTGTAGCGCGTCAGCTGGCCGCGGGCGTCCCACTCCAGCTTCACTTCCCCGCCCAGCGCGTCGATCACGCTGGCCGGCAGGCTCTCTTCGTCATCCGGATAGCGGTACAGCGTGGCATTGCCCAGCGCATCGACATAGCGCGTCGGGCGCCCCAGCGTGTCCCAGTGCTGCGCTTCGCTGCTGCCGTCCGGGTACGCGACGGCGAACAGCCGGCCGCTGTTGCGCGAATATTGATAGCGCGTCACGCGGCCGAGCGGGTCGGTCTCCGACAACAGGCGGCCGTAAGGGTCCCATTCGCTCTGGCGCTGCGCGCCGCCGGGCAGCAGCACGCTGCACAGCTCGCCGCGTTGGTAGATAAAACCGTAGCGGCGCTGGTCGAAATCGGTGTACTGCGCCACGTTGTCGTCGTCATCCAGCCGCCACTCCGCGCGCTTGCCGTCGCCGCGCACCGCGCTGCGGCGCCCGCCGGCGAAGTCATAGCCGAACTCAAGGGATTCTCCGGCGCTGTTGCGATAGGCCGTCACGCGCGGCACGCCGTCGATCTCTTGCCATTGGTATTCGTTCAGCAGCCCGGCGGCGTCCTGGTGGCTGATCATCAGGCCGTCGCGCCAGCCAAAGCGGCGCGTTACCTCACCGGCGCGGTTGCTCACCGTCGTCAGTTGGCCCTGCTCATCGTAACCGTAGCGCGCCAGCGTCCGTTCGCCTTCGGCGGTTTGCAGCGCCACTTCGCGCAGGCGGCCCTGCGCATAGCGGCACATCAGGCGCTGCCCGGCGCTGTCCACCAGTTCGCTCAGCAGCCCCTCGTCGTCGTAAAACAGCGAGGTGGCGTTGCCGATGGCGTCGGTGATCATGCTGAGCCGGCTCGGCTGCTCGCCCGCCAGCGGCGGGTAGTGGAAAATCTGTTCGCCGACGTCAAACAGCTGCCAGCTGCCGTCGTCGTTGTGCATCAGCCAGCATTTTTCGGCTTCGCAATAGGTTTTGTGGCCGCGCGGCACCCTGGGGAAAGCGACGAAGTCGCCGGAAGGCGCGCGCCACACCAGGCCGTCCTGATACGGCTGCAGGCTGCTCTCCCAGAACAGGTTCCAGCCGCGGCCCAGCACGCCGTCGCCGGGGTTACCGCTGCGCCAATAGCGCTGCCAGGCGACCGGCAGGCGCGATGGCAGCACGAAATCGAGATCGTCTTCGCCGTCGAGGAATTTCTGGCCGCTGACGATATCCACCGGCCGGGCGATAATGCCGACCGCGGCGGTCGCGGTCATCAGGGTGCCGGCTCGGCAGGCGATGCGCGCCAGTTTGTTGATGCCGGGCAGTTTGCCCAGCAGTTTGCCGAGCGCCCCCAGCTTGCCGGCGGCGCCGCCCACGCCGCCCACCAGGCCGGCGAACAGCAGCGTCAGATCGGAGACCTTATACAGCCAATCCGGCACTTCGGGCTTGATCGGCAAGGTGGTGACGGTGCCGCCGCCGATAAACACGTTGGGCGAACCTTCCATCACCTGCGCGTCGCAGTTGGTTTTGTCCCCCACGCGCGAGGCGGGCTGGCCGTTGATGCTGACCTTGTCGGAGCCCTGCGCCATCTGCATGCTCGGGCCGTCGTCGCTGCAGGCCACCTGGCTGTTGGTGGCAAGCGCGGCGGGTTTGCCGTTGATGAAGACGTTGGGGGAGCCGGTGACGATATTGCCTTTGGGGGTCAGGCTACCGGCACCGGCGTCGGCAATGCCGTCGCGCGCCGCGGTGGCCGCCTCCCCGGTGAGATACCCCACCGCCAGGCTGGCGCCGATAAGCAGCACGCCGACGCCGATACAGGAAGCCGCCAGGCCGGCGACGAACAGCGCACCCGCCGCCAATGCGCCTGCGGCGGCGATCAGGCCGCCGACAATCGTGCCGGCAATCATGCCGGCCAGGGCATGGGAATGCCCGATGGTATCGCCGACGCGGGCCGCTTCGGTCATCGTAAGTTCCTTTTACGCAAAGAGTTCATCGTTAGGCCGCCCGGTAGCTGTTCAGCACCTGCTGCAGCAGCGCGTCGTCTTGCGGCGTCAGCTTGCGCGCCATCGCCAGGGTGAACACCAGCACCCGGCCTTCCGCCAGCGCGAACACCGCCTGGTTCTGCCAGATGCGTTTGCCGTCGCGCAGGTAGCTGGCGCGTACCCACTCACCGGCGGCCAGCCCATCGCCCAGCGACGCCGGCTCGCGGCTTTTGAACGCCCAGCCTTTCAGCCCCTGCGCCAGCGCATCGAGCTGGCGAGTGACGTAGCTTTCCAGATTCTCCGCCGGCTGCAGCGCATCGCGGGAAATATTGACTGAGGGGGAAACATCATCACCGGCCAACAGCACGTTGACGGTGCGATCGGCATAGCCTTCCGGCAAAGCGACGCTGCCTTCGCTGAAAGCGCAGCGGGATAAAGCGGACATGCGAGGATCCTTTTGCATAAATAATGCTTAAGCATCGCATAACTTAGCCTTGAAATAAAACCATCAGATACTGCGAATGTTGCACGGCGTGACCCCGTTCACTGTGAAAAAGACCGTTGTCGGAATCTTGCCGGGAATCAAACCGTAATATTACAGAATTATCTGAAACCACTGGCGCGCCAGCGCGCCGATTGTGGCTATACTCGGCTATCGCCCTTTTCAGGAGATCAGGATGCTGAGATTAACCCGCCGCGCGCTGCTGTGCGCCACGTTGGCCGCGTTCACCGCCGGCGCTGCCGAAACGCCGAAATTCGGCCCGGAGCTGCAGGGCTTTCACTACCCCTACCCGTTGCAACAATTCAGCTTCACCTCGCAGGGGCAGCCGTTAAAAATGGGCTATATGGACGTGCCGCCGGAAGGCGCCGCCAACGGCCGCACCGCGCTGCTGCTGCACGGTAAAAACTTCTGCGCCGCCACCTGGCAGGACACCATCAAGGCGCTGAGCAAGGCCGGTTACCGCGTCATCGCGCCCGATCAAATCGGTTTTTGCTCCTCCACCAAGCCGGCGCATTACCAGTACAGCTTCCAACAGCT
Organism: Serratia sp. CY37869; assembly: GCF_052168895.1. NCBI lineage: Bacteria > Pseudomonadati > Pseudomonadota > Gammaproteobacteria > Enterobacterales > Yersiniaceae > Serratia > Serratia sp. CY37869. The sequence goes on from NZ_JBJNLU010000001.1 coordinate 1,642,915, forward strand.
GGCGCAAAATACCCACGGCCTGCTGCAGAATCTGAACATCAGCAAGGCCATCGTCATCGGCCACTCCACCGGCGGCATGCTGGCCACGCGCTACAGCCTGATGTATCCGCAGGCGGTGGAACGGCTGGTGATGATCAACCCGATCGGCCTCGAGGACTGGAAGGCGAAAGGCGTACCGTGGCGCAGCGTCGATCGGTGGTTCGAGCGCGAGCTGAACACCACCGCCGAGGGCATCCGCAACTATGAGCAGCGCACCTACTACGGCGGCCGCTGGAAGCCGGAGTACGATCGCTGGGTGGATATGCTGGCCGGGCTGAACAACGGGCCGGGCCACCGCCTGGTGGCGTGGAACTCGGCGCTGATCTACGACATGATCTTCACCCAGCCGGTGTATTACGAGTTCAAGGATCTGCAAACGCCCACCACGCTGATGATCGGCACCGCCGACACCACCGCCATCGGCAGCGATATCGCCCCGCCGGCGGTCAAGGCCAAGATCGGGCACTACGCGGTGCTGGGCAAGCAGGCGGCGAAACTGATCCCGCACGCCACGCTGATCGAATTCGCCGGGCTGGGCCATGCGCCGCAAATGGAGGAGCCGGCGCGCTTCCATCAGGCGTTGCTCAAGGCGCTGCAACCCTGAGCGGCCGGTTGGCGCAGCCGGCGCGCGGCGGCTAAACTTTCAGCTGGCACTCAATTGCAGGAGACAGCCATGCGACAGATTATTGCCAGCGCGTTCGTCAGCCTCGACGGCGTGATGCAGGCTCCCGGCGGGCAGGACGAAGACCGCAGCGGCGGCTTTCGCTTCGGCGGCTGGACCGCCCCCTACTGGGATGACGCCGTCGCGGAAACGATGGGCGAACTTTTCTCTGCGCCTTTCGATCTGCTGCTCGGGCGGCGCACCTACGATATCTTCGCCGGCTACTGGCCGCATATCACCGACGAGGCCGACCCGTTTTCCGCCGATATCGCCCGCGTGTTCAATCAGGCGACCAAGTACGTCGCCACCCACCACGGCGAGACGCTGACGTGGGAGAACAGCCAGTGGCTGGGGCAAGACATCCTCGCCCGGCTGCGTGAGCTGAAGCGCACCCAGGGGCCGGTGCTGCTGATGCAGGGCAGCAGCACGCTGATGCAACAGCTGCTGGCCAACGATCTGGTGGATGAACTGCGCTTGCTCACCTACCCGGTGCTGCTCGGCGGCGGCAAGCGGCTGTTCGATGACAACGCGGCGCCGGCGGCCTTCACGCTGACCCACCCGGTGGTCTCGCCCGGCGGCGTCATTGTGGCTCACTACCGCCGCGCCGGCGCGGTGAAAACCGGCTCTTTCGTGGCGGAAAGCGCCACGGCGGCCCAGTCGTAAAAAAAGGGCCGGTCGGCCCTTTTCTCTTCCCCTTCCTCACCTCAGGCAAACAAAATATCGCTCTGCTCCACCTGCCCGACCACGTGGATCTTGAAGTCGGCGGCATAGCTGTTGCTCTGGGTGTTCATCAACAGATCGGTGGTGCCGTTGAAGGCGTCGAAGTTGAGCTGGATCTCGCCTTTCTGGCCGCTGAAGGCGCTGCCGCTGTCGATAAAGCGCAGCTCGCTCAGGCTATTGTTGAAGCGCAGGCCGGAGAGATCGATCTTGTCGATGCCGTGCTCGAAGTCTTCAATCACGTCGAACGCCGCCACCGTCGACTCTTTGGCGTTGAGATAGACGAAATAGTCGGTGAAGTTGTTGGCGTCTTTGCCGCCCCACAGATGGTCCGCCCCCCGCCCGCCGTACAGAATGTCTGAACCGGCGTTGCCCGCCAGCAGGTTGTCCTGATCGTTGCCGATGATCAGATCGCGCCCGCTGCCGCCGATGGCATTCTCGATGATCGCCCCGCGCGCGATGGCGACGTTCTGCGTGCCGCCGCCGACGCTGGAGAACGCGCCGTCGTTCAGGTTGATCATCTGCTGCTGGCTGTAGCCGGAGAAGTCCAGCGTGTCGTTGCCGCCGGCGTCCCACACCGCGAAGTTGACCGGTTTGCCGTTGTCCGCCGTGGCGGTCAGGAAATCACGGCCGGTGTTGGAGTTGAAGCCGTACACCGTGTCGCCGGTGCGGGTGTTCATGTTGGCGCCGTACAGCTTCTGGATCGCGGCGATGTCATCCACCATCGGCCCATAGCCATACACCCCTTTGGTGTCGGCGCCGGTGTAACCGGCGTTGAAATAGCTCATGATCGAGTATTGCAGCGAATCCTGATAATAAGCCGCGTCGTTTTGGTAACTCGGGTTGCCTAACGATGCGTCATAAGATCCCGGATGCGCCAGCCCCAGGGCATGCCCCAGTTCGTGGGTGAAGGTCTGGCTGCTGAAGTCGCCGCTAACCGGCGCCTTATGGGTGGCGAAATTTTTGTTGAACCACACCGTGCCCGCAAAGGCGTTATCGCTGCCCGATTTGGAACTCGGCGGGTAATAGGCGTAAGCATTGATGGCATTCGGGCCGCTGCCGGCTGCGGTGCTGCCGTCGGCGCGCTGCGTGAAGTAAGCGAAGGTGATATCCGCGCGGTGGTTGATATCGGTGGACGCCGCCTCGGTGAAGGTTACGTTCGCCACGTCGGCCCACGCCTGCATCGATTTCAGCGCCTGAGCCTGCGCCGCCTGGGTCAACGGCTGCAGCCCCTTGTCGCCGTCACCGGTCTGGCCGATGCGGTTCAGCGCGCTTTGCGTCAGGAAGGAATAGGTCAGCGCGACCGGCTGGTGATACACCTGGTCGCCGTTGTGCGTCAGGCCCGGCCGCGTCAACTGATCGGCGGCGCGATCGAAGCTGAAGTTATCACGGATTTTACCCAAATTATTAATCGCCGCCCCGCCGCGCTGGTTACTGTACAGGTTAGCGTTGTCCAGCGTGAACAGCGCGCCGTAGCCCAATCCGTCATAGAGGCTGCCGGGCTGGTGATAGTAAAACTGATAGTTATGATCGTTGGGGGATGTGGCGGCCAGGCTGGTGAACTCATCATCATCTTGCAAAATGTCGTTGTGGCGACTGCGCATTGCATTCTCCTTTTACACACTAGGAATCCACTCGATTTGTAAGACTATTCATCAGTCGTTCTTATCTAAGCCGAGGCTTAGGATTGACCAGTATAGTGACTCACTCCGGCGACGCGAGCCCGCCCAGCCTGGCTTCACCGCGCCGGGCGTTAAGAAGGAGATAACCATAACAATTTGTATTCTCACTATATTAATGAGAAAAATAAGCGCAATAACAGGTTAATCACTCGCTTTTCGCGCCTTTTAGCGACGGTTAGATCAGAATAATCGAGGATTAAAAAACCTAATCCTTGCCTCATCATCCCGCCGGGAACGTGCTAAGGTGTGAACGGACAGCCGAAAGGAGTGACCCGATGCCAACCCATTTCCTTATGCGCGCCTTGCGTCGCGCCAGCCTGACAGGAGTCGTTATGAGCGTATTGTGCAGCAGTGCCCTGGGCAGTTCACTGCCGTTGCTGGAACCCGCCGCGCTGAAGGGCGACTGGCAGCTCGCCGCCATCGGCGACGGTAAAGCCGTCTGCGAGGTGCAGCTGAGCGACGAAACGGTAGCCAACACCAACGCTTTCCGCTTCAGCGCCTCCGCCGAGTGCCTGCAGCCGATGGCGCTGCACGCGCTGCCAGTCGCCTGGCGGCCGACGCCGGACGGCATGACGCTGACCGACGCTGAAGGGAGCATGGTGGCGTTTCTGGCCCTGACCGCGCCGAAGCGCTATGAGCTGATCGACCGCAACGGCCCTTCACGCTTTGTGCTGATCCCGCGCTAATCCTTCAGGCAAACAGCAGGCCGAGCAGCGCGCCGCCCGCCAGCACCCACAGCGGATGGAGGCGCTTGCTCATGCTCAATCCCGTCGCCAGCGCCACGATCGCCGCCAGCCGCCAATGGGGCGCGGAAGCCTCGGCGATCAAAAGGCCGCTGGCCACCACCAGCCCCACGGTCAGCGGCACCAGCCCGGCCTGCACGATGCGGCGCCACGGACGATCCTTAAAGCGCCGCCAGGCGCCCATCACCAATAGCGTAACGATGGAAGACGGCCCGAACTTGGCGATCGAAGAAACCAGCAGCCCCGCCCAGCCGGCCACGTGCCAACCGACCAACGGCACGATCATCATGTTCGGCCCCGGCGCGGCCTGCGCCATGGCGAACAGCGCGCTGAACTCCTGGGCGCTCATCCACTGATGCACCTCCACCACCTGCCGCTGCATCTCCGGCAGAATGGTCATGCCGCCGCCGAACGCCAATAAAGAGAGCTCGGTGAAGATCAGCGCCAACGCCATCAACACCCCGCTCATGACGGCCACCGCCACATCAGCAGAATGCTCAGCGGCGCCAGCACCAGCATGGTCGGCAGCAGCGGCAGGCGCAGCCAGGCGATAGCGATCAGCGCCAGCGCGACGATCGCCAGCGCCGGCCATTTGCCGCCCAGCGGCAGCAGCATCTTGATCCCGGTCGAGAGCAGCAGCCCGGCGGCCGCGGCGGCCAGCCCGGCGAACACATGCTGCACATGGGGATCGTTTTGGAAGCGGGCGTACACCACGCCCAGCCCCACCACGATCGCCGTCGGCGCGGTGATGAGGCCCAGCAAGGCGCACAGCGCGCCGCGCAGCCCGCGAAATTCCATCCCCACCGCCACCGACAGGTTGATCACATTGCCGCCGGGCAAAAACTGGCACAGGCCGAGCAGCTCGGTGAACTGTTCCGCGTTCAGCCAGCGCCGGCGTTCCACCAACATGCTGCGCGCCATCGGCAGTACGCCGCCGAAGCCGATCAGCCCCAGCCACAGAAAGCCCAAAAACAGCGCCGCGTTGCCCGGCGCTGCCGCCGGGTGCGGTTTTAACGTATTGATATCTGACATGACATTGCCGTTCCACATCGCTTGTTTTGATGTCTGGTATCATGCGCGCCGCCGTGCCATGATGTCTAATGCATTCCGGAACAAAGAAAGATACCTTTGAGGTATGGCAATGATTGAACTGCGTCGCCTGCGGGCGTTCGTCACCGTGGTGGAAGAAGGCAACATCACCCGCGCCGCCGAGCGGCTGTTTATCCAGCAGCCGCCGCTGACCCGCCTGTTGCAGGGGTTGGAAGACGAATTGGGCGTGAAGTTGTTACAGCGATTGCCGCGCGGCGTGCGCGTCACCGAAGCGGGCGGCGTGCTGTTCGAAGAAGCCCGCGCCCTGCTGGCGCGCGCCGAACGCCTGCGCGAAGCGGTGCAGCGCGCCGCCCGCGGCGAGCAGGGCCACATCGCTATCGGTTTCACCAGTTCCGCCGCGCTGCACCCGTTCGTGCCCAACCTGCTGCGCCGCTACCGCGACATCCTGCCGGGCATCACCACTCAACTGGAAGAAGCCGGCAGCGGCGAACTGATGGAGGCGTTGCTGGAACAGCGCCTCGACGCCGCCTTCGTGCGCTCGCCGGCCAACGGCATTCCCGGCCTGAGCGTCGAGCCAGTGCTCAGCGAGCCGATGATCGTCGCCCTGCCGCTGGGCCACCGGCTGGCGCAAGAAACGCAGCAACCGCTGCCGTTGGCCGAACTGGCCCACGAGGCGTTTATTCTCTATCGCCGCCCGGCCGGCCAGGGGCTGTACGACGCTATCCTGGCCGCCTGCCACCGCGCCGGCTTCAGCCCGCGCATCGTGCAGGAAGCGCCGCGCCTGCCGGCCACCCTCAGCCTGGTGGGCGCCGGATTAGGGGTGTCAATCGTGCCCGGTTCCATGCGGCGGCTGGGCGGCGACGGCATCGTCTACCGCACTCTCGCCGCAGAAGCGCAGCTCAGCGCCCCGCTTTACCTGGCGCTGCGCCGCAGCCCGGCTTCGCCGATCGTCGAGCGCTTTCGTCAGTTGGTGCTGGAGACCGTGGGGCAGTCATAAAAAGCCCTAACGGCCAATAAAAAATGACGTTCGTTTATTATTTATTTAAGCCTGTGAGCGGTGAAAATTAATTCCAATCCATGACTATTCAACTTCCGGTTAATTAATTAAACCCGCTCTCACTTAGTAACAAACGCAAACAAATAAGCGCCTACGCAATACATTCCAGCCGCTAGGATTTAAGGGTCACAGCCTATTCCCGCCGATGACAAAAAATCATTTCAATGGCGATCGCGCCTTCCCTGTCGCCTGCTGCTGCAGGCGCACGGTTTTATATTGGAGAAAACGCTATGCTATCACGTCGTGATATATTGAAAGTCTCCGCCGTCAGCGCGGCCGCCGCCGGCATGATCGGCGGCATCGCCAAAAATGCCGCTGCCGACGACCATCGCAATATCGTGCCCCCCAGCAGCTATCAGCCGCCTGCCGATGCGCAGCATCTCTATAAATACAAATTCACCGACAGCAAAAAGCGCAGCCTGCCCAACGGCTGGGCGCGCGAAGCCACCGTCGAGCAATTCCCGATCTCCGAAGGCGTGGCGGGCGTCGACATGACGCTGGAGCCGGGCGGCGTGCGCGAACTGCACTGGCACGCCATCGCCGCCGAATGGGCGTTTATGCTGGAAGGCCATGCGCGCATCACCATCCTCGATCCCGAAGGCAAATGTGAGGTGGCGGACTTCGGCCCCGGCGACGTCTGGTATTTCCCGAAAGGCTATGGCCATTCCATTCAGGCGCTGGCGGACGGCGCGCATTTTATTCTGGCGTTTGATAACGGCCACTTCTCCGAATTCGGCACCTTCAGCATTACCGATTGGGTGGCGCATATGCCGAAAGAAGTATTGGAAAAAAGCGTCGACATGCCGGCGGCGGTATTTTCCAAGGCCAAACAGGGCGAGGCTTATATTGTCGGCGGCGCCGTTCCGCCCACATTGCCATTGCCGAAAAGCGACGGCGGATTAAATAACGCCCCGCTGACCCACCGCTATGAATTAATGAAGCAAAAGCCGTTCTTTGAAAATGACGCCGGCAGCGTCCATTTGGTGTCGTCGAAAGAATTTCCCATTTCCACCACCATGACCGGCATCATCGAGATCGTGAAACCCGGCGCAATCCGGGAATTGCACTGGCACCCCAATGCCAACGAATGGCAATACTATATTGCCGGCAAAGGCCGCATGACGGTGTTCAGTTCGCACGGCCACGCGCAGACGGAAGAGTACGCCCCTTCGGACGTCGGTTACGTGCCGCAGGGCTTCGGCCATTACATCGAGAACATCGGCGATGAGGATTTGAAGGTACTGATCGTGATGGACAACGGCATTTATCAGGATATTTCGTTGTCCGACTGGCTGGCGAAAACCCCGGCCTACCTGCTGGCGGACAACTTCAATAATCAGGTTGAGGACTGGCAGGATAGACCGAAAGACAAACGGGTGATGTCGCGGCGCAGCCGCTGACGCCGCGGCGAGGGAGAATCTCCCTCGCCGCTTTCTTTACTGCTTGCGCTGCTCCGCCACCTGTTTGGCGGTGACCTTGCCCTGCTTGTCGCCGAAATGGCCGACCACAAAGTTGGCGACCGCCGCCACTTCCTCGTCGGAATACGCGCTGCCGAACGCCGGCATCATCTCATGCCGCTCGCCGACGCTGATGCTTGTCCCCTTCAGGATGGCCTGCACCACGCTGCGCCCCTGCGGATCGTTCACCGCCGTGCTGCCGACCAGCGACGCATACTCGCTCTGGCGGCCCGGCCCATTCCACTGGTGGCAGCCGCTGCAGTCGTTGGCGAACACCCGGCGCCCGAGCGAGCTGTCTTGCCCGCCCGGCAGGATCGGTGTGGAAGCCCCCGCGCCCTTCGGCTGCAAGTTCACCGCTGCGGCGCCGTCGCCGGCGATCGGCTCGATATCGCGCAGGTATTTCACCAGCGCCATATTATCTTCCGGCGTCAGGAACTGCAGGCTGTTTTCCACCGCTTCCGCCATCGGGCCGCCGGCGCTGCTGCGCCCCGGCGCATGACCGGTGGCCAGATATTGCGACAGCTGCTGGTCGCTCCAGCCGCCGATGCCGGTCTGTTTGTCCGGCGTGATGTTGGCGGCGAACCAGCCTTGCACCACTTCACCGCTCAGGTGCTTGCTCTGGTTGAGGCCGAACCCCAGATTGCGCGGCGTGTGACACTCGCCGCAGTGGCCCAGCGCCGTCGCCAGATAAGCGCCGCGGTTCCACTGCTCGTCCTTGTTGAGATCCGGCGCGAAGCGTTGCTCATGGAAGAACGCCAGGTTCCAGAATTTCATGCCCCAACGCTGGTTGAACGGGAACGACAGATCGTTTTGCGGGTTGGCCTGTTTCACCGGCGGCAGGCTGAACAGATAATCCTTGATCGCCAGCACGTCGTCGCGGCTCAGTTCGGTGTACGAGGTATAAGGCATCGCCGGATACAGGTTGCCCTGCGGGCCGATGCCCTCACGCACCGCGCGCACGAACTGATCGTCGCTCCAGTTGCCGATGCCGGTTTCCTTGTCGGCGGTGATGTTGGTGCCGTAAATGGTGCCGAACGGCAGCTTGAAAGCGAAACCGCCCGCATAAGGCGCGCCGCCCGGCGCGGTGTGGCACGCCACGCAGTCGGCGGCGCGCGCCAGGTACTCGCCGCGCGCCAGTTTGTCGGTCATGCCGGCCGGCGCCCCGGCGATCGGCGCCGCAGGCTCCGCGCCGGTGGGCCGCAGCAGCGAGTACAGCGCGTATCCTCCCGCCAACACCACCACGGCGATAATCAGCCATAACAGCCCTTTCAAGGCATTGCTCATCGCATCTCTCCCTAACCCAATGCCTTGGCGGCCTGGTGGATGGCGGCGCGAATGCGCACATAGGTGGCGCAGCGGCAGACGTTGCCGCCCATCGCCGCGTCGATGTCCGCATCGCTCGGGTTCTTGCTTTGCGCCAGCAGCGCGCTGGCGCTCATGATCTGGCCGGACTGGCAGTAGCCGCACTGCACCACGTCCAGATCAAGCCAGGCCTCCTGCACCGCCTTGCCTTCCGGCGTGGCGCCCACGGCTTCGATGGTAGTGATTTTTTTGCCGACGGCGGCGGAGACCGGCGTCATGCACGAACGCACCGGTACGCCGTCCAGATGCACGGTGCAAGCGCCGCACATGGCGATGCCGCAGCCGAATTTGGTGCCGGTCAGGCCGGCTTCGTCACGCAGAAACCACAGCAGCGGCATGTGCGGATCACCCTCGAAGGTCAGCGGCTGATCGTTTACGGTTAAATGAATCATCAGGTTCTCTCCTTGTCAGACGCCGGATTCGCAGTGGGATTATGCAGTGGCAGGCTCAGCGAGCTACGCGGCCGCCCGAGCAGCGCCAGCGCGTTGCCGACCGCCGGAGCGATAGTCGGCACCCCCAGCTCGCCCACGCCGGTCGGTTTTTCGCTCGAGGGCACGATGATCACCTCGATCTCCGGCATCTCATCGATGCGCAGTGGGCGGAAGTTATTGAAGTTGGACTGTTCGACCACGCCGTCTTTCAGCGTGATATTGCCGTACAGCGCCAGGCTCAGGCCGTAGCCGATGCCGCCCTCGATCTGCGCGCGGATCACATCGGGATTCACCGCCACGCCGCAGTCCACCGCGCACCACACTTTATGCACTTTCGGGATGCCGCCTTCGCCGATCGATACCTCGGCCACCTGCGCCACATAGGTATCGAACGCCTTGGCGACGCCCACGCCGCGCGCGCGTCCGTCCACCACCTTGGCGCCCTGCCAATCAGCGGCTTTGGCCACCGCCCGCAACACGCCCGCCGCGCGCGGCGCGTCGCCCATCAGCGCCAGCCGCCCTTCGACCGGATCCTGCCCGGTTTCCTGCAGCAGTTGATCGATAAAGCTCTCCACCGCGTGGCCGGTGTGGGTGCTGGCGACCGACCGCAGCGAGGTGGTCGGCACCTTGCCGGGCACGATATGTGCATCGCAGCGGAAGGCTTCGAAGGTATAAGGCACCTCGCTGGCGCCCTCGACCATCATCTGATCGAGGCCGTTGACCACCAACGCATCCATCGCGCTGTGGCGCGTCCAGGAGTGGCCGACCACGGTATCGGTCCAGCCCACCACCTTGCCGCCGCGAATGGCGCCGCGCAGGCGGTGCAGGATCATCGGGCGATACCAGCCGTTGCGGATGTCGTCCTCGCGCGTCCATACCACCTTCACGCCGTGGCCGGGGCCGATGCCCTTGGCGGCCGCCGCCATGTCGGCCGCCAGATCCGGCCCCAGCGTCGGGTTGCCCAGATCGATACGCCGGCCGAAGCTGCCGCCCGCCAGAATGGTTTCAATCTGCACCTTCTCCGGCGGCAGCTCGAACAGATCGCAAAGCTGCTTGTGGTCGAGCGTCTGGATTTGGCAGCCGTAGCGCGCCTTGACGCTTTCGCCGTCCCAGAACAGATAGCCGTCCAGCGGCTCCATCGGCGCGTGAGCGACGTAGGGGAAGGTGTATTCGGCCTCGATCACCTTATCGGCCTTGTCGAACACCTCGTCCGGCTTACCGAGACTCTTCGCCACTACGCCGGTTTTCTGCGCCACCTGGCGGAATTCGGCGTAGATTTCCTCGGTGTTGCGTCGCTCCGCCTGCGCATCGTCCCAGGTGACCCTAAGCCGATCCCGCCCCTGGATCGCCGCCCAGGTGTTTTTGGCGTAAACCGCCACGCCGGTGGCAACCTGTTTCACCGCCACCACGCCCGGCACCGCCAACGCACGTTCGGCGTCAAACGTCGCCACCTTGCCGCCGAAGCGCGGCGGTTTCTTGAGGGTGACGGTCAGCATGTCCGGCTCGTGGATATCCTGCGAGAACTGCGCGCTGCCGTTGGTTTTCGCCAGTGAATCGACGCGGTGCAGACCGCGCGTTTTGCCGATCAGGGTGAAATTGGCCGGATCCTTCAGCGCCAGGCTGGCGGGATCGGGCGGCGGCAGCGTGGCGGCCAACTCGGCGAACTCGCCGAAACCCGCTTCGCGCCCGCTGGCGGCATGGCGGATCTTGCCCGCCTGCACGGTGATTTCCTGCGCGGAGGTTTTCCAGCTCTGCGCGGCGGCCTGCACCAGCAGCGCGCGCGCCATGGCGCCCATGCGCCGCATCTGTTCATAGGCGTTGGCCACCGAGCTGGAACCGCCGGTGCCCTGGAATCCGAACGCCAGGTTCTTGTAGACGGCGGTGTCCACCGGCGCGGCCACGACCCGCACCTGCGCCCAGTCGGCGTCGAGCTCTTCGGCGACCAGCGTCGCCATGCCGGTATAGACCCCCTGGCCCACTTCGGTGTGTTTACTGATGACGGTGACGATGCCGTCGGCGCCGATCTGGACGAAGGCGTTGGCGTCAAACGCCGTCGCGCCGGCGGCGGCCGGGGCGTTCGAGCGCGCCAGCGCGCCGGTGGACGGCAGATAGGCGCCGATCACCAACGCCCCGGCGCCGACGATAAACCGCCGCCGCGAAAGCGGAACTTGGGATATGCTCATTGCTCATGACTCCAAAAAAACCGAAGGCGTCACTGCCTTCGGCGAAACAGCGCTAATTATGGGAATGGCTTGCCGCGCCGGTCAGGTGACATAGCACAACAGAGCAATAATTAGCGTAGCCTATTATCCAGTAGGCTTAATGTTGAAGAGGGATTTTCTATTGGAGAATCGTGCGGTGCGGGCGGGAACCCGCACCGGGGGTCAGCTCTGCGTCGTCGCCAGATAGGAGAAGACGCTGAGCAGGCGGATTGGCGCCGCCATGTTGTCGCTGTCGAAGGCCACGGTGAGCGCATCCTGGCGCTCCACGCCGGGCACCAGGCTGAACAGATCCGCCAGCACCGGTTTGGCCGCCATCAGCGTCAGCCGGTAAGGCGGCATAAAACGGCGCTCCACCGGCAGTCTGGCGCCCTGGCGCACCTGTTGCATCGCGCGCTCGCGGATCTCGGCGCGTGCCCGCTGTGGGCTGAGCGATTCGGCGGCGGTTTGCGAGAGGGCGCGTTTCACGCAAACATAGCCGGATTGCGGATAACGTTCAGCGATCCAGCGTTGCAGCTCGTCGTCACCGCTCACCAGCCACAGCGGCACGTTCAACTCGGCCGCCGCCGCCGCATACAGATCGCTTTCGCCTACCGCCTCGCCGTTCAGGCTGACGCGATAAAAGGCCCGGCCGTTGATGGTATGCGCCAGCACGCCGCGCTCGCCGGCGGCGCTGTGATAACCGATAAACATCAGGCCGTCGTAACGTTGATGCTGCAGCCCTTCCACCATCGACAGCCCGCGCGGTTTGCCCTGCACCAGGCGCGCCCGCGCATCGATGCGTTCGGCGCGCAGGTTCTGCATCATCGCGTGGCTGTCGGCCACCGTCACCTCGGTGGCGCCGCCGGCAAAAGCGCCGTCGATGGCGGCGTTGACCTCCTGCTCCATCAGCTCGCGCGCCGCCGCATAGTCGGCGTGGGCCGGGTTGCACTGCTCCGGCCGCATCACGCCGGCGATCCCCTCGATATCCGCAGAGATAAAGACTTTCACATCAGGCTCCTGTATTTAATTTGCCGCCAGCCGATCGAGCAGCGGGCCCAGCGCCACGCGCGCATGCTGCTCGAAGCCGCTGACGCCTTCGGCGCTGAGCAACGCATCCAGCACCGCGTATTCGGTGGCGTCCGCCGCCGCCGCGAACAGCGGCTCCAGCCGTTCGTCCGGCAGCGTCGCCCCCAGTAACCGAGTGGAGAACGCCAGCGCGATGTCGCCGGAGCCGTGCCCCCAATGGCTGCCCACCCGCCCCAGGCCCGCGCCCGCGCGGCGGGCGATGCGGTTCAGCTGGCGGCTGTCCAGCGCCCGATCGCAGGCGATGATGATGATGACCGAACCGGCGTCCACCTGCAGCGGCGGATCCGCCAACAGCTTGCCCAGCGCCTGGCCGACGCGCACGCCGCTCAGCGTCAGCGAGTCGAGGGTGCCGAAGTTGGCCAACACCAGCACGCCGAGCGTGGTGCCGAGCCCCGGGCAACAGCGCGAGGCGGTGCCGATGCCCCCTTTCAAGCCGAAACTGCTCATGCCGCGCCCGGCGCCGACGCTGCCGCGCGCAAAGCGGGTGGAATGGTTATCCAGCGCGCTGAAGACGTGTTCCTCACGCACCGCCATCGCCTGAATATCGTTGAGGTAGCCGTCGTTGCACTCCAGCACCAGCGGGTTGATGGTGGCGCTGCCGCGGCCGATCTGCGGGTAGCGCCGGCAGCTGCGCCGCACCATGGCGTTGAACAGCGTGCCGACCGCGAAGGTGTTGCTCAGCAGGATCGGCGTTTGCAGCACCCCCAGTTCGTTCAGCTGCACCAGCCCCAGCGGCTTGGCGAAGCCGTTGAGCACCGCGCTGCCGCACGGCAGCGGCTGGTTGAACAGATCGCCCGGCGGCACGATGGCGGTGACGCCGGTCTGACATTCGCCGTCGGCCAGTGTGTGATGCCCGACGCTGACGCCCGGCACGTCGCACAGGGTGTCGGTCGGGCCGGCCGGATAACGCGCGCCCGGCAGGCGGCGGTGGCGCCGCCAATAGCTCAGCAGATTATCGAGGCTTTGTTGTTCAAATGCCTGGCTGTCTGTCATGGTTCCCTCATCCGCCGTTAGCCCATCAGAAAACCAGAATATCGCGCAATGCGCCGCGCCGTAAATTGAAAGCGGAAGCGAGCAGTAAAAATAGCCTTGCCCCATCGCCACTTATTGGGTTTTTAGGGAGAAAAGCAATGTAAATGGCTTGTGGCGCGGGTGATATCCCCCCTTATCCAAGATGTATAACCCGATCTGCCGACGCAATGGTCGTTTCACGGTGGGCAATGATCAGCTTAGTGATATTGAGTCTCTTAATTGCCTGATTCACGGCAGCTTCGCTCTCCTTATCCAGCGCACTGGTGGCCTCATCCAGGAACAAAATAGCCGGTTTCTTGTAGATTGCCCGGGCTATGAATAGCCGCTGTTTTTGCCCGCCGGACAATCCCTCCCCCAACTCGCCGATCGGGGTTTCATACCCCATCGGCATGCGCATGATCACCTCATGCAGATAGCTGGCACGGGCACAGGCTTCCATCCAGGCATCATCCATCTTGTCCGCGAACCCGCAGATATTTTCCCGGATCGAGCCGGAGAACAGTTTGTCGTCCTGCATCACGCAGGCAATCATTTTGTGGTAGTTGTTGATGCCGAGCTGCCGGATATCAACGCCGTTCACCTCAACCCGCCCTGAAGCCGGGGTAAACAGTCCGCACAACACCTTCATCAGCGTGGTTTTTCCGGCGCCGGACGGGCCCACGATGGCCACGCTTTCGCCCGGCGCAACGCTGATGTCCAGGCCATCAAAGATAGCCGGTGACTGGCTGTCGTAACGATAGCTCAGGGCATGGGTCGTCAATCCCAAAGGTTGCAGGCCCGCCGTGTAAGGGTGATCGGGTTTACGCTCCTCCCGCGGATGCAGGGCGATATCGGCAATGCGCTCGTTATGCAGGCTCATCATGCGCAGCTGCAGCAAAAATTCCGTCAGCGACCCGATGCGGTCGGAGAACTGCCCCCGAAAGGCGCCGAACGCCACGAACATGCCGAGGGTCATCTGGTTATCGATCACCAGGCTGGTTCCCAACCACAGAATGACGATCTGGTCACACGCCGCTATAAAGGTGTTGATCCCACCAAACAGCATGTCCATTCGGGTGACTCGGATCCCCGTGTTGATGGTGTCGATTTCAAGGTTTAGCCAGTGAGCGATGCGGCGTTCTGCCATGCCCTGCATCTTGACGGTAGCGATACCGTACAGCGTTTCCATAAAATACGAGCCGGCCCGAGCCTCTCTCACCAGCGCCTCCTCGGACAGCTGACGGTAATAGCCGTAGGTCAGCAGTCGCATCAACACATAAAGCGCGGTGAAAGTGAGCACTACCCAGGTGAGCCAGCCGCCATACAGCGCCATCATCACCAGCACACCGATCACCATGATGCCGTCCATGATGGCGCCGACGATGCTGGTGGTGAAAGTGCTGCGCAGCGTATCCAGTGAACCGAAGCGTGACTGAATGTCCCCCAGCTTACGACGTTCAAAGTAACCGAGCGGCAGGCGCAGCAGATGGGTGAACAACCCGGACTGCCACTGAACGTTGATAAGCGTCGCCATGACCAATCCTGACCATGCCCGCACCATGCCGATGGCAGCCCGCAACAAGATAAACAGCATCAATCCGGCGCAGATGAGCGACAGTAACCCACGATCTCCGGCAGGAATAGCGTGATCCATCACCAGCTGCGTGCCGATGGGCATCACCAGGTTGACGGTTTCGAATACCAGAGACAGGCAAAAAATTTTGCCGAGCGCCCCCTTGAGGCCATGCACGCTGCCGATCAGCGTGCGAAGATGAATGCGATGGCGGACGCTGTCGGCGGTGAATTCGCTGCCGGGCCAGGCCTCAAGCGCTACGCCGGTGAAACTGTGCGACAGTTCCGTCAGGCTGACGGCCCGGCGCCCGCGCGCCGGATCATGCAGCACTGCGCGGTGGCCTTTGACGCTGACCAGCACCACAAAATGGTTGAATTCCCAGTGCAGAATGCAGGGCAGTTTT
Source organism: Serratia sp. CY37869 (assembly GCF_052168895.1). Classification (NCBI taxonomy): domain Bacteria; kingdom Pseudomonadati; phylum Pseudomonadota; class Gammaproteobacteria; order Enterobacterales; family Yersiniaceae; genus Serratia; species Serratia sp. CY37869. The sequence goes on from NZ_JBJNLU010000001.1 coordinate 1,658,388, forward strand.
AGCGCGCCGAGTTCGTCCAGATCCAGAGACAGGGGACGGGTACTCAACCCCAATTGCTCGGCGATACCGGTCAGTCCAACCAGCGTTGCACCGCGGGTTGACAGGTTGAACTGCCGGCGCAGCGCGATCATGTCGATATTTTTGCCGTAATAACCGCAGATCATCGCCAGACAGGCCAGCCCGCATTCCGACGACTCGGTCTGGTGCACCATCGAAACCCGGTGGCGCAACCGCAGATCCAGTTGGCTGACCCGTTGTTTGAATGAGGTCCTACTCATTGACTGGCCCCGTCGCGCTGTGTTTCATGTCGTAGAACGGCGACAGCATCCATTGATAAATCTTCCTTTTTTCCAGAAACAGGGTGCTTTGCGCTTTCATGCCGTTTTCCAGGCTCAGACGTTTACCGTCATAGGCAATGGCCTGTTTCTCCGGCATGACGATCACCTTGTAGTACGGCACGGCGGCGGTCAGCGCCGCTTTGGGCGCTCCCTGATAGGTCAGCATTTCCTGCGGCGAGGCCGGGGCTTTGGAGATGACGGCCACCGTACCGGCAAACTGGCCAAATTTCTCCGCCGGAAAAGCGTCATAGCGCACATTGACCTTATCGCCGGCGACGATGTAGGGGATAGCGTCGTTGGGCACCCACAGTACCAGGGCATAGCGATCGATGTTTTGCGGGATAATCTGCAGCAGACTGTCGCCGACGTTGACCATTTGGCCAACCGTGACGCTCAGCGAATCGATACGGCCGCCGGCCAGCGCGCGAACGATAATATCGCCAGTGGCATCTATGTTTTGCCGCTCCTTTTGCAGCTCGTAGCGCTGCAGCTCCATCTGGTAAATCTGGTTGTCGAATTCGGCAGCCTGGATATGGATCTGGCTTTCCAGCGCGGTGATCTGCAGCGCATTCTGTTCGTTCTGGCCGGACAGGCCCAGCAGGTTGTTCTGCTGCTGGTAATACAGCGCCACCTGGTTGGTGAGCTGATCCTTATTGATCAGCCCTTTGGTCTGATAGTGCCGGTAGTTCTCCATGTTTTCCTTCATGATGCGAATCCCTTCCTGGGCGCGTTTGAGGATATCGGTGGAACGGGTGAATGCGGCGGTGTATTGCGCCTTCTGTTGTTCCAGCATGATAAGCGTGGCCTGCTTGCTGCTTTCCAGTCGGTTGATGATTTGCGCAATGCGTGCCAGCTGGCCATCGATATCCCGGCGCTGGTTGTCGCTGATCACACCGCTACGGGTACTCTTGCTGACGTCGATCTGGTAAATGGGGGCACCAGCGGCAATCACCTGCCCTTCGGTGACGAATTGCTTGACCACTATCCCCTGGACGGCGGAATAAACGTTGGCGGCGCGCGGATAAGTGCTGATCTCGCCGGTCACGTTGACCCGCCGGGTATAGGTACCGGCGATCGCGAAGGTGAGAAAGGCGATGAAGAAAAACAGGCAGAGCCCTGTCGTGCCCCAAACGGGAATACCGGGTAGCAGAAGCGCCCTGCCACGCCATTTCATTTTCTGATTCTCGATCGCTTCCTGGCGAAACATGAGCAGCGTCCCTTAGTGATAGCTAACATTCAAATTCACAGGCTACTGTATTGACAATAAAATAAGCAGAAGGTCAGTTAATTTTGGTGAGAGGACATGAAACCATTAAAATAAACACCTTTAAATCTTCTGAGTGATCCTGGCGCCAATAAATTTTTATGAACGTATGCTTCACCCAATGGCAGTATCATATCCCGAGAAAAATCAGAAAGATCCAGCTCGACAAGCCTTTTTAAATCCTACAGCATCTACTTCTAACTCATTTTCATCGTAGCAAAATAGACGATCGTCATAACAATAACAAAAATAGAACAGAACAATAAATCACCTGAAAAACCTCTCAATGAATCCAAATAATCATTGCTGTTCTTATTTAATTTTTTAATGGCATCGCTTTCGTTCTCAGCCTCTACTTCGATATGATGCTTTCTGAACCCCTTCTGCCTCATGACTTTAATTATTTCTCGCGTAACCACTTCCTTTTTTAGCACTTTTGATTCATCACTCTTTATAAAAACAACATATCTATTCATCATATACCCCATCTCCGTTATCAGACGCTCTTTTTCCACTCCTATCTCGATCCTGCCATCCACCTGACACCGCATCGAATTGGCTGCTTAAAATTTCCTTCATAAATACTCTCCTATGGGTTTACTGGTTTTACAGTCATTAAAAACAGCTGCAGTGGCAAATGTAAAACACACTAATAACAATCCATAACCACCCTGTATTCCATGAAAAAAACCAATAAGAAAAGTGTGTTCTAAACATTGCAACTCATCATATTAAAATAAACCCCAGAATAATATATCGAACCTAATTACACGCGCATGCTATCGATTCAATTAATTGAATCGCCAAATAATCTCAACGCCCAAGATTAATAACCCAATAAAGAAGAGGCGGCGGAACAGCTGCGGGCGACAATGACGACGCACCCTCTCCCCCAGCCACATGCCGCCCAACGCCGGCAACAGCGCCAACAGCGAACCGCCGAGCAGCGTGGCGGGCAGCGCCTGATGCCAGGCTAAACCGGCGGCCAGCGCCAGCGTCGAGACGGTGAACGACAGCCCCAGCGCCTGCACCAGATCGTCGCGCGCCAGGCCCAACGCATTCAGGTAAGGCACCGCCGGAATGACGAACACTCCGGTGGCGCCGGTCAGCGCACCGGTCACCAGGCCGCACAGCGGCCCCAACCAGGGTTCCGCCGCAGCGGAAACGCGCCAGTCGAAACGGGTAAAACCCAGCAGCGCATAACCGATCAGACACACGCCCAGCGCCAGCGGCGCCAGGCGGCCGTCGCCGGCAGTGAGCGCCCCCGCGCTCAACACCGTGCCAAGCGTGACGCACAGCATCATCGGCCAGAGCCGGCGGCACAGCGCCCCCAGCCGCGCCCCGCGCAGCAACTGCCACAGGTTGGTGATCAGCGAAGGCAGCAACAGCAACGCGGCGGCCTGACCCGGCGGCATCATCAGGCTGAGCAGCCCCATCGACACGGTCGGCAGCCCCAGACCGATCGCTCCTTTGACCGTGCCGGCCAGTGTAAAAATGCCCGTCAGGGCGATAATCTCGAGTAGCGTCAGCGACATGCGTCTATCCTTATGGCGAATCAACGGCTCGATTGTGGCCGGCGGTATGGCGCGGCACAATGCGGCAATGGCAGAGCCTGCCTGCGGCAAAGACAGAGGGAAAACGCATGCATTTTGACTTTATCGATCTGCGGCTGTTGGCGGCGGTGCTCGAGACCGGCAGCATCACCGCCGGCGCCGAGCGCGTTGGGCTGTCGCTGGCCGCCGCCAGCGCCCGCATGCGTGGGCTAGAGCAACAGGCCGGCGTAGCGCTGCTGACGCGCAATCCGCGCGGCGTCCAGGCGACGCCCGCCGGTGAGCGCCTGTTGCATCACGCGCGAGTGCTCTTACAGCAGCGTGAGCGGTTGCGCGGCGACCTGGCCGAGTTCGCGCCGGGCCAGCGCAGCCGACTGCGCATCGTCGCCAATACCGTCGCCGCCGACGCTTTTCTGCCGGAGCTGTTGGCGGATTTTCTGGTGCTGCACCCGCATACCGATATTGTACTGGAGGAGCTGCCCAGCCCGGCCATCGCGCAGGCGATCGCTGAACAGGCAGCGGATATCGGCATCGCGGCGGATCACGCCGATCTGCGTGGGCTGGCAAGCTACCCTTTTCGCCAGGATCGTCTGGTGCTGGCGTTGCCGCCGGGGCATGCGCTCAGCGGCCGCCGCACGCTCAGCTTTGCGGACGCCCTGCCTTTTGATTTCATCGGCCTGCCGGAAGAGAGTGCGCTGCAACAGCATCTGGAACAGCTGGCGATACGCAGCGGCGGCCCGATGCGGCTGCGGGCGCGCGCGGCTCATTTCGACGCCATCTGCCGCATGGTGCTGCGCGGTGCCGGGCTGGCGGTGGTGCCGGAAGAGAGCGCCCAACGCCATCCGCAAATTCGGCACAGCGCACTGACGTTGACAGACGAGTGGGCGACCCGGCGCCTGTCGATCGCGGTGCGTGACCTGGCGCAGCTGCCGCTGCCGGCGCAGCGGCTGGTGGCATTCCTGCGCCAAGCCTGAGGCGGCTCAATGCGCAGCCGCGCTATCTTGTGCCTGCGGTTTCACATTCAGCGTTGTCGTGACGCTCAGCGACATCACATCGCTGCCCAACCTCTCCGGGCTGGTGGTGAACCGCTGAGCGTCGGCCACGCCAAAAAGACGAAGGGCGCATAATGCGCCCTTCTTTTTGCTTACCGGGAATGGACGAACTTACTCGTCCTTCAGCCCGCGGTTGATCAGCATCGGCTCGATGCTCGGCTCTTTGCCGCGCCAGTCGATGTACAGCTTCTCCAGATCCTGGCTGTTGCCGCGCGACAGGATCATGTCGCGGAAGCGCTGGCCGTTTTCGGCGGTCAGGCCACCGTGTTCGGTGAACCACTGGAAGGCGTCGTCCGCCAGCATTTCTGTCCACAGGTAGGCGTAGTAGCCCGCGGCGTAACCGTTGCCCCAGATGTGCTGGAAGTAGCTGGAGCGGTACCGCGGCGGCACGTAGCTGAGATCCACCTTGTCTTTTTGCAGCGACTCGGCCTCGAACTTGTCCACGTCCTGCTGCGGCTGATCGGCTGTCAGCATGTGCCAGTGCATGTCCAGCAGCGCGGCGGACAGCAGCTCGGTCATGCTGTAGCCCTTGTTGAACTTGTCGGCCTTCTTGATCTTGTCGACCAGTTCCTGCGGCATCGCCTCGCCGGTCTGGTAGTGCTTGGCAAAGTGGCTGAACACTTTCGGATCGCTGACCCAGTGCTCGTTGAACTGCGACGGGAACTCGACGAAGTCGCGCGCGGTGTTGGTGCCCGACAGGCTCGGGTATTCCTGATCGGCGAACATGCCGTGCAGCGCGTGGCCGAACTCGTGGAACATCGTGATCACGTCGTCATACGACAGCAGCGCCGGCTGCCCTGGCGCCGGTTTGGTGAAGTTGGCGACGTTGTAGATCACCGGCTTGGTGCCGTTGAGCTTCGACTGATCGACGAAGTTGCTCATCCAGGCGCCGCCGCCCTTGTTGTCGCGCTTGAAGTAGTCGGTGTAGAACAGCGCCAGCGATTTGCCGCCCTTGTCGAACACTTCATACACCTTGACGTCCGGCTGGTAGACCGGGATGTCCTTGCGCTCTTTGAAGCTGATGCCGTACAGCAGGTTGGCGGCGTAGAACACGCCGTTGTTCAGCACGTTGTTCAGCTCGAAGTAAGGTTTGATCTGCGATTCGTCCAGATCGTACTTGGCCTTGCGCACCTGTTCGGCGTAGAACTGCCAGTCCCAGGCCTGCACCTTGAAGTCGCCTTTCTGCTGATCGATCACCGCCTGAATGTCTTTGGCTTCACGCTCGGCGCGCGCGGTGGCCGCCGGCACGATGTTGCGCATAAAGCTCAAGGCGGCATCCGGCGTCTTGGCCATCTGGTTTTGCAGCTTCCAGGCGGCGTAGTTCGGGTAGCCCAGCAGTTTGGCCTGCTCGGCGCGCACCTTGGCCAGACGGGAAAGGGTCTGGCGGGTATCGTTGCCGTCGCCCTTCTCCGCACGCGTCCAGGAGGCGTCGAACAGCGCTTGGCGGGTGTCGCGATCTTTCAGGCTCTGCAGCAGCGGCTGCTGGGTGGTGTTCTGCAGCACCAGCAGCCACTGTTTCTCCAGCTTGCGTTCGGCGGCCGCCTGCGCTGCCGCGGCCAGCTCACCTTCGGACAGACCGTCCAGCTTCGCCGGGTCGGTTATCGCCAGCGCGCCGTTTTTGCTCGCCGCCAGCAGTTTGTTGGTGAACTGGGTGCTCAACGTCGCCGCTTCCTGGTTCAGCGTCTTCAGCTTGGCCTTGTCGGCGTCTGACAGGTTGGCGCCCGCCAGCTCGAAGTTCTTGTAGGTCACTTCCACCAGCCGCCGCGATTCCGGATCCAGCTTCAGCGCGTCGCGATCCTGATAGATGGCCTTGATACGTGCGAACAGCTTGCCGTTGAGCATGATGTCGTCGTTCAGCGCTGCCAGCTTCGGCGAGGTCTCTTCATCCAGCTTCTGCAGCGCATCGCTGGTGTTGGCCGAGGTCATGGCGCCGAACACGCTCATCACCCGCGTCAGCAGCGAGCCGGCCTGCTCCAGCGCCACGAAGGTATTTTTAAAGTTAGGCTTGGCCGGGTTGTTGGCGATCTTCTCCACCTCTTCCCGCTTTTGCTTGATGCCCGCTTCGATCGCCGGCGCGTAGTCGCTTTCCTTGATCAGGTTGAACGGCGGCGCCTGGAACGGCAGACGGCTTTGATAGAAGAACGGATTCTGAGTCTTTTGCTTGTCGTGCTGATTGGCTTCACCGGTCACGGTAGCCTCCTTCGCCTGGCCGCTGGGCAGCGCGCTATGGTCGGCGTGAGGTTGGGTTTCTGCTGCCTGTGCCTGCGAGCCCAGCGCCATGCCGATCGCCAGCACCAATGTGGATAAACGCATCAAATCGAAACTCCTCCATGTTCACGGAATAAGGTCTCGGGGAATGGCTCCCTCTGAGTCATCACCTAGCTTAGGCGCAGTTGGCAGTTTGAGCAAAAACAAGTGATTAGAATACTCCTCCCTCGATGATTTGCTCCCTGTGGCGTATAGCAGTGCGTTAACTCGATTAGATATAACCTATAAACGCTTGAATGCGCCGACCGGGCACCGGACGATCGTATGACCTGATTATTTTCCCCACTGCCGCCTCGAAGGTTGCCGAAGTATATAATCCGCTACGGGTTTCAAGCGAAATTTGCCACAGAAACAACTCCCTCATATTACTGATACGTGTCACATCAAGCCGTGCGAAAACAAAGGGGTCTTTTGAGCTATGTTGATATTTTTCCATCCAAGCCGTGAGCCTTGAGTTACTCGGTGAATGCGTAAGCAAATCATGCCGGTGAGAGATATTATTCTCCTTTGGATAATCCTCAGATACGCTGGTATGTATAAGGATCTGTACGATATTGTACGCATAACCATTGAGCCTGTTACTGGGGTGCTTGCGCCAAACGGAAGGTTGCTCTTCAACTTTCCACGCCTTCTCGATCACGCGAGCAAGATAAATCAGCTTGTCGGCAGCTTGCAGATCCAACTTACGTCTGCCACTTATGAGCCAAGACCTTAGCTCATAAGTGGCGCGAGGATAAACATGCCCCACCGATTGCAAAAACTCACTTGACGACTCTGGCGATATGCTTGGCAGTGGTGATGTCCAACAGCTCCGCCAAAGAACAGCATCAAACGCTAGCGGTTCTAGTTTATCGCGAGCACAGATCCTTTCAGCTACAGCGCGCAGATGCTGAGCGCTGCAGACGGCTAACAAGTGATAACGGGGGTCAGACACAAGCATGAGCAATAAATCCTTTATATAATTTTTAATTAAAAATACGCGCAGAGTTATTCCTGATAAAGAGTATCCGCTCAACGGTGTTAACCCTGTGCCAATGACTTCACGTCTCTCCGCCCTTTCCCGCTCAATAATCAGATAAAGACAACGACGTTGGACGCTTCGATACTGGTAATGAATACGGCTGCGTCAGCGCGACGCCTCATAAACCACCTTGCCGTCCACATAGGTGCGATAAATATTGCGATCGTCCCCCAGGGTCATCAGCACGAACCCTTGTTCCGCCGTCGTGGCGCTGTTGGCGTAGCGCAACTGCTGCAGCGGCGTGACCGCCGGATCGAGCACCACGAAATCCGCCTCTTTGCCGACGTTGAAGTTACCGATTTTGTCGTCCAGCGACAGCGCGCGGGCGCCGCCCAGGGTGGCGTGATAGAACGCTTCTACGGCAGAGAGCCGGTAATGCTGCAGCTGGCCGACCTTGTATGCCTCGCCCAGCGTGCGCAGCATATTGAAAGTGGTGCCGGCCCCCACGTCGGTGCCGATGCCGAGCTTCACCCGCTTGCGCCAGGCCTGCTGCAGATCGAACAGCCCGCTGCCGAGGAACAGATTGGAGGTGGGACAAAACGCGATTGCCGAGCGGGTCTCGCACAGGCAGTCCCATTCCTGCTCCTCCAGGTGGAGGCAGTGGGCGAACACGCTTTTGCCGCCGGTCATGCCGTAGCGATGGTAAACGTCCAGATAGCTTTGGTTCTGCGGGAACAGCGATTTTACCCAGGCCACTTCCTGCGGATTCTCGCTCAGGTGCGTCTGCAGCCAAACGTCGGGGAATTCTTCGCGCAGCCGCTGCACCTGCGCCAGCAGCGCCGGCGTACTGGTGGGCGCAAAGCGCGGCGTAATGGCGTAACCGAGGCGGCCTTTGCCGTGCCAGCGTTCGATCAGCTCACGCGTCTGGCGATAACTTTGCTCCGGCGTTTCCAGCAGCGCCTCCGGCGCATGGCGATCCATCATCACCTTACCGGCGATCAGGCGCATATTCAGCGTTTGCGCCTGGGTGAACAGCGCATCGACCGACTGCGGATGCACGCTGCCGAACACCAGCGCGGTGGTGGTACCGTTGCTCAGCAACTCCCGCAGAAAGAAGGCCGACATCGCGTCGGCGTGCTGCTCGCAGCCATAACGGCTTTCGGTCGGGAAGGTGTAATTGTTTAACCAGCCCAGCAACTGGTCGCCATAGGCACCAATCATTTCGGTTTGCGGGTAGTGGATATGGGTGTCGATAAACCCCGGCACGATCGGTTTGTCGCGATACTCCGTGACCGCGAAGCCCGGCGGCAGCAGCGCCTCGCCCTGCTGCCAGCTGCCGAACCAGACGATGGTGCCCTCGTTGAGCAGCAGCAAACCGTCGGGAATATGCCGCAGGCGTTCCTCAAGCTGTTGCGGCGCCTCCACACAGGCTGAGATATCAAAAAAATTGCCACGAATAGCCGTGGTGAATTGCAGTGTCATTATTTTCTTCCTTGTGACGACCGGCCAAGCCCACCTGCATAATAAATTGCGATGATGAAACAAGGCCCTTTTTACCCAAACGCAAAGACCGGATTAAGCATAGCAAGCCGTGTGCCAATAGGCGGTCATAAAATATATTTTTATTTAAAAACAGAGTGATACTAATTCAACCAAAGAAAACCAACCGATGAAAAAGAATAAAACACGTGGCGGTCTTCAACGGCAGACGAATAGCAACCGTTTGCTTGCCGAAATAACACCGCGCCGCTGCACCTTTATTGGGCAAGCGGATAATTTCGCGGCCGTGACGTTTATTCCAACACGATGCAAAGCGGTCTGGCCCATTCCGCAGGCCACCCGACAAACTTGAAACGATAACCATTCTCAATTATCATCCGCGCATCTTTTTGACCAGCAATGCGAAAACCATGTCCGCCACCGCTTCCGCCCCGCACACCGCGCTGTCGCGCCTTTACGCCACCCATCATGCCTGGTTGCAGGGATGGTTGCGCCGGCGGCTGGGCTGCGCGTTCGACGCGGACGATGTGGCGCAGGACACCTTCATGCGCCTGCTGAAAAGCGACGCCGCGGCGACCCTGCGCGAGCCGAAAGATTTTCTGGTCACCGTCGCCAAGCGGGTGATGGTCGATCTGTTCCGCCGCAGAACGCTGGAGCGCGCCTATCTTGAGATGCTGGCGCTGATCCCGGAAGGCTACGCCCCGTCGCCGGAGCAGCGCCAGAGCCTGCTGGAAAGCCTGCAGCAGATCGACGCCATGCTCGACGGCCTGGGGCCGAAGGTAAAACAGGCCTTTCTGTTGTCGCAGCTCGAAGGCCTGGGCTATGCGGACATCGCCGCGCGCCTCGGCGTGTCGGTCAGTTCGGTTAAAAAATACATGGCCAAAGCCACCGAGCATTGCCTGCTGTTCAGCCTCGAAAACGACGTTTATTCATGAGCAACGCCATCACCCCCGAGCAGCGCCAGGCGCTGAAAATGGCCGCACACTGGTATGCCCTGCTGTGCGACGAGCACGTCACCGAACGCCAGCGCCAACAGTGGCAAGCCTGGCACCAGCAGCATGACGATCACCGCTGGGCCTGGCAGCGCGTCGAAGCGTTGCAGAGCCAGCTGCAGGGCGTGCCGGGCAAATTCAGCTATCGCGCGCTCGATCGCGCCGGCCGTCAATCGACGATCGATCGCCGCACCCTGCTGAAAAGCCTGCTGCTGTTGCTCGGCGTGGGCGGCGGCGGCTTCTTCTACCGGTCGCCGCTCGGCCAGGAGCTGCGCGCCGACTACCGCACCGCCACCGGCGAAATCAAACCCATAGTGTTAAGCGACGGCACCCAGCTGGTGCTGAACACCGCCAGCGCGGTGGACGTGCATTACGACGATCGCCAACGGCTGATCCGCTTGCACGCCGGGGAAATCAGCCTGGTTACCGGACGCGATGCCCGGCCGCTGTGGGTGCAGAGCCCGCAAGGGGCGATGCGCGCGCTCGGCACCCGTTTTTTGGTGCGCGAGAGCGGCGGCGAAACGCGCCTGACGGTGCTGGAGCATGCAGTCGAAGCGCAGCTGGCGCAAGACGCGCAACAAAAGCGCCGGGTGAACGCCGGCGAACAGATAAGCTTCAGCGCGGCGGCCTTCAGCGATAAGCAACCGGCTACGGCGGAAGACGGCTGGCTACACGGGGTGCTGAGCGTCAGCCAGTGGCGGCTGGACCGGGTGATCGCCGAACTGGCGCGCTATCGGCGCGGCCACCTGAGCTGCGATCCGGCCGTTGCCGGCCTGCGCGTCAGCGGCAGTTTCCCGCTCAACGATACCGATCGCGCCCTCGCCCTGCTCAGCCAGACGCTGCCGGTACGCCTGCAAAGCTTTACCCGCTATTGGTTGCAAATCGTCCCCGCCTGAATTTTTTAAATGAAAATGATAAAAAATCGCATTCTTGATTGTCCCTTTTGCTTTGCTCATCCGACTCCCAGGAAAACACTGCAGCAATAAATAAAAAATGATTCAGGAGAAGGTATGAACAACGCTTGGGGAAAGGTCGCTCCGGCTTCGCTTTGGGGAAAACGGGCCACGCCGCTGGCCGTGGCCATTGGCCTGGTCTTCGCTGCACCGCAGATGGCGAGCGCCGCCAGCGCCGCTGCCGCCTATCACATTCCGGCCGGTGAGCTGGACGGCGCGCTGAACGCTTTCGCCGCGCGCGCCGGCATCGCGCTCTCGGTGGACGGCGCACTAACCGCCGGTAAACGTTCGCCGGGCCTGAGCGGCAGCTACGGCGTCGATGACGGCCTGAACGCCCTGCTGGCGGGCAGCGGCCTGCAGGCTAAAGCGCTCGGCAACAACGGCTACACGCTGGCCAAACTGCCGCAGCCGCAGAAAGAAGAAGACATCACCGTGGTCGGCGACTGGCTGGCGGAAGGCCGTCAGGCAGACGTGTTCGAACACCCCGGCGCGCGCGACGTAGTGCGCCGCGAAGACTTCGTCAAAACCGGCACCACCACCGTGCGTGAAGCGTTGAACCGCGTGCCGGGCGTGGTGGCCCCGGAAAACAACGGCACCGGCAGCCACGATATGGCGCTGAACTTCGGCATACGCGGCCTCAACCCGCGCCTCGCCAGCCGCTCCACCGTGCTGATGGACGGCATCCCGGTGCCCTTCGCCCCTTACGGCCAGCCGCAGCTGTCGCTGGCGCCGGTCTCGCTCGGCAATATGGATGCGATTGACGTGGTACGCGGCGGCGGCGCGGTGCGCTATGGGCCGCAGAGCGTCGGCGGCGTCGTCAACTTCGTTACCCGCGCCATCCCGAAAACCTTCGGCCTGGAGGCCGGCATGCAGGGGCAGCTCAGCCCGACCTCGCGCCAAGATCACCCCAAAGGCACCGGCAACCTGATGATCGGCGGCACCGCCGACAACGGCTTCGGTGCGGCGCTGCTTTACTCCGGCACCCGCGGCAGCGACTGGCGCGAGCACAGCGCGACCAAGATAGACGACGTGATGCTGAAAAGCCGCTACGCCCCGAACGAGGTGCACACCTTCAACAGCCTGCTGCAATACTACGAAGGCGAAGCGAACATGCCGGGCGGCCTGAGCCGGGCGGACTACAACGCCAACCCGTTCCAGTCTACGCGCCCGTACGACAAGTTCTGGGGCCGCCGCCAGTTGGCGAACTTCGGCTACCAATATCAGCCTGATCAGCAGCACAAGTTCGACGTGCAGAGCTTCTACACCTACACCCTGCGCAGCGGCTATCTGGATCAGGGCAAGAACCTGACGCTGTCGCCGCGCGAATACTGGGTGCGCGGCGTAGAACCGCGCTACAGCCAGAGTTTCCGCTGGGGAGATTCCGCCCATGAGGTCGGCGTCGGCTACCGTTACGTCAGTGAGTCCACCCATGAGCTGCGCTACACCAGCAAGGCCAGCACCGGCAGGCTGCCGTCCACCGCCAGCCCGTACGATCGCGACACCCAGTCCGGCACCGAGGCGCACGCCTTCTATCTCGACGATCGCATCGACATCGGCGACTGGACCATCACGCCGGGCATGCGCTACGAGTACATCAAGTCGTATCAGAACAACTACATCAAGAATAACCGCCTGGACGTCAGCTATAACGCGCCGCTGCCGGCGTTGAACGTGATGTATCACCTGAACGAATACTGGAACCTGTACGCCAACACCGAAGGCTCCTTCGGCACCGTACAATACAGCCAGATGGGCAAAGCGGTCGACAGCGGCAAGATTGAACCGGAGAAGGCGCGCACCTGGGAACTGGGCACCCGCTACGCCGGCGATGCGCTGACCGGCGAGATCGGGCTGTTCCTGATCAACTTCAACAACCAGTACGATTCCAACCAGGTGACCGACAGCGTGACCGCGCGCGGCAAAACCCGCCACGCCGGGCTGGAAGGCAGCCTGCGTTACGATCTGTCGCAGCTGACGCCGAAACTGGACGACCTGACCGCCTACGCCAGCTACGCCTACGTCAACGCCACCATCCGCGAAGACGGCGGCTACAAGGGCAACCAGGTGCCGTTCTCGCCGAAGCATAAAGGCACCCTGGGGCTGGACTACACGCCGGGCAACTGGGCGTTTAACCTTAACGGCGAGTTCCAATCCAACCAGTTCGCCGACAACGCCAACACCGTGGCGGAAAGCGCCGACGGCAGCACCGGCCGCATTCCCGGCTATATGCTGTGGGGCGTGCGCGCCGCCTATGATTTCGGCCCGGAAATGGCCGGCCTGAATCTGGGCGTCGGCGTGAAAAACCTGTTCAACCACGAGTATTTCACCCGCGCCTATGACGACAACAACAAAGGTCTGTACATCGGCCAGCCGCGCACGATCTATCTGCAAGGTTCGGTGAAGTTCTGATCCTCAACGGCGGGCGCGGTTAACCGTGCCCGCCGCCTTTCCCGTCGACGTGACGACGTCACATAAAACCGTTCCTCCGCGTCGCCGCAGCGGCGAAAAATAAGTCGCTTCTGACGCCAATACGCGTAATATCGACGATCCGCCCCGATTTATGTGCGCGGATTTTTTGCCGTTATGGCCTGAAAAGCGAGGAAATAAAATGAATCACAATGACCTTTCTCAGTGCCGCGTTGACACCGACCGTTTGTTGATTGCCCCCTTTACCGCAGCAGACGCCGACGATGTTTACCAGGCGATCACCCCCACGCTGACGCGCTTTATGACCTTTGAGCCGGAGGCGTCGCCGGAAGATTTCGCCAACGTTTGGCAAAGCTGGCTGCCGCTGATGCGCGAAGGCGAAGAAGTGTTCTTCGTCGCCCGCCGGCGCGAAGACCGGCAGTTTGTCGGCGTCGGCGGCGCGCACAACCTGCGCAGCCCCACCCCGGAGCTGGGCATCTGGGTGAAAGAGAGCCTGCATGGCCAGGGCTACGGCCGCGAAATCGTGCAGGGCATCGCGCGCTGGGCCAGCGAGCGCTTTCAGCCGCCGCACTTTCTCTACCCGGTGGCCGAGCAGAATACCGCCAGCCGCCGCCTCGTCGAGTCGCTGGGCGGCGTGCTGGCAGGCCGTTGCGAACGCATCAAGTATGACGCCGTGGTCTACCACCTGCCGCCTCAGCGCTAATCAGCATCGGGCCGCTGGCCCGGTGTGACCTTTTTTCCTTTCCGCCGTGATAACCGCTGCCACTGCCTGCGGGTTTGTGCTAATGATAGAAGCATGTAGGGTAAAAACAGTTGAGGAACAGCAACATGATTATATTTGTTACCGGCGCCACCTCCGGTTTCGGCGAGGCCATTGCGCGCCGTTTTATCCGTGAAGGCCACCAGGTGATCGCCGCCGGGCGCCGCCTTGAGCGTCTCGAAGCGCTGCAGGAAGAATTGGGGGAAGCGCTGCACATCGTGCGGCTCGACGTGCGCAACCGCGCCGCCATTCAGCAGGTGATAGAAGCGCTGCCGGCCGAGCTGCGCCAGATCGACGTGCTGGTGAACAACGCCGGGCTGGCGCTGGGGCTGGAGCCGGCGCACAAGGCCAACGCCGATGACTGGGAAACCATGATCGACACCAACGCCAAAGGGCTGGTGAACATGACCCGCGCGCTGCTGCCCGCCATGGTCGAGCGCAACGTCGGCCACGTGATCAACATCGGTTCCACCGCCGCCAACTGGCCCTATGCCGGCGGCAACGTGTACGGCGCCACCAAGGCGTTCGTCAAGCAGTTCAGCCTGGGCCTGCGCGCCGATCTGCACGGCACGCGCATCCGCGTGACCGATATCGAGCCGGGCCTGGTGGGCGGCACCGAGTTCTCCAACGTGCGCTTCAAGGGCGATGACGGCAAGGTCAATAAAACCTACGAAGGCGCCGATGCGCTGACGCCGGAAGACATCGCCGAGTCGGTATTCTGGGTCGCCACGTTGCCGGCGCGCGTCAACATCAACACGCTGGAAATGATGCCGGTCAGCCAGTCCTTCGCCGGGCTGAACATCCACCGCGGCGCCTGAGCCCTGTCGGCGGGAGGCAACTCCCGCCGTGTTTCCTCAGGCCGCGCGCCAGCCGGAAACGATAATCAGCATGCCCGCCAGCGCCACCCCGGCGCCGACCCAATCCAGCGCAGACAGCTTCACGCCGTCCACCACTCGCAGCCACAGCAGCGCCGTCGCCACATACACGCCGCCATAGGCCGCGTAGACCCGCCCGCTGGCCGCAGGATGCAGCGTCAACAGCCAGACGAACAGCATCAGGCTCAAGGCCGCCGGCAACAGCAGCCAGGCGCTGCCCTGCTTCTTGAGCCACAGGTAAGGCAGGAAACAGCCGATAATTTCAGCGAGGGCGGTGGCGAAAAACAACAGCGTAGTTTTTAACATCGGTCGCAGTTTTCTCTCGATAAAGTAAACGAATCGGCGCTTGGCTGGTGAATTCCAGGAGCGCGGTGGTATATTTGTCACCACGCCTGCGGGCGAGGTAACGCCAGTGCCGCCTTCATCAGGCGCACTCACTCATAAGGATGAAACGATGAAAACATTTTCGACCCAACGACTGCTGCGCGGGATGCTGCCGGTCGCCATGCTGGCCGTAATGGGCGCCTGGCAGGCGCCGGCGCTGGCCGCCACCTGCACTCAGGGCAGTACCTGCGTCACCGTCGATGGCAAAGGCAGCGGCGCGATGAGCACCGAAGAAGCGCGCCAGAGCAAAGAGCAGTGGAATGATACCAAATCCCTGCGCCACAAGGTTAACACCCGCGTCGAGAAAGAATTCGACAAGATCGATCGCGCGGCGGATGACGAAGATCGCTGCAACGACAGCAACAACGTCAACGCCTACTGGGAGCCGGACACCCGTAAATGTCTGGATCGCCAGACCGGGCGTCGGATTAATCCTTAATCCGCCTGCGGCGGGCGGGCAAGCGTGAAACCCGGCCGCCGTTGCTGCTATCCTGTTACAGGAAGTCCATTGTCTAAAAGGATGACGTGATGAAAAAAACGCTGATATTAACCGCTGTGTTGCTGGCCGGCGCGCCGATAGCGGCCCTGGCCTCCTGCGAAAGCGTGAAAGCGGACATTTCGCAAAAAATCGTCAATAACGGCGTACCGGAGTCCGGCTTCAAACTGGAGATCGTGCCAAACGATCAGGCCGATCAAGCGGGCGGCCAGGTGGTCGGCCACTGCGAAAACGACACCCAGAAGATCGTCTACACCCGCCTGAACAACGGCGACGATCGCGGTGATGCGGCGCAGACCGGCACCAGCCAGGATACCTCCAACACGCAGTAAGCCGCACCGGCTACCCAGGGCGCTCTGCAGCAGCGCCCGCTCCTTCTCTTCCTTACGCCTGTTCCGCCTCTTCCTCTTCGCCCTGCGGCCGACAACGCGCCGGGATCAGCATCGCCGCCGCCAGCGCCAGCAACGACACCAGCGCCGAAACCAGAAACACCCAATGCAGCGAAGCCGCCACTTGCTGGGTCAGCTGCGCCAACGCCTCGCTCCCCATGCTCTGGCGCACTGCCGGTTCCATCAGCCGCTGCACCGGATCGTCAATCTCCGGCAACCGCCACTGCAGGTTGAGATTCAGCGTCGCGCCCAAAATCGCGGTGCCGATGGCCGAGCCCACCATGCGGGTAAACACCGTACAGGCGGTGGCGATGCCGCGAATGCTGTAATGTGCCGCGTTCTGCACCGAAACCAGAAACGTGGTATTGCACAGCCCCATGCCGGCGCCGACCATAAACGCCGCCACCCGCCCCCACAGCAAGCCGCCCTCCGGCTGCAGCAGCAGCAAGATCAGGCCGCCCGCCACCAACAACAGCGCGCCCAGCAGCGCCGTGGCGCGGTACGAGGTCATCAGCATCAAGCGGCCGCTCAGCGTGCTGGCCAGCGGCCACCCGATCGACATCAGCGCCAGCGTGGTGCCCGCCTCCAGCGGCGAGCCCCCCATCACGCCCTGAATGAAGGTCGGCAGAAAGGCGCTGATGCCCATCATCGCCGCGCCGATCACCAGCCCGCCGATGTTACCGGCGACGATCACCCGGCTTTGCCACAGCGCCAACGGGAACAGCGGTTCGACCGCGCGCCGCTCCTGGCGGACAAGCAGCGCCAGCGCCGCTGCCGCCAGCGCAAACAGCGGCACCACCCACCAGCCCAGGCTTTCCATCTGCAACAGCGCCAGCAGCAGCGCCGAAACGAACAGCGTCAGCCAGGCGGTGCCGGCCAGATCCAGCGCGTGCTGGCGCAATGGCTGATGCGCCGGCAGATAGCGCCAGAGGAAGAACATCGCCAACAGGCCGATCGGCAGGTTGACCCAGAACACCAACGCCCACGGCAAATGTTGCACGATAAACGCCCCCAACAGCGGGCCGATGATCGCCGACACGCCCCACACGCTCGACAGGTATCCCATCACCTTCGGCCGTTCGGTGGCGCTGTAGATATCGCCGATGATGGTAGAGGCGATCGGCATGATGGCGCCGGCGCCCAGCCCCTGCAGCAGACGAAAGCCGATCAGCCAATACATGTCGGGGGCGAAACCGCACAGTACCGATCCCAACAGGAACAGCGTGGCGCCGAAGAAGAACACCCGCTTGCGGCCGTAGAGATCCGCCAGCCGCCCGTAGATGGGAATGGTGATCGCCTGCGACAGCAAATAGACCGCGAACACCCAGCCCAGCAGCGAGAAACCGCCGAGATCGCCGATGATGGTCGGCATGGCGGTGGCGACGATGGTGGCTTCGATCGCCGACATGAACATCGCCAGCATGCAGGCGATCAGAATCAGCGGGCGGTGAGCGATGGGTGCGGGTGAAACGTTATTTGTCATGGCGTTATGCAGGTTTCCTGGCGTTTTTGTTTTCCCTGAGTATATCAGCAAGCGCCTACACCGAGTCTATCCGCCCTCACATCCCGTCTTCGCCGACGGCGGATCGCACCATTTGGACTTGTTGTTACGGCGTAACGTTATGCGGCGGATTTTTTTCACTTTCCCCCCATCCCAGCGCTGACGCGGGCTGACACGCCGATTGGCGCAAACTCAATCACCTGATTTTGTTCATAAAACTTGGCACGGTCAACGACAGAGTGCTATACATTCCCTAGCCGGGGTCGTTGGGCTTCGTGCTTTCTCGGGTTTAAATATCAGTATCTTATGCTGATTAACTCACGTATTGAGCCTACGTTCAGCACGCTGTGCCGAACGCACCCTTCGCTCAATGTCGCTAACCTCATGCGAAACGCCCGTTTTGTACCGCCACGCCCGCCGGGCCGTGGGTAACAATCAGAGCGGAATGCGCCGTCTCGTCGGCCGCTCCGCGCAACGGAGGACGCAACATCATGCACAAGTCAGCGCCATACCGGCGCCTGCTCCTCGGGAGCCTGTTGTTTATCGCCGTCATCGCACTGCTGGTTTACGGCATCGGTTGGGACACCCTCAAGTCGCGCCGGGAAGATTTGATCTACCTCGGCCAACAACACATGTTCCTGGTGGCCTGCTCCATGCTGCTGTCGCTGCTGGTCGGTATTCCCAGCGGTATCTTGCTGAGCCGCCCTTTCGCCCGCCGCTGGGCGGAACACGTGATGCAAATCTTCAACGTCGGCAACACCCTGCCGCCGCTGGCGGTGCTGGCGCTGGCGATGGTGATCATCGGCATCGGCGATCGGCCGGCGGTGGTGGCGCTGTTCCTCGCCTCGCTGCTGCCCATCGTGCGCAATACCTATGCCGGCCTGCGTTCGGTGCCGCCGGCGCTGGTCGAGGCCGCCAACGGTATTGGCATGACCGCCGGGCAGCGGCTGCGCCAGGTCGAACTCCCCAACGCCCTGCCAGTGATCTTCGCCGGGATACGCATCGCGATGGCGATTAACGTCGGCACCGCGCCGCTGGCGTTTTTAATCGGCGCCAGCAGCTACGGCGAGCTGATTTTCCCCGGCATCTACCTGAACGACTTCCCGACGCTGATCCTCGGCGCCGCCGCCACCGCGCTGATCGCCCTGCTGCTCGATCTGGCGCTGGCCGGTCTCGGCCGCCGGCTCAGCCCGCACACCGCATCCTGATGGGAGAAACGCGATGACTCGATGGTTACAACGACTCCGCCACGCGCTGCTGTTCTCCTTGCTGATGACCGGCGCGGCCGCCTGGGCCGCCCCGCTGACGCTGGCGAGCAAGAACTTTACCGAACAGCGCATTCTGTCGGCGATCACCGTGCAATACCTGCGGGCCAAAGGTTTTCAGGTCGAACCCAAGACCAACCTGGCCACGGTGATCACCCGCAACGCCATGATCAACAAGCAGATCGACATGACCTGGGAATACACCGGCACCTCGCTGATCATCTTTAACCACATCAATAAGCGCATGACGCCGCAGGAAACCTACGACACGGTGAAAAAGCTCGACGCCAAACTCGGCCTGGTGTGGCTGCAGCCGGCGGACATGAACAACACCTACGCCTTCGCCATGCAGCGCCGGCGCGCGGAAAAAGAGCAGATCCGCACGATGTCGCAGCTGGTGGCCAAAGTGGAACAGGTGCGTAAAACGGACCCTAAACACAACTGGCTGCTGGGGTTGGATCTGGAGTTTGCCGGCCGCTCGGACGGCCTGAAACCGATGCAGGCGCTGTACGACATGCCGCTCGATCGCCCGCAAATTCGCCAGATGGATCCCGGCCTGGTCTACAACGCCATCCGCGACGGCTTCGTCGACGCCGGGCTGGTGTACACCACCGATGGCCGGGTGAAAGGGTTCGATCTGCAGGTGCTGGAAGACGACAAGGGCTATTTCCCGAGCTACGCGGTCACGCCGGTAGTGCGCGCCGACGTATTGCAAAACACGCCGGGGCTGGAAGCGGCGCTGAACACGCTGTCGAAACAGTTCAACAATCAGGTGATCACCGAGCTTAACGCCAAGGTGGATATCGACTACCAGACGCCGCAACAGGTCGCCGACGCGTTCCTCAAGCAGCGCGGCCTGATTTAAGGAGGCATGATGAATACCTTACTCTACGCCTGGCAAAACTGGGCCTATATCGCCGGGTTGACGCTGGAACACCTGCTGCTGGTCGGCGTCGCCGTGGGTCTGGCGATCCTGATCGGCGTGCCGCTTGGCGTGCTGATCGTCCGCCACAAATGGCTGGCGACGCCGGTGCTGAGCCTGGCCACGCTGGTGCTGACCGTGCCCTCCATCGCCCTGTTCGGGCTGATGATCCCGCTGTTTTCATTGATTGGCCACGGCATCGGCTACGTGCCGGCGATCACCGCGGTGTTCCTCTACTCGCTGCTGCCGATCGTGCGCAATACCCACACCGCGCTCGACAATCTGCCCGGCGGGCTGCGCGAAGCCGGCCGCGGCATCGGCATGACCTTCTGGCAACGGCTGCGCTGGGTGGAAATCCCGGTGGCGCTGCCGGTGATTTTCGGCGGCATCCGCACCGCCGTGGTGATGAATATCGGCGTGATGGCAATCGCCGCGGTGATCGGCGCCGGCGGCCTCGGCCTGCTGCTGCTCAACGGCATCAGCAGCAGCGACATTCGCCAGTTGATTACCGGCGCCGTGATGATCAGCCTGCTGGCGATCGTCCTCGATTGGTTATTGCACCGCTTGCAAATTGCGCTAACGCCCAAGGGGATCCGCTCATGATTAAATTGGAAAATCTGACCAAACAGTTCATGCAAAAGAACGGCACGCCGTTCAACGCCGTCGACAACATCAATCTGGACGTGCCGGAAGGCGAAATCTGCGTGCTGCTCGGCCCTTCCGGCTGCGGCAAAACCACCACGCTGAAGATGATCAACCGCCTGATCGAACCCACCGGCGGCACCATTCTGATCAACGGCGAAGACACCAGCGCGCTGGATACCGTCAGCCTGCGCCGTAAAATCGGCTACGTCATCCAACAGATCGGTCTGTTCCCCAACATGACCATCGAGGAGAACATCACCGTGGTGCCGCGCATGCTGGGCTGGGACAAAAAACGCTGCCACGCCCGCGCCGAAGAGCTGATGAGCATGGTGGCGCTGGATCCCAAGCGCTTTTTGCACCGCTACCCGAAAGAGATGTCGGGCGGGCAGCAACAGCGCATCGGCGTGATCCGCGCGCTGGCGGCCGATCCGCCTGTGCTGCTGATGGATGAACCCTTCGGCGCGGTAGATCCGATCAACCGCGAAACCATCCAGAACGAGTTTCTCGACATGCAGCGCCAGCTGAAAAAGACCGTGATGCTGGTCAGCCACGACATCGACGAAGCGCTGAAGCTCGGCGATCGCATTGCGGTGTTCCGCCAGGGTAAAATCGTGCAGAACGCCAGCGCCGATGAGCTGCTGGCGCGGCCGGCGAACGAGTTCGTCGCCTCCTTTGTCGGCCAGGATCGCACGCTGAAGCGCCTGCTGCTGGTGCAGGCCGGAGACGTGGCAGGCCAACAAGAGACGGTGACGGTGCGCCGGGAAACGCCGCTGGTGGAGGCGTTCGGGCTGATGGACGATATCGACGCCCGTTCAGTGACGGTAGTGGACGCCGACGGCAAGCCGCTGGGCTACGTCAAACGCCGTGAGGCGCGCGGCGCGCCGGGGGTGTGCGCCGACAGCCTGCACCGTTTCCGCGTCACCGCCCGCGCGGAAGAGAACCTGCGCGTGGTGCTGTCGAAGCTGTACGAACACAACACTTCCTGGATGCCGATCGTCGATGAAGACGGCCGCTACAGCGGCGAAATCTCGCAGGATTATATCGCCGACTACCTCAGTTCCGGCCGCACACGCCGGGTGTTGACGCCGCAATAACCCACGCCGGGGCGCTCGCCGCCCCGCCCATGCCGCAGTTTGCTAAAGATTCACTGGTCATCGGCCGGAGCGCCAAGCACAATGCGCTGATGACCCTTTGATTTTTCTCACGACGCCGCCCACGCATGAAAAGATTGGTCCACCTGCACCACTATCGCGCCCTACTGCGCAGCCTGCTTATCGCCGTATTTATCGGCGTCGCCGCCGCCCTGGCGGTGTGGCTGTTTCACCGTTCGATGATTGGCCTCGAGTGGCTGCTGCTCGGCAATGCCGACGGCAGCCTGGTAGCCGCCGCCGCCGCGCTGCCCGGCTGGCGACGCGCGCTGACGCCCGCGCTGGGCGGTCTGGCGGCGGGCCTGCTGCTGTACATTCACCAGCGCTACCGCCACCAGCGCCCGGCGGCGCCCACCGACTATATGGAAGCGATTGAGACCGGCAACGGCAAGCTGGATACCGGCGCCAGCCTGGTGAAGTGTCTGGCGTCGCTGCTGGTGGTGTCGAGCGGCAGCGCCATCGGCCGCGAAGGCGCGATGATCCTGCTGGCGGCGCTGGTGGGATCGCTCTTCGCCCAGCGCTTTACGCACGAGAAAGAATGGAAACTGTGGGTGGCCTGCGCCGCCGCCGCCGGGATGGCCAGCGCCTACCATGCGCCGTTGGCGGGCAGCCTGTTTATCGCCGAGATCCTGTTCGGCACCCTGATGCTGGCCTCACTCGGCCCGGTGGTGATCGCCGCAGTGAGCGCTCTGCTGATGACCAACCTGCTCAACGGCGGCCAGGCGCCGCTCTACCTGGTGACGCCGCTCTCCGCTCCCTTGCCGACGCAATACCTGCTGATGGCGCTGGTCGGCGTGGTGGCCGGCGCCGGCGGGCCGCTGTTTTTGTGGTTGATGACCGCCAGCGGTCGCGCCTTCCGATCGCTGCGCCTGAAGCCGCCATTGCAGCTGGCGTTGGGCGGCCTGATCGTCGGGCTGCTTTCGCTGCTGTTTCCGCAAGTGTGGGGCAATGGCTACAGCGTGGTGCAGGCGCTGCTGATCGCGCCGCCGGGGGTGTTGCTGCTGGGCGCGATCCTGGTGTGTAAACTGTTGGCAATCCTCGCCAGCAGCGGCTCGGGCGCGCCCGGCGGGGTCTTCACCCCGACGCTGTTCGTCGGCGCCGCGCTCGGATCGATAATCGGTCAGCTGTTCGGCCTGTGGCCGGGCATGGATGCGGCGGTGCCGCTGCTGCTGGCGCTGACCGGCATGGCCACCCTGCTGGCCGCCACCACCCATGCGCCGATCATGGCGGCGCTGATGGTGTTTGAAATGACCGGCGAATACGCGCTGCTGCCCGGCATTCTGCTCGCCTGCGTGATCGCCACCACCGTGTCGCGCGGCCTGCGGCCGATCTCGGTGTACCACACGGCGCCGCTGCCCAAGCGCGAGGTTTAGAACTCACCCTGCTGCAATATTTTCCTGAACTGCGGGCACTGCAGGTGCTCGGGTTCAGGGCAATCAACCATGTGCCGCAGCCCGTCGCGCACCTGTATCAGGCGCTGGATATGGCGATCCAACTCATCCGCCCGCGCCGCCAGCAACACGCGATCGAGCGCGATTTTGCCCCGTTCGTCAAACAAGGCGCTCATCTCATCCAACGTAAAACCGGCCAGGCGCGCGAGGGCGATCAACCGCAGTTGATCGAGCACCCCGGCGGCGTATTGACGGCGCAAACCGTGGCGGCCTATCGACGCGATCAGCCCCTTTTTCTCGTAATGCCGCAGCGCAGAAGGCGCGACTCCGCTCAGGCGCGCCACCGCGCCGATATCCAGTTCTTTTGCCATTGACTTGAAGCCGGCTTTAAGTTGCACACTGTGCGCACCTTATCACGTCACTGAGCCAAGGACACCCCTATGACCCCCGATTTGTTATTGCGCATTCTGTTAACCGGCGCTGGCGCCACCCTCTGCATGGATTTGTGGGCGTTGCTGCTGAAGCGGCGCTTCGGCATCCCTTCCCTCGATTACGCGCTGGTGGGCCGCTGGTTTCTCGGCATGTTCGACGGCCGCTGGTTTCACGCCACCATCGTCACGGCGCCGCCGCGCCAGGGTGAGAGAAAAATCGGCTGGATACTGCACTACGCCATCGGCTTGGCGTTCGCCTTTATCCCGCTCGGTTTGGCGGGCATCGAGTGGTATGCGGCGCCGGAACCGCGCATCGCGCTGTTGAGCGGCTGGCTGAGCCTGGCGGCGCCGTTTCTGGTGATGCAGCCCGCGCTGGGCTTTGGCGTGGCGGCGGCGAAAACCGCCAATCCGCGCAGAGCGCGGCTCCTCAGCCTGCTCACCCACACGGTGTATGGGCTGGGCCTGCTGATCGCCGCCCGGTTGTTGGCGACGTTCTGCGCCTGAATGGGCTACAGCAACGTGGAAATATCGAGGTAGTGCGCCAGTTCGCGCTGCTCCGCGCGCGGCAGATACGGAATTTCACCCAGCAGCGGCGCGGAAATGCGCTGCTGCAGCGCCGTGATGGTTTCGGCATAGTGCGCCAACCCCGGATTGATGCGGTTGGCCA
Source organism: Serratia sp. CY37869 (assembly GCF_052168895.1). Lineage (NCBI taxonomy): Bacteria > Pseudomonadati > Pseudomonadota > Gammaproteobacteria > Enterobacterales > Yersiniaceae > Serratia > Serratia sp. CY37869. Next base: position 1,682,567 of record NZ_JBJNLU010000001.1, read on the forward strand.
CCCAGCCCAGCAGCGGCAGGCCGTCGTTGATGATCGACTGCGCGGTCAGCAGCGCGTGGCTGACGCAGCCCAGCTTGATACCCACCACCAACACCACCGGCAGTTGCTCCTGCACCACCCATTCGGCGTACGGCCGCAGATCGTTCATCAGCACGCGCCAGCCGCCGCTGCCCTCTACCACCACCGTATCGGCTTTGGCGGACAGATCGCGCAGGCCGCTGCTCATCAGGCCGTAGTTGATGTCCTCGGTGGCATGCGCATGAAACACCTCATCCAGACAGGTGATGGGATTGATCTCCTCATAGCACAGCGGCAAGGTGGAAGATGCCTGCAACACCAAAGCGTCTTTATTGCGGATGCCCTCGCTGGTTTCCTGGCAGCGCGCGGCGATCGGCTTGTAGCCCGCGACCGAGCGGCCATCGGCGGCCAGCGCCTGCATCAACCCGCGGGAAACCACGGTTTTACCGACGTCGGTATCCGTGCCTGTCACAAATAAACGCTTCAACATGAATAAAATGCCCCAGAATGCCCCGTTAACAATGTATCGCCGCACCGGCGGCGAAGAAGTCTTGCGGAAAAATTCTAGGGGATGCCGCCACGTAGGGGCTTGAGGTAGCTCAATCTTTTGCAGGATTAATAAGAAGTTCTGATGTTAGCCTTGCAGCAGCTGCACCAGCAATGAACCGTTATACAGCGCCTCTTTCACCAGCGCCGCGCCGGGCATGGTGCCCTGATTGAAGAACTGCGTGGATTCAACCTTGACCTGCTCGCTGTAGGCCGGCAGCGCCTGCTGGCGAATGCAGGAGGCGATGGCCGGGTGCAGGATCTCCGCCGCGCGGTTGAGCGGCGAACCCACCAGGATCTTCTCCGGATTGAACAGGTTGACCATGATAGCCAGAATGCGCCCCACGCTGTGGCCGACGCCGAGGATGATGTCCCGCGCCAGTTGATCGCCCGCCAGCGCGGCGTCGCACAGCGATTCAACGGTCAGCGGCGCGCCGTGCAGGCTGGAGCTCATCGAGCCGCTCAGCCGCTGCTGGGCGATCTCCAGCATGTTCTCGATGCTGGCCACGGTCTCGAGGCAGCCGTGGTTGCCGCAGTAGCAGCGTTTGCCGTAAGGATCGACCTGGGTGTGGCCGATCTCCACCACGCTGTGGCTGCCGGCATGCAGCACGTGGCCGCCGGTGATCACGCCGGCGCCGACGTTGTGGTCGATCACCACCTGAATCACGTTCTGGCTGCCGCGCGAGGCGCCGTACAACGCCTCGGCCATGGTCCAGGCGCTGATGTCGTGTTGCAAATAGACGGGCAGACCGGTCCGGGTTTCCAGCGCCGGGCCGAGCGGCATCTCCAGCACGTCGTAAAACGGCATGCGGTGCACCACGCCCGACTGCACGTCGATAATGCCCGGCAGCGTAATGGCGATCGCCGTCAACCGTTCCAGCTTGCTTTGGTGGCGAATAAAGAATTGATCGACTTCGGTCAGGATGCGTTTCAGCAGCGGTTCGGGATCTTCGGCCGCCAGCGGCAGCAGCTCTTCCACCACCAGTTTGCTGCTCAGATCGCGCAGCGCCAGCGTGATGCTGCCGCGGCTGATGCGGGCGGACAGGTAGTGCCAGGCCTCGGTGTCCAGCACCAGCCCCACCGCCGGGCGGCCCCGGCTGCCGATTTCCTGGTACTCGGTTTCCTTGACCAGATGGGCTTCCAGCAGTTCGCGCACGATCTTGGTGATGCTGGCGGGCGCCAGCTGTGCGCGTTTTGACAGTTCGATGCGCGAAATCGGGCCCAGTTGATCGATTAGCCGATAAACCGCCCCCGCATTGGTCTGTTTGATTTGATCAATATGCCCAGGCTGCCCAACCGCAATCACAAACCGGCTCCTACTATTTTTCGCGCTTCTAAATAAAGACTAGGGGTTATGGTGGGGCTTTTGTCATACAGCGTCAACTATTTGATTCGTTATGTGATTTGCTGCACAAATTCCTCGCAATTTCAGCGCGAATTGATTTTTATTTGCCCAATCTCAACGTCATTTCAGCATCAACGCCATCAGCGCCTGCGCCGCAGCGGTCAGCGGCCGTCGGCGGTGATGCACCAGCCACACTTCGGTCGTGGCGTCCGGCTCCGCCAGCGGCAAATAACGCACGCCGTCCACCCGCACCCGGGCGAAAGACGCAGGCAGAATCGAGACCCCCAATCCGGCGGAGACCAAACCGATGATGGTCATCGCTTCCCCCACTTCCTGAGTGATATACGGGGTAATGCCGGCCTTGCCGAGCAGCAGCAGAATTTCGTCATACAGCGCCGTGCCCACTTCGCGCGAGAAGAACACGAACGGCTCCTGCGCCAGGTGTTGAAAACGCAGCGCGCCGCCGGGCGTTTCCGCCAGCGGATGCCCCTCCGGCACCACCGCCAGCAGCGGTTCGCGCAGCAGCAGCTGATAGTGCAGCGCTTCCGGCAGCCGCGTGTTGCGCATTACCCCCAGATCCAGCTCACCGTTCAGCAGCGGTTCGATCTGCTGTTTGGTGTTGATTTCGCGCATCTTGATGTGCACCTGCGGAGAATGCTGACGGAAAGCGCGCAGGCTGCGCGCCACCACGCCGATAAACGGTGCGGAAGAGGTAAAGCCGATGGTCATTTCCCCCAGTTCGCCGCGATCCAGGCGCGCCGCCTTTTCCGCCGCGCGGCCGACCTGATCGAGCACCTGATAGGCTTCTTTGAGGAACATCTCCCCGGCCTGCGTCAAGCTGACGTTGCGATTGTTGCGCGCCAGCAGCCGCGCGCCGACCATATCCTCCAGCGCCTGGATTTGCTGGCTGAGCGGCGGCTGGGAGATACGCAGCCGCTCCGCGGCGCGGCCAAAATGCAGCTCTTCCGCCACGGCGATAAAGTAACGCAGGTGTCTCAACTCGATATTCATATTTAAAAAGTCTTAATTGTAATTATTAATATATTAGACAAAAAAATCGCCGCTCCCTATCATTTTGTTATCTGCAAAGTGTCTGTTTATCTCCCCGAAGTTCGGTAAGGAAACGCTGTGACAACCCCTGTGCGTTCTGCGGCCGTGATGCCGTCGACGCTGGCCGCCAACGATGACGCGGCCGCTGCGCCAAAAGTAAAACGCTCCACCCTCAACAACAAACTCCCCTATATCGAACGCGGCACGCCGCAGTTTATGCGCGTAACGCTGGCGCTGTTTTCCGCCGGGCTGGCGACCTTCGCGTTGCTTTACTGCGTGCAGCCGATCCTGCCGGTGCTGTCGCAAGATTTCGGCGTCTCGCCGGCCGAAAGCAGCCTGTCGCTCTCGGTCTCTACCGGCCTGCTGGCGATCGGCCTGATGTTCACCGGGCCGCTGTCCGACGCCATCGGCCGTAAGTCGGTGATGGTGGTGGCGCTGTTGCTGGCGGCAGTCTGCACGCTGATTTGCGCCTTTATGACCAGCTGGCACGGCATTTTGCTGATGCGCGCGTTGATCGGCCTGTCGCTGAGCGGCGTGGCGGCGGTCGGCATGACCTATCTCAGCGAAGAGATCCATCCCAGCTTCGTCGCCTTCTCGATGGGGTTGTACATCAGCGGCAATTCGATCGGCGGCATGAGCGGCCGCCTGGTGACCGGGGTGTTGACCGACTTCTTCTCCTGGCGCGTCTCACTCGGGGTCATCGGTCTGTTCGCCCTCGCCGCCGCCTTCATGTTCTGGCGCATTCTGCCAGCTTCGCGGCATTTTCGCGCCAGCTCACTGCGCCCCCGCACGCTGCTGATCAACTTCAAACTGCATTGGCACGATAAGGGGCTGCCGCTGCTGTTCGCGGAAGGCTTTCTGCTGATGGGCAGCTTCGTCACCCTGTTCAACTACATCGGTTATCGCCTGCTGGCGGATCCTTATCATCTGAGCCAGGCGATCGTCGGCCTGCTGTCGGTGGTCTACCTCACCGGTTCCTACAGCTCGCCCAAGGCCGGCGCGCTCACCTCGCGCTTCGGGCGCGGCCCGGTGCTGCTGGCGTCGATCGTGATTATGCTGATCGGGATTCTGATTACCGCGTTGCCGCAGGTGCCGGCGATCTTTATCGGCATGATGCTGTTCACCGCCGGTTTCTTCGCCGCCCACTCGGTGGCCAGCAGCTGGATCGGCCGCCGTGCGCGCCGCGCCAAAGGCCAGGCGTCGTCGCTGTATCTGTTCTGTTATTACGTCGGCTCAAGCGTGGCCGGGACCCTCGGCGGCGTGTTCTGGCACAGTTTCGGCTGGAATGGCGTGGCGGCGTTCATCAGCCTGATGCTGTTGCTGGCGCTGCTGGTGGTGCATTACCTGAAGCGCCTGCCGGAAGCGGCGCGCCTGTGAATAAAAAAGCCGCGGTGGATTACCGCGGCTCGCTATGCCAATGCCGGTGATTATTGACCGGTTTTCCAGCGGGTGCGCAGGTACTCCACGGCCTTATCCGTTTGCGGCTCGGTCAGATAACGTTGCCGGAACAGGATGGTTCCCCCCATCCCCGGCAAGCTCTCGTTGAGATCCAACTGCCTTTTCAGCTCAGGAACGCCGCCGTCGACGGTCCATGCCGGTTCGCTCGCCGATGGCGTGCCCACTTTATACAGCGCCACCCCGGCATAAAGCCGAACCGGCGTGTCTTTCACCACCTCGGCCCACCAGTTGGCCAGCACGTCGTAGCGAACTATTTCACGATCGAAAGGCCAGTACAGCTGCGGTGCGATGTAGTCGAGCAGCCCCAGTTTGACCCACTGGCGCGTATCGGCATAGGCCGCATCGTACGATGGCGCGCCGGCCTGAGTCGCCGAGCCGGCGGGATCGTCCGCTTTGTTTCGCCAGACGCCCGCCGGGCTGACGCCAAACGCGACAGCGGGCTTTAGCGCCCTGACGGTGGCTGAAACCTGTTTTATCAATTGCAGCGTATTGTCTCTTCGCCAACTGGCCTTGTCTGCAAACCCTTTGCCGTATTCGCGATACGTCTTTTCATCATCCAGCGGCGATTGCGGCGTCTCATAATAGAAATAATCGTCAAATTGAATGCCGTCGACGTCATAGTTTTTGACGACTTCCGCCACCACGCCGGTGATCCAGTTGCGCACATCGGGTAAGCCAGGATCGAGCGCAAAGCGGTCGTTGGCCGTACGTATCCAGTCGGGATGCAGCGCATAGACGCTGGCCGGCGGGGACTGCAGCGTTTGATTAAGCGCATCAATCGTTTGCTGCCGGGTATTCATGGAAACCCGATAAGGATTCAGCCAAGCGTGCACTTTGATGCCGCGCCGGTGCGCTTCTTTCAGCATAAAGGCCAGCGGATCGTAACCCGGATCCTGGCCCACGGTGCCGGTCAATACCTCCGACCAGGGCAAGATGTCAGAACGCCACAGGGCCGTTCCGTCCGGTTTAACCTGAAAATACACCGTGTTAATCCCGGTTTTCACCATGTCGTCCAGTGCGTCCGTCAGCGCCTGCTGCTGCAGGCGAATTCGCTCTGGCGCGGTTTCCGCTTTCAGGGAGGCCGCCGGCGGCCAGTCCAGCCCCATGACGGTGGCCAGCCAGATGCCCCGCATCGGTGTGACCGGCGGTGCAGGCTGCGGAGGCTTTTCCGGCTCAGGGGGTTTGGCGCATCCGCTCACGCCCAGCATGGCGGCCATCAACAGCCATCCGCCTAGTTTTGTTGCGCCTGTCGGCATAAATGTTCTCCTTCCGTGAGTGACGGTTATCCCATGTCGTATCGTGCAGAGCAAGAAACCGCCCGCTTTCTCAACGCTATCCCGCGACCGGCGTCGCCCTTTCTGACGACGCCGGTACTTGTCCCATTACCAGCTCAGCCCGGTCCCGCGAGGGAACGCCACCTTGCCCGTATTGGTTTCCTCATCGTAGTCATGCCAGGTGTTGACCGGCAGTTTTCCGTGCGGTGTGATTTTTCCCGTCAGCACCTGCGCCAGAGATATCATCGAGGGACCGCGCCATACGCCGCTGTCATACCCGTAGTAAGAATAGGTGGCGACGGCTGCATCCACGTCTGCGGCATAGTTCACGATATCGTAAGGCGCGCGCAATGAGAGGTGAACGCGTTTTTTCCCCTGCTCGGCGGCGTATTTCAACCAGCCCGGATAAGGACTGGAATCATTAGCCGCCCCGGTTGCGGAGGTCACGACCCCATCCTGCTCGGCAGGCGTAAAGCGGGTCGAAAGCGTGCCGAGCAGGAACACGTCGCAATCGGCAATATGCGCCCTGATTTGGGCATCGCTCAGTTCCGTTTCCTTCGCGGCAACGACGTTCTGGTAGCCCTCCTGCGCCATCACGTTAGCGATGCCTTTGGCCTGCTCACCCCACGGGGTCAGGATAAAATAGCGCAGCGCCTTGTCTTTCAACGGCAGCAGGCTGTGGCGGTTAATGACCACGGTAATGGAGCGATCGGCGATGCGTTTTTCCAGCTTATGCGCTGAGGACGAAACGCTGCTGGAACAAGGGGCCTCGCGATGCCCCATCAGGTGATGGCGTAATTTGAGGCGCAAAATGCGCTCGACCGAAGCATCGATATGGGCCTCGCTGAGATGCCCTGTTTTCACCCGGTCCGCAAGGTAACGAATCAGGTCCGGCAGCAGGTTAGCCTGGGCCGGCGAAGCGATGCTGACAGGCATCAGGGCGATATCCACCCCGGCGGCAAAGACGTTTTCAGCCGCCCCTTGCTGGCTGAAATGCTCAGCAATCGCCCCCATATCCAGCGCATCTGAAATCGTTACGCCGGCATAACCCAGCTCATCGCGCAGGATGCGGGTCTGAATTTCATGCGACATGGTGGCCGGCACCGTGATTTTTTCGCCGCTGCGGGTGTCGATCTGGCGGTTATCCAGCGCGGGGTACTGAATATGCGCGGTCATGACCATGTCCGGCGCCGCACAGCGGTCAATGGCCTGTTTGTAAGGCGCGATATCGATGGCAAACGCCTCTTCCCGCGTACGGTCGACGCGCGGCAAACCGGTATGCGAGTCGGTGGAGGTGCTGCCATGGCCAGGGAAGTGTTTGTAAGCGGTGATAAGCCCTTGCTGCTTCATCCCCGCCACCATTTTCTCGGCCAGGCGGGAAACGGCGTTCTTATCATCGCTGAAGGCGCGAACGTTAATCACCGGGTTGAACGGGTTGGTGTTGACGTCCACAACCGGTGCAAAGTTGGTATTGATATGCAACGCGCGCATATCCTGGGCCATCAGTTCGCCCTGTTCAACGGCGAGCTGTTTATCCGCGCCGCCCTCAATCGCCGCGGCGAGTGCCATATTGCCGGGGAATGAGGCATAGTCGCCGCGCGGCAGCCGGAAAACGTTACCGCCCTCGTTATCCGTGCCAATGAACAGGCGGATGCCGGCGTGGGTTTTCATCGCGGCATACCAGGCCGTTAACGTATTGATCTGCTGCTTATCTTTCAGATTATTGGCAAACAGGATCACCCCGCCCACATGGTTATCGGTGATCAGCTTGCCAATGGCTTCATCGGGAACGGTCATATCCTGATTGCTGCTACCGTTCCGATCCCAGTAGCGAAAATCCAGCATGATTTTTTGCCCGATCTTCTCTTCCAGCGTCATGTTTTTGACTTTCTGTTTAATATCCACAGTAAACCTCCTGTTAAAGCACCCGTTAATGACAGAAGAAAAGATAACCCCAAGGGCTCATAGCGTCCTGCCATTCTGTTTGTTCCAGCGTTTGGACAACGGCAAACGGGAAATGGATTAAACAGAAGACAAACGAACAGGAAAAAATCCATCAATGAATCAAAACCATAAGAAGAGCAGGTTTATTTTCGACAATCACACTTGCCCGCATGCGTAGCAGACGAGCGAGAGAATTCCCCCTGCTGCCCGCCCTGTTTCCCCCTGGTAAGCCGGGTGGGCAGTTAAGCCGAGTATTGTCCCATTGCCGATGTTGCCCCCAGCCTGCTACTCTCCTATAGTATGTTGTAACTAAAATAGGGGCATATGATGAGCAAATACGATGTGATTGGCCGGATGAACGCCTGCTTTGCCGAACTGGAGCAAGCCCTCGGCGCATTGCAGCAGCAGATAACCCCGCTGCGGCTGCTGGCGGCGCGGGTGTTCAGCCTGCCGGAGGTAGAAAAAGGCCAGGAACATCAGGCCATTTCGCATATCGCGGTCGAGCAGCATGTGGGGCAAGCGGCGCGCGATCTGGCGCTGGAACACTATCAGCGGCTCTTCATCCACCATAACCGTGAGAATGTCAGCAGCAAGGCCGCCGTGCGCCTGCCCGGCGTCATCTGTCTGGCGGTGGAGCAACCGGAGTATCAGGCGCTGCAGGCGCAGCTGGCGCTGATCAACCGCCTGAAAGGCGAACTGGAGCAGATTATCACCGTCGATTCCGGCCTGGCGCCGGAGCAGCGTTTCGAATTCGTGCACACCCATTTGCACGGGCTGATTACCCTCAGCGCCTACCGCACCCTCACCGCCCTGACCAATCCCGACTCGGTGCGCTTCGGCTGGGCCAACAAGCACATCATCAAAAACGTCAAACGGGACGACATCCTGGCGCAGCTGGAGAAAAGTCTGAAAGCCGGCCGCGCGGTGCCGCCGCACAGCCGTGAACAGTGGGCCGCCCTGGTCAGCCGCGAAATAGACGATGTCAGCCGTCTGCCGCAGCATGCGACGTTGAAAATCAAGCGGCCGGTCAAAGTGCAGCCGATCGCCCGCGTGTGGTATCAGCAGCAGCAAAAGCAGGTGCAACACCCCTGCCCGCTGCCGCTGATCGCCCTGTGTCAGGTTGAAAGCGGCGCTGCGGTGCCGAAGATCGGCGAACTGCTCAACTACGACGCCGACGCAGTAAAGCATCGCTACAAACCCGACGCCAGGCCGCTGCGGCTGCTGGTGCCGCGCCTGCACCTGTATACCGACGGCACTACTCGCTGAGGGCATATACCCGCAGGCGATGACCGTCCGGATCCCGCGCCACAAAGGTGTAGCCGAACTCCATTTCGGTTGGCGTTTGCTCGATAGGCAGCCCGAGCTCGCGCCACTGGTTATAGCGCGCCTCCACTTCTTGCGGATCCTGGCATAAAAAGCCCAGTTCACCGCCGCCGCCGGTCAGCGTGGCGGCGGGTTTTACCCCCTGTTTGGCCCACATCCCGAGCTTGAAGCCGTTGTTGAGCACGAACAGGGCAAAGCCGGGAGAAAGCTCTACCGGCGCCTGCCCCAGCAGGCGTTGATAAAAGGCGGCGCTGTTGAGCGGGTTATCGACGTAAAGCAGGGTCATGCTGGGAAGGGTCATCGGTCTGTCCTCTGGGTGATGGGAACCGGTTGGTTCCCGATAGGCACAGACTAAAGGAGGCGACTGACAGTTTATGGCAGCAGCGTGTCGTTATTGTTCCGCAATGCCTTCGCTCAACCGCCACTCTTTCAACAGTCGCCGCCGGCCATGCGGATAACGCTGTTCAAGCGGCGTGGCGGCCTGAATGCGATCGAGGCGAAAATGACGAAAGGCCTGACGCAACTCACACCAGGCAACCAGCATCTGGAACTGGTCGAAAAAGCCCAGCGCAAAGGGCCACAGCAGGCGTTCGCTGCGCTGCCCCGCCAGGTCGAGATAGTCGATATGCAGCTTGCGCTCGCGGCGGATGCTGTCACGGATTAACACCCGCATCTCATCCGCCACCGGCGGCGACTGAGCCGGTGCGATAAGCAGCGTGTTGGCCTCCAGCTCCTCCCGCAGCGCCGTCGGCAGCACCGCGGCGATCTTGGCGAGCGCCTGGCCCGCGGCGCTCGCCAACTGGCTGTCGCCGCGGCGGCTGACCCAGCGCATGCCCAGCACCAGCGCTTCTATTTCCGCTTGCGAGAACATCAGCGGCGGCAGCATAAAACCGGGGCGCAGCACATAGCCGAGCCCCGCCTCGCCGACGATCTCCGCTCCCTGCTGCTGCAGCGTGGCGATATCGCGGTAAAGCGTGCGCATGCTGATGCCCAGCGTCTGCGCCAACGCATGGCCCGCCACCGGATAGCGGTGGCTGCGCAGCAGCTGCATCAGATCGAGTAAACGTTGTGCGCGCGACATCTTAATTTCTCCATAAAAAAGGGGCTTACCTCAGTAAGCCCCCGGTTGCCTCACAGATCAATTATTTCTGCATGCTGCCGACCATCGCCTCTGGGCGCACCCATTCATCGAACTGCGCTTCGGTCAGATAGCCGAGCTTCAGCGCTGCGGCTTTCAACGTCAGCCCTTCCTTGTGCGCTTTCTTGGCGATTTGCGCCGCTTTGTCATAACCGATATGGGTGTTGAGCGCCGTCACCAGCATCAGCGATTCATTCAGCAACTGGGTGATGCGATCGCGGTTCGGTTCGATGCCCACCGCGCAGTGCTCGTTGAAGCCCTGCATACCGTCGGCCAGCAGGCGGATCGACTGCAGGTAGTTGTGGATCACCATCGGGCGGAACACGTTCAGCTCGAAGTTGCCGGAAGCGCCGCCGATATTCACCGCCACGTCGTTGCCCAGCACCTGCGCGCACAGCATGGTCATCGCTTCGCACTGGGTCGGGTTGACCTTGCCCGGCATGATGGAGCTGCCCGGCTCGTTCTCCGGGATAGAAATCTCGCCGATGCCGCAGCGCGGGCCGGACGCTAGCCAGCGCACGTCGTTGGCGATCTTCATCAGCGAAGCCGCCAACCCTTTCAGCGCGCCGTGCCCCTGCACCAGCGCATCGCAGGTCGCCAACGCTTCGAACTTGTTCGGCGCGGTGACGAACGGCTGATGGGTCAACTCCGCCAGCGCTTTAGCGACGCGTACGGCGTACTCCGGATGGGTGTTCAGGCCGGTGCCGACCGCCGTGCCGCCCAGCGCCAGCTCGGCGATGTGCGGGATGCTGTCTTCGATGTGTTTCAGATTGTGCGCCAGCATCGCCGCCCAGCCGGAGATTTCCTGGCCCAGGGTCAGCGGCGTGGCGTCCTGCAGGTGGGTGCGGCCGATTTTGACGATGCCGCGGTAGGCTTCGGCCTTGTCGCTCAGCGTCTTGTGCAGCACTTTCAGCTCGGGGATCAGGTGCTCGCGCAGCGCAATCACCGCCGCCACGTGCATCGCGGTGGGAAACACGTCGTTGGAGCTCTGACTTTTATTGACGTCGTCGTTCGGATGCACCTTGCGCTCTTCACCTCGCACGCCGCCCAGCAGCTCGCTGGCTCGGTTGGCCAACACTTCGTTCATGTTCATGTTGGTCTGAGTGCCGGAGCCGGTTTGCCAGATGGACAGCGGGAACTGGTCGGCATGGCTGCCCGCCAGCACTTCGTCGGCAGCGTTGATGATGGCGGCGCCCCGCTCGGCCGGCAGCAGCCCCAGGTCCACGTTCACCTGCGCGGCGGCGCGCTTGGTCAACGCCAGCGCATGGATCAGCGCGGTCGGCATCTTTTCGGAGGAAATGCGGAAATGCGCCAATGAGCGCTGGGTCTGTGCGCCCCACAGCTTGTCGGCCGGTACTTCGATGGGGCCCATGGAGTCTTTTTCGATACGAACGCCTGCCATCATTGTCTCCTTAGCATAATTCCTAAAATTGTAGGGTTAGGCCGACGCGCTACCCCCCGTCGGCACGCATTCCCAGTATAGTGACATAATAACTATTCGCATTAAGAGAGTTATCTCACAGCACGATTCATCTCTTTTACCCATTCATGACGCGGTTATTTGCCGTCGGTTAACCCGCGCCGAAATAAAGGCGAAGAAAGAACCGGGATAATAAACGCGGAGATGAAATTAACGCGCGTGACGCGAATTAAAATTATTGATGCGCTGCGCCTGTAAGTGATTGAGTTCATCGATCCGCTGCTGTTGCAAATGATTGATCTCATCGTAGGCATCCTGCCGTTCATTATGGCGATACGCCCCGGTCGCCACCGCGCCGGCGGTGAGCGCCAGCGGATGTGCCACGGGTGCAGTTACGGCGGGAAGCGCGACCGGTGCGGGCGCAACGACGATCGGCGCCGGCGTTACCACCACGGCGCGCGGGGCCGCGTAGGGATAGGTGACGATCACCGCCCCCTGGGCCGCCCCGGTGCAAAGCCCCAACAACAGCAACCATTTTTTCATGCAACAGACCTCTCATTTCGTTAAATCGACTCGTTAACGGCTACGGTAAAGCGGTCTGTCGTTCAGGTTTAAGCTCGGCGTGTGATCGCCCGACTTGGCGCAAAAATAATAATAAGGGAATGGCTCAGAAGGTAAAAAATAAATTCCGCCGACATACTTTGACATGCCGATAAATAAATAATGACGTAGAAAGCCTGCGCTGTCGGCAATAATTTCTTTCCCTACAATCAACGATCGATTGGCGGATTTATCGGGCCCTCTTGGGGCCGGTGAGCCATTTGAGACGCCGATCGTTATCACGCTATACTCTGGCCGCGTGGCCGGACGCAACCTTATCCGGCGTTGTTTTGATCGCGCCCATGAGGGTTCCTGCCGACGCGGGCGTATGATGGTTGTCGGCACAGATGAAGCGAATCGTATAAAATCAGTAAGTTATTGCCATTAGTACGGCAATGACGCAAAGGACGTTTATCGACATGCAAAAAATGACCAACGCGGTACAGAATTACGCCTGGGGCAGCCACGATGCGCTGACCCGTCTTTACGGCATCGCCAACCCGGATAATCAGCCGATGGCCGAACTGTGGATGGGCGCGCATCCCAAGAGCCCTTCCCGCGTGCCCGGCGCCGATGGCGCACTGCGTTCGCTGCGCTGTCTTATCGATGAAGACCAGCCAAAGCAGTTGGGCGCTGACGTCGCCAGCCGCTTTGGCGAGTTGCCGTTCCTGTTTAAAGTGCTCTGCGCCGATCAACCGCTGTCTATCCAGGTCCACCCGAGCAAAGCGGCGGCCGAGATCGGCTTCGCGAAAGAGAACGCCGCCGGCATCCCGCTGAGCGCCGCCGAACGCAACTATAAAGATCCCAATCACAAGCCCGAGCTGGTCTTCGCCCTGACGCCGTTCCTGGCGATGAACGGCTTTCGCGAACTGACCGATATCGTCTCCCTGCTGCAACCGATCGCCGGCGCGCACCACGATATCGCCACCTTCCTGCAGCAGCCGGACACCGCCCATCTGTCTACCCTGTTCGCCAGCCTGCTGACGATGAGCGGCGAGCAAAAGTCGCTGGCGCTCGGCGTGCTGAAAGCCGCGCTCAACAACCAGCAGGGTGAACCCTGGGATACCGTGCGCTTCATCGCCGGTTTCTATCCGGACGACAGCGGCCTGTTCTCACCGCTGCTGCTGAACGTGGTGCAGCTCGCGCCGGGCGAGGCGATGTTCCTGTATGCCGAAACGCCGCACGCCTATCTGAAAGGCGTGGCGCTGGAGGTGATGGCCAACTCGGACAACGTGCTGCGCGCCGGCCTGACGCCGAAATTTATCGACGTGCCCGAGCTGCTGGCCAACCTGCAGTTCCGCCCGCAGCCGGCGTCCGGCCTGCTGACCCAACCGGAGCGGCGCGGCAACGAACTGTTCTTCCCGATCCCGGTGGAAGATTTCGCCTTCTCGCTGCACGATTTGACCGCCGCGCCGCAGGCGCTCGCGCAACGGAGCGCGGCTATCGTGTTCTGCGTCAGCGGCGAAGCGACGCTGGAAAAATCCGGGCAGCGCCTGACGCTCAAACCGGGTGAATCCTGCTTTATCGGCGCCTTCGAATCGCCGGTCAACGTCAGCGGCAGCGGCCGCATCGCCCGGGTTTATAACCAACTGGCCTAACCGTTGATAAATTTCAGCAAATTGCTTGCTGAAAGCGAGAGCTGCCCCCACAATTAAACGCCTGCGGGCGTTTTTTGTCGGCCCACATTTGCCCCCTCCCTCGCAACGGAGGGTTATAAGAAAAAAGGATGAAACAGAGCTATGAAAAAATCGTTAGTCGCTGTCAGCGTCATTGTCGTTCTTGGCGCAGCATGGACCGGGGCATCCTGGTACACCGGGAAACAGATCGAGCAGCACATGGGCGAAGTCGTCGACAACGCCAACGGCCAACTGAAAGCCTATCTGCCGAAAGCCGGCGTCAAGCTGAGCTATGAAAATTACCAGCGCGGCCTGTTCAGCAGCAAAGTGCGTTATGTGCTGCGCTCCGACGGCACGGATACCAGCGAAAACGCGGCGCTGAAAGCCGGTGAAGAAGTGGCGTTCCTGGAAACCATCGATCACGGTCCGTTCCCGTTCGCGCAGCTGAAAAAATTCAACCTGCTGCCGAGCATGGCGTCGGTGCATACCGAGCTGGAAAACACCCCGGCGGTGAAAGGCCTGTTTGAAACCACCAAAGGCAAATCGCTGTTTACCGCCGATTCACGCATCTCGTACAGCGGCGATACCGCGTCCACCATCGACTTTATCCCACTGGACTACCAGAAGGATAAATCTTCGCTGAAATTCAGCGGCGCCACCATTGACGCCGACGTGTCCCGCGATCTGAAAAAAATCGCGCTGGACGCCAACAGCGACAACATCGTGTTCGCCAGCCCGAACGAATTCGGCCAAAACGAGCAGATCACCTTCCAGGGCTTCAACCTGAAAGGCAACAGCAACGAAAGCAAGTTCGGCGTGAAGCTCGGCGATCAGACGATGACCCTGAAGCAGTTCAAACTGACGATCGACGGTAAAGACACCGTGGCGTTGGACGGTTTCAATCTGGTGAGCAAGTTCGGCGAGCAAGGCAGCAGCAATATCGGCGGCCAGATCGATTACACCATGGACGCGCTCAAGGTGCAGGGCAACGACTTCGGCGCCGGTAAACTGACGCTGAAAATCGACAACGTCGACGGCAAGGCGCTGAAAGACTTCTCCGACAGCTACAACCGCCAAACCATGGCGCTGCTGCAGCAGGGCGAGAACCTGGATCCGGACGTCTACGAACAGCAGACCTCCGAGATGCTGCAAAAGAACCTGCCGATGCTGCTGAAAGGCAACCCAAGCCTCAGCATCGCCCCGCTGAGCTGGAAAAACAGCAAGGGTGAGAGCATCTTCACGCTGGATCTGGCGATGACCGATCCGAGCAAGGCCGCCTCCCCGGCACAGTCGCCGGATCAAGTGATCGCTCAGGCGGTTAAAAAGCTGGATCTCAGCCTGACCATTCCGGAAGCGATGGCTACCGAAGTGACCGCGAAGACCGCCTTGTTGCAGGGTTACAATGAGGAAGACGCGCAGAAACTGGCGCAGCAGCAAGTGCAGGGCCTGGCGGCCATGGGTCAGATGTTCAAGCTGACCACCCAGAAAGACGGCGTGATCGCGAGCAAGTTCCACTACGCTGACAATCAGGTTGACCTGAACGGCAACAAAATGTCGCTGCAGGAGTTCATCAGCCAGTTCGCCATGCTGGGCGCCCCGGCGGAAGACGCTGAACCGGCGCAGGAAGCGGAACCCGCTCCGGCACCGGCGCAGTAATCGCCTGAAAGCCTGAACAAGGGCCCCCTGTGGGGCCCTTTTTATTTACGCCGCATAAACCGCATCGCGGATCTGCTGCGGGTAGCGGCCGCACATGCCCTCAAATGCGGTATTGGTCAAGACGACTACGCTCAGCTGCGCCTCTGGATCAAAGAACCAGCTGTGGCCGTAAACGCCGCCCCAGGTCAGGGTACCGGCATGCTGCGGCGTCTGCGCAGCGTCTGGATCCACCAGCAGCGCGCCGCCAAAGCCGAAGCCCCAGCCCGGCCCTTGCGTTTGCGCCTCGGCGCCGACGTGCGGGTGACGCAGCAACGCCACCGTATCCGGTTGCAAAATGCCCTGCCCGCCGCTGCGCAGCGCCTCCACCAGCCGCAGCACGTCGTCGGCATCACCGACCATGCCCGCGCCGCCGGAGGGATAGGCTCCGACGTTAAGCGCGCGCGCCGGCGAGAACGTCACTTCTCCCCCCGCCATGCCTTCCGGCAAGGCGATCCGCACGCCTTCCGGCATGCGCCGCGGCCCCTGCGGCGTATTGTAATAAGGCGTCGCCAGGTTAGCGGCATGGGTCGCATGGAACGCGGTATTGCCGAGCCCCAGCGGCCGCGCCACCCATTCGACAAACAGCTGCGGCAGCGGCATGCCCGTCACTCGCTCCAGCACCGCGCCGAGCACGTCGATCGCCAGCGAATAGTTGAAGCGCGCGCCCGGTTCCGACAGCAACGGCGCCTGCGCCAACAGCCGCAGGTTTTGCTCCAGCGTCAGCGTCGACAGCTCCACGCCGTCCTGGATCCCCAACTGATGGTAAACGCCTGCTGGCGGTTGGTTCAGCCGATAGTCGAGCCCGGCGGTATGACTCAGCAAATGACGAATCTTGATCGTCGGGCGCCGGCCGTCGGCCAGCGCCGGGGTAAACCACGGCAGCCAATCGCTGACCGCATCGTCGAGGCTCAGCTTGCCTCGTTCAATCAAACGCAGCGCCGCCAGCGTGGTATAGGGTTTGGAAACCGACGACAGCCGAAACTGCGTTTCTCGCCGCATCGGTTGCCGCGCTTCGCGATCGGCATAACCGGCCGCACCGGCGTAGCAAATTTCACCCCGCCGCGCCACCAGCACCACGCTGCCCACGATGCGCCCTTCGGCCATCGCCTGTTGATCGATCGCCGCGATCCGTTCTGTTAACGCCCGTTGTTCTGCCGACATGATTTTTATCTCGCTGAGGGAAAGTAAAAATCAGTCTAAAACGTTCGTCATAAATTAAAATAAGGCATAATTTAATGAATCATTAAGCACAGGTTATTGATAGATGAGTTCACTCCTGCAGCTGCTGCCCTATTTCGAAGCCGTCGCGCGGCTGGGCAACTTCACCCGCGCGGCCAACCAACTGGGCGTCACGCCGCCGGCGGTGTCGCAAAACATTCAGGCGCTGGAGAATCAGCTGGGGGTGCGCTTATTCCACCGCACCAGCCGCTCGGTGCGCCTCAGCGACGAGGGCCGACTGTTTTACCAGAAGGTCTCGCCGGCGATGAACCAGATAGACGTGGCGGCGGACGACGTGCGCGCCCTGGGCGCGCAGCCGGCGGGCCTGCTGCGCATCACGTTGCCGCAGTTGGCCGCTTCGCTGCTGGTGATGCCGCACCTGGCGGAGTTTCAGCGGCGCTATCCCGAAGTGCAGCTGGAGCTGTTTACCGAAGACCGCTTTTCCGATCTGGTGCTGGGCAGTTTCGATGCCGGCATTCGCATGCACGCCATGCTGCAAAAGGACATGATCGCCGTGCCGATCGACAACGGCCAGCGCCGGGTGCTGGTTGCCTCACCCGATTATCTGACGCGTTGCGGCGCGCCGGCCACGCCGGACGATCTGCTCGCGCAGCATTGCCTGCGCTACCGTTTTCCCGGCAGCGGCAAATTGGAGCCCTGGTATTTCAGTCGGCACGGCGATGAGCGGGCGCTGGACGTCAGCGGCAGTTTGATCTTTAACGAAGATCGGCTGATCAAGGATGCGGCGTTGGCGGGCCTGGGGATCGCGCAACGTTTTCAGGGCACGGTGGTGCAGGAACTGGCGCAGGGCGATCTGGTGGAAGTGCTGCCGGAGTATGCCAGCGAGGCATCGGGATTTTTCATCTACTTTCCCGCCGGCAGGCATCTGCCGCTCAAGCTGCGCGCTTTTATCGATTTCATGCGCGAACGGCGAGAGCGACAGCACCGGTAACAGGGGCGCCCCGACGGCGCCCCCCACGATCAGCGCTTATCCAGCGCTTGCACGATGCGGTAAGCCGCCTCGACCCGATCGTCGTTCGGGAACCATTTGTTGGCCAGCATCACCACGGCGATATTTTTCGCCGGGATAAACACCGCGTAGGTGGAGAAACCGCCGGTCGAACCGGTTTTGTTATACCAACCGGCGCGCAACTCCGGCTGCGGCGGCGTGATGGCGGTGGCCGGCGTGCCGTTCATGATCATCCCGGCGTTGTTGCCCTCGATCAGCCGCGACAGTTTCACCGGGTACGGGTAGTTCTCCCACATCAGATCCTGCGTGAACACGCCCGCTTTGTAATAGCCGACGTGCGTGGCGGCCAGCGCCTCGCGCCACGGCTGCGCGACCTTCGCCTGCTGCAGGTTGGCGTCCAGGTAACGAATCAGATCGCGGGCGTTGGATTTGATGCCGTAAGATTCGGCGTCCAGCGGGCCGGGATTGACGCGCACCGGCTTATCGTCCTTGTTGTAACCCTGGGCATAGTTGGCCATCTGCGCCGCCGGCACCTGAATGTAGGTGTGGCTCATGCCCAGCGCCGGCAGCATGCCCTGCTCCATGGCCTGGATAAACGGCCGATCGAGGCTCTTGGCGGCGATCATGCCCAGCATGCCGATACCGAGGTTGGAATAGACGCGGTAGCTGCCCGCCGGGTGCTTCGGCTGCCAGGCCCGGTAGTAAGCCATCAGTTGGGCGTTGTCGGTCACGTCGTCCGGCACGAACAGCGGCAGGCCGGATGTGTGGGTCGCCAGATTCAGCAGGCTGACGCCGTCGAAGGCGCTGCCGCGCAGCTCAGGCAGATAATGGCTGGCCGGATCGCTGAACGACAGCTTGCCCTGCTGCTGCGCATAGACCGCCAGCGTCGCGGTGAAGGTTTTGCTCAGCGATCCCACTTCGAACAGCGTCTGCTCGGTGATCGGTTTGCCGGTCTGTTTCGAGGCGACGCCATACGGGTAAATCTGCTGTTTGCCATCGACCGATACGGCGATCGCCATGCCCGGCACGCCGTATTTTTTCATCAGCGGCTGAATAACGGCGTCGATATCCTGCTGCTGCGCGGCGTGTGCGGTCGGCAAGATCAGTGCGGCGATCAGCGCGGCCGCCAGGCGGTTCATTTTCGTCATGATAGAGGCTCTTCGGTTGCAGGGCATCGGCCGCGGCCAAAAGTTTTTATTGGCGTTGCGCACGGCGCACTCCCTGATGGATGATGTCATTCCTTTACGGGCTCCGCCAATCTTGCGGCAGCCGCGCCAAATATCGGTTTTTGCCGCCGGGTTGACAAGCGATAATAATTTCAGCCAGCATAAAGAAAAACTTATGGCTATCAACAATGCGCAATCGACTTCCCCTCAACGCCCTGCGGGCGTTCGAATCCTCCGCCCGCCACCTGAACTTCACCCGCGCCGGTCTGGAGCTGCGCGTCACTCAGGCCGCCGTCAGCCAGCAGGTGCGCATGCTGGAAGAACAGCTGGGCATTCAGCTGTTCCGCCGCCTGCCGCGCGGGTTGGATCTGACCGAAGAGGGCCAGGCGCTGCTGCCGGTGTTGAGCGATGCTTTCGATCGCATCGAGGCGGTGTTGCAGCAGTTCGAAGGCGGGCATTTCCACGAAGTGCTGACGGTGGCGGTGGTCGGCACCTTCGCGGTCGGCTGGCTGATGCCGCGGCTGGCGGCGTTCCGCGCGGCGCATCCGTTCATCGATCTGCGGGTGCTGACCCACAACAACCTGGTCAATCTGTCGGCCGACGGCATGGATTTCGCCATCCGTTTCGGCGAAGGTTTATGGCCCGCCACCCGCAATATCAAGCTGTTCGACGCGCCGCTGACGGTGCTCTGCTCGCCGGCGGTCGCCGCGCGGCTGCATACGCCGAAGGATCTGCAGCACGAACTGCTGATGCGCACTTACCGCCAGGATGAATGGGAACGCTGGTTCACGGCTGCGCAGGTGACGCCGTGGCGAATCAACGGCCCGGTGTTCGACTCATCGAGGCTGATGGTGGAAGGCGCGCTCCAGTGCGACGGCGTGGCGCTGGCGCCGGTCAGCATGTTCCGCCGCGAACTGGCCGCCGGCGCGCTGCAGCGGCCGTTCGCCGCCGAGGCCGCGCTCGGCGCCTACTGGCTGACCCATTTGAAATCGCGGGATCTGACGCCGGCGATGAAGGCTTTTATTGGCTGGATTTGCCGCGAAGCGGAAGAGGAACAGCGGCGGGATTAGGCGGAGCCGCGCCGGATCAGCGTCGGCGGCAAAATGACGTTCTGCGCCGGCAGATCGGCGTCATTGATGCGCTGCAGCAGGCGCGCGGCGGCGCTGCGCCCCACTTCCCGCGCCGAGCTGGAGACAAAGGTCAGCGGCGGTTCGGTCAGCTCGGCCTCCGGCACGTCGCCGAAACCGATCAGCGCCACCTGCCGGCCGTAGTAGGCGTCGACCCCGTCCGAACCGATGCTGCGGCCGCTGCGCGTCAGGCCAAAATAGGCGCCAAGCGCCACCGACGCCTTGTGGCAAACGACAGCGGTGATATTCGGGTAGTGGCGCAGCAGCTGTTCCGCCGCTTCCGCCGCCTCACGCTGCTGGCAATCGCACTCGACGATCCATTCGCTGCGAAACGGCAGGCCGTACTGCAACAGCGTGGCGCAAAATCCGCCCAACCTTTCGGCGCGCGTCAACGAGTCGCTCTGGCCGCCGAGATAAGCAATCTGGCTGTGGCCGCGTTTGATCAAAAATTCGGTGGCCAGCTTGGCGGCCTGCATATTGTCCGGCCGTACCACGTCCACGCCCTCGAGACCGCTGGAGCGCGCCACGCATACCAGCGGCACGCCCTGCTCGGCCGCCTTTTCCTTCAGCCCGGCCGCCGCGCGGATGCCGCCCGCCAGCACGATGCCGTCGACGCCCTGCGCCAGCAGCGCGTCAAACGCCCGCTGCAGCCCCTGACCATCGCGCCCGCTCTGGGTTAAAAACAGCAGTTTGTCGTGCGCCTCCAGCGCTTCACTCAGCCCGGCGGTCATTTCGGCATAGAAAGGTTCGCAAATGTCGCGCAGGATCAGGCCGATTACCCCGGATTCGCCGCCGCGCAGCGTCGCCGCCTGGCGATTGCGCACGTAGCCCAACTGCTCTATCGCCTGATTGACCTTCTCGACGGTGGTCGGCGAAATCCGCCCCTTGCCGCTCAATACCAGAGAAACCGTGGTGACCGAAACGCCCGCCTGTTGCGCCACATCGGTAATGGTGATCTTTTTGATGCTCATAGTCTCTGCGAACCCGTTCCTGGGCAACCCGCGCCGTAGTGATCAAGGGTATACCGAATCCGTCAATGCAGTAAAACGTTTTACTGCCCGCCGCATTGTCGCCAAAAACCGGGCGACAGATTTGTGATTGGCGGCGCATTTTTGCTAGGTAAAACGTTTTATCTTCTTTTTACCTAATCAGAAGTCCCCTTTTTGCTCGTCTTTTCGCCAGGAGAAGTCGGTTATGTCAGCAGCCAATAAACCCAAAATCACCCTCTGGGAGTTCTTCCAGAGCCTGGGCAAAACATTCATGTTGCCCGTCGCCTTGCTCTCTTTCTGCGGCATCATGCTGGGGATCGGCAGCTCGCTGAGCAGCCGCGACGTGATCACCCTGATGCCGTTTATCGGCCACCCGATCTTCCAGCTGATCTTCACCTGGATGAGCAAGGTAGGCTCCTTCGCCTTCAGCTTCCTGCCGGTGATGTTCGCCATCGCCATTCCGCTGGGCATGGCGCGCGACAACAAGGGCGTCGCCGCCTTCTCCGGCTTCGTCGGCTTCGCCGTGCTGAATCTGGCCACCAACTTCTACCTGACCGCTGCCGGCGTGCTGCCCACCAGCGATCCGCTGGTGCTGAAGGCCAACAACATCCAAAACATTCTCGGCATTCAGTCGATCGACACCGGCATCCTCGGCGCAGTGATCGTCGGCATCATCGTGTATCTGCTGCATGAACGTTTCCACACCATCCGGCTGCCGGATGCGCTGGCCTTCTTCGGCGGCACCCGTTTCGTGCCGATAGTCACCACCGTGACGCTGGGCCTGTGCGGCCTGCTCATCCCCCTGATCTGGCCATGGTTCGCCGCCGGCATCAACGGCCTGGGGCGCATGATCAATGGCGCCGGCATTTTCGGGCCGATGATCTTCGGCACCGGCGAACGCCTGCTGTTGCCGTTCGGTCTGCATCACATTCTGGTGGCGCTGATCCGCTTTACCGAGGCGGGCGGCACGATGGAGGTGTGCGGCCACAGCGTCAGCGGCGCCCTGACCATCTTCCAGGCGCAGCTCTCCTGCCCGACCACCACCGGTTTCGCCGAAAGCGCCACCCGCTTCCTGTCGCAGGGTAAAATGCCGGCGTTCCTCGGCGGCCTGCCGGGCGCGGCGCTGGCGATGTACCACTGCGCCAAACCGGAGAACCGCCATAAAATCAAGGGGCTGTTGATTTCCGGCGTGGTGGCCTGCGTCGTCGGCGGCACCACCGAGCCGATCGAGTTTCTGTTTCTGTTCGTCGCGCCGTTCCTTTATCTGATCCATGCGCTGCTCACCGGGTTGGGCTTTACCGTCATGGCGCTGCTGGGCGTGACCATCGGCAACACCGACGGCAACATTATCGACTTCGTGGTGTTCGGCATTCTGCACGGCACCGCCACCAAGTGGTATCTGGTGCCGGTGGTGGCCGCCATCTGGTTCGTCGGCTATTACGCCATTTTCCGCTTCGCCATCCGGCGCTTTAACATCAAAACGCCGGGCCGTGAGAGCGACGGCGCCGTCACCCCAAACGCGCCGAGCGGCGCGGCGGGCAAATCCGGCTACAATGTGCCGGCGATTTTGGCGGCGCTCGGCGGCCCGGACAACATCATTACGCTGGACAACTGCATCACCCGCCTGCGCCTGTCGGTCAACGACATGAGCCAGGTGGACGACGCGGCGCTGAAGGCCAACCGCGCCATCGGCGTAGTGCATCTCAACGATCATAATCTGCAGGTAGTGATCGGCCCGCAGGTGCAATCGGTGAAGGATGAATTAGACTCACTGATAGCCACGGCGCGCCCTGCCGCGGCGCTGCAGGGAGCCACCCATGTTTGATTTCTCTACCCCGATCGACCGCCACGGCACCTGGTGCACCCAGTGGGATTACATCGCCGATCGCTTCGGCAGCGCAGACCTGCTGCCGTTCACCATCTCCGATATGGATTTCGCCACCGCACCGTGCATTCTCGAGGCGCTGCAACAGCGCCTGCAGCACGGCGTGCTGGGCTACAGCCGTTGGCAGCATGAGGATTTTCTCGGCGCGCTGCGCCACTGGTATCAACAACGTTTCAACACCGCTATCGACACCACAACGGCGGTGTACGGCCCTTCCGTTATCTACATGGCGGCGCAGCTGATCCGCCAATGGTCCGTGCCGGGCGACTACGTGGTGACCCATACCCCGGCCTACGACGCCTTCTATAAGGTGATCCTCGCCAACCAGCGCCAGTTGCTGGCCTGCCCGCTGCACAAGGCCGCAGATGACTGGCGCTGCGACATGGCGCACCTCGAAGCGCTGCTGGCGCGGCCGCAGACCAAGATCCTGCTACTGTGCAGCCCGCATAATCCCACTGGCAAAGTGTGGCGCCGCGAAGAGCTGCAGCAGATGGCCGAACTGTGCGAACGCCACGACGTGAGGGTGATCAGCGATGAGATCCACATGGACATGGTCTGGGGTGAACACCGCCATACGCCCTGGAGCCAGGTGGCGACCGGCCCCTGGGCCTTGCTGACCTCCGGCTCCAAGAGTTTTAACATTCCGGCGTTAACCGGCGCCTACGGCTTTATCAGCGACGACGCCAGCCGCGAAGCCTATTTCCAGCAGCTCAAAGCCCGCGATGGCCTCTCCTCGCCGGCAGTGCTGGCGGTGGCGGCGCACGTAGCCGCCTATCGGCGCGGTGAACCCTGGCTGGACGCCCTGCGCGACTATCTGCAGGATAACCTGACCTACGTCGCCGAACGGCTGGCAGAGGCGTTTCCCGCGCTGGGCTGGCGCCCGCCGCAGGCCACCTATCTGGCCTGGATCGATCTGCGGCCGCTGGCCGTGGACGATCGGGCGCTGCAGCAGGTGCTTATCGAGCGTGAAAAGGTGGCGATCATGCCGGGCTTTACCTACGGCGAAGAAGGCCGCGGGTTCCTGCGCCTCAACGTCGGCTGCCCGCGCAGCAAGCTGGAAGCCGGCATGGACAAGCTGATCGCCGGGTTGAAGTTTGTGCTGGACGAGAAATAACGCGAGGGGGCGAGCCTCTGCCCGCCCCTCGGTTACGCCTGAACAGACGGAATTTCCTCCAGATGACGATAGACCGTCAATCCCCATTCGTTAGCCAACCGCACGTCGTTATCGGCCCCCACAGACGCCCCTTCGATGCGATACACCGCCTGACACTGCGCAATCAGTCGGTGAGCCACCGGGTAAAGAAACGCCTCGCTGACCGCATCGCCAACCTGAGTGGAACCGGCCGCGGCCGCCAAAGGCAGCGCCAGCCATTCGCCGATCACCGGCACGTGCCCCCGTTGGTAGACCGCCAGCGCCGCCTGTTCGAGGCGCGCCAGATTGGCGGCGATACGCTGCGGATCGCCATCGGTGCCGCTGCGATAAGGGCCGGCGATCAAGATTTGTTGGGCTTTCATCGTTGTTCCTCCAACGTCCGATTCAAGGCGACAAACTGCAGCAGCATGATAGTTTTGGCGTCAACGATCGTACCCTGACGAACCGCCTGCAGGGCCTGCGCCAGCGGCAGCTCGATCACCTCCAAATCTTCCCCCTCCGCCGCCAGCCCGCCGCCCTCGTTGAGGCGGTCGCCCGCCTGATATTCACCGACGAAAAAGTGCAGCTTTTCGGTGACCGAGCCAGGGCTCATGTACGCCTCAAACACTTTCTCCACGTTCTGCACGAAGTAGCCGGTTTCCTCTTCAACTTCGGCGCGGATGCGCGCCTCCGGCGACGCGTCGTCCAACAGCCCGGCGGCGGCCTCAATCAGCATGCCGTCATGACCGTTGACGAACACCGGAAAGCGGAACTGGCGCGTCAGGATCACCGTTTGCGCCTGCCGGTTGAACAGTAAAATGGTGGCGCCGTCGCCGCGATCGTAAGTCTCACGGCTTTGCCGCTGCCAGACGCCGTCGCGCCGCAGAAAATCAAAGGTGGTTTTTTTCAGCAGGTACCAGTCATCGGACAACACCCGGGTTTCGACAATGCGAACCCTGTCTTTGGTGGCTATCATCGGTTTACTCCGCCAGAGGAAGGAAATTGATACTATCGTGCAGTTTCGTGTATGATCAAGATATTTCGTGCATAGCAAATTTGAGAGGAAATGGCCATGTTGACCAGCCAGCGCAAGAAGATCATTTTGGAAAAACTGGCCCAGGAGGGTCAGGTCTTGGCCAAACAGCTCAGCGAGATGTTCGGGCTGTCGGAAGATACGGTCCGGCGCGATCTGCGCGAACTGGACGCCGAGGGGTTGCTGCAACGGGTGCATGGCGGCGCCCTGCCGGTTTCTTCCGCCATCGCCAGCTTCGCCGAACGCAATCACTTGGAATCCGGCGCCAAACGCGCGATCGCCAAAGCGGCGGCGGCGCTGATCGCCCCCGGCCAGGTGGTGATCATCGACGGCGGCACCACCTCCGCAGAGCTGGTCAGGCAACTGCCGGCCAACCTCAACGCCACCATCGTCACCCACAGCCCCAGCGTCGCCGTGGGCCTGGTCGATCACCCCACCGTCGAGGTGATCCTGATCGGCGGCCGACTGTATAAGCATTCGATCGTCAGCGTCGGCGCCGCTGCCGTAGAAGCGATGTCGCATATTCGCGCCGATATCTATTTTATGGGCGTGACCGGCGTGCACCCCACTGCGGGGTTGAGCACCGGCGATCTGGAAGAAGCCTACATCAAGCGCGCGCTGGCGGCCCGTGCGGCGGAAACCGTGGTGCTGGCTTCCGCCGCCAAGCTTAATGCCGCCTCGCAGTATGCGATCGGCGATATTACGCTGGCGCACACCATCATCGTTGAGCGGGCTACCGATGACGCGCTGATCGCGCCGTTGCAGCAGGCGGGCGTCAGCGTGTTGAAAGCCTGATTCACGACGAAAATGCGATACACCTCGCATTATTTGTGATGTAAGTCACTTTTTTATGCAACGCGATGGCAAGTTTCATCCATTTGTTTTTATACTGTTCTGCACTTTACCTACGATAATTAGCGAGTGCCCAGCATGATCGATCCCCGCCTACCGCTTACCGATATTCACCGCCATCTCGACGGCAACATCCGCGCGCAGACCATTCTCGACCTCGGCCGCCAGTTCAATCTCGCCCTGCCGGCCAACGATTTGGAGAGCCTGCGCCCGCACGTGCAGATCACCCATGCCGAACCGGATCTGGTCAGCTTCCTGCAGAAACTGGACTGGGGCGTGGCGGTGCTGGGCGATCTGGACGCCTGCCGCCGGGTGGCATACGAAAACGTCGAGGACGCCGCCAACGCCGGCCTGCACTATGCCGAGCTGCGTTTCTCCCCTTACTACATGGCGATGAAGCATCAACTGCCGGTCGCCGGCGTGGTGGAAGCGGTGATCGACGGGATCCGTTCGGGCTGCCGCGATCGTGATATCGACATTCGCCTGATCGGCATCATGAGCCGCACCTTCGGCGAGGCCGCCTGTCTGCAGGAACTGGAAGGATTGCTGGCGCACCGCGACGGCATTACCGCGCTGGATTTGGCGGGCGATGAGCTGGGCTTCCCCGGCAGCCTGTTCCTCAACCACTTCAACCGCGCCCGCGACGCCGGCCTGCGCATCACCGTGCACGCAGGCGAAGCCGCCGGCCCGGAAAGCATCTGGCAGGCGATCCGCGAGCTGGGCGCCGAACGTATCGGCCACGGGGTGAAAGCGGTCGAAGATCCGGCGCTGATGGACTTCCTGGCGGAACACGGCATCGGTATCGAATCCTGCCTGACCTCCAACATACAAACCAGCACCGTGCCGTCGCTGGCGCAGCATCCGCTGGCCACCTTCCTGCGCCACGGCGTGCTGGCGTCGATCAACACCGACGATCCGGCGGTTCAGGGCATCGAGATCGAGCATGAATACCGCGTCGCCGCGCCGCAGGCCGGGCTGACGCCGGAAGAAATCCGCACCGCGCAGGAAAACGGCCTGAAGCTGGCCTTCCTCAGCGAGCAGGAAAAACAGGCGCTGCGCGCCAAAGTTCAGGGCTAAATCCCCCCAGGCGCCAAACGGCGCCTTCTTCTCATCCCTCTCCCCGCCGTCTTCTTCCGACTGCTCGTCTTTATCGCTGTGTTACCCCATGACTCTGCCGCAAAAGAGGAATTTCGCATGTCTGACAAAACACGCCGCATCGTGCTGACCGGCGGCCCCGGCTCGGGCAAAAGCACGCTCATCGACGTTCTTCATCGCCGCGGCTTTCCGCACTCGCAGGAGGCCGGCCGGGCGATTATTCAGGATCAGGTGAGTATCGGCGGCCATGCGCTGCCGTGGGGCGATCGCCAGGCCTTCGCCGAGCGGATGCTCGATTGGGAACTGCGCTCATGGCGCGAAGCAACGGGGGAAACATGCTGGTTCTTCGATCGCGGGCTGCCGGATATCGCCGGGTATCTCACGCTGTGCGGACTGCCGATCCCCGCGCATTTGACGGCGGCGATCGGCGCTTTTCGCTATGCCGAAAGGGTGTTCATCGCCCCGCCGTGGCAAGCGATCTACGCGCAGGACAGCGAAAGAAAACAATCTTTCGCCGAAGCCGAGCTGACCTACCGGGCGATGGTGGCCGTCTATCGCCGTTATGGCTATCGGCTGCAAGAGCTGCCGCGCGCCTCACCGGACGAGCGCGCCGACTTTCTGCTCGACGCGCTGGGCCGCCGTTAGCGGCCTGCGGCCTATTTGGCCGCCAGCGCCTCCGCCTCGGCCCGCTGTTTAGCGGTTTTACGCGCATAGCGCTGCGCCAGCACCGCGCACACCATCAGCTGAACCTGGTGGAAAATCATCAGCGGCAGCACCATCGCGCCCACCGCCGCGGCTGGGAACAGCACATTGGCCATCGGGATGCCGTTCGCCAGGCTCTTTTTCGATCCGCAGAAGACGATGGTAATTTCATCGGCGGTGTTAAAGCCCAGCCAGCGCGCCGCGTAGGTGTTGATCACCAGCACCACCGTCAGCAGCACCAGCGACATCACCAAGATGGTCAGCAGCGACCAGCCGTCGATGCGATACCAAATCCCTTCCACCACCGCCGCGCTGAACGCGGTATACACCACCAGCAGGATCGACGAACGGTCGGTCAGATTGATCAATTTGCGATGGCGATCGATCCACTTGCCGATCAATGGCCGCGCCAGGTGGCCGATCACGAACGGCACCATCAATTGCAAAATGATTGAACCGATGGCGTGCAGCACGTCGGTATTACCGCCCTGAGTATGCATCAACGCCCCCACCAGCAGCGGCGACAGGAACACGCCGAGAATGCTCGACGCCGAGGCGCTGCAGATCGCCGCCGCCACGTTGCCGCCCGCCGCCGACGTAAAGGCGATGGCCGACTGCACCGTGGCCGGTAGCGCGCACAGATAGAGGAAGCCGAGATAGACCGTCGGCGTCATGATGCCCGGCACCAACAGGTTCATCGCCAGCCCGAGCAGCGGGAACAGCGCAAAGGTGCTGAGGAACACCAGCAGATGCAGCTTCCAGTGACTCATGCCGGCGATGATCGCCTCGCGCGACAGCTTGGCGCCGTGCATAAAGAACAGCAGCGCGATGGCGGCGGTGGTCAGGTGTTCAAAGAAGGTTTTCCAGATGCCTTCGCAGGGGAACAGCGAGGCGACGATCACCACCAAAATCAGAACCAGCAAAAATTTGTCAATGCGCAAACGCTGCAACCAGGACATGAAACGGATTTCCTTGCACGTAGAGTCGTAAAAAGGCCCGACGTTGCGCCGGGCCACAGAAAAGTGGGCGGGATCAGACCACCGGCAGCGCCTGCTGCAGCCGGGCCGATTCCAGCCCCAGTTCGATCAATGCCATCACCGCGATGGCGTCGGCGGCCGGCACCGGATTTTCGCCTATGCCGGCAATCGCGTCGCGCACCGCCGCGTAATAAGCCGGGTAGTTGCCGGGAATATTGAGCAGCGGCTGTTCCGCCAGCAGGTCGCCGCGTGACAGCGTCACCACACCCTCGCGCATGTCATAGCCCCAGTCGGCCTGCGGCAAGCGTTCGCCGGCCTTCAGCCGGTCTTCCTGCGGATCCAGGCCGTATTTGACATAGCTGCCGCGGGTGCCGTGCACCACATAGCGCGGGCTCTCCGCCGCCGCCAGCATGCTGGCGTGCAGCACCACACGGCGATCGCCATAGCTCAGCAGCGCGTGGAAATAGTCCACCGCCTGCGCCCCCGGCCGCAGCTCACCCAGATCGACAAACAGCCGCTCGGGTTTGCCGAAGAGTTGCAGCGCCTGATCGAGCAGATGCGGCCCCAAATCGAACCAGATGCCGCTGCCGACGCCGCCCTGTTCGCGCCAGCGCTGACGCACCTGTGGCCGGTAACGATCGAAGTGCGACTCGAAGTACACCACCTCGCCCAGCGAACCGTCGTTCAGCAGCGCTTTGAGGGTCAGGAAATCGCTGTCCCAGCGACGGTTGTGGAACACCGACAGCAGCAAACCGCTCTGCTGCGCCTGCTGCTGCAGCGCTTGAGCTTGTGACAATGTCACGGTAAACGGTTTGTCCACGACCACGTGCTTGCCGGCGGCCAGCGCCTGTTGCGCCAGCGGGAAATGGGTATCGTTGGGGGTAGGAATCACGATCAGATCGAGGGCCGGATCGGCGAACAGCGCCTGCGCATCGCCCACCACCGTCATCGACGGCCAGTCCGCGCGCACTTTGCCGGCATCGCTGCTGGAAACGGCGGCCAGCTCCAGCCCGGGCGTACCGGCGATCAGCGGCGCATGAAAGGTTTTGCTGGCGTAGCCGTAACCGACCAGCCCGACACGAATTTTCTCAGCCATGGGATTTCCTCTTGCAGGCTCACGACAGACCCTTTCGATTTGACACCATGCGGACGGCTGGAACAAGAAGTAAATGAGATGTTAATTCGAAGCGGGGTCGGCACGGCGCCGGAGTAGCCAAACGTGCGGCCCGAGCCCGCGACGCCGAGCTATCCGGTTGATAGGGATGACGAAGCCTATATTACCCGCTAAGCTATGCCGCCTGTGATCCCCGATTCAATCAGGAAGCCGTTTTATGTCTCAAGCTGAATACTCTCGTATCGGCGGTTGGTTGCTGGCCCCGCTGGCCTATCTGATCGTCACCCTGCTCAGCGCCAGCCTGATGCTGCTCCTGTACGCCATGGCGATCTTCATGCCCGAGTCGCGCGACTATCTGTTGACCAACGCCCAGGCGTTTACCCTGCAATGGTACTTTTCGGTGTTGACCACGCTCTTGATGTGGGGCTTCACCCTGTGGCTGGTATTTCTGTTTTGCCAGCGGTCGCAGCGCTTCCCCAAGCTGTTCTTGTTATGGCTGCTGATCACGGTGATCCTGGCGGTGAAAGCCTTCGCCTTCGCGCCGGTGCCGGATGAAGTGGCGGTGCGCAGCCTCGGCTGGCCGCTGCTGATGGCGGCGCTGCTGGTGCCTTACATCAAGCGTTCGCAGCGGGTCAAAGGGACCTTTACCGAACGTTAAAGGCGATTGCAGCACGTTTTATTGGGTGATTTGTGTAAATTTTCACCAAAAAAGGCAATACCCCTGCGATTCATATGTTGTCGTCCGGCCGCCGATTCCCGATAATAGGCGGCTTTTATTTTTTTAGGCATCGCAATGACCGAATACCTGCTCCTGTTTGTCGGCACCGTACTGGTGAACAACTTCGTTCTGGTGAAGTTTCTTGGCCTGTGCCCGTTCCTCGGCGTTTCCAAGAAGCTGGAAAGCGCCATCGGCATGGGAATGGCCACCACCTTCGTCATGACGCTGGCCTCCGTCAGCGCCTGGGTGATCAACACCTTTATTCTGGTTCCGCTGGATCTGGTGTATCTGCGCACGCTCTCCTTCATTCTGGTGATCGCCGTGGTGGTGCAGTTCACCGAGATGGTGGTGCGCAAGACCAGCCCGGCGCTCTATCGCCTGCTGGGTATCTTCCTGCCGCTGATCACCACCAACTGCGCGGTGCTGGGCGTGGCGTTGCTTAACGTCAACCTCGGTTATAACTTCCTGCAGTCCGCCGTTTACGGTTTCAGCGCCGCCGCCGGTTTCTCGCTGGTGATGGTGCTGTTCGCCGCCATTCGCGAACGTCTGGCGGTGGCCGACGTGCCGGCGCCGTTCCGCGGCTCCTCGATCGCACTGATCACCGCCGGGCTGATGTCGCTGGCCTTTATGGGCTTTACCGGGCTGGTGAAATTCTAATGACTGCGTTGTGGATAGCTATCGCGGCTTTGAGCGCGCTCGGGCTGCTGTTCGGACTGGTGCTGGGCTACGCCGCGCGCCGTTTTGAGGTGGAAGAGGATCCGGTCGCCGAGCAGGTCGACGCGATCTTGCCACAGAGCCAGTGCGGCCAGTGCGGCTACCCCGGCTGTCGCCCCTATGCCGAGGCGGTGGCCAACGGCGAGATGATCAACAAATGCGCGCCGGGCGGCGAACAGGTGATGCTGAAACTGGCGGAGCTGCTCAACGTGGAGCCGCAGCCGCTGGGCAGCGAAGCCGCCGCCGAGCCGGAGCGTAAAGTGGCCTATATCGACGAGGCCAACTGCATCGGCTGCACCAAGTGCATTCAGGCTTGCCCGGTTGACGCCATCGTCGGCGCCACCCGCGCCATGCATACCGTCATTACCGACCTCTGTACCGGCTGCGATCTGTGCGTCGCCCCTTGCCCTACCGACTGTATTGAAATGAGACCGGTCGCCACCACCACCGCCAACTGGAAGTGGGACATGAAGACGATCCCGGTGCAAGTGATCCACGTGGAGCAACATGCTTAATCTGTTCGCCGCCTTTAAAAAAGACCGGATCTGGGATTTCGACGGCGGGATCCATCCACCGGAAATGAAGACTCAGTCGAGCGGCGCGCCGCTGCGTGTCGCCCCTCTGCCCAAGACCTTTATCATTCCGCTGCAGCAGCATCTGGGGCCGGAAGGCGAACTGTGCGTCAACGCCGGCGATCGGGTGTTGAAAGGCCAGCCGCTGACCGTCGGCCGCGGGCGCACCGTGCCGGTGCACGCCCCGACCTCGGGCACCGTTAGCGCCATCACGCCGCACATCACCGCTCACCCTTCCGGGCTGTCGGAGCTGTGCGTGATTATCGAGGCAGACGGCGAAGACCGCTGGTGCGAGCGCGAGCCGGTGGCGGATTACCGCCAATCGCCCGCCGCAGATCTGATTCAACGTATTCATCAGGCCGGCATCGCCGGTCTGGGCGGCGCAGGTTTCCCGACCGCCAGTAAACTGCAAGGCGGCATGAGCGGCGTGGAAACGCTGATCCTCAACGCCGCCGAGTGCGAGCCTTACATCACCGCCGACGATCGCCTGATGCAGGAACATGCCGATCAGATCGTTGAAGGCACGCAGATCCTGCAACACATTCTGCAGCCCAAGGTCACACTGATCGGGATCGAAGACAACAAGCCGGAGGCGATCGCGGCGCTGAAACAGGCGTTGCGCGGCCAGTCCGGCATTGCCCTGCGCGTCATCCCCACCAAATACCCGTCCGGCGGCGCCAAGCAGCTGACCAAGATTTTGACCGGCAAGGAAGTGCCGCACGGCAAGCACTCCTCCGCTATCGGCGTGCTGATGCAAAACGTCGGCACCGCCTTCGCCATCAAGCGGGCGATCGTCGACGGCGAACCGTTGATTGAGCGCGTGGTGACCCTGACCGGCGAGGCGGTCGAGCGCCCTGGCAACCTGTGGGCACGCATCGGCACGCCGGTGCAGCACCTGCTTGATTTCGTCGGTTTCCGTCCGCAGGCGCAGCAGATGGTGGTGATGGGCGGCCCGCTGATGGGCTTTACCCTGCCCGCGCTGAACGTGCCGATCGTCAAGATCAGCAACTGCATTCTGGCGCCGACGGTGGATGAAATGACGCCGCAGGAACCCGAGCAATCCTGCATCCGCTGCGGCCTGTGCGTGGACGCTTGCCCTGCCGGGCTGTTGCCGCAACAGCTGTACTGGTTCAGCCGCGGGCAGGAGCACGACAAGGCGCGCAACCACAACCTGTTCGACTGCATCGAATGCGGCGCCTGCGCGTTCGTCTGCCCCAGCAACATTCCGCTGGTGCAGTACTACCGGCAGGAAAAGGCCGAAATCAAGGCTATCGATTTGGAAGCGGCGCGCACCGCCGAGGCCAAGGCGCGTTACGAGGCCAAGCTGGCGCGTCTGGAGCGCGAGAAACTGGCGCGCGAAGAGCGGCACAAAAAGGCCGCCGTCAAACTGACCGACGACGATCAGGGGGCGGTACAGGCCGCACTGGCGCGCGTACGCAGCAAGAATGCCGAAGCGGCGGTTACGCCGGTCGACGGCCAGCAGCCAGACAACAAAGAGATGATCGCCGCCCGCGAAGCGCGTAAAGCGCAGGCGCGTGAACGGCGCGCCCAGTTGGCGGCCGAAGCGGAACAAGCCTCGCCGGCAACCTCAGGCGACGACGCGCGTAAGGCCGCCGTGGCCGCGGCGCTGGCCCGCGTGAAGGCGCGCAAAGAGGCACCGGCCGCAGACATCACCGCCCCTGCCGCGACAGAGGACGATCCGCGTAAAGCGGCAGTCGCCGCCGCCCTGGCTCGCGTGAAGGCCAAGAAAACGGCGCAGCAGGCGGACGCTCCTGCCGAGACAGAACCGGCTCCGGCCACCGCCGAAGAAGATCCGCGCAAAGCGGCGGTCGCGGCGGCTATCGCCCGCGCCAAAGCCAAGAAAGCGGCGCAGCAGGCGGACGCTCCGGCCGAGACAGAACCGGCTCCGGCTACCGCCGAAGAAGATCCGCGTAAAGCGGCAGTCGCCGCCGCCCTGGCTCGCGTGAAGGCCAAGAAAGCGGCGCAGCAGGCGGACACTCCCGCTGAGACAGAACCGGCTCCGGCTGCCGCCGAAGAAGATCCGCGTAAAGCGGCAGTCGCCGCCGCCCTGGCTCGCGTGAAGGCCAAGAAAACGGCGCAGCAAGCGGACACTCCGGCCGAGACAGAACCGGCTCCGGCTGACGCCGAAGAAGATCCGCGCAAGGCGGCGGTCGCGGCGGCTATCGCCCGCGCCAAAGCCAAAAAAGCGGCGCAGCAGGCGGACGCTCCGGCCGAGACAGAACCGGCTCCAGCTGCCGCCGAAGAAGATCCGCGCAAGGCGGCGGTTGCGGCGGCTATCGCCCGCGCCAAAGCCAAAAAAGCCGCCAGAGAATCGCTGGCGGCGGAAACGGAAGACAAATGATGACGGCGGCGCCTGGCCTACGCCGGGCGCCGTTTAATCGATAGAGATCAGATAGGTGTAGTCCACTTCAATCTGACGCAGTTTGGACTCCGGGTTCCACTCTTTGGTTTGAATGATCTCCATTTCCATACTGCCGCGCACCTTATCCTTCAGCCCCGGCATCACATGCGACACCAGATAACCGAAAAACTGCAGACACTCCTTCGCCGTGCCCTTATGGTTGATGGAGATAAACTCGCGGCTCGGCAGATGGATGGTGTCTATCTGATGATTGGAAAGAATGTCCTTTTTATGTTCAGGATCGACCGCCATCACCAGCGTGGACGACAGCTCGTCACCTTCCCCGGCCTGCGGGCAATAAATGCTGTAAATTCGCCGGCAGTCGACGTGCAACCCCTTGAAGAAGTCATTGAAAATCTCGTCCTTCATCGCCATGCAGGACGCGTACTCCAGCTCTTGTTCGGAGGCGAAATCCAGCCGGCGCGAGAAGCCGACCAGTTGCATCTCGGGCAGCGTCAGCCGCTTCACTTCCGGATAATATCCCGCGCCGTAGCTGGCTTCGAAGTTAAAGCGCGGCATCAGGTTTTTCACGTCCCAGTGCTCCATCGAGCGGTAGCGATTGGGCGTGGTGCCGAAGCGCTGCTTGAACATGCGAGTAAAGGTCTGCTGCGAGTCGAAGCCCAGCTCATCGGAGATGTCGATGATGGAGCGACGGGTGATGCGCAGCGCCACCGCGGCGCGCGTCAGGATGCGCGAACGGATATAGGTGGCGAGTTGAATGCCGGTAATACGCTTGAATTTACGCTGCAGATGCCACTTGGAATAGCCCGAAATACGCGCAACTTCATCCAGGTTTGGCCGTTTCTCCAGATGTATCTCCACCCACTCAATTAGCTCTTCAATAAAAAAAATGTCTTCATTTGTCATTATTATGGATTCACTGACTCAATAATGTTCGCGATAGTAACCTACACGTATTATGTGAAAGTTGTTATTTTGTGCGGAAATCTGGACAAAAATGATATTTCATTCATACGGTTACCCCATTTCTCAGGGGCGATGGCGGCACAAGTTCCACAGACAATTCCTCACGTTAGCCCATTTTCCGGCCAAAAAAAAATCAAATCGCGCCACGCCGATCTCAACGGGTGCGAAAAGCCGAATACCCCTATCATTAAGGCGTATTACCCTCGCATCGAATCAGGTAGAATGCTCGGCTATTATTTTTGCCGCGCCCGCAATTCGGCGCATCGAAACTGCCGCAGGCGCGGCGCAGAAGGTATCGTTACTCTATGAAGTTCAGGCCGGTATCACCCACAGCCGCCAAAGGCTTACACATCGCCAGCTCGCCGTTCACCCACAACCAGCAAAGCACCAGCCGCATTATGCTGTGGGTGATGTTGGCCTGCATTCCCGGCATCGCAGCACAGATTTGGTTCTTCGGTTATGGCGTGCTGATTCAGGTGGCGCTGGCGGCGATCGTCGCGCTGGCCGCAGAAGGCGCGATCCTCAGGCTGCGCAAGCTGCCGGTGCGCAGCCGGCTGGCGGACAACTCCGCCCTGCTGACCGCGCTGCTGCTCGGCATCAGCCTGCCGCCGCTGGCCCCGTGGTGGATGATCGTCATCGGCACCTTCTTCGCCATCGTCATCGCCAAACAGCTGTACGGCGGCCTTGGGCAGAACCCGTTCAATCCGGCGATGGTCGGTTACGTGGTGCTGCTGATCTCCTTCCCGGTGCAGATGACCAGCTGGTTGCCGCCGGATGAGCTGCGCGCCACCGCGCTGTCGTTCCACGACACGCTGCTGGCCATTTTCAGCGGCCATACCGCTCAGGGCGCGACGCTGCACGAATTGCAGATGGGCGTTGACGGCATCAGCCAGGCTACACCGCTCGACGGCTTCAAAACCGGTTTGCGCAGCGGCCACAGCGTTGAACAGGTGTTGCAGCAGCCGCTGTTCGGCGGCGCGCTGGCGGGCATCGGCTGGCAGTGGGTCAACCTCGGCTTTCTGGCCGGCGGCCTGTTTATGCTGGCGCGCCGCCTGATCCACTGGCAGATCCCCTTCAGCATGTTGGCCGCTATCGCCTTCTGCTCCGGTCTGGCCTGGTGGCTCGATCCGGCGCATCAGGCTTCGCCGCTGATCCACCTGTTCTCCGGCGCCAGCATGCTGGGCGCGTTCTTTATCGCCACCGACCCGGTCAGCGCCTCCACCACGCCGAAGGGCCGTTTAATCTACGGCGCGCTGATCGGCGTGCTGGTCTGGCTGATCCGCGTTTATGGCGGCTACCCTGACGGCGTGGCCTTTGCCGTGCTGCTCGCCAACATCACCGTCCCGTTAATCGACCACTACACGCAGCCGCGCGTGTACGGCCATCGCTAAGGAGCCGCCATGCTGAATTCCATGAGAAAGCACGGCACCACGCTGGCGGTGTTTGCGGCGGTCACCACCGGCCTCACCGCCGTGGTCTACGCCCTGACGAAAACCACCATCGCGCATCAGGCGGCGCTGCAGCAAAAAGCCCTGCTCGATCAGGTGGTGCCGCCGGAAAATTACGACAACGTCATGCAGAACGAATGCTTCCTGGTCAGCGATCCGGCGCTGGGCGACGGCGCGCCACACCGTTTATACCTGGCGCGCAAAAACGGGCAACCGACCGCCGCCGCGCTGGAAGCCACCGCGCCGGACGGTTACTCCGGCGCCATCAAGCTGCTGGTCGGTGCCGATTTCAACGGCACGGTACTCGGCACCCGGGTGATTGAACACCATGAAACCCCGGGGCTGGGCGACAAGATCGAACTGCGCATTTCCGACTGGATTTCCTTCTTCAGCGGCAAGAAAATCGAAGGCCCGGACGACAAACGCTGGGCGGTGAAGAAAGACGGCGGCATGTTCGACCAATTCACCGGCGCCACCATCACCCCGCGTGCGGTGGTCAATGCGGTGCGCCGCACGGCGTTGTATATGGAAACGCTGCCGCCTAAACTTGAAAGCTTACCTGCGTGTGGAGCCAGCGAATGAGTGAAGCCAAAGAATTGATCGTCCAGGGGTTGTGGAAGAACAACTCCGCCCTGGTGCAGCTGCTGGGCATGTGCCCGCTGCTGGCGGTGACCTCCACCGTCACCAACGCGCTGGGCCTGGGGCTGGCCACCACGCTGGTGCTGACGCTCACCAACGCCTCCATCTCCGCGGTGCGTCGCTGGGTGCCAAGCGAAGTGCGTATTCCAATCTACGTCATGATCATCGCCGCGGTGGTGAGCATCGTGCAGATGCTGATCAACGCCTATGCCTTCGGTCTGTATCAGTCGCTCGGCATTTTTATTCCGTTGATCGTGACCAACTGCATCGTCGTGGGCCGCGCCGAAGCGGTGGCCGCCAAGAAACCGGTCGGCCTCTCGGCGCTGGACGGCATGGCCATCGGCCTCGGCGCCACCGGCGTCATGGTGACGCTGGGTTCAATGCGCGAGCTGCTGGGCAACGGCACGCTGTTCGACGGCGCCGATCAACTGCTGGGCGGCTGGGCCAAATCGCTGCGCATCGAAGTGGTGCACTTCGACAGCCCGTTCCTGCTGGCCATGCTGCCGCCAGGCGCCTTTATCGGCCTGGGCCTGCTGCTGGCGGTCAAGTATCTGATCGACGAAAGAATGAAGGCGCGCAAAGCCCGCGCCGTGGCGGCGGAACCGCTGCTGGAACAAGGACGTGCTGAGAAGGCCTGATGAACAAGCAGAAGCGACTGGAAATTCTGACCCGGCTGCGCGACAACAATCCGCATCCGACCACCGAGCTGGTGTACACCACGCCATTTGAGCTGCTGATCGCGGTATTGCTGTCTGCGCAGGCCACCGACGTGAGCGTCAACAAGGCGACCGCCAAACTCTATCCGGTCGCCAACACCCCCGCCGCCATGCTGGCGCTGGGGGTTGATGGCGTCAAGGAGTACATCAAGACCATCGGTCTGTTCAACAGCAAGGCCGAAAACGTGATCAAGACCTGCCGCATGCTGCTGGAGCTGCACGGCGGCGAAGTGCCGGAAGATCGCGCCGCGCTGGAGGCGCTGCCGGGCGTTGGGCGCAAAACCGCCAACGTGGTGCTCAACACCGCCTTCGGCTGGGCGACCATCGCCGTGGACACCCATATCTTCCGGGTGTGCAACCGCACCCACTTTGCGCCGGGCAAGAACGTCGATCAGGTGGAGGAGAAACTGTTGAAGGTGGTGCCCGCCGAATTCAAGGTCGATTGCCATCACTGGCTGATCCTACACGGACGCTACACCTGCATCGCGCGCAAACCGCGCTGCGGCTCCTGCATCATCGAAGACCTGTGCGAATATAAAGAAAAGGTTTATCCGGAATCCTGAGTCAGTTGGGTGCGGCAAACCGCACCCGCCGCGTCCTCTTCCCTCGCCAACGCCGCTTTTTTATCAAAAATGTGATATCGCGCAGCAGTAACCCCGGCGTTATCACGGTTTTCAGTAAGAAACCCATCGCTGCGTTATTTTCAAGCAAAAAATTAGTCGAAAATTGCGGTGAACGTCACGCTTTCGGGATCACAAGGCGTTCACAAATGCCAGCCCCGTTTTCCTGAATTTCTATAATTTTACAAATCGCGCCATATACACAACATTCCAACGGATTAATAACCTCACGTACACTGATGCGCTAAAAAATAGCAATTCAGCAGAATATATCCCTGTTTAAAATTCGTATAGCTTTTAGTCAAAACAAAAAATCGATAAACCACCAAAAGCCGAAAGTTAATACTGCATAACATTTGCAACATCGTGGCATAATCCTGCCGGCGTTAAATGTAACCGAATATGACAAACAGCTTGCCACGTTGACAAAGATAGTGAACATTAACCGCCGTCCCCATCCTATAACAACGCAAAAGGATGCCGTTCCGCATCAACTTTTGTACTTTCCCGTCCCCTAAAGACGGGCTGCGAAAAAACAGAGGTACCAGTGTCAACAGCAAACAACCAACACCAGGAGAGCGTGAGCCTTAACGCGTTCAAACAACCGAAAGCATTCTATCTGATCTTCTCGATCGAACTGTGGGAGCGCTTCGGCTATTACGGCCTGCAAGGCATCATGGCGGTTTATCTGGTCAAGATGCTCGGTCTGAGCGAAGCCGACTCCATCACCCTGTTCTCTTCTTTCAGCGCCCTGGTATACGGCTTCGTCGCCATTGGTGGCTGGCTGGGCGACAAGGTGCTGGGCGCCAAACGCGTGATCGTGCTCGGCGCGCTGGTGCTGGCCGCCGGTTACGCCATGGTGGCCTACTCCGGCCACGACATCTTCTGGGTCTACCTGGGCATGGCGACCATCGCCGTGGGCAGCGGCCTGTTCAAGGCTAACCCGTCCTCCCTGCTCTCCACCTGCTATGAGAAAGACGACCCACGTATCGACGGCGCCTTCACCATGTACTACATGTCGGTGAACATCGGTTCCTTCTTCTCCATGCTGGCTACCCCGTGGCTGGCGGCGAAGTACGGCTGGAGCGTGGCGTTCTCCCTGAGCGTGGTCGGCATGCTGATCACCCTGGTCAACTTTATGATGTGCCACAAGTGGGTGAAGAAAAACGGCTCCAGGCCTGACTTCAAGCCGCTACATCTGCCGAAACTGCTGATGGTGCTGGTCGGCATCGTGGCGCTGGTCGCCGTGTCCAGCTGGCTGCTGCACAACCAGGTGATCGCGCGCTGGGCGCTGGCCTTCATCTCCGCCGGGATCGTGATCGTGTTCGCCAAGGAAGCCTTCGCCCTGCATGGCGCCGCACGCCGTAAAATGATCGTCGCCTTCCTGCTGATGCTGGAAGCGGTGGTGTTCTTCGTGCTGTACAGCCAGATGCCGACGTCGCTGAACTTCTTCGCCATCCACAACGTGGAGCACAGCATCTTCGGCGTCGCCTTCGAGCCGGAGCAGTACCAGGCGCTGAACCCGTTCTGGATCATGCTCGCCAGCCCGATTCTGGCCGCGTTGTATAACAAGATGGGCGATCGCCTGCCGATGCCGCACAAGTTCGCTTTCGGCATGATCCTGTGTTCCTGCGCCTTCCTGGTGCTGCCATGGGGCGCCAGCTTCGCCAACGAACAGGGCATCGTGTCGGTCAACTGGCTGATCCTGAGCTACGCGCTGCAGAGCATCGGCGAGCTGATGATTTCCGGTCTGGGTCTGGCGATGGTGGCGCAACTGGTGCCGCAGCGTCTGATGGGCTTCATCATGGGTTCCTGGTTCCTGACCACCGCCGCCGCGGCACTGATCGCCGGTAAAGTCGCCGGTCTGACCGCCGTCCCCAGCGACATCAACGACGCGCACGCTTCGCTGGCCATCTACAGCCATGTGTTTATGCAAATCGGCATCGCCACCGCCGTCATCGCCATCCTGATGATGCTGACCGCGCCGAAACTGTACCGCATGACGCTGGACACCAGCGAAGACCTGAATCAGAAAGCGCAGGAAGCCACGGCGGCTCACTGATCGCCTGCGGATTGAGCGTAAATAGAAACGCCGGGGTTAACCCCCGGCGTTTTTTTATGCCCGCAAGAAACGTGTTTACGCTGGCTTGCGCTTGCCGCTCAGGTTAGCCCACATGAATTCGCTCACCAGCGCGCTGTGGAACGCCGCCTGTTGCTTGTCGGCGGCGGCGCTGTGCCCACCCTCGGTATTTTCGTAGAAGTAAGCCTGCTGATACCCCATCGCCTGCATGCGCGCCGCCATTTTGCGCGCGTGGGCCGGGTTGACCCGATCGTCGCTGGTGGCGGTATAGAACAGCACCGGCGGATAGGCCGTTTTCGCCTGAATATTGTGGTACGGCGAGAAGGTTTTGATATAGGCCCACTGCTCCGGCTTGCTCGGATCGCCGTATTCCGCGATCCACGACGCGCCGGCGGAGAGTTGGGTATAGCGCTGCATGTCCAACAGCGGCACTTCGCAGACGATGCAGCCGAACAGCTGCGGATACAACGTCAGCATATTGCCTACCAGCAGACCGCCGTTGCTGCCGCCGCGCGCGCCGAGATGCGGCGCGGAAGTCACCTTGCGCGCGAACAGGTCTTCGGCCACGGCGGCGAAATCCTCATAGGCACGATGACGATTCTGCTTGAGCGCCGCCTGATGCCAGGCCGGACCAAATTCACCGCCGCCCCGAATGTTGGCCACCACGTATACCCCGCCGCGCTCCAGCC
This sequence comes from Serratia sp. CY37869, assembly GCF_052168895.1. Taxonomy (NCBI): domain Bacteria; kingdom Pseudomonadati; phylum Pseudomonadota; class Gammaproteobacteria; order Enterobacterales; family Yersiniaceae; genus Serratia; species Serratia sp. CY37869. The sequence continues at coordinate 1,723,799 of NZ_JBJNLU010000001.1, forward strand.
AGGCCGGCGCTTTGCCGCCCAGATAGCCCGGCAGCAGCGGCACTTCAAAACCGCCGTAGCCGTACAGCAGCGTCGGCGTGCTGCCATCCAGCTTGAGATCTTTGGCGGCGATCTGGAAATACGGCACGCGGGTGCCGTCCTTGGAGCGCGCGAAATGCTGGCTGACCTGATAGCCGGCGGCGTCAAAGTCCTGCGGCGCCTGTTTCAGCAGCGTCGCTTCCCCGCCGTCGAGGTTGCCCATATACAGCGAGGTCGGCTGCAGGAACCCGCTGACCGTCAGGAAATAGGCGTTGCTCTCGTCGTCGATGCCGCCGGCGGAAAGGGTGCTGATGGCGCCGGGGTTGCCCAGCGGGCGACGTTGCCAGCTGCCGCCCTGCGGCGTCAGCACTTCCAGTCGGTTGACCACGTTATCCATGATGCTGAGGATCAGGTGATCGCGAGTGCCGCTGTAGCCGCTCAGCGCCTGCTCCGCCGTCGGGGTAAACAGCGGCTGCAGCTCGCGCTTGCCCGCCAGATAGTCGTCGAAATTGGCCGCCAACAGCGAGCCGGACGGATAGCGCTTGCCGCCCACGTCCCAATCGCTGCTCGGCTTGATCAGCAGCCATTCCCGATGCGTATCCAGCTCGGCGTCGGCGGGGATGTCGATTTTTTTCTGCCGGCCGTCCTGAGTCAGCAAGAAATAGTCGCGGCGGTAGAAGTCCAGGCTGCGGCCGACGAAATCGCGCTCAAAGCCCGGCGTGCGGTCGTGATAGGCGAAGACCGCCATGTCCTCGGGCTGCGCTTCGTACAGCGTTTCGGCGGCGCTCAGCGGCGTGCCGCGCCGCCAGCGTTTGGCGATGCGCGCGTAGCCGGACTGGGTCATCGAGCCGGGGCCGAAATCGGTGGCGATGAACAGCGTGTCCCGATCGACCCAGGAAACCCGGCTTTTCGCCACCGGCACGTTGAAACCCTCTTTGACGAAGCGTTTGGCAACCAAATCGAATTCGCGGATTTCGGTGGCGTCACCGCCGTCCGGCGACAGCTGCATCAGGCAATAACGGTATTCCGGCGCCAGCGGCTGCGAGCCCTGATAAACCCAATCCTTGCCCTCCGCCTTGCCCAGCGCATCGATATCCAGCACCGTCTCCCAGGCCGGTTTGGCCTTGCGGTACTCGTCCAGCGTGGCGCGTCGCAGCAGGCCACGCGGGTTGGCCTGATCCTGCCAGAAGTTGTAATAGTACTCGCCGCGTTTGCTCACCCACGGGATCTGGGTGTCTTTATTGAGGATATCCAGGACTTCGCGCTCAATGCGCTGAAAGTCTTCGCCCTGGCCGAAACGTGCCACGGTGCGCTGATTTTCCTGCTGCACCCATTGCAGCGCTTTTTTACCCTGCAGCTCTTCCAGCCACAGGAATTCATCGCCGGCGGCCGCGCCGCCCTCCGCCGCCATCGCCAGGCGGATACTGTTGGGTAATGAAGTCATCGCGAATACGGCTCCTGCGGTTTGCGCACTGAGTTTAATAAACTGACGTCGATTGGTGACCGGCAAAATCAAGCTCCTTTTGAGTCGGCTGCAACGCCGCCCCGTCATGGGCGACAGCCTGTGAAATAAGAGTCATTTTCAACAAGGTAGGCGTTTGGCGGCGCGGAGTCAAAGCCCGCGGCCGCCGCGTTGAGTCAGGATTGAGGATAGTGGATCAGATCGTGAATGCGCACCGTGTGTGAACCGGCGTTGCGGTAGGCATGCGGCCGATCGGCCTGAAAGCGCATCGCCTCGCCGGCTGCCAGGCTGTGCCACTCGCCGTCTATCGCCAATTCCAACCGGCCGCTGATCACGATCACATGCTCAATCACGCCCGGCTCATGCGGCGACGATTCGCTGAGCGCGCCCGGCGCGAGATCGATGACGAACATGTCGAAACCCAGCTGGCGATCGTAGGGAAACAGCGGCACCACGCGCATATCGGCGTTGTCCTGATCGTACACCGGCAGCTCGCCGTAGCGGTGCAGCGTCGCCTGCTGCTGCGCGGGCGACGCCTCAAGAAAGGCGGAAAACGCCACGTTGAAACCGGTGGCGATCTTCCACAGCGTCGCCACCGTCGGGCTGGATTCGCCGCGCTCAATCTGCCCAAGCATCGCTTTGCTGACGCCGGTGTATTCCGCCGCCTGCGTCAGGCTCCAGCCGCGCTGCGCGCGCAGCGTGCGAAGGGTGTGCGCCAAATGGCCGGCAAGTTCCTGCATCCTGTTCTCCTCTGCATATCGCGCTCGATTATACCCGCTTGTGCGCTATAGCGCACGGTGCTATGCTGATTTCTTACCGTGCGTTATAACGCACACTCACCGATTGGAGCTCCTCATGCGCCCAGCCCTCTCCTTGCGCCATCTGACCCTGCCCGCCGTCATGGCCGGCTTTGTCGCCGTTCTGGTCGGCTACACCAGCTCTGCCGCCATCATTTTCCAGGCCGCCGCCGCCGCAGGCGCCACGCCGGCGCAGATCGGCGGCTGGCTGAGCACGCTTGGGATCGCGATGGGCGTCACCTCGCTGGGGCTTTCGCTGTACTATCGCACCCCGATCCTCACCGCGTGGTCGACGCCAGGAGCGGCGCTGCTGGTCACCAGCCTGCCCGGCACGCCGATCAATGAGGCGATCGGGGTGTTCATCTTCGCGTCGGGCCTGATCCTGCTCTGCGGCGTCACCGGGCTGTTCGCCCGCCTGATGGATTATATTCCGCAGGCGATTTCTGCCGCGATGTTGGCGGGGATCCTGCTGCGTTTCGGGCTGGACGCCTTCGCTTCACTGCAGCTCAATTTCCTCCTCAGCGCCGGTATGGGGCTGGCCTATCTGCTCAGCCGCCGTTACCTGCCGCGTTATGCCATCGTACTGACGCTGGCGATTGGGCTGGCGATCGCCGCGCTACAGGGCGATATCCATCTGGCGCAACAGGCGCCGGCGGTCGCCGTGCCGGAATTTATCGCGCCGCATTTCAGCTGGCCGACGCTGCTCGGCATCGGCGTGCCCTTCTTCGTGGTCACCATGGCTTCACAGAACGCCCCCGGGATCGCTACGCTGCAGGCGGCGGGCTACCGTGTCCCCACCTCACCGCTGATCGCCTGGACGGCGCTGACCGCGCTGCTGCTGGCGCCATTCGGCGGTTTCTCGGTATGCATCGCCGCCATTACCGCCGCGATTTGCATGGGGCCGGACGTGCATCCCGATCCACAGCGGCGCTATATGGGCGCGGTGGCCGCCGGCGGCTTCTATTTGTTGGCCGGGTTGTTCGGCGGCGCCATCGGCCTGCTGTTCAGCGCGTTGCCGGTCGCCTTGATCCACACCATCGCCGGGCTGGCGCTGCTCGGCACCATCGGCGGCAGCCTGCAACGCGCGCTGCATGATGAAAAACAGCGCGACGCGGCGCTGATCGCCTTCCTCATCACCGCCTCCGGCGTCACGTTGCTCGGCATCGGTTCGGCATTCTGGGGCATTGTCGGCGGCGCCATCGCGCATCTGCTGCTGTCGCTGCCGCGGCGAACCACCGTGACGTAACGGGCGGTCTACATTGACAAGCGGCGCCGTGGCGCCTTCACTTTCTCTGTCGTCTGAATGTCAATTCACATAATAAGTGACGCCGTCACCAAGGAAGCTTATGACCGAGAAAGCCGCGCTGTTGGCCCAGCGCTTGATACGCAATGTCGAACAGGTAGAGATGAAGCATGACCGGCGGCCGCCGCTGTATGACAGCGTCGGCGCTCGTCTCGGCACCGGCACCGCCGCCGACAAGCTGGACGCCTCCTTCGATTGTGTGGCGCCGGGCATGCGTTCCTGCCCCTATCATTTTCACTACGCTCAGGAGGAAATGTTCATCATTCTGGTAGGCAGCGGAACGCTGCGGGTAGCCGGAGAAATGCTGCCGATCGTCAGCGGAGATGTCATTTTCATTCCGCCTGGCCCGGAATACCCGCACCAGATCATCAACACCTCCGATGCGCCGCTTAAGTATCTGTCCGTCAGCACGCGCGAACAGCCGGAAGTGGTGATGTATCCGGACTCAGGCAAATACCAGGCGATGGCGCGCGGCAATGACGGCGAGCAGGTGCGTTATCTGCAGCGTCCTTCAGCCTCGCTCGATTACTGGCAGGATGAACCCTGAATCGCCGTCCGGCAACGTGAGATCCAGCGCGCGCGCCGCCAGTTCCGCGACGCGAAAATCGATGTCCGCCGCCTGCCCGTCTTCCATGAACCAGGCGGCGGAAAGCCCCGACCAGGCCAGGATCCATTGCAGCAGACGCCGGCGATCCAGCCCGGCCAACCGGCACACCTGTTCCACGCGGCGATGGAAAATGGCCGGATCGGTGGCGACGCCGTAGTTGGGATTGCAGAAGATGTTGGCGTAATCGAAGCCCCGTTCACCGTACAAACGCTTGGGATCGATCGCCAGCCAACCGCGTGCACCAAAGTCCAGCACATTGTCATGGTGGATATCCCCGTGCAACACGCTTTCTTCTCGCGGGCTGCTCAACAGCTCCGCCGCCGCCGTGGCGCTGAGACGCAGCATGCCGCCGTGCGCCTGGGCCGCAGGCCACAGCGAGCTGAACCACTCCTGCAACGGGATAAGCTCAGGCAACGGCGCCGCCCGCGGCGCATGCAAGGCGGCGATCGCCCGGCACAGGATCTGCGTGGCTTGTTCATCGTCGCCGTCACGCACCAGCTGCGCCAACGACCCTTCGCCCTGCGCGCGCTCCAGCAAAATGCCGTCGTCGTGCCACGCCAGCACCTGCGCGGCACCTTCTCCACGCCACCAGCACATCAGCTGACCACCGAAGCGCTCCTCCTGCTCGCGGGCGATCTTCAGCATGGCCGCCGCGCCCCGGTAACGCACCGGCATCAATAGACTGCTGTGGGTTTCGAAGGCTTTGCCGTCCTGCTCCAGCCGCCAGCGCTGCAGGTAAGGCGTAAAAAGCGGGTTCATCGTCTCTGCGTCCTTGTTGCCGATCTGCGCCGCACTGTCACATTCGCGTGAGAGACGGCGTATAACATAAAGGGGGATGATTCTCTCAGATATCATCGGCGTGCGGCGCTTTGCCGCGTTTTCTCCAGTATCCTAACCAAGTTTGTCGATTTTATTAACCGGTCTTGCGCGGGGTTTGACCATGACATCATTAAAACGCATTAATTATCCGCAATTGCCTACGCCGGGTGGCCCTTATGTGCACGCCGTGCGCCACGGCGATCGCCTGTACGTATCTGGCTTGACGGCCTTCGCCACCGACGCGCAGGGCTTGAGCGCGCCGCAGCAAACGCAGGAGATCCTTGAGCAGTTGGCGACCATCGCCGCCAGCGAAGGCGTCAATCTCAAGGCATTGATTAAAATCAGCGTGTTCCTGACCGACATCGCCGATCTGGCGAGCGTGCGCCCGGTGCTATTTGACTATTTCGACGGCGCGCTGCCGGCCTGTTCTTTGATGGCGGTCAGCGCGTTGTTCTCACCCGCAGTGTGCGTAGAGATAGAGGCGGTGATGGCGTTGCAATAAGGCGCGGCTAGAGCGCAATGCTGATTTAGTTAAGCGTTTTTCTGCAGGCGTTCGTGACATTTTCGGTCGATAAAAGTGAGATGCCCCATGTGGCGCATCTCGACCGAGCCAGGGGCCGCGCCTTCGGCCCCTCCAATTGCCGTTCATATTGGCCACAAATAAATGCGGAACATTGACGGCAATTCCCCTGCACAGAACGCCCAGAGGCTGGATAAAAAAATGCCACTCAGGCTTAAGTGAGCGGCATTGCGGCTAGAGCGCGCCTTCGTCCGGCACGCAGGGGCCGATCTTGAACCAGGCTTTGGCGATCCGCCCCTGTTCCACTTCGTAAATGGCGATGACATCCATTTTGCCGCGCCCCTGCGGGAAGTTGCGCGTCACCACCTCCTGATCGACCACCATATTCCCCACCGCCATGCGTTTTATCCGTTCGCCGTACAGGCTCGGCTCGCGAAAGCGCGCCAGATGCCGTTCGCGGATCGCCGCCTTGCCGCTGGCCAGCAGCGTGTCGGGGTGTTCGTAATACTGCGCGTCATCCGCCCAGCAGGCCATAAAGGCCTCAATATCGCGGGCGTTATAGGCGTCAAGCTGTTGTTGAACCACATCCTGCGGGCGTGCCGTCTTATCGTTCATCATGTTCTCCTGCCGAAGTTAACCGCCGCATGCGTCGAACCCATCACGTTAACCGCCCAGTGCTACGGCTTGATGATACAGCGATGATTGAATAAAAACCCATAAATAGCGAATAAATAACCTATCACACCCGATAAACAATACCAGCGTCTGCGCATAAATTTTCAGCGTGCCCCGGGGAACGCTGAAAACCGCCTGACGGCGTGCGTTAATCTTTGCGGCAGTTGGCAGGATTCTGCTAATTTAGCGTGAACAGCCTGATGATAACGAAACGCTATGCAGCAAAAACCGGTGTTGGACGAAGCCAGACAGTTAAAACGACTCAACGCCGCCACGCGGCGCCAATCCCATATGTACAAATGGATCGCGCTGATTGCTGCGCTGGATGCGCTGTTGGTGTTTTGGTATGACCGGGATATGCGCAACGTCACCTTCTCGGGAGCGGTTGCGCTTGTGTGCGGCTATTTGTGGATCCGCGATCGCAACAAGGCTCGGGGTTACCGGCGCGAGTTTGACCGCAAATTCGGCAAGCACAGCGGCGATTAAGGCTGCATCGCTTCCAGCACTTTAGCGCTGTCGACAATCTGCACGAACTTCACGATCTTGCCGGCGCGCACCGTATAAATATGCGCAAAGGAGGCGCTGAAGGCTTTGCCGGTGGCCCGGTAAGTGCCGTGATAAAAACCCTGAGCAATCACGTTGTCGCCGGCGTCGTAAAAGTGATCGACATCGGCGCGGTAACCTTGCCATTCGCTGCCCAAACGCTGATGCACGTTCTTGATGATATTCTCCGGGCCGATATAAGTACCGGCGTAAGGGAAACCGGCGGCTTCGGTCCACTCGGCATCGGGGGCCAGCGCCGCCAGCAGATTACGGCCGTTTTCTTCGGAACTGCCTTCGTAAGTCGCGCGCACTATCTCAAGAGGGGTTGGCATGTCTCTTCTCCCATGGCTGATAAGGATATTCCGACCATCTCCGCGGACACAGGCTCTCACCAGGCGGAGACGGCGGAATGCGGCTATTCTAGGTTGCTTGTTTCGCTGCAAAAACCGCAGTTATGACAATAGTAGGTTGCACTTTAGTAAACAATAGTCGTCTTCTGTCATTCTCTCGACCTCCGACGCGGCTATGCTGATTGCCCGATTTCCCCCAACAGGAGCTGAACGTGTCTTTACCCCCGCTGACGCAAGAGCTGTTACAGCCGTTTTCCCCCTACCAGACGCTGGCGCAAACGCTGCTGCCGCTCACCCTCGAATCGGACGATGGCTCGCACGATGTGGCGCACCTGCACCGAGTCTGGAAGAACTGCCGCCGCATCAGCAAGCTGGAAGGCGGCGACCGGCGCATTCTCTGCGCGGCGGTGCTGCTGCATGACGCCGTGGCGGTTGAAAAGAATTCGCCGCAGCGTCACCTGGCTTCGCGCATGGCGGCGCAGCAAGCCACGCTGACGCTGACCCAGCTCGAATGGTCGCCGGCGGACATCGCGGCGGTGGCCCACGCTATCGAAGCACACAGTTTTTCCGCCGGCATCCCTCCGCAAACGCTGGAAGCGAAGATCCTGCAGGACGCCGATCGTCTCGACGCCATTGGCCTGATTGGCGTAGCCCGCTGCTTCTATATCGGCGGCCGCATGCGCAGCGCGCTGTATGACGCTGCGGATCCGCGGGCCGAGCATCGTCAATACGACGACAAGCGTTTCAGCCTGGATCACTTCGAAACCAAGCTCTTCAAGCTGCAAGACGGCTTCCAGACCGCCGCCGGGCGACAGATGGCCGAGCAGCGCACCGAACGGATGCGGCGCTTTGTCGACGCTCTGCTGGAAGAGGTGTAACCTGGGCTTACAGGGCATTTTCGTTATGCCCATAACATTTTCGGTCACATAACGCCGTTAAACTGAAAGCCAACTTCACCGAACGGGCGGCAAAGATGAAAAAGTTGACGTTGAAAGAGATGACGGAAAGCGAGCAACGGGAAGTCAAAACCGAGCTGGACAAAGCGCGTAAAAGCCACGGCCGGCCGCTGACCAACGCCGAACAGCACAAGGTCAAAGATGAAGTGGTGGCGCGCATCATGGCCGCCAGAGCGAAGCTCGCCAAGGCAGAGCGCGCGGAACGCAAGGCCAACCGCTACCGGCCAAGCGGCGACACCTTCAGTTGGTCCGCCACCATCGGTACCCGCCCGCCGCGCTGAATCAGCCAAACAATCCCCGCCGCCGCGGGGATTGTCGTTTATTAGCCAAACTCATCTGCCCTCACCCATCATGAATAACAATGTTATCAATCTGTTGTAAATTGACAGCCTGATGAAGAATATTCATTATCACCCCCACATCCTCTTTTCACGAGACTGCCATGGCCTATCCGCGCAACGTTAATACACCGATTCTCCCGGCGTTGCCCGTTGGCGGTTTGGCGGCGGTTACATCGAAGAAACAGACGCTCATTTGACCGGGGCGAGCTGTCCCGTCAGATGAGCTGACTGGATGGTCTGCAATGCCCCGCCTTCAATTTTCTCATCTGGCTTCTCTGTCGGTCACACAGAAGGAATATTTTATGGCCTCATTTTCGGGTATTTGGGTAGCGATGGTTACCCCTTTCAATCAAGATGCCGTCGATCTGCCGGCGGTTAAACGCCTGGCGCGGCACCTGCTCGACGCCGGCATCGACGGCCTGGTGGTCTGCGGCTCTACCGGTGAAGCCGCCGCGCTGAGCAAGGAAGAACAGCTGGCGGTGCTCGACGCCGTGCTGGAGGTGGCGCCCGCCCATCAGGTGGTGATGGGCCTTTCCGGCAATAACATGGCCGCCACGCTGCAGATACAGCAGGCCATTCAACTGCGCGACATCGCCGGCGTGCTGATCCCGGCGCCTTACTACATCCGCCCTTCGCAATGCGGCCTGATAGACTATTTCACCCAGTTGGCCGACGCCTCCACCGTGCCGGTGATCCTGTACAACATTCCGCAGCGCACCGGCATCGCCATGGAGCTGGCCACGCTGCGCCGGCTCGCACGTCACCCCCGCATCACCGCCATCAAGGATTGCGGCGGCAACCCTGACGCCACCATGGCGCTAATCGCCGACGGCGAAATCGATGTGATGACCGGGGAAGACAATCTGATCCTCACCACGCTGTGCCTCGGCGGCACCGGCGCCATCTCCGCCGCCGCGCATGTTCACCCTGAACGTTTCGTCCAGCTGGTGCAGCAAGTCGCCGCCGGCGATCTGGCCGCGGCGCGCAGCAACTTCTATGAGCTGTTGCCGATGATCCACCAGATGTTCAGCTTCCCGAATCCGGCGCCGGTCAAGACCGTGCTGGCCCAACAGGGGCTGATCGCCAACGAACTGCGCTCGCCGATGCAGGTGGCGCCGCAGGCGCTGCAGCAGCAGATCGCCGCGACGCTGGCGCAGCTGCAGCCCGCCGAGGCGATAGTCGGTTAAATTTGTTAGCTAAGCCGCTGTAATTTTGGCGCTGTGGGACTACGATGAGAGGTTAAGCATGCCCGTCATTCGTCATCAACAAGGAGCTTCCGATGAAACTGTTCTATAAAGCCGGCGCCTGTTCGCTGTCCCCGCATATCGTGCTGCGTGAGGCAGGGCTGGATTTTACGGCGGAGAAGGTCGATCTGGCGCAGAAGAAAACCGAGAGCGGCGCCGATTACCTCGCCATCAACCCCAAGGGACAGGTACCGGCGCTGCTGCTGGATGACGGCAGCCTGCTGACCGAAGGCGTGGCGATCGTGCAATACCTGGCGGACCGCGTGCCGGACCGTAACCTGATCCCGGCGGCGGGCACCCTGTCGCGCTACCACGCGATCGAATGGCTGAACTACATCGCCACCGAGCTGCACAAAGGGTTCAGCCCGCTGTTCAACCCGAAGACGCCCGAGGAATATAAAGCCATCGCGCGCGCCAGGCTGGAGCAGCAGTTCAGCTATCTGGATTCGGTACTGGCGAAGCAGCACTTCCTGTTGGGAAGCCGTTTCAGCGTGGCCGACGCCTACCTGTTCACCGTGCTGCGCTGGGCATTCGCCCTGCAGTTCGATGTGCGCAAGCACGCCCATCTGGCGGCCTGGTTCGATCGCGTTGCGGCGCGCCCGGCGGTAGATGCGGCGCTGAACGCCGAAGGATTGAAGTAAGGTTCAGCCCCGGCGGCTCTCGCCGGGGCCCGATGCCGCTTACAGTTTTACCGCTCTGAACTCGCTGCGCGGCTGCACGATCCGATCCTGCGCCGCCACCACCTGCAATTCATACTCGCCCATCGCCTGCGTGGTCAGCATCACCTCATACACGGCGGCGGTCACGTGCTCCAGCGCTTTATCCAGCGCCTCGCCCTTCAGCAGATCCACCAGCAGCAGACCACTGGTCAAATCGCCGACGCCGACCGGCTGACGCGCCCCGAAGTCCACCAGCGGCCGGCTAATGTGCCAGGCTTCGTCCGCCGTCACCAGCAGCATTTCGAAACAGTCGGTGTGATAGCCGGCACGGGCCAGGTGCTTGACCAGCACCAATCGCGGCCCCTTGGCGATCAGCGATCGAGCGGCCTGCACCGCGTCGTCCACGTTGGCGACGGCCATCTGGCTCAGCATTTCCAGCTCCAGCAGGTTCGGCGCCACCATGTCGCTGCACGGCAACGCCTGACGGCAGTGAAACTCGGCCACCCCCGGCGCCACGATGCAGCCCTTTTCAGGATGTCCCATCACCGGATCGCAGAAATACCAGGCGTTCGGATTCGCCTGCTTAACCTGACGCACGATCGCCAGAATATGGTCACCCTGCTCCGGCGAACCGATATAACCGCTCAGCACCGCATCACAGCGTTTCAGCTGATCGATATTGGCGATGCCCTGCGCGATCTCGCTCAGGTGGCTGGCCGGCATGACGCAGCCGGTCCACTGACCGTATTGCGTATGGTTGGAGAACTGCACCGTGTTCAGCGGCCAGACGTTGACGCCCATGCGGCGCATCGGAAACTCCGCCGCACTGTTGCCGGCGTGACCAAACACCACGTGCGACTGGATAGAAAGAATGTTTTTCATCGACAGAACTCGTTGGGAATGCGGCAGCCAGCCTGGCGGCTGCCCAAAAAGAAAGGGGCCGCCTGGGCCCCTTACCATCATTATACGCTTACTGCCAGTCCACCAGGCAGTAGTGTTTCTTGCCGCGGCGCAGCAGCGTGTAGCGGCCAAACAGACGGTCCGCATCGCTGAAGCGGTATTCGGCATCCGACTGTTTCTCGCCGTTGATGGTCACCGCGTTGGAACCGATCATGGTGCGCGCCTGGCCACGTGACGGCACCAGTTCAGCATTCACCAGCGCCTGCTGCAGATCGGCGTCGCGCTCAAGTTTGATGGTCGGCATGCCGTCCTGCGCCAGCTGGGCGAAGTCCGCTTCGGTCATGTCATGCAGCGCGCCGGAGAACAGGCTCTGGGTGATGCGCTTGGCAGCCGCCAGGCCTTCCGCACCGTGCACCATGCCGGTCACTTCTTCCGCCAGCACGTACTGGGCGCGCGGCGCCTTGCCGCTGTTCTTGTCTTCTTCTTCCAGCGCGTTGATCTCTTCCAGGCTCATGAAGGTGAAGAACTTCAGGAAGCGGTAAACGTCGGCGTCGGCGGTGTTGATCCAGAACTGGTAGAACTTGTACGGGCTGGTTTTTTCCGGCGCCAGCCAGACCGCGCCGCCTTCGGTTTTACCGAACTTGGTGCCGTCTGCCTTGGTGATCAATGGCACGGTCAGGCCGAACACCTGCTTCTGATGCTGACGACGCGTCAGATCGATACCCGAGGTGATGTTGCCCCACTGATCGGAACCGCCGATCTGCAGTTCCACCTGGTGGCGGTTGTACAGCTCGGAGAAATCGAAGCCCTGCAGCAGGTTGTAGGAGAACTCGGTGAAGGAGATGCCGGAGTCGTCGCGATTCAGGCGCTGCTTGACCGCTTCCTTGTTGATCATCTGGTTGACGGAGAAGTGCTTGCCGATATCACGCAGGAAGGTCAGCACGTTCATGCCGCCGAACCAGTCGTAGTTGTTGGCCGCGATAGCGCTGTTGCTGCCGCAGTCGAAATCGAGGAACGGGGAAACCTGTTTGCGGATCTTCTCCACCCACTCGTTCACCGTATCGGTGGTGTTCAGCTTGCGCTCCGCCGCTTTGAAGCTCGGATCGCCGATGAGGCCAGTGGCGCCGCCCACCAGCGCTACCGGTTTGTGGCCGGCCAGCTGGAAGCGCTTCAGGCACAACAGAGGAACCAGATGGCCCAAATGCAAGCTGTCAGCGGTCGGATCGAAACCGCAATACAGTGCAATTGGCCCTTGCGCCAGTCGCTCCGCTAACGCTTCCTCATCCGTAACCTGGGCAACGAGGCCCCGCTCTTGCAGTTGTTTAATCAAGTTGCTGCTTGCCATCAATGACTCCATGTATAAACGAATGCACCTTTGCCGGTACACGGCCTTTCGCCCAGTGGCGAAATAAAAATTCAGGGTAGCGCATAGAATAAAGCGCCGGCGGCGTCAGCACCAGCGCTTAGAGGGGGATTTTACGTCTTCAAGGTGCCAGTCGGTCAATTTTCCAGTCATTCCCGTCCCGCTGATACAGGAAACGGTCATGCAGGCGGTGGGCGCCGCCCTGCCAGAACTCGACGGAGTCGAATTTCACGCGGAATCCGCCCCAGAAACTCGGCAACGGCACCTCGCCCTGCTGGAACTTCTGCTTCAGCTCGAGGAATTTGCTTTCCAGCACGCCGCGCGCGGAAATGCGTGACGACTGCTGCGACACCCAGGCGCCAATTTGGCTGTCCTTCGGCCGGCTATGGAAATACTTCAGCACTTCGAGGGTCGACAGGCGCTCCGCCTGACCGAGGAAAATCACCTGACGATCGAGCATGTGCCAGGGGAACAGCAGGCTGATATGCGGGTTTTGCGCCAACTGCTGCGCCTTGCGGCTGCCGAGGTTGGTGTAAAACACCAACCCCTGCTCATCGAAATGCTTGAGCAGCACGATGCGCTGATACGGCTGGCCGCGTTCGTCGACGGTAGCGACGCACATGGCGGTCGGATCGGCCAGGCGCGCGTCGCAGGCCTGTTTCAGCCAACGCTCGAACAGCTCGAGCGGATTGGCGGTCAGATCGTTGCGGCGCAGGCCGCCTCGGGTATATTCACGGCGCAGGTCCGCAACATCAAACTCATTCTTTTCAATCATCTGGGTTATCGACCAACTGAAAAATCCGTCGTTACATTCTGCGCCTGCGGCGCCAGGAACTCAATCGCTCCGACGCCACCGCTGACCGTCACTCCGTCAACACGCAGTCGCTCATGACTACCTTGCCGTTGCGCTCAAGATAGGCATTGCGGTCTTTCGACCAGAAAGTGTATTTGCCGTCGCTGTATTTAGCGCCGGTCAACGCCAGCACCTGCTTGAGATGCAGCTGTTCGCCATCCATCAGCAGGCTGACTTCGCTCGCCTTGCCGTCGAGCGCCACCGTCAACGGCGTGGTGCCGCACTGGTAGTGCATCGTCTGGCTGCTCTGCGGCAGGATGTAGCTGCAGCCGGACAGCGCCAGCGCGCCGGCGACGAAAATGACTTTTTTCATGCTGTTGCTCCTTAGAAAAATCCTTCACAGGCTATCCTAACAGAGCTAACGGCCCCCCAATGGCAAAACCGGATAAATCCCACCCAACACCGTTTCACGGCTGGCGCCGGTGACCGAAGGCAAATTGCCGGCCTGGCCGGACAGCGTGCGAAACGCCAGCCAGGCAAAGGCCAAGGCCTCCATATCGTCGCCGCTGACGCCGAAATCGTCGGTCAGCCCAACTTCCGTCCCCGGCAGCAGCGCAGACAGACGCGCCATCAGCAGCGTGTTGCGCGCCCCGCCGCCGCACACCAGCAAACGCTCGCACCCGCCGGCCAGCAACACCTGTTCGCTGATGCTGACGGCGGTCAGCTCCGTGAGCGTGGCCTGCACGTCGACCGGCGCAATCGCCGGTAATCCGGCCAGCTGCCGCTCCAGCCAGGCGATATTGAAATACTCGCGGCCGGTGCTTTTCGGCGCAGGCAGCGCGAAGTAAGGGTCCGCCAGCATCTGCTGCAACAGCGGCAAACAGACGCGCCCCTGCATGGCCCAGCCGCCGTCCTGATCGTAAGGTTGCGCGCGGTGGCGCCAGATCCAGGCGTCCATCAGCATGTTGCCCGGCCCAGTGTCGAAACCGCGCACCGCCGCACCGGGCAACAGCAGAGAGAGGTTGGCGATGCCGCCGATGTTCAGCACCATACGCCGCTCGACGGGATGCCCCAGCAGCGCCTGATGAAACGCCGGCACCAGCGGCGCGCCCTGCCCGCCGTAAGCCATGTCGCGCCGGCGGAAATCGCCGACGGTGGTGATATTGGTCAGTGCGGCGATGCGGTTGTTGTCGCCGAGCTGCATGGAGAAACGCGCGTCGCCTTCCGGTTCGTGCCATACCGTCTGGCCGTGGCAGCCGATGGCGGTGATATGATCCGCGTCGATACCGGTTTGCTTCAGCAGGCCGAGCACCGCCTCGCCAAACAGCGTGCCCAGCTGTGCGTCCAACCGGCCGACCGCGGCCAGCGTGGTTTGCTGCCCCTGGCACATCCCCAGGATCTCTTTTTTCAGCGCGATCGGCATCGGATGGCTATAGCTGGCCTGCTGCGCCACCATGCGATCGTCAATCGCGGCCAATACCACATCGATTCCGTCCAGACTAGTGCCGGACATGACGCCTATATAGCGGCCTGACTTCATAGCAACATCCTCTAACCCGCACGGTAAGCAAATTTTATCCTGACAAATAAACCAGAATTGACGAATTAACGCCATGAATTATGATGCTTTTTTTACGCGCCGTGAGCCAGGTGCGTCGCTGTGGCACATTTTATGTGTTAAACCGTGCGTTAACCGGCAACGGAATGTCGGTGAGGCTGTCATAAAGGTAAACCGCGGTTTATTATTGGTTGAACAGAGAAAAGTTAAGCTGCGTGCAGCGATGAGGCATGGCGCTGTATCAACTTTCAGCCATACTTTGTCTATCATTTTCACTGAATCTTGCCTGGTGAGCATTGCCAGGTTATGGACTACTACCATCAGGAGTTTTATATGATCAAGCGTCTTCTCGTCGTTGCCGTCGCCGCCGTTACGTTGGCTGGGTGTGCCAATGAATCCATGTCCGGCGATGTCTACTCGTCCTCGCAGGCCAAGCAGGTGCAGAACGTCACTTACGGGACGCTGGTTTCCGTGCGTCCGGTTAAAATTCAGGGCGGCGAAGGCTCCAACGCCTTGGGGATGATCGGCGGCGCGGTAATTGGTGGGCTGTTGGGCAACACCGTTGGCGGCGGCACCGGCCGTACGCTGGCTACCGCGGCGGGCGCTATCGCCGGCGGCGCGGCGGGCAACAGCATCGGTGAAGTGGCCGGTCGTACCTCAGGCTACGAGCTGGAAATCAAAACCGACCAGAAAGAGAACATCGTCGTGGTGCAGAAAGCAGGCGACACCAAGTTCAGCCCGGGTCAGCGCGTGCGCATGGCGCGCATGGGCGACACCATCACCGTCTCTCCGCTGTAAGTCAGCAGGCGGCACACGGCAAACCGGAGGCAATCGCCTCCGGTTTTATTTCTGATGCTGTGAAACTGTAATCGTAGAAAAATAAGAATATTATTATTTGTTCTGCAGTTCGGTGATATTTTGTTCTAACTTGCCAATCAGCCCTACCAACAGATGCACTTCGTCGGCGGTAATGCCGCTTAAAATCTCACTGCGCGTAGACGTGATCACACTGTCGACTTCCCTGATGATCGGATCGGCCGCTTCGGTCAGCTTGATGCGCTTCGCGCGGCGATCGTTGGCACAGGTGTGACGCGTGATAAGCCCCTTCTCCTCCAGTTGGTCCAGCGTGCGAACCAGTGACGGTTGCTCGATACCGATCGCCTTGGCCAGCTGGATTTGCGACTGCTCCGGCGGCAAGCGATTGATATTGTGCAACGTAACCCAATGCGTTTGGGTCAGCTCCAACGGCTTGAGCCGATGATCGATGAGCGCTCGCCAAACACGAACCAATCGTGCTAAATCTGAACCTAATGTTGACTCCACTTACCCCTCCTTATAATTAGCATGCTAACATTACCTCCCAGAGCTTAGACTATTTTGGGTAACTCACATTAAAAACACAAATGTATATAATGTATATTGTGGAAATAACCACTATTTTTAACCGCTATTGTTTAATCGTTATGCAAATATTCAACATATTCACCCGTAGGGATTGTTAATGTGAATACATCATGGTTACACGCCTCATCGCCCTTACCCGATTTGGTCCTGGGGGCATCGCTTTATTTTCCACCCATATTTAAAGCTTTTTTGCTAGGACTGGTCTTATGGTTGCTGATTCATCAGCTGCTCAGGGACTGGATGTATTCCGGTGAAATCTGGCACCCCATGTTGATGGACCTGTCCATTTTCGTCCTGACCGTCAGCGGTTCCTTATGGATTTTAGCGAGTTGGTAACCCATGCAGCATAAAACATTAAAATACTTTTCTACGGTGATCGTCTGCGCCATTGCCGTCTGCGCCGGTTGGTGGCTCTGGAATTATTATATGCAATCCCCATGGACCCGTGACGGAAAAGTGCGCGCAGAACTCGTCAATATCACCCCTGAGGTTTCTGGAAGATTAGAGAAAATAAGTGCGAATGACAATCAATTCGTACCTGCGGGAAGTCTGATTTTTACCCTCGACCCGGTGCCTTATCAGATCGCGCTGGACAATGCCGAGGCCGCGGTGGCAAAAGCGCAATCGGATCTGGCCAAGGCGGACCATGAAGCCGCCCGACGCCGCGGGTTGCCGCGCAACGTTATTTCCGCTGAAGATTTGGATGAGTCCAATTTAGCCGCTCAGGCAATGAAGGCCGCCTATAAAGCCGCCCTGGCCAACCTGGAACAGGCCAAATGGAATTTGAGCAAAACTAAAATTTACGCGCCGACCGACGGTTATATCACCAATCTGCAGGCGCGGGTCGGGAACTACGCCAACGCCGGCACGCCTTTGGTCGCACTGGTGGATGTCCATTCGTTTTATGTACTCGGTTATTTCGAAGAAACCAAGCTGAAACATATAAAAGAAGGCAATAAAGCCGATATTGTCTTATATAACGGCAACACCCCGCTGCAGGGGGAAGTAGAGAGTATCGGCCGCGCCATTTACGATCAGAGCGTTGACAGCAACAACGATCTATTAATGGATGTTAAGCCCAATGTTCCCTGGGTGCGTTTGGCTCAGCGCGTGCCGGTGCGGATAAAATTGCTCAACGTGCCCGCCGATTTGACGCTGGTTGCCGGCACCACCTGCACCATTTCGATTCATCAGCGGAACTAAAGTGTGAACCTGCCCTTTCTGGAGTGGAGCCGTACCCCCTGGGGTAAGGCGACCGGCGGCCAATGGCGCTATGCGCTGCGCAACTCGCTGGCGATGTGTCTGGCGCTGTGGGTGGCGTTCGTGCTCGAGCTCGACGAACCCTATTGGGCGCTCACCTCCGCTGCGGTGGTCAGCTTCCCCACCATCGGCGGCGTGATCAGCAAAAGCATCGGCCGCATCTTCGGCAGCCTGGTGGGCGCCGCCGCCTCGGTGGCGATCGCCGGCCACTGCCTGAACGATCCCTGGCTGTTCACGCTGTTCATCGCCGCCTGGATCGGGCTATGCACCTATATCTCCAACCATTATCAAAACAACGTTTCCTACGCGTTCGCGCTGGCAGGCTATACCGCCGCCATCATCGCCTTCGGTACGGTCAACGTCACCGATACCCAGCAGATCTTCGATATCGCCCAGGCGCGGGTTTGCGAAGTGATCACCGGCATTCTGTGCGGCGGGCTGATGATGATGATCCTGCCCAGCACCTCCGACGGCGAAGCCTTGCTGACTTCGCTGCGGCGCATGCAGCAGCGGCTGCTGGAGCACGCCGCCATGCTGTGGCAGCCGGAGGTCACCGCGCAGATGCGCACCTCGCACGAAGGGGTCATCGGCCAGATCCTGACCATGAACCTGCTGCGCATTCAGGCGTTTTGGAGCCACTACCGCCTGCGGCGGCAAAATAACCTGCTCAACTATCTGCTGCACCAGCAGCTGCGCATTACCAGCGTCATTTCCAGCCTGCGCCGCATGCTGCTGAACTGGCCGGATCGTCCCGCCAATCTGATGCCGGTGCTGACGCAACTGCTGGATGAATTGCGCGATCCCGCCACCGATAAATATCGCTTGGCGCGCCTGCTCCAGCAGATCGCCCCGCAAGATGCAGCGGACTACCGCCATCGCGCCTTCTGGCTGCGTTTGCGTGATTTCTGCTGGCTTTACCTGCGCTGCAACCGCTGGCTGCAGCGATTGGAAAGCGCCACGGCGGTCAGCGATCTCCAGCCGCCGCGCGTCACCTCGCTGGCGCGCCATACCGACAGCTACGAAGCCGCCTATAACGGCCTGCGCACCTTTTTATGCATCGTGATCGGCTGCGCCTACTGGATCAACACGCAGTGGGACGCCGGCAGCGCGGCGCTGACGCTCACCGCCATCAGCTGCGTGCTCTACTCCTCCACGCCTTCGCCGATCAACAGCGTCAGCACCTTGCTCAAGGCGGTGCTGCTGCTCTCGGTCGCCTGCTTCGTGGTGAAATTCGGTTTGATGATCCAGATTGATGATTTCTGGGTGTTCTGCGCCTTCCTGTTCCCGATCCTGGTGACCATGCAGATGCTCAAACTGCAGAATCCGCCTTATGCCGCGCTTTGGGGGCAGCTGATCGTCTTTATGGGCTCATTTCTGACCGTCAGCAATCCGCCGAGCTATGACTACCAGTCCTTTATCAATGACAACATCGGTAAAATTGTCGGTGTGCTGCTGGCCGGGCTGGCGTTTCAGATCCTGCGCCCCAGCTCGGACAAGCGAAAGAGCCGCCGTATTATCCGCGCGCTGCGCCGCGACTTTATCGATCAGTTGAGCAAAAAGCCGCAGCAGAGCGAAAGCCAGTTTGAATCGCTGATCTACCATCGCATCAGCCAGCTCAATCAAAGTCAGGATCAGGAGGCGCGCACCTGGTTGCTGCGCTGGGGCGTGGTGCTGCTCAACTGCAGCCATATCGTCTGGCAGCTGCGCGACTGGCAAACCCGCTCAGATCCGCTGTCGGCGGTGCGCAACGTCTGTATCCACTGCCTGCGCGGCATCATGACGGAGAAAGGCGTGCAGCACAGTTCGCTGGACGCCACGCTGCAAGAACTGCTGCGCATGAGCAACGCCCTGGCGCACCACCCGGAACAGGCGGCGCGCGATCTGGCCGGCCTTATTTGGCGGCTCTACTGCTCGCTGCAACAATTGCAACAGGCCATTGGCCAGCCCGCCGCCACTGCGGCCGTCAGCGGCGGATGATCACTTGATCACGCCGCAGGCGAAGCGCTCACCGCCGCCGCCGAGCGGCAGCGGATGATCCGAGTGATTATCGCCGCCGGCGTGCACCATCAGCGCCTTGCCCTCAATTTCACTGATTTTTTTCAGCCGCGGCGCCAACACCGGGTCGTTCGCCATGCCGTCGGCGGTCACATAGATGGCCGGCAAATCGCCCAGATGCCCGTCGGCATACGGCCCGAGGTGTTTCCCGGTTTTTTGCGGATCAAAATGCCCGCCGGCCGCCAGCGCCGCCACCGCCTTACCGTCCTTCATGCCCGGCTCGCAGCTGCCTTTCTCATGCACATGGAAACCGTGCACCCCGGCCGGCAAGGCTTTCAGGCTCGGCGTGAACAGTAAGCCGTAAGGCGTTTCGCTGATGGCCACTTTGCCGATATCCTGACCGATGCCCTGCCCGGTCACCAAGTTCATCTCAACGTCGACCGTCGCCGCCTGAGCGGCCCCGCAGGCCATCAGGCCAAGCGCCGCATACCAATAACGTTTCATCAATCAGTCTCCTTAATGACTATATCGAGTTATCAGTATAGGAGAGCCAGCGCCAGCACTGTTAACCAACGCACAATCTCGCCAATTTGATTCGCGGGCCTAATATTTAGCACCAATAATAATTCTACCGATGTTGGTCCTCTGACCAGCTGTCGTTCGGCTAACGTTGTTTCCCTGTTTCCACCGCCGACGCGCGAGAGTTCACTTCCCGGCCAGGCGGCATACTTCATAAGGAACTGATATGGGCATCTTTAGCTATAAGGATCTGGACGAAAACGCGTCAAAGGCGCTGTTTTCCGACGCCTTGGCCATCTCTACCTACGCTTACCACAATATCGATAACGGCTTCGATGAAGGCTATCACCAGACCGGTTTCGGCCTCGGTCTGCCGCTGACGCTGATCACGGCGCTCATCGGCAGCACCCAGTCGCAGGGCGGCCTGCCCGGTCTTCCCTGGAACCCCGACTCCGAACAGGCCGCGCAGGACGCGGTGAACAATGCCGGCTGGTCAGTGATCGACGCCGCGCAATTGGGATACGCCGGCAAAACCGATGCGCGCGGCACCTACTACGGCGAAACCGCCGGTTACACCACCGCTCAGGCCGAGGTGCTGGGCAAATATGACAGCGAAGGCAATCTCACCGCCATTGGCATCTCATTTCGCGGTACCAGCGGCCCGCGCGAGTCGCTGATCGGCGATACCATCGGCGATGTGATTAACGATCTGTTGGCCGGGTTCGGGCCGAAAGGCTATGCCGACGGCTATACGCTGAAGGCCTTCGGCAATTTGCTGGGGGACGTGGCGAAATTCGCGCAGGCCCACGGGCTGAGCGGCGAAGACGTGGTGATCAGCGGCCACAGCCTCGGCGGGCTGGCGGTCAACAGCATGGCGGCGCAGAGCGACGCCAACTGGGGCGGCTTCTACGCGCAGTCCAACTATGTCGCCTTCGCCTCGCCGACCCAGTACGAAGCCGGCGGCAAGGTGATCAACATCGGCTATGAGAACGATCCGGTGTTTCGCGCGCTCGACGGCACCTCGCTGACCCTGCCGTCATTGGGCGTTCACGATGCGCCGCATACCTCCGCCACCAACAATATCGTCAACTTCAACGACCACTACGCGTCGGACGCCTGGAATCTGTTGCCGTTCTCCATTCTCAACATTCCGACCTGGCTATCCCACCTGCCGTTCTTCTATCAGGATGGTCTGATGCGGGTGCTGAACTCCGAGTTTTATTCGCTGACCGACAAAGACTCGACCATCATCGTCTCCAACCTGTCGAACGTCACGCGCGGCAGTACCTGGGTGGAAGATCTGAACCGCAACGCGGAAACGCACAGCGGGCCGACGTTTATCATCGGCAGCGACGGCAATGATTTGATCAGGGGCGGCAAAGGCAACGACTATCTCGAGGGCCGCGACGGTGACGATATCTTCCGCGACGCCGGCGGCTATAACCTGATCGCCGGCGGCAAAGGCCACAATATCTTCGATACCCAGCAGGCGTTGAAAAACACCGAGGTCGCCTACGACGGCAATACGCTTTACCTGCGCGACGCCAAAGGCGGCATTACGCTGGCGGACGACATCAGCACCCTGCGCAGCAAAGAAACCTCCTGGCTGATTTTCAGCAAAGAGGTGGATCATCAGGTGACCGCCGCCGGATTGAAATCGGATTCGGGCCTCAAAGCCTATGCAGCCGCCACCACCGGCGGCGACGGCGATGACGTCCTGCAGGCTCGCAGCCACGACGCCTGGCTGTTCGGCAATGCCGGCAACGACACGCTTATCGGCCATGCCGGCGGCAACCTGACCTTCGTCGGCGGCAGCGGCGATGACATCCTGAAGGGGGTCGGCAACGGCAATACCTTCCTGTTCAGCGGCGATTTCGGCCGCGACCAGCTGTATGGCTTCAACGCCACCGACAAACTGGTATTTATCGGCACCGAGGGCGCCAGCGGGAATATCCGCGACTATGCCACGCAGCAAAACGACGATCTGGTGCTGGCCTTCGGCCACAGCCAGGTCACGCTGATCGGCGTCTCGCTCGATCATTTCAACCCCGATCAGGTGGTGTTGGCCTAAAGACCAACGTAAAAAAAGCCGGGCGCTTTCGCCGCCCGGCTTTCCTCTTTCTACCCCGTCTCAGGGCACGTCATACCCCAACGCCGCCTTGCGAAGGCGGAACCACTGCTGGCGGTTCAGCGCCAGTTTCTGCGCCTTCAACGCCGAACGCACCCGCTCGATCTTGCCGGAGCCGATAATCGGCAGCGGCGAAGACGGCAGGCGCATCACCCAGGCGTAAACCACCTGTTCAATGCTCTCGGCGCCGATCTCTTGCGCCACCCGCTGCAGCTCGTCGCGCAGCGGCTGGAACTCGGCGTCGTTGAACAAGCGGCCGCCGCCCAGGCAGGACCAGGCCATCGGTTTGATGCGCAGCTGCTGGCACTGGTCGAGCGTGCCGTCCAGGATCGCCGGTTGGTGAATCGGCGAAATTTCCACCTGATTGGTGACCAGAGAGAACGGCAGACGCGACTGCAGCAGTTGGAACTGCGCGGGCGTAAAGTTAGAGACGCCGAAATGGCGCACCTTGCCGCTTTTGTGCAGCGCGACAAAGGCTTCGGCCACGTCGTCAGCGTCCATCAACGGATCCGGGCGGTGGATCAGCAACAGGTCGAGGTAGTCGGTATGCAGATAGCGCAGCGAGTGTTCCGCGCTCTGTACGATATGATCGCGATCGGTAATGTAGTGGCCGATCGGGTTGCCGGGCTTGGCGGTGGTGGCGATGCCGCACTTGCTCACCAGCTCCAGCGACTGCCGCAACGAGGGCTTCAGGCGCAGCGCGTCGCCGAATGCCTGCTCGCAGGCATAACCACCATAGATATCTGCGTGATCGACGGTGGTGACGCCCAGTTCGACATGCTGTTCGATAAACGTCAGCAGTTGCTGCGGCGACATGCCCCACTCCATCAACCGCCAGTAACCGCAAATCATACGGGAAAATTCAGGCCCCTGCGGCGCGAGACGAATGCGTTCTACCATTGCGAAAACCTCATGACATTAGTTGTCAGCCAGCATACACAAGCCGGTGAGGCGCAGGGAAGCGCAAAGGCGCATGAACGTGCGGCAGATCAGGAAAGGGTCAAAACAGCGAAGGCTGTTCCGGCAGCGGCTCGTCGGGGGCTTTGTTGGCGCGCTGCAGGCGCAGGAAACGTTGGCGACACAGACGCAGCACTTCGCGCTTTTGCGCGTCGCTCATGCTCATCCAGCCGAACCGCTCCTCGCGGCTGCGCAGGCAGCCACGGCAGAAACCGCGATCGTCGGCCTGGCAAATGCCGCGACACGGGCTGGGGATGTCGAAAAATTCAAGCTGCTGTGCCACGGGCCCTCCTGCATTCTCCTGCTAATTGAAGACGTCATCGCCGCCGCTGGCAAGTCCCTTTTCGCCATTGCGGCGAAAATAGTCGCGCAAATAGCGCAGCGCCTGGCGGCTTTTCTCCGGCATAGTGCGTTCCAGCGTCAGCGCATGCAGCCGCAGCGGCGCCGGCCGCCACTCCGGCAACAGCAGCAACAGCTCGCCGCGCTGCAGCTCGTCGCCAATTTCATACAGCGGCTGAACGGAAATGCCCAGACCGGCGCGGGTAAAGGCGCGCATCACGTTCATGCTCTCGCTGACGATCTGCCCCTCCGCCAGCCGCAGCTTGACCTGCTGGCCGGATTGATGCAGCAAATCCAGATGGGCCCCGCTATAGCCGCTGGAGATCCAGCGGTGCTGCACCAAATCCTGCGGCTTTTCCGGCACCCCATGCTGGCTGAGGTAACGCGGCGCCGCGCACAGCACCATCGGCCACGCCGTCAGCGGGTGAGCGATCATATTGGCGTCCGCCAGTTGACGATTGGCGCGCAGCGCAATGTCGACCCGCTGTTCTATCATGTCGACGATGCGATCGTCTGCCAGCACCCGCAGCGTCAGCTTGGGATGCGCCTGCAACAGCGGCGCCAGCGCCTCCGCCAACGAGCGGCCGCCGATGCCAACCGGAGTGGCGATGCGCAGCTCGCCCACCAGCGTGTCCCGCAGTTCCGCCAGCCGCTGCTCCGCCTGCTGCGCCTGTTGCAACATCGCCTCGCAGCCGGGATAAAACGCCGCCCCCGCCTCGGTCAACGCCAGACGGCGGGTGGAGCGGTGCAACAGCGGCACCCCGAGCGCCTTCTCCAGCGAGCGCATATGCTGACTGACCGCCGACGGCGTCATGCCCAGCCGCCGCGCCGCACCGGCCAACGATCCCTCCGCCACTACGGTGGCGAACACCGCCATTCGATTGAGTTTATCCACGATTATGAAGTTTTACTTAATCAAGAAAGCATGAATATGGCACTAATCACGGCTATTGTTAAGGACTAGAGTAGATCCCACGCAGCAGGCACATCGGCCTGCCTTACGATACTGACCCATCCCTGAAGGAGCATACAGATGAAAGTAGCCATTATTGGAGCAACCGGTTTTGTTGGCCGCCGTGTGGTGGATGAAGCGCTGGCTCGCGGCATTCAGGTAACGGCGATCGCCCGTCAGAAAAAAGATTTGCCGGACCACGCCAATCTGACCGTCGCGCTGGGCGACGTCGCCGATACCGCCTGGCTGGCGGGGCAATTGCACGGTCAGGATGCGGTGATCAGCGCCTACAATCCCGGCTGGGGCGAAGACAACCTGTATGAGAAGACTACGCGCGGCGCCCAGCAGATCCTTACCGCGGTCGAGCAGTCAGGCGTCAAGCGCCTGTTGGTGGTGGGCGGCGCAGGCAGCCTGGAAGTGGCGCCGGGCGTTGAACTGGTGGATACGCCGCAATTCCCGGAAAATATCCGCCCCGGCGCGCAGGCGGTGCGCGATCTGCGCAATAAACTGCGCAACGAATCAGCGCTCGACTGGACCTATCTCTCTCCGGCCGCCCTGCTGGAACCGGGCAAACGCACCGGCCAGTTCCGCCTCGGCACCACGCAGCTGCTGATGAACGGCGACGCGCCGGCCAGCATTTCGGTGGAAGATCTGGCGGTGGCTATCGTCGATGAGATTGAAAAACCTCAGTTTATTCGCGCCCAATTCACCGCCGCCTACTAATTCCCCTCACCGCCAGGCCACCGGCCTGGCGTTTTCCCGCGTTCGCCGCCGCCAGTATTCTGAATTTCTAAGGTTTTCTTAAGTTTCATCCGGTAGATTTCAAGGCATTATCTACTCTCAGGATCCAGATTTGGCAATGTGGTTACGTCAACGCTTACAGTGCAACAGCCTCGGTTTTATCCTCGCCACCGCCCTGTTCTTCACTCTGTTCCAAAACGCGTTATTCCTGCATCGCGCCTGGTCGTATATCACCTTCGATAGCGTCCACAGCGTGATATTCGCCGCCAGCATGCCGGTGGTGATCTTCTGTGCGCTGAATATTATCTTCAGCGTGTTGACCGTGCCCTACCTGCGCAAACCACTGATCGTCTTTTTCTTGCTCGGCAGCGCCGCAGCCAACTATTTCATGTACAGCTATGGCGTGGTGATCGACGGCAACATGATGCAAAACGCCTTTGAAACCAACACCCACGAAGCGACGGCGTTGCTGACGCCGCGCATGGGGCTGTGGCTGGCGCTGCTCGGCGTCCTGCCGGCGGCGGCGGTTTGCTTCATCCATATTCGCCAGACCCGCCCCTGGTGGTACATGGTTGGGCTGCGCGCCGCCAACGTCATGCTGTCATTGGTGGTGATCCTGATCATCGCCGCGCTGTTCTACAAAGACTACGCTTCGCTGATCCGCAACAATAAAAGCGTGGTGAAGATGTTAACGCCTTCCAACTTCGTCGCCGGCACCATCAAGTTTACCGAGCAGCGCTACTTCACGCGCAATCTGCCGCTGGTGAAGATCGGTGAAGACGCGCGCAAAGGGCCGCTGATCGCCGGACAGGCCAAGAAAACGCTGGTGATCCTGGTGGTGGGCGAAACCGCCCGCGCCGAAAACTTCTCTCTCGGGGGCTACGATCGCGAGACCAACCCGCGCCTCAAGCAGGACAACGTGGTCTATTTCAAGAACGCCAGCTCTTGCGGCACCGAAACGGCGATCTCCGTCCCCTGCATGTTCTCCAACATGCCGCGCAAAGCGTACGACGCAACTCAGGCGACGCACCAGGAAGGCATGCTCGACGTGCTGGCGCATGCCGGCGTCAACGTGCTGTGGCGCGATAACGACGGCGGCTGCAAAGGCGCCTGCGATCGGGTGCCGCACATCGACATGACCAAACTGAAACTGCCGCAGGACTGTGACGGCGAAGTTTGCATGGACAATGTGCTGTTGTACAAACTGAACGACTACATCAATAGCCTGAAAGACGACGGCGTGATCGTGTTGCACCAGATGGGCAGTCACGGCCCGGCTTATTACCGCCGCAGCACGCCGCAGTTCCAGACGTTTTCGCCGACCTGCAACAGCAATCAGATCCAAGATTGCAGCCATGAACAGCTGGTGAACACCTACGACAACTCGATCCTGTATACCGACGCGATGCTCGATGCCACCATCAAGCTGCTGCAGCAGTATGACGACCGGTTCAATACCGCGTTGGTCTACCTGTCCGATCACGGCGAATCGCTGGGAGAAAACGGCATGTATCTGCACGGCACGCCTTATGTCTTCGCGCCGAGCCAGCAAACTCACGTGCCATTCCTGATGTGGATGTCGGCCGACTATCAGCGCAATTTCGGCATCGATCGCCAGTGCCTGAGCGCGCTGGCGGAAAAGGACGACGTGTCGCAGGACAATCTGTTCCACACCCTGCTGGGCATGCTGAATGTGCAGACGCGTGAATATCAATCCCAGTTGGATATTCTGCAACGCTGCCGCAACGCGGCGTAAGCGCTTAACTTCCGCGTGCCGCTGAGGCACAATGCTTGAGACCAACCGGCGTTTTGTGCGCCGGTTTTTTTATTCCCATTGACCTAGACCAATCGGTCTATTATGCTCGGCGCCATGATGACCAAATCAACGCATTGCAACGTGGATACACGTGAACATCTGCTCGCCACCGGCGAAACCCTCAGCCTGCGCCTGGGCTTTACCGGCATGGGGCTGAGCGAACTGCTGGCCACGGCGGGCGTGCCGAAAGGATCGTTCTACCACTATTTCCGCTCGAAGGAAGCCTTCGGCGAAGCGATGCTGCAACGCTATTTCGCGCACTATGATGCGCAAATGCAAAAGCTGTTTGCCGACGAGCACACCGATGCCCGCCACCAGCTCTTGGGGTATTACGCCCAGGCCATCAGTTACCACTGCCGCAGCGAATGTCATAACGCCTGTCTGGCGGTGAAACTCTCCGCCGAGGTGAGCGACCTGTCGGAGCCGATGCGCCATGCGCTGGAAACCGGGACCGCCCGGGTGATCGGCCACCTGCAGGCGGCCATTGAGCGCGGCATCGCCGAGGGATCGCTGTCGGTAGCCATGAGCCCGGCGGCAACTGCAGAGACGCTGTATGCCCTGTGGCTCGGCGCCTCGCTGCGCGCCAAGATCCGGCGATCGTTGGCCCCGTTGACCAGCGCGCTGGAAAGCATCGAGTTGCTGCTGCGCCCGCCGCAGCCGTAACACCACCGTCTTTTTTCGTGAAAATGCAGTTCGTGTTTTTTTATCGCCCATAACTAGACGACCGGTCTATTAAATACAGGATGCACTATGAAGACTGAAAAATTGCTCTCTCCGCTGAAAGTTGGCGCAGTCACCCTGCCCAACCGCGTGTTTATGGCTCCGCTGACGCGTCTGCGCAGCATCGAACCGGGCGACATTCCCACGCCGCTGATGGCGGAGTATTATGCGCAGCGCGCCGGCGCCGGTCTGATCGTGACCGAAGCGACGCAGATTTCCTTCCAGGCGAAAGGCTACGCCGGTGCGCCGGGCCTGCATACCCCGGAGCAGATCGCCGCGTGGAAACACATCACGCAGGCGGTACACGACAAAAACGGCCACATCGCCGTACAGCTGTGGCACGTAGGCCGCATCTCCCACACCAGCCTCCAGCCGGGCGGACAAGCGCCGGTCGCCCCTTCGGCGATCAACGCAGACACCCGCACCACCGTGCGTGACGAAACCGGCGCCTGGGTGCGTGTACCGACCTCTACGCCGCGCGCGCTGGAAACCAGCGAGATCCCGGGCATCGTCAACGATTTCCGCCAGGCGACCGCCAACGCGCGTGAAGCCGGCTTCGACTTTATCGAGCTGCATGCGGCTCACGGCTATCTGCTGCACCAGTTCATGTCTCCGGCGTCTAACCAGCGTACCGATCAATACGGCGGCAGCATCGAGAATCGCACCCGCCTGACGCTGGAAGTGGTCGACGCCGCCATCGCAGAATGGGGCTCCGAGCACATCGGCATCCGCATCTCGCCGCTGGGGCCGTTCAACGGCCTGGACAACGGTGAAGATCAGGAAGAAGCGGCGCTGTACCTGGTGGAAGAGCTGAACAAACGCAACATCGCCTATCTGCACATCTCCGAACCGGACTGGGCCGGCGGCAAACCTTATTCCGACGCCTTCCGTGACTCGGTGCGCGCCCACTTTAAAGGGGTGATCGTCGGCGCCGGCGCCTACACCGCTGAAAAAGCCGAAGCGTTGATCGAAAAAGGCTTCATCGACGCGGTGGCCTTTGGCCGTAGCTACATCGCCAATCCGGATTTGGTCGAGCGTTTCCGTCAACACGCCCCGCTCAACGAACCTAAGCCGGAAACCTTCTACGGCGGTGGCGCCGAAGGTTATACCGACTATCCGTTTCTGACGAAGTAACCCGTCCTGACCCTAAACGGCCACGCAACCGCCTGGCCGTTTTTTTATGCACGCAAAAAGGCCCGCACAAGGCGGGCCGACGTTCCCTGGTGTTGTTATCTGCTACAGGTCAATTTCTACACGGTTACGCGCGGAATTGATAATTGATTGTGCAGATCAATTACTTCGTATCGATCGGTACACTCGATCAATATTTAAACACCCATGACGAGGGGGCAAAAAGTGACATCGTCACCAACTCGTCACGTTGAATTCCCTTGCGGGACAAGGCTATACTCGCTTGTGCTTCAATCCACCCGCCGTCTGCCACGGCACAGTCAATTCAGAGGAATTATGCGCTTACTCCATACCATGATCCGCGTCGGTGATCTGCAACGCTCCATCGACTTCTACACCAAGGTATTAGGCATGCGCCTGCTGCGCACCAGCGAAAACCCGGAGCACAAATACTCGCTGGCTTTTGTCGGCTATACGGAAGAGAGCGAAGGCGCGGTTATCGAACTGACCTATAACTGGGGCACCGACAGCTACGACATGGGCACCGCCTTCGGCCACCTGGCGCTGGGCGTGGACGACGTCGCCGCCACCTGCGACAACATCCGCCGCGCCGGCGGCAACGTCACCCGTGAGGCCGGCCCGGTGAAAGGCGGCACCACGGTGATCGCGTTCGTCGAAGATCCGGACGGTTATAAAATCGAGCTGATCGAAAACAAACACGCCGGCCAAGGCCTCGGCCACTAAGCCTCTCTCGGGGCGCGCCTGCGCCCCGCTGATTCTCCGCGCGATAGCGCCTGCAACCGGGCGCAAAATTTGCCATAATGCGCGCTGCATTCGATGAAGATAAGAAACTGATGGCCGAAAAAAGTGATCTTAACGCCCTGAGTGGTCGTTTTCGTGGGTTTTATCCCGTAGTAATAGATGTTGAAACCGCCGGCTTCAACGCCAATACCGATGCGCTGCTGGAAATCGCCGCCGTGACGCTGAAAATGGATGAAGACGGCTGGCTGCAGCGCGACGAAACCCTGCACTTCCACGTGGAGCCTTTCGAGGGCGCCAACCTGCAACCGGAAGCGCTGGCGTTTAACGGCATCGATCCGCACAACCCGCTGCGCGGTGCGGTCAGCGAATACGACGCGCTGCACGCCATTTTCAAAGCAGTGCGCAAAGGGCTCAAGGATCGCGGTTGCAACCGGGCCATTATCGTCGCGCACAACGCCAACTTCGATCACAGCTTCCTGATGGCCGCGGCCGAACGCGCCGGTTTGAAGCGTAATCCGTTCCATCCGTTCGCCACCTTCGACACCGCTGCGCTGAGCGGCCTGGTGCTGGGGCAAACGGTGCTGGCCAAAGCCTGCATCGCTGCCGGCATGCCGTTCGACAGCAGCCAGGCGCACTCCGCGCTGTACGACACCGAACAAACCGCCCTGCTGTTTTGTGAGCTGGTTAACCGCTGGAAGCGTCTCGGCGGCTGGCCGCTGCCCGCCAGCGATCTCGCCGAATAGGCCCAATAAAAAAGGCGGCCCAGTTTGCACTGGCGCCGCCCGTTACGCGATAACCGCACGTCTGTCGATTAAGACTGCTGGTCTTCCTGCGCTTTATACTTTTCTGCCGTTTCTTTGATCAGCTGCTGCAATTCGCCGCGCTGATACATTTCGATGATGATATCGCAACCGCCGACCAGTTCACCGTCTACCCACAGCTGCGGGAAAGTCGGCCAGTTGGCGTATTTTGGCAACTCGGCGCGGATGTCCGGGTTTTGCAGAATATCCACATAGGCGAAACGCTCGCCGCAGGCGGACAGCGCTTGCACAGCCTGCGCAGAGAAGCCGCAGCTCGGCAGCTTTGGCGAACCCTTCATGTACAGCAGAATCGGGTTTTCAGCGATCTGGTGCTGAATTTTTTCAAGTGTCGTCGTCATTTATTGCTTCCTCAAGCCACATTTCATGGCTACAACATGCATCACGCGGGCTATTGTAGCGGCTGGAACAGTCGCAAGAAAACGCCATCTTTTGCAAGGATATTCGCCCGCCGCCGATCGCGTTTCACCGGCCACGTCATTCCGGTCAAAACATACGTTGAGAATAACATTTTTAATCCGACCATTTCACTAATATATTGCGCCGCGATGACGGCGCGGCTTAATTATATCCGCTACCGCCGCCTGGCGCTTTTTTATACATCAACAGGCTGATTTTAAACCAAAAAAAATGTCATTAACGTTTTCTCACAATATGGATTATTATTTATGAGTTCTTCGCTGTTTTATATGGCGAAATTCGGGAATACTGTAACTCTTTCGATATCCGTTTCGGGGCCAAGGTTGGTGACGTCGACATGCGTTTAATTCTTACGCTCTTTGCGCTGCTGTTTACGCAGCTCTTCTTCAATTTGGCGCACGCTGCGCCACAGGCGCGTGTTGCCGCCGAGCAGCGTAAAAGCCATGCCAATGAAGCGCGGCCCGATGACCGCAGAAAAAAGAAAGCGGATAAAGCCGCCAAAAAAGCCAAAGTGACGGCCCCCGAGAAAAAAACCAAGACCGCCAAGGTCAAAAGCGAGAAAAGCGCGAAAAAGATCGTCAGCGCCAAACCCAAGGCCAAAGCGCAGAAAACCGCCAAAATTAAAGTCACCCCGCCGAAAAAGGGCTACAAAAAAGGCTATGGCCGCCACCGCGAAGCCGGTATGGCCACCGCCAAGCTGGCGCGTGATGAAAAACCGTTGAAACTCAGCCCGGCGCACAAAAAGCGTTACCAGCACGCCAAGCAGACCGCGATGGCCAAGCTGATGGATCAGATGGGCAAGCCTTACCGCTGGGGCGGCAGCTCGCCGCGCACCGGCTTCGACTGCAGCGGCCTTATCTATTACGCCTATAAAGACGTGGTGAAAATCAAGATGCCGCGCACCGCCAACGAAATGTATCACCTGCGCGACGCGGCGCCGATCAAGAAAAGCGAACTGGAAAGCGGCGATCTGGTGTTCTTCCGCATTAACAACCGCGGCGTGGCGGATCATGTCGGCGTCTACCTCGGCAACGGCAAATTCATCCAGTCGCCGCGCACTGGCGAAGAGATCCGCATCAGCCAGCTCGACAACGACTATTGGCAGAACCACTACATCGGCGCTCGCCGCGTAGTGACGCCGAAAACCATCCGTTAATTCCCTGCTCTGCGCGGTTGCGGCCTCGGCCGCAACCGCCTGCTCAAGCTATCGCCCATCGCACTCCCCCACGCGCATTTCTCGCTTTTCCTCCTGTTTTTTATGATGAAAATTGTTAAGATTGAATGACCACAATAAAAAACGGCCCATCCGGCGTTCGCCCCGGCGAGAAGCTGAATGGCGCTGTAAAGGAGGAAGCAATGTCGTTTGAATTACCTGCATTACCGTATGAGAAAAACGCGCTCGAGCCGCACATCTCCGCCGAGACCCTGGAATACCACTACGGCAAACACCACAACACCTACGTGGTTAACCTGAACAACCTGGTGAAAGGCAGCGAGTTCGAAGGCAAATCGCTCGAAGAGATCATCAAGACCTCTAACGGCGGCGTGTTCAACAATGCCGCGCAGGTGTGGAACCACACCTTCTACTGGCACTGCCTGTCGCCACAGGGCGGCGGTGAACCGCAGGGCGAACTGGCGGCGGCGATCGTCAAATCCTTCGGCTCTTTCGCTGCGTTCAAAGAGCAGTTCACCGATGCCGCCGTGAAAAACTTCGGTGCCGGCTGGACCTGGCTGGTGAAAAAACCGGACGGCGCGCTGGCAATCGTCAACACTTCCAACGCGGCAACCCCGCTGACCGGCGAAGACAAACCGCTGCTGACCGTTGACGTGTGGGAACACGCGTATTACATCGATTACCGCAATGCGCGTCCAAAATACCTGGAAAACTTCTGGGCGTTGGTCAACTGGACCTTCGCGGCGGAAAACCTGGCGTAAGCGCAGGCCTTGCCTAAGTGATGAGGCGCAGCTTGGCTGCGCCTTTTTTAAAACTGGCGGGAAATCAGTTCAACGCGGCGACAAAGCTGAAAGCGATGATCATCGCCAATGCGCAAACGGTGGTGAACAGCGACATCTTCAGATCGGTATCCATGACAACTCCTTTAAAATGGGCTTTCCTAAGGATAAAAGGCGCACAATTAGTACGTCAAATCATTTTCCCACAGTTCGCCGATAAAATCTTGTTATCATTTCCCGGTTTATAATCTCGATTACCTCTTCCACTTTTGTTCAATATGCGACAAAATTCGCAGTTCACAACTGCGTACCGGCATTCATGCCCCTCCTGATTAAGCGCTGACGACTTCAACACTAAAAACTCAGTTTTCGCTTCTCTGGAGAAGGATCTACGTAGGCAAACGATTAACATCACACTTACATGCTGTAAACATGTGAGTTCAGGAGTCATTCCTTACATGGCAACGATTAAAGATGTGGCCAAACGCGCGGGCGTTTCCACCACCACCGTTTCGCACGTCATCAATAAGACTCGTTTCGTCGCCGAAGAGACCAAAGCGGCCGTGTGGGCCGCCATCAAAGAGCTGCACTACTCGCCGAGCGCCGTGGCGCGCAGCCTGAAAGTCAATCACACCAAGTCTATCGGTCTGCTAGCCACCTCGAGCGAAGCGCCCTACTTTGCCGAAGTGATCGAGGCGGTGGAAAACAGCTGCTACAGCAAAGGCTATACCCTGATCCTGTGCAATTCGCACAACAATCTGGACAAACAGCGCGCCTACCTGGCGATGCTGGCGCAAAAGCGCGTCGACGGCCTGCTGGTCATGTGTTCCGAATACCCGGATCAGCTGCTGGGCATGCTGGAAGACTACCGCAACATCCCGATGGTGGTAATGGACTGGGGCGCCGCGCGCGGCGACTTCACCGACACCATCATCGATAACGCGTTCGAGGGCGGCTATCTGGCCGGGCGTTATCTGATCGAACGCGGCCACCGCGATATCGGCGCTATCCCGGGCCAACTGTCGCGCAACACCGGCGGCGGTCGGCATCAGGGCTTCATGAAGGCGCTGCAGGAAGCGCATATCGATATTCGCGAAGAGTGGATAGTCCAGGGTGACTTCGAGCCGGAGTCCGGTTACAAGGCGATGCATCAAATTCTGTCGCAGAAACAGCGACCGACCGCAGTATTCTGCGGCGGCGACATCATGGCGATGGGCGCCATCTGCGCCGCCGACGAACTGGGGCTGCGGGTGCCGCAGGATATTTCCGTGATCGGCTACGACAACGTGCGCAACGCCCGCTACTTCACCCCGGCGCTGACCACCATTCATCAGCCGAAAGAGCGTCTGGGCGAAATGGCCTTCACCATGCTGCTGGATCGCATCATCAGCAAGCGCGAAGAATCGCAGGTGATCGAAGTGCATCCGAAGCTGGTCGAACGCCGTTCGGTCGCCGACGGTCCGTTCATCGACTACCGCCGCTGATCGTCCTCCCTACCGGAAGCCGGCGCGGCTTCCGGTGCCGCCTCACTCAGCCACTCCTGATTCAGCGTCTCGCCATCGCCCAAATACGCCAGCAGCCAGCTCATCGCCGGTGACGGTTTATCCTGTTGCCAGGTCAGGCAGCAGGGGCTGGCGGGAAACGGCTGCTGCAACTGCAACGCCTTCAGCTCACCGCGCTGCACCCGCGGCAGCGCCAGATGCGCCGGCATCATGCCGACGCACAATCCGGCGCACAAACAGTCGAGCGCCGAGGTCCAGTCCGGCACCACCAGCCGCCGCTGGTTATCCAGCGTCCAGGTGACGCGCTTGGGCAGATTGCGCGAGGTGTCTTCCAGACAAAGCGCAGGGTACGGCCTCAACCGATCGTCATTCAACGGCCCTGCCAGCTGCGCCAACGGGTGCTGTGGGCTGACTACGCACAGCCAGTTCATATCCCCCATGTCGCGGAAAGCGAAGCCGCCGCCGACCGGCACCGCGCGGGTGGCGCCAATCGCCATGTCCGCCCTGCCGTCCACCAACGCATCCCACACGCCATTAAACACCTCGGGTTGCAGCATCAACTCGACGTCGGGGAAATGGCGGTAGAAATCCAGCACCAGCTGGCGGCTGCGCTGCGGTTTGACGATGATGTCCACCGCGATATTCAGCTGACCGCGCCAACCGTTGGCCACCTGTTGACAGTGGCGGCGGGTGTCGAGCATTTTTTTGATAACAGCTCGCGCATCCTTGATAAACAGCGCGCCGGCCGGCGTCAGTTCCACATCTCGGTGACGCCGCTCAAACAGCGGCACCGCCAGCCATTGCTCCAGCTGCCGCACGGTATAACTTACCGCCGACGGCACCCGGTGCAGCTCCTGCGCCGCCGCGCTGAAACTGCCGGTGCGCGCCACCGCATCAACGACCTCGAGAGAATATTCAGACCACATCGCTTTGCCTTCAATTTTTTTAACAGCACTTTGCAAATATTACCGTTTCACAAGCAGAGATCCAGCCGGATACACTGGCCGGCGCTAAAAACCTGCGACACTAAAATATTAACGAGAAATACCATGCGAAATTCCTTTGGTTTTATGTTCTACCTCGCCGGCCTGAGCATGCTGGGTTATCTGGCGACCGATATGTACCTGCCCGCCTTCGGCGCCATGCGGGAGGAACTGCAAATTTCCGCCGGCGCGGTCAGCGCCAGCCTGAGCATCTTTTTGGCCGGCTTCGCCTTCGCGCAGCTGCTGTGGGGGCCGCTCTCCGACCGTCTGGGACGCAAACCGGTATTGTTGATTGGCCTGACGCTGTTCGCGCTCGGCTGCCTGGGCATGCTGTGGGTGGAAAATGCCGCGCAGCTCTGGATACTGCGCTTTATTCAGGCCGTAGGTGTCTGTTCCGCCGCCGCCATCTGGCAAGCGCTGGTGGTCGACCGCTATCGTGAAGGCCAGGCCAACCGCGTATTCGCCACCATCATGCCGCTGGTGGCGCTATCGCCGGCGCTGGCGCCGCTGCTGGGCGCCTGGCTGCTGAGCCACGCCAGCTGGCGCGCGATCTTCGCCGTGCTGCTGGCCATCACCGCCTTGTTGCTGTTGCCGACGCTGCTGCTCAAAGAGAACGCCAGGCCAAAACCCGCCGTCGACGCGCCAAAAAGCAGCGTCAGTTTTTGGCAATTATTGAAATCCCCGGTATTCAGTGGCAATGTCGCCATGTACGCCGCCTGTTCGGCCGGTTTCTTCGCCTGGCTGACCGGCTCGCCGTTTATCCTCGGTGATATGGGCTACGGCCCGAGCGACATCGGCCTGAGCTATGTGCCGCAGACGCTGGCCTTCCTGCTGGGCGGTTACGGGTGCCGCGCCGCGCTCAAGCGCATCAATGGCAAAACCCTGCTGCCGTGGCTGCTGGTAGCTTATGCTGTCAGCATGGTGGCCCTGTATCTGGTGGCAACCCTGACCAATCCGACGCTCACCACGCTCCTGATCCCGTTCTGCGTGATGGCGCTGGTCAACGGCGCCGGCTATCCGATCATGGTGGCCAACGCGCTGATGCCGTTCCCGGACAGCAGCGGCAAAGCCGCCGCGCTGCAAAATACGCTGCAGCTGGGGCTGTGTTTCGTGGCGAGCATGCTGGTATCGACGTTTATTGCGCAGCCGCTGTTGGCGACGGTGACGGTGATGGTGTCCACGGTGATACTGGCCGCGCTGGGGTATTTCCTGCAGCGGGGAAAAGCGGCCAAGGCGCCGCAAGAAACGCCGCGCGAACATGCTAACTCAGCGTCATAATTGCCAAGCTAAATAATCACTTAAAGAATATGCGTGCCGAGTGCGATTTACAGTTGAGTCAATGCCTCGGCGCGCCTATACTCAAAAACAACCTTGTAAAGTAACACCTTATAATCTCTATATCTCAATTAGCTGTTGTGTACGCGTCTTGCGTCACACTCTTTTTTTGAAGAGGCGTTTATCCTGCGCCGTTTGCGTCGGGTCGCTTCTTTAAATTTCCTCTGTTCATAGTCGGATATCAGACGCCGCGGGCTTATTTCCCGTCGGTATACGTATGCACCCGCAGAAATTGTCTAAGCTGTTTCCTAACGGGTCATCAGTCAGAAGAAGGTGATGGAGAAGCTATGAGTTCATCGTGTATAGAAGATCTGAGCATCCAGGATAACCAGTGGTACCGTATCGCGCACGAAATGCTCGGTCTGGCCGGTATCGAAATTAACGGATCGCGCCCTTTCGATATTCAGGTTAAAAACCCCGAATTCTTTAAACGCGTTTTGCAGCAAGGCTCCCTGGGTCTCGGCGAGAGCTATATGGATGGTTGGTGGGAGTGCGAACGGCTGGATATATTCTTCCAGCGCGTGGTCAGCGCCGGGCTGGAGAAGAAGCTCCCCCACCACCTGAAAGATACCCTGCGTATCGCCGCGGCGCGCCTGACCAATCTGCAATCGAAAAAGCGCGCCTGGATCGTCGGCAAAGAGCATTACGATCTTGGCAACGATCTGTTTACGCTGATGCTCGATCCTTACATGCAGTACTCCTGCGGCTACTGGAAAGACGCCGCCACGCTGGAGGAAGCGCAAGAAGCGAAACTGCGGATGATCTGCGAAAAACTGCAGCTGCAGCCGGGCATGCGCTTGCTGGACATCGGCTGCGGCTGGGGCGGCCTCTCCGCCTATGCGGCGAAAAATTACGGCGTGTCGGTGGTCGGCGTGACCATTTCCGCCGAGCAGCAGAAGCTGGCTCAGGCACGCTGCGCCGGGCTGGACGTGCAGATCCTGCTGCAGGATTACCGCGATCTGCATCAGCAGTTCGATCGCATCGTCTCGGTCGGCATGTTCGAGCACGTCGGGCCGAAAAACTATCGCACCTATTTCAACGTGGTAGAGCGCAATCTGGCGCCGCACGGCCTGTTCCTGCTGCACACCATCGGTTCCAACAAGACCGACATGAACGTCGATCCGTGGATCAACAAATATATCTTCCCGAACGGCTGCCTGCCCTCGGTGAGGCATATCGCCGAGGCCAGCGAAGGCCATTTCGTGATGGAAGACTGGCACAACATCGGCGCCGACTACGATCGCACGCTGATGGCCTGGTTCGAGCGCTTCAAGCAGGCGTGGCCGCAGCTTGCTCCACGTTATTCCGAGCGCTTCGAGCGGATGTTCAGCTATTACCTGAACGCCTGCGCCGGCGCGTTTCGGGCGCGCGATCTGCAGCTGTGGCAGGTGGTGTTCAGCCCGAAAGGCGTTGAAGGCGGCATCCGCGTCGCACGCTGAACGCTCCCCTAATAAAAAAAGCCCCGGCAACCTCATCGCCGGGGCTTTTTTTGCTCTTTCGAACCAGGCGGCTTAGCCGCAGTAAACGCGGATGATTTTATCGTTGCTATCGCCGAGGAAGTTCAGACGGCGCAGGTTGAAATCCATGGTGACGGCAGAGTTGTACGGAATGGCGCGCACCTTGGATTCGATCCGCACGCCTTCCAGCGACGTCATCGGCTTGCCGACGTAGTTTTGATACTGCGAAGCGCCGCAGGTATCGTCCGCATCGGCCACTTGCGCGCCGCCGCCCTGCTCAGGTGAACTGCTGCAGGCGCTCAGCGCCAGCAACGCGGTTAACAACAACGTTTTCCCATAAAACTTCACGCGTTTCTCCTCTCTGCTTATGATTCGACTCCGGCGGCAACGCCCGAATCGCTGTCAGTCTTTGTGCGCCGGCGCCACCGCCGCCGCCAGCGTCGCTTCCCGATTGGCCAGCACGCGTTCGACGGTGTCCACTACCGCCTGCGTCTGCGGATCGATCTCGATGTTCACCTTATCGCCCAGGCGTTTTTTACCCAGCGTAGTGCGCTCCAGGGTTTCCGGGATCAGATGCACGCAGAAACGGTTATTCACCACTTCGCCGATGGTCAGGCTAATGCCGTCGATGCCGATGAAACCTTTGTGCAGCACATATTTCATCAATTCCGCATTCGGCATGCGCAGCCATACCTGACGGTTATTTTCCGAGGTATAAATTTTGGCCACTTCCGCCGTGCAGATAATATGGCCGGACATCAAATGACCGCCAATTTCATCATTGAATTTCGCCGCGCGCTCGATATTGACGATGTCGCCCAACGCCAGATCGCCGAGGTTGGTCAGGCGCAACGTTTCCTTGATCAAATCGAAGCTGACGCGGTTGCCTTCCACCGCGGTGACGGTCAGGCAGCAACCGTTATGGGCCACCGACGCGCCCAGCTCCAGCCCCGGCAGCAGTTCTGCAGGCATCTCGATCACATGGGTGCGGAAATTGGGTTTCTCATCAATGGCGACCAG
Organism: Serratia sp. CY37869; assembly: GCF_052168895.1. Lineage (NCBI taxonomy): Bacteria > Pseudomonadati > Pseudomonadota > Gammaproteobacteria > Enterobacterales > Yersiniaceae > Serratia > Serratia sp. CY37869. The sequence goes on from NZ_JBJNLU010000001.1 coordinate 1,762,919, forward strand.
CGGCGCGGTGCCTTGTACGATACCGGTGAACATATGTGCCTCTTCTTACTCAATAGATTAAAACGCTTCCGGCAGTTTGCCCCAGTTGGCGCTGAAAACCAAATCCGCGACGGCAAAAAACGCGTCCCTGCGCATTTAATAACTATTTATCTGCGGCGTTTGCTTAACGACGCCGAGCAGGTACAATATTTTTGACAAAATTCCGCTATTTTAATTGTTGTCCTCTCGCGGCAGCCCTCCCTCCCACATATATAAAATAGAAAGGTGTATGCGTGCAGAAGTACTTAATTGAAGCGCGTAGTTTATTGGCTCTCGCTATCCCGGTGATCATCGCGCAAATCTCGCAAACCGCCATGGGCGTGGTGGATACCATCATGGCCGGCGCTTACAGCGCCACCGATATGGCGGCGGTGGCGGTCGGCACCTCTATCTGGCTGCCGGCCATCCTGTTCGGTCACGGCCTGCTGCTGGCGCTGACCCCAGTGATCGCCCAGTTAAACGGCGCCGGCCGTCGCGATCGCATCGCCCATCAGGTGCGTCAGGGCTTCTGGCTGGCCTCCGGCGTTTCCGTACTGTTGATCGTCGTGCTGTATAACTGCAAATTCGTCATCGACATGATGCACAACATCGATCCGCAGCTGGCGGATAAAGCCGTCGGTTATCTGCACGCCATCATGTGGGGCGCGCCGGGCTATCTGTTCTTCCAGGTGATGCGCAACCAGTGCGAAGGGCTGTCCAAAACCAAGCCCGGCATGGTGATCGGCTTCCTCGGCCTGCTGGTGAATATCCCGATCAACTACATCTTTATCTACGGCAAGTTCGGCATGCCGGAACTGGGCGGCGTGGGCTGCGGCGTCGCCACCGGCAGCGTCTACTGGATCATGTTCCTGATGATGCGCTGGTACGTGAAGCGCGCGCCGTCGCAGCGCGACATCAAGCGCCAGACAGGCGATCTCGGCGGCCCGGACTGGGCGGCGCTGAAGCGCCTGATCGGCATCGGTATGCCGGTGGCGCTGGCGCTGTTCTTCGAAGTCACCCTGTTCGCCGTGGTGGCGTTGCTGGTGTCGCCGCTCGGGATCGTCGCGGTCGCCGGCCACCAGATCGCGCTTAACTTCAGCGCGCTGATGTTCGTGTTGCCGCTGTCGCTGGGCGTCGGCGCCACCATTCGCGTCGGTTATCGTCTGGGAGAAGGGTCGGTAGAAGGCGCGCGCGTCGCCGCATACTCCGCCATCGGCGTCGGCATCACCATGGCCGTCTGCACTGCGCTGTTTACCGCCACCTTCCGCGAACCGATCGCCCTGCTGTACAACGACAGCCCGGCGGTGGTGGCGATGGCCTCGCAGCTGATGCTGCTGGCGGCGCTGTATCAAATCTCGGATTCAATCCAGGTGATCGGCAGCGGCGTGCTGCGCGGTTATAAAGATACTCGCGCGATCTTCTTCATTACCTTCATCGCTTACTGGGTGTTGGGCCTGCCGAGCGGCTATCTGCTGGCGCTGACCGATGCGGTGGTGCCGGCGATGGGGCCGAGTGGTTTCTGGATCGGCTTTATCATCGGCCTGACCTTCGCCGCCATCATGATGGCGCTGCGCATGCGCTGGCTGCAGAAACAGCCGACCACCGTCATCCTGCAGCGTTCTACCCGCTGAGTCCGTTCCCGGCCGGTTTTCTCCCCGGCCGGGCAGCGGGTTGCGGAAAAAAACGCCTGTCTGCGCACAACCTCAGCAATCGCGTGAAATACCGAATAAAATTGCGTTTTTCCCCTTGCCAGCACGCGGGTAGCTCGTTAATATTCGTCCCCGCTGTCAGCCATGACAGACAGGAAAAGATGCGTCCGTAGCTCAGTTGGTTAGAGCACCACCTTGACATGGTGGGGGTCGGTGGTTCGAGTCCACTCGGACGCACCAAATTCCAGAAGCAGTACAGTGCGTCCGTAGCTCAGTTGGTTAGAGCACCACCTTGACATGGTGGGGGTCGGTGGTTCGAGTCCACTCGGACGCACCAAATTTCACAAGCAGTGCAGTGCGTCCGTAGCTCAGTTGGTTAGAGCACCACCTTGACATGGTGGGGGTCGGTGGTTCGAGTCCACTCGGACGCACCATATTGCTGATTCACCTCTCCCCCTATCGCGTTATAATTCTCGCTGTTTCGTCTCTGCCCGACCGCTCGATTTTTCATGTCGATTGCGCCGAACTACCGCCATCAGCCATCAGGAACGCCACATGACCACCTTCACCGCCAACACCCCCTTTTTACTGCTCGACAATGGCCTTGCCCGTCGTGAAGGCGTGATGAGCGACGGTTCGCCGGCAGCGGAAGTGCGTTTCGAGACCGGGGCCTTCGGCCAGCTGCAAAAGCCCGCGCACGCGCTGCAAACCCGGGTGATATCGGGTGAATTCGAGTTCACCCTCGGCGGCGACACGCGGATAGTGCGGACCGGCGAGAGCCTGACCCTGCCGGCCAACGTCGCCAGCGGCTGCTTCTGCCTGAGCGCCGGTGTGCTGCTGGAAATCCCGCAAACGCGCTAAGCCGCATTTACAGCAAGGTTATTTGCGCAACAAGCCGTACGCAACGCGTTGCATTTGCGCCACATTTGCCCTCGTTTTGACATATCCGCCGCACCGCCGCGGTTTTTTATTTTGTTTCCCGCCGCTTAGCCTTTATAATGCGCAACGTCTATCAGTTGAATGGTTTCAGCCCTTGATCTGCGAAAACGCAATAACAACACGATTTAATCTCACCCCGTTGCGCAGCATCCCCGCGCCCCCGCGCGGGCTGAATTTTTCCGCCCCACATCAACTGTCGTCACCTATCCTTAACTATGTTTTTCACCACCAGGCACGGCTCAAATTCCCTATCGGCGTAAACAACGCCGGTCAAATTCGTTTTTTTATCCATCACAACTTGTAGAAAACTCCGCCATGAAAAAGACCAAAATTGTTTGTACCATCGGTCCAAAAACCGAATCGGAAGAAATGCTGACCAACCTGCTCAATGCGGGCATGAACGTGATGCGTCTCAACTTCTCTCACGGCGACTATGAAGAGCACGGCAACCGCATCAAGAACATGCGCGCCGTGATGGCGAAAACCGGTATCAACGCCGGCATCCTGCTGGATACCAAAGGCCCGGAAATTCGCACCATGAAACTGGAAGGCGGCAAAGACGCCTCTCTGGTCGCCGGCCAAACCTTCACCTTCACCACCGACCAGAGCGTGATCGGCAACAGCGAACGCGTGGCGGTGACCTACGCCGGCTTCGCCGCCGACCTGAAGATCGGCAACACCGTGCTGGTTGACGACGGCCTGATCGGCATGGAAGTCACCAACGTGACCGAGAACGAAGTCGTTTGCAAGGTGCTGAACAACGGCGACCTGGGCGAGAACAAAGGCGTCAACCTGCCGGGCGTGTCCATCCAGCTGCCTGCGCTGGCCGAGAAAGACAAACGCGACCTGATCTTCGGCTGCGAGCAAGGCGTCGACTTCGTGGCGGCGTCCTTCATCCGTAAACGCTCCGACGTGCTGGAGATCCGCGAGCACCTGAAAGCGCACGGCGGCGAGCAGATCCAGATCATCTCCAAGATCGAGAACCAGGAAGGCCTGAACAACTTCGACGAAATTCTCGAAGCGTCCGACGGCATCATGGTTGCCCGCGGCGATCTGGGCGTTGAAATCCCGGTAGAAGAAGTGATCTTCGCCCAGAAGATGATGATCGAAAAATGCAACCGTGCGCGTAAAGTGGTGATCACCGCCACCCAGATGCTCGATTCCATGATCAAGAACCCGCGCCCTACCCGTGCGGAAGCCGGTGACGTCGCCAACGCCATTCTGGACGGCACCGACGCCGTCATGCTGTCCGGCGAAAGCGCCAAGGGCAAATACCCGCTGGAAGCGGTCAACATCATGGCGACCATCTGCGAACGCACCGATCGCGTGATGCCAAGCCGCATCGATACCCTGAACGATCGCCGCAAGCTGCGCATCACCGAAGCGGTATGCCGCGGCGCGGTTGAAACCGCCGAAAAACTGGACGCACCGCTGATCGTCGTCGCCACCAGCGGCGGCAAGTCAGCGAAATCCGTGCGTAAATACTTCCCGAACGCCGTGATCCTGGCGCTGACCACCAACCAGACCACCGCGCATCAGCTGGTGCTGAGCAAGGGCGTTATCCCGCAGATGGTCAAAGAAATCGCCTCCACCGATGACTTCTACCGCATTGGTAAAGAAGCCGCGCTGGCCAGCGGCCTGGCGCAAAAAGGCGACGTCGTGGTGATGGTTTCCGGCGCGCTGGTGCCGAGCGGCACCACCAACACCGCCTCGGTACACGTGCTGTAATATAAAACGTGACATAATTATCTTGATCAAAACGCCGCTTTGCGGCGTTTTTTTTATCGGCAGTAAACTATTTTTCTCAAAACGCAACCGCGATCTGCTCATTATTTAGCTAATAACAAATCGGAGTAGTCCCATGGAAGCCGGCTGTTTTCCCTCGTTTTTTTAACTAATTTGTAAAACCAGATGCAAGTTTGAGCGAACGATCAAAATAAAGCACCTCAACACTAAAAAATTATTCTCTTTCGAAAAAAGTTTGTGTAATACTTGTAACGCTACATGGAGATTAACTCAATCTAGAGGGTGTTATAATGAATCGTACTAAACTGGTACTGGGCGCGGTAATCCTGGGTTCCACTCTGCTGGCTGGCTGCTCTAGCAACGCTAAAATCGATCAACTGTCTTCTGACGTTCAGACTCTGAACGCTAAAGTTGATCAGCTGAGCAACGACGTGAACGCAATGCGTTCTGACGTTCAAGCGGCTAAAGACGACGCAGCACGCGCTAACCAGCGTCTGGACAACCAAGCTCACGCTTACAAAAAGTAAGATAGCTTTGGTTATTGAAAACGGCGCACATTGTGCGCCGTTTTTTTTTGCCTGTTTGTCGCCTGGGCTTTCCAGCTCGGCGGGCAAAAAAAAGAGGTTCAGCACGCTGAACCCCTCTTCGACCGCTCAATCCGGCAAACTTAGTTCACCGAGCTGATTGGCGCTGCCTTGAATGGGCTCTTTTTCGCCGCAGGAGCCGCTGCAGGCGTTAAACTCACCTCAGACGGGCTCTCCCCTACGTTGACCAGCACCGGCATGCCAGAGCGGCGGACAACCGCGCTATCGAACACGGCGCGATCGGTTTGCCCATCGGCAGCAAAGGCTTTCTCCGCTTTAGACAACGCGATCGGCATGGTCTGCGGATCGTCGCTTTCCACCCGCGACAGCGGCTGGTGCACTTCCACATAGCGTTTGCCGTCCGGCTCGACCGAAATCTTCACCGGATCGTTGATCACCTGCACCCGCGTACCGCGCGGCACCATGTTGAACAGCGCCTCGATATCCGTCGGACGCAGGCGAATACAGCCGGAGCTGACGCGCATGCCGATACCGAAGTTGGCGTTGGTGCCGTGGATCAGGTATTCACCGCGCCCCATCGCCAGACGCAGGGCGAACAGCCCCATCGGGTTCTCAGGGCCGGCCGGCACCACCGCAGGCAGCGTCACGCCCTGGGATTGATAGCGCTTGCGGATGTTGGCGGTGGGCGTCCAGGTCGGGTTAGGGATCTTTTGGCTGATGGAAGTCACCTCAAGCGGCGTGTGCATCCCGGTCTGGCCGATACCGATCGGATAGACGATCACTTTATTCTCGCCTTTCGGATAGTAGTAAAGGCGCAGCTCGGCCAGGTTGACGATGATCCCTTCACGCTTGGTGTCAGGCAGCAGCATTTGGGTCGGAATGGTCAGCACCGTGCCTGGCTTGGGCAGGAACGGGTCGGTGCCGGGGTTGGCTTCCAGCATGCCCAGCAGGCCAATCTTGTAGTCGGCGGCGATCGCCTCCAGCGGACGGCCGTCGTTTGGCACGGTATAAGTGGTGTTTTCGCCGATCAGACGGCTGTCCGGCGGCGGCAGCGGGTATTCGGTCGCACTGGCGGCCTGCGTGCCGGCCAGTACGGTGGCGAAGACCATGCCCATTAAACTCAACGCACGTTTCATTATCATCCCTATATTTTTTATGACGGTTCGCCCCCAAGGCTAACGAGCGCCTGGCGGTGGGTAAATCAGACAATACCTGATTAATACTAGCAACGCTGGCATCAAAGGCAATAAGTTCTCTAAAAATCAACACGTTATAACGTAATCGCCGTCGTTGATTGTCAACGAAACGTCAATGGGTAAGCTGCTGAAATATCACTGAATTGGGGGATGAACCCTGGGGAAAACGGCGGATTGTAAAGACTCATTGACAAAGCGAATATATCAATGAGCCTTTAAAGAGCAGTGGCGTTAAGGATCAGGCCAGCTGAGCGGCTTTACTGCGAATGGCGCGGATCATCGCCTCCAGCCCCTGCGAGCGCGAAGGCGTCAGATGTTGGCTGAGCGCCAGCTCGGTGAAAAACGGCCGCACGTCGAGCTCGACGATTTGCTGTGGTGTCAATTGACGATAAAGAATAAACACCACCGCCAGCAGCCCTTTGACGATCGCCGCGTCGCTATCGCCATGGAATTCGACCTGCCCTTGCTCATCGCAGCGCATCACGATCCACACCTGGCTCTGGCAGCCGGAAATCAGGTTCTCGGCCTGCCGCTCGGCCTCGTCCAGCGGCGGCAATTTGGCGCCGAGTTCAATCACGTACAGGTATTTCTCCTCCCAGTTCAAACAGCGGGAGAAATTACGCACCAATTTGTCTTTGTCCGGCAAATTCGCCATGGGGATCCTTTTGTACCGCCGAGGACGCGCCCCGGCTAGCCTAACAGCTGATGAATGCGTTGCAGCCCGGCCACCAGCCGGTCCACCTCTTCGCGGGTATTATATAACGCCAGCGACGCGCGGCACATGCTCGGCACCTGATAAAACGCCATCAGCGGCATGGCGCAATGGTGGCCGGTGCGAATGGCGATGCCGTACTGATCGAGGAAGCTGCCGACGTCATAGGCGTGGTGTTCCCCCAAATTGAAGGCAATCACCCCGGCCCGATGCGCCGGACCATAGATTTTCAACGTCGGCACCTGCTTGAGCGCCTCAAGCGCGTAATGCATCAGCGACTGTTCATAATCGCGGATCGCATTCAGCCCCAGGGCTTCGACGTAATCGAACGCCGCGCCCAGCCCCATGATGCCGGCGGTATTCGGCGAACCGGCCTCGAAGCGCCAGGGCGGATCGGCGAAGGTGGTGCCCGCCGTCAGGCTGACCTGACGGATCATCGAACCGCCCCCTTCCCACGGCGGCATCTGCTGCAGGAGCGCCTGGCGCCCATACAGCATGCCGATGCCGGAAGGGCCATACAGCTTATGGCCGGAAAACACGTAAAAATCGCAGTCCAGCGCCTGAACATCGACGCGCTGGTGCATCACCGCCTGCGCGCCGTCCACCAACACCGTCAGATCCGGCGCCAGGGCTCTGGCGCGGGCGATAATGTCGCGCACCGGGTTGACGGTGCCCAGCACGTTGGAGACCTCGGTCAGCGCCAGCAGTTTACAGGACGCATCGACCAGTTCCGGCAGCCGCGCCAGATCCAGCGTACCGTCCGGCTGTAGCGGCCACACCCGCAGCTGCAGACCGCGCTCCTGCGCCAGCATCTGCCACGGCACGATGTTGGCGTGGTGCTCCATCTCGGTGATGAGAATCGCATCGTCCGGCTGCAGCAGGTGGCGGCCAAAGCTGTTGGCCACCAGATTGATGCCTTCGGTGGTGCCCTTGACGAACACCATCTCTTCCGCCGAAGCGGCGTTGATAAAGCGCGCCGCCTGCTCCCGCACCGCTTCCATCTGCTGAGTCGCCTCGGCGCTCAGGGTGTGGATGCCGCGATGCACCGCCGCATAACCGTGGCGGTAGAACTCCAGCTCGCGGTCGATCACCGCCTGCGGTTTCTGCGCGCTGGCGGCGCTGTCGAGATAGGCCAGCGGTTGGCCGTTCACCTCACGCGCCAGCAGTGGAAAATCGCTGCGCACGCGTTCAATCGGATAACTCATGCAGCCTCCCCCGGCAGACGCTGGGCGATGCGCGCCAGCACCCGTTCCCGGATGGTGTCGTTGGCGATGCCTTCGGTCAGCTCGGCGGCGAAGGCGAAGATAATCATCTGCTGCGCCGCGCGTTTGTCGATGCCGCGCGACTGCAGATAAAACAGCTGTTCTTCATCGATACGCCCCACGGTGGCACCGTGGCTGCACTTAACGTCGTCAGCGTAGATCTCCAGCTGCGGCTTGGTATCCACTTCCGCCACTTTCCCCAACAACAGATTGTGGTTGGTCATCTGCCCGTCGGTTTTGATGGCGTGTTTGGCCACTTTGATCATGCCGTTGAACACCGCTTTGCCGCGATCGCTGACCACGGTTTTATGCAGCTGGCGGCTTTCGCAGTAGCCCTTGTTGTGTTCCAGATAGGTGCGGGTATCGCAGATCTCCTTGCCCACCGGCAGCACCAGGCTGTTGATCACCAGATTGGCGCCTTCGCCGTTCAGCTGCGCGCTGGTGTTGTGGCGCGTCAGGCCGGCGCCCAACAGGAAGCTGTCGCTTTTCACCCGCGCGTCGCGGCCGATGACCAGATCGTTATGGGCAAAGTGGTAGCTCGGCCGGCTTTCAAACGCCAGCTTGCAGTGCAACAGCCCGGCGTTGTCCGCCACGTTGGCGGTCAGGCGCGCGCCGGTAAAGTGCGCGGCCTCGCTCAGGCTGACATAGTGTTCGATCACTTCCGCCTCGGCCCCGCGCCCAATCTCCAGATGATGACGATGATGCACGGTATTCACTTCCCCCGTCACGCCGCGGCCGCTGCTGATATGCAGCAGGTACAGCGGCCGTGTGGGGGCTTTACCGGCCGGCAGACGGATCAGGCTGGTTTCCTGCGCCAGGCTTTCGGTCAGATGCAGGAAGACTTCGGGCTGAATGGGCTCCGGCAGCGCCTGCGGCGTGCCGTAGGCGGTCAGCTCGAACTGGTAGTCGCCCAGATCGCCATCGCTGAGCGCGGCACTGTAGCGACCGTCGATAAACACCAGCCGGCAGGCGTCGATACCGAGCGCCAGCGCCTCGAGCTGCGCGGCGTTCACGGATGCGGGCTGCGGCTCAAGGAAGTGCTGCTCCAGCAGCCCCTCGAGCGGCGTGTATTTCCAGTTCTCATGTTTGCGCGTCGGCCAGCCGAGGCGCAGCGCCTGCTGCCAATGCGCCAGCGCATGGGGCGAACGCTCGCCGCCGCGGCCTTCGAACAGACGATACAGCTGCTGCAACGCGTTGGCGTTACTGTTGGTCGGTAAGCCAGCCATAGCCTTGCTCCTCCAACTGTTTCACCAGCGAGAAATCGCCGGATTTGACGATGCGCCCCTGGGACAGCACGTGTACGTAATCCGGCTGGATGTAGTCCAAAATGCGCTGGTAGTGCGTGACGATGATAAAGGCGCGCTTGCCGTCCCGCAGCGAGTTGACGCCGTTGGCGACGATTTTGAGCGCATCGATGTCCAGACCGGAGTCGGTTTCATCGAGAATGCACAGATCCGGCTCCAGCGCCGCCATCTGCAGAATGTCGTTGCGCTTTTTCTCGCCGCCGGAGAAACCGACGTTGACCGAACGGGTCAGCAGATCGGCCGGCATATCCAGCAGCGCGATCTTCTCTTCGATGAAATCGGCGAAATCGAAGCGATCCAGCGGCTCCTGTTCGCGGTATTTGCGCACCGCGTTGACCGACGTCTGCAGGAAGAAGTGGTTGCTGACGCCGGGGATCTCCACCGGGTACTGGAACGCCAGGAACACGCCTTCGCCCGCGCGATCTTCCGGATCCAACTCCAGCAGGTCCTTGCCCTTGAAGGTGACTTCCCCTTCGGTCACTTCGTACTCTTCACGCCCGGCCAGCGTGGCGGACAACGTGCTCTTGCCCGAGCCGTTCGGCCCCATGATGGCGTGCACTTCGCCCGGTTTGATCTCCAGATCCAATCCCTTGAGGATCTCGTTGCCTTCCACGCTCACTTTCAAATTCTTGATGCTTAACATGCTGTGTCCTCAGATAGCGCCGACGGCGCTAAAAATGCGGCGATTAGCCCACGCTGTGTTCCAGGCTGATGGCCAAAAGTTTCTGCGCCTCGACGGCGAACTCCAGCGGCAGCTCGGAGAAAACGTCCTTGCAGAAACCGTTGACGATCATCGAAATGGCGTCATCCTCGCTGATGCCCCGCTGCAAGCAGTAGAACAGCTGGTCGTCGCCAATCTTCGAGGTGGTGGCTTCGTGCTCCAGCTGCGCGCTGTTGTTGCGCGCTTCAACGTAAGGGAACGTATGGGCGCCGCTGTCCGGCCCGATCAGCATCGAGTCGCACTGGGTAAAGTTACGGGCGTTTTCCGCCCCCGGCAGGATTTTCACCAGGCCGCGATAGGTGTTCTCGCTGTGCCCGGCGGAAATGCCTTTGGCGATGATGGTCGACCTGGTGTTTTTGCCGATGTGGATCATCTTGGTGCCGGTGTCCGCCTGCTGATGGCCGCTGGTCAGCGCCACCGAGAAGAATTCGCCGATCGAATTGTCGCCCTGCAGGATCACGCTCGGGTATTTCCAGGTGATGGCCGAGCCGGTTTCCGACTGGGTCCAGGACATTTTCGAGCCGGCGCCTTCGCACAGCGCGCGCTTGGTGACGAAGTTGAGGATGCCGCCCTTGCTCTCGCCGCCGGAGAACCAGTTCTGCACCGTCGAGTATTTCACTTCGGCGTCTTTATGCAGGATCACTTCCACCACCGCCGCATGCAGCTGATAGCTGTCGCGCACCGGGGCGGAACAGCCTTCGATGTAGCTGACATAGCTGCCTTCGTCGGCGATCAGAATGGTGCGCTCGAACTGGCCGGTTTTGGCGGCATTAATGCGGAAGTAGGTCGACAGCTCCATCGGACAGCGCACACCCTTCGGCACGTAGACAAAGGTGCCGTCGGAGGCCACCGCGGCGTTCAGCGCGGCGAAGAAGTTATCGTTGGACGGCACCACGCGCCCCAGATACTGGCGCACCAGCTCCGGGTATTCCTGGATCGCTTCGCCGAACGAGCAGAAGATCACCCCGCTTTCCGCCAATTTTTCACGGTAAGTGGTGGCGACCGAGACCGAGTCGAAGATAGCGTCCACCGCCACCTCGCTGCCCTCACGCACCGGCACGCCGAGCTGGTTGAACGCCAGCTCCACTTCGCTGGTCAGGTAATCTTTTTCCGTCGCCGCGCCCGGTTGCTGCTCGGCGCCGGGCTGCGAACCGCAGGCGTCGTCGCAGCTGCCGCAGGACGGCGCCGAATAGTAACTGTAGTCCTGGTAGTTAAGGCGTTCGTAATTGGCCTTCAGCCAGTGGGGCTCTTCCATCTGCAGCCAGGCGCGGTAGGCCTCGAGGCGGAATTCCAGCATCCACTCGGGTTCGTTGCGCTTGGCCGAGATAGCGCGCACCACCTCTTCGTTGATGCCCTTGGCCAACTCATCGGTTGCCAGCTGGGTGAAGAAACCTTCTTTGTAGCGACCTTCGCTGACCCAAGCCTGCACTTCATTAGGCATTTCTACATTGCTTCGTGTCATGTTGATTGCATCGCTCAAACGCCAAAACTCTCGCCGCACCCGCAGGCATGCTGAGCTTTAGGGTTATTGAATTTGAATATCTGATTCAGCCCTTCGCGGACATAATCTACCGTGGTGCCGTCAATAAACGGCATCGCCTTCAGCGGCACATAGAGTTTGGCGCCGTCGCGCTCAAACAGCAGATCGTCATCGGCGGGTTCGCGGGTCAGATCCAGCACATAGGCAAAGCCGGCGCAGCCGGATTGTTTTACCCCTAGCTGCAGCCCTTTCACCTGCGGATCCTGCTGCATCAGTTTCGTTATTTGTCGTACGGCGCTGTCGCTGAGCGAAATGCCTTGCCAGACATTCTCGTCCAAAGAAAAAGTGCCGACATTTTCCGTTTGCATAGGGTCTACCTCACACTCGTGTTTGGCCACAGCCAATCTGGGTTACTTATATGTTAGTGATAACGATTATCACTTCAACCGTTTGTTTTGCGGGGGTATCCGCCGCGAGCGCGGTTTTTCGCTGCGGCGTGCGGCAAGCCAGCGGGACATCCGTGGCGGCTTGCGGCGTGTGGCGGCAAGGCGTGCATGCTATCCCTATGAATTTGTTCTTTATCCTGCATCACCGTACCGCACTCCCCGGTGGCCCGTCAGCGTTACAGCGCCGCGGTGCGTTGCCGATCTAAACATTCATAGAAAATACCTATTTCTGCATTCTGTCTGTCGTAAATGTGCGTTTATCGGCATTTTGCGCCGCGGCGCAAGGCGCGGCCTTTAAGTTAAAGTTTAGTCGCTCTGGGTTAAGTTGGGCCGTCGATGGCCTTTTACCCCCATGGAATGAAAAAACGCCGCCACGGGGATTGATCGGCAACGCGGCAGTTTATATGATAATGATTATCATTCAATTTGAATTTGAGCGCGAAGCCAATGACTCTTTCGATCAACGCATGGTTGCTGGGCAAGATTGATGACTACAAATTCAGCGTGCGCGACGCCACGGTGGACTTTTATATGGCCGAAGCGGCGCTGCGCCGCCCGGAATGCAATATTGATCATCTGAAGCGGTACAACAGCGTCAGCCTCACCATGGCCAATCTGTGCCTGGAGAACGGCGATGATGACAGCTATCTGCACGCGCTCAGCAAGCTGCACAACCGGCTGATCGTCGAGATCAACAATCCGCAGCGCTGCCAGCTGTTTCGGGTGCAAAGCTACCACTTCGCCCGCCACACGCTGACGCTGATCTGCCAAAAATATGCGATGGAAGGCACCTGGGAGAAGGCGAACGCGTTTCAGAAGGACTTCGTCAAACGCGTGCCGTTTCAGCTGTAAAACGAAGCGCTCCGCAGGCCGATCGCCTGCGGAAACCGGCGGGGATCAGTCGATGACCGCCGTGGTCAGACGCGAGGTGCAGCACAGCCGATCGCGCGCGTCGAAGATCTCTATCTGCCACACCTGATGACGGCGGCCAACGTGCAGCGCGCGGCACACCCCGCGCACCTGGCCATCGAACACCGCCCGCAGGTGGTTGGCGTTGATCTCCAGCCCCACCACCTTCTGTTCGCCTTCGCTGCACAGGTAGCCGGCCATCGATCCCATCGATTCCGCCAGCACCACCGACGCCCCGCCGTGCAACAGCCCGAACGGCTGCCGGGTGCGGCCGTCCACCGGCATGGTGGCCTCCAGGAAATCCTCGCCCAGCTGAGTAAACTCGATGCCCACATGGCTGACCATGCAGCCGTCGCCGGCGCGGTTCAGCTGCTCCAGCGATGTTTCACGTTTCCACAATTTCACTCAATCATCTCCAGAAGTGCCTGTAATGGGTGGCGCACGCCATTGCCCTCAATGCGTTTCACCTGGCTGCGGCAGGAATAGCCGGTCGCCAGGCAGCGCTGACGCGGCAAACGCTGCAGCGTCGGATGCCATGATAGCTCATAAATGCCGAGCGAGTTTTGCAGGTTCTTGGCTTCATGGCCGTAAGTGCCGGCCATGCCGCAGCAGCCGACGCTGACGTTCTCCAGTTTGGCGCCGAAGCGGGCGAAGATCGCCGCCCACTGTTGGCCGCTGGCCGGCAGCGCGGTGGTTTCAGTGCAGTGACCGAACAGATACCAGGGTTCGCCGGTCGCCGGCTGTTCGGCGCGATCCGCGATCCGCTGTTGCAACCATTCATGCACCAGCTGCACCTGAAAATCGCCGCGCTCGGCGCCGAGGATCTCGCGGTATTCGTCGCGATAGCACAGCACCAGCGCCGGATCGACGCCCACCAGCGGCATGCCGAGCTGCGCCACGCGGTTGAGGAAATCGGCGGTTTTGCGCGCGGTGCGGGCGAACCGCGTCAGGAAGCCCTTCACATGCTGCGCCTTGCCGTTCGGCGAGAACGGCAGCAGCACCGGTTTATAGCCAAGCTTTTCCACCAGCCGGACGAAATCCGCCACCACTTTGGCGTCGTAATAGCTGGTGAACGGATCCTGAACAATCAGCACGTGTTCTTCGCGTTGCTCGGCGTTCAACCCTTCCAACTGTTCCAGCGTCAGCGTGGTCGCCCGGTGGCCTGACAGCTGCTGACGCAGCGTCGGGCTGGACAACAGCGGCAGATCGACCATGCCGACGGCGTTGCGGCTCATCTCCCGCAGCCACGGCTGGCGGAAGAAGAAGTTGAACACCTTCGGCGCGCGGGCCATCAATGGGGTATAGCTCTCTACGCCGGCGACCATGTAGTCGCTCACCGGGCGCAGGTAGCGGGTATGGTAAAGCTGCAGGAAGCGCGAACGGAACCCCGGCACGTCAATTTTGATCGGGCACTGGGTGGAACAGGCCTTGCAGGCCAGACAGCCGGACATCGCCTCTTTCACTTCGTGCGAAAAGTCGTACTCGCCCTTACCGGCATGCCAGCTGTTGCGGGTTTTCTCGATTAGACCGCGCAAGCTGAGGCGCTGCTGCGGCAGCTGTTTCTCCAGCGCCAACGGATCGATGCCCTGCTCGGCCAACAGACGCAGCCACTCGCGCACCAGCGTCGCCCGCCCTTTCGGCGAATGAATGCGGTTGCCGCTGATCTTCATCGACGGGCACATCGGGCTGCGCACGTCGAAGTTGAAGCACAGGCCGTTGCCGTTACACTCCAGCGCGCCGCGGAACGAGGTGCGCACCTCGACCGGGATCTGGCGATCGAAGGTGCCGCGTTTGACCGCATCCACCTGCATCATCGGCGCATCCACCGCCAGCGGCGCACAGATCTTGCCCGGGTTCAGCCGGTTATCCGGATCAAACGCCGTCTTGATGCGGCGCAGCTCCTCGTACAGCGTTTCCCCGAAGAATTCAGGGCTGTACTCGGCGCGGAACCCCTTGCCATGCTCGCCCCACAGCAGGCCGCCGTATTTGGCGGTGAGCGCCACCACCCGATCGGAGATCTGCTTCATCAGCACTTCCTGCTGGGGGTCGCACATGTCGAGCGCCGGACGCACGTGCAGCACCCCGGCATCGACGTGGCCGAACATGCCATAGCTCAGCTTGTGGTCGTCGAGCAGTTGGCGGAACTCGACGATATAGTCCGCCAGGTGCTGCGGCGGCACGCAAGTATCCTCGGCGAACGGGATCGGCTTGGCGCGCCCTTTGGCGTTGCCCAGCAGCCCGACCGCCTTCTTGCGCATGTTGTAAATGCGCTCGATGCCCGCCAGGTCGCCGCAGATCTGGTACCCGATCACGCCGGCCTGCCGCTGGGCGATCAGTTCATCCAGCCGTTGGCACAGGGTCTCCATCTGGCCGTCGATCAGCGCGCGGTCGTCGCCGGCGAATTCGACGATGTTCAGCCCAAGCATCTCTTTATCCGGCACGTCGGCGATCAGTTCGCTTACCGAATGCCAAACGATATCTTCACGCGCCAGATTCAGCACCTTGGAGTCGATGGTTTCCACCGACAGCGCCTTGGCCTCGACCATAAAGGGCGCATTGCGCAGCGCCGAGTCGAAGGAGTCGTATTTCACGTTAACCAGACGACGCACCTTCGGCAGCGGCGTAATGTCCAGCCGCGCTTCGGTGATAAAGGCCAGCGTGCCTTCCGCACCGGTGAGGATGCGCGTCAGATCGAAGGTTTGCAGATCGTCGCTCAGCACGTGGCGCAGGTCGTAGCCGGTGAGGAAGCGGTTGAGTTTGGGGAATTTTTCCAGGATCAGCGCGCGCTGCTCGCGGCAGCGATTAAGCACCGTGCGGTAGATGCGCCCTTCGGCGGTCTCTTCCAGGGCAATCGTTTCCGCCAGCGCCGTCGGCATGGCGCGGGTGTCGATCATCTCGCCGCCCAGCAGCACCGCCCGCAGGCCCAACACGTGATCGGAGGTTTTGCCGTATACCAGCGAGCCCTGGCCGGAGGCGTCGGTGTTGATCATGCCGCCCAAGGTGGCGCGGTTGCTGGTGGACAGTTCCGGCGAGAAGAAGTAGCCGAACGGCCGCAAATATTGATTCAGCTGATCCTTGATGACCCCGGCTTCGACTTTCACCCAGCCCTGTTCGACGTTGATCTCCAGAATGCGGTTCATATGACGCGACATATCGACCACGATGCCGGTATTTAGCGACTGACCGTTGGTGCCGGTGCCGCCGCCGCGCGGGCTGAAGGTCAGCGTATTGAAACGCTCTTCCCCCGCCAGGCGGGCGATCAACGCCACGTCGGCGGTGGAACGGGGAAACACCACCGCATCGGGCAACAGCTGGTAAATGCTGTTGTCGGTGGCCATCGTCAGCCGGTCGGCGTAGCTGGTGGCGGTATCGCCGTTGAATCCGTTTTGCTTCAGTGCTTCCAAAAAGTCGAGCACCCGTTGAACGAGGCCGGGCGCCTGAGAAATCTGTGGGATCATTCGCTTTTTTGACCCTGTCCGTCTATTTTTTATGCGCTGATGTACGCTGAATCGGGCCTTTAATTCAGACCCACCCTATTTTTTAGTGACACTAAAAACTAACATACTCGTTTAGTGAAGGCATTCACATTATTACCGCCCTGCGAGCGCCGCCACAGGCGGCCGCCCGGCGGTGATAAACCGACCGACAGGCACCCCGATTCGCTGGTGCCAGGGATTTAATTGACCAGGATGAGAACCCACTGATGCCACTCCCGCAATCGCGTTACGACTTACCGCGAATTATTTTCGGCGTGCTGTTTATCGCCATCATGATCGTCGCCTGTTTCTGGGTGATCCAACCGTTTATTCTCGGCTTCGCCTGGGCGGGCATGGTGGTTATCGCCACCTGGCCGCTGCTGCTCAAACTGCAAAAGCTGCTGTGGGGACGCCGCTCGCTGGCGGTGCTGGTCATGACCCTGCTGTTGATCCTGCTGTTCATTCTGCCCATCTCCCTGCTGATCAGCAGCGTGGTGGATAACAGCGCGCCGTTGATCGCCTGGGCCAGCTCGCCAGGCAAGCTGCATATTCCCGACCTCGCTTGGCTGCAATCCGTCCCGATGATCGGCGACAAGCTCTATACCAGCTACCATACGCTGGTTAACGCCGGCGGCGCCGCGCTGCTGGCGAAGGTACAGCCATACTTCGGCCAGACCGCCACCTGGTTCGTGGCGCAGGCGGCGCATATCGGCCGCCTGCTGCTGCACTGCGCGCTGATGCTGCTGTTCAGCGCCTTGTTGTACGCGCGCGGCGAACAGGTCGCGCTGGGTATCCGCCACTTTGCGGTACGCCTCGGTTCCGCGCGCGGCGATGCGGCGGTGCTGCTGGGCGGCCAGGCGATCCGCGCGGTCGCGCTGGGCGTGGTAGTGACGGCGCTGGTGCAGTCGGTGCTGGGCGGCATCGGTCTGGCGATAAGCGGCATTCCGGCCGCCACCCTGTTGACGATGCTGATCTTCATCTGCTGTGTGGCGCAATTGGGGCCGCTGTTGGTGCTGGTGCCGGCCATCATTTGGCTGTACTGGCACGGCGACACCACCTGGGGCACCGTGCTGCTGGTCTGGAGCTGCGTGGTGGCCACGCTGGATAACGTGCTGCGCCCGGTGCTGATCCGCATGGGCGCCGATCTGCCGCTGCTGCTGATCCTGTCCGGCGTTATCGGCGGTTTGCTGGCCTTCGGCATGATCGGCCTGTTCATCGGCCCGGTAGTGTTGGCGGTGTCTTATCGACTGCTGACCGCCTGGATGGATGAAGCGCCGGAGCCGACCACCGCGCCGGAGCAAGTGATCGAAGAACTGGAAAAACGTTAATCGCCCTCCCTTCCGCCCGCATCGCCGGGCGGAAGAGTTTCCCCTCTCACTACGCCTACCTCATTCGGGTAATATCTTCGCCAAATATAATGCCGTTGTTTATTGATTAAGGCGCGGCAAATGGAAAGGTGCAATGTAAATCCGTGTTTGCTGCAAAATGCAAAAAGAGATAACGCCCGCAAATAAATGGTGATACCGCTATCGATTAGGATGATTCTTAATGACTAGTCGCGTTCAAATATCTAGTATTATGGCCATCTATTGCTTCAAATCACTGATTTTAAAGCAACCTTTCTGAACAATGTAATGCCATACATGTGAATTGCTGTGTGTAGTCTTTGCCCATCTCCTACGATGGGCTTTTTTTTATTCTTTTTTCGCCAAATTGATTATTTAACGCGCCGTTATTTACATTCAGAAATAAAAAGGCCGCAGCGTAAACTGCGGCCGGGTATTAATGCCTTAGCAACGCCGAAGCCTTATTTCTTTTTCGACAAGTTGATCCAGGTCTGCACTACGGTATCCGGATTGAGCGACAGGCTATCGATGCCCTGCTCCATCAACCACTCGGCGAAGTCTTCATGGTCGGACGGCCCCTGGCCGCAGATACCGACGTATTTGCCGTGGCGTTTGGCCGCCTGGATCGCCATCGACAGCAGCGCTTTCACCGCGTCGTTGCGTTCGTCGAACAGTTCCGACACCACGCCGGAGTCGCGATCCAGCCCCAGCGCCAGCTGGGTCATGTCGTTGGAGCCGATGGAGAAACCGTCGAAGTGCTCAAGGAACTGATCCGCGAGCAGCGCATTGGACGGGATCTCGCACATCATGATCACTTTCAGCCCGTTTTCGCCGCGCTTCAGCCCCTGACGCGCCAGCTCGGCCACCACCGCTTCCGCCTGCGCCACGGTGCGCACGAACGGCACCATGATTTCGACGTTGGTCAGCCCCATTTCGTTACGCACGCGTTTCACCGCTTCGCACTCCAGCGCGAAGCAATCGCGGAAGCTGTCGGCCACGTAGCGGCCGGCCCCGCGGAAGCCCAGCATCGGGTTCTCTTCGTGCGGTTCATACTTGTCGCCGCCCACCAGGTTGGCGTACTCGTTGGATTTGAAGTCGGACAGACGCACGATCACGCGCTTCGGCCAGAAGGCGGCGCCCAGCGTCGCGATCCCTTCGGTCAAACGACCGACGTAGAACTCGACCGGGTGGTCATAGCCCTGCATCAACGCGCGAATTTCGTTTTGCAACGCCGGCGTTTGCTGATCGAACTCCAGCAGCGCGCGCGGGTGCACGCCAATCATGCGGTTGATGATGAATTCCAGCCGCGCCAGGCCCACGCCTTCGTTCGGCAAACGCGCGAAGTCGAAAGCGCGATCCGGGTTGCCGACGTTCATCATGATCTTCAGCGGCAGATCCGGCAGTTCGGTCACTTCGGAGCTCTGCACGCTGAAGTCCAGCATGTCGCTGTAAACGAAGCCGGTGTCGCCTTCCGCACAGGATACGGTGACTTTCTGGCCGTCTTTCAGCACGTCGGTGGCGTGGCCACAGCCCACTACCGCCGGAATGCCCAGCTCACGGGCGATGATCGCCGCGTGGCAGGTGCGCCCGCCGCGGTTGGTGACGATCGCAGCGGCCTTCTTCATGATCGGCTCCCAGTCCGGATCGGTCATGTCGGTCACCAGCACGTCGCCCGGCTGGATGCGATCCATTTCGCTGATATCGTGAATCACTTTCACTGGACCGGCGCCGATGCGATGACCGATGGCGCGGCCTTCCACCAGCACCGGGCTGGAGCCGTTCAGCTGATAGCGTTCCATGGTCTGTTCGTTGGAGCGAACGGTCTCCGGGCGCGCCTGCACGATCAGCAGTTTGCCGGTGTGGCCGTCTTTCGCCCACTCGATATCCATCGGGCGGCCGTAATGTTTTTCGATCAGGATCGCTTGATGCGCCAGCGCCTGCACTTCGTCATCGGTCAGCGAGAACCGGCTGCGCTGCGCTTCCGGCACGTCTTCGATGCGCACCTGCTTGCCGTGATCCTGCGACGGCGCGTACACCATGCGGATTTTTTTCGAGCCCAGGTTGCGGCGCACGATCGCCGGCTTGCCTTTTTGCAACGTCGGCTTGTGCACATAGAACTCATCCGGGTTCACCGCGCCCTGCACCACCATCTCACCCAGACCGAAGGCGGAGGTGATGAACACCACCTGATCAAAGCCGGACTCGGTGTCGATGGTGAACATCACGCCCGAGGAGGCCAGATCGGAGCGCACCATGCGCTGTACGCCCGCCGACAGCGCGACGCCGCGGTGGTCGTAACCCTGGTGCACGCGATAAGAGATGGCGCGGTCATTGAACAGCGACGCGAACACGTGCTTGATCGCCACCATCACGGCGTCGATGCCCTGCACGTTGAGGAAGGTTTCCTGCTGGCCGGCGAAGGAAGCGTCCGGCATGTCTTCCGCCGTGGCGGAGGAGCGCACCGCAAAGGAGGCTTCCGGTTCGCCGTCGGCGAGCTGTTGGTAAGCCTGATGAATTTCACGCTCGAACTCGGCGTGGAACGGCGTGTCGATCACCCATTGGCGGATCTGGGCACCGGCCTTGGCCAGTTGTGCAACGTCGTCAACGTCAGTCTGATCCAGTAACTGATAGATGCGCTGGTTAACACCGCTTTGTTCGAGGAAATCGTTAAACGCCTGCGCGGTGGTGGCAAAACCGTTCGGCACGGCCACGCCCAAATCGGAAAGATTGGTGATCATTTCACCGAGGGAAGCGTTTTTGCCGCCGACACGGTCAACGTCGTGCATGCCAAGCTGGTTGTACCAAAGCACATTACGCAAGTCTGGGCCATTGTTGGACATCGAGACAATCCTTATTGCTATCAGTAGGGTAAAGACGGATTTAATTCGCTTGCTTTACGGCGCCGCTAAACGCGGAGCCGAATCAGACTAGCACACTGATCCGGGGAAAATGGAAAGGTGAATCGATCAACCCACTGAAGAAAGTGGTTTTTAAGAGAATGTCCTAACCGGCTGATTTGCCTGGGAACCGTTCCCAAACGCACGAAAAGCTTAGTTCTCAACAAATTACGTTCTTTTTAAACTTCTGTTTTAATGACCGCGCAAACGCTACCGTTTTTGGTGAAAATAACGGCAAACTCGCGCTTCAGGTGGAAAAGCGCCGCTGGGCCGCACTTTTTATGGCCGCTAATCGCGCTTTCCGCCAGCGCCGCCGCATGGCGGTTTATCGCCCCGCCGTCACAATTTTTTCTCTCGCCCCTTTACCGACGGATCGTCTGCGGCCCATGATATTGACAGTGATGACAGCAGGAACACCGTTTTCAGGTAAGGAGCCTCGGGTGGAAAGAAGCGTTTTTTATATTTCGGATGGTACGGCGATCACCGCCGAAGTGCTGGGACACGCGGTGCTGTCGCAGTTCCCGGTCACGGCGACCACCTATACCCTGCCGTTTGTCGAAACCGAGGCCCGCGCGCGCGCAGTTCGCCAGCAAATCGATGATATTTACCATGAAACCGGCGTGCGCCCGTTGGTGTTTTACTCCATTATCTCGCCGGAAGTGCGCGATGTGATCGTCCAGAGCCAGGGCTTCTGCCAGGATATCGTGCAGGCGCTGGTCGGCCCGCTGCAGGGCGAGCTGGATGTGGAACCGACGCCGGTGCCGAACCGCACCCACGGCCTGACCGCCAGCAATCTCGGCAAGTACGACGCCCGCATCGCCGCCATCGACTATACCCTGGCGCACGATGATGGCATTTCGCTGCGCAACCTCGATCAGGCGCAGGTGATCCTGCTCGGCGTCTCGCGCTGCGGCAAAACCCCCACCAGCCTCTATCTGGCGATGCAGTTCGGCATCCGCGCCGCCAACTACCCGTTTATCGCCGACGATATGGACAATTTGCATCTGCCGGCCTCGCTGAAACCGTTTCAGCATAAATTATTCGGCCTGACCATCGATCCGGAGCGCCTGGCGGCGATCCGTGAAGAGCGGCGCGAAAACAGCCGTTACGCCTCCTTGCGCCAGTGCCGCATGGAAATCGCCGAGGTCGAGGCGCTGTTCCGCAAAAACCAGATCCGCTACCTCAACACCACCAACTATTCGGTCGAAGAGATCTCCACCAAAATCCTCGATATCCTCGGCATGAGCCGCCGCATGTTCTGATCTTTCCCCGCGGGGCCATCGCGCCCCGCCGCCTGCCGTTTATTTCAGCAGCAGCTGATTTTTTTGTGCTTTTTTTCGCGGCTTTGATCAACAGAACGCAATCTCTACGGTTGAATTCAGCGCTTTTTGCGTTATTGTGATCGCCATCACTTCCCGGCGCTCCTGCCGCAGAGAAGAACAGTTTCCAGGGAACAACATGCACAAAACAGATGAACTGCGGACCGCGCGCATCGACAGCCTCGTCACGCCGCAAGCGTTGGCGGATAAGCTGCCGATCTCGGCGGCCGTCGCCGATAACGTGACAGCGTCACGTAAACGCATTGAAAAAATCCTTACCGGTGAAGACCGCCGCCTGCTGGTGGTGATCGGCCCCTGCTCCATCCACGATCTCGACGCCGCCGTCGATTACGCCGGCCGGCTGAACGCCCTGCGCGAACGCTACCAGGATCGCCTGGAGATCGTGATGCGCACCTACTTCGAAAAACCGCGCACCGTTGTCGGCTGGAAAGGCCTGATCTCCGATCCGGCACTGGACGGCACCTTCCAGGTCAACCGCGGCATCGAAATGGCGCGCCGCCTGCTGCTGGAGGTGAACCAGCTCGGCCTGCCGACCGCCACCGAATTCCTGGACATGGTCGTCGGCCAATACATCGCCGATCTGATCAGCTGGGGCGCCATCGGTGCGCGCACCACCGAAAGCCAGATCCACCGTGAAATGGCCTCGGCGCTCTCCTGCCCGGTCGGCTTCAAAAACGGCACCGACGGCAACACCCGCATCGCCATCGACGCCATTCGCGCGGCGCGTGCCGGGCACATGTTCCTGTCGCCGGACAAACATGGTCAGATGACCATCTACCAGACCAGCGGCAACCCGTACGGCCACATCATCATGCGCGGCGGCAAAACGCCGAACTACCACGCCAGCGATATCGCCGCCGCCTGTGACAGCCTGCGTGAATTCGATCTGCCGGAGCACCTGGTGATCGACTTCAGCCACGGCAACTGCCAGAAGATGCATCGCCGTCAGTTGGAAGTGGCCGACAATGTCTGCCAGCAGATCCGCGCCGGCTCTGCCGCCATCACCGGCGTGATGGCGGAAAGCTTCCTGGTGGAAGGCACGCAGAAAATCGTCGCCGGCCAGCCGCTGACCTATGGCCAGTCGATCACCGATCCTTGCCTGAGCTGGTCCGACAGCGAACAACTGCTGGCGATGCTGGCGGATGCCATCGATAGCCGCTTCTAGCCTATCGCAGGCCGGGGCCACGCCCCGGCTTTATCTCCTCTGTTTCGCTCATCTATACTGATCGCAATCCTTTAACACCCGCCGCAACGCACTGGGAGCCCCGGCATGATTCACTCTCTGTTATCCATCCCCTGCGTCACGCTGCAGGGCGAGCAAAAAACGCTGGGCGATTTCCCGGCGCGCGCTTACCTGGTGGTCAACACCGCCAGCAAGTGCGGTTTCACCCCGCAATACCGCGGGCTGGAAAATTTGTGGCAATACTATCGCGAACGCGGGTTGATGGTGCTCGGCTTCCCTTGCAACCAGTTTGGTTCTCAGGAGCCGGGCAGTCCGCTTGAGATCGCCAATTTTTGCAGCCTCAACTACGGCGTCAGTTTCCCGCTGTTCAACAAAATAGAGGTCAACGGCCCCGGCGCCCATCCGCTGTTCAACGAACTGAAACGCCTGGCGCCCGGCATTCTGGGCAGCCGCCGCATCAAATGGAATTTCACCAAATTCCTGCTCACCGCCGATGGTCAACGTGTCACGCGCTTTGCGCCGATCACCAAACCTGAGCGTCTGTTCGACCGTATCGAAACCCTGCTGAAATAATCCCCTCTTTTTTACGGGCCGAGCGCGTTCGGCCCGTCGCCGGATGTCCGTTCGGCAAAAAGGTTCCATCGGTAAGAAAATTTTCCTTGATGTAACCTTTCCATCACATGATAATGATTCTCAATTTGATATTAATTACCATTTAATGGTCTGTTTTATAAGCACAAAGATGATGGATACTGCCAACACGCCAACTCCCGCCGCCGCGGCCCCGACCGAGCACAGCGCAAACGCGCCGCCCAGCTACGACAGCGCACAGCTGCTCGGCGCCGACGGCATCGCGTTCATTACCCATCAGGGCCAGCGCTATCAACTGCGGCAGACCAAGGCAGGGAAATTGATCCTGACCAAATAACCACAGAATCCTCAAACGCCAGCCACCCCGATCTTGTGATCCAGGCAGCCAGCAAATCTATTGATATGTTTCATTACATACGGAGAGTTGCACCATGCCTCTGACATTTTCCACCCGGCTGCGTTTTTCCGCGTTGAGTCTGGCGATTGCCTGCGCTCTGCCTACGGTGGCCTTGGCACAAAACACCAGCACGACACCCTCTTCTTCCCCCGCGACGCCGGCCAAAAAAGCCAAAGCCGCTGACGAAACCATGACCGTGGTCGCCACCGGCAATCAGCGCAGCAGCTTTGAAGCGCCGATGATGGTGACGGTCATCGAAGGCAGTTCGCCGGAAAGCCAAACTGCGGGGACCGCTGCCGATATGCTGCGCCGCGTGCCGGGCATCACCGTCACGGGCTCCGGCCGCAGCAATGGGCAGGATCTCATGATGCGCGGTTACGACCGACGCGGCGTGCTGACGCTGGTCGACGGCATCCGCCAGGGCACCGATACCGGCCATATTAACGGCACATTTTTAGATCCTGCGTTGGTGAAGCGCATCGAAATCGTGCGCGGCCCTTCTGCCCTGCTGTACGGCAGCGGCGCGTTGGGTGGCGTAGTGTCTTATGAAACTGTCGACGCCGCCGACCTGCTGTTGCCAGGCCACGACAGCGGGTTCCGCGTCTACGGCACCGCCGGCAGCGGCGATCACAGCTTGGGCATGGGCGCCAGCGCCTACGGCAAGACCGATAACCTCGACGGCCTGCTGTCGTTCGGCACCCGCGACGTCGGCAATCTGCGCCAGGGCAATGGCTTCGATGCCCCCAACGACGAAACCATCAACAACGTGCTGGCCAAAGGCACCTGGAAGATCGACGACAACCAGTCGCTGGGCGGCAACCTTCGTTACTACAACAACAGCGCCCAAGAGCCGAAAAACCCACAAACGCCAGCCAGCTCCGCTGGAAACTTAATGACCGATCGTTCGACGATCCAACGCGACGCGGCTCTGAGTTACAAACTGAAGCCGGTCGGCCAGGATTGGCTGGATGCTGAAGCGAAAGTGTATTACTCGGACGTGAAAATTAACGCGCACGCCAGCGGCAGCGAAGATGAAGCGCGCAAACAAACCACTAAAGGCGCCAAACTCGAAAACCGCACACGCCTGTTTGCAGATACTTTCGCTTCGCACCTGTTGACCTACGGCACCGAGGCTTACAAACAGGAGCAAACGCCGGGCGGAGCGACCGAAAGTTTCCCGCACGCAAAAATCAACTTCGCTTCAGGCTGGCTGCAGGACGAAATCACGCTGCGCGATCTGCCCGTCACCCTGCTCGCCGGCACCCGCTATGACAATTACAAGGGCTCAAGTGACGGCTATGCCGATGTGGATGCGAACAAATGGTCCTCACGCGGCGCAGTCAGCATTACCCCCACCGACTGGCTGATGCTGTTCGGCTCCTATTCTCAGGCGTTCCGCGCACCGACGATGGGTGAGATGTACAACGACTCCAAACACTTCTCCATCCCAATGGGGCCTACCACCATCACCAACTATTGGGTGCCGAACCCTAATTTGAAACCGGAAACCAATGAAACTCAAGAGTACGGATTTGGCCTGCGTTTCGACGATCTGCTGCTCGCCGATGATAGCTTGCAGTTCAAAGCGAGCTATTTCGATACCAAAGCCAAGGATTACATCACAACCGACGTCACCATGGAGCTGGGACGCGGCCCGCGCGGCCCTTACTGCATCAGTTGCACCACCTTCTCGACCAATATCGATCGCGCAAAAATCTGGGGATGGGACGCTACGCTCAGCTATAAAACCTCTTGGTTCGGCTGGGATTTGGCTTATAACCGCACCCGCGGCAAAAATGAAGCGACCGGTGACTGGTTGAGCAGCATCAATCCGGACACCGTCACCAGCTCGCTGGATGTGCCGCTGGGCGAAACCGGTCTGTCCGCCGGTTGGGTCGCCACCTTCGCCGAACGCGCCACCCGCGTGCAGACGGGGACGCCGGAGCAAGGCGGCTACGGGGTTAACGACTTCTATCTGAGCTACAAAGGCCGCGACCGTCTGCAGGGCGTCACCACCACCGTGGTGCTGGGCAACGCCTTCGACAAAGAGTACTACTCGCCGCAGGGCGTCCCGCAGGATGGCCGCAACGCCAAACTGCTGGTCAGCTACCAGTGGTGATCATTTGACTATCTGGCGGACATCCGGTGTGTCCGCCATTCGCATCACAGCGCAGGAGAATCCCGCATGAGCAACACCCTGTACGAACGTTACCAACAGGCTAAAATCGACCATCCCGGTAAATACGCCCGCGATCTGGCGGCGATCCTTGGCGTCAGCGAAGCAGAGCTGACGCACGCCCGCGTTGGCCACGACGCCCGCCGCCTGCAGGCCGACGCACGCACGTTGCTGACCGAACTCGAGCAAGTGGGCGTCACCAAGTCCATCACCCGCAACAGCTATGCGGTGCATGAGCAGATGGGCCGCTACCGCAACCAGCACCTCAACGGCCACGCCGGGCTGATCCTCAACCCGCGCGAGCTGGATCTGCGCCTGTTCCTCAACCACTGGACCAGCGTCTTCGCCATGAGCGAAACCAACAAGCGCGGCGTGCGCCACAGCATTCAGTTCTTTGACCCGCAGGGCGATGCACTGCACAAGGTCTACACCACCGAGGAAACCGATCTGCCGGCCTGGATGGCGCTGGTGGAACGCCACCTGAGCGAAGAAAACCCGGCGCTGGCGCTGCAGCCCGCCGAGGCGGCCACCTCCGATGAAGCCACGCAGGATCAGGCCAAAATCGACGCTGAATGGCGCGCGATGACCGACGTGCACCAGTTCTTCCAGCTGCTGAGCCGCAATAAGCTGACGCGTCAGCAGGCCTTCCGCGCCGTCGGCGACGATCTGGCCTATCAGGTGGACAACAGCGCGCTGTCGCAACTGCTGGAGGCGGCGCAGCAACAGCAAAATGAGATCATGATCTTCGTCGGCAACCGTGGCTGCGTGCAGATTTTCACCGGCCAGATCGAACGGTTGATGCCGCAGGAAGGCTGGATCAACGTGTTCAACCGCCGCTTCACGCTGCACCTGATTGAAAACGCCATCGCCGAAAGCTGGATCACCCGCAAACCGACCAAAGACGGCATCGTCACCAGCCTGGAGCTGTTCGCCGCAGATGGCACGCAGATCGCGCAGCTGTATGGCCAGCGCACCGAAGGCCAACCGGAACAAACCCAGTGGCGCGAGCAGGTCGCCGCGCTCGCCGCCAAGGACATCGCCGCATGAAATCCTCCTTGATCCGCCGCCTGGCGTTGATGGTGACGCTGACGCTGCCGCTCACCGCCGCCGCCGCGCAGCGCATCGTCTCGATCGGCGGCGACGTGACGGAAATCGCCTTTGCGCTCGGCGCCGGCGACGACGTGATCGCCCGCGACAGCACCAGCCTGCATCCGGAAGCGGTGAAAAAGCTGCCGGACGTCGGCTACATGCGCCAGCTGAACGCCGAAGGCATTCTGGCGCTGAAACCGACGCTGGTGCTGACGACCGAGCTGGCGCAGCCGGCGCTGGTGCTCAAACAACTGGCGGACAGCGGCGTCAAGGTCGTCAGCGTGCCGGGTGACACCACCCTGCAAGCGGTGCCGCAAAAAATCGCCGCGATCGCCGCCGCGCTGCAGCGTGATGAGCAAGGCAAGCAGTTGAGCGAGCGCTATCAACAGCAGCTGGCGGCGGTCGATACCACTCCGCTGCCGGTCAAGGTGCTGTTTGTGATGAGCCACGGCGGCATTACGCCGATGGCGGCCGGGCAACACACCGCCGCCGACGCGGTGATCGCCGCCGCCGGACTGAAAAACGCCATGCAGGGTTTTGACCGCTACCGTCCGCTGTCGCAGGAAGGCGTCATCGCCAGCGCGCCGGACCTGTTGCTGGTCACCACCGACGGCGTGCGCACCCTCGGCGGCGAACAGCAACTGTGGACGTTGCCGGGTCTGGCGTTGACGCCGGCAGGTAAGCAGCGTCGCGTGCTGATCGTCGATGACATGGCGCTGCTGGGCTTCGGTCTGGAAACGCCGGCGGCGCTGGCCAAACTGCGCCACGCGGCGGAGCAAAAGTAATGCGCTGTCGCACCTCGCCTCAGTTAGCCATCATCGGCCTGCTGGTGCTGCTGACGCTGCTGGCGCTGGTCGCCGCTAACCTGGGCGCGCTGACGCTGTCGTTTGGCACCCTGTGGCGCGAACCCTTCAGCGACGCCGCCTGGCACATCTGGCTGAACATTCGTCTGCCGCGCGTGCTGTTGGCGGTGGTGATCGGCTGTGCGCTGGCGGTATCCGGCGCGGTAATGCAGGGGCTGTTCCGCAATCCGCTGGCGGATCCGAGCCTGCTGGGCATCAGCAGCGGCGGCGCGCTGTTTGTCGCGCTGTTCATCGTGATGCCGCTGGCGTTGCCGGTGACGATCGCGTTGTATGGCCACATGCTGGCGGCGTTCCTCGGCAGCCTGCTGGTATCGCTGTTGATCTACGGCATCAGCCGCAGCGGGCACGGCAATCTGTCGCGGCTGCTGCTGGCGGGCATCGCGATCAACGCCCTGTGTATGGCTGCCATCGGCGTGCTCTCCTACATCAGCAGCGATCAACAGCTGCGCCAATTCTCGCTGTGGATGATGGGCAGCCTCAGCCAGTCGCAATGGCCGACGCTGGCCGTTTCCGCCTCGCTGATCCTGCCCACGGCACTGCTGACGCTGCTGCAGGCGCGTCGTCTGAACCTGTTACAGCTGGGGGACGAAGAGGCACACTACCTCGGGGTGAACGTTCAGCGCGCCAAGCTGCAGCTGCTGCTGTTGAGCGCCCTGTTGATCGGCGCGGCGGTGGCGATGAGCGGCGTGATCGGCTTCGTCGGTCTGGTGGTGCCGCATCTGGTGCGCATGCGCCTCGGCGGGGATCACCGCTGGCTGCTGCCCTGCTCTGCTCTGGGCGGCGCCTGCCTGCTACTGGTCAGCGACACGCTGGCGCGCACGCTGGTGGCGCCGGCCGAAATGCCGGTGGGATTGATGACCAGCCTGATCGGCGGCCCTTACTTCTTGTGGCTGGTGATGCGCCAGCGGGAGCGAACCAGTGGATAACGCCGCCAACCTCACGGCCCGGGAGTTGCGCTACAGCCTCGGTACGCGCCGCTTGATCAACGATGTTTCGCTCAGCCTCGCCGGCGGTGAAATGGTGGCGATTATCGGCCCTAACGGCGCCGGCAAATCGACGCTGCTGCGTTTGCTGACCGGCTATTTGACGCCGGACTGTGGCGAATGCCGGCTGCTTGGCCGCCCGCTGGAACACTGGGCGCCGCAGCAGTTGGCCAAAGTCCGAGCCGTGATGCGTCAATACAGCGATCTGGCGTTCCCCTTCAGCGTGGAAGAAGTGGTCAGCATGGGACGCGCGCCGCACGGCAAACGCGACGAGCACCAGGCGATCCAACAGGTTATGGCGCAGACCGATTGCCTGGCGCTGGCGCAGCGCGACTATCGTCAGCTGTCCGGCGGCGAACAGCAGCGGGTGCAACTGGCGCGGGTATTGGCACAGCTGTGGCAGCCGCAGCCGTCCCCCGCCTGGCTGTTCCTCGACGAGCCGACTTCGGCGTTGGATCTTTACCACCAGCAGCATACCCTGCGCCTGCTGCGCTCGTTGACGCGCCAACAGCCGCTGGGCGTCTGCTGTGTGCTGCACGATCTCAATCTGGCGGCGCTGTACGCCGACCGCATCCTGCTGTTGCATCAGGGGCGCCTGGTGGCGAGCGGCACACCGCAGGAAGTGTTGCAGACGGAAATCCTCACCCGCTGGTACCAGGCCGATCTCGGCGTGATTCATCATCCCGAAGTGTCGTTGCCGCAGGTCTATCTGCGACAATGAAACGTTCAAGGGCGCCATGAGGCGCCCTTTTTTCATCTCAGCTGGAGCAGGAAATCTCCAGATGTTTGCCCCAGTCCGGCGGCAGCGCGGCGAGATCGTCATACTCCGGCGCATCGTCGAACGGCCGCAGCAAGGCCTGATGCAACCGCTGCAAACGGCCGACGTCGTCTTTCTCCGCATCCTCAATCGCTTGCTGGGCCAGGTAGTTGCGCAGGATCAGCCGCGGGTTCACCGCCTTCATCGCCCGTTGCCGCTCCGCGTCGCTGACCTGCTCCTGCTGCAAACGCTGACGATATTGCTGATACCAGGCGTCGAAGGCCGCGCGGTCAATAAACTCATCGCGCAGCGGCGACTGCGCCTGTTGCTGTTCGGTTTCGCTCAACAGGCGGAACGTGCGGGTATAGTCCCGCCCTTCCTGGGCCATCAGGCTCAACAGGCCGGTCAGCACGTCGTTATCCTGCGCCGTCGGCGTGAAGAAGCCCAGTTTGGCGCGCATCTGTTCGCCATAGGCGCGCATCAACGCCGGTTCATACGCCGCCAACGCCTGCTGCAACTGTTCGGCAGTCATCAGCCCCGACAAGGTTTGCGCCAGGCGATGCAGGTTCCATAGCGCCACCGCCGGCTGATTATCAAAGGCGTAACGCCCTTGATGGTCGGAATGGTTACAGATATAGCCGGGCTGATAGTCATCGAGGAAGCCGTAAGGGCCGTAATCGATGGTGATGCCGAGAATCGACATGTTGTCGGTGTTCATCACGCCGTGGGCGAATCCGACGGTTTGCCAATGGGCGATCAGGCGCGCCGTGCGTTCGACCACGTCGGTAAACCACAACAGGTAACGATCGGCCTGATCCTGCAACTGCGGCCAGTGACGGGCGATGACGAAATCCGCCAGCTGCCGCACCTGCTCCGGCTGTTTGCGGTAATAAAAGTGTTCGAAGTGACCGAAGCGCACATGGCTTTCCGCCACCCGCAGCAGCATCGCGCCGCGTTCCGGCTGCTCGCGGTATACCGGTTGTTGACTGGTGACAATAGTTAACGCACGCGTGGTGGGGATCCCCAGATGGTGCAACGCCTCAGAGGCCAGAAACTCGCGGACAACCGAACGCAGCACCGCGCGGCCATCCCCCATGCGTGAATACGGCGTCAGCCCGGCGCCCTTCAGGTGCCAGTCACGGTGACTGCCGTCCGCCAGGACTTGTTCGCCCAGCAAAATGCCGCGCCCATCGCCCAGTTGCCCGGCCCAGACGCCGAACTGGTGGCCACTGTACACCTGTGCCAACGGCTGCATGCCCGGCAGCAGCGTTTCCCCCGCCCAAATCGGGGTTTTATCCTGAGTAAACCAACTGTCATCCAGCCCCAGCTCGCGCGCCAGCGGCTCACTGTGGTACAGCAGGCGCGCATCCTTGAGCGGCGTCGGGTTCAGGGCGGTGTAAAAACCGGGTAATTGTTGATAGTAAGCGTTATCGAATTGCGGCATAGGCCCTCCGTTTCAGCGTAGTGTAGAGCCTGAACGGGAGGATTAACACCGAAGGAATGCAGGGAGAACGCATCCGCCTGTCGCCAGAACGGATGCGGGAGGTTTCGCGTGAGGAAACGCGCTGAACGTCGGCTGACAAACGCGGTTATCAGCAAAAACGTGGGGGAATAACGGCGACTGAATCACGCTAAACATCACCCCGTCGCTTATTTACCTCATTGTGTGTAGTTTTTTTGTATCACTTCTTAATTATTGAACTCGCTGGGCATCGCCAGCAAAGCTTGCAGATTATCCACACCAACGCTGGGCCATAAAAAACCTTGCAGGCCTAAAACACCGGCGTATCTGAGTTTATTAAAGTACTCTTTTTTCTCTATTCCTCCGACGATCACGCCTTTACACAACAGGTTGATATTCTTTAACAACGAGTCGATGACCACGTCATACCCCTGATGGGTAAACAGCTGCCAGTAAAAACGCTTGTCTATCTTTACGTAGTCAAACAAACCATCGTACAACGCGGTCAGCGTGGCTTTACCGGAACCGAAATCATCAAGCCATAGCGTAAACAATTCGCTTAATCGCCGCACGCTCGTATTGTTCTTTCCGGCAGAAAGATTCGGAAAACTCTCACTCATTTCAAATGCAATAAAAGGATATTGCCGGATCCTCTGGCACAAGGCCGGATCGGAAAGAATAAGCTCGACGATGGTTTCTTCGATATTGATGGTCAACTGCACGCTGTTACCGGTAAACCAGGCAGCATGCTGCTCCGCCAGTCTCAATTGCTCATTAAATAACTCAATCCTTTGTTCAGGCGCCAATAAATTAATCCCAATTTCGGCCGGCATGGCTAAATCACCGTCGAGACTGTTGAAACGGCTCAACATTTCCACCGCCAACAGCCCACCCTCCATTGAGTAAACAGGTTGAAAAACATAGCTACTAATAAAGTCAGCTTCGAGTTGGATGTTCATTTTAATGCCACAGGATGAATGGCTAGCGTATCATCGTATATCAATATATTTTATCGATCAATCCTTCTGGGATTAATCGGAAATATCAATGCAAATGTTCGTAAAATATCATTTAATTGATAGATTAAAGCTATACGACAATCGCGAACGGCGCAAAGAAAAGCAGCCGCACTTATGCCATTTTTCTCGTTCGGCGCGTGATGCGAAAAGATATTTGGCTTAAGTGGAATGGATTTGAGGCCAAATTTGACTTATCTCCTTTGTTTTAATTAAGAAAAATCCTAAATAAAGTAAAATAATCTTTCTGACTTAACGCCAATTTTTCCGGCCGTTAACGATGACTGATTAAATTTAATAACGCATCAATTCCGCCCGTTATTCGCCGCATTGAAAACCTGAAAAAATGCCCACCTTGATTTTCAGAAAATCTGCGCTACGCCCAGCGAAACGTCGCTTTCAGCGATAAAAAAAGGGATGAGCACGCTCATCCCCTCGCAGCCAGACCGCCCGGCTAGCGGATGGTATCGCTCAGCCATTGCCGCAGCTCGGTCAATTCAGCCGCCTGTTGCGGATAGGCCGCCACCAGGCGGTCGCAGCAGGCGGCGACGGGCTCACTGCGGTACGCGCAGCCCACCAGCATGTCCGCCAACCGCTGTAGCGGCGCCGGATTCAGGCTGTCGGTGAATACCTGCGCACGAACAATTGTCCCCTTCTCGACATCGAAGAACAGGTCCACGCCGCCCCAGACGAAGCGTTCATTTAGCAGATGGCTGAACGCCGGCGCCTTGCCGAAATTCCATTCCCAACTGCTCTGTTTGGCGAACTGCGCGGCAAAATCGGGCAGATCGGGGAATACATCCGGCGAAATGATCTCCGGCTCGGCCGTCTCGCCATAGTGGGCGAAGAAGGCCTGCACGATCGCCTCACACACCTGCTCATGGCTGATGCCCGGCAAAAACTCCGCCAGGTTGGCGACGCGTGAACGCACCGAGGTGATGCCCTTGGCCTGCAGTTTTTTGGGATCCGGATTGAGGTAGTCCGCCAGCCGCTCCAGATCGGCATTCAGCAACAGCGTGCCGTGGTGGAAACCGCGATCCTGCGTTTCGCGATAGGCGGAGCCGGATATTTTGCGCGGCCCGTCGGCGGTTTCCATCACCAGGTCATTGCGCCCCGATGCGTCGGCCGTTACGCCCAACTGCCGCAGCGCTTGCAGAATGATGTTCGTAGAGACGCTTTTATCGTACCCCGGCTTGCCGGCCATAAAGGTGAAGCAGGTGTTGCCCAAATCGTGGAATACCGCCCCGCCGCCGCTGCTGCGCCGCGCCAGCCGAATGCCATCCTGTTCCATACGCCGGGTGTTGCACTCTTTCCAGGGGTTCTGCGACTGGCCGATCACCACCGTTTCGGCATTGCGCCACAGGAAGAGGATTTTTTGCGTGGTCATTTCGCGGAAGATGCACTCTTCCACCGCCAGGTTGAACCAGGGATCGTAGGAGTCGGAGATCAGTAAACGCAAACTGTTCATGGCAGGCACCGTTCAAAACACGTGATGCCGCCATGATACACCAAATCAACGGGTTAAGGCTAAATGCGCCGCGCCTGCCAGTACACCCGTTTCCAGTAAACGTTATCGAGCGAGGAGCGGATCACCCCGCGGCTGGTCGAAGCGTGGATAAATTGGTCGTTGGTATCGTAAATGCCGACGTGCAGACCGTTCTCACCGCCGCCGGTTTTGAAAAACACCAGATCGCCCGGCATCAGTTCGTCGCGCGAGACCTTGGTGCCCAGCGAGGTTTGCTCTTCGGTCGAACGGGGCAGCTGCATATCGAAGCGATCGCGGAACGTGCGGTAAACAAAGCCGGAGCAATCGACGCCGCCGCGATCCAGGCCGCCGTAACGGTATGGCGTGCCGTACCACTGGCGCAGTTGTTCATTGAGCTGAGCCACCACCACGATAGAATCCGCCAGGCGGCCGCTGGGTGGCGGCGCATGGCTGCTGCAACCGGCGAGGATTAAACTGGCTAATAAAAAACACACACGCATCCGCATAATATCCCTTCATTGAACACGTTGCCGCATTATGCCATTCGGTACACCACTACACTGCCTGCGAGGCAAAGCCGGCACCACGTAAGGAAAGCGCTATTTCGCGTTAATTTATCTCCCGCACGGGGAAAAAGGCAAGCGCCATGAGGGAGATAATAGCAGGATCGCCGGTTTTGGCCCTATTGCGGCGATTTGGTCTCGGATTTGCTGTTAATCAGCCAGACGCCGAACAGAATAAACAGCGTGCCCAACGTTTTCAGCAGCGTAGCGGATTCGTTAAACCACGGCAGGATCACCGCCGCCAGGTAAACCAGCGCATAGCTGACGCTCAGCAGAGGATAAGCGCGGTTTAACGGCAGATGGCGCAGCGCAAAGAACCAACACAGCATCGACAGCGCATAGCCAAAGATGCCGCCGCCCACCGCCAGCAGCGGCAGCCAGTAGTCGCCGATCAGCGTCAGCGAGACATCGGCGAACGACATCAGCGGGATCTGAACCATGCCCCACTTCATCAGCAACTGCGCCAGCGTCACCAGCAGTACGCTGGCGGCGCCCCAGGCATAGCCCTTCATGAATGCACGCTCATCAGCAGGATCCCCAGCATAATCGACGCCACGCCACACCAATGGCGCGCGGTCGTCGGCTCATGAAACAGCCAGCGCGCGGCCAGCGTCACCATCACGAAGTTAAGGCTGAGCATCGGGTAAGCCAGGCTGAGCGGCAGGCGTTGCAGCACATTGAGCCACACCGCCATGCCCAGCCCCAGCAACAGCACCGCCAGCGCCAGCCAACGCAGCGTCTGCTTGAGCCGCGCCTCGTCCGCCCGTTCCCAGCAGTGCGCCGCCTGCTTCTGGCACAGCTGCCCACCACAGGTGAGCAGACTGACCACTATCACCAACAGAAAACCGATCATGGTTGCTGTTTATACCACATCAGCACCAGACGGTTCATGCGATCCACCTTGTCTGCGGCAGGCAGTTCCTGCGGCAGCGCTTCGCCGCGGGAGAGCTGCAACACCAGCGACACATTCCCCTGCTTGCGCGCCTGCGCCAGCCACTGCGGGAAGTCGGCGTCGCTGATCAGGTGCCCTTTGGCGTCCGGATACTCCAGACCATAGGCCACCTCGCCTTTCTGGCTGTACATCAACACGTCGCTGCGCTTGAGTTCCCAGGCCAGGCCGGCCGCCAGCCCGACGCTGTCGCTCAACACAAAGCGGCTGTCGCTCAGTTCGGCCATGGTTGCGCGGGCGAAGTTTTGCGGCAGTTTGGAATCGGTCACCTGTTGCGGGATGGCGTAACCAATCACCAGGCACAGCAACACCGGGCAAGCCGCCGCCCAGCGCCATTGGCGGCCGTTATCGCGCGCGGAGACCAGCGCGAACAGCAGCCAACCGCCGAACGCGATCAGGCCGAGAACCACTTTCGGCCACTCCTGCGGAGTAAACAGATGCGCTTTCGGCAGCAAACCGGCGCTCAACACCACCAGCGCCACGATGCCAATCAGCCCGAACAAGCCGTTCAGCCAGGCGTTGGCCTTAAACAGCCTGGCGCGCAGCGTGGCGGCATAGTCTTCCGCATAGGCGGTCATCAGCAGCGCCAGCGGCGCCATGCACGGCAGAATATAGGTCGGCAGCTTGCCTTTGGCGATGCTGAAGAAGATCAGCGGCATCATCGCCCAGCTCAGCAGGAAGAACAGCTCCGGGCGCTGCACGCGTTCGCGCCAACCTTTGAGCAGCGCGCCGGGCAGCAGCGCCAGCCACGGCAACACCGCCGCCAGCAGGATCGGCAGGTAATACCAGAATGGCGCCTTGTGCTGGGCGTTATCTTCGGCGAAGCGCTGAATGTGTTCGACCCAGAAGAAGTAATTCCAGAAATCGGGCTCACGTTGCGCGATCGCCAGCGCCCACGGCAGGCTGAGCAATGTGGCGGTCACGATCGCCACCGGGCCGTAGCACAGCAGATCCTTGATGCGACGTTGCTGAATGACAATCGGGATCACCGCGATCACCGGCACCGCCAGCGCCAGGAAGCCCTTGGTCATAAAGCCCATGCCGCAGGCCAAGCCCAGCAAGGCGTAGGCGCCCAGCTTGCCTTTGACCGAGGTGGCTTTCAGCGTCAGGTAATAGCTGACCATCGCCGCCGCCAGCCACAACGAAATCATCGGATCCAGCACACTGTAGGTACCGATGCTGAACACCAGCACCATCGACAGGAACATCAGCATCGCCAGGCTGGCGCGGCGCGCATTGCGCCACATCAGCATCGCCAGCGCGAACACCAGCAGCGCGGTCATGCCGGTGCTGAACACCGAGCCGAACCGCACCGCAAAGTTGTTTTCCCCGAACAGCCACTGGCTGATGTTATTGAACCAGTATCCCGCAACCGGCTTCTCGAAATAGCGCAGCCCCAGCAGGTGCGGCACCACCCAATCGCCGCGTTGCAGCATTTCACGACTGATCTCGGCATAACGCGTTTCATCCGGCTGCCACAGCAGGCGACCGTTAAGCGGGATCAGATAGACCAGAGCAAAAAAAACGGCCAGCAGAATGGCCCAGGATCCTTTTAGCGCCTTCATGTAACGTCCTTCACATCGGTTTGACAGCCCAGCCAACCTTCGCGGCCGGGGAAAGGAGCGCGCTTGATGCGGCCCAACGGCAGTGACGCCAAATCTTGCGGTAACAGCGCGCTCAGCGGGCAGAATTCGATGCCCTGCTGCCGTGCGCGTTGCAATAACTGTTCGAACATCGCCGCTTGCGACATGCCTTCCACTTCGGTGTGAATGGTGTACACCGGTACGCCGCGATCGTTCTCGATGGCGCGCAGAATGTAGTCGTTGAAGTCGGCCATGCTGACTTCGCTGCCGATCACTTCGTCGAAAGTCGGCAACGTCACCGGGATCTGCACCGTACCGTGACGCCCGTCGCTCAGCACCGGACGGAATGGATGGGTGCCGCGGCAATCGCTGTTGTAATGGAAGCCGAAGCGCTGCTTGACCTCCAGCACGCGCGTGTCGGCACGCCACCCTGCTACGGCGGAGCATTTCACCGGCTGGCCGGTGCTGGCGCTCAGGGCATCGACGCCCCGCTGCACCTGTTCGGTCAGCTGCGCCTCGCTCCACTTGCCGACGTTGGCCTGCCATCCCTGGTGATCCCAGGCATGCAGCCCGACTTCATGGCCGGCTTCGGCGGTGCGCTTCATCAGCGGCCCCAGCGCGCGTGAAATGTTGCGCCCCGGCCACGCGGTGCCGGCCAGCAGAATATCCAGACCGTACAGCGAAGCGGCGTTCGAGCGCAGCATTTTCCACAGAAATTTCGGACGCAAAAGGCGCCAAAGATGGCGCCCCATGTTGTCCGGTCCCACGCTGAAGAAGAAGCTGGCCTGAATGTCGTACTTGTCGAACAGGTCCAGCAACTGCGGCACCCCTTCACGGGTGCCGCTGAAGGTATCTACATCAACCCGCAGACCGACTTTCTTCATGCATCGTTCCCTTCCTGAACGGTAGTGCGCAGGAAGTAGTCCAGCGTATCGGCGACGGTTTGCTTCATCTCGATGGTCGGCTGCCA
Source organism: Serratia sp. CY37869 (assembly GCF_052168895.1). Classification (NCBI taxonomy): domain Bacteria; kingdom Pseudomonadati; phylum Pseudomonadota; class Gammaproteobacteria; order Enterobacterales; family Yersiniaceae; genus Serratia; species Serratia sp. CY37869. Next base: position 1,800,973 of record NZ_JBJNLU010000001.1, read on the forward strand.
GCCCAGCAGGCGGCGCGCGTTTTTGATGCTCGGCGTGCGGTGCTCGACGTCCTGGTAACCTTTACCGTAGTAGCTGCTGCTCTCCACGTCCTTGAAGCCGGCAAACGGCGGGAAGCGGTCGCGCAGCGGGTGGTTGTTGAAGCTTTCCAGCAGCATTTCCGCCAGCTCGCGAATGCTCGCTTCGTTGGTCGGGTTGCCGATGTTGACGATCTGACCGTCGCACAGGCCGTCGCGGTTCTCAATGATGCGGAACAGCGCTTCGATGCCGTCGTTGATGTCGGTGAAGCAACGCTTCTGTGCGCCGCCGTCCATCAGTTTGATCGGCGAACCTTCTACCAGGTTGAGGATCAGCTGGGTGATGGCGCGGGAAGAACCGATGCGCGCGGCGTCCAGGTTATCCAGACGCGGCCCCATCCAGTTGAACGGACGGAACAGCGTGAACTTCAGGCCTTCTTTGGCGCCGTAAGCCCAGATCACCCGATCCAGCAGCTGTTTGGAGACCGAGTAGATCCAGCGTTGTTTGTTGATTGGCCCGACGATCAGACGAGAATGGTCTTCATCGAACTCTTTGTCGTCGCACATGCCGTACACTTCGGAGGTGGACGGGAAGATGATGCGCTTGTTGTATTTCACGCAGTCGCGAACGATCTTCAGGTTCTCTTCGAAGTCCAGCTCGAACACGCGCAGCGGGTTACGGGTGTATTCGATCGGCGTCGCGATCGCCACCAGCGGCAGCACCACGTCGCATTTCTTGATGTGATACTCGATCCACTCGGAGTGGATGCTGATGTCGCCTTCCACGAAGTGGAAACGCGGGTTGTCGAGGAAGCGGCTGATGGCGTCAGAGCCGATATCCAGACCGTAGATGTCGTAACGATCGTCGCGCAGCAGACGCTCGGTCAGGTGGTTGCCGATGAAACCGTTGACCCCGAGGATCAGCACGCGGGTGCGGCGTTTCATCACGGCGTTAGGCTTGGCGGCCAGACGCACGTCGGTGACGATGCCCATTTCCTGCGCCAGGCGGCTGCCCTGCACGTACAGGCCACTTTCGTTCTGCCCGGCGACGATTTCCAGCGCGCCTTCGCCACAGGCGATGACCAGCGGGGCGGTGCTCAGCACGGTGCCCGGTTGTTTATCGTGTTGGGTATCCAGCACGCGGGAACGCCAGACGATCAGCTTGCGCTGGCCGAGGTAGCTGAATGCCCCCGGGTACGGTTCAGTGACGGCGCGCACCAGGTTGTTGATCTCTTTGGCGGATTTGTGCCACAAGATCTCGCCGTCCGCCGCGGTGCGGCGCCCGAAGTAGCTGGCCTGAGACTCATCCTGCTTGGTGAAGGTGGCGGTGCCGTTCTTCAGCTTCGGCAGTTGCTCTTTCAACACGGCCTGCGCGGCTTCCAGCACTTTTTTGTGCAGCGTCAGCGCGGTGTCGTTGTCGGCGATAGCCACTTTCTGCTGGCCCACAATGTCGCCGGCGTCAGGGCGTTTCACCATTTTGTGCAGGGTGGCGCCGGTTTCGGTTTCGCCATTCACCAACGCCCAGTTCACCGGCGCGCGGCCACGGTAGCGCGGCAGCAGCGAACCATGCAGGTTGAAACCGCCCAACGGGGCCAGCGACAAGATCTCGTCGCTCAGCATGTGACGATAGTAGAACGAGAAGATCACGTCCGGCTGCAGTTCGCGAATGCGATCAACCCACAGCGGGTGGTTCACGTCTTCCGGCGCATAGACCGGCAGATCCAATTCGGCGCCCAAACGGGCCACGGAGGAGAAGAAGTTGTTCTCACCTGGGTCGTCGGTGTGCGTGAACACAGCCTGCACGTCATAACCCGCCTCAGTCAGCGCTTTCAGACCTGCGCAGCCAATATCATGGTAAGCAAATACAATAGCTTTCATCATTCTTCTTCCTGAGTATTGTGGTCTTGCTGTACGCCGACCACTTTCTGAACAAAATAGCGAGGACGTGCGCGCACGTCGGTATAGATGCGGCCGATGTATTCACCCAGCAGCCCCATGCCGACAAACTGGGCGCCGATAAAGGTGAACAGGACGGCGAAAAGCGTGAACACGCCGCCGGCGGCCCATTCAGGGCCGAGCAGCAGACGCAGCGCGATCAGCACCAGCGCCAACACGAACCCGGACAGCGCCACGATGCTGCCGACCACGCTGAGCAAACGCAGCGGCGTAGTGGTCAGACAGGTGATCAGGTCATACATCAGGTTGATCAGCTTCATCAGGCTGTATTTGGAGTCGCCGAACTCGCGCTCGGCGTGACGCACGTCGATCTCGGTCGTGCGACGGGCGAAGGTATTCGCCAGGATCGGGATGAAGGTGCTGCGCTCATGACAGTGCAGCATCGCCTCAACGATATGACGACGGTAGGCGCGCAGCATGCAGCCGTAGTCCCCCATCGATTTGCCGGTGGCGCGTTGAATCATCATGTTGATTACGCGCGAAGCGCTTTTGCGGAACCAGGAGTCCTGACGGTTGGCGCGCACGGTGCCCACCACGTCATAGCCCTCTTCCGCCACGCTGACCAGCCGAGGGATTTCCTCCGGCGGGTTCTGCAGATCGGCGTCAAGGGTAATCACCAGATCGCCGGTCACCTGATTGAAACCGGCCATGATCGCCGAATGTTGGCCATAGTTGCGGTTAAGCAGGACGGCAATCACGTGACTGTCCGGCTTTTCGGCCGCTGCGGTCAGCATGTCAGCGGAGTTGTCGCTGCTGCCATCGTCGACGAGAATGATTTCATAAGGTTGGGATAACTGCTTACAGGCGGCGGTAGTGCGCTCCAGCAACGCAGGCAGGCTTTCCTGCTCGTTGTATACCGGGATGACTATCGACACTTTTTTGATCGGTTCAACGCGAGACACGTAAAGACTCCACAACAGAAGACAAGGCATTGACCACGCGATCCACATCGGCGTCGGTCATATCAGGGAATAGCGGTAAGGTGCACAGCCGCGCCGAGTTCCATTCGGTATTCGGCAACGACAGCTGCGGATAGCGCTCACGGTAGAATTTCTGGGTGTGCGCGGCACGGAAATGCAGCCCGGTGCCGATGCCAACCTCTTTCAGGCGCTCCATCAGCTGGTCGCGATCGAGGCCGCAGCGCTCGGGATCGACGCGCACCATAAACAGGTGCCAGGCGTGGTCATGCGGATAATCCGGCACGCCCAACGGCTGGAACGGAGAGCCTTCCAGCGCGCTCAGGTAGCGCTGCGCCAGCGCCTTACGGCGCGCGTTCAGCTCGGCGAAGCGCGAAAGTTGCACCACGGCGATCGCCGCGTGAATGTCGGACAGGTTGTATTTGTACCCCGGCTCCACCACTTCGGCCTGCGGTTTGCGGCCCAGCTGCTGGCGATCGAAGGCATCGACGGCCAGGCCGTGGAACTTCAGGCAACGCAGGCGATCCGCCAGCGCATCGTCGTCGGTGGCGATCAGGCCGCCTTCGGCGCAGGTCACGTTCTTAATCGCGTGGAACGAGAAAATCGCCGTGCCGCGCGCGCCGACCCATTCGCCGTTGTAACGCGTGCCAACCGCATGGGCGGCGTCTTCGATCAGCGGCAGACGATGGCGTTCGGCCACGGCGCGCAAAGCGTCCATCTGCAGGGGGGCGCCGGCATAATGCACCGGAATAATCGCTCTGGTTTTCGGGGTGATGGCAGCCTCGACGTCGGCGGCGCTGACCATCAAGGTCTCACGGTCAACGTCGATCATCACCGGCGTAGCGCCCAGCAGTTCGATCATGTTGAGGGTGGAAACCCAGGTTTGGGAAGGGGTGATGACTTCATCGCCGGGCCCCACGCCCAGCGCCATCAAAGTGATGTGCATGCCCGCTGTGGCGGAACTGACGGCGATGGCGTGCTTACAGCCGAAGGTGGAACAGAAGTCGCTTTCCAGTTGCTGATTTTGCGGGCCGGTGGTGATCCAACCGGAACGCAACACTTTCTCTACCGCGGCGATTTCTTCGTCGCCGATGGCTGGACGAGAGAAAGGTAAAAATTGATCCATAGTTAACCCCAAACGTATCGGACTGCTTTTGATGACACTGTAAATCCCTTTCGTTTAACGAATATTAAACGCCAGAGAAGAATCGTTTCCGTGGATTAACTGTCAATGTAAGGCCGCAAGCTTAACTAAACCTTAAGACGAGACTTATCATCAGTGGGAGAACTGATAGGAAGGTGCCGTCATCATTAATATAATTTTATTATGTAAATCAAATTCTTATATTTTTTAATAATTACTTACGTATTTTATTTTTGCCGAATCAAGCGTAGCACGTCATCGACGTTTTTCAAGAAAATCGGTATGAAAATGAGAAACCGCACAATATTCGCCGATGCTTATCTGACTATTTATATTCACTATGTTTAGTTTCCGTTTACGTTGCGCCCCGCCGACTGGGTTAATTAAGCCGTGCGGGTCATGATCCAACGCTGGTCCCCTACCCATTGCAGCTGGAAATCCACTTCATAAATCTGCGACAGCAGCGCGGGCGCCATCACCTCACGCGTGACGCCCTGCGCCACCAGCCGGCCGGCATGCAGCAACCAAACCCGATCGGCCTGCTGCAGGGTGTGATTCAGATCGTGCGCGCATACCAGCGCGCTGCGCCCGCTCTGGCAGAATTCGCGCAGCAGGCGATCCAGCGCGACTTTCTGCGCCACATCCAGGCTGTTGGTCGGCTCATCCAGCAACAACAGGCGGCTGTGCGGATTGACGCTGGGCCACACCTGCAGCAAGACCGCCGCAAGCCGCACCCGTTGCCATTCTCCTCCAGAAAGCTGCGTCAGCATGCGTGACAGCTTATCCACCAGCTTCAACCGCCGGCACAGATAGAGGATGGCGTGCTCCACATCGGTTTGCGTCGCCGCCGCAGGCCGGTGCAGCGCCAAATACTGAAACACCGGCATCAGCGACACCGGCGGCTGTTGCTGGCTGAGGTAACCCCGCCGGGACGCCAGTTCGCTCCCCGGATAATCGGAGAGCGCGCGTCCGTCCAGACGAACCTCGCCCAGCCCCGGCAGCATGCCCGCCACCCGCGCCAGCAGAGTGCTCTTCCCGGCGCCATTTGGGCCGATCAGGTGAACCTGCAACCCGCCGTCAATCTGTGCCGAAAAAGGCGCCAGGCGCCCCGCCACCCCAACCTCAACGAGTTGCAGCATTCGCCTTACCCTGCCAGTGCTTGTTTCACCGCTGCCACCAGCGCCGGATCTTCCGGCGTGGTGTCCGGCGAGAAGCGCTGGATCACCGTGCCGTCGCGCGCGATGAGGAATTTCTCGAAGTTCCACAAAATATCGCCGGCGTGCTTCGGCGCACGCCCTTTGCTGGTCATCCGCGCCAGGAACTCGCTGCCCTGCGGCGCGACAGCAGCCGGCTGCGCGGCAATCAGCGCCTGATACAGCGGATGACGGTGTTCGCCGTTCACCTCAATCTTGGCGAACATCGGGAATTGCACGCCGAAAGTGCCGCGGCAAAACGCCAGGATCTCTTCGTTGCTGCCCGGCTCCTGCCCCAGGAATTCATTGGACGGGAACCCCAGCACTTCCAACCCCCGATCGCGATAGGTTTCGTACAGCGCTTCCAGCCCTTCATATTGCTTCGTCAGGCCGCACTCCGAGGCCACGTTGACCACCAGCAGCACCTTGCCCTGATAGGCCCCCAGCGTGGTAGCCTGATTTTCGATGGTCTGTAACGGCAGGTTATAAATTGGATTGCTCATCGGTTGTCATCCTGTAGTTTAATGGCAGGTGAATGAAGAAAACTACCTTACGCCTTTTGCCCGGGTCAGTAACCAGATAAATAGCGGCGTTCCCAGCGTAGCGGTCACCACGCCGATCGGCAGTTCGGCCGCCAGCAGCGCAACGCGGGCAATCACATCGGCCACCAGCAACACGCCGGCCCCCGCCAGCGCGCAGGCCGGCAACAGATAGCGTTGGTCGGTCAGGCCGGTGAGCCGCAAAATATGCGGGATCACCAGCCCTACGAAGCCGATCACCCCGGCGAGCGCCACGCTGACGCCCACCAGCCAGCCGATCGCCAGCACCAGCAGGTTGCGCCACAGATGCAGCGACAGCCCGAGCTGCCGCGCCTGCACCTCGCCCAGCGCCATCAGGTTAAGCGCTCGCCCCTGGCCGCACAGCCACAGCAGCACCGGCAGCAGCGCCAACACCAGCCACTTTTGGCGCCAGTCGACGCCGCCGAAGCCCCCCATCATCCAGTACATCAACTGCCGCAGATCGAGGCTGGTGCTGAAATAGACCGCCCAGGTCATCAGCGCGCTGCACACGATGCCCAGCGCCACTCCCACCAGCAACAGCCGCGCATTGGTCAGGCGGCGCCGGCGAGCGAAGCTCAGCAGCAAGAACGTCATCGCCAGCGCGCCTGCTATCGCGGCGGCGCTCATCAGCGCTACCGGCAGCAGACCGTGGCCCAGCAGCACCGTCAGCACCAGCGCGACGCCGGCGCCGTTCGCCACCCCCAGCAGGCCAGGTTCCGCCAACGGGTTTTCAAACAGCGCCTGCATCACCGCCCCGGCTACCGCCAGGGCTGCGCCGACCAACATCACCGCCAGCGCACGCGGCAATCGCAGTTGCCAGACGAACAGCTGCGCCCGATCGCTGAACCATTCTGACGGCCATATCCATCGATCGCCGGCGCAAAGGCTAAACAGCAATGCCAGCACCACACCCAGCGCCAACAGAATGACCTGGCGTTTATCGCGGTAACGTTGATGTTGCAACAGTAAGGTGAAGGTACGGCTGGTTGGCATGGCGCGGCGATTCCCTGCCGGCCGCTGTCGTGGCCGGATAATTGACGTCTGAGTCAAATATTAGGGGGTTAACGCCGCAAGGGGAAGCCTTGCGTAAGCGATGGCGCAGGAAAGCAGCGGCTGGCCCTGCCCGTCATCGCCAGGATGATGGCAAAACCAGCCGCCGATAAACTCAGGGGTTAACGATGCTGACCGGGGTTGCCCTGCGGATAGGGCCGGCCGCGGCCGTCATCGCGTCGGTCATGGTCGCCGCGATCGTCATGATCACGATTATCGCGATCGCCGTGGAAAGGATTGCCGCTGCGCGCCGGCTCGCGATGCTCATAGCCGCGCGGCGGCGAAGGCTGCCAGCGCCCGCCGTCCCAGTACAGGCCGCGCGCATTGCGCTCCCCTAAACCGCGGCCCTGGTGTGCATGCCACCATTGCGGGGGACGCCAGTCGTAGCCATCCCAGTAGTAGCCGCGGCGGTCCTGATCCCCCAAATGCAGGGAAACGCCCGGCACGTTGATATCGACAGAGACATCGGCCTGTGCCGCCAGCGGCAGCAACAGCGGAAAACACACCAGCAACAGGATCTTTTTCATTTTGCCTTCTCACTCTATTTTTCTTGCTGCAGTGGTTATATCAGTGCGCTTATTTAGCGACTATCTCACCGGTGCCTATTTTCAGATCGTTTTCGACGGCCTTACACAATCCCGACACTGTTTGCCGACGTCTTTAATTATTATTGCCTCTGCCAAGGCTTAACGAATAACTGACATCGCTTAAGCGGCGCGACAATGATAATTAAACGGATCCCCACCGGAGGATAATAAGATGATTAAACGACTCGGTATGCTGCTGGCCGTGGTCGCCCTGGCCTCAACCCTTAGCGCCTGTTGCTGGGGCCCTCACGGAGGCGGCGGCCACCGTGGCGATGGCCCTGGCCATTATTACGGCCGTTATTGAAGTGAGAAATAAAAGCCACGCATTACATGAAATAAGATATAAGAATATTCCGCAATTAAGGGCAATGATTTTCGCCGTGCCAACTTAACGGCTCAATGAAGTCATGTCTTATCGATTAGGAATAAACTGAATTTTGTCCCAAAAAAAGAAAAAGGCCGCGCAAGCGGCCTTTTTTGATGTCACGTCACTCACCCTTTCGGGCTGGCGTTTTCTACCCGGCTTTTCAGCTTCTGCCCCGGACGGAAAGTCACCACGCGGCGCGCCGTAATCGGAATGTCTTCGCCGGTCTTCGGGTTACGCCCCGGACGTTGGTTCTTGTCACGCAGATCAAAGTTGCCAAAACCCGACAGTTTTACCTGTTCGCCATTCTCAAGGGCCCGACGGACCTCTTCAAAGAACAGTTCCACCAGGTCTTTGGCGTCCCGTTTGCTAAGCCCAAGCTTCTCAAACAGGTGTTCTGACATTTCAGCTTTAGTAAGCGCCATAGGTTCAATCCCTCAAGGATGCTTGGAATCGCTGTTTTAGAGCCTCTACGCATTTTGCAACGGTAGCGGCTATCTCCTCTTCTTCCAGTGTACGAGCGGTATCCTGCAATACCAGACTGATAGCCAGGCTCTTGTCACCTTCTGCCACGCCCTTGCCACGGTACACGTCAAACAAGTTTACGCCAACTACCTGATTTGCGCCAACTTTCTTACACTCGGCCAAAATATCTTCTGCGGGGACGTTTTCAGCCACCACAATGGCGATATCACGGCGGTTTGCCGGGAAGCGCGAAATCTCCCGCGCCTGAGGCACGGCGCGGCTCGCAAGCTTGTTCCACTCCAGTTCAAACACCACAGTGCGGCCGTTAAGATCCAGTTTACGTTCAAGTTCCGGGTGAACCACACCGATGAAACCAACGCGTTCGCCGTGCAAATAAATCGCCGCACTTTGCCCTGGATGCAGGGCCGGATTGGCTTCCGCCCGGAACTGAATTTCGGATAATTTACCGGTCAGCTCGAGGACAGACTCCAGATCCCCTTTTAAATCATAGAAGTCGACAGGCTTGCGCGCCAGATCCCAATGTTCATCGTGCGTATGGCCGGCGATCACGCCCGCCAGCATGACGTCCTGACGGATACCCAGATCTGCCGCACTATCAGGCACAAAGCGCAGGCCGCTTTCGAACAGGCGTAGGCGCGTCTGCTGACGGTTCTGGTTATACACCACCGCAGACAGCAGGCCGGTCCACAGCGACAGACGCATCGCCGACATTTCGACCGAAATCGGGCTCGGCAGGATCAGCGCTTCTTCATTCGGGTGCAGCAGCGCCTGCACTTTCGGATCGACGAAGCTGTAGGTGATCGCTTCCTGATAACCGTGATCGACCAGCATGGTCTTCACGCGCTTGAGCGTCAGATCGGCTTCGCGATGCTGGGTCATCACCAAATCGGCGCGCACCGGTACATCCGGAATGTTGTCGTAGCCGTAAACGCGCGCCACTTCTTCCACCAGATCCTCTTCAATCTCCATATCGAAACGCCAGCTCGGCGCGACCGCTTGCCAGCTGTCGCCCTGTTCGGTCACCTGGCAACCCAGGCGGCGCAGAATGTCGCTGACCTGCTCGCTCGGCACCACGTGGCCGATCAGGCGATCCAGCTTCTCGCGGCGCAGCGTGATGGTGGCGCGTTTCGGCAGTTCATTCTCGTGAGTCACGTCGATAATCGGGCCTGCCTGGCCGCCGCAGATGTCGAGCAGCAGGCGCGTGGCGCGCTCCATGGCTTTGTACTGCAGCGCCGGATCGACGCCGCGCTCATAGCGGTGAGAAGCATCGGTGTGCAGGCCGTGACGGCGCGCGCGACCGGTGATCGACAGCGGGCTGAAGAAAGCGCACTCCAGCAGCACGTCCTGGGTTTCGCCGTTGACGCCGGAATGCTCGCCGCCGAAGATGCCGCCCATCGCCAATGCTTTTTGATGATCGGCGATCACTAAGGTGTCGGCGTTCAGTTTGGCTTCGTTGCCGTCCAGCAGCGTCAAGGTTTCCCCTTCTTCCGCCATGCGCACCACGATGCCGCCGTCGATGCGACTCAGATCGAAAGCGTGCATCGGCTGGCCAAGTTCCAACAGCACATAGTTGGTGACGTCGACGACGGCATCGATAGAACGGATACCGCAACGACGCAGTTTTTCACGCATCCACAGCGGGCTTAACGCCTTGACGTCGATGCCTTTCACCACGCGGCCCAGATAACGCGGGCACGCCTGCGGCGCGTCAACGCGGATCGGCAGCGTGGCGTCAATCGTCGCGGGCACCGGGCTCATGTCCGGCTCGGTCAGCGCAACCTGGTTCAGTACGCCCACGTCACGCGCGACGCCGATGATGCCCAGGCAGTCGGCGCGGTTCGGGGTGACGCTGATCTCGATGGTGTTGTCGTTCAGTTTCAGATAGTCACGGATGTCGGTGCCGATCGGCGCATCCAGCGGCAGCTCGATAATGCCGTCATGATCGTCAGAAATGCCCAGTTCGGAGAACGAACACAGCATGCCTTCCGAAGGTTCGCCGCGCAGTTTGGCGGCCTTGATTTTGAAATCGCCCGGCAGCACCGCGCCCACGGTGGCGACCGCCACTTTCAGGCCGGTGCGGCAGTTCGGCGCGCCGCAGACGATGTCGAGCAAGCGATCGCCGCCCACGTTAACTTTAGTGACACGCAGTTTATCGGCGTTCGGGTGCTGACCGCACTCGACAACCTCACCCACCACGACGCCGTTAAACGCGCCGGCAACCGGATCCACGCCGTCCACTTCCAAACCGGCCATGGTGATTTGATCGGATAATGCTTCGCTGCTGATGGCCGGGTTTACCCACTCGCGCAACCAGAGTTCACTGAATTTCATGTGATATTCCCGCCTTACTTAAACTGTTTGAGGAAACGCAGATCGTTTTCGAAGAATGCGCGCAGGTCGGTGACGCCGTAACGCAGCATCGTCAGGCGCTCCATGCCCATACCGAAGGCGAAGCCGGAGTAAACTTCCGGATCGATGCCCACGTTGCGCAGTACGTTCGGATGCACCATGCCGCAGCCCAGCACTTCCAGCCATTTACCGTTTTTGCCCATCACGTCCACTTCGGCGGACGGCTCGGTGAACGGGAAGTAGGACGGACGGAAACGAACCTGCAGGTCTTCTTCAAAGAAGTTATTCAGGAAATCGTGCAGCGTGCCCTTCAGGTTGGTGAAGCTGATGTCTTTATCAACGATCAGCCCTTCCATCTGGTGGAACATCGGGGTGTGAGTCTGATCGTAGTCGTTACGATAAACGCGGCCCGGCGCAATGATGCGGATCGGCGGCTGCTGGTTCTTCATGGTGCGGATCTGCACGCCGGAGGTCTGAGTGCGCAGCAGGCGCGTGGCGTCGAACCAGAAAGTATCGTGGTCGGCGCGCGCCGGGTGATGCCCTGGAATGTTCAGCGCGTCGAAGTTATGGTAATCGTCTTCAATCTCCGGGCCGGTAGCGACGGAGAAGCCCAGCTCGCCGAAGAAGGTTTCGATGCGGTCGATGGTGCGGGTCACCGGGTGCAGGCCGCCGTTTTCCATGCGACGGCCCGGCAGGGAGACGTCGATGGTTTCAGCCGCCAGGCGCGCGTTCAGCGCGGCGCTTTCCAGCGCGTTCTTGCGCGCGTTCAGGGCGTCTTGCACCTCTTGCTTGGCCTGGTTGATCACCGCGCCGGCCGCCGGGCGGTCTTCCGCCGGTACGTCGCGCAGAGACTGCATCTGCAAGGTGAAATGACCTTTCTTGCCAAAATATTCGACGCGTACCAAATCTAACGCGGCAACATCCTGGGCATCTTCTACGGCTGCCTTGGCACTGGCAACCAGCTCTGCGAGATGTGGCATTGCTTTCCTCTTCCTCTGGCCGGGATGGCCCTAAGTAATTGTTATCTATTATTCGAACACGCCTTTGAGCAATCTTCAAAGACTTTTCAATGCGTTGTCGGCCGGATGGCTCACCTGCGCGGCACAGGGCCGGCTGAGTACCCGCCGTTCTCACCGCAACGCTTTGCAAGGCGGGACGATGGCCAAAAACAAAAAAGCCTCCACGAGGGAGGCTTAGGCGCTACTTTTCGTTTCTTTTCTTACGCGCAAAGCCTCCTGAAGTCAGGCGCTAAAGTAAAAAAAGAAACGAAAAATAGCTGCGTGCATGATTGCGGTACCTTGTCGATGATTGTCCACCAGTGATATAGCGGCGGGCAATGAAAGTCAATATTTGTCGCTGAAAACAAAGATTAAAAGAGGGAGCAAGCTCCCTCTTCTACTGACTTACGCCAGAGCTGCTTTCGCTTTCTCAACCAGTGCGCCGAAGGCCACTTTGTCGAAGACTGCGATGTCAGCCAGGATCTTACGGTCAATTTCGATCGAGGCTTTTTTCAGGCCGTTGATGAACTTGCTGTAAGACAGACCGTTCTGACGAGCAGCTGCGTTGATACGTGCAATCCACAGCTGACGGAACTGACGCTTACGTTGACGACGGTCACGGTAAGCATACTGACCTGCTTTGATTACTGCCTGGAAGGCAACACGATATACGCGCGAACGGGCACCGTAGTAACCTTTCGCCTGCTTCATGATTTTCTTGTGACGTGCGCGTGCAATTACACCACGTTTTACGCGAGCCATATGCTCTCTCCTAAAGTCTTATTCTAAATTCAAAAAAAATGGCTTATGCGTACGGCAGGCACGCGGTAACCAGGACCAGATCGTTTTTAGACACCATGCCTTTCGGACGCAGGTGACGTTTACGCTTGGTTGCTTTTTTGGTCAGAATATGACGCAGGTTGGCATGTTTACGCTTAAAACCACCGCTGCCGGTTTTTTTGAAGCGCTTGGCTGCACCACGTACAGTTTTAATCTTTGGCATTTTAATTAAATCCACTTCGCATTGTTAAACAACGAATCAGTTGGGCGAATAAAACCCACACAGCGCAAGCGCCGCGCGGGTTCCATTACTTGTAAGCCTTACTGTTTCTTCTTAGGAGCGAGCACCATAATCATCTGGCGGCCTTCGATCTTCGTAGGGAAGGACTCGACCACTGCCAGATCCATATCTTCACACAGGTCTTTACGGACGCGGTTAAGCACTTCCATGCCGATCTGCTGGTGCGCCATCTCACGCCCGCGGAAACGCAGGGTGATTTTGGCTTTATCGCCATCTTCCAGAAAGCGAATCAGGTTGCGTAGTTTGACCTGATAGTCGCCATCATCGGTGCCAGGACGGAATTTGATTTCCTTAACCTGGATAACTTTTTGCTTCTTCTTCTGTTCTTTCGTCGACTTGCTCTTCTCGTAGAGGAATTTGCCGTAATCCATGATTCGGCAAACTGGCGGTTCGGCATTTGGGCTGATTTCTACTAAATCAACGCCCGCTTCCTCAGCTTTTTCAAGAGCTTCATTCAGACTGACAATACCAATCTGCTCGCCATCGACGCCGGTTAGGCGAACTTCTTGCGCGCGAATTTCTCTGTTAATGCGATTAGGACGCGCCGGTTGAACTCGTTTTCCGCCTTTAATACTTTATTCCTCCAGTTGATGAAGACTACGGCTGCGAATCTCTTTCAGCAGCTTGTCTACGACTTCGTTTACGTCCAGGCTTCCCAAGTCTTTGCCACGGCGGGTACGAACGGCAACTTTGCCTGCTTCGACCTCTTTGTCACCGCACACCAACATGTAAGGGACTCGACGTAAAGTATGTTCGCGAATTTTAAAGCCAATCTTCTCATTTCTCAAGTCCGCTTTCACGCGAATACCTGCATCCTGCAGTTTTTTGGTCAATTGCTGGACGTAATCAGACTGGCTGTCGGTGATATTCATCACCACCACCTGCACCGGAGCGATCCAGGTCGGGTAGAACCCGGCATATTCTTCGGTAAGGATACCGATGAAGCGTTCCATGGAGCCCAAAATGGCGCGGTGAATCATTACCGGCACGACGCGATCGTTGTTTTCGCCAACGTACGATGCGCCCAAACGGCCCGGCAAGAAGAAATCGAGCTGCACGGTACCACATTGCCATGCGCGATCCAAACAATCATGCAGGGTAAATTCAATTTTCGGTCCGTAGAAGGCGCCCTCGCCCGGCTGGTACTCGAACGGAATGCCGTTCTCGGTCAGCGCGGCGGCCAGGTCTTCTTCCGCACGGGTCCACATGTCGTCGGTGCCGATGCGTTTTTCCGGGCGCGTGGACAGCTTGACGGCGATCTTGTCGAAGCCGAAAGTGCCGTACACGTCATAGACCATGCGAATGCATTCGTTCACTTCGGCGCGCACCTGCTCTTCGGTACAGAAGATGTGGGCGTCATCCTGCGTGAAGCCGCGCACGCGCATCAGGCCGTGCAGGGAACCCGAAGGCTCGTTGCGGTGGCAGCTGCCGAATTCGCCCATGCGCAGCGGCAAATCGCGGTACGACTTCAGGCCCTGGTTGAAGATCTGCACGTGACCCGGGCAGTTCATCGGCTTGATGCAGTATTCGCGGTTTTCCGACGCGGTGGTGAACATGGCGTCTTTGTAGTTTTCCCAGTGGCCGGTTTTTTCCCACAGCACGCGGTCCATCATGAACGGACCTTTCACTTCCTGGTACTGGTACTCTTTGAGCTTCATGCGCACGAAGGCTTCCAGCTCGCGGAAGATAGTCCAACCGTCGTTGTGCCAGAACACCATGCCCGGCGCTTCTTCCTGCATATGATACAGGTCGAGCTGTTTGCCGATCTTGCGGTGATCGCGCTTGGCCGCTTCTTCCAGGCGTTGCAGGTAGGCGTTCAGCTGCTTCTTGTCTGCCCAGGCGGTACCGTAGATACGCTGCAGCATTTTGTTTTTGCTGTCGCCGCGCCAGTAAGCGCCGGAGGTTTTCTGCAGTTTGAAATGGTGGCAGAAACGCATGTTCGGCACGTGCGGACCGCGGCACATGTCGACGTATTCTTCGTGGTGATACAGGCCCGGACGATCGTCATGGCTGATGTTCTCATCCAGGATCGCCACTTTATAGATTTCGCCGCGCTCAGCGAAGGTGTCGCGGGCTTCTTGCCAGCTGACCTTCTTCTTGATGACGTCGTAATCCTTATCGGCCAACTCGTGCATCCGCTTTTCCAGCAGATCCAGGTCTTCCTGCGTCAGGGTGCGGTCGATATCCACGTCATAATAGAAACCGTTGTCGATCACCGGACCGATCGCCATTTTGGTATCCGGCCACAGCTGCTTGATCGCATGACCCAGCAGGTGCGCACAGGAGTGGCGCATGATTTCCAGACCGTCTTCGTCTTTGATGGTGATGATGGCCAGCTGCGCATCTGATTCGATCAGATCGCCGGCGTCGACCAGCTCGCCGTTGACACGGCCGGCGATACAGGCTTTCGCCAGGCCAGGGCCGATATCGCGCGCGACATCCATCGGGGAAACGGGGTGATCGAAATGACGCTGACTTCCGTCAGGAAGGGTAATAACAGGCATTAATAATTCCTTATCTACAGTGGTGACCCACACGACAGATCACATGCAGTACGAAAATTGGATTTTGGGTTTGGTCAGCCAGGTTTCAGATCTCGCCCACAATTGCCAGATTGAAACCTCACTGGGTATACAGAATGGAACGCATACCTTCTCAGCCGCATTCGGCTAAGCGAATAGTATCACTAAAATTGTTCCGGATAAATAAAGCGCCGCCGCCCTCACGCTTTCGCTCTATCCGGCGCAAACACGCCTTTCAGGTAGCTAAGGGTGGCCAGCAGGCACAGGCCGTAGCCCAGCAGTTCGCATCCCTCTTCCACCATGTTTTTCACCACCCGGTTGTAACCGTCCAGCATCAGCGTTTGCCACAGCGCGCTCATGCCGAACAGGCGTGAAAACACCAGGATGCACAGCAGGCCGGCGCACATCATGCCGTAGCCGGGGTGCGACACGATATAGACCAGGCCGCGCGCCGTAGCCGCAATATGCCTTGCGGCATGCCACAGACAGGCCAAGGCGACCGCCAGCGCGAACCACACCCAGGCGCCGTGCCACAACGCATCGAAAGCGAAGTCCATCTCGCGGATCAGCATGCAGAGAAAGAAGCCGCCAACCAGCAGCCAGGCGGAACGACGCTCGGCCTGTCGCCGAGCCGCGGCGAAGAAACCGCCGGAGATGGCAAGCAGCAACAGCTCCTGCGCCGCTTCGGTCAACGAGGTTTCATGCACGAAGTTATGCAGCCAGTGCACATCGATAAACACCAGGCCGACCAATGCCCCCATGAAGGCGGCGGAAAGCGCGAATGCGCCGATTTTCCCCAGTAAAATATGCAGTTCTTGTTTCATAATCACACTCATTATTATTTACAGCGCATCTATGGTATCCACCTGTTCTCAGGGATCGTGGCAATTGATGCCTAATGCCCTGCGCCGCGCGAAAGGTGGTCGTTAATTACGCCGAAACAATAAAAAACCCCGGCACCTGGGCCGGGGTGAGGCCAGTCTTTCCTGGCAGTCACTTCATCGTCGTCAGTATTCCAGGCTCTCATCCCTATATCATCGAGACGCGCAAAGGAGCCTGAAGATTACGCCTGCGCAGGTGATACCGCGATACGGCGGACATTGGTGTTAACGCCCCACAAGCCGGCCAACGCACTGACCACTGCGCCAATCAACAGCGCAAAGAACGACCACAATGCGGCCCGCGACAATTCGTCCGCAGCAGCGGCAGCCTGCTCGCGCGCCTTCTGTTTCAGCTCCACATACTCCTGTTTTGCCTGATTGATTTTTGCTTCGGCGTCATCCAAACGCTGATTAACCAGCTGGGCAGTTTTATTTTTGGCTTCGACCAAATTCTTCACCGTCTGGTCCACTTCCTGCGGCGTCATATCGGTATTTTCCGCCAAGGCCTTTTTCAGGGCGTCTTGATCCACATCTTGCGAGATGGCCTCACCCTGTTTTTTAAGCTTGGCGACCAGTTGATTAATAATGGCGTCGCTATTGTCAGGCTGAAGTGCCAGAGCTTTTACTGCGTCCGCCAAATCAGTTTTGGCCGCATTCAACTGCTGTTGCATGAATTCAGGCTGTAATGACGGGATACCGCTTTTTTTAAGCGCCGTAACCACATCGCCTTGCAACTGTTCAGGTTCCAAGGTTGTGTCAATGCCCAACTTGTCAAACACTTTACCGCCGGCGTCCGCCAATCCGGATGCCCCTTTGCCAATCGCTGAACCGGCGCCGGAGAGCAAGCTGCCGGAGGTCGAAGCGATAGCGCCCAGCGCATTGCCGGTCGCCTTCACGGCAGACCCGACCAGCATCCCCCCCAGCACCGCCGCCACAATCAGTGAGGTCGCCCATACCAGGAAGCCATGAATAAGTCCGTCATTAGCAGCCAAACGCCCGGCAATAAAAGCGCCGGCGGCCAAACTAATAATGATTGAAACAGCGGACCAAATCACTACGGTGGTACCGGCGCCGTTTATCGGATCGTCTGATGTCGGATCCACGATGGAGAATCCAAGACTGGTGCCTAACGTCGACAGCAACAGTGAAACAGCCAATACGGTGATCACGCCGCCGATGACGCTGCCCCAGGAGATTTTTTTCGCCGCTACCCATTCTTTTGCCACTTCCATAGTAAAACTCCTTTTAAGTTTTCGATTATAAAGAAATGCCAGAAAGCCTTACCATTATAGACTCGCTTCATCAATCAGGCGGTTAAAGGGTGAAAACAGTTAAAAATAATTAATGATAATGACTTCAGACGTGCGTTTACTTTCAGCGGCGCTACGCTGACAGACCGCCTTAGCGTCACTATTCTTACGCTATCCACCAATGAACAAGGTCTTAGCGCACAACATGAACCGGTTACTCGCAGCCCTCATCGTGGCGTGCGCGGCATTGGCGACGTTATATGGGCTGGTGCATTTTGGCGCACGTTCGGTGCCGCGCGCGATTGGGGTCAACGAGGCGCCGCTGGGGTGTGAGGATGAACCTGAGCTCGCCGGCGAGTGCGGCGATGACGATGAGGCTCCCGCCGACGAATTTCGCCGGCTGGCGACGCTGAACGCCCGGGCCGACGGTTAATTAACGTTACGAGCTATCCCCATTGCCGCCAGGCGTACGGCAGGCTAGGCTGTTCAGCTCATGGGCCGCCGTTTGGCGGCTTGAACGTTGCACAGGGAGTCTATCTTATGACGGGTATTTTGCAGTTATTCCAGGCCATCGGACTGGGTTTGGTGCTGCTGTTGCCGCTGGCCAACCCGCTGACCACGGTGGCGTTGCTGCTCGGGTTGTCCGGCAATATGACGCGCGAAGAGCGTAATCAGCAGTCGCTGATGGCCTCGGTTTATGTGTTCTGCATCATGACGGTGGCGTTTTACGCCGGGCAGGTGGTGATGAACACCTTCGGCATTTCGATCCCCGGCCTGCGCATCGCCGGCGGCCTGATCGTCGCCTTCATCGGTTTTCGCATGCTGTTCCCGCAGCAGAGCCCCGAAGACGCGCCGGAGGTGGAGAGCAAGTCGCACGAGCTGCGCCACAAGACGTCGGCCAACATCGCCTTCGTGCCACTGGCCATGCCGAGCACCGCCGGGCCGGGCACCATCGCGATGATCATCAGCTCGGCGTCGAGCGTCAAAGCGAATTCGCTGGGCTTTGAACCCTGGGTGTTGGCCGTGGCGCCGGTGGCCATCTTCCTGACGGTCGCGGTGATCCTGTGGGCCTGCCTGCTCAGTTCCGGCGCCATCATGCGGTTGGTGGGAAAAAGCGGCATCGAGGCGATCTCGCGCCTGATGGGTTTCCTGCTGGTGTGCATGGGCGTTCAGTTCATCATCAACGGCGTGCTGGAGATCATCTCCACCTATACACCGACCGCCGCCTGACCATGAAAAACGGGCGCGACATCGCGCCCGTTGCCGTTATTTCCCCGCCGGCGCCTGCGCGCCCAAAATGCCCT
Source organism: Serratia sp. CY37869 (assembly GCF_052168895.1). Lineage (NCBI taxonomy): Bacteria > Pseudomonadati > Pseudomonadota > Gammaproteobacteria > Enterobacterales > Yersiniaceae > Serratia > Serratia sp. CY37869. The sequence continues at coordinate 1,819,630 of NZ_JBJNLU010000001.1, forward strand.
TGCCTTCCGGCACTTCGGTAAAGCGACTGAGGATCTCGCTGTAGGTCTTGGCCGGATCCAAATCCGGGAACTGCGCCGGATAGATAAACTTCGCCAGATACTCCAACCCGACGATGTTGTACGGGTGGTTGTAGAAGTTATGGTAGATGCCGTAGAACCGCCCTTCCTTCACCGCCGACACCTGCGAGAACCCCGGGCGCTGCTTCATGCGGTTGAAGGCCTCATCCACCTGCTGCTGCGTCACGCCATAGCCGAACGGCACCGCGGCGTTGGTCTTGCTGGCCCACTGCGAGCCGGAAACGATGTAGGCATCCGGTTTCATGCTGATCACTTTTTCCAGCGCCACGTCGCCGGTCGCGCCCGGCAGCAGCGCAGAACCGATGTTGCGCGCGCCGACCGCTTCGACCAACGCGCCCCAGCCGACGTGCGCATGGGTGAAGCAGCAGGATTCCAGTCCGTTCAGGCCGGCCTTGGCTTCGAAGAACACCAACGGTTTGGGTGCCACCGCCTGCGTTTTGGCCAGAATGGCCTGATAATGCTGCTGATAATAATCGGTATATTGCTTGGCTTCGCTTTCGCGGTTGAGGGTTTCCCCCAGCAGCGTCACGCTTTTCGGCGTGTTTTCCACCGGCTTGAGCATGGTATCGATAAACAACACCGGCACGTTCAGCGCCTTCAGCTTATCCAGCACGCCGGTTTGGCTCAGCGAAGGTTTGGAGCGCAGCTGGGCGATCATCAGATCGGGGCGCTTGGCGATCACGCTCTCCAGATTCACTTCACCCTTGTCGCTGAAGCCCATATCGATGATGTTTTTCGCCGCCGGCCATTTGCTCTGCAAGATTTCCCAGGTCGCCGCGTCGCTTTTCTTCAGCAGGTTATTCCAGGCCACCAGCCGGCCGAACGGGTTGGCGCGATCGAGCAGCGCCAGCGTGAGAATGTCGCGCCCGTCCTGCACCACGATGCGTTTCGGCTCCTGCGGGAGGGTGACCGTCTGGCCGGAGGTGTCGGTCAGGGTCAACGGATAGGTAGTGGCCATCGCCGGAGAGGCGAGTAAGGCGGCGCAAACCAGCGCCGGCAAAGTGATTCGACGGTGCACGAAAGACTCCTTAGTCATGAATACATTCAGGAAATACTAATGAGAATGGCTTGCATTATCAAAGATAACGCCCGGCATGCCGGCGATTAATTGCAAAGGGATGTGTAAAGGAAGGATAAGAGGCGCGCCGGAGCCGGCGCGCCCAGGGGATCACATCAGGCCGTAGATCAGCGCCGAGAGCGCGATCAGCCCCATCACCAGCACGAAGACGTTGCTCGCCGCGCGATATTGGCGCATGGCCGGCACCGCACGCACGGCGTACATCGGCAGGATGAACAGGATCGCCGCAATCAGCGGGCCGCTGATGGTTTCAATGATGTGCAGCGCGCTGGGGTTCCACACCGTCGCCGCCCAGGTCAGCAGGAACAGCGCCACCGCCGAGATTCGGTGCGTCATACGCGAGCTGAGCGGTTTGCCGACCGCGCGCGTAACGCCGTCGATCAGGCTGGTCGCCCCTTCCGTCACCCCCAGCGAGGTGCCGAGATAGGATTTAGCCATTGCCAGCATCGCCATCACCGGGCCGAGATAGGCGATCAGCGGGTTGGAAAACTTGTTGGCCAGGGTGGTCAGCACCGTGATGTTCTGATCTTTGGCCTGCTGCATGTCTTCATGGGACAGGCTCAGCACGCAGCTGAACACGAAGAACAGCACGGTAACGCAGATCAGCACATAGCTGTAGCGCATGATGCGCGCGCAGCGGCGTTCCGCCTTGTCGCCATACAGGCTCTTCTGCGTCGAGGCGAAGGAGGAGATGATTGGCGCATGGCTGAAGGAGAACACCATCACCGGCACCGCCAGCCACAGCGAATGCCACAGCCCCGGCGTGTCGAAGCGGGTGGCGGCCAGGCCATTAACGAAGTTGGCGGTATTCCAGCTCGGCATCAGGTACAGCGAAATGCCCATCAGGAACACCAGCAGCGGGAACACCAGCATGCCCATTGCCGCCACGATGCTGTCTTTGCCGCGCAGCAGCACCAGATTGAGCACCACCACCACCGCCAGGCTCAGCCAGATGCGCGGCAGCGGCGCCACGTGGAACTGATGGATCAGGAAGCTGTCCAGCGCGTTAGTGATCGAAATGCTGTACACCAGCACGATCGGGAAGAACGCCATCAGATACAGCACCATGATGATTTTGCCGGCCAGCACGCCGAAGTGTTCCACCACCACATCGTGAATGTTGCCGTCGCGGCTGGAGCCGGAAAGCACGAAGCGGCTGAGCGCGCGGTGCGGCAAATAGGTCAGCGGGAAAGCGAACAGCGCCATCAACAGCAGCACCAGCGGGCCGTTCAGGCCGGCGTTGATCGGCAAGAACAACGTACCTGCGCCCACCGCAGTCGCATAGAGACCGAACATCCAGACGGTGTCGGTTTTGTTCCATTTGGCAGGCTGAGCGGCCGTCAGCGTGCCTGAATCGGGAGAAATCGTACTCATGAGACAGTCTACCTTAATCTGCGGCGCCAACGATTGCGCCTAACGGGATATCCTTCTCCGCGAATTTTTTAATAGTAATCAGTGAATTAAAGCGATATTTCATACTTACGCCTGATGAAAGGACGGCAAAGGATAATGAAAAATCCGCTGCGGGTCTATGTTTTATCGGCCGAACGAACGATTTGCGAACAGGAAATGCTGAAAAAAACGGCGCAGGCAGGAAAAACTAAGGGCCCCTTGCGGAGCCCTTAAGCGGTTTACTTCTTCGCGTCCGGATGGTCCGGCACCTCGGCGCTGCCCATCTCCTTCTCATCGCGGATCATCGAGCGGTCTTTACGCACGTCGGCCACGTCGGAGGCGCTCACCGGTTTGGCGCTGTTGCCCCAGCTGGAGCGGATGAAGTTCACCACGTCCGCCACCTGCTGATCGTTCAAACGCCAGCCAAACGGCGGCATGGTGATGTTGGACACCGCGCCCTGCACCGCCGGCGTGGTGTTGCCGGTCAGCACGATATGGATCAGCGAAGTCGCGTCCTCGGTCTGCACCACCGGATTGCCCTTCAGCGACGGGAAGGCGCGCTTGTAGCCCACGCCGTCGGTACGGTGGCAGGCCGCGCAGTTATCAACATACAGGGCCGCGCCGGGCTTGCTGTCATTCCCGCGCCACAGATCCTTGGCCACGCTGTCTTCGACCGGCGCCGCCTGCTGCTTGCCGTCTTTCGGCGGCAGCGATTTCAGGTAGCGCGCGATGGCGGTCAGATCGTCGTCGCTCAGGTATTGCAGGCTGTGCTCCACGACGTCGCTCATGCCGCCGAACACGATGGCTTTGTCGTTACGGCCGGTTTTCAGGAACTCGGTCAGCTCGGCTTCGCTCCAGCTGCCCAGGCCGTCCTTGCGATCGCCGCGCAGGCTGGAAGCCACCCACCCGTCGATCGGCGCGTTACTCCCGGACAGGTAGTCGTCGCTTTCGCTGTTGCTCAACGCTTTCTCCTGCATGGTGATGCTGCGCGGGGTATGGCAGGCGCCGCAGTGGCCCAGGCCTTCCACCAGGTAGCGACCGCGCTCAATCACCGGATCGGCCTTGGCGTCGGCGACAAAATCCGCCGGCGACGGCGCAAACATGCCGCGCCAGATGCTCAGCGGCCAGCGCATCGACAGCGGCCACGGGATGTCGGAGTCCTTGTTGGCCTGCTCCACCGGCTGCACGCCGTGCATGAAATAGGCATACATGGCGCGCATGTCGTCCTCTTTCACCAGCGCGAACGACGGGTACGGCATCGCCGGGTACAGGGTGCTGCCGTTTTTGGCTACGCCCTTACGCACCGCGTTGTCGAAATCCTCGAAGCTGTAATCGCCGATGCCGGTTTTCTTGTCCGGCGTAATGTTGGTCGAGTAGATAGTGCCGATCGGCGTCTCCATCGCCAGGCCGCCGGCGAAGGTCTTGCCGTTCTTGCCATCGGTATGGCAGGCCACGCAGTCACCGGCGCGCGCCAGGTACTCGCCGCGCTTGATCAGCTCGCTGCTGACGGTGGCGTCCTGCGCCCAAACGGAGAAACTCACTGCACTGAGAACCAGTGCCGGTACAAATGCTTTCATCGTTCGCCGTCCTTATGCCTGCACCAATGGGCCTGGGTTTTTCAGATACTGCTCGCGAATGGCGCGGGCAGACCAATAAGCCAGCGCCGCCACGGTGCCGGTCGGGTTGTAGCCCAGCCCTTGCGGGAAGGCCGATGCGCCGATCGAGAACACGTTATGCACATCCCAGCTCTGCAGATAGCGGTTGACCGCGCTGGTCTTCGGATCTTCCCCCATCACCGCACCGCCGTTCATGTGGGTGGTCTGGTAGCTGGTGGTATCGAAGTGGCTGTTGGCGTTTTTCGGGCTGCCGGCGATCAGTTTCGGGTTCATCGCCTTGGCGATCGGCGCCATCTTGTCGTACATGAACTGCGCCATCTTGATGTCGTTTTCCTGCCAGTCGAACGTCATGCGCAGCAGCGGCTGGCCGAACACGTTCTTGTAGTTGGGATCGAGATCCAGATAGTTGTTGCGGTACGACTGGTGCGCGCCGTGGGCATCCATCGAGACGTGGTGGGTGTAGGCATCCGCCACCGCCGCTTTCCACTTGCTGCCCCAGGCCGGGGTACCCGGCGGGGTCGGCAGGCCGGAGATCGGCTTGGTGCCCGCCTGGTTGACCCAGAACGGCGAACCGCCGACGAAGCCTTCTTTGGCGTGATCGAAGTTGTCGGCGTTGAAGTCATCCACGCCCACGCCGTTGCCGCCGGCGCCGATGAACGGGTTGGTGAAGACGTCTTTATCAAAGAACGCCTTGATGGTGGTCATGTTCTGGTAGGCGAAGTTGCGCCCGACCACGCCTTCGCCGGTCACCGGATCGTAAGGCTTGCCGATGCCGGACAGCAGCATCAGGTGCACGTTGTGGAACTGGAACGCGCCCAGGATCACCAGGTCGGCCGGCTGTTCAATCTCACGGCCCTGCGCATCGACGTAGTTCACGCCGGTGGCGCGGGACTTGTCATCAGTCAGGTTGACCTTCAGCACGTTGGCGTTGGTGCGCAGCTCGAAGCGTTTCTCCATGCGCAGCGCCGGCAAGATGTTGACGTTCGGCGAGGCTTTGGAATACATGTAGCAGGCGTAGCCGCTGCAGAAACCGCAGAAGTTGCACGGACCCATCTGCGCGCCGTACGGGTTGGTGTAAGAGTCCGAGGTGTTGGCGGACGGCAGGTTGTAAGGGTGGTAACCCACCTCCAGCGCCGCTTTCTCGAACAGCTGGGCGGAGTAGGTGTTTTTCTGCGCCGGCAGCGGGAAGTCGTCGGAGCGATCCGGCGCAAAGCGGTTGCCGCCCTTCTGCGCCACTTTCTGCCCTTTGATGGTCCAGGCGGTGCCGGAGGTGCCGAACACTTTCTCCGCTTTGTCGAAGAACGGTTCCAGCTCGTCGTAGGTCACGCCGAAGTCCTGGATGGTCATGTCCTTCGGAATGAAGTTTTTGCCGTAGCGCTCTTCATAATGGCTGCGCATGCGCAGTTCGATCGGATCGACGCGGAAATGCACGCCCGACCAGTGCAGACCGGCGCCGCCGACGCCGGTGCCCGGCAGGAACGCCGCCAGCTGGCGATAAGGCACCGCGGTCTGGCTGCTGTTGTGGCGAATGGTGACGGTGCTTTTCGACAGATCCTGGAACAGCTTGCGTCGAATGTTATAGGTCAGCTCGTCGATCACCTGCGGATAAGAACCGTCCGGGTAGGTGTCGCGCATCGGGCCGCGCTCCAGCGCCACCACGTTGAGGCCGGCCTCGGTCAGCTCTTTGGCCATGATCGCGCCCACCCAGCCGAAGCCGACGATCACCGCGTCTACTTTTTTCATTACCGTTGCCATGGTTAGCCCCTCTCCCCACGAATCGAGACCGGCGGGAAGGGATAACGCTCCCCTCGCTCAACCCAGTCCATAAAATCGGCGCGCGCGCCCGGAAAATTAATCAGCTTCCAGCCAACCATGTCTTTGTTGCCGCCATGGATCGGATCGCTGAAGAAACCTTCACGGGTGTTTTGCAGCAGATAGGAGAAGAACAGTTTCGACGGCAGTTGCTGGAACTCCGCCTCGCCGGACTCGAACTTTTGCAGCAGGGCGTCTTGCTGCGCGCCATCCAGTTCGGCGAAAGGCTTGCCGGCGGTTTTCTTGCTGTAGGCGTCGGCGTCATGGATGCCGAGGTTGTAGATTTGCTTGGGCACCAGCGGCAGCTGGTAGCCCATCTCCTTCGGCACATCGGGGTTGAACGGCCCCTGCATGTACCAGATGGAACCGGTGGCGTACGGCGTGTTCATCTGGCGATCGATAAACTCCGGCACGCCGGCTTCCAGCGCGCCAGGGCCGCGTTCGTCGGCCGGGATCAGGCGCGCGACGGCGGCCTTGATGAAGGCCCACTCTTCCGGGGTGAAAAAGGTCGGTTGGTAATCGTTCTGCGTTGAAGTGTTCGAGGCAGCGACCGCTGGTGCTGGGGCCGTCAGCGCGCCAACGCCGCTGCCACCAATTACCGCCGCAGGAATTAAGGTCATCGATTTCAACAAGAAATCGCGCCGCGAATTGTTGGTTTTATGATTCGACATGTCACATTCCATCCAAAGATAGTCACAACTATTTAACCGCAACCTTGCGATCGATACGGGTTTTTAAAATAATTTGTTACTTATTTGTCTATTTATTGAAGGTCAGAATGCGAGCAAAAGCAAAAATGTTACCGGTAACTTATTGAATGAACGTAAAGATTTATCTGCTAACGTAAATTTAACTTTTTGTGCGGTTTTTCTGATAAGCGATGAGGAAATAACGAAAAATGAGAGGCGGGTCGCGCTAAAAACTGACGCCGAAAACAAAATCGGCCGCGTTCGGCGGCCGATTCAAAGGATGGGATTATTGCGACATCGCCTGATAAGCGGTGGTCACTTTCCATAAATAGCGCGGCGCCTGCGGTGCCGGGTGCTTTTTCTGGATGTGCTGATAAAACTCATCCGGACTCATCTGATTGATGCGATTAACCGCCACGCGCTTGTCCGAGGAGAAAGTGCGCAACATGGCGCCCGCCCCGTTCACATACGAAACGATGGTGGCGTAACGCAAAGTCTGTGGGTTGTTGATCCCGGCTAGCTGCTGGCTTTGAAGAATATTGATATAGGCCGTTCCCAGATCAATATTGACCGCCGGATCCTTCAGCTCACGCGAGCTGGGTTGCCCGCTTCGTCCTTTCATGCGATAGGCGTCGCGGCCGGCGGTAGAAGCCTTCAGCTGCATCAATCCCACTGCGTTCGAGGTGCTGACCACGTTCGGGTTAAACCCGGACTCCACCTGAATAATCGCTTTAATCAGCGTTTCGTCGACGCCGTAGTTGCTGGCGGCCTGACGAATGTAATCGTTATAAGCAACCGGGGTGCCTGTGCGGTTTACCGGTGCCTGCGGAGGGGGTTTTAACCAACCGCCGCGCGTTGTGCCACTGCCTGAAATATTGCTCGCCGTTTGCGGGTCTTTGGCGCACCCCGACAAAAGCAAAATTGCCGTAAGGCAACCTATTTTTGTTTTCACAGAATCCCTCACTCCTTTCAATGAGTTGCGTAGCATATACAACTTGTAAGGACACCTGCAGTAATTTTTTGGACTAATCTCAAGCTATCCATATACCAAGAGGTGATTTATGAGTCAATCTGCAACAAGCTGCTTTGTGGTGACTTTTCGCTATCAGGAAGCGGGACTGACCGACCTGGCCAAGCTGACCGGGCAATTGACCCGTGAAGGTTTTGTCACGTCGGTGACAGACGAAAATGGCGTTCATCATGAGCTCGGCAGCAACAGTTTTGCGTTCATAACCGTTCTGGATCAAGAGGATGTGCAGCGACTTGCGCAGGGGTTCGGGCAGTTGGCGTTGGGAAAACAGCCGGAGGTGGCGATCTGCACCTGTAAGGACTACCTTCAGCGGTTACATACTGATACATAAAATGCTATAACTCCCCGGACGGAATTATTTTTCAGTTGGAGAAATAGCCCCGCCGGCGGTGGGCAAGTGACGCTTGACTTCGCTTCAATTGATATTGATAATCATTTTCATTTGAACCAGGAGACGTCATCATGCCATTGATAACTTGCGCTTTTCGTCGCAGTCGCCCTCCCCGCGCTGCCGCACTGTTACGCCCCTTCACGCTCGCCTGTTTGCTGCTCGGCGCCGCTCTGGTCAGCCAACCCGCGCTGGCGGAAAAAAAGCTGCGCGTGGTGACCACTTTCACCATCATTCAGGATATCGCCCAGAACGTGGCGGGTGACGCCGCCGTCGTGGAATCCATCACCAAACCGGGCGCCGAGATCCACGATTACCAGCCCACCCCGCGCGATATCGTCAAAGCGCAGCACGCCGACCTGATCCTGTGGAACGGCATGAACCTGGAACGCTGGTTCCAGCGCTTCTTCGAGAACATCAAGCAGGTGCCGGCGGCGGTCGTGACCGAAGGCATCACCCCGCTGCCGATCCGTGAAGGGCCCTATAACGGCAACCCGAACCCGCATGCCTGGATGTCACCGAGCAACGCGCTGGTATATATCGAAAACATCCGTAAAGCGCTGGTGGCGCACGATCCGGCCAATGCGGAAACCTACAACCGCAACGCCAAGGCCTACGCAGAGAAAATCGGCGCGCTGGACGCTCCGCTGCGCGAACGCCTGGCGCGCATTCCGGCCGCGCAGCGTTGGCTGGTGACCAGTGAAGGCGCCTTCAGCTACCTGGCGCAGGACTATCAGCTGAAAGAAGTCTATCTGTGGCCGATCAACGCCGATGAGCAAGGCTCGCCGCAACAGGTCCGCCGGGTGATCGACGCGGTGCGCGCCCACCATATTCCGGTGGTGTTCAGCGAGAGCACCATTTCCGACAAGCCGGCCAGGCAGGTGGCGAAAGAGACCGGCGCCAAATACGGCGGCGTGTTGTACGTGGACTCGCTGTCCACCCGCGATGGCCCGGTGCCGACCTATATCGATCTGCTTAACACCACCGTGCAAACCATCGCCAAAGGATTCGATCAATGACCCATGAGCTGTTTGTCCGCCCTGAATTGAGCGTGGACGACGTCACCGTGACCTACAACAACGGGCACACCGCCATTCATAACGCCAGTTTTACCCTGAGCGGCGGTTCTATCTGCGCGCTGGTGGGCGTTAACGGCAGCGGTAAATCGACGCTGTTCAAAAGCATCATGGGGCTGGTCAAGCCCACCAGCGGCCGGGTGTCGCTGAGCGACAAACCGGTGGCGGACGCGCTGAAAAAGAACCTGATCGCCTACGTGCCGCAAACCGAAGACGTCGACTGGAACTTCCCGGTGCTGGTGGAAGACGTGGTGATGATGGGCCGCTACGGCAAGATGAATTTCCTGCGCATTCCGTCGCGCGAGGATCGCTTGCGGGTCGACAAGGCGCTGGAGCGCGTCGGCCTCAGCGAGCTGCGCGGCCGGCAGATCGGCGAACTCTCCGGCGGTCAGAAGAAGCGCGTGTTTCTGGCGCGCGCCCTGGCGCAGCAGGGCACGGTGCTGCTGCTGGATGAGCCTTTCACCGGCGTGGATGTGAAAACCGAGAATGCCATTATCGATCTGCTGCGCTCGCTGCGCGACGAGGGGCATTTAATCCTGGTTTCCACCCATAACCTCGGCAGCGTGCCGGAGTTCTGCGATCGGGTGATCCTCATCAACCGCACGGTGTTAGCCGCCGGCCCGACCGAAACCACCTTCACCCAGAGTAATCTGGAGCTGGCGTTCGGCGGCGTGCTGCGCCATATCAACCTCTCCGGCCCGGATCTGCACGACGACAACGATCCGCGCACCGTCACGGTGTTGACCGACGATGAACGCCCGGCGGTGTTCTATGGCCACACCAAGAGCGATCCGCCTGCCAACAGTCAGGCCAGGGAGAAACAATCCTGATGCTGGACCTTCTGCTGCAACCTTTCAGTTATAACTACATGGTGAAGGCCATCTGGGTCAGCGCCATCGTCGGCGCCGCCTGCGCGTTTCTGTCCGCCTACCTGATGCTGAAAGGGTGGTCGCTGATGGGCGATGCGCTGTCGCACTCGGTGGTGCCCGGCGTGGCCGGCGCCTATGCCCTCGGCCTGCCCTACGCCGCCGGCGCCTTCTTCACCGGCATGCTGGCGGCGCTGGCGATGACGCTGGTGCGCCACATCACCCGGCTGCGCGAAGACGCCATCATCGGCTTTATCTTCTCCACCTTCTTTGCCGTCGGCCTGCTGATCGTGTCGCTCAACCCCACCTCGGTCAACGTACAGTCGATCATCTTCGGCAATATCCTCGGCATCGCCGACGAAGACGTGCTGCAGGTGGAAATCATCATCGGCGTTTCGCTGCTGATCCTGTGCCTGGTGTGGAAAGATCTGCTGGCGGTGTTCTTTGACGAAAGCCACGCGGTGTCGATCGGCCTGTCGCCGCTGAAGCTGAAGATCCTGTTCTTCACCCTGCTCAGCGCCTGCACCGTCGCCGCACTGCAAACCGTCGGCGCCATTTTGGTGATCGCCATGGTGATCACGCCGGGCGCCACCGCCTATCTGCTGACCGACCGCTTCAGCCGGCTGGTGATCATCGCCATCATCATCGGCGCATTGACCAGCGGCATCGGCGCCTACCTGAGTTTCTTCCTCGACGGCGCCACCGGCGGGGTGATCGTCACCCTGCAAACGCTGGTGTTCCTGGCGGCGTTCTGCTTCGCGCCGAAACACGGCCTGCTGGCGGCAAAACGTCGCGTAGCACAGTCACCAACCGGAGGCCGCTGATGGACACGCTCTACCAACTGCTCAGCGAACCCTTCGCCTACCCGTTCATGCAGCGGGCGATCGTCGCCGCCATCGTCACCGGCGTGGTATGCGCCGTGCTCTCCTGCTATCTGGTGCTCAAGGGCTGGTCGCTGATGGGCGACGCCATCTCGCACGCCGTCTTGCCCGGCATCGTAGTGGCGTTCGTCATCGGCATTCCGCTGGCGATCGGCGCCTTCCTCTCCGGCATCTTCTGCGCGGTGGCCACCGGCTACCTGAAAGAGAACAGCCGGGTGAAAGAAGACACGGTGATGGGCATCGTTTTCTCCGGCATGTTCGCCTTCGGCCTGGTGCTGTTCTCGCGCATCGACACCGACCAGCACCTGAGCCACATTCTGTTCGGCAACATGCTGGGCATCACCGACGGCGAGCTGAAGCAAACCCTGCTGATCGCCGGCTTCACCCTGGCGGTGGTGTTGCTCAAGCGCAAAGACTTCATGCTGTACTGTTTCGACCCGCACCACGCCCGAGTGATTGGCCTGCCGGTCAAGCTGCTGCACTACGGGCTGCTGTGTCTGCTGGCGATGACCATCGTCGCCTCGCTGCAGGCTGTGGGGGTGATCCTGGTGATCGCCATGCTGATCGCCCCCGGCATCATCGCCTTTATGCTGTGCCGCCGCTTCGATCGCATGCTGATGGTGGCGACGGTGGTGTCGGTGTTCTCTTGCGTGCTCGGCACGCTGATCAGTTTCCACATCGACGGCGCAACCGGGCCCTGCATCGTCATTGTACAGGCCGTGCTGTTCGTTATCGCCTTACTGTACGGTAAACTGCGTCCGTTACAGCGTAACCAAACCGCCCTGGGCGACAGTTAAACGCCCTCCTCTGATGCGGCGGCGCTCTCCGCCGCATCCTGTTTCCTCTGCCCCCTTATCCGTTGTCATCAAGTTGCAACCGGTATTGCGCTTAAATTAATCAATAGGGTATATACTGTGAGCTGGCGGGATGCTGAAAAAATCGCCGCCTTTGACGCCGGCTGTGCGCCGCGTCGTGTTTTCACCACGGGAAAGACGCTAACCTAATGAATTATCAGGCAGCACAGAGGGGGAAATACCATGTGGCAAGCCGTTAGCCGTCTGTTAAGTGAACATCTTGGCAGCGCAGAGATACGCGAAAGGATTGAACTGCCCGGGGGCGACATTCACCCGGCGTGGCGCGTGAGTTACGGTGACAACGAGGTGTTCGTGAAATGCGACGCCCGTGAACAACTGCCGATATTCACCGCCGAGGCCGATCAGCTGGCGCTGCTGGCGCGCAGCAAAAGCGTGCGGGTGCCGGAAGTGTACGGCGTCGGCAGCGATCGCGACTACAGCTTCCTGCTGCTGGAGTATCAGCAGTTGAAACCCCTCGACGCCCATGGCGCCTACTGCCTGGGGCAACAACTGGCGCATCTGCACCAGTGGAGCGAGCAACCGCAGTTCGGTCTCGACTTCGACAGCGATCTGACCACCACCCCGCAACCCAACGCCTGGCAACGCCGCTGGTCGGAATTCTTCGCCGAGCAGCGCATCGGCTGGCAGCTGCAGCTGGCGGCGGAAAAAGGCATGACCTTCGGCGACATCGACGACATCGTCGATCGGGTGTATCTGCGCTTGCAGCACCACCAGCCGCAGCCTTCCCTGCTGCACGGCAACCTGTGGCCGGGCAACTGCGCGATGACCGCCAACGGGCCGATACTGTTCGATCCGGCCAGCTACTGGGGCGACAGAGAGTGCGATTTGGCGATGCTGCCGCTGTATCCGGAGCTGCCGCCGCAGATCTACGACGGCTATCAGAGCGTGTGGCCGCTGGGGGCCGGATTTATCGAACGCCAGCCGCTGTATCAGCTGTACTACCTGCTCAACCGCAGCAATCTGTTCGGCGGCCAGCATTTGGTGGCTGCCCAACGCGCGGTGGAGGCGCTGTTGCAGCCCGAAGCGTCATAACGTTCCGGGGCGCCGAGCGGCGCCCCGTTCATGGTTCAGGCCGCGCCGGCCAACTGCCCCAACAGGCGGATCACGAACCAGGCGATCACCGCAATCACGATCGGCAGGATGTACAGCGGGAAGTACTGCAGGAAGATGGTGTGGTGCGGCAGCGTAATGCGCTCCTCAAGCTGTTGGCGCGTGTGCCCTTCGCTGCCCTTGGCCTGCTCCAGGATCATCTGGTCTTCCAACCCTTCGCGGATGAACTTGACCTGACGCGACATGCGCGCGCCGGAAGCCTGCAGCGCCAGCCCGACGAAGATCAGAATATAGATGATGATGAACATCAGATTGGCGCCGCTGAACAGGCTTTTATCCACGTCGGGCACCGGTGAGTTGTACCAGAAAAGGTTCAGGAACGGCGTGTTGAAACGCACCATGTCCACCATCACGTGGACGAAATCCAGCATCACCGCGTTGATGCCCTTGGTTTTTTCACTGTGCTGATAGATAAAACCCAGCACGGAAATCAGCGTCGACAGCAACGCCGGGATAAAAACCACCCATCCGAGAATGCGTTTCAAAATGGCGAGACGCCCGGCCTGTTGATACGTCATGTGTTCCCCTTGTTAGCGACGTAACCGAATCGGCTAAGTCTACCTGCTGTTGGCGAAACTCGCCCACCGTTTTCTTCACTCCCGCTGTGCTACAAGCTTAGCCGAATTAGTCGAAATCAAAAACTTAACCGCGCCGGCACACTATCATTGAAGAGATAACGTTATCCATTCGGGCAGAGGCCGCCATGATTCGACTGATTATCTTATTGCTGGGCGCGCAGGCGCTGCACGGTCAGCGCCGTCTGTTGGTGCTGTTCGGTTGGCTGTGGATAGCCGCAGGGGCGCTGATGCTGTTCGACATCCTGCAGGATGGCCGGTCGGTGCTGGCGCTGGATGCCCTGGCGGTCATCCTGGCGCTGGAGGGGTTGGTGGCGGTATCCGCCGCGCTGGTGATCGGCTCTTCGGCCAGCAGGCCGGTGCTGCTGAAAGGATTGGGTTTTGTCTTTATGGCCTTTTTAATGCTGGACGTGCCCGCAGACGATAACATCGTCGCCACCGTGGTGTTTGGCAGCGCGCTGCTGCTTGACGGCGCCGTGCGCATCGCCTCCTCCACGGTGATTCAACACAGTCGATGGAAAGGCGTGGCGCTGGCGGGCAGCGGCGAGATCCTGCTTTCGTTGATGATTTTTGTCGGCTGGCCGGCGCCGCATCGGATGACGGTGCCCTTTTGCCTCGGCGTGATGATGGTGCTTTCCGGTTGGGCCTTATTGCGTATCGCCCGGAGACTGACAAGCTTCTCTCTGAATCAGCACCCCGAGCGGCAGCCACCGCACCCGGAGGATGAGACTGCGCCGCTCACGGTGTATGTCTGGACACCGATTGGTGCGGCTAAAGATCCGCGCCGGCGTTACATCGTCGACCGATACATCGCGGCGGTCGACGGCGGCGGCAATATCTCCACCGGTCACGCCGCCCTGGCGCTCGCGCCGGATGTGTATATCAGTCACTACCCGCTCAACGACATCAGCCATTCCGTTCAGGATTTCCGCCAGTTGTTGCATGCCGGCGAACAGAACAACGTCGACGGGCGTTTCCTGCCCGACCTGGCGGGCGAGATCGCCGCCTGGTGCCCCCCGGACAAGAAAATTCAATTCTACCGCTATAACCCGGCGGCGCTGCGCGCATTCTGGCTGCGTTATCGGCAGGACGCCACCTACAATCTGACCCGGCGCAACTGCTCCACCACGGTCATCGGCGCGCTCGACAGCGCGTTGGAAGGCGTGCTGGGCGATAAACATCTGTGGCGCCGCTTTCTGTTGCTGGTGCTCGATCCCAACCTGTGGATGCTGGCGGTACTGCGCAGCCGCGGCGAAAGCATGACCTGGACGCCGGGTTTGGTGCTGGACTACGCACGCATGTTGCAACAGGTCACCGAGCGTCAACACCAGCGCTGGTGGCTGAAATTGCGCGAGGTGTGGAATATCCTGCGTTTTGGCAAAAGCCAAACGCGCAGGCAAAGGTTTTAGTCTCGTCACCGGCGATGATAAAGTGTCGGGCACATTCACCCGCGCCGGCAGGAGTTAACCGTTAATGGCTTATTCGCAACGCATTGAAACCGCAATTTTTGATATGGACGGCTTGTTGATCGACTCGGAACCGCTGTGGCTGCAGGCTGAGTTGGATATCTTCGGCGCGCTGGGTTTGGATCTGTCCGACCGTCACAAGCTGCCGGACACGCTGGGGCTGCGCATCGATCTGGTGGTGAAAATGTGGTATCAGGCGATGCCGTGGCAAGGGGTTTCGCTTGATGAGGTGTCGGCGCGGATTATCGAGCGCGCCATCGAGCTGGTGCACGAGACGCGTCCGCTGCTGCCGGGCGTTCAGCAGGCGCTGGAGCTGTGTCGCAGCCAGGGGCTGAACATCGGTCTCGCCTCCGCCTCGCCGCTGCACATGCAACGGCAGGTGCTGAAGATGTTCGAGCTTGAGGATTACTTCGATCAGCTGGTTTCCGCCGAATACCTGCCGTACAGCAAGCCGCACCCGGAGGTCTACCTGATCGCCGCCGAACGCCTGGGCAGCGATCCGCTGCGCTGCATCACGCTGGAAGACTCGTTTAACGGCATGATCGCCACCAAGGCCGCACGCATGCGTTCCATCGTGATCCCGGCAGCCGAATACCGTCACGATCCGCGCTGGACGCTGGCGGACCACAAGCTGGACACCCTGGAACAGCTCACCCCCGCCCACTTTGCCTGACCTGCGGCGCCGGCCATCGGCGCCCTGGGTTTGCCGCTCTGCGTCATAAAAGGGATCCGCACCGCAAAATAAACGAAACACCGTTTCATTTTATTGAATTGGCATGACGTTCTCATTATGCTGCATGGCAGGGAAAGCGACGGCCCGCGGCGCGTTGTCACTGCCACGCAGCGCGGTTCAAGGCCGCCGCTTCCTCCCGCCACACGCCGAGCAACCGTCTTTTTTCTCACCGCCATACGCCCCCCATCGCCCGCTTTTTGTTCTCGCGCGTCAAAATCGATGCTTTGTTACCCATTGCCGTAACAAGCCGTTGTAAAACAGGGGAAAATAAACAATTGGTTACAGGGTAACTGCTTCCACTACTGGGAATTTTCCCATATACTGGATAAATTAACAGTTTACCAGTCGGAATCGCAACAGCATGACTGCGGAAGGACACCTTATATTCTCTGTCGCTTGCGCGATCTTCGCCAAGAAGGCGGAAGTGACGCCAGAGCTGGCTACCGGCGACTGGTGGCACATCATACCCGCCGCGCTGCTGACCTCACTGCTGCCGGACATCGATCACCCCAAGTCGGTGCTGGGCCAGCGTCTGCGCTGGATCGCCATTCCCATCGCCCGCGCCTTCGGCCACCGCGGTTTCACCCACAGCCTGCTGGCGATCGCCGGCGGCATGGCGCTGTTTCAGCTTGATGTGCCGCGCAGTTGGCCGATCCCGGCCGACGCGCTGCACGCCATGATCATCGGTTACTTCAGCCATCTGCTGGCCGACATGCTCACGCCCGCCGGCGTACCGCTGCTGTGGCCATGCCGCTGGCGTTTTCGCCTGCCGCTGCTCAACTCGCAAAAAGGCAACCAGCTGGAGCGGGTGCTGTGTCTGTGCCTGGTGGCGTTTGCCATCTGCTGGCAAGGTGATTTCACCCTGCCGGTGCAATCCTATGTCGAGCAAATCAGAAATATCAGACTCTGATCACAAAAAAACGCTTAACCCATCACCCATGTGTATATAAAACGAACAAAATCACACAAAAAGCTATATTAAATTCCATTTGGATATAAGTAGGCCCCTCGGCAAACTGTTACGATATTTACATCGCGACATACGTGATGCGTTGTCGTTTTTATAAGAAAGATTATTGGAGACATTGGGGATGAATCTTCCGCTCGTGATTAACGTGCTGGTGTTTGTCGCGCTCCTTTTGCTGCTGGCGCAAACCCGCCACAAGCAATGGAGCCTGGCGAAAAAAGTGCTGGTCGGCCTGGTGGTCGGCGTGGTGTTCGGTCTGGGCCTGCAGCTGGTGTACGGCTCCGACAACCCGGTACTGAAAGAATCCATCAGCTGGTTCAACATCGTCGGCAACGGCTATGTGCAACTGCTGCAAATGATCGTCATGCCGCTGGTGTTCGCCTCGATCCTGAGCGCGGTGGCCAAGCTGCATAACGCCTCTTCTCTGGGCAAAATCAGCGTACTGACTATCGGCACATTGCTGTTCACCACGCTGATCTCGGCGCTGGTGGGCGTGCTGGTCACCAACCTGTTCGGCCTGACCGCCGAAGGCCTGGTGCAGGGCGCGCAGGAAAGCGCGCGCCTGACGGCGATCCAGACCAACTACGTGGGCAAACTGGCCGACCTGACCGTGCCGCAGATGGTGCTGTCGTTCATCCCGAAAAACCCGTTCGCCGATCTGACCGGCGCCAGCCCGACGTCGATCATCAGCGTGGTGATTTTCGCCACCTTCCTCGGCGTGGCGTCGCTGCAGCTGCTGAAAGACGACAAGCCGAAAGGCGAGCGCGTGTTGGTGGCTATCGACACCCTGCAGGCCTGGGTGATGAAGCTGGTGCGTCTGGTCATGAAGCTGACGCCGTATGGCGTGCTGGCGCTGATGACCAAAGTGGTCGCCGGTTCCAACATTCACGACATCGTCAAGCTCGGCAGCTTCGTGGTGGCCTCCTACATCGGCCTGGCCATCATGTTCGTGGTACATGCCATCCTGCTGGCCTTCACCGGCGTGAACCCGATGAAGTTCTTCCGCAAGGTGTGGCCGGTGATCACCTTCGCCTTCACCAGCCGCTCCAGCGCCGCCAGCATTCCATTGAACGTGGAAGCGCAGACCCGTCGTCTGGGCGTGCCGGAATCCATCGCCAGCTTCTCGGCGTCGTTCGGCGCCACCATTGGCCAGAATGGCTGTGCGGGCCTCTACCCGGCGATGCTGGCGGTGATGGTTGCGCCGACCGTCGGCATCAACCCGCTGGATCCGGTGTGGATCGCCACCCTGGTCGGCATCGTCACCATCAGCTCCGCCGGTGTGGCGGGCGTGGGCGGCGGCGCCACCTTCGCCGCGCTGATCGTGCTGCCGGCGATGGGCCTGCCGGTGACGCTGGTCGCGCTGCTGATCTCGGTCGAACCGTTGATCGACATGGGCCGCACCGCGCTGAATGTCAACGGCTCGATGGCGGCAGGCACCATCACCAGCCAGCTGATGAAGCAAACCGACAAAGCCGTGATGGACAGCGAAGACGAAGTCGAACTGGCTCACCGCTAACGCCGTCTCAGAACAAAAAAACCGGGGATTATCCCCGGTTTTTTTATGCCCCGCTTTCGGTCGTTACGGCCGCTCGCCGTTCGCCAGCCGCCGGTTGATATCGGCGATCACACCCGGCAATTGCGCCAGCGTGTCTATCACATAGTGCGCGCCCGCCGCGTACAGCTTATCGGCGGCGGCCGTGCGGCGGCGCTCGATCTCCCCTTGCGGCATTTGGCGATACTCCGACCAGGTAGCGCCGAACTCGTTGCCGGACAGCGCCAGCCCGACGCTCCACATCCCGGCGTTCAGCCCTTCGGCAATGCCCGGCACCGCGTCATCCACCTTCACGCAGTGCGCCACCGCATCGATGCCCAGCACGATGACGTTCTGCAACGCCATCCACGGCCCCGGCCGCCCGCCGGCCGCGAGATCGTCAGTGGCGACCCAGTAATCCGGCGCGTAACCGCGCTGCGCGGCGGCCGGCGCCAGCACCTCCATCACCGCGCGCGGATAACCGGAGCAGGAGCCGATTTTAATGCCCTGTTCGCGCAGCCCGGCAATCACCTGCGGCACGCCCTCAATGGGATCGGCGAAGTCGATCACTTTGGCGATTTGCAGCGGCATAAACGCCTGATACAGCGCGTCGATGTCTTGATGGCTCATCGAGCGGCCCAGCTTCTGTCGCCAACGCGCGTCAACCGCCGGCAACTTGCCCAGCGCCTCGATGTGCTGCCATTTGCCGAGGCCCATCGGAATGCGCGCTTCCGCCAGGCTAATATCGATATCGAAGGTGTGTTTGAACGCCTCGACGAAAATCTGCGTCGGCGCAAAGGAGCCAAAGTCCACCGTGGTGCCGGCCCAGTCGAGGATCACTGCGTTGATCTGTTTCATGGTCAATCCTTATTGATTCCAGTACATCGCCTGCCCGACGGCCGCCAGCAAACGTTCGATATCCTGCGGATAAATTTCCCCGATGTTGCCGATGCGGAAGCAGTCGCTCTGCGACACTTTGCCGGGATAAATCACGAAACCTTGCTGCTTCAGGCGCTGATAAAACTCGGCGAAGCGGTAAGTGTCGGCCTTCGGCGAATAGAACGCGGTGATGATCGGCGAATGCAACGCATCGTCCAGCAGGGTTTCAAAGCCCAGCTCGCGCATGCCCGCCACCAGCCGACGCTGATTAGTCTGATAGCGGTGGTGGCGCGCGGCAATGCCGCCCTCTTGTTCCAGCTCTTTCAGCGCCTGCGCGAAGGCCAGCACGGTGTGGGTCGGCGACGTAAAGCGCCATTTGCCGGCCTGATCCTCCATACAACGCCACTGGGCATACAGATCCAGCGACAGCGAGCGTGAGCGGCCGGCGCATTTCTCCAGCTCGCTGCGGCGGGCGATGACAAAAGCGAAGCCCGGCACGCCTTGAATGCATTTGTTGGCGGAGCTGATCAGAAAATCGATGCCCAGCGCGTCCACATCCAACGGAATGCCGCCGAAGCTGCTCATGGCGTCGACGATAAAGGTCTTGCCGTTGCGCGCCGCCAGACCGGCAACCTTCTGCAGCGGGTTGAGCATGCCGGTGGTGGTTTCACAGTGCACCATGGCGATATGGCTGATGCGCGCATCGCTTTTCAGCACCGCCTCCATCGCCGTCACATCCGGTTCATTCACCTCACCGCAGTCGAAAGCGTGGTGGTCGATATCCATCAGCCGCGCCATTTCGATCATCCGCGCCCCGTAGGCGCCGTTATTGACGATCAGCAGCTTGTCCTGCGGGCCGATGACCGTGCCCAGCACGCCCTCTACCGCGAAGCTGCCGCTGCCTTGCAGCAGCACCGAGGTATAACCGGCGGACGGCGTCGCCAGCGCCACCAACCGTTGGCGAATGCGCTGCACCACGCCGAGGTTGTAATCTTCATCCCAGGTGCAGCTGTCATACAGCATCGCCTCTTTCACCGTTTTCGACGTGGTCAACGGGCCGGGGGTCAACAGCAGGTAGTTACGATCGGACATGTTATTCACCTATTGGTCTATACCAGATTGTGCGCATTGTGGCGGCAAATTCCTGCCTCGGTCAAACGACAAAGCGCGGTGAAACAAAAAATTCATCTGGCTATGTATAATAAGCGCGTGCCGGAATGTCGGGCCGATGCCATAGCGAGACGAAATGAAAGAACATCAGGGCGATATGCCTCACTACCTGCAGATCAAGGATCAGCTTCAGGCGCGCATCACCCGCGGCGCGCTACAGGCCGGCGATAAGCTGCCTTCGGAGCGCGAGCTGTGCGCCATCTTCTCCACCACCCGCGTCACCATTCGCGAAAGCCTGGCGCAATTGGAAGCCACCGGCGCCATCTACCGCGCCGATCGCCGCGGCTGGTTCGTCACGCCGGAACGGCTGTGGCTGGATCCGACGCAGAACACCAACTTCCACCGTCTCTGTCAGGAGCAAGGGCGCACGCCGCGCACCGCACTGCTGTCCGGCGAAAAAACCACGGTGCCGCTCGACGTGATGCAGCCGCTGGCGCTCGAACCGTTCGATCAGGTGTATCTGCTGCGCCGCGTGCGGTATGCCGACGGCCGCGCCATCTGCTATTGCGAGAACCACTGCCTGCCGCAGCGGGTGCCGGCACTGCTCAGTCACGATCTCAACGGCAGCCTGACCGAGGTTTATCAACAGCATTACGATTTGATTTACAGCAACATGCACCTGTCGTTCTACCCGACCGCCCTGCCTTATCGCGCCGCCAACGCGCTCGGCGCCATGGTCGGCCTGCCCGCGTTGCTGCTGCGCCGGTTGAATTACGATCAGCACGGCCGCATTCTCGATTTCGATATCGAATACTGGCGCCACGACAGCCTGCGCATCGAAGTCGATACGCTTTAACCCCCTGCATGCCGGGGCTGCGCCTGCCGCTCCGCCTTTCTCTCCCACGCCTAATCCCCGTCTCCGGCAACTATATTTTGCCGCTTTCATTTGTTTGTCATATTTGCCGATTAGCTTGGCCGCATATCTGGTGTATACCAGTTTCGCATAAACCCGCACAGTGAGGCTGAAGCTATGAAATTCTCTCGTCTGGTCGTGATGACCGCCATCGCACTCGGCGCCGCGCCGGCCTGGGCCGCCGACGCGGTGGTGACCGTCTACTCCGCCGATGGTCTGCACGACGGCGATCACAGCTGGTATCAAACCCAGTTCGACGCCTTCACCAAGGCGACCGGCGTCAAGGTGCAGTACGTCGAAGGCGGCTCCGGCGCCATCGTGGAACGCCTGTCGAAGGAGCGCAGCAACCCGCAGGCCGACGTGCTGGTGACGCTGCCGCCGTTCATCCAGCGCGCCGCCGCGGAAAAACTGCTGCAGGATTTCACCCCGCAGGATGCGGCGCAGATCGCCGACGCCCAGCCGCAGTTCGTGCCGCTGGTGAATAACTACCTGAGCTTCATCTATAACGCCAAACTGCTGCCGCAGGCGCCCGCCAGCTATCAACAACTGCTGGACGCGCAATTCCGCAATAAGCTGCAGTACTCCACGCCGGGTCAGGCGGGTGACGGCACCGCGGTGATGCTGCAGGCGTTTCACAGCTTCGGCAGCAAAGATGCCGGTTTCGACTACCTCGGCAAGCTGCAAAACAACAACGTCGGCCCTTCGGCCTCCACCGGCAAGCTGACCGCGCTGGTCAATAAAGGCGAGTTGCTGGTGGCCAACGGCGATCTGCAGATGAATCTGGCGCAGATGCGCAGCAACCCGAACGTGAAGGTGTTCTGGCCAGCCGGGCCGGACGGCAAACGCAGCACGCTGGTGCTGCCTTACTACATCGGCCTGGTGCAAGGCGCGCCGCAAAGCGCCAACGGCAAAAAACTGATCGACTTCCTGCTGAGCAAAGAAGCGCAGAGCAGCGTCAGCGCCATTTCCTACGGTATGCCGGTGCGCAAGGACGTCACCCCGACCGACGATAACTTCAGGCAGTCGCAGGCGGCGCTGAAAGGCGTGGACATCTGGGCGCCGGACTGGGACCAGGTGGTGAGCAGCCTGTCCGCCGATATCTCCCGCTGGCGCCAGGTGACCGAATGACGCTGACGATGCCTTCTACCCTCTCTTCCCGCGCCGAGGCGCGGGATAGCAGCCTCGACATCGCCGGGCCGTCGGGCATTCAGCTCAACCGCGTCAGCGTGTCGTATCGCGGCACCGAGGTGCTGAAACCCCTCACGCTCACCATCGCCCCCGGCGAAGTGCTGGCGCTGATCGGCCCCTCCGGCTCGGGCAAAACCACCGTGCTGCGGGCGATCGCCGGATTCGTGCAGCCCTCCGCCGGACGCATCGCCATCGGTGACATCGATGTCACCGACGTGCCGCCCTATGAGCGCGGCCTGGGCATGGTGGTACAGAACTACGCGCTGTTTCCGCATATGCGCGTCGAGGACAATGTGGCGTTCGGCCTGCGCGCGCAAGGCAAGCCGCGCGGCCTGACCGCCGAGCGCGTCGAAGAAGCGTTGGCCATCGTCGGCATGTCCGCCTACGCCAAGCGCTATCCCAGCCAGCTTTCCGGCGGCCAACAGCAGAGGGTGGCGATCGCTCGCGCCATTGCGGTGCGCCCCAAAGTCTTGCTGCTGGATGAGCCGCTGTCGGCGCTGGACGCGCAAATCCGTCACAGCATGGTGGAAGAGATCGCCCGCCTGCACCGCGAGCTGCCGGATCTGACCATCCTGTACGTCACCCACGATCAGGGGGAAGCGCTGACGCTGGCGGACAAGATCGGCATCATGCGCGACGGCCACCTGATCGCCCACGGTGAAACCCGCGCGTTGTACCACCATCCGACGAACCGCTTCGCCGCCGAGTTTCTCGGCCGCGCCAATCTGCTGCCGGCCACCGCCCTTGAGACTACCGCGCAGCAAGGCATGACCACCGTCAGCTGCGCCGGCAAAGTGATCGGTTGTTTCACCTACGGCGCACAACGCGGCTTCGACAAGCTGCTGTGCATCCGGCCGCAGCATATTGCGCTTGATGCCGACGCCCAGCGCAGCAACTGCCTCATCGGCACGCTGCGCGATATTCATTGGCAGGGGGAGCTGACGCACCTGCAGTTCGAGGTACAAGGCCATTCGCTGCGCGTGGTCACCACCCATCGCAGCCGGATGCCGCAGATCGGCGAGCGCGTGCCGCTCTATTTCGCCCCCGACGATGCGGTACTGATCGAGGACTGACATGACCGACTCTACGCTTACTCGCCCGGCCCAGCGGCTGCGTTTGCCGCGCCGCCTGTGGATCCTGTTGCCGCTGCTGGCGCTGGCGACGCTGTTTTTCTACCCGCTGGCGTTGATCGTCAAACAGGCGTTTACCGACGAACAAGGGCTGTTCAGCGCCGCTGCGCTGCAGCAGGCGTTCGAATCACGCCGCTTTGTCGGCGCCCTTCTCAACACGCTGCAGATCGCGCTGCTGGCGACGCTGGGCTGCCTGGTGCTCGGCACCCTGCTGTCGCTGCTGCTGGTGTTCACGCCGTTCCCCGGCAGCCGTCTGATCGCCCGGGTGATCGATACCTTTATCGCCATGCCGACCTTCCTCATCACGCTGGCCTTCACGTTCATCTACGGTTCCGCCGGCCTGCTGAACGGCACGCTGATGGCGACCTTTGGTTTCACCCTGCCGCCGGTGGATTTTCTTTACTCCATTTGGGGGGTGATCCTGGCGGAAATCACCGTGTTTACCCCGCTGGTGATGCGCCCGCTGATGGCGGCGCTGTCGCAGATCGACCGCAGCCAGCTCGAGGCCGCCAGCATCCTCGGCGCCCGGCCGGGGCGCGTGGTGCGCCAGGTGATTTTGCCCGCCGCGCTGCCGGCCTTGCTGGCCGGCGGCAGCCTGTGTTTGCTGTTGACCACCAATGAGTTCGGCATCGTGCTGTTTATCGGCGCCAAGGGCGTCACCACGCTGCCGATGATGGTCTACTCCAAAGCGATTCTGGAGTCGGATTACGCCGTCGCCTGCACGATCGCCGTCGTGAATATCGCGCTATCGCTCGGGCTGTTCTCCCTTTACCGCTACGCCGCGGCGCGCGCCGGGCTGAGGAACTGACAATGTTGATTTGGTCCCGCACCGGACGCACCCTGACCTGCACGTTGACGATCACGCTGTTCGCCCTGTTCTTCTGCCTGCCGCTGGCGGTGATCCTGATGTCCAGCCTCAGTGAGCAGTGGAACGGCGTGCTGCCGAGCGGTTTCACCCTCAACCACTTCCGCCAGGCGTTCAGCGGCGCCTCCTGGGACGCACTGATCGCCAGTCTGGCTATCGGTTTCAGCGCCAGCCTGTTCGCGTTGTTGTGCGGCACCTGGGCGGCGTTGGCGCTGCGCCACGTGCCTGAACGCGGCCGACGGCTGCTGGGCACGCTGTTTTTCATTCCCAGCGCGGTGCCTTCGGTCTCTATCGGTTTGGGGATGCTGGTGGCGTTCAGCCAGGGGCCGCTGCAGATGAACGGCACCTTCCTGATCGTGCCCGCCGCCCACTTCGTGCTGATTTCCGCCTTTACCTTCGGCAACGTCATGGCCGGGCTGACCCGGCTGCCTGACGACTACGAGAACGTCGCCGCCAGCCTGGGCGCTTCGCCGCTGTTTCGCCTGCGCCACGTCACTCTGCCGATGATCGCCCCCTACATGATCTCCGCCTTCGCGCTCAGCCTGTCGCTGTCGATGGGGGAGCTGGGCGCGACCATGATGATCTACCCGCCGAGCTGGGCGACGCTGCCAGTCACGATCTTCAGCCTGACCGATCGCGGCAGCATCGCCAATGGCGCAACGCTGACCATGATCCTGGTGGCGGCCACGCTGTTGCTGATGTTGGTGCTGGAGCGGATTTCTCAGCGGCTGACGCCCGGCGCAAAATAACAGCAAGGCGCCTTGCTCATCGAAACGCAGGTCAGAACGGGTAGTCGTGATAGCCCTGCTGTTCGGAAATGCGTCGGGCGGCGACGTGCAGCAACGCCACATACTCCTCCCGCGCCGCTTCGGAAAAGCGCAGCGTCGGGAAAGAGATGCTCAGCCCGGCGATCGCCACCCCGAACCTGTCAAAAACCGGTACCGCGATGCAGCGGATCCCCGCTTCTTGCTCTTCGGCATCTTCGCCGTATCCCTGCGCACGCACCCGATCCAGCACCGGCAACAGTTCGGCGGCGCTGGTCAGGGTATGCTCGGTGCTGCGGGTAAATTCAATCTGCGACAGGATCTGCGCCACCTCATCCCGCTCGCGCCAGGCCAGCAGCACCTTGCCGATGGCGGTGCTGTGCAGCGGGTTGCGGCGGCCGATGCGCGAATACATGCGCAGGTTGTACATCGCGTCGATCTTATGGATGTAGACGATGCCATCCTCGTCCAGGGCGCCGAGGTGGATGGTTTCACGGGTATGATTCGACAGCTCGCGCATCTGCACGTCGGCGCTACGGATCAGATCGACGTTCTGCAACGATTTGGCGCCCAGTTCGAACAGCTTGAGCGTCAGCGCATACTTTTCCGTCTCGCCCTCCTGTGAAACGTAACCCAGCGCTTTCATGGTCTGCAGAAACCGGTAGACGGTGCTTTTAGACATCATCACCCGCTGGGACAGTTCGGTAATGCCTATCTCGCGCTCATCGCCGAGCGCCTGCAAAATGCCGAACACTTTCATCACGGATGAGACGGCATCCGGTTGCTTGTCTGAATCTGCGTTAGCCATGGCGAATACCCTACTTAACGGTTTTGTTTCAGGAAATTTAAACAAGGGTTTCAGTATAATCGGAACAGATCGCGACGCGCAACGCAGCTGAAGGCTAAGCGATTGAAGCCAAATGAATAACCGCCTGCCGCTCACCGCCGTTTACAATTAAGCGGACAAGGGGCATGCAATCGCAGGCGAATATGATTAGCATGATAATACTCTCCTGAATAAATACCGCTGAGACCTGCATGCGTCCTTGTTCCGACGGCCTCCCCGTCCCGCAACGCTATGGGGCGATCCTCGCCATCGCCCTCGGCATTACCGTATCCGTGCTCGACGGCGCGATAGCCAACGTGGCGCTGCCCACCATCGCGCGCGATCTCAACGCCAGTCCGGCCAGTTCCATCTGGGTGGTTAACGCCTATCAACTGGCGATCACCGTCTCTTTGCTGTCGCTGGCGTCGCTCGGCGATCTGGTCGGCTATCGCCGCATCTATCAGGCTGGATTGCTGGTGTTCAGCATCACCTCACTGTTCTGCGCCCTGTCCGACTCGCTGCTCACCCTGACCATCGCCCGCGTGCTGCAGGGCTTTGGCGCCGCCGCCATCATGAGCGTCAACACCGCGCTGATCCGCATCATCTACCCGCAGCGTTTTCTCGGCCGCGGCATGGGCATCAACTCGCTGATCGTCGCCTGCTCCTCGGCGGCCGGGCCGACGGTGGCGGCCGCTATCCTGTCGGTCGCGTCCTGGCAATGGCTGTTCGCCATCAACCTGCCGATCGGCATCGTCGCGCTGCTGCTGGGGATGAAATTCCTGCCGGCCAACGGCCAAAAAAGCGATAACCGCCGTTTCGATCCCACCAGCGCCGTGCTGAACGCGCTGACCTTCGGCCTGCTGATCACCGCCATCAGCGGCTTCGCCCAGGGCCAGAGCCTGACGCTGATCTTCAGCGAGATCGCCGCGCTGCTGGCGATTGGCGCGCTGTTCGTGCGCCGCCAGCTGCGCCAGGAATTTCCGTTGCTGCCGGTCGATCTGCTGCGCATTCCGATCTTCGCCCTGTCGATGGGCACCTCAATCTGCTCGTTTGCCGCGCAAATGCTGGCGATGGTGTCGCTGCCGTTCTTCTTGCAAAGCGCATTGGGCCGAGACGAGGTGGCGACCGGGCTGCTGCTGACGCCGTGGCCGCTGGCGATCGTGGTGATGGCCCCGATCGCCGGCCGGTTGGTGGAACGCGTGCATGCCGGCCTGCTGGGCTGCATCGGGCTGGCGGTGTTCGCGCTCGGGCTGTTCTCGCTGGCGCTGCTGCCCGCGGCGCCGTCGAATATGGACATCATCTGGCGCATGGTGCTGTGCGGCGCCGGTTTCGGCCTGTTCCAGTCGCCCAACAACCACACCATCATCTCCGCCGCACCGCGCAACCGCAGCGGCGGCGCCAGCGGCATGCTGGGCACTGCCCGTCTGCTGGGACAAACCTCGGGAGCCGCCCTGGTGGCGCTGATGTTCAACCTGTTCCCGGCCTCCGGCACCCACGCTTCACTGATCCTGGCTGGGGTGTTCGCCACCCTGGCGGCGGCCGTCAGCAGCCTGCGCATCACTCAACCGACGACGCAAACGGCGCAGCCCAGCCGCGAGGTGAAATAGCGCACATAAAAGAGCCGAGCCCTCATCGATTGTAAAACCGACGGGGCCAGCACTGGCGGCCGGGCCGCGTCGGGTGCGGTGCCGGGAGCATGGCAGGCCAGGCGTCAGTCGCCGCACCTCAACGGGCTGCGGCCTTGTCGTAAACAGGCTAAATAGGCGTCGTCATCCGGATACCAGCCAACAAGGCGTTGGCCGTCGTTATCCATCCCCTCGAAGGCCTTGAGCAGGCCGGGGGCGAACATGCGCTTTATCAGATCTTCGGACTGCGCGCTGTCGATGCGGCAGTCGCAGCGCGTTTCTCCGTCAACCTGAACGAAGTTCTGCAACGAAGCGAGACATCGCGCGTCGAGATCGCCATGAACATGGATAAACTCCCCCGTTTCTACCAGGGTGAGCGCGGTCAGGTCTCCCCCCACCACGAACGCGCCGTCGTTTCCTGAGCTGCAATAGGCATGGCGTATGCGGACATCGTCACGCACGACCAGTCCGCCCCAGCAAATCAGCGTATCCGCCTGCAGCCGCCCCAGCACGACAATGCCGCCGTCCTCTCGCTGCGGTGACACCGCCAGGCATCCCTCGACGATCACATCGCCGTCCACGATCAGGTAATCGTAATCGTGGCCGTCGTGCTCGTCGGGGAAAAACGCCGGCAGGCGCAGATCGCCTGAATGCCAGCGAATAACCGGCGGTTCATCATCGTCATCATGCCGGTTCAACAATTCCGCAACCGCATCGGCGACACCGCCAGCCAATGCGGCCAGGCGCGCCGACACCTCATCACCGTTGAGTAAGGGAAGGTGGTTGATTTTCATAGTGCCTCAGGGACAAATGTCATTGTGCCAAAGCATATAACATGCGCTTACAAAGCCAAACAGGCGGTCGTGACCGGGCCCGATGCGGCTTGCCCTCTCACCGGGTGATCTGGCACCGCGCCTGCCCAGGCTGAGAGGCCGAAAGACGCGGTTTGCAGGTGGGACTCAGGGACTTCGGGCGCTGCTGCACGGCATTAACGCCCGTAAACTCTGGTGAAGCGCTTACGCCATTCATTGCCGAATTTCATTGCTGAATCCGTCGCCGCCGCTGAAAAAGCGGTTCAGGCATGCCATAAAAAAACCCCGGCAAGCCGGGGTTTTTCATTTCATTCAGCCGATTACTTCAGGTACTGACCGGTGCGCAGCGCTTCGATGCGCTTGTCGAGCGGCGGGTGCGACATGAACAGCTCGCTGAACGACTTGGATTTGCCGTTGATGCAGAACGCCATCATGCTGCCCGCTTCCTGCGGTTCATAGCTGGTTTTCAGACGCTGCAAGGCGGCGATCATCTTCTCGCGGCCCACCAGTTTGGCGGAACCGGCGTCGGCATAGAATTCGCGGTGACGCGAGAACCACATGGTGATGATGCTCGCCAGGATGCCGAACACCAGTTCCAGCACCATCGACACAGCGAAGTAAATCATCGGGTTGCCGTTGCCTTCCCCTTCACCGTCGCGGTTGCCCAGGAAGCCGGCGGCAACCTGTGCGATCAGGCGCGAAATGAAGATGACGAAGGTGTTCACGACCCCCTGGATCAGGGTCATGGTCACCATATCGCCGTTGGCGACGTGGCTGATTTCGTGCGCGATAACCGCTTCCGCTTCGTCGCGGCTCATGCTCTGCAGCAGGCCAGTGCTGACGGCGACCAGCGAAGCGTCGCGGCGTGCGCCGGTGGCGAAGGCGTTGATGTCCGGCGCGTGGTAGATAGCGACCTGCGGCATGGCGATACCCGCCTGCTGCGATTGACGGCGCACCGTTTCCAGCAGCCAGTTTTCGGTTTCGTTACGCGGCTGTTCAATCACTTCCCCGCCCACGGAGCGCAGCGCCATCCATTTGGACATCAGCAACGACACGAAAGCGCCGCCGAAGCCGAACAGACCGGCCATGATCATCAGGCCCTGAACGCTACTGGATTGGATTCCTGTCAGGCTGAGCACCAGCCCGAAAACCAACATCACCGCCAGGTTGGTGAGCAGGAACAGAGCTATACGCATCATAAAATGTTTACTTCCTCATAAATGTTAACAAAACACTGTCCAGATACCCTGGATCGTATGGGCATTCGTCACAGTTTCAAGAGTTGCGCGCCATTAACCTACTAAAAATACGAAACTTTACAAAAACGACGCGCGACCGGGATTTGGCAAATTGTAAACGATTGTTGCGCAAGGCGGAGGGATTTTGCAGAAAAATTTCTTTGCCCGCACGCCATGACAACGAGAACCGTTATCCTCACGCTTTATAGGCCAATATCCGCTCAGCGCGTTTCATCATACCCCGCCTGATTCAGCGGCGATGAAAGTTTGAATCTCGCGATTAATTGTTACATTATAACATCACAATTAATCGTAAAGGGATGTCAATCATGTTATCGCGTATCGTCTGGATGCTGGCGACGTGGCTGCTTTTCTGCCAGGTCGCGCACGCTGAAATTCACCTCACCGACGTTGAAGGACGCCAGGTTACCCTGGCCGCCCCCGCACAGCGCGCCTATATCGGCTTTTACTACGAAGATTTTCTGGCGGTGAACGGCCCGGAGAGTTATCAACAGGTCGTCGCCTTCTCCAAAAGCGACTGGGCGTTGCGCGCCAGCCAATGGACGCGCTATCAGGCGGCGCTGCCACGGCTCGCTCAACTGGTCGATGTCGGTTCGCTCTATAACCAGAGCTTCGATTTTGAACGCCTGCTGACCACGCGACCAGACCTGCTGATCCTGGCGAAGTGGCAGCTCGACGGCTTCGCCAACTACCTGCCGGTGCTGCAACAGCTCAACATTCCTTACATCGTCGTCGACTTCAATCAGGGCGTTGAAGTCAAGCTCGCCAGCATCCGGTTAATGGGCCAGGCGATGGGCCACGCCGAGCGAGCGGAACGGCTGGCCGACGAATATCGCCAAAGTCTCGAGGATACCCGGCGGCGCATCCGCCAGGCGCAGCTGCCGCCGCCGGTCACCTACATTGAGCTGGGGGACAAGGGCCCCGGCGAGTACGGCAGCAGCTATGGCGCATCGATCTGGGGGCCGCTGCTGCAGCTGGCCGCCGCCGACAATATCGCCGCCGGCGTCGTCGGCAGCCCTTCCCCCTTGCGCGCCGACTATGTCCTGACCCGACGGCCCGAGGTGATTTTTCTCGCCGGTGGCGACTGGGAAAACATGCCGAACGCCGTGCCGATGGGCTACGGCACGCAGGCAGCCCCCCTACAGACGCGCCTGACGCAATACGCCCGGCGGGCGGGATGGCCGCAACTGCCGGCGGTAAAAAATCAGCGTCTTTATGCGCTTTACCATGGCGGCGCGCGCACGATTTACGATTTTATCTTTGTCCAGTATCTGGCAAAAGCGCTCTATCCCGCCGCGTTTGCCGATGTTGATCCCGCGCGCAATCTGGCGCAGTTCTACCATCAATATTTGCCGATAGAGGCGGACGGCATCTTCTTGCAACGCTGGCAAGGAGAATAACCGTGGCCCACACAGGACGTGCGTTTTTGCGACGGCGCAGGCTGCGCCGCGGGCTATTGACGCTGGCGCTGCTCGGCGCGCTGCTGGCGGCGACCGCCATCGATCTCACCGTCGGCGCCGCGCAACTTGGCCTCACGGATATCGTGCGGATGCTTTGGCCCGGCTCTGCCCCCGGCAACGCACTGCATCAGGCGGTTTTCTGGTCGATTCGCTTGCCGATGACGCTCACCGCCTTGGTGGTCGGCGCCAGCCTGGCGCTGGCGGGCCTGCTGATGCAGACCGTGCTGGCCAATCCCCTCGCCAGCCCCTATACGCTGGGGATCTCTGCCGCGGCGGGGTTCGGCGCGGCGCTGGCGATCCTCACCGGCTTCAGCCTGGGCGGCGCGTTGGCGCTGGGCACGCCGTTGCTGGCTTCGCTGATGGCGCTGTTGGCTTGCGTGCCTGTCTATCTGCTGGGACAACGCCGCGGCATGACGCCGCAAATATTAGTGTTGAGCGGCATCGTGGTGCTGTTTTTCTTTCAGTCGCTGCAATCGCTGCTGCTGTTTCTGGCCTCGCCGGAAGCCATGCAGCAAATTGTCTTTTGGCTGTTCGGCAGCCTGCTCAAAGCCAATATGCACGGCGTGGCGATCACCGGCGTCGTGTTGCTGTGCGCGCTGTTCGTCAGTCTGCGGCTCGCCTGGCGGCTGACGGCGCTGTCCGCCGGCGAAGAGCAGGCCCAGGGGCTGGGCATCAATGTCAGCGCCTTGCGCAAGCTGGCCTTTCTGCTGGCGACCTTGCTGACGGCCGCCTCGGTCTCGTTTGTCGGCACCATCGGGTTCGTCGGGCTGATCGCCCCGCATTTCGCCCGCTTTCTGGTGGGTGAGGATCAGCGCTACCTGATCTGCATTTCCGCCCTCTGCGGCAGCCTGCTGCTGCTGTGCGCCTCGATCGTCGCCAAGCTGGTGATGCCGAACGGCGTGGTGCCCATCGGCATCGTTATCGCCCTGATCGGCGTGCCGGTGCTGTTTTACTTCGTCACTCGACAGGTTAAACGCCCATGACTCAACTGACCCTCACCCGCGTCGGCGTCTCGCTGCATCGCCGCTCGCTATTGGCAGACGTTTCATTGAGCTGGCCGGAGGCGCAGCTCGGCGGCATCATCGGCCCCAACGGCGCCGGCAAATCGACGCTGCTGAAAGCGATTAACCGCATGGTGCCGTGCAGCGGCGAGATCGCTTACCGCGAGCGCCCTCTCGATCCGAAAACCAGCCGTATCGCCTATGTGCCGCAGCTAAATCGCTGCGATTCGGCATTGACCGCTTTTGACATGGTGCTGCTGGGCAAGGTACGCCAGTTGAGCTGGCGCGTCAGCGCCGCCCAGGCCGATGCGGTCGAGCAGGCGCTTACGGAATGCGGCATTTCCGAGCTCGCCGATCGCCCCTTCAACCGTCTCAGCGGCGGCCAGCGACAGTTGGTGATGCTGGCTCAGGCTTTCGTCTCTCAGCCGCAGATCATTTTGCTCGACGAACCCACCAGCGCGCTGGATATCCACCACCAGCTGCGCGTGCTCAATCAGATCGCCGACTACGGCCGGCGCCACCGCTGCATCACGCTGCTGGTGATCCACGATCTGGGATTGGCGCTGCGCTATTGCCACTCACTCACGCTGCTCGCGCACGGACGCGTCGTTTGCCACGGCGATACCCATCAGATGATGGGACATCCGATGGTGTCTCGCGTATTTGGCGTCGGCATCGAAAACGGCGTCAGCCCGCAGGGCTACCCCTATCTGCTGCCGACACAGCTGTTACACGCACACGGAGAATCCCCATGTACACTCTGACCAAGGCGGACATGCTGGCGCAACTCGCCGGCTTGCAACAGGAAATTCACCAGCTTCACCGTTCCGCCCGGCAAGATCGGCGCCATTTTTCCCTGCTGGAACGTCGTTTCAGCCGCCTGCAGGCCTTTAACGACGAACCGCAGCTGCAGGCCTATCGTCAAAAGCTGGAAAACGACCGTTTGATAACGGCGCAGATCACCCAACTGCGGGCGACGGCCAACGCCGCGTTGTGCGACTACGAGAAGCATCGCGTCTCGGCGCTGTGCCGGGAACCGGCGCAAACCAACGCCTACCTGAACAGTTTCGACCGCGCGCTGCAGCTGGAGATCGCGGCCGCCGACATTAAACCCGGCGAACGGGTGCTGCTGGTGGGCAGCGGCGCATTGCCCACCACGGCGCTGGCGCTGGTCGCCAGGCTCTCCGCCACCGTCATTTGCTACGATTGCGACCCGGCGGCCCAGCGTTTTGCCCGCCGGCTCACGCGCCACCTGGGGCTGGTGCAGCAGATGCCCTGCATCGACAAGCTGAACGGCCTGACGCGCAACGATATCGATCACATCATCATCGCCTCCCTGGTGGCGGACAAGCAGGGTTTGCTGAAGGCGCTGCGGCCTTTGCTGCCCCAGTGCGGCAAATTGCTGGTGCGCTATGGCAATGGCCTCAAGTCGATCTTCAACTGCCCTTACCACCACCAGGCCGCCGGCTCGCCCTGGCGCGTCAGCGGTAAACCGCTCACCACCCCGCTGTACGATCTGTTGATTTTGGAGCCTCACCGCCATGAATAATGCCTTTCCCACCCTGATCCTCGGCGCCGGCCCGGCGGCGATCCAACTGGCGGCGGACATCAAGGCCGCGGGCAATGCGCGCATCGGCCTGTACAACCGTCCCAGCGAAAAAGGGCGCCGCCTGAAGCAACATCTGGCGCACACGCCCAGCCTGTGGCTGACGGGCGCCGGTAAGGCGCAGCGCACCCAAGACGATGCGCAGGTGACAATTGACCGCTATTGCGATGATCTGGCGCTCGTCGGCGGCGACTGGCGCAGACTGATCCTTGCCGTCCCCGCCGATCAATACCATGACGTGCTGCGACAGGTGCCATGGGCGGCGTTGCCCCAACTGCGCTCACTGATCCTGCTCTCTCCCTCCATCGGCTCCGGCTTGATGGCGCAAAGCCTGCTGCAGGAGGCCGGGCAATCCCACGTCGAGGTCATCAGCCTGTCGAGCTACTACGCCGACACCAAATACCAGAACGCCGAACAGCCTTACCGCGCCTACACCAAGGCGTTCAAGCAGCGAATTTATCTGGCCGGCGCAGGCACAAGGTCAGACTGCGCCGAACTCGACTGGCTTTGCTCGCTGCTGGCGCGTCACGGCATTGACGCCCAACGCTGCAACAGCCAGCTCGCCGCCGAGCGCTTCAGCATCACCAATTATGTTCATCCTCCGCTGGCGCTGGCCGAAACCACGCTGCAGGCGATATTCCAGCCGCAGGCGCCGATCCAGTACCTGTATAAAACCCACCCCGAGGGCCCCATCTGTCCCGAGGCGATCGCCGACATGCTGGCGCTCTCGCAGGATTACCAGCAGTTGCTCAACCGGCTCGGCATCGAGGCCATTAACCTGCTGCGCTTTTTGAATGACGACAACTACCCGGTTCCGCCCCGTATGGTGAGCCGCCGCTGGATTGACCAATTCCCGCAGCTCGCGCCGACGGAGCAATGCTATGCGCTGTTTACGCGTTATACCGCGCTGCTGGTCGACCCCTATTCCGAGCCGGACGCGCAGGGCCGCTACTATGATTTTTCCGCCGTCAGGGTCGCCCGCGTCTTCCAGGATGCCCAGGGGCGCTGGCGCCTGCCGCGCGTGCCGCAAGAGGACGTGCGCAAACTGCGCGTCCTGGTCTTGCTGGCGCAGCGGCTTGACGTCGAGATGCCCGCCGCCCAGCGTCTGTTGGCCCGCTTTCAGCAGGCGCTGCAGCACTTCGTCACCCGGATCGGCGCCGAGCATTGCCATCGCTCGTTGCTGGACGATACCTGCGACGAGCAGGCGGACATCATTTACCGACAATGGCGGAGGCAAGCATGAATCAGGGTGCGCTACTGGCCATTTTTGCCTCATTGATTTTCAGCGTCATGAACGCGCTGGTTAAAACCATCTCCGATGCTATTCCCACCGGTGAAATCGTGTTCTTTCGCAGCAGCATCGGCTGTGTGCTGGTTCTGCTGCTGATGTACCGCCACCGCATCGCCTTCAGCCGCGTAGACCGGCCGCTGCTGGTGTTGCGCGGCACCATGGGCGGGCTGTATCTCATTTGTTATTTTTACAGCATCGCCCATCTGACGCTGGCCGACGCCAGCATGCTGGCCTACCTGTCGCCGTTTTTCTCCATTTTGCTCTCCTTGCTGGTGCTGCGTGAACGGGTCAGCGCCTGCACCGCGTTTTGGCTGGCGATGGTCATCATCGGCGCCGTGCTGCTGGTGCGGCCGTGGCACTTCTCGGCCTATACCCTGGCGTCGCTGGTCGGCGTGATGAGCGCGGTGTTCGCCTCGATCGCCTATCTGTCGGTCAACAAACTCAGTAAGCGCCACCACAACTACGAGATCGTGTTCTACTTCCTGTTCATCGCAACGCTGATCTCGCTGCCGCTGATGTGGAACGCGTTCGTTTGGCCCAACGCCTATCAGTTCGCCATTCTGCTCGCCATCGCCCTGGTGTCGCTGTTGGGGCAGGTCGTCTTAACCCAGGCCTTCTCTTCCGATAACCTGATCGTGGTCTCGGTGGTCCGCTATATCGGCATCGTGTTCAACATCGCCTGGGGTTGGCTGTTCTGGCATGAGATCCCGCTGCTGCTGTCGCTGTTCGGCTGTCTGCTGGTGGTGGTTTCCTGCATTCAGCTCGGGCTGCGTCACCGTAAGAAACCGGCTTAAGCCGGGCTTGCCGCAACCAAAAAAAAACGCACCCGAGGGTGCGTTTTTCACAGGCAAAGCCGTGGCCTTATTTGGCCGGCGTCGGCTGCTGAGCAGGCTGATCCTTTTCCAGATGAGCCAGGTCCAGCGCGATATGCACGGTTTCATCCAGGTACGGATCCGGCTCCTGGTAATCCTTCGGCAGATCGTCGAGCGATTTCAGCGGCTTCTTGCCCGCACGTTCCAGACGCTCGTTGATGCGTTTCAGACGGGTCGCGTCGTCATCGTGATTCTCTTTCTCGCGTACCGCCAGATTGAGGGACACGATGTTGCGTTTATCCTTCAGCGCCTTGTAATGCGCGATATCCTGCGCGATGTACTGGAACTCCGGATTTTGCGCGATGCGCTGCTGGTGATCTTTCAGCAGCTCCGGCTCGAACGGCGCCATATCGCCGGTCTTGCTGTAGGTCGCCGCATTGATGCTGTCCCACGGCATGGCGTTGTCTTCAAACGCTTCGCCGGTTTCCGCCGGATCGACGCCGGTCGGCATCAGAATGTCCGGCGTCACGCCCTTGCGCTGGGTGCTGCCGCCATTGACGCGGTAGAACTTCTGAATGGTGTACTGCACGGAACCGAGCGCCGGCCACTCAGGACGCAGCATCTGATCGTAGATACGGTTCAGCGAACGGTACTGCTGCACGGTGCCTTTACCGAAGGTCGGCTCGCCGACAATCAGCGCGCGGCCGTAATCCTGCATCGCCGCCGCGAAAATTTCGGAGGCGGAGGCGCTGAAGCGATCGACCAGCACCACCAGCGGGCCTTTGTAGTAGGTCACGCCGTCGGTGTCGGCGTCTTCGCGCACTTTGCCGTTGTTGTCGCGCACCTGCACCACCGGGCCGCTCGGAATAAACAGGCCGGACAGCGACACCGCTTCGGTCAGCGCGCCGCCGCCGTTGGTGCGCAGATCGATGATCACGCTCTTGACGTTCTGCTTGGCCATCTTCTGCAGCTGCACTTTCACGTCATCGGTCAGACCGACATAGAAGCCGGGGATGTCGAACACCGCCACCTTCTCTTTACCGACGGTCTTGATGGTCATTTTCACCGCGCGGTCTTCCAGACGGATGCGCTCGCGGGTCAAGGTGACCACGCGGGTTTTGGTGCCCTTGCCGGCCGGCAGGATCTCAAGGCGCACCTTGCTGCCCTTCGGCCCTTTGATCAACGACACCACGTCGTCCAGGCGCCAGCCGATCACGTCCACCATCGGTTTGCCGGCCTGGCCGACGCCGACGATGCGGTCGCCCACGGTGATCGCTTTGCTCTTCGCCGCCGGACCGCCCGGCACCATCGAGTTGATCAGGGTGTAGTCGTCATCCATCTGCAGCACCGCGCCGATGCCTTCCAGCGACAGACTCATCTCGGTGTTGAACTGCTCGGTGTTGCGCGGAGACAGATAGTTGGTGTGCGGGTCGATTTCATGCGCAAAGGCATTCATCGCCAGCTGGAAGACGTCTTCGCTGTTGCTTTGCGTCAGGCGCTTGATGGCGAACTGATAGCGCTTGGTCAGCGTGTCGCGGATTTCTTTGTCGGTCTTGCCGGTCAGCTTGAGGTTCAGCTCGTCATACGTGACTTTCGCATCCCACAGGCTATCCAGCTCGGCCTTGTCTTTCGGCCACGGCGCTTTGCTGCGGTCGAGATCGATAGTGCCGTTGCCGGTGAAGTTCATCGGCTTGTCCAGCAACGACAACGCATAGGTGTAACGCTCAAA
The DNA here is from genome assembly GCF_052168895.1 of Serratia sp. CY37869. Classification (NCBI taxonomy): domain Bacteria; kingdom Pseudomonadati; phylum Pseudomonadota; class Gammaproteobacteria; order Enterobacterales; family Yersiniaceae; genus Serratia; species Serratia sp. CY37869. The sequence goes on from NZ_JBJNLU010000001.1 coordinate 1,857,063, forward strand.
GCGGCGTTTCTGCGCCAGATTGAACAGCGCGTAGAAGGTGTCCAGCTTGCCGGTTTTCAGCTCTTCGCCAACCTGATTGCGTTTGCCGGCGAACTGCGCCACGTCGGAGGCCAGCAACACGTTATGGTTGTAGTCCAGCATGTTCAGGTAGCGATCGAAGATCTTGCCTGAAAATTCCGCATCGAGGGCGAACTGGCGGTAATGAGAGCGAGTGAAGCGCGAGGTGACGCGCTCACTCACCGTAGCGTGCTGGGGTTCCTGTTGCAGTTGGGGCAGTTGGCCGATGCGGATGTTGGCTGTTTCCGCGCCGTAACTGACACCCGCCCACAGCAGCCCTGCAATCGCTGTTAATCTGACGAATTTGTTCATGCCTGGGTTGGCCTCCGTATCAGAACTGCAAGTGTTCTGCGCGCACAATCATCGCCAGACCGGAAGAGAGCTGCACACGTACGCCATCTTTAGCGATTTCGAGTACGGTAGCATCCATCGCGCTCTTGCCTGCTCTGACTTTGATTTCCTGGCCAATTTGCAGTTTAGAGATATCCGTGACTGGCGCATAACGCGGCTGGCTTTCCTCTTTGGCTGCACGAGGTTGGCGAGCGGGCTGTGGGCGAGTTTGTGGGCGCGGCTTGCGGTTTTCCGGCGCGGCTCCGCCTTCGCGACGTGCAGCGGGCTTTTTACCGGCTGGACGCGGACGGCGCGGAGCGGCATCGGCGGATTCGCCGGCGGCTTCACGTTTTTTGGCGTTTTGTTCGGCACGCTGTGCCTGAACGCGCGCTTTGGCTTCTTCAAGCTGCTGGCGAGCATGATCGACATGCTGCTGCTCCAGTTCACCGCACGGATTGCCGTCCAGATCGACGCGCTGCGCGCCAACCTTGACGCCGTACAGGTAACGCCAGCTTGAGGTGTATAGGCGCAGGGCAGAACGCAATTGCGTTTTGCTGAGATTCTCTTCCCCCTGCACGCGCTCTACCAAATCCTGAAAAATACCGATTTTCAGCGGACGAGCTTCGCCTTCGGCGCTAAAGCAGAGCGGAAAACGCTCGGCAAGAAAAGCAATGACTTCTTTACTAGAGTTCAACTTAGGTTGATTTTCCATGAAATTTCCTGATTACAACGGTATTGCCAACAAGCCACAGGCATGAACAGGCGTCATTATAATGACGCCATCGGTAATTGCCACGTTAACCGTCGATCAACTTGCCGCCACAGTCACATATTTCGCACTGTCACACTGTTCCAGTTGCTCACAAAGCCCCGCCACCACTGCTTTCAGGCCCACTTCGTCCTGTTCGTCGAAGCGTTGATAAACCGTGCTATCGATATCCAAAACGCCGATCGCTCGGCCGCCAACCGCCAGCGGCAGCACGATTTCCGCGTTGCTGGCCGCATCGCAGGCGATATGGCCCGGAAACGCATGCACGTCGCCGACGCGCTGCACGCGATTTTCCGCCACCGCCGTGCCGCACACGCCCTTGCCCACCGGAATGCGCACGCAGGCGATCTTGCCCTGGAACGGCCCCAGCACCAGTTGGTCGCCATCCATCAGATAGAAACCGACCCAGTTCACGTCATCCAGACGCTCGTTGAGCAACGCGCTGGCGTTGGACAGCGCCGCGATAAAGTTGGTTTCCCCGCCGAGCAACGCGCTCAGGTCACGTTTTAATTCCGCGTAGAATTGTTCTTTTGTCATGTGTTAACCATTGAAACAGTGAAGATGGCCAGAAGCCCAAAGCTTAGGCCCTATAAAATAAGCATTAAATGCGTATAGCCACAAGGTTAATCATCTGTTGCTTCACAAAACCCCGTCGCTCGGGGTATGTTTGCCGCTCAGAATCCCGGTTTACCTCGTTTTACCGTCCGGCGCCCGATCGCCGGTGACGCGGCCGGTTTATTTTTCAGCTACGCTGACAGTTCCGGCGGGCTCAAGGGCAGCTACTTGTCAAAAATGAAAATACACGCGATCACCGCCCCCCTTTCCAAAGCGCGCCACCAACGCTGCTGCGAGTGCGACCTGCTGTTTGTGCTGCCGCCGCTCAGCGGCAATCAGGCCGCTTATTGTCCGCGCTGTAACGCCAAGGTGGTGAGCGGCCGCGACTGGTCGATGACGCGCCTGACCGCCATGGCGATCGCCATGCTTCTGCTGATGCCGTTCGCCTTCACCGAACCGCTGATCAGCATTCGTCTGCTCGGCACGCGCATCGACGCCAGTTTGCTGGAGGGCATCTGGCAGATGAGCCGCCAGGGCGATCCGCTCACCGCCAGCATGGTGGCGTTTTGCACCATCGGCGCCCCGCTGACGCTGGTGCTGTCGCTGCTGTACCTGCGTTTCGGCCATGCGCTCGGCATGAACCTGCGCCCGGTGCTGCTGATGCTGGAGCGGCTCAAAGAGTGGGTGATGCTGGACATTTATCTGATCGGCATGGCGGTGGCGGCGATCAAAGTGCAGGATTACGCCGACATCCAGCCCGGCAGCGCGCTGATCGCTTACCTTTCGCTCACGGTGCTAAGCATCCTGACGCTGATACACGTCAATCTGGAGCAGCTGTGGGAGCGCTACTATCCGCAGGAACAGCCGGAAGGCCCGCCGACGGCGCTGCACATTTGTCTGTCCTGCCACTATACCGGCTATCCCGACGCGCGCGGCCGCTGCCCGCGTTGCCATGTGCCGATGTGCCATCGCCAGCCCTACAGCCTGCAGAAAACCTGGGCGGCGCTGATCGCGGCGATGATCCTGCTGATACCGGCCAACCTGCTGCCGATTTCCATCATTTACGCCAACGGCACGCGGCTGGAAGACACCATTTTCTCCGGCGTGGTCTCATTGGCCACCTCCGGCAACGTGCCGATCGCCGCCATCGTGTTCATCGCCAGCGTGCTGGTGCCCTTCACCAAGGTGATCGTGCTGATCGTGCTGTTGCTGAGCATCCACTTCAAAACCTCGCACAGCCTGAAGACGCGCATTCGTCTGCTGCGCCTGGTCACCTGGATCGGCCGTTGGTCGATGCTCGATCTGTTCGTTATCGCCTTGATGATGTCGCTGGTAAATCGCGATCAACTGTTATCTTTTACTATGGGACCGGCCGCGTTTTACTTTGGCTCGGCGGTCATTTTGACTATTCTTGCCGTTGAATGGCTCGATAGCCGATTGATTTGGGATGCACATGCAACAGGAAACGCCGACTACACCGACTGAAGCGCGGGTCAAGAACAAACGCCGCATTTCACCGTTCTGGTTACTGCCGTTCATCGCCCTGCTGATCGCCGGGTGGCTGGTCTATAACAATTTCCAGGAGCGCGGCACCACCGTCACCATCGATTTCCAATCGGCGGCGGGCATCGTCGCCGGCCGCACGCCGGTGCGCTACCAGGGCGTTGAGGTCGGCACGGTGCAAAAAATCAGCCTGAGCAAAGATCTGCGCAGCATCGTGGTGGAAGCCAGCATCAAAAGCGATCTGGAAGACTCGCTGCGCGAAGGCACCCAGTTCTGGCTGGTGACGCCCAAAGCCTCGCTGGCCGGGGTTTCCGGGCTCGATGCGCTGGTCGGCGGCAACTATATCGGCATGATGCCTGGCAGCGGCAAGGAGCAAACCCACTTCACCGCGCTCGATACCCAGCCGAAGTACCGCCTGAACACCGGCGAGCTGATGATTCACCTGCACGCCGACGATCTGGGTTCGCTCAACAGCGGCTCGCTGGTCTATTACCGTAAAATCCCGGTCGGCAAGGTGTATGACTACACCATCAGCGAAGGCAACAAGGGCGTAACCATCGACGTGCTGATCGACCGCCGCTTCGCCAACCTGGTGAAGAGCAACAGCCGCTTCTGGAATGTCTCCGGCTTCAAGGGCGATTTCAGCCTGTCCGGCGCCACGGTGCAGATGGAGAGCCTGGCGGCGTTGGTCAACGGCGCCATCGCCTTCGATTCGCCGGCCGATGGCCAGCAGGCCAAGGGCGATCAGAACTATACCCTTTACCCGGACCTGGCCCACAGCCAGCGCGGCGTCAATATTCTGCTGGATCTGCCGAGCGGCAACAATTTGAGTGAAAACCGCACGCCGCTGATGTACCAGGGGCTGCAGGTCGGCACCCTGACCAAGCTGACGTTGCAACAGGACAGCAAAGTCATCGGTGAACTGACCATCGATCCTTCGGTGGTCGATCTGATGCGCAGCGGCACCCGCATCGTGATGCGCAGCCCGCGCATCAGCCTCAACGACGCCAAGCTCAGCCAACTGCTGACCGGCACCACGCTGGAATTGGTGCCGGGTGAAGGCGAACCGCAGCAGCGCTTCAACGTGCTGGACAGCAGCGAAACGCTGTTGCAACAGCCGGGCGTGTTGACCGTCACGCTGACGGCGCCGCAAAGCTACGGCATCGACGTCGGGCAACCGCTGGTGGTGCACGGCGTGAAAGTCGGCCAAATCCTGAGCCGCACCTTGACCGCCGGCGGCGTGGTGTTCACCGCCGCCGTTGATGCGCAATATCGCGGCCTGCTGCACAAAGACAGCAAATTCGTGGTCAACAGCCGCCTCGACGTCAAGCTGGGAATAGACGGCATGGAAGTGCTCGGCGCCAGCGCGCAGGAGTGGGTAGACGGCGGCGTGCGCATTATCCCCGGCAGCAAAGGGGAGCCTGGCGGCCAATACCCGCTGTACGCCAACAGCGAAAAAGCCGAGGAAGGCATCGTCGGCAACGCCCCTTCCACCACCCTAACCCTCAGCGCCACCAGCCTGCCGGACGTGCAGGCCGGCTCAGTGGTGCTGTATCGTAAATTCCAGGTGGGCGAGATCGTCAACGTTCGGCCGAAGGCCAACGAGTTTGAGGTGGACGTTTACATCAGCCCGGAATACCGTAAGTTGCTGACCCGTGAAAGCATCTTCTGGGCCGAAGGCGGCGCCAAGGTGCAGCTCAACGGCAGCGGCCTGACGGTGCAGGCTTCACCGCTCAACCGCGCGCTGAAAGGCGCCATCAGCTTCGACAATCTGCAGGGCGTGACGCTGAACAAAGGCGCCAACCGCGTGCTGTACGCCAGCGAAACCGCCGCCCGCGCGGTGGGCAGCCAAATCACGCTGAAAACCTATGACGCCAGCAAGCTGTCGGCGGGCATGCCGCTGCGTTACCTCGGCATCGACGTCGGCCAGGTGGAGTCGCTGCAGCTGGCGCCGGAGCGCAACGAAGTGTTGGCCAAAGCGGTGCTGTATCCGGAATACGTGCAGACCTTCGCGCGCCTCGGCAGCCGCTTCTCGATCGTGTCGCCGGAGATCTCCGCCGCCGGCGTCAGCAACCTCGATACCCTGCTCCAGCCTTATATCAACGTGGAGCCGGGCCGCGGGCGCGAGCTGCGCACCTTCGAACTGCAGCAGGCCAGCATCACAGATTCGCGCTATCTGGACGGCCTGAGCGTCGTGCTCGACGCGGCCGAAACCGGCTCGCTGCAGATCGGCACGCCGGTGCTGTTCCGCGGCGTAGAGGTCGGCACTATCACCGGTTTCTACCTCGGCGCCATGTCCGATCGGGTGCACGTCGCGCTGCGCATCAGCAAGAAGTACCAGCATCTGGTGCGCAACAACAGCGTGTTCTGGCTGGCGTCGGGTTACAACCTGCAGTTCGGCCTGACCGGCGGCGTGATCAAGAGTGGCACCTTCCAGCAGTTCATCCGCGGCGGCATCGCCTTCGCCACGCCGCCAACCATTCCGCTGGCGCCGAAAGCGACGCCGAACAAACACTTCCTGCTGAATCCGGAAGAGCCGAAGGACTGGAAAACCTGGGGCACCGCCATTCCGCGCGATTAACTTTCGCGTTTTCCTCAGGGCCCGGCAATGCCGGGCCCTGTTTTTTTCCGCTTTGTGATAAACTCTCGCCCTTGTCTTTATTGCACCCTGAGAGTTCGCCCCGTGGCCAAATCCACCGCCGTTTTTCTGCCCCCCGCTTTCCTCGACGCCACCCGCGCCATCATGCCCGCCGAGCTGGCGATGGACGATTTTATCGCCGCTTGCCAGCGCCCGCTGCGCCGCAGCCTGCGCGTCAACACGCTGAAAATCAGCGTCACCGACTTCCTGGCGCTGGTGCGGGACTACGACTGGCGATTGGAACCCATTCCCTGGTGCGCGGAAGGTTTCTGGATCGAGCGCGACGATGAAGAGCTGCGATTGGGCAGCGCCGCCGAACATTTGAGCGGCCTGTTCTACATTCAGGAGGCCAGCTCGATGCTGCCGGTCAGCGCGTTGTTCGCCGGCGGCGCAGCGCCCCATCGGGTGCTGGACGTGGCGGCCGCGCCGGGCTCCAAAACCACCCAGATAGCCGCGTTGATGGATAATCAGGGCGGCATCGTCGCCAACGAATACTCCGCCAGCCGGGTGAAAGTGCTGCACGCCAATATCAGCCGGTGCGGCGTGAAGAATACGGCGCTGACCCACTTCGATGGCCGGGTGTTCGGCGCCGCGCTGCCGGAGAGTTTTGACGCCATTCTGCTCGACGCCCCCTGCTCCGGCGAAGGCGTGGTGCGCAAAGATCCGGACGCCATGAGCAACTGGTCGCCGGAAAGCGTCGCCGAGATCGCCGCCACCCAGCGCGAGCTGATCGACAGCGCGTTTCATGCGCTGGCGCCGGGCGGCGTGATGGTTTATTCCACCTGCACCCTCAATGCGCAGGAAAATCAGCAGGTGGTGCGCTGGCTGCTGGACACCTATGGCGACGCGGTCAGCATCGAGCCGCTGGGTGAGCTGTTCCCCGGCGCCGACAAGGCGTTGACCGCCGAGGGCTTCCTGCACGTCTTCCCGCAGATTTACGACAGCGAAGGGTTTTTCGTCGCCCGCCTGCGTAAAAAACACGCCGTGGCGCCGTTAGCAAAGCCGACCTATAAAGTCGGTAAATTCCCATTCAGCCCGCTGTCCGGCAAAGAGGCGGCGCTGGTCGCCCAAGCCGCCGCGGCATCCGGCTTAACCTGGGGCGATGACAGCCGGCTGTGGGAGCGCGACAAGGAAATCTGGCTCTTCCCGGCCGCGCTGGAGCCGCTGTTCGGCAAAGTGCGCTTCTCGCGTATCGGCCTCAAGCTGGCGGAGCGCTTCCCGAAAGGTTTCCGTTGGCAGCACGAAGCGGCGATCGCCCTCGCGGGCGCCGACGGCAAACAGCATTTCGAGCTGGACGCCACGCTGGCCCAGGAGTGGTATCACGGCCGCGATCTCTACCCTGAGCAGCCGCCGGCGGGCGACGAGTGCGTCGTCACCTATCAGGGGCAACCGCTGGGCATCGCCAAACGCATCGGCAGCCGCATCAAGAACAACCTGCCGCGCGAGCTGGTGCGCGACGGCGCGCTGGATTTTCACCTGTAATCGCCCTGGCGCCGGGGAGCCGCTTTCCCCGGCGATAAATAAAGATAATAATATTCCCATCGTCATTCGTTATTATTCTAATCATTTCACCATCACGTTATTTCACCCACGCACGCTTGCCCTGTGCCAATTAAAAAGTTTTGACCTTTGATAAAGACAATTTCACGTTCTTATCCTATTAATTTAAATGTAAGTAAATAAATGCGTGCAACTCAGCTCTGGGTGGCGTTTTTGCGGACTTTCTCTGACATGGCAAGGAATCATGATGAAAAAAACTCTGCTGGTTTTGCTCTCGTTAACACCTCTGCTGTGCATCAGTGGCGCAGCCAACGCAGCGGGCACCATTCAGGGCACGCTGGGCGTGACAATGACCATCGGCGCCGGGTGCGTGGTCACCGGCGGCAACAGTTCCGGCACCACCAACGACTTTGGTTCCATCAGTTTCGGCACCTACTCGTCGCTGGCTAACGTCATCACCGCCAGCGCCACCGGCAGCGGCGGCACCGGCACCTTGGGGCTGAACTGCACCACCGGCACCAACTACACCGTGGCGCTGGACAACGGCCTCAACGCCTCCGGCAGCCAGCGGCGCATGGCCAGCGGCGTGCCCGCCTACATCAGCTATAACCTCTACCAGGACAGCGCCCACGCCGTGCCGTGGAACAGCACTACCGGCGTGCTGACCGGCACCGGCACCGGCTCGGCGGTCCCGCTGATCGTCTACGGTCTGGTGCCCGCTGCGGGCACCACCCCGGCCGCCGGCGTGTACAACGATACCGTCACCATGACCGTAACCTGGTGATGCCTGCCGACACGGGGCGCCACCACGGCGCTCCGTTATTCATTAATATAATAATATTCCTATCAACCCTTTCGTTATCTCAAACACGATTCCCCTGATGTGTTTACGCTGCACGCAACCTGCGATCTCGCTTAAAAATAAATAAATTTTTTAATCTTTAGGCAAGACATTCCCCCGTTCTTATTCTATTAATTAATCTGTAAATAGATTAATGCATTTGACTCATTTTTCGGGCTTTTTGGCAGGCTTCTCTACTACGGCAAGGAACCATGATGAAAAAGACTCTGGCGGCATTAACCTCGGCAGCGGTTCTGCTGTGCACCTCTGGCGCCGCCTTTGCGGCGGGCACCATTCAGGGCACGCTGGGCGTCACTTTAACCATCGGCGCCGGCTGCGTCGTTACCGGCGGCAACAGCTCCGGCACCACCAACAACTTCGGCTCCATCAGCTTCGGCACCTACTCGTCGCTGGCTAACGTCATCACCGCCAGCGCCACCGGCAGCGGCGGCACCGGCACCCTGGGGCTGAACTGCACCACCGGCACCAACTACACCGTGGCGCTGGACAACGGCCTCAACGCCTCCGGCAGCCAGCGGCGCATGGCCAGCAGCGTGCCCGCTTACATCAGCTATAACCTCTACCAGGACAGCGCCCACGCCGTGCCGTGGAACAGCACCACCGGTGTGCTGACCGGCACCGGCACCGGCTCGGCGGTCCCGTTGATCGTCTATGGTCTGGTGCCCGCCGCGGGCACCACCCCGGCGGCAGGCGCGTACAGCGATACCGTCACCATGACCGTCACCTGGTAAGCATGACGCGCCTGGCCGTCACCTGCATGCTGCTGTCGTTGGCAGGCGCTTGCCGCGCCGACGTCAGCACTGCGACGGTCGGCGTCAGCGCCACCTTGGTCAAATCCTGTGTCGCAGGCACCACCAGCGGCGGCAACACCACGTTCGGCACCTTTAACTTCGGCACGGTTTACTTCCTCAATACGGCAATAAAAGTGACCGGCCAGGCGAACGCCGGTGCACTGCAGATCAACTGCAACAACGGCACCAGTTACACGGTGCTGCTCAGCGGCGGACAGAGCGGCAATACCGCTTCGCGCTATCTGCAAAGCGCGGCGGGCGCCCGCGTGAACTACAACCTGTATACCAGCGCCAGCTACGCCACCGTCTGGGATAACGTCACCGGCGTGACGCAGACCGCCACCGGTCAAAGCGTCTGGCTGCCGGTGTACGGCATGATTCCGGTGCAGGCGACGCCGGCGACGGGCACTTATACGGACACGGTACAGGTGACGATAAATTGGTGATTAACGGAACGCTGCGCACCCTGCTGCTGACGGCGCTGTTTGGCGCTCCGGCGGCACATGCCGATACCGTCAGCCAGGGCTTCACGGTCAATGCTTCGATCATCAAAGGCTGCGTGCTCGGCAGCGGCGTCACCAACGTTACCTCGTTCGGCAGCATGAGCTTCGGCCAGGTGGCGTCTTTAAGCAGCCCGATAAAAATTGTCTCGAGCGCCGGCGCCGGCTCAATCCTTATCCGCTGCAACCCCGGGCTCAGCGTCACCCTGGGATTGAACGTCGGCAATAACGTGACCGGCTCCATCGCCGGCGGACGCAAGCTGTTGAACTCGGTCACCTCGGAAACGCTGATTTACCAGCTCTACCAGGATGCCAACTACGCCGTTTTGTGGGGAGACGGCGGCAACGGCGGCGCCGCCCAAACCGTCTCCTCCACCGGCAGTACGCAGGAAATAAAAATCTACGCCAGTTTAATGGCGAGCAGCACCTTGCCCACCAGCGGCACCTACAACGATACGGTCTTAGTGACGGTGAGTTATTGAGCTTTTAAAAGGATCACATTATGCGTAGTACTCTGCTTCGCCTGCCTCTGCTGGCAGGATTGTTGTTAGCCGGCCAGCCGCAGGCCTTCGCCGCCGCCTCCATTCTGATTTGGCCCATCGATCCGGTTATTGAAGACAACCAGCAGGCGACGGCCCTGTGGCTGGAAAACCGCGACAGCAAGCCGGTTTACATGCAAATTCGCGTGCTGGGCTGGCAACAAACCGGCGGTAAGGACGATTACCGCAACCAGAGCGAGGTGCTCGCCAGCCCGCCGGTCGCCACCATTCTCCCCGGCAAACGCCAACTGATTCGCCTGATCAAGCAGACGCCGGCCGCCGCCGGACAAGAGCGGGCTTACCGCATCCTGGTCGATGAAGTGCCGATCAAAGATAAAGATGGCGCAGCGCCCGACAAAGGCGCGCAGATGGGGCTGAAATTCCAGATGCGTTATTCGGTGCCGCTGTTCGTCAGCGGCAAAGGCGTCTGGACCAAGCAAGACTTCGAACACCCGCGCGACTACGCCACCGCCAACCAGCCGAAGCTCAGCTACCGGCTGCTGCAACAAAACAGCCAGCGCTGGCTCGACGTGCGCAATGACGGCATCGTGCATGCTCGCCTGTCGCAGGTCAGCATTCAGGGCAAGCCGCTCAACAACGGGCTGCTGGGCTATGTGCTGCCGGGTTCGCAAATGCGTTTCGCCCTGCCGCCGTCGGGCAGTTTTGCCGCCGGCAAGCTGCAGGCGATGGTCAACGACAATAAACAGCCCGTAACCCTCCCGTCTTACTGAGCCCGAGGCGCAGGTGATGCGGATGTCGCCATCGCCCTCACGCGGCATGCAGCTCAAGCCGCTGGCCCTGGCCGTACTCTGTATGGCGGTAGAACTGTGCCCGCCGCCTGCCGCCGCCGACGATTTGCCACCGCCGCCCCGCGCCGTCAGCATGCCGGATACCACGCTGTATCTGGAGCCGGTGGTGAACGGCCGCCCGACCGGCAAAGTCGTGCCGGTCGCCTACCGCGGCGGCCATTACTATTTAACGCCTCAGCAGCTGATCGATGCCGGCCTGCCGGTGACGGACAAACAGGTGAAAGAGATCGCCGTCGATCAACTGGATAAGGTCGACGTCACCTACAGCGGCGAAACGCAGCAGTTGCTGATCTCGGTGCCCAACGATTGGCTCCCCAGGCAAACCCTCGGCGACGCCAACCCGGAGCAGCGGCTGCCGGCGCAAAGCAGCCTGGGCTTCTTGCTGAATTACGACGCCTACGTCAGCCAAAGCGGCGGGCGCGGCAATCCGGGCTATTTTTCCGCCTGGAGCGAACAGCGCCTGTTCGACGGCTTCGGCGTTATCGCCAACACCGGCATTTTCCGCAGCAGCTTCAACGGCGAGACCGCCGCGCAGCAGAACAATCGCTATATCCGCTACGACAGCAGCTGGCGCTACAGCGACGACGACACCATGCTCAGCTATACCGCCGGCGATCTCACGACCGGCTCGCTGCCCTGGACCAGTTCGGTGCGCGTCGGCGGTCTGCAGGTAGCGCGTAATTTCGCCACGCGGCCGGATCTCATTACCTACCCACTGCCGCAGTTCTCCGGCCAGGCCGCCGTGCCGAGCAGCGTCGATCTGTACATCAACAGCTATAAAAACACCTCCGCCAACGTGAATCCCGGCCCGTTCACCCTGAATACCGTGCCCTACATCAACGGCGCCGGTCAGGCGACGGTGGTGACGACCGATGCGCTCGGCCGCCAGATCAGCACGACGGTGCCGTTCTATGTCGCCAGTTCGCTGCTGCAGGCCGGGTTGAGCGATTTCAGCCTGTCGGCAGGCGCGCTGCGCCAAAACTACGGTTACCGATCCGCGGACTACGGCCAGTGGGTGGCCAGCGGCAGCGGACGTTACGGCGTCACCGACTGGCTCACGCTCGAAGGGCGGGCGGAAGGTGCGGCGGAGTTGGCGGTCACCGGCGCCGGCGCCGGCGTGCGCATCGGGCAGCTAGGGGTGCTCAACGCCTCCTACAGTTACAGCCAGGCGGGCCGCGACGCTTTCAACGCCCCTCCGGTCACGCCGCGGTATTACGATCCGGTCACCGGCCAACCGGTGCAGCAACCGGATGCCGGGCCGGTCTATCAGTACGCCGGCCGACACGGCGATCAAACCAGCCTGAGCTACACCTACAGCAATCAGTATTTCAGCCTCAACGCTCAACGGCTGCTGCGCAGCGCGGACTTTGGCGATCTATCCACCTACAAGAGCAGCTATCGGCTGAGCCGCCGCACCGATCAGCTGACCGGCAGCATCGGCCTGAGCCGCTTCGGCAGCCTGGGCGCCGGTTATTTCGACGTGCGCGACGCCATCGGCCAGCGCACTCGCCTGGTCAACCTGTCGTACAGCCTGACGCTGTGGCGCAACATCAGCCTGTACGCCTCAGCGAACCGCGAGATTGGCGGTGACGGTTACAGCTCTCAGCTGCAGATCAGCATTCCGTTCGATACCTGGGGCACCGCCAACGTCAGCACCGCCCGTGACGCCGGCAACCGCTGGAGCGAACGCGTGGCTTACAGCCGCGCCGCGCCGACCGACGGCGGTTTCGGTTGGAATCTGGCCTATGCCGGCGGCCAGGGCAGCAACAGCGATTATCGTCAGGCGGATGTGACCTGGCGCACCTCGCTGTTGGAAACCCGCGCCGGGCTGTATGGCAACCGTAACGACTACACCCGCTGGGGCGAAGTCAGCGGTTCTCTGGTGGCGATGAACGGCGGCGTTTATGCCACCAACACCATCAACGATGCCTTCGCGCTGGTATCGACCGACGGCTACGCCGGCATTCCGGTCAGCTACGAGAACCAGCGCATCGGCGTCACCAACGACAAAGGTTATCTGCTGGTGCCCACCGTCACCTCGTATTACCACGCCAAGTTCCAAATCGACCCGCTCAATTTACCGGCGGACGTTAACCTGCCGGCGGTCGAAAAAACCGTCGCCATCCGCGATCACAGCGGCTACCTGGTCGAATTCCCCGTCCAGCGCCTGTCCGCCGCCGACGTGGAGCTGGTCGATGCGCAAGGCAAACCGCTGGCCAACGGCAGCCAGGTGGCGGTGCTCGGCGGCAATCAACAAAGCTACGTCGGATGGGATGGCATGACCTATATCGATCCGGTGCAGCAACACAACCGGTTAAGCGTAATCCCGGCCGACGGCGGCCCGCCGTGCCAGGTCAGTTTCAGCCTGGCCAACCCGCAGGGGCTGCAACGCGTCGGCCCTCTCGTCTGCCAGTAACACACGGAGAAGAAGAATGATGTCTCGGCAAGTGAAAATCTTTTTGGCGGCGCTGCTGTTGATGTGCGGACAACGCGCGCTGGCGGACTGCGCCACCACCAACGGCACGGTTACCCTGCCCAGCAGCAACTCCTTCGCCGTCTACAACGGCCAGATAAGCGCCCAGGGCACCGCGGGGCTGAACTGCACCGGGCTCGGGCTCAATTTGCTGACGCAAAACACCGTCACGGTCAAGATCGCTTCCACCACTAACAACATGGCCCTGCTGAACGGCAACGGCTCAGGCGATAAAATTTCTTATTTGATCTACCCGGATTCGAACTACCAGTATCCGTATAGCGTCGGCCAGACCATCGATTACAGCTCGCTGAATCTGCTGTCGCTGATCCTGATCTCTTCCAACGTCAACTTTCCGGTGTATATCAAAACCGTCGTCGGCGCGAACGTCAGCGCCGGCACCTATACCGATACCATCAACCTGGTGTGGAACTACCATATCTGCGGCCTGGGCCTGATAGGGCTTTGCATCTGGTGGGACGGCACCAATCAACCCAGCACCGTGACCGTCACCGCGGTCATCACCAAGAGTTGCCTGATCAACACCGCCAACAACGTCAACTTCGGCAGCATGGCCTTAGTGGGGCAATTCAATCCGATCAACCAAAGCATCACGCTGACCTGCACCAAATCCCAGTCTTACAGCTCCTACTTCACCAACGGCAACAACCCGATCACCGGCTGGCGGCGAATGATCAGCGGCACCAGCAACTTCCTGCAGTATCAGATCTATTTGCCCAATACCAGTACCGTGTGGAGCAGCACCAACGCGCAAAGCGGCACCGGCACAGGCCTGGCGCAAAGCATCCCCTTTACCGCCGCCGTCAACCCGGCGCAGACCGAAGTGCCGGTCGGCACCTATCAGGATAACGTCAGCTATGTCGTGACTTACTAGCGCAGCCGCTAGCCGCCCGGCCGAATGTTGCCAGAGTGTATTTTTTATGTGGCATTTTTTGCTCATTTGGCTATGCTCATACCGATGACCTGACTGGTCTAACCTCCTACCACATCATTGAGCAAGGAGTTCCCATGAGCAAAACCGTCGTAAAAATTGGCAGCTTCGAGGTCGATGACGCGCATCTTCACGCCACCGCCGACCGTGCAGGCACCCTGAGCATCCCCTGCAAGTCCGATCCGGATCTGTGCATGCAGCTCGACGGCTGGGATGAACACACCAGCATTCCGGCCATCCTCAACGGCAAGCAGTCGCTGCTGTACAAGCAACACTACGATCGACACACGGACGCCTGGGTGATGCGGGTGGCATGAAAATGCATCCAGTCGGCTGACGACGCGCTGCTTTCATCAGAAACAGCGCGTTTTTTTATGCGATGGCGATGCCGCGGCCGGCAAAGAAGTGGGCGAAGCGGTTGAGTGACAGCTGTACTCGCTCGCGCGTCGCCGGGCTGTCGCCCGAAGGATTATGGAAGGTCACGCTTTGCGGATCGGCGGCGGTGATCAACACCAGATGCCCGCCCCGCTGCGGCGGTATGCTCTCGGGCCGGCGAATGGCGGGATGCACCGAGGCGATAAAGTAGCGGCATTCATGAAGCAGCGCCGGCACATCGGCGGCCGCCAGCCCCACCTTCACCTCCGCCTGCAGCGCGAACTGCTCGCGCACGTACTCGACGAACGGCGCGTAAATCAGCCCTTTTATCCGCTCGTTCTCACGCACATAGGCGCCATAAGGCAGGCTGCGGCGCGCCAGTTCCAACAGCGGCGGCGCTTCGCCATCGCGGTGGCCCAGCACCATTTTCAGGCAGGCCATGCCGCACACGTGGTTGGCCCACTCGACGTACTCCGCCCGATCGCGGGCGCCGCTGCGCGCCCAATTCTCGTCTTGCGCCAGCGTCGCGCGGCCGGCGATCAGATCGGCGGCCATCTCCGGGCTCGCCCACTGGCACTCGTAGGGAACGGCGCGCATCAGTTTAGAACTTGTCGACGACTTTGAAATTCATCAGCACCAGCGTCATGTCCGGCGAGAACAGATCGTACTCTTCGAAGAAGCGTTGTAGCTCTTTGCGCCAATGCGCCAGCGAACGATCGCCCTCGCCTTCGGCAAAGGCGTGCGCTTCATCGACCTGATCGTACGTTTTCATTTCCACCGCGGTCAGCTCAACCGCGCAGACCGGCTCTCCCTTGCCGTCCACCACCAGGAACCGATCGCCGGCCTGTGGGATGCCCTCGCCGTCCAGGTTGGAGCAGGTCGCCGTTTTGGTGCCGTTCAAAATCAATTGCACCACTTCATCGGCCTGCTGTTCGGTATCGCCGAACGCCCAGCGCTCAAGGTGCTCGTATTTCTGTGGAATTGCCGTCGCCATGATTATACCTTTTGGAAAAATGCCTCAATGCAGACAGGATAGTACAACGTATTGGCGGCCGTCTGCATCCGTCACAAGCACGACTGCGCGTTACGCCAGCGCCGTCTTTACGAGTTTTTACCGTTCTTCGCTGTGCCTTCAGCGCTACGGGGCGCATACTGTGAACAGTATTCACTCAATGGCAACGCCAGGCGGCAACATGCGGCAAGACGATTTCGATGCTGACGATACCTTCAGCGATTTACTCAACAGCGTCGCGTTGGCGACGCTGTTGCTCATCGCCATCGCCGGCGGATGGTATTTCAGTTAAGAGAGGGCGACGTGGCGACAAAACGCATGGGCAACAAGCTCAGTAAAATGGTGGTGGTGCTGCTGCTGATCTGCCTGGCGTTGCTGCTGTTGCGTTGGGCAGCGATAGCGTTCGGTTAATCCCATAAAACGACGCCGGCCAACCGCCGGCGCCCTGCTCACCGCCGCGGCGCCGCGGTCGGTTCCAGTAACTCGCGCAAATAGGCAAGACGCGCTTCCCCCTGTGGCAACCAGCGACGGCACAGCCAATGTTGCGTTTCACCCGTGCGGCTGAGGCGGTAGTACTCCGCCAAGGTTTCGATCCAGTTCATGATGTGTTCTCCTGCTTTTCGACATTGCCAGTATTGAGCGCAAAAACCAGAAGAAATACTGATGGCTTGTTTTTTATGCTTCCTGTTTTTGGCCGTCGGTAGCGAAGCCGCAGTTCAACTGCTACATTGGGCGAAAATCAACCCACCGAGGTGTAGGCCATGACGTTCTCGGAACAGGAGATTAAACCCGTATGGGATGAAGTCGCGCGCCTGATCGGCGACAGCGTGATGCAACTGCGCCATCGCGGCGAGGCGCTGTCGGTAGAAACGCTGGAGAAACATCTGGCGCGGCAGCTGGCCGAGAGCAACGACATCGAACGGCGTATCCTGCTCGGCGCCGCCATCAACATGCTGAAAGGCGGAAAATGAATCGCCAACCGAAAAGGTTGGCGATCCGACAGAAGCCCGAGGTATGCAAGCCCGGCCTTCTGCGCGCTACTATGTCACGCTAATATGACGTAATTAATAGGAATTGTCGGGTTTTTGCCCAAAACGCCCTATTTTTGTTGCCTGCATTACGCCAACACGAAATCGCCGGCATCCAGCGGCTGCCCCACCACTTTCACCAGGAAATCGTTGCCGTCAAAGGCGCCGCCCAGGTTGATCGCCACATCGCTGACGTGATTTTGCGCATCGTAGCTCAGCTTCGCCTCGCCCGCCTTGCCGCTGAACTGATCGACGAAGCGGATGCCGTCGGCGCTGCCTGTGTTGAACAGCGTCAGATCGATCTTGTCCTCGCCGCGCACGAAGTCGCGGATCCAATCCGGCGCCGCCGCCGTCGACTCATCCGCCGCGAAGTAGACGAAGGTGTCCTTGCCGGCGCCGCCCCACAGCTGATCCGCCCCTTTGCCGCCGTACAACACATCATCGCCCGCGCCGCCCTTGAGCACGTTATCGGCGGCGTTCCCGACCAGCACATCGTTACCCGACCCGCCGATGGCGTTTTCAATCGTTACGCCCGCCGCGATCGACACGTTGCCTTTCAGGCCGCCGACGTCCGAGAACGCCTTTTCATTCAGGTTGATGCGCTGATTTTGGCCGAAGCCGGAGAAGTCGAAGGTGTCGTTGCCGCCGGCATCCCAGGCGGTGAAGATTATCTTGTCCTGCGCACCGGTGGCGCTGAGGAAGTCGCGATCGGTGTTGGAATTGAAACCGTAAACCGTGTCGCCGGTGCGGGTGTTCATGTTGGCGCCGTAGAAATGCTGGATCGCCGTGATGTCATTGAGCAACGGCCCGGAAGAGTACGCGCCTTTAAAGTCCTGCCCGGTGTTGCTTTCGCTGAAATAGCTCATCAGGCTGTGGGCGCGGCTGTCTTCGAAGTAGGTCGCGTCTTTAGCGTAGGTGATGCTGACGCCCGGCGCGGCGTTATAGTCGCCCGGGTGCTGCAACCCCAGCGCATGACCGATCTCATGGGTGAAGGTCTGGCGGCCGTACTCGTTTTCATGGATCTGGTTGTTGACGAAGGTGTGGTTCTTGGCGTTATACCAGGTTTGACCGGCGACCGAAGGCGATGAATCCGGGTTATACGCAAAGGCATAGGAGCCGCGCGAGCTGTAATCGAACAGACCGAATTTGATGTTGGCGGCGGCGGTGTTGCTGGTCTCGGTGAAGGTGATGTTGGCCACGTCGGACCATGACTGCAGCGCCAGTTTGGCCTGCTCGCGCTGTTCCGCGTTAAAGCTGCTGAAGCCGCTGATGCTCATGCTCGACATATTGCCCGGCGCCTTTTCCCAGAAGCTGTAGGTCAGGGAGACCGGCTTTTCGGTCACGCCCTTGTCGTGCCAACTGCGATCGCCGCGCACCAGTTCCAGGCCGGCATTCTCGAACGTTTTCGACGGATGAAGCACGGTAATGGTGTCGTCTTCATCGGGTTTATAAGCGCCCAGCAGGGCTAATACGCCTTCGGCCTTAACGGATGCATTGCTTGATGACATAACCTTATCTCCATATTCGTCAATTCAATCGGGGTGATGCCCCAACTGGCGGATTGCCTGAACGGCAGCGGCCCGGTGTTGAATCAATACGGGGATATCGGTAATGCGCTGGCGCCTTCCATCGGCACTCTGAATGAGAACGATAATCCCTTAAGAGAAGAGAATAGACACATTTTACCGAGAACAGATTTTTCTTATCAAAAGTGTGACAGGGATTTTCCGCCATGCGAATGATTTTCAAGGTAATAATCAGCATTATCACGATGTCGAAAAAAGTATAAAAAAACCGGGGCAATCCAACCCCGGCTATCCATAACACACTCTGGACTCAGACTAACCAACCGAGCAACAGCGTCGCGCCAATGACCGTGGAAGCGCCGCCGATGCGCGTAGCGATTTGGGCGAACGGCATCAGCCCCATGCGGTTGGACGCCGACAGGATCGCCACGTCGCCGGTGCCGCCCAGGCCGCTGTGACAGCAGGTGACGATCGCCGCTTCCACCGGGAACATCTTCAGGTAAGGCGCAATCAGGAAACTGACCAACCCCATCGACAGCACCACCGAGCCGCAGACCACCACATAGCCGACCGAGAACACCGCAACCACGCTTTCCAGCGGCACGTACAGCATGCCCAGACCGATCATCAGCGGCCACACCAACGCGGTGGAGACGAACTTATAGAAACTGTGCGCGCCGGTCTCCATCGAGGCCGGGATCACCCGGCAGTATTTGCACAGCACCGCGAACAGGATCATCAGCACCGGGCCAGGGATATGCACGATATGCTCGAACAGGCCGCCGACGATAAAGAAGGCGCAGATCACCAGCAGCCCGCCGCCCATCAGTTGGAAATCGACGTTGCCGCTTTGTTCCTTGATGGCGAACATCGCGTTCTCCTGCGCCGAACGGATCAGCATGCCGTCGCCGCTCAGCGCCTTGCGCTGCATGCCGATGCGCGCCAGCACCCCGGCGGTCACGATGGCGAAGATATTACCCAGCACCGCCGCCGGCGCCAGCTGCGCGACGTAGACGTCCGGTGTCGATCCCAGGATCGCCGAATAGGCCAGCGACAGCGGTAAAATGCCCTCGCCGATGCCGCCGCCGATGATCGGCACGATGATAAAGAAGAAGGTGTGATAGAAGGTGAAGCCGAACAGTTTCCCCACCAGCAGCCCGGTGATCACCGCCGTGACCGTGCCCACCACCAGCGGCACGAACATGCGAATCATCCCCTGGATCAGGATCACCCGGTTCATGCCGAGAATGCTGCCGACCACCAGACTGGCGATGACGAAATAAAGCAGGTTGGCGTCTTTCATCAGCAGATGGACGGTGCCCATGACGTTGGGCTGGAACACGTTGAAGTAGACCAACACCGACGGCACCATCAAACACAGAATGGCCGGCCCGCCGATATCGCGCAGCACGGGAATGCTTTTACCCAACTGCGCCAACGCAAAGCCCAGCGTCATTATCACCGCCAGGCCGCCGATCATATTCTTCGGCAGGAAGTTGGCGTAGGCGGAAATCGCCACGATGGCGCAAATCGTGATAAACAACGCGATCGGCACCGCACCGATATCTATTTGACGAAGTTGATTAATTAATCCTGATGATTCGGACGATGCCGTATTTTTATCACAGGCTATTTCTGCATTTATCTGTTTCATTATTCACCCTGCTGACAAGCGTACAGTACGGTTAGATTCACCTGGCGCAATAATCCCGCCATAGCCAAGTGAAAACAACTAATTACAAAAATCCTATTGCGGATTTCGCTTTTTCTAATAAGAAATAAAACAGTAGACAGCACTGACAATATGATAAAAAATAAAAATGCAAAACTAAATTACGCTGAGGGAATTCAATATTGTGACCCTCCGCCAAGGTTGGTTTTAATTAATTATCGTCAGCATTTTGTAATTAAAGTAATCAGGCTTAAATTCGCTGCTATGCTATAGGAGGGCGAAAAAGCCCCCTGCTTTATTAATAAAGAACCGGAAACGCCATTAGCTGAATCCGGTCAGCTTGATCCGAACCTTAATCCTGCGCGCGGCACCGCACGGGAAAAAGGCATAATATGACTCATAAGGAAGTAGAATATGTCTTCACGCGCTGTTACCCCACAAACCCTCGCTCGCTACGGCATCCATCAGGCCGCCGACATCGTCTATAACCCCAGCTATGAATTGCTGTTCGCCGAAGAGACCCGCGCCGACCTGCCGCCGCTGGAACGCGGCACCCTCACCCAACTGGGGGCGGTCAACGTCGCGACCGGCGAATTTACTGGCCGTTCGCCGAAAGACAAATACATCGTGCGCGACGACACCACGCGCGACACCGTCTGGTGGTCCGACAACGGTACCGGCAAGAACGACAACCAGCCGCTGTCGCCGGAAGTCTGGCAGCATCTGAAGACGCTGGTGGGCAACCAGCTCTCCGGCAAGCGTCTGTTCGTGGTGGATGCCTTCTGCGGCGCCAACGCCGATACGCGCCTGAAGGTGCGCTTCATCACCGAGGTGGCCTGGCAGGCGCACTTCGTGAAAAACATGTTTATCCGCCCAAGCGACGCCGAGCTGGCGGACTTTGAGCCGGACTTCGTGGTGTTGAACGGCGCCAAATGCACCAACCCGGACTGGCAACAGCAAGGGCTGCACTCGGAAAACTTCGTCGCTTTCAACCTGACCGAGCGCATGCAGCTGATCGGCGGCACCTGGTACGGCGGCGAGATGAAGAAAGGCCTGTTCTCGATCATGAACTATCTGCTGCCGCTGAAGGGCATCGCCTCGATGCACTGCTCGGCCAACGTCGGCGAGCAAGGCGACGTCGCGGTGTTCTTTGGCCTGTCCGGCACCGGCAAAACTACCCTCTCCACCGATCCGAAACGCCAGCTGATCGGCGATGACGAGCACGGCTGGGACGACGACGGCGTGTTCAACTTCGAAGGCGGCTGCTACGCCAAAACCATCAAGCTGTCGCCGCAGGCGGAGCCGGAAATCTATCAGGCGATCCGCCGCGATGCGCTGCTCGAAAACGTCACCGTGCGGGCCGACGGCAGCATCGACTTCGACGACGCCAGCAAAACCGAGAACACCCGCGTCTCTTACCCGATTTATCACATCGAGAACATCGTCAAACCGGTGTCCAAAGCCGGCCACGCGCGCAAGATCATCTTCCTGACCGCCGACGCCTTCGGCGTGCTGCCGCCGGTGTCGCGCCTGACGCCGGAGCAGACCCAATACCACTTCCTGTCCGGCTTCACCGCCAAGCTGGCCGGCACCGAGCGCGGCATCACCGCCCCGACGCCGACCTTCTCCGCCTGCTTCGGCGCCGCGTTCCTGACGCTGCACCCGACGCAATACGCTGAAGTGCTGGTGAAACGCATGGAGGCCGCCGGCGCCCAGGCTTACCTGGTCAACACCGGCTGGAACGGCAGCGGCAAGCGTATCTCGATCAAAGATACGCGCGGCATCATCGACGCCATCTTGAATGGCGACATTGAGCAGGCCGACACCTTCACGCTGCCGATCTTCGGGCTGGCAGTGCCGACCGCACTGCCGGGCGTCGATCCGTCGATCCTCGATCCGCGCAAAACCTACGCCGACGAATCGCTGTGGCAGGAGAAAGCGCAGGATCTGGCGCAGCGCTTTATCGATAACTTCGCCAAATATACCGTCACCCAGGCGGGCGAAAAGCTGGTGAACGCCGGGCCGAAGCTGTAACGCAGACGTTTAGCATCCTGCTGTTTAAGGGCCGAACTTTCGGCCCTTTCTTGTTTTCATCCTTCCGCCAGCAAACCCGGCATCACCAGCGCCACCGCCGCCGCGATGCGCTCGTCGATCGCGCTGCCGGGCGGCAACAGCCCCAGCGTCATCTGCCGCAGCGGTTCGGCGATGGCCATCGCCAACAGCAGATCGCTGGTTTGCGCCCAGTCGCGCTCACGCAGCCACCCGCACTGCTGCTGGCGCCGCAGCCAGTCCGCCACCGTCGCCCGTCCGCGCAGAATGCCGTTGCGCTGATAGCTGTCCAGCAGCGCCTCGCGCCCCGGAAACTCGCTTTGCAGCAGCCGAAACATCCCCACCGCTTCGGCGCTCAATACCTGCTGCGCCACCGCCTTCAGCCCTTTTTCCAACAGCGGCGCCACCGCCTCCCACCGCCCGGCATCCTGGGCGAAGGCCGGCTGAAACGCATCGGTCCAGCCGCTCACCGCCTGCGCCACCAGTTCGTCGCGATTGGCCGCAAAGCGATACAGGGTTTTTTTAGCCACCCCGGCGCGTTTCGCCACCGCATCCACCGTTGCCGCGGCATAGCCGCCGTCGAGCAACAGCGCCAGCGTCGCCTGCGCCAGCGCGGCGCGCAGCGCCGTTTCCGGCGTGGCTGGCCGGCCGCGAGCACGCAGCGGTTCTTCATTCGGGTTCGCCATATTTATTCCTCACAAGCATTGACAGACTCAGCATAGCGGCATAGTTTTATTTTGGAAACACAATTCGTTTCCAAAATAAAACAGGAACCCATTATGACACATCCTTCCCTGCTGGCGCCGTGGGGCGTTAACGATATCAACGAG
The DNA here is from genome assembly GCF_052168895.1 of Serratia sp. CY37869. Taxonomy (NCBI): domain Bacteria; kingdom Pseudomonadati; phylum Pseudomonadota; class Gammaproteobacteria; order Enterobacterales; family Yersiniaceae; genus Serratia; species Serratia sp. CY37869. The sequence goes on from NZ_JBJNLU010000001.1 coordinate 1,879,833, forward strand.
TTGCTCAAACCTGAACCGCTGCGGCTGGAGATGGGGCTGAGTCGCAGCGCCGACGGTTTGCTGACCGTCGCGGTCCGTACCGATCTGCACGGCTGCAAGGGGCGCATGCTGGACTGGTGGTTCACCTTCTTTGAGAACACGCAGCACATCAACTGGTGGCACCCGCACGATCACGTCGAACATCGCGGCTGGGACCGCCATTGGAAAAAAGGGGAAAGCTACGTCGGCGCCAGCATCGAAGCGGTCGAATGGCTGGCGGAGCTGCCACCGGTCGCGGCGCGCCTCAAATTCCACGCCGCCGAGGACTTCTTCGCGCCGCAACCGCTGCGCCAGGCGCGTGACGCGCAGGCGCTCTCCGCCGCCGTGTGCGCGCGCATCGGCTTCGGCGACCAGGTGGCGTTGGATGACAACGGCGATCCCTGCGACGGCGAGATGCTGCATCTGGCGCGCGATACGCCCTACGGGTGCGTGCTGCGCAGCCGTTTCCTGCTGGGTAAAGCCTGCGCCAACGCCCACGACGAAGTCTCGGACGACATCGGGTTTAACCTGATGCGCCACTGCTACAACGAGTTCAGCTATCTGGCGCAGTTCCTGCCGTCGCTGTACTACGCCGAAAACGGCCGCGAGCCGGCGCCGTTGCTCTGGTAATGCATCAGCGGGGACCTGTTAATTTTTCGCGATATCGCTATAGTGATTTTCATCGTTTTCCCCTGCGCTCATGACGGAGACATCATGGAAAATCCCTGCTATAGCGGCGGCTGCCTGTGCGGGCATATTCGCTTTCAGGCACGCGGCCTGCCTGGCAATCCGCACAGCTGTTCCTGCGATTTTTGCCGCCGCCACTCCGGCGCGCCGACGCTCTGCTGGGTCGAATTTCCGCGTCAGGCCATCGAGTGGAACGGCCCGGGCGGCATGCCCACACTCTACCGTTCTTCACCCTATTCCAGCCGCGCCTTTTGCCCGCGCTGCGGCAGCACGCTGGGGGCGATCGACGACGAGCCGACGGTGGCGCTGGCCACCGGCAGCTTCGATCGGGCCAATCTGCCGGAGCTGCGCCCGACCTCACATGCGTTCGCCGATGTTTGCCCCGAATGGTGGCGTATCGACGGCATGCGCTGAGCGCCTCACAGTTCCCGCTGAAATCAATTGATTGTTTTGTCGTATAAATTTAGAACTGACGAACAATAATTCAAATGTATGGGAACGGGGATGAATCAACAGACTCTCGACGCGCGCCGGTCGCGTCAGGCGTTGCTGGCCGGCTCGGTCGGCAACTTTATCGAATGGTATGAGTTCGGGGTATACGGTTTTCTGGCCACCGTCATCGCCGCCAATTTTTTCACGCTGCAGGGTGAAAATGAAATCACCAGCCTGATCCTCACCTACGCCGCCTTCGCGCTGGCATTTTTCTGCCGGCCGATCGGCGCGGTGATCTTCGGCCGTATCGGCGATCGCATCGGCCGTCGTCCGACGCTGATTGCGGTCCTGCTGCTGATGACGCTGGCGACGGCGTTGATCGGCGTCATGCCGACCTATGCCTCGATCGGCGTCGCCGCCCCGCTACTGCTGACGCTGCTGCGTATGTTCCAGGGGCTGTTCGCCGGCGGCGAATTCGGCGGCGCCGTGTCGCTGATGACCGAGTTCGCCCCAAAGGGCAAGCGCGGGCTGTTCGGCGCATGGCAATCGCTGACCGTCGCGCTCGGCCTGTTGGCCGGCGCCGGGCTGGTGGCGCTGCTGGCCGCGCTGCTGAGCGTGCAGCAGTTGCATGACTGGGGCTGGCGCATTCCCTTCCTGCTGGCGCTGCCGATGGGCGCCGTGGCGCTGTGGCTGCGGCTCAAGCTCGAAGAGACACCTACGTTCACCCAGGCGCAGCAACATGCGGAACACGCTATCACCCCACCGGAAGCGAAGCTGGGCGGCGTGGTGAAAACCATTCTGGTCGGCATCGGCCGCATGATGGGTTGGTCGGCCGCCGGCTATACCTTCCTGGTGGTGATGCCTTCCTATTTGCAAACCTCGCTGCACGCCACCTTCCAGCAAGCGCTGATGGCGACGGTGCTGGCCAACGTCGGTTTCGCCCTGACCATCCTGCCGGCGGGCATCATCAGCGACAGGCTGGGACGAAAAACGGTGATGCTGACGGCGGTGGCGGCGGTGATCCTGTTCACCTTCCCGCTGCTGCACCTGTTGCAGGATGCGCAGAGCTCACTGTGGATCAAAGGGCTGGCGGTCATGATCGCCGGCGCCGTGGTCGGCCTGCTGGCCGGTCCCGGCCCTGCGATGCTGGCGGAGATGTTCCCGACCCGGGTGCGCTATACCGGCCTGGGGCTGGCTTACTCGCTGTCCAATGCGGTGTTTTCCGGCTCGGCCGGGCTGATTATCACCGGCCTCATCAAACAGACCGGCAATATCGACATTCCCGCCTACTATGTGGTCGCCACGTCGGTGGTCAGCCTGTTTGCGCTGATGACGCTGCGCCGCGACGATCATCTGCGCTCGCTGAACGAACGTTAATCCTCCGGGGGCGCATCGCCCCCATTCCAACTCGTGATAATGATCACAACGCAAAAATGTTAACGTTAACTTTTGTGATTAACATCGCATGAGTGATAACTGACAGCTTCATCCATCCGCGAGTTAACGTTAACAATAGAGCTAACTTCACTCACCGGGGCCCTACCCATGAACCGCGAAACTAAAAAATATTACGTGCTGCTCAGCGGCCTGCTGTTCTTCTTTTTCTTCACCTGGTCTTCCTGCTTTTCGCTGATCTCGCTGTGGCTGAATCAAAAGATCGGGCTGAAAGGCGCCGAGACCGGCCTGATCTTCTCCGCCATCTCGCTGGTGGCGCTGTGCGCACAGCCGTTGTACGGCTTTATTCAGGACAAACTTGGGCTGCGCAAACACCTGCTGCAGTTTCTCGGCGTGATGCTGCTGCTGACCGGCCCGTTCTTTATCTACGTTTATGCCCCGCTGCTGGCGAGCAGCCTGCCACTCGGCGCTTTGGTCGGCGGGGTGTTCATCGGCGCGACCTTCTTCGCCGGCATCGGCGCGCTGGAGTCTTATACCGAGCGCGTCAGCCGCATCAGCGGTTTTGAGTTCGGCCGCGCCCGCATGTGGGGCTCGCTCGGCTGGGCCAGCGCCACCTTTGTGGCCGGTTTTATCTTCAATATCAATCCGAACATCAATTTCTGGCTGGCCTCCGCCGCCGCCGTGGTATTCCTGTTGCTGCTCAGCCAGGTGCGCGAGCTGAAGCCGAACGCCATGGCCGGCCTTGCGTTCGGCAAACCGGAGAACCTGCGGCTGCAGGATGCGCTGGCGCTGCTGCGTATGCCGGGCTTCTGGGCGCTGGTGGTGTTTGTGCTGGGGATCAGCGTATACAACGTTTTCGATCAGCAATTTTCTGTCTACTTCGCTTCACAGTTCGCTTCTCGCGCACAGGGCAACGAGATGTACGGTTTTCTCAACTCGCTGCAGGTCTTCCTCGAAGCCGGCGGCATGTTCCTGGCGCCGCTGCTGGTGAACCGCATCGGCGCCAAGCAGGGGCTGTTGCTGGCGGGCAGCGTGATGGCGCTGCGCATGTTCGGTTCCGGGTTGGTCAGCGGCGCCCTGATGATCTCCGCCATGAAACTGCTGCACGCCGTAGAGTTGCCAATCCTGCTGATCGCTATCTTCAAATACATCGCCAGCCGCTTCGACAGCCGACTCTCCTCCACGCTGTACCTGGTGGGCTTTCAGTTCATCACCCAGGTGATGGCCAGCTTCCTGTCGCCGCTGGCGGGCTACGGTTATGACCGCATCGGCTTTGCCGATACCTATCTGCTGATGGGCTGCGCGGTCGCCGCCACCACGCTTGTCTCCTGCTTCCTGCTGCGCGGCGAACGCTCCGCCACGGCAACGCCCTTTCCATCCGCCATTAAATCAAGTGAGTCTGTCCAATGAACACTGCTTTAGCTCAAGCCGACCATGCGGTCGAAGCCCTGTGCGCAGAGCGCCGAGACGATTATTATCCGCAGTTCCATCTCGCACCGGCCGCCGGCTGGATCAACGATCCCAACGGCCTGATCTGTATTGACGGCGTCTATCATGCGTTCTTCCAACATCATCCCCATAGCGAGCACTGGGGGCCCATGCACTGGGGGCATGCGACCAGCCGCGATCTGATACGCTGGCAACGCCAGCCCATCGCCCTGGCGCCCGATTCGCCCTATGACCAAGACGGTTGTTTTTCCGGCTGCGCCGTGGATGACAACGGCGTGCTGACGCTGCTTTACACCGGCCACGTGTGGTTGGGCGAACCCGGTGACGACAACCAGGTGCGGGAAGTGCAATGTCTGGCCACCAGCGAAGACGGCATACGCTTCGTCAAACACGGGCCGGTACTGGCCCCGCCGGACGGCATTCAGCATTTTCGCGATCCGAAAGTCTGGCGCGAAAACGGCGAATGGTGGCTGGTGGTCGGCGCCAAAGAAAACGGCCTGGGCCAGGTGCGCCTGTACCGCTCTGCCGACCTGCGCGCCTGGCGCTTCGATCGGGTGCTGGCCGGCGCGCAAACGGCGCATCAGGGCTATATGTGGGAATGCCCGGATTTCTTTCCGCTGGGCGAGCAACACCTGCTGCTGTTTTCGCCGCAGGGACTGGCGGCGCAGGGCTACCGCTATCGCAATCGCTTCCAGAGCGGCTATCTGCTCGGCCATTGGCGTCCGGACGGCGACTTTACGGTAACGCAGCCCTTCTGCGAGCTGGATGCCGGCCACGATTTCTATGCGCCGCAGACCTTCACCGCCGCCGACGGCCGTCGGCTGCTGTTTGCCTGGATGGATATGTGGGAATCACCGATGCCCAGCAAAGCGCACCGCTGGGCCGGCGCCCTCACCCTGCCACGCGAGCTGACGCTGGCCGCCGACGGCAGCGTCCGCATGAATCCGGCTCGTGAACTGGCGGCGTTGCGCCGAGGATCGCAGACGTTGTCGGCGCAGACGCTGACCAATCAGCATCTGCCGCTGACGAACGATATGCAGGAGCTCATCCTGACGTTGAGACCGGCCGACAGCGACGCCGAGCGGTACGGTCTGGCCATTGGGAGTGCGGCGCGGCTGTTCGTCGACAATCAGTCACACCGATTGGTGCTGGAGCGTTTTAATGAACACCCGGCGCTGTGCACCTGCCGCAGTGTGCCGCTGCCGGAGGGTGACATTCTGTCGCTGCGGATCTTTATCGATCGCTCCTCACTGGAGATCTTCGTTAATCAGGGGCAGGCCTGCCTGACCAGCCGCATCTATCCGACGGCGGGCGATCGCCGCCTCAGCCTGTTCGCCGAAGGGGGACGGGCGCTGTTCGAGCCCATCACGGGATGGCAGTTGGCAAGCATCTGGGGGTAATGGGAATGAGCACCGGGCGCGTAGCGACGCCCCCGGTGCGTTTACAGCGAACCACGTTCCAGCAGCGGGCAAGGCACTTTCACCGTATCACGCTGTTCCCGCCGCTCAATCACATGCAGCGCCGCAAGGCGACCCAGTTCATAATGCGGCAGCTGCACCGTCGTCAATGCCGGCAGGAACAGCTCGCCGGTGCCGACCATATTGTCGTAGCCCAGCACCGCCACCTGCTGCGGTATCCGCCAACCTTGCGCCAGCAATACCTGATACGCCAGAAACGCTATCCGATCGTTCCCACACACCACGACATCGCAATCGCGCCGGCCGGCGGAAAAATGCCGCTCCAGCAACGCTACGCAGTCGCGATAGCTTTGATCGCCGGCGCTCAGATCGAGATGATACTGCCGCAGCTGTTCAACATCGCGCCCCGCTTCGCGCCAGGCGCGTTCCAGACCGCGGCGGCGCAGCCCCGCCGCCAGCGTATCCGCCGGTAAATGAATGCACAAAGGCGCGCGATAGCCTTTGGCGATCAGCGTGCGCGCCGCGTCATACTGCCCTTGCTCATCATCAGGAATGTAGCTGGCGATCGAATGCGCCGGGCTGACGCAGTTGGCCAACACCAGCTTTTTGTCCAGCAGTTTGGCCGGCAGCGTCACCTCACGCAGTCCCATCGTGGTGAAGATCACCCCATCCGGCCGATGCGCCAGCAGCAGATCGACGGTCTGTTCGGCGTTGTCGTCGGCGAACAGGTTGACGACGAAGCTGTTCCAGCCGCGCTCGCGCGCGGTTTTCTCAATCGACAGGATCATTTCCACCGAGAACGGCGTCGTGGCGGTGTCCAGCGCCAGCACGCCGAGCGTCTGCACGCGATTTCCGTCACCACGAATACGCCGCGCCGACAGATCCGGCACATAGTCCAACCGATCGATAGCTTGTTTGACGCGGCGGTAGGTTTCCGGCCGCAGCTTGCCGGGATCATTGATGGCGCGGGACACCGTCATCAACGAGACTCCGGCAAGTTTTGCGACGTCTTTCAGCGAAGCCATGCGCCCTTCTTTATGATTAATGGGAAAAAGTGAATAATCCCATAACCGAGCGCAGGACTCTACTCTGCGTTAGCAGGCTGTGATGTTCGCCCACAGGAGAACGCCGTCGGCCGTCAGCGGCGCCACTTCACCGCCCGCCGTCTGCCCCGCCCACCAGACGCCCTCGCGCGCCCGCAGTTCGCCGCCCCCCGGCAGCGACCAGACCCCGCTCAGCACATACAGCACGCCCGCCCGCCCCGGCGGCAAGGTTAGCGGCTCGGCGCTGCGTTGCACCTGCGCCGCTAGCCGGCCGCGGCGCGTCATGATGTTGAAATCCTGACTGGCGCCGCCCAGCAGCGTCGCTTCCAGCGCCACGTCGCCGGAAAAGGCGAACGGCTCCCCGATACGCGCCAACTGATGGTCGATATGCCCGGCGCTGAACAGCCGCACGCCGTCGCCTTCCAGCAGCGTGATCGAACGGTCAATGCCCGCAAAGGCGGAAAACGGCCCGTCCTGCGCGATGGTGGCGATGCTGGCGCGCCAGTCGAAATCCGGCTCGCCCGGCGGCCAACTGACGATTTCACGGGTTTCCCCGCCGCCGTTGCGCCACGGGCTGACCGGCAGCCCAGCGAAATTAAAACGGGTCAGGCTCATCACGCCTCCTGCTGAAAGGTTTTCAGCACCTGCAGGAACTCGGCGCTGCTCTGCTGCTGCAGCGCGTGCCGCCCCTGCTCGATCACCTGTCGGCCGCCGACGAACACGTCGCGAATTTGCTCTTTGCCGCCGGCGAACAGCCAGCGGTTGAGGATCGAGGCATCCGGCGCCGCCGCCAAATACGGATCGTCGCCGTCCAGCACCAGCCAGTCGGCGCGATAGCCGCTCTGCAAGCGGCCGATCGGCGCGCCACACGCCTGCGCGCCGCCTTGCAGCGCCTGGTGATACAGCACATCGCCCACCGCCGATTGCTGCGGTGTCGTCAGGCGATTGCGGCGCTGATCGCGCAGCCGCTGCCCATATTCAAACCAACGCAGCTCTTCCACCACGTTGAGCGAAACGTGGCTGTCGGAGCCGATGCCCCAACGCCCCTGCTGCTGCAGATAGGCGTCGCCGGGGAAAATGCCGTCGCCGAGGTTGGCTTCGGTGGTCGGGCACAGGCCGGCCACCGCGCGACTGCGCGCCAGCGCTTCCAGCTCATCGCGATCCAGATGGGTGGCGTGCACCAGGCACCAGCGCTGATCCACCGGCAGATGGTCATACAGCCAGGCCACCGGTCGCTGCCCGCTCCACGCCAGGCAGTCGTTCACCTCTTTTTGCTGCTCGGCGATATGAATATGCACCGGCAAGGTGCGATCCGACGCGGCCAAAATCTGTTGCATCTGGCCAAGTTCCACCGCGCGCAGCGAATGGAAACACAGACCGTGATTCTGCAACGGGCGATCCGCCAGTTGGCGAGCAATCACCTGCTGCTGTTGCAGATAGCCTTCGGCATCCTGGATAAACCGTTTCTGCCCCGGCTGGGCCGGCTGGGCGCCAAAACCGGCGTAGCTGTACAGCACCGGCAGCATCGTCATGCCGATGCCGGCCTGATGCGCGGCCGCGCTGAGGCGGCCGGTCATTTCACCGCGATCGGCGTAAGGCTTGCCGTCGGCGTCGTGATGCAGGTAGTGGAATTCGGCCACCTGGGTATATCCGCCCTTGAGCATTTCGATATACAGTTGACGGGCGACCACCTCCACCTGCTCCGGCGTCAGGCGCTGCACCAGCCGATACATCAGATCGCGCCAGGTCCAGAAGCTGTCCTGCGGGTTGCCCGCCACTTCCGCCAACCCGGCCATCGCGCGCTGAAAGGCGTGGGAGTGCAGGTTCGGCATGCCCGGCACTGCATCGCCGTGCAGCCGGGTGCAGCCTTGCGGTTCAGCGTTGGCGGTAACTTGAGTCAGATAACCTTGCGCATCGACGTCCAGCCGGACGTTATGCGCCCAGCCCTCAGGGAGCAAAGCGCGTGGGGCAAAATAAGCAGGCATGGCAGTATTCCACGGTTAATGTAACGGCGAATAAGGCGCGGCGATGGCGCGTCTTCAGGAATTTTTGGCGGTCGCCGGCAAGTTTCTGGCGCGACGGCCACTAGTTGTATATACATATACATACGCCGACATCAACAGTAAACTGGTGTTATTATTTTTTTATTTGACGAGGTTAACGTCGTGGCTGAACAACAGACCGTGTTACAACTGGCGGCTGCAATGAGCGATGCCCCCGCCCCGATCTACCAACGGGTCAAACAGGCGATCGTGAATCAAATCCGTGCGGGGCACTGGCAACCGCACCAGCGCGTGCCCTCCGAAAGTGAACTGGTGGCGGAACTGGGCGTCAGCCGCATGACCATCAACCGCGCGCTGCGCGAGCTGACCAGCGAAGGTTTTTTGATCCGCATGCAGGGCGTCGGCACCTTCGTCGCCGAAGCCAAGGCGCACACCGCGCTGCTGGAAGTGCACAACATCGCCGATGAGATAGCCGCGCGCGGTCATCGCCACAGCAGCAAGATCCTCGAGCTGAAGGCCCGAGCGGCCAGCGAGGAAGAGGCGACGGCGCTCGGCATTCACCCCGGCCAACGGCTGTTCTACTCGCAGATCGTGCATTACGAAAACGACGTGCCGGTGCAGGTGGAAGACCGCTGCGTCAACCCGCTGGTGGCGCCGGATTACCTGAAGCAGGATTTCGACCGCGTCACGCCTTACACCTATCTGACGCAGGCCGCGCCGCTGACCGCCGGCGAACACATCGTCGAAGCGGTGATCCCGACCCGACGTGAACGCGAGCTGCTGCAGCTGGAAGACCACGAACCCGGCCTGCTGATCCACCGCCGCACCTGGTCCGGCAAAACCGTGGTGACCTCGGCCCGGCTGCTGTACCCCGGCAGCCGCTATCAACTGTTCGGCCGCTTCACCAGCGAAGTCTGATCCCCGTCGGGCGCGCCCTGCGCCCGCATCTCCGCTGTCGATCACATCCTGATAACAAAATCTCTCCCGCCTCTTGTGACATCCCGGTGAATGCGTTAGGTTGTTTTTAATTGTATATACAACCATGTGGGAGCTGCGGCTCCGGCGGAGGAAAGCAATGACGTCTGAGATTCACTGTGACAGCCTGTGGCACGGCGCCGATATCGTCACCATGCGCGACGGCAACTATCACACCCTGACCGACGGCGCGATCGCCGTACGCGACGGCAAGATTGTCTGGATTGGCGAACATGCGGCGCTGCCGCCCGGCCTGATCGCGGACGAAACGGTGAAATTCGACGGCGGCATCATCACCCCCGGCTTTGTTGATTGCCACACGCACCTGGTGTTCGGCGGCAACCGCAGCGGCGAGTTCGAACAGCGGCTGAACGGCGTAAGCTACGCCGACATCGCCGCACAGGGCGGCGGTATCATTTCCACCGTGAAAGCCACCCGCGAGGCCGACGAAGCGCTGCTGCTGGAACAGGCGCTGTTCCGTCTGCGGCCGCTGCTGGCGGAAGGCGTCACCTGCGTGGAGATCAAATCCGGTTACGGCCTCAGCCTAGAGAGCGAACTGAAGATGCTGCGGGTGGCGCGCAAGTTGGGCGAACTGCTGCCGGTCGAGGTGAAAACCACCTGTCTGGCGGCCCATGCGCTGCCACCGGAATACGCCAACCGCGCCGACGACTACATCAATCTGGTCTGCGATACCATTATCCCGCAGGCCGCCGCCGCCGGCCTGGCGGATGCGGTTGACGCCTTCTGCGAACATCTGGCGTTCTCACCGGCGCAGGTGGAGCGAGTCTTCGCCGCCGCCGAAGCGGCCGGTTTACCGGTCAAGCTGCACGCCGAGCAGCTCTCCGCCCTCGGCGGTAGCACGCTGGCGGCGCGCCATCACGCGCTCTCCGCCGACCATCTCGAATACGCCACCGAGCAAGACGCCCGCGCCATGGGCGACGCCGGCACCGTGGCGGTGCTGCTGCCGGGCGCCTATTACCTGCTGCGTGAAACCCAATGTCCGCCGGTAGAGCTGTTCCGCAAGCACCACGTGGCGATGGCGATCGCCAGCGACGCCAACCCCGGCACCTCGCCGGCGCTGTCGCTGCGCCTGATGATCAACATGGCCTGCACGCTGTTCCGCCTGACGCCGGAAGAAGCGCTGGCGGGCGTCACGACCCACGCCGCCAAAGCGTTGGGGCTGCAACACAGCCACGGCACGCTGGAAACCGGCAAGGTGGCGGACTTCGTTCACTGGCCGCTGTCGCGGCCGGCGGAACTGGCTTATTGGTTGGGCGGCCAGCTGCCCTGTACGGTGATTTTCCGAGGAGAAGTACGTCAATGACCATTCGCGATCCTTTTAGCTTCCAAGGCGGCAGCCTGCCGCTGCTGATCAGCATCCCGCACGCCGGCACACAGCTGACGCCGGCGGTCGAGGCCGGGTTGACCGACGACGCCCGCCCGCTGCCCGATACCGACTGGCACATTCCGCAGCTGTACGACTTCGCCCGGGCGATGGGCGCCAGCGTGCTGGTCGGCAACTATTCGCGCTTCGTCATCGATCTGAACCGCCCGGCGGACGACAAACCGCTGTACACCACCGCCACCACCGGTCTGTATCCCGACGTGCTGTTCGACGGCCGCCCAAGCTTCCTGCCGGGCAAAACGCCGACGGACACAGAACGCGCCGGCTATCTGCAGCAAATTTGGCAACCTTATCATCAGCAGCTGCAGAACGAGCTGGCGCGCCTCAAAGCGCGGCACGGCTATGCGTTGCTGTTCGACGCGCACTCCATCGCCTCGGTGATCCCGCGGCTGTTCGACGGCAAACTGCCGGATCTCAACCTCGGCACCAACGGCGGCGAAAGCTGCGCCCAGGCGCTGAGCGATCGGCTGGTCGCCTGCTGCGAGCAGCAACAGCAGTACACCCACGTGCTGAACGGCCGCTTCAAGGGCGGTTACATCACCCGCGCCTACGGTCAACCGCAGCAGCAACAGCATGCGATCCAGCTCGAGCTGGCGCAGGTCAACTACATGTCCGAACAGTATCCTTTCGCGTTCGAACCACAGCGCGCCGCCTCGCTGCAGCGCCTGCTCAAGCAGATGGTTGAAAGCCTGTTGGACGGCGCCGCCAGGCTGAACTGATGCCCCTTTACAGGCGCCGCCGGGCGCCTGTTTTTCTCCTGCCTTTAACCGCAACGCCAGCGGCAATCTGCGCGCTATATCAAAGTTTCGCGTGATTCCCCGCTAACTGGTCCAAACAGCGCACAAAACAGCGGCCGACGAAAAACGCACTGCGCCACAATCAGCCCAAAAGCCCGTGTTCATCGTCAGCACCGGGCGGCCTGTGGCCAACTGGCCCGTTTCGAATATCTCTCTGGAGGCCCTATGTCTGTAACACCGTTAAACTGGCGCGCTGCCGGCGCCGTCGCCGAACAACTGCTGGCCGGCTGGCAACGGCGTGGCGAACCCGGCGGCGCCATCACCCTGTTTGACGCCGAACAACTCCGCGCCACCGCCTGCGCCGGCCTGGCCGATCTGGCGCAGAACACCCCCTTCACCGCCGACAGCGTGGTGCGCTACGCCTCAGTGACCAAGCATATCTTCGCCGCGCTGGCGCTGAACGCCACCGATCGCGCCGTTCGGCTGGAGCAACGCCTGGGTGAACTGCTCCCCGCCCTGCAGCCTGCGCTGGCGGACGTCACCGTCGGCCAGGCGCTGGACATGACCGGCGGCCTGCCTGACGTGCGCGAGACGCTCGGCCTGCTCGGCATCTCGCTGCACGCCGTCAGCGAGGCGCAGCCGGTGATGCAGTTTGTCGAGGGGCTGGAAAGGTTGAACTATGAGGCCGGCAGCGAGATCGCCTACAGCAATACCGGCTATCGGCTGCTGGAGGCCGCGCTGCGCAGCAAAGGGTATGATTTCGACCAGTTGGTGCAACGGCATATCGCCCAGCCGCTGCAGGTGCAGATGCGAGCGCCGGAAAGCTGGTTCGACGTAGTGCCGGGGTTGGTGCCGGGTTACTGGCGGGCGCCGCAGGGCTGGCAACACGCCAGCGCCGGTCTGCACCTTTCCGCCTCCGGCAGCCTGACCGGCAGCGTCAACGCCCTCACCCGCTGGCTGCAAACGCTGTTGGCGGACCAAGGCCCCGGCCAGGGCGTGCTGGCGCAGCTCAGCGCGCCGCGCCGCCTCAATCAGGGCCAACTCAGCGCCTATGGCCTGGGGCTGGCGCGCACGCCGCTGGGCCGCCGCAGCCTGCTGGGCCACGGCGGCTCCCATGCCGGTTACAAAACCTATTTCCTGCTGGCGCCCGACCGTCAGGCCGGCGTCGCGCTGGTGGCCAACCGTGAAGACTGCGACAGTTTCGGCATGGCTTTGCAGGTGATGGCGGCGCTGCTGGGCGAACCGCTGCCGCAGCGCAGCACGGCGATCCCCGACGGCCTCTACGCCACGCTGGCGGAGCCGCACTGGCTGGAAGTCAAAGACGGCAACCTGGCCTATCTGGGCAGCGATGAACCGCTGTATCAAGGGGAGGACGGGTACGCGGTGTCGCTATCCGCTCATATGCCCATCAGGCTGAAGTGGACCGGCGAAGCGGTAGAGGGCGAGGTTGGACACGTGGCGCGCCGTTTCCTGCCGGTCACGGCCAACGGCGACTGCCTGAAGCATGTGCAGGGGCTGTGGTACCACCCGCACTATCGCACCGCCTTTGAAATTAGCGGCAATCGGGTGCATATCGGCGTCGGCCCGGCGGCGCAGACCGGCACGCTCAGCCCGCTGGGCCAGGGCCGCATGCTGGTGGAGTGCCAGGACGGCCCGTGGTTGAAACGCTTTTGCCTCTATTTCCGCGGTTACAACGTGGATCTCATCGCCAACCGCAGCCGGATGCTGACCTTCCGCCGCAGCACCGTCGGCCGCGACTGACGATCAGCGCGCTGTCGGCTTTGACCGCCAGCAGCGCATCCGCCAGCCGCCGCTTGTCGGCGGCGCTGAGATTCACCTGTTCCACGGACGCCATAAACGCCGCCCGATCCGCCGCGTCAAGCGGGCCGGCGCGCAGCCGCGCCGCCAAACGCTGCAGTATCCGGCTGCTCAATTGCCCGATCTCCACCCGCACCTGCGCCAGCGGGCGCGGCTGCCAATCGCTTTCCGGGCTCGCCAACCAGTCGGCGCGATAGCGGTACTGAATCGCCTTGGCGGCGTCCATCTGCGCGGTGATAAAAGGCCGTACCGACGCCGGCTCCAGCCCCAAACGCCCCGCTTCCGCCTGCGCGTTGGCCAACACCTTCGCCTCCTGCGCCAGATCTTCGATCGGCAAATGCTGCTGCGCCTTGTAACCGGCCACGTCTTTCATCAACGACAGCCGTTGGTTCACCAGCTCGCCGATAGCGGCGCCACCGTCCGCCAACGCCGGAAAACTGGTCAGGCAACACGCTATCAATAACGCCCTGAACATGGCGCCTCCCTTATGATGCAGTGAAAAGGTCAGGCGCCAAGTTCACCACGTCAGCCCCGCGCCGGCAAATAAAAAAGGCCCCGCCGCAGCGAGGCCGATGAGACCCAACCGGCGTTAATCGAACACGCCGTTGATGACGGAAGCCACAATCGCGGTGCTGAGCGCGACCAGCACCAGATCGTCGCCGGCGATGCGCCATTCATAACCCGGATACTGCGGCAGTTCACGCAGCATCGAAGACGGCACCATTTTTTTGGCGATGCCCGGCGGCAGCGGTTTGCCGCGCGCCAGATTCTTGGCGATGCCCGGCGGCAACGAGCGGTAGCCGGTCAGCCCGTAGGTGTGCGCCAGCGAACGGGCGCGGTCGCGCGAGAGGCTGACGGAAACCAGATTGTCGTCGTTTCTATAGTCTCTATAGTCGCCTTTATCTTTGTTGCCGTGATTGCCGTTGTTGCCGTGGTTACCGTTATTGCCGTGATTGCCGCTGTTGCCATGCCCGTTGCCGTTGCCGTTACCATTGCCGCCTTTGTCGGCCATGGCCGGGGCGGATGACAACCCCAGCGATGCAATCAGTGCCAACACCGTGAGAGTCGTACGACGTTTGTTCATGTTGTGTATTCCTGCGTGGGGGACTCTGTTTACTATAGTTGGCCTTTTCCGGGCAAAGTATAAGGAAAACTCCGAGATGACAGTGCGGTTTTACGGCATTCGCGCCACTCTCTTGTTTTAACGCAAAACGCCTCGAGAATTCCGAAATCTACCCCCGATTTTTCTTGAAGAAAAATAAGCCTTCCGCTAGCGTGGGACGGTAACAAAAAAGAGTTAGCGTGCTCTTTTTCGTCGCACCTCAAATCTTATTCTTATCATCCAGAATGATAATATCGAACACTTCCCGCCTTTCCGTGCGGGATTCTTTTTCCCACCGGCATCGCCCCAATCTGGTGCTTTATGTTGAGATTTCGTTGCCGATAATTTACATTCGCTGTCTGAGAAACCTTAACCTCCCGCGGTGGCCAGGCTGGCAACGGGTGGGCGTTCAGGAGCAAAAGACGTGCAAATGACCCTCATGGAATACATCACTCGGCACTTTAACGGCGATCTTCATCGTTACGCGCAGTCGGAAGGCGTCAGCCGTGAACAAATCATTAGTTGGATAAATAATGAATGTCACGTGATCAAAGGCAGGCTGTTTATGCCGGTGAGGCATCTCCCGGTAGAACAAGCCCAGTGATGACGAAAAAAAACCCCGCCTGGCGGGGTTTTCTGTTTCTGATAACACGGAAAATCAGAAGTTATAGCCGACCACCAGGTAGTAACCCCAACCGGTAGACTTGATCGGGCCCTGCGGCGTGCCGATCTCCGCGCCATCCTGCCACTGACCGCCGTTATGGAAATAACGCGCCACGAAAGAATAGTGCCAGTGATCGTAGTTCAGCGCCAAAATATGGCTGGAGGCGATAGAGTTACCGGTGCGCACCTGTTTGCCGGTGCCGTCAACCCAATGGCTGTCCTTGCCCAGATCGGAACCGAAATCGAAGTTGGTGAAGCCGATGTAGCTCAGATTGCCGCCCCACACCTGGGTCAGCGGCACAAAGTATTTCACCTTGAAGCGGTAACCGTCCCAGCTGTTCTCGTTGGCGGCCTGGTAGTTTTCCCACTGGTATTTGGCATAGATGTTCATCGACAGGCTCATCGGCAGGCCGGTGTCGATATCGGTACCCAGGCCCATGTACCAGGTGTTCTGACGGCCGTCGGCGTTATGGCCCAGGTCATAGATGTAGTTGTTGGCGAAGTACCACTCTTTGAACGGACCGAAGCTCAGATCGGTGCCGGTCAGCTTGTCGATGGAGAAGCGCGGTTCAATCTCCATAAACAGCGGGGAGCCTTTGTCCCAGATGCCGCGGTCCGGGGTATTGCCCACGCCGAAGAACTTCGGCACGTCAACGTAGCCGTAGAAATCGAACCAGTCTTTCTTGGCGAAGGCTTCGTATTCGAGATACACGTCGTTATTCAGTTGCGGCCCGAAACGGGTGTGGTAGCTGCCCACCACGTTAACGCTCTGGTGCCACCAGTCGGAGACATATTGACTGTCTTTGCTATCAGCCATTGATGATGCACTGTAAGACGCTGCGAGCAGTACACCTGCTGCGAGAGCTATTTTTTTCATTTTATTACCACATGCTTAAAGGGCCATTTCCTGCCCGTTTAGAAAAGATGACAATGAGTCTGCCGACACCTGGCGTTGTCTTCACACAGAAACTCGGATGACGCGCGCATTATAGAAACCACTGACTGTAAGAATCTGTGATCCAGTTACGCATTTCGCGAATAGGTAATCGATTGCGTTCACATTTGTCAAATTATGTTTCATGCAAATTCACATTCGCTGTGATTTTTGTCATGTGTCGCGTTTTTTAGCGCAGTTTTTAAGCCAAATGACATCAGGGCGTCATCACGAGGTGGAAAAGAAAAAGCCGACGCGCAAGCGTCGGCCTTCATCAGCATCAGGAGAAAGTGCGGAACGTGAAATCAGCTTACCGCCGGCACCGCTTTGGCGATGTTTTCCTGGCGGAACGCCACCTCTTCACCGTTTTTGACCTCCCAGCTGGCGACCGGAATATCGGTTTTGGGCGCCGCCGCGACGACCGAACCGTAAATCAGCTTGTCATCGCGGCGCAAAATATAAACATCGAGCTGATATTCATGCCGCAAATTCGCCGTGGTCAGGCGCACGGTATCGCCGCGCTCATAATGATGCACGTCGATTTCAGGCTGCTGAATAAATTGAATGTCACTTCTCATTGTCGTCGTTCCTTCAGGCAACATGGCTAGTTAAATTCTAGTTCAACATTGCGGCGATGGCGGATAATTTCCGTTAATTTCCGCGAGTTGCCCGCCAACAGATCAGCGAACCCAGGGTAACCATCGCCACGCCCTGCCAGAAATTGACGGTCAGCGAGGTGTGCAGCACCAGCGCGGCGAACACCGCCGACAGCACCGGGGTAAAATAGGAGACGGTCGCCAGCAGCGTCATGTTGCCGTGCAGAATGCCGACGTTCCAGGCGGCATACCCCGCCCCCATCGCCACCCCGGCGCACAGCAGCGTCACGGTCACGCCGACGCTGAACTGCATGCCGCTTTCCGCGCTGAAGGCGTACTTCAGCCACAGCGCCAGCGCGGTCAGCACGATAAACAGCACCACACCGTTGCTGCCCTGGGCGATCTTCTTGGTCAGGTTGCAATACAGCGCCCAGATCACCGCGCCGCTGAACGCCAGCGTATAGCTGAGCGGATTGCTGCGCACGTTGGCCAGCATCTGCGCCGGTGACCAGCCGCCCTCGCCGCTCATGATCCAGCCGATGCCGAACAGCGACAGCAACAGCCCCGGCAGCAGCCACCATTTCGCCTTTTGGCCGTTGAGCGCCAGCGCCATCAGCACGGTGAAACAGGGCCACAGGTAGTTGATCATGCCCACTTCTATCGCCTGCAGGCGGGTATTGGCGTAGCCGAGCGACAGCGACAGGCAGATCTCGTAGCTGACGAACAGCAGGCTGCCGACGATCAGGTAAGGCCGCGGAAAGCTGCGCCATTTCGGCACGCCAAGCGCCACCAGCAAAAACACCGCGCTGACGCTGTAGATCATCGCCGCGCCGCCGACAGGCCCCAGCCCTTCGCTGACGCTTCTGATCAGGCCAACGACGCTGCTCCACAGCACGATGGCCAACAAACCGAACAGCGTGGCACGGGTACGCGAGGGCAAAGCGGGCATAAGGCAGGTCCAATAGGTTATTTTTTATCAGGTTTTTCACTCTACTGCCGCACGTGCCAAAAAGAAAGGCGGGAAACTCCCGCCTGTGAATTTATTGCTGCGGTTGCCGCTCCAACTGCGGCGGCGGCTGGCGAAAGCGTCGGGTCAGCCAGGCCAAATAGCCGAAGCCCAGCGTCGCCCAGATAAGCCCCATGGTCAGCGAGCTTTTCTCCAGGTTCAGCCACAGCACCCCCACCGTCAGCGCCCCCACCAACGGCAGGAACAGGAAGTTGAAGCGATCCTTCCAGCTTTTGTTGCGCCCTTCGCGAATAAAGAAGTGGCTGATCACCGACAGGTTAACGAAGGTAAAGGCCACCAGCGCGCCGAAGTTGATCAGCGCCGTGGCGGTCACCAGATCGAATGACAGCGCCGACAACGCCACCAACCCGACCATCAGTACGTTCAGCGCCGGCGTACGCCATTTGGGGTGGATATAGCCGAAGAATTTCTCCGGGAACACGTTGTCACGCCCCATCACGTACAGCAGGCGCGACACGCTGGCGTGCGACGCCAGGCCGGAGGCCAGCGTGTTGATAAAGGTCACGCACAGGAAGATCGATTGGAACAGCTTGCCGCCGACGTACAGCGCAATCTCCGGCAGTGCGGCGTCGGGCTGATGAAAGCGTTGAATGGACGGGAAAAACAGCTGAATGAAGAACGACACGCTGATAAAGATCACCCCGCCGTACAGCGCGGTCAGGAAGATCGCGCGCGGGATCACCTTGGCGGCGTCGGGCGTCTCTTCACACAGCGTGGTGACTGCGTCAAAGCCGAGGAACGAGAAGCACAGGATAGTCGCGCCGGTAATGATCGGCAGCAGGTGCGCATTCTCGCTGAGGAACGGCCGCAGGCTCCACACCGTACCCATCCCCTCGCCGTTGTGCAGGCCGCGTACCACCAGGTAGATAAATACCAGAATGATCGCCACCTGCGCCAGTACGAACAGGGTATTGAAGTTGGCCACCAGATTGACGCTTTTCAGGTTGATGGCGGTGATCAGAATCACGAAGCCCACCACCCACACCCAGGGCGGCACCTCCGGGAACAGCGCGGTCAGGTAGATCTTGGCCAGCAGCGTGTTGATCATCGGCAAGAACAGATAGTCCAGCAGCGACGACCATCCCACCAGGAAACCGACGTGCGGGTTGATCGCCTTCTGCGCATAGGTGTAGGCGGATCCGGCGGTGGGAAACTGGCGCACCAGTTTGCCGTAGCTGATGGCGGTGAACAGCACGCCGGCCAGCGCCAGCAGGTAGGAGGTCGGCACATGGCCGTCGGTGAGGCCGGAGACGATGCCGAAGGTGTCAAACACCGTCATCGGCGTCAGATAGGCCAGGCCCATCATCACCACCTGCCACAGCTTGAGGGATTTGCGCAGCTGCGGTTTGCCCGCCTGGCCGCCGTCGATGGCTTTAGTCGTCATGGCATTTCCCCTTTTGGTCCTCTGCTGTCAACCGTGCAACGTCATTCAGAGAGGCCGCAGGGAAACTGCTGCTCAGGCGGCGGTAAAAACGGGTTGGGATCGCTGTCGGGCGGCCGGCGACCGGCCCGTCGGCACTGCGGCACAGGCAAACGTCTGCGCAGGGGGATGACTGAGTCATGGTTATTTCCTCGTCGGCGTCCTGTACGCCGTGATAGAAGAAATTCTGTACCGCAGCGCGCAGCCTCGCCGGCCACAGGAGAGCCGATGAAATGCGCCGGACGCGCGCGGTAGTCACAGGGTGAGCGGGATCAGGCGTTTTTCAGCATCCACTCGATCTCGGTTTCGGTGATCAGGCGCTCAAACTGCACCAGCTCATCGGTTTTGCAGGCCAGGTAGACATGGCTGAAGCGTTCGCCCAACAATGCATTGAGCACCGGCTGATGTTCGAACTCGTACAGGGCGTCGCTCTGGCGGATCGGGAACGGCAGCCCGTCCTGCTCCAGCCCGTTGCCGGTCACCGGCTCAGGCAGCGGCAATGCGGTTTCCAGGCCGTAGACGATGCCGGCCAGAATGGTCGCCATCACCAGATACGGGTTGGCGTCGGCGCCCGCCACGCGATACTCCACCCGGTGGTTATCGCGATCGCCGCAGGGAATGCGCAGCGCCACGGTGCGGTTGTTATGCCCCCAGGAGGCCTGGGTCGGCACATACATGCCGGGCTGGAAGCGGCGGTAGGCGTTTACGTTCGGCGCCAGCAGCGCCATCGAGGACGGCATCAGGGCGATCATGCCCGCCAGCGCCTGTTTCAGCAGCGCCGAATCTTCGCCGTCGTCATCGGCGAACACGTTGTCGCCTTGCGCATTCAGCATGCTGATGTGCACGTGCATGCCGCTGCCGGCGTGCTCTTCATACGGCTTGGCCATAAAGGTCGCCTGCATATTGTGGTTCTCGGCCACCATGCGCACCAAGCGCTTCAGTGCCAGCGCATGGTCGCAGGCCTGCAGCACATCGTCGGTATGGTGCAGGTTGACCTCGAACTGCCCCGGCGACGCCTCCGCCACCGCGCCGTCCGCCGGAATGCCCTGCAAACGCGCCAGTTCGTCGATCTCGCTCAGCACGTCGGCGAAATGGTTCAGGTTATCGACGGAGTACACCTGGCTTTGGGTGTTGCGTTCTTGCGTGCCCGGCGCGCACGGCGGCTGCAGATAGCCCTCCGCGTCGCGTTGACGATCGATGAGATAGAACTCCAACTCTACCGCTACCGCGGGGGAAAGCCCGCGCTGACGCAAACGCTGCCACACTCGGTTCAGCACATTGCGCGGTTCAACGTCAAAGGGAGTGCCATCTTCATCCAACATGGTGAGCAGCACCTGTGCGATATATTGCGGGTCCGCCGCCGACGGCGTCAGCGTGCCCGGCACCGGCACGCACACGTGATCCGGCTCGCCCAACTCCTGCCCCAGCCCGGCCTCTTCCACCACGTTGCCGAGAATATCCATCGCAAATACCGACGCTGGGAAGTAACAGCCCTTCTCCAGTTTGTTCAGGCCGCCGACCGGGATGCGTTTGCCGCGGAAGCTGCCGTTCAGATCGGTCAACAGTACGTCGACATGTTGGGTTAACGGATAACGTTCCAGATACTTCTTCACTTCGCGCTGGAACGCGCTACTTCGTCTCTCTTCACTGTGCTGAACAAAGTTTTCCACTTCTACGATGTTGGTCTGCATGGTTCACCCGCCGTTTGTGTTTTGCTGTCGTCGATGTTTATTGACCGTCTTGTTCAATATAATGCCCACAATTGAAACGTAGATGAAACAAATTTGTTTTGCAAGTGTTACTTTTGGTTTGAATATTGGCCAATCGACTGCTAGATTTATAGAATATTGAACGAAATCGGCGGTGGAGAAGCTTATCGTTCATAATTTCGAACGTACCAAGGGGATAGCATGGACAATATATTTAACAGACCAGTCATCGGCGTCGTCATGTGCAGGTATAGGTTAAACGGGCACCTCACACAGACCTTGCAAGAAAAGTACCTGAATGCCGTTATCACCGCCGGCGGCTTGCCGATCGCCCTGCCGCACGCGCTGGCGGAGCCTGAGATGCTGGCGGAACTGTTGCCGCGCCTCGACGGCATTTTGCTGCCGGGCAGCCCCAGTAATGTGCAGCCGCACCTTTATGGTGAAAACGGCGATGAGCCTGACGCCGATCCTGGCCGAGACGCGTTGAGCCTGGCGCTGATCCGCCAGGCATTCGACAGGCGCATTCCCCTTTTCGCCATTTGCCGCGGCATGCAGGAGATGGTGGTCGCCACCCAAGGCACCCTGCATCGCCGCCTGTACGAACTGCCCGAGCTGCTGGAGCATCGTGAAGATCACGACCTGCCGCTGGAACAGCAATACGCCCCCGCCCACGAAGTCATCGTTCAGGAAGGGGGGCTGCTTTCGCAACTGATACCGGATTGCAACAGATTCTGGGTGAACTCGCTGCACGGCCAGGGCGCCAAAACCCTGGGCGCGAGCGTTCGCATCGAGGCGCACGCCGCCGACGGGCTGGTGGAGGCGATCAGCGTGCGCGATCAGCCCTTCGCGCTCGGCGTGCAGTGGCACCCGGAGTGGAACAGCGACGAGTATGCCCTATCGCGCCTGTTGTTTGATGGTTTCATTACCGCCTGTCGGAACTATCAAAAGGAAAAACGCCCATGAGCGACGTCAGCTTGGCACCGGGAAAACGTCTGTCGCAGATCCGTCAACAATTAGGGTTGTCGCAGCGCCGGGTCGCCGAACTGTCTGGGTTAACCCACAGCGCCATCAGTACTATCGAGCAAGACAAGGTCAGCCCGGCCATCAGCACGCTGCAAAAGCTGCTGACGGTATACGGTCTGTCGCTGTCGGCGTTTTTCGCCGAACCGGAAAAACCGGCTGAGCCGCAGATCGTGATAGACAGCGACGACCTGATCGAGATCGGCAGCCAGGGCGTATCGATGAAGCTGATCCATAACGGCGATCCGAATCGCACGCTGGCAATGATGATCGAGACCTACGAACCGGGCACCACCACCGGCGAGCGCATCAAACACCAAGGGGAAGAGATCGGCACGCTGCTGGAAGGCGAAGTGGTGCTGCAGGTCAACGGCCAGAGCTATCACCTGCAGGCCGGGCAGAGCTACGCCATCAATACCGGCATTCCCCACAGTTTCAGCAACACGTCGGCGCGCATTTGCCGGATTATCAGCGCCCATACGCCGACGACATTCTGATCAACGGAGCCAGGCATGAACTTTCACCATTTGCAGTATTGGCAACAACGGGCGCAGGCCCTGAAGATTGAGCACCAGCTGTTTATCGACGGCCGCTACCAGCCGGCCGCCGCGGGGAAACGTTTCGCCGTCGAAGATCCCGCCGGTCGCCGTGAGCTGGCGCAGGTCGCGCGCGGCGAAGCCGCCGACATCGATCGGGCGGTCAGCGCGGCGCGCGCCGCCTTTGAACGCGGCGACTGGGCCCAGGCCGCGCCGGCGCAGCGCAAAGCCACGCTGCTGCGCTTCGCCGAGCTGATGGAACAGCATCACGAAGAGCTGGCGCTGCTGGAAACGCTGGACACCGGCAAACCGATTCGTCACAGCCTGCGCGACGACGTGCCGGGCGCTATCCGCTGCATCCGCTGGTACGCCGAAGCGATCGACAAGGTGTACGGCGAAATCGCCCCTACCGGTCGCGAGGCGCTGGCGCTGATCGAACGCGAGCCGATCGGCGTGGTCGGCGCCATCGTGCCCTGGAACTTTCCGTTGCTGCTGGCCTGCTGGAAGCTCGGCCCGGCGCTGGCCGCCGGCAACAGCGTGGTGCTCAAACCCTCCGAAAAATCGCCGCTGAGCGCCATCCTGCTCGGCAAACTGGCGCAACAGGCCGGGCTGCCGGACGGCGTGCTGAACGTGGTGCCCGGCTACGGCCACGACGCCGGCAAGGCGCTGGCGCTGCACCGCGACGTCGACGCCCTCACCTTTACCGGCTCTACGCTGGTGGCGAAACAGCTGATGATTTACGCCGGCGAATCAAACATGAAGCGTGTCTGGCTGGAGGCCGGCGGCAAAAGCGCCAACATCGTCTTCGCCGACTGCCCGGATCTGGATCAGGCCGCCCGCAGCGCCGCCGCCGGCATCTTCTACAATCAGGGGCAGGTGTGCATCGCCGGCACTCGCCTGCTGGTCGAAGCGAGCATAGAGCAAGCGTTCCTGCAGGCGCTGCGCAAACACGCGGCGGCTTTCGTGCCCGGCGATCCGCTCGATCCCGACACGGTGATGGGAACGCTGATCGACAGCGGCCACTGCGAGAAAGTGGCCGGCTATATCGATCGGGGGCTGAGCCAGGGCGCCGCGCTGTTCCTCGACGGGCGCGACCATCCGCAGGGCGACCACGCCGGTTATCTGGGGCCGACCATCCTCACCCAGGTGGACAATGCCATGAGCGTGGCGCGCGATGAAATCTTCGGCCCGGTGCTGGCGGTGACGGCGTTCGACGACGAGCAACAGGCGCTGCAGCTGGCCAACGACAGCGACTACGGCCTCGGTGCCGCGGTCTGGACCCGCGATCTGGCGCGCGCGCACCGCATGGCGCGCCAACTGAAGGCCGGTACGGTGTTCGTCAACAACTACAACGACGGCGATATGACCGTGCCGTTCGGCGGTTACAAGCAAAGCGGCAACGGCCGCGACAAATCGCTGCATGCGCTGGACAAATTCACCGAATTGAAAACCACCTGGATCTCGCTGGAATAAGGGCTTACATCATGACTGAACACGTAAAAAGCTATTATGCGGCCACGGCCAACGCACATCAGCCCTATCCGCAACTGAATGAATCGATCGAATGCGACGTCTGCGTGATCGGCGGCGGCTATACCGGCCTCTCCTCCGCGCTGTTCCTGGTGGAAGCCGGTTACAACGTGGTGGTGTTGGAAGCGGCGCGCATCGGTTTCGGCGCCAGCGGCCGCAACGGCGGCCAGTTGGTCAACTCTTACAGCCGCGACATCGATGTGATTGAAGAGCGTTACGGCGCGGAAAGCGCCCGCCTGCTCGGCAGCATGATGTTCGAAGGCGCGGAGATCATTCGCAGCCGCATCAGCCGCTACGCCATCAACTGCGACTACCGCCCCGGCGGCATCTTCGCCGCCCTGAACAACAAGCAGTTCCATGCGCTGATCGAGCAAAAACGCAACTGGGAGCGCTACGGCAATACCCAGCTTGAGCTGCTCGACGCGGACCGGGTGCGCCAGGAGATCGCCAGCGATCGTTACGTCGGCGCGCTGCTCGATCACAGCGGCGGCCACATCCATCCGCTCAATCTGGCGCTGGGCGAGGCCGAGGCGATTCGCCTGCAGGGCGGGCGCATCTTCGAGCAATCGGCGGTGACGAACATTCGCCACGGCGAACCGGCGCTCATCAGCACCGCCAATGGCCAGGTGAAGGCGCGCTTCGTCATCGTCGCCGGCAACGCCTATCTGGGCGATAAGCTGGAGCCACGGCTGGCCAAGCGCAGCATGCCGTGCGGTACCCAGGTGGTGACCACCGAACCGCTGGCGCCGGAGATAGCGCAGGCGCTGATCCCGCAGAATTACTGCGTGGAGGACTGCAACTACCTGCTGGATTACTACCGCATCACCGCCGATCATCGTCTGCTGTACGGCGGCGGCGTGGTGTACGGCGCGCGCGATCCGGACGACATCGATAACCTGATCCGGCCGAAGCTGCTGAAGACCTTCCCGCAGTTGAAAGGGGTGCGTATCGACTATCGCTGGACCGGCAACTTCCTGCTGACGCTGTCGCGCATGCCGCAGTTCGGTCGGCTGGAGAATAACGTGTACTACATGCAGGGATACAGCGGCCACGGCGTGACCTGCACCCATCTGGCGGGCAAGCTGATCGCCGAGCTGATGCGCGGCGACGCCGAACGCTTCGACGCCTTCGCCAAGCTGCCGCACCTGCCGTTCTTCGGCGGACGCAATCTGCAGATCCCGTTCACCGCCATCGGCGCGGCCTACTACACGCTGCGCGATCGCATCGGCGTCTAAAACAACAGGCCCGGTCATGATGGCCGGGCCTGCGCATTAACGCTTAGACGATCTTCGGTTGGCCGTCCGAGGCGGTCGCCCCGCCATCGACCGGAATGTTGGCGCCATTGATAAAGCTGGCGTCGTCGCTGGCCAGAAACGCCATCACCGCCGCCACTTCTTCCGGCTCCGCCGCACGCCCCAGCGCGATGCGCTCATTGAACTTGTCGCGGATCTCCTGCGGCCAGCCGTTGGTCATGTTGGTTTTGACCAGGCTCGGGCAGACCGAGTTGATGCGCACGCCGTCACCGCCGTGATCCAGCGCCATGGCGCGCGTCAGGTTAACCACCGCGCCTTTCGCCGCGCAGTAATAGGCCGCGCCCCAGTCACCGCCCAGGCCGGACACCGATGCGGTATTGACGATGCAGCCTTTGGTTTTCAGCAAGTGCGGCAAGGCGAATTTGGAACAGAACACCACGCCGTCGATATCGACCCCGGCGATGCGACGCCAGTCGTCGATGCTGGTTTCCAGCACGCTGCCCGCCACGTGTACGCCGGCGTTGTTCAGCAGGACGTCGATGCGGCCCAGTTTTTCCGCCACCTCGTTCATCATTTTTTCAACCGCCACGTGATCGGAAACGTCGATATGCACCGCCATCGCGCGGCCCTTCGGCAGCGAAGCGGCGACCTTGTCTACCGCTTCCTTGGCCCAGTCGGCCAGCACTACAATGGCGCCTTCGGCGGAGAAACGCCGCGCCGCCGCTTCCCCCATGCCATTGCCCGCACCGGTGATAACCACGACTTTATTGTCAAAACGCATGAGACCTCCTCCATGTAAACGCATTTATATAAGTCATACAAATCTCATTGCCCCGAGGATAAGACGCAGGCTCCCTGAGAGCCAGTCAAAACGTGCGGTTTATTAACTAAAAGGAGGTATGCGAGTCATTTCAATGCGCTGGGTTAATCTTTATCGGATTTTGGCCAACACATTGATGGAGATAATAAAATTGCGGTCATTCACTATTTTCCTGGCGGATTGTCAGCAAGCGGGATTATTGCGGATAGACGGTTATGGCCGCTCAGAGATAAGCGATGCGAATGAAAAAAGCAGCCGCCCGCCGGCGGCCGCGACTATTTTTTCTCGATGGGGATCACCAGCAGATCGACGTTCAACTCATTGATCGCCTGACGCGCCGAAGAAACCAGCCGGCTCCAGACATCGTGGTGATGGCCGAAGATCACCAGATCGAACCCTTTTTCCTTCGCCACCCGATTCAGCTCCTCCGTCAACGCGCCACGGCTGACGATCACCTCTTCCACCGGATAGGAAGACTGCCCTTTGATCGCATTGAGCATATTCTTCACCCGCTCCGAAAACGTGCGATCGGTGTAGTTGTAATCTCCCACGCCCAGATCGACATAATAACCGGCGCGGTGAATATCGATATAAATCAGTGAAAGTTTGGCCTGGAGCGCGGCGGCCAACCTGGCGCCCTTGCCCAACAGGAACTCGGCGTCTTCGCTGAGATCCGTGGCGACAACGATATGCTGATAAGCCATGACGGCGGCCCTCCGCGTCAAACCCATGAACAGGATGGCGTTCCTTGCCGCATGTTTCTCATGCACCTTAAGTTTAGCCCAGCGCCGGCCCCCTCGCCTGCTGCAGTGTCGTTCTATTAATGGAACGATGCATCCCGGCTTTAGGCTCTACCGGATTTATCTCCTCTCTCTACACTGTAGGCAAGTGCTGAGTTTCAGCCTTATCAATCAAAGAAGATACCCACTGACCTCACGACGAAAAAAGGAAGACACCATGAGCACTCCAGCCAACTTCAACGGCCAGCGTCCTGTTATTGATGCTAATGACGCGGTCATGCTCCTGATTGACCACCAAAGCGGTCTGTTTCAGACCGTCGCCGATATGCCGATGACCGAACTGCGCGCTCGCGCCGCCGCCCTCGCCAGCATCGCCACCCTCAGCAAACTGCCAGTGATCACCACCGCCTCGGTGCCGCAGGGCCCCAACGGCCCGCTGATCCCGGAGATTCACCAGAATGCGCCGCACGCGCAATACGTCGCCCGTAAAGGGGAAATCAACGCCTGGGACAACCCGGACTTCGTGGCGGCGGTCAAAGCCACCGGCCGCAAAACCCTGATCATCGCCGGCACCATCACCAGCGTCTGCATGGCCTTTCCGTCCATCAGCGCGGTGGCCGAAGGCTATAAGGTCTTCGCGGTGATCGACGCCTCCGGCACCTACTCGAAAATGGCGCAGGAAATTACCCTGGCGCGCGTGGTACAGGCGGGCGTGGTGCCGATCGACACCGCCGGCGTCGCCTCCGAGCTGCAGGGCAGCTGGAACCGCGCCGACGCTCAGCAGTGGGCCGAGGTCTACACCAAAATCTTCCCGGCCTATCAGCTGCTGATCGAGAGCTACCTCAAGGCGCAGGACGTGGTGAAAAATAACGAACTGCTGGACTCGCAACGTTAAGATCGCGGGTATAAAAAACCCCGGCCAAGGCCGGGGCT
This sequence comes from Serratia sp. CY37869, assembly GCF_052168895.1. NCBI lineage: Bacteria > Pseudomonadati > Pseudomonadota > Gammaproteobacteria > Enterobacterales > Yersiniaceae > Serratia > Serratia sp. CY37869. The sequence goes on from NZ_JBJNLU010000001.1 coordinate 1,907,496, forward strand.
ATTAATCGTGTGCCGGTAACTTTCCCGGCTGTCATGTTATGGCGTAAGCGTCCATCCCACACTCCAACATTACGCAGACTAAGCGCGACTTTTTCACAACAGAAAAATAGACTGAAACGCGGCGTTATTAATTCTGCGGCAATCTGTTTTTCTGTTGCCAATAATCATTAATTATTGGAACGTCATCGAGGAATCGAACCCCAGTCCGCCAACGAATAATTTCGCTGCCGCTCTTCCTGCTGAGCTAATGACGTATCGAGAAAGACTCCGGGCGAACCCGGAGTTTATTCAGGCTGAGGATTTCATTGCTTAACTGCTCCGGCTTAAACCATCATCGCTGTCGTAAGACATTGCACCTCGGCCGAAAATTATAACGCGACCACGTTACCGGCAGAAGGCCCCTTCATGCCATTTTCGATAGTGAACTCAACCTGTTGGCCTTCGTCCAGCGTTTTGAAATCGTTGCTCTGGATAGCGGAGAAGTGTACGAACACATCTTTGCCGCCGTCTGCCGGGGTGATAAAGCCAAAGCCTTTACCTGCATCAAACCATTTTACCAAACCAGTCATTTTATTGGACATAGAGATATTTCCTTTATATTTTTGCGACGCCATAGGGCGATAGAGGTCTGTTTTTATTGGAAACTTATGGGGCACTAGAGAAGAGAATTCGCGGAAGAAGAGGTATCTGAGGGATATCGCTAATACTGAGAACTGCTTTACTAAAACTGCTTTCATAAGGTCTGTACTACAAACCGATGACGCTATTTACACACAGCTAAATTATTTAAGCAAGATATATTTTAAATTATATTCATCTGCCTCATAAATTTATTACCGCAAAGCACCGCCTGCATCTGCCGCTAACGGCCTATGAAAAAATTTTTTCGCACTGCTGGATCATACCGGCGATTCATTATAGAACTAGGTTCCCCCTTCTTACAGGCCGTTAACCGATGATTGATATGCCAGCCGTGCTCGCCGTCTTCACCGTGTATATTGTCGGCGTGGTGATCCCCGGCCCCAACTTTGTCGCCGTTGCACACAAAGCCGTTTCCGCGCGCCGCAGCGAGGCTTTCGCTCTGGTGGCAGGTATTGTCTTGGTCAACCTGTTCTGGGCGAGCAGCGCCCTGCTCGGCGTCGGCATGATTTTCACCCTGTTCCCTTGGCTGGCGCTGGCGGTAAAAGTGGCCGGCGCAGGTTATTTGATTTGGTTCGGTTATCGGCTGATCGCCCATGCAGCTCCCGGCTCAGGGGTTGTCGGCGCGGCGGGTGGGGTGAACTCCGGCTTCAGATCGGCATTCTTGCAAGGGGTCGCCACCAACATCGCCAACCCCAAATCCGTCGCCTTTTACGCCGCGGTGTTTTCGTCGGCGGCGCCTGCCCATGTCTCCATGCCCACCTTCGCCGCCATGCTGCTGGAGGTCGCGGTAGTCGCTAGCCTGTGGTATGGCCTGGTGGCGCTGGTGCTGTCGCACGCGCCGATCGCCAGCGCCTACCGACGCAGTAAAGCCTGGATCGATCGCGCCTGCGGCGTGCTGATCATCAGCCTGGGCATCAGGCAGCTCTTCAGCCGATGATTGCGATCCCCAGCCGCTCCAGCAGTTGAGCGGCCTGGTGACTGTCCATTTTAACGCCCTGCAGATCGGTGGTGCGCAAATCCAACTCGCCCAGTTCCGCGTTGCTCAGATCGCACTGGGTGACATCGGCGGCGCGCCAGTCAAAACCGGAGAATTCGCCGCCGGACAGATCGGAGCCGCTGAAGCTGGCGCCGAGCACCTGCGCGCCGTGCCAACGGTTTTCCCACAGCTCGCATTTCTCCAACACCACTTTGGCAAAATTGGCGTAGCTCAGGTTGCTCTTGGTGATATAGGCGCTGCAAAACCAGGTGCGGCTGGTGATCATATTCATAAAGCTGGCGCCGCGAAAATCTGCTCCCTGCGCGCGACATTCGCGGATCTCCAACCCCAATGCGTCAACGTGGCGGAAATCGGCCATCGATAAATCGCAGCTTCTAAAACTCGCGTCTTTCAGGATTGCGCGGCTGAAGTTACCGCCCTGTCGGCTCTCGCGATCGTAAAATTGACAGCCGATAAATTCGGTGCCGGTCAGATCGGCGCCCGAAAAATCACACAGCATAAAGCTGCCGTTTTCAATTTTTTCGCCGGTAAAGCGGTTACGCGCGATCTTCTCACCCTTCAGCGCCAGGCTCATTGCAACACCCCTGTTTATTTATACAGTCAGTGCGGCATTTAATCCTATTCCGGCGCGGTTGGCAACCGCCGTCGCTCAGCGGCCATCCGCTGCGGGCGGTGCGAACGCCACCTTGACGATGCTGAAGCGCTTGACGCTTTCCGCCTGAGCGACGTCGGCAAAAAGTTTGGGGTAACGCGAGTTGACCACCCACACCTCGCCATCGCGCAGCGCGGCGCCAGTCGGCCCATCCAACCCCGGCGGCGCGGCGACGGCGACGATATGCGCGCTGGCCCAGCCGTCCGTCGAGGAGAGCAGCGACACGTCACCGGACATGCCCCCTGTTCTCCCCGGATAAGACTGTACGATCACCAATTCGTTGGCGTTTTTGAGCCGCAGCCCGTCCGGCCCTTTCAGCCGATGCGGCAGCCTGATTTCACTTATCGCAGGCGTGTTATCCAGCGTCACCTTCCACAGCAGCCCGCGGGTGTAGTCCGCCGCGATCAGGTAGCCATCCGGGTGATACACGATGCCGTTGAGATAAGGTTGCGTGCCCTGCGCAGCCGCAGGCGCGTCGGCGGGCAGCAGAAGCGATGAGCGCACCAGGATCGACACCTGGCGCGTTGCCCGGTCGATCTTGTAAATCTGCGGCTGGAAGCTGTCGGTGACGTAGATATTGCCCTGCGCATCGAGCGCCAGATCGTTGGCGAGCGTCGGCCCACGGCTTAACGAAGACAGATCGTACACCTGCTGCAGCGCACCGGTATCGAGACGAAATTCCAACACCTGCGCCACGCGATTGCGCGTGCCGGGCGAAGAGTGGAGGGACACCCCTACGTCTTCATTGCACACCAGCACCCGGTTGCGCTCGGTGTCCACCAGCATGCCGGAGGTGGTAATCAGTCCCTTGCCGGTGGAAAAACGCCGATAGCGGCCATCGGGATAAACCAGGCCAAGTTGCCCGCCGCGCAGGGAAGACACCAAAAACGCGCCGGCGCGCGCATTCCAGGCGACGCCCTCTGGGTAAGCGCCGGCGGGATCCGGCGAAAAGTCGATGCGTTGCGTCGCGTGCGCCTGCACAAGGCCGCCGATGAACAGTGCGATGCCGGCCAGCCGGGCAGCGCACCGACGTTGCGGCAATAACAAAGAGAATACGCGGAAGGGAAACATGGGCGTGCACCTGATGAGGAGTCGGATCGCTAGGGTAGCGTCGCGCCGCCGGCGGCACCAGCCGGGAAAAAGGCAATACGCCGCTAAAAAAATCGCAGTAATCGGCGCAAAAAAAACCGCCCGATATGGGCGGTTGACGTGACGGCGAACCGTTACTTCAGGGCTTCCTGAATAGCGTCGGCCATCGGGCCGATGTGCTTCTCCGCCGCCTTCAGCTGGAAATCCACGCCGTTGCCATCGTTGGTGTCTGACAGCGTAGCCTTGATAAGCTCCAGCGCCGCCTGCACCGCCACCAGCCGCTTGTGCTGTTCGTCCGTGACCGGTTCGGCGCCCATGTTTGCCGGATAGTAATGCTCTAACATCGCGATCTCCTTTTGATGACGTTAAACCTTAACCTACCAGAAAACCGCGCATTTATTAAGGAAACCGCGCCCGGCGCGGCCGAATGGCGATAAATTGCACTATACTGGGCAAACCCGCCCTCCTGCCACAGGATCACCGCCATGTCATTCCAGGGAAGCTGCCACTGCGGCGCCGTCACCTTCTCCGTAGACGCCGAACTGCCGACCGAAGCCCTCAGCTGCAACTGTTCGATTTGCCGCCGCAAAGGGCTGCTGCTGTCGTTCTTCCCCATCAGCGCTTTCACGCTCAACAGCGGTCAGGACCAGCTCAGCACTTACACTTTCAATCACCACAGGATCCGCCATCAGTTCTGCCGTGTCTGCGGCGCCCAGCCCTTCGCCTACGGCACCGCGCCGGACGGCGCCGCGATGTGCGCCGTTAACCTGCGCTGCGTGCCTGACGTCGCGCTGGATGCGTTGCAGATCCACACCTACGACGGCGCCAGCGTCTGAGATCCCGCGTTTTCAGCGGTAAACGGAGAACTTTTTGGTGAGCGGCTTAAGCTGTTCGGTGTCGCCGTAGAGCGCCACCGCCACGAAATCCAGCTGCTCGTAAGGGGTGTTGGCGGTGTCGGCGATCTGCTGTTCGGCGGAGTGCGACAGCATAGTGGTGGTGAAGAAGTTGGCCAACACGCCCTCTTCCTTGCACTTCAGAATCAGGTTGCTGAGCTGGCTACTGTTCTTGGCCTGCAGGATCACGATCGGATAGTGGCTCATATTGGCGCTGACGCCGTCGAGGCTGCTCGGATAATGGTGAAACTCGCGCTGCTCGATAAGATCGGTGATGCCTGCCGTCAGATGGCAGGAGGCGTTAAACAGCGTGGCCGGTTCGTGGTTGCGGTTGAGGATGATGTAGAATTTTTTCTCGTTGTCGCTGTACATACTCTTCTCCTTGAATAGGCAGCCAGTTTTACCCAAGCTGCACACGGTTTCAAGGCGTGAAAAGGGGCCGCGTTCGGCCCCCATGATAACGCTGCCGGCTCAGACGGCGCCTTCACCTGGGCCGAGCGGTTGCGCCACCTGATGCAGCACGGTGATGTTCTGCAGGATAGTGCCGCCGTCGATCGGTTTCATCTGGCCATCGCGATCTTTATAGTGCGTCGGTTTGGCCCCGTGGAAGAACAGGCCGGCGTTGACCTGCACGCCCAGATAACCGGCGCTTGGCGGCAGGCGCTGCACGTCGGTCCAGGGGTTGGAGACCGGCACGAACTGGAATCCCTCGCCCGTCTTCACATACAGCGGGCGCAGCAGCGTGACAAAGGCCATCAGCGGCGACAGCGCCTCTTTGAAGATCTGAACCGGCCGATCGACCGTCATCAGGAAGCCATGCGGCTGTTCCTCTACCGTGTCGAAGGTCAGGCTGCTGCTGATATCGTCACCCCGGCCGCCGTAGCTCCACTCCATCACCGGCGCTCCGTTTTCATTCATCATCTCTGACATACACTGCTCCTTATAAATAAAATTGATCGGGCACGCTCGCTGCGTGCCGGAACAGTAAACCGCTGAACGGGCGCCGGCGTCCACGCAGGGCGGCACGCTGGCGAACCAAACAACGAGGCGCACAAAATAAAGCTCGAAATGAATAATTTCCCCGCGTGACAGCGCAGCATTTGAACGACTTCTGTCGTAGCGCAGACGCATAGTGAGGGCGTTACCGCCACTGGAGAGTGTTATGACTGCGATTAAACCGGACGCCATTGACCGCGTTTCCCCCGCCGCCACGCCCTGGCTAGCCGTCATCAATGTGCTGTTCGCCGGCATCGCCGCGGCGCTGCACGTGGGCAAGGCCACCATTGCCTTGCCGGCGCTGCAGGCCGAGTTTGGCCGTTCACTGGAGACGCTAAGCTGGGTCATCTCGGCGTTTCCTTTCGTCGGGGTGTTCGGCGGCATCGCCGCCGGGCTGCTGGTGCGCCGCTGGGGCGATCGGCGGCTGCTGGCGCTGGGATTGCTGATCGTCAGCGCCGCCAGCTTTACCGGCGCCACGCTGCACGACTTCAGCGGCTTGATCGTCAGCCGCTTTGTCGAAGGCCTCGGCTTCGTCATCGTGGTGGTCGCCTCGCCGGCGGTGCTGAACCGCATCGTCGCCCCGGCGCAGCGCAGCCTGGTGTTCGGCATCTGGAGCACTTTCATGCCGGCGGGCATCGCCATTTCGCTGTTTTTCGGCCCTCACCTGGCGGGCTGGCAACAGAACTGGCAGGCCGGTGCGGCGCTGACGCTGCTGGCCGCGCTGCTGCTGCCGCTGACTACGCCGCGCCGCGCCGCCGACGCGCACGCTCCGCCGTTGCCGCTGCGGCAAGCGCTGGGCGCGATGCTGCGGGCGCGCCAGCCGCTGTTGCTGGCGCTGATGTTCACCGCTTATAACCTGCAGTTTTTCTCGGTGATGACCTTTTTACCGATCTTTCTGATGCAGCGCATCGGTCTGACGCTGGCGGCCGCCGGCGGCATCAGCGCGGCGGCGGTGGCCGTCAATATCCTCGGCAATCTCGCCGCCGGGTTCTTGCTGTCGCGCGGTCTGCGGGCCGGGAGCCTGCTCGCGGCCACCAGCCTGGTTATCGGCATCTTTGGCATCGGCATTTTCCTGCCGATGACGCCCAATGGCCTGCTGATCCCGCTATGCTTCCTGTTCTGCGCCATCGCCGGCATGCTGCCCGCGACGCTTCTGGCCGCCACGCCGGCGGCGACGCCAGAGCCCACGCTGCTGCCGCTGAGTCTGGGGTTGGTGATGCAGGGGAACTACCTCGGCCAGGTGATCGGCCCGGTCGCGCTGAGCGCCATCGTGGCCGCGGCCGGTTGGGCGGCGCCGACTTGGCTGGTGCTGGCGGCGGCGGTGTCAGGGGCGGGATTGGCGCTGATTTTTCGCCGCGGGCCACGCAATGCGGCGTAATGGCGCAATAATGAGAAAGGAGGTTCTATTTATTATTAGCGGTGCTGAATATTCCCTGGTGCGGGCGCGTGCTTATCGTGAAGGATAAGGCCAGTGATGATCCAGACCCGACAATGACAAGGCACCGGTCGCAACAAGATAAATCAGCAGACCGGCGAAAGCGATCAGTAATGCCTTTTCGATAACGGCAAGTCGTTTGTGTTCTGTCATTTGCATACTCCTGCGTGGTTCAGGCGAACGGCCGCCCTCATCAACACTAGAAAAGCCTGGCGCAGGGGGCAAGCGCAACACACAAAATGAAACACAATCAATAAATTTTGTTAACTATTTAGCGTTCTTTCTTTCCTTGTGCTGCCACCTGAGACTCGCGCGGCGCCCTCCTTTCCCCTTAGTAACCCTATGGAATACGCCGTTAAAAATCCCCTACCGGATAAGCAAAGGTAATGATAGTGTTGTTTTCATTCAGTTCATCTATGCTGAAAATTCATCTTTTGAGGGACGACTATGATGTCTAGAGGCATTTCCAAGGGATTCTTTATTCTGATCCTGTTCATCGTTACCGCCGCCTTTCTCGACGTGCTGGGGCCTTATTACTCCTCGGTGCTGTGGGCAATTATTCTGGCGGTGATTTTCCATCCGGTGAAAAAGAAGTTGAAGCAGTACGTCGGCGAACGCAACGGCGTGGTGTCGCTGCTGACGGTGGCGCTGATCTGCCTGATCGTGTTCACGCCGTTAGCGATCATCGCCTCATCGCTGGCGATGGAATTCAACATGATTTACACCAAGCTGCAGACCAACAACAGCCAATTGCCGACCATGCTGGCGGACTTCATGCGTCATCTGCCCGGCTGGGCGCAGCGCTTCCTGGCGGAACATAACCTCAACAGCGCCGCCGAGATCCAAAAACAACTTTCCGAGGTGGCGCTCAAGGGCGGGCAATACCTGGCGGGCAGCGTGTTCCTGATCGGCAAAGGCACCTTCAACTTCGTCGTCGGCTTCGGCGTGATGCTCTACCTGCTGTTCTTCCTGCTGAAAGACGGCCCGTATCTGGTGAACCTGGCGCTCGAAGCGCTGCCGCTCTCACAGCACGTGAAGCACCACCTGTTCGTGAAGTTCGCCGCCGTCTCCCGCGCCACCGTCAAGGGCACGGTGGTGGTCGCCGTGGTGCAAGGCGCGCTCGGCGGGCTGGCGTTTTACTTTACCGGCATCGACGGCAGCTTGCTGTGGGGCGCGCTGATGGCGTTCTTGTCGATCATCCCCGCCGTGGGCTCCGCCATCATCTGGGTGCCGGCGGTGATCTACTTCTTCGCCACCGGCATGCTGTGGAAAGGCATCTTCCTGGTGGTGTTCTTCGTGGTCGTAATCGGCCTGGTGGACAACATTCTGCGCCCGCTGCTGGTAGGCAAAGACACCAAAATGCCGGACTACCTGATCCTGATCTCCACCCTGGGTGGCATGGAGATTTACGGCATTAACGGCTTCGTCATCGGGCCATTGATCGCCGCGCTGTTCATCGCCTGCTGGAACATCCTGTCCGGCCGTGACAGCAAGGAAAACATCGAAGAGATCGACGAAGAATTCATCGAAGAAGGCAAGAATCATCCCGACGCGGCGGAGTAAACCTCTCGCGCCGTATCGCACCGGGGCCCGTTTGGGCCCCTTTTTTGTCTGTGGTATCCTTGCCGCGCTCACAAGGAAGAACGGGTTTCGTTATGCTTATTCTCTACGCCACGCTGGCCATCGCCTTCACCCTGCTGTGCCTGCTGGCCTTTATCTCTTGCGCTTACCAGCTTTCGAAGCAGGGCGATGTCAAATTTTTGGCCTCGCTTTCCGTGCTGATCTTCGCGCTGCTGGCCTTCTCAGCCGCTTACGGCTACGTCAACACCTGGCTGCAACAACAGGCGGTGGATGTCCGGCTGTATTAGCGCAGCGGGATGAAAAAAACCTGCTCCGGATCGCCGTCATCGAGATTGTCAATTTGGCCGCTGGCGACAAACCCGGCGTTCAACAGCAGCCGCTGCATCGGCAGGTTGGAGCGATTGGTGGAGGTGAACAGCTTCGGGTGCCGGCAGTGCAACTTAAGCGCCGCAATCAGCGCCTGCCCGACGCCCCGGCGGCGATAGCGCTCGCCGACCATCAGCATCTCCACAAAGCCGCAGCCGAAGAAGTGATAGTGCAGCACACCGTATCCCATCGCCATGCCCTGCTCCTCGGCAAGATAACAGACGCCCTGCCCGCACCAGGTGCGGATCTGCGCCGCGCGCTGCGGCTCGTATTCAGCGACGCTGTCGAGGGCGATCAGGGCTGCGGCATCGCTGTCGGTGGCCTGGCGAACAAACATGTTTTAATCCTCGTGCTGATGGATAACGGCGATACCGCATCAACGAAACGGCAACCGCGGCGGGATAGTTTTTACATCCCGGTCGAATTTTGTAATCCTATTATAGAGTTACTAAAACACACGCCAAGGAAGGAAAGCATTTCCCGATGAGAATACCGCAAATCTCCGCCGCCCTGCTGTTTACCCTGCTGCTGGCCGGCTGCCAGTTCCACAAAACCGTGTTCCCGCCGCCGTATATCGGCACCCCGCAAGAGATCGGCACCTACGAAGTGAAAGGGCTGACGTTCGTCACCACCGTCACCTTCAGCGGCCTGTTCGCCGAAGATCTGGTGCGCGAATACGCACAGAAACACCACTATCGCTACTATGTGGTAACGATGCGCAGCAACGGTTTTAAAGACCGAAGCGAGCGCGTGAGCGCGATGATGTATCGGTAGAGAGTGGCGCCACATGCCGTGAAATAATGCCGAAAAAACGGGCTTTAGCATGAGGAAGCGCTATACGAAATATTGCACAACCCAATACTCACAGGCCGCATGAAAATACGGCCTGTGACTTTGGTTTAATTGTCTGGCATCGCAGTGCCGTTTATTTTCACTGTGGACGAAATTCCAACGTGCTGCTTTTGACCGCTTCGTAAACCGCGGTCGTTGGCGGCTTAGGCAGACGCGCATTGGCGATTGCTTTGATCGCGGCCTGGCAAAGTTCCGGTTCCCCTTGTTCAGCCCGAATGCTGATCAGCATACCGTCCGGCGCCAGCTTGATGCTCAATCTGCAACGCTTGCCTGAGTAGGCTTCGGCATCTTTCAAATGGCTTTGAATCGCGGCCTGCAACTGGGCGATATAGTGTTCTTTCTCTTTTCCCGGCGCCTTTGGGTTGCCAAGGTTGGCGAAAAGATCGTCAACCTCTTTATTCACCGGATCGGTTTGGCTGGGGGCGGTGCTCTTGGCACACCCCGTTAATGCCAGCGCGAGCATCGCCGCCAATAATGTGGCGGCGCCGGTTTTAAAGCCTGAATGCGTGATTTTCATATCCCTGTCCTTATGGATGACTATCAGCCGAAATCAACGTGGTATTCGACAAGATCCCCGGCGCATACTTATACAGAATTAACGCCAAACCGCCAGAGACATTGCGAGTATCAAGCATCGGCATGCGGAGAATCGTGGGCCGATGATGACATGAAGCCATAGCGCCCCAGGCGGGGCGTATACCTGAAAACCCTGACCTTTCGATAACCTTGTTATCCGAACGAGCAATCACTCCATCAATAAATTAAGTTATTCTTAATTTTTTATCCCATTAGAAGCACTTTCAACCCTGGCAATCTGGAAAATCTGCCTATACTTACTTTCCTGATATTAAATTCTTTTAAGTAACCAGGATGGTAGGTATGAAAAGCAAACGCCCCTTTGCCGCGCTGCTGGCGGCAACAGCATTGATGTCCCTGGTGGGCTGCGCTTCCAATCAGGCGATCAAAACGACGGACGGCAAAACCATTGTTACCGACGGCAAGCCCCAGATCGATAAAGATACCGGATTGGTCTCCTATCGAAATGCTGAAACGGGCAAAACGGAACAGATCAATCGAGACCAGATTGCAAACATGAGTGAGTTGAATAACTAAAAGGAGCTTCAAATGAAAAAAGCGCTTGTTCTTCCCGCGATCGCCCTGGTTGCCATCGCCGCACTGTCAGGCTGCACACGCACCAGCTACGCTATTCATACCCACGATGGCCGAACGATCATCAGTGACGGCAAACCGAAAGAGACTTCTGCCGGGTTGATCGGGTATACCGACGCCAATGGCGTCAAACAGCAAATCAACAAGACGGAAGTCAAAGAGGTGTCGGAAATCCCTCATTAAGGTTCCGATAATCTGAGCCTGCTAAAACAAAGGGAGCCGATGGCTCCCTTTCTATTCAAACAGTAAGCGCGCCCATTGGCGTTTAACGATAACGTCGATAAACGCCTGACATTTCAGCAGACAACGTTGCCAGGTTTGCCATACGGATCTCCCCTTTCCCGGCGTCGAACAGCTATAATCCGAAAAGTGGAGTTTTTTAAAACGATAAGGAGGGAGTATGTACAAAACTATTTTGGTTCCCGTGGATATTACCGAGCCGGAATTAACACAGCAGGTCATCCCGCATGTCAACGCGCTCGCCAGGCTCGAAGACTCCCACGTCCATTTCCTGGCGGTGATCCCGTCGCGCGCCACCTACGCGGCCTTCGGCTTTGCCGCCACGGCGGCGGTGGAAACCAAAGATGAAACCATTGCGATAGCGACCGAGGGGCTGGCGAAAGCGGCAAAACAATTCAGCGTTCCCGAGGATCGAGTGACCACGCATGTCGCCGTCGGCGATCCCAAAGATCAGATCCTGGAACTCGCCGATGCGCTTAACGCGGAGATTATTGTGATGGGTTCCAACCGCCCTTCTGCAATGACTTACCTTCTCGGCTCGAATGCCACCGCGGTGGTGCGCCACGCCAATTGCCCGGTGCTGGTCGTGCGTGAATCGGCTAACGCCGCGCGGTGATCTTGTCCGATACCTTATGCATTCGGACAGTAGACAGTCAAAGGCCACCTCCTTCGGAGGTGGCTTTACACGAAGCCCCCTAAAAGGGGGCAATATTCGAGTTAATCCTGCACAACTCCATCTGCTGCTCGATCTCCTGGTCTTTCTCATCCTGATGCTTTACGTATCGTCTGATAATTTCCTCGTTTACCCTTACCGTATTCCCTTGCCCAAAAATGGTTGCCTCACAGCTTCTTGCGTATGTGCGGAAAACGACTGTAAAGGCGGATTGCACTGCGTCCTTTTAGGACATCCATCAACGTATAAGTCGATAGCTTCGGTGGGACAAATGCTCGTGAGTTGGTGAATATTTAGCTCCAAAACCTCACAGACCTTCATGTTGCAGAGGATGTAAATTGTTCAATAGAGCTCTTTCCCCACCTTGTCGCAAAGTATTTGAAATCGATACTTCGGCGTCCAGACTTGGTGGTATTTGCAACGACAGAACACATGTGATGAACTCCTGAATAAACCCATATTGGTAATTTCCAGCTTACTTGTGGTGAGTAAGCTGGAATATTCCGGCATGGGTTTCCTTCAGACTAGATCCTCCCAAGAATAATCCTTCCCCTCCCCCCAGCTTTCCAGCATAAATTTTTGGAAATCAGGTAGAATTGCAGCAAGGGCTTTTAATGTTTAAAGTGGACTTCCGGAGAATAAACAGTAAACTCTCCCTGCTCCCGCTTTCAGAATACCTTAGAGACAAATGCATTTAATTTCAGGAGTCTTAAAAGGCATACCCACACCATAAAAAAACCGCGCATAGCGCGGCTTTCTTGAGGAATAAGTTTTATTTAGCAAGCCAGTATTTTAACCTTTTTACAAACTCGTCTTGAACAGCTTTAGGGAGTTTGTATTTAATGTATGTGATATTTGATTGATGCTCGCCAAAAATATAAGAATCACGATTTGACTTTGATATTGACTTGATTTTATTGGCCAATTCCATCACTTCACTGTCATTTAGTGATGGGCTATCATCTTCTGATAGCAATAAGTTATGATCAAATCCATAAAATGAGAACTTGTTTTCTTTCTGTACTTTCAACTGAACCGATACATCACTACCGCAATGCTTGCATTTTATTGCTTCAGGATTTATTTCTTCAGCACAGAACGGGCATTTTACATATACATTGGTTGCCTTAGACGACGATTTCCCAAAGATGATCATCAAAATGGCGCAAATAGAAATAACTGATGATATCAGCAAGTGATTCTGTTTAGATGCGATCAAACCAATGTTATTGACACGTTCACCATAGCCAGTAAAAACATAGGTGTCCATGTTAAAAGCTATCAGCAGCCAAACGACACCTACTGCCAGCAATAAAAACCCAAACTCTCTCATTTAATCCTTTTCCTATAGAATAGTAATCCCCTTTGATGTTAACAGTTGAAGTTAAGAAGTTCACCCGTTAAAACGCAAAATCGTGATCGTTCGTTCCTGCCAATATCACTCGTAAGGGACACGATTACTTAGCTGACCGCACATGTGATGGAGCATCACGCCACCAGCGAGTACACACCAGCATGGTTCAGTTCATCCGTTCTCACTGAGATTATGATGACGTCGCCGATCAGCAACTTTCGTGAGATCAGCACAAATCCAGCCTCCGCACAGCGTGCCATGTAGAGGTTTTCACCACGATTCCATCAGCCGTCTGTCCGGGAATAATGAGGTAACTCGACCCCTTGTTCGTGCTGAAATCAATCTCGCGCAATTGCATAACAGCCCAGCTCTGTTGGCTCCGGCGCCAGATTGCGGCAGCGCAATAACCCATGCAATTGGAACAATAAAAAACGGGAGCCCTTAGGCTCCCGCTCTCATTCAAACGCAAACACACTTACATGTGTTTAACGATAGCGTCGCCAAACTCTGAACATTTCAGCAGTTTAGCGCCTTCCATCAGGCGTTCGAAGTCGTAGGTCACGGTCTTGGCGGCGATGGCGCCTTCCATGCCTTTAACAATCAGGTCAGCCGCTTCGAACCAACCCATGTGACGCAGCATCATCTCTGCGGACAGGATGATGGAGCCTGGGTTCACTTTGTCCTGGCCGGCGTACTTCGGCGCGGTGCCGTGAGTCGCTTCGAACAGCGCGCAGTCAGAGCCGATGTTGGCGCCCGGCGCGATGCCGATACCGCCTACCTGGGCCGCCAGGGCGTCGGAGATGTAGTCGCCGTTCAGGTTCATACAGGCGATCACGTCGTATTCCGCCGGGCGCAGCAGGATTTGCTGCAGGAAGGCGTCGGCGATCACGTCTTTAACCACGATCTCTTTGCCGGTGTTCGGGTTCTTGATCTTCAGCCATGGGCCGCCGTCGATCAGCTCGCCGCCGAACTCTTCGCGCGCCAGCTCATAGCCCCAATCCTTGAAGGCACCTTCGGTGAACTTCATGATGTTGCCTTTGTGAACCAGGGTCACGGAGTCACGGTCGTTGGTGATGGCGTATTCGATCGCCGCACGCACCAGACGCTTGGTCCCTTCCTCGGAGCATGGCTTCACGCCGATACCGCACTGCTCTGGGAAGCGGATTTTCTTCACGCCCATTTCGTCGCGCAGGAATTTGATCACTTTGTCCGCTTCGGCGGAGCCGGCTTTCCACTCGATGCCGGCGTAGATGTCTTCGGCGTTTTCGCGGAAGATCACCATGTCGGTCAGCTCAGGCTGTTTCACCGGGCTTGGAGTGCCCTGGTAGTAACGCACCGGGCGCAGGCACACGTACAGGTCCAGCTGCTGGCGCAGGGCCACGTTCAGAGAACGGATGCCGCCGCCGACCGGGGTGGTCAGGGGGCCTTTGATGGCGACGCGGTAGTCGCGGATCAGGTCCAGAGTTTCGTCCGGCAGCCACACGTCTTTACCGTAAACGTGGGTAGATTTTTCGCCGGTGTAGATTTCCATCCAGGAGATTTTACGTTCGCCGTGGTAAGCCTTTTTAACGGCCGCATCAACCACGTGGATCATGGCAGGAGTCACGTCAACGCCGATGCCGTCGCCTTCGATGAACGGGATGATCGGGTTATGAGGAACAACCAGTTTACCCTGGGCGTCAACCGTGATTTTTTTACCTTCTGCCGGAACAACTACTTTGCTTTCCATCAACCTCTCCTTCAAGCGCAATTTTGTTAATGCTTTGTAAGATGCGTGTAGATACTACTTGAATATTCGGTCCGCGCCAATCCGAAACGGATTCGGTTATAATGCGCTTATCATCCGTAATCTCAACTGTTATGAAAAAATTCTCTGTTAGAAATCACAACGTTAAACGATTCAGCAAGCCGAATGCCGCCAAACCCGCCGCGCCGAAGGGGCCGCGTCGAATTGTGTTATTCAACAAGCCCTTCGACGTGCTGCCGCAGTTCACCGATGAAGCCGGCCGCACCACGCTGAAAGAGTACATCCCCTTCCCCGACGTTTACGCCGCCGGGCGCCTGGATCGCGACAGCGAAGGGCTGCTGGTGCTGACCAACGACGGCCAGCTTCAGGCGCAGCTCACCCAGCCGGGCAAGCGCACCGGCAAAATCTACTATGTGCAGGTCGAGGGCGCGCCGCAGGAGAGCGATTTGGCGCCATTGCGCTGCGGCGTTACGCTGAAAGACGGCCCGACGCTACCCGCCGGTGTTGAGTTGGTGGCCGAGCCTCAGTGGCTATGGCCGCGCAACCCGCCGATCCGCGAGCGTAAATCCATCCCCACCAGTTGGCTGAAAATCACCCTGTTCGAAGGGCGAAACCGCCAGGTGCGTCGCATGACGGCGCATATCGGGTTCCCTACCCTGCGCCTGATTCGCTACAGTATGGGTAATCTTTCGCTGGGCTCACTGCAGCCTGGTGAATGGAAAAGCATCGATTCTCTGTAGACCGATAACTGATGGAGGCGCCATGAAATCCACGCCGATCGCGCTGCTGCTCGCCGCTCTGGCGGCCCCGTTTGCCGCCCAGGCCGCCAGCTTCGACTGCGCCAAGGCGGCAAGCCGCGATGAGCAAGCCATCTGCGCCAACCGCACGCTGAACGATTTGGATGTGCAAATGGCCACCCAATACCAATTGCTGCGCGGCCTGTTCGCCATGGGCGCGCGCGGCGCGATGCAGGACAGCCAGCAGGCCTGGCTGGCAAAACGCCAGCGGTGCGGCGGCGATACCGCCTGCCTGCTGCAAAGTTACCGCACCCGCATCGCCGAGCTGGACGATATCTATCGGCGCATCGACAAACCGCTGTAAGGAGACCGCATGTTCAAACCGCACGTCACCGTGGCCTGCGTGGTGCACGCCGCCGGCAAATTTTTAATTGTCGAAGAGACCATCAACGGCAAAGCGCTGTGGAATCAGCCGGCCGGCCACCTGGAGGCCGACGAGACGCTGGTGCAGGCCGCCGAGCGCGAGCTGTGGGAAGAGACCGGCATCCGCGCCACCCCGCAGGCGTTTTTACGTCTGCACCAATGGATTGCGCCGGATCGCACGCCGTTCCTGCGTTTTTGCTTCGTCATCGAGCTGGAACAGCCGCTGCCGACCGAGCCGCACGACAGCGACATCGATCGCTGCCTGTGGTTGAGCGCCGACGAGATTTTGCAGGCGCCCAACCTGCGTTCCGCGCTGGTGGCCGAGAGCATTCGCAGCTACCAGCAGCCGGAGCGCTACCCGCTGTCGCTGGTCGGCAGCTTCGCCTGGCCGCATTGAGGGCGCCGGGCAGCACAAGATGAACAGTGCGCCGGCGCGGGCAACGTGGTAAAATCCTGCGCTTGTTTTTATCAGCACGGTTCGTGTTCAAGTTCGTGAGATCCCCATGTCAGACAACAGCCAGAAAAAAGTAATCGTCGGTATGTCCGGCGGCGTCGACTCTTCCGTTACCGCCTATCTGTTACAGCAACAGGGCTATCAGGTCGCTGGGCTGTTCATGAAAAACTGGGAAGAAGACGACGACGAAGAGTACTGCTCCGCCGCGACCGATCTGGCCGACGCGCAAGCGGTCTGCGACAAGCTGGGCATCGAACTGCACACGGTGAACTTTGCGGCGGAATACTGGGACAACGTGTTTGAGCTGTTCCTGGAAGAATACAAGGCCGGCCGCACGCCGAACCCGGACATCCTGTGCAATAAAGAAATCAAATTCAAAGCCTTCCTGGAGTTCGCCGCCGAAGACCTGGGGGCCGATTTCATCGCCACCGGCCATTACGTGCGCCGCCAGGACGTGGACGGCAAAAGCCGCCTGCTGCGCGGCGTCGACGGCAACAAAGATCAGAGCTACTTCCTCTATACCCTGAGCCACGAGCAGGTGGCGCAAAGCCTGTTCCCGGTTGGGGAACTGGAGAAGCCGGAGGTGCGCCGCATCGCCGAGCAACTGGAGCTGGTCACCGCCAAGAAGAAAGACTCCACCGGCATCTGCTTTATCGGCGAGCGCAAATTCCGCGACTTCCTCGGCCGCTACCTGCCGGCGCAGCCGGGCCCGATCGTCAGCGTCGACGGCCAGACCGTCGGTGAACACCAGGGCCTGATGTATCACACCCTGGGCCAGCGCAAAGGGTTAGGCATCGGCGGCCTGAAAGACAGCAGCGAAGATCCGTGGTACGTGGTGGATAAAGACGTGGCCAATAACGTGCTGGTGGTCGCGCAAGGGCACGATCACCCGCGCCTGATGTCAGTCGGCCTTATCGCGCAGCAGCTGCACTGGGTGGATCGCCTGCCGCTGACCGGCCCGTTCCGCTGTACGGTGAAGACCCGCTATCGCCAGCAGGACATCCCTTGCACCGTGACCCCGCTCGACGACGAACGCATCGAAGTGCGTTTCGACGAGCCGGTCTCCGCCGTCACCCCCGGCCAGTCGGCGGTGTTCTACCAGGGCGAAATCTGCCTCGGCGGCGGCATCATCGAACAGCGCCTGGCGTAGTTCGCCTGCCGCCCAAGAAAAACGCTGCGTTTACCGCAGCGTTTTTTTTATTCAGAATTCCACCTGCGCCCCCAGTTCGATCACCCGGTTTGGCGGGATTTCGAACAGATCCGGCGCCCGCAGCGCGTTGCGCTGCAACAGCTGGAACACCTTGCCGCGCACGCGCAGATACCAGGGGCGCTTGCCCAATACCAGCGTATCGCGCGACATGAAGAACGAGGTCTCGTTCATGGTGAAACTCATCCCCTCCAGGCCGCAGCGATAAAGGATATCCGTCACGTTGGGCGTTTCGCGCCAGCCGTAGCTCGCCACCACCCGCCAAAAGCTCGTCGACAGCTGTTCGATCGCCACCCGCTGCACGTTGTGCACATACGGCATGTCGGTAGTCACGATAGTCAGCAGCACCACGCGCTCATGCAACACCTTGTTGTGCTTCAGGTTATGCAGCAGCACCAGCGGCACCGCATGCGGCGTGCGCTCCATAAACACCGCGGTGCCCGGCACCCGCTTCGGCGGCGCCTTCTCCAGCGACTCGATCAGCGCGGTCAGCCCTTCCTGGTTGTCGCGCAGCCGGCGGATCAGGCGCGAGCGCTCGGTCTTCCAGGTCAGCATGATCAGCAGAATGATCAACCCCAGCGCCACCGGCAGCCAGCCGCCGGTCGCCAGTTTGATCAGGTTGGCGCCGAACAGCGGCACGTCGATGCACAGCATGGCAAGCAGCATCAGCCCACCCAGATAGCGCGGCCAGCCCCAGTTTTTCACCGCCACGATGCTCAGCAAAATCGACGACAGCAGCATGGTGCCGGTCACCACGATGCCGTAAGCCGAGGCCAGGTTGCTGGAGTGTTTAAAACTGATAATCACGATCAACACCGCCGCGAACAACAGCCAGTTCACCACCGGAATGTAGATCTGCCCGGACTCCTGATCGGAGGTATAGATGATGCGCATCGGCGGCAGGTAGCCCAGCCGCACCGCCTGGCGCGTCAGGGAGAAGACGCCGGAGATCACCGCCTGCGAGGCGATCACCGTCGCCAACGTGGCGATCACCAGCAGCGGGATCAGCGCCCAGGTGGGCGCCAGCAGGAAGAACGGGTTATTGATCGCCGCCGGGTTGGCCAACAGCAGCGCCCCCTGGCCGAAGTAGTTCAGCACCAGCGCCGGCGCCACCAGCGTAAACCACGCCAGGCGGATCGGTTTTTTGCCGAAGTGGCCCATGTCGGCGTACAGCGCTTCGGCGCCGGTGACCGACAGCACCACCATGCCCAGCGCGAAGAACGACACTGCCTTGTACTCGAGGAAGAAATTCACCGCCCAGTAAGGGTTCAGCGCCCGCAGCACGCCGGGGTGATGCAAAATGCCGCCGATGCCGAGCAGCGCCAGCGTCAGGAACCAGATGACCATCGCCGGGGCGAACAGTTTGCCGACGCTGCCGGTGCCGTGTTTCTGGATCGCGAACAGCGCGGTCAACACCAGCAGCGACAGCGGCACGATAAAGCTGTCCAGCTCGGGGGCAATAATCTGCAGGCCTTCGATAGCCGAGAGCACCGAAATGGCCGGGGTAATCACCCCATCGCCATAAAAGAAGCTGCCGCCCACCAGCCCGACCAGCACCGCCGCCGGCACCCAGCGCGCATCCAGCTTGCGGATCGCCAGCGACATCAGCGTCAGAATTCCCCCTTCACCGTCGTTGTCGGCGCGCATCACGAAGCAGACGTATTTGATCGACACCACCAGCGTCAACAGCCAGAAAATCAATGACAGAAAGCCGTAGATCGACGTCGGCGTTAGGGTGATCCCTTCTTCCGCCGTCAGGCATTCGCGCAGGGTATACAGCGGGCTGGTGCCGATATCACCGTACACCACGCCGATGGCCGCCAGCGTCACCGCCGGCAGCGGCTGCTTGTTTTTTACGTGCATATAAAGGTCTTTATTTGAGGGGTCACGTTGGCAGTATAGATGCAGCCGCCGCACTTTATTTGCCGCCGCAACAATAAGTTCGTGCCGCGCCACCGGCGATTTTCGCCGTCTATTTGCGCAGTTCTGCGCCGCACGGCGCATCCGCCTCGCCACAGGCGTATTAGACGCTGGGTTTACCCTCAATTTTATGGCATGATCCGCGGCATTCGTTGTCATCGTTGTTACAGCCACGCCCGATCGTTACCGTTCGCGGCCGCCGCCGTTACCCTGGCGATACGCACAACCTTATACAGTAAGCCATGTACCGTTCACCGCGTTTACAGGAGTCATCGTGGCGAAAAATTATTATGACATCACGCTGGCCATGGCGGGTATCAGCCAGTCGGCGCGTTTGGTTCAGCAATTGGCCCATGAAGGGCAATGCGACCGCGAAGCGTTTCACACCTCGCTGAAAAGCCTGCTGCAGATGGACCCACCCTCTACGCTGGCGGTGTTCGGCGGCGAGGAGCGCAATTTGATGGTCGGCCTCGAAACCCTGATGGGCGTGCTTAACGCCAACAACAAAGGGCCGGGCGCGGAACTGACCCGCTACACCATCAGCCTGATGGTGCTGGAGCGCAAGCTCAACGCCAACAAACAGGCAATGAACACGCTCGGCGAACGCCTCGGCCAGCTCGAGCGCCAGCTGGCGCACTTCGATCTTGAGTCGGACACCATCATCAGCGCGCTGGCCGGCATTTATGTCGACGTGGTCAGCCCGCTCGGGCCGCGCATCCAGGTGACCGGCTCACCGGCGATCTTGCAGAACCCGCAGGTGCAGGCCAAAGTTCGCGCCACGCTGCTGGCCGGCATTCGCGCCGCCGTGCTGTGGCAACAGGTCGGCGGCAGCCGCCTGCAGTTAATGTTTTCCCGTAATCGTCTGTTCAAGCAGGCGCAAAATATCGTTGCTCATTGTTAATCGATCCCAGGAGTTGCTACCGATGGAATTATCCTCACTGACCGCCGTTTCCCCCGTTGATGGACGCTACGGTGATAAAGTCAGCGCACTGCGCCCCATTTTCAGCGAATACGGTCTGCTGAAATTCCGCGTACAGGTTGAAGTACGTTGGCTGCAAAAACTGGCCGCCTGCGCAGAAATCAAGGAAGTTCCCGCTTTTGACGCCGACGCAAACGCTTTCCTCGACAAAATCGTCGCTGAATTCAACGAAGAAGACGCTCAGCGCATCAAAACCATCGAGCGCACCACCAACCACGACGTGAAAGCGGTCGAGTATTTCCTGAAGGAAAAAGTGGCGGCGGTGCCTGCGCTGCACGCGGTGTCCGAGTTCATTCACTTCGCCTGCACCTCCGAAGACATCAACAACCTGTCGCACGCGCTGATGCTGCAAAGCGCTCGTCAGGACGTGGTGCTGCCTTACTGGCGTAAAATCATCGATGCGCTGAAAGGGCTGGCGCTGGAATACCGCGATATCCCGCTGCTGTCGCGCACCCACGGCCAGCCGGCTACGCCGTCGACCGTCGGCAAAGAGTTCGCCAACGTGGCTTACCGCATGGAGCGCCAGTACCGCCAGCTGGAGCGTGTGGAGATCATGGGTAAAATCAACGGCGCGGTCGGCAACTACAACGCCCACATCGTCGCCTACCCGGAAGTGGACTGGCATCAGTTCAGCGAAGCGTTCGTGACCTCGCTCGGCGTCACCTGGAACCCGTACACCACCCAGATCGAACCGCATGACTACATCGCTGAGCTGTTCGACTGCGTAGCGCGTTTCAACACCATTCTGATCGACTTCGACCGCGACATCTGGGGCTACATCGCCCTGAACCACTTCAAGCAGAAGACCATCGCCGGGGAAATCGGCTCCTCCACCATGCCGCACAAGGTCAACCCGATCGACTTCGAAAACTCCGAAGGCAACCTGGGCCTGGCCAACGCCGTGCTGGGCCACCTGGCGGGCAAACTGCCGGTCTCCCGCTGGCAGCGCGACCTGACCGACTCCACCGTGCTGCGTAACCTGGGCGTGGGCCTGGGCTATGCGCTGATCGCCTATCAGGCCACCCTGAAGGGCATCAGCAAGCTGGAAGTGAACCAGGCGCACCTGCTGGACGAACTGGATCACAACTGGGAAGTGCTGGCCGAACCGATCCAGACCGTGATGCGCCGTTACGGCATCGAGAAGCCTTACGAGAAGCTGAAAGAGCTGACCCGCGGCAAGCGCGTGGACGCCGCCGGCATGCAGGCGTTCATCGACGGTCTGGCGCTGCCGGAAGAAGAGAAAACCCGTCTGAAGGCGATGACCCCGGCCAACTACATCGGCCGCGCCACCACCCTGGTCGACGAGCTGAAGTAAGCGCGTTAGACCCACAACGACAAGGCGGCCCGCGGGCCGCCTTGTTGCTTATTATTCGCCGCGCAACACCTGCAGCCGGGCTATCTGCCGCCCCTGCGCATCGAAGTTCTCGGCACTCAGCCAACGCGCCAGCGCCTGCCGCACCGTCGGCCAACGGTCAGCGGTGATGGCGAACCAGTCGGTATCCCGGCTGCGCCCCTTGACGATCACCGCAAAGCGGAAGTTGCCCTCGTAACGGAAACCAAAGCGCAGCGCGGCCTGGCGCGACGGCGCGTTGTGGCTGTCGCACTTCCATTCGCAGCGGCGGTAGCCCAGCGTATCAAAGGCGTAGCGCAGCAGCAGCGCGATGGCTTCGGTGGCGCTGGAGCGCTGTTTCATCAACGGCGACCAGCTGACGTGGCCGATCTCCAGCACGCCGTTGGCCTCGTCGATGCGCATCAGCGCCACCGTCCCCACCGGCGCGTCGCTGGCGGCGTCGAACACCGTCAGGTTGACCAGCGTCGGGTTGGCCTGCAGCGTCTCCAGATGCTGCAGCATCGCCGCCGGTGTATCGGGCCGTTCGATAGACAGATAGGTCCAGTCGCGGCCGTCCGGCGCCAGCTGGAAAGCATCGTACAGCGCGGCGTAATCCCGCTGCGGCTCGAGCGGCGCCAGTGAACAGAAACGCCCGCCGAGCGTTGCGCCGCCCGGGCGGCGAGCCGGCTGCCAATCCGGCATCGGTTCGCCAATCGGCTGACCATAACGATTCATTGCCATACGCGCCTCCTGCGGTTAACGGGTATAAACGATAAACGAACTTCTTCTGCCGATTTTGTCGTACAGCGAACGCGCCGGCGCGTTGTACTCCTGAGTCATCCAATAGACCCGATCGCTGCCGCGCGCCTCCGCCAGCCGATACGCCTGTTCGAACAGTTTTTCCGACACTTTATGGCCGCGCGCCTGCGGCGACACAAAGAGATCTTCGATATAACAATAGCCCACCGCGCTCCAGGTGGACGGATGGAATACCAGGTTCATCAGCCCCAGCAGCCGGCCGTCGGCATCCTCCGCCACCAGCCCGTACACCTGTTCATCCTGCCCCAACCGTTCGAAGGTGCGATCGGTCACCTGCGGCGCCACGTCGGCGCGGTAGAAGTCGAGATAGCCCTGCCACAACGCCAGCCATTGCGCTCTGTCGTCGCCATTGATTCTGCGGATAGTCACTTCACGATTTGATGGGTTCATAGCGCCTCACGGGGTTAAGATATTATTTCCATTAGGGAAATAACCGAATAGCGGCAGGATACACCGCGCAGCGACGGTGTAATACGGACCAATTCAAAACGCCGAGCAGACCAATTTTAACCGCCGTTTTCCCGCGGCAGCGCGCTGAACACCTGTGCCAGCGTGGCGATAAAGCGCACGATCTCGTCCGGCGCATAGGCCGAGAAACCGAGCACCAGCGCCCCGCGCTGCGGCGCGCCGGTGTAGAAATCCGCCAGGCCGTACAATCGTATTCCCCGCTCGGCCGCCGCCGTCACCAGCCGCCGCTCCGTCGCCGCATCCGCCAGCGGGCAAACCAGCTGCAGGCCACCCTGCGGCAAGGCCGGGCGCGTCCAGGGCGCGAGATGGCGATGCACCGCGTCGTACAGGACGTCCAGCCTCGCCTTGTACAGCGTGCGCATATTGCGCAGATGCTCGGCGTAGCCGCCCTCGTGCAGGCAGTGGAACAGCGTCATCTGCGCCAGTGCCGACGTGTAGCCGTCCTGAAACTGCCTGGCGGCGACCAATGGCCGCACCAGCTGCGGCGGCGCGATCATGAAACCGATGCGCAACCCCGGAAACAGCGTCTTGCTGAAGGTGCCGATGTACAGCGTGCGCCCGCCGCTGTCCAGCCCCTGCAGCGCCGCCTTGGTTTGTCGATCGTAGTTGAACTCGGCGTCGTAATCGTCTTCGATGATCCAGGCCCGCCGGCGCTGGGCCCACTGCAACAGCGCCAGGCGCCGCTCGAGGCTCAGCGAGTATCCCAGCGGGTAATGATGGGACGGCGTGATGTAAACGCCCCGCCCGCCCCCCGAAGCCTGCATCAGTTGCCCGACGTCCAGCCCTTGCTCATCAATGCCGATCGGCCGCGCCTGCAGCCCCGCCGACTGCACCAGTTTTTTCGCCCCCTGGTAACCCGGCTCTTCGACGAATACCGCATCGCCGGGATCGAACAGCACCTGCGTGCACAGCGCCAGCGCCTGCTGAGAGCTGGTGACCACGATCACCTGCTCCGCCGTCGCCTTGACGCCCCGCTCCCGCTGCAAATAGTGCGCGATCTCCGCACGCAGCTCCGGCAAGCCCTGCGGATCGGCATACCCCAACAGCCGCTCGCCGTGCCGCCGCAGCGCCTGCTTTTCCCACTGCAGCCACGAATCGATGGGAAACGCCCGCAGATCCGCCAGCGAGGGCGTCAGCGACGCCTGACGGCTGGTGTGCGGCGTATGGCTGACCGCCAGCAACGCCCGGCCGCGATCGCTTAGCTCGCGTTCCGCCAGCCGCGCCTCCTGGCCCGCCTGCGTCGCCAGCAGTTCACGGCCGAGCAACGTATCGCAGCGATAGCGAACATAGCTGCCGCGCCCCACCGCCCGGCTGATGTATCCCTCCGCCTCCAGCCGCGCGTAGGTCTGCTCCACCGTATCGCGCGCCACCCCCAGCCGGGGCGCCAATGCGCGGCTTGGCGGCAGCTTCGCCCGCCACGGCAGTTCCCCGGCGGTGATGAGCCGCAACAGGGCCTGATGCAGCGCCGAACGTCGGGTCAGCCCCTGCTGACGCTGCTGGGTGAAGGCCGCCAGGATTGCCGCGTCGTCCGCGCAGGATGGGTGGTCACTCATGGGCTGTCTGTTTCTCCAAACTCGGGGCGATTGCACACTACTCTACCTTATTTCATCCCCTCGGCGGCGGCAGTTGCGCTGCCCGGCGAAATCCCCTTAAATAAGCCATTGCATTGAGGCTACAGGATTTCCGTCGGCTATGAGCAAGGAGACCAACCAGCGTCTGCTGGAAAAACTGCTGCAGGATCTGGCCAGCGCGGGCGCGATGCCGCTGTATCTGCGCTTTAACGCCTCGGTGCGCCAGGCCATAGAGCAAGGATTGCTGAACGCGGGGGATTTCCTGCCCAGCGAGCGTCTGTTTACCGAACGGCTCGGCATCTCGCGCATCACGGTGCGCAAAGCGCTGGCCTGTCTCGAGCAAGACGGCATCATCGGTCGTTCACGCGGTTACGGCACTTTCATCCAGGCGCAACGGCCCGCGCCGAAGCTGCGCTATTCATTAGCGGACGTCAAAGGGTTCTCGCGCGAGGTGATGCAACAAGGGCGCCGGCCGGACACGCAATGGCTCAGCCGTGAACGGGTACCGGCCAGCGCCGAACTGGCGGAAAAGCTCCAGCTGGCGATCGGAACGCCGATCTATCAACTCAAACGTATCCACTTTCTCGATCGGCAGCCGATGTCGGTGGCGGTGTCCTACGTGGTGGCGGCGGCGATTGCCAACGTCGACGAGATTGGCATCTCGCTCTATGACTACTTCCGCCGAAATAACGTGGAGATGGGATCGCTGCGCAGCCAGGTCAGCGCGGCCATGGCCGATGACGACATCCGCCGGGCGCTGCAATTATCAGAACCGATGCCGCTGCTGATCGTGCGCCAGACGCTGTTCGACCACCGCAAGAAACCTATCGAATACAGCGAAAGCTTCTGCCGCAGCGACATGTACGAATTTACCAGCGAAAGCTGATCCGTTACGCCTCGCCCTGCCGACGGCGGCGAAAACGCACGAACGCCTGGGCATACGCCTCGACGTCCAGTGGATTCACCCGCTGCAACTGCGCCAGCAGCGCAGGATCCATCGCTTCGGCGCCGTGCAGCGCGCCGCAGACAGCGGTGGCCATCGCGCCGATGGTGTCGGTATCGCCCCCCAGGTTGGCGCACAGCACGGCGCAACGGGTAGGATCG
This sequence comes from Serratia sp. CY37869, assembly GCF_052168895.1. Taxonomy (NCBI): domain Bacteria; kingdom Pseudomonadati; phylum Pseudomonadota; class Gammaproteobacteria; order Enterobacterales; family Yersiniaceae; genus Serratia; species Serratia sp. CY37869. The sequence continues at coordinate 1,933,195 of NZ_JBJNLU010000001.1, forward strand.
GTTTGCGCCAGCTGCACCATCGCCAGCGCCGCCGGCACCGACTCGATGGTGCTCACCCCGGCGCCAATCAGTTGATATATCCGCTCGGATGCCTGTTCGGGATCGGCCGCCTCATCCACCACCTGAAACGCCAACTCGATGCGCGCCGCCAGCGAAGGGCTGAACGTCGTCACCTGACGGCGCTGGGCATACTCCGCCACGCCCGGCAACGCCAGACGAATCGAGGCCCAGTCCGCCCCCTCCACCGCACGCGAAACCGCCCAGGCGATCGCCACGGCACCGGCGACGGCGATGTCGGATTTGTGCGTCGGGCTGGAGGCCAGCCACACCTGCTGACAGAACCCCTCCAGCGGCGCAGACGGCAGCACGCAACCCAAAGGCGAAATGCGCATCGCCGCGCCGTTGGTGATGCCGTTGTTTTCCAACGCGGCGATCGGCGTGCCCGCTTTCTGCTCGCTCAACGCCAGTTTGGAACTGGGGCCGAGAATGTTCTTGTTGAAGGCGTCAAAACTGTCCACCCAGCGGATCACGTTGCGGGCGATCAGTTCTGGCACCACCTCGCCTTCCGCTTCCAGCAGCGCATCGGCCAGCGCCAACGCCATCGAGGTATCGTCGGTATATTGCCCGGCCTTGAAGTAACAGGCGGCTGAGTTCTCCGCCGGCCCATCGAGGAAGCCGTCTATCCAGCCGAAGTGGCGCTTAACCCGCTCGCGCGGCCACAGCTCGGAAGGCATGCCGAGCGCGTCGCCCAGCATCTGTCCGTAAAATACGCCCGCTATGCGTTCTGCCTGGGTTAATTGCTTCATCCATCGCTCCTGAGAAAATATGCCGATACCTCAATAATACCTTATTAGTACCTTTAAAGCTTATCAAGCGCTCCGGTTCACACTTTCCTTTCGCGGCAATGCCCGACGCGTTTAAGTTGCGTTTAACGTTGCCCCGCCGCTGTTTATCCGACGTTTATCAGAGCTTGTCGATAATGTCGGCGAACAAATTGATAACGCTTATTTTAATACATTGCTTCGGCTCTCTTGCGGGCCGGGCGGGTTATACCTACCATAACCTCAGCATTTTTTGCCAAAATGGTTCAGGTGGCCGCGTTATCCCCTGACACGCCGCGGAGCGTGTTCCCTTTTATCGCGTGGGTGACAGGACATTCACCCGCACAGTCACAGGAGTTCGCCATGCGAGTACTGGTTGTTGAAGATAATGGTTTGCTGCGCCACCACCTTTCCGTTCAGATGCGCGAGATGGGCCATCAGGTCGATGCGGCTGAAGACGCCAAGGAAGCCGATTATTTCCTGCAGGAGCATGCGCCGGATATCGCCATCGTCGATCTCGGCCTGCCGGGCGAAGACGGCCTGAGCCTGATCCGCCGTTGGCGCGCGCACCAGACCAAGCTGCCGATCCTGGTGCTGACCGCCCGCGAAAGCTGGCAGGACAAAGTGGCGGTGCTGGAAGCCGGCGCCGACGACTATGTCACCAAGCCGTTCCACCTGGAAGAAGTGATCGCCCGCATGCAGGCGCTGATGCGCCGCAACAGCGGCCTGGCATCGCAGGTGATCGTGCTGCCGCCGTTCCAGATCGATCTGTCGCGCCGCGAACTGAGCGTCAACGATCAACAGATCAAGTTGACCGCCTTTGAATACACCATCATCGAGACCCTGATCCGCAACGCCGGCAAGGTGGTGAGCAAGGATTCGTTGATGCTGCAGCTTTACCCGGACGCCGAACTGCGCGAAAGCCACACCATCGACGTGCTGATGGGCCGCTTGCGCAAGAAGGTGCAGGCGGAATACCCGCATGAAGTGATCACCACGGTACGTGGCCAGGGCTATCGTTTTGACGCGAAGTGAACATGATGTTCAACAAGAATAAAAAACCGTTTTCGCTGCGCGCCCGCTTCCTGATGGCGACCGCCGGGGTGATCCTGGCGCTGTCGCTTTCTTACGGTTTGGTGGCGGTCGTCGGCTACATCGTCAGCTTCGACAAGACCGCCTTCCGCCTGCTGCGCGGCGAAAGCAACCTGTTCTTCAGCCTGGCGCAGTGGAAAGACAACAAGCTCACCATCGCCATTCCTCCCGATATCGATCTCAATTTTCCCACGCTGGTGTTTATCTACGACGATAAAGGCAACCTGCTGTGGAGCCAGCGCAAGGTGCCGGAGCTGGAGAAGCTGATCAACAAGGAATGGCTGGAGGAGTCCGGCTTCTACGAAATTGACACCGATACCCGCATCAGTAGCGAAGTGCTGGGGGACAACCCCAAAGCGCAGGATCAGCTGAAGAATTATGACGATACCGATCAGAACGCGCTGACGCACTCGGTGGCGGTCAATACCTATGCCGCCACGGCGCGGCTGCCGGCGTTGACCATCGTGGTGGTCGACAGCATTCCGCAGGAGCTGCAGCGCTCAGACGTAGTGTGGGAGTGGTTCAGCTACGTGCTGCTGGCCAACCTGCTGCTGGTGGTGCCGCTGCTGTGGCTGGCGGCCTACTGGAGCCTGCGGCCGATCAAGGCGCTGGTCAATCAGGTGGGCGAGCTGGAGAACGGCGAACGCGATCAGTTGGATGAGAACCCGCCCAGCGAACTGCGCGGCCTGGTGCGCAATTTGAACATTCTGGTGCGCAACGAACGCCAGCGCTACACCAAATACCGCACCACCCTGTCGGATCTGACCCACAGCCTGAAAACGCCGCTGGCGGTGCTGCAAAGCACCCTGCGCTCGCTGCGCAGCGGCAAGCAGACCACTATCGAAGAAGCCGAGCCGATCATGCTGGATCAGATCGGGCGCATCTCTCAGCAGATCGGTTACTACCTGCATCGGGCCAGCATCAACTCCGGCCAGACGGTGCTGACGCGCGAGATCCACTCGGTGCCGGCGCTGCTCGACAGCCTGGTGGTGGCGCTGAACAAGGTTTATCAGCGCAAAGGGGTGGTGATCACGCTGGACATCTCGCCGGAAGTGACCTTTATGGGCGAGAAGAACGACTTTATGGAAGTGATGGGCAACGTGTTGGAAAACGCCTGCAAATACTGCCTCGAGTTCGTGGAAATCACCTCGCTGCACTCCGATAAAAACCTCATCCTCGTCATCGACGACGACGGCCCGGGCATCCCGGAAAGCAAGCGCCAGCTGATCTTCCAGCGCGGCCAGCGGGTGGATACCCTGCGTCCCGGTCAGGGCCTTGGCCTGTCGGTGGCGGCGGAGATCATCGAGCAATACGACGGCGAAATCGTCATCAGCGACAGCCCGCTCGGCGGCGCGCGCATGCAGGTCACCTTCGCCCGCCAGCACGATACCCACCACAACGAGTAAATTATGCCTCTGCGGCCCCGATCCACGGGGCCAAACTTCCGTTATAATCGCACTCAGGCTCACTCCTCTATCCTGGAATAGAACATGGATTATCAATTAGACCTGGACTGGAACGATTTTTTGCAACGTTATTGGCAAAAACGTCCGGTGATTCTGAAGCGCGGCTTCAAAAACTTTATCGATCCGATCTCCCCGGATGAGCTGGCCGGGCTGGCGATGGAAAACGAAGTGGACAGCCGCCTGGTCAGCCACCAGGACGGCCGTTGGCAGGTCGCGCACGGCCCCTTCGAGAGCTTCGATCACCTGAGCGAAAACAACTGGTCGCTGCTGGTGCAGGCGGTGGACCACTGGCATGAGCCTTCCGCAGCGCTGATGCGCCCGTTCCGCCAACTGCCGGACTGGCGGATGGATGACCTGATGATCTCCTTCTCGGTGCCGGGCGGCGGCGTCGGCCCGCACCTCGATCAGTACGACGTGTTCATCATTCAGGGCACTGGCCGCCGCCGCTGGCGAGTCGGGGAAAAAACGCCGCTGAAACAGCACTGCCCGCATCCGGATCTGCTGCAGGTAGAGCCGTTCGACGCCATCATCGACGAAGAGATGGAGCCGGGCGACATTCTCTACATTCCGCCGGGCTTCCCGCATGAAGGCTACGCGCTGGAAAACGCGCTCAATTATTCGGTGGGCTTCCGCGCGCCGAACGGCCGCGAGCTGGTGAGCGGCTTCGCCGATTACGTGCTGGCGCGCGAGCTGGGCAGCAAACGCTACGGCGATCCGGACGTTAAACTGCGCGAACACCCGGCGGAGATCCTGCCGCAGGAAGTGGACGCCTTACGGCAGATGATGCTGGATCTGGTGCAACAGCCGGAACACTTCCAGCACTGGTTCGGCGAGTTTATCTCCCAATCGCGCCACGAGCTGGATCTGGCGCCGCCGGAGCCGCCGTATCAGGCCGGGGAAATCTACGAACTGCTGCAACAGGGTGAAGCGCTGCAGCGCCTGGGCGGGTTGCGCGTGCTGCGCGTCGGCGATCGCTGCTTCGTCAACGGCGAACTGATCGACACCGACCAGCTGCAGGCCGCAGACGCCCTGTGCCAGCACTTCAGCGTCGACGCTGCCCTGCTCGGCGACGCGGTGGACGATCCGTCATTCCTGGCGCTGCTGACCGCGCTGGTCAACAGCGGCTATTGGTACTTTAACGACTGATTGCGAGTACGCGAACAAGCCACCCTATCGGGTGGCTTTTTTTATGCCTGCCGCGCCTGCGCGCGAAAACCGGCCAGCGCTTCATTCGCCATGCCCGCCTGCTCCGCCGCCGTGCAAATCTGCCGCCAGGTATTGGCGTCTATCGGTATGCCCTGCTCCAGCCGCGCCGCGCGGTTGGCCTCTTCCCATTCTCCCGGCACCGCGATCGGTTGTTCGCCGCTCGGCGGCGACGCCTTCACCCAGCCGATAAACGCTTCGGCCTCGGCCTGCATTTGCGGGGCGTCGAAGGCCTGAGGATCGAGGATCAGGGTCGTCATGCAGTTGAAGATGGCGTCGCTGTCGGCTTTCAGCGTGGCGTCGTGGGTGGTGCGGCCACCGGAGAGCGCGCCGCCGAGGATCTCACACATCGCCGCCAACGCATAGCCTTTGTGCAAGCCGAACGGCAACAGTGACCCGAACGGCGCTTCGTGCATCACCTTCGGTTCGGTGGTGGGTTGCCCGTGTTCGTCGATCAGATAGCCCGGCGCCACCGACAAGCCTTTGTTATAGGCCACCCGGGTCTTGCCGAAGGCGATGCCGCTGGTGGCGAAATCCAACAGCAGCGGCGTGCGGCCCGGCCGCGGGAAAATGGCGCAGAACGGGTTGGTGCCGAAGCGGCGATCGCTGCCGCCGAACGGCGCCACCATCGGATCGCCCACCACGTTGACGAAGTGAATCGAGATAAAACCGGCGCGGGCGCACTGTTCCGCCCAATGGCCGATGCGGCCGATATGGTGCGCGTTGTGCAGCGCCACCGCCGCCAGGCCCAGTTTACCGGCGCGCTCAATGCCCAGCGCCATCGCTTCGCTGGCCACCACCTGGCCGAAGCCGCGCGCACCGTCGAGCGTCAGCACCGCGCCGGCGTCGCGCACCACCTCGGCATGTTGATTAAGCTGCAACTGCCCCTGCGCCAACGATGCCATGTAACTGGGGATCATGCCGACGCCGTGCGAATCGTGCCCGGCCAGATTAGCCTGCACCAGGTGATCGGCCACCAGCTCGGCTTCGCGCGCCGTGCTGCCGGCCTGGCGCCAAATCGCCTGAACGAACTGCGTCAAATGCGAGCCGGCGATGCGGAATTCGGTGCTCATCATGCGGTCCTTATGCGTGGGGAATGGACTTCCACACTATGAGCAACGCCTTGTTGCGGCAAGCGATTATGATAATCGCAAGCGTCCCGTTTTACCGCGCCCGCTCGGCGGCCAGCGCCGCGATGCGCATAATTACCGCCACCGCTTGCTCCATGCCTTCCAGCGTCACGAATTCGTGCTTGCCGTGGTAGTTGTAGCCGCCGGTGAACAGGTTCGGGCACGGCAGGCCGCGGAACGACAGCTGCGCGCCGTCGGTGCCGCCGCGGATCGGTTTCATCACCGGTTCAATGTCGCAGTCGCGCATTGCCTGCTGCGCCAGCGCGATCGCGTGCGGATGCTCCGCCACCTGTTCGCGCATGTTGTAATAACTGTCTTCGATGCTGACTTCAATATAACAATCGCGCGGCAGGCCTTTGCCGACCTCGCGGGCGATCTCCACCATCTTGCGTTTGCGCGCCTCGAATCCCTCGCGCTCGAAGTCGCGCAGGATGTAGTGCATTTCGGCGCGTTCCACGCTGCCCTTGATGCTGCTGAGGTGGTAAAAGCCCTGGTAACCCTCGGTGGTCTCCGGCGTTTCGTCCGCCGGCAGCGCCTGATGAATGCGGGTAGCCAGCGACAGCGCGTTGACCATCACGCCCTTGGCGCTGCCGGGGTGCACGCTGTTGCCGAGGATTTTGATCGTCACCGAGGCGGCATTGAAGTTTTCGCACTCCAGCTCACCGACGCCGCCGCCGTCCACCGTGTAAGCCCATTCGGCATTGAAGGCCGCCACGTCGAACAGCTGCGCCCCCTTGCCCACCTCTTCATCCGGGGTGAAGGCCACGCGGATGTCGCCGTGCGGGATTTTGCGCGCGCGCAGGCGCGCCATGGCGGTGAGGATCTCGGCGATGCCGGCCTTGTCGTCGGCGCCCAGCAGCGTTTTGCCGTCGGTGGTGATCAGGGTCTGCCCCAACATCTGGTGCAGGATCGGGAACATCACCGGCGACAGCACTTCATCGCCAATACCGAGCGCAATATCGCCGCCGCGATAGTTCTCGACGATCTGCGGATTGACGTGTTTGCCGCTGAAATCCGGCGAAGTATCCAGATGGGCGATAAAACCGACCGCCGGCACCGGCCAGGCGACGTTGCCCGGCCAGGTGCCCATCACGCAGCCGTGCTCGCTGAGCGACACCCGCTCGAAGCCGAGCGCGATCATTTCCTGCTGCAACGCACGCGCCAGCTTCAACTGCCCGTCGGTGCTCGGCACATGCTTTACGTTCGCTTTGGACTGGGTGTCGAAAGAGACGTAGTTGAAAAAGCGGTCAAGTAATTTATCCATGGTAGCGGCCCCTCAGAATATCGCGTTTCATTATGCTGAACCGATCAGGATCAAATATTGCGTCAGGTCATTTTTAACCAGAATTCGCCAATATCATTAATCTTTGTGATGATTTCAGAGGGAAATAACGCTGTCATCACAGGGTCATTTGTCGCTATCATGATGAAAAACGCGGCATCTGGGCCGGATTGGCTTTCAATTCCGGCATTCAGCGTCTATCATGCGCGCTCGAAAAATTTCCATTGGCGCAACTGGTTTGAGCTTCTTTTGAATCGCGGGCATGCCCGCAAGCTCCGGCAGTCTTTTCCAGTTGCGGTTCTATCTGCATTAGCCCACGGGATAGAGTAAGACGATAAATGACTGAGACATCCTCTCGAGCCCCCCTTGTTGAACTGCATGCCCTGAGCAAAGCGTTCGATGGCAAAACCATCATTGCCGATCTGGATCTGACGATTAATCACGGCGAATTCCTCACCATTCTTGGTCCCTCCGGCTGTGGCAAAACCACGGTGCTGCGCCTGATTGCCGGTCTGGAAGACGCCGATCGGGGCCGCATCGCGCTCGACGGCCAGGACATCACCGCCATTGCGGCCGAGCATCGCCACGTCAACACCGTGTTTCAGAGCTATGCCCTGTTTCCGCACATGTCGGTGTTCGACAACGTCGCTTTCGGCCTGCGCATGCAAAAGGTGCCGGCGGCCGAACTGACGCCGCGCGTCGAAGAGGCGCTGCGCATGGTGCAGTTGGATGCCTTCGCCAAGCGGCGGCCGGGCCAGCTCTCCGGTGGCCAACAGCAGCGTGTGGCCATCGCCCGCGCGGTGGTCAACAAGCCGAAAGTGCTGCTGCTGGACGAATCGCTGTCGGCGCTGGACTACAAGCTGCGCAAGCAGATGCAGAACGAACTGAAAGCGCTGCAGCGCAAGCTGGGCATCACCTTCGTGTTCGTCACCCACGATCAGGAAGAAGCGTTGACCATGTCGGATCGCATCGTGGTGATGCGCGAAGGCCGCATCGAGCAAGACGGCACGCCGCGTGAGATCTACGAAGAGCCGAAAAACCTGTTCGTCGCCAGCTTCATCGGCGAGATCAACATCTTCGACGCGGTGGTCCTGCAACGCCTCGATCCGCAGCGGGTGCGCGCCAATGTGGAAGGCCGCGAGTGCGACATCTATGCCGACCTGCCGGTAGAACCGGGCCAAAAGCTCAAGGTGCTGCTGCGCCCGGAAGATCTGCGGGTGGAAGAAGTGAACGACAGCGCGCAGCACGACGGGCTGATCGGTTACGTGCGTGAGCGCAACTACAAAGGCATGACGCTGGAATCGGTGGTCGAGCTGGAGAACGGCAAAACGGTGATGGTCAGCGAGTTCTTCAACGAAGACGATCCGGACGTCGATCACTCGCTCAATCAGAAGATGGCGGTGACCTGGGTCGAAAGCTGGGAGGTGGTGCTGGCCGATGAAGAAATCGCGTAAAGTCTTCCAGAATGTGGTGATCGTCGGCGTCGTCGCCTGGCTGTTGCTGTTCGTGTTCATGCCGAACCTGATGATCATCGGCGCCAGCTTCCTGACCCGTGATGACGCCAACCTGGTGCAGATGGTGTTCACGCTGGATAACTACCGGCGTTTGTTCGATCCGCTGTATGCCCAGGTGCTGCTGCACTCGCTGAACATGGCGCTGATCGCCACCCTGTGCTGCCTGGTGATCGGCTATCCGTTCGCCTTTATTCTGGCGCGCTTGCCGCAGAAGGTGCGGCCGCTGCTGCTGTTTCTGCTGATCGTGCCCTTCTGGACCAACTCGCTGATCCGCATCTACGGCCTGAAGCTGTTTCTCAGCACCCGCGGCTATCTCAACGACGCGCTGCTGTGGATCGGCGTCATCGACAAGCCGCTGCGCATCATGTACACCTCGGAAGCGGTGATCCTCGGCCTGGTGTATATCCTGCTGCCGTTTATGGTGATGCCGCTCTACTCCAGCATCGAAAAGCTCGATAAATCCTGCCTGGAGGCGGCGCGCGATCTCGGCGCCAGCAAGCTCCAAACCTTTATCCGCATCATTGTGCCGCTGACCATGCCGGGCATTATCGCCGGCTGCCTGCTGGTGGTGCTGCCGGCGATGGGGCTGTTCTTCGTCGCCGATCTGATGGGCGGCGCCAAAAACCTGCTGATCGGCAACGTGATTAAAAGCCAGTTCCTCAATATCCGCGACTGGCCGTTCGGCGCGGCCACCAGCATCTGCCTGACGCTGGTGATGGGGCTGTTGCTGCTGGTCTATTATCGGGCCGCCCGCCTGCTGAACAAGAAGGAGGATCTGGCATGATCGGACGTCTGCTGCGCGGCGGCTTTATGACGCTGGTATACGCCTATCTGTATATCCCGATCGTCATCCTGATCGTCAACTCCTTCAACGCCTCGCGCTTCGGCATCAACTGGCAAGGGTTCACCACCAAGTGGTACAGCACGCTGCTCAACAACGACAGCCTGTTGCAGGCGGCGGGCCACTCGCTGACCATGGCGGTGCTCTCCGCCACCTTCGCCACGCTGATCGGCTCGCTGACCGCAGTGGCGCTGTACCGCTACCGCTTCCGCGGCAAACCGTTCGTCGGCGGCATGCTGTTTGTGGTGATGATGTCGCCGGACATCGTGATGGCCATCTCGCTGCTGGTGCTGTTCATGTTGCTGGGCATTTCGCTCGGCTTCTGGTCGCTGCTGTTCTCGCACATCACCTTCTGCCTGCCGTTCGTGGTAGTGACCGTCTACGCGCGCCTAAAAGGCTTCGACGTGAAGATGCTGGAAGCCGCGCGCGATCTCGGCGCAAGCGAGTTCACCATCCTGCGCAAAATCATTCTGCCGCTGGCGATGCCGGCGGTGGCGGCCGGTTGGCTGCTGAGCTTCACCCTGTCGATGGACGACGTGGTCGTCTCCTCCTTCGTCACCGGGCCGAGCTACGAGATTTTGCCGCTGAAGATCTATTCGATGGTGAAAGTCGGCGTCTCGCCTGAGGTTAACGCGCTGGCCACCATTTTGCTGCTGCTGTCGCTGACGCTGGTGATCGCCAGCCAGTGGGTGATGCGCGATCGCTCGCCCAAGGCCGAGTAATCCTTCCCGCCGGGCGCTGCGGCGCCCGTCTCTTTCATTGACCACAATGATATGAAAGCGGCCTTTGGTGATGGCCCTGACTCGGTTAACCCGCTGATTTGCCGCTGGGATAACCGCCTTTACCCACCCCGCCCCGGCCCCTATAATGGCCCCTTTCTGGGGTATGGCGCGGCCGAAAACGGCGGCTCATACGGGTTCGGCTCACTACTGCTGAAGGATACGCTGCATGAAAAAGTGGTCACATCTGCTCGCAGCCGGGATGATGGCGCTGAGTTTCTGCTCTGCAAACGCCTCTGACGGCAAAACGCTGTATTTCTATAACTGGACTGAATACGTCCCGCCGGGGCTGCTGGAGCAGTTCACCAAAGAAACCGGCATCAAGGTGATTTATTCCACCTATGAATCCAACGAAAGCATGTACGCCAAGCTGAAGACCTACAAGGACGGCGCGTACGATCTGGTGGTGCCTTCCACTTACTTCATCGCCAAGATGAGCAAGGAAGGCATGCTGCAAAAAATCGACAAGAGCAAGCTCAGCCACTTCAAGGATCTCGATCCTACCCTGCTGAACAAGCCGTTCGATCCCAACAACGACTACTCCATCCCTTACATCTGGGGCGCCACCGCCATCGGCGTTAACAGCGACGCGCAGGATCCGTCCACCGTCACCTCCTGGGCCGATCTGTGGCAACCGCAGTACAAAGGCCGCCTGCTGCTGACCGACGACGCGCGCGAAGTGTTCCAGATGGCGCTGCTCAAGCTGGGCTATTCCGGCAACACCACCGACCCGAAAGAGATCGAAGCCGCCTACCGCGAACTGCAGAAATTGATGCCGAACGTGCTGGCCTTCAACTCCGACAACCCGGGCAACCCGTTTATGGAAGGGGAAGTCAACGTCGGCATGGTGTGGAACGGTTCGGCCTTCGTGGCGCGCCAGGCCGGCACGCCGCTGGAGATCGTCTGGCCGAAGGAAGGTGGGATCTTCTGGATGGACAGCCTGGCCATTCCGGCCAACGCGCGCAACGTCGAAGGGGCGCTGAAGCTGATCGACTTCCTGCTGCGGCCAGAAATCGCGGTGCAGGTGGCGGAAACCATCGGTTACCCGACGCCGAACCTGGCGGCGAAGAAGCTGCTGTCGCCGGAGATCGCCAACGATCCGTCTCTCTACCCGGATAAGACGGTGATTGAGCACGGCGAGTGGCAAAACGACGTCGGCGACGCCAGCACGCTGTACGAAAGCTACTTCCAAAAGCTGAAAGCCGGGCGCTAACACGCCCCGCTATCCCATCAGGGCGCGCATTGCGCCCTGATGTCTTTAGGGCTTATCGGCCCGCGCCACCTTGCCCACCAGGAATTTGTGCACAAAACGCGGCACCACTTCGCTGGCCAGGCCGTAGTGTTTCTCGTCGAACTGGCTTTCCACCTGACTCGGCTCCAGGTTCAGCTCCATCGCGTAGGCGCCGCCCAGCCGCGCCTCATGCACGAACCCGGCCGCCGGATAGACATGGCCGGAGGTGCCGATGGCGACGAAGAAATCGGCTTTGCTCAGCGCCTGGTAGATGTCGTCCATGCCCAGCGGCATCTCGCCGAACCATACCACGTGCGGCCGCAGCGGCGCCGGGAACTGGCAGCAGTGGCAGCGCTCATCGACGCTGAGATCGCCGGGCCACTCGAACACCTGCCCCGACTGGGTGCAGCGCACCTTCAGCAATTCGCCGTGCATGTGCAGCACCCGCTTGCTGCCGGCGCGCTCATGCAGGTTATCGATGTTTTGCGTGACCAGCAGGAAGTTGTCCCCCAGCCACTCTTCCAGATCCGCCAGCGCGCGGTGCGCGGCGTTCGGGGCAATGTCCTCCGCCTGCAGCTGGCGGCGGCGTTCGTTGTAAAACGCCTGCACCAGCGCCGGATCGCGCTGAAAACCTTCCGGCGTGGCGACGTCCTCCACCCGGTGCTCTTCCCACAGCCCATCCGCGGCGCGGAAGGTGCGAATGCCCGACTCGGCCGAAATGCCGGCCCCGGTCAACACCACCACAAACGGCTTTTTCAGCTCGGCCGCCGCCATGGTGTCACGGTGAAAAATGCGTGAACGAAAGCGCTGATGCAGCACATGCTTACTCTTGCGAAACTGACACAGCCGATGGCGAGTGTGCATTAACTCTCTCCTTACTTTTCCCTGTTTACCCTTCTTACTGAACGTTGCGGCGTTGTTGGCTGTATACATTCACGCCTGGCCGCAACGCCCATTACGTTGGGCGAGTCAAATTGAGAAACGCTGCGCCGCGCACGCCGCCGGCGTCTCCATAGCGCGCCTTCTCGATGCGCGGCAGCCGAGCCACCCGCAGCAGGTGCGCCGGCAGCCGCTGCGGCAACGCCTGGTAAATGGCGTCGAAGTTCGACAGCCCGCCGCCGATCACCACCAGGTGCGGATCCAGCACCGTCAGCAGGTTACCCAGGCAGATCGCCAGCACGTCCATAAAGCGATCGACATGCGCCACGGCCTGCGGCTCACCCGCCTGATAATGCGCAATGATCTCGGTGGCGGGCAAGCGCCGGCCATAAAAATGGGCGTACATCCATTCGAAACCGCGGCCCGATATGTAATTTTCAATGCAACCCTGATGGCCGCACCCGCAGGCGACGCGAGGCACATCACGCCCCAGCACCTCGAGCGCGTCCACCGGCAGGCGCAAATGGCCGAACTCGCCGGCGATATAGTTGCGCCCGGGCACCGTCTTGCCCTCGACGATCAGGCCGCCGCCTACGCCGGTGCCGAGGATGATGCCCAGCACCGTCGGGTAGCGGCGGAACTCGTCGTCCCAGGCCTCCGACAGCGCAAAGCAGTTGGCGTCGTTATCGACCCGCACCTCGCGCCCGATCAGCGCCGCCAGATCGCGCGGCAGCGGCCGCCCCATCGCCGCCGGCACATTGGCGGTAAACAGCGTGCCGTCATCGTCGTTGGGCAGGCCCGGAATGCCGATGCCGACGCTGCCGCGCCGGCCGCAAAACGCATCCGCCTCAAGGGTCAGCTCGCACAGCGTAGCCAGCAGTTGCCGATAATCGTCGCGCGGCGTCGGCACCCGCTTTTGCCAAATGCGCTGCAGGCTGTCGTCGAACACCCCCAGCTCAATCTTGGTGCCGCCCATATCGAAACCGTAGTACATAACCCATCCCCAGGCTAAAAAAACGGGGCGGCATCGCTGCCTCCCCGTGGGTTTTATTGTCCGCTCAGCACCCGCGCCGGATCGATGCGGCTGGCGCGCCTCGCCGGATACCAACTGGCCAACAGGCTCAGCACGATGGCGGTCGCCAGCACGATCAGCACATCCAGCCAGTGCAGCTCGGAAGGCAGGAAGTCGATGAAGTAAATATCGCCCGACAGGAAGGAGTGGCCGACCAGTTTCTCGATGCCCCGGATGATGTTGGTCAGCTGCAGCGAGGCGATCACCCCGATCACCACGCCGCTCAGGCTGCCCAGCAACCCGGCCAGCAGCCCATACCAGATGAAAATGGCGCGGATAAAGCCGTCTTTGGCGCCCAGGGTGCGCAGCACCGCGATGTCGGCGCTTTTGTCTTTCACCGCCATCACCAGCGTGGAGACGATGTTGAAGCAGGCCACGCCGATCACCAGCACCATCGCCAGGTACATGATGGCGCGGATCATCTGGATGTCGCGGTACATATAGCCGTACTTGCCGATCCAGCTCTTGATGTAGATGTAAGCGTTGGTCACTTCGCCGGCGTCACGCACCAGCTTGTTGGCGGCGAACACGTCGTTCATCTTGAGAGCGATGCCCGTGACGCTGTCACCCATGTCGAGATACTGCTGCGCATCGGCCAGCGGCACCAGCGCCAGGCTGTGATCGAGCTGGCCGCTGAGCTGCAAAATGCCGGTCACGTGCAGGCGAATACGCTTCGGCTGCAGCAGCTTCATCTCAGGGTCGCTGTTGGGGATCATCACAGTGACATAGGCGCCCTGCTTGACGCCCAGCGCGTCGGCCACGCCCTTGCCGAGGATCACCTGCTGCTCGCCGGGCTTGAAGTTGGCCCAGGCGTCGCCCTGCACATACTGCGGCAGCGCGCTCAGTCGGCTCTCCTGCTGCGGATCCACGCCTTTGACTTCCACCGCGCGCAGCTGCGCGCCGTTTTCCATCAGGCCGGTAAAGTTGATGTACGGCGCGGCGGCCACAATGCCCGGCACCTTTTCCACCCGCTGCAGAATCGACGGCCAGCCGCTGAACGGCTGATTGACCGGCTCGAGCTCGCCGTGCGGCACCACCGCCAGAATGCGGTTCTTCAGCTCGCGCTCAAAGCCGTTCATCGCGCTCAGACCGACGATCAGCACCGCCACCCCCAGCGCGATGCCAATGGTGGAGATGACCGAGATCAGCGACACCATGCCGCCGCGTTTACGGCCGCGGCTGAAACGCAGGGCCGTCAGGAAGGACAGTGAGGCTCCCGCCATTACTCGGCCCCCATCAGGGTCAGCTGCGCCTGCAGGTGACCGTCGGCCATTTCCAACTGGCGGCTCAAGCGCTTGGCCAGCTGCAGATCGTGCGTTACCACCAGGAAAGCGGTGCCCTGACGCACGTTCAGCTCACCGAGCAGATCGAAGATGCTGTCCGCGGTGCGCTTGTCGAGGTTGCCGGTCGGTTCGTCCGCCAGCACCAGCGCCGGGTTATTGACCAGCGCGCGCGCGATCGCCACGCGCTGACGCTCGCCGCCGGAAAGCTCGGACGGACGGTGTTTGCTGCGCTTTTCCAGCCCGACCGCCGCCAGCATCTCCCGCGCTTTCTCCTGCGCCTGCGCCGGTTTGGCGCCACCGATCAAGAGCGGCATGGCGGCGTTTTCCAGCGCGGTGAAGTCCGGCAACAGGTGGTGGAACTGATAGATGAAGCCCAGCTGGCGGTTGCGCAGCTCAGCCTTGGCCGCCGAAGACATGGCGTTCAGCGATTCGCCCTTGAAAATCACCTCGCCGGAGGTCGGCGAGTCCAGCCCGCCCAGCAGGTGCAGCAGGGTGCTCTTGCCGGAACCCGAGCTGCCGACGATCGCCATCATCTCGCCCTGCTGCATGGCAAAGCTGACGTTGCGCAGCACGTCGGTGTGCAGGTTGCCTTCCTGATAGGTCTTGCACAGGTTGTCACACTGCAGCAAAAGATGGTTACTCATAACGTAAAGCCTCAGCGGGTTGTACGGCGGCAGCGCGCCATGAAGGATAGAGCGTGGACAACAGGGAAACCGCCATCGCCACCACGGCGATGATCGTCACCTGCAGCGGATCGACCGCCACCGGCAGCGAAGCGCCGTCGATCAATGCGCCGAGGATCGGCATCAGGTTGTTCAGGTTGGTGGCCAGCAGCACGCCGAGCAGCGTGCCGAGCAGTGAACCGATGATGCCGGCACTGGCGCCCTGCACCATAAATACCGACATGATCTGGCGGCGGGTCAGCCCTTGAGTCTGCAGAATGGCGACCTCGCCCTGCTTCTCCATCACCAGCAGGCCGAGCGAGGTAATGATGTTAAACGCCGCCACCGCCACGATCAGGCTGAGCAGCAGCCCCATCATGTTCTTCTCCATGCGCACCGCCTGGAACAGCTCGCCCTTGCGATCGCGCCAGTCTTTCCAGACGGTGCCCGCCGGCAGCGACTGCTGGCTGAGGGTATCGACCGCCAGCGGCTGTTGCAGGAACAGACGCCAGCCGGTGATGTTGCCGGCCGGGTAGCGCATCAGGCGCGAAGCATCCTGTTGGTTGACCAACAGCTGATAGCCGTCCACCTCGCTGTTGGCGTGGAAGGTGCCGATGAGGGTGAACAAACGCTGGCTGGGAATGCGGCCCATCGGCGTGAACTGGCTGGCGCTCGGCACCATCACGCGCAGCGAATCGCCGCGCTTGACGCCGAGTTGCCCCGCCAGCTGTTCGCCGATGATGATGTTGTATTGGCCCGGCTGCAGCTGTTGCTGCTTGACGTTGACCAGATACGGGGTCAGCGGATCGGCCTCGTCGGGATTCACGCCGAGCATCACCCCGACCGCCACGCTGCGAGCGCTTTGCAGCACCACGTCACCGGTGGTCAGCGGCGCAACGCGCGTGACGCCCTGCAGCTTCTGCACCTCGGAGGCCGGCAGCTGCTGCGGGTTGACCGATCCTTGCGGACTGGTGACCAACGCCTGCGGCATCAGGCCGAGAATGTTGTTCTCCAGATCCTTTTCGAAACCGTTCATCACCGACAGCACGGTGACCAACGCCATCACCCCCAGCGTAATGCCGATGGTGGAAAGCCAGGAAACAAACCGCCCGAAGCGGTCTGAGGCTCGCCCGCGCATGTAGCGCAGGCCAATGAATAACGCGACAGGTTGATACATGAAATCCGTTTGATAGCCGTGGCTTAAGCAAAGTGATCATGGATAATAAAGGCTCTCCCTCGTTTAGGGAACACCCGAGGGCCTTTTATTGCGTGGCGGCGAAGAGGGAGATGGCGGCAGCTTCGCGCGTTATTTATCCTCAGCCGCAAAAAACAGACGGCATTAACCGGTTAAATAACCGGCAGAAAATTGATGGGCAGCGCTTTTTGCTGTGTCAGTTTGCCGGCCGCTGGGCTACTATAAACAGCATAAAGGCGCTGGGTTATCCGTGCCGGGACGCCATCCAACACATTGATTAAAGATACCTGAATGAGCACTTCCGATAGCCGTAACCGTTCCTCATCCCCCCGTTATTCTCTGCCCGATCGCGCGGGCGATCTCCGCCAGCTGGGGCAACTGACCGGCGCGGCCTGCGCCGTGGAGTGCGCCGAGATCGTCGAGCGTCACCCTGGCCCAGTGATGCTGATCGCGCCGGACATGCAAAACGCCCTGCGGCTGCGCGACGAGATCCAACAGTTCACCGATCAGATGGTGACCACCCTGTCCGACTGGGAAACCCTGCCGTACGACAGCTTCTCGCCGCACCAGGAAATCATCTCCGACCGTTTGTCGAGCCTGTATCACCTGCCGACCATGGCGCGCGGCGTGATCATTCTGCCGGTCAATACCCTGATGCAACGCGTCTGCCCGCACGAATTCCTGCACGGCCATGCGCTGGTGATGAAAAAAGGCCAGCGCCTGTCGCGCGACAAGCTGCGCGCGCAGCTGGAACAGGCCGGCTACCGCAGCGTCGATCAGGTGATGGAGCACGGCGAATTCGCCACCCGCGGCGCGCTGCTCGACCTGTATCCAATGGGCAGCGATGAGCCTTACCGCATCGACTTCTTCGATGACGAGATAGACAGCCTGCGCATCTTCGACGTCGACACCCAGCGCACGCTGAGCGAAGTCGAGGCCATCAATCTGTTGCCGGCCCACGAGTTCCCTACCGACAAAAACGCCATCGAGCTGTTCCGCAGCCAGTGGCGCGAGCAGTTTGAGGTGCGTCGCGACGCCGAGCACATCTATCAGCAGGTCAGCAAAAGCGCCTGGCCGGCCGGCATCGAATACTGGCAGCCGCTGTTCTTCAGCCAGCCGCTGCCGTCGCTGTTCAGCTACCTGCCGGCCAATACGCTGATCGTCAACACCGGCGATCTGGAGGGCGCCGCCGAGCGCTTCTGGCAGGACGTCAACCAGCGTTACGAAAGCCGCCGCGTCGATCCGATGCGCCCGCTGCTGGCGCCGGATACGCTGTGGCTGCGCGTCGACGCGCTGTTCGGCGAGCTGAAGGCCTGGCCGCGCATCGCGCTGAAAACCGATGAGCTGCCGGCCAAGGCCGGCAATACCAATCTGGACTACCATGCCCTGCCCGATCTGGCGGTGCAGGCGCAGCATAAATCCCCGCTGGATAACCTGCGGCGCTTTATCGAAGGCTTCGACGGCAGCGTGATTTTCTCCGTCGAGAGCGAGGGGCGGCGTGAAACGCTGCAGGATCTGCTCGGCCGCATCAAGCTGGCGCCGGCGCTGATTCAGCGCCTCGATCAGGCGGAAACGGCGGGCCGTTACATGATGGTCGGCGCCGCCGAACACGGCTTCCTCGACGGCCTGCGCCAGCGGGCGCTGATCTGCGAAAGCGATCTGCTCGGCGAGCGCGTCAGCCGCCGCCGGCAGGACAACCGGCGCACCATCAATACCGATACCCTGATCCGCAACCTGGCGGAGCTGCATCCCGGCCAGCCGGTGGTGCATCTGGAACACGGCGTCGGCCGCTACGTCGGCCTGACCACGCTGGAGGCCGGCGGCATCAAGGCCGAGTACCTGATCCTCTCCTACGCCGGTGAGGACAAGCTGTACGTGCCGGTTTCTTCACTGCATCTGATCAGCCGCTACGCCGGCGGCGCGGACGAAAACGCCCCGCTGCACAAGCTGGGCGGCGACGCCTGGACGCGCGCGCGGCAGAAAGCGGCCGAACGGGTGCGCGACGTGGCGGCCGAGCTGCTGGATATCTACGCCCAGCGCGCCGCCAAGGCCGGTTTCGCCTTCAAACACAACCGCGAGCAGTACCAGCTGTTCTGCCAGAGCTTCCCGTTCGAAACCACGCCGGATCAGGAACAGGCGATCAATGCGGTGCTGAGCGACATGTGCCAGCCGCTGGCGATGGACCGCCTGGTGTGCGGCGACGTCGGCTTCGGCAAAACCGAAGTGGCGATGCGCGCCGCCTTCCTGGCGGTGGAAAACGGCAAGCAGGTGGCAGTATTGGTGCCGACGACGCTGCTGGCGCAGCAGCACTTCGACAACTTCCGCGATCGCTTCGCCACCTGGCCGATCCGCATCGAGATGATGTCGCGCTTCCGCAGCGCCAAAGAGCAGCAACAGGTACTGGACGACGCGGCCGAAGGCAAAGTGGACATCATCATCGGCACCCACAAACTGCTGCAGAGCGATCTGCGCTGGAAGGATTTGGGGCTGCTGATCGTCGATGAAGAGCACCGCTTTGGCGTGCGCCACAAGGAGCGCATCAAGGCGATGCGCGCCGACGTCGATATCCTGACGCTGACCGCCACGCCGATCCCGCGGACGTTGAACATGGCGATGAGCGGCATGCGCGATCTGTCTATCATTGCCACCCCACCGGCGCGCCGCCTGGCGGTGAAGACCTTCGTGCGCGAATACGACAGCCTGGTGGTGCGCGAGGCGATCCTGCGCGAAGTGCTGCGCGGCGGCCAGGTTTACTACCTCTACAACGACGTGGAAAACATCGAAAAAGCGGCGCAGCGTCTGGCTGAGCTGGTGCCGGAAGCGCGCATCGCCATCGGCCACGGCCAGATGCGCGAACGCGATCTGGAACGGGTGATGAACGATTTCCACCACCAGCGCTTCAACGTGCTGGTGTGCACCACCATCATCGAAACCGGCATCGATATCCCCAGCGCCAACACTATCATCATCGAGCGCGCCGATCGCTTCGGCCTGGCGCAGCTGCACCAGCTGCGCGGCCGCGTCGGGCGTTCGCACCATCAGGCTTACGCCTATCTGATGACGCCAAACCCCAAAGCCATGGGCACCGACGCCCATAAACGGCTCGAGGCCATCGCGTCGCTGGAAGATCTCGGCGCCGGGTTCGCGCTGGCGACTCACGATCTGGAGATCCGCGGCGCCGGTGAGCTGCTGGGTGAAGACCAGAGCGGCCAGATGACCACCGTCGGTTTCTCGCTCTATATGGAACTGCTGGAAAGCGCCGTCGACGCGTTGAAAAACGGTCGCGAGCCGTCGTTGGAAGATCTCACCAGCAGCCAAACCGAGGTGGAGCTACGCATGCCGGCCCTGCTGCCGGAAGACTTCATTCCCGACGTCAATACCCGCCTGTCACTGTATAAGCGCATCGCCAGCGCGAAGAACGACGGTGAGCTTGACGAGTTGAAGGTCGAGCTGATCGACCGCTTCGGCCAGCTGCCGGATGCGGCGCGCAACCTGTTGCAATGCGCGGCGCTGCGCCTGCATGCGCAGAAGCTGGGGATCAAACGCATCGAGAGCAACGAGCGCGGCGGCTTTATCGAGTTCGGCGACAACAACCGCGTCGACCCGGGTTATCTGATCGGCCTGTTGCAGGGCAATCCGCAGGTTTACCGCCTGGATGGCCCGAGCAAGCTGAAGTTCACGCTCGATCTGGCCGATCGCCAGAAACGCCTGACGTTCACCGAAGAGCTGCTGGACGCCTTCCGCGAACACACGCTGGCGGCCTGAGCCAACGCCCCCGCCGTGGCGGCGGGGGCGGCTTACTCGCGCGGGAATCCGGCGCCCAGCGGCGCCAGCTGCATCACGCGGCTGGTCACCACCCGGTTTTTGCCGCTGCGCTTCGCCTCATATAACGCTTCGTCGGTCATGGCGATCGCCTTGTCCAGCATCATGCCAGGCAGATACAGCGACACGCCGATGGACATTGTGATGTGCGCTTCGTCGTGCGTATTCAGCAAGAACGTTGAGCTTTCCACCGCGCTGCGAATGCGCTCGGCCACCCCGCCGATCACCTGCGGATCGTAGCTGGCGGTGATCACCATAAACTCTTCGCCGCCGTAGCGCCCGACAAAGTCCTCATTGCGCACGCTGTTTTGCAACAGCCGCCCCACGCTCGCCAGCAGCACGTCGCCGGCCGGGTGACCGTAAGTGTCGTTGATGTTTTTGAAGTTATCCAAATCGAGGATCATCAGCCCGCACGGGCGACGTTCGGCGCGCTGCAGCATCAGGTGATAATCGACGCTGGCGCGGTTGTTGATGTGGGTCACGCTGTCGGTCGTGGCGCGCGCGCGCATCGCGAAATAGGCGTAGATGTGGCGCTCTTTGAAATTCAGCGCATGATAGCAAATCGCCAGACAGAGCGCCGAAGCCGCCTGGTACAGCAACACATCCGGCCACAGCCCGCTCAAGTCCACCAACAACCACACCACAACGATGCGATACAGCGCGATGACGCCGATCGTCAGGTAAAACACCCGATGGGATTTCTTCAGCCACACCCGCGACAGCAGCAGCGGCGCGACAATCGAGGCGATGAACAGGTTATCGACGGTGAAGCCGCCGGTCAGTGCCATAGCGAACAGAAAGCTCACCAGCCCACTGACGCCGCCGCCGAAGAACGTCACCAGTATCATCGGGATCATCGCAAAGCTGTAATGTACCTTATCGGTCAACACCAGCCGATCCTGACTCAAATACAGCACCGCCACCCCGGCCAGCAGGCCGAACACGACGCGCTTCCACAGTGCGGAACGGTAGGAAAACGGGGCATTCTTGCTGAGAACGAAATAGCTTACCGACAGCGTGGCATAGGTGATGCAAGCGTCGCTGTAAAGGGTGGAAATGGACGCAATGTAAGTCATAAATAGTCAGCGCGCTCCTCGGGATCGCCAGGGGTAATGTAAAGACGTTGAATAACGCATCCCTGTCGTCTCCGCTTCGGCGGCGGCCATTTTACACAGTCTATTAATAGAGTAGCAGTTCTATCTTATCGCCAAGCCGTCTATCTCACGATGCTCGCTTCAGGCTACTCTGTCCTTTGTATATCGGGGGAGAAACGCATGAATATCGACGATGAACTGCAGGCGCTCAGCGAACAGGAAGCGACGCTGGCCTTTACCCATTTTGACGCCACCACCGCCTGGGAGCTGGGCGCGGCGCTGAAAACCGCCGCCGAGCGACGCGGCCTGAGCATCGCCATCGAAATCCAACTGGCCGGGCAGACGCTGTTTTATTACGCCATGCCGGGCGCCACGCCGGACATCGCCGACTGGGTGCGGCGCAAGCGCAATCTGGTAAACCATTTTCACAAAAGTTCTTACGCCATCGGCCTGCGTCTGCAGCAGCGGCAAACGTCGCTGGAGGAACGTTACGGGCTGAGCGTACGCGACTATTCGGTGCACGGCGGCGCCTTCCCGCTCACCCTGACCGGCCTCGGCTGCGTCGGCAGCATCAGCATTTCCGGCGCGCCGCAGAAGGAAGATCACCAGCTGTTGGTAAGCACTTTAGCCCACTTTCTCGGCTTATCCCTACCCGCTCTGCACTAACCGCCAAAACCTTGATTATTCCTTTCTTTTTCAGCCGCAGAATCTGCGGCTGACTTACCTGTTAACGGCATTTAGCGCCGGATAAAACGACGACTCTCTGATTTCCTGCGCCAAATTGACGCAGGTCTGGTAATCCGCTGAACAAAAGGCGTATGGTATCTGTCACGTGACAAGACGGACCTCATCGGGCCCGCCATTCCTTTCACTTTTGAAGATTTGGTACGCACCGTAGATGAAAACGCATGAAATAAACAAAATTCGCCCCTTCAGCGCGCTGATAGACGCCTGCTGGCGGGAACCTTATAGTCTGGCGCGGTTGCTGAAAGACGCCATCGCCGGGGTGACGGTCGGCATTATCGCCATTCCGCTGGCGATGGCGCTGGCGATCGCCAGCGGCGTGCCGCCGCAGTACGGCCTGTATACCGCCGCCATCGCCGGCATCGTCATCGCCGTCAGCGGCGGTTCGCGCTACAGCGTCTCCGGCCCCACCGCCGCCTTCGTGGTGATCCTCTATCCGGTCTCGCAGCAGTTTGGCCTGGCCGGCTTGCTGGTCGCCACGCTGATCTCCGGGGTATTTTTGCTGCTGATGGGGCTGGCGCGCTTTGGCCGGCTGATCGAATACATTCCGCTGCCGGTGACGCTCGGTTTTACCTCCGGTATCGCCATCACCATCGCCACCATGCAGATTAAGGACTTTTTCGGTCTGCAGCTGGCGCACACGCCGGAAAACTACGTCGGCAAGCTGTACGCCCTGCTGCAGGCGCTGCCGACGTTGGATCTCGGCGATACCCTGATCGGCGCGGTGACGCTCTTGATCCTGATCTTCTGGCCCAAACTCGGCCTGCGCGTGCCCGGCCACCTGCCGGCGCTGCTGGCAGGCACTGCGCTGATGGGGCTGCTGACGCTGTTTGACCACCCGGTGGCGACCATCGGCTCTCGTTTCAGCTACCTGCTGGCCGACGGCAGCAGCGGCCAGGGCATCCCGCCTATCTTGCCGCAGCTGCTGCTGCCCTGGGATCTGCCGGGCGGCGGCGGGCAACCGTTCAGCCTCAGTTGGCAAACCGTCTCCGCCCTGCTGCCGGCGGCGTTTTCGATGGCGATGCTCGGGGCGATTGAATCGCTGCTGTGCGCGGTGGTGCTCGACGGCATGACCGGCAAGAAGCATAACTCGAACAGCGAACTGATCGGCCAGGGCGCGGGCAACATCATCGCGCCGTTCTTCGGCGGCATCACCGCGACCGCCGCGATTGCCCGTTCGGCCGCCAACGTGCGCGCCGGCGCCACCTCGCCGGTATCCGCCATCATCCACGCGCTGCTGGTGCTGCTGGCGCTGCTGGTCCTGGCGCCGTGGCTCTCTTATCTGCCGCTGGCGGCGATGGCGGCGCTGCTGTTGATGGTCGCCTGGAACATGAGTGAGGCCCACAAGGTGGTTTACCTGCTGCGCCGGGCGCCAAAGGACGATATTTTGGTGCTGCTGCTGTGCATGTCGCTGACGGTGCTGTTCGACATGGTGATCGCCATTACCGTAGGCATCGTGCTGGCGTCGCTGCTGTTTATGCGCCGTATCGCCCGCATGACGCGGCTAAGCGAACTGAGCGCCGACGATGGCCGCCTGGTGCTGCGAGTGAACGGCCCGCTGTTCTTCGCCGCCGCCGAGCGCATCTTTACCGAACTGCTGGCGCGCAGCGAGGGCTATCGGACGATCGTGCTGCAATGGGATGCGGTGCCGGTGCTCGACGCCGGCGGCCTGAGCGCCCTGCGTCGCTTTATCGACGCGCTGCCGGCGGATAAAAAGCTGGTGATCACCGACGTGCCGTTCCAGCCGCTGAAAACCCTGGCGCGCGCGCGGGTGCAGCCGATCGAGGGCCGGCTGCAGTTCTACCCGACGCTGCCGGAAGCGCTGGCGGCTACCGGCGCCTAAACGTAAAAAAGCCCGACAAGTCGGGCTTTTTTTTGGCGATGAGCGCTTAGTTGCTGGTATCCAGCTCCGGGAAGCTCTTCACCAGGTCGTCGATGGCTTTCATCTGCGCCAGGAACGGCTCCAGCTTGTCCAGCGGCAGCGCGGACGGGCCGTCGCACTTGGCGTTGTTCGGATCCGGGTGCGCTTCGAGGAACAGCCCTGCCAGGCCAACCGCCATGCCGGCGCGCGCCAGCTCGGCCACCTGAGCGCGACGGCCGCCGGACGCGGCGCCGAACGGATCGCGGGTCTGCAGCGCATGGGTCACGTCGAAGATTACCGGATGGCCGCCGGTCACGTTCTTCATCACGTTGATGCCCAGCATGTCGACCACCAGGTTGTCATAACCAAAGTTGCTACCGCGATCGCACAGGATCACCTGGTCGTTGCCGCCTTCTTTGAATTTGTCGACGATGTTGCCCATCTGCCCCGGGCTGACGAACTGCGGCTTCTTGACGTTGATTACCGCGCCGGTTTTCGCCATCGCTTCCACCAGATCGGTCTGACGCGCCAGGAAGGCCGGCAGTTGGATCACGTCAACCACTTCGGAAACCGGCTGCGCCTGCGCCGCTTCGTGAACGTCGGTGATGATTTTCACGCCGAAGGTTTTCTTCAGCTCTTCGAAGATCTTCATCCCTTCTTCCAGGCCCGGACCGCGGTACGAGTGGATGGAAGAACGGTTGGCTTTGTCGAAAGAGGCTTTGAAAACGTAAGGAATGCCCAGTTTTTGCGTCACGGTGACGTAGTGCTCGCAGATGCTCATCGCCAGATCGCGCGATTCCAGCACGTTCATACCGCCAAACAGCACAAACGGCAGGTCGTTTGCTACGTCGATGTCGCCAATGCTAACCACTTTCTGTTTCATGCTTTCGCCTTTGTTAAGGTTGTAACCGTCGCCTTGCAAACTGCACGGAGTCATTGAATTAATGCAGCGTCACCTGTTTCGGCTCAATCGAATGGATCTGCACTTTGATCACTTCGCTGACCGGGTCTTCAGGACACTGCTCGACAAAATAGTTGAGATCGGAAATCGCGATATGGTTGCACTCCAGCTGGGCGTAAATCAGCCCACGATCGCGGATCTCGTACGGATCTTCCGGATCGAAGCACAGCACCGTTTCGCTGGTGCGCAGCGCCATTTCCAGCTGCTTTTCTTCCATCAGGGCGGCCTTCAGCGTATCCAGCATCTTGCGCACCACCATGATGTTCTCGGATTCGTCGAGATCGTCGTCTTCCAGCTCGGCGCCCAGCCCCAGGTTGCCCTTGATCCACACTTCCAGCTGGTGTTCGCTCAGGGTTTCGCCGTTCAGCGGGTTGATCAGCCACAGCTCTTCATCCAGCCAATCGGCGCGCAGGATCAGCTGAGTGGGGAAAATCACCGGCAGCAGCGGCAAATCCAGCGCGTTGGCGATATGCAGGAAGATGGTGCCGAGCGAAACCGGCGTGCCCTGCCGCCCCTCCAGCACCTTATCCAGCCAGATGGCGTCCGACAGGCGATAGACGCCGCTGGCGCCGCCGAATCCCCAGGTTTTGTAGAACAGTTCGATGAGCGCATCCAGTTGCTGCTCCTGTGTGATGTCGGCCGGCACCGCCGCGCGCGCTTCGTCCACCAGCTGTTGCAGCTTGCGCTCTACGTCGGCGGCGGGGAAATCACGCCTTACCGACTGCGACACCAGGATCACCCCTTCGCTCAGCGGCGAGGTGTTAAATTCAAAATCAGCAATGCTACTCATAGGTATCCCATCAGAAACGGTATTTTCGTCGTGGCAAGTTTAATTATCAGATACAGACAGCCCAACGCCAGCACGAACGCCACGGTTCGCAGCCGCTGACTTTTGGTCTTCTTGCCCAATGCGACGTAGCCAAGCAGGATATAGATAATAACGCCAAACAGCTTCTCGGTCAGCCATGAGTCCATACCCAGCAGCGGATAAAACCCGAACGTCACCACCAGCGCGATGCCGCTGACGAACAGCAGCGTGTCGTTCAGGTGCGGCGCTATCTTGACCCAGCGACGCCCCACGATCGGCGAGCGGCGCCACTGCCAGTAAAAACGCAGCACAAACAAGGTAATACTGATGGCGACCGTCAGCAAATGGAAATGTTTCAACGCGGTGTATGCAGTCATGATGCTCCCTTAGATGGCCCGGGCGTCGTTATTATGAGGGGCGCTTATCCCGGCCATTGGCCGAGCGTCACACGATCGTTGTCGCCGTAATCACGGTGGGTGGCGACAGCGGAAAATCCGGCGGCCTGCAGCAGCGCGCGCACGCTCTCACCCTGCTGCCAGCCATGTTCCAACAGCAGCCAGCCCTGTGGCTGCAGATAGTGCGGCGCCTGGCGCACGATGGCGGCCAGATCGGCCAGCCCGTGCTCGGCGGCCACCAGCGCGCTGCCCGGCTCGAAGCGCACGTCGCCCTGCGACAAATGCGGATCGGCGGCGTCGATATAGGGCGGATTGCTGGCGATCAGCGCAAAGCGTTGCCCGGCCACGGGCGCAAACCAGCTGCCCTGTAAAAATCGAACGTTGTCGATCTTCAGCTTGTGCGCGTTGTGCTGCGCCAGCGCGACCGCGTCCGGCTGCACATCGACGCCGATTGCCGAACAATCCGGGCGCTCGCTGGCCAGCGCCAGCGCGATGGCGCCGGTGCCGGTGCCGAGATCGAGGAAGTGGCAGGGTTGCGGCGGCAGGCGCGCCAGCGCCAGTTCCACCAGGCATTCGGTATCCGGGCGCGGGATCAGCGTCGCGGGCGAGACCGACAGCGGCAGCGACCAAAACTCGCGCTCGCCCACCAGATAGGCCACCGGCTCACCGCGTTCGCGGCGCGCCAGCAGCGTCTCCAGCTGCTGTTGCTGCGGCGGCGTCAGCAGGGTTTCCCCGAACGCCATCAGGAAGGTTCTGGCCTTGCCGGTCACGAAACCCAACAGGATTTCCGCGTCGCGCCGGGCGCTGTCGCTGTGGGTCAAACGCGCGGCGGCGGCTTTCAGCCAGTGTTGATAATCCATCACTCTTGCTCGGCGGACAGCGCAGCCAGCTGATCGGCCTGATACTCCTGCACGATCGGCTGGATCAGCATGTCCAGTTTGCCTTCCATCACTTCATCCAGGCGGTAAAGCGTCAGGTTGATGCGGTGGTCGGTCACCCGCCCCTGCGGGAAGTTGTAGGTGCGGTTGCGATCGGAACGATCGCCGCTGCCCAGCAGGTTGCGGCGAGTGGACGCCTCGGCCTGCTGGCGCTTGGCCATCTCGGCGGCGCGAATGCGCGCGCCCAACACCGACATCGCCTTGGCTTTGTTTTTGTGCTGTGAACGTTCGTCCTGGCACTCCACCACGATGCCGGTCGGCAGGTGGGTAATGCGAATCGCCGAGTCGGTGGTGTTAACGTGCTGGCCGCCGGCGCCGGAGGAGCGGAAGGTGTCGATTTTCAGATCGCCCGGGTTGATGTCCGGCAGCTCGGCTTCCGGCACTTCCGGCATCACCGCCACGGTACAGGCGGAGGTGTGGATGCGCCCCTGAGATTCGGTTTCCGGCACACGCTGCACGCGGTGGCCACCGGATTCAAACTTCAGCTGACCGTACACGCCGTCGCCGGAAACTTTGGCAATGACTTCTTTGAAGCCGCCGTGTTCGCCTTCGTTGGCGCTCATTACCTCGACGCGCCAGCGGCGGCTTTCCGCATAGCGGCTGTACATGCGGAACAGATCGCCGGCGAAGATCGCCGCCTCATCGCCGCCGGTGCCGGCGCGCACTTCGAGGAAGCAGCTGCGCTCATCGTCCGGATCTTTCGGCAGCAACAACACCTGCAGTTGCTGTTCCAGCTCTTCGCTGCTCGCCCGCGCCTGTTTCAGCTCTTCCTGCGCCATCTCGCGCATTTCCGGATCGTCCAGCATCATTTCCGCCGTCTCCAGATCCTCCTGCACCTGACGCCATTCCAGGAAGCAGCGGCTGACGTCGGTCAGCTGCGCGTATTCTCGCGACAGCGCGCGGAACCGGTCTTGGTCGGCGATGACGCCGGCATCGCCGAGCAGCGCCTGCACTTCTTCATGGCGCTCTTGTAACGCTTCCAGTTTGGCAACAATAGAAGGCTTCATGCGTGGTAATAAACCCTGTTAATAGAGAAAACTAATGCTGATCCAGCCCGAGGCTGTCGCGTAATAACTGCAACCGCTCCACGTCGCCGTCGCCGGCGGCCTGCTGGAGGGATTTGGTGGGGGCATGAATAAGACGGTTGGTCAGTTTATGGGCCAGCTCGTGAATAACCTGCTCCACGTTGGCGCCCTGCGCGATGGCGGCCAGCGCTTTGGCCTCCATTTCTGCGCGGATCTGGTCGGCCTGCGAACGGTAGTCGCGGATGGTTTCCACCGCGCCCTGCGAACGCAGCCAGGCCATGAAGTTGGTGCTTTCCTGCTGCACGATCGACTCCGCCTGCACCGCCGCCGCTTTGCGCTGCGCCAGGTTGCTTTGAATGATGGCGTGCAGATCGTCCACGCTGTACAGATAGGCGTTGGCCAGTTTGCCGACCTCCGGCTCGATATCGCGCGGTACGGCGATATCCACCAGCAGCATCGGCTGGTTGCGGCGCGCCTTCAGCGCGCGCTCCACCATCCCCTTGCCGATGATCGGCAGCGGGCTGGCGGTGGAACTGATGATGATGTCGGCGTCCGCCAGGCGTTCGTCGATCTCCGGCAGGGTGATCACCTCAGCGCCGACCTCGTCCGCCAGCAGCTGCGCGCGCTCGCGGGTGCGGTTGGCGATGATCATGTGCCGCACTTTGTGTTCGCGCAGGTGGCGCGCCACCAGCTCGATGGTTTCACCGGCGCCCACCAGCAATACGTTGAGATCGGCCAGCGATTCGAAGATCTGCCGCGCCAGCGTACAGGCGGCGAAAGCCACGGAGACGGCGCTGGCGCCGATTTCGGTTTCGGTGCGCACGCGCTTGGCGACGGAGAAGGATTTCTGGAACAGCCGCTCCAGCTCGCCGGACAGCGACTGGCCGCGTTGCGACTCGGCGAAGGCCTTTTTCACCTGGCCGAGGATCTGCGGTTCGCCCAGCACCAGAGAGTCCAACCCGCTGGCCACCCGCATCAGATGGCTGACCGCGTCGTTGCCCTGATGCCAGTACAGGCTTTTCTTCACCTCTTCCGGGCGCAGGTTGTGGTACGCGCACAGCCAGGCGACCAGCTGCTCGTGCATGTGTTCCTGTTGCTCTACGCTGAGGTACAGCTCGGTGCGGTTGCAGGTGGACAACACGACGCCGCCCTGCACCAACGGTTGTTGGAGCAAGCTGGTTAGCGCCTCATCGATGGACTCTGGCGAGAAGGTCACCCTTTCACGCAGAGAAACCGGAGCGGTTTTGTGATTTATACCTAACGCCAGCAGGGTCATTGCTTCGAGTAATACTTATCTTGGTACGGGTTCTCGTTGAACGGCATTCTACTTGATGCGCGGGATCAATAAAA
Source organism: Serratia sp. CY37869 (assembly GCF_052168895.1). Taxonomy (NCBI): domain Bacteria; kingdom Pseudomonadati; phylum Pseudomonadota; class Gammaproteobacteria; order Enterobacterales; family Yersiniaceae; genus Serratia; species Serratia sp. CY37869. The sequence goes on from NZ_JBJNLU010000001.1 coordinate 1,962,643, forward strand.
GTAACAACCGCATCTTCCGTTCAATCGCTGTCATAGATGACATCAATTAATGAATAAGCAATAAATACAGCAGGATAAATAGTCATAGGGTAGGTTAATTGCTTAAATTTTAGCGCAGTTTGCGATAACGCGCACGCTATTCGGCGTACGCAGCGGCGGCGTTTGCGCAACTCCGGCACCGCTTATCGGGCGCGCCTCCCCCGCCTTCAGCCGATTGTGTTAATCTTAATGGCGACCCCGACGCGCGCGCCGGGTTGGCATTGCGCCGGCAAAAGCGGCAAGATTCAACGCGATGCAGCAAAAAATTGACGCGTCGCCGCCGCCCCGTTAGCGTGAGCGCTGAATCCGGGTTTCGTCGCGCATGCCCGCAAGGACAAAAGGACAAGAGAAAGTTATGCCAATACGCAAAGTTAGTTTGCTCCGTCTGATCCCGCTGGCCAGCCTGGTGCTGGCCGCCTGTACCACCACCAAGCCGACCGGCCCGGCCACCAGCCCAACCTCACCGCAGTGGCGCGCCCATGAGCAGGCGGTGCAACAGCTCAGCACCTATCAGACCCGCGGCTCCTTCGCCTACTTGTCTGATCAGAAAAAAGTCTACGCCCGCTTCTTCTGGCAGCAGTTCTCGCCGGAGCGCTACCGCCTGCTGCTGACCAACCCGCTGGGCAGCACGGAAATGGATCTCAACGTGCAGAAAAACGTGGTGCAGCTGACCGACAACCAGGGCAAACGCTACGTCAGCGACAACCCGGAAGAGATGATCCGCAAGCTGACCGGCATGGCGATCCCGCTGAACAACCTGCGCCAGTGGATGCTCGGCCTGCCGGGCGAAGCCAGCGATTTTGCGCTGGATGACCAATATCGTCTGAGCAAACTGACCTACCAGCAAGGCGGCCAGACCTGGAAAGTGGATTACCAGGGCTACAGCAACGAGGTGCAGCCGACGCTGCCGAACCGCCTGGAGCTGCAGCAGGGCGACCAGCGCATCAAGCTGAAGATGGATAACTGGACGCTCAAATGATCCGCCAGTGGCCCTCCCCCGCGAAACTCAACCTGTTTCTGTACATCACCGGCCGTCGTGAAGACGGCTATCACCTGCTGCAGACGCTGTTCCAGTTTTTGGACTACGGCGACACCCTGACCATCGACCCACGCCAGGACGACCGCATTCACCTGCTGACGCCGGTTGAGGGCGTGCCGGACGAGCAGAACCTGATCGTGCGCGCCGCCCGCCTGCTGCAACGCTATTGCGATGAACAGGGCCTGCAGACCGCGCCGCGCGGCGCCGACATCAGCATCGACAAACGCCTGCCGATGGGCGGCGGTTTGGGCGGCGGCTCCTCCAACGCCGCCACCGTGCTGGTGGCGCTGAACGAGCTGTGGCGATGCCACCTCAGCGACGACCAACTGGCAGAGATGGGGCTTAGCCTCGGCGCCGACGTGCCGGTGTTCGTGCGCGGCCACGCCGCCTTCGCCGAAGGCATCGGCGAGCGCCTGCAGCCGGCCGAGCCGCAGGAAAAGTGGTATCTGGTGGCGCATCCCGGCGTCGGCATCCCGACACCAGTTATCTTCGGTGACCCCGAATTGAAAAGAGACACCCCGGTTCGCTCCTTAAGTGAGCTGTTGCAGGCGCCGTACGCAAATGATTGCGAACCGATCGCAAGAAAACGTTTTCGCGAGGTTGAACAGCTTCTTTCATGGCTGTTAGAATACGCCCCGTCACGCCTGACTGGCACAGGTGCTTGTGTGTTTGCTGAATTCGACACAGAAATCGCCGCCCGTCAGGTGTTAAATCAAGCCCCGGAGTGGTTGTGTGGTTTTGTAGCGCGCGGCGTTAACGTCTCCCCACTACATCGCATCCGTTCCGGGCGGTTTGAGTCGTAGCTCAACGTTTCGCTGCGCAGGGTCATGCACACCTGGCCCTGTTATCCCTGCGCTGCCTGCGGTCTCAATTTTAGTTTTACATACCCGTATGTATATTGCGCCGGCGTCGCCGACTGCCCCTTGGCGATGTCGCATGACAATATCTTCTCTGGACGCAAGCCTGAGGTTCTTCTCGTGCCTGATATGAAGCTTTTTGCTGGTAACGCCACCCCGGAACTAGCACAACGTATTGCCAACCGTTTGTACACCAGCCTTGGTGACGCCGCTGTAGGTCGTTTTAGCGACGGCGAAGTGAGCGTGCAAATCAACGAAAATGTACGCGGCGGTGATATTTTCATCATCCAGTCCACCTGTGCCCCGACCAACGACAACCTGATGGAACTGGTTGTGATGGTCGACGCCCTGCGTCGCGCCTCCGCAGGTCGTATTACCGCCGTTATCCCTTACTTCGGCTATGCCCGCCAGGATCGCCGCGTGCGTTCCGCGCGTGTGCCAATCACCGCCAAGGTTGTCGCCGATTTCCTCTCCAGCGTAGGGGTTGACCGCGTTCTGACGGTGGATCTGCATGCTGAGCAGATTCAAGGCTTCTTCGACGTACCGGTAGACAACGTGTTCGGCAGCCCGATCCTGCTGGAAGACATGCTGCAGCAAAATCTGGAAAACCCGATCGTGGTTTCTCCGGATATCGGCGGCGTGGTGCGTGCCCGCGCTATCGCCAAACTGCTGAACGACACCGATATGGCCATCATCGACAAACGTCGCCCGCGCGCGAACGTTTCTCAGGTGATGCACATCATCGGTGACGTGGCAGGCCGCGATTGCGTGCTGGTCGACGACATGATCGACACCGGCGGCACCTTGTGTAAAGCGGCTGAAGCGTTGAAAGAACGCGGTGCCAAGCGCGTATTCGCCTACGCGACGCACCCGATCTTCTCCGGCAACGCCGTGGACAACATCAAGAACTCGGTGATTGATGAAGTGATCGTCTGCGACACCATTCCGCTGTCGCCGGAAATCAAGGCACTGAAAAACGTTCGCACTCTGACCCTGTCCGGCATGCTGGCTGAAGCCATCCGCCGCATCAGCAACGAAGAGTCGATCTCTGCGATGTTCGAGCATTGATTCGTCGTCTTTCCGGTGCGGCGCCCACTGCGCCGGAAAGATAGCGAGCCCGACAGCAGAAAAAGAAAAACCCGTTGGTGCGCGAGCAACAACGGGTTTTCTACTTGTAGTCCGACATGACCTCAAACCTTAATGCACGGCAGATGTTCCCTTGCCCCACTCTTGCTTCCCTTCTGCTTTTTTAATCAATGCGACGAACGATGTTGATCGTTGCGGCACCGTTTATCAAAGTGTTTTACCCACCAGTAGCGATCCGCTACCTGCTCGCGGCCGCCGATACGCGCGCCCACCAGCCACAACAGCGCGCCGACGAAGATGCTCATGATGGCGCCGTGGGCGAAAAATTGCGGTAAATTGAACTGAGATACTTCAGCAAGAATGGAGTATCCGACGCCGCCGATCATCACGACCAGGCCCAGCCCCATAAAAAAGTTGCCCATTCTGTCCGCGTTTCTACGTTTCATATGCCACCTCCATGATTGCCATGTGCCAACCGGGATAACGCTGCAACTTGTTAACCCACTTTGATAAGTTAAGTATAGCCCTTGCTGCGGCAAGGGGATTGCGGAGGCGATCACAAATGGTAAAGAATTATTGACACTTCTTAACACACGGCTGAAAATTAGCGGACAAATTGAATTATTCAGCTAATGAATCATTCGTCTTTGTTACCTGCGACGACGGCGGAGATCGGATTTTGTCATTCACCGCCCCGACAGGTAGACTAAGACCCTTTCCATCACCCTGATCATAGCGAATCTCCCAGTGAGCAGTATTAAATTGATAGTCGGCCTGGCCAATCCGGGCGCGGAATACGCCCAGACGCGCCACAACGCCGGCGCCTGGTACGTCGATCTGCTGGCCCAGCGCCACAATCAGCAGTTGAAAGAAGAGAGCAAGTTCTTTGGCTACACCGCCCGTTTGAACCTGGCGGGCAACGACGTGCGCCTGCTGGTGCCGACCACCTTCATGAACCTGAGCGGCAAAGCGGTGCTGGCGATGGCCAACTTCTATCGCATCGAACCAAGCGAGATCCTGGTGGCGCACGACGAGCTGGATCTGCCGCCCGGCGTGGCCAAAATCAAGCTCGGCGGCGGCAACGGCGGCCACAACGGCCTGAAGGACATCCAGAACAAGTTCGGCAACAACCCGAACTTCTACCGCCTGCGCATCGGCATCGGCCATCCGGGCGACAAGAACAAGGTGGTGGGCTTCGTGCTCGGCAAGCCGCCTGCCAGCGAGCAGAAGATGATTGACGAGGCGATCGACGAATCGCTGCGCTGCACCGAGATGCTGATGAAGGACGGGCTGGAAAAAACCGTTCAGCGCCTGCACAGCTTCAAGGCGCAAGCCTGAACCTTGCCGCAGCGGGCGCCCTGCCCGCTGCCGGCTTTTAGCCACGCGGGTGGAAGGTCTCCTCGCTCACGCGGCGGTCATCGGCGGCGAATCCCTCTTCCGCCACGTAATACTGCGGATCGTCCAGCTCATGGCTGCAAAACGGCCCGGCGCGCTTGAGCAGGCGCACGCAGTCACCGCTCAGGTGGCGCAGCCGAATGCTTTTCCCGGCCGCCAGATAACGCGCCGTCAGCTTATCTATCGCCTCTACGCCGCTGGAATCCATCACCCGGGTGCCGGCAAAATCCAGCACCACGTTCTGCGGATCGCTTTGCGGCTCGAACAGCTCGGCGAAAGCCGCGGCAGAGCCGAAGAACAGCGGGCCATCCAGTTGATACACCGCCACGTCGCCCGTCACCTGCCGCTGGCGCACGCGGATGCGCGCCTGCTGCCAGGCGAACACCAGCGCCGAGATAATCACCCCGCTAATCACCGCCACCGCCAGATCGGTAAAGATGGTGATCAACGTGACGGCGACCATCACCAGCGCGTCTGCCTTCGGCATACGGCGCAAACGGCGCAGCGAACTCCATTCGAAGGTGTTGTAACACACCACCAGCATGACCCCGGCCAGCGCCGCCACCGGCAGCAGGCCGATATAGCGCGACAGGCTGACCACGAACAAAATCAGCAGGATGGCGCCCACCATGCCGGAGATGCGCCCGCGCCCACCCGAGGTAAAGTTGATGATCGACTGGCCGATCATCGCGCAGCCGGCGAAACAGCCGAACAGGCCGCACACCGCGTTACCGGCGCCCTGCGCGATGCTTTCGCGGTTACCGTTCCCCTTCTTGCCGCCCATTTCATCCAGCACCGTCATGGTCAACAGCGATTCGATCAAACCGACCAAGGCAATCACCACCGCATAGGGCAACACCACCCGCACCATCTCCAGGGTAAACGGCGCCGTCGGCAAACTGAAGTGTGGCAGCGCGCCGGAAATGTCCGCCAGATCGCCCACCCGCAGCGTGTGCAGGTTGAGGCCGATCGCCAATGCCGAGACCACCAGCAGCGCCGCCAGCGAAGACGGAATGGCTTTGGTCAGGCGCGGGAACAGCACCACCACCGCAATCGCCAGCGCTACCAGGCCGTACATCAGCGGCCCCTGCCCGGCGATCATCTTCAGCTGCGCCAGCATGATGACGATCGCCAGGCCGTTGACGAAGCCGTGGATCGCCGGCAGCGGCACCAGACGAATGAACTTGCCCAGCCGGAAGGCGCCGATCAGGATTTGGATCCCCCCGGCAAACAGCGTGGCCCACAGCACGTAACCCATGCCGTACTGCGCCGCCAGGCTCATCAGCACCACCACAATGGAACCTGCGGCGCCGGAAACCATGCCCGGCTTGCCGCCGAACAGCGCCGTGACCAGGCCGATAATAAACGCGGTATGCAAACCGACGATCGGCGAAAGACCGGCGACCAGCGAAAAGCCGACCGCCTCGGGGATCATCGAAACCGCCACCACAAAGCCCGCCAGGACTTCATTTTTAACGTCCGCGATCCTGACGTTACTCAGGTTAAACATGCATTATTCACTTATGACAGATGACATCATCTCCCCGCGTAGCGGGTATGGGGTACCGCAAGGCGCGGCAGACTGCAGGCGGGCACAGCTCAGGGTGGCGTAGGCAAGAAATACATCCGGCGCGTTTCCTGTCGGTTAATCGGAACGGCCAGTATGGGTAAATGTGATCCAAATCTCAATCAAAAACCGGTCGCCCGCACGGCACTCGCCCCGGCCAAGCAAGTCTGATCGAGATAAACGCCCATTACGTGTATAATGGCGGCATTATTTTGCCCTTTATGCAGCCGGTTAAACCTAACCAGCTGATAGTTAAGATATTTAAGGTGATTACAACATGGGATTCAAATGCGGTATCGTCGGCCTGCCTAACGTAGGCAAATCCACCCTGTTCAACGCGTTGACCAAAGCGGGCATTGAAGCAGCCAACTTCCCGTTCTGCACCATTGAACCGAACACCGGTGTGGTGCCGATGCCCGATCCGCGTCTGGATAAGCTGGCCGAGATCGTCAAGCCGCAACGCATTCTGCCGACCACTATGGAATTCGTCGACATCGCCGGCCTGGTGAAAGGCGCGTCCAAGGGTGAAGGCCTGGGCAACCAGTTCCTGACCAACATCCGTGAAACCGAAGCCATCGGCCACGTAGTGCGCTGCTTTGAAAACGACAACATCATCCACGTCAACAACAAGGTCGATCCGGCCGAAGACATCGACGTGATCAACACCGAGCTGGCGCTGTCCGACCTGGACACCTGCGAGCGCGCTATCCACCGCGTGCAGAAGAAAGCCAAAGGCGGCGACAAAGACGCCAAGGCCGAGCTGGCGGCGCTGGAGAAATGCCTGCCGCACCTGGAAAACGCCGGCATGCTGCGCGCACTGGATCTGACCGATGAAGACAAGGCGGCGATCAAATACCTGAGCTTCCTGACGCTGAAGCCGACCATGTACATCGCCAACGTCAACGAAGACGGCTTCGAGAACAACCCGTACCTGGACACCGTGCGTAAAATCGCCGACGCCGAAGGCTCCGTGGTGGTTGCCGTGTGCGCCGCCGTGGAATCCGACATCGCCGAGCTGGAAGACGAAGAGCGCGACGAGTTCATGGCCGAACTGGGCCTGGAAGAGCCGGGCCTGAACCGCGTGATCCGCGCCGGTTATGAACTGCTGAACCTGCAAACCTACTTCACCGCCGGCGTGAAAGAAGTGCGCGCCTGGACCATCCCGGTGGGCGCCACCGCCCCGCAGGCGGCCGGCAAGATCCACACCGACTTCGAGAAAGGCTTTATCCGCGCCCAAACCATCTCCTATGACGACTTCATCACCTACAAAGGTGAGCAAGGCGCCAAAGAAGCCGGCAAAATGCGCTCCGAAGGTAAAGACTACATCGTCAAAGACGGCGACGTAATGAACTTCTTGTTCAACGTCTAAGCCTCTCTCCGCAGCGCTTTTCTCCGCTGCCGGAAACGGAAAAATCCACGCTTCGGCGTGGATTTTTTTTGTCTCCAGGGCCTGCGTTTTGGCAACCTGGACGCTGTCTCACCCTCCCGGTTCTTTCCCACTGAACGATCTTCGCCGTACGTTTTATTACGCCCTTCATGACGGCATTATCCGCATCGCTGCACGAAAAATGGCTCTCGTGTTGATACTTTGTCCTACAGGAAAAAGCTTGTCATCTTCCGTTGCAGTCTTATAATGAGTGTTTACTCACTTATTAAAGGAGCCGCAAAGTGGCCCGTCCCCGCAGTGAAGAAAAGCAGCAGGCGCTCTTGCAGGCCGCCACCGACATTTTTGCCGAACAAGGATTAGCGGCGCCCACATCGGCCATCGCCAGGAAGGCTGGCGTCTCGGAGGGTACGCTGTTCCGCTACTTTGAAAATAAGGACGTACTGCTGAGCGCAGTCTGCGATTACCTGCTTGATGAAATGGAGTGCCTGCTGACGCAAAGCTTGCAGGACGTTTCGCCTGGTAAAGATAACATGCAGGCCGCCTGGGATGCCTACATTGACTGGGCGCTCGCCAATCCCGCCGCGTATGCGACAGGAAACAAATTGATGGTCTCCGGCAAGTTATCCAGCGCACAGAGGGAAAGAAGCGTACGGTTCGGTGATATTTCCCAACTGGGTATTCCGTTGGTCCAGGGGCTGGATTTACCGCAGTCGAGCGAGTTTCAGGGCATGATTTGCACGGTAATGGCCAATGGCGTTATCGATATGGCCGTTCAAAAACCTCACCTGCTGGATATTTACAAACGCGCAGGTTATGAAGCCATGATGCGAGCCATTGAGCTTCCTGACGCTCATACAGCCATCTAGCTTCTTTTTTTAATTATATAATGAGTGCGTACTCACGCATTAAAAAGACACGACAATCATGCCACCCGTTTCAAAACTAAAAATGCTGCGAACACGGGCCTATCCAAGGCTCCGCCGACTCATATTCGTTTCTCTTATTCTCAGCGTGTCTTTGATCCTCTGCGCTTGCGCAACCGCACCTGCATCAGACCGTTTGTCAGGAACCCAGCATGTTCCAACAAAATGGCGGGCCTCCCTGCCTGGCTCGGCGCATGTGTCTGTGTGGAATGCATGGCCCCCCGCCCGAAATGAATCCGGCGCCCGGCGCTTGCGCGCTCCGGCCGGCAAGCCCAGTCACTTGGAGAATGAGCGCGGAGCACAAACGTCGGTTGCGCGCGCAAATTTGGAGTGCGTTCAAGCGTTATGGAATGACGCCCGCAAACTGGTTGCGACAGAGGCTGCGGCCCTCTATTACGCATCGCGTACCTGCCGGCGACAACACGCGTTCTCTACCCAAAGCGCGCCATTGCCTGAATCCTTCGAACGGGCGATACAAACGCCCCCTCGCCGGGCGTCTCAATCTGCTCAGAAGGAAGTCGCCGAGCGTGGCAAGACCGCTGCCGATGGAAGCGGGATCAACCGCCACACAACCAAGCATTCTGTTCCCTGGACGTTGGATCTATCGAGCGTGGATACCGACCCCGGCGAAAGCGCGGCGGATTGGCAGGCTGAACCGCCTGAGCATCATAGCCGCGTGCGATCGACAGTGCGGAAGTGGATACGGCGTTTGTTCACTTCGTCAGAGCGAACAAGGATTCAACGCCAGGCTGAACCGCTGCAGGACAGCGCCGTATTCGTTTGAAATTCAATACAGAGCAATACATCGCCGCGCCGCTGGCGACAGGTTCGACAAATCATTCACCTTATGGGTTCTCCCGATGACACAACTGATAGCTAAAAACACGCGTCCCCGCTTTTGGTCTTTGCGGAGCCTGCATGCAGCCGTGCTGGCGATGCCGATTGCCGCCGCCTTATCGGCCTGCGATACGCCGGCGGACAAGGTTGCCCCACCGGCAGATAAACCGACGCTGACAGTGACCCTGACAACGCCGGCAAGACAGTCCCTTTCCCGCACCGTCACGGCCAATGGCTCTGTTGCGGCCTGGCAAGAGGCGATCATCAGCCCGGAAGCCAATGGGCTGCGCGTGCAAAAACTGTTGGTGCAGGAAGGGGATGTGGTGCGCCAGGGCCAACCGCTGGCGGAATTTACACGCGACTCCGTGATGAATGACTGGCTGCTGGCGAAAGCCGATCTCAACGAAGCGAAAGCGGTCACTCTGAATGCGCAAGCGGATGGAAAACGCGCGCGATTGCTGCGCGGTGTCGGCAGCCTGAGTGAACAGGATATCCAAAAACTGTTAACCCAGGAAAAGACGGCGCAGGCGCGTCTGGAATCGGCGAAAGCACGCATGTCGGCCCAGCAGTTGCGACTGGACCAGACGATATTGCGCGCCCCCGATGACGGCATCATCTCCGCGCGATCGGCCACGATCGGTTCAGTTCCTATGCAAAGCACCGAGATGTTCCGTCTGATCCGCCAGGGAAAATTTGAATGGCGAGCGGAATTGTCAGCGCAGCAGCTGGAACAAATCCAACCGGGGCAAAAAGCGCAGATCGCCTCACCTGGCGGTAACACCTGGGAAGGCGTCGTGCGCCTGGCCGCACCGACGGTCAATTCGACCTCGCGCCGCGGGATTGCCTATGTGGACATCCTCCCATCGACAGCGAAGAACGCCTCTCCCATTCGGCCCGGCACGTATGCCAGCGGCCTGATTACGGTCGGCGATCGGCAAGGGCTGACCGTGCCGCAATCCGCCGTCGTGGCGCGCGACGGTTTTCACCTGGTGTTCACCGTAGATGACGAGCTGCGTGCACATCCGCTTAAAGTCGCGATAGGCCGTCTGGTGAATGACCAGCAGGAGATCCTGTCCGGTCTTCAAGGCGCGGAACGCATCGTCGCCAGCGGCGGCGTATTCCTCAATGAGGGCGATAAAGTCCAGTTGGCCAACACCACCGATGCTTCCCAGTCATCGGAAGCGCGCTAAGAGGCCCATCATGAATATCTCTACCTGGTCCATTCGCAACCCCATTCCGTCTATCTTGCTCTTTGTCATCTTGAGCGTTGCCGGCTTTTATTCTTTCAAATTGATGAAGATCCAGAGCTTCCCGGACATGGATGTGCCTACGGTCACCGTGTCCGCTTCGCTTCCGGGCGCGGCGCCGCCCCAGCTCGAAACGGAGGTGGCGCGCAAGCTGGAGGACACCGTCTCTTCGGTACAGGGGTTGAAGAACCTGCGCACCACGATCCAGGATGGGCTGGTCGATATCTCAGCGGAGTTTCGTCTGGAAAAACCCGTTCAGGAAGCGGTGGATGAAGTCCGGTCAGCCGTGCAAAGCATTCGCACCGAGTTGCCGACGGATTTACGTGATCCTATCGTTCGCAAGCTCAACATCACGGGCAAACCTATCCTGGCCTTTTCCATCAGCGCCAGCAAGATGGATGAGAATGAACTGTCCTGGTTCGTGGACAATACCCTGTCGCGGCGTCTGAGAGGCGTCGCCGGCGTAGGGTCGGTCACCCGTGTGGGCGGCGTGAACCGCGAGGTTCAAGTCGAACTCGATCCGGTCAAACTGGAGGCGATTGGCGCCACCGCCGCCGAAGTTTCCCGCCAGTTGCGCGATGTACAGATGGACGCGACGGGCGGGCGAGTCGATCTGGGGCGGGGAAAACAGCCGCTGCGTTTGGTCGCCCGCGTCAAGAACGTGGATGAACTAGCCGCGGTGGAACTGTCGTTGCCCGGCGGGCAACGTTTTCGCCTGGACGACGTGGCGACGCTGAAAGACACCATTGCGGAACGCAGTGCACTTGCGCTCCTCAACGGCAAGAAGGTAGTTGGCTTTGAGATCACGCGCGCCAAAGGCGCCGGTGAAGTCGAGGTCGGCAACAAGGTTGAAAAAGTTCTGGCGCAGTTGCGCACGGAGCGGCCTGATTTGCACATCACGCAGGTCTTCGACTTTGTCCGGCCTGTGCAGGAGGAGTTCGACGCTTCCATGCACATGATCTATGAAGGCGCCATTCTCGCCATCCTGGTGGTCTTCATGTTTCTGCGCGATATCCGGGCGACGTTGATCTCGGCGGCGGCGTTGCCTCTGTCGATTTTACCGGCCTTCATCGGTATGGACATGATGGGCTTTTCGCTCAGTATCGTCACGCTGCTGGCGCTGTCGCTGGTGATTGGCCTGTTGGTGGATGACGCCATCGTCGAAGTGGAGAACATCGAACGCCACATCGGCATGGGTAAACCGCCGTACCAGGCCGCGATGGATGCCGCATCGGAAATCGGCCTGGCCGTCGTCGCCACGACGTTTGCCTTGATCGCCGTTTTCCTGCCGACGGCCTTCATGTCCGGCGTTGCCGGAAGATTCTTCACGCAGTTTGGATGGACGGCGGCGCTGGCGGTGTTTGCCTCGCTGGTTGTGGCACGCTTGCTGACGCCGATGATGGCCGCCTACCTGATGAAACCGCATACGCGCCCTCAGCGCGATCCTTTCTGGATGGCGATCTACCTGCGCGCCTGCCGGTGGACGCTGCGGCACCGCGGGCTCACCCTGGCGCTGGCCGGCGGATTCTTTATTGGCTCTCTGATGCTTATCCCTCTGCTGCCCCAGGGCTTTTTCCCTGCAGATGACAACTCCCAGACGCAGGTGACGTTGGAGCTGCCGCCAGGGAGCACGCTGGAACAAACCCAGGCCATGGCAGAACTCGCTCGGCATCGCCTGGCGCCCATACCGCATATCCGTAACATCTATACCACCCTCGGTGGCGGTGCAACGGGCGGCGATGTCATGGCTTCCGATGGGAAAACCGACGTTCGCATGGCAACGCTGACGGTGTTGTTGGATGCGCGTCAAGCGCGCCCGAAGAAGCAGGTCATCGAAGGCGAGATACGCACGGCAATGGCAGCACTTCCGGGGGTTCGCAGCAAAGTGGGGTTTGGCGGCTCAGGTGAAAAATACCAATTGGTGTTGGCCGGCGATGATCCTCAGCTGCTGGCTAAGGCGGCCGATTCAGTATTAAGTGACCTGCGGCAGCTCCCCGGCCTCGGTAACATTACCTCCAGTGCCGGGCTGGCGCGCAGCGAAATCCTCATGCAACCCAATTTCGCCAAAGCGGCCGATCTGGGGGTATCGGGCGTCGCAATTGCCGATACTTTGCGTATTGCAACTGTAGGTGACTACGATCAGTTTCTGTCTAAATTCAACGTGGAGCAGCGCCAGATCCCGATCGTCGTCAAGCTGTCAAAGGACATCCGTGAAGATATGGGGCTACTTGAACGTTTGACCGTACCCGGCGCCAGAGGCCCGGTGCTGCTCAATCAGATCGTCAATATTGAGCAAGGCAGTGGGCCGGCGCAGATTAATCGCATCAATCGCACACGCAGCGTGACCCTTGACGTGGAACTGTCGGGCACCCAACTCGGGGATCTGGCCGCTCAGGTGGCGAAGCTGCCGTCAATCCAGAATCTGCCGGTCGGCGTGCACCAGGTTGTGCAGGGTGATGACGAAATGATGAAGGAACTGTTTGCCGGTTTCGGCACGGCTATGGTCGCCGGCATCCTGGCCATCTATGTCGTGCTGGTTCTGCTGTTCAAAGACTTCTTCCAACCGATCACCATCCTGGCTGCGCTCCCGCTGTCATTGGGCGGCGCATTCGTTGGGTTACTGCTGGCGGGCCAGTCGTTCACGATGTCATCCCTGATCGGGTTAATCATGTTGATGGGGATTGCGACCAAAAACTCGATACTGCTGGTCGATTATGCGATCGAGTCACGGCGCGGCCATTACGACCCGAATGGCGAAGTGCTGAATAAACCCATGAGCCGGACAGAGGCGCTGATTGATGCCTGCCACAAACGTTCCCGCCCCGTCATCATGACGACGTTAGCGATGGGGGCGGGCATGTTGCCCGTGGCTCTGGGTTTCGGCAGTGCCGACCCCAGCTTCCGCAGCCCGATGGCGGTGGCCGTCATCGGAGGATTGATCACCTCCACCGTGCTGAGCCTGCTGGTTATCCCTGTCGTTTATACCCTGATTGACGATCTTGAAAACTGGCTGCGCAAGTTGCCCAGCCTGCTGGCACGCAGCAAGAACCTGAGCGGGAGGAAGAAAGCCGGGTTTGCCATGCTTATCGTAGTTCTGCTGTATTGGCTGGCATTTCCTGTCATTCCGTTCCTCGACATCCCCTACAAGATTGTCGTTGTCTCTACGCTTGTTGTGGTCGGTGAAACCTTGTTTGTCATTGCCATCGCCCTGCTGGGCAAAGAGTATTGGGGCCAGATCAAACACTGGCTGCGGCAGAAGGTCTTTAAGCGAAAAGGCTAAGCGCTGATAACGGTTCGCGGTGGCGAATAGCGTTTTGCCGCCGCCGCTCCCCCATCAACTTCCCTCCCACGCCGAAGGCCGGTTCTCCTTGCGCCACCTCTCCCCCGCCGCCGTCCCCGGCAACGGGGGTTTCAATCCGTCTATCGTCCACAGCGAGAATGGCGTTTCGTCGACGTGCAATTCCCAGCGCAGCCCGCGGGCGGCGATGTAGGGGTGCAGGATGCGGGTGCAGGCCGCCAGGAATTGCTGCTGCTCTGCGTCGTTGTCCATGGCGCGCGCGATATGGTCGATGGTCACCCGCACGAAATCATCGGCCGGTTCGCCGCCGAGATAGGCCGAACCTGGCGGCAGCGCGTGGAAGAACACGTTGACGTAAAAGCGCGGCAAAAAGTCTTGGTACAGGGCGGTGACCTTCTGCGCAATCGCGCGTTTATCGGCGGCGCTGAAGGCCGGCTCAGGGTGGTAAATCTGCCACAGTGGCATAACGTTGTCTCCTCGGTGAAGGCGCGGGTTTCGGGCCGGCGTTCAGGCCATCATCCGCTGTTAAATACAAACTCCAATAATAAGAGTAATAACTCCAATTATTGAAGTTATCAAGCCGAGGCGATAACATTCTCGGCAATCAGGCGGCAAGCGGAGGTAAAGCAACGTGAAAGCAAAAGGGTTTGAAGGCATGACGTGCTCGGTGGCGCACGTGCTGTCGGCATTGGGCGATCGCTGGGGCGCTATTCTCATGCGCGATCTGCTGCTGGGGCTCTCGCGCTATGACGATCTGCGCCACTCGACCGGCATCACCAACAATACGCTGGCCGACCGGCTCAAGGCCCTGGAAAGCCACGGCCTTATCGAAAAGCGGCAATACCAAACGCGCCCCGCTCGTTATGAGTATCTGCCGACGGAGAAAGGAAAAGATCTCGGGCTGCTGGTGATGGCGATGATTCAGATTGGCGACAAATGGAATCTGTCCGAGCTGCCCGGGCCGCCGCTGCGCGTGGTTGACCGCGTAACCGGCCACCCTGCCACCCTGCGCGCGGTGGATGCCGTGACCGGCGAATCGCTGCCGGCGCAAAACCTGGCGCTGGCGGCCGGGCCGGGCGCCGACGAAATGACGCAATGGCGGCTGGCCGTCGGCCAAGCCCGTTCGTTGTGATCTACAGCAGCGCAATCATCTTCAGCAATTCCACCCGATTGCGGATGCCGAACTTCTTGCCGGCATTGTTGAGGTGCGAATAAACGGTTTTCGGGTGCAAATTCAGCCGCCGCGCGGTCAGGCGGATATCTTCCGTACGGGCCGTTTCACACAGCACCGCCGCCTCACCGGGCGTGATCGCCGCCGCCCGATGCCTGTTCAGCGCGCGCCGTTCGCTCGCCTTTTCCCGGCGGCTCAGCGCCGCGCAGGTCTCCCGCACCACCTGTAGCGCTTCCCGTTTGTGCAAAATCGCATCCGGCTGCGCCGCCGCGATAAACGCCAGGATCAGCGGCGAAGTCTTATCGACGAAGAACAGTATCCGGACGCCTTCATATTCAGCACGTGAGGCGTGAATAAATCGCAAATACGCTTCGAACCGATAAATTTCATGGGGAAAATCCATGATAATTAAATCAGGCGCAGGGCTTATATTTTTAATAATATTAATATTGGGCGAGGATAAGGTTATCACTCCTTCTCCCAATAATGTTTTCATCCCCAAACGGCACAGCGGCGAACCGTCGATATAAATCACTCTCACTTTAATTCTCCTTATCAGCGTAAAAGTATGCTTCCACACCTCAGGCGGCTTGTCGCTGCTCTTTTTTGGGGTAATTCGCCTGCAAAGCACACCGATATAAAACATCTTGATAACATGTTTTTCAAATAATCACGCAACAGCCAGCGCTTTGATTAATACGCAAAAAAGGCATGAATGTTTCAAATTATTTCATTCGCAAAAACTGACAATTCAATAAAAATGCAACGCAATGATATAGATCTATTTTCTATTTTGTATGATATAAGCGAAAATGAAAGCAAATGTAACAACAGGAGCCATCACCTTATTGCCTTATTCAAAATATCTATAGGGAAAATTCTTAGTTTGTTAGGATGAAAATCCATGTTTGCCGACGCGTTTAAAAAACAATTGCGCAACATGATTAATCAACAACCGCACGTCAGTAAATTATTACTGTCAGGAAAGCTTTTCTCTAAAGTAAATTAAAGGGCATTTCACATGAATGTTAAATTAGTCGCATTATCCATGCTGGCTCTCTCCGGCGCCTGTGCGGCCGCCTCGTCCAATACGGTGCAATTTAAAGGCGAAGTCAGCACGCAAACCTGTTCGGTGAATATTAACGGCAACCAATCCAACCCGGTTGTTCTGCTGCCGACCGTCGCCGCCAGCCAGCTCGCCACCAAAGGCGCCACCGCCGGCGACACCACCTTTACCGTTAACGTCACGGGCTGTGCGGCGGCAACCAGCGATACGGCGATCAAAACCGTGCTGGCGGGCAACAACCCAACCACCAACGGCAACCTGGGCAACGCGGGCGATGCGGCCAAGGTTTCCATTCAACTGCTGGACAGCGACGCCACTACACCGTTGTCATTCGCCAGCGGCTCTACCGTCACCACGTCGGCGATGACGCTGGCGAAAGACGCCACGTCCACCTCGCAGAACCTGGTGGCTCGCTACTACGCGGAAGATACCGGCGTAGCGGCCGGTTCGGTGATCGCCACCGCCCAGTTCGCCATTACCTACAGATAAGCCGGCGTCAGGCGCCATACCTGTTGATGACAGCGCCGTTCCTTAGCGGACGGCGCTGAATGACTCGCTCCCTTTATCGGTTCACGTTTATGCAGCAGATAACCCGTTACGCCCGCCGTTGGGCCGCCCTATCGTTTTGCCTGATGAGTTTTGCCGCCAGCTACGCGTCGGCCAGCGTCACGCTGCTCGGCAATCGCGTGATCTACCCCGCCGAGGCGCGGGAAAAAACGCTGCAATTCACCAATGACGACGGCGCCCCGGCGCTGATGCAGATCTGGCTCGATATCAATAACCCCAAGTCCACGCCGGAAAACGCCGATGCGCCTTTTGTCGCCTCGCCGCAAATCTTCCGCATGAATCCGCACAGCGGGCAGATGGTGCGGCTGTCGTTCGTCGGCCAGCCGCTGCCGCGCGATCGCGAATCGCTGTTCTACCTCAACTTCCTGCAGGTGCCCGCCGTGCGTCAGACGGACAGCGACAAGAACAAACTGCTGCTGGTGGTCACCAATCGCCTGAAAGTGTTCTATCGCCCGGCCGGGCTGGCCGGCGACGCCAATCACGTCATCGATAAGCTCAGCCTGCGCCAGGTCGGCAACGCGCTGCGCGTCGATAACCCGACCGGCTACTACGCCAACGTCAGCCAGGCCGCGATACTCAGCGGCGCAAAACGCACCGCGATCCCGCAGGCGGACCTGATCCCGCCGTTTTCGCAGGCCAGCTGGCCGGTGAACGGTGAGGTGCGGCAGATCGCGCTGCGCGTCATCAATGACTATGGGGTGGAAATCACACGCACCCTGAACGTCGCGCGCTGAAACCAGACAGGGAGGTTTTCATGTTCGATGCTCGCAAGGCGACGCCGCTTCCCGCACGCTGGTGTTGCGCGCTGCTGGCGCTGCCGCTGGGCTGCGCCGCCGCCGATGGCTACACCTTCGATCCCGCGCTGCTGCGCGGCAGCGTGCTGAGCAACAGCGCCCTGAGTCAATTCAACCAACAGGACGCCGTCGCCCCCGGCAGCTATCAGATCGATCTGTACCTCAACGGCCAGTTTCTTGAGCGCGATCAAATTCGTTTCGTGCGCGATGGCAAGCAGGTACTGCCCTGTTTCGATCGCGCGCAGCTGACGCGCTTCGGGCTGAAAAATCCGCCGGCGGCCGCCGAAGCAGAATGCCTGCTGCCCGGTCGGGATCTCAAGGACATCGCGGTGAACGCGGACATTTCGCGGCTGCGGCTGGATCTGAGCATTCCGCAGGCGCTGTTGAACGGCCAGCCGCGCGGCAGCGTCAATCCCGCCAGCCTGGACAGCGGCGAATCGATGGCCTTCGTCAATTACAACCTCAACCAGTACCACGTCAGTTATCGACAGGGGCAAACCCGCGATCTCGACTCGACCTACGCCAACCTGAACGGCGGGTTCAACCTCGGGCTATGGCGCTACCGCCAGCAGTCCAGCTACCGCTACGATCGGGAGTTCGGCGGCCACCTGGACACCAGCCGCCGCTACGTCCAGCGCGCAATTTTGCCCTGGCGCAGCGAAATGCTGTTGGGCGAAGGCTTTACCGACGGGCACTTCTTCTCCGGCCTGGGATTTCGCGGTATTCAGCTCAGTTCGGACGACCGCATGCTGCCGGATTCGCAGCGCGGCTATGCGCCGGTGGTACGCGGCGTGGCGAAAAGCAACGCGCGCGTGACGGTGCTGCAGGGCAAAAGCACGCTGTATGAAACCACCGTCGCGCCGGGGCCGTTCGCCATCAACGATCTGTACGCCACCAACTACGCCGGCGATCTCACCGTGGTGGTGACGGAAGCCGACGGCAGCGTCAGTACCTTCACCGTGCCGTTCGCCGCGGTGCCGGAATCCATCCGCCCCGGCCAGTCGCGCTACTCCGCCATCGTCGGCCGTTCCCGCTACGTCGGCGACAACGATCTGTTCAGCGAAGTGACCTGGCAGCACGGTCTGACCAACGCCCTGACCTTCAACGTCGGCAACCAGCTGGCGGACGGCTATCAGGCGATGATGCTGGGCGGCGTGTACAGCAGCGAACTGGGCGCCTTCGGCATGGACACCACCTATTCCCACGCCAGCCTGCCGGACGGCGGCGCCTCAGGCTGGATGCTGCATCTCTCTTACAGCCGAACCTTCAGCCCGACGGACACCACCTTATCCATCGCCGGCTACCGTTACTCCACCGAAGGCTTCCGCGATCTCAGCGACGTGCTCGGCGTGCGGCGCGCCGCCGTCACCGGCCAACGCTGGCAGTCCGACTCCTACCGCCAGCGTTCGCGTTTCGAGGTGGCCGTCAATCAGGGCATGGGCGCGTTCGGCAGCTTGACGATGTCCGGCTCGACCCAGGACTACCGCGATCAGCGCGGCCGCGACAATCAGCTCCAGCTGGGCTGGGGGAAAACCTTCGGCAACGGCGTGGCACTTAACCTCTCCGTCACCCGCACCCGCAGCCTGGGCTACAGCAACGGCGACTATCGCGGCTACGGGCCGTTGGATAACGTCTACAGCGCGCCGCTGGCGCAGAACACGCAAACCGTCACCGCCCTGTCGCTCAGCTTCCCGCTCGGGCGTTCGTCATCCGCCCCCAGCGTCTCGCTGCTGGCCAACCACAGCCAGGGTCAGGGCGGCAACTATCAGGCTGCGCTGTCGGGCAGCGTCGGCGACGAACAGCCGGTCAGCTACGGCCTGAACTTCACCACCGACGACGATCGCCAACAAAGCATCTGGGGCGGCAACCTGCAAACCCGCCTGCCTTACGCCAACGTCACCGGCTCGTTCTCCACCGCGCGCCAGTATCGACAAGGCTCACTGTCGCTGCAGGGCGCGGTGGTGGCGCACCGCGGCGGCGTGACATTAGGGCCGTATGTCGGTGACACCTTCGCCCTGATAGAGGCGCCCGGCGCCAACGGCGCGCAGGTGATGGGCGGCCAAGGCGCGCGCGTCGATCGCTTCGGCTATGCGCTGGCGCCGGCGCTGGTGCCCTATCACTACAACACCGTCGCGCTGAACCCCGAGGGCATGAATGATAAAGCGGAACTGGAGGACGGCCAGCAACGCGTCGCCCCGTACGCCGGCGCCACGGTGCGCCTGCGCTTCAACACCGTGCGCGGCCAGGCGCTGCTGATTACCGCACAGCGTCCCGACAACGCGCCGATCCCGATGGGCGCCAACGTGTTGGACAACGCGGGCAACAGCGTAGGCATGGTTGGCCAGGCCAATCAGGTGTATCTGCGCAGCGACCGGAATGCCGGCACGCTGATGCTGAACTGGGGCGACGCGCCCGGCCAGCAGTGCACGCTGCACTATCGCCTGCCCCCCGCGGAAGACAGCCCGATTCAGCGGCTCAGCGCTCCGTGCCGCTAACCCGTTTAACTTATCTCAGGAGAGACGATGAAACGCATTTCTTATCTGGTCGCCGCCCCGGCGCTGTTCGCCCTGTCGCTGTTCGGCGCGCCCGCGGCGCTGGCGCAATGCACGCGCGTCGCCCCCTGGATCGACTCCGGCTGCGATCCTTGCGGGGTGGGCACGGCGCTGGGTCGGGTCAACCTGACCAGCACCTATCTGCAGCCCGTCGGCACGCCGCTGGGCACCAGCGTGTTCGATCTGACCTCTGGCACCCGCTATCCCGACCCAAACAAGGTGCTGTATGAATGCGATGCCGGCGATGTTGGGCAAATTTATGAAGTCTTCGCCACCAACGGCGACGATCGCGTCGGCGGCTATTACGATCTGGGCGCCAGGGACGGCAACCCCAACTATTACGCCACCTACTTCCCTTACGTCGGCATTCGTTTGACCCATCTGGATTCCGGCAAGGTTTTTACCCGTTACTGGCAGTCGGCGCCGATTACCCGCTACGCCACCGTCGGCAGCAAAATTCAGATCCGGGTGAAAGATTTCAGCGCCATCCGTGCCGACCTGATCCGCATCAGTTCGCTGCCGGGCGCGGGCGCCAGCAACTACTGTGGCTACAGCGCCGGCAACCCGCTGGTGGGTATGGCCTCGACCACCGGCAATTCGAACTATACCTGCACGCAGCCGAACGGCTATGTCACCTTTCAGGGGCCCGGCATCGCCTCGGATCCTATCGGCAGCGACTCCGCCACCAACTACGCCACCTGGGGCACTGGGCGCTGGAACGCGATGGGCATGGGCACCGCACCGATCTCCTCCTTGACCTATACCGCCACCTGCGTGGCGCGCAACGTCACGCCGCTGGTGATCCTGCCGACCCTCTCCGTCAGCCAGTTGACCGCCGGGCAAACCTCACAGGCGCAGTTCACCCTCAATATCGAATGCGACAACGCCGCCGTGTCCGGCGTCAGCAGCAACAATACCGCCCTCGGCCTGCAGGTGCCGTATGAAAGCTATGTCGCGGCGCAGCGGCTCGGGTTGGTCAGCGCCAACGGCGGCGTAAGTTACCTGCTCTCCAGCGGCTACGGCACCGACAGCAGCGTCGCCACCGGCGTGGGCATCGCGCTCGCCAACGCTGGCAACGGCGCGCCGATGAACTTTGTCGGCTGGGCGCGCTGCAGCGCCGGGCAATGCCCGCAGGGCAGCGACGCAGGCTGGTATCCGGTGCTCAACGGCGCCAGCGGCGGCGGCAGCACCGCAGCGGGGTTTACCCACTACACCACCCAGCTCACCGCCACGCTCGCCCGGCTGCCCGGGCAAACCGTCACCGCCGGCAAGGTGGATGCCAGGGCCTACGTCTGGGTTAAGGTGCAATGATGAGAAAGAAATACCTGATTATGGGATGCGCCCTGCTGCTGGCGCTGGCCTCCATCGGCGCGCAGGCGGGCATCATCGCCTCCGCCACGCGGGTGATCTTTCACGAGGGCGAGACGGAAAAAACCCTGATGCTGCTCAACACCAACGGTTACCCGATCGTGGCGCAAACCTGGGTCGATAACGGTGACGTCAACGCCGCCCCCGAACTGTCTCGCGCGCCGTTTGTCGCCCTGCCCAGCGTATTCGCGCTGCAGCCTTCGGCGCTGAAAGGGCTGCGGATCCTGTTTGCCGGCGCGAACCTGCCCGCCGACAGAGAGTCGGTGTTCTGGCTTAACCTGTATGAGATCCCGCCCACCCGGCCGGCCACGCCGCCGCTGGCGTCGCGCGTAACGCTGGCGATGAACACCCAGATGAAAATCTTCTACCGGCCCAGGGCGCTGAAGGGAAAAGCCGAAAACGCGGCCGAGGCCGTCTCATTCACGCTGCAAAAATCGCCGGACGGTTATCTGCTGCGCTGTCAAAACCGATCGGCGTTTTATCTCTCGTTCGCGCGCATCGCCGTGCACGCCGACAGGCGCGATTACCCGGTGCGGCAAGAAAGCGACATGATGACCGCGCCATTCAGCTCGCGGGATTATCACCTCGACGGCGTTTCGGCATCCGAGTTCCCTTCTCGGGCCACCGTTCAGGCCACCCTCATCAACGACCAGGGCCAGCAGATCGTCAAGCCATACACAGCAAACCCATAACGATAAAAAGCAGCGCATTTTTTTAAGTACAGGAAATAGGGAAAATGAGTCTAAGCAGATTCCAGCTACAGTTTCATCTGGAGAAACAGGCCAACAACATCAGGCAGTCAGCGGCGTTTCACACCGCTATCGTCAAACACGGGGAATTATTGAGAGAGACCTACAAGAAGCATCCGCTGTTTTACAAAATCATTTTCAGGAACAGCCGGTTCATCATCTGCTCCACCATCCTGTCCATTTATTACCACCAGCCCGCCGCCGCGCTGAAAGACATCAAAGCCTTTTTCAAAGGGAAGAATATGATCAGCGAGAACTCCCTGGATTCCTTTCTGTTCTTTTTACGGGTCGGGCGCCGGCTGGAGGTCAAACCCTGCGAGCATGACAAACGCCAGTTGCGCTATAAGCCTACGCCGCACGCGCTGGCGGAAACTCAGGCGCTGATCGCCTCAATGGCGCGGCCTTATCAGGCGCTGGCGCCACAGATGCCCATCGCGGCGCTGCTGACGGCGCCCGACTTTCTCCCCGCCTTTTTCGCCGCCTACGGGCAACTGATGCTCAAGGAGATCTACCTGATCGATCTGGTGCCACAGTCCGGGCTGTTTATCAGCAAGGACGCCGGCCACATGGTGCTGCTGATGCTGCATATCGAAAGCATCCGACAGGACTCCCCGTTTCTGCTGCTTTCCTCGGCGAAAATCGCCAAGTCCTGCTCCGTTTCACGCGCGCACGTGAATCGCATTCTGCATACGGCGGAAAAATCCGGCCTGCTGACCACCACCAATAACGTGGTGATCGAACTCAACAGTTCGTTTTTCATCATGGCGGAGCGCTATTTCAGCCTCTATTTCGCGATGGTCGAATTCGGACTTGAACACGTTTGGCAAACGCAACAATCCGCCACGCACTCCTGAGCCCTTTACCGCGCCCGCAATACCCGATCGATCAATCCCCAGGCCGCCGCTTCGTCGGCGGTCATAAAGCGATCGCGATCCAACACCCGCTCCACTTCCTCTTCGTTCAGGCCGCAATGTTGGGCATACAGCCGGATCACCCGGTCTTTGGTGCGTTTCATTTCCTCTGCCTGGATCAGAATGTCGGACGCCTGCCCCTGAAAGCCACCCAGCGGTTGGTGCACATGCAGGCTGGCGTTGGGCAGCGCCATGCGGTGCCCCGGTTCACCGGCCATCAGCAGGAACGACCCCATCGAGCGCGCGGTGCCCATGCACAGCGTATGCACCGGGGCGCGGATATACTGCATGGTGTCGTAAATCGCCAGCCCGCTGGTGATCGCCCCGCCCGGCGAGTTGATGTACAGGTGGACCGGTTTTTCCGGGTTTTCCGCTTCCAGAAACAGCAGCTGGGCGCACAGCATTTCGGCCACGTCATCGTTGACTTCGCCGTTGAGGAACACGATCCGATCGCGCAGCAGGCGCGAGTAAATGTCAAAGGAACGTTCTCCCCGGCTGGTCTGCTCCACCACCATCGGGACGAGCATCATCTTCTCACGCATCGGTGAACTCCTGGGTTGGCAACAAAGAGAAAGGTGTTTAACGCGTCAGGCGGCGCGCATTACCGTCGTCGGGCCATCGTTGGCGGCGTCGAGCTGATGGATCACCCGCAGCAGGCTGCCGCCGCCGGCGTCCGGCACGATCTGCAGGGTGACGACGCTTTCGAGAAACGGCGGTTGGTCGTCGCGCAGGCGATAGCTCACCACTTCGCCCGGCGTGGCGGCCAACGGTTCTGCCTGCGCCAGATCTCCCGTCGGCAGCCACTGCTCGCGCAATTCGGGCACGCTGAGCGCTCGCCACACTTTTTCCGGCGGCGCATCAAGCGAATATTCCAACACCAGCCGTTCCTGCGGCGGCGACTCGGCCTGTTTGTTCATTGATCCATGTCCTTCAGCAAGGTTTGCAGCGCGTCGATGCGCGCCGGCCAGTAAGCACGGTACTTCGCCAGCCACTGCGCGATCTGCGCCAGCCCCTCCGGGTCGACCTGGTAATTGACGAAGCGCCCCTGTTTCGCCTCGCGCACCAGTCCGGCATTGCGCAGCACCGCCAGGTGTTGCGACATCGCCGACTGGCTGATGGTCAGCCCTTCGCGCAGCGCGCTGGCGTTCATGCTGCCGGCGGCGAGTTTGTCGAAGATGCAGCGGCGGGTCGGATCGGCCAACGCCTTGAAGATGTCATTTTCGTTCATACAAACACATTAGTATTCACTTATGTATTATGCAACCGAGCAAGGCATTTTTTGCTGCAAAAGAAACTCCGCACCGCAGCGCGGAGTGAATGGACGAGGCATGATCGCGCTTATGAACGGATCGGGATCACCAGCACGTCGATATTCAACTGGTTGATGGCGTTGCGGGTGGAAGAAAACAGATTGCTCCACAGATCGTGGTGATGGCCGAACACCAGCAGATCGATGTCTTTATCCACGATCGCCGTGCGCAGTTCGTCAACGAAGCCGCCGCGCCCGATAATCACTTCCGCGATCGGGTAATTGACGTTTTGCGTGGTGGGTTCCAGCTCTTTGCGGATCTTCTCTTCGAACGGCACGCCGTCGTCGCTGCGCTCAGAAAAGCCGATCGCCGCGTGGTAGGTGTCGTAATGAACGTCCACATAGATCAGCGAGAGTTTGGCCTTCAGCGCTTCCGCCAGCAGCGCCCCCTTTTCGACCAGCCGTTTGCCGTCATCGCTCAGATCGGTGGCGATGACAATATGGTGGTAACACATAGCGCCTCCTGTCATGGACTCGGTAGAGCCGAGGCTCCGATATCACGCCGGGGTCATATCGTTATGGTTAATTTTAGTTCAGAAATGGCACTCGTGGCGGGAGGTGATGCGGTGGGAAAGCCCCGTTGCCGGGGCTGAAGGCAGAAATTACTTCTCGCGCTGCGCCTCAAACCAGACGTTGCACAACGACAGGATCAGCGTGTTGGCGTCTTTCACCAGCACGTTGTCGCCGGGCACCCCTTCGGTGCCTTGATCGGTGATGCCTTTGATAGCGATATCGGCATGCTGAATGGCCACGCGCTCGACCGACGGCGTGCTGATGCCCAGCATCGGGAAATCGATGTAGGAACTGCTGCCGGCGTTGTCCTCGACAAACTCCTGCGCCTCTACGGTGCTGACGGTAGCCCCCTCGCTTTTCAGCGCCGTGCCGTTCCAGCTGAACGCATCCGCTTTATAGCTGATCTTGCCGCCGATCAGGCTCTGCGCCTGCTGCTGATCCCAGCAGCCGGTGGTTTGGGTCGGCACGATTTTGCTGACGCGCCAGTTGCCCAGCAGCTGTTTAGGGATCGGCCCGGTATCGCTCTCCGCCGCCCGAACCTGAGTCGCCGAGACGCAGGCCAACACCACCAGCGGCAGCAGCGCCTTGCTCCAAGTGTTCAATCGCATTGTCTTTTCCTTCGTTTCAGTACCCAGTCTGCCCTCGCGGGCCAGCGGCTATCATAATAAGCCCGCCGATTCGCCGTCAAAGCAATCCGCATCGCGCCGGGCGGCGGCTACTCATAGCCAATCGCTATTAGTCATAGTGAATCAGTATTTTGTTTTAGCTCAGCGATTACCTACAGTCACTGCCACTATTCTGCCCGCCTAAATTAGCAGGCAATGTTGACAAGGACCCTGGGGAAATGACATTTACGCTGAAAAACCTCACGCTGGCGCTGGCCGCCGCCGGCACGCTGTTGCTGACCGCCTGCGGCCCGACCGCACAGGACGATCACCACATCAAGGTCGGCATCAGCGCCGGCATCGATCAGTCGCTGTGGGCGGTGGTGCAGAAAGTGGCCAAGCAGAAATACGATCTGGACGTGGAGGTGGTGACCTTCAACGATTACGTGCTGCCGAACGAAGCGCTGAACAACGGCGATCTGGACGTCAACGCCTTCCAACACAAGCCGTATCTGGACAAACAGATGCAGGAGCGCGGCTACAAGCTGGCGGCAGTAGGCAACACCTTCGTCTACCCGATCGCCGGCTATTCGAAGAAAATCACCGCGCTCAGCCAACTACCGGACGGCGCGCAGGTGGCAGTGCCGAACGATCCGACCAACCTGGGCCGCTCGCTGCTGCTGTTGCAAAAACAGGGGCTGATTACGCTGAAAGACGGCGTCGGCCTGCTGCCGACCGCGCTGGACATCGTCAGCAACCCGAAAAAGCTGAAAATCGTCGAGATTGAAGCGCCGCAGCTGCCGCGCGCGCTGGACGACCAGCAGGTGACGCTGGCGATCATCAACACCAACTATTCCAGCCAGATCGGTCTGTCGCCGGCGAAGGACGGGCTGTTTGTCGAGGACAAAAACTCGCCTTACGTCAACATCTTCGCCAGCCGCATCGACAACAAAGACAGCGAGAAAGTGAAGGATCTGGTCAAGGCCTATCAGACCGATGAAGTGGCGGCCAGCGCCGCCGAAATCTACAAGGGCGACGCCGTCAAAGGCTGGTAACGCCGCGCGTAGGGCCCGTGGCGCCTGGCCACGGGCGATGACAGCCTCAGCCGCGCTGGATGGAAACGCCGCCGTCCACCAGCATTGCGGTGCCGGTGACGAACGAGGAAGCGTCAGACGCCAAATACAGCGCCGCCTGCGCGATCTCCTCCGGCATCGCCAACCGCTTCAGCGCGTGCAGCTGGGCCACCTGCGCCAATGCTTCCGGGGTATTGCTCATCTGCCGCCCCATCGCCGTGTCGGTGCCCCCCGGCAGCAGCGCGTTCACCCGAATGCCGTGTCCGCCAAACTCCACCGCCAGCGCCTGCGTCAGGCCGATCAGCCCCGATTTGCTGGCCGCATAGGCCGCCGTACCGGGAAACGCCGCGGTGTGGCCGACGAACGTGGAGGTGAAGATCACCGAGCCCGCGCCGCGCGCCTGCATGGCGGGGATTTGATATTTGGCGCTGTAGTAAGCGCTGGACAGGTTGGTTTCCAGCACGTCGCGCCATTCTGACGCGCTGAGCGCCAGCGACGGCCCCAGCGGCCCCAACGTGCCGGCGTTGTTGAAGGCGATATCCAGCCCGCCGAATTCATCGACGGCCGTCGCCGTCAACCGTTCGGCGAAGGCTTCGTCGCGCACGTCACCGGCTACCGCCAACGCCCGGCCGCCCTCGCGCCGAATGTCCCCCACCAGTTCAGCCAGTAGCCGCTCGCGCCGGGCGCCCAGCACCAGCGTCGCCCCCTGCCGGGCGAACAACAGCGCCGCCGCCCGCCCGATCCCCGAACTGGCGCCGCCAATCACCGCCACCTTACCGTTCAATGCGTTCATCTCTTATCCTCACACCGTAAAAGAGCCTCAGTGTGAGGCAAGATCCCGCGCCGCGCTGGCCGCAAGCGGACATGCAATTGGCGCCATGAAAAAGGCGCTGCAAGCAGCGCCCCGGCAACGCGGATCCGACGGCGAACTCACGGTTTGGCCGCGTATTTCTCCTGATTGGCCGGCGTCACCAACTCGAACGGGATCCAGTAATACGGCTCAAGCTTTTCGCCGTTGATCATGCGCTGCGCCACATCGACCGACGCCTTGCCCTGGCCGACCGCATCCTGGAACACCGTGACCTGCATCTTGCCGGAGGCCAGCGCCTTGAGGCCGTCGGGCGTGGCGTCGATGCCGCCGATCAGCACGTTCTTGTCCGCTTTGCCGGCCTGCTGCAGCGCCATGATCGCGCCGATCGCCATCTCGTCATTGTTGGCGGCGACGATGTCGATCGTTTCGCCGTTGGTCAGCCAGTTCATCATCAGGTCCATACCTTCACTGCGTGAATAGTTGGCGCTCTGTTTCTGCACCACCTTCATCTTCGGGTATTTGGCCACCACCTGCTCCACGTCTTTGGTGCGCTGCAGCGCGCCGGCGTCGGTCAGGTTGCCGATCATCACCGCCACATTGCCCTGATAGTTAGCCAGCCGCGCCAGTTCTTCCATCTGCAGCGTGCCGGACTCCCGCTCGTCGGAGCCGACGAACACCACCCCCTGCGGCAGCCTGGCGTCGCCCGGCGTGCGGTTCACGTATACCAGCGGCACGCCGGCGGCCTGCACCATTTTGGTCATCACCGGCGTGCTGGCCGAGTTGACCGGATCGACGATAATCGCGTCCACCCCGGCGCTGATAAAGCTCTGCACCTGATCGGTCTGGCGGCCGACGTCGCCGCGCGCGTCCTCAAACTGCACTGTAATGCCGCGCGCTTTGGCCTCCTTGTCGATCGCCTGGCGGATAATGGTGAGGAAGTTCTGGTCGAAATAGGCCATCGATACGCCGATGGTTTGCGCCCATGCCGGCGCGGAAGCGCACAGCGCCGCCGCCAGCCACAGCCCTTTCAGAAAGTTCATGATGTGTCCCCCCGGGTAAAAAAACGCCGCCGGCCAACCTTGGCGCCGGCGGCAATTCACGGCAATCAGTGTTTTTTGCAGTTGCGACGCATGTCGATCGACACGGCGGCGACGATAATCACGCCTTTGATGATGTCCTGAATGTAAGAATCGACGCCGATAAAGGTGAAGCCGCTTTTGATAAGGCCGAGGATCACCGCGCCGATCAGCGTGCCGGTAATGCGCCCGACGCCGCCCATCAGGCTGCTGCCGCCGATCACCGCCGCGGCGATGGCGTCCAGCTCATAGGACATGCCCATGCTCGACTGGCCGCTGCTGACGCGCGCCGCCAGCACCACGCCCGCCAGCCCCGCCAACCCGCCGGCGATGGTGTAAACCGTCACCAGGTACTTATTGACGTTGATGCCGGAAACCCGCGCCGAGGTCATGTTGCCGCCGATGGCGTAGATGTATTTGCCGTAGCGGGTATGCTTCAGCGCGATGTGGAAGATCACCGCGATCACCAGGAAGATGATCACCGGCATCGCGCCCTGGCCGATCGCCGTGAAGCCATCCGACAGGAAGCTGACCGGGTTGCCCTTGGTGTAGTACTGCGCCAGACCGCGCGCCGATACCATCATCCCCAGCGTGGCGATGAACGGCGGAATGCCGGTGCGGGTGATCAGGAAGCCGTTGATAAAGCCGCAGACGATGCCAACCCCGATCCCCGCACCGATCGGGATCGCCGCCGGCAGATCGAGCAGCCCCGGATACATCGGCGAAATGCTGTCCGAGGTCTGCGCCAGGCTGGCCGCCACCACCGCGGTCAACGCAATCAGCGAACCGGATGAGAGATCGATGCCGGTGGTGATGATGACCTGGGTGACGCCCACCGCGATGATGCCGATGATCGCCACCTGCAGCACGATCAGCAGCAGGCGGTTCGGGTTAAGCAGGAACGACTGATCGCGCATGTACCAGCCGAGGATTTCGAAGATCAGCGCAATGCCGAGCATCACGATGAAAATACCGGTGTCTTTCGGCATTTTGCCGCTCAGCCCGGAGAACAGCGATCCCTTGCCCGTTGAATCGGCGGAGAGCGGCTTCTCAATCTTTACGTTACTCATGATGTTCACCCTTCGTTATTCTGAGGCCAGCGCCAGGATCTTTTCCTGGTCCGCGTCGTCTTTGTCCAAAATGCCGGTGATGCGGCCGCCGTGCATCACCATCACCCGATCGCTCATGCCGAGGATCTCCGGCAGCTCCGAAGACACCAGAATGATGGCGACGCCGCGGTTGGCCAGCTCGCTGATCAGGCGGTAGATTTCCGCTTTGGCTCCCACGTCGATGCCGCGCGTCGGTTCGTCGAGGATCAGGATTTTCGGCTGCGCCAGCAGCCAGCGCGCGATCAGCACCTTCTGCTGGTTGCCGCCGCTGAGGTTATTGATGATCTGATCCATGGTCGGCGTTTTGATGTTGAGCTTCTTGATCTGCGCCATGCAGTCTTTGGCCATCTGCACATGGCTGACGAAGCCGTTCTTGCCGATGTATTCCGACAGGTTGACGATGCTCATGTTTTCGACCACCGACAGCACCAGAAACAGGCCGGACTTCTTGCGATCTTCGGTGAGAAACGCCAGCCCGCTCTCGATCGCCTTCGCCGGGGAATCCACCTTCACCGCCTGGCCTTCGATAAAGATCTCGCCGCCGTCCGCCGGGTGCATGCCGAACAGGCTTTCCATCACTTCGCTGCGTCCGGCGCCCACCAGCCCGGCGACGCCGAGGATCTCGCCGCGTTTGACGCTGAACGAGACGTCGTGGAACCAGCCGCTGCGGCGCAACCCGGCCACCCGCAGCACTTCCTCGCCGATGTTGTTGTTGAATTTGGGGAACATCTGCGTCAGCTCACGCCCCACCATCATGGTGATCAGCGACTGTTTGGTCAGATTTTCGGTTTTGTCGCAGGCGATGAAGGTGCCGTCGCGGAAAATGCTCACTTCGTCGGTGATGGCGAAGATTTCGTCCATCTTGTGGCTGATGTAAATGATGCCCTTGCCCTGCTCGCGCAGCTCGCGAATGATGGCGAACAGGTGCACCACTTCACCTTCGGTCAGCGCCGAGGTCGGCTCATCCATGATCAGCACGTCGGCGTTGTAGGATACGGCCTTGGCGATCTCCACCATCTGCTGGCTGGCGATGCTCAGTTCGCCCACCAGCGTTTCCGGCCGCAGTTTGATGTTCAGCCGCGCCAGCAGCTCGCGGGTTTGTTCATTCAGCTGTTCGTGGTTGACGAACCCCAGCCGCGCCGGCTCACGCCCCAGCCAGATGTTTTCCGCCACCGTCATGTAGGGCACCAGGTTCAGCTCCTGGTGAATCATGGAAATGCCCGAATGCAGCGCCTGCAGCGTGTCGCTGAAGGTCACCGGCCGGCCTTTGATTTTGATCGAGCCCTCATCCGGGTGATAGATGCCGATCAGGCATTTCATCAGCGTCGACTTGCCCGCGCCGTTTTCCCCCATCAGCGCGTGCACGCTGCCGGGTTTGATTTTAATCGAGACCTTATCCAGCGCTTTGACGCCGGGGAACTGCTTGCTGATGCCTTCGGCCTCAAGAACATAAGGGTACATACCGCTTACCTCCGCACTGACCCACGTTTTCTGCGGCGGGCGCTCAGGTGGAGCGCCTGCGGCAGGCTTCAAGGCTTATTTTTTGTTTTTATCGGCGAATTGCTGGTAATTGGCCTGGGTGATCAACTGATAAGGGATCAGCACGTTGCTCTCCACCTTCTCGCCTTTCACCAACTGAACGGCGGTTTGCACCGCGCCTTCGCCCTGGCCTTTGGCGTCCTGGAACACGCTCAGCGCCAGATCGCCCTTCTTGATGAACTCCAGCGCGTCCGGCGTGCCGTCAACGCCGGCCACCAGCACGCCGGATTTCTTGGCCTGCTTCAGCGCCAAAATAGCGCCGATGGCCATTTCGTCGTTGTTGGAGGCGATGGCGTCTATCTGCTGGCCGGACAAAATCCAGTCGGTGGTAACGTCCACCGCCTCTTTGCGGAAGAACTTGGCGGTTTGCTTATCGACTATTTTGATGCCGGGATAGTTGGCCGCCACCTCTTCCACGCCGCGGGTGCGGTCGCGCGTGGCTTCACTCGACAGCTCGCCCATCAGGATCATCACGTTGCCCTTGCCGTTCATCAGCTTGGCCAGCGCTTCCATCTGCAGCTTGCCGGCCAGCTTGGAGTCGGAGCCGACGTAGGCCATGCCGGCCGGCAGCGCCACTTCCGGCTTGCGGTTGACGAACACCAGCGGGATCTTGGCCTTCTCGGCCAGCTTAATCATCGGCTTGACGCCCTGGGTATCCACCGGGTTGAGGATGATGGCGTCGACGCCCTGGCTGACGAAGTTTTCGATTTGTTGAATTTGCTGCGCGATGTCGCCCTTGGCGTCTTCGAACTGGCCGCTGACGTTGCCGTCGGCTTTCATTTTGTTTTGCATCGACTGGCGCAGAATAGTGAGGAAGTTGTCATCGAAGTAAGCCATGGAAACGCCGATCTTGATGTCTTTCGCCAACACGCTGGCCGGCAGCATGCACATCAGTACGGAGGCGGCGATCAGTTTCTTCAGCTTCATGTTCGTTACCCTTTAATCGTTAGAATGAAGTGGTCTGTTGATTGACAGCTAATGAAAGATATTTTTTACATTCAAACAACATTACGGTCGGTGTTATCCCTTTGATACGGCGAAATTACCGCGTTATCACCGTATTAAGGCCGTGAACAAAATGGTGATCGATATCTCAAAACAGATTAAAAACAATCAATTGAAATAAACCCCTGGCAGAGCAAGCCGCGTCTTCGCCGCTTTTTTAAATGTTTATTTCATAATTGAGATTATTGAAACTTTTTAACCCAAACAAGCGAAACATGCGTTTTGGAATGGCTTATTAACAAAAACATGACACGGATCTAACAAATGCAGTGAAAGCCATCGGGTAACGCGCCCCGCGCGTGCGCCACGCCGGGCGTCGGCAAAAACTGCGAGCGGGCGCGCAGTTTGCGGTTTCCGCGTTTCCCGACCATCCTTACTCGGCAATAATGGACATATCCCTATCTCAGGAGGACCTGACATGCAGCTCAGCAGTAAGGTGCGGATGAACCGCCTGTTCAATAACGGCAAGTGCCTGGATGTGGCGATCGATCACGGCATCGCCAACGAACCGGATTTCTTAATCGGTCTGGAAGATATCGAACGGGTGATGGGCAACCTGATCGCCGCGCGCCCCGACGCCATTCAGGTCAACTACGGCCAGGCGGAGCTGCTGCAGCGCGCGCCGCAGCGCGAAAAGCCGGCGCTGGTGATGCGCACCGACGTCGGCAACGCCTATAACGCCGCGCGCCACCGTGAGATGTGGGCGGTGTTGCACAACCCGGAAGCGCCGATCCTCGCCGCGCTGCAAATGGACGCCGCCGCGGTGGTGGTCAACCTGTATATGATCCCGGATGAACCCGGCATTTTCCGCCAGTGCGTAGAGAACATCGGCCGCCTGCGCCACGCCTGCGATCGCTACGCCATGCCGCTGATGATCGAACCGCTGGTGATGGCCCCGGCCGGCCAGGGCGCCGCCTACGGGTCGCTCGGCGACGTGGAAAAGATCGTGCCGCTGGTGCGGCTGGCGCGCGAACTGGGCGCCGACATCATCAAGGCCGACCCGACCGAACGGGTGGAAGATTTCCACCGCGTGGTGGAAGCGGCGCGCTGCCCGACGCTGGTGCGCGGCGGCGGCAAGGGGGAGCTGGGCCCGGTGCTGGAGAAATCCGCGGCGCTGATGGCCCAGGGCGCGTCCGGCATGGTCTATGGCCGCAACGTCTATCAACACAGCAATCCGTCGCAGGTGGTGCGCGCCCTGATGGCGATCATCCATCAAGGCGCCAGCGGCCAACAGGCGCTGGAGATCTACCACCAGCAGTGACCCGCTTTTGTAACTAAAATAACCCCTTCGCGACCCGGCAGCATGCTATAACCTGCTGCCGGTAACTGCAGCTTGCCTCATTCCTCGCTAGAATACGCCGTGATATCGCCATTCGGAGAACCGCCATGCCAAAACAACGGGTGCCGCTCAAGCTGAGCACCTCCATCACGCTGATGGTGTCCGCCATCATCGCTTCGGTGCTGCTGGTGGTGTTCGCGCTGTTTTTCGTGCAGATGAGCCGCGAAGGGCAAGATCAGCTGCAGCAAAAAGCCATCGCTATCGCCAACACGCTGGCGCTCTCGAGCACCGTGATAGACGGCCTGCAGCGACGCGATCAAAGCGGCGCCGTGCAGCGCTTCGCCGAGCAGGTTCGCCATCAAAACGAGCTGCTGTTCGTGGTGGTGGTGGATATGCAGGGCATCCGCTATTCGCATCCCAAACCCTGGCTGATCGGCAAACATTTCATCGGCGAAGATCTGGCGCCGGCGCTGCAGGGCAACGTCAACAGCGCCATCAACCGCGGCACGCTGGCCCCGGCGCTACGGGTGTTCGTGCCGGTGTATGACGAGCAGCGGCGGCAAATCGGCGTGGTGGCGCTCGGCATCGCGCTGGACACCGTGCAGCGGGTGGTGGCGGAAAGCCGCTGGATCATCTATTGGACCATCGCCTTCGCCGCGCTGGTCGGCAGCCTGGGCACTTTTTTCCTGGTCTCCGCGCTCAAACGCATCATGCTGGGTTTCGAGCCTTACGAAATCTCCACCCTGTTCGAGCAGCGCAACGCCATGCTGCAGTCGATTAAAGAAGGCGTGATCGCGGTCGATAATGATTCCCGCATCACCATCGTCAACGACGAGGCCAAGCGCCTGCTGCGCCAGAGCGGCCCGGTGGAAAACCTGCTGCTGGACGCCGCCAGCAAGCATTGGCCGGCGCAGCTGCATCTGGCGGAAGTGCTGGCCAGCGGCAAACCGCTGCGCGATCGACAGATCAGCTTCAACGGCAGCGAACTGCTGACCAATACCGTGCCGGTGATCGTCAATGGCCAGGTGACCGGCGCCATCGCCACCTTCCGCGACAAGACCGAGGTCAGCCGGCTGCTGCAGCGCCTGAGCGGCATGGCGCACTACGCCGATGCCCTACGGGTGCAGTCGCACGAATTTATGAACAAGCTGCACGTGATACTCGGCATGCTGCACATGAAGGCTTATCAGCAGTTGGAAAACTACATCATCAATACCGCCAGCAACTACCAGGAAGAGATCGGCGCACTGCTGCGCAAGATCCACTCGCCGGAAGTGGCGGGCTTCTTCATCGGCAAGATCAGCCGCGCTCACGAAGCCGGCATCGAACTGACCATCGAGGAAACCAGCCTGCTGCCGGAAACCGACGACGCGGAAACCACGCACGTGCTGATCAGCGTGCTCGGTAACCTGATCGAAAACGCCATCGACGCCATCGACGGCGTTGAAGGCCACGAGATCGGCCTGAGCTTCCATCACCACGACGATCAATTACACTGTATCGTCAGCGACGACGGCCCCGGCATCGATCCGGCGATCGCCGCGCACATCTTTGAACACGGATTTTCCACCAAGGGAACGGGACGCGGCATCGGCCTGGCGCTGATCCGCAGCCATCTGGAGAAACTGGGCGGCGGCATCGATGTCGAGTCCGAACCGGGCGAGCTGACCCAATTTTTCGTGCACCTTCCCTATCAGGCCAAGAGCGAAACCCATGATTAACGTACTGATTGTCGACGACGACCCGATGGTGGCGGAGCTGAACAAATATTACCTGAGCCAGATCGGCGGTTTTCACTGCCAGGCGACGGTCGCCACCCTGGGCCAGGCGCGCGCCCTGCTGGCCGACGCCAGCGTCAGCATCGATCTGGTGCTGCTGGATATCTACATGCAGCAGGAGAACGGGCTGGATCTGCTGCCCGGCCTGCGCGAGCTCGGCGAGAAGACCGATGTGATCATCATCTCTTCCGCCAGCGATGTAAACACAGTGCAAAAGGCGCTGCACTACGGCGTGGTGGATTACCTGATCAAGCCGTTCCAGTTCAGCCGCTTCAAAGAGGCGCTCAGCCACTATCGACAACAGTCGCAGCTGCTGGCGCAGCGCGAGTTTTCGCAGGCTGACGTCGACAGTCTGCTGCGCCGCCAGCCCGGCGGCCAGGAGAGCAAAAAGCTGCCGAAGGGCCTGACCAGCATCACCCTGAGCACGGTCTGCGAGTGGATAGAACAGCAGCACGACAGCGAATTCTCCACCGACAACCTGGCCAACGCCATCGGCATTTCGCGGGTGTCCTGCCGCAAATACCTCATCTATCTGGCGGAAAGCGGCATTCTCGGCACCCGCATTCTGTACGGCGCGACGGGCCGCCCGGTTTATCTATATCAGCTGAAGCCGGACGCGATCGCCATGCTGAAAGAGCATTGCCGCCCGGCATAAACGACGCCGGGCGCTGCAAGCGCCCGGACGTTGAAAGCTAGAAGTTGTACATGTAACACCTCGCCTCGCGGTGGGGATCTTTCGAGTGTATCCGCAGGCAGCGCTGCTTTTTCTGCTGTTGCTCCAGGTGTCGCTGCTGCCGCTTGGCGGCTTCTGCGGCCTCGCGCTGCTGTTCGCGTGCAATCGCCTGCTCATTGGCCTGCGTCAGGCTGTCGACATTCCACACCTTGTGGCGCAGCGCGCTGCGTTTTTTCTGGTACTCCTCGGGGACTTTATTGTCCTTCGGCGGCGCCGCGTGGTATTCCAAATCCACCCGCGCCTGCGCAAAGCAGGCGCAACACAGGGCCACGCCGACCAACACTAGCCTTTTCATCGATAAACTCCTGACAAATCCCTGTTCTCATCTTTAGCAATTCAGCGGCCGGCCATTCAGCCAGGCGCGGCAATAAACGCCGACAAACGGTCGATGCGGCCCCGTCAGAGACGTCCTCCGCAGACGCAGCGACAGGCAACGGACGATATCGGCACCCTGCTCACAGGCCGATCGGGCGCTCTGATGCCCCTGTGCGGAAGGTCTCGCCGCTTCCTGCGTTTGCAACCGGATTTCCAACGCTTCCCGCTCCGCACGCAGCAGCGCCAGCTGCATGCGCTCCGCCTGAATCTGTTCAGCCAACCAAATATGCTGCAACAAGCCATCCAGCCGCGCCGGACACCCCGCCGCAGAGGGACTTTCCGTCGAGGCGCCGGGCGAGGAATGGCGATCGATGAACGCCTGACTGCAAAATGAGGCCAGCAGCGCCAGCGCCGCAGCGATTAACGAAGGTAGTTTCAATACACAAGCTCCATGAATAAGCCGACTGGGGCGCGCCGCGAAAAACGACGCAGAGAACCGTTCAACAGCCGTTGAGTGAAGACACCTGAGGCTCCGCGGGATCGGGCGCATGTTGCCCTCCCGTCGCCGGCGCTTTCGCGTTTTCGGCATCGCATTCCGCCAGACGCGCCAGGGTTTCGGCCTCATTCTCCGTGGGCGGGGTCGGCTCAGCCATCTCTTGTCGCAGGCCATGCGCCAGCTCTTTCAATTTCTTCTGAAACAGCACGGGAGAAATTCCCTCGCATTGCCGATCGTAACGGGCCGCATTTGCTTGCAGACTCAACAACGACATTATCAACATGGCGACAATACGCTTTGCCATTGAAAACTCCTGTAAGGATGTCTGGGTATGTTGATATATATTCAACAAGCAGAGATTCATCGTTTAAAGATAAATAACGCATCGGAAAAACAGAGTAGCGAATTAATAATAAACCGTTCCACAATATCTTTGAGATAACGTCTGCCGCCCCGCCGAATAAAGAGCGGCGGTTAGCGCCCCCCTATTTTCGACCAGTCCAGCGTACCGCCGATACCGACCCGGCCTTCATTCAGCACGGCAGCGGCGGATTCGCCGGCGATAATGCGCTGTTTCTGTTCTCGCGTTGCGGGCTGCGGTGTCCCCCAATTCCCCCAGTGAGTGGAGGAGGATGAGGATGAAACAGTGGGGTGAATGGCACTGCATCCGTTTAATACAAGACACAATGCCAGAAGAGAATTACGCCATGTCATACTATTTCCCTTAAAATAACGCTATTGGTAGTGACGGTAAATGAAAAACGAGTTTATTTAGTTTAATAACTTTCGCCGTATGCAATCGCCTGCGACAAAAAGAATACGCAAGTGTTAATCACCCGTTATTTTAATTAACCTGAATCAAACAAATATCGTTCAATAAGACAACGCTAATCGCAGAAATGGGCCAGCAGGCTCAGCGCACTTCCGAGTGCGCTGGGATCTTACTCTTCGCCGTCCGGCTGCCAGGCCAGCAGATCACCAGGCTGGCAGTCGAGAATGCGGCAGATCTTGTCCAGCGTTTCCAGCCTGACTCCCTTGACCTTGCCGTTTTTCAACAGAGACAGGTTTTGCTCGGTGATCCCCACCTGCTCCGCCAGCTCCTTTGAACGCATCTTCCTTTTGGCCAACATGACATCAAGACTTACGATTATTGCCACTCTATTCTCACACGAAAGAAAGCTGTTCTTCATTCAGCCGCAACGCTTCCAGAAATACCCGGCTAAATACCAGGATTGCGCAGCCTACGATCAGCGAGCGCACCGACTCGCTATTGACGCCATAATAAAGGATAAACAGCATTTTTTCATCGGCGGTCAATACCATTACCTGCAGCAGACCGGCTAACGACGGGAACAACACATCTACGATCAGCAAGATGCCAATGATCTGCAACAGCACCATATTGTTACGATGCCACACGTTGCCGCGGAAGAATTGATAAAACAGCCCGGCGCCGCACAGCAGCGCGCTGTAATAGGGCAAATAACCGAGCATGTCGATAACCAGCGTGGCGAACAGCGCCCAGCGTTGCTGCGGGATCGCGTAGGCGAGCAGCTCCGGGTAATATTCCCGGTAAGAGGCGACGATATCGCGATAGGCTACGCCCTGCAGCCAGTCCCGCACGATGATGAACATCTCAACGCCGGTGCTGACGATCAGCATCGCCATAATGAGCAAACACAGACAACGCACATACAGCGGCAGATGGATCCTTGGCGCAGCGCCCATAATTTTCTATCCCTTAATCAACAGCAATAAATTATCGTAAAACGATAATTTATTGCTGTCAATGATCAAGTGGACTGATGAGTCAGGCGGTGGTCGCCAACGCGCGGACAATAAAAAGGCCGGGCTAACCCGACCTTGTTTGACCGCTCGACGCGCTTAGACCAGTTCGATCACATCGAAGTTGGCTTCGCCGCTCAGATCGGCATCGTAATCAACGCCCTGCAGACCGAAGCCGAACAGGCGCAGGAATTCCGCCTTGTAGCCCTGGTAATCGGTCAGTTCGTTGATGTTGCTGTCGTTCAGCTGCTTCCAGATTTCACGGCAGGTTTCCTGCACTTCGTCACGCAGTTCCCAGTCATCCAGGCGCAGACGGTGTTTCTCGTCGGTATCCGGCGCCGCACCGCTGTACAGCTTGGTGGCGAACAGACGCTGGATCTGCTCGATGCAGCCTTCGTGAATGCCCTGCTCCTTCATGATCTTGAACACGATGGAGATATACAGCGGCATCACCGGAATGGCGGAAGAAGCCTGCGTCACCACCGACTTGAGCACCGCAACGTAAGCCGCGCCGCCTTTGGCCTGCAGCTTCTGGTTGATGGCGTGCGCCGCGCGATCCAGATCTTCTTTCGCCTTGCCCAGCGTACCGTGCCAATAGATTGGCCAGGTCAGATCGGTACCGATGTAGGAGTAAGCGACAGACTGCGCGTTATCCGCCAGCACGCCCGCTTCGTCCAGCGCGTCCATCCACAGCTGCCAGTCCTGGCCGCCCATCACCTTCACGGTGTCGGCGATTTCTTGCTCGTTGGCCGGCTCGACCACGGCCTCAACCAGCACGTCTTTGTTGGTGTCCAGCGCGACGGATTTGTACGGCTCGCCGATCGGCTTCAGTGCGGAACGCACCACTTCGCCGGTTTCCGGCATCTTACGCACCGGCGAAGCCAGCGAGTAAACCACCAGGTCAACCTGACCCAGGTCTTTCTTGATCAGATCGATAACGGTCTGACGGCACTCGTTGGAAAATGCGTCACCGTTGATGCTTTTCGCGTACAGGCCTTCTTCTTTAGCTGCCTTGTCGAAACCGGCGGAGTTGTACCAACCGGCGGAACCGGTTTTGCCTTCGCTGCCAGGCTTCTCGAAAAATACGCCGATGGTGGCCGCACCGCTGCCGAAAGCGGCATTGATGCGCGAGGCCAGACCGTAACCGGTGGATGCACCAATGACCAGCACCTTTTTAGGCCCGTTTTTCAGTTCGCCGCGCGACTTAACGTAGGCGATTTGCTCACGGACGTTGGCTTCACAGCCTGCCGGGTGAGCGGTGGTGCAGATAAAACCACGAATTTTAGGTTTGATAATCATAGTAATTTTTTCTTGGTAGCTAAAAACCGAAGGACAATATACCTGATTTTCTCGATATACTTAAGAAAGTGCGAAAACAAGCGCAGTGAACAGACCAGTTTAGTCGAGGGATCAGGGTTGCCCAACTCCGCATCGTGATGCCTCCACGCGCCACGCTTCGCACCCTCAGCGCGTTCAAGCCTTCCCTCTTAAAATCAGCAAAAGTTGATCATGCTTCTGGCGTTGCGTTATGGTGTGGCTGTTTTTCGGTCGAAATCCAGGGAGGAACAAAGAAAAATGGATAATCCACTGTTACTAAAGGAACGTTTAAATACCTACTCGCAAACGATGGCTCGTCAACAAGGACGTATGCTTTTAGAACTCTCAGAGCGCGTTAATAGGGACTTTTTAAAAGATCGGACAGTCGGTAATGCCTTCAGACATGAGATGCACTGCTTTGTGAATGATAAATTGCAAAAATGCCAACAAGTAGGTGAAGCGGCGAATGTTGCAATGAGAGAAATGAAGCAAGAATATCAATCGCTTTCTGAGCAAGAGCGCTTATTGCGAACTGACGCCGTGACACCTTATGCCGTAATGAGAAAGAAAGTCAGTCATGACGCCGTAGTGACCTACGTGTTAGCCGGCGTTGGCTTCCTCTCGGGAATAGCACAAATTTTACTCGGCGTGGGCTTGGATTGGACTGGCGTCGGAGCCATTCCAGGAACGTTACTTTTAATCAATGGCATCAATAATGTCTACGAAAACGGTTATACGCTGTTATTTGGCAAGAATACTATTGGTCCAGGCCGAATGATGTACCGTTCTGCGGCTTCAACGCTAGGCTATTCCCATTCAGCAGCAGACATGGCGTTAGGTGGCGTAGACTTACTGTTATCAGGCTATGGTTTACTAAAACTGTCGCTGAAACCAGAAGCCTGGCGATTATTTCGCTACATCAATACAGACTATATTCGCGGTTGGAGAAACATGGGAAGAACCAGCTTGATGCTTGAAGGTGGCGCAGATGTCTCACCCTTAATTCCATTTAAAAAGGCAGCCAGGAACAGTGATGGAACCAACTTTATATTATATTCTTTCTACTCTCGCTGCCGCGGCCTGTCTGGCCGTGAAATACGGCTTCAGACCGCCTCTGGGTTCCAAGGGTTATGTCGTTCTGGTTACGATATGTTTTTTAATCCTTTGCTGGCAATTTACCCTTTTTGCCAACGGCAACGCGATGTTTATTGCTGACTCTGAAACATGGACCAAAGAAAATTGGCCTCTACGCTACTGTGCGTTGGGGTTTGCTCTTGCACATGCCTTCGCCACTTTCGAATCCTCCAGAAGAAAGAAAAAAGACAAACTTTCCTGAAGTTGTCACCACCAAATGAAACGCCATTTGGTGGTGACAAGGTAGATCCATTACGCCTTGTTCTTTTCCAACTGCTCGATCAGCGTGTAACGCAGCGATGAGGCGTCGGCCGGTACGTTCTCCACCGGGGTGACGCGCACTTTCAGCCGATACTGATAGCCCGGTTCGAAGGTGAAACCCTCGATGCCGGTATAGAACAACTCCCACGGCTGCTGCGCGGAGCGGCGCACCTGCATGCACTTCATCGGGCCGACGCCCACGCAGTCCACCAGCGCGCTGTTGACCAACAACACTTCCGTTTGGCCTTCTTTCGCGTTTGCGGGTTGATTCATCGAGGTTCCTTCCTGGCTGCAGCCGGCCAGCGCGGCCAACGCAACAAATAACAACGCTTTAATTTTCAATGTACTGCACCAATAGTCATCCAGGGGCGCCATGCTAACAAATTAACCGGCTCAAGAGAACGGATAGCGATACGGATCCACACGCCCAAAATATCATTCCTCGGTGCTCTATCAGTCTGGAAAATATCGCAAAATAAACCCCCTGTTCTTATCCGAACCGGTAATTACCCCCGCTATTTTTTCTGTTAAAAACAGCTGGCTTGCGCAAGCTTTACTGAATTTAACTGAATCGATAAAGAGGGAATTTTATGCAAGAGATCGATGCCAAACACTTTCACCTGATCGCCGGCGCCGGTAACTTTGCCGACAACCGCGGCAGCAATGGCCGCGTCAACAACAACGGCGGCAACAAGAACGGGGGCGGGTCATCCAATCAGGGATTCTACGGCAAGCACACCTCGCCGGATTGCGTTAACGGCGTGATCACCGGTTCTCTGGGCGGCCTTGGCGGCCTGGCGGTGGGCGCGCTCAACGGCGGCTGCTTCAAGGAAGGCAGCAAAGGCGGCGGCAACGTCGGTATGGGGAAAGGCGGCAACAAAAACAGCGGCAGCAACTGCAATAGTAATAAAGGCGGCAATACCTGTTCGCGCTAAGCGGTTTTAATTAATCAAAGCCCCGGCTGAGCCTCTCCGTTCGGTCGGTGCTTTCCGTATTTTTGGTGATAACCATGTTTAAACTGTTTCGTACCTTATGCCTGCTGCTCGGCTTCTGGATCGCCACCCTGCTGCTCAGCGGCGCGGGGGTCTCCTTTACCCACGGCTACGCCGCGCCTAAAAATCTGTCGCATTTCGTCGTCTCGCTGGTGGTGGTCGGCGCCATCCTGCTGTGGACCCATAAATTGCTGCGGTTCTTTTTTGCCGAGAAATTTGAGAAGAAACCGCGTTAAACCGTGTTCTTATTGGGAGCGCTGCCCGCAACGATAAAACCGGCATCGCGAATCGCCGCCTTAACCTGCCTGGCGTCCATCACGGCCGTTTTCACATAGCCAAAAAAGGCCACCCGTGCGCTGGGCAAACGGATTGGCGTCGCCAGTTGGACCATCAGATCACGATTGCGCTGCGCCATCAGCTCGGCGCGCGCATGCCAAAACGCGGTGGCGTCGGCGCGTGTTTCAGTGGCGGAGTCGAACCGAGAGGCCAACTCGCTGAGCGCCTCCCACTCCGCCAACAGGGCGGCGATCACTTCAGGATTAGCCACCTGCTCCCAGTCAGAGGGTAAGGCCCCCTCACGCCACGCCTCGAGATAGCCGGGCAACATCATCTTTAATTGACTCAGTTGCTCGTTCACTGCGGGTTACCTTTTATAGCGCCTGATGCCGGGATATTTCCCATAATGACACTCTCGTTAAACCGTTGATGGGAGCAATGGTCGAAGCTTATCAGCGCCATAGATGACGTAATGACTTTTGGTGCGGCCAAATTAGCGATAGGTGCGGTTGGGGAGTGAGACGGGAGCTCGGGCTGATGGCTGTGACGCGAAAAGAGAAACGGGGATTGTTGCTGGCGTCTTAGGTAAAATTTACTTATAAATCAATCACACAAAAAAAGACCGAATACGATTCCTTTATACGAAGAAGAATGAAAATATCCTTTTTTAACAACGACTTATCAACCTTTCGGTCTTTGCAATCCCTTGCTATACCTTGCATTCCATGCTTTTAATTTCAGATAGTTACCAGAACCCTCGGAGCAATTCGGAATAATTTAGGTACTAAAACTCTCAATCACAAACGCTAATATACTCGCGCACGCGGCAGATCACTCAGCCGTGTCGTGTATGCCGGCGACAGTAGCTCACGCTTCATTGACCACACCTGATGCGCCCCTTGTCCTGCAAACCACAGTTTTGCCCTCCCCGAGTTATTGATCCGATCAAGCACCCCCATCAGTTGCTCGCTGTTATGCCGTGGCTTGTACTCATCGAACAACCCCAACTGAGCCACACCTTGACTGTAAAAATCCTGCAGCATCACCCCGCCTTTCTGATATCGATGGCCAGGTTGCCAAACCGCATCCAGGCAACGCATAGCCGCAGCGATAATGTCCCGAGTATCCTGCGTTGGCGTGCTCAGTTTTATGCTTGCGGTGTTGCCATAGTATTCCTCATTGATGGCAAATGGGCTGGTTTTGAGCCACGCGCTGACATGCCGGCAATACTGATGCTCCTCCCTCAACTTCTCCGCTGCACGCGTCGCGTACATGCAAATAGCCTGATGCATCTGGCCATACTCGGTGATCCGATCTCCGAAGCTGCGGCTGCAGATGATCTGTTGTTTTGTCGGCGCAAACTCCTCCAGCTCGAGACAAGGCTGACCACGTAGCTCGCGGACGGTTCGCTCTATCACAACGCTGAAATGCTTGCGGATCATCGTAGTGCTTGCATCGGCCAGTTGTAGTGCCGTTTCTATACCCATCATGTTGAGCTTTTTCGATATCCGGCGTCCGATACCCCAGACCTCATCGACAGGCACGAGGCCCATCAATTTGCGCTGGCGCCCTTCATTGGACAGATCCACTACTCCGCCAGTCTTGTCCCACTTCTTCGCCGCGAAGTTTGCCAGCTTGGCTAACGTCTTGGTTTGGGCAATGCCAACGCCTACAGTTAGCCCAGTGTTGCGCAGTACCTTGGCCCTCACCTGGCGGCCGAAAGTATCCAGATCAATGCAGTTACGAACTCCAGTCAGATCAAGAAAACTTTCGTCAATTGAATACACTTCTACGCGTGGCGCC
The DNA here is from genome assembly GCF_052168895.1 of Serratia sp. CY37869. Taxonomy (NCBI): domain Bacteria; kingdom Pseudomonadati; phylum Pseudomonadota; class Gammaproteobacteria; order Enterobacterales; family Yersiniaceae; genus Serratia; species Serratia sp. CY37869. The sequence goes on from NZ_JBJNLU010000001.1 coordinate 2,006,705, forward strand.
ATCTCTTCTAAAACAGCCATCACACGCTGAGACATGTCGGCGTATAGCTCATAGTTGCTGCTGAACGCGATGCCACCTGCGCGCTCAAATTCCCGCTTAATTTTGAAATAGGGTTCTCCCATCTTTAACCCTAACGCCTTCGCTTCCTTGCTCCTTGCTACGACGCATCCGTCATTATTCGACAGAACGACGACAGGACGCCCTCGCAGATCTGGGCGCCACAACGTTTCGCAGCTCGCGTAGAAGCTGTTCACATCAGCAAGCGCGTACATCACTTGAGCCTCGTTATCGAAGACACAACAACGCCCATCACCTCCAGATCGTCACCGCCATCATGAAGCAGGATCGGCTCATACTTCGGGTTCATGGGTTCCAATTGCGCACGAGGATGCAAACAGAGACGCTTCACGGTGAACTCGCCGGCTATGCTGGCAATAACAATATCTCCATGGGCTGGGCTGATGCTGCGGTCAACAACAAGCATAGAGCCCTCAGTGATCCCGGCCTCAAGCATGGAATCACCTGTCGCATAGAGAAAATAGGTCGCATTGGGATGGCTGATGCAGTACTCGTTCAGATCGATGCGCGAACTGACGTAATCTGCTGCAGGACTGGGAAACCCCGCCGGCACCTTGTCGGCGAAAAGCGGGATTTTGAGCTTGGTTGGGTTTGGTGTTGGATAAAAGAAAGTCATAATGTTGCCTTGTTACTGTGTTTTTATACAGTATATGCGCAAGATTTTGACGGGGGAAAGTTCGGATTTTTGTTAGAAAGGTAGGATATTGATCGGTAAAGAAAGATAGTTTCGATGAATGGCCGAGTTCCCTCCAGGCTACAACTCACGATCGAAGTTCGACCTTCAGCGCGTTTTCGCATCCACAAGTAGAACACTGTGCTGATGTTTATCGCGACATTATCCCTTGAGATATCAGTCTGAGAGGAGCGCCAGAACCCAACTATCAGGTGGCGTGAGGCAACGCTGACGGACGGCGTGCTGGGAGTCATACGTTGTTACTACAGTAAGTCACCATGCCCCAACGATAGTGATTGTGCTTACTTATCATCTTGATGGGCTAGAAAATTTTGCCATCAATATCATGCGATGGCAGAATATAGCAAACCAACATTTAAGAATTTTACGCATTGAATACTTTTATACGTTATGCATCTGTAGGGGTAATGAATACCCTGGCTCACTGGGCTGTTTTTGGGCTCATGCTCTTTAGCGGTTTCTCACAATCAGTTTCAAATGTTGTCGCTTTTGGCATCGCTGTAACCGTTTCGTTCTTTGCTAACGCCAAGTGGACGTTCAAGGCACAAGCTACAACTTACCGCTATATGGTGTATGTGTTGTTTATGGGAGGTATGGCATTCTCTGTCGGTTGGGCAGCAGATATGCTACATGCAAACCCAATTGTAACTCTCGTTACTTTTTCAGTGATCAGCCTAATCTGTGGCTTCATTTATTCTAAGTTAGTTGTCTTCAGGGAAGATAAATGAAAATTTCACTTGTAGTTCCCGTATTCAACGAGGAAGAAGCAATTCCTCTATTCTACCAATCTGTGCGTCAGTTTAAACCTTTTCAGCATATAGATGTAGAGATCGTTTTCGTCAACGATGGTAGCTCAGATAGAACGGAAGAAATACTGTCTTCCTTATCTAATGATGATCAAAATGTTAAATCGATAAATTTTTCCAGGAATTTCGGGAAAGAACCTGCATTATTTGCTGGTTTGGAAGCCGCTACCGGTGATGCTATTATCCCAATTGACGTTGACCTTCAAGATCCAATTGATGTTATCCCACTATTATTGAATAAGTGGCAAGATGGTGCAGACGTGGTGTTGGCTAAACGTATGGATAGGCAATGCGATGGCCGAATGAAGAGAAAAACAGCAGAATGGTTTTATCGAGTACACAATAAAATAAGTAAACCGGCCATAGAAGAGAATGTAGGTGATTTTAGGCTGATGACCAGGGAAGTGGTAGAAAGCATTAAATTACTTCCAGAGAGAAACCTATTTATGAAAGGTATCCTTAGCTGGGTTGGCGGAAATGTTGAAATTGTTGAATACTCTAGAGCCGAGCGAGTCGCAGGAACCAGCAAATTTAATGGCTGGAAGCTTTGGAATTTGGCAATAGAGGGAATTACAAGTTTTTCCACCTTCCCTCTTCGTGTTTGGGCTTACATTGGATTTTTTGTTGCTGCAATTTCCTTCATGTATGGCGCATGGATGATCATAGATAAGGTTATTTGGGGAAACCCGGTAGCTGGCTACCCTTCAATTATTGTTTCCATTCTTTTCCTTGGCGGTGTACAGCTTATAGGAATCGGAGTGCTTGGGGAATATATTGGTAGAATATACATTGAAACCAAACGTCGCCCACGCTATATAATAAAGAAGTGAGATGAGAATTAAAATGTTTTGTAAAATCGACAAAAAAGCACTGCTCCTTTACTCAGGGATTGCTCTTCTTTTTATTTATCCATTAATCCAAGCTGGTATTTTTTATAGGGATGATCTAGATAGAGCCATAACTGGTCAGTATGGATGGAGAGGATTAGGTCGGCCTGTTGCAGATATTCTCATGAAAGTTTTATCCGCCAGTGGCCACTATAACCTTGATCTATATCCCTATACTATGATTGCTTCCTGCTTGTTTATCGGTGGGGCATCGCTTTTACTTAGCGACCATTTATCGAGGTTAGAAATTCCTTCACACAAATTAGTTGCGGCTCTTCTAATTTTTAATCCATTCATGCTGCAAAATATCGCTTACAGATATGACTCTTTAGGCATGTCCATTGCTTTTTTCCTAGCGGTTATGGCTTATACCTATACAGCCAGTAATCCTACCAGACAAACTTTAGTAAAACTTTTCGCTGGCGTACTATCTTTAACCATATACCAACCATGCGCAAATGTATTTATTGGTTTACTTGCTGTAGACGTAATGATCGCAGCAGTAAAAAATGACTGTAAAGCCACTGACATTATAAGAAGAATACTTAAAAAAACAGCTTTATTCGTCTCTTTTTACATGGTTTACATGTTATTCTTTGCTGCAAAAAGTAATTCACGCGCAGAGATCATATCAGCTAATACTGAAGGGCTAGAGCATTTAGCCTCTACGCTTAGTTCATTAAAAAACATGGTGCTATCATATTTCTATGGCCCGGTTTATATTTATTTTTTGATTCCAGTTGTTGCTGGCTTGATTTTCATGTTGTTTGCAAATCGCCATAAGAAAAAATCAATATTATCATTCAGCCTTTATTTGGTTATTTCCCTAATTATATTTTTAGTTTCACTGATGGGGCCAACCATATTTCTTAAAGATGCTCCGGTATTCCCCAGGACTTTAGTTTCCTTCTCAGCGTGTCTTGTTTTAATTTCGATTCCCATTGTTTATTTTTTACCAAAAATGAAATATTTATCACTAATTCCCGTTATTACAGCAATTGCATTCAGCGCACAATTAGGCAGTGCCATTAAATCACAGCGCGAGTATGAAGATTTTATTTTTAACATGATCAGTCGTGACTTGCTCACTCATAATGAAATTACCACCATCGGAACAGTTGGCCAGGTCAATATAAATGAAAGGGCTAAATTGTTAGTGGACAACAAACCATTAATAGGCTATTTCCTTAGCCCTGCATCTGAGTTTTTAGCCTCTTTTCAACTAATTAACAAAGGGTTCCCGCAGACTCTGCATGGTTATGGAGATGAACAAAACAATAAAAATGTGCTTTCTCGTATGATTAGCAGTGGGATTAAACCAATCTCAACTAATAAGGAATATTCTCTGTTCATTTCAGGTAATACAGCCATTGTATCATTGGGAACGGATAATAATTGACCTATTCAGCCCTCTACCATGAGGGCTTTATTTTTGGTTCCGGCCACACGATTTTTTCAAGATCTGTGTCATCGCTGATCTTCTCGATCTCGTTAACGTAGTCCATCCATACCCGCAATTTGGCTTTCTCTTCATCGGTAGCCATACCCAATAGCAACTTGCTATTGAGGGTTTGCGTAACGTGGTTAACACGTGCGATACGACGTTCTTTCTCCCCCTGTAACATCTTGCGTTTTTCAGCAGAGCTGTAGGTGCGCTTAATCACCCTTCCGTCACGATATACCCACGTCATATCGTTGCACGCTTCAGGTGGGGTTTCGCTAATCGCCACCTCTGCTACTGAGAAACCAGGAGGGAAAATTGCTGTGACGTCTTTTGATATACAGACGATAATGCCATTCTCGTCATACATGACCTTCAGCGTGTCTGGACTAAAATCCGCCTGACAGGCGTACCAGTCTCGCCCATTTTTATCTCTGGCGTAAAGAATATCAGGTCTATATGCTGGCTCATTCTCTTCGGTGGATTTAAAATCAGGCTTGTAAATAGCAAAGTTTTCAAATTTAACCATGATTAAGAAGTCCCTATATTTCGCCAAGAACCATTAATTAAAACTTGGACATATGAATAAGAAGCCCAAATAGATGGGTTATAGTTGGCCCCAGACATACCAGTAAACACGCAACCGTCAGGAGCTCTAACTTGCCCCCCAGTATCAGGCTGGTTAATTCGTCCAGTGAGCCTGACGTTTTGGACAAGATTTTGATAAGCCCAGTTTTGAGCGTTATTTTGCGCATTTGATATATTTTGATTCAGCCAGTTACTAAGATACCCACCCCAGATATTACCGGTAATATTACCGTCGACATGAAAAATAGCATTATTTGCATAAACTCCGCCTGGACAATAGAAGTTCCCGCCATTTGCGTCAAATCGCCAATTTACATCTGTATTATCGCCCTTTGCATGGATGCAGGCTTGTGCAAAGCTTGGCGTACCACTGAGCAAATATCCAAAACTCACTGCAGTTGGATAGCCTTGCCCTTGTCGAGTTGACACCCCTTTAACTATTGGCACATAAACACCGCCTGATGTTACAGGCCATTGCCAATTAGGCTGAAAGAATGGCGCCTGATTGTTCAACTGTTCGGAAAATGGCCCAGCTCCCCACGGAATTGCTCCTGGCGTTGTGGAAATAGCGGGGGAAAACAATTGTCCCGTCATAGTGTCGCCAGTCTTAGCAACAGCATTAATATCAGCAGCAGTAGGTTTAAACTTATCGGTATAAATTCTCGCCCAGGTAATCCCACCAGCCACTGCTTGAGAAACACCAACATACGCAGCCATATTACCGCCAACAACAGCAACGTAGCCTGAGGACGGTGCGGCATCCATAGGCAAGCATACAACGCCAGCTGATACGTTCCCGGACACCGCTGGGGGCTTATTAGCTGCCGAGGCATTTACGCGGTAAAACTGCGCGATGTTACTGTAAGCGTCGCTTTTGGCTATTGGCCCGACACCCAAACCCGCCGTGCCCATTTCCATTACATTACCACTGCCAGTGCCGACGTTTTTCGTCGCAGCAGTACCGAGCTCAAGATTTTTCCGGCCCTCCGCTTTATTTTGTAAATCCGCCAGGTTTTGTGACTTTTGAAGAAACAGCCCATTGGGATCCGCCAACAGATTTTTCCAGCCCGCTGCACTGGCGCCATCCGGATCTGTTGTGTTCGCTTCAACTGTATTCCACCAGATTTTCGAGCCGTCAGCGCTTAATACCGTTGCGCCTTTTGCATATCCGCCGATAGCCTGAGCAAAAGCAGAATCAAAGGTATAATGGCCGCCGGCTTGAGAAAAACGAATTGCCGCAGTGATGTCGTTCAGCAGTCCGTTAAAATCCTTCCCGTGCGGTGGGATACCGCCAGCCGCGATTGCTGTCATTGTGAGTGGCGGAAAGCCAGAGTCATAGGCAGCTTTGCCCTTTTCCTTGGTTTCCTGCGTGGCATTATTGGGGATCGTGTTTTTGTCAGCTGTACCGCTGGCGAACGGCACTGCAATCTGACGCGGTTTATCTGTCAGTTTCATTTTATGCCTTCTGAATTATTGAAACGTTAATACCTGGCGGCGCCGGCAGCGCGCCGGAGGACTGGACGATAGCCAGCTCTGCGGTCGACAGTTCAAACTCGAACACATAGCTCATCTTCATTCCGCCATCGTTCTGGATATAGGCGCGCCCCCGATCGCCGAACATGTAACGCAACATCCGATTGATATTCGGTATTGAGCAATCGGTGATATTGCTCATGGCTTTCATCATGATCAGACGGCGATAGATCGGGTCCGCAAGTTCAATGGTCTGCGTTGTGCTCTCACCGCTATAGAACGGCGCCTGGTCAAATGGGCGGGGATCTGTCCGCGTTGGCGTATCCAGCCGCGCCTCACTGAACCCCAAATAATTAAAGTCGTCGTCGACCGTTAGCCGCCGGCTTACGTCCACAATTTTTCCCCACACATCGAGGCCATAGGTCTCTGCGGTTTCGATGTTCCAGATCAGATCGTAAAAATCATCGACGAACTTGTCGGGGGAAACGGCTTCGTTGAAGCTGCCGATCAGGGCGTTAAGGCGGGGGCTGGCGGCGTACTGTGCGAGCACAGTGGCGGCCACATTCTGCAATTTAGACCTCCTGCAGCTCTACGCTGATATTGTTCGGATCCAGCGTCGGAATTTCGTCGATTCCAAACTGGAGGGATGAGGAAAAGGCGTTACCATCCCTGCTCAGTGCCAGGCTGAGAATATCGATGTTTGAAGGGTCAATGCTGTAAATGCCCGCATAGAATCGCCCGGCGGCCAGCGCAGCCGCTGCACGCGCACGATTGCCCCCATCAGCGCCATTGAATGCCGCGATCACTTTACCCTTTACCTGATCGGTAATGTCCGATGGTAAATATTCGCTTTTTTTCAGGATACCCCTCACTGACACGCTCACCGGCTTCAACCCTTGCCAGGTGATCACATACTCCGGGTATGGCGGCTCATAGCCGTCGGTATCTGCAATCGTGTATGAAGAATCACCGTTCATGTCGACACCGGGCGGCGCCTTGCGCCAGATAGCATCCGCGATATCCTCAGCCTTTCCGCCATATACGCCAACGTAGAACGAGTTTTTCTTCAATGTATATTTGGATGAGCCGACTTGTCTGTCTACCGGGGTCGGGTTATGCGTAACGTATACATCCACTACGTTGGGAACTTTGGCGAGGATCTCGCCGCGGATCGCGTTCAATGTGTTCCGGGCATTGTTGGCAACGGAATTGCGTCGGCGGTGCTCAAAGTCGGCTCTGCTCTCCTCATTGTTGCCCGGCACCCCGGCGGCGCGGTTCGTCACACCAGACCAGCCAGGGATCGCTTTGTAGACCTTGCTGAGCGCACCAATGGGGCAACCGATCGGGCCTGTCGTGAGGTTCTGGAAAACCACATCAACGCTACCGGCGGCGCCGATCGTGGCGTCGGACAGGCTGGCGTAGAGATACCCTGCTTCATCCTGTGCCAGGCTTCCAGCAGGGATCAGCGTATCCACCAGCCCTGAGCACGTCCCGGTTACTGTCGTGCCGGTGGCACCGATGCGGTCGAGGAAATAAACCCGGCCAATCGCATCCTGAAACCTGCCGCTGCTGTAGTCCGCGTTCACCTGGTTCGCGATCGCCAGCAACTGATCGTTCTTATCGGCGATGATGGCCGAATCGCTCATCGCCAGCTGTCCCTGTGGGCTCGTAAGGCTGGTCCCCATCGAGCTCCCCAGCGCGGTGGAGAAATCGGTTAGCCGGCCGTTTAGTATGTCCACCTCATCCGGCACCAGCAGCCCCGTTTTTGAAAACGTAACCGCCGGTACCGCAGTTGTGTAATTGGTGTTTTCATCCGTCATAACAGCACCGTGTAATCGTTGAAATTGGTATCGGTGATCGTCATTACGCCACCAATGCGGCGATCGCCATCTGAGACTGCCGTACACAACGCGCTGGAGACCGTCGGCAGTTTCATCGCCTCCTGCTGCATTTTTGTGTTAATCAGCTGCGTGCCGGGCCAATGGCCGAGGATCCGCGGGTAATAAGGAATTCCGAGCGTGTTGTCATACCAACACTCGCCAAGGAAAGTGCTGCAGGCGCACGCCACATCCTGCGCCACCGCATAAGGATTGTCCGTGACCGCCAGGTTGCCTTTGTCGTCCAGCATCAGATCCCAGGTATTCGTATCGAGAAGAAGTGAGCGAGTTTGCATCATGCCCCCTGTTGCGGTTTATTCGTCTGCGCGCTACCTGATTGCACGCCACCATGCACGTGGTCACCAAACTCGATGCCACCAATCGTGGCGCCGCCGGACAAGTCCGCTTTGCCTTTAGCTGTAAACTTCTGGCTCACCTCGGTCGCGCCGTTCAGTGCGATTTCCGGCGAGTTAACGGCAAAGCGCTTCGATGCACTGGTTTCAACATCCGGCGCATTCAGCGTGATTTTCCAGGGTGAAGTTACATTGATCTGCTGATCAGCAAACTCGACAAATTGCACCGGGTCGCCATTCAGCACACCACCCAGATAGATCGCATCTGACAGGCTGTGCGTGCGCCTTGATCCCGGCATCGCGGGCTGGCGCGTGGCTTTAACCCCGCTGATATCCCGATCGCAAATCGCTATGAACCCAATATCACCAGCTTTCGGTGGCATAATCACCGCACTTTGGCCACCCTGCAGACGCCATACCGGCACGTTGTAAATTACCTCATGCGGGATAGGTGAGCCGTCACCAGCGACGGCCATCACCATAGGGCGAATGTCCACGTGCTCCCCATTGGCATTGATCACCCTACCCAACGTGATAAACGCATGACGCCCCAGAAACTGGCGCATAACGAAGTCCTGCGCGTTGATATCACCATTCAGATCGGAGCCGTTTACATGAAAATTTTCCATATCAGCCCCCAGGTTGCCGCAACAATTCGCAGGATGTTGAACATTGGCCGCCCTCAATCCATGAGGTTAACGTGTGCATTGCACCGAGCACCGCATAGCGGCCGCTGGCGTTCGGGAGTGAGGTCACCAACGACAATTTGCGACCAATAAAAATATCAGGACAGAACAGACACGAAATGCTCAGCCCAACATTGGTAAAAATGGGATACCCGATTAATCCGTGGTCGGGAGAAACGAGCAATGCCGGCTCTTTTCGGGATACTCCCTTTGGCCAGAGCGTCACCTTCTCCACGTTGATATCGATCTCGGCATCAACAGCCCGTGCCGCCTCGATCATCTGCTGCGTGATATCTCCCTGGAAATACGGATCGGGCAGTGTGCGTTTAACGCCCTGATTCTCATATTTCAGCCCCACTGATGATGCCATTGGCATCAAAATGTCATCGATCGAAACGGGACCTTGCGCACTGAATGGCGACACCTTTTTCGCCCGCAGATAAAACATCATGTTCGCCGTAATAATCAGCGGCACATCCGGCGCCTGGTTGTAATCCGCATATGCATCGCTGATAAACCCTTCGAAAATCAGGCGGTCAGCAGCCCATACGCGGATCCGATTAGGCTTGGCCCCATCAATCCAAATCCCTTTGTAGCTCAGCGCCGCCATCTGCTGGGCCACGAGCCCCCACAGATAAAGCGTAATTTGCGTGCCGGCAATCCCGCCATACGCCGCCAGGCTTATATAGCAGCGCGCATTCTTGACGGTAAGCACGTTACCCCGATCGTCAAACGTTCGCCCCTCTGCCAGGGTAAACTCCACCCTGATATCCCGTTGTTGATAGCTCACGGCATTTCCTCCGGCGCAAGGTAGTAAAGTTTGAAACGCTCACCCAGGCCGGACCATTCAGGATCCGCGTTTCCCGCCAGGTCAGCGAAAAATAATTCGCCGGCGAATGGCAGATAGACGTAACGCACGATCTTGTTGCCGTTCAGGCACAACACCCCCTGCAGGCAGGGAGTGCCGTTAACGGTCAGATCGATATATAGCCCCGTGGTACGCTGTGCCAGACGAATTTCACAGGCCTGATTATTCAGGGAGACGGTGAATCGTTGAGACTTGAGGGGCTTGAGTACAATTTCCAGCATCAGGTTAAACTCCGCGCCAATTGCTTAACCGCCGCATCCAACTTTTGCGTCGCGCTGACGGTGACCTCTCCGAGAGGTTTGGTCACATCCTCGACCGCTGACGAAACCTTATCGGCAATGTTCCCAACCAATTCCGACGCCGAGCGCTGCACGCCGGAGATCGCTTTCTTCACATCAGAAAGGGTGGAACCACTCGTTGAAGAGGTAACGAGCTCCGTTTTGGCGCTCGCTCCCAGGGTGATTTGATTATTGGTAGTGTCGGCCTGCGATGTCTCGCTGCTGACGGTCACCTCGGCCACGTCCTGCACGTCCTGAAAAACCGCCGTTACCGTAAGCAACGTCGGGCCGCCGTCGCTTCGGATCCGATAATCGTATTTGGTCAGGTCATAGGACGAATAGGTTTTGTCGGGGGTTTCGATGTCATAAACCTCCGCCGTTGTGCGCATCGTCTCCAGGGTGGCCAGCACGTCCGAGCGGGATGTCAGCGTGAGATTGGTCAGGTTCGGAAGCCCGCCTGAAAACCCTGTCCAGCCTTCCACGGTAAACGTAATGTGTAATTCTGCCGGCCGCTGCACCTTGTTGAATGAGGTGTAACCACCTCGCTCGATCGGCGCCGTGGTGATCGACGCTTCGCCCCCCACTTCGATAACGACAAATGACGTTGGCGAAAAGGGCTTCGTGCCGACACTGGCGCCGGAGGCATAATAAACTCCGTATCCCGGTGCCAACACGCTGTTAACGACAGACAGCAGGCCACCGCCCCGCACAGCATTCAGTACAGTGGCCTGATTCAGGGAAAACCTCATGTCGATACTCCCGATGCATACACGCCCACAAGGCTGGAGCGATTAATTTTTTGCCTTGCGTCGTCAATGATCCCTTTCGTGCTGTCCGCCGGCGAATTCACCTGCAGAGTGCCGATATGGGTTGTTTCGGTGATCGTGGATTGCGAACCGCCGACCGGCTGGCGCGCCTGCGCCGCCATGCCTGCGCCCGGCTGCGGCAAGTTGGATAACACCTTCGGCACGTATTCCCGCGTTTCCTGCGGGGCCGCGCCGAGCCCTTTGCGCTCAACATTACCCTGGCCCCAGTTATACGCCGCCAGCGCCTTACCCAGATCACCATCGAACATTTTCAGCAGCTGCGACATGTAGCGCGCTGCAGCATGGGCTGATTTCTCCGGATCAAAAACGTCATCGCCGACCAGTCCGAAGTCCTTCGCCGTGCCGGGCATGAACTGAAATGGCCCTTTGGCGCCCGCTTTCGATACGGCCTGAGTATCGCCGCCAGACTCCGTGATCACCATGCTGCGCAGCAGCCCGGCAGGGAGCCCGAACGTTTCCTCCAGCTTGCTGAGTTTCGGCTGCAGCCACGCCAGCATTTCCTCACCGGCCTTTGTTGGCTGTGGCCGGCGTACAGATTGAGCAAACTGCGTCGGAGCCTGGTCTTGCCCGTAACCATCACCACGCGGAAGATTGATCCCGAATGTATCCTTAACCCAATCGTGAGCGGATTTTCCCCACCCCTCTACCTTGTCACTGAATGGCAGATTGTTCAGGGCATCCGCAACGGGGTTATTTTTCAGCGCAGGGTATTTTTCCTCGAGGGGTTTAATGACAAACTCCTCAAGCGCCACCAGAGCTGCAATAAGGCCGGCAGGCCCCATCAGCGCCCCGCTCAGTCCTTTAAACAGGGAAAGCAGCTTGCCACCCACCGATGCGCTAACCAGCAGCAGAATGGCGTTCTGCCAGCCTCCTACCGCATTGGCGGCTTCACCGGCGATACCGACAATGCTCGACAGAACATCGAACACGCCCTGCACTGCGGCTTTGATTTCATCCGGGTGCTGTGCCATCCAGCTCGCCAGATCGTTCAGCCACGCGTTGAACTGTTTGATGTAAGGCAGCAACGCGTTAAAGAGGATATATCCCGTTTTCTCAAAGGCCTGGCTGATCTCTGCCCACTGCTGGCGAAACTTTCGCGCCGCCGCGATTGACTGATCGTCAACGCCTGAGCGCGCTGTAAATCGGTCAACATCGCTCAACGCATGGCCAGAGCCGAACCATTGCTGCGCAGCGTAGCCATACCCCAGCTCACTGCCATAGGCCTGCTGCTGATCCTTATTCAGGTTTGGAAACGCGGCTGCCAATTTGCGGACAATATCTTCAGTCCCATCCCGGCCCAGATCGATATTGGCGCCCGCCTGGTTGGCGGCCAGTAGCAGGCTTTGAAGTTGTGGATCCAGCCCAAGGCCAGATTTTAAGCGTGCCTTTGCATCGTTGATGCGGGAGAACGCGCCAACAATCTCATTGGCACTGACACCGAACGCCTCGCCCGCCTTGGTCCAGCCATCCAGCGATTTGGCCGACATGCCAAAGGCATCGGCCGCCGTCGCCAATTGGTTCAGGTTACTGGTGAATCCGGTAACAAAGCTTTTGAGGCCGCCCAGCGACAACGTGACGCCGGCCAGCGCCAGCACCTGGGCGCGAATACTGGAAAAGAACGACGCCGCTTTTTTGCCGCTGGCTTCCATGTCTTTGGCTGTTTTGTCGGCTTTTTTCCCGGTTTTATCCAGCGCCTCGCTGCTTTTCTTCTCGCCGGTGTCGAACGCCTGCGCAACGTTCTCCATGACCGCTGTCAGGCGGTCAAGCCCGGCCACTACCGCCTGCTCGCCAGCGCTGAAGTTTTTGTCGTCAATACCCAGGGCGAGGACGAGCTCGTCAAGTACCATTGCCACTATTTCCCCTCCTGCATTACGCGTGCGTTATGGGCGTCCACCTGGATGATTTCCAACAAATCCCACAGGTCCTGCACACCAAGCACCGCATCCAGCTCAGCCTTGGAGGCTTTGCCGGCGGAAATCACGGTGGCGATGGTGTGCGGGACATTGGTGTAATCGACAAGCCCAAACGGCCTGTCAGGATTGGCAAAACGAGGCGGGATATCTAGCGGCCGGCGGTAGCGAAAAAATCCACGTGCAGTTTGAACACCTCCGCGCGCAGGTTAAGGCGTGTGGCCACTTCATCGATATCGGCTTCAATCAAAGGGCGAACCACGGTTTTATCCGCTGGATTCGGCACGGCCTGAACACAGGTCATCAACTCATCAAGCAGCGGCTTGGCCTCATCCGGGGGGATCTTCGAAATCGCCTTTAAGCCCTCAACAGCCATCGCCGCGATCCCCATGCTGCGTAAATTATCGGGGATCTCGACGCCGCCGCGCCCCATCGCCATGAGCGCCCGCAAAGCCCACCATTCGGCCTGTGACGCCGACATTTCCTTGATGTTGAAAACCTTGCCCTGATCGCGCCCGGCGGCGTCGATAGTGATAAACGTCTCTTTACGTGCCATCAGTTAAACGCCTCCGGAGTGATGGATTCCCATTCGATGATCGCCTGGCTGGCCTGCAGAATGCGGCCGGCATCCGGTAGCGCCTTCCACTGCTTCAGCACGCCGTTCACGCATTTATATTTGCGCTTGAGCGCCGGCAAGATAACCGTTGCATTGCAGCGGAACACCGCCACGCTGGCGCGCGATGTGGTCGCCCAGGTATCGAACACGTCCCGGCTTTCCGAATCCGGCATAATGTAGATCGTCTGGTTGATGTTGCCGTAAATGAAGCCGGCCGATAACTTGCCGTCGGCGCCGCGCACCGTTTCCGCCAGGCTCAGCGTGTCGGTCCCGTAGATATTATCCGCAGCGAAGCCCTGCAGCTGCACGCCTGACGGGTACAGGTTCATTACCGACAGCGTAATGATGGCGTCGGCAGAAGTGATGGTGTTGGACATTATTGAACCTCCGTCGATGCAATATTCAATTTCTGGATGCTGCCGCCGTCGCTGTACCACAACGCGCAGTTCGGGCTGGTGCGACCTGGTCGAAGGGCCGGCAGCATTTCACCGACATAGAGGTAGTACCCCGTCGCGAAAATTGTCGCCGACACGTCTTCCCCTACTGCGTTGCTGATCTCCAGTTTTTGCGCCGCGGACAGTGTCACCCCGGCACGAATGCCGCCCCATGCTTTAAACTGCTCGATCACATCGGTCATCGAGGTTGCAACCAGCGCGCGCCCGGCGTTGTTGTAGGGGATCGTCTTGTTGGATTTGAACAGCGCCAGCACCGCGCCCTGCAGGTTGGCGTTCAGCCAAATTTGCCCGGCGAAGCTGTCCAGCCATTTGAAATCGCCGGTGATCGAGCCATCTGCCCAATAATCCTCGACGATGTTATTGGCGGCGTACTTGCCGTAGAAGTTATAGCCATTGGCGATCAGCACGTCGTACTCATCCCCGCTGGTCACATCGGCCGCCAGCCCGTTGTATTCGCGGAATTTGAACGGCACGCGCCCTTCTGGGCGGGTAAAGTCCAGCGCAGCGGCATATCCCAATACGGATGCAGGTTTTTTCACGTCAGTGCAGAACACCGGTACGACACTCCCGTAATTGTTCACGGTGATGATCTTGTACGCGATGTGCTCCTGATTGCCCGTAACTCGGGCTTTTTCGTTGGTGGTCCAGGCCACATAGAAAAAGCGCTCCTCCTGCGCGCTGGCCCATGCGGACAACGCCAGGTGTTCATCATCCTTGCACTCGAAAACGGTCGAAAATGAGGCCCACTGCTGCGACTTGGCGATGATTGCCGTGAACAGCGCGGGAACCACTGCCGCCGGCGCCCCCTGGGAGGTCTTGGCGCCGAGATCGCTGGTCATCTTCATGGGTGCCACTGCGGTGCCGGTCGCATACGCGATAGTCGTCGCTTCCGGCTTGGCGCCGGCAGCAGTGATGATGAAGGCATTGTGCGTGGTGTCATATACCACCGTCGCCACGGCGGCCGTCAATGAGGTTTGCAACGCGGCGGCCGCCTCCGCAAAACTGGTTACCGCGCTGAAATTGACTTCCGCACTGGCATTCTTCCCGCTGATGCTGATCGTGAGCGTACCGGAGATTTTTTTCAGCTCCTCGACCGTCACCCCTTTGAACGATCCGCTGCGCAACCATGCGGCCGCCGGCGCGCGGTTGAATCGGGCGAACAGCAACGCCCCCGGAGATTTTGTCGCGTTGTTGTAGCCCTGAAAATACATGGATGCCATAACGTATTCGTCAGAGTCACCACCGAAATAATCGGCCACGCTCGAGGGTGACGAAAACGAAGGGACGTCGCCGATCGGTACGTAAGGGCTGTCGGTTAAAAGCAGGCCGTTGAGGTCGACCGCATTACCCACGGCGGATAGCACGCCCGGTTTGATTTTTACGTCTTTACTGATTGGAATTGCCATCGATGGACTCCGTTGTGGTCGTTTTGATGGTCACGTTGTCGAAGAACGCCAGAGGCGCACTGACCACCGGTTTGATTTGCGCGATGAATTCCAGCGTCCAGCGCGGTTCGTATTGCCACTCGCCGTTAATCATCGTGGTCTGACGGGGATCGCTACAGTAGAGCGGCGTTAAGACGCCCCCGGAGCAGCGAAAAGCGGAGGTGCCAAACTCCGAGCGGATCAGCGTGGCGAACATCAGGGAATTTCGCTCCGCGCTGTCGCCAAAGAAATCAAGCTGACATTCCCAGCGCGTTGTCCGCGTGATGTGTTGAATACCCAGTCCGGCCTCCAGTGGCGGGGAGTACTTCACCACTGCCGTAGACAACCCGGCGGAATTCAGCGAAGTCATCGCGATAAATTCGCCCTGTGGCATCGGCACCCCGTTTTGCTGGGTGCGCTCGATCTGCGCATCAACAAAAAGCCCCTGGAGAAAATCGCCAAGGGCTTTATAGAGATCGCTTTCAGTGATCGAGAGCGTTACGTTTGCAGACATGCAACAACCCTCGTCCAATCCGGCCAGTTCTCCGGCACCGCCACCACAAGCCACGTTTCGCCCGCGATGACGAATTTGTCACCGCCGACCTGCTTCGGTCGGCTCACACCGCACCAGTTCCCGTTCGTATAGATGGACGTGAACACCCCCTGAATATTCAGGTTGTCCAGGTGCCGTGTGTCGCCCTGGGTAACAGCCTGTTTTTGTACCATCATCGGAATGGGCGCGTCATAGGCCGGCGCCCGGGAATAATCCTCACGTTTTTCAGCACCGAGCGATCGATAAATCTGCGCCTCAACGAAGGGATTAACCGCGCCGACGGCGCGCGAAACAATACCGTGCAAATTCACTCATCACCTCCATCAACGGCATAGTCGACGCTGTTCTGCATGTGGCCAGTGTCGACCAGCGGCTTATCGAACCCTTTGCGCTTAATGGTCGATTCCGCCAACGGCGGAGAGTTGAGCTCACGGATAGAGTCCTGCAGCTGGCTTTTTATCCGCTCCCCCATCAATCCAAGCGCTAACCGCGCATCATAATTTGATGAACGGATAAGCTGCGAAAACTCACCGGGCCACTGCGCACTGTTGGCTGAAATCATGTTGCGGAAAAAAGGCCGCGGCAGCTGAAAATAGGACTCCCCGGCCTTGGTCATCACCATTTTTCCGAACTCGTTCGCGGCGGCCACCAGCGCAACCGGGGTCCCGTCTTCATAGGTCGCATCGGCCAAAAAACCCACCTTGAGGCTCTTGCCCGAAGACAGGCCGTCGGCAATTTGCGCCAGGCGCGCTTTAAACGCGGCACCGCCGCGAACACTGGCACCCATTTAGCGCCCCCGCCTGACCGGCCGATAGTAGTGATCTGGATAGCGCGATGGCGATGAGCCCGGGTGATAAACCATCGTCCTGTAGGGCGCGGTCGCTTGCCAATAATCCGCGCCATAGGGAGTCTGCAGATACCACCATGACTGATCGTTACTGCCGGCGCTGTCCACCGATACAGAAACCGATCCCTCTGAGGCACTGGTAATGCGGCCAACAAGGCCGCTTCCCTGACCGCCCGACTGTCCTGAACCAAATCCGCGCAACGCACAGAGATGAGCAACAAGCAGGAAAAATAACTGCTCGCGCTCTTTCAGATCCTGCACTTTGCTTTCATCGGTATTATCGAGGTAGAGGGTCGAGGCCTGATTGAACAGCGCCTCGAGCAGGTCATCACTTGGCGCCGATCCGCATCCCGTTGCAAACGCCGGGTAAAGCGCCCGAAATGCCTTGATGTTGAAAACCACGGCGCCCATGCATTACTCCTTTTTATTCATCGCTTCATCATCACGCTTGATCCCCGGTGCCGGGTTGTTTTGCGGCAATGGGTCAAGGCCTGACTTCAACTTTTCCTGATCTTTGGCCTGCGCACGGGCGCTGTTGCCATTGTCCTGCGCGAAGATCACACCGTTTTTTACATACGGCTGATCTTTGTGGATCTTCAGCCAGGCGTCCCACAGTTCCTTATCGACCGGTGTGAGGCCATAGCCGCCGATAATGCGCACATCTTCGCCGCGGTAACCCGCGACCGCCTGCCGATGGCCGTCGACTTCCAACACTAAACCGTTAGGCAATTTGCAGCCCACTGTTACTTGCTCTGCCATCTTTTAAACCCCCAACATTTGTGCGTAAGCCAGCGGTTGGCGAATGATCGCCCCCCAGGTACCGGCGGATTTTTTCTGGTGCCAGGCTGAAGACTCCGTCACCACGGCGTGCGCGCGCATTTTCTCGGTGAACGCACAGTAACCGGTGTCGTTCTCCCCGAGACGCTCGGCAATCAGCTGAACCACTTCACCTGCGTCGCTGGAATACTCCACCGCCGTTTCGATGGTCATATTCGGGAAGTTTTTCTGCAGAAGATCTGAAACGTTGACCTTGTATTGGTTGGTCTTCGTCAGGTTGGCTTCCGATGTCGGGGACATATTCAGCTTCATCGCGTCGGTACGTTCGACATGCCCTTTGGTCTGACTGACGAGCTGCTTGTACAGCTTGACGACGTCGTTATAAATTGCGTCGCCATCCTTATCGTCCCACTTCAACTTGCCACCGACGTCAATCGGGGTAATCGGCGCCGACAGCGATGGATCGTTCAGCATGCCGTAGTTCTGCAAGCCCTCGATGCCGTAGAAGTAGGATTTATTCTGGAACTTGTTCAGCACCAGGGCAGACGCGACATTCAACTCCGCCGCCCAGCCGATGCGCGCCGCGCCGTACATATCCAGTTCGCGTTCACCCCAGCGGGTGTGCGTCTGGTAGTGGTAGCTCTGGCGCGGCACCCAGTTTGCGTTCGCGGTTACCATACCGTTGTTGTTGTAGTCGCCGTAAGAGCTGGTGTCACCAGCTGATTCCACGATTGGGAATTGAGTGGTCAGCGTCGTCCAGTCGCCTTTTTTGGTTTCGCCCAGGATTTGAGCCGCTTTCATCGGTGTCACCAGCACGCGAATTAATTCGGGATCAACGTAGTTGGTGAAATAGGCCGGCACGCCGGAGTTTGAGACCGTTACCAGATTAGGCTGCGCATCCATCGCCAGCGCGAAATCGCTCGCATACTCCGGCGGCAGGTAAGCCTGCGCGCCCGGCAGGATGATGCCGTAATCGCGGCTGGCGGTAGCGTAATGCTGCTTAAATTTATTCATCACTTGCTCCAGGTGCTGATTTTGATACGTTCTTTGGCCGCCACGGCGCTGGCCACCGAGAATGCCGTTTCCGCAAAGCCTTCAATGGTCGCGCCGGCGGCACCGGTGGCAATCTCGCCGGTGGTCAGTGACGCAAACACTTTTTGGCCGACAGTGGCCGCTGTCGTGGTAACCGCCCAGTAATCGCCGCCGGTGTGCAACGTGCACTCTCGCCCCGGCTGGATCACATTAGACGCCGCCCCCAGCCATTCAACGATTGACGCCTGGCCATCGCGAGGAACAAACCCCGACGGCGCGCCAGTGCCTTTGTTCGATGCCACGCCCTTCACCACCCAGGCAAACCGCCCAATGGTTAACCCGTCGGCGCCGGTGACCAATGCCCCCTCACCGGCCACATAGCTGGTGTACGGGTTGTTACTGGCAAAAGCCCCCTCAATACCCGGAGCCGGGTATTGGTTAATGCTCGTCTGAAATCTTGACATGTTAATAACCTTTTTTAAGTTTGCCGGCGGTAGGGAAATCGGCAGCGAAAGACGATGCAGCCGCGGAGTCATGCGCCAGTTTCGGCGCCTTGACGGCCTGTTTTTGCTCTACGGCATACTTCACCATGCTGCGGTAAGCGCTTGGGTGTACGTCGGTGATATCGATCCCGGCCTGTTCGAGAGCAGTGCGGTAAACCTCCTCGGCGGAGTCCATCGCCACCACGTCACCAATCAGAGGACGCACCTCACTTTCAGCGGTGCGAACCGCCCGGAAGTTTTTCGCCGCCGCCTTGGTGGCGTTGTCAGCCGCCAGCCTGATAGCCGCGTCCATCGCCGGTTTGCTGACCGTATCGGGATTTGGTTTTACCGGGTCTTTTGCTGGCTCGTTCGGGGTGTCATCCGCAGCCGGCATCAGTACCGCTTTGATTTTTTCCAGCACTTCCTCCGGCACTTTGTCGGACAACAGCGCCAGGATGCTTTCCAGTGGGTTTTCGGTATCAAACGCTGGTCCGTTCTCTTCCGGCTCGACCACCTCTTCAGCTGCCTCCATCAGTTCGGCAAGCTCGGCCGGCTCGATTTCCATATCCTGCGCCAGGCGGCCGGAAAACGCGGATTTGACCGCATTCGCGATCGCGTTGGGGCGTTTATGCTGGCCCACCAATTGCGTGAGGTCTTTCGGCGAGGCGTCTTGCGCCAGGCGAGGTTTAAGATAGGCGCCCAGCGCTGCGCGCATGGCGACACCCTTGCGATTTAATTTCATGTTTTGTAACTCCTTCGGGAGGCAATCAAATACCAGCACATCGGATCCGGCCCGGCCGTCACCGACCAGCGCCACGTGGTTACCGACGATATCCCGCATCACGCCGTCAAATTTGACGCCATCCGGGGTAACGCCTGGGGTCATGTCAGCGACGTACGCATACGACGATGACAGTTCTCGTTGCTCGTCGGTCTCGATACCGGCGATGGCGGAGTTGTCCCAAATCGACAATCCGTTTGTTAGGTAGGTGCCATCAAAATCACTGTTGGCGTGCGTTGTCCCCACCCGAAGCTCACGCGCGGGCGCGCCTGGGTAATCAGGCTTGTGTCGGCAAAGGATGGGGATGTTATTGAAGGTTTTCGCTGCCTTGCGCAGCTCGTCGGGGTCGCGGTACAGCATGTACAGCCGGTCGGGCTCAAGTCCCAGCGCCTCGGAATTCGGGATTTCTCGCCCGTAATAGCCGCACACGTTGGCCTTGCTGATGTTGCTGCGTTCTACCTGCAGCCGTCCGACCTTATCAATTTGCCGTACCGAACCCCGGTCAAATGCCAGTCGTTCAGTCGTCATTCATTACTCCAGTCCCGGTAAAATCGCCTCCCATCCACATCTGCAACGTATTTTTTCGCCTGGCATGATCCACTCGCCATCGATAAACATGCCTTTGTCCAGATCGAACTCTTTGCCGTCGGCTTTCACATGGGAGGGGCGCGGCTCTTTCCCTGCGTGGGAATGGCGCCAGCGCCCGCGGCGGATGCCAAGCGCACGCTGGCGCGCCGACTGCATGGCAGACGTTGCCTTGTTGTTCTGATCCAGCGCGATAAAAGCCGCCCGGCGCCGGGTGACGCCATAGCGCTGTTGCAGCTCTTTGGTAAGGGTGCCGAGATCACGCCCACGGGATACCGACTTCATTACCAGCGTTTCGACCTGCGTGAGGTACTGCTGCGGAATGGAGCGGATCAGATTGACGTTCTCGGTGATGGTCGCCTGCAGCGCGTTGTTCATTTCCGCCGTCATTTTGAATGGCACCGTGAAACCGGCCTGCTGCAATGCAGTGGAAAGCGACGCGTCGCTATTTTTCATCACATCAGAAGCGAAACGCTCAGCCAGTTTCCCGGCCAGCACATCGAATTTTTTTCGCCAGCGCCGCGACAATTTGCGCATGGCATCGCGCATCATGATCGCCGGTGAGGCATCCTGCGCCAGCCCGGTCTGACGGTATTCGGCGCGCAACCAATAAAGCGTGCTGTTGTGCAGCTCCTGCACCGCCCTGTCCAGCTGCCGCCGGTACCAGGCCTCAATCCCCGCGTTGGGTCGGATCTGACGGAGGGTCTTTTTCCGACGCGCTTTCCTCGAGGTTGAAGTTTTCGTCGTCTTCGTCGTCAATCTCAATCTCCCCGCTTAAATCCAGACCGCTGTAGGGGCTGTTCGGATCAGAGGCCAGTTTTTCGCGCACCTCGTTATTCGTCACTGAGCCAATGGCCTCGTAAATCTGGTCCGTCTCCGCTTCTGTTTTGCGGATGGCGGCCTGCTGTTCACGCGTCATTTCGTGCAGGGATTCGAATTCAAAGGTGATGTCCGGATCGATGTCGCCAAACTCCGACAGCTGGATAATGTCCATCACGCGCTTTATCGGGTGCTTGAGTAACCTGGACGCGCTGGCCGCTATCGTGTCGTAGAACACCTTGATCTCGCCCTCGCTCGAGGCATTCAACCCCGTGGGGCTCAGGCCGGCGAACTTCACCGACGGGATCGCGCTGACAAAGAACATGTGCTCTTGTGCCTGCGCCTGCAGCGTATCCAGCCCACTCAGTGGTGTGTTGAACTGGAAGAACTCCTCCTGTTGCTTGTCCAGAATCAACAAGCCGCGCGTGTCCCGCGTGCGGTTATACAGCTCCGCGCGCTTGGCATAGTTGGGATCGTTCTTTCCGCTTAACGCATTCGTCATGTTCGTGCTGATGCCGCTCAGGGAAAAGGAATGAAGCACATCCCCCACGCTATCGCGGGTACGCAACCAGTTATTGACGTAAGGCTCGGCGATTTGTGTCAGCGACAAGCCGCCGAAGTTATAGGCCGGCTTCAACATGTCAGGCACCGGCCTGGAAATCAGATCCAACATGCGGCTGGCGTGCACGGTCTTACCCATCACGAACCACTCCGCCGGCTTGTAGAAATCATCGCTCAGCGGGTTATCGGCGTTGTAGATGCCTGGGTAGGTCCATACCGGCTCAATCACGCGAAAGCCCACCAGCGAGCCGGGTGTGATTTTTTTGTTGGACAGGAACAGCCGGGATTGCAGCTCCTCCGGATCCGTCCATGCGGACAAACCGCGCGGGGAACGCACATCGATGTATATCTGGCCGCGGCCGAAAAATCCGTCGTGCTCAATAGCCAGGCGGAAAACATCCTGCACCTTGTAGCGCTCCATCGCCTTAACGAGTAGCGCGATGCGGTCAGCCTTGCTTTCATCCCCGTCACTGGCCGCTTTAACCTTGATCCATTTGCGGGTCATTTCCTCGGCGATCACGCTCACCATCCGGCGATATTCCGGCAGCTGGGCGAGTTGAGCCAAATAGGGATAGCCTGGGAAGCCGCCGAAAACGTAGTCAGGGTAGCTGCCGTTCAGTGAATCGTATGGCGTTGCATCCATCGCAAGAATTCCACTGCGGATATCGTCAGGGATAACACCGGCCGGCGGTTCGTACTTCTCGAACTCACGCCGCTTTTTGTGTCCGACCTCGGCGAGCATCTCGTCGCTGATCGCAATCCCTGGCGATTTTGGCGCCTCCTGCACTGGCGGCGCCTCGTCACTCGTTTTTTTTCGCTTAAAGGGCCACATCAAATACTCTCCAAAAAGTCGTCGGAAATGAGCATAGGCATTTCCATTGGGGCGTAGGCGATCATTGTCGAGTCGGCGAGGTTCGGTGATTTGGTACCGTCAGGCTTTTTATCAACCACGATTTTCCCCACACCATTCACCGTGTAAGTGGGCTGGGATAATTCAATAACCAGCTTGTCCTTTTTTTTCATCGTCCCAGAGATGGAAATAATTTCGTCAGGATCAAATTCCATCCCTTCAGTCACTGCGCGGTAGGTTTTTTGGAACCGGGTACGCAGTGACCACCACCCCTGTGCTTTGGCATTGGCGAAAAAGTCCTTGTTAAGACGGGCTGGCCGTCCGTTATCGCCACGAACGGCCTCGCCTTCAGGATCGAATACCGCTCCGCTACCGCGGAATGGCACAGCGACAATTGTTGGTATGTCCTCGGTTTCACGATTTTCGTTTATTACCCGTGCGTCGCCGCGCGCCCCGGCCCCCAGACCGTCTGAGTCAAACCTGAAGTGATCAAGCAGTTGCTGATCGCAAATGTTAAAAGCTTTCTGAACGGTTCCAAAAATGTCGTCGCCCTTCCCCGACCACTCGTCGATATCCTCCAGGAGGAAGCCGTGACGGGACGTAAAAGCGTTGGTGTCCTTGCCCTCATCGGCAACATCCAGCGCCCCCATGCGCACGCCCGTTGGCTCGATGCCAAGCACGATGTGAGCGTCGATAGCCGCCTGCACCCATGCAGACGGGATCAGCACACCCTCGACGGATGCGCTGTAGTTGATGTCGATTTCCTGTGCCACGGTGACAGCGTCGAGCTCCTCTACCTGCTTGTCGTACCAAGCCTGGTCTTTGCGAGGGTCATCACGCCAGTGGAACGTAAACACGTCGATCTTGCCGCTATGACGGCGCTCAGCGAAGGAGTTGGCCATGCCGTTCGGCGTTGAAATGTCCTGCCGGCAGTTGGTGGTGGCAGACAGCGACGCATCAACCAGATAAGGCCGCTCCAGGAACGCGGATTCGTCCACGATGTAGAAACTGGTGCGGTCACCACGCCCGATGCCGTCGCCGGCCTCACCGGTCATTGCTGATTCGGTTTCCGGGAATAGGATGCGCATGTGCGGCGCGTGCTGTTTGGCACTCCAGCCGCCGCGAAACTCTACCGGCAACAGGCTAATGAAGTTACGGGCTTTGTCGAACAGCGACTTCGGTGAGCCGATTTTATCAACGTATTCTTCTTTGCGAGAGCCGAAGCCGGCGAAAACGCCCCGATTAAACAGGCAGAGCGACGACGCCATCCCCACCGTCAGCCACGACATGCCCATGTCGCGGGTTTTCTCCGTGATGCCGGGTTTTGATGCCCGCCAGTGCTCTACAAACCACTGGATCCACTCCTCCTGTTTTGGGAACAGCAGAAATGGGATGCGAGCCGGTAAGCCACGCTCGACGTTGCGCGGGTCAACCGTCATTCCCCAATCAATGATGAACTGGGCCGGGTGGTCCTTATAAAAGGCCTTCATGATTGGGAGCGATTCAGGATTAGCCCTGATACGCTGCAGGCGTTCCATCCGCCATTCGAACACCTGGGTGTAGTCCGGGTTTTTGAAGTCGAAGGGGAATGGTATCGGCATAATGAAAACGACCTTGTTGATGTTTGCATGCAAAAGCCACATATTAGATGTGCTTATTAACAAAGGAGATTTTTATGAACAATGCTTTTGATGTTGGTGACTTAGTTAAATTAAAATCTGGCGGTCCAGACATGACTATTCAGTCAGTAAGTGAAACATCGACCTCATATTCATATTGGTGTCAATGGTTTGCTGGGCGCAAGCTTGAGCGCGGCAATTTCTCGGAAGCTTCTTTGGAATCAGCTGAAAATGGAGAGAGCTGAAGTCGCTCAGTGGATGCTAACCGCTCTACGACGCGATAAGTGTCTTTATCAGGATGATGTTGTTGATTACCTGATCAAAAATAATGACGAATCGCACTTGACCGAAAATACAGATGGTAACCAAGTTTTGGGACGCCCTCTCCTGAATGAATTTCTCAACTTAACGAGAAATGATGTTGTTTGGGTTCGTTCCGGGTTTTACTGGCGCTATCGAGTTGCCGAGGATGAGCCAGGCAGAAATGCCCGCGGTTAATAAATTGCTCACATACAAGGGGGTGCAATATCGCCCCTTTTTTTCAACCCATCATTTTCCGATAAAACTCCGCAGCCTCTTCCGTCGTCATATTGACGCTCTCGGTTTTAACCGGGCCACCATCAGGACCGCTCAATTCAGTCTTGGTTTTTATCATTCCAAGATGCTGGGCAACCATTTTCAGTGCGTCGTCCTGATTGCGGGTGATCACCTCAATACCAAATTTACCTTCCTTGATGCCAGCGAACAGGCGGCGGGCAGCCCCTTTTAAATCACGCGTGTCGTGGAAGTGGGCGCGGCCCTCACCGGCACCATTGCAACGTGGGCAATCAGGGTTTGGATCCAGCGTGGAGTCAAAACCGTAGCCACCTTTGTCTCGCGGCGGTGGTTTCTTCGCTGTCTTGGCCTTCTCGCTCGCCTCTTCATACTCAACAGCGTCACGCCACTGGTACTGAAACCCAAAGCCCCAGCAATGGCGACAGCACAACCGGCGGTACTCGGTGATCTGGTTGGCGTCGGCGGTAGCGATGTCCCACCACAGTTTCAAGACTTCATCCTGGGTGATCTGGGTGCGACGTTCGCGAGCAGCCAGCGCGTCGCTGATTGCCCTATTCACCTTAGCGTTTCTATACATGCGGCTGGCGCTGACATAGGCCGTGTTGCCTTCGCCCTTCCCACCCGCACGTTTGTATGCCGCCGTCCTGTTCAGATCGATGAGGTACTCATTCACGAAACGCCACTGCATATCGTTTAACCCGTATTTGCGCGGGTCTAGGCCTGGCGTATCGTCATCCCCATAACCGGCATAAGGATTGATGTCATTATCCGGGGCGACTGCTTCTATGTTGGCTTTGGGACTGGTACGCACCTTTCCATTATGCGTACCGCTTTTGCGTACCTGCGTACCTTTTTGCGTACCGCTCTTTCCCTTGCGTACCCAGCCATGCTTTTTGGCGCGCTTCCTAATTGCCCCCTCACTGAGGCTGTATATCTGTGCCAGGTCGCGGAGAGAAAGTTGACCGGCACAGTAATCGCGCTCAAGGCCGCTTTCTTCCGGTTTTGCCATAACGTTCTCCGTGAATAAAAAAGCCACGGGCAACCATGATCTGAGTGATCGGTGGGTGTCGCCTGTGGCTTTGCTTGCGCATTACGCAGCACCTGGATAGATGCTCTGTGATGGGCAATAAAAAACCGCCCGGAGGCGGTTTAGTTTAAACTCTCTTTTCTAAGACATCTTGTATAGCATCAGCCAAACGTTCAATGCTCTCAGCTACGTTTGCGAGATCAAGCTTTACTTGATGAGCATTGTCACCAGAACCAACAGATGCCTTTGCAATTTCTAATGCAGCATCTACAGCTTTAATTCTCTTCCGCTGCTCTCGAGTTGCAGTGGGGCCATAATAACCATCTAGCATTTCTGACTCCTTCCGATTGATGGGATTATTTATGTTAGCACCCCTTAAACCCTCAATCGATGCCAGCACATCACATTATTAACATCAAGCACTCTACAAAGAAGTATTTAGCAGCTTATCTTCCTTTCTAATTTCAACTATTCTATCAATTATAATTTCATTGTTAATCTTACCCTGCAGGTAATCATAAACTAGCAGGGATATTTCATTATAAATTTCAGATGCTTGATTCCTTAAAACTTTGTTATGGAAAGTTAACGTCCCCTCATAAACCTCGTCAAGACTCTTTAAAATTGAGAATGCTTCATCGACTTGATGCTGAGGTTTATTAGATGAAGCGAACATATTCCTTGAAAAGGTAATTTTCATCTGAAACCGAAAAACAGATAATTTGAGTTTCTTTATTTCTACTGCCTTGTCTTGCAACTTCCAAACACTGATGGCCCGATAGGCAACAATTGCAGCAAAAAGTGTGACCCCTGTAGAGCAAAAGGCAGCAACCATGCCCCAAAAAGCCCAATTTGCTGAGTCTCGAGCCGCCAGCATCGACTCATAAGAAATTAAATCAGCGTCCATTTTCACCTCACGATTTTGACGAGGTGATTTTAGTTACCGTCTCTCCGGCTGTCACACCGTTTCTTCTACCACGGCTGATGTTTCCGCTATGACCGCCCCCTAGCTCGCGGGTTATTAACCGTATTTGATTTCTCCCACCCGCTCACCGTGAGGAGCCCGGGTCGTGGCTAAGGCAGGAGAACGGCGACGGCTCGGCGCTTTGGGTGCATTACTCTTTTTTGCGGCGCAGCAGCAGCTGGCGCACGAAGATGATCACCAGCATCAGGCCGAATACCGTTCCCCAGTTAATTGGCACGATGGACGCCCAGCCAGCGGATGACGCCAAAAGATTCCACGCGGCCAGCATACCCCAGGAGAACAACAAGCCCAGACCGATCACAATGGCAATGGTGCCACCGCCCACCAGCAGAACAGCCAGCACGTCAGTATCATTTTTTTTCACTCGTTTTCTCCAGTAAGCCGGCCCGCCAGGCGTTCAGCGTGGCAACTCTGCCGGCACAAATTTTCAGTGAGGTTTGTAGTGCCAGCGTATAGCCGACGGCGTCGCCCCATGTGTCGCCGGCCATTTCTGGCTGCTCACATAGAGTGAATACAGATTCAGGGGGAAGGAGGATTAACGGCGCCGGGGGTTGTTCCGGTGTCCGGGCGCAAGAGCTCAAGCACGGCGGCAGGCAGAGGCTGAGCAGCACAGGCATCATTCTGGATTGCTTCACGATATTTCCTCTGGTAGTTTTCGCCCTGCTGGCGCAGCTGCTGCTCTCTCCGTTGCTGTTCGGCCATCATTGCGCGATTACGGGCGTCATCCGCGCGCAGTGTGGTGATCAGTCCTGCCTGTTGCGCCAGCGTCTTCTGTTGTTCTGCAGTCTGCTGGCGTGCCAGCTCCAACCGGTGCGACAACAGCGAGCTGTAACCGCCGAGGCAAATTGACGCCACCAGCAGGAGCAGCATTACCCCGCCAGCCAGTTTTAAGAGCCAGGCGCTCATTTGTCTAATCCCCAGCAAGCCAGCTCGGCTTCCTGATCGCGCCTTACGATCTGCCCGTAGCAGTTATTCGAACGGATACGGCAATCTCGGCCGCCATCGTAAATCCAGCCACGGATTTCTCTGCAGGCGCCGATGCGGTCGCCGGCATTCAGTTTTCTGTAAAAGGTGGATGTGAAGCACTTAGCAGGGCCGATATTCCACGGACAGAACGAGGCGATCCCGACTTTTTGCGGTTCGGTCAGCGTTACCTTGACGTTGCGATCCACCCAATCGAGCGCCTTTTTCTGCTCGACTGCGTCAATCTGCTTGCACTGCTCAGCGCTCAGGCGCTGCCCCTTAACGACCTTTTGGCCGTTGACCATCGTCACACCGCCGCAAATTGTCCAGATGCCGACACCGTCTTGGTATGCAGTCAGGCGCTGACCTTCTTTTTCTTCCTGAAACTGCGACATCATGACCGGGGCCGATGCGCCGGCAGCAATCAACGCCAGCATAGCGGCGCTGAGTTTGGTTTTTATCGAAGCCACTACTCGCCCCCTAACAGGTCAACGTCCCGCGCGCTGATGTTCTTGTTTGAGCGGTCAATGAGGTACATTTTCAGTAACCTTTCTCGCCGGCACCTGAACCAAATACCCACGATGCACCCAATAACGGAACTGAAGATGCCGACAAAAATGCCGATCACCATCCACTCACTGGGCGAGAAATAATTTATTGCCCCGAGCAACAGGCCTACCAGCCAGCCGCCATGCGTGGCGCTATCTGCGATTTTTTCCGGCATGGATCTCACCTTTCCCCCTTCCGGGGATCTGTCCCGGTACCGGGCGATAAAAACAAAAAAACCACCTTCCGGTGGCTTTCAATTGCACATTGAAAAATGTGCGGAAATTTAAATACGATACTCTTAGCTAGTAGGCTCGCGCTTAGTCACCAAAATCCAACGAGCGTAGTCGTAACACCAGTTGAAGATGATCGTATAAGGCAGGAAAAAGAGGACTAATCCAATCTCAACAACGAAAGCCTGAACTAAAGGCAGCCCAAGCAGAATCATTGCCATCGGCGTTAACAAAACAATCAGCCCAACCTCAAATGTCACTGCATGCGCTACACGCACCATGAAACTCCGCTCAAACCCATATCTATTCTGAAACTCATCAAAAAATTTGTTGAAAATGTAGTTCCAGATGGTTGCTGTCAAAGCAGAGGTTACAGAAAGCAATGCGGACTGGATCAGGGGAACTTGTAAGGCAAATGCGACAAAACAAGCAGTTAGAACATTTGCTAACAGTTCGAATAGAACTGCATGAAAAACTCTTTCTTTACGACTTTTATTCAGCTCAATCTTCATTTTACCTAACTTTATGTTTCTCAAGAAGAATGGGCGCACATTGTAGACGACTATGATTAAACTTCTTAATAACGAATTACTATGAAGCGTGTTTTTTTTATTGGGAGTGCCACAGTTGAAAGAGTTCAGCCAGCAGCCGTAAACACAGCCGGTAAGAGGGGGAGCCGTGTGTGTCGTCCGTTGGCTGGGGCTGAAATGCAAAAAGCCCCGCACTATGGCGAGGTTTGAATGTGGTGTGGTAGCGGGACTCGAACCCGCATTCAGGATCAGCATTAGCATCATGCCTTCCCTGCCAGATAGCCCGGTTGATGCTTTACTCTATCCATCTAACCCGCAAACGGGAATTGAGTTGCACCACACAGATAAGAACACTGCATTATTCAACAGCTATCAAGCAAATTAGGTTTCTCAGGCCCGCCCGATAGCTGCTCATGCTCCCGCTCTGTATAAAACCCAGCGCTTGCAATACTCTTAACTGTTGTGATCAAAAAAGCCTGGCGATTTCCAGAAATTTCATTTTCAGCTCAAGGCAATGAGACGCGCTCCCCGCTTGATTTCCATGTAGCTTCTTTCAAAGTGAAATACCTCCAACACACCGAACCAGTCTTTTTTAATAGCCGCCTTACGCGGCGACCGATCATCGCTCCATTGACGCTTAAGCGTTCGAATTTGCCACCAGCGCTTTATGGTGATAACCAATATTAGTCTCGATATAAAGGTGGAAAGTGAGTGAAGTGACAGCATAGTCTTTACTACGCTGTCCGCTGTCCGCTGTCCGCTGTCCGCTGTCCGCTGTCCGCTGTCCGCTGTCCGCTGTCCAGGTGGTGGCGTCTGAACAAAAAATGCAACCTGCATTACGGCGTCATGTTTGGAGCGGTCAGCGGGAATCGAACCCGCATCATCAGCTTGGAAGGCTGAGGTAATAGCCATTATACGATGACCGCATTGGTCCGCCATCGAGGCCTCGAACCCCGTACCTACAACTTAATGGTCGTTGCTCTTCCTGCTGAGCTAATGGCGGTTTGGTGGCCCTTGCTGGGCTTGAACCAGCGACCGAGCGATTATGAGTCGCGCGCTCTAACCAACTGAGCTAAAGGGCCGAGGCGCGAATACTAATGCAGTCAGCATAACCACACAATACCCATTGATATTTCTTTACATATTAACCTCCACATAGCAAAAAGCCCGCACAGAGGCGGGCTTGTCAACGTCAGGCGCAAAACACCCATCGTTAGAGAGAAACTACCACAGTTTCGGGAAAAGTAAATAGCTCACGATAAAATAACCCGCTATTTTGTCATCCAGTCGTTGTCCGTAACGCCGTGTTTGCCCACGACTCCTCGATATCCAACTGGGTGATCATCTCGTCATAGAATGGCTTCACCGATTTTTTCCAAGTGTCTAATGAGATACTTTCAGTGATACACGCTATCGCTCTATAAGCCTGGGTCGAGGGAATTCGTTCGTATCCCCGCCCTGAGCAGCGTTTGCAGGGTTTCCTCACCGGTACTCCTTGGCGCTCTGACTCCTCTTTGTCGATGGCCACTCCACGACCGCGGCAGTCATTGCAGGCCGTTTTTATCATCCGCTTGCCGTTGCATTTTGGGCACACCCTGCGGGTGATTTCATAAAAAGCGTGCTTCACCCGCATTTCCCGACCATCCATCTGCGTAATCGATGCCGGCAAATCTCCGCGCACGAAGCTGTCGACAGTGTCGTGGGCCTTAGCCAGCTTGTTCATGACAAATTTCCGCTCTTCGATAAAGCCATTATCACATGCGTCGCATGGGACCTCGCTGGCAGCACTCCGGGAAAAGTCCAGGAAGGCGAATGCCGCCAGGGTAAGTACCACCCGAGCTTTGGTCTCGCCCGGGAGTTTGCGAATGGCTGCAACCTTGTCGCAGCGCGTAATACTATGCCGAGCCAACAAAACAACTGCCTTTATCTTGTCATCCTCGCTGATGCCAACCTTTCCCAAGAACGCCGACAGGCCCAATTGCGCCTGAGCCTGGCACATACCCAGCGCCCCCATAACATCGCTGATCGTTAAAGAATCCGAAGCCGTTGCAGGTGTCGAGTCCCCCAGCACCGGGGATTTCGGTGAGAAGTATTTTACTGCCGACTCGAGATTCATAATTTACCTTCCTTTCTCAAAATGGCCTGCGTACGGAATACGCCCTCGGCGTGGTAAAGGCGCAGGGTTTCACGTTCATATTCAGTTTTTGTACGAGTATCGATCGCATCATGGCAGTTACTGCAGGCCCAGGCGCCCTGTGCATCATCTGGCTTTATTGCCGTTCCGCTGGTGCCCGCCAGGCGGTAATGCGCCAACGCAGTGGTTTCTGGATTGAAATTACAAACTCCGGGGATCCGCACCTGGCATTCTCGACCGCGAGCCTCTTTGGTTAATTTGCTCACGACGTGTACCCCATCAGCTGGGCGGCCGCGTTTTCTGCAGACTGTTGATCGGGGAAAGTGCGAAACAGGATGTAGTTCCAGAGCACATCAAGGACGGCTTTATAAAATTCGCCGAATTCGATGTCGTCCATTTTGGCGAACGAGATCGACTTTGGCTCATTACGAGTGGTTCCGTCAGGCATGATGAATTCGGTGTAGAAGCCGGCCTGAATGGTTACCCAGGCGCGAAACGCTTCGAAGGATTTGGCAGCGCTAATATTTCCGGCGCGCTTATCGGCCACATCAGCCAAATATTCATCGGCAGCAGCCTGCAGCGCATCTTCGCCGCCGGCGTAATATGCGAGGAATTTTACATACCCATTCACAAGCACTTTGTCTGCGGAGGATATGGCGCCACCGGTCGGCTGCCAGTAGTCGAAGCCGAGATTCAGCAACGAGAACAGCTTGCGGTGAAATACCGGGTTTCTGGCCTGTTTGAAATCGGCGTATAAAACAGAGCCGACTTTTTTGGATCGCAGAAAATCCCTGGCATCCCTGGTTGCGGGTACCAGCAGATCACCTGCTGCTTTGATGTACGAATACTGCGCCATTGATAATCTCCAGTAGCGCAGCAGTTGCTCAGAATTCGAACGGGCTGGGTGTTCAGTCCAGCCCGTTAATTATAGCGCGTTTCCATCAGGTCTTACAACCGAATAACCTGCGGATTTTGCCAAATCAATCAACACGTTAAGTGATGCTATGTGCTCATTGTCCTTAACTACGCGGATGCCGGTTATTACTCCATTTTCGCAGGAGATAACCATTCTTCCGGTGCCGGGCAATGATTTAACTAAATCTTTAATATCAATCAATTAACTGTCTCTTTATTATGTACCGCAAGTATATTGCATCAAAATGCTGTACAAATAAACAGTTGTTATTTTTGTGCGAAGCGTCAAACAAAAACCCAAAGAACGAAAAAGCGCTTTGGGCTACAGATCATTCAAATAACGAATTGTCTTTACAACTTATTTAGGCTCTCTAGTTGCAATGGCGCATACTGCCATCATGGCTTCTAAAGTATACCTCTTGTAAAACTTTACAAATCCCTTATAGAAAACAAACGCCAAAACAACAGAGGTAAAAATCGGAGTAAATCCTATACCGACATCCATCCCGTATTTTAGGAAAATCAGCATCCAAAAAACAATAACAAATATCATAGCTATATTTCTTGTGAAACCATACAATGCAACGTAATTTTGTAATTTGGACGCGTGTGCTTCAGAGTTTTCGAATGCGTAATGGTATATCAGCCTAAAGCTATCCCCATCCACCCCAGTATCATTACTCATACCTGATGTGTTCATCTTAAATTTCTTATTCAATATTTCAAGACAGAATTCAAAAACGATAGGTTTAAGACGCGTATCCATTTCTTTATTTTGTCTGAATTTCCAGTGCGTAAAAACATCTGGTAAAGATATTGGCAAAATTGCTAACCAAAGCATAATCCTACCTGTTTTTGACAGAATATCAGCATTATAAAAGTATCCTTTCCCTTTTCCAGAAATCAGATATTGAGATGGAAAGCCATTATTGCAGTTAGAGTATTTCTCAACCATGAAAGATGACACCAAGGCTAAGAAATGACCAACCACATATGATAATATAACCAATGGCAAGAAGTTTAATAATTCACCAAGTGAATTATTGTTTTGGGAAAGATATCCCCTAGCCTCGGTAGCTATACCCCAGTGATAATGCTCCCCTCCGAAATAGAGTATGTATAAAAATAAGGCACCAGGTATCAGGTACCCAAGGAAGTCGTAAAATGAAAATGGATTTTGTTTCATGGCTATCTCACATAAGTAATTCAGAATACAAAATAGCCACATTAATAAAATTTGCAAATTTAAAAGTTAATCATTTAAATTTTGCTTTATGCGGCAATCCTCCAAACGCAATACTGCGGCATATTCGCCCGCACCAGCGCCTCAGCAAATGGCGGCGGCACAGAGTTACCACAACGCGCAACCTGTTCCGATTTAGGCCAGCGGGTGCCGTCTATATCCTGATCGATGATGTAGCTGCGCGGGAAGCCGTTGGCGTTATACAGCTCTCGCGGTTCCAGCATGCGCATACAGATATCGACCACCATGTATTCGCCGACCTGGATAAACTGCGGGCGTGGCGCCGGGAACAAGTGACTGTCGTCCGGATCGTCGCTGAATTCGTCCATCAACCGCGCGCAGCACCATGCGTTATAACGCTGGTCGTCGGTGATCAGCGTTGGCTCGCATTTCACCTCAGTGAGGCCGAACCGATCATGCGTCGGCACTGTGTGCATCGGTGCGTCGACGTCGATCCCGTCTTTCTCGTTGCCGTAGTATTTCTGCAGGTACGCAGTCACGTGGCCAATATGATTTCCGCCAGCGGTGAGCGTTGACGCTGGCGCATTCGTCGGCCGCCCGTCTTTGCATGTTCCACGTAGCTGCACCAGGTGCGACGTACAAAGTGAGTGGTGATCGACCTGCGTCACCGTGTGCATTGGCTCGTCCATTCCCAGCCCGGCGCCGGTGTAGTTCCCGCCGTAGTGCTTGATAAAATGGGCTGCTGCCACTGCGGTATGCGATTCCGTCGGGATGGTCGCCGTTGGCGCGCCGATACTGCGCGGCTTGCCGGAATATGTCGGGCCGCCAGCGCCCACCAGCACCGCACTGGCCAGCTGCGTTTTGCCTCCGCCGCCAGGCATGATCGTGCCCACCGGCGCATCGGCGCGCTGGCCGGTGCTGTTCCCAAACTGGCGCACAACCACCGGCGCCGCCACGGCGAAACCATGGGTTTGCGTGACCGTCTGCAGAGGCAGGCGGCCAGACTGGCCCCGGAAGCAATCGTATTTGGTTCGGTTGGACGTGTGATTGCACTTCACGGCGAACGGCTCGATCAGCAGGTGCTCGGCTTTGCTTGTGACCGTTGTGAGCGGTGTGCCGGTGGCATACTGCCGGCCGTCTCCGCCGAACCCTGTTTGCCCGATTTGGACGATGTACGGATCTGGACAGTCGATAACGTAGCGCTTCAACCCCTTCACGATGCGGCGCAGCGTGTTGTCGGCCAGCGGCTTTTTGCGCCCCATGATGCTGCGTGTTGGGACTGACCAGTCGATGCACTCAGCAGCAGTGCGGTACGGCTGCAGCTGCCCCGCCAGCACCTCGGCGCTGTCCGGCGCTCCATGGGATGGATCCGGCCACACAACGGACTCGCCATCGCAACGACTGACAACAAACAGGCGTTTGCGGATGGTCGGCGCGCCATAATCACAGGCGCGCAGCTCTTTGTGGTCGACGTTATAACCCAGACCTGCCACCAGGCGGCAGGCGTCGTCGCTGTCGATATCGATGCGAAGAAATTCGCATGCCTCGGCCAGCGCCGGGCAATCTGGAGCCACACCGCTGCTCAGCATGCCGATAAACGCCTTGAAGGTTTCACCGGTGTACGCTGGATCCGGGAACAGATTGCCTTTTTTGTCGGCTTTGAGCGGCCCCCATGAGCGGAATTCTTCGACGTTTTCCAGCATCAGGTAACGCGGCCGCACCGCCAGCGCCCAGCGCAGCACCACCCACGCCAGGCCGCGGATCTCTTTCTTGACCGGCGTGCCGCCTTTCGCTTTTGAAAAGTGGCGACAATCAGGCGAGAACCACCCCAGCAGTACCGGCAGTCCACCGGTGGAAATCTTCGGATCAACGCTGAAAATGTCTTCCGGGTAGTGCAGCGTGCGCGGGTGATTCACGGCATGCATGGCCATGGCCACCGGGTTGTGGTTCATCGCGATATGCGGCTCGAAACCCAGCGCCTGCTTGATGCCCTCGCAGCTGCCCCCGCCGCCGGCAAACCCGACAACCACCAGCCCGTTTTCCACATCAGGGCGGAAATCAACGATCTGTTTCTGGCGCGCCCAAGCGTGCGCCGTTTTCTGGATTTCCTGCGGGCTGACGCGGTTGAGGAACATCTGATTAATTTTCTGCAGGACGCCCTGCTGTTCATCGCCGCTCAACGCGTGAACTGGCAGCACGGACGATGCGCACTGCTGAACCTCTGTTGGCCAAATGCTCATAACAGCACCACCAGCGCGACAGTCACCGCAACAGCAGCCCAGAAAATCGCGCATGCATAGAACAGCGCCGCCCATGGGTTGTTGATCGCCCGGCCTTTGAAATGTGTCATTGCCCCTTCCCCTCTCTGCGATCACGCCAGTAATTCAGGCGTGCTCTGAAATGTTCCCGGTATTGCTCCGGCGCCTCTTCAATCGCCACCAGCACCTTTGTGCGGGTGATCTTCCGCGCGAATAAGTCGCGTACCAGGCCACAGGCGCGCAGGTCGAACTGCTCTAAATCGCGCTGTTCCTGCGTCCAGTTGCCTCGATTGAATGGCAGGCCGGGTGGTAGATAGTCCGATTGCCCGGCCATGGTTTATGCCCTCGATTCGGCCGCCAGACGGCGCATGACGTCTTTTTCGCGTGGGGGTAGCCCACTTGCCACGCTTTTCTGTATCTCGCGGCGTACGGGCGTTATAGGCTTCAGGATGTGCAGCACCCGATCGAGGGGCATGCGGAGCATCAGCGCGATGCACTCGGGGGAGCGCCCCAGGCGCTGCAGCTCGTAGATACCGGTCATCACCCGGCGGCCGTAGCTGATACGGTCACCGATTTTGACGATCGGGCCGGATTCGGCTGCCGGCCGGGCGACGCGCTGGGGTTTTGGCGGTGGGCAGTACGGCGCGCGGGAACGGGCGCGAGCTGCCTGGTTGATTCTGTCCATGATGGCCGGCAGGTGATCACAGCCGTCATCCATCACAAACCGCTTATCGCGGATCATTTCGTTGATAGTGCTCATGGTCTTTCCTCGTTTTGGTCTTTCAAGCGCTGGTCAGGCGCCGGTTAAAAACTCTTTGTCGCTTCGTTCTTGTCGGCGTAACGCCGCTCTCTCGTTTGCCCAGCTTGCGCCCGGTGCGCGGCCTCCTCGTCAGTTATGTCTCGGATATATCCGTTTTCCAGCAGTGCATACGCGGTGCCAGTAGCACCCTCGCGGTTCAGGCGCAAAATCACTTCCATCAGTTGCTGGTCTGCACCTTTGGTGTATACGGCGTCGCGGTACAGGCCAATCCACACGTCGCAATCCTGCTCGATCTGGCCAGTGTCCTTACTGTCGCTCGGCACCGGGCGCTTGTCGGCACGGTCTTCGAGTTTGCGGTTCAACTGGGTCAGCAGCAGCACCGGGCAATCCAATTCTTTGGCCAGATTTTTTAGACCAGTGGTGATATCGCCATACGCAATATCGCGGCGCTCGGCTTCCTCGGCTTTCATCAGGGTCAGGTAGTCGATCGCAACCAGCCCCACCGTGCCGCGCTGGCGCTTCACTTTGCGGCACTCCGCCACGATGTGCGCCAGCGTTACGCCCGGCGTACTGTCGATCATCAGGTTTGACTCAGCCAGCTCCGTGGCCTTGGCCATGGCGCGCGCCATATCGCTGTCGTCGTGGGCGCCAACGTAGAAAATTTCGGACTTCACGCGGGCTTCCTGTGCGACCATTCGCTCGATGATCCCCCGGTCGGTCATTTCCAGACTGAAAACGAGCGTCGGTAGTCGATGGTTCAGCGCAAAGTGCGCGCCAACTTTGTTGTAGAACGCCGTTTTGCCCATCTTTGGCCGAGCCCCCACCACCACCAGCGCGCCGCGCAGCACCTGTTTCGGGTACATCAGCCGGTCGAGGCTCTCGATCCCCAGCGTCAGGCCGGCGGCGCTGTCCGGGTCTTGGAAGCGGCGATCCATTTCATCCACCCATTCGCCGATCACTTCCCCCGCCACACGCAAGCCGCCACGTTTGCCGGTTCTCGCATGGTCGGATACCGCGGTGATCATCTGCTGTACGCTGGCGAGTTTGCTCGCAGCATCCATGCCGTTGTTAGCGCCTACCAGCTCAACGCAGGCGTAAAGCTTCTCCAGCGCGTAGCGGAGAACGGCTTTCTCTCGCACGGCATGCGCATAGCTAACCATCGCGGGAACGCTGGTATTCCTGCCGGTTTCCGCCAGATACGCGAATCCGCCTACCTGCTCCAGTACGCCCTTGCTCTCGAGTGAATCGCTCAGGGTGATCAGGTCAGTCGGTCGGCTGGCGTTCACCAGCGCGCGCAGCTCGGTGAAAATTATCCGGTGCGCCGCCAGATAGAACGATTCCGGTTTCAGCAGGCCGAACACTATCGCCGCCCTGTCGTGCTCAGTGTTGTGCATCAGGCTGCCGAGAATGGCCTGCTCAAGGTCGATGTTGTACGGCGCGGCCGGCAGGTTATCGATCATCTGCGCGGCCCTCTTTCACGGCGACATAGCAGCGCTCAGTGATCAGGTAGTCGAAGTTTTTACGGCGCCACAGGCCACCGCGACCGTTCGGCCGGTCTTCCAGCATCCACCGGCAGTTCTCGGCGATAAACTGCAGGTATGCCTGCCAGCGGGTTTCGTTGAACTTGAATTTCTTCCAGAAGTTACGCAGCGTGCGCTTACGGGTATCCGTCAGGATCTGCACCGTCGCCATTTCCGGCAGCGTAGCGTGATAGGCTTCGAGGATTTTTTGATAATCCATCCGATCGGCCTGCGGCTGTTCAGGGTGATCAGCGCCAGCTGATCCACCATCAATCGGTTCATTGACTGATTCAAAAGAGTGACTGATTCTGGGTGCAGGAGCTGCACCACCCCCTGGTGCAGGAGATTCACCACCTGGTGCAGGAGCTGCACCATAGGGTGCAGGATTTGCACCACTGCCAGATAAGGTGATGTGGTAAACATTTGAGCGATTAAGTCCGTTCTCAGCCAGGCGTTTTTCAATGCGCACCAGCCCATCTTTGACCAGCTGTCGAATGTGATTTTGCACCGAGCGTTCGGAGATCTCGCACTGCTCGGCGATGTACGGCACCGACGGCCAGCATTCACCCTGATCGCTGGCATTGTCGGCCAGTTTCAACAGCACTAATTTGCGCAGCGGGTTGCCGACTTTGATTTTCATGGCCCGCACCATCATTTCCATGCTCATGATCAGATCCCCAGCGAGTCTGCAAGCTGGCGGCACGCGTCCTGGTACTGCTCCGGCGATAAGTTTTCTTCACGCAGCGCGGCCTTGCCCTGCTCGTATTGTTCCCAGACGGCATGCGCGGCAGCCTGGCGATCTTCAAAGATCGGTCTGATTTCTGCGGCGTCGGCGGGCATGCCATTCAGGCGCCAGCCGTTCCGGTATGTGATGTGGTTGGCTTGCATTGGTCTTTCCTCGGTACAAAATTTTTACGCGGCGCTGGTCAGGCGCTGGGTTTCCTGCAGGGCGACAAGTGCGCCGGCAATGCGTTGCGG
The DNA here is from genome assembly GCF_052168895.1 of Serratia sp. CY37869. Classification (NCBI taxonomy): domain Bacteria; kingdom Pseudomonadati; phylum Pseudomonadota; class Gammaproteobacteria; order Enterobacterales; family Yersiniaceae; genus Serratia; species Serratia sp. CY37869. The sequence goes on from NZ_JBJNLU010000001.1 coordinate 2,045,480, forward strand.
CGTGTCACAGGCGCCGAGCAGGATTGCGATAATCGCGGCGGCAAATTCACGGATGGCCACCGAAAGCAAATACTGTTGAGTCGGGCCAGCCAGTCGGGCGCGCCGTTCCGCCGGCAGCGCGGCGAGCATGGCGTCGGCCAGCTCCTCCACCTTCTCACGCGCGGCTTTCGACTCGCTGCGCATGTGGCGGAAAATCGCCTGCCGGTTGGTGTTGATCGCTCGCCAGTCGGCGGCGCCTGTTTCATCTTCGATCGGATACAGCCGAACCCGACCGCCGTCGGTGCCGAGCTGGAACCATGCGCGGGTGATCTCGATGGCAACGTGTTCCTGCCCCTGCTCCGCCGCCCAGCTCAAGATCTCGTTTTTCAGTTTTTCGATGTTTTCCACTTCGCGTCTCCTGTCGCTCGAACCCGATTACGCATAATCAGATTTCGGTGGGGTTGGTTGTTAAGCTGCTGTCTGTTCAGGCAAACCATCTGTCGGTTTGGGATAAATATCTGGTCGCAAGTCGTGAGGTGTAACTTGGAATTTTGTTGCTGCTGCCCATATCAAAACTGCCGGGCCACCCAACAAGCATTCCCCAGTTGCAACGCGACTTACATACCCTTGGGTTTTACCAACGAGCGCGGCGAATTCTTTCTGCTTTACGCCCGAATCTTTCAAAAAGGACTTTAAATCCATGATCGGCTCCTAGTGTCGATGGCTTACTCGAATATTAGTTTTAATAATATCCGCGTGTCAATAGTAATGCGATTGGCTGATAATTAATTTTGCGAATAACATTGGCAATATGAGAAAAAAGACACTGCTTGACGCTGCTGAGATTGAGGCAGCAAGTCGCCTCAAGAGGATTTGGGACGAGAAAAAAATTACCCTGCGCCTTACCCAGGAGAAGGCTGCGGACGCCCTTGGATTTAGCACGCAGGCTACAGTTAGCCATTACCTGAACGGAAACATACCGCTAAATACAGATGCCACGTTGAAGTTTGCCGCTCTTCTTGGTGTTAAGCCGGAAGATATCCGCCCCGACCTGGCTGAAATGATGAATTACATCAGGAAATCGGGATCTCATACCGAGGATTACGCGGCCCCTGGCTGGAGATTACTTAAGCCTGAATATTCAGAACTCATAGACCTGTATGAGCGTCTACCGCAAAGCGAGAAAGAGCGGCATTTATCTGAATTAAAAGAAAAAACTAAAGACTTTGATCGTCTCTTCGAAGAACTTCTAGCAGCAAGAAAGCAGTAACCCCTCCAAATCCCGGACTTCCGGGATTTTTTTATCCTTATTTTTCAGACGCCTAACTAAAATATTATTTTTAGTATTATTTTCCCCTTGACCTTGAATATGCTCAAAACTAATATTCATTCCATCAACAGCGCACTAACACTGCAGCGGTTGTTCAGAAATGTTCCGCCAGCCGGGCGATACGCGGCAGAGGATTTAAACGTGGTGGTCGTAACTTCGGGGCGTTGTTCTCGGCCACCACAACCCGAAAGACCATGCTGTGTGAGATTTGGCCCCGAGCCTTGGGGCATTTTTTAACGCGGCAATCGAGGAAAGACCAAGGGCCTGACCAGCCTGACAGCCGGGAAAGACCGGCACCAAATTTTAGGCAGTAAAAAGCCCGCACGAGGCGGGCTAATTACCCCGGGTTTACATCTCGGGGAGATGGATGAAAGGGGACCAACCCAATCATCAGGTTGCGCAGGGGACCAACCCTACGCAGAGGAAAGACCAGCTGCTTGCGCTACTGATCAGCAAGCAGTATATCAGGAGTCGCTATGAAAGCACTACAGATACCCGTCACGCTGTTTATTCATGCAACAACATTCCCACTGCCTGAGGGCTTCGCGGTTACTACCGCTGAAATGTCGTCGTTCCGTGGTTATGTTCTGCTGGAAACCCGCACAATCAACATCGACGTTAACCAGCCTGAACCGATCGACATCATCGGGAAACAGGTTGAAGCGTTGCAGCTGGAAAAAGCCCGTCTGGCCGACGCCACTTACAAACGCATTGCCGAGATCGACGATCAGGTGCAGCAGCTGCTTTGCATTGAGCACTGCCCTGTCGACGCCGACGAACTCCCGTACTGAGGGCGCGGCCATGAATATCGAAACCCACAATCTGAGCGCCGAGCTGGCGCTGTGGCAACGCCATGAAGAGGCCGGGCAGCGCGACCAATTCGAAGCCGCGGCGACGCACGGCTATTCCGACGAGGCGATCGACGTTTTCACCCACATCGACGGCACCGCCGCCGACACCCGCGACCGCCTGCTGATGGCCGTAATGATGGCGACGCCGGACACCCTGCAGCAGCGCCAGCGTGAGCTTTACAGCTGGTATTGCGACAACGTGAAAGCCGTAGCGCGCGAGAAGTTTTAACCCACCCCGGCGCCTGACCAGCGCCGATTTTTAACAGAGGAAAGACCAAAAATGCCTATCTACATTTCACTTTTTGAGCCTAAGAAAAAGGCTCAGGTTAACGGCGCCGTGCCGCTGGTGATCGCGTTGGAAGCGCCAAACAAGCGCGCGGCCGAAAGCATCGCCACCGGCAAACTGTATGAAGCCTACCCGGAGGGCGGCGACAACTTCTTCAATCCGAAAACTGTCGAAGATCAGACCGGTCACCCTCGCCCGGCCGTCGGTCAGTTTGATGAAAAGTTTGCCGCTGATAACGTGTTCGACGGCAACGCGTGGACGCCAAAAGAGCCAGAGCCGGAATTGCCGGCCGGGCCTATCGACCTGATGGCGCAACCTGCCAACGTTCGGATCGCCGCCGTTGTGATGTACGGTGATGCTGAGATCGATAATAGTCAGTTATCGCTGGTTGTGGATTTGCTCAATGACGAGGAAACGCCAGATGATACCGGCATGCGCGCGGTGATCGACGGGCTAGTATCGGTTCCCGCTGTCGGCGCCATGTACCCCGCATCCGTCTACAAATTGGTTTCAGCGCTGTTCCAAAACACTACTGCCATGCCGACCGAAGAAGCCACCACCGCATTCGCGCAGGCCTGGGTCGACAGGCCTGACGATCGCGAAAACCTGACGCAGAACAGCACCAGCACCAGCACCAGCACCAGCACCAGCACCAGCACCAGCACCGACAATGCCAGCGGCGCGGCCGACTACAACACCCTGAGCATGCACACGGCGTTATCGATCATGGGCGTTAATCCTGCAGAGGCGAAAGCGGCCGACGTGAAAAACGCCAAAGAGATTATCGCAAACCGCGATAACGCCTGGCGCGCGTGGGACAAAACGCTGCGTGTGATAGTCGGCATTCTCAACGTCGAAACCGACGTGCGCCACGGCATCATTTCCGACGGCCTCAAAAACCTCAAGCTGATCAGCGACGATGCAGAACGCCTGCACTTCGTGAAATCGCGCCTCGCTGGTCACACTGCATGCCCAGAGCTGGATTCCTACGGCAAGAACCCACCACCGGTATCAGTGGAAAATCTCGGCGGCGGCCGCTTCTCTATCGAAGGTCTGATCGGCAGCGGTGAGCAGCAGCATGCGGATCCAGACACGGCGCAATCTACCACCTCAAATCAGGGTGTAAAAACAGAAGTAGCGCAGCAGCAAGTTACCGACGCTGCGGCGGCGCAGGCCAAGCAGCAACTGGATCAGATGGGCTATGGCGTTTACGCCAACGCACCGGCGGAGAAATCCCCGCAACTGCAGCAGGCGGAAGAAAACGCCGACCGCGCCGAAGCTCTGGCGCAGCAACTGAAAGCCGACGATTTCCAACAGCGCGCCGCGCAGGTTGAGCAGGTAATCGCAGAACAATCAGCAGAAGATAGCGACAACCTCGGCATTTGGAACCGCGTTTATAAGACCGATGCCAAGTTTACCAAGGCATTCAGCAATAACGGCGGCGGAACATCGATCAACGGCACCTACATGGTGATGCAGGCCACCAAAGTATTCGGGCCACAGGGCATTAACTGGGGTGTAGAAATCATCGAAGAGCGTTTCGATAACGGCGCTCCAATCATGCGATCGGTGAAGCAGCAGGACGGGAACTTTATTCAAGAGATCATTCCGAACGGCGCCGGCGGTTATCTGTGTGAGGTAAACCACACCGTGAAAATCCGCCTGTGGTACAAGCACAGCGGTAAGACTGGCGAGGTGATCGCTTATGGCTGCACGCCATACGTTTACAAGAGCAAAAACGGTCCACTCAGCGACGGTGAAGCCCCGAAAAAATCTCTTACAGACGCCACCAAAAAAGCTCTGTCACAACTCGGTTTCTCCGCCGACGTGTTCCTCGGACTGTACGACGATCTGACCTACCGCCAGGAGAACGATGCAGAATTCGCGCTCAAGAACGCCAGCGAGAAAGCCGAGGGCGTAACCCGTATGCGCGAAGAGCTGGACGAGCATCTGGCGAAAGTCGCCGAGACTCTCAAAGGTGCGGTTACAGCCAATGAGGCGACCAAGGTTCACGGTTCTGTCGCTCGTGAGATTGAAGCCCATCGCAAGGCCGCCGACGGCAAAGGCGATAAAGAGTTTGCCCAATACCTGGCCGGCCGCCTGCGCCGCCTCACCGCCCTGAAAGATGAACGCATCGCCGCACTGACCGAGGAGAAAGCATCATGAGCATTAACGCCATTGCATTAGCAGCTGATTACGCCAAGTTTCAGGAGCTGATCGAAACCTCCGACGATCTGACGCCGGAGATGATCGCCGACACGCTGGAGGGTATCGAGGGGGCGCTCGGCGACAAACTGGACGCGGCTTTTATCCACGTTCGTAATATCGAGGGGCAAGCCGACACGCTGGCGGCTGAAATCAAACGCCTGACAGACCGTAAAAAATCATTCGAGAACCGCGCCAAGTCGATCCGCAAGTATGTGCTGGCGTGCCTGCTGGCCAGCGGCCAGGGCTCCATTAAAACCACCGCAAATACCTTCACGGCGCGCAAAGGATCCGCCGGTGTGGTGGTCGACAATGCCGACCTGTTGCCGGATGAACTGGTGACGGTGCAAACGGTGGTAGCGCCGGACAAGAAAGCCATCAAAGAGGCAATCGAGAACGGCGTGGAAGTCAAAGGCGCGCATATCGAAATCGGCGAACCGTCGCTGCAGGTGCGTTAATCATCCGGCCCCGGCGACGGGGCCAATACTGAGGATCTCACATGCTGAGAATGTACCTGGCCAAAGGCGATGCGGTGCACGTGACCTTCCCTGACGGTACCACCGGAATCATTGAGGCCGAGAGCCGCGGCGAGCTGGCTTTCCACTTCCCGCAATCTGTACGCCTGACACGCGAGAAAGAAGCCTTTAAAAAACCGATTACGCCTAATCAGAAATAACCACCCCCGCCATGTTTGCATTGTTGGAAACCACACAACGGGGAACAGCAATGCAACCATGGCAACCAGGCGCCCGCCTACTCTCTGATTTCGATATCAAGATCGGCCGGCTATCTGCCAGCGTCAGAAAAGCGACGCTGAGCGATGACGATATAGCCCGGGCGTGTCGTGTGACCGACGACGCAATCGCCCAATTACTGAAGCTGAAACTGAGGAAAGACCATGTCCAACAAATTGATCCAGGGGAGTTGCAATAGTCATCTTCCAAACACAATCAACAGCACTAGCCACGCCGTATTTTTGACCTTAGAGGAATGGTGCAATAGCACTTATCCTGGGAAAAAACCGTCATTGCAAACTCTTCAGCGCTGGGCTCGAAACGGCAATTTTTACCCGGCGGCTGAAAAACACGGTAAGCAATACAGGCTTGTACCTGGTGCCATATACATAGACCCAAGCGATCCTCGCTTAGGCAAAAAAATAAAAGAAGCTCGCAGCATCGAGCCAGCAAGAACAGCGTTTATGGAGAAAGTGATTAATGACTCGGCAAAGGGGGGGGTATGACATGCGACTGCCTAAAAACCTGACATTCCGCCGAAACCGGAACGCGTTCTACTGGCGCAATCCAGTCACCAAAAAAGAGATCTCTCTCGGCCAGATTTCGCGACGCGAGGCTATCGCCCAAGCGATTGAAGCCAACCACTATATCGAGCAAAATTACTCTCCCGTTCTGCTCCTGGAGAAAATCAAGGGCAGCCACGAATACACGCTAAACGCCTGGCTCGATCGGTACGATGTCCTATTCAAGCGGCGAGAACTGGCCGAGAACACATACAAAGTGCGCGCCGGCCAAATTGCCATTATCCGGGAACGCCTGGGCGACATGGTGCTGACAAAAATCTCGACACGCCACATCGCCGAATTTCTCGAGTTTTGGATCGCCCAGAACAAAAAGACAATGGCCGCAACCATGCGATCGGTGCTGTCTGATATTTTCCGCGAGGCGATCGTGGAAGGTCACATCGAAAACAACCCTGTGACCCCTACCCGCGCGGCGAAAGCTGTCGTGATGCGCGAACGTCTGGAACTGAAGCAATACGGGCCGATTCGAGAGGCCGCGGAAACAATGCCGCCTTGGTTCTGCCTGGCGATGGATCTCGCTCTGGTCTCCGGCCAGCGCCGCGAGGATCTGACACAAATGCGCTTTAGCCATATCGTTGACGGCCGCCTGCAGGTTGAACAAGGCAAAACGGGGGCTTTGCTCTCCCTCCCCCTTGATCTTGAACTGAAATGCATGGGCCTGCGGCTTGGCGCCGTTATCGACCGATGCCGATTGGTCAGCACGACTGACTTCATGATCAGCGCCGGCATCAGGAAAAATAGCCCAGATGGCTCGATCCACCCCGACGGGCTAACGAAAAAATTTGTCGCCGCGCGGAAAGCATCAGGTTTGGAATTTCAGGAAAGCCCGCCGACGTTCCACGAGATCCGAAGCCTGTCCGGCCGTCTGTACGAAAAGCAGAACGACAAGGCATTTGCTCAAAAGCTGCTGGGGCATACAACGGAAATGATGACACTGAAATATCTTAAAACGAGGGGAAAAGAGTACGTGATGCTGTAAAAGACCGAATATCAAAATTCGGACATATTTCGGACATTTTCGGACAAACGAAAATAAATCCTTTAAAATCAACAACTCAAAAAAAGACCGAATACGATTCCTATATTCGGTCTAGGGAAATGGCTCTTGGGAGAGAGCCGTGCGCTAAAAGTTGGCATTTAATGCAGGGCTTGTTCAGCCGTGCACTTTAAGAGTAGCCTACCGCGCCAGTTTTGCCAGCCGCCCGGCGGCCGCGTGATAGTTTCGTGACGAAATAACTATGCGGCAAATGCGCATCAATCTGCGCGCGCTGGGCAAGGCGTTGGCAAACAAGCGGTTAGTCAGCGCACAGCTTCTCGGCGCGTTCGATAAACGGCGCCATGCTCATTTTCTTCCCCGGTTCAGCGGGATCGTCCAGCAGGATCACGTCCAGCGGCTGTGCGCGCTGATGGCCCTTCTTCACCTGCTGCTCCGCCGCGTCGTTGAGCGGGTATTGCATCAGGGTGCTGTTATTCAGCACGAACAGCGCGCCGCCGCTGCGGCACTGCAGCGTCACCTCTTCCTTGGTGAACGCCCACTGTTTGCCGTACTCCAGTTTGGTGATGTTAACCAGTTTGTCTGCCGCCAGCGCGCCGGTCGCGGTTGCCAGCAGCGTAATGCCGAGTAATACCGATTTCATGTGATGGCCTTAAGGTTGCTATTCGCGTCGATTTTCCCGCAGCTTGCCGGCCTGCGGCAAGCTGAAATGTCAAACCGGCGCATAGGTTGCAAATAAACTGACCAGCAGCAGCACCGCCATCCCCAGCCCGACTTCGAGCCAGCAGGCCAGCACCACCCCGCGCTGCGCCAGCGCCGGTACGCGGCTCATCGCCGGCACGATGGCGTAGCGATTTGCCAGCGCCACCATCACCATCAGCGCCACCAGCGCGGTTTTGATCAGCAGCAGGCGCTGATAAGGCGAGCTGAGATTAAGCGGCCAACCGCCGAGTATGATCAGGCTGTTGACGATGCCGGTGACGATCACCGCCGCCACCGCCAGGTGCCCCCAGCGCGAGAAACGGATCAGCGTGGTGATGGCGTCGCTGCGCCACTGCGGCGGCTGCAGGTAGCGCAGGCAAACCAGCAGCGGCGCCAGACTGCCGAACCAGTAACCGGCGGCCAGCAGGTGCGCCGCATGGTTGGCGCGGTGCAGCGCGCCCAGCGCGCCTTCGTGCATCGCCGCGTGGCCGATGAACGCCAGGCTCACCAGCAGCAGCGCTGAGCACAGCGCCAACGCCTGCGCGCGCGGCCGTTTCGGCAGCAGCAGGCTCAGGATCGCCAGCAGCGACAGGCCCAGATGCCAGCGCCACACTTCGCCGAAGGTGGTGCCGAGCACCGCCCACCAAACCTCCAGCCGCCAGGTGTCTTGCCAACCGTCGCCCATCTGCCCGGCCTGAATGGCCAGCAGCGCCACGGCGGAAAGCCCGGCAATCCAGGTGCCGGCAAGCAGCAGCGGACGCACATCGCGGGAGAGGATCGGGGAAAGGCGCTGCGGTGCCAATAAGGCGGTGAACAGACTGATGCCAAACATCAGCATCACCGCCGCAAAGTGCACCAAGCGACACAGAACGAACAGAGTCGCCAGACTCACGATCAGTTTACGGTGAAGCTGTACTGGCCTTTGGTTTTATGCCCGTCGACCGACACCACATGCCAGCTGACGTTGTATTTGCCCGCGCTCAGCTCGCCTTCGATCGGCACGTTGACCTGGGTGTTGTTGTTCGGATCGAGCTGCAGCTTGCCGGTTTTCACCACGGCGTTATCCGGGCCGGTGATTTTCACGCCGCTGAAGTTCGGCTCGATGCCTTCGGAGAAGCTGAGAGTCAGCGCCTTCGGCGCCGGGCTGACGCTGGCGTCGGCCTTCGGCGTTTCCACTTTCAGGTGAGCGTGCGCCAAGGCTTGCTGTGAAGACAGGCCAACGAACAGGACGAAAACGGTGGAAAGCAGGCGACAGGAGGAACGAATTTTACCGATCACAGTGGTATCCCTTAACAATATAAAGAGGGTCATAAGGGTTAAGGCCACAGCCAAGGCGATGTATCAGCGGCCCCAACCCACCGCAAATGATTGCGCCACGGGTAAACAGAAAAACGGGTTGTATCGGCTAACCCGCTGTTTTGACTCTACCATCCCTGTAGCGTATCGCGGTAAATCATAACGAGCACGCCTCAGCAAGTCGAGCGCATCACTGGCATTTTGCGATCCGGCAGCACGTATCGCCGCATAACCACGATAAACGCAGGGTAAAAAAAACCACGCGTCGGGTTTGCCCCGCGCGCGGTTTTTCAATGTTCTGTCAGGGATCAGGCCTGGCCGTTGCCGCCCTGGCCCATCGCGCCCATTTTCTTCAGGTCTTTGTCGATGAAGAACAGGCCTTTGCCGCTGGTGCCCACCAGCGCCAGCTTATCCAGCACGGATTTGAACAGTTTCTCTTCTTCGTGCTGCTCCGCCACGTACCATTGCAGGAAGTTGAAGGTGGAGTAATCGTGCGAGGACATTGCCGCGTGCGCCAGCTCGTTGATCTGACGGGTGATCAGCTTCTCGTGTTCGTAGGTCTGTTCGAACACGTCCGCCAGCGACTCAAACGCCACCGGCGGGGCCGCGATGGTGCCCAGCAGCGGCAGAGAGCCGGTGTCGCTCAGGTAGTCGAACAGACGTTGCATATGCTGCATCTCTTCCTGAGAGTGCTCTTTAAGAAATGCGGCGGCGCCTTCAAAGCCTTTGTCGCTGCACCATGCGCTCATCTGCAGATACAGGTTGGCGGAGTAGAACTCCAGATTCAGTTGCTCATTCAGCTTTTGAGTCATTTCTTGCGTCAGCATAATGATTCCTTTTATTTTGCAGGTCATGAATTTAATTTCCGCGCATTATGCCCTGTCGCCGTAAAAATAAAAACACCTTATTTACACTCAAATCATATTAATTACAAAAATCATAAATATCAATAAATTAAAATATCACCAATACATTGAGAATTAACATGAGAATTATTTAGATCTTTTATTTTAATCAAAAAGCGAATCATTCTTATTTAAAAGAATAAATAGATTGCATTACTCTTGGATAAATATCGCCCACCGCCGCGGCGCAACGGGCTTGCCAAGCGCCGCCGGGTGGATTACCTTCTGCGCAGATTCAATGCGGCAAAGTAAGGAGCATAAGGTGGGTTACAATCTGGCCGAGTTGTCCAAAGAAGAAATGGACAGGGTGAATGTGGATCTCGCCGCCTCAGGCGTGGCGTACAAAGAGCGTTACAACATGCCGGTGATCCCGGAAGTGGTGGAGCGCGAGCAGCCGGAGCCGCTGCGCGACTATTTTCGCGAGCGCGTGGCGCACTACCGCGCGGAATCCCACAAGTTTTCGCGTCTGCCTTACGAACCGAAGGCCAAATAACAAAACCCGCCGTTACGGCGGGTTTTTCGTGTCACTTGCCGGCGAATCGGTCGGTGGCGATCATCAGCTGGTGCAAAATGCCCGGTTCATCAAACGAATGCCCCGCCCCTTCCACGATATGCAGCTCCGCCTCCGGCCAGGCCTTGGCCAGATCCCAGGCGTTTTGCACCTGGCAGGCCATGTCATAGCGGCCGTGGACGATCACCGCCGGGATATGGCGGATCAGCGGCACGTTGCGCAGCAGTTGGTCATCGCTCTCCAGGAACCCCAAATGCGTGAAGTAGTGGTTTTCAATGCGGGCGAACGCCAGCGCGAAATCATCCTCGCCGAACGAAGCGGATTCACGGCTTGGCAACAGCGTCACCGTTTCCCCTTCCCACACGCTCCACAGTTTGGCCGCTTCGAGCTGCACCTGCGGATCGGCTGAAGTCAGCCGCTGCCGATAGGCAGCAATCACGTCTTTGCGCTCGTCATCCGACAGAATGGACAGCACGCGCTCCCACTTGTCCGGGAAGAAGCGCGAAGCGCCGTCCTGGTAATACCAATGCAGCTCCTGCTTGCGCAGGGTAAAGATGCCGCGCAGCACCATTTCACTGACGCGCTCCGGGTGGGTCTGCGCATAGGCGAGCGCCAGCGTAGATCCCCAGGAGCCGCCGAACACCAGCCACTGCTCGACGCCGGCCATTTCGCGCAGCCGCTCGATATCGGCCACCAAATGCCAGGTGGTGTTGTTGTCCAGGCTGGCGTGCGGACGGGAGCGGCCACAGCCGCGCTGATCGAACAGCAATACCTTGTAGCGCTCGGGATCGAACAGCTGGCGATGATGCGCAGAGATGCCGCCGCCCGGCCCGCCATGAATGAAGACCGCCGGTTTACCGTTCGGGTTGCCGCTCAGCTCCCAGTAGATCCGGTGGCCATCCCCAGTGTCCAGCCAACCGCTGTCGTATGCCGCTAACGGCGGGTACAAACCTCGTAATTGTTCCATGGCGCTTTCCGTCTCTCTGTGAGTCATGCTTTCATCAAAGCGGAAGCCGCCCGGCAGGTCAACGGTAAAACCTGAAAACTCGAACGCGCGCCGGGAACTCGGCGCGCGTTTGCTCAAAATCGCAACGACCCGCCTGCAAAATGCCCACAGGCCCGATCAGTTCACGTCTTGTTACGCCTACACGCCTTTACGCATATGCGGCTCGCGCATCTCCTGTGCGGTTTTCGCCTCGATGCTCAGTTCCGCCGTCGGGCGCAGCAGCAGGCGTGCCAAGCCGATGGGTTCGCCGGTTTCCCGGCAGTAGCCGTATTCGCCGTTCTGCAACCGCGCCAGCGCCGCATCGATTTTCGGCAGCAGGCGGCTTTCGCGATCCAACTGGCGGAACAACAGGCGCAGCTCTTCTTCGCGCGCCGCCTTGTCGGCTTCATCACCCGTCGCTTCGCCGCTGTCGATCGCCTTCTTCAGCTCATCGATGTGCAACAGCAGTTTTTGCCGCTCATCCTGCAGCAGCTGGCGGAAAAAAGCCCGTTGAACCGAGTTCATGTAATCAGAATCCGGCATGGCCAGCAGTTGCTGCGCATCCGGTAATGTCATCACTGTCATTGCGTTCTCCGAACCCTAAAAGTGTAATATTATAACATAATAATTATTTTAAGCACCCGGTCATCCAAAAACAAAATTTCACGTGCAAACAGCCAGTTACATACTACTTGCACTTTGTCGCTTGCATCCTGTCGGCTTTAGGCGGTTAATGGCTGAGCAAGCCACCCAATCATAGGTAACGAGAGGCCATCATGAGTAAGGGAATGGATAGCAAAAAAAATGCGAAGAAGAAGCCGTTGAAAACCCCAGCCGAGAAACGTGCGGAGAAACGCGCTAAAAAAGCGCATCCGTCTGGTGAGTAAACGTCCTTCCATCCGTCATTAAACCCGCCAAGGCGGGTTTTTTATTGCCTCACTGGAGAGATGGCCAATGCCGTGCTTTACCCTCGCCGCAGCCCAATACCCCGCCGCTGCGGCCAATATCGCCTGCAACCTTGAACGTCACCTTGAATTTGTCGCGCAGGCAGCCGAACAGCAGGTGCAACTGCTGGTTTTTCCCGAACTGTCGCTAAGCGGCTATGAGCTGGCCGATGCCGCCGAACTGGCGCTGACGCTGGACGATCCGCGTCTGCAACCGCTCGCTGCGGCGGCGCAATCGCATCAGATGACGATCATCGTCGGCGCGCCCTTGCGCAGCGGCCAGGCGCTGCATATCGCCGCCTTGATCTTTCACCCCAACGGCGCGGTGGCCGCCTATACCAAGCAACATCTGCACGGCGCGGAACAACAACGGTTCTTGCCCGGTAATGGCGGCACGCTGCTGGAAATACATCGGCAACGCATCGCGCTGGCTATCTGCGCCGACACCTCGCAACCCGGCCACGCAAGCGCCGCCGCGCTGGCGGGTGCGCAGATTTATGCCGCCGGCGTGCTGGTATCTGAAGCCGGTTACGCGAAAGACAGCGCTGCGCTGGCAGGCTATGCCCGTCGTTATGGCATGGTCACGCTGATGGCCAACCATGCGGCGCCGACCGGAGGCTGGATCCCGGCAGGCCGCAGCGCCATCTGGGATGAAACGGGAGCGCTTTTGGTTGCCGCGCCGGATGACGCCCCTGGCCTTGTCATCGCCGACAGGACCCGCGACGGTTGGCACGGCCGCCTGTGCCGGTTAAGCTGAAGCCTGACGGCAACGCGGAGGAAAGCATGACGTTACGCGTAATAGATACCGAGACCTGCGGGCTGGACGGCGGCGTGGTGGAAGTGGCCTCCCTCGATCTGCTCGACGGCCAATTGACCAACCCGATGAGCGACCTGATCAGCCCGGACCGCCCCATCAGCCTCGACGCGATGGCGATTCATCACATCACCGAACAGATGGTGGAAGGCAAACCGCGCATTGCGGTGGCGATCGGCCGCTATCAGGGCAGCCCCTACTATGTGGCGCACAACGCCGCCTTTGATCGCGGGGTGTTGCCGGAGATGAACGGCGCCTGGATCTGCACCCTCAAGCTGGCGCGCACGCTGTATCCGGACATCAAGTACGGCAACCAGTATCTGCGCTACGCGCTGAATCTGGACGTGCAGCTGCCGGCAGACGCCACGCTGTACCCGCACCGCGCGCTGTATGACTGCTACGTCACCGCCGCACTGCTGCAACGCATCATCAAGGATTCGGGCTGGACGCCGGAGCAAATGGTGCAGATCACCGAACAGCCGGTGCTGCTGAAGAAGTTCAAGTTCGGCAAGTATCGCGGGCAGGAGATCGATCGCATCGCCCAGGAAGACCCCGGCTATCTGCGCTGGATGCTGAAATCCATCGACGATCTGAGCCCGGACATGAAACACACGCTGAAATACTATCTGATTGGCTAACACGGCGGGCGGCTCAGGCCGCCCGCCGCACGCCGTTATTCCGCCAGCGCCAGAATGAAGGCGTACTCCAACGCAATATCCTCATAGGCCTTGAAGCGGCCGGATTTGCCGCCGTGGCCGGCATCCATGTCGGTATACAGCAGCAGCTGCCGATCGTCGGTTTTCAGCTCGCGCAGCTTGGCCACCCACTTGGCCGGCTCCCAATATTGCACCTGCGAATCGTGCAGGCCGGTGGTCACCAGCAGATGCGGGTATGCCTGTGCCTTCACCTGATCGTACGGGCTGTACTGCTTGATGTAGTCGTAATAGGCCTGCTCGTTCGGGTTGCCCCACTCGTCGTATTCGCCGGTGGTCAGCGGGATGGACTCGTCCAGCATGGTGGTCACCACGTCGACGAACGGCACCTGCGCCACCACGCCGTGGAACAGCTGCGGCGCCTGGTTGATCACCGCCCCCATCAGCAGGCCGCCGGCGCTGCCGCCCATGGCGAACACCCGCTTGCCGTCGCCGTAGCCCTGGGCGACCAGCGTTTCGGTCACGTCGATAAAGTCGTTGAAGGTGTTTTGCTTGTTGAACAGCTTGCCGTCTTCATACCACAGCTGCCCCAGCTCACCGCCGCCGCGAATGTGCGCCAGCACGAACACGACACCGCGATCCAGCAGGCTCAGGCGGCTGGCGCTGAACGCCGGATCCATGCTGCTGCCGTAAGAGCCGTAGCCGTACACCATCAGCGGGTTGGCGCCGCGCTGGAAGCTGTCCTGGCGATACACCAGCGAGACCGGCACTTCGACGCCGTCGCGCGCCTTCACCCACACCCGCTCGCTGCGGTAATTTTCCGGCGTGAAGTTCTTCACTTCCTGCTGTTTGAGCATCGTCCGCTCGCCGCTGTCCATGTTCAGCTCGTACAGCGTGGTCGGGGTGGTCATCGACGAATAGCCGTAGCGCAGCAGCGCGGTCTCCGGATCCGGGTTATACGCCAGCCAGGTGGTGTAGGTCGGATCGTCGAAGGCGATGCGCTTCTCTTCGCCAGTCTGCCAGTGGATCTGGCGCAGCAGCGTCAGGCCGGCATTGCGCTCTTCGACCACCAACCAATCACGGAACAGGCTGAAGCCCTCCAGCATCACGTCGGCACGCGGGGCGATCAGCGTCTGCCACTGCGCTTCGTCCGCCTGCTCGCTCTGGTACAGGCCGAAGTTCTTGCCGTCCTTGTTGGAGCGGATATAGAAATGCTGGTGATAGTGATCGATGGCGTACTCGTGATCCTTGCGGCGCGGCACGAACAGCTGCGGCTTGGCATCCGCCCGATCGGCGTCCAGCAGCAGGATCTCCGAGGTGGTGGTGCTGCTCAGGTGGATCAGAATAAAGCGCTCGGAGGTGGTCTTCTCCAGCCCGACGTAGAAAGTATCGTCCCGCTCTTCGTAAATCAGCTCGTCCTGCTGCGGATCGCTGCCGACTACGTGGCGATAGACCTGATACGGCAACAGCGTCTTGGCGTGCTTGCGCACGTAGTACACCGTCGAGGAATCGTTGGCCCACTCGAAGCTGCCGGAGGTGTTTTCCAGCACTTCGTCGGCCCAGCTGCCGTCGGCCAGGTTCTTGAAACGAATGTCATACTGGCGGCGCGACAGGAAATCCTCCGCCACCCCCAGACGCTGATTGTCGGGGCTGACGTCCAGCCCGCCCAGGGTGTAAAACTCGTGGTTCTCGGCGCGTTGGTTGCCGTCGATAAGCACATCCCACTGCTCGCTCTCGGCCTGCGGCTGGCGCACATAAATCGCGTATTCGTTGCCCGGCTCGTAGCGCGTCTGATAGCGATAGCCGTGGCGCACGTAAGGCACCGAATGTTCCTGCTGCGGGATGCGCGCCACCATCTCTTCGTACAGGGCTTCGCGCAGCGTCTGCTGCGGCTTCAACATCACATCGGTGTAGGCGTTCTCCGCCTGCAGGTAGTCCAGCACCTGACGGTCTGCGCGCTCATCGTCGCGCAGCCAGTAGTAGTCATCCACGCGCGTATCACCGTGGATAGTGATGGGATAAGGCCGTTTTTCCGCTTTCGGTGGGGTCATCATTGCTAAATCATCCGCTTACATAGATTGCGGCAAGAGTGACACGATTCCCCCCGGCTTGCCAAGCGGCGCTATGCCAGCTCGCGCTTTTTCTCGTTGACGTCGCTCTCGATGCCCTGCTTGACGTCCGCCGGGATCTTCAGCGCCTGCGCCAGCGCATCAAGATAGCCGCGCTCCATAAAGTGATCGACGTCGATTACCAGGCAACTCAGGTAATAAACCTCCAGCGCCTCGTCTTCGTTTTGCACGCTGCGGGCGATTAACGCCGGGTTGAGCGGCTGGTCGAGCGCTTCCTGCACCCAGCCCTGCGCCTCTTCCCCCACCTGCAGTTGCGCCAGGCTGTGATCGATGGCGCGCTGCTCGTCGGCATCGATATGGCCGTCGCTCTTGGCGGCGAACACCAGCGCCTGCACCAAACGCTTGGCGCGCAGATCCACCGGCGTGGTTTGCAAACCGAACTGCGGTTCGTCCTGATGGGTCTCTTTCACCCGCTGCTTGTACTTGTTCCATAGCACCGCGCCCACCGCCGCGCTGCCGCCGATAATCAGCGCATTCTTGCCGAACTTACCCACCAGCTTGCGCGAAGATTTGTTGGCCAACAGCACGCCGACCAGGCCGCCCAGCGCCGTGGGCGCCAGCAGTTTGCCGATGCCTTCTGCCCCGCCCATCGCGCCGGCCTTCTGCCCGATCAACGTTTGAATCTGCTGCATCCAGTTACTTTTCATCATCTACCCCTTGCGTGAGAAAACGCGGCGCGCAGGCGCGGCCGAACCGACGGTAAACCGCCAGATTAGGGGATCTTTTGTCAATTTACGTCTGGGGGATGCAAACCTGTGTTTAGCGGGCCGGGCGGCCCGCCTGGATGGCTGCGACGTTACGCGTCTTCGTCGCCCGCTTCGTCGTCCTGCTCGTACTCGGCCAGCTCGTCGCGCATCGCCTGGAGGGCATCGCGGGTCATCAGCGCCAGCGTGCGGTAGAAACCGGTGGTGGCGTGCGCTTCCACTTTGCCGAGGAAGCGGCCGCACCACGGCAGCAGGAACTCGTCGAACAGCGCGATCTGCGCCTGCGCTTCATCTTCCTGCGACTGATCTTCCAGCCAGGACGCCGCCAGCAGCAGCTGGCCGAAATGGTCGGCCGGCGCCTCAGCCAGCGGCATGCCGCGCTGCTGCAGGAAGGCGCGCACTTCAGCCTCGCTTGCGCCTTCGACATAGTCGGAGCGGAACGGCGGCACGCTGCATTCGCTGCCGACGAACATCGCATTGAAGTCGGTCGCCAGTTGGTTGACGTCGCCGCCCTGCTGCAGGCGCTTGAGCAGGTCATCCTGCTCCAGCGGCCAGTGCTGCTGCAGCTTGCCCTCTTTAATCAGCGCGAACAGCGGCACCAACAGCGGATCCTGCGGCTGGCGGTAGAACAGCGTACCCAGCACGCGGCAGACAATCGAAAACTCATTCATGATAAAGCCTTATTCAATACGGAAAATTTTGCCGGGACGATGTCACAAATCGGCCAATTCCGCAATCGCCGGCTTGCCGCGCCGCTCGAGAAAATCCAGCAGCCGGCGCGGGCTGACGTTGAGAATGCGCTCCTGCGGGAAGCCCACCTCTTCGATAATGCGCTCGCAGTGCTCAAAGTTACCCAGCGAAAAGGCGACGTGCGAATCCGAACCCAGCGCCAGCCAGCCGCCGGCGTCGCGCACCGCGGCGGCGATCGCCCGACAGTTGGCCTCGCTGCCCTTGCGGGAGTGGGTGAACGACGAGTTATTCAGCTCCAGCGCCACCTCATATTTGGCCGCCGCCGCCGCGACGGCGGGAATGTCGATCGGATAACGCGGGTTGCCGGGGTGGCTGATGATATGCACGTCCCCCTGCGCCATCGCGGCGATCATCGCTTCAGTATTGGACGCTTTATCCTGCGGCGCAAACACCGGCTCATGGAAACCGGCGATGATCACGTCGGTGGCCGTCAGCATCGGGCCGGTGCAGTCGATATCGCCCTGCAGGTTTTTGATGTTGGCTTCGATACCGCGCAAAATGCCCACGCCGTTCACCCGGCGCGGCCAAACGTGCATGTTCATAAAGTGCCAGTAGTGCGGCGCATCGGCCATGTCCGGGCCGTGATCGGTGATGGCGAACAGCTGGATGCCCTTCTGCCGGGCTTCGGCGATGTAATCGTGCAGCGTGCTGTAAGCGTGCGTGCTGGCGACGGTGTGCATATGCAAATCAACGGGATACATTGTTTCTCCTTCCAGAGGGCCTGCCCGCAGCGGTGCGGGCGGGCGCGATGACGGTGTCAGCTTATCAGTTACCGAACGGCGGCTGAAGGATCAGTACCCCCGTTGCCTGTCGACCACGCCGGCAGGGGTATGCCCCGCCTCCAGCGCGCGAATGTTGGCGGCGATCTGATCCATCGCCTGCTGCGGCAACGTGATGGCAGCAATATGCGGGGTAATGGTGACACGCGGATGACGCCAGAACGGGTGATCCTGCGGCAGCGGCTCGCGGGCGAACACGTCCAGCGTGGCGGCGGCCAGTTGCCCCTGTTCCAACGCCGCCAGCAGATCGGCTTCCACCAGGTGCGCGCCGCGCGCGATGTTGATGAGGTAGGCGCCCGCGCTCAACTGTGCGAACAGCTCGCGGTTGAGGATGCCAACGGTCTCCGGCGTATTGGGCAGCAGGTTGATCAGCAGTTTGACGCCGTCGAGGAAGGCCGCGCGCTGATCCTCCCCGGCGAAGCTTTGCACGCCGTCAATCTGTTTGGCGCTGCGGCTCCAGCAGCGCACGCTAAAGCCAAACTCGGTCAGCTTACGCGCCACGCTCTGCCCCAGCACGCCGGCGCCGAGGATGCCGATGGGGAAATCATCCAGCGAGTGCGGATCGAGCGGCTGCCATTCCTGCCGCTGCTGCAACGCCTGATACTCGTCGAAACGGCGGAAATAGCGCAGCACATAGCTCAACGCATATTCCTGCATCTGCTGCGCCATGCCGGTATCCTCCAGCCGCAGCAGCGGCACGCCGGCGGGCAGCGTGCCGGGGTGTTTGCGCTCCTGATCGAGAATGGCGTCGACGCCGGCGCCGAGGGCGAACACCGCTTTCAGATCGCGGCGGTTGGCTAACATCTCGTGCGGCGGGCGCCATACCAGCGCGTAATCCGCCGGCCGCTCGTCGCCGCGCTGCCATTCGCGGATCTCGGCCTGCGGCAGACGTTGCTTGATGCCGGTCAGCCATTCCTGGGCGTTAAATAAGGGATGGTAATAGATGATGTTCATACTGCGGGCTCCCGTTTGTTTTTATTGGTTTTCCTTCAGCCTTCCGCGATTCATCGCCGGATGCAAGCGTTAAAGCCCAAAATAAAAACAGCCCCGACCAGTGGGGCTGTTGTGCATGTGCGCAAAATCAGGCGGCAGACGCGCCGTCGCGCCGGATAAGACGCCGCAACAGCGGAATTAAAATCAGCATCGCCACGCCGACGCCCGTCGCCCCCCAACCCAGCGCGCTGAAGATTTCACTGTAGCCGGGATTGGTTTGCAGCGGCGTGCTGCCGCTATTTTCCGGCATCAGGCCGGATACGTAGCCCGCCAACACCGAAGCGACGCCGGTCACCATCATCCAGCAGCCCATCATCACGCCCTGATAGCGCGGCGGCGCCAGCTTGCCGATCATCGCGTAACCGATCGGCGAGATCATCAATTCACCGACGCTTTGCAGCACATAGCTGATGACGATCCATTTAAACGCCACCAGCCCGTCGCCGCCCGCCATGCTGATGCCCAGCGGCAATACCAGCATGCCGAGCCCGATGCAAAACAGCGATCCGGAGAACTGCAGCGGAATGTCGATGTTGCAGCCGCGAGCGCGCAGGCGGTTGAACCACCAGGCCAGCAGCGGGCCGCCCACCACGATCACCAGCGTGTTGATGTTCTGGATCCACTGCGGCGCCACCTGAATGCCGTAAACGTTCAGATTGATGTTGTGCTCGGAGAATAGCATCAGCCCCATCGGCGCCAGCTGATACAGCGCCCAGAACACCAGCGACCCCAGCGCCAGGATCAGATAGGCCGCCATTCTGCGGCGCTCATCGCGCGGATGGTGGCGCAGCGTCACGACGCACAGCATCAGGAAGATCAGCGCGCCGAGCACGATCACGAAATGGCCGCTGAACTCGGCATGGGTCAGCATCACGCGGATAATCGGCACCAGCGCCACCAGCACCGCCAACCCGACCAGCATGCGCCAGCGGTATTGGCTGCGGCTGGCGTCGTGGAGCGGCGTATTGAGATCGGCCAGAATGCGCCAGCGACAGACGGCGACGATGATCGCCGCCGCGTTGCCCAGCGTGGCGAACAGGAACAGCGCGCGATAATTTTCCGTCAGTTGGAAATACCCGGCCACGGTAAAGCCAACGAAGAACCCGAGGTTCATGCCGGCGTAATTCCACAGGAACGCCGATTCGCGCCGATCATCGTCCGGTTTGAAACGCTGGGTGAGCATCATATTGATGCAGGTCACGTTGAGACCGCTGCCGGTCAGGAACATCGCCAGCCCCCAGTACAACCCCCACACGCCCGCGACGGCAATCAGCGCGCAGCCGAACACCTGCAGCACCATACCGAGCACGAACAGGTTGCGGTTGCTGAGGAAACGGCCGCCGAGATAGCCGCCGAACATGTGCAGGCCATAGTTGAAGGCGCCGAACACGCCCATCATGGCATTGGCGCTGCTTTCGTTGAAACCCAATCGCTTGGTGGCGTACAGCACCAGCGTGGAATAGAGCACGGCGAAACCCAGCGTGGCGAAGATCTGGATGAAGAACAGCGCCCCCGCGCCGGGGGGAATGGCATGGCGCGCTTGCGGCGCCGGCATGGCATCTGAAGGAGTCAAAACGAACCTCTACTGCATTATTATGTAATGAGTCTGTCCCTGTCTGCGGTATCGCCGGCCTGTCACCCGGCAATCTGCGCGGCGACGTGATGTTCCTTGCCAAAAACGCCGCGCCGACATGATTCCATTTAGCGACACATCTGACTAATAATCCAGTATTAATGCATATAACAGCAAACAACCCAACCTCAATGGCGAGATATTGAGCTATCTGTACAGAAAAAAGTCAAACAATCGGCTTTCACGCATTTTGCTCGCTGCCGCCCTGTCCGCCGGCGGCCGAGAGTCAGGATATCGTTCGGTAAATCAGCAAATTGCTGCAAGTTTGGCTAAACAGTCATGAGAATGAAATAAGAGGGTTGACGCTGAGATCAGATTCTCCTACATTAGCGCCCGTCGACAGCGCAAGGCGTTATCGGCAACAAAACGGTGAGGTGTCTGAGTGGCTGAAGGAGCACGCCTGGAAAGTGTGTATACGCGAAAGTGTATCGAGGGTTCGAACCCCTCTCTCACCGCCAAATTCAAAGAGAAAGCCTGGATTCGCGTCCAGGCTTTTTTTTTGCATGGTGCACCGCCGAGAGGGGTGAGAAGCCTCGACAGGGTTCGACAAAACGCCCGCGTTTTGGACCGCCAACGGCGGCCCGTAGGGTGAGCGCAGCGAATCAAGCCCTCTCTCACCGCCAAATTTAAAAAGAAAGCCTGGATTCGCGTCCAGGCTTTTTTTTTTGCATGGTGCACCGCCGAGAGGGGCGAGAAGCCTCGACAGGGTTCGACAAAACGCCTGCGTTTTGGACCGCCAACGGCGGCCCGCAGGGTGAGCGCAGCGAATCAAGCCCTCTCTCACCGCCAAATTTAAAAAGAAAGCCTGGATTCGCGTCCAGGCTTTTTTTTGCATGGTGCACCGCCGAGAGGGGTGAGAAGCCTCGACAGGGTTCGACAAAACGCCTGCGTTTTGGACCGCCAACGGCGGCCCGCCGCGAACGCCTCCCGCCTTACGCTGCCGAGGTTCCCCTTTTTCTCGGTTCTCCTCGAACCGTCTCTCTGATTTTCTCGCCCTTTCATGACTTCTGACGTGTAGTTCGCCGCAGTTTTCAACAAAGTGAACACGGCTTGAGCGGACAAGCAAAAACACAGAAATTATTCTTGACCGGATCGGCCCCACTCCCTATAGTAGCGCCCCGTTGCAGCGATGATTTCGCAACAAAAAAATATGGTGAGGTGTCCGAGTGGCTGAAGGAGCACGCCTGGAAAGTGTGTATACGCGAAAGTGTATCGAGGGTTCGAATCCCTCCCTCACCGCCATATTCTACGAAGAAGCCTGAACTCGCGTTCAGGCTTTTTTGTATGCATAGCGCACCGACCGGGAGGGTGAGAACCCTCGACAGGGTTCGACAAAACGCCCGCGTTTTGGACCGCCAACGGCGGCCCGCAGGGTGAGCGCAGCGAATCTATCCCTCCCTCACCGCCATATTCTACGAAGAAGCCTGAACTCGCGTTCAGGCTTTTTTGTTTGCATAGCGCATCGACCGGGAGGGTGAGAATCCTCGACAGGGTTCGACAAAACGCTCGCGTTTTGGACCGCCAACGGCGGCCCGCAGGGTGAGCGTAGCGAATCAATCCCTCCCTCACCGCCATATTCTACGAAGAAGCCTGAACTCGCGTTCAGGCTTTTTTGTATGCATAGCGCATCGAGCGGGAGGGTGAGAATCCTCGACAGGGTTCGACAAAACGCCCGCGTTTTGGACCGCCAACGGCGGCCCGCAGGGTGAGCGCAGCGAATCAATCCCTCCCTCACCGCCATACTCTACGAAGAAGCCTGAACTCGCGTTCAGGCTTTTTTGTTTGCATCGCGTACCGACCGGGAGGGAGGGTGAGAATCCTCGACAGGGTTCGACAAAACGCCCGCGTTTTGGACGGTCAACGTGGGCCACAGGGTGAACGCAGCGAATCAATCCCTCCCTTACCGCCATACAAAAAAGCCCGAACGCAAATTCAGGCTTTTTTATTCCCACTGCCAAACCGCTCAGTGGTGCGTGCATCTCACCGCCGTCGGCTGCGCCAGGGCGCGGCGCCAGTCCCCCGGCGTTTGGCCGAACTGGCGTTTGAAGCTGCGGTTGAACGACTGCTGTGAGTCGAAGCCGAGCGAGATCGCCACGCTGACGATCGGTTCGCCGCTGTTGGCCAGGCGCTCCGCCGACACCTTCAGTTTTTGCATGCGGATATACTCCCCCAACGCATAGCCGGTCTGGCGCTTGAACATGCGCTGCAGATGCCATTTGGAGTAGCCCGCGCGGTCCGCTACGGTGTTGATATCCAGTTTTTCTTCCAGATTGTTGTCGATCCACGTCTTCAAATCGGTAATGAAACCCGTCGTGTTCATGCTGATGCTCCCATCATGTCGGCAGGGTCCCCCTCTGCCCAGTGCGCATACGTTGCAACAGTTTCGCTTTAAATGCAATTTTTATTATTGCATTTACCAGAAAGCCGCCTCTATACTCCACCCAATTAATGTAACCGATATTGATACATTAATGTGACACCAATATGTTTCAAAACCTAACGTTGCGCCATGACAAAGCGCGGCGCCCCTTCCGCCGAACGCCGGCATGAAGGGAAAAGCCCGGAAAACAGGGCTGGGTATGGGGCCAGACAGCGCTTACTTATCGGAATAAAAATAATGCCAAATCAACCAAACTCATCGTTCAACGCCGGCGGCCGCACGCGCGCCTTCGCTCTGGGCCAGCGGCTCTCCGGGGTGGCGCTGCTGGCCGCCCTGCTCGCCGGGTGTGACAACAGCGTCGCGCACAACGCCCCGCCACCGCCGCCGGTGGTCAGCGCCGCCAGCGTGGTGGTCAAACCGATCAGCCAGTGGGATGCGTTCAATGGCCGGGTCGAAGCAGTGCAAAGCGTACAGCTGCGCCCGCGGGTTTCCGGCTACATCGAGCGGGTCAACTACACCGAAGGCGACGAGGTGAAGAAAGGCCAGGTGCTGTTCATCATTGACGATCGCACCTACCGCGCCGCGCGCGAACAGGCGCAGGCGGAGCTGGTGCGGGCGCGCAATCAGGCAGCCCTCGCGCGCAGCGAATCTTCGCGAACCGAGAAACTGATCGGCACTCAGGCCATCTCGCAAGAGGTGTGGGAACAGCGCCGTTCGTCCGCCGCGCAGGCGCAAAGCAACGTGCTGGCGGCGCAGGCCCAGCTCGATATGGCGCAGCTTAATCTCGACTTTACCCGCGTCACCGCCCCGATCGACGGGCGCGCCAGCCGCGCGATGATCACCGCCGGCAACCTGGTCACCGCCGGCGACAGCGCCAGCGTGCTGACGACGCTGGTATCGCTCGATAAGGTTTACGTCTATTTCGACGTGGATGAGGCGACCTTCCTGCGCTATCAGCAGCAGGGCCGACACGACGCGCGCCTGCCGGTGAAGGTGGGCCTGGTGGGCGAAGACGGCACTCCGCATCAGGGGCTGGTGGACTTCACCGACAACCAGTTGAACGCCGGTACCGGCACCATCCGCATGCGCGCCCTGCTCGACAACCGCGATCGCCGCTTCACGCCGGGGCTGTTCGCCCGCGTGCAGATGCCCGGCAGCGCCGAGTTCAACGCCATGCTGATCGACGACAAAGCGGTGATGACCGATCAGAACCGCAAGTTCGTTTACATCGTCGATAAAGACGGCAAGGCGCAGCGCCGCGACATCGACGTGGGCCGGATGGCCGAAGGATTGCGCATTGTGCAAAAAGGCCTGGTGAACGGCGATCGGGTGATCGTCGACGGCATGCAGAAAGTGTTTATGCCGGGCATGCCGGTCGACGCGAAAAGCGTCGCCATGACCACCACCGCCTCCGCCCTTAACTAAGCTCCCAGCAGAGAATTCTGACCCATGGACTTTTCCCGTTTTTTCATCGACCGGCCGATCTTCGCCGCGGTGCTGTCGATACTGATTTTTGTCGCCGGGGTGATCGCCATTCCGCTGCTGCCGATCAGCGAGTACCCGGACGTGGTGCCGCCCAGCGTGCAGGTGCGCGCCGAATACCCGGGCGCCAACCCGAAAGAGATTGCTGAAACGGTGGCGACGCCGCTGGAAGAAGCGATCAACGGTGTCGAAAACATGATGTACATGAAATCGGTCGCCGGCTCCGACGGCGTGCTGGTGACCACCGTCACCTTCCGCCCGGGCACCGATCCCGATCAGGCGCAGGTACAGGTGCAAAACCGCGTGGCGCAGGCCGAAGCGCGCCTGCCGGAAGATGTGCGCCGCCAGGGCATCACTACCCAGAAACAGTCTCCGGCGCTGACGCTGGTGGTGCATCTGGTATCGCCTTCCGGCAAGTACGACTCGCTGTACCTGCGCAACTACGCCACCCTGAAGGTCAAGGATGAACTGGCCCGCCTGCCGGGCGTCGGCCAGGTGCAGATCTTCGGCGCCGGCGAATACGCAATGCGCATCTGGCTCGATCCGAACAAGGTCGCCGCGCGCGGGCTGACCGCCTCCGACGTGGTGAGCGCCATGCAGGAGCAGAACGTGCAGGTCTCCGCCGGCCAGCTCGGCGCGGAGCCGATGCCGACGCGCAGCGACTATCTGCTGTCGATCAACGCCCAGGGCCGCCTGCAAACCGAAGAAGAGTTCGGCAACATCATTCTCAAGAGCGGCGATAACGGCGAGATCGTGCGGCTGCGCGACGTGGCGCGCATCGAAATGGGTTCCGGCAGCTACGCGCTGCGCGCCCAGCTCAATAACAAGGATGCGGTCGGCATCGGCATCTTCCAGTCGCCGGGCGCCAACGCCATCGAGCTGTCGGATGCGGTGCGCGGCAAGATGGCCGAGCTGGCGACCCGCTTCCCGGACGGCATGAGCTGGAAATCGCCGTACGATCCGACGGTGTTCGTGCGCGATTCAATCCGCGCGGTGGTGGATACCCTGCTGGAAGCGGTGATCCTGGTGGTGCTGGTGGTCATTCTGTTCCTGCAGACCTGGCGCGCCTCGATCATTCCGCTGTTGGCGGTACCGATCTCCGTGGTCGGCACCTTCGCCGCGCTGTATCTGCTCGGCTTCTCGCTCAACACCCTCAGCCTGTTCGGGCTGGTGCTGGCGATCGGCATCGTGGTGGATGACGCCATCGTGGTGGTGGAGAACGTCGAGCGCAACATCGAAGAGGGGCTGTCGCCGCTGGCGGCGGCCCACCAGGCGATGCGCGAGGTCTCCGGCCCGATCATCGCCATCGCCGTGGTGCTGTGCGCGGTGTTTGTGCCGATGGCGTTCCTCTCCGGCGTTACCGGCCAGTTCTACAAACAGTTCGCCGTCACCATCGCCATCTCGACGGTGATCTCCGCCATCAACTCGCTGACCCTGTCGCCGGCGTTGGCGGCGCGCTTGCTGAAGCCGCACGGCGCGCCGAAAGATCTGCCGTCGCGCCTGATCGACCGGCTGTTCGGCTGGCTGTTCCGGCCGTTCAACCGCTTCTTCGCCAGCGGCTCGCAGCGTTATCAGCACGGGGTATCCCGCGTGCTGGGCCGACGCGGCGCAGTGTTCGTCGTCTACCTGCTGCTGCTGGTCGCCGCCGGGGCGATGTTCAAGACCGTGCCCGGCGGCTTTATCCCGACGCAGGACAAGCTGTATCTGATTGGCGGCGTTAAGATGCCGGAAGGCGCCTCGCTGGAGCGCACCGATGCGGTGATCCGCAAGATGAGCGCCATCGGCCTGAGCGTGGACGGCGTCACCGATGCGGTGGCCTTCCCCGGCCTGAACGCGCTGCAGTTCACCAATACGCCGAATACCGGCACGGTATTCTTCGCGCTGGAGTCATTGAGCACCCGTACCCGCACCGCGGCGCAGATCAACGCCGAGATTAACGCGCGCATTTCGCAGATCCAGGAAGGTTTCGCCTTCTCGATCATGCCGCCGCCGATCCTCGGCATCGGCCAGGGTTCCGGCTATTCGCTGTACGTGCAGGATCGCGGCGGGCTGGGTTACGGCGCGCTGCAGACCGCGATCAACACGATGTCCGGCGCCATTATGCAAACGCCGGGCATGGGGTTCCCGATCTCCTCTTATCAGGCCAACGTGCCGCAGCTGGACGCCAAAATCGATCGCGACAAGGCCAAAGCTCAGGGGGTGCCGCTCAATGCGCTGTTCAGCACGCTGCAGACTTACCTCGGTTCGTCTTACATCAACGACTTTAACCGTTACGGCCGCACCTGGAAGGTGATGGCGCAGGCCGACGGCCAGTTCCGCGACAGCGTGGAAGACATCGCCAACCTGCGTACCCGCAACGACAAAGGCGAAATGGTGCCGATCGGCAGTATGGTCAGCATCGGCACGACCTACGGCCCGGATCCGGTGATCCGCTACAACGGTTTCCCGGCGGCGGACCTGATCGGCGACGCCGATCCGCGCGTCCTCTCCTCTACCCAGGCGATGAGCGCACTGACGCAAATGGCCGACAAGCTGTTGCCGAACGGCATGAACATCCAGTGGACCGATCTGAGCTACCAGCAATCGACCCAGGGCAACGCCGCGCTGGTGGTGTTCCCGGTCGCGGTGCTGCTGGCGTTCCTCGCGCTGGCGGCGCTGTATGAAAGCTGGACGCTGCCGCTGGCGGTGATCCTGATCGTGCCGATGACCATGCTGTCGGCGCTGTTCGGCGTATGGTTGACCGGCGGCGACAACAACGTGTTCGTGCAGGTCGGGTTGGTCGTTCTGATGGGGCTGGCCTGCAAGAACGCTATTCTGATCGTCGAGTTCGCCCGCGAGCTGGAAATGCAGGGCAAAGGCATCGTCGAGGCAGCGCTGGAAGCCTGTCGCCTGCGGTTGCGACCGATCGTGATGACCTCCATCGCCTTCATCGCCGGCACCATCCCGCTGATCCTCGGCCACGGCGCCGGCGCCGAAGTGCGCGGCGTCACCGGCATCACGGTGTTCTCCGGCATGCTGGGGGTCACGCTGTTCGGGCTGTTCCTGACGCCGGTGTTCTACGTCACCCTGCGTCGCCTGGTGGCACGCAAAACGCAGACGCAGACGGCGTAATCCTCGTCTTAACATGCAAAAAGGTCGGGCATTGCCCGACCTTTCTTTATGCATCAGAACTCGCGATTATTTATCGGCGGTTTAGGAGGAATCTTAAGAATTTTACCCATGTCGGCGACAGCTTATGCTGAAGAATCAAGCAACCGCCGCCGTTAGCCTCGCGCCGCCATAAAAAAACCCGCGCGGGCGAACCGGCGCGGGTTGATCGACAACGGCGGGATCAGTGCATCTTCAGGCGCGGGCGGATCACCCGGTTAATGCCGCCCACCAGCATCATCAGGCCGGTTTTGATGTAGCCGTGCAGCGCCACCTGGTGCATGCGGTACAGCGAGATATAGACGAAACGCGCAATGCGCCCTTCCACCATCATCGAGCCGCGCATCAGGTTGCCCATCAGGCTGCCGACGGTGCTGAAGCGCGACAACGACACCAGCGAACCGTGGTCTTTGTACACGTAAGGCTTCAGCGTCTGACCGTTCATCAGCGCCAGGATATTGGTGGCGCAGCGTGAGGCCATCTGGTGCGCCGACTGGGCGCGTGGCGGCACGAAACCGCCGCCCTCTTTCGGGCAAGAGGCGCAGTCGCCGATGGCGAAGATGTTCGGATCGCGCGTGGTCTGCAGCGTCGGCTCCACCACCAACTGGTTGATGCGGTTGGTTTCCAGGCCGCCGATGTCCTTCATAAAGTCCGGCGCTTTGATGCCTGCCGCCCATACCATCAGATCGGCGTCGATGAACTCGCCGCCCTTGGTATTCAGGCCTTTGGCGTCCGCGCTGGTCACCATGGTGTTGGTCAGCACGCGCACGCCCAACTTGATCAGCTCCTGGTGCGCCGCAGCGGAAATGCGCGGCGGCAGCGCCGGCAGAATGCGCTCGCCGGCTTCGACCAGCGTCACGTTGAGCGCGCTGTTGTCCAGGCCTTCAAAACCGTAGCTGTGCAGCTGCTTCACCGCGTTGTGCAGTTCGGCGGACAGTTCAACGCCGGTGGCGCCGCCGCCGACGATGGCGATGTTGACCCGCTCTTTTTGCCCCGGCTGCGCCGAGAACTTCAGGAACAGGTTAAGCATTTCGTTGTGGAAACGACGTGCCTGATGCGGGTTATCCAGGAAGATGCAGTGCTCTTTCACGCCCGGCGTACCGAAATCGTTTGAGGTGCTGCCCAGCGCCATCACCAGGATGTCGTACGGCAGTTCACGCGCCGGCACCAGCTCGCCGCCCTGCTCGTCGCAGATCTGCGCCAGCTGCAGCGTTTGCGTCTCGCGGTTGATGTTGGTCAACGACCCCAGCTGGAAACTGAAATGGTGATTGCGCGCGTGCGCCAGGTAGCTGAGCGCATCCACGCCGTCATCGAGGGAGCCGGTCGCCACTTCGTGCAACAGCGGTTTCCACAAATGGCTGTGGTTGCGATCCACCAGCGTGATCTCGGCTTTGTTCTTACGGCCAAGTTTATGGCCCAGGCTGGTCGCCAGCTCCAGACCACCGGCGCCGCCGCCGACAATAACGATTTTCTTCTTTGGCGTTGTCAAAATAACCCCCTAAATGTGAACCATTTGTTATCCCAGGGTAAATAAATAATATCCTTAGAATACATAGGGTTCGCGTAAAATAAATCGGCTCTCTGCAGCCAGAATAGCATGTGAGGTTATTTGGTCATACCAAAATTGACGTACATCAATTTTTTTTGGTTAAAGGCTGGACGAGGGCATTTTTTGGGGATTGCGATTCAAATAGTTAGCGCTGAGTCACAGTTTTAAATTTTGCCGATTGCCACGCAAAATCTGGCTTTGGCGCACAAAAAAGCCGCACTTTCCGTCGGTGAAAAACGGGGAGCGCGGCTCGCGGCAGCGTTATGAAACTGTTAACCCAGCGCCTTGAACGCCTTGAGCCGCTGCAGATGCGGCGAGATGTTTTTGAACTTGTGCGTCTGCTGTTCATCCCACACGATCTCGTAGTAGTGATGCAGCAATTCGGCGCTGCGCCGGTTATCCAGCACCTCGTCGTGGCGCGACAGCACCACCAGACAGCGATCGCGGTTTTTCTCGCGGAAATCCTCCACGCACTTGGTGGCGATATCGCGATACTCTTCCGGCCGGTCTATCTTGCCGTGCATGTGCTCTTCCGGGTACAGGTTGGGATTGAACATCGCCTGGCGAATGCCGCACAGGAAGCCGATGCGCTCCGCCCAGAAGCCGCCAAGGCCGACCCCGCAGATCAACGGGTGCGCATCGCCGCCCTGCTGCACCGCCTTGTCCACCTCTTTCAACAGATGCTGCATGTCGTGACGCGGGTGTAGCGTGCTGTAGCTGATAAAGCGCACATCCGGATCGATAAACTGCAGCTGTAACACCTTTTCATGATTGCCGGGGCTGGTGGAATCGAAGCCGTGCAAATAGATAATCATGTGGATCCTCGCAACAAGCCAAGGGCCGCGGGCGCGGCCCTCATCATTTCCGCTCTGCGCCGCGATGCGGCGCCTGGATTCACCCTTGCGAACGCTGCTTGTGCTCCTCCCAGCGTTCGCTCAGCGCGCTGAGCGCCTTGTGCGCCTGCTGCCAGCGCTCGGAGTCGCGCAGTTCCTGACGGGTGAACTGACCGCGATGATATAACCGCTTCACCTTCTCTGCTTTGACCGGGGACAGGTTATCCAACACGCTGATCGCGCCTTCGCGGTGGTTGCACACCAGGATCATGTCGCAACCGGCATCCAGCGCCGCCTGGCCGCGTTCGGCATAGCTGCCCATGATGGCGGCGCCTTCCATCGACAGATCGTCGGAGAAAATCACGCCGTCGAAGCCCAGTTCCTGACGCAGGATCTGCTGCAGCCAGTACGGCGAGCCGCTGGCCGGACGCGGGTCCGCTTCAGTATAGATGACGTGAGCCGGCATGACGGCGTCCAGCAATTGACGATTGATCAGCTCGCGGAAGATCGCCATGTCATGCTCGCGGATCTGCGCCAGCGGCCGCGGATCGCGCGGGGTTTCCTTGTGCGAATCGGCGCTGACGGCGCCGTGCCCCGGGAAGTGCTTACCGGTGGTTTTCATGCCGGCGCTGTGCATGCCGAGGATAAAGCGCTCCGCCATCGCCAACGCCTGCTGCGGATCGCTGTGGAACGAACGCTCGCCGATCGCCGCGCTGGCATGGCCGATGTCCAGCACCGGCGCAAAGCTGATGTCGATATCCTGCGCGATCATCTCCGCCGCCATCAGCCAGCCGGCCTCCTGCGCCAGGCGGCCACCTTCTTGCGCATCGTTCAAGGCGGCGAACGATTGCGCCGCCGGCAAGCGGGTGAAGCCTTCGCGGAAGCGCTGCACGCGCCCGCCCTCCTGATCCACGGCCACCACCAGCCGATCGTGCGAAGCGGCGCGGATCTGGCGCACCAGCTCACGCAGCTGCTCCGCATCGTGGAAATTGCGGGTAAACAGGATCAATCCGCCAACCAGCGGGTGTTTCAGAATCTCGCGTTCTTCTGCATCCAGCTCGTAGCCGGCGACATCTAGCATTACTGGGCCCACGGGCACCTCACTTCATATTGTTCGTTCAGAATTCGGATGATGATAAACAGAATTGCCGGCGCAGCGCCGCGCCCCAGCGCAAAAATTCAACGTCGCCGCTCTGCTGCCAGCGCACTTCAAACCACAGCAGCATCAGATAATCCACCCACGGCAGCCAGCGCTGCACCTGCGCCTGCAGCCGGGCGACGTCGTGATAGCCCTGACGCGCGTAGTGCTGCAAAAAGCGCTGCTGCGGCTCAGCCGCCCAGCCGTTGCCGCGAAACAGCGCGGCGATATCCAACGCCACATCGCCGTCGGCGGCATACTCCCAGTCGATCAGCCGCAGCCCCTCGCCAGTCGCGAGCAAATTGCCCGGGTGGATGTCCATGTGCAGCGGCGCCAGGCGTAATGGCCGCGGCGGCGCGCAGCGTAAGAAATGACGCTGCCAACGCAGCCAGACGGGGGTTAAACGCCGCGTATCCAGCTGCTGCCAGTAGCGGAGGAACTGCCGCCGCAGATCCAGCCGGTAACCGCTGAGCGGCCGCCGATGCAGCGTCGTCGCCATCGCCGCCAGCTCGCCGCGTTGATTCAGCATGTCAAACTCAGCTTCTGTGACGATGTCACCTTCGAGCCATTCGAGGACAAGCCACTGATTATTCTGCGCGAAAACCCGTGGCCCGAGCCCCGACGCGCAGCGACGCAAGACCTGCGCTTCCCGCCGTCTGCTCACGCCCAGCGCGCGTTTCTCCGCGCTGTTTTGCCGCGCCAGCAGCGTAATGCCCGATCCGTCGATGCGCCAGCTCTCGCCGGTCAGCCCCTGCACCGGGCTGAAATGACAACCGGCGGTATTCACCGCCGGCAGTCTGGTTTCCATCAATTGTCGCAGCGCGGCCTCAGCGTTTAACGGCGCCATTGCCCGACCAGACGATCTCGCCGGTTTGCACCAGCATCAGCTGCATATCCAACGCCGGCGACTTCACGTCGCCGCTGACGTCGCTGTACAACACGTACTGCGCGCCGACGATGCGCGCCAGGCCAATCGCCTTGCTGCGCGAGCCGAAGCTGTCATCCGCCGACAGGCCCAGCGTTTGTCTGGCGCTCGTCAGCTTCGCTTCCGGCACCACGCTGAAGGTGGAGTTCGATGCCAGCGCCTTATACAGCGCCGCGGTGGCTTTGCCCATCTGCAGCGAGCCGTTGGTGTTGTTCTTGACGCTGTCCAGCAGCAGCACGCTGCCGGCCGTGACGCCATCGGCCTTCAGCATCTGATTCACCAGCGGCTGAACGCTGCCCAGCCAGTCGAGCTGCTGGATTTTCGGCGGCTGCGGCACCGGCTCGGTGGTTGGCGGCTGCGGCTGCTCGACCGGCGGCGTCGGCTGTTCCGGTTCGACGGTGACCGGCGGCAACGGCTGATCCGGCTCAGGCGGGCGCGACAGACAGCCGCTCAGGGTGAATGCGGCCAGCGCCACTAAGACGTACTTTTTCATGCTTTTTCTCCAAACCTGGCAAGCGCTTACAGGTACAGATACAGACGCGCGCTTTTAGCTTCCAGATTACCGTTAATCGAGTAGATTTTGGCGTCCGAGTTAGGCGCCACGACGATCTCACGCGGTTTCTCGAAGGGG
This sequence comes from Serratia sp. CY37869, assembly GCF_052168895.1. Taxonomy (NCBI): domain Bacteria; kingdom Pseudomonadati; phylum Pseudomonadota; class Gammaproteobacteria; order Enterobacterales; family Yersiniaceae; genus Serratia; species Serratia sp. CY37869. The sequence goes on from NZ_JBJNLU010000001.1 coordinate 2,078,326, forward strand.
CGAATATCCAGCCCCTGCGCGTCGTACCAATAGAAACGATAATGCACGGTGACCGGCGTCGGTTGGCTGTTATTGAGCACCGAAGTCGCCATCACCCGCCCGGAAGCGTTCGAGACAGAGGGCGTATCGGCAAAAATGCCGGCGGTCAGCACCGAAGGATCCATCACCACCGTTTGCCCCCGGTTAACCGCGATGCCGGATGGCGAACTGCACCCCATCAGCAACGCGGCGGGCAGCGCCAACGCCATCAGACAACGCAGAGTTTTTTTACCGCGCATGATTTCCTCGCTTAACGTGACAGCAGCGGCCCCAGCGAGCGGCCACCGACCAGGTGCATATGAATATGATAGACCTCCTGACCGGCGTGGCGGTTGCAGTTGACGATCAGGCGGTAGCCGTCCTCGGCGATGCCTTCCTGTTCGGCGATTTTCGCCGCGGCGGTGATCATGCGGCCCAATGCGGCCTCATGCTCCACGGTCACGTCGTTGACGGTTGGGATCAGCACGTTGGGAACGATCAGCACATGGGTAGGCGCCTGGGGGGAGATGTCACGGAAAGCGGTGACCAGTTCATCCTGGTAAACCACATCAGCAGGGATTTCGCGGCGGATAATTTTACTGAAAATCGTTTCTTCGGCCATCTGGCGTTCCTTGTTTTACACAATTAGCTGTACGCAGTATGAGTGACAAATTCTACTGCTTTCAACCTGATTGCGCACTTTCCACGTCGAGTGCTGCAGATTCGCGCAGGCCGTCGCCCCGCTTGTGCATCTTTTCACTTTGGTTATTCACTATTGTTGCTTTACTTGCCCCGCACCGCCGCCAATAGTAACCCCATGATTAATAAAGGATAGAGGGCACTATGCCACTGAAGATTGCGGCGCTGTGCGCGCTGTTGCTGAGCGCTGCCGTGCAGGCGGCCACGACGGGCGGTATCGATCTGCAGGCTAACCGAGAGCCGATACACACAGAGAAAAATCCCGCCGCTATCGCGCTGATCCCGGCGAACTTTCACTTCGCGGTGCCCGGCAAGCTGACGGTGGCGGTAGCATTCGAGAACTCCCCGCCGCTGGCGCTGTTCGCCGAAGACAATAAAACGCTGATCGGCAGCGATCCGGACATCGCCCGCCTGGTGGCCGACAGCCTCGGGCTGGAGCTGAATCTGGTGCCCACCTCCTGGGAAGATTGGCCCTTGGGCATCAGCGCGGGCAAATACGATGCGGCGATCTTCAATATCGCCGTCACCAAACAGCGTAAAACCAAATTCGACTTCGCCACTTACCGGGTGGACACGCTGGGCTTTTACGTCAAATCCACCAGCCACATCACCGCGATCAATCGCCCGCAGGACGTGGCAGGGCTGCGGATCATCGTCGGATCCGGCACCAATCAGGAAAACATTCTGCTGGGATGGGATAAGCAGAATCGCGCCGCCGGGCTGCCGCCGGTACAGCCGATCTACGTGACCGACGACGCCGCCACCAACCTCAGCATTCAGTCCGGGCGCGCCGATGCGTTCTTCGGCCCCCACTCCACCGGCGCCTACAAGGCGGCGCTGACCGGCAAAACCAAAATGGTCGGCATCGGCCCCAACGTGGCCTACGTCGCGGTCACCACCAAAAAAGGCAACGGGTTGGTGAACGCCGTCAACGCCGCGATCAATGGCGCGATCGTCAGCGGCGAATACGCGCAGGTGCTGGAACGCTGGGGCGAAGGCGACGAAAAGGTCGAGCGTTCAACCATCAACCCGCCGGGCATCGGCGACTAACCACCGATCAGCTGCGGGGCATGCCGACGCATCCACTCGGCCAACGAGTCCAGCGTCGGCCGCAGCGATTTGCCCAGCGCAGTGACCTGATACTCCACCCGCGGCGGCACTTCGGGATACACCTGCCGCGTCACCAGACCGCGTTGTTCGAACAGCCGCAGCTGGCGCGTCAGCTCTTTTTGCGCGATGGGCGCCACCGCCCGCTGCAGCTCGCTGAATCGCACCGGGCCATCGATTATGATCAGCCGGTACAGGATGGGTATCGCCCATTTGCCCGACACCAGATTGACGAAGTCCACCATCGGGCAGGGTTCGCCCGCCGTCGGCAGCGCCGACAAATTATTTTCCGCCGTTAAGGGCGCTTGCGTCGTCATTTCATCCCTCCTCGTCCTTTAGTATCCAAAAGGTGCCTACTATGCAAAAGGAACTATAGCGCAAATAATGCCGCAACAGACGCTAAAGAGGAATCGGTTATGTCACGACTGCAAGGCAAATACGCATTGATTACCGGCGGCACCAGCGGCATCGGGCTGGAAACCGCCCGCCAATTCATCGCCGAGGGCGCAACGGTGGCGATCACCGGCCGCAGCCAACGCGCCTTGGACGCGGCGGGCCAGGCATTGGCAGGCAACGCGCTGCTGCTGCTGAGCGACGCCGGCGACATCCCACAGCAGCGCGCGCTGGCGCAGCAGTTGGAGCAACGGTGGCCGCGGCTGGACGTGCTGTACGTTAACGCCGGCGACGTCACGCATCGCCCGCTGCAGGAGTGGGATGAGCAGAGCTACCAGCGGCTGATGGACATCAACCTGAAGGGGCCGTTCTTTCTGATCCAGGCGCTGCTGCCGCTGCTGGCCAACCCTTCTTCAGTGATCCTGTGCGGTTCGGTCAGCGCCCATATCGGCCTGCCGCAGAGCAGCGCCTACGCCGCCAGCAAAGCCGGTTTGTTGTCTTTGGCCAGAACGCTCTCCGGCGAGCTGCACGCGCGCGGCATTCGCGTCAACGGCCTCAGCCCCGGCCCGACCGAAACCCCGGCGCTGGGAAAACTGGGGCTGGCGGAAGCGGATGAGCGGGCCTTGCGCGACGATATCCGCGCGCTGGTGCCGATCGGCCGCATGGGCAGCGCGTTGGAGCTGGCCAAAGCGGCGGTGTTTCTGGCGGCGGATGAGTCGGCCTTTATGGTCGGCTCGGAGCTGCAGATGGACGGCGGCGTGGGGAATCTTTAGCCGTCGCGCGACACAATAAGGCCGCTTGCGCGGCCTTTGTCAGTGTCACTCAACTCACCCCTTGAATCGGGTTGGTATTAAAGGTGTAGACCACGATCTTCCACTGGCCCTGCTGTTTCTCCAATACAAATACTTCACGGTTTAAATCGATCAAGGTGGCTCCGTCGCTTATTCGGGTTACCGTCGCGCCGCGATGATGGTGCGTGCGCACATAGGCCATATTCCCGTTCACACTGATGCTGTCATAAGCAAACTCGGTTTCAAATTTCTCGTTTTTAAATAAATTGTCATATTGTTGTCGGCGTTTTTCATTGCTGTCCGCCGTCGGTTTTTCGTTCCATTGCGAGTAACTTTCCGGGGCAAAAAGTGACAAAATTGTTTGCGTATCGCCGGCGTTAAGCGCTGTCTGGTAGCGGTTTATCAGGTTATACACCGCCTTCTGCTCGGCCGCGACGCCCGCCTCAGCGGAAACCCTGTAACTTTGCGATGCGGCCTCGCTGCTTGCGGCATAACTTTGGCCACACAAGCCCACGCCCGCCAATAACAATACGACAGTTAATTTTTTCATATAAATATCCTCTCAGGCGTTATTTCATTATGGCAATACAGGATGCGATTTCAGATAAATAAAAACGCTGGAAATAAATTATCCAATGCCGCGTTAAATTGACAGCCGGCATATTTAAAAATACTCTTTTAATAATTTAAATAATGGAAGCCGTTAACATGAATGAACTGCACGCGCTGCGCGTATTCTGCCAGGTGGTGGAAATGGAGGGGTTCAGCCAGGCGGCAACCAAAATGGGGCTCTCCCCGGCCAGCGTCACATACAGCATCAATCAGCTTGAAAAACAGTTCGGGCAACGCCTGTTCAAGCGTTCAACCCGGCGCTTCTCGCTGACCAGCGCCGGGGAGCGTTGCTATCACACCGCGCAAGAAATTCTGCAGCAGTTTGACCGGCTGAAAAACGACATGTCGTGCGATTTTGAACAACCACGAGGACCGCTGCGGGTCGAGATAGCCTCGATGCTCAGCAGCATGCATATCGCCCCGGCGCTCCCGGCTTTTTTGGCGCAATACCCAGAGTTGCAGCTCAGCGTGTCGGTCAGCGATCGCTTGGTCAATCCGGCGGAAGATCGCGCCGACGTGTTTATTCGCATCGGCGCCGGCAATATCCCCGAGATGGTCAGCCGCCCATTGCTGCAACCCCGTTATCTGTGCTGTGCGTCTCCCGATTATTTTGCGCGCCACGGCCGGCCGGAACACCCGGAGCAGTTGCAACGCCATCAGCGGCTGGGATTTATCCGTTCAGGCGCGGCGGCGGCGGACGACTGGCAGTTCATTCGTGGTGACGAGCGCTACCGTCTGGCGCCCAGCCCGCTGTTGAGCTTCAACCATTCACAATCGCTGTGTGAGGTGGCCAGGAACCATCTCGGCCTGGTTTACTTGCTGGACTGCACGCTGGAAAACTATCTGAAGGCGGGCGAACTGGAACCGATACTGCAGGAGTGGGCGCCCCCTGGGGCGCCGATCAATATTCTCTATCCGCGCCTACGGGATCGCAGCCATAAAATTCGGGTTTTCGTCGACTTCATCAGCGAACTGTTCGCCGGTAAATCCGCCGGGCACTGATCGCGCAGCTCATCCCAACCCGGGGATATCGACGCCAAAAGTCTGCAGCAGCAACACCACGTTGAGCAGCACAATCACCACCGTGCCGACCACCGCCGCCAGGCTGGTCCAGCGACCGTTGGCGAACTCGCCCATGATGTCGCGGCGACGGGTGAACATTACCAGCGCAATCATCGGCGCCGGCAGCGCCAGGCTCAGCACCACCTGGCTGTAGACCAGCGCGTCGGTGGCGTTGACGCCCATCGCCACCACGATGAACGCCGGCACCATGGTGACCAGACGGCGCACCCACACCGGGATACGGAAACCGACGAACCCCTGCATGATCATTTGTCCGGCCATGGTACCCACCACCGAGCTGGAAATGCCGGAGGCGATCAGCGAAGCCAGGAAGATGCCGGCCGCCGCCGCGCCGAACAGCGGCGTCAGCGTATGGTAGGCGGTGCCGATTTCGGCCACGTCGCTGTTACCGGCGTGGAAGGCGCTCGAGGCCATGATCACCATCGCAATATTCACCAGCCCGGCCAGCGCCAGCGCGATCACCACTTCAATATTGGAAAAACGCAGCAGCTTGCGCCGCTCGCCGTTGTCGCTGGCCGGGCTGCGGTGCTGGGTCAGCCCCGAATGCAAGAAAATGGCGTGCGGCATCACGGTGGCGCCGATAATGCCGACGGCGATGGTCAGCGCTTGGGCATCCGGCAACTGCGGCGTCACCATACCGATGCCGGCCGCCTGCCAATCCACCGGCACGATGAACATTTCCACCAGGTAGCACAGCGCGATGATGCCCACCAGGCCGCCGATCATCAGCTCAACCGGACGAAAACCTTTTTTCTCCACCATCAGCAGCGCATAGGTGATCACCGCCGTCACCCCCATGCCCGCCAGCAGCGGCATGTGGAACAGCAGCGCCAGCGCGATCGCCCCGCCGAGAAACTCCGCCAGATCGGTGGCCATCGCCGCCACTTCGCTGAGTAGCCACATGCCGATCACCACCGGCCGTGAAAACTGGTCGCGGCACATCTCCGCCAGATTGCGGTTGGTGACGATGCCCAGTTTGGCCGACAGCGCCTGGAACAGCATGGCGATCAGGTTGGCCATCACCACCACCCACAGCAGGCTATAGCCGTATTTCGCCCCGGCCTGGATGTTGGTGGCGAAGTTACCGGGGTCCATATAGGCGATCGAGGCAATCACCGCCGGGCCGGCGAACAGCAGCGGCGTAAAGGCGCCGCGCTTGCGCCCGGCAAGGGCGGCGCCAATCGCGATGTTGGTCCGTTCGGTTAACGATGAGGGGGTTGCCGCGTCTCGCATGAAGTACCCTTAATCTTTTACTGGTTATTTTTCCACCGATCATGCTGACAATGTAGCATCGGCTACACTTTATGCAACAGGCGAAATTAATGGGCTTTGTGTAGAGATATTTCTAACTACCACAATGCATGGCATCGAATTGATAATGTGTGCTATTTGGACTAACTTAGGGCAACCCTCCCGCTATTGCCGGGAGACGCCTTTTTTATTCTTACAGGACGCCCTACGCTATGGTTACCCGCGCGCCAGATAACGCCGACCGCCACGCCCAGACCGACATGCCGGACGAGGCCGAGCACGCCCTGCGTTTTAGCCGCGCCCGCGAAGCGCAGTCCAATGCGCTGATCGAAGATTACGTTGAGCTGATCGCCGATTTGCTGCAAAGCACCCGCGAAGCCAGAACCACCGATATCGCGCGCCGCTTCGGCGTCTCTCACCCGACGGCGATCAAAAATATCGCACGGCTCAAAAGCGCCGGGCTGGTGGAGTCGCGCCCTTATCGCGGGGTGTTTTTAACCGAGGAAGGCGAACAGCTGGCGCAGAAGGTGCGCCGCCGTCACCGCATCGTGGTCGATCTGCTGATGTGCCTCGGGGTGCCGAGCGAAACCGCCGAGCTGGACAGCGAAGGGATTGAACACCATATCTCGGACGAAACGCTGGCGGTGTTCGAGCATTACCTGCAAAAACATGCCAAACCCTGACTCCCGGAGCACCGATGAGCTACGCCGTGCAGCAAATCCATGATCTGCGCCTGGTGGTTTTCGCCGAAGCCGGGCCGATGTTGAAAGACGAAAACGACGTCAGCCTGTTTATCGCGCCCGCCTTTGAACACGAGGCCGGGATGATTGCCCTCCCCGTCAACCGCCTGGACGCCACCTTTTTCCAGCTCAGAAGCGGCATTGCCGGCGCCGTATTGCAGAAATTCATCAACTACCACCTGCGCGTGGCGCTGCTAGGCGATATCACCCCCTGGCTGGCGAAAAGCAACGCGCTGCAAGATTTCGTGCGCGAAGCCAACCGAGGCGAACAGGTCTGGTTCCTTCCTTCTCTCGCCGAACTCGAACAGCGCCTTAGCGCCTGACGACAGGCAACAAAAAAGGGAGGCTTTCGCCGCCATTTCGAGGGTAAGAAAAACAATCAGTTACAGGATTATCAGTGAGTTAGATACCTGTAACTGCGTGCTTAAAATGGGTGTAGCGTGGGCGTTTGGGTCAATTTGTGGATCAACAATTATTAGGCTAACTATAAGGAGCGCTTACGAAACCCACTCAGAACCCCATCTCTCTCAATATGGTGGACACCACCATTTTGCTCTTTATTTTTTTTGTGTATTCGTTATCTATAAGATCTCTAATTTCCGCCAAGGTAGAAAGATAGTAATTGTAATAGACATCAACGATTTTTTCATCGTAGTTAGGGATAAGGTGTTTATAATCAGCTAGCGCTGCCCACGCCATATTTTTATGTATTGAATTTTCTTCATAATCTACCAAATTAACCTTATTCTCTCCTCCATTAGCGAAGAAATCAACAATGATATTTCTACAGTGCATATGCAAATACCTAGCTACTTTCCCATCGCCTGAATCATTATTTTTCAACCCCAATAACTCACATACATCATTCAATTGAATAATATAGTTATAGAACTCACTCTTACCACTCTTTAGCATCGTAAATGATTGAATGCTACCTATACGATTAGGACTATCATCTATAGTTGCTCCAACCATCCACTCATCAATGACTTCACTAACGTTACCTTTCGTGAGGGGAGCTAAGTCATCACCAACCAATATCCCGTGCAAGCACAAAAAAGGTAGCATAAAGTGCTTGTAAAATCCCATAGGATCTACAAACCTAACTAATGACAGAAAATTAGCGTTCCCTCCGTTTATATCAGAAGTTACATACGTTTTGAAAAATTTGTTTTTTTGTTCATCATTAAATAATGAAACGCATTTCGCAGAGAAATACTCCTGAATAGAACGATGTATGTACACATAATTATTATAACCGTCTTGTGTTATTAAATTGGTACCATCGACGATGTCACAACACACAGACTCTTCAGATGCATCTATTTGCTTTGCGTCACAAGCCTTTGAAAACAACCCATGCATAGACTCAAGTGTAAAATCACTTTTTGAATCCATAAAACTGAAAAAGCTGAAGAAGCCGAATAGTTCCTCGAGTTCCTTATTACCTAAAGAAGATTTCTTTTCTCGTTTATAATTCTTACTTAAATCATGCCTATACATCAATGCTGTAAATAGATGATCGTAGTAGTCACGTATTGAATTCGGCTCATCATCCAATGATAATGAAGTAACAATAAGTATATCAATTAAAATAGGAGTTTTACACTTGAG